>NZ_SMFS01000001.1:0-3141763 GCF_004346775.1 Dermacoccus sp. SAI-028 | reverse complement strand
ACAGCGGGTCGCCCTTCATCCCGCGGTGGCCGTGGATGGCCTGCTGCACCCGGCGCCGGCACCGGTCGAGCGCGTCCCCGGCGAGGCGGACGACGTGGAACGGATCCATGACCGCCACCGCGTCGGGGAGCTCCTCGGCGGCGGCGGTCTTGAAGCCGGTGAACCCGTCCATCGCGACGACCTCGATCCCGTCGCGCCAGGTGTCGGGTCGGGCGGCGAGCCAGGTCTTGAAGGCCTCCTTCGAGCGACCCTCGACCATGTCCAGCAGCCTGGCGGGGCCGGTCTTGTCGCGGATCGGGGTCAGGTCGATGATCACGGTGACGTACCTGTCGCCGCGCCTGGTGTGCCTCCAGACGTGCTCATCGACGCCGATGACCCTCACGCCGTCGAAGCGGGCCGGGTCGTCGATGAGAACACGTCGGCCTTCAGCAAGCACGGCGTCGTTGACGGTGTCCCAGGCGACGTCGAGTCCCTCGGCGATCCGGGTGACGGTGAGGTGCTGCACGACCAGCGCTTCGAGCGCCCACTGCAGCCCACGGCGCGAGAGCTTCGACCGCGGCTCGGCCGCACGGGTGGTGTCTTGGCGCCACACGTGCCCGCAGCCGGTGCAGCGGTAGCGACGCACCGCGACCTCCAACACCGTCGGTCGCCACCCCAGCGGCTCGTGCGCGAGCCGACGGATCACGGTGTCCCGAGCAGCGCCTTCGGCGCCGCAGCGTCGACACCACTCGTCCGGGGTCAGGACTCTGCAGGCGAGCACCGCGCGGTCGGGCTCGAGGCGCTGGCCGGTCACGACGAGGTCGAGTTCGTCGAGTCGGCAGAACGTTGTCAGGTCCGGGCGAGCGAAGCGGGCCCGAGCGGTAGCGACAGGCAACGACGTCAGACCTCCGGATGTCAGGCGTGGAACGTCATCTTCCGAAGACCTCGACCACGATCTAGCCACCGTCGCGCCGGAGTCGCTTCGATCAACGAGTACACCTCATCAGAAGCCCGTTGCCAAGGCCTTGCTCCGTTGTGAGCGACGACGTCGTGGGGATGGGGATCTCAGTCAGTGCAGGGCGCCGAGCTCGACGAGAAGAACGCCGGCGATGATGAGTGCGATGCCGCCCATCATGAGCGCGGTGAGCGGCTCCTTGAAGAGGGCTTTGGACGCGACGGCCGTTAGGGCAACTCCGGACGCTGCCCAGATGCCGTAAGCGACACCGAGGCCCAGGCCCTCATTAAGGGCGAGGGTGAGAAACGCGAAGGCCAGGAGGTAGCCGCCGGCGACGGCGGCGTAGTAGGCGCGGACGCCAGTAGCTGCCATGCGCAGCGAGAGGGTAGCGCTGACCTCGGCAATGATGGCTCCGAGGAGGAACAGGTAAGCCATCAGGTGGCTTCTTCGAGGTTCTTGGCCGCGTGCTGGGAGCCGAGTTCGACGGTGAGGACGCCGGCAATGATGAGGACGATGCCGACGCCCATGAGTGCGGTGAGGGTTTCATCGAAGATCAGCGACGACATCACGGCGGTGGTGGCGACACCGAGGGCGCCCCAAATGCCGTAGGCGACGCCCAGCGCCATGCCCTGACGCAGAACGAGGGCGAGGAGAATGAACGAGGCGATGTAGCCAGCCGCGACGAGCACGTACAGTCCGGGTCGATCGAGTGCTCCCTTCAGCGACAGCGAACCGGTGACCTCGCTGAGGATGGCCCCCGCGAGCAGTAGCCACTTGGTCATGAGTTCTCCTGGATGAGGTGGTGTGCGAGTGCTCGAATGGCGTCGGTGTCCTCGTCGGATAGGGCGATGCCGTTGCCGGCGGTGTTGAGCCAGATGCCGTCGGCCAAGAGTCGGACGCCGTGGAGGCGGGCCCGCTGGTCGGCCGGAAGGGTCTCGGGGACGTCGACCCAGGCCCCCATGCGGCTGTTCCATCGCTCGGTGAGCGGCTCGCGCAGGCGGGGGTCGGTGAACATGACCAGGTCGCCGTAGTCGAACGGCCCGTCGCAAGCCCAGTCAACGTAGGCGGCGAGGCGTTCGCTGATCGTGGGTACGTTTGGGTTGGTGGTAGCCAGGCGGGCGGCCAGATCCCGCTCGTAGCCGTCGAGGAGGTGGTCGATGACGGCGGTCATCAGTGCTTCCTTGGTTGGGAAGTGGTACATCAGGCCAGCCTTAGTGATTCCTGCAGCGCGAGCTGCGGACACCAGGGAGACAGAGGCGCCAGTGCGGGCCCACGCAAGAGTGCTGGCGAGAACGCCGCCTCGCGCCGACGGTCGGTGGGCAGGTGCACTAGTACTCATATCGACAACTCTACCTACCGGTAGGGTAAGTAACAAACTCATGGTGAGCTGGGCCTCCCGAGCTGAGCGTCAGCATGCTAAGAGCGTGACCGCCCGGCACCTACGACGCCCCGGCCAAGGCGATCAACGGATGACTCGAACACCTCTGTGACTTCCGCGCGTGGGTTCCGAAACCTCATCAACTATCGCTAGGCCACTACTCAAAGCCGGCGACTTCCAGACCGCGACTACACCCTCGATTGGGATGAGCCGGTTAACTCCCGGCTGGGTAACGACGCTACGCAGCCATCACCCATCGAATCGCTGCTGTGCCAACGCGCCCCAGGCGCTCATCACCCGGCCGCGAATGCAGCTGCAGTTCGCTTCGCGCCCAAGACGGAAGAACCGCGACCGCGCCACGTACAAGGAGCGAGTAACCCGGCCGCGCACCGCGTGGAAGAGGCGGGTCGCGCAGGAGGAAGTGTTGAGCATCGAGGCAGTCCCTCGTCGCGTGCAGCGCAGGCCGGTACGTCGCCAGCTGCTCGAGCATGGCGACCATCGTTGTCGGGGCGTGCGTCACCCCGAGCAGCTGCGCCGAGTGGCGTGCCTGGTCGACGTAGGTGTCGTACTGCGCGGCATCGAGGTGTACGTGTCCATACAGCTGGTGGGCGCGCGCGAAGCAGAACGTCTCGGCGACGTGCACCCACCGCAGCAGGTCCGGGTCGCCCGCGCGGTAGGGGGTGGCTTCGAACGTGCCCGTGACGGTCTCGTGGATGCGTCGCACCGCGGCGATCATGGCTTCGGCGTGTTCGATCGTGCCGAACGACGTCGTCGCGATGTAGTGGCTGGTGCGCTGCAACCGACCCCACGGGTCGGATCGGTAGCCGCTGTGCTGGGCGACGCCGGCCATCGCAAGCGGATGCAACGACTGCAGCAGCAAGGACGCGAGGCCCCCGATGAACATGGAGGCGTCGGCGTGCACGATCCACAACGGGTCGTTCTCGTCGAACCAGCGAGGCCCGGGCGAGTCCCAGATGCGGGCGCGCGCCCGCTCCGCGTCGGGCCCGGCCACACCGTCACGCAGCTTTAGCGACAACTGGCGCCGAAGAGCAAAAACCGCATCCATGCGCCCATCGTGCCAGGCCCCCATCACACCCACGGACGGCACGTACACGCTCGCACCACAAGCTGCTTCCCAGCCGTCGGCTGCGAACGCGCCGCCCCGCATGCCTCCGGCCCCCCGGTCGCTCAGCACCAACATGACGACTCGAGCGCTGACAAACAGAGGACCATACGATGCCGATGTACGACCTGAGGTCGGCTCTGCAGGACGATCCGGTGGCAGGCGATGAATGAGGCCCTGGGCAAGAAAACCTGGCGTCTTCGTGGGCCAGGCTGGAGTGCGCTGCGCGTGTTAGGGCGAAGGCGCGTCGGATCGTATCTGTACGTCCCCTATTGTCCGGTCTGTGCGAGCCAAGCGGCCCTGACGGAGGCGGTGCGTGCTACCGCCGGTCACCGCCATCCAAGAATGACGTACCCGCGCGGCAAGATGGAAGCCATGAACCTCACCCGCCCCGAAACCACGCACGACGTCGTCATTATCGGCGCGGGCAACGCCGGCATCGCGCTGGCCGCTCGGCTACGTCGTGACGATCCCGATCTGGACATCGCCATCGTCAGCCCCGAAGGGCTGCACACCTATCGCCCGCTGCTTTCCTACGTTGGTGCAGGGCTTGCGACGCTGCGCAGGGCGCAACGGCCTCAAAGCAAGCAGATCCCTGCGGGATGCACTTGGTATCGCGAATCGGTCGTCGAGTTGACCCCCGCTCCAGTCTCAGGCGAGGTGGACGCGACAAGCGCGCATCAGGTGCATACAGATGCCGGACGGCGTATTAGCGCCACCGACGTCGTCGTGTGCCCCGGCACCCATATTGACTGGGACGCCACCCCCGGACTGCGTCAGGCATGCGCTTCACCTCACGCCTCGACGAACTACGAGCCGAGCATGGCCAGCGCAACATGGGACATGCTCAAGAACCTGCGCCAGGGCAACGCGGTGTTCACCATCTCGAGCCGCAACGCACCCTGCCCGTCCGTTGGCCTAAAGCCACTGTTTCTCGCCGCGGACCACTGGCGCCGCGAAGGACGCCTGGAGAACATCACGATGACCGTGCTCAACGAGAACAGCGACTTCACCGGCCTACCCCGCGCGAACAACGAGATCGACTCCCGCCTGCGACACCTCGGTGTCCACGTGCGTTCCGGTATCACCGTTGAATCTATCGACGCTGACTCGCGCCACGTCACCACGCGCGACGTCGACGGCAACGCTACTCATTGGCCCTTCGACGCGTTGCACGTCGTACCAGCCCACCGTGGCCACGACTGGGTCGCCGACGCGGGTATCGCTCGACCCGGGACAGGCCTGATTGACGTCGACGAGCGCACCCTGCATCACCGGCGAAACGACGGGATTTGGTCACTAGGGGACGCCGCGCAACTCGGTACCGCCTCCTCTGGTGGCGGTCTACGACGCCAGGTCCCCGTCCTCAGTGACAACCTCATCGCACGCCGCAACGGCAAACCCCTCGCGGCCCGCTATGACGGGTACAGCGTCGCACCAATCCCGATCGATCGTCGCCGCCTCATCTTGGCAGAGTGGGACCGTCAGGGCCACGAGGAAAAGACCCTGTCATTCATCTCTCTGGCGCGGCCCAGAATGGCCACTTTCGCCTTCGACCTCTTCGCCCAACCGCTGGTCTACTGGCATCGCCTCCTGAAGGGGAAATGATCCAGGCAAGAGCGGGTCAAGCGCCTCGGTCGAGACCATCAGCGAGTAGGTATCGAGCGTGCCTGGTTGCGATCGGCAGCGCGGCAGTCAGTGCCACAGCGGGAACCGACACGGCATTGGCCTGCTGCTTATAGAACCCGCAAGTTGCATTCTCGCCCCGCCGATAGCTGAGCGGCAGGGGTCGTCTCTGAAGCGTCCCGGGTTTCGTGCCGCTCCTATGCGGGTGCCAACTCTCGGTTGAGGTTGGCGTAGTAGGCGGTCTCGTACTCGGCCGGGGTGGTCATGGCCAGAGACGAGTGGAGCCTTCGGTTGTTGTACCACTCGACCCATCCGGCGGTGGCGTACTCGACGTCGGCGATGGTCTTGTACGGGCTGTCGTGGAAGATCGTGGTGGTGATGCACTCGGTCTTGTACAGGCCGATGACGCACTCCATGAGTGCGTTGTCGTACGCGTCCGCGACGGTGCCGATCGATGCGGCGATGCCCTCGGCGGCCAGGTGCTCGGCGAAGCGCAGGCTGGTGTACTGCGACCCGGCATCGCTATGTGCGATCAGCTCGCCGGGTTGGACGGGGTGCCCGGCTCGGTCGCGTTCCCACAGCGCGATCCGCAGCGGTGTCAGGACCAGCGGTGTCGTCTTGCTCGTCGCGGCGTGCCAGGCCACGACCTTCTGGGAGTAGCAGTCCAGGACGAACGCGACGTACACGAAACCCGCCCACGTGCGTACGTAGGTGAAGTCCGCGACCCACTTCGTGTTCGGCGCTGCCGCGGTGAAGTCCCGGTTGAGCAGGTCACCAGCCCGATGCCCGTCCTTGGCCGGGATCGTGGTGCGTACCGGACGGCCGCGGCGTACCCCGTTCATCCCCGCGACGCGCATGAGCCGATCCACGCGACCGGCGCCGACCTGGTGACCTTGCCTACGTAGCCAGGCGGTCATCTTGCGACGCCCGTACAGCCCTTCCGGGGTACCGACGAGGTCGTGCAGGACGTTGAGCAGGACCGCGTCGGACGTGTCACGGGCCGATGCGCTGCGGTGGCGCCAGGCCCGGTAGGTGCGTGCGGCGATCTGGCAGCCCTCCTGGCGGAGCACCCTGCAGACCGACTCGACCGCGTGCCCCTCGGCGCGCATCTGATCGATGAAACCCATGATCATCGGTTGCGGGGGTCGAGCTCCCCCGCGAAGAAAATCGAGGCCTTGCGTAGGAGCTCGTTGTCCTCGCGCAACCGCTTGACCTCGCTGCGCAGACGACGCAGCTCGGCCAGGTCGTCGCTGGTCGGCCCGTCCTTCAGGCCGGCGTCGACGCGGTGTTGCGAGACCCAGCGGCGCAAGGTTTCACGGCCCACGTCGACCTTCGGTGACACCAACGCGACGGCCTTGGTGACGGACCCGGCTTCCTCGACGCGGTCCAGGACCATCCGCACCGCGCGGTCCTTCACCTCGGGATCGAACTTCTTCGGCATGAACAACATCCTCTCGAACTCGAAAGGAAGCGGCATCACACCCGGGACGCTTCATCTCTGCACACCGAGCAGCAGGGTGCTCAGATGCGAACCCCAGCGTCTCTCAGAGGTGTGCAAAACCCTTGGCCAAACTCAGGGCGCCAAAACCGTCTCCAGATGATGCGTTTTGCACTCCGCGTGCGTGGAGCCAACTGATGATGACGTGGACGTGTGGCAGCGAGCCGGGGCTTATCTCCGAGTGCACGGGGCCGACACGCCGCATGGCGCGTCACCTCAACCGAGTTCGGGCTCGTCTCTGCGTGTATGGGGCCGATCTGCGGAGGGTGAACCCGTGGCCACACGAACCGGGCTCATCTCCGCGTGCGCGGGGCCGACTTTCGCCCACTTCATCAGCGTGTTGCGGGTCAGGGCTCATCTCCGCGTGCGCGGGGCCGACTTGACGATGAGGATGCCGAACTCGGTGCCGGCGGGCTCATCTCCCCGTGCGCGGGGCCGACGATCACCCCAGCCACAGCGGGCGGTGACCCCGGGGCTCATCTCCGCGTGCGTGGGGCCGACGTGGACTCGCGCTCATGGCGTTGATCCCGTGGGGGCTCATCTCCGCGTGCGCGGGGCCGACGGCGCCGTTGCCGCCGGTCGTGGATGCGGGCCGGGCTCATCTCCGCGTGCGCGGGGCCGACCGACTTCAGGGATGCGAACCTCGATCCCGCGGGGGCTCATCTCCGCGTGCGCGGGGCCGACGACCAGGGGCCGTCGTCGATGTGAAGGTGCATGGGCTCATCTCCGCGTGCGCGGGGCCGACCCTTGCGGGGTGCTGTGTTTCCGCGCTTTTTAGTTGGTGGGAGAAGCGTTTGCCTTCACTTTCGCTTTCCCGTCGGGGGGAGATGACCGGACGCGATTACTCGGCCGGGGTGGCCCACCTCGCGGTGGGTCTTCCCGCTTCGCAGAACGCAGCGCGACAGATGTCTCGATACGCACTCCACGGGCGTTTTGCGACTCCTCCATGCCGGGGGCGTCGTGGGATGCGAGAGCGGTGCGAAGGACGTTCTTCGCCGCGTTGACGTCACGGTCAAGCACCGTGGCGCAGTTCTCGCAGTGGTACACGCGTTCCGACAGGGGCAGATTGGCTTTCTCTGCCCCGCACGTCGAACACGTCCTGCTCGTGGGAACGAAGCGCCCTGAGGGCAGGAGCCGCGATCGGTACCACGAAGTCTTGTAGGTGAGTTGTCGCCGCATCTCGGCGAAGCTCGCGTCGAGGATGGAACGGTTGAGGCCCGCTTTCGCGGCGACGTTGCGGCCAGGCTTGTCGATGGTGCCTCGTGCGCTGCGCGTCATGCCGGCGACGTTGAGGTCTTCGACCGCGACGACGGCGTGCGAGGTCGCGAGCTGCTTGGTGATGGCGTGCAGGGTGCTCGCGCGGTGCTGGGCGACGGCGGCGTGCTCTCGCGCGAGACGGGCTCGAGCCTTGATGCGGCCCGTCGTGGGTGTGACACGTTGGCCACGCTTGGGGGCGTCGATGAGGTCGCCGTTGGGTAGGCGCCACTTGCTGCGCGACAGGGCGCGCTGGGCGCGGGTGAGCCGCTTCTGCGCCGCCCGCAGGTGGCGCGGGTTGTCGATGATGGTGGCGTCGCTGAAAGCCATCAGGTGGTGCACACCCACGTCGACCCCGACCGCGCCTGCGGCTCGCTGGCGCGGGGTGGGGTGGTCGGGGATGTCGAGTGTTTCCAGCGCGAGGATGCTCACTGACCAGCCGTTGCCCGCGCGGGAGATCGTGGCTGACTGGATGCGTGCGACGCCGCGACGGATACGCCGGGCGAGGTGGCGGATGTTGCCCTTGAGCCGGATGGAGCCGGTGACGGAGATCTTCTTCGGCAGCGTCAGTCGGCGGTAGCCGTCCGGGCGGATGCTGGGACGCTTCACGTCGTGGGCCAGGGTGAAGCTGTCGCGGCAGCGCCCCTTGGACTTGAAGCGGGGGTAGCCGACGCGCCGCCCGGCGCGTCGACCTGTCAGGGAGTCGAGCCAGTTCTGCCACGCCGTGTCGGCTTGGCGCATCCCCGAGACCCAGCTGCGGCGGTTGACCTCGGTGCGCCAGGCGTAGTCCGGGTCGCGGTCGAACGCCTTCTCGTTGGTTTGGGATGTGGGGATGCGGTAGTAGCGCGAGGCGTCTTTCTTCGCGGCGGCGAGGGCCTGATCTGCGTCGAGGTGGCCGTAGCGGGTGTAGGTCAGATCGGCGACGCACGCGCTCCACATGCGGTGGGCGTGCACCTTGGCGCCGAGGGCCCAGTTGAAAGCGGCGCGGGAGGCGCCCGCATGAGAGGCCAGTGCTGCGGTCTGTGCGTCGGTCGGGTCCAGGGGGACGCGGTATGCGCGCAAGATTTCACGAGTGGTCATGGGGTGCCTCCTTCCTTGGTGAGAACCTAGTCGTGCACACCGACAACCCCGGAATTCCGGGGAATCTATGGGGTTGGGGGGTGTGGAGCTTCGTCGCGTTGTTGCGGGCTCGGGGTGGGACCCGTGCGCGGCCGTATGCGCGCGGGGATAACCCACTTGTTACGTACCCGCGTCTCGACGCCGCGCTCTGCCCACACGACGCGGCAGTGCCATAGTGAACCTTCGACACGTTGCTCGATGAGCAGGGCTTGCACCCACTCGCCGTCGACATACAACTCGACGTGCCCATCACGCGGTGCGACCCCACGAGGAAGCTCCCACGGGCGGTCGTCGGGGTCTTCGGGGATGCCGGCGCGTACCCCGATCGGTGCGACGTGCCCGTCCTTGCGATTCATCCCGCCAGCCATCGTTCCATCGTGGCACGTGGCGCCGACAACGGCTTATCAGGCAGGTCGCGACGTCCTGCGCAGGCGGGAAGCCGCTCACCAAGGGGGTGTGAGCGAGGGTGTCACTCCGGGCGCCCACGGAGCGGGGGTGGTGAGTCCATTGGACTCACCACCCCCGTCGTCCTGCTAGCTCATCTGAGGACCCTGGTGAGAGAGTCCGGAAGGAGAGTCGCCGTAGTCGCTGTGGCGCTGATGGCGCGCTGCCAGCGCATCACGCACTCTCGGGCTACCCTCGGCGTTGATCTGCTGCTGGGTGCGAGGCGGGGACGGCGAAGCTGAGTCGGTCTCCCACTCATCCCACGCCTGCTCCCACAGCGCCGATTCATCCTCATCCTGATGGCCCCTGGTCGCCGCCGCGGTCTCGGTGGCCTGAGCCTGCGGGGCGACCGGTGTGGTGACCTCTTCTTGCGGTTCTCCCTGCTCTTCGTCCGAGTCCTGGCCGCGCATCACTCGCTCGAGTTCGGCGACCTTGTGACGCACGGCCTGCAGTTCGGCTTCACGGGCGAAGGGCTGCCCAAGGTTCGCCTCGGCCGTCACCTTGTCGCGCTGTGCTGCGTCGAGTCGCTGCTCCGCCCTCGTCAGTGCTCCTTCCATGCCGGCGAGAGCGTTTTCCATCTTGGTGACGACGCCGTGCGACCCGGGTAGTCCCATGAGCGCGAACGCGTCGTCACGCACGAAGACGTCGTCGGGGGCTGCCTGCATCTGGAGGTTCGCCTTCGTGACACCCAGGCTGGAGTCGACGACCACGTCGAACCGGTGCCCGCCCAGCGTCACCAGGGCCTCGAGCGTGACAGGTTCTCGCGTGACGCGGGCGCGTGACGCGGCTGCGCCGAGGTGCTCACGGATGGCGTTGGCAGCTTCGACGCGCTCGGTGAAGACCTGGCCCGCGACGGTGGCGCGGAACGCGTCACCCTTCGTCTCGGTACGGTCCACGATCGCGTCATTCAGCGCCGGGATGCGTCGCGAATAGCTACTGATCGCGGTATTCGCCGCGTCAACCGCCTGACGGGTCTGGGTCTGTGATCGCCGGTGCGCGGTCGCCAGGCTCTCCAGGACCGACAGGTCTTGGTCGGCCTGGGCTTTCTCCAGGATGAGGGGGTTGTCCGAGGCGATCGCCTTGACCTCGCTCATGTTGAACGACTGGCTCGTCTCGATGTCCTCAGCGGTACGCGTCGCGGAGCCCTTGATGCACGTCCGCTTCGACTCCAGCTCCCGCAGGTCCGTGACCTTCGCACCCGGCAAGAAGTTCAGCGCCACGACTCTCCGCCATGATCGGTCTCGAGAGGCCCACCCCGAGCGCCTGCCGCCGACCTCACGACGCGGGTGTTGGCTCTCGAAACCGCTCTCGAACGGATCGTCTCAGAACGTGCCGACAACGATGGGGTTTGAGAGAGAGGTCGACCTGCTTGCAGTGCGGCGAAACTCGCGCTGATGTATGCCGAGCAGTTCTCGGCCGCCGCAAGCCTGTCCGGATACTTCAGCCCGCACGAGGACGAGATGACGGGTTCGTTGTTCGGTGGGCAGGAGAAGCTGCGACAGGAGAACGACCTGACGTGGCGACGCCAGCACCTGCCGATTCCCCACAGCGCGATCTTCGCGACGATGGGCCAGGCCGAAGGTGGTGACGAGGGCATCGAGAACACCCGCGCGTTCATGGCGATTGCGCGGGCACCCCTCACGACGAAGTTCGAGGTCGTCGACGGCGGCGGCCACAACTTCGGCACGTACCAGCGCGTCATGCCCGATGCGTTCGCGTGGCTCAGCACCTACATGGGGCGCTGACCGGCAGACGACGTGGCCCGTCGCCAGTGTCCACGAAATCAGCCCCCGTTCGACGAGGCCGGCGGCCCAGCGGCGAGATTCGGGCAAAGCAAGAACTTGAAAGCGCAATGACCTCTAGGATCGGCGGGTGACGTGCCGACCGCCGTCACCCCTCCCACCTCGAAGGAAACGCCCAGATGAACCGTGCCCTCGCCCTGGCCGGCGCGACGACGCTCGCCGCCGCCACCGCCTTCACCGCCACGCCCGCCCTGGCCGCGGCGACCGTCACGACGCGCGTCGCGAACCTTGCCGTGACACCGACGACGGTCAAGAAGGGCTCGAGCATCACGCTCAAGGGCCAGGCGCAGAAGCTGGCGAAGACCTGGACGGCGACGCCGGGTGCGTCTGTCGTCGTGTTCTTCGACGCTGACGGTTCTGCCCCGAACACCGCGCAGCGCACGCTGAAGGCCGATGCGCGCGGCAACTTCGCGACGTCGATGGCCCCGCAGGCGAGCGGATACTGGAGTGTTCAGCTCAAGGCGACGTCGACGAACAAGGCCTCGACATCGACGCGTGTCTACGTCAAGGTCACGGCCCCCGCGCCATCGCGCGGCAGCGCCATCGTCATGCCGAAGGGCAGCGTCAACTGCCCCAGTTGGGCGCCGATCAAGGGCAATGCGTCGAGCCACATCTTCCACAGGCCCGGCCAGCGCTTCTACGCCAAGACGCAACCCGAGATGTGCTTCTCGACGCCGGCTGCCGCGATCAAGGCGGGGTATCGCGCGTCGAAGATCTGATCGCAGCCCATGATGGCGGGTACTCACGGGTAGGCGCGCGGCTGCCCGCCTACCTGTGAGTGACCCGCCACCCTGAGTCTCGGCCCGGCCCTCGCGCCACGCGGGGGAGGCCGTCACGAGACAATGGGTCGATGGGAGAGCGGGAACAGCACGAGGCGGGCCTGAGCACGGCCGAGGTGGAGGAACTGACGCGTCGTGGGGAGGTCAACCACGCCCCTGACGACAGCATGCGCTCGACGTGGCAGATCGTTCGAGCGAACCTGTTCACACGCATCAACGCGATCTTCGCGATCCTCGTGGCCCTCGTCGTCGCGACGGGCTCGCTGCGCAACGCGCTGTTCGGGCTCGCCATCGTCATCAACAGCATCGTCGGCATCGCGCAGGAGCTGCGCGCCCGTCACACGCTGAAGCAGCTCAGCATCGTCAACACGGCCGAGGTGACGGTACGGCGCGACGGCGAGGCGAAGAAGATCCCGACGACGGACATCGTCACCGGTGACATCGTCGAGCTGTCGTCCGGTTCGCAGATCGCCGTCGACGGTGTCGTCGTGCGCGCCGACCACCTCGACGTCGACGAGTCACTGCTGACGGGCGAATCAGACCCGATCGACAAGCGCAGCGACGACGACCTGCGCTCCGGCAGCTTCGTCGTCGCGGGCTCGGGGCTGATGCGCGCCACCGCCGTCGGCGGAGATTCGTACGCCGCCAAGCTCACGGCCGACGCCGGCGAATTCACGCTCGTGCGCTCCGAACTGCGCAGCGGCATCGACAGCATCCTCAAGGTCATCACCTACCTGCTCATCCCCGCCGGCCTCATCACGATCGTCAACCAGCTGCTGCTCGCGCGCGACGACTGGAAGCAGGCCGTCCTCGGCATGGTGGCCGCACTGACCCCGATGGTGCCCGAGGGCCTCGTGCTGCTGACGTCCGTCGCGTTCGCCGTCGGCGTCATCCGCCTCGGGCGCCGTCAGTGCCTCGTCAACGAGCTGCCAGCGATCGAGGGCCTCGCGCGCGTCGATGTCGTCTGCGCCGACAAGACGGGCACCCTTACGGAGCCGGGTATGACGCTCGAACGCGTCGAACCGCTCGGTGACACCGACGAGGGCAGTGCGAAGGAGGCACTCGCCGCCCTCGCGCACGCCGACGAGCACCCGAACGCGACGATGCTCGCCGTCAAGGACGCGTTCGGCGATGCGCCGGGTTGGGGCGTCGAGGCGCGGGCGCCGTTCAGTTCCGCGACGAAGTGGTCGGGCGTCTCGTTCGCCGGGCACGGCAACTGGGTCATGGGCGCCGCCGACATCCTGCTCGACCCCGACAGCGCCGACGGTGAGCGCGCAACGGAGGTCGGCGCGAGCGGCGCTCGCGTGCTGCTGCTCGCCGAGGCGGAGACGCGCGTCGACGCCGACGGCGCGCCCGGCGAGCTGACGCCGCGCGCCCTCGTCGTGCTCGCGCAGAAGGTGCGCCCCGACGCCGCGAAGACGCTCGAGTACTTCCACGACCAGGGCGTCGAGGTGAAGGTCATCTCCGGCGACAACGCGCGCAGCGTCGGCGCCGTCGCCGAATCCCTCGGCCTCGGCGAGGCCGACCAGGCGCTCGACGCACGCAAGTTGCCCACGGACACAGCCGAACTCGCCGACGCGCTCGACAAGGGCGTCGTGTTCGGGCGCGTCAAGCCCGACGGCAAGCGCGCGATGGTGCGGGCGCTGCACAGCCGCGACCACATCGTCGCGATGACCGGTGACGGCGTCAACGACGTCCTCGCCCTCAAGGACGCGGACGTCGGCGTCGCCATGGGCTCCGGCAGCGACGCGACACGCGCCGTCGCCCAGATCGTCCTGCTCGACAACAAGTTCGCGACGCTGCCGCACGTCGTCGCCGAGGGCCGCCGCGTCATCGGCAACATCGAACGCGTCGCTCACCTGTTCCTCACGAAGACGATCTACGCGGTGACGCTCGCCCTCGTCATCGGCCTGCTCGGGCTCGGGGCGCACCTGTTCCACACGCCCTCGCTCGCGTACCCGTTCGAGCCGATCCACCTGACGATCGCCGCCTGGTTCACGATCGGCGTTCCTTCGTTCGTGCTGTCACTGCTGCCCAACAGCGAACGAGCGCGCAGCGGATTCGTGCCGCGCGTCATGCGGTTCGCGATTCCGTCGGGGCTCGTCATCGCCGCCGTCACGCTCGCGTGCTACCTGCTCGTGCGCCACGGCCAGGGCGGCGGTGCGGACGCCGTCACCGACGCAGGGTTCGGCGCCGGGCACACCCAGATCGCGACGGCGACGCTCACGACGCTCATCGCGTGCAGCTGGTGGGTGCTCGTCATCGTCGCGCGTCCGCTCGACCGCCTGCGTCTCGCGCTCGTGACGGCGTGCTTCCTCGCCTACGTCCCGATGTTCCTGCTGCCGTTCACCCGTCGCTGGTTCTCGCTCGACCCGACGAACCTGTCGAGGATGGCGATCGCGGCTGCCTGCGCGCTCGCTGGCGTCGCCGCGCTCGAGGGTGTGCACCGCGTGGTGGCGCGACGTCAGGGCCAAGCGCCCGCGGTGCACGGCTGAACGTGATGACCTTGCCCGAGATCGCGTCGTTCCCGACGCGATCTCGGGCAAGGTCACCGCGAGCCGTACGACATCACGCGCCGAGATCGTCCAGCCGAGCGATCCAGGGGTGGTTCGGTTCGGTAAGCGTCAGGGCATCCCGCAGCCATTCTCGTGTCGAACGCTCGAGCAGTGGCGCCGTGACGGTGAAGTCGCGCTCGTCCTTGTCGCGTAACCCGCGCGATTTCAAGAGCAGTTGCAGTTCCGGCCGGAGGTACCGCACGCCGTCTCGCTCCCACAGGGCTCGCGTCATCGGGAGGCGAAGGCGGGAATCGCGTTTGTAGACCCACTCTTGCTCGCTCCCCGGGCTGAGCAGGATGTCGTACTCCCAGGCGCTCGCGGCATCCGGCCTCGCCCAGATCTGCCCGCACCCGCGCGGGAGGACGTCGTCAGGCGCGCCATCCGCGTCGACGTCGGGAAGCAGTGGGGTCAATGAACCCGCCGCGGCGGCCCAGGCGTGCAGGCGTCCTGCGAGATGACGTCGAAGCAGGGGCAGGTCATCACGCAGTACGGACGGATCGATGTCGTCGTGTTCGCGTGATGCACCCGTGAAGGCCTCGATGGCCCAGCCCCCGGCGATCCACCACAAGCCGGGGTAGCTCGCGAAGAAGTGCTTGACGTCACTCGGGGTCAGCGGCGCCCACCTGCCGTAGAGAGCCAGGAAATCCTCGTCGGTGAGGTGATTCACGGTCATGCCAGCGAGACTAGGCGGAACACCGCGGCGGCGTGGAAAGCTGACGAGTATCGATTCCGTAGCCACGCCGTCGCGCTCGGACGCCCACTGGTTGCTGCCCATCAACCCCGCAGCGCACGCCGAGCACCAGCCCGACGACTGGCGCACCCGCTCGGACGCCACGGCGGTGTGGGCTGCCATCGGGCGCTCGCAGCCACTCGAACGCTGGTGCCTGCGCAGTGGCTACCGCACGATGCGGGCGGGGGACGTCATCTGGGCCTATCTCGCCGTGCGCCAAGAGGTGTGCGCTTTCGGTCGCGTGCGCGCGGTCGTCGAGGCTGACGGCGCCTGGTTCGTCGACGTCACCTGGGACGAGCACGCGACCCGGGCGCTGAACCGCAGCCCCGTCGCGCGAGGCCGTTTTCGGCCAGGTGCCGATGTCGACCTGCCGCGCGCGGGCGACGGCCGTCGAGGTGCTCTGCTGTGCGATGGAGGACCTGCTCTGACGCACCGTCCGGCGCGTCGACTTGGGCGCTCGTCAGGGGTCCCGCGTACTGTGGAACGGCAGACAAGAACACCGGGGGCAAACGGGAGGAACACGTGAGCATGGCCGCTGACGGCAACGGAACGACGAACGATGGACGAGGCGACGACGGCACCGCGAAGGCGCTGTCGAAGGCTGCGGTGGCGCGCCGCACCGTGCTGAGCGGCGCGGGCGTGTGGGCGCTCGCCGCATGCAGCACGTCGTCGAAGTCGGACGGCTCCGGCAAGGGCGTCAAGGCCGACAGCTCGGCCAAGGCGTCGGCGTCGTCGGCGAGCCCGCAGGGCAAGACGATCGGCGACGGCTCGATGAGCGACACCGGCCCGCAGCCGGGGCTCTACAAGCCCAAGAAGCTCAAGAAGGGCGACGTGCCGCCGCAGTTCGTCGTCGTGTCGTGGGACGGTGCGGCCGAGCTCGTCGACAACCCGTTGCTGTCGCGCTTCCGCAAGGTTTCACGTGAAACCGGCGCGCACATGACGCTGTTCCTCTCCGGCATCTACTTCCTGCCCGAGAGCAAGAAGACGCTCTACCATGCGCCGCACCACAAGCCTGGTGCGACCGACATCAACTTCCTGCCCGATGACTGCGTCCACGCGACGATCAAGGGCATCGGTGAGTCGTGGACTGAGGGCCACGAGATCGGTACCCACTTCAACGGCCACTTCTGCGGCCCGACGGGTGGCTCGACGTGGTCGCCGAGCGACTGGGGCAGCGAGATCGATCAGGCCCGCTCGTTCGTCGCGAACTGGCGGACCAACACCGGATTCCACGACCTGCCGCCGCTGCCGTTCGACTACGACAAGGAACTCATCGGCGGACGCACGCCCTGCCTCGAGGGCGGCGACAACCTGCGCACCGAGGCCTCAAAGCTCGGATGGCGCTACGACACGAGCAAGAGCACGCTGCAGATGTGGCCGAAGAAGGACAAGGGCCTGTGGGACATGAGCCTGCAGTCCATCCCGCTGGCCGGCACGCGCTTCCAGGTGCTGTCGATGGACTACAACATCATGTTCAACCAGTCGAAGGTGACGAAGGGCAACCCGGCCATGCACGCGACGTGGCGCAAGCAGGCCGTCGACTCCTACATGGCCGGGTTCAACCGTTCGTACGAGGGCAACCGCGCTCCGCTCGTCATCGGCAACCACTTCGAGGGCTGGAACGGCGGCATCTACATGGACGCCGTCGAGGAGGTCATGCGCAAGGTCGCCGCGCACAAGGACGCGAAGATGGTGTCCTTCCGTGAGCTGTGCGACTGGATGGACGCGCAGGACCCGAAGGTCGTCAAGAAGCTGCAGGCCCTCGCTCCCGGCGAGACGCCGCCCGGTGGCTGGGACGAGTACCTCGAACTCACCTGAGCCACTGCCCGGCGCCCCGGCTGGGTACACGCGGAACGGCCCGAACCTCTCGTGAGGTTCGGGCCGTTCCGCTGCCGGGTGTCGGCGAGGGCCGCCAGCAAGACTGGCCGCTCGCCGGATCCGTCATCGGGTGCGACGGCGAACGACGAGCGTGCCGCCCGCTGCGGCGAGAAGCGCGCCGCTCGCGAACGCAGCGGTGGTGTTCGTCGAGCTGCCCTCGTGCGTCATGTCGGTCTGCACCTTCGGGCCCACAGTGGTCGAACCCGTCGTCGTGCCGCCGGGGGTTCCCGGCTTGGACGGCGTGGGCACGGGCTGCGCCGACGCGCCGATCTTCACGTCGACGGTCTTCGTGACGTGGGAGTTGTTGGCGTCACCGCAGTACCAGAAGTCGAGCTTCACCTTGTATGTGCCGGGCTTGGTGTAGCGGTACTGGTCAGGAGACGAGAAGTTGAGTGGCGAGACGCCCTTCGAGGTGCACTGCAGGACGCCGGAATCACCGCCGGTACGGCCTTTGCCGTCACCGAAGTCGACACTCATGGAGATGGGGCCAGGGGTACGAGTCGTCGTGTGATCCGGCCCGTTGGCATAGTGCTGCGTGCCCTTGAGGTTGAAGTTGAATGCGACGGTGGTGCCGTCGGTCGTGTAGGTGATGCTTGGAGTCGCCGACACGCCGGGCCCGGCCGTAGGGGCTGCGTAGGCGGGGGCGCTGAACAGGGCGGCTCCGGCGAACGTCGTCAAGCATGTGGTGCGGACAAAACGGTTCATGGCATTTTCCTGTTCTCGAGTCGGTGCGTGTTGGACACACCTCCTTCTTCAGTATTGCCGTGTGTGACGTGGAACACGAGAGCTCGAGCCGAGAACTTCGACAGCCGACGGTGGGCGCGTCGGCGTTCGGCCTCCCGGCGTTCGGTCGCCAACCGCAACGGCCACCGCCACGCCGCCGGCCGGGATGCGGGGCGAACGCGGGGGACAATGGGGTGCGCACCCTCGTCCGGAGGGGGTCGTGACGGGGGGGAGGACCATGGAACGCGACCGACGCTCGAGCGAGACACGCGCGAGCACCGACCCCTCGCGCGCCCTGGCCCCGGTCCGCGAATCCGGCGCGGGTGAGGCCGCTGAGCCGGTCGTCATGATGGGCGGCCTCGGCCGGCATCTCGGGCTGGCATGGCTGGAGAACGTCTTCTTCTTCGCCGTCATGATCTGCTCGTTCGTCTTCGCCGTGCTGCTGCTACGCGAGGCGACGTGGTCGTGGTCGCTGCTCCTGTTGCTCGTCGGGTTCTGGGCCGTCATGGCCTACCTGGCGCTGCCACGGTTGCACCGCGTCCTCACGACGATCTACGTGCCCGACTACTTCATCGGCTGCAGCCGTACGACGGACGGGCGCCTCGGCGATCCCCTCAACCTCGCATTCATCGGCGACGAACAGCAGATCCACGAGACGATGACGCGCGCCGGGTGGGTCAAGGCCGACCCGGTGACGCTCGGGTCGAGCGTCCGCATCGTCGTGTCGTCGCTGCTGCGCCGCAGCTACGCCGAGGCGCCCGTCAGCCCGCTCGTGCTGTTTCGGCGCACGCAGGAGTTCGCCTACCAGCAGGAGGTGGACGGCAACCCGTCGCAACGTCACCACGTACGGTTCTGGCCGACGCCCGACGAGTGGTTGCTGCCCGGCGGCCGGCGGGTCGATTGGCTCGCGTCGGGCACGTTCGACTCCGGCGTCGGCCTGTCGTTCTTCACGCTGCAGGTCACGCACCGTATCGCCCGCGACATCGACACCGAACGCGACCACGTGCTGCGCACGGTGACGGACGCCGATCCGGCCGTCAGCGTCGAGATGCTCCACGACTTCACGAGCGGCTACCACAGCCGCAACGGCGGCGGCGACGCAGTGATGACGGACGGCGACCTGCCCGTCGTCGACCTCACCGCCGTTGCCGTCGCCCCGGGCGCGACGGTGTACGGCGCCAGCGAGGACGGGCAGGTGCTCGGCACGGTGGGGCGTCGCCCGCCATCGATCGTCGCGGCCTGCGTGCTCGCGGTGGCCTCTGCCCTCGTGTCGATGGCGGCGCTCGTCTGGGGCGGCGACGGTGTTCTGGGGCCGAACGGCCGGGACGTCCTCGGCGACGTTCCGGCCGAGTTGCCGACGAACGTCGCCCTGTGGATCGGGGTATTGACGTATGTGCCGATCCTGTGGCTCGCGTACCGCACGTTCTTCGGCGGGGTGTGGGCGCGACTCATCATGATCGCTCTCGTCACCCTGTCGCAGGCGAGCCAGATGTGGCAGTACCTGCAGGGCACGCGGCCGACGTTCGGCGCGTTGCTGTCCCTCTCCGTCGACCTGCTCGTCGTCTATGCGCTGACGAGCCTGTCGGCGCGCGATTGGGTCGAGCAGGGCCTCGTCGAGGGTGAGGGCGCCGCGGCCTGACGGTGTGGTGTTTCACGTGAAACGCGCTCGTGCTCTGCTCGTGGCTGACAGACTCGCTCGCCCGGTCAGTCAGCGAGGGTCTGCTCGATGCCCTCACGGTACGACCCGCGACCTCAGGGGCCGATGGCAACCTCTACACGGGTCAGAACCCGCAGTCGACCGGCGCCCGCGCCGAGCGGATCCTCGCCGACCTCTCCTGACGTCTACGGCTGCCCCGGCGCGACGGGCGTCGCGCCGGGGCAGCCGTGCGCTTCGCTCAGGGGTGAATGTGACCAAGAACCGCCGATGTGGCCATGAGTCGCGAAGGTGGACGAAATTCGCAGAGGTGGACGTAGATCGCCGTTGCGTACGGGGCGGGTGAGCAAGGTCACGGGAACGAGGGTTTCGTTTTTGAATAGTCCATGTGGAATAGTCATCGCGTGACCACAACAGACCCCCTGGAAGTGGCGCCGCTGGCGGTCGCCGTCCTCAGTCTTCTCGCGGAGCGCGACATGCATCCGTACGAGATGATCCAGACCCTCCGCGCGCGCCGGGAGGATCAGTGGGTGAAGCTGCGGCCCGCGTCGCTCTACCACAAGGTCGACGGGCTCGTGGCGCGCGGCCTCGCGGAGGTCGTGGGCACCGAGCAGGACGGCAACCGCCCGCCCCGCACGACGTACCGCCTCACGGACGCGGGGCGCGAGCTCCTCGTCGCGTGGATCAGCTCCGCCATCACCGTCGTCGAGAACCCCTACTTCTCGTTCTCCCTCGCCCTCGGCGAGCTCGAGGCTCTCGGCCCGGAACGCGCGGCGCGCCTGCTCACCGAGCGCGTCACCGTCCTGGACGAGCACATCGCCCAGATGCGCGACAGCCTCGAGCAGGGGCGCAACCAGGGCGCGAAACGCATCTGGATGCTCGCCCACGAACACCGCCTCGCCACTTTGACGACCGAGCGCGACTACATCGCCTCCGTCGTCCATGACATCGAATCGAAGGAACTCACATGGCCGACCAGCCACTGACCGACGACGCGTCCGCGACGTCGGGCGCGCCTGCGGCTCCCGCCGCAGGCGCCGCCCACTCTGACGCGGGCGCGTCCGTCGCCACGGGCGCCCCGCCGCAGCAGTCCGCGTCGGGGCGCCGAACTGCGGCAGATGCGGGCGCGAAGACGCCGGGCGCCGCGCCCGACATCAACCCGTGGGCTGCGCTGAGCGCCCTGCTCATCGGGTTCTTCATGATCCTCGTCGACTCGACGATCGTCTCCGTGGCGACCGAGACGATGGTCGACAAGCTCGACACGAGCCTCAACAACGTCCTGTGGGTGACGAGCGGGTACCTGCTCGCCTACGCGGTGCCGCTGCTCATCACCGGACGCCTCGGTGACCGTTTCGGCCCGAAGAACCTCTACCTCATCGGCCTGGCCGTGTTCACGTTGTCGTCGGCCGCGTGCGGCTTCGCCCCGAATGTCGGCGTCCTCATCGCCGCGCGCGTCGTCCAGGGTCTCGGTGCGGCGATCATGACGCCGCAGACGATGGCCATCATCACGCGCATCTTCCCCGCGGACGGTCGTGGCAAGGCCATGGGCGTGTGGGGTTCGACGGCGGGTGTCGCGACGCTCGTCGGCCCGATCCTCGGTGGTGTCCTCGTCGACCATGCCGGGTGGGAGTGGATCTTCTTCGTCAACGTGCCCGTCGGCCTCATCGGTCTCGCGATGGCGTGGAAGCTCGTGCCGTCGCTGCCGAGTCACGCGCACAAGTTCGACCTCGTCGGGGTCGCGCTGTCGGCCGTCGCGCTCTTCTGCGTCGTGTTCGGCATCCAAGAAGGCGCGCAGTACGACTGGGGCACGATCACGGGCATCATCTCTGTGCCGCTGCTCATCATCCTCGGCCTCGTCTTCTTCGTCCTGTTCATCCTGTGGGAGCGGCGATACAGGGGTGAGCAGCTCGTGCCGCTGCACCTGTTCGCGAACCGCAACTTCTCCCTTGCCAACATCGCTATCACGTCCGTCGGGTTCGCGATCACGGCCATGTCGTTCCCGATCATGATCTACGCGCAGGCCGTGCTCGGTTACTCGCCGACGAAGGCCGCGCTGCTGCTCGCGCCCATGGCCGTCATCTCCGGTCTGCTCGCCCCTGTCGTCGGTGGTCTCGTCGACCGCAAGCACCCCGCGATCCTCGCGGGCTTCGGGCTCGTCTGCTTCTCCGTCGCCCTGTTCTGGTACGGCCGGATGCTCGGCGCCGACACGTCGATCTGGTGGCTGCTCGCCATCGCCTGCCTGCTCGGTGTGGCCAACGGGTTCATGTGGGCGCCGCTCTCGGTGACGGCGACGCGCACCCTCGAACCGCGCTTCGCCGGCGCAGGTTCGGGCATCTACAACACGACACGTCAGATCGGCGCCGTCATCGGTTCCGCCGCCGTCGCCTCCCTCATGGATTCGCGCCTTCGCCACCACCTCGGTGAGCAGGCTGCGGGTGGCGCGCATCAGGCGGGCGGCGGTCACATGCCGACGCAGGTCGCCGAGCAGTTCGCCCGCGCCATGGGCGAGACGCTGTACCTGCCGGCCGCGGTGCTCATCGTCGGCATCATCGCCGCGGTGATGTTCACCAACCCGCACCGCAGGACGGGCCGCCACGCGGCCGACGCTCACTGAGCGCCCGAAGCCGAGGGCTCCGGACGAACATTGCCCGCGAACGCGTCAATGATGACGCGTTCGCGGGCAATGTTCGTCCGGGTTCGATGGGGTGGTCGCTCGATCCGTGCCAAAGGTCCCTGGCCCCGGGGCGCGTCGCGGCCCTAGCGTGAAGGTGAGACCCGGCGTCGGGCTCATCGCAACATTCACGAGAGGTGCCTCGGATGGCTGACAACACGACCAAGCCCATCGTCGTCGGAGTCGACGGATCGCCGTCGTCGCTGAGCGCCCTCGAATGGGCCGCGCAGCACGCCGAGCTGACGAAGCAGCCGCTCGAGGCCCTCGCGACGTGGCAGTGGCCCACCAACTACGGCTACGCCGTGGCGTTCGAAGCCAACTTCGACCCGGCGCAGGAGAGCACGCAGATGCTCGACGAGATCGTCGCGAAGGTGCAGGCCGACCACCCGAGCATCGAGGTGCGACCGCACGTCATCGAGGGCGACACGCGCAATGTGCTCGTCAAGCGCTCCAAGGAGGCGGCGCTGCTCGTGCTCGGCAGCCGCGGCCACGGCGAGCTGACGGGCATGCTTCTCGGCTCCGTCAGCGGCTACTGCGTCACGCACGCCGACTGCCCCGTCCTCGTCACGCGCCACTGATGCGCCACTGATGCGCCACTGACGCGCCACTGACGCGGCGCGGCCCGGCGCGTGACCGGGCCCGCGACCTGACGCGTCGAGGACGCGTCGGCTCCGATGGCGTCTGCACCCCGGCGGACGGTGGCGCGCGGCGCCGTCACGGGAGTAGGTTCGTGCCATGAGTGACACGAGCAGCGAGAACTACACCCCCGAGGTCGACCAGCAGGACGGCGGCCCCGGCGCCCAGACCGGCGGCGACGGCGGCGAGAACAATGATGTCGCGAGCGGCGGTCGCAGCGACGAGGGCAGCACCGACGAAGGCCAGCACGCCGACGCCGACGAGAGCTGACGGCGGCCGCCGCTGAGCGCGGTGGTTTGCCGCGAGCGTCGGCAGGCATGACACGACGCACGCGCGCACGCCTCACCTGAACACGACGCACGCGCCCCGGCGTCGAACCTGCGTGGCCGCGAGCCCCGCAGGTGACGACGCGACCGGGGCGCATGCGTCGTGCCGCTCTGGGACCATGGGGCAGACCCCGATCCGAGGAGCCTCATGCCGTCCACCGCAGCCCCCGCGCCGCCGCGCGTCAGGTTGCTCCTCGCACGCTTCTCGCACACGGGTCTCGTGTTCGCCGCGCTGTTCTACATCATCGCGAACACGCCGTCACTGCTGCCGCGCCCCTGGTGGATGCAGGGCCTCGTCGCGGCGCTGAGCGGGGTGTGCGGGTACGTTCTCGGCCTCGCGCTGGGGCGCCTCGTCCACGCGACGGCGCGCTGGTTGGGCCTGCGTGTCACGATGAACCCGCGTCGACGCGTGCTGCTCGGCCGCATCGGCATCGCGTTCGCGGCCCTGATCGTCATCAGCTTCCCGCAGGCGACGATCGACTGGCAGCGGGAGGTCAGCCGCCAGGTCGACGTCGACGGGCCGGGGTGGTGGTATCCGACCGGTTCGACGCTCGTCGCGGTCGTCGTGTTCGTCCTGTTCATCCTCGTCTGGCGCGGCCTCGCCGGGCTCACCCGCTTCTTCCTCACGAAGGTCTCCTCACGCATCGTGCGGGAGGCAGCGGCCCGTCTCGTCGCATCGGTCATCACGGTCGCGACGGTCGTCGTGGCGATCGACGTCGTCGTCGAACCCGCCGTCCTCGCCGTCGTCGGGGGCAACGCAGACCGCGTCAACCAGCAGATGCCGCGCGGTGAGTACGCACCGACGTCGTCGTTGCGCAGTGGTGGCCCCGGCTTGCCACTGACGTGGAACAGCCTCGGCCAGGACGGCGCGAAGTTCGTCGCCGCGGGGCCGGACGCGAAGCAGATCGCCGACGTGACGAAGAAGCCAGCCAAGGAGCCGGTGCGGGTGTTCGTCGGCGCGAATCAGTCGTTGGAGAAGAGCGCCGACCTCGCGGTGGCCGAGCTCGACCGCACCGACGCCTGGAAGCGCAAGGCGATGCTCGTCATCACGCCGACGAGCACCGGATACGTCAACCTGTGGGGCGCTGCCTCGTTCGAGTACCTGCTCGGCGGCGACACCTCGGCGGTCGGGATGGCGTACTCGAACCTGCCGTCGGCGTTCGGCCTGCTCACCGCGCCCCGCGATCCCGGCAAGGCGTCGCAGATCCTCCTCGAGAAGGTGCGGCGCCGCGTCGACGCCATGCCCGCGGCCCAGCGCCCGAAGGTGTACTTCACCGGCGAATCGCTCGGCGCCTACGGCGCGGACGACTCGTTCGACTCGCCGCAGCAGATGTTGGAGCGCACCGACGGCGGCGTCCTCAGCGGCACGCCCGCCTTCTCGCCGAACCGAGCGCGGCTGACGCGTGAGCGCGCGCCCGGCTCGACGACCATTGACCCTGTCATCAACGGCGGGCGTCACATCCGTTTCGCGGGCGAACCGTCGCAGCTGGGCGCCGACGAGTACGACCGCCCTCTGGGCGCGTGGCAGAAACCGCGCGTCGTCTACCTGCAGCACCCGTCCGACCCCGTCGTGTGGTGGTCGCCGCGCCTGATGTTCAACTCACCCGAGTGGCTGCGTGAGACGCGCGACAACACGCCGATGGCGCAGATGAGCTGGGCTCCGTTCGTCACCTTCTGGCAGGTCAGCGCCGACATGCTCGTCTCCAACGAGGTGCCCGGCGGTTACGGTCACCGCTACTTCGGCGCCGAGATGGTGCCGGCCTGGGCGAAGGTGCTCGACGTCGACCCCGGCTCGCGCGAGGATGCCATCATCGACGCCGTGGGGCGCCGCTGAGCGCGCTCGCCGTCAGCGATCATCGCCCGGAAATCGTCATCCTCGACGCGTTTGCGGGCAATGATCTGGCGGGCCGTCAGTTCTGACGCGTCGGATCGAGCTTGCCCGTCATCGTCACCCCACCGGTGCTGACGGTGAAGCTCGCGACCGCGTTCGTGCACGTCATGCCGCTGACGTTGCTCGTGCACGTCGTTCCTGCGGAGGTGAAGCTGCTGCCGTAGCCGAGCACGGCCGTGCCGTCCTTCTTCGTCACCGGTGCGTTCGGCACGCTCGACGTCCAGCGCGCAGCCTCGCCGTCGGTGTCGAAACCGGGGTCACCGGTGAGGAAACCGACGCCCTTCGGCGTCAGCATGATGTAGTTCGCACCGCCGTGCTTCGCCGAGACCTCGGGGGTGAGGTGGCAGCCGACGACGCCCTTCGTCATGTCGCACCAGTTGCGGCCCGTGGGCGTCGTGAACTGCGACCATCCCGTCGCCGCGTACGCATACGCCGTCGCGGTGCCGCTCGTCGACGGTGCGCTGCTCGCGGAGGCGGTCGGCCCTGCCGAGTTCTGGCTGCCGGACGGCGCCGCGCCCGAGCCGGTAGCGCTCGCCTGCGGCGCTGCGGAGTCGCTCGCCGACGCACCGTCGCTCGCGCTCGGCGACGCGGACGAGGCGCTCGCGGCCGTGCTGGAGGACGTGCTCGGGGACGTCGACGACGACGCGGAAGAGCTGCGCTCGGAGGGCGTCTGGCTCGGTGCGGCCTGCTGCGTCGTCGACGACGCGGACGACTGCGCCACCGTGGCGTTCTGCGACCCGCCGTCCTGGCCATTTCCGCACGCGGCGAGCGCGAGCGTCAGCAGGCCCGCGGCGGTGAGAGCTGGGACGGTGCGCATGAGTTCCCCTTGTCGTCGAACGGTGCCGACACGTCACGCCGTGCCGCACCTCCACTGTGGCAGAGATGGCGGCCGTGGCGAAGGCGCCATGCCGACCGAGACGACCCGGCTGAAACCCGTGCCCGGCAGCCCGATTCGCTCACGTCACAGGTGGCCGCTGAGCGCCGCCATGCGGGATTCGAGCTTGCCGACAAGGGCGTCGAGCTCCTTGGAGTTCTCGGCGCTGACGGGCAGGACGTCGATCGAGATCGTCGCTCCACCGGCGAGGGAGCGCAGTTCGTCGAGCTTCGCGGCGAACGGCGAACTGCTGCCGGGTGAGTAGTAGTCGACGGCCGCGTCGATGTCGTTCGGGTAGAGGTCGGCCTTCGTCACGGCGATGACGACCCACATCGGCTTGGCTCGGCGCACCGCCATCGCGGCGATGCGGTGCGCGGTGATCGTCCAGTCCTCCAGCTCCGCGGCGAGCTGCTCCTCGCGCGTGCGTGACGGCGCGGCGCCGCTCGTGCCGCCGGCGTGTCGCGGCGTCGCGTGGCCGTAGGAGACGACGTGGACGATGCCGTCGACCGGCTCCTCGTAGAACACCTCGTCGAGGGCTGCGAGGCGCGTCGCGGCGTTGTCGCCGGGCACGACGCGGAAGCGGAAACCCTTGAGCCGCGGCGACTTCGACGTCCGACGCTCCATCGTCGCCGAGCCGGCCTCGGTGACGGCGTCGGGGCTCGTGCGGCGCGCGAGACGGTCGACGAGGCGCGTCTTGCCGACGCCCGTCATGCCCGTGACGGCGACCGTCGGGTAGCGGCGATGCACGAGGGAGGAGATCTTCTCGGGTGCCGCGGTGAGGGCGGTGAGGGCCGTTCCGGCCAGGCTGGCGCCGGCAGCGGCGAGGCCGGCGTTGTGGCGGGCACCGGTGTTCTTCGAGGTCACGGTTCACCTTTCGGCAGAGGCTCGTTCGACGCCGGGGCGCCGAGCACTTTGCCCTCTAGTCAACCCGAAACGTCGTCGAAACGCCTCTCCGAGGGTTTCTTCGACGCCTTCGCGGTGCTGCGCGCTCGCCGCGTCCGACCATCCGCGTGGGTGGTGAACCAGCGGCCTGCGCGTCCTAGAGTGAAGACATGACTCGCGAAGACATCCACGAAGCAGCCAAGAACGACGACGCGGACGGCCAGAAGCCCGGCGGCGCTGGGGAGGTCTCCGAAGGCGGCAGCGGTTTCGGCACCGACAGTGAGGCGAACGTCGTCAACGGCGCCGACGCTGTGCCCGACAAGACGACCGGCGGCACCAGCCCCCGTACGCCCAACCAGTGAGCTGAGTGCCTCCGACCAGGTGCTGGCCGGCCCTGACCCCGAGGTCACGGCCCGCTCTGTCCCTGGAGGTCTCGACGGCGATCCGGCGACGGCGTGACGCGTCTGACAGTGCGCCGAATGTGTCCTGCGCGTGCGTCGCGCCGGCGAAATCACGCCCGAGGGTGTAGCGGTTGTCGGTGCCTCGGTCTAGCCTCACGAGCATGACTGACATGAATACGAATCAGCCCGACGAAACCCTCGGGGCGCACGCTCCGGGTGCCCCGAACGGTCAGGCTCAGCAGGCTCAGCAGGGCCAGGACATGCTCGGCGCGACGGAGCCGACGCAGGGTGGCCCGAACGATGCCTCCCTGCAGCGGGACCCCGACGAGTGGGCCACCGGCGACGAGCCGATGACCGAGGCGCAGAAGTCGTACCTCGACACGCTCGCCAAGGAGGCGGGCGAGACGCTGCCCGCCACGCTGACGAAGGCCGAGGCGAGCAAGCACATCGATCGCCTCCAGGGTTCGAACAACCGCGTCAACCAGCAGGGCACGCAGGGCAACTGAGGCAACTGCCAGACGCCACCGGTCGGCCTGGCGCGACATGTTTCACGTGGAACATATGGCGCCAGGTCGGGCGGAGGTGTGCTGCGACGAGCGGGCGGCGCACTGCGCGGTGACCACGGGTCATGCCCCCACCGGGGCTCGAGCGCGCACCGAATGACGTGTCGATGATGCCCAGCGCGAATCGGCAGACCCCACAATGGCTTCCATGACTTCTCTCGTCTGGTTCCGTGACGACCTGCGTACGTTCGACCATCCGGCGCTGCGTGCGGCGGTCGATCACGCCGTCACCTCCCAGGGCTCGCAGGAGTCGGATGACGGCGCGTCGTCCGAGCCCGCGGGCGTCGTCGCGCTCTTCGTCCTCGACGAGGAATCGGACGGCCTCCGCCCGCTCGGCGGTGCGGTGAAGTGGTGGCTGCATCACTCGCTCGTCGCCTTGCGCGCGAAGCTCGAGGCGCTCGGCATCCCGCTCGTCCTGCGACGCGGCGCCGCGCATGACGTCGTCCTCGATGTGGTCGAGACGTTCGACGTCGACTTCGTCGGCTGGAATCGCCGGTACGGCGGGCCGGAGCGCGTCGTCGACGCCGGGATCAAGGAGGCGTTCGCCGAGCGAGACGTCGAGGTGCACTCGTATGCGGCGAACCTGCTGTTCGAGCCGTGGACCATCACAACGGGTGGGGGCACCCCGTACCGCGTGTTCACGCCGTTCTGGAAGGCGTGCCTGAGCGAGCCCGAGCCGCGTGAGCCGCTCGACGCGCCGTCAGCGCTCACCCCGCCGTCCGCACTCGTCGAGCAGGCCGGCCAGGCGAGTGACGACCTCGACACCTGGGCGTTGCTGCCGACGAAACCCGACTGGTCGACCGGCATCGCCAAGGCCTGGACGCCGGGCGAGGACGCCGCGCACGAGCTATTCGCCGACTTCCTCGACGACGCCGTCGTCCACTACGCCACCGAACGTGACGAGCCGTCGAAGCCGGCGACGTCGCGCCTCTCGCCGCATCTGCGCTTCGGGGAGATCAGCCCGCAGACGATCTGGCATGCGGCGCGGCGCAGTGGCAAGGACGTCGAGACGTTCCTGTCGGAGGTCGGTTGGCGCGAGTTCGCGTGGCACACGCTCTACGAGAACCCTGACCTTCACGAGGTGAACCTCAATCGGAAGTTCGACGCGTTCCCGTGGCCGCCGCTCGACGAGGACGCGCTGCTCGCATGGGAGAAGGGCGAGACGGGCGTCCCGCTCGTCGACGCGGGCATGCGCGAGCTGTGGGAGACGGGCACGATGCACAATCGCGTGCGCATGGTCGTCGCGTCGTTCCTGACGAAGAACCTGCTCATCGACTGGCGCATCGGTGAGGAGTGGTTCTGGGACACGCTCGTCGACGCCGACGCCGCGAGCAACCCGTTCAACTGGCAGTGGGTCGCCGGGTGCGGCGCAGACGCCGCACCGTACTTCCGCGTCTTCAACCCGGAGACGCAGCGCAAGAAGTTCGACCCCGACGAGCGCTACGTCCGCCGCTGGGGCGCTGACGACGGCCGCGAACCCATCGTCGACCTCGCCGAGACGCGCAAGGCCGCACTCGCGGCATACGAGCAGACGAAGTGACGTCTCACCGGGGCGCCGTCTGACCTTTCGCGTCCGGAGATAGCTGGGCACCGGCGCGTCTCTAATCGAGTGGATCCTGCGAAAAGTGCGCGAGGCGGGTGGCCCGTCGTGTAGGTCACCCGCCTCGCGCACTGTTGAGAAGACGTGGCGACGATCCACATTCGAGCTCGTCGCCAGGCCGTCGAGGTTACTTCGCGCAAGCGGTGGTCTGCTTTGCCCCGTACGTGGCCTCCTCCTGGGTGTACTTATCACCTGCGTCCGAGGACAGCTGCTGGATGAGGCGATCGCACGACATCGGCATAGTGTTCATGTAGTTTTTCGCGGCCTTGCCCGCCTGTTCCTTCCAGTTCGTGTCAAGGGTGTTCACCGCGGCGGTGGCGTCAGCGACTGAATACTTGTCACCGGCGTCCGACGAAAGCTGCCGGATGAGACCCTGCTTCGAGAAGGGCATAGTGGACAGGTAGTTTTCGCCTGCCTTGCGCGCGTTCTTCTGCACGTCTGTGAGCTTGGCCGCGGGGTCGTTCTGCGCGGCTGCCGACCCGCCGCCCGAGGGCTGACTGGTTGAGGTGCTCTTCGTCGACTTGTCATCTGAGCCGCCCTTGGTCGCCACGGTGATGACGATGATGAGGGCGATTAGGCCAAGGAGCCAGAAACGCTTCTTCTTGTACCAGGGGCGCGAAGCCTTGGCGTAGGCTTTCGACGCCTTGGCGTTGGCTTTTGCTTCCTTGTGGGTGGCTGGCTGGCTCTGGTTCGGATCCGCAGGCGTACTCATGTAGTTGTTCCTTGTCTATCGGAGCTTCGGCAATCGGCCTCACGCCGCTGCTAGGCCCCCGTGGTCGGGGGCGCGCGCAGGCTAGATAGTTAGCGTGGCCATGCGCATGGCTAAAGTAGCGCAGCGAATCCACCTGCGGGGCTCTTCCGCCACGAGGGGAGATGAGTGGGTCAACAGACGCCTCCCCTTCGCGCACGCCAGCTACGGCTGCGAGCCTGGTCCGCTCCGCAGAACCACGGTCCAGGAGCAACGTGTAGGCGTACGGCTTAACCGCAGGAGGCGTTGCCGCGATGCGCAACGGCCGTAGCCGGCACACATCGGTTCTCTGAGGATGACAGTGCGTGCGTGCGGTGTGAGGTAAGCGCTGCTGTGCCTGCTACGACAGCCCGTGGCGTCGGCGGGGAGCCGATGAGAGGGATGGCACCGAACGCCAGCCGACCGAGAGTGGCTAGCACTCCCCAACGCGGCCAGCGTCATGGTGAAGCGAGCCGGCGTTCCTTCCGCACAGCATGACTGGTCCCTCGCCACGCGGACCCGTCATGGCTTCACGCGTGGAAGGTGAACCCATGCTGAGTGACGACGAGATTCGGGCGATGACGTTCGAGCAACGACGCGACCTCATGCGTCGGCTCGAACGACCGCCGACGATCTCGCCGCGCCTCGTGAGTCGTCTCGGCGCGGTGCGGCGCGTCCGCATCATCCTCATGACGGTGTGCACGCTGGCGCTCGTGCCATGGATCATCTATCTCGCGTTCGCGTTGCCGCCTGTGTACGAAGCGCACAACTGGCGTTTCGCGTGGGTCGGATTCGACGTCATGCTGCTCGCCTTCATGGCGGTGACGGCGTGGTGCGCGTGGCAGCGGCGTCAGCTCGTCATCCTCGGGTAGTTCACGACGGGCATGCTGCTCGTCTGCGACGCCTGGTTCGACGTGACGACGGTGGCGCCAGAGGATCGCATCTGGTCGATCCTCGCAGCAGCGTTCATCGAGCTGCCGCTCGCGTTCATCCTCACCTACGGGTCGCTGCGCCTGCTGCGCGCGATCAGCGAATCACGTCTCCTGATCGAGCCCGGGCAGCGGTTGCGTCACGTCGAGATCACGCTGCCGCATCACGACGACTGAGCTCTCACCCATCGCGTCGGCGAGTTCTGCCGCGCCGCGTCCGTCGAGCTCGGTGGCGATGCCGTCACGCGCGCCGAGACGGTCGGCGTCGCTGCGATGCGACGACACCTTGAACCGGGCCTCCATGCGCTGCACGGAAATCCGGATGCCGACGATCTTCGTCAGCATGTCGTCCAGGTAGTCGCGCGGTGCCTGCCCCATGCGCCACGGCTCGTCGCGCCCGCCCTCCATCGCACCCGTGAGCTTCGCGACGACGCCGCGCACCCACCTCGGGTCGTCGTGCACCTCCAACTCTCCCCAGGCATGAGCGACGAGGTAGTTCCACGTCGGGACGACGCGGTGATGCTCGGCCTTGCTCGGATACCAGCTCGGCGAGACGTAGTGCTCGAGCGGCCCGAACGTCACGAGCGTCAGCCCCTCGTGACGGCCGTTCTGCCACAACGGGTTCGCACGCGCCACGTGCCCGATGAGCGCCTTGCCCGTCGGTGCGTCGTCATCGTCGACGAGCAGCAACGGCACCATGTCCGCCTGCGGCGTGACGCCGTCGTGCGTGATGAGCGTCGCGAGCGGATGTTTCTCAACGAACGCGGCGATCGTCTCGACGTCCGTGACGACGTCGTGCGGCGGGTTATAGGGCATGCCATCCAGTCTGACGCACCGCTCCGGCGGGCGCACGCAGCGCCCTCGGCGAGCCGGACATTCGCGACACGCGTTCAAGACGATCGACGGACGCGAGCGACGCGCGGCGGGTACCTGTCGTTCAGCCCGTCAGTCCAGCCCCGCACATACGAAGCGGGCCGCCCCTCCACGTGGGAGGGGCGGCCCGCCCGGCATGCGACGAGGTGCGCAGCTCAGCTGTTGGTGAGCACCTCGTCGGCCTCCTCGTACGGAGCGTCCTCACGGACGCCGGCGGCCTTGAGCTGATCGGCCTCGGCGTGCAGATCCTTGACGACGCCCTGCGCCTCGTGGTCGTGCTCGACCGACGGGGCCGAACCCCACAGCGGTCGACCGTTCGACTCGGGCAGGAAGTGCACCGAGACGAGGCCGATGACGCCCGCGATGATGAGGATGTACGCGGGCCACATGAGGTTGCCGGTCGCGTCGACGAGAGCGCCCGTGTAGAGGGCCGTCGTGCCGCAGAACGCGGAGATGAAGATGTTGAACGCGATCGACAGCGCACCGGCGCGCACGGCCGTCGGGAACAGCGACGGCAGCGTCGACGGCATGGTGGCGCTGAAGCAGATGAGCGACAGACCCATGATGATGAGACCCGCGATGACGGAGCCCTCGGTGTTGCGCGTGATGAGCATGAGCGACGGGAACGCCAGCACGATCAGCATGACGGAGCCGATGCGCACGATCGTCTTGCGCCCGATGCGGTCCGAGGCCAGACCGATGAGCGGGATGATCGCGAGGCAGATCGCCATGACGATGATCTGCGAGACGTTGTTCATGTTGTCGCTGATGCCCTCGCCGCCCTTGTGGTCGGTGACCGTCGACAGGAAGCTCGGCATGTACGCCGTCAGCATGTAGTTCGTGACGTTCCACGCGATGACGAGGCCGCCGCAGACCAGCATGGCGGGCCACATCTTGAACGTGTCCTTGAGCGAGACCTTGTTGTCCTTCTCGCGCTGCTCCGACTCGGCCTCGAGGGCCTCGAACGCCGGGGTGTCGCCGAGCTTCGAACGCAGGTAGACGCCGATGAAGCCGAGCGGCAGGGCGAGGAAGAACGGCAGGCGCCAACCCCACGAGTGCAGCTGATCCGTCGTGCACAGCGCCATGACGAGCGCCGACATGCCGGCACCGAGCAGGTAACCCGTGAACGTGCCGACCTCCAGGAGGCTGCCGAGGAAGCCGCGCTTCTTGTCGGGCGCGTACTCGGCGATGAACGTCATCGCGTTGCCGTATTCACCACCGGTCGAGAAGCCCTGCAGGACGCGGCACAGGAACAGCAGGACGCAGGCCCAGACGCCGGCGTGCGCGTAGTCCGGGATGAGGCCGATGGCGACGGTCGCGCCGGCCATCATGATCATCGTCATCGCGAGGACCTTGTTGCGACCGATGCGGTCGGACAGCGGGCCGAGGATGATGCCGCCGAGCGGGCGGAAGAGGAAGGCGACGGCCATGAGCGCGTACGTCATGAGCGTCGCGGCGGAGCCCTCGAGCGGCATGATGACGTCACCGATCGTGAGCGCCATGTAGCTGTAGACACCGAAGTCGTACCACTCGGTGATGTTGCCGATCGCGGCGGCGCCGATGGCGCGCTTGATGACGTCGGGGTGCGTCACCGTCACCTCGTCGACAGACCATCGTCGACGAACACTGTCCGGTCCGAACATGTGGTTTGCCCCTTTCACACGTGGGTCGGTTGTCTGACGTTTCTTCGCGATGCTATGGGAGGTCTCGACCCGGCACCAAACAGCAATCTGGCTGCGAATCAAGCAGATTGACAAAAGATCGACTGTCGATTCGTCGCTGTCGCGGGTTGCGAAGGGGGGGTTGGACGCCAGGTGACCACGTCGTGAGACGACGTACCGGCTTGTGCGCGTAGGGCGTTGAGGGGATGGCGAGGCTGGGAGCCGCTTCGGCGCAACCCCTCAGGAAGCTGAGGGCCCGAGGGGCGCTGCGCCGCCGCTGGCCGGCGGATCGGCCGGGACGATGATGTGTCGACCCTCACACGCCATCGGGTGCGTTCAGGCCGAGCGAGGTACCTGCGCCGGGTCGACGAGAGGCGCAGCGAGTCGGCCCGTCACGACGTCGGCGGCCTCGCGCCAGTCGTCCCCGAGAGCGACGACGCCGGGCACGCCCGCGAGGGTCGCGCCGGGGCCGGCGACGTAGACGAGTGTTGACCGCGCCATGACCGTCAGCTCCGAACGGCGGGCCGCGAACGACGTCGCCTTCATCCCCGAGATGACGCACGCCCGCGCGCTGGTGGCGCGCACGGCGGCGCTCGTCGCGGCCCACGGGGTGTTGGCGCCGAGCACGAGCGGCGCCCAGCCACGTTCGACGAGCATCGACGAGAACAGGTGGTTGGGCAGGTCGTGCAGTTCGCCGGGCGGGCACGTCAGGATGACGCGGGGGCGCGCGTCGCGCTCTGACTCGGTGCGAACCGCCTCGCCTCTGAACTCCGAGACGACGGAGCGGACGATGTTCGACGCGTGGTGCTCGTGCATGACGCTGAGTTCGCCGGCCGACCACATGACGCCGACGTGGTGCAGCGCGGGCACGAGGACGTCGGCGACGAGGGCATCGACGCCGTGCTCGTCGCGGGCGCGAGCGAACTCGGCGCGCAGCGCATCCTCGTCGAGGGTGAGGACGGCGTCGAAGATGCGCCGGCCTACCTCGGCCGTGAGGATGTCGTTCGTCTGCAGATCCATCGTCAGATCAACATATCCCGCGGACCTGTCGGGGCGAGGTGTTATTCGTCCTGTGCGGCATGGTCGTTCGCTGTTCGCTGTTCGCTGTTCGCTGTTAGCTGTTCGCTGTTCGCTGTTCGCTGTTCGCCGGAGCCCCGGGTCTCTAGGCTCGTGGCATGAACTTCGTCGAACACGGTTCCGGTACCCCCATCGTGCTGCTTCACGGCTTCGACGCCGACCACCGGCTCGTGCTGCCGTTGGAGTCGGCCTTCACCGCGGGTGCGGCGCGCGAGGACGTCGCGACGACGGGCTGGCGTCGTCTCTACCCGGATCTGCCGGGCTTCGGCAGCACCCCGATCGGTGACGCAGCGAGCACCGACGACGTCGTCGAGCGTGTGCTCGCGTTCGTCGACGAGCAGATCGGTGACGCACCGTTCGCCATCCTCGGTGACTCGTTCGGCGGGATGATCGCCCGCGCTGTCGCGCACCGCCGTCGCGAGCAGGTGCTCGGGTTGGGCCTGCTCGCGGCGGTGTTCGTCGCGGACTCCGATGCCCGTAAGACGCCGGAGCAGACGGTGCTGCGACGCGATGACGACGCCGTCGCCCAGGTCGGGGACAAGGCCGACGACTACACGGCCGTCGCCGTGGTGCAGAGCGACGACACAGCCCGTCACTTCCTCGAGTTCGCCGCGCCCGGAGCCGAACTGGCTGACAAGGACGCGATGAAGAAGCTGACGGAGAACTACGAGCTGGGCGAGCAGCCCGAGGAGGAGGCGCCCTTCGAGAAACCGACGCTCATCCTCACCGGCCGCCAGGACCACCTCGTCGGCTTCGGCGACGCGCTGCGCCACCTCGAGCACTACCCGCGCGCCACGTACGCGACGCTCGACGGCGCCGGCCACAACGTTCACTTCGAGCGCCCCGACCTCGTCAGCGCCCTCGTCGCTGACTGGCTCACCCGCATGCGCGACCTGCCCGCCTGACGGGGTGTGACGGCGGGCTTGACGGGCGGCCGGATGGCGGCGTCCGGGTGGCGGCGCTCCGCGCGTCAGACCGGGTGGCTCCGGTAGGCAGCCTCGGCTGACGGGTCGAGCGCTCCGCGACGGATGAGTCCGCGCAGAGCGAGCAGCGCGACGCCGTGCTGGTCGTACACGTGATGCATGACGAGCGCGAGGTGCTTGAGAGCCTCGTCGTCGACGGTCTCGGCGTCGTCGAGGCGGGCGAGATCGCGCACGTAGAGCATGTCGGCCTCGACGAGCTGACGTGCGTGCGCCTCGTCGGTCGGTGCGTCGCGATCGGCCCATTGCACCGGTGCGAGTGGCCAAGTCTTCGTCGCGACGAACGCCTGTGGCACGAATCCCTGCGCGCGCAGCTCGACGTCCACATCGGCGAACGTCGGCTGATCGACGTAGAGACGGTGGAAGTTCACCTCGAGCTGGATGCTCGTCGCCGTGCGCAGGCGCTCGCGGCCGTTTCGAAAGATCATCAGCTCGGCGCCCTGCACGTCGATCTTGAGGTGGTCGAGCAACTCGATCTCGGTGATGTCGTCGAGGCGGGTCGTGTCGACGTCGACGCGGTCGACGACCTCGGCGAGCCGCGGGAAGTCGGTGAGCAGGGCGAGTTGCGCGGCGTCCGGTTCGAACAGGCTCGTGAATCCCGATTCGGCGCACACGTGCAGGGTGTGACGCTCGCCGTCACCGATGGCCGCAGGCAGGTAGCGCTCGTGCGGCCCGGCGGCGCGCTCGAGACGCGCGAGGGCGTCGGGTTGCGGCTCGAATCCGGTGACGCGGCACAGACCGTCGCGCAGCATCGGCAGATAGGGCGGGGTGTCGACCAGAGGATTCGCGCCGATGTCGACGACCTCGGTGAGGCGGCTCGGCTGCATTAGTTCCCGTAGAGCGGACATCGATGCTCCTTCGCGACGGCATGACGGGTCGTCGCAGTCTTTCAGGTGCGCGCAGATCCTTCGTCCGTGGGCAGGGGGAAGGGCGACCCGGCCATGCGCCGGACGGGTTGCGCCGGGGTCGATGCGCCCGTCTCCCCCGGAGGTGCCGGGCGTGGCATAGCGTGAGGTGGTGACGCAGACCTCCCGCTGGGACACCGGCTTTCCCGACCCCGAGCAACTGCGCGAGACGGCCCGTCAGGCGCGTCAGCTGCCGACCGAACCGATGAGCCGGGGCGTGCGCGCGATCGTCGGTGGGGCCGTGGCCGTCTGGCTCGTCACTGTTCTCGTCGTCTATTCGACCCTGCCCGAACGCGTACCGACGCACTGGGACGGCTCGAAACCCGACGACTGGTCGAGCCGCGCCGGGGCGCTCGTCGCGTTCTTCGTCGGCCCGATCGCCATCGGCGCCGTGCTGCGCCTCGTGACGTCGCTCGTCCTGCGCTGGCCGCAAGGCATCAACGCGCCGAACAAGGAGTACTGGCTGCAGACGCCGCAACGGCTGCGACACTTCGAACGGCTGGTTCGCGAGGACCTCATGCTCATCGGTGCTCTGACGACGCTGCTGTTCGCGGCGATCAGCGTGATGACGGGTGGCGCCGCGCATCGTGAAGGCGGGGAGCTGCCCGGGGTGTTCTTCGCCGTCATCATGATCGCGTTCATCGCAGGCATTCTTGGCCTCGTCGTGCGGATGCTGCTCGGCAGGCGCTATCAGCCGTCGGACGAGGCGGTGTGACCAGCTGCGATTCTTGTCCCCTTCTGCGATTCCTGTCCACATTCGTCACGTGACCGCTGGCGGCGAATGTGGACAGGAATCACAGTTGAGGACGGGCGGGGCTGCGTCGCGTCGACGGGTGCGTCAGGTTGATGAGTTGTCCGACGGCTGAGGACGCCGACGCTCAAGACGCATCCCGACGCTGCGGGGCGCAGTCTCGACGAAGCCGAGGCTCTCGTACAGTGGCCGGCCCGGCGCGTCGGCCATGAGCGTCACATAGGCACCGGACGGCGCGTCGTGTTCGATGCGCGCGAGCAACCGAGTGAGAATCGCCCGCCCGAGGCCCTGACGCTGATGCTCCGGCGAGGTGGCCATGTCGGCGACCATGAAGTACCACCCGCCGTCACCGATGACGCGGCCCATCGCGACGACGTCGCCGCTCGCGCGATGACGAACCGTCACCCATGCCCACGAGTTCGTCAGGGCCGGCGCGCCCTGCTCGGCGGTGCGGGGTGTGAGGCCGCTGATTCGTCGCAGCTCGAGGTAGGTCTCGAGATCCGGTGCGGAATCGAGCAGTTCGTAGTCGGTGTTCACGGGGCCTCCTGGTGGTGGGACGAAGTGGGAGAGAGGGCGGCGATAGAAGGTCGACGGGAGCGCGGGGAAGCGTGAGCCACGGTGCGTGAGGCCCGATCGCGATGCACGATCTCGTCGGCTCAGATGCACGCAGGTGCATCTGAGCGCATGGCGGCTGCCTCGTGGTGACGTCGATGTTGCTCATGGCAGGAGAACAGAGCCTGGGCGAGGTGTGCGACGCGCCCTGAGACGTACGTGAGCCCTGCGACCGCGCATCTGTCAGCCCCCGGCACCCTGTCAGAACAGACTGTGCTGCGCGACGGATTCCGGCGAGCGAGCGGCGTCGTCGAACGTGACGCGGCGCCCGCCCAGTGCGTCGAGGTCGACGAGCATGAGCGAATCGGCCGCGCCTTCCGCCGCATCCCCGGCCACGCCTTCGGCTTCGGCCACGCCTTCGGCTTCGGCTTCGGCTTCGACTTCGGACGCAGCGTTGACCTGAACCAGCGCGACCGATCCGACGAGGCTGACGGGCGTCAGGCAGTGGGATCCGCCGGTGACGGGGTGGGCGTAGACGGGGTGGATGCCATGGCCGGCGTCGAAGAACGCCGCGTGCAACGCCGGGGGTTGCCACGCCTCGTGGGGCATCGAGCGCGCGCAGAGGCCGCGCGTTCGCAGGTGCGCCTCGACGGCGGCGACGCAGTCGGCGTGCGCGCCATCGAGCGCCGTTTCGTGCAACGCCCGGGTGAGAGCGGCGGCCTTGCTCGTCTTGTGACGCGCCTGGGGCACACCGACGTGCTCGGTGACGGCGTCCTCGAGAACTCGAACGGCGAGCCCGTCGTCCGTGCGTGCGACGTACGTGGCCCGCACCGCGCCCTGCTCGTCGAGACGAACTCGCTTGCGCGCATCGGACGCCGTACCGACCTTGTGCGCGCCGTCCGCGAACGTCGCGATGTAGAGCCAGTGAGGTTGCGCCAGGTAGCGACCGAGCGCCTCCGGTACATGGCCACCGCGATGCGCGTGGTGCATGAAGCGCGACTCGTCGCGGCTCGCACACCGCTCGCACTGACGGCCCGTGGTGGCGAGACGCGCGCCGGCGCAGGGCTCATGACGGCCACCGCTCGACCCCGTGGCGATGAACACGCCGGTGCAGAATCGCCCCGTCGGGTCGACGTGGAACGCGAGACGTTCACCGACCAGGTTCAGCGTTCGTCGCTCGGTCTCGAGGGGGATCGAGATGACGAGATGCGGCTCCCCACCCGTCCAGGAGACGGAGTGCGCGAGGAACGGCGTGTCGCGAGGAACGCTGGGGCGAGGCATGGCTCCATCCGATCATGACGGGGTAGATGGCAGCACTCGGGCTCGGACCGCCCGTACGCCGCGCGGCGCCCGTTGAAGGCCGCCCGTCGGGTCGCGTCACTTGGACCCCGCCAGATGGACCCAGTCCGTTGGAGGCCGCAGGCTGCACGTCTGAGTGGCCACTGGCCGCGTCGCCGCGCTCGTCATGGGGCAGGTCGACATGCGCCCCGAGTGGGTCGAGCCGGTCGCCGTCGCCTCGTACTACCACGACGCGGCGATCTGGTTCGAGCACACGTGGGACTACCTGCCCGGCTCGGAAAGCCTTGCGGCGCAGGAGCTCTCGCGAACCGGCCACGAGGGTGAAGCCGCGCTCGTCACTGCGATGATCGACGAGCACCACCGCGTCCGGCCGGCGCGCAACCCGCACCCCCTCGTCGAGGCGATGCGACGTGCCGACGCGACGGACGTCTACCGTCTGCCGCTTCCGCCGCACGTCAGCCGTGACGACTACCGCGCCATGCTGGAGCGGTTTCCCGACAACGGCATGCACCTCATGCTCGGGCGCGGGTTCGTCATGGGGCTGAAGGAGCGCAAGCGTCTCAACCCGATGCCGATGGTCAAGCTCTGAGCTGTTCACGCTGGTCGAATCCCCGACGGGCGCAACCTGCTTCGCCGAGCCCCGGGGCCTGACGGCGGGCGCCCGGGCCCCGCGCATCTCGATCGCGGGCCTGTGGCACCCTGATCCGATGACGCTTCGACCCGGCGCCCGTGCGGCGTTCGCCTTCAACGCTGCGCTCGCCTGGATCGGGTTCGTCCTCGTCTGCGTGCTGTCGGCGACCGATCAGTACGCGCACGTGACGCCCGCTCCGCACGAGTACGGCGTGCATCCCGGCGGTTTCGCAGGAGCGATCTCGCGGTTGTTCGACACGCTCAGCTACTTCACGGTCTGGTCTAACGTCATCGTCGCGATCAGTTGCACCCTCGTCGCCGTGGCGCCCTACGCCGACACGCGGTGGCGGCGAGTCGTCCGCCTCGACGCGCTCATCATGATCACCGTGACGGCCATCGTCTACGCGCTGCTGCTCGCGCCGGGGTCGCACCCGACCGGTTGGGACCTCGTGACGAACCCGTGGCAGCACATCGCCGTGCCGCTCGTCACCGTCATCGTGTGGCTCGTCTGGGGCCCGCGCGGCCGCATCGATCGGCGCACCGTCGCGTCGTGCTTCGTCATCCCCGGCGTGTGGATCGTCTACATGCTCGTGCGCGGCGCCGCCGTCGACGCCTACCCGTACCCATTCGTCAACGTGCACGCGCACGGGTACGGCTCGGTGGCCGTGACGCTCGTCGTCATCCTGCTGTTCGGCCTCGTGCTGGCGCTCGCGTTCTGGGGCATCGACCGTCTGCTGACACGTCGCGCGTCCATCCGCTCTCGGCCTTGAGGTCCGAAACGCCGCACTGCAGGGTTTCGGCCCTCAATGTCCGGAACGCTCACGCGGCGCGGACGCGAGCAGCGCCCAGGCGGCGGCGTTCAACGGGACACGCCCTGGACCGTCGTGTTCGCCTCAGCGCCGCGTCGCGTCACCCCGTCGACGACAGCCGTCAGCACGACCGCGGTGAGGAACGACGTCAGGCTCGCGCTCATCCAGCTCGGCGCCGTGAAGTGCAGGGTGCCCGCGACGTCGTGCCACATCCGTGACCACCAGCCGAGTTCGCCCGGGGAGATGAGCTGGTACATCACGAACCCGGCGAACCACGGCAGCAGCATGAGCGGTCGGCCCGGGGCGTCGACCGACGTGTTCCAGCGCCGACGCCCGCCGAACGCGTAGTAGTCGACGAGGAACACCCCGAGCAGGGGCGCGAAAACCGAGCCGATGAGGGAGAGGAACGTCGCGAAACCGTAGATGTCGATGCTCCACGCGAGCACCATCGAGATGATGCCGAGCGCCGTCGAGATGAGGCGACGATCGACGCGCGGCAGCATGTTCTGCGCCGACACGGTCGGTGAGTAGACGTCGACGAAGCACGCGTCGATCTCGCGCAGCGTCAGCACCCAGAAACACAGTGTGCCGCCGGTGATGCCGAGGAAGATCGAGAACACCTTGTCACCGTCACCACCGGCGATGACGAGCGCCACCATGCCGATGCAGTACACCGCGATCTGCGTGACGCTGTACCCGACGTAGCTGCCGATGACGGCGGCGCGGTGCGACGTCGAGTGGCGCGCGTAGTCGCCCGCGACGGGCACCCACGACACGCACAGCCCGATGATCGCGTCGACGGCGATCATCCAGCCGTCCCAGCCGTGGCCGTGGTAGGCGGGCAGGTCACGCGTCGCCAATTGCGTTGCGAGATAGACGAGCACGACGATGACGGCCACCGTCACGTACTTGCGCAGCACCTTGACCCAGTGCAACGGGTAGATCGCCAGCGTGATCGTCACGAGCCCGATGACGCCGATGACGGGCCAGCTCGGCACGTCCCAGAGCGTCTTGACGGCGAACGCCGTCGTCACCATCTCGAACGTTCCCCAGCCGACGAGCTGCACCATGTTGAGCACGCTCGGCACGTACGACAGGCGCCCACCGAACAGGCCGCGCAGCATCACCATCGCCGGCTGCCCCTGCTGCGACGACGCGAGCGCCATCGCCGAGACGCCGGCTGTGCCGACGAGCGTCCCGACGACGAGTGCGCTGAGCGCCGCGCCGACGCCCATGCCCGGCGCGCCCATCGGCTGCAGGACGACGAGCGCGCCCGCGAACGCGAGCAGGCTCATGCCGAGGTTCGCCCACATGCCGAGCTGGTCGAGCAGGCCGAGGTTGCGCGGCGCGTGACCCTCGTCGAGGGTGCGGGGGACGTCGTGGGTGTCGCGCAGGTCGGGGGCGTCCTGCGCGGGGGAGGGCGACGTGGGGGAAGCGGTGCTCACGGGCTGAGTGTCTCCTCGAATCGTGGGACGGGAACATTCCGACCCGATGGAACCTTAGAGGCCGATCGCATCGAGTGGTCGCCGAACTGCGCGTGCGCCTCCTGCGGCGCGCGATGATGGCGTCACCAACGAAGGTCAGGAGAAGCCATGAAACCCCTCGACGCAGTGACGGTCGTCGAACTCGCGAGCCTGGCGCCCGCACCGTTCGGCTGCATGATGCTCTCCGATCTCGGCGCTCACGTGACACGTGTCGAACGTCCAGGTTCGAGTGCGCTCGACGTTCCGACGGCGGCGCTCGACCGGGGCAAGACGACGATCGTGGCCGACCTCAAGACGCCTGACGGACTCGCCGCCGTCCGCGAACTCGCCTCAGCGGCAGACGTTTTCGTCGAGGCCTACCGTCCCGGAGTCGCCGAGCGCCTCGGCGTTGGCCCCGACGACCTGCTCGCTCTCAACCCGCGACTCGTCTACGTGCGCATGACGGGCTGGGGCCAGCACGGCCCGCTCGCGCAGACGGCGGGGCACGACATCAACTACCTTGCGTTGTCGGGGATGCTGTACCCGCTCGCGCGACCCGGTGAGCGTCCGAATCCGCCGACGAACGTGCTCGCCGACTTCGCCGGTGGTGGCATGCTGCTTGCCAATGGCGTCCTCGCGGCCCTCGTCGCACGGGCGACGACGGGTCGGGGGCAGGTGCTCGACGTCGCGATGGTCGACGGCGCGTCGCTGTACTCGACGTTCCTGCGCGGCCTGCACGCCGTGGGGTTGTGGAGCGGCGAACCCGGCACGAACCTGCTCGACGGCGGCGCACCGTTCTACGACACGTACACATGTGCGGACGGCCGGCACGTCGCCGTCGGAGCGCTCGAACCACAGTTCTTCGCGGCCCTCGTCGACGGGCTCGGCCTCGACGCCACGACGATGCCGGCGCAGACCGACGTCGCGGGATGGTCCCGCTGGCGTGAGGTGCTGACGGCGACGTTCGCGACGAAGACGCGTGACGAGTGGGCGCAGCTGTTCGACGGCACCGATGCGTGCGTCACGCCCGTCCTCACACCCTGGGAAGCACCGCATCACCCGCATGCCGTGGGGCGCGAGGCGTTCGTCGACGTCGACGGCGTGACGATGCCCGCTCCCGCGCCGCGGTTCGGTGGAAGCGACTGAGGGTGCCGGCATCCGAAGACACGGGACCCCGCCGCACCAGGTACGCCGGTGCAGCGGGGTCTCGCGTGGACGGGGGAGGTCAGCCTTCGTTCTGCTTCGACTCGTCCGTCGTCTCGTCGATCTTGATGCCCTGCTGCTGCGAGCCGGACATGATCTGTGACAGCGCCGTGTTGGCGGCCATGATCGAGGCGAAGTTGCCCGAGGTGAGGTCGCCCTTCATGTTCTTGACGCTCTCGACGGCGGTGCCGAGCGGCTGCGCGATCGTCTTGCACAGCGTCGGGTTGGCCTGGGCGTTCTTGACGGCGTTGTCGAGCAGCTTGAGGTCGAGTGCGGCGGTCGCGCCACCCTTGATCAGGGCCTTCGTGCGGCCGTCGGCGCCCTTCTGGAACGTGCCGGCCTTGTAGGGCTTCCACAGGTAGCGGTGGAATGTGCCGGCCGTCAGGCCGATGTCCGTCGCGAAGCGCGTCTTGGCGAACTTGCGCGTGTTCTCGGTCGGGCAGTCGATCGGCTTGGCGCTCGACGAGGACGACGCGGACGATGATGCTTCCCCCGAGCCGCTGGCGCTGGAGTTGGAGCTGGCGTCGCCGGAGGCGGAGGACGTCGCGCTCGCGGCTGCGCCGGAGGCGGCGCTCGTCGCGGAGGAGGCGGAGTTGGACGAGTCCGAGCCGCACGCCGTGAGAGCGGTGAGCGACAGGGCCGCGACGGTGGCGGTGGTGGTGCGAGTGAAACGCATCGGTGTTCCTTTCGGCGGGGATGTCGTAGGGGCAGACGCATGGAGAATCTATGGGTTGCGTCCAGGTGGGTGTGATCCCCGTCCCTCGACACGTGCCGGGTCCTACGCTGGGAGACATGGTGGTTCGTCGCGTGGCCGTCGTCGGCGGTGGAGTCGCAGGACTGACGTTGGCGGCGGCGCTCGACCCGGCGCGTTTCGACGTCACCGTCCATGAGGCGCAACCCGATCGTCGGACGGGCGCGGCCCTCGGGTTGTGGCCTGACGCTCTGCGCGCGCTTGCAGAGCTGGGGGTGCAGCTGGGCGGCGGTCACGGTGTGAGCGGCGCTGCGCCCGGTAGGGCCCGCGGAGTCGGTGTGTCATCTGGAGTCGGAGTAGTTCGCAGGTGCGAGCGAGTCGACCTGCACACGATGACGGGGCGACGGCTGTTGCGGGCCCCCGCGCCGCCCGTCGCGCAGGTTCGGCGTGAGGATCTCATGGTGGCGTTGCGGGCGGTGGCGCCCGCGCCCGTCGCGCATCGCGTCGACGATCCTCGCGAACTGGACGCCGACGTCGTCGTCGGTGCTGACGGCGTGCGCTCGCGGGTGAGGGGCATCGTCGACCCTCGGCGTGCCGAACGACGTGCGACGCCCTGGGTGACGTTGCGCGGTATCGCGCCCGCGCTCGAGGGTCTCGACGGAGCGAACCCGCTTGCACGTGAGTTCTGGGGTGCGGGAAGGCTTTTCGGCGACGCTCCGGTGAGCGGTGGCAGGTATTGGTTCACCGCGCACGCGATGGCGTCGGCGCAGGGCGGCACGTCCGATCACGGGGTCGGCGTGATGCGTGGGGCGTACGTGCCGGAGCAGCTCGACGTCATGGCGGTCGTCGACGAGGCGAGACGACGTTTCGCGGGTGCGGCACCCACCGTCCGGGCAGCGCTGGCCGCAGCCGACGACACGACCGTCGCGGCGCGGTTGTGGGTCGCCCCGCCGATGCGTCGCTATGTGCAGGGCCGCTTCGTCGTCATCGGTGACGCGGCGCATGGGGCTCTGCCCAACCTCGCGCGCGGGGCGAGTGACGCCATCATCGACGCAGTGACGCTCGCCCGGGTGCTGAACGCCGACGGAGGCCTGGGCCGCTGGCAGCTTCGGCGATGGCCGGTGACGCAGGCCGCGCGGCTGGGCGCGTCGGCCGTCATGGCCGTCGCGACGGGCTGGGGATAGCCCCTCCCCTCCTGCGCCCAAATGCACCCGGGTGCATTTGGGCGCAGGAGGTGTTTGAGTTGGGCCACCCCATCTGCGTCCCGATGCACCCGGGTGCACTTGCACGCAGATCGTCGGGGCCGAGACGGGCAGGATGGGGGCATGGCTACTTCTCTCTTGTTCGGCGCCGGCGATCTGGGCACGCAGATCGGGTTCGACCTGGCGCGCGCGGGCGATGACGTCGTCGCGCTGCGGCGTCACGCTGATCGCGTGTCCGAGCCGCTGACGGGCGTCTCCTGCGACCTCGGCGCGGGCGTCGACGCGGTGCGCGCGGCGCTCGAACCGTTGACGAAGCGCGGCGGCTGGGCGCGTGGGCCGCAACGCGTTGTCGTCTGCCTCACGCCCGACGCGCGCGACGAGGAGGCCTATCGGGCGACGTTCGTCGAGGCCACGGGTACTGCGCTCGCGGCGATCGCCGCGCTGGGTTGGGCGCCCGAGCGGGCCCTGTTCGTGTCGTCGACGGCGGTCTGCGCGTCCGGCGGTCTCGTCGACGAGAACACGCCGCCCGCTCCGCAGACGCCGACGGCCCGTGTGCTCGCCGAGGCCGAACAGCTTTTTCTCGCAGCGCTTCCCGCGTCGACGCGGGGCATCGTCGTGCGCCCGAGCGGCATCTACGGGCCGGGTCGCGAATGGTTCGTCAACCGGGTGAGCGAGGGCGACGTCGGCGATCCGTCACGGACGACGCATCGCGTGCATCGTGACGATCTGGCGCGCGCGATCACGCACCTGCTGACGATGACGGCGCAGCCCGACGCGCTGTATCTCGTCACCGATGACGCGCCCGCGTCGGCGGGTGAGGTTGCCACGTACCTGGCCGAACGCCTGGATGCCAACGCCGACCCGTCGTGGCGCGGGGAGTGGAGTGCGAGCCGTCGACTCGACAACTCGCGACTGCGGCGCACGGGGTTCGCGTTCGACTTCCCGACGTATCGCGAGGGCTACGCCGTCGTGCTGGACGGCGACGGCGTGCGTCATTCGTGACTCGCGCGACGCGTCATGCCTGAGTCATCGGCGCAGGGCGTCATCCTGACGCGGTCGGCGGCGACGCGAGAGAAGCGGTGCGGCTGTGAGCGACGCCGTCAGCGGCGTGTGGCGCCGATGATCGGCGAGTGGCCCCGGGGGGCTGCGGCGCTCCGTTGGCGCACAAGAGCCATGACGTGCCCGGCGCCGAGGAAGGTGATGCCGATGACGCTGAGCACGACGAGCGCGTAGGAGATGATCCGGTTGCACACGCCGATCTGAGTCGGCGCGCCCCAGGCGTACCAGTGCCCGGTTTCGGCGTAGATGTACGTCTTGTACGCGAGAGCCCACAGGACGAAGGGGGCGCTGAAGAGGGCGCCCGCCGCGATGATGGACGCGCCCACGTGACGCAACCACCGATCGACGCCTGGTGTGAATGACGCCATGCTGACCACCTCCTGTGTCGTAGCTCACGTAAAGGTAGCGCGCCTTTCGGATGAACAGCTTCACCCTTTGGGTCATTTTTTCCCTTAGGGCCGTTAAGTGGGGGCGGACAGGGGGCTGTTTTTCGGTATGACGCGGGCGTGCCGCCTCGGTTCGAAGAGCTGCCGGGGAAAGCTGGCGGGCGACGGCCGCAGACGACGATGGCGGGCGGTGGGGGGTGCGCCCATCGTCAGGTATGCGCCGCCGGGCCGGTGGGCGGAAGAGGGGTCGGCGTGCCACGTCGAACACCGCGAGGTTGATGCCGTTGGCGAACTGCTGGCTCTCCACGAGCGTCAGGCGCGTCTTGATGCCGTCATCGGCGAACAGCCGCTTGCCGCCGCCGAGGATGACGGGGAACGTGAGGAGGGTGTAACGGTCGACGCGGCCGAGCAGGAGCGCTGCGGCGTCCTGTTGTTCGCGGCCCTTGATCTCGTAGGCGGCGGGGTCGAACTCGACGTCCTCGAACGTCCAGCCCGCGTGCTCGTGGTTGCCCCCGCCGGGGGCTTCGACGATGCCGTCGAGGCTGATGAACTCGGTGATGACGATCGGGCGCACGACGGGCCTTTCGGGCGAGGTCGGCGGTCGTGCTCAAGCATGGCACCCGGGCTGCGCGCACTCATGAGCTGAGAGTCGACATACATGACGAGAGGGTGGCGCAGCCGGCAGGGAATCCTCTCGGATGCGCACTCTGGGACATGCGGCTTCTCGGAATGGCCTACCGACACATTTCGAGCGCCGAGGGCGGCGGCCGTGCACCGGCCGACCGTCGTCCCGATCGTCTACGGCGGAGCCGCCTCGTGATCGCCGAAAAAGTCGGCGCATCGTTCCGCTACCCACGACGCACTACTCGAGGCGAGCCCCTTGACACGTAGGTCCGGGGGGGCGTTCGCTGTCTATGGAGTCGGCGTCGGAGAGGCCTTGCCAGAAAGACATCGAGCGACACAGTCGGATCGGAATAGACATGAAAGCAGTGGTGTACGAGGGGCCGACCTCCTTCGCGGCCGGCAAGGCAACCCCTTCCTGGATCGTCTCTCAGGAAATCTCGCTGGACCAAGCCGCCGATGCCTACAGGAACTTCGACGCCAGGTCCAAGGGTTGGACCAAGGCTCTCATCAAGCCCGGCATGTCAAACGGAAAGAAGGAAAACTGAGATGGCAGCAGATCTTCAGGGCAAGAGGGTCGCGATCCTCGCCGCCGACGGAGTAGAACGCGTTGAGCTCGAGCAACCCCGCGAAGCACTGGATCGGGCCGGCGCTCAGACCGAGGTCCTCTCGATCCACGACGGCGAGATCAAGGCCCGTAAGAACGACCTGGATGAAGCGGGCACGTTCACCGTCGACGGGTTGGTCACCGACGCCTCGGCGGGCGATTACGACGCCCTGCTGCTTCCCGGCGGCACGGTGAACCCCGACCAGCTCCGGGTCGACAAGGACGCCGTTTCCTTCGTCCGCGACTTCGTCGAGAGTGGCAAGCCCGTGGCGGCGATCTGTCACGGGCCATGGACGTTGATCGAGGCTGGCATGGTCGGAGGTCGCACCTTGACGTCCTTCCCGAGCATCCGCACGGATCTGCGCAACGCCGGTGCGGAGGTCATTGACCAGGATGTCGTGGTCGACGGGAACCTGATCACCAGCCGATCACCCGAAGACCTGCCTGCGTTCTGCGATACGGTCGTGGCGAAATTTGCGAGCAATTCGACCCAGGAAGAGGTGACGTCATGAGCGTGACGAAGGGTCTGCTTGTCAGGCTGGAGGCCCTGCCAGGCAAGGAAGACGAGGTCCAGGAATTTCTCGGCATTGGGCGAGGGCTCGTCGAGGAGGAACCGGCCACCATCGCGTGGTTCGCGATCCGTCTCGGCCCGTCCTCATTCGGGATCTTCGACGTGTTCCCGGATGACGCCGGCCGCGACGCGCACCTGTCCGGTGCAGTCGCTGCCGCTCTCGGCGAGCAGACCGGCAAGCTGTTCAGCGAGCCGACGATCGAGAAATTGGACGTCCTGGGCTCCAAACTCCCCGCCTGACACCACAACCGGGAGTTCTGAAAGTTCTGAAGACCACGTTCTAGACAGACTCTGACAAGAGTCGACCGGGAGGCCCGGATCTGCAGGTTTCTGCAGATCCGGGCCTCTTTTCGTGCCTCCTTCCGAAGAACAGAGGAGGACGGATATGAACGTCAGTAGTCGTTGGGTATGGCACGCGGGTGGCACGCCCGCACCTTCCAGAAGAGAGCGGGGTGGTCCGCCGACCGAAATTCGGTCCCGGCGTGCCACCGACCTCGTGCCACAGCGTGCCATAGGGCGCCTCGTAGCCCGCGAGAAAACCCTGATAGAAAGCCACTTTTGGGAGGGCATGACCTCTAGTGGCACGCAGTGGCACGACGGTTCGCGTGAGTCCGCTCGAGACCAGCGGAGGACACGATGAGCGCGACGAAGACCCGGGAACCAGCAGCAGTCAGGCGTGAGAGCTGGGGGAGCCTTCGTAAGCTCCCCTCTGGCCGGTGGCAGGCTCGCTACCCCGCACCCGACGGCGAGATGTACACCGCCCGGACGGAGGACGACAAGCCGCTGACGTTCCTGACGAAGACCGATGCCCGCGCGTGGCTCGCCGGTGTTCACACGACGATTGCCCGTCAGCAGTGGGAGCCGCCCTCGGTGATCGCCGCTCGACGCCGTGCCACAGCGGAGGCAGAGAAAGCACGGTCCATCGGCTTCTCCGAGTACGCGGAACGCTGGGTGGCGTTCATCCGCGCGGAGCCGAACCGCAGTGGCAGGAAACGTGCAATCGCCACCGTCCGCTCTTACAAGAGCAAGGTCGACGGGTACCTCATCCCAGAGTTCGAAGACACCCCGATCCGGCAGATCGACGAGGCCCGTATCCGGCAGATGACCGATCGTCTCGACGCGATTCCCTCGCCACTGAATCCGAGATCGAAGTTCAACGGCATCACGCGACCGGTGCTGATCGTCCTCATGATGATCCTCCGCCAGGCAGCTCGAGAAGGAGTTATCCCCGCTGCGCCGAACATCTCCATTCCGAAGCAGGAGCCCGTGCGGCACGACGCCGATCACGACGAGGACGAAGACGTCGCGAGTCCCGAGCAGGTCGAGGCTTTGTATGAGGCAACACCGGGGCACTGGGCGATCATGGTGCTCTTCGCGGCGTGGTGCCAGCTGCGGCGGGGGGAGTGCCTGGGCTTGCAGCGCAGGGACATCGAGTGGCACGACGACGGCACCGCGACCTTGCATGTGCGTCGGCAACTGAACGCGAACACCGGCGACTACTCGGAGAGGCTCAAGAGCGACGCCGGTAGGCGGACGCTCAGCATCCCGAAGCTCATGATCGACCGCCTCAAAGATCATCTGCGGGACAACGTCGCGGCCGAGGCCAAAGCGCCACTGATCCCCACCAACATCCGTGGCAGCGTCCCGCTGTCGAACACCCGATGGGGATACGTGTGGGCGGATGCTCGAGATGGTGTCGCTGACCTCCGGCCGCGATTCCGGTTCCACGATCTCCGTCACACGGGGCTGACGATCTTCGCCCAGGAGGGCGCAACACTCGCAGAGCTGATGCGCCGTGGCGGCCACGCCGATATCCGTGTCGTCCTCCGCTACCAGCACGCCACGATGGCCCGCGATCGTGAGCTCGCGGACCGTATGAGCGATCGCGTTCAGGAGCGGATCAACGCGGCCAGGACGGCATGAGAGTCGCCGTGGGACAGTCATGGACACCTATCAGGAGAAAGATTTCATCAACAAGGGAGGCACCACCATGGCCGTTCACGATCGTTCACAGTCCCCAGCGCTCAAGCTGATCTCGCTGGCCGTCGCCGCCGACACCTACGGAGTGTCGATCAAGACGCTGCGCCGCCGGATCTCGGATGGCACCGTGCACGGCTACCGGGTCGGCCGGCTGATCCGCGTCGACCCGGACGAACTCCGCGAGAAGCTGCTCATCGAGATCCCTTCAGCGAAGTAAGCGCAAGACCAAGAGTGGGGCGGGCCCGAAGAGGCCCGCCCCACTTGTTGCGGTTCACCGTCAACTCAGACCGGCAACGGCTCGTCCCGCAGGAACGCAGCTTCCGCTTCCGCGCGCCGGGTGACGTCTTCGACGACGAAGTCCACGAAGTCCTCGTCGCGGTCTGTGATGGGGGTCTCCTCACCTGCCGGGATGGGGTCTTCGCCGGGCCAGACGGTTTGCCGGGAGGGGCGGTCGCGGTCGAGGCGTGTGCCGGCGATCTGCACCCATTCGCGTAGCCGGGTCCGGGCGGCGGCGAAGTCGGTCATGAATGAGATGGGGCCGGCGGCGTCTTGTTCGGGGTCGTAGCAGCCCAGCCACCGGGTGTAGAGCGCGGACAGCTCCCACACGAGTTCACGGTGGCGGTGCCACATCGGTGGCACGATCTGTGCGGGCAGCGCGAACTCGTGTCGCAGCCAGTTGACCCATTCGTTGAGGTCGAGCCATTCGTGCTCAGCGTCGTCCGAGGACAGGGTGCGCCAGTTGATCGGGCGAGGCACGGGCGGGAGATCATCGCTCCCGCCCGTGCCCGCCTGGCTGCCGTCCCGTCTCTCGCCCTCGTCGAGCTCGTCGCCCTCGTCTTCGTCGAGTTCCTCGATGTCTGGTTCGTCGGACTCGGGCTCGAAGTCCACGTCCGGGTCGCCCAGTTCGGGATTCTGGGTCGGGTCGTTATCGGCCACGTCACTGTCCTCCGGTGGGGGTTATCGAGCGACGGCTTCCATCGCGGGCGCTTCGGCCTCCCGCGTGGTCGTGGGGGTGGGCGAGCCGAGTTGGGCTGCTCGGTCGGGCTCCTCACGCTCGGCCTCGCGTGTGACGTCGCGGTCGGCTTCGCGCTCGGCCTGGCGTTCGGCAGCAGGGCGGCGGTCGATCGTGAAGTCGGTGATGTTTGGGTCGGGGGCGATGCGCTTGGCGACGAACTGCTCGTCGGTTCGCTCTTCGCCGTTGACGTCGCGCGTGTACTCGCGGGTGTAACCCTGTGCGACGATGTCGTCGCCCTTGACGTACCTGTCCGCGGACATCTCGGCGGACTTCCCGAACTGGATCAGGTCGTGGTAGGTCGGGTCGAGCTTGCGGAAGGATCCGTCCTGCTGGGGCTCGTAGTGGTTGATGCCGACGCGGGCGTAGAAGCGTGCCTGCCCGGATTCGGAGAAGGTGAGGCGGGGATCGGCGGAGATGAAGCCGTTGATCGCCTGCGACGTCTTGATAGCCATGAGAGCTGAGGTCCTTCCTGATAACAATGAGCTGTCTGGTGCCCCCGCGGTTGAGTGGGAGGCACCAGACAGGTGCGCGGGTCAGACCCCAGACGACGGACAGAACCGGCTTCAGGACGTGTGCAGGAGCGCCTCGATCTCCTTCCGATCCGTCTTCAGCTGCGTGGCGTCCTTGCGGGCAGGCCAGGCGCGCAGGTCCGTGATGATGGGGCGGGCGGTTCGGAGCATCACGACCCCGATCCCGAACGGCAGCGTGCGGATCACGTCCGGAGGCATGATCGCCACCCGGCGGATCGAGCGTTGCGCGGAGCGGTGTCCTTGCTCCCCGATGGTGACGGAATCGGTGATCTCGTCCCTTTCCCCGATCAGCGCCGACAGGTCCTGCAAGTCCCGCGAGTTCGATGCGCCGCCGAGGATGACTTTCACGATCGATGCGTCCCACAGCGCGTTGGCGTTGTTCTCCCCCCACTTCTCCCGCGCCTGGGCGAGGGACTGCAGCACCGGCAGGGTGGTGATCCCCGTGCCACCGCCTTCGGCCATCAGCGTCGGCAGTGACGGCAGCGGGGCGAGGTTGCCGATCTCGTCGAGGGCGAGGAGCATCGGCGGGTCCAGCCGGGTGCCTGGTGAGGTGGCGGCGATCTTCCGGGCAGTCTCCACGAGGTCTTCGATGAACGCGGCCACCAGCGCCGAGGACGCCCCGGCCCCCGCACCGGTGGCGAGCAGGTAGAGGGTGCCGCGGTCCCGGATGAACGTCTCCGGGTCGAACCGGTCTCGCGGCCCCGGTGTCACCGCCGCCAGCACTCGCGGGTCGGCTAACGCGCTGAACGCGAGGGAGACGCCTTGCCAGATCGAATCGCGCGTCTTGGGGTCTGATTGCAGCATCGCATCCAGAGAGTCCGCCCAGCCTTGCGCTGCGTGCGGGTTGGACTGCAGGACGCGCACCGCGTCCGCGGCGGCGGCTGGGTTCAGCGCCCACTGGTACAAGGTGGCGGCGTCTCGCCCGTCCAGCGCAGCGGCGTGGAGGAGCCCTTGGATCGCGGCAGCGGTCTTTCCCTGCCAGAAGTCACCGCCGGACACGGAGCCGAAGTTCGTGGCCGTGGCGAGCCCGGTGGCGCGGATCATCGCTGTCAGGGGGTCCTCGCATCCGCGGACTGGGGACCACTTCATACCCGTGGGGAGTCCTTCAGCGAGATGCTGCGGATCGAACACCGCGACCGGCCCTACACGCTGTCGGGCCTTCAGCGTCGCGGTGAGGTTGTCGGGCCGGGTGGAGGTCGTGATGACGGCGCCGGGGGCGTCGAGGATCGCGTTGATCACGACGTGCAACCCTTTGCCCGACCGGGGCGGCCCGATCAGCAAGATGGAGTCCTCCACGGTCGCCCACACCTCCTGCCCTTTCGACCGACCGAGGAGGTATCCGACGTCCTCAGGGGCCGGGTCCTCCAGCGAGGGCCGGAACGTGCCTGCCCGTTTCGTGAGGGCTTTCGTCCCTGCGGCCTTGGCGACATCGCGTGCAGTGGCGATGCCTTGGAGCAGGCGCGGGTCCTGCGCACGGGTCTCCTTCCCGCGCGCGATGACCCGCCACGCCCACCACGCGATGACCCCGAGGATCGCGAGTGCGATGGCGAGGACCAGCCAGTACACGACCGGGCTCAGGCCCGGCGCGCCGATCGCCTCTCCCGGGGCCGCCGGGGTGAGCAGCACGCCGAGCCCCGTGGAGGGCCCGCCAGCGGGTTGCGGAAGGCCGGTGAGGAATGCGGCGGCACTTCCGGCGGCGCGGAGTAGCCCGGCCAGGACGGCGAATCCCGCCAGGGCCGCAAGGCCCAGGTTCGCGAGCACCTGGGAGGGCTGATGCGGGTTCATCCCAGGTCCCCGACGACGTGAGCGGTGCCGGAGATGCGGCCGAACAGCAGCACCTCGCCGCCCGTTGCGAGCTCGCGTTCCTCGATCAGGTGCCGCACATGCCCGTGCCCGTCGGCAGAGGAATGCCGGATGACGACAGCGAGGGCGACGTCCTCTCCAGGCACGTATCCGTCTCCGGTCGCCTCATACAGCACCGGCATCTCGCCCCTACGCGCTGATGCTTCGGTCTCCGGTGCGGCGGCGGGTGCGGCTATCGGTGCGGGCGGGGTGAGGACGTCGGTGTAGGTGGTGCCGTCGTGTTCGATGATCTCCACCCGAAGCGGTGCTTTCCTGCGGCGCAGGACCTCTTCGATCAGCCCACCGAGGGCGTGCCTGCCGATCGGCTCCCCGGTGACGCGTGCGCCGTCGAGGGTGACGCTGATCTGATCGTTCGCGTCTACCCGGACGACGAGGTGTGGGAGTACGATCGGCACCACGAGATCCCCCTCGGCGTCGCCCGTCGTCGCACGGTTGCGTCGGGATCGGCGTGAGGGTGCATGTTCGCTCATTTTTGCCGCCCGATCATCCGCGTGGTCGTATCGAACGTCGACAGCTCGTCCGGGTGCAGCTGGTGTTGCACGACGAAGGATCGTTCCTTGATCCGCCACAGTCCCTGCCCCGTGCCCAGGCCCGGGAGAAGGGACTGTTCGGTGCCGGTGAGGCCGAGCGTGGTCGCGGTGGTGCCGAGCTGGTCGGCTTCCTGCCGGTAGATGATCCGCGTCTCCGCGTTTGCCAGCAGCGACGAGGCGAGGGCGCGCATTGCGGACCCGCTGTCGCCGACGTTGTCGAGGTCGGTCAGCTTGTGGAAGATCAACATGTTCGCGATTCCGTAATGCCTCGCCAACCTCCACTGCGCGTCCATCCGCTTGAGCAGAGCGGGATGCGACATGAGACGCCACGCTTCGTCGTAAATCACCCACCGCTGCCCGCCTTCGGGGTCCAGAAGGGCCGATTCCATCCACGCCGACGAGCACGTCATCAGTACCGAGATGAGGGTGGAGTTCTCCGCCACCCGGGACAGATCCAGCGAAATCATCGGCAGGGACGGGTCGAACACGACCGTAGAGGGACCATCGAACAGCCCCTGCAGATCTCCGGCGACCAGGCGCCTCAGTGCGTGACCGACGAGCCGTCCGTCTTCGGCGAGCCGCTGGTCGACGTCACCAGCACGGTCCGGGGTGAGGATGCGGTCGACGACCATCGGGAGGATCGGGACGTCGTTGCTGGCGACGACCGCGGAGAGGGCGACATCGATCGACGTGTGCTCAAGCGGTGACAGCGACCGCTCGAGGACGGTCTCGGCCAGCGCCCCGATGAGTTCCCGGCGGCGGGAGGCGACCTGCGTAGTCCATTCGATGTCCGTCACACCTGACGGGCGGTGACCTTCGTCGAGCGGGTTCAGCCGGTTCCTCAGACCATGACCGAGGACGATCGCCTTGCCTCCGACAGCTTGGGCGACTGGCGTGTGCTCACCTTTCGGGTCTCCGGGGACGTAGACGCGACGCCCGAACGGAATCGACCGCGTGTACAGCGACTTCGCCAGCGACGACTTCCCCGAGCCGACGATGCCGGCCAGAACGATGTTCGGCGCGGTGATGACACCGCGCTTGTACAGCTCCCACGGGTCGTACACGAACGACCCGCCGGAGTACATGTCCTGTCCGACGAAAACGCCTTCGGGCCCGAGGCCACCTTCAGCGAGGAACGGGTACGCCCCAGCGAGAGCGGCGCTGGTGTCCTGATGGGAGGGCAAACGCAGCCCCCGATGGGTGCGCAACGCCGCGTGCCCGGGCTCGCCCGAGGCAGGCAGATAGGTCGTGGCGCGGCGCTCGGCCTGTTCAGCATCGCGTCGCGCACGGGCTTCGACTTTGCGGGCAGTGATGTCCTTCGCGTGGACTGCGGCGGCGGCCTTGCGCCGGGCTCGGCGCTGCTTGCGGTGCTCGGACTCCGGCCCGATCAGCACCGTCGAGTACACGCGACGTTTCGGGGTGCTCACAGCACGACTCCTTCCTGCGCCCGCCCGGGCGGGCGGACGCAGGAAGGAGGTACGGGACCGGCGCCCCAGGAGTCAGACGGTGCGCGCCAGGGGCAGCGCAGCCGCGGTGAACGCTTGGGCTTGCTGACCGACCAGCCGCCGCGTTTCGCAGGACGCTTGGATGGCGGCCTGCTCGATCTTCGACACCGCCGCCTCCAGCTCGTCCGGATTCGGGGCGCTGACGGCGATCAGCCCGGTGTATCGGAGGATGCCGTGCCCGCTGGTGAGGTCGGCTTCCTGCTGCAGCACGTCCTGGTACTCGGCGGTCTGCTGGGCGTCCTCGACCTGCCCGATCTTCTGGCGTTGCGCGGCGTCCGAGATGTATTCGACCTTCTTCTTGCGGATGTCGCGGGCGGCCTGATCGGACCGGATCGGAGTGCACAGCAGTGAGAACGACCGCCGCACCCCGGATGCCAGGAGCACCGGGGACAGGAACCCCGGATACACCAGTGACCGCGGCCACTCGCTCACCCACAGCACCGCATGGTGCGCGCTGTCCGAGCGCAGCCCCTCCCACGTCTCCTCCACGGCCACGGGACCTGCGGTGGCGAGGTCCTGTCCGAGGTTCCCGGAGCGCTCCAGCGTCGCCGCGATCGCAGGATCGTAGGCGGAGCGCAGGATCACCGCGAGCTGCCCCGGGGTGAGCCAATCCGTAGCCTTCAGGTCCGCGGAATGCAACGCCGCGGTGAGAGTGCTCATCTCCTGCCGCAGCACCGCCGCGGCGCCCTTCATCCCGCCGCCGGCGGTGCGGATCGGGCGGGCGGCGGTCTTCATATCCAGAGCGAGGGAGATCGTCGTCGCGTGCCGTTCACCGGCCGGGCCTGCGCGATTGATCAGCTCCGCGTAGGTGCGCGACGTCCATGACTCGTCCCCCGGGTTGCCGTGCTCCGCCCACCACTGCGCAAGACCCGTCCCGGAATCCGGGAGCGTGCGTTCGAGGATCTGGAGACGGGCGATGCGTCCGGAGCGGCAGCAGGTCGCCAGCACACGACCCCACCCGGAGACCCGGCGTTCCTGCTCGCCCGGGTCCAGCAGCACGAACGCAGGGTGGGTGACCTCGAGCAGCGCGGTCAGTGTCGCCGCGTGAGGATGGTGCACCATGACCGCCCCGGTGACGGGGTCTTCGTATTGACGCAGCGATGCCATATCGCCTGGGAGGGCGAGGGTGCCGGCTGGACGCGGCTTGACGACCCGCATCCGGTAGATCGTCTGCGTCACGCTGACCCGCCACAGCCAATGCGCCCCGACCGGCAGCCACTCGACCGCCTTCCGGCCCGCGATCGGGACCCAGGTGATCGCCAGGCAGGTCACCCAGATCGGAGCCGTGTAGGCGAGGATCATCCCGCCGCCGGCGTACAGCGACCCGATGAACGCCAGCCCGGCGATCGCGAGCGCGATCACCTGGGACAGCGACAGGCCCAGGATCAGTCCCCGCCTGGTGAGGCGGGAGAACTTCACCGGTGTGAGCGGGTAGTCGTCTTTCGTGCTCTGGTGTTTCGTCACGGGTCAGTCCTTCCCCTCGGGCGCCCTATTCGGCGGCGGCGGGTCCTTCGGTGGCGGCGTCGACGACGGACCAGACGATGCGGGCGGCGGGCTCGATGGCGGTGCCTGCGGCGCCGATGGATCCGAGGGCGGTGCCGCGTTCCCGGAAGGGGGCGGGGCGCTGTCCTGGCCAGCGGCAGCTGCCTGGGTCTCTGCGGCACCGCCGATCGCGCCGCCGAGCTTCGGGCCGGCCGTGGCGGCTTCCTTGACGGCCGCCGCCGCGATGACTGCGACCGCGGCGGGTCCGGCCGCGGCCGCACCTCCTGCAGCAGTACCGCCACCTGCAGCAGCCCCGCCGCCACCCGCTGCACCACCAGCCGCACCGCCAGCGGCGCCGCCACCAGCCGCAGCACCGCCTCCGGCTCCGCCGGTACCGGCAGCCGTCGCCCCGCTCCCGCCGTCCGGGGGCGGCGTACCACCGCCCCCACCACTGTTGCCGGGCGGTGGCCCGTCGCCTTGGCCTTTCCCGTCGAGGACTTTCTGCGGGCCGTCGCCGGCGGGCTTAGACGGGGATGGCACGGGCCGGTTCATCGACTGCTTGGCCTCTTGCTCCGCACTCATCGCGTGATACATGTCGAACCCGATGAACGAGATGAACTTATAGACCATGTAGGGCGCGAACGCGGCGACGAACATGAGCACTATCCCAGCGATGGGGTCGGCGATGGATGCCAGATCGAAGTCGATCGGCTGGGACACCTGGGTGATCGCGACGAGGAACACCACGACGAGGACGAGCTTGGACAGGATCAAGGCGATCACGAACGACACCCATTTCCCGAACCAGCCGCGGGTGACATCCCAGCTCGCGCCGCTGATCGCGATCGGACCGAGCACGATCGCGACGAGCAGCAGTGCTTTGCGGATCAGGAGCGAGAACCACACGATCGCCGCTGCGGTGATCGCGAGCCCGGCGAAGAAGATGGTGATGATCGCCCCGACACCGGGGGCGGTGAGGTTGATCGCAGTGAGCCCCGCGGCGAGCAGGGCGATCTTGTCGCCCATCGCTTCCATCGAGTTCCCGGTGGCTTGGATGATGCCGATGGTCAACTGGTCGGTGATCTCCAGCAGCGTCGCGGTGAGCGTGATGATGAGGAACGACCCGAGCACGCTCTTGCCCAGTCCGAGCGCCGCCCGAGAGAGGGCGGTCGGGTCGCGACGGATGAGGCCGGTGATCAGCTGCAGGCAGAAGAAGACGAGCATGATCAGCACGGCGACGCCGAAGAGGATGTTGTAGACGCCGACATATTCCGGGGACTGGACGTCGACGAGGGTGGTGGTGTCGAAGACGTACCAGACGCCCTCGAACAACCAGGCGGCAGCTTGTCCCATTGCTTGGGCGAGCCAGTCGAACGGGGCCGCGACGAGCGTCGCGGCCCCTTCTCCGACGGCATCGCACACGTTCGAGATGACCGGGACGTCGCACAGTGCCATGACGGGCCTCCTTCCGGGGCGGGGCGGTGGTGGAGGAGGCCGTTCAGACCGCCTGGCCGACGTTCCAGAAGAAGTTGATGAGCGTCACCGACGCGCCGCAGATGATCGCGGCACCGCAGGAGACGAGGACGCCGATCTTTCCCCGCCCGGCCAGATGCGGGTTGCTGCTGTTCGCGCCGAAACCCCAGATGATCGCCGAGATGATCAACGCCAGGACGCTGAGGATCAGGCCGATCGTCATCACGGCGCCGACGATGGTGCGCAGCTGCGCGATGCCGGGCAGCCCCGAACTGTTGGGGTCGATGTCGACCTCCATCGGGGCCAGAGCGGCCACGTGGGGCAAGACGGTGGTGGTGAGATCGAGAACGGCGGACACGGGTGCTCCTTCATGAACCAGGCGGATACCCGGCCAGGCGCCGGCCGGGTATCGCACAGGTGCGCACACCGGACCCCGCACGGCAGAAAGCGGGGCGGTGGAGCCTCGTCTCCTCCACCGCCCCGCCCCTGAGCTCTCGCCTCCCGACCCGGGTTAGAGCTGCCCGCCGATCGTGATGAGCCAGTTCATCCATGCGACCCCGGCCCCGGCAAGGGCGGCAGCACCGAGCGCCGTCCACACGCCGATGCGGGCTTTCGTGGCGACCTGGTGGTGGCCGTTCGCGGAGCCGATCGCCCACATGATCGCGCACACGATGAGCATGAGGACGGCGAGGATCAACACGACGGTCAGCAGCGCACCGATGATGCTCTCGAGCTCGTTCGATCCGCCGACGGCTCCGAAATCGGGGAACACACTCCCGGACAGCACGGGCTTCGTCGGGACGTGGGGATGCGGCATGAATGCTCACCCGTCTTTCACGGAGATGTGGATGTGGTCGAAGTGGCCGCCGGTGACGTCGCCGGGGTCGTGCATGCCGCCGCCGGTATAGTGCCGCCACCCCTCGTCCGCCTGCGCGGGCGACCAGATCGTGCCTTGCCAGATGAGGTAGGAGATCCCGAGGGGCTCGGCGTTGGCTTGAAGCCATTCGGTGACCTGCCACCCGTAGGCGACCTGCTCGCTGGTTGGGTAGTGGCCGATCTGATTGCCGACGGTGACATCGCACGCCCGCCCGAGAGGATGATCCGACCGTGTCCCTGGTCGTGGTGAGTAGCACGCCCACCCGGTGTCGGCGAACGCGTTGCGGGTCTGGACGACCATGTGCGCGGTGCGGGCGGTGATCTGCCCGCTGGTGCCGGTCGGGTCATCGACCATCTCGGTGCCGTCGCCGGTGAACTCTGCCGCTGGCGTAGTAGTGCCGGCGGGTGCGCAGCCGGGGCCGGGGGTGCTGGTGCCGTCCGGTTCGGCGGCGCCGTGGTCGATAAGCCACTGGTCGGCGTCGATCGATTCGGTGCCGGTGGAGCCAGGCCGGATCTCGAAGTGCAGGTGCGCGCCGGTGGAGCGGCCGGAGGAGCCGACATCGCCGATGTGAGTGCCGGCGGTGACGGTCTGTCCTTCTCGGACGTGGATGCCGTGTTCCCACATATGCGCGTACACGGAGCGGACGGCTTCGCCTTGCACGGTGTGCTCGATGATGATGAGGCCGCCGTAGCCGCCGTTGAACTCCGACCACACGACCCGCCCGTCAGCGGCCGCGTAGATCGGGGTGCCGTCGGCGGCGGCATAGTCGGTGCCTGCGTGGTAGGTGGTCTCGCCGGTGAACGGGTCGGACCGATACCCCCAGTCGCTGGTCTTCGTCCACGTCCCCTCGGGCAGCGGGAACAGGATGCGGCTGGTTTCCGGTACCGACCCGGTGCCCCCGCCGGTGCCGGAGGGTGCCGGCACGGTGAGGGCGGCGAGGATCGCTTCGGCGACGGGCTGGTAGTTCTGATATCGCTCCGGGAACGCGCTGACCTCGACCGCCTGGGCGACCTCGCCCATGTCCATGCTCTGCCAGCCGGGGATGTCGAGCATCCCCCGTGGGGAGGGGAAGTTCGGCCCCGACGGACCGCCGTAGAACGCGCGGGCCTGGTAGGTGGTGTCCATCAGCTCGGCGACGGTGCCCCACCCGGCCTGCGGTCGCATCTGGAACAACCCGAGGGAATCGTTGTCGCTGCCGTTGCCGTCGTTCGGGTAGTCCCCGGATTCGGGGTAAACGCCGGTGTTCGACAGTTGCCGTAGCACCGACTCGGTGAGAGCGGCCATGAGCGCGATCGTGACCCCGCGGACATCGACGCCGTCGGTCTGCCCGCCGACGGTGATGATGGTCGCGGCGTGCGTGAGTTGCTTCTTGTTCAGCGTGAACGTCTCACCGTCCCGCGTGGTCACTTCCAGCTCGTCCGGGATCGGCCCCACGGTCAGCGACGACCCGGGGCCGCAGCTCGCGTTCGCGGCGGGGTTCATCAGCACCCCGACGCCGACGAGCGCGGTCGCCGGTCCTACGCACAGGGCGAGGATCGCCAGCACGACGAGGATCTTCTTCAGCACGACAGCCCCCGGGGGTCAGCGCAGCGGGTTGTCGAGCTCGGACAGCCGCAACGTGTGACAGTCGTCGAACGTGGGCTCACATGCGAGGAACACGGTGAACGACACCGGGTGTTCACTGGTTGCTTCCTGCCCGGAGACTGTGCCGGTGCGATACCGGGTGGCGTCGATGGTGACCGCGATCATCCCGTCCACGATCGTGCCCGACCGGTCCTGCGCGACCGCGTCGGCCCAGGCGTCGGGCACGACCGCAGTCTCGATGGTGAGGTGCTGGGTAGTGGCGTGCCCGGTGAGCTGCCGCCAGGCGTCGGACGCCGGGAAGTAGCCGGCGATGTCGGAGGCAAGACCGGGGGTCTCGGTTCCGGTGGGATCGGCGTCGGAGAGCACGACCTGCCCGTAGTCGGCGGGCCCGAGCCCGGATGCCGTGTCCCACGTGAAGAGGGATACGGCGACGGCGCGTGCGTACCGGATCGGGTCGTTCGTGCGCGGCAGCGGCATCAGGTCAGATGGTCCGGAGGGCGTCGAAGCCGGTGGCCGCTGTTCGGAGGCGGTCGGGGCCGGGGCAGGCGTGTTCTCGTGCGGGCGGGCGATCAGTCCGTACACGCCCAGGCCGACCAGGACGAGAAGGATGATCGTTCCGGAGATACCGGCGATCAACAGGGCGCGGCCCCGCTTGCGCGGGGCCGCATCGGCGAAATCGGTCGACATGGCAGGGGGCGTCCTTTCACAGCAGATCCGTCAACGGTGTGTGCCATGTAGGTGCGGGCGTCTGACCCCACCCGGCCGGTCATCTCACGGCACCAGGCCCGTCCTGGTGGTGGTGCGGCGTGCATCGGCGGCGGTGTCGAGGAACGCGGTCGCCTGTTTACGGTGGCTGGTGATCGCCTCCCACTGCTCGTCGGTGGCGTACTGGCCGACGAGCGTGGCGTCGTTGATCTCCCACCACCCCTCCGCTTTCGCGAGGATGTCGACCAGCCGGCGGGCGTGGTAGCGGCCCCGGACCCCGTCCGCGGACATCCCCTCATCCTCCGCACCCGATTCGCCGTCCTCCTCGGTTGCCGCAGTGGAAGTTGGCGTGAGGGCGAGCTTGCGGACACGGGCGATGGCAGCGGCGACCGCCCGGGATCGTTCCACCGGTCGGTCGATCTGCCGCACCGCGCGGAGCTCGTCGTCGGCGGCTTCCCGGACGGCGGCAGTCGCGGACTCGTTCACCGCGGTCTTCTCCAGCCAGCACACCCCGCGCAGGGCGATGACCTCGTGGTAGCGGCCGTGGACCTTCGCGTCGCCGTTGATCTCCACGACCGCTTCGGCGGCTGCCCGCCGGACTCGTTCGTCTTCGTCCTCGTTGGTTGCCAGCCGTTCCAGCGCGAGGACCTGCTCGAGCTGTTGGGAGGAGTCCCGGCCGGTCACCGCGGTCGCGGCCTGCACGCGGGACTTCCGCTTCGCCGGTGGTTGTGAATCCCAACGGCCGCTGTCGCTACCCTGATAGGTCGCGACGATCATCACTTCCTTCTCCTCCGGGTCGCTGTCGTCGGCCTCGCCGTCGTCCGAGCCCGGGAGGGCGGCGGCGCCGAACCGAGTCGCGGCCTGACGGCGGGCGTTCTCCTCGGCCAGGAGCGTCTTGTACTCCGCGTACAGGGCCGCCTTCTCCGTCGTGGTGAAATGCTTGTGGAGCAGATTGTCGTCCTGGATCGCCAGCAGCGTGCGCAGCTTGTCGGACACCTCAGATGCGATCCACACCGGGACGGTCGCATGCCCGAGCTGCCGCATCGCTTCCAGGCGGCGCCTGCCGGAGATGAGGACCCCGTCGGAGGTGATCACGATCGGGCACAGCAGCCCGAGGGTTTGGATCGACGCGGTCAGATCGCTCAGATCACCCAGCTCACGCCGGAAGGAGCGACCCAGGACGATGTCGTCGATCGGGAACTGCGCCACCGGCTGCCCATCTGCGGGCACCCTCGCGTTCATGCGGCCGCCCCTCTCGTGAACTTGCGGGAAACAGCGGCAAGCTGATGATCAGCAAGAAGATCCTCGGTACGGTCACCGAGCAGCAGCCGCGCAAAGATCCCCAGACGTGCCGGATCGGCACCGGTGGCTTCCTTCTTCGACCGCGGCCCGAGCAGCAAACGCAACAGCCCGCTCCAATCGCGAGCGGAGAACCCGAGCCGTTGCCGCATCGCGTCGTCTTTGCGGAGCACGTCGATCCCGGATTGGGTGCTCGCCAGAGTCGTCAGCCGGTGGCAGATATATTCCACCGCGGTCTCGATGGTGCGGGGATGCCAGCCTGTGCTCACCAGGAACACCGACGCGGACCGCACTACCCGTTCCACGGCGACGGTCGGTGAGGCCGGCGGGCTCGCGGCGGCGAGCACATGGTAGAAGAATGTCTCGTAGTGGCCGGCCCGCATCGGGTACTCGTCGGGACGCTGATCGGGCCTGCGGGCCTTGTCCGTCGAGGTGAGCAGACGTTCGGCGTGCACCTCGGCCGCGATGCCGAGCTCCACAGCGCGGGTGATCGCCGCCCACGGGTCCGCGGCACGGCGGATCGCCGGCGTCCGCATCGCCATGAACGCCTCGTACGCGGCATCGGCGGGGTCGCGGTGCCAGGACCGTGCGAGCGGAAGGTACTTCTCCTGCGCATACTGCATCAACGCGCGGGCGGCGGGGTGTGTGCGCCAGAGATGCTCGGCGGTGAGCTGCTCCAGCAGGACACGGAGCCCTTCGCCGGTGGTGAAGTCCGGAAGTGGTTCAGATGAAGGTTCTCTCATGAGGTCAACTCCTTAGGACGAGGTGACCAATAGGTGTGTGAACGCGACCCCAAACCCTCGGCGCGGTCAGGAACCGATCCTGTGCACTCGGGCGGCGCGTCTGGCATGAGCGTTGCTCTTCGCTCACGCTCGACCAACACCACCTCTGCCAGTGGACATGCCGCAGCGAACTCGCGGCCCGCAGCATCGGCCGACCGCCGGGGGCATAAGTTGGTCATGACCTTCGCGAACCTGTTGCAGGCCTCGCGAGCTTCGCCTCGTATCCCCTCTATAGCCATGCGCTACTCCTTCCCAGGGACTCCCGCAAGACGCGGAACGCCTTGCGGCCATGAGCTGCGTCGGGAGGATTAACGGAGCGAGGACGGATAGCAGACGGAGTGCCGACCATCAGGCTCCACAGCGAACCCGACATGTCTGGTCCGGTCTACTGACCTGCGGCGTATCCGTCGAGATGCACGTGACGAACTTGGGTCATTCGTCGAGAGTCACGGTTCATGCGGCGAGTAGCGGTAAGGGAAGCCGAGGTGACCGTCGCATTCTCTGCGAACCTGATGGGCAAGTTCGTTGGGACGATGCCATCGCCTCACAGAGCTGAGTCATTGACAGCGACAGCCTTGCCTTGTCGATGATCAGGAACCGTGTGTGGTGTGCGTCGGTATTGTGTCGGCGTGATGCCGTAGCGACGGTGGAACCAGTGGGATGCGACGCGCGGGTCGCTCCACCCGACTTCGCTCGCGGCACGCATCACGGAGATGTCTGTTTCTTCGATGAGCCGCGCGAACTCGGTGAGCCGGAGTTCAGTGAGTAGGCGCATTGGGGCGGCGCCGGCGTGCTGTACGAACATGCGGGTCAGGTGGGTTCGTGAAAGTGAGAGTTCTCGTGAGAGTGCTCCAACGGTCCACGGCTCTGCGATCCGCCCGCGAAGCAACTGGATTGCTCGACCGATGTAGCCGATAGATCCGGTGTCGGTCAGTCGTCCATTGATGGGCGTCCACGGTGTTGTGGGGGTGTCCGATGCTTCATCAAGGAAAGTTGGCAGTATCAGCCTCATCCATCGTGCGAGAAGCTCGAGAGTGTGAGTCGCGACGACTTCGGGCGAATGGGTCCCGCTACGCAGGATGCTCATCTGTCGCCATAGCGGCTCGACCTGCCGCAGGGCAGCGATACCCGGTGCAAGGACGATCGCGCGGCCGTCCCACTCGAGGGGGTGCATTCCTGCGACCACTCGCTCTGCGTCGGGAAGGAACCATGCCATCTGGGTGCGCCAGAACCGTTCGTCGGCGTAGATGGCCCAGATGCGTACGGACGGTGATGGGCGCACGCGGCACCATTTGCCGGTGCCGAGGGCAAGAGACATGCCAGGACGCAGGACGTGCACGCTCTCAGCAGTCTCGAGGGCGCAAGAGCCTTCGACGACGTTGAGTATCTTCGCGTGCCGAAATACGGTACGGCTTGATGGAACCGTGCGCACCATCTCTATGGCCGCGATATCGCCTGGTGCCCGAACCGCTGCGTAGGGGCGCGTGAACCTGAGGGGCGCAGCGGGTGGCAAGTCATGTGCGGCCTCGAACGCGTCCTCTGGCGTAGCGGCCACGCTGCGCATGGCACGCTGTCAGCTCAGCTTGCCCTCCGAGTCGCGTGGCCGCACGCGGTGTTCGCTGAGGATGGAGACCCGATTGAACATATTGATGGCTGCGGCGACCCACTCCGCGGCCGCGAACTCCTCCTCGGCGAGGGTGTTTCGGGCCTGCGCGAGCTCGGCATTCACGGCGGCGTCGAGCGGGAGTCGGGTGGCTGCTTCAGCGATCGCGAGCAAGGCTCGCTCTCGATCGCTGAACAGAGTCGACTCGCGCCAGGCGGGCAAGACGTCGAGTACTTGCTGATTGACTCCTGCGCGCCTCGCCTGCCGTGAATGCAGATCAAGGCAGAAGACGCATCCGTTCAGCTGTGACGCCCGAACCTTGACCAACTCGCTCTCCGCGGGAGTGAGCCCACGTTGCGACGCGGCCTCAGACACAGCGGTCGCGAACGTAGAAGCGGCTTCCCATGCTTCAGGGACGGCCTTGTCCATGTATGGGCGCGGTTCATGCAAGGTGGACATCAGCGATCGTCCTTGGACGAGTCACCATCGGAGTCGAGGCCCTTTCTGACCTCGTCCATATCGAGTCCTCTGACGTTCTCTACGACTTCAGCCAAGGCAGTGGGCGGTAGGGCCCCCGCCTGGCTGAAGACGAGTAACCCCTCACGGAAGGCGAGCAGAGTCGGAATCGCGGTGATCTGGGCGGCCGCGGTGATGCGCTGCTCCGACTCCGTGTCGAGCTTCGCGTGGACGACGTCCGGATTGTCTAACGATGACTTCTCGAAGACCGGCGCAAACTGGTGGCATGGTGCGCACCAGTCCGCCCAGAAGTCGACGAGGACGATGTCGTTCTGATTGATCGTGACCTCGAAGTTGTCTTCGGTCAGTTCGACGGTTGCCATGCGAGTTCTCCTCTTGTACTCATGATGCTCAGTGGTGGTGTCCGTGGGGGTTGCCGGGGAATCGCGCGTCGACGATGTCGGCATACTCCGGATGAGCGCGGATGTACGCGGCGGCGAAGGGACATGAGACCGTCGCGGTCATGTTGTCCTTGCGGAGACTGTCCAGGGCGCCCCCGAGGAGCCGCGCAGCGACTCCCTTTCCACGGAACTCCGGGAACACCGAGGTTGCGAGGAGGAGCACCCGGTCGCCGGTTCTGCTGTAGAGCAGGCCTGCAGCGAGCTTGCCGTCCACGGTCGCTTCGTACAGCTCTGACTCGACGTTCTCCGTGATGACGAAGTCTTCCGCTGCGTCCGAGGAGACAGCCGGGAGGTCGGTGTCGGCGTCGGTCGCGGTCAAGCCGATCATTCCGTCGGGATGTTTCATGTCTCTCCTATCGCGAGATCTCGGTCAGCGGCCCGGTAGTACCCAGTCGGGCCGGATGAAATGGCACGAGTACCCATTGGGGTGCTTCTGCAGGTAGTCCTGGTGCTCGGGTTCGGCCTCCCAGAAAGGGCCGGCTTCGCCGACCTCGGTCAAGACTTCTCCTGGCCAGCGGCCCGAAGCGTTGATCGCTTCGATCACGTGGAAGGCGACTTTCATCTGTCCCTCGGTCGTCGTGAAGATCGCTGATCGGTAACTGCGCCCGATGTCGTTTCCCTGGCGGTTCCGAGTCGTGGGGTCGTGAATCTGAAAGAAGAACTCCAGCAGTATCTGGAATCGGATGATCGAGGGGTCATAGATCACTTCGAGCGCTTCGGCGTGATCCCCGTGATTACGGTAGGTCGCGTTGGGCGTGTCGTCGTCGCCGGAGTATCCGACACGGGTGCTCACCACGCCCGGGAGCGAGCGGAAGAGTTCCTGGGCTCCCCAGAAGCAGCCGCTGGCGAGGATCACTCTCGAGGTCGGCATCGTCTTCTCTCTCTTCGCGGCGGGCAACACGCCCCTTCGGGTCACGATACGGAGCGGAGTGCTGTCCAGGTGGCCTGGCTGTGCAGCGTAATGTCCGCGACCTGCGGCGTTCGGAAGCGGGACCGGCGGTTGCAGGGAGAAGACAGCTCTCTGCAGGAGCAGGCCACACGGGGCAGAGAAGCGGACCTACCGTCAGAGGAGGCGCCGGAACTCCGGCAAGCCAGCGAACCGTGCCCTACGGTGAGGAGAGATCGTGATATCAGAGCAGATCGATTTCGAGAATGTGCGCTTTGATCCGGATCTCTCTGACTTCCATGAGCTTGCGAAGCAGATGGCCACGGGGTTCGGGTACACCGCGAAGCTGTCGATCGGTGATCGCCTAGCCGCCCTTCTCCGATTGCGGGTTGCGCAGATCAATCCGTGCTCCTACTGCCTGATCCTGCACACGCGTATCGCCGTGGAAGTCGGCATCGGCGCGGCGATGGTCGCGCACCTGGCGAGCTGGCGGCAGAGCACGATGTTCTCCGGTTCCGAAGCACTCGCACTCGCGTACTGCGAAGCGCTGACACGTTACGAGCACGAGCACTTCGATGAGATGCATCAAGGGCTGACGGTGTTTTTCGATGAGCGTGAGATCGCCGAGATCGCAGCCGTCGTCATCAACATGAACGTGTGGACGAGGCTGAAGCTCGCGCAGGGCGCGGTGCCAGTCGTATTGCCCGGTGACGAAGAGCCTGCTCGTGAGACTGAGAGCCCAGGCGTCGGGGGAAAGAAAGGGAACCCATCATGACTGACGGATCGGTCAGCGGGCAGGAGATCGAGTTCGATCTGCTTCCGCCGGATGAGAGCCTCGACTCGGATCTTCTCGGCGAAGACTCCGACGACGACGGCCCGGGATACTCTCCGCCGGAGCGGCGGTCATCCGAACTGTCGTGGGGATTCACGGCGCGCGAAGCACGCACCCGAGAACCGCTGGCGGCTCGCTTGGCGCGTGAGGTGCCGGAGTACGAACCTGAAGAGCCGATGGGCGACGGGATCGGCGACATCATCGGCACGGACGGCGAGATCCTTGACGACCAGGTCGGATCGGTACGCGCTGGGCGGCTGATCTGGACCGAACCCGGCAACCCTGACCCGTCCTCCGACTTCTGGGCATCCGACATCGGCATCGACAATGGTGCCGCCTCCGCCGAGGAGGCGGCTATCCATGTCGTCATCGACGAGGGCGACTATGACCGGCAATAGTCTGGAATCAGACCGGGGAAGCCCGGAAGACCGGCGGAGGCTGTAATGATGCAGCAGACATGGGACTCGCGCAGCATTGATCCACGTGACCGCGTGGAGACGATCCGGACGATGCTCTGCGAGAACCTCGTCCAGACAGACCTGACTCTCGACCCGCAAGGCCGCGAGGCTCGCGTGAGCGTGTCTTACCAAGACATTGGGCAGCTGAGAGCCCTGTCCGTCCAGACGGTGCCCTCGCTGGCTGCCCTCGCTATGCGCCCCCAGCGGATGATCACAGCGGACAACGACGAGTCATTGTTCGTGGTCTTCCAGCGCGGCAACCGGTCGATGCTGCGCCGTGGGGATGACCAGACCGTGATGACTCCAGGCAGCATCGTCGTTTACCCGAGCACGAGCCCCTACGTCCACGCTTTCGACGAGGGGGTCATCGGGGACTTCTTCCGACTGCCGTTGGGTGTGGTGGGGTTGACGGCGGATCAGATCGGCGAGGTCTCTGGGGTGGATCTGCGTGAGCGGACCTCGCTGGCGGCGCTGCTGCAGTCCGTGCTCGGGGGCGTGATGGACTCCGAGCTCAGCCTGCGCGACGAGGTGGACGTGTTCGCGCCTGTCGCCGACCTGCTGAAAGTGACCCTGCTCAGCGCCCTCACTCCCGACCGCGCCACGACCCGGTATCCGCTGGCCGAGCAGATCGTCACCTACGTGCTCGACAACCTCACCGACCCTGGTCTCGGGGCCGCCCGGATCGCGAAGGACCTGCACGTGTCCGAGCGTCTGCTCTACGCAGAGATGTCCCGCGCCGACATCCGGCTCGCGCAACTGATCCAGTCCCAGCGCCTGCGCCGCGTCCGCGACGCCCTGACCGCACCGGCCACCATCGATGTCCCCATCGGCGTCCTCGCCCAGCAACACGGGTTCGTCTCAGCCAGCCACTTCAGCCGCATCTTCCGCGAAGAATTCGGCACCACACCCCGCCAATGGCGCAACAACACCACACCTCGCCCCGATGAGACCCAGGACGAGAGCCGACTGGACCGCCCGCAGCAGATCAGGCCAGAGGAGACGTACTGATGAACGAGCCGCTATCTGACCTCACCGTCATCGACGCGGAGGAAGTTCGAGCACCGGATATCCCTCGCGCGCTGACGGCCGCATCGATCCTGTACGAGGACGGGGCAACGCAGGCATTCGCCGAGGACGGCAAGACCGTGTACGTCGAGAACGGAAGACCCACGTTGGGGGAGTGGTATGTGGATGCAGAGGGGCAGTTCTGTTCCTTCTGGCCGCCGGACTACCGCGCGTGCTATGAACTGCGCTGGCTCGTCGAAGACGGGCGGATCGCTGGTCTCCGCTTCCGCCGCGGGTCCTACAGCGCCATCGGCCGGTATCAGCTCCCCGGGCCTGACAATGCCGTCAAGGAATGAGCAGGGCGTCGCGGCAACGAGCCAGAAGCTCGTAAAGACGGACGCGCTCCACCGGCTCAACCTCCACGGTCATGCGATGAACGACCGAGGAGACTTCCTCATGTGCGCGTTCGAGGAGGAGTTCTGCGGCATCGTTCAGCACCACGCTCCGTTCCCGCCTGGGCCCAGGATCACTCGAGCGGGTGACCAGTCCCCGCTTCTCCAGCCCCTGAAGCAGCACGTTCATCGACTGGCGAGACACGAACGCGCGCCGGGCGAGTTCGGAGCTCGTGATGCCTGGCGTGTCCTGCAAGGCGGTCAAGCACGCGTACTGCGGCACACTCAGCGCCAGCGGGCGAAGCCGATCGTCCATTCGCTGGTTCAGGAGCGACTGCGTCTCCTTGATCAGCACCCCCAGCGACTCCGGGCTCCGGTCCAATGCATCCATGTCAATAGTTTGACACACACTCCAACGAGTGTCAGGATATTGACACTGGCGATATTGAACAGAACAGGAGCCTGCTCATGGCAGCAACAACCACCGGCCCGGACTTCGTCTCTTTCCAGGTGCGGGACCGCGCCGTCTCCGCGAAGTTCTACGAGGAGCTCGTCGGACTCACACGCCTCCCAGACTCGAACCCCGCGGCGACCGTCTTCTCCGCAGGAGGAGCCGCGTTCGCCGTCCGCGACCCGTTCCCCGGTGTGGATCTCGACGCGATGCCTCAGCTCGGCGCCGGCGCCGGAGTCTGGTTCCACAACGACGACGCGGAAGGCGTGCATGCACGCCTGGTCGACGCGGGAGTGGCGATCGCGCAGGAACCGTTCGAGGGGCCGTTCGGACTGCAGTTCTCATTCCGTGACCCCGACGGCTACGTCGTCACCATTCACGCCCGCGCCTAATGCCACCATGGCGCAGCACACCCTCTCGGTCCAGGTCCTCGGGCCGTGGTCCTTGCGCACCAGCAAGCGGTTCTGGGAAGAATTCACCCCTACCGCGATCGCGGCCGGCGGCGACCCGGACGTCCTCTCTGCGCGCTTTATGAGCGAGCATGACTGGACGCCCGTGTCCGCCCGCGTCACCCAGCGCGGGGAGAGCGCCCAGATCAGCCTGTCCGGCACTGGCGATCTGGCCGCAGCAGCTGAGCAGGTGTGCCGCTTCCTCTCTCTTGATGTGGACGCGCGGGCCTGGGCGGCTGTCGGCGATCGCGACCCGATCATCGCCACCGCCCAAAGGGCTCTCCCCGGATATCGCCCGTGCGGCTTCCATTCGCCCTACGAAGCCGCAGCCTGGTGCGTCTTGTCGCAGCGCACTCGCGTCCCGGTTGCTGCCCGAGTCCGCCGCGACCTTATCGTCGCGCACGGGGACGACGGGGCCTTTCCCGCGCCCGATGCGCTCATCCGCGCCATCGACGCCGGAGAACTGGACCTACCCGGTCGGAAGCCAGACTATCTCCGGGCTGTCGCCGAGGCTGCGCTCACCGGACTGCTCAACGGTCCCCGGCTCCGAACTACGCCCGAAGAATCTGCTCGCCGCGAGCTCCTCACGGTGACAGGCATCGGACCGTTCGCCGCGGACCTCGTCCTTATCCGCGGCGCCAACGCCCAGGACGTCCTTCCGCGCGCGGAACGCCGCCTTTACGCCGAGATCTCCTACCAGTACGGGCCCGAATCGCTGCTTGAGGAGGTCGCAGAACGCTGGCGCCCCTTCCGCTCCTGGGCCGCGGTCCACCTCCGTGCGCTCCGAGAGCAGCGCACCCGTGAGATGAGCTGATCGATGACGTTACGGCTCTTCGACAGCGGAACATCATCGTTGTGCACGTTCGCGCCCCTGCGACCGGGTCGCGTCGGCATCTATCTGTGCGGTCCGACCGTTCAGGCTCCGCCACACGTCGGCCATCTCCGCTCGGCAGTGGTCTTCGACCAGTTGCGACGATGGCTCCAGATCGGCCACGAGCTCGACGTGACCCTGGTCCGAAACATCACCGACCTGGACGACAAGATTCTTGCTGCGAGCAACACGGCGGGCGTTCCATGGTGGGCGTGGGCTGCTCGCCAGGAGAGGGCGTTCGCCGACGCCTATCGCATGATCGGTATCTTGCCGCCGACGATCGAGCCGCGCGCGACGGGGCATACCGCCGAGATGCTTGCGTTCATCGACCGGCTGATCAAACGAGGCCACGCGTACCGAGCGGGAGACGATGAGAGAGACGTCTACTTCGACGTCTCATCATGGCCTGACTACGGTTCTCTGACCTCACAGGAGACCGGCACTCTCCCCGGAGACGAACATGCCGATCAGGCGACGGGGAAACGCGACCCTCGCGACTTCGCGCTCTGGAAATCCGTTCCCTCAGATGTGGCGGTAGGAGAGGCGAGTGCCGCGGGCGCGGCATGGGATTCGCCTTACGGGCCGGGACGCCCGGGATGGCATCTGAGCTGCTCGACGATGATCCTCCGCTACCTGGGAGAGAGCTTCGACATCCACGGTGGAGGGCTCGACCTGCGTTTTCCTCATCATGAGAATGAGCAGGCGCAGTCCCGTGCCGCCGGATACGGATTCGCGCGCTACTGGATGCACAATGGCTGGGTCACGTCCGGCGGCGACAAGATCAGCAAGTCCCTCGGCAACGCGACACCCGTCGACGATCTTCTGCAGGGGATACGTCCTATCGACCTGCGCTACTACCTCGGATCGGCCCATTACCGGTCGAACCTGGAGCTGACCGAATCCGCCCTGCGATCCGCCGCGGCGGCGATGCGCAGAATCGAAGACTTCATCGCCCGGAGCGCGAACGACTCGAGGCAGACGGCGGATGCGAGCAAGCTGCCGGTCGCATTCAGAAACGCCTTGGATGACGACCTCAACATCCCCATGGCCCTCGCCGTCCTCCACGACGAGGTCAGGCGCGGCAATACCGCCCTCACCCAGCACGACGCGCGGGCCGGTGCCGACGCACGGGACGCCGTGCTCGCCATGACGGGCGTCCTCGGCATCAATCCGCACGAGATGCCGTGGGGCAAATCAACCGCTGGACCCCTGCGCGTCGAGCGGGCGTTGGAGATTCTGATCGCCCAGGCGCTCGACCAGCGAGCCCAGGCCCGCACGGTCGGGGACTTCCGCACGGCAGACCGTATCCGTGACGAACTCGACGCCGCCGGCATCGTGCTCAGCGACAGTCAGTCGAGCACGACATGGGTCTTCGGTGAAGCAAATAGCGCATGATCCGAAATAGCAACAGGAGGGTTCTTCAAGTCACAGCCTATTCCCAGATTAGCGGGACCAAACCGCGTCACCCCGGCGTTATCAACAGTGACGCCGCAGCCAGCGGCGCCGGACAAGGAGGAAATCGTGTCGCACGACTACAGCAAGACTTCTGAGGCCCTGAGCCGCCTCAACGACCAGCAGTACCGCGTCACCCAGAAGGACGGCACCGAGCCGGCTTTCCGCAACGAGTACTGGGACAACCACGAGGACGGCCTGTACGTGGACGTCGTTTCCGGGCAGCCCCTGTTCTCATCCACCGACAAGTACGACAGTGGAACCGGATGGCCCAGCTTCACCAAGCCGGTCGTCGCGGACGCCGTCCACACGAAGACGGACCGATCCCTCTGGATGCCCCGCACCGAGGTCCGCTCCACCGGGGCGGACAGCCACCTCGGACACGTCTTCGACGACGGCCCCGCGAACGCTGGCGGCCTGCGCTACTGCATGAACTCCGCCGCGCTGCGGTTCATCCCCGTCTCCGACCTGGAGGCCGAGGGGTATGGCGAGTTCCGCTCACTGTTCGAGACCACCACCACGACCACGAAGGAGCACGCATCATGACCAGTGGAATTCACGACACCGGAGAGGTCACCCGCACACCAGGCACCGAGACGGCCGTCCTCGCCGGCGGCTGCTTCTGGGGCGTCGACGAGCTCATCCGCAAGCAGCCGGGCGTGATCAGCACCCGTGCCGGATACACCGGCGGACAGAACGATCACGCCACCTACCGCAACCACCCCGGCCACGCCGAGGCTGTGGAGATCGTCTTCGATCCGTCGAAGACGACGTACCGGGACATCCTGGCGTTCTTCTTCCAGATCCACGACCCGTCGACCCTGAACCGTCAGGGCAACGACATCGGCACGAGCTACCGCTCGACGATCTTCCCGCTCACCCCCGAGCAGGAGCAGATCGCCAAGGAGACGATCGCCGACGTCGACGCCTCCGGCCTGTGGCCAGGCTCGGCCGTCACCACGATCGAGCCCGCCGGCCCGTTCTGGGAGGCCGAGCCTGAGCACCAGGACTACCTGCAGCGGTATCCGAACGGCTACAACTGCCACTACCCTCGCGCCGGCTGGGTCCTGCCCCGCCGCATCGAGACGACGGAGGCTTCCGTCTGACCATGTACTCGTGGGGGCGTGCCACCGCTGAGCCGGTGGCACGCCCTCGCGTCATCAGTGACTGAGAAATGATGCGGAGTGACCGTGAACAACGATGAAGACAACACGGTGGAGCGGCGTCGCGCAGCATCAGCCGCAGGCCTGACGTGTGCCGATCTGACCGACGCGCTCGGCCGGAAGCATCGTCACCGTGCCCATGTCACCGGGCTGGTCAGTCCGACACCCGAACGCACCCTGTTCGGTCGGGTCGCGACGATCTCCTTCTTCCCAACGTGCCATGCCGTACTCGACCCGGAGCAATACACGTTCGGACGGCTGTTCCACCAGGCCGTCGACGGATCACCTGCCGATCCCGCCAACACGGTCCTCGTGATGGCCAGCAACGGCCACAGCTCGACGTCTCTCGCCGGTGGGACGAAGCTCTCCCGTGCGACCAACGTCGGCCTCGCCGGCGTCCTGACCGACGGCCGCCTTCGCGACTTCGACGAGCTGGCCGAGGAACCTTTCGCAGCCTGGTGCTCGGGAGAGGCCGTCGCCTGGGGTGGAGCTGTCGTCACGCCGTTTCAGGCGAACATCCCCGTCGTCATCGACGGAGTGGGCATCTATCCGGGCCAGTACATCTTCTGCGACTCATCGGGAGCCGTCGTCATTCCCGACAGCGACATCGACGATGTGCTCGAGACCGCCCATCGGGTCCGTGCCGACGACGCCGCGTCCCGTGACCTGATCGCGCGGGAAGCCCGCAGCGGCGACCTGGCGCACGAGCGGTGACCTCACACTCCTGGCGGTGTGGTGTTGTTGCGCCATTGGCGGGGTGTGGTGCCGAATTCTTCGCGGAAGATGCGGCTGAAGTGGCTGGCTGAGACGAACCCGTGTTGCTGGGCGAGGACGCCGATGGGGACATCGATGGTGGCCGGTGCGGTCAGGGCGTCGCGGACGCGGCGCAGGCGCTGGGACTGGATCAGTTGCGCGAGCCGGATGTCGGCGCGGGACATCTCTGCGTAGAGCAGACGCTCGGACACGTGCAGGTCCTTCGCGATCCGGGCGGCCCCGAGACCAGGGTCGGTGAGGTTGTCGAGCACGTAGGTGACGATCTGCTCGGCCAGCGGATACCGGGTCGTGGCGCGGTCGGGAGTGAGGGCGCTGAGCAGGGTCACTTTCAGCAGGTCGGCGACAGGCGCGAACACGTCCACCTCGTCGCGCAGGCTGAGCTCGGAGTCCATCACGCCCCCGAGCACGGACTGCAGCAGCGCCGCCAGCGAGGTCCGCTCACGCAGATCCACCCCAGAGACCTCGCCGATCTGATCCGCCGTCAACCCCACCACACCCAACGGCAGCTCGACGATCATGCGATCGGCGTCCTCGGCGGGCATTGCACTCCCCACCGTTGAGCGGGGGACAACGACGATGCTCCCCGGAGTCAGCTCGGTGTCCCGCCCCTGCAGCGACAGGACCGAGGCATTCCGACGCTGGTAGATGACTAACAGGTAGTCTTCGCCGTGACCACGCGGAGAGCTGACCGACATCACAGGACTGCTTCCTCGATCAGTTCGTAGATGTTTGCCCGGCGGAGATCGCTGGCGTGAAAGACGAGCCCGTCGCCCCGGTGCGGTGGCTGCGCTGCGACATGCCGCACGCACGCGGCGGCGAGATCTCGCTCGGCCGGCGACATCACCACGACTCCAATCACAGTCGTGTCCACGCCGACGAGATTGGTGGCGCTCCTGCTCACCTCACCGACCACACCGCTCGCCAACCTGTGTACACGGGCCCGAGACATCGTGCCGGCACCGTCGAAGGCCACCACCACCGTTCCAGGCCGAACGATGTGCAGCGCGGCGGTCACCTCATGCTCGATCCGTGAAGCCAGCGCCCGGCGGGCCCGGATGCCCAGGCCCCGACGAAACCGATAGGCCGCCACGACCAGACGCTCGTCCTCAGCCACCCGCTCCGCAAGAGGGGAAGGAACGAGCATCAGAAACTCTTGTGCGTCACCGAGCTTGACAGGCAGGTCCACCGAACGCCCCTCTCCTGCGGAGCACGCAACGTTCTCGCGGACGGGCGCGCGCGGGCGCCGGCATCGAGCCCTTGGCTCGGACGTTCTCGCGCACACGGAAGATCCGTGAACCGCGTGGCTTCCCGCACATCATGACCACCAGCCTACGACGACAGAAAAGGACTCGCCAGACCAAAGCGCGAACCGAGTGTCGAACGAGGAGAGGTTCTAGAAGCATGAAAACGCAGGCGGCGCGGATTGCTTCACATGATCCGGGTCGACTTGGAGAAGGACTCAAAGGTCCATTATTATGAGGGCATGCGATGCGAGCCTCCCGCTCCGCGGGGCTTGACTGGACCGGCCGGGCTGGCATCGCGTGACGGACGACTTCGATCCCTGCGGACGGGGGAGACTACCCTGGAGGCGTGACTGCCGACGGAACGAGTGCACGCCGGTTGACGCCGAAAGGGGCGGCAACGAGGGCACGTATCGTCGACGCAGCGAACCAGCTGATGTATGAGCGAGGTGTCGCCGCGACGACCCTCGCCGACGTCCGAGCCGCCAGTGCGACATCGAAGTCTCAGGTTTATCAGCACTTCGCCGACAAGGACGCACTCGTGAAAGGAAGTCATCGAGACCCGGGCAGAGGACGTCCTGACGCAGCAGCGCCGACGCCTTCGACGAGTGGAGTCCCTGCGCGGGTTCGAGCTGTGGCGGGACGAGCTCGTCGAACGGAACGCGCTACGCAACGGCGCATACGGGTGCCCGCTCGGGTCTCTGGCGAACGAGATCGCAGACCACAACGAGGATGCCCGCCGCGCGATCGCTGCCCACTTCGATGAGTGGCTGGAGATGCTGATCGATGCCGTGGAGAGGCTGAAGACACGCGGCGTGTTGCGCAGCGATGCGGACTCGCGAGCGCTTGCCAGTGGGCTGCTGTCGGCACTCCAGGGAGGCTATCTTCTGGCGAAGGCGAGCCGAGACATCTATCCGATGCGTGCTGCTCTCGACATGGCTATCGCACAGCTCAGGGCCTACGCGACAGAGACCGGCTCCTCAACCTGATCCCTCTTCATCGCGAACGCGGTCAGCCCCGCAAAGCTGAGGAAGAGTCGTTCACCGGCGTCGATGATCGTCGCCAGCACATGGCTGCACGTGTTGCAGCGTACGACCAGCCCCGGAGCGTCCGGATACACGACTGATTCGCCAAGGGGCGCGATATGCCCGCAACCTCCGCAGCGTCCCTCGATCATCGTTGCGTCTGGAACGAGGAACTCGGCGAGAGTCCCGGAGAGGATGTTGCCGTCAAGATGGCTGGTCATCATAGGCCTCCGAATCGTTCGGTGAGGATGTCTTGCGGCGCATGACCGAGCTTCACGAGCCACGGCGCGACGGCTTCGACGAAGCCTGTCGAACCGCACACGAAAATGCGCGGACGGTCTTCCGGGGGGAGCGTCCGCGCGGCGACAGTCGACTCTGTGAGCCGTCCGACGGGCTCCTGCCATCCGGCTGGCGCTCGTCGCGTATACACGAGGTCCATGGCGAACGACCCGTCCGACAGTTCGAGGAGCTCATGGTGGAAATAGATGTCTTCGGGCGTACGCACCGAGTACAGCAGCCGGAACGGAACGGGATCGGACGCGGCCGCATGGGAGGCTGCCATCGCGTAGAGGGGAACGACGCCTGACCCGCCGGCGATGAGCTGCACGGGGCGCTGGCTCTGTCCCGGGCGCCAGAGGAAGAACGATCCCAGCGGTCCGTGGACCTCGATCTGATCACCGGCGCGCAGTTCGCGGACGAGGAACGGTGACACCTCGCCATCGGGCAGCTCATCGACCGCGAGGACGATCGTTCCGCCCGGCTCTGAGGATGCGATCGAGTACGACCGCGTCGCTTGGTAGCCGTCCGGAGCGGTCAGGCGTAGATCGAGATGACTTCCCGCCTCGCTCCCTGGCCAGCCCGGAACATCGAGCACCAGCCGCACCGCGGTCGGCGTCTCCGGGCGGACCTCTGAAACCGTGGCGACGAACCACGCCGGCCTCACGCGGGGGCGAGGCGGAGCGAGCCGGGTCTGCTCCATCACCAGTAGCGTTCTTCCTTCCACGGATCACCGTAGATGTGATAGCCGCTCTGCTCCCAGAACCCAGGGTCGTTCGTCGGCATCATCGTCAGCGCACGGACCCATTTCGCGCTCTTCCAGAAGTACAGATGCGGGATGAGAAGACGTGCCGGCCCGCCGTGCTCCGCGTCGAGGGGAGCGCCTTCGGCCTCGGTCGCGATCCAGGCTTTGCCGTCCAGGAGATCCTCGAGCGGCACATTCGTGGTGTACCCGCCGTAGGAGTGCGCCATGACGTAATCATGGGACGTCTCGACGTTCTCGAACAGCTTGTCCAGGCTCACCCCGCGCCAGGCCATGTCGAGCTTGGACCAGTGCGTGACGCAGTGGATGTCGACCGTGATGTCCTCGGCACCGAGCGCCAGAAACTGCTCCCAGTTCCAGTGATGCTCGGTACCGGTTTCATCGAGGATCGCGAAATCCCACGTCTCGGTATCGACATAGGGCGTGGGACCGGCAGTGAGCACCGGCCAGTTCTCGAACAGCGTCTGTCCCGGAGGGAGCTGATCATCGGGACCACGCCGACGTCCCGCGAATCCGCGAGTAGTGAACGACATACATCGCCCCTTCCGTGTCGTCTGGCTGTACACAACCGACGATATTGCGGGAGCTCTCTCGCTGATCGCCTAGTCCTGCGCGGAACTTGCCCATGACTGCAGGTGATGAGCCCAGGGGTGAAAACAGGCGATTGCGCCGACCACACTGTGGAACAGGACGCCCCACTAGGCGGCCTCGGTTCCCGCAAACATCGAGAAGAAGTCTGTGACCATGTGCCCTGTTGCGCTCGGCATGCCGACCGTTCGCAATCGCGCGCGCTCAACGATCGGCCGACCCGAGACACCTCTTCTCGTAGACAGGTTCGGGCGCATCGCGCGAGACCTGCGTGTATCGATCACCAGCGCCTGCTCACTGCGTTGCACATACTGCATGCCGGCGGAAGGCCTGCCCGTAGTCCCTCGCGGGGAGTTGCTGACTCCGGAAGAGATCGCGCGCCTGGTCACAATAGCCGTCCACGATCTCGGAGTACGCGAGGTGCGTTTCACCGGCGGCGAGCCGCTTACGCGACCGGATCTGGTCGAGATCGTGCGCCGGACGACCACAGTCGTGCCGGGCGTGCCCGTGTCGATGACGACCAATGGGATCGGCCTCGATCGCAAGGCGCCGCAGCTTGTGGAGGCCGGACTGACGCGGATCAACGTGTCGCTGGACACGATCGACCGCGAGCATTTCGCCGCCGTCACCCGACGCGATCGCCTGCCAGCCGTGCTCAGGGGGATCGAGTCGGCACAGCACGCAGGGCTCAGCCCGATCAAGATCAACGCGGTGGCGCTGCGCGAGACCCTCGCGGATGCTCCCGACCTGCTGGCGTGGGCGCTTGCCAACGGTGTGCGGTTGCGGTTCATCGAACAGATGCCGCTGGATGCTGATCAGACCTGGCGCAGAGACCACCTCGTCTCCGCCGAAGAGCTTCTCTCCGTGCTCGGACGCCGTTATCGACTGACCCCGGCCGGCCGTGAAGACCCGTCCGCTCCTGCAGAGGAGTGGCTCGTCGAGGGTGGCCCGGCGACCGTCGGCATCATCGGATCCGTGACGCGCAGCTTCTGCGAAGCGTGCGACCGTACACGGCTGACAGCCGAAGGCTCGGTACGTTCATGTCTATTCGGTGACGACGAGACGGACCTGCGCACGATGCTGCGCAGTGGAGCAGACGATGCCGCCATCGCCGACGCGTGGCGGGCGACGATGTGGGATAAACAGGCTGGGCACGGGATGGATGAGAAGAGCTTCCGTCGACCGGCCCGTTCTATGGGAGCGATCGGAGGCTGACGATGCCGTGCATACTCGTCCGATACTTCGCAGCCGCCGCTGAAGCGGCCGGCTGCGAAGAAGAACACGTCGAGGCGAGGTCCCTCGGAGAGGCGAAGGACGCGCTCCTCACAGCTCACCCGGCACTCGAAGCGGTCGTCGCAAAGGGGACATTCCTCGTCGACGGCATCGCCTCACGCGATCCCGCGCGACCGGTCTCCGCGCAGGTGGACGTGCTGCCCCCGTTCTCCGGCGGCTGAGCGATACGGTGGACGGTTGAGACTCGATCCATAGCGAGGCTTCCGCGTATCGAGGACCGCGTTCGTCTCGTGCGCCGTCATCTTTCTGCGTGAGACGATCGTGCCGTATTGCCCCGATCCTCGCGTCAGCAGGAGTCGAAGTACAAGCGCTGGGGATGCATACCGTCGCTCACGTCGTACACGGCATCGGACGCTTCGCGTGGAGTGTCCTCGCGCATGTAGCGCAGATGCCGTTCACGGGTGTCTGGATGGGCCGGCCCGCCGCCGTCGAGGAAGACGGTGAAGTGCCACGCCGAACGCAGACTGGAGCGCAGCAGCGACCAGCCGTCGACAATCAGCACCGTGTGCTCAGACGCGTCAGTGAACCCGCTCTCAGGTCCGTTGAGGCGGAACATGCGCAGCATGGTTCGGACCGTATCGTCGTCCGTGAACGGTGCTGCGGTGAGACGAGTCGCGTTACGTCCCACTGCGCGCAGCGCTGCCGCTAGCGTGTTGGCGAAGTGCGTGCGGGCTGCAGCGTCCACGCCGTCGATGGCGACGAGTATTCGGCCGCGTGGGTTTCTGTGAAGCACCTCCTGAGCGAGCTCCTCCCAGACGGCGGTACCAGCGGCACCTGAGGCGTTGGGAGACGTGGCCATCGTCACTCCTGCCGTGGAATGGTCAAGAGGGGGCGCTCTGGAATGCCGTTCTGGCCACGCTCATCCTTGCCGTCGGCGCTCGCTGTGGGTTGCGTTCGCGCTCTCGAGACGCCATCGATCGGTTTCATCTCTCCGCCTCTTGCCGAGTCGCATCCGCATGCTGGGGCAACTCCCGGACGAGTTCGAGGACGTCGTCGGGAAGGAGCTGTCCTAACGTTCCACAGGAGTACACGCTGATCACGACCTTCCCGTCGGGATCCAGCACGAATCCGGTTGTCTGCAGCTGGGGCGGGTCCATGGTGACGAACGCTCCGGTCGTGGCGGCGATCTGCCCCACATCGGTGCTGTGTCCGATCGGAAAGGTCAGGCCATAGCGCGACACGAGCTCCGTGATCATTGGCTCCTCGTCCGCAGTCAGCGCGACGACGGCGATATCCACGGCGGACAGGCGCCGTAGGCCGCGCTGGAACGCACGCAGCTGCTCTACGCAGGACCTGCAGCTTGCCCCGCGTGAGAAGAGGACCACGCTGTACTGCCCGGCGAATTCGGCAGGGATCGTTCGGCGTGGTCCTCCCACCTCGACCAGTTCAAGAGGGGGGAACGCATCACCGCCACGCAGCAATGACATCAGCGGACGACTCCTGACGGGGCCAGTCCGTTGCCATGGAAGCTGTCTGGTTCAATCTCAATGCCGGTCATCTGGCGGCCTCTTTTCGTCGGTGATTGCGTCTTCAGCGTTTCGCGCTTGAGTGCTTCTTGCGTATCTACAACCCCACCCACTCCGATCTGCCGTCGGTGAAGTGCTGGTGCTTCCAGATCGGAACCTCTGCCTTGATCGCGTCGACGAGCTTCCCGCACGCGGCGAAGGCCTCCGCCCGGTGTGGAGCGGCGACGACCGCGACCAGTGCGACGTCGCCGATCTCGAGGTGCCCGATGCGGTGAGCGGCGACGACATCGCAGTTCGTGGCTTGCGCGATCCTCGCGCACACGTCGATGAGGACTCGTTCTGCGTCGGGGTGCGCCTCGTAGTCGAGAGACCCGACATCCTCTCCGTGGTCATGGTCGCGCACGATGCCTTCGAAGGTGACCACCGCCCCGTTCTTCCTGCTGCGTATCCGTGTCTCCAGCCACGTCTTGTCCAGTGGTGCGGTGGTGACGGAACCGATCGGCTCAGGCATGTCCGCCACCGGCCAGCTGGTCGTGCAGGTGCGGCAGGAGCGGTTCCAGCGCGAGGAGGCCGTCTTGTACGCCGCGTGGCGATCCGGGCAGATTGATGACGATTGTGCGTCCGGCGATCCCCGCAAGCGCTCTGCTGAGCGAGGCTGTCGGAGTCGTCGTACGGCCCGCTGCCCGAATGGCCTCGGCGACGCCGGGAAGTGCTCTCTGGATCACCGCGCTCGTTGCCTCGGGCGTGCGGTCCTCGGGATGCACACCGGTGCCGCCGGTCGTGATGATCAATGCCGGCTCGCGGGTGAGAGCATCCGCGAGCGCCCGATGGATATCCGCGTCAGCGACGACCACGGGTTCGTCTGCCTCATACCCGCGGTCGCGAAGCCAACCTGAGATCGCCGGCCCGGTGAGGTCATCGCGCGATCCGGCCGCGGTGCTCGTGGACGAGACGATCACGACCGCGTGTCCGCGCTCTGTGGGCTCAGGTGCGTCTGCAACCCAATGCCCGCGCTTGCCCCCGGTCTTCTCGATGAGGCGGATGTCTCCGAGTACTGCGGCCGGATCGACGGATTTGATCATGTCGTGCAGGGCGAGACCGGCGACGGCGACAGCGGTGAGGGCTTCCATCTCGGCGCCGGTCTTCGCCGTAGCTGCGACCGCGGCCCGAATCTGCACCGATGAGGTGCTGAGCTCGAAATCGACGGTGACGGACTCCAGGGGCAGCGTGTGCGCGAGGGGCACGAGCTCGCTGGTGCGTTTGGCGCCCTGGATGCCCGCGATCCGCGCTGTCGGGAGCGCGTCTGCTTTGCTTAGTTGGTTGGTGGCGAGCAGCTCCAGCACTGCCGGTGTCGTGTCGAGACGGCCGGTCGCGATCGCCGTGCGACGAGTGATCGCCTTCCCGCCGATGTCGATCATCCGCGACCGGCCTTGATCGTCGAGGTGCGGCAGTTCGTTCATAGATTCCAGGTCTCCACGCGTGTCCCGATGTCGAGGGTGACGGCATCGATCGGGACATCGATGAGCACGTCGGATGCCGCCATGGCGGCGACAAGGTGCGAGGAGGCTCCGCCCAGCGGTGCGACCCGGCCTTCAGGCAACGCCACGCCGCGGCGGAACTGCCGTTTGCCGGTGACAGAGGTGAGAGGTTCGGCCAGGGTCCGTGGCTCGGGTCGGCGTGCAGGCAAGCCTGCTGTCTCGCGGAGGATCGGCTCGATGAAGAGCATGAATGACAGCTGCGCGGACACGGGGTTGCCGGGGAAGCACACCACGGGAACGTCTTTGTAGAGGGCGGTGGCCTGCGGGCCTCCGGGCTGCATTGCGAGGGTATCGATGTGTGCCCCGAGGGGCTCCAGGAACTCCCTCACAACTTCGTAGCTGCCTGCCGAGATGCCTCCGCTGGTGAGCACGATCTCGGCTCCCGCCGCGTACGAGGCGTCCAGGGCGCGCGCGAAGGCGGCCGTGTCGTCGACGACACGATGCTCATCGGCCAGGAAGGCACCGGCGGACCGCACCGCTGCGGCGAGCGCGGGGCCGTTGGCGTCGTAGATCTGGCCGGGAGCCAGAGGTTCACCGGGGGTGGCCAGTTCGCTTCCTGTCGAGATCACCGCGACACGAACTTGCGAGCGAACGGGGATGGAGTCCAGTCCGGCGGCTGCGAGTGCCGCGAGGTGGCGGGGAGCGAGCCGGAGGCCGGAAGGCAGTAGAGGATCACCGGCGGCGAGGTCAGAGCCGGCTTCTCGTACGAACTCTCCGGCGTCCGGTTTCCGCGTGAACGTCACTGTCGCGTCGTGGACGGTGGCATGTTCGACAGGGACGACCGCGTCGGCATCGTCCGGGATCGGCGCACCGGTCATGACCCGGACGGCATGGCCGGGGTCAAGCGGCGCAGGTGTTCCGGGGGCGGCGGGGATCTCACCCCGCAGCGGCAGACTGCGTGGTGTCCGCGCAAGGTCGGTCACACGGACGGCGAAGCCGTCCATCTGTGAGTTCCGGAACGGGGGCAGAGCTATCGGAGTCCGTACGGGGTGGGCGAGCACCCGATCCAGTGCACGAGTCAGGGCGACCTGCTCGACGGTGCGCTGACTCACGGCGCTCAGGAGCGCGCGGACTCGGGCTGTGTGTGCGGCGACCGGTGTGCGGAGCATGTCAATACCTGCTCGCCGTGGGATCGACGCGGACTGCCCAGGCGTCGACTCCTCCGGTGAGATGCCGCACATCAGAGAATCCGAGTTGGAGAAGCAGATCGAGCGCCTGACGCGAGCGTCCGCCGCGGTGACAGTACAGCACCACCGGATTACCGGTGCCGAGTTCTCGAGTCCGACTGGCAAGCTCGCCCAGGGGGATCAGCACGCTCCCCGGGATCGACGTGATCTCGGCTTCCCACGGTTCTCGCACATCGACGAGCAGCGGCGGTTCGGACGTCATGAGCAGGTCGCGCAGTTCTTCGGGGGAGACATCATTCTGATCCGAGGGCTGCGGAGCGGGCGTCGCGGTCTGCACTGCGGCGCGCGTGGATTCGTCACGCCGGTAGACGATCTCGCGGGTGCGACCGGTGCGGGCGTCGTACGCAGCGACCCGACCGATCAACGGGTCTCCGATGCCGGTGAGCAGCTTGAGCGCCTCGGTCGCCATGAAGGCCCCGATGACGGCGCAGACGCTCGGCAGCACGCCGATCACGTCGCAGGTGTCCGCATCGGAATCGGAGCCGTGCGGGAACAAGTCGCGGTAATCGGTGCCCCTGGCATCCCACGCCACTCCGGCCTGACCGGCGTATCCCAGCGCCGATCCCCACACCAGCGGGATGCCGCATTCAGCGGCAACACGGTCTGCCAGCAGCACCGTCGCGGGATTGTCGCTGGCATCGACGAGGACATCCACACCGTGCAGCAGATCCTCAGCTGTCACAGCGTCGAAACGCCTATCAACGGCGCGCACCTCAGCATCAGGAGCAAGCGCCGCGAGCCTCGTGGCGGCCGAGGCAGCTTTGCCGCGGCCGACGTCACCCGGCGTGTGCATCGTCTGCCGGTGCAGATTGGATTCGGCAACAGTGTCGTCATCGACGATCGTGAGCGTGCCGACGCCGGCAGCAGCAAGGACCGGCAATAGGGTGCTCGCCAAGCCGCCCGCGCCTATCACGAGCACATGCGCTCTCGCCAGGCGCTCCTGAGCGGGCACACCGAACTCCGCGAGGACGCGCTGCCTCTGAAAGATCGGCGAGAGCGGATCGACTGGCATGTCCTCAGGCTAGGGAGCCGGCCCCAGCAGACGAGGCCGGGAGCGTCGAGACAGCAGGGAGCAGACAAACTCCCGCAGTCGCAGACCATTCCCACGAGCTCGGCTGCGGGAGGGTTGAGACAGGTCGCGGACTTCGTTCGCCTGACCAGCCGATTCCCAGAGGAGTTCCTGTCTTGCGCGCCCCTTCTCTTCTTGCCGCGTTCGCCGCCATCCTTCTGCTCGCCGGCTGCTCATCGCCCGGCGCAATAGACGATGAGTCCGATGCCGGAGCGGGCGATGATGACATGATCTCCGGAACGGTGACGGTGTTGGCCGCCGCGTCCTTGACCGACGTGATGGACGTCCTCGCGGAGAGATTCGAGGATGCGAACGCGGATGTCGACATCGCCGCTAGCTACGGCGGGTCGTCGGCGCTTGCCGAGCAGATCATCTCTGGTGCTCCGACTGACGTGTTCTTCTCGGCGAATGAGGCGACGATGCAGTCCGTCGTTGATGCTGGCTTGGCGGTCGACCCGGGAGTGCTGGTCACCAACACACTGCAGATCGCGGTTCCCGTGGGAAATCCCGCCGGGATCACCGGTCTCGCCGACTTCGCCCGGCCCGAACTGACGATCGCATTGTGCGATACCGCAGTGCCGTGCGGGTCTGCAGCGCAGTCGCTGCTCGACCTATCCGGAGTCCAGGCCCAACCGGACACTCTCGAGGAGGATGTCCGCGCCGCTCTGACGAAAGTCTCTCTCGGTGAGGTCGACGCCGCGCTGGTCTACGTGACCGACGTCGTCGCAGCAGGAAGTGCCGTAGAGGGCATCGACGTGCCCGAGGCGCAGCAGGTGATCAACAAGTACCCGCTCACCCTTCTCGCCGAGGCGACGAACCCGGACGCCGCGCAGGCATTCATCGACTTCCTCCGCTCGGATGAGGCACGTCAGGTCTTCGAGGATGCCGGCTTCGCGGCCCCGTGAACGGCTGCAGCCGGTCGTCCTCGCTCTCGGCGTAGTCGGTCTCGCGCTGCTCGTTCTGCCGCTGCTCGGACTGATCCTGCGCGCACCCTGGGGTGATCTCGCCGGGCTGTTCGTCCGACAGGAGGTTCTGCAGGCTCTGGGGCTGTCGTTGCTCACGGCGACGTTGTCGACCGGCCTCAGCCTCGTCCTCGGTATCCCGCTGGCGGTGCTGCTGAGCCGTTCCGTTCGCTGGCGGGTGTTGCCGCGGCGCCTCTTGCGTGCGGCGATCACCGTCCCGCTGGTGCTGCCTCCCGTCGTCGGCGGCATCGCTTTGCTTCTCCTGCTGGGTCGGCGCGGACTCCTCGGGCAATGGCTCACGCAGGTTGGCGTCACCATCCCTTTCACCACCGGCGCCGTCGTGCTCGCGCAGACGTTCGTGGCTATGCCCTTCCTCGTTTTCGCCGTCGAAGGCGCGCTGCGATCGGCAGACCGTCGCAGCGAGACTGCGGCTGCTTCGCTGGGTGCCAGCCCGTGGCAGATCTTTCGTCTCGTGACCGTACCGCTGACGGCACCCGGGATCGCGGCCGGTGCCGTGCTCTGCTTCGCCCGCGCGCTTGGCGAGTTCGGCGCGACCATCACGTTCGCGGGCTCCTTCCCGGGTGTGACGCGCACACTCCCGATTGCTTCCTATCTCGCGATGAACTCCGACCCCGACACCGCGATCGCACTCGCCCTCGTGCTGCTTGCCGTATCGCTGAGCGTTCTCCTCGCGCTCCGCGACCGATGGCTGCCAGGAACCGTATGACTGCACAGCTGACGATCTCCGCACGTATTCGACGCCCCGCTTTCGACGTGATCATCGAACTCAGAGCAGAGCCCGGCCGTGTACTCGCGGTTGTCGGTCCGAACGGGGCCGGAAAAACCAGCATCCTCGCAGCGATCGCGGGTTTCACGGAGGTGGACGGGGCAGTGCGGCTCGGAGACAGGGACCTGGCATCCCTTCCCGCCGCGCAGCGTGGAATCGGCGTCATGTTCCAAGACCTGCTCCTCTTCCCGCACCTGACGGTGCGCGAGAACGTCGCCTTCTCCGCCAGAGCCCGCGGCAGCAGGTGGCCCGCGGCCCGGCGCAGCGCAGATCGTTGGCTGTCCCGCTTCGGCTTGATCGACCTGGCGGAGAGATACCCGGGCGCACTCTCCGGCGGGCAGGCACAGCGCGTAGCGCTGGCTCGTGCCCTCGCATCCGAACCGAAAGCACTGCTCCTCGACGAACCGCTCGCGGCTCTGGACGTGGAGTTCCGCGACGAGGTGCGTGCCGACCTCGGCGTGCATCTGCGTGAGTTCGGCGGACCGACGATCCTCGTCACTCATGACCGCGAAGACGTCGATGCGCTTGCCGACGAGATCGTCGTCCTCGATGCAGGGCGCATCGTGCAGCAAGGAGCTCTCGCCGACGTGACTCGAAAACCTGCCACAGCATGGGCTGCTCGATTCGTGGGAAAGAGGGACGCAGATGATGCCGAACGCGGATAACGACTTCCTCTTGGGGCTGGCCGGAGTATCGGGCACGATGCTCGGCACGTTCATCGTGGGCGTGTTCTTCTACATCGACTCGGAGATGCATCGTCGGCTGGCGGCATCGGAGGCCGCGGACCGGTACTTTCGCTCATCGATTCGCTGGGTGTTCACGGCGTACTCCATCCCTCTGCTCGTCCCGCTCGCGCTCGCGTCACTTGATGCTCTCTGGGGCGCGCTGAGCTTCATCGCCCTCGGCATCCTCTTGGTCGCGATGACCGTCGAAACGGGGCGGCGCATCCTCGCGAGAGGCGGGGCCGGCTCCTCTCGCTCTCTCGTAGTGAACGAATGGGCCTCGAGCTTCGGCATCGTCATCGCCATGGTCCTGCCGTGGACACTGGGCGGCTGGGTGCCCGCACCGGATGACTTCGTGCCCTCACTGCTCATCCTTCTCGCATGCGGTTTCGCGAGCACCGCGGCGCTGGTCATGACGCAGTTCGATGCGACGATGGGCATGGTTGACGCCGGGATGAGAGACAGGGACGGCGCAGAACCGGACGATCCGGCAGATCGCTGAGTCGGATTACTGCCGAGCCTCGATGGGAGAGGTGTTCTGACGTCTACTGCTCGTCTTCGTCGAAGGCTATGCGTGCTCGTTCGATGGCCGGCAGTTGCTCATCCGCCCAGGCGATGAGCGCGTCAACTGGCGCCCGTAACGTCTTGCCCAGCGTCGTGATCCGGTACTCGACGGACACCGGACGTGTGCTGATGACCCGACGTTGCACGACACCGTTCCGCTCCAGCCTTCGCAACGTCGCCGTGAGGGATTTCTGCGTCACGCCGGGTATGGCACGTCGTAAAGCGTTGAATCGAGACGGCCGTTCGCACAATTCGTTGAGGACGCTGAGCGACCACTTATCGAGCACCTGGTCGAGCAACTCGCGGTGCGGCGCTGCGATACGCAGCTCGTCCTCGCGCACGGCGGTATCGCCCATGTAACCAGGTCTCCTTGAAGTGTCTTTCGCCTACCAGGTATCAATGGTAAACCACTACGGACGAACAGGACCTTCCATGTCAGTTGCACGCTTCAGCCCTGCCGGCCTTCAGCCCGGCACGCCCTACGATCATGTCGCCGTCGGCACCGGTACGCGCCATCTGCACATCAGCGGGCAGGTCGCCCGCAGCGCAGAGGGAGAGCCCCTCGCGGCCGGGGACCTCGCAGGCCAGGTCGCGGAGGTGCTGCGCAACACCGCTCGCGCGCTCACCGGCGCGGGCGCGTCCTTCGAGGATGTGCTTCGGATGACGTTCTACGTCACCGACTGGGCACCTGAGAGGATCGCGCCCTTCATGGACGGGATCGCGCGCGTCGCTGAGGAGCTGGAACTGCCGCAGCCCCTGCCGCCTGCGTCCCTCATCGGGGTCGACTACCTCTTCGAGCCCGACGTTCTCGTCGAGCTCGAAGTCACCGCGATTCTCGACTAGCTCGTCTCGTTCGCTGGCACGGCGTAACACTCGGGGCGCCTCTCACCGGATCGGTGAGAGGCGCCCCTCGGGACATCGGTCAGGCGGCGACGTGTGACACGAGGAACCAGCGGTCCTTGTCGAGTCCGCGCTGGATCTCGATCGCGACGTCCTGGCTGGTCAGGTCGATGCCGTCGAGGCCATCGACCGCTGCGCGGACATCGGCGAGGAGACTGTCGATGTCCGCGATCACGGCATGCACGAGGTCGTCTGAGCTCGCGAATCCCGCCGGGACGCTTGTGACGGCGCCCTTCTCGGCGACAGCGCTCACACGGGCGTCGAGCGGGAGCCCGAGCGCGACGATGCGTTCCGCCGCCGCGTCGGCGAAATCGCCCGCGTTGCTCGCGATGGTGTCCAGCAACTCGTGGACGCCGACGAAGTTCGCGCCGCGCACGTGCCAGTGCGCCTGCTTGGCGTTGATCGTCAGTGCCTGAAGGCCGAGCACGACGGGCGTGAGGAACTGCGCGGTCGCGACAACCGCCGTCGGGTCGCTCGCGGTCGTGGCGATGGTGTCTGTGCTGCTCATATCAATCGTTCTCCCTGCTCGTTGGTTTCTTGATTCGGTGGACTCGGTCACGATCGGATGTCTGCGCCGGCTGGCTCTGATGCGGTTCGGGCTCGGAGGGCGGGGATGACGTCTTGTCCGATCTCTTCCATGACGTCCTCGACATCTCTGCGTCCCGGCCGCAGCACCAGGTTGATGTGCGCGATCCCTGCCGAGGCCAGTCCCGTGAGGTAATCGGTGAGACCGGTGGTGCCGACCCGCGCGCCGAGGCGGATGGGCTCGAAGGGTGCATCCGGGTTCTCAGCGAGGTCGAGGTAGAGGTTCGTCATGAACGGCTTGAGCGATATCGCCCGCCACTGCGCGGCGACGGCGCGCATCTGCGGGCCTGCACGGTGGTAGGTCATGTGCGCGTCGAGATTCTCGGCCGCCCACGCCGGGGACTGCTGCGCGCCACCGATCCCGATCAGTGGAATCGTCCCGTCCACAGGGGCGGGCAGGAACGAGTCCTGATCGATCCGGCCCTGCGCCGCCTGCTCCCAGATCTCACGCATGACACGCACGCCTTCGCGGTAGGTCTCTCCACGGCGATCGAAATCGGCTCCGAAGAACGGGTACTCGCCCGGCCTGTCGCCCGAGGCGAGGCCGAGCAGCAGCCGCCCACCGGAGAGAGCGTCGACGGTGGCGGCCTCCTTTGCCAGCGTCACAGGGTGCCGCAGCGGGAGCACAATCCCTGCCGTGCCGAGCAATATGCGCTCGGTCGATGCGGCGAGGTAGCCGAGGTAGGGGATGGGGTCGAAGATCTGTCCGGCATCGCCGAAGTCACGCGGTCGCCACATCGGCACGTCCCGGAGCCAAAGGGCCTGGAATCCGAGCCGGTCGGCGAGCTGTGCCCTCTCCTGATGCCGGGTCAGATCAGGGAAGAGACCCTGACCCGAGACATCTCGTCGAGCGAGGTCGTTGTCCAGGGGCAGCTCGATCCCGAGGGACAAGCCGTCCTTGGTGAGTGAGTCTAGAGCGGTCATGGCATGGTCCGTTCAGTACCAGGAGGGCTTGTCGCCGTCGGTGCCGGGCTTGTTCACGCCGAGCGAGGCGCCGACGCTGTCGGCCGGGTTCTTGGCGAGTTCGGCGACGAGCGCGCCGACGCTCTTGCGGGACACCTCGGTGCCCTGGAAGGGCTCATCCTTCTGGGTCAGCTCGTAGTCGACCTCGTCGTCATCTGACAGCCAGGCGGGACGGATGATCGTGTAGTCGAGGTCGGACTCCTCGATCACTTTCGCGGCGGCGCTGTAGGTCTGCAGGTATCCGCCGTCGAGCATCCGGTGGTTCCACTTGCCGTACTCGCCGGGCACCTCGTCGTAGATGCCGAGGGTGGATATCCAGATCAACCGTCGCGTTCCCGCGGCGGTCAGCGCTGCGACGACGGCGCGGGCCTGAGCTTCGATGTCGCCCCCGCCGAGGTTCGCGTACACGATGTCTTGCCCCGTGACGGTACGCGTGAGGAGGTCTTCATCGAGGACGTCGCCCTCGATCACCTGGACGCGGTCGGCGGGCACGTCAGCCAGGCTCCCCGGGCGACGCAGGTACAGGGTCAGCTCGTTGGCAGGCTCTTCCAGCAGTGCGGCGATGGCGTGTCTTGCGATACGTCCGCCGGCTCCGAGCACGGTGATCTTCGTCATGATCTTCTTCTTTCGTTTGTGTGGTCTTGGGGATGGTCAGCGGTTCACGTCGACGACGATCCGGCCGCGGACGCGCCCGTCCAGAAGGTCATCGGCAACGGAGAGGGCCTCGCTCAGGCCAACCTCGCGGCTCATAGCGGGCAGCAGGTCCAGGTCAAGCTCTGCGGCCAGGCGGTTCCACGCTGCGACGCGCTTGTCGTGAGGTTGGGTGACGCTGTTGATGCCGAGCAGACGCACCCCGCGTAGAATGAACGGCGCGACGGTGGCGGGTAGATCCATGCCCTGTGCGTTCCCGCATGCGGCGACGGCGCCGCCCGCCTTCGTCCCGGCACAGGCATTGGCGAGGGTATGGCTGCCGACGGAGTCGATCGCAGCCGCCCAGCGCTCTTTGCCGAGCGGCCGGCCGGGCTCGGATAGCTCTGTCCGGTCGATGATCGTCGTAGCGCCGAGGCGGCGCAGGTAGTCGGCTTCAGCGGGACGGCCGGTCGACGCGACGACCGAGTAGCCGCCGCATGCCAGCAGCGCGATCGCGAACCCGCCGACCCCACCGTTCGCGCCCGTGACGAGGACGTCACCCGAATCAGTGGTGAGGCCATGCGATTCGAGGGTCATGAGGGAGAGCATCGCCGTGTATCCGGCCGTGCCGATCGACATCGCCTGCCGCTCCGAGATCGCATCAGGAACCGGCACGAGCCAGTCCGCACTCACGCGAGCTCGCTGGGCGAGGCCGCCCCAGTGCGTCTCGCCGATGCCCCACCCATTCACCAGCACCCGGTCACCAGGCGCATAGGAGGGACTGTCGCTGTGTTCCACGACCCCGGCGAGGTCGATCCCGGGCACCATCGGGAAGCGACGCACGACCGGCGCCTTCCCCGTGATCGCGAGGGCATCCTTGTAGTTCAGACCGCTGTACGACACGCGAACCGTGACGTCCCCGTCGGGTAGCTCGCTGTCGTCGAGTTCGCGCAGCGTTGCCTGGTATCCGGCGTCGGCCTTGGCGATGGAGATTGCGCTGAACATCATGCTCCCTCGGGACGGAAACGGATGGATGCGAGGAAGCCGGCGAAGAAGACGCCCATCGGTCGGACGTCGCGGGTCAGGCGGGCGCGAAGGATCGCGCCTTCCCAGCCCACCCAGAAGAAGGACGCCAGCTCGTCGCAGTCGGAGCCGGGCGGGATCTCGTCTGCGTCTGCGGCCAGTCGCAGGCACGCCGCGACGCGACGCTCCCAGTCGCGCAGCACGTCTTCGAGCGCTTCACGGTAGCCCTCGGGAAGGGTGGAGACCTCTTGGCCGAGATTGCCGACCAGGCAACCTCGTTCGAAGTCATGTCGCACCATGCCGGCCTTGGCGTCGTTCACAAACCGCGCCAGGCGTTCCAGCGGAGATGGGCCCTCTTCGAGCAGCCATCGGTCGAGCTTGCGGGCGAAGTAGCCCGCATACCGGTGCAGCACCTCGAACCCGAACGCGTCCTTGCTGTCGAAGTAGTGGTAGAAGGAGCCCTTCGGCACGCCGACGCGCTTCAGGACCGTGTCGATGCCGGTCGCGCTGATGCCCTGCATCGTCAGCACCGCCATGCCGCAACGCAGCAGCGCCTCGCGCGTGTCCCCGTGCTCGCGAGGGATCTTCGGGGGGCGTCCCCGGCGGGGTCGAGCTGCGATGTCGGTCATGACAGCGAATTTAGACCGACCGTCTCTAAATATCTACGAGTGAGCGCAGAGCATGCAGAGATCGGCTAATCGGGGCAGGGATCGGCCACTGGCTGGCGGGGCGCGTCAGGTGGGATCGCTGCCGATGGCCGCCATGGCGTGATCGAGGACGGCTGCGAGTGGCAGGGCTCCGTCTCCTTGAGCCCACGCGGCGATCGCGGCGTCGAGATATCCGAACGTCGCGGCGATCAAAGCCCCCGGGCGGGGGTCGCGGGGGTCGTCCGACTGGTTGCCCAGTCGGCGTGAGACCTCGGGGCCGAGCGTGTCGCGCCAACTCGCGACCTTTGTCGCGTGGTGCACGGCGAGAGCCTGCGTGCCGGTGAGCATCTGTGCGACGCGCATCGCGCGGTCGGGGTCCGTGCTGTAGATCGCGAGCAGTGGATCGAGCGAACGGCGCAGTGCGGTCCACGGCGTCTCAACCTCGGGGCGCTTCTCCAGTGCCTCGCGCATCTCCTCGCCGAAGCCGATTACTCGCCTGAGCAGTGCCTGTTCCTTCGTCGGGAAGTAGCGGAAGAACGAGCTGCGGGAGACTCCTGCAGCAATGCAGATGTCGTCAACTGTCGTGCTCTCGTATCCGCGGTCCGCGAAGAGCTCGAAGGCTGTCTCCGCGACATGGTTCGCCACCGCGCTTCGCGCAAGAGCCCGAGCGGTCGGTCGAACAGGTGGGCGAGGATCCTCAAGCATGCCACTCATGCTACTGTCATCCCGAAACTGAAACTACAGTGTCATGTAGGGGACTACAGTCCCGGGAAGGCGGGCTGCAGGATGCCCACACGAAAAGTCATCGTCATCACGGGAGCCAGTGACGGCATCGGCGCGGCAGCGGCCCGCGCCCTCTCCGCACGGGGCCATCGGATCGTTCTCGTGGGACGCAGCCGCGAGAAGACGCAGCGGATTGCGCAAGAGCTCGAGCAGGAGTTCCACGTGGCAGACTTCGCAGAACTCGAGCAGGTGCGCGCGCTTGCGCACCTGCTCCTCGAACGTCACCCGCGCATCGATGTCCTGGCCAACAACGCCGGTGGCGTGTTCGGCAGGAACCGGCAACTGACCATCGACGGGCATGAAGTTACCTTCCAGGTGAACTATCTCGCACCATTCCTTTTGACGAGCCTGCTCATGGAGAGGCTGATCGAATCCCGCGCTTCGGTCATCAACACCTCGAGCGTCGCGAACCGCGCTTATGGGCGCATCGACCTCGCGAACCTGAACGGTCAGAAGCGGTACAGCCCCGTTACCGCGTACGGCAACGCAAAGCTCGCGCAGATCCTGTTCACCAGGGAACTGCACCACCGCTACGCAGACCGCGGCCTGGCCAGTGCCGCGTTCCACCCAGGCAACATCGCGACCAGTTTCTCCACCGAGGCCGGCGCCGGCCTCCGTCTCGTCTACCAGACCTGGATCGGACGGCGCATCCTCCAGACCCCGGACAAAGGCGCCGACACGCTCGTCTGGCTCGCAGACGCTGAAGCCGGAACCGACTACCCATCCGGCGAGTACTTCGTACGGCGTCGCGTCCGCCGAGCCAACCGCCAGGCCTACGACGAGACACTCGCGCGCGACCTCTGGGCGGCGAGCGAGCGCCTCCTTCACTCCCGATAGAGGAGGGGTGCAGGAGAGCGCGGCCTCACGTCAGAGGGAGCTGATCGATCACCCGGCGGCCCCTCTGGGCGGGCATCTTCCGCGCAAGCACTCAGGTAGTCGGCCACATCCGCTCGGGCGCCGAAACACCCAGCAGGCCGAGGCCGTTGCGCAGCACCTGTCCGGTGGCGTCGTTCAGCCACAGACGCGTGCGGTGCACGCTCTCGATCGGGTCATCGCCGAGCGGAGTGATGCGGCAGTTGTCGTACCAGCGGTGGTACAGGCCGGCGAGCTCCTCCAGGTAGCGGGCAACGCGGTGCGGCTCGCGCACCTCGGCGGCGAACGCCACGACGCGCGGGAACTCCTGCAGAGCGCCGAGCAGCGCCGACTCGGTCTCGTGCGTGAGCAGCTCGGGGGCGAACTTGGAGCGGTCGACGCCCGCGTCGGCGGCGTTGCGGGCCACGTTGTGCGTGCGGGCGTGCGCGTACTGCACGTAGAACACGGGGTTGTCGTTCGTGCGCTTGCGCAGCAGGTCGGGGTCGAGCGACAGCGGCGAGTCGGCCGGGTAGCGCGCGAGCGAGTAGCGCAGCGCGTCGGTGCCGAGCCACTCGCGCAGGTCATCGAGCTCGATGATGTTGCCCGCGCGCTTCGAGAGCTTGGCACCGCCGATCGAGACGAGCTGGCCGATCAGGATCTCGACGTCCTTCTCGGGGTCCTCGCCCACCGCACCCGCGAGCGCCTTGAGGCGGTGCACATAGCCGTGGTGATCGGCGCCGAGCAGGTAGATCTTGTGCGCGAACCCCCGGTCGCCCTTGTTCAGGTAGTACGCGGCGTCGGCGGCGAAGTAGGTGTACTCGCCGCTGGAGCGGCGGATGACGCGATCCTTGTCGTCGCCGAAGTCCGTCGTGCGCACCCACACCGCGCCGTCCCGGTCGAAGACGTAGCCCTGCGCGCGCAGCCGGTCCACGGCGCGGTCGACGAGGCCCGGCCCTCCCGCCTCGCCCGCGGCATGCAGCACGCGCTCCGAGAACCACACGTCGAAGTGCACGTTGAATTTCGCGAGCGAGCCTTCGATCTCCGTCAGCTGCAGCGCGTACGCGTCATCGCGCGCGGCGACGAGCTGCTCGTCGGCCGGCAGGCTCAGGATGTCCGGACGCGCCTCGAGCACGCGACGACCGAGCTCCGTCACGTACTCGCCCGGGTAACCGCCCTCGGGCGTGGACTCGCCCTTTATCGCGGCCAGCACGGAGGCGCCGAAGCGGTCCATCTGCACGCCGGCATCGTTGATGTAGAACTCGCGCGCCAGCGTCGCGCCCGAGAACTGCAGCACCCGGCCGATGCTGTCGCCCAGCGCGGCCCAGCGGGTGTGGCCGATGTGCAGCGGGCCCGTGGGGTTCGCGCTCACGAACTCGAGGTTGATCGTGTTGCCGATCTGCGTGTCGTTGCGGCCGTAGTCGACGCCCGCCTCGACGATCGTCTTCGCGAGAGCGCCCGCGGCTCCCGCCTCGACGCGGATGTTGATGAAGCCAGGTCCCGCCACCTGGACCGACGCGATGCCGTCGGCCGAGGCGAGCTCCTCGGCGATCTCCCGCGCCAGCTCGTACGGGTCCGCACCGAGACGCTTGGCGATCTTCATGGCGATGCTGCTGGCCCAGTCACCATGATCGCGGTTCCGTGGACGTTCCAGCACAATGTCGGTGGCGCTGAGAACGAGCGCTTTCTCCGGGCATCGCCGCGCGGCGATCGGCGCGACGACGGCGAGGAGAGCGGCGGCGAGACCCTTTGTCACCCCGGGGACCACCCGCGTAGGAATGCGAGAACCTTTGCGTCAGGCATCTCACAGGCCCGGAGGCAGTCAGCGTCCTGAGTCCGGTACACATTGGCGCTGACTAGATCATTTCCCCCTAGTTCCTCGGCGTAGATGCTGACGCTTCGTCCGCCTGCGTGCTCCGTTCGAGCTAGTCCGTAGGGACGTCCGTTGTAGACAACACGGGTCCAGCCTATTGGCACCCGGTCGAGCAGCGTGGAAAGGGGCTCACTGCAACGCTCGCCGCGCTGTGGTCGAGTGAGAGCATCCGTGTTGCTTCGCTCGCTGGGGCTTCGCCTGCTTTGCGAATTCAGATTCCCGGTTACGTGGCCCGGGCTAGTCACGTTCAATGTGTCCACCGTCCTCACGGCCTCGCCGGACAGCGTAGGGCCGCCCTGTAGACCACCCTAGACGCAGACTGGACCCCAAAGACCAAAAGTTGCGTATGTCGCGTCTGACCTCCCGCACATCAGCGAACTCGACGCGCCCGCCGGATCGACTGGCCCTCCGCTGCGCAGTGCACAAGGCGTCGGTCTCCGACGCGGTGCCGCTCAGATGCTCTGACGAGTCACCACAGGTTCGCTCTGCTGCGGTCGCCCGATGACGGGGCGGGGCGTGCCCAACTCTCGTACCCGCTCGCCGACGGCCTGCGCCACCTTCCTTGTACCGGCTACCGTGGCGTCCCGCACAGCCCGGTGCAGTCTCTCCTGCCCGTGACTGATCGCGTCCGCGGCACGTTGGCTGCTGTGTCGCATCAGTTCCGATGCGGGCATCCACGTCAGCCGCGAACGATCCTTCACCTGAGCGGCGATGCGCTCCCGACGCGCCGCCAACGCCGGGTCCGACAAGCGAGCCAGCGCGTCCGAATCCCTTTGCGCCGTCTCCACATGCTCCGGCCCGGCCGTTCGTTCAGACGCCACAGTCACTACTGAATCCCTGCCATCCTGCTTCAGCGGGATGTACCGCTCGTCGTCAGCCGTGTTCATGATTCCTCCTCTTTCTCCACTGCGGTCTCGGACCGCTTCTCGACTGATTTCAGCCACCGTCCGACGGTCGTCGGATGGACACCGAGCTCGAACGCGATCTGTCGGTTCGACAGACCCCGCTTGCTCAATCGGATCGCCTCTTCAGGCCCGCCCATATCCGCGGGCGCCCGGCTCGGCGTAGATGATGCCGCGTGCGTGTCTTCCGCTGTGACTGCTGTGCTCACTGTTCCGGACGCCAACGCTCGAACCGGCGTACGCTCCAACCTCCCTTCCTGCATCAGGGTCGTGGCCGGGACGACATCGGCATCCTCACCGACGGTCGGCACGGCGCGGCGGTAGCGGCCCAGCTCCACGGTCAAGTGCGTGGCCGCAAGCAGTACGATCGGTGGCACCGATGCCACGAGTGCCGCCACTATGCCGGGCACGGTGTCGTCAGCGGCGACCAGTGCGTGCGTGATGTTCGCCGTGATCGACACCAGCGCCGCCCCGGCCAACAGCAGCCATGGATACCGGGTCGCCGCCCGCCCATACGGTGACAAGGCGACCACCGACATCGTCGCGATGACGATTACCCCGTCCACGATCAACGGCCATACCCACGCGAGCCCCACCGCGGTGCCCGCGCGGGACGCGAGGTCCGCGAGCGCGGTGAACGATAGCCAGAACGCGCCGACTCCCAGCAGCACCGTGCCGATGATCGAGGCACCGACGACCCAGGCACCCATCCGACGCTGCGGCATACCCGTCACAGCGCCGGCACGGAGACGTCGACCGTCGCCGTCGTGCGCACCGGAGTCGCCGTACCCAACTCCACCGTCCGGGCCCGCGACGTCTCCCGTTCAGCGTCGGGGCCGGTGCGGTCAAGCCCGGGCGGGTACCCATCGCCGATGCCCGCATCCGGCAGCTTGTCGAGGATTTCCAGTGCCACGCGACGCACCCGCTCGCCGGTCTCGCGCACCACGTCCACCGGTTCCTTGTCCGCCACCGACTGCGCCCACGTCGCGACGTAGGGAATCGTGTAGTCGCTGGTGTCCATGCCGTGCGCCGCGCCGATCATCATCGCCACCGACTCCGCTTCTACCTCTCGGATGCCTCGATGATGGGTGACGGCCTCAGCCGGGTCGTGCATGCGGACGTGCCCGAGTTCGTGCGCCAGCGTCTTCACCCGCGCTGCATCGTCCATGTCCGCGCGAACTGCGACAACCTTCGTGTCGTAGATCGTCACGCCATTCGCTCCCCAGATGGAAGTCGCATCCACCGCGTCCTGCAACTCGAATCCCTCCGTCGCGACCTGGGCGGCGAGCCCCGCCCACAGCCCGGCCGGCGCCTCTCCTTCGAGCAGCCGCGGCATTGGCCGCTCCGGGATCTCCGACCCGCTGGTCTGCGTCACATCCCACACGTAGGCGGGCTTCACGTTGACGATCCTCGAACGCACCACCTCGCCTGCTGCAGGTTTCTCCCGGGCTTGCAGTCTGCGCCACGACATCGGATCGGAGGGATCTTTCGACGCGAATCGCCCCATCACCGGGGCGTAGATCATGTACCCGGATTGGCCCTTGTCGACCGACCGGTCGAGTTGTTTCCACTGGTTGAACCCCGCTACGTACGTCGGCACCGGCGTCGATACTCGTCCCTGTTCGTATGCGTCGGTGTGCTGGGCGTAGATCAGCAGTGTGTTCCGAAAACTCCGAGATCTGAACCGGGCCGCGAACTCGATTGCCCTCTTCCAATCCTCACCCGTCGTCAGCCCCGCGACGGCAGTCTCGAGCTTCTCCGCCATCTCGTCGAGCTTGGCTTCACGCGCCGCCTGCACCTCGGCCGGTGAACGTCTCATTCGGGCCACTCAGACCACCGCCTTCACGTCCGCACCGACCACGCTCGGATCGGCTATTCGTGAGGACAGGTGCGCGCGTCACACCCCACAAGTCCGTGCTGGAGGTGACCTCGGGAACCTGCTGCTGTCCCGCGAGTAACCATCCCGGGTGCCCGGCACTCCCGAGCCGCCATCGCCCTCTCGCTACTCTCCGCCGCTCATCCTGTTCGCCGTCGCGTGTCCAGATTCCTCCCGAGTTGCGGGCTGGCGCTGTCGCCGCTTCTGCACGGAAAGTCAGGCGGTCACCGCTGACGCGGTGGCAGCACTGGTTGGGCAATCCTGCGGATTGCCTTTCGGCTGCTTGATTGTGCGGGACCATTCCCTTCTGCGCAAGGCACGCAAAAAATCTCCCCGATAGTAGATCTCCTTCCCCTGGCGTGGGGGAGGAGATTTTTTGACTCTTCGGCCTTGCGCATTCATTCCTGGCCCCTTTTCTCGGCATGTGCCGAAAGGCAATGGCAGGGAGGGAACAGCCACACCACCGGGTGTGACGGCCCTCCGGGATTCAGGAAAGGAACCGAAAGCCATGACCATCATCGACACCACCCCGACCCAGGCCGCAGACCTCACCCCCGCCCAGGAGGCCGTGCAAGGACCGGAGGTTCGCCGGATCAGCCCCCACGCCCTCGTCGTGGAGGACAACATCCGCTCACAGGTCGACCTCGACCGGGCATTCGTCAACTCGATCAAGCTCCACGGCGTGATCGTGCCCATCCTCGCTCACCCCGACCAGGACGGAAACATCATCGTCCGCGACGGCCAGCGCCGCACCCTCGCCGCCCGCGAGGCAGACGCCGAGGACGTGCCCGTCTACGTCGTGGACGCCTCCGACGAGAAGCGCATCCGCATCATCCAGCAGTACATCACCAATGAACACCGCGCAGGCCTCACCGACACCGACCGGGCCGAGGCATGGCGGCAGTTGGCGCTGGACGGGATGAGCGTCACCGCGATCGCCAAGCAGACCGGCACCAAGCGCACCACCGTCAAGACCGGTCTTGCCGTCGCCGAAAGCGACATCGCCAAGACCGCCGTCACCCAGCACGCCCTCACCCTCGACCAGGCACTCATACTCACCGAGTTCGAGGACGACCCGGACGCGCTGGCCGAACTCACCAGCATCGCCGCACGCGACCCGGAATCGTTCGACCACTACGCCCAGCGGCACCTGGACGACAAGGCCACCAAGGAGGAAATCGCGGCCCTGCGCGCCCAGTACGAAGCAGACGGATACATCGTCGTGGACTACCCGGCATGGGGCGACGAGGACGTGGCGTTCTTCCATGACCTCCTCACCGCCGACGGCGAGCGCGTCACCGAGGAGAACTACGCCGGGAAGGACGGGCACGCCGTCGCTATCGGGGAGCGGTGGGGGAGCATCGACGTCGCGCACGTCGTTGTGAACTGGCGTGAGCACGGCCTGACCTCCATCCGGCACAGCCAGCCCACCACCCGATCCGGGGCGATGACCGAGGAGGAGAAGGCCGAACGTCGCCGCGTCGTCGCGAACAACAAGGCATGGGTCAGCGCGGAGAAGGTGCGCCGCGCATGGGTGACCAAGTTGCTCGGCCGGAAGCGTCTGCCCTCTCAGGCGCTCGCGTTCGCGGCAACCGTGATCGCGGACAGCCGTTACGAGGTCGCCCGCGCCGCAAACGACGGGCACGACATGGCCGCGACCCTCCTGGGCCTCGACGGTCAGCGCCACTACGGGCAGCCGCACCCCATCGCCGCGATGACCCAGGCCACCCCGACCAAGGCCGGACACGCACTGCTCGCCGTCGCACTCGGCGCTATGGAAGCGGCAACCGACAAGAACAGTTGGCGCAACCCCAACGAGTCCATCCGCCAGTACCTCGACCAGCTCGCCGCATGGGGATACACCCTCTCCGACGTCGAAACCCTCATCACCGACCCCGACAGCGCCACCCCCGGCGAGGACGCTCCGACCCCCACCGAGGAAACGGATGCCGCCGACGAGGAGAGCGGCACGGACGAGGACGAGGCAACCAGTGACGCCGACGACGAGGAGAACGGGCCGGAGGACGTGACCGCGCTCGAGAACCCCGCCGACGACGAGGAGCCGTCCACCGAGACGGACGCCGCCGACGCCACCGAGGCACGCGGCACAGACGAGGACAACGCGACCGACGCTGGGGCCGAGGTCGCAGACGCCGCCTGACCCGCCGTCAATAACCACAGGGGCCGGCCATCGCATCGCCGTCGGTGACCGGCCCCGCTCCCTCTTTCCGTTTCGCGACCTCACAGGAGCAGACATCATGAGCACCCAGATTCTCGACCGCATCACCGCCGACCCCGACCAGCAGGAACGCTACGCACGCATCGCGCTGGCCTGTCTGACCATCCCCGGCGAACCGAACCCGCCCGCCGTCCGTCTCACCGGCACCAACGGCCCCGCCGTCGTCCAGCACACCCTCGATACGCTCCCGCCCGCCATCGCAGAACAGACCGTGATCGACGCCCTCGACAGCGCCGCAGACGGCACCCACCGGGTACTCATCCCCACGGACCCGGAATGGCCCACCGGGCTCGACGACCTCGGCACGGAACGCCCCGTCGCTCTCTGGGCATCCGGAGACCTCGACCTCCTCACCGGCACCCCCGCCCGAGCCGTGACGATCACCGGAGCCAGAGCCGCCACGAGCTACGGCGACCACGCCGCCGCCGAACTCGCCCACGACCTCACCAGTACCGGGCGCAGCATCATCACCGGAGGCGCGTACGGGATCGACGCCGTCGCCACCCGCGCAACCCTCGCCGCATCCGGACACCCCATCGTCGTCCTCGCATCCGGCATCGACCGCCCCTACCCGGCAGGCAACACCGGCCTGCTACATCAGGTCACCGAGCAGGGCCTCGTGCTCACCGAGACCCCGCCGAGTGTTGCACCGACCCGCTCCCGGTTCGTTGCACGCACCCGCATCCTTGCAGCGCTCGCCGCTGCAACCGTGATCGTGGAAGCCGGAGCGCGCTCGGGCGCACCCCAGGTCGCGCACACCGCGCACCGCCTCGCGCGCACCGTGGGAGCAGTGCCCGGCCCGATCACGAGCACCACCAGCACGGGATGCCACCTCCTCATCCAAGCGGGCATCGCCCGCCTCATCACCAGCGCCGACGACCTCGCCCCCACCGTGGACGAGTAACCGCCAGCACCCCCGGACGGCGCCGACCGCGTTACCAAGCCACGGTCGGCACCGCCCGAACCCCTCTCACACCGCACCCTGCGCCCGACCCTCGCCGCCAGCACCATGACCAGCCCACGCACCCAGCACCCGGCGCCAGCTCCGCCTCCGCTCGACCCGAAACCGGCCCCGCGGACCTCCTCCACCACGCTCCGCACCCGCTCTTCTCACAGTCGGATACACGTCTTGCATTTACACGCCGATCGAGCATTATTGCGGCAGAAGCCTCTTCCGCGCCCGCGTCGATGCGACCTCGCCGCCGCTACGCAGCGATCCCGCTCTCGCTCGATAAAACAGCCGACACCGCACGCGCGCCCGCGCCTGAAACTTGCCGAGACATCGACCCGGGCCCGAGAAATCACCACGCGCGCAACTCCACAGCTCGCGCTACGGCCGAACAGGGATCGAGCCTCACCACCACCGGCGCTCACACCGCCGACAACGGCGACCGGAGCCGAAACACCCCGGCACCGCGCCCGCCATACGCGATGGCGAGGCGAACGTGCTCCGCAACACGCACGCGCACAACAGCCCGCACATCACACCCGCAACACGAAGCCCCCGCAGCATGTTGCACACAGCAAAGGCCCCGGCAGCTCCAAGCGTGCTGCACGCCTCGCGCCCGCACATCCGCGACCTGTAACATCCCTGCACGGACCCGATGCACCGCAAGAAGGAAGCCCTAGCGGCACCATGCAACACCCGGTACCATCGACAGCACCCGGCGGGCAATTACATGCTTCAGGATTCAGGACGCACCATCGGTGCGAAGGGGCCCAGCCACCAACAACACAACCGAGCACGAATGTGCTCGACCGTTGAAGGAGGCCCCTGATGTTCCTCATCTCACTCGCCATGCGCCCCGCCGCCGCCGTCTACAACTGGTGCCAGCGGTGGCTCCCCAGCAATCGACTCGTCACGCTCCTACGCACGCGGCGAGGCTACCGTTGGGGCGTGCCCGCCGTGCTCCTCGGCGCCCTGTACTTCGTCGTCGGGATCGGCTGCTACGGTGCTGTCCGCCTCGGACATACCGAATGGCTCTACCTCGGCATGCTCGTCTTCTGGTGGACCGCCCTCAAACTCGCCGTCCACGGCGTGACGGCGACCATCCGTCTCCTCATCGCCCGCGGCCACGAGAACCTCGCCGTCCGCGCCGCCATCCGCAACGAACGCCGCATCGCCGTCGCAGAAGGTCGAACGGCGCCGACCCACACCGTCGCCGAACGCCGCCGCATTACCGGTGACGTAAGGCACACCTTGCTCGCGCAGTGAGAGACACCGGCCGACAGCCCTCCTTAACTCTGACGGCCGCCCAGAGCCATAACTCCGAGTATGCAACTTCTGGGCGGGCCGATACGACCAGACTCGTACTCGATGCCCCATAGTTTGCGCATGAGCACCGCCCCCGAGTGGCGATGGGACTGGTCGTCAGATGGTATCTTCCTTCGGAAACGCTTCAGTCTGAGAACGCGTCGGAGAAGTAGCCCAGCTTCGGGTCGTCCAGAGTGCCGATTACGAGACCTCGATCGAGGAATCGATTGAACTCCTCACAGCTGGTCTCGGGGAGGAGCCCACAGGCGTGACACGCCGCAAGGTTGCAGGAGTCCGGTCCCTGCCCCTTCTCGCCTGCATCCATACACACCGGATCAGTCGAGCACCAGTGAGCGTCCGCCAGTGCAGAGGCAAAAACTTGCCGCAGGTTGTCCGGGCGTGCCATGCGAACAAGTCCGCCCATCGTCCCTTCTGAGTCGCCCGCCGCTGTGTAGATCAGTACGCCGGCCATGTTCCGATCGGCCGAGTCAGAGACGTAGAGACGCTCCCGGAGCGAAGCCGAGCTGTAGCCGCAGGCGAAGATGAACTCGTTGATCAAGAGATGCGACAGCGTATGCAGCAGCACGAACCTTGGGCTAATCGTCCGCCCCTGCAACCCGCGCTGGCTTGCCACTGATCCGTAGTGATCGGTGATCCGCTGGGCGCGTGCCTGAACCTCCGCACGCCCCTCCCAGGCTGCAAGGCGTGTCCCATCGAGTTCGAAGTAGATTCCTTCACCCTTGACCACATAGGCCGGCAGCCAATCCTGTGCAGGGGTCAAGCTGGCACGCCTGAGCATCGCCTTCCCCTCCGTCAGCTTCAGCTCGCCGTCGCGAACTCGCGTAAACCCCCGCAACGCGCGCGTCTCCCGAAGCACATCGATCGACCTCACGCGAGAGAGGTGGCTTGCTAGATCAGCGTGAAGACCGGGGTCGGATGCCGCGAGGAAGTCATCTTTCGGTGTCTCGCGAATCTTCACGTATTCCGGATGCCGCCAGATGTCGTCGCTCGTCAGGCTCTCCGCGTCGACCGGAGTCTCGACTGGCTCCTCCCCGCTGCTCTCGCCGATGCCGAACTGATCTTGGTATGCCGCCAGTAACTCGTCGTCCGAAATGGGAGCGAAGAGTTCGGGCGGGACGTTTCGCTCCAGCAGCTTCCGTAGCTGCCCGCCCGACACCTCATCAAGACTCAACTGAAACACGTTGTTGAAGGTCGTGCTGACAGCAGGGTGTCGGAGCAGCTGATGGACCTCCTCGCTGACGGCTCCCTCACGTCGAGGGAGATAGATCGAGGACTCCACCTTGGGGAAGTAGACGTTTCCAGCAGCGCGCAGGGCGCCTCGAATCGGTTGATCGCAAACACCGTCAAGCTGCGCTAACCAGGGCCGAGCCCCACCGCAGAGATAGGGCTGTTCGGGCGAAACGAGCTGATCGCTGAGATTGGTGTGCTCCTCGCCGTTCTTGTCGAATCGGGCCTCGGTGACCCCTCGAAGCGAGCGCTCCTGCTTGCAGGTATCGCAGGTTACGACCTGCCCTTCGAGCCCGCCGCCTCCGCGTGATACGAGGCGCAAGGTGCCCGTACATGATGGGTTGGCCGATCGATGCACCCACTTGTCAAAGGGAAAGTCATCCAGGTGTCCTCGGGCGCAGATCGCCACGAACGGAACCTGCGACATCTTCGGCTTGTACTTCTTGTCGGCATGCTCCTTGTCCTGGCACTCAACGAGCGTCTTCATCGTGAGCTTGCTGAGTTCCAGACGCTTGCAATAGATGCAGAACGACCATCGGGGGAAGCGCAACACGGGCACGGTAAGTCGGACGTTTCGCAAGTCGCTGCCCTGGCCTGACGGCCTGTAGTCCGGTGGCAGTCGGAACTCGGAGACTTTGAGGCGGGACTCAAGCCGCCAGTCGTGTTCCTGGTACTCCTCCATCGCGAGAGCGCTTTGGTCGACGACCTCGTACCAGTGATCAAGACCAGCAGTGATCACTGAGGTCCCATTCACAAGCACGCTCATGGCCCCCACGCCGAATGGAGTCACTAGCTGCGCTCGGCGCATTGCTCCAGTGCTCATGCTGGCTCCTCCGCGGCCGTGTCCTCGAACAGGTACGCCTGACTGATCTCCAGGCGGCATTCGGCATCGACGTTCCGCATGCTTGTCGGCACATCCCAGATCGTCGCGCGCCTATCGAGATCAGGGAGGGTTCCCGCGAACCGCATGAGCCCCTGCAGCGGATCACCAGTACGGGGGTTGGCGTCCCACTCGGTACGCTCCCAACCACCCCACTGACGGGCGCGATCACGCGCAAAACGATCGAGGACCGGGAGCTCGTCGGGTTCCGCGATTTCTGCTCGCTCACGCAGCAGGCGAATGGCCTCGTCGTAGGCAGTCGAAGGGAACGGGTCGGGTCCGAGTGTCTCGGGAGCGGTCTGCCGAACATAGGCGACCGCGGCAGCGTGAAGCGCTCTGCGAAGGACCGGCATGGCAAATGGAGTGACGGAAGTAGGCTCCACCTGCGCGTAAAGCTGTTGATGGTAGGTGCGGAAACGCTCGTAGTGGCTGCGGTCACGCGGCTTCGCGGCCCCGTAGATGGTGATGACCAGTCCAGGGCTGACTTCCTGCTTCCGGCCGACCCGACCGCTCACCTGGATGTACTGCGCCGTGGTCTTCGGTTGCCCGACGATCGTCATCAGCGCGAGCCGATCGATGTCCACACCTACCTCGATGATGTTCGAGGCGAGACAGATATCGATAGCCTCTTGTCGCTCCTTCCCAGGGGCGTACCTCACCTGGAGCTGTTCGATCGCTTTTGGAATCTCGTCTGACCGCCGCCTCGATGTGAGTTCCATCTGTCGGTGAGGCCACCGTGGCACGATCCCGTCCCGTCGGCGGAGCCCGGTGAGATAGTCGGGAATGTCAGCCTGGAGGAGCGAGACGGTATTCCCGAGTTCCCGGAGCGAGTTGAGGAAGTTGAGGTTGGTCCAGTAGCCGTCCCGGTCCTCTTCCGGGATGTCCACCGCGGCCTGGAGGGTTGCGGCGGCGACGCGGACCTGGACCGTCTGTGTCGAGCCGAGCGATGCGCTCATCACACCGATGTAGCGCCGCCCTGGTTCCGGGGTTCCGTCGGCCGAAGTCGCGGGTTCAGCGAAGAAGGATCGCCCCTCCTCAAGACCGTGCGGCGGAAAGAGCGCGACGGTCTCCCTGCCGAAAAGCCCCTTGATCTGGTCCTCATATCGTCTGACCGTCGCCGTGGAGGCAATGATCTTGGGGAGCACAGGACTCGCGCCGCGGCGATCGGTACAGAGTTCGTCGATCACGGGCTCGTAGATTCCGACCATTGAGCCGAGCGGGCCGGAGATCAAGTGCAGCTCGTCCTGAATGATCAAGCTGGGCGGAGACACCTTTCGCGCGCCACTCCCGTCAAGCCCGAAGAGATTCCTCGCCCTGGGGCGCCACGCCATCATCGCGAACTTGTCGACAGTCCCGATGACAATCGAGGGCCGAGCTTCATAGATATCGTCATCGACAACATGGACCGGCAGACCAGCGCGGCGTGAATACTTGCACTCGCCGTCAATGCAGCGGAGCACGACCCTGCCCGCTGCTTCCTCGTACCCGATCGGTTCCTGTCCACCGCCCTTCTTAGGCTGCGGGCCCATCTGTGCACCGCACCAGGGACACCTCAGCAGAAGGAAAAGGTTCTGCTCGTGAGGTCGTCTACGCAGAGCCCGCAAGTTGTCAAGTGCTTGCTTCCACGTATTCGGCGTTGAGCTGCCACCCAGCCAAATCCCAATTCCAAAGGGAGCAGCACCGAGGGTGTCAGAGTTCTGCTCCCGAATGTCTTCGAGCACGCAGACCAGCGATGCAGCACGGAGGAACTGCTGCGCCGTGAGGAGACGCAGGGTGTATCGCATGAGCGTGTCTGTTCCGGCGTCCTCGGGGTTACGGAGCCGCCGGGAGAGCAAACTGACGGCGGCCGCGCCAAGGTACGCCTCTGTCTTGCCACCACCAGTGGGGAAGAAGATCAGATCGACGTCGCTGCGAGTCTGGCGTTCTGGCTCTACGAGTTCGGGCAGCACTGCAAGTAGGAACGCGATCTGGAATGGACGCCAGTATCCCCGGCCAGTCGGCACGGTGAGTGCGGGGTGCGCTCCCTCGACTCTCCAGCGACCATCGCCGCTCTGCTTGGCCTCGCGCAGCTCGAATCCGGATCGGACCTGCTGGAGCAGCATCGCCTCGTTTGCCCAGCGAAACGCTCGCGCAGCTCGATCGTTCGCTGCCACGAGGCTCCAGCCTGTTCGCATCCGCGTCAGCGCCGCTCGTGCTCGACGCATGTGCTCACTCGCGGCGTCCTGATAGCGCGGAAGCAACTCGGGGATCTCGGCCTCCCGCCGGTCGATCCACTTCTCGTACTGACTGAGGACAAGCTCCACTTGGGCGGCGCCGTCCTCGCTACCGCTTGCCAGGGCCGCCATACTGACAGCCACCGGCTGCCGCTTGCCATCGGCATCGAAGGCAGGATTCCCGTTGTCGTCAGACAGGTACACGTTCGGTGAGAGGCTGACGACCTCATATGCAGGCAGAGCCGCGGCCTGCACGAACGGCACAACTCCATCGGCGTTGACTGCCCCCCATTCGGCTGCACAGCCATGCCCGATCGCATAGGTGCGCTGGTTCCGGTAGAGGAGGTCAAGTGATCGCTCCTCCTCGTCCCGGTCGGGCAGCTCGACCTCCGGATAGGGGACGATGTCAGCGTCGCCGACAGTCGACACCTTGAAGCCAACCTGAAAGACCGCCGCAGACGGGCCGGAACCAGGGGCATCGTTGACGACTGCGAGGGTCACGATCCTGAGAGCCGGGTCGTCAGCCCCGGGGACCGGACGACTGAACACTCGCACCGCAAGAGGGACAACGCCTTCGCCGCTCAGGAGCACGACGTCGATAACTTTGAGCCGATTCGTCTCCCGCAGAACCGTACGACCCGAGATCGTGCCGACCGCCTCGAAGGGGCGTCTGACCCACCAATCGACTGGTTTGGCGACACCTGGGATGTGCACGGTCAGCTTCTCGTATCTCGCGCCGACTACCTCAACTGTGAGGGTTCCCGAGTCAGCCATGCGAGTCTCAAACGAGACGGCCATCGCCGACGGCTTGAACGTGTTGGCATCCGTGAGATCGAAGTCATCCGAGTCAGCGACATCGTGACGGACGTGGCCCTGAATCTCGACAGGCGGCCCAATCTGGTCGTCTTCGGAGAGCGCGATACCGGTGATTCCGTCGAGGGCGTCGGAAACCTCCTCGACGGCGCTTTCCACCGGCGAGCCGCCGACGGTGGCGCCCGCGAATAAGACTCCGACGCCGTAGCGCTTGAGCGGGGTGCCGCTCGTGAGAATCTCCTGGCCGCTGTCCGCATCGTGGAACTGGCCCCGGGATGCCTCCGTCGTCTCGAAATGCACGACTCCAGCGTTAATCGTCAGCGGCTGCCCCCGCACGGGATCACCGTCGAGAGGCCCGAAGAGCTCGCGCCGTAGGGCCGCCTCAACGGTCTCACGGGCTTCGATTCCGCTCATGCCTCTCCTCCAACCAGTCGCCGTAGCGTCTTCGTTTCTACCAGGGCGGTCAGGCGATCCGTCGCGCGTGTCAGCCCGACGTAGACGAGGGCATCGAAGTGCGGCCCACCGGAGTCATCAAGGTCAGTGACGATGACGGCCGGCGCGTCCAGTCCCTTGAACGAGTGGATGGTGCCGTAGCGGAGCCGCCCCTTGATCGGCTTCGAACCGTCTGCGGGACTCAGCACTTGACGAAGCCAGGGCTCAGATGTGCTCGCAGCGACAGAACTATCGCCAAGCGGGCTGAGCACGACGATCTCTGTCAGATCGAAGCCTTCGTCACGCAGATCGCCTACGACCTTCCGCAATATGGCGGCCTGGTCCTCGCCGCGGACGTACTTGATGATCGTCGGATCGATACCGTCGTCGGTTCGGCGGAACTCTCTGAACCCCGGCGTCAAGTGACCGAGGAGATTCACCTGATATCCGATGCGGGGCAGGTTCCGACAGTTCTCGGACAGCCGGAACGACGCCAGATGCGGCGATCGGGCGCGAAGTACCTCGCGTGCCCCCTCGCTGCCATAGATCGCCTGGCGTTCAAAGTCACCGAACATGAGAACGCGACCGTCGCGCAGCCCGCCCTTGACGAGCAGATCGAGCAAGTCGAGGTAGGTGCCAGTCGCGATGTCCTGAATCTCATCGACGATGAGGAAGTCCCCGACCTCCTCCGCACTCCGCTCAGCAAGGCCCTCAAGGGCCTTCTCGGGCAGCACTCGCTCCCAGAAGTCGCTATCGGCGTCTGCCGGCGGGCCGCTCATGCCGGCGAGTCGCAACATCTCCTGGTGCAATGTGCCCACGCGGAGCCCCACGACATCCATGAGCTTCTCGCGGAGACTACGCCCAAGTAGGCGGTTGAAACACAGAAGTCGACCTGCTCGCCCCTGAGCGACCTCCCGCTGAGCCGACTCAGCGGCGAGGAAGGTCTTGCCTGTGCCGGCGGGGCCTGTGAACAAGACGCCTCTGTTGTCGGCGGCTGAGTCCAGTGCGCGGTACTGCTCCTCGACGAACTGTGCGAGCTGACCCTCTCGCGCTTGTCGGCGGTCCCCAGCAGTCATCACAACCTCGAACCGCGGACGAAGCGTAGCCACGATCCGTTCAGTGGTGGCCCGGTCCGGGCCATATCCACCAAACCCGAAGTACTTGATCATCGAGGCGAGGTGCTGCGCTCCCTCTCTCATGACTCGTTCAACCGCTTGAGCTGTGGTCGGGAGGTCGCTCGAATCAAGCACCTGCCACGAGTGCCACTCAGGTGAGTCGGGCAGCGTCGCTCGCGCACGCACTCCCGTGAACCACACCGCGTGCAGGACCGGGACGTCCCGCAGCTCGACCCGTTTGCTCCGGAGGTAGCCCCGGATGCTGTGCATCGCCTCCTGCGCCTGCTGAAAAGGTCCTCGCACGGTCGGAGGGTCCTGACCGAGGCGCCAGGTGCCATCGGAGCTACGCGCGACCGACAGGTGCGACTTCACCTCTACCACCAGCAGGCCAGCGTCGGGCGCGACGACGACGAAGTCCGCCTCTCCTTCGACCTGTCGCTCATGCTGCGCGATCCCAAGTGAGTGCAGCACAGTCCAGTGTTCAGTCCCAGCTGCGTCCCGCAGTGCCACAAAGACGGCCTTCTCGCCTGGAGGCGCGGACTCGGTGCAGTAGGCCGGGATCATTCGAGCCATTGAGCACCCTCGTCGGCAAAGGGCACGCGAGCGTCGTAGCGGGCGACCAGTTCCGTAAATGGCGCGATCGCAAGGACGCGGGTGACGAACATGCCCCGAAAGCCTGGCTCAGCAATGTCGAGAGTCATATGACCGACGCGCTCGAGCTCGTGAAGGTCCGCGGCATCCGCCGCTGCTTCCAGCCGGTCACGCAGCTCCCGGGTGGCTCGATGCACCTCATGTCTTAGCAATGAGGCGTGCCCGAAGTGCGGCTGGATCGGTAGCCCCAGCCATCCGAGGAGCCGCTCGAAATCGCCATCACTCTGCGGACGGATAACGTGCGGCGATGCCCAGGCGCGAACCTGGCCGGCCGCGCGAACACCGAGTGCACGCAAGGCGCGTTCGGAGTCGCGGATGCCTCTCGCCCTAAGTTGCTCAATCAGTGCAGACTTCCAGGACGCCTGCGACTCCTGGGTTGCTGACGCGCGAGGGCCGATTCGCGTATATGCTCGCGCATGGAGGGACTCCCGCTCAGCCTCACCTTCACGCAGAAGCAGGTACGTGCCCGGAGCGACCGCGGACACCTCCGAATAGCCGACGCGCTCGCCAGGCGGCTGTGTCGGATCAAGCGCACGGATGCGCTCACCATCGTCATCAAGCCAGATTGCGCGATTCCCCGAAAGAAGAATCTTGCGCGCTTCCACCTCGTCCGCGTGCGGCGCACGGTCCTCACTCACCCGGCTCCCCCAGACCGGCTGCGGAAGGAGGTCCTCCTCCTGGATCGGCTCGGTCTCCGACATCGCAGGCTCCGGCGGCGCAGGCAGCGCATCGCCGACCTCGACGATGCGCGCGGCGACCTGGATACCGCCTTCGGCGTACTGTGCGATCGCCGACCTTGGGACGTTTCGATCGCCGAACCACGCCGGAAGGATAAACGTCACTTCCAGCGTGCGGGGCGCAGTGACCGCCGTCGGTTTGAAGAATCGCGGGGGACCCACGAAGTAGGCGATGTCCTCGGAAACATCGGCGCGCTCAAGATCGCCGAGCGTGAGAACTCGTGCCCCAAGCGAGCCGAGCCATTCGCCCAGGGCTTCTCGCGATCGACTGCTCGCAGTCACGACAATTGCCGAGTCCACTCCGACCTCAGTCAGCGACTCAAGCAGTACGGCGCCTACGAGTGGGTCGCGGGTGCAGAGTGCCGCCGCGGCGTCAGCGATCTCTCGCAGGAGCGCATCTTCGTCGACGGCTCCGATCAGCTGCCGAGCCTGACGACCCACCTCGCCCGCAGCAGCCGTGAGCTGAGCATTGCGCTCTATCGGCATCGGGTCGGTGATGAGGCGCCAGCGCAGTGCTTTCGCGGCACCGGCAAGATGATCCCAGACGCCGGGCCCATCCCGCTGGATCAGTCGGAAAAGGCCGCGGGTGGCCGAATCGAACCTTGCACCGAGTTCGTCCCGAACAGCAATGATCTCGACGCCATGCCGCACCAGCGAAGCCGAGGCTGTATATCGCTGATCGAGTCCGATGATCCGCGACGTCATAGTGCCACCGTGAATCCGAGTGCCTCGACACCGGCAGGAGGAGCCCAACCGAGCTGTGTCGACAGCGCAATCGGCTCTCCGCGCGAGTTTCTGAGCTGCACGACCTGTTCCGCTGCACTCTCGTCAGCAACGGATCGATCGAAGACGCACACGACGATCGGGCTTAGGACGTCATTGAGATATCTGATCGCACCTTGGCCGTCCAGAATCGTGAGGGATACGTCATCCGAAAGCGGAAGCTGGTCAGCAAGGCCCGAAGACGAGTAGATGCGCGAGAACCAAGTTGCCGATTTCTCGGTCCTCGGCAGAAGCAGGGTAGCCAGCGAGTCGCCATCGGGATCATCACCCCGGGCAAGAACAGCTTCGAGGTCGTCGCTGATCCAGCTTTTCGTGCCCACGATTGCGAGGTCCGCCGCAGGAGCGACAAGACGCCGCGCCCAGTTTCGGTCAACACCTGTCATCCGACCGATGCTCCCGATGCGCGGTCGCGGCATCCGCTCGGCCGGGTCGCCCTCGGCAGTGGCCGCGACTGCTTCCAGCATGTCGACGACCCACTGCCCTGCGAGTGTGACATCAACGCGCAGCTTGTCTCGCACGACCTTCTCGGACAACCCCTGGAACCTACCTGAAATCACGTGGTTCGCGTTGACGGCACGATAGTTGCCCTGCGGCAGTGCCGCGCGCAGAACCGTCAACGGATCAGTCGCCACCTGAGTGGGCGGCCTTCCGAGAGTCCAACCGGAACCAATGAGCGCCGCTGCATACTCGCGACTCGGAACCGAGATTGCAATGATCAGCTGTCGACCTCTGAAATCATCAACCTTCCGCGCAAGCCGCGTTCCCAACGCGAGGATGGGACCAATCCAAGACGAGCAAACCGAGGCGGAGTCAGGGTTTTCAGCAAGACTGAGGAGCACGTTCGGCCCAGGCCGACTCTCCGCCTTACTCATCGTTTCCTCCCCCCTCCACTGTAGGGATGACGGCCGACATTGGACGCAGGCAGCGGCTGAGCTGACTACGCTGTGACCGTCTGGGTAGCGCTCGCCGACGTGGTTAGCGCAGTCGAGGTGGCCGCCGCGAGCGAACGAGCCACGGGCGGTGGCACAGCGTTCGAGACCTGCTCCACCTGCTGTGAGAGAGTGCCTTCGAGGACGAATGACCTCGGGAAGCCCTGCAGGAGCATCGCCTCATAGATGCTGAGCCGACGCGCTCCGTCCGGATGAACATGAATCTCGCGATGTCCGTAGGCGACCGTGGGACTTGGCTTGTCCCACGACAGGCGTCGGAAGCTCCTAGTGGGCGCGGGCGCAGCGGTCTCGCCCTTGAATCTCTTGGACCGCGGAGTCATCGTCCAATGGTTCGGATGTGTCGGGATGTCGTCCGCTGAGAGGCTTCGCGAGAAGAAAACTGGCTGAGGCAGGTGACCAATTGCGCCGCGCACGGTCAAGTCGACTCCCTCGCGGGAGATTGTCTTCGGCTTGAAGGCGCTAGCGGCTGCCTCGTTCTTGAATCCTGAAATGATCACACGGTTCCGTGTCTGGGGCACGCCGTAGTCGAGGGCCGAGTGGTCGGCGACACCCGCCGTGAGTTCCAACTCTTTGAGGCGAGCCAGGATCCCACGGAATGTCACCGAGTGCTTCGCATCGCGGATGCCCATGACGTTCTCGAAGAGCACGAACTGCACGTCGTAGCGTGTTTGCAGCGCCTGAACGATCTCAAGGTAGAAGGTTGGCATTTGATTTCGGGGGTCATCAGCGCGAGAGTTCGAGTTCGCGCGTGAGAATCCCTGACACGGGGGCCCGCCGATGATTCCGATGGCCTCGCCATCCGTCAGCGCCTTCGCGATCTCATCCAAGACGGCGAGGCTGCCGGACGCCTCGTTCCGGATCGTGATGTCCGCCGCAACTGACATGGTCGCTGGGAAGTTGCGCTTATGCGTCTGCACCGCGGCCACCATCCGATCGACAGCAAAGGCGATTTCGTAGCCCTCCAGATGGAAGCCAAGATCAAGTCCTCCTGCACCCGAGAAGAGGCTCACGATGCGGGGCAAGACCATCGGGCGCTCCTTCGGCTACGCAGGCACCCGACTGGGCCTTTCCGGCCTAGCGTACCGGCATCGCCGACTCAGATCAGACCGCTGTCGGCGTGTCGTGAGGCTCCTTCTGCTTGTGTCGGCTATTGCTTCCTCGCCCCCTACCAGAGCGCGCCGGAATGGTCCGGATGGGGCAGCTTAACGCGAACAGACGGAACGGGGCTGTTCGGACTGTCCGGTGGAAGCCAGGGCGCTAGCGGCAGGAAAGCTGTGGTGAATTTCGATTCCTGCGCGCTTCCCTACTCGACCAGTCGGACACTCCGAGGAGCACCTCCGATCAGTTCCCCGATTCACCTTCCGCATGAAGACCTCGTCGGGCCCTCTCCCCGGCCGCCGCCTCAAGGGGCCCTCGAAGGGATCGGGTCACGTACCTGTCTTGTGTGACGGTGTCGATGCGTGTGCTCAGTGCGGGGGAGGGGTATCGGTATCTCCTCAAGAGCATCGCGGCCGGTGACACCGGGCGGGACCTTGCGACGTCACTGACCCGCTATTACGCGGAGGCGGGAACCCCGCCGGGATTCTGGCTTGGTACTGGTTTGACCGGTCTCGAGGATGCGGCCGTCGCGGACGGTGAGGTGGTGACGGAGGCCCAGCTTCGTCATCTGCTGGGACGGGGTGAGCATCCGACGACGGGTGAGCAGCTCGGGCGGGCGTACTTCGCGTTCAAGCCGTTGCGGGAGCGGGTGAAGATCCGCACTGGCAGGTTGTCCGAGGATCTGAACGCTGAGAAGCGGGAAGCCGCGGTGGAGAACATCGTCCGTGAGGAGAAGGAACGCAAGCGCCCGCGCACCGTCGCCGGGTATGACTACACCTTCTCCGTCCCGAAATCGGTCTCCGTACTCTGGGCCGTTGCAGACGGCGGCACACAGGCACTGATCGGACAGGCCCATCACGCGGCAATCCGGGAAGTCATCGATCTGATCGAGCGTGACGTCGCGGCGAGCAGGACAGGCACGAACGGTGTCGCGCAGGTCGACGTGCGGGGCGCGGTGGCGACCGCGTTCGATCACTTCGATTCCCGCGCGGGCGACCCTCAGCTGCACACGCATGTCGTGATCGCGAACCGGGTGCAGGCAGCGGACGGGAAGTGGCGGACGCTGGATGGCCGGCCCATGCACGCGGCCGTGGTCGCGTTGTCTGAGCACTACAACGCGGTGCTCGCCGACCACCTCACCCGTGTCCTCGGGCTGGGGTGGGAAGCTCGCGATCGCGGCCGGGACCGCAACCCCTCGTGGGAGATCACCGGGGTGGGCGACGCGTTGATCGATGAGTTCTCGTCCCGGTCGGCCGCGATCGACACGGAGAAGAACCGGCTCATCGACGAGTACGTCACGCGTCACGGGAAGTACCCGTCAGAGACGACGATCATCCGGTTGCGCCAGCAGGCGACCCTCGCCACCCGTCCCGCGAAAGAAGTCCGCTCCCTCGCTGACCTGACCGAGGAATGGCGTGGACGGGCGACCCACGTGCTGGACGAGGAATGCACCACGTGGGCGACGCATCTTCTCGAATCCGGCACCGCCCGGGGAACCCTGCGCGCAGATGATCTTCCGCTGGACCAGGCCACCGCGATCGGTGAAGTCGTCGTCGCGCAAGTCGGGGTGAAGCGGTCGACGTGGCGGCGCTGGAATCTGCATGCCGAGGCATCCCGGCAGACGATGGGACTGCGCTTCGCGTCCACCACCGACCGGGAAACGATCATCGGCATGATCGTCGACGCCGCCGAGACTGCGTCGCTGCGGCTGACCCCGCCTGAGCTCGTCGTCCCGCCAGCGGAGTTCACTCGTCCGGACGGGTCGAGCATGTTCCGTCCGAAGCATCACACGGTCTTCTCCTCGACCCGCATCCTGGAAGCCGAAGACACCCTCCTCGCACTCTCACAGGCCACGAACGCCCCCGCCGTGCCGCTGCGCACCGTAAGCGCAGTCGTCTCCCGGCGAGACGCCCGAGGCATCCGGCTGTCGGTGGAGCAGCAGGCCGCGGTGGAGAAGATCGCCGTCTCCGGGCGGAGCATCGACGTGCTCGTCGGCCCTGCCGGAACCGGGAAGACCACGACCCTCGGAGCGCTGCGCCGCGCATGGGAGAAGAAGCACGGCGCCGGCACCGTCATCGGACTTGCCCCCTCGGCCGCTGCGGCGGAAGTGCTTGCAGAGGACCTGGGCATCGAAACCGACAACACTGCGAAGTGGCTTCATGAACATGACCACGGCCGATGGGACCTGCAGCCCGGCCAGCTGGTCATCATTGACGAGTCCTCCCTCGCTGGCACCCTCGCCCTGGAACGCATCGCCACCCACGCCGCCGAGGCCGGCGCGAAGGTCGTCCTCGTCGGGGACTGGGCGCAGCTGACCGCGGTCGATGCCGGTGGGGCATTCGGGTTGCTCGTCCGGGACCGCGGTGATGCCCCCGAGCTGGCCGACGTGCGCCGATTCCACGCCGAGTGGGAGAAGACGGCGTCCCTGCACCTCCGCCTGGGCCGGACCGACGTGATCGACACCTACGACGATCAGGGTCGGATCGTCGGCGGTGACTTTGAAGACATCCTCGACGCCGCCTACCGGTCCTGGTACATGGACATCGCCGACGGCAAGAGCAGCCTCCTGATCGCGGAGACCAACGAGACCGTCACCGAGCTGAACAGCCGCGCCCGCGACGACCGCATCCTCGACGGCCACGTCTCACCCGACGGCATCCGTCTGCGAGACGGCACCCGCGCCGGGACAGGAGACATCATCATCACCAGGAAGAACGACCGGCGCCTGACCACCGGCGGAGGGGCGTGGGTGAAGAACGGCGACCGGTGGCGCGTCGCCGAACACCACGACGACGGTTCCCTCACCATCGCACGTGCCGACGCCCGCCACGCCACCACCGTCGTGCTCCCCGCTGGCTACGTGGCAGACAACGTCGACCTCGGATATGCGGTCACTGCCCACCGCGCACAGGGCGCAACCGTGGACACTGCGCACGCGATCGTGCACTCGTCTTCAATGACGCGGGAGAACTTCTACGTCGCGATGACCCGCGGCCGGGCGTCCAACACCGCCTACGTCGCCATCGACCAGGCCCACCTTGAAGAACACCAGCTCCCCGACACCGAGCCCACCGCCCACTCGATCCTCTACGGGGTCTTGCAGCATGAAGGGGCGGAGAGGTCCGCGCACGAGACGATCGAGGCCGAGCAGCAAGCCTGGTCCTCGATCGCGCACCTCGCCGATCAGTACGAGACCGTCGCGCAGGAAGCCCAGGCGGAGCACATCACGGAACTGTTTGCGCGAGCGGGCCTTGACCACGGCCTCGTCGACGAGCTGACAGAGTCGGAAACGTTCGGGTCCATCGTCGCCACGCTGCGCCGGGCAGAGGCCGCCGGGCACCGACCGGAACGGCTGATCGACCGCGCACTGAAGGCCGGGCCGCTCACTGACGCCGATGACCCGGCGAGCCTGCTGCGCCACCGCGTGCAGCAACTCGCCACGCGCACCAGCCCCGGACGCGGGCGCGGCACCCGGCGACGGTTCATCGCCGGGTTCATCCCCGAAGCATCCGGCAGCATGCCCGAGGACATGACCCGCGCGCTGACCGAACTACGATCGCTCATCGAACAGCGCGCCCAAGCCCTCGCGGACGACGCCCTCACGGAGAAGCCTCCCTGGCTGAAGGCGCTCGGCCCCGAACCTCGTCCCGATTCAGCTGCGAGAGAGCCGTGGGGGACGGTATTGCGCATGGTCGTCGCCTATCGGGAACGCTACGGGATCACCGACCACACCCCGCTCGGGGCGAAACCGGATGCCACGCAGCAGCGCCTCGATCACGAACGCATCGACGGCTTCCTTACCAGCCTCCGCCGCCGTGGCACGCCTCCGGCCACGCCCGAGGTCACGCGAGAGGGAATCGGACGGTGAGCGTTCCGTCAGGACGTGGCGTCGTAGGCGGCGACGATGGCCGCCGAGACACGTCCCCGATCGCTCACCGTGTATCCGTGATCCCGTGCCCATTCCCGGATCGCCCCCAAGTTCCGAGCCTGCGCGACAGAAGATGCCGGGCGCCCGGCTGGGCGACGCCCCGTCAGGCGTGCGGCCGTCAGGTACGGGGTGAGCACCTGCCGAAGTTCATCCGCGTGTGCCGTCGACAGGTCGATCTCATACGTGCGGCCATCCAGCCCGAAGGTGATGCTCTCACCGGTCCCGTCGAGCTCGGCGCCATCAAGGTCATCAACGAGCTGAACACCATTTTGCGTGCCATGCGTTGATCGTGACACACCACAAGGGCGTCGCATCTCTGCGACGCCCCGGCACCTCACCCCAGTGGGTTCCTATCCATATGCGGTCATCTGCCCAGTGGCTCCGGGCGGGCGTCGATGCTGTGACCAGTCACCCCGGCGGTGACCGTCGGCGACGCTGGGCCCAGCTGCCGGGCACGCTCCGATGGTGTCGCCGCCTCGGCCGCGCCAGCGATACTGCGGGTCAAGCCCACGTGTCCCAGCGAGTGATTCCACGACAGGTGATATGCGCCGCTGCGGAACTCCCTATCCCACGTCCCGACCGGTGGCGCCTTGTAGACGTGACCGTTCGCGGCTGCAGCCTGCTCCGTCTCATCTCCAAAGTCCCACTGCGCCAAATGCGCGATCGCTGCCTCCGGACCGCGCTCTTCAAGAACCGAGAGCGCGGCGTCCGCGTCCTCGCCCTGCAAAAACACCACCGACGCCCACGGCCCTTCCTGCTCACCGAACCGCCCGGTGAACACCTCCGGCTCTTCGAGCTCGAACGACGCCATCGCCAGCTCGTCCTCATTCAGATACGCCTGCTCATAGACCCACTCCGGGTAGGCGTCATCCGGCGGGCACATGCCCGAGCGGTATCTCTCGCCTGCCTTAGAGAGGAACCCCGCCAGCACCCCGACCATTCGCGACGCCGACACATCCATCCCGACACCCGCATACAGATCCGTACCTCGATAGACATGCTCGCCGGCACGCACCTCGTACAAGAACTGCATCCGACTCCCGCCGGCCTCCTCGGGCGCGCGGCCTGTCTTCTCGACCCGCAGCGACATGCCGCCGACCACCGTCGATGCCTTACGATCCAACTCCGAAGCCATGACCAGTCCTCGCATCTATCTATCCGCTCACTTGCGTAAAGAGGTACGAGACGACCACCCCACGCAGGGCTGACGACTCCTCTCACGCTCGTGGCCGGGTCAACCTCGCTGAACCGGACGGTGCCACGGTAGAATTGGGGCATGACGGTGGCTGAGGTGATCCAAGCCGCGATGGCGCTCACGCCCGAGGAGCGATCGCGGGTCGCCGACGTCCTCTACGACGCCGACGCCCCCGACCAGGCGGTCATCGACGCAGCCTGGGCATCCGTCGCTTCACGCAGGGCTGACGAACTCGAGAACGGCACGGTCACGATGCTCTCTCGCGAGGAAGCGAACGCCTACCTCGACGCCCGCGCTGCCGAGAGAAGCGTTTGACGCTCCGCGTCGGGTTTCACCCCGATGCCGTGCGTGAGCTGGACGACGCGATCCAGTGGTACGACCAGGGTGGACAGCACCGCGGCGCGAGGTTCCGCACCGACGTCGACCGGGTCATCGATCGTCTCCTCGAATGGCCGGAGTCAGCCGAGACCATCCTCGACACGCCGGCTGGCCGTGTCTTTCGCCATGCCAAGGTTCCTCACTCGCACTACCGCCTCGTCTACTACCTCACCGACGAGGCCCTGAAGATCGTCGCCATTGCCCACGAACGGCGCATGCCGCTGTACTGGAGCGGAAGAGACTGACACGCCGACGGCGACCGCAACTACCCTGAAAGCATGGCGACGATCTTCCTCACCGTGCGGGTCGCGCTCGATGACGTGGATGAGGCGCTCCGCGTTGCGAGCGGCCTCGGATACGAGGCGCGTCCGATCGGCGGCAGGCGCCGCAGCACTCTCGTGCTGGTCGAGACGATGACCATCGACGACGCAACGGACGAAGGCGCCGCCGAACAGCGGGTGCGTCACCGTGTCGCTACGGCGTTGACAGAACACGGCCTCCAATACGACCTGATCGGTAGCGGGACGGACGCATCGAGCATTACGAAGTCGCTCTTCACGATCAGGCCCATCGGCGCCACCGACGAGACCGACTCGCTCGAGATCCGCGCCGACAACCGAGCCGAGTTCGAGCAGCGCCTGGCCGCCGTGCGTTCGCTGTTCAGCGGGGAATCGTGGCCGAGTCAGGACCTCGTCGGATACGAGGTCACCGTCGATGGCCTCGCCGCCGGTGATCCCGACGTGCAGCACCTGCCCTTCCTCCCGAAACGGCGATAGATCCGCGACGGGCACGTGCAGACGCCAGCTGGGACGAGTACAATTTGTACTGTGTCACGACCCGTTTCGGCGAGTGCAACAAGCCTTTTGGTACGAGTGGCACGCAGGTGGCACGGCCGGTCTGCGGAGACGCAGAGACCGCGAGATCACGTGCTTCCCGACGAGAACCGGGAGTACTGGCCCAGAGAGGAGGGGTCGCTGCGCACGGTGACTTCGGGCTTACGCAGCCCGCTGACGTTGTGACAGCGACCCCTTCTCTTGCGGCCTATCGCTAATCACCAACAGATCGGGGAACCGCGATGACAGGAACTGACGACGGCGTTGCCACGACGCGTTCACCCGAGGTAGCGGTGATCGGGGGCGGGATCGTCGGTCTGTCGACGGCGTACGCGCTGCGGGAGCAGGGCGTGTCGGTGCGCTTGTACGAGGCTGGTGTGCCCGGGACGGGTCAATCCGCAGGCGAGTCGCGGATCTTCCGGCATGCCCACGACGACCCGCGACTCGTCGCCTTCGCGCGCGAAAGCCGCGGCATATGGGATGAGTGGGCCGAACACTTCGACGTCGAGCTGGTCTCATCAGACGGTGTCCTGGCGATCGGAGACAGCGCCCTGGCGCGGCTGCGGGTGCTCGACCAGGTCGGCGGCGTGGAAGCGCGCGAGATCGACGCGGCCGAGGTCGCCCAGCGGATGCCGCTGCTCGCTGGGTACTCGGGGCCAGCGGTGCTCGACGAGTCGGGCGGCGCGATCCGCACCCGAGCCGCGATCAAGGCACTCACGGGTGCCCTCGCCGATGCGGTCACCACCGGTGAGGTCATCTCCATCGATCCCCGCGCCGACGGGACGGTCGAGGTGCGCAGCGTCACCGACCGGGCTGTCTACTCCAAGGTGGTCGTGTGCGCCGGCCGCGAAACCGCCCGCCTGGCACGCAGCGTCGGCCTGTCGCTGCCGGTTCGCCTTGCCGCACACGTCAGGCTGACCTTCGACGTGAAAGCCGCCGCCCCGGCACGAGTCGCGTGCCTGCAGGACGGCAGCGGCGTCTTCGGCGAAGTCGGCGTCTACGCGACGCCGCTACCGGGTAACAGAAACTATTCGGTCGGACTCAGCGACACCGTCGGCGTCCGCGACGACGGAACTTTCATCGACCCGGCGGCGATTCGATCGCTGGACGAACGCGCACGCGAATACGTCACACGGGCGCTGCCCGGTCTCCACCCAGAGCCGCGCGACTTCCTTCACTGCTGGGTGACCGACCTCCCGTGGAGTGAGGACGGCGTGGCCGTGTGGGAGGCAGACTCTGTCCTGTTTGTGGCTGGTCACAATCTGTTCAAGCAGGCACCTGCGCTGGGTCGCGCTCTTGCCCAGGCTGCGACCGGCGGCGGTGTCCGCGCCGAGCTCACGCCCGAAGCGCGCCTCGGCGAGGCCCAGAGCTAGGGCGTGTCCCCCCAATCGCGGGGGACCCGCGATTCTGGCCGGCAAACTGTTCAGCGAACCCACGATCGAGAAGGTGGACGTCCTGGGCCTCTAAGCTCCCCGCCTGAGACTACGACCTCGTCGAGTGTGTCGCTGTGCGATGTTCAGATCGCACAGCGACACACTCGTCACAATGGGGTCACGTTGGTGGCTGCCTGCAGTGCGGCGGCAAGGTAGCCCGCGGAAGCACCGACGCCCTTGTCCGCGACGTAGGCGGGCGTACCACCTGCAACCACGGTCCCGCCGGCGTCGCCCGCGCCGGGTCCAAGATCGATCACGTGATCGGCCACCGCGACAACGCGCATGTCCAGCTCCGCGGCGACGAGCGTGTTGCGCGCATCGAGCAGCGGTTCGTCCTGGCTTGTAGGAGCACCGGTTTCGCGGCTCGCATGCACGCTCGCCGAGGACGCGGTGTACCCGGCCTCACAGCGTGGCTGGGCGGGCGCGCTGGGTGCTGCTCGTAGACTAACTGGGTGGAGCTCGGGCAGAAACAGCAAGTGCGCTGGGTGCGCAGCCTGCTCGTCGCTGCCCTGACGGCGTGCTCGGCGGGCGCCGCGCACGTCGCCGGTGGCGGGCATCGCGCACCGGTGCTGCTCCTCATCTGCCTGGCGGTGATCGGCACGCCGATCATGCACGCGGTGAGCAGGCGACGCTGGAGTTTCGCGCAGCTCGTCGGCGTCATGGCAGTCGCGCAGCTCGCGCTGCACGCGGCGATGTCGACGCTCATGCCCGCCTCGATGACGATGCCGCACCACGCGAGCGCCGCCGACGTCAGCGCCGACGGCACGAGCGCGACGATGGCCGCGAGCCATATCGGCATGACATGGCTGTTCGCCGCGCTCCTCGCGTACGGCGAGAGGGCGCTCGCCTGGACGATCCGCGTCCTCGTACCGCAGATTCAGCTCGCGCCGTTCGGTGAATTTCCGACGGCCTGCACGGTGTTCGACGACATTCGTGCGCCCCGCCTGGTGACGCTGCACGCCCCGCGGGCCAGCCGCGCCCCACCGGTGAGTTTCGTTCTCTCGCACTGATCCTCGGATCTTTTCCCTCTCTCACGGGCCTGGCCATCAGGGCTGTCGACATGCGCCTCACGGCTGTCGACCGAGCGTCCGCATCGTGCCGGTGCGGTGCCCCCTGGTGTCAGGGGGGCCTGACGAGCGCACGACGGCATGAACCGCCCGTGGCCGCGCGCCATGTCGGCGTCACCCCCGTCGCGCATCGAGCGGCCCGGGCGCCCCGCGCGTCCTGCGTTGCCCGGCAGCCGTGAAATCGCCGCAGCGTTCGTCGCATCCATCGGCGACGCCACCGATGCCCCTGGCCGTGAGAGCCGCCGCGACGCCACGTCGCACCCAGAACGAAAGACCTCACCATGAGCATCACCATCACGTCCGCCACCCGCCGCACCCGCCGTCTGACGGCCGTCGCCCTCCTGACGCTCGCCGCGCCGGCAGCGCTCACCGCCTGCTCGTCGGAAGATTCAGGCACCTCGGGCGACTCCAAGAGCGCCGCATCGTCGGCGCCGGCCACGTCGACGTCAGCCACGTCGAGCGCCGACGCCACGATGGCGTCGCGCATCAGGCCGTCAGACACCTGGGCGAAGGCCGCCGATTCGGGCATGAGCGCCGCGTTCGGCACGCTGAAGAACACCGGGACGAAGCCCATCGTCGTCACCGGCGCTCGCGGTGACGCCGGGCCGGTGCAGTTGCACGTCACGCAGAAGACCGCGACGGGCATGGAGATGAAGGAGACGAAGTCCTTCACGGTGCCCGCCGGCGGCTCGCTCGAACTCAAGCCGGGCAGCAGCCACCTCATGTTCATGAATCTCTCGCACGCGCTCAAGGCAGGCGAGACGCAGAAGCTGACCGTGACGTTCGAGGACGGCTCGCACACCGACGTCAGCTTCCCCGTACGCGCCTATGACGGTGCGAAGGAGAAGTACGCGGGCTCCGGCCACGCGCAGCACTCGTCGGAGGCGACCCACTCCGGCGACGCCCACTCGAGCGGCATGGGTTCGCACTCGGCCGGCTCGACCATGCCAGGCATGTCGACCACCCCCTCCCACTGACCTGACGGCCCGAAAGGCTCCCACGATGAAGAAGATTTATGCCGCCCTCGCGCTCGCCACGACGATCGCGTTCGCGCCCGCCGCATCCGCCCACGACGAACTGACCGGCACGACGCCGAAGAATGGCGCGACGGTGAAGAGCGCGCCGTCATCGCTCGAGCTGACGTTCGCCGAGAAGCCGCTCGCCGTCGGCAACCAGATCTCCGTCAAGGCACCGGACGGATCGACGTCGAAGGCCACGCCGAAGGTCGACGGCAGCACCGTCAGCGCCCCGTTCGCGGGCCACGGTGACGGCGCGTACACCGTGACGTGGCGCGTCGTCTCCAGCGACGGTCACCCCATCAGCGGGTCGTACACGTTCACGCTGAAGGGTGGCACTGCAAGCACTGCGGCGCCGTCGACGGCAGCGTCGTCCTCGGTCGGCGCCGCGTCGTCGTCGCCGCGCGCGACGGCCACGACGACGTTCGACTCGCCCGCTCCGTCACCTGCGGCGGAAGCGCACGAGGACGCTGACGGCAGCGCCGCGTGGAGCGTCGTCGCCGCGGTGGCGGGTGTCGTCGTGGTGGTCGGCATCGGAGTCGCGCTCATGGCGCGGCGCCGTCGCGGCCAGTGAGCCTTCGCCGTCAGCGTCGTGACGATGCGCGGGGTGCCTCGACGGAGGTGCCCCGCGCGGGCCGCGGTCAGGACGAGGAGGGTTCAGGTGATGGTCCGTCTCGCGTGGATCCGCAGTGCCCAGCCGGCCCATCGGCGGCGACGGCCGGGGTGGCGCGCGAAGGTGGACGAAAATCGCAGAAGGGTACAGGAATAGCCGATGGGGGCGGGGCCTCGCGGCGGGGACTGATCGCCGGGTCGTTCGCGAGCCTCGGTGCCGTTGCGCTCGCGGCGTGTGATCGCGCGGGGTCGGGAGCGTCGGCGCCAGGGGCTGGGCCAGGTTCCGGGGCGGTAGGTTCGGGATCCTCGAATGCCTCGACCACTCAGGGCGCGCGTGCCAGCGCGTCGGCCCATCCGGCGCGCTGGCACGTGCCGAGCGGTGCGCCGCGTCAGTCGGGTGTGACGACGCAGCCTGGCACGCACGCGCACTGGCTCGGCCTCGACCTCGCGCGCGATGCGACCAAGGACGACCTGCGTCGTGCGCTCGTCGTCGTCGACGACGCCGCGTCGCGCTTCGTCGCGGGGTCGACGCCGCTGCCCGACATCGCGCATGAACTCGCGTTCGATGCCGGCGGCGTCGCGATCGCCGTCGGCCTCGGGCCGCGCGTGTTCACGCTGCGCGGCGTGCGGGCGAAGGCTCCGTCGTGGCTCGCGCCGATCCCCACGATGCCGATCGATCGGTTCGAGGAGCCTTGGGATCAGACGGATCTCGTCATCCAGATCGACGCGGCCAACCCGGTCGGGGTGAGCCACGCGGCGACGCAACTCGTCAGTGCGCTCAAGGGCATCGCGACGCCGCGCTGGCAGCAGCGCGGTTTCCACGCCGGCGCGCGCCCGAGCGATGCAGGTGTCACGCGCAACCTGTTCGGCCAGCTCGACGGGCAGGAGCAGCCGAACGTCGACGGCAACGAGGCCGACCGCGTGTGGAACGCCGCCACCACCGACGCGCCGTGGATGGAGGGCGTCACCGGTATGGTGATCCGCCGTATCCGCATGGACGTCGACGTGTGGCAGACGCTCGATCGCACCTCTCAGGAGAACGCGATCGGCAGGCGGCTGACGAACGGCGCCCCGCTGACGGGCACGTCAGCGCACGACCCGATCGACCTGGACAAGACGGACGAGCTGGGCCTCAGCGTCATCAACCCGGCGGCCCACGTGCCGCGGGCGCGGCCGGCGAAGACGGGGGAGCGCATCCTGCGCCGCCCCTACAACTACGAGGACGCGCGCGCCGACGGCACGAGCGACCGCGGGTTGATCTTCGTCGCGTTCTGCGCCGACGTGGCCGCGCAGTTCGTGCCGATCCAGCGCCGCCTCGCCGAGGCCGACCTCCTCAATACCTGGACGACGCCCATCGGCTCCGGTGTGTACCTGCTGCCGAGCGCCCCGCGGCCCGGAAAATACCTGGGCCAGAACATCGTCGAGGCGTGACGCGTTGCGTGCACCTTGTCGGCAGGGTGCCTGCGAATGCCTCTTTCGTCACGTTGACGGGTGCCGCGAGGTGTCGAAAACCGCGGAATGACGGGGTTGTCGGTGGCGGATGCCAGAGTTCACATCGCAGCCTCGTTGACGGGATCTGCCGCGCGTACTTGACTGAAATCAAAACGTGTTCACGAACGAGGCGGCGGGTGCCGCCGGAGGAGTCAGCTCGATGAAGCTCGCCGAACAGATCGTCTCCCAGCTCCAGGCCGCCGGTGTGCGCCGCATCTACGGCATCGTCGGAGACAGCCTCAACCCCATCGTCGACGCCGTGCGCCGCACCGGCGGCAGCGCGAAGGGCGGCATCGACTGGATCCACGTGCGCCACGAGGAGGTCGCCGCCTTCGCCGCCTCCGCCGACGCGCAGGTGACGGGCGAACTCGCCGTCTGCGCGGGCTCCTGCGGCCCGGGCAACCTGCACCTCATCAACGGCCTCTACGACGCGAACCGCTCCGGCGCGCCCGTGCTCGCCATCGCGAGCCACATCCCGAGCGCGCAGATCGGGCAGGACTACTTCCAGGAGACCCACCCCGACCGTCTCTTCACCGAGTGCAGCGTCTACTCCGAGCTCATCTCGACGCCCGTGCAGAGCCCCCGCGTCGTGCAGGCGGCGATCCAGCACGCCGTCACGCTCAAGGGTGTCTCCGTCATCACGCTGCCCGGTGACATCGCCGACGAGCCCGCCACCTCGGACGTGACGCCCGTCGCCGTGCCCGAGCCGGGCGTGCTCGTGCCGCCGACCGGAGTCGTCGAGAAGCTTGCCGCTGAGATCAACGCGGCGGAGAAGGTCGCCATCTTCGCCGGCGCCGGTGCCGCCGGGGCACACGACGAGCTCATGCGGCTCGCGAGCAAGGCCAAGGCGCCCGTCGGGCACTCGCTGCGCGGCAAGGACTTCGTGCAGTACGACAACCCGTTCGACGTCGGCATGACGGGCCTGCTCGGCTACGGCGCCGCCGCCGAGGGCATCGAGGACGCCGACCTCATGATCATGGTCGGCACCGACTTCCCGTACGACCAGTTCCTGCCCGACACGCGCACCGTGCAGATCGATGCGCGCGCCGAGGTGCTCGGCCGCCGCACGGCCGTCGACCTGCCGATCCAGGGCGACGTCAAGGCGACTCTCGACGCCGTGCTGCCGCTCATCGAGGAGAAGAAGAACTCGAAGTTCCTCGACAAGACGCTCAAGAAGCACGAGAAGCTCATGGACAAGGCAGTGGGCGCCTACACCCGCAAGGTGGAGAAGCACACCCCCATCCACCCCGAGTACGCCGCGTCGCTGCTCAACGAGGCCCTCGCGGACGACGCGATCGTCACCGCCGACACGGGCATGTGCAACGTGTGGTCCGCGCGCTACATCCAGCCGACGGGCCGCAGCCGCCTCATCGGCTCGATGCTGCACGGCTCGATGGCCAACGCGCTGCCGCAGGCCATCGGCGCCCAGTTCGCGCACCCCGACCGCCAGGTCGTCGCGATGTGCGGTGACGGCGGCCTGTCGATGCTCATGGGCGACATGCTGACGGCACGCGCCTACGACCTGCCGCTGACGCTCACCGTGTTCAACAACTCGACGCTCGGCATGGTCAAGCTCGAGATGCTCGTCGACAAGCTGCCCGACTTCGGCGTTGACGTACCCGAGGTCAACTACGCCGCCATCGCTCAGGCGATGGGGTGGCACGCCATCCGCGTCGAGAACCCGAAGGACCTCGAGAAGGCGTACGCCGAGGCGCTCTCGCACAAGGGCCCGAGCCTCGTCGACATCGTCACCGACCCGATGGCGCTGTCGATCCCGCCGAAGATCACGAGCGACCAGGTGTTCGGGTTCGCGACGGCCATGTCGCGCATCGTGCTCAACGGCGGTGCCGGCGAAGCCGTCGCGATGGGCCGCTCCAACCTGCGCAACATCCCGCGCAGCTGGTGACGGCGCTCCTCGCCGCCCGCTGAGGCGGGCGGCGAGGCCGAGGAATGAAAGCGGTCTCGTCCTGGTGTGGCGAGCCGCACGGTGTGAGTGCCAGGCGAAATCTGTCTGGGTCCTGCGATTTCCTCCAGGCGTTACTACAGGTGTAGTGTGACCGGATGGGGCCTGGGGAAGTACGGTTGAACCACGGCCCGGCAGCTTGCCGCGACGCGAGCGGCCGGCCCCCACGAAACCGCCCGCATCCCGTCCTTCGGAGGAAGCCCATGGCGCAGCGTCTCGACGAGTCTGCTCCTGCACAGACCACCGCTCGCGAGCAGATCCGTCAGTTCGCCCCCCGCCTCATCGTGCTCGCGCTCATGTGCGTGATCGTGCAGGGCCTCATGGGGCTTTCGTACATGGGTGCCTTCGGCAAGCCGGAGGCGAAGAAGGCGCCGTTCATCGTCGTCAGCCACACCGAGGGCAACGCCGGCTACATCGCGAACAAGCTCAACGCCATCGACGGTCAGCCCGTGCTCGCGACGATCAGCACCGACGAGAAGGCCGCCATCGAGCAGGTGAAGAAGGACGAGGCCGTCGGCGTCTACGTCTTCAACCCGAGCAAGACGGAGAAGAACCCGAAGGACACGCTCTACTACGCCTCGGCTCAAGGCGCCTCGCGCGCTCAGGTGGCGCAGACCGTCGCGACGAAGACGTCACAGAACGCGAAGCGCGGCCTCGTCACGCATGACGTCGTCAAGGCTGCGCCCGACGACGCCCGCGGAACCGCCGCGTTCTATCTCGTCCTCGCCTGGATGGTCGGCGCCTACCTGCTTCCCGCGTCGATGACGACCGTCGTCGGCAACCGCTCGCACACCGCCGTCGGGGCGCGCATGCGTCTGCTGCTGTTCGCCGGGTACGCGGTGCTCTCGGGCATCGTCGGCACCCTGGTGGCGCAGCACATGCTCGACGCGCTGCCCGGCCCGTTCTGGAAGATCTCCGCCATGGGCATGGCGCTCGTCTTCGCCGTCAGCACGTTCACGTTCGGCCTGACGTCGGCATTCGGTTCGCTCGGCGTGGGCCTCGCGATCCTGCTGTTCGTCATCCTCGGCAACCCCTCCGCCGGCGGTGCGTTCGCCTACGACGTGCTGCCCGAGCCGTGGCGCTCGGTCGGCCCGTACCTGCCGAACGGCGCGGGGGTCGACGCCGTGCGCTCGATCGCCTACTTCGGCGGCGTCGACCTCACCCGCCCCCTGTGGGTCGTGGCGGTCTGGGGCGTCATCGGCCTGTGGATCCTGTTCATGATCGGCAACAACACCTACCGCTTCGCCCCGGGCGGCGTCGACGCGAGTGACGACGACGGCGTCGGCGCCGTCGGCGAGTTCGTCGAGCATCAACTCGGCCACCACCCGCCGCACAGGCAGGAGGGCGGGCGGGGGCCCGGCTACGAGCGCGAGTCGCGGGAGCGGGCGTCTGAGACCGCCTCGAACGATGACGTCGACGGCCGCGGCGACGGCGGCGACCGCACCGCCGAGCTTCCCCTGCGGCGCGACCGCCGCGAGCGTCACGACACCGCCGACCATTCCGGCGACGGCGACGCGCTGGCCTGACGGACGCCGCGCGGCGGCCTGACGACGGCCGGAGCATCCGCATGGAAACCACCCCTGGGGCTCAACCGAGCACCTAGGGGTGGTTCTTCATCCTCTGACCTCGGTAGCGTCAAGTCATGGCCGACTGTGCGCTCGAGTTGAGTTTCGACGAGCGCAGCGCCACCGCCGTCGAGGAACAGTGGCGGGCGCTGCGATTCTTCGGCCTGCCGTCACAACTCGACCACCGTGGCATGACGAACGCGCCGCACCTGTCGCTCGTCGTCGCATCGGCGATTCCCGACGACGTGATCGCACGCGCCCGCGACTTCTTCGCCGCCGCGTTGCCGATCCGTCTCGACGTGCGCGGCCTCATCGCGTTCGGCGCGGGCTCACGGGTGACGCTCGCGCACCTCGCCGAGCCGCCCCGTGTCGTCGCCGATGAGGTGGCGGCGCTGCGTCAGGCGTCACCGCTCGTCCGCCACCCGGTGTGGACGCCGCACGTGACGCTCGGTCGGCGCATCCCGCGCGATCGACTCGGGGAGGCCATGGCCGCCGTCGACGCCCGCGGTGGTGAGCCGGCGCCTGACGTCCTCGTTGCCGACCGTCTGCGGTGGTGGGATCCCGCGACCGCGACGATCGACGTCCTCGCCCAAGCCTGACGTTGCCCCGGCCGTGCGGAGCCCCGCGGCACCCCTCAGAGCCGCCGTCATCGCCCGGAAGCGCGTCATCCGTGACGCGTTTCCGGGTCATGATCCGCTGCTTTCGGTCCGCGGCAGACGGCTGCTCGTCTCACGGGTCGGCGCGCGAATCGGGGGTTCATGAGGTGCGGGCCTAGCCTCGATCGTCATGAGCGCCCATGCCGAACGCACCTTCGCCGACCTCGTCACCGACGAACGTGAACTGCTGCTGTTCGCCATGACGCCCCCGCGTGCGACGACGAGTGCCGAACGTGCGCAGGAGATCGCCGACGCGACCCTCACGCGTCTCGACGGCCTCGACGTCGACGCGCTCATCCTCTACGACCTCGACGACGAGTCGGATCGCACCGACGACGACCGACCGTTCCCCTACCTCGAGACGATGGACCCGGCAGACTTCCTCGCCGGCCCGCTCGCCGGGTGGGGTGGTAACGCGATCGTCTACCGCTGCGTCGGCAAGTACGACGAGGCGCAGCTGCGCGACTTCCTCGCCTCACGCCGTCAGGGTGACGCGACCGTCTTCGTCGGCGCCAGTTCGTCCGACAAGCCGGTGCGGACGAGCCTGCCGCGCGCCGTCGACCTCGTCGCCGAGCACGAGCACGTGACGCTCGGCGGGGTCGTCATCCCAGAACGCCACGCACGCACGACCGCCGAGCACGAACGACTGCTGCGCAAACAGGAGTCCGGTGCGGCGTTCTTCGTCAGTCAGGTCGTGTACGACACCGGCGAGGCGAAGAACACGATCAGCGACTACGCCTACGCGTGCGCCGAGCGGGGCATCCGACCGGCGCGCCTCATCTTCACGCTGTCGCTGTGCGGCTCGGAGAAGACCCTCGACTTCCTCGAATGGCTCGGCGTCGACGTGCCCCGCTGGGTTGGCAACGAACTGCGCCGCAGCCACGACACCCTCGAGGCGTCCTACGAGCACTGCCTCGCCGCCGCGCACGAACTCGCCCGTTTCTGCCGCTACCTCGACGTGCCGTTCGGCTTCAACATCGAGAGCGTGTCGACGCGCCGCGTCGAGATCGACGCGACGGTGCAGCTCGCCCATGACATCGCCCGGGTGCTCGGACGCGGCGCTGGCGACGAGGCCGAGGTGCCGCAGCACGAACGTCAACCGGAATCGGCGTTCGGCGCCTGACGGGGCACGGCCGGGCGGCTCGGCGATCTGATCGCGCATGAGGCGGTTTCGGCTCTGGAACCGCACGACCAGCCGCGCCGGGGTGGGCTTTTCGGCCTGCCGGGCGTCCATTCGTGACACGAGCCACACGATCCCGCATCTCAGTTACGCTCGCGTAACTTTTCGAGCCGTCCTTCCCCAACGGTTCCCGCGAAAAGGTTACTGTGCGGTAGGTCACATCGCGTGGCTGCTCCATGCCGGTCCCCGGAAAACCCTCCCGCCCCGAAGGAACCCCCCATGCGCCGAAACCGTCTCGCCACCGTCACTCTCACGATCGCCGCCACCTCCACCGCCTGCGTCACGACGATGGCCGCAGCGCCCGCCGCCCAGGCCAACGCCGCCACCTTCTACACCGCGCCCGCCAGCGTCCCGACCACCCCCGGCACCCTCATCAAGAGTGAGCCGTTCTTCACCGGCCTCGGCGTCTACGGCAAGACGACGCGCATCATGTACTCGACACGCGACACGAACGACAAGCCGACCGCCGTCACCGGCGCCTACATCGAGCCGTGGGCGAAGTGGACGGGCCCGGGCCCGCGTCCCGTCGTCAGCTTCTCCGTCGGCACGATCGGCCAGGGCGACCAGTGCGCGCCGTCGAAGCTGCTCACCACCGCGCTCAACCTCGAGATTCCCGGCTCGATCGGCCTCAACTACGAGACGACCGCCATGAACAACCTGCTGTCGAAGGGAGTCGCCGTCGTCGTCACCGACTACGTCGGCCTCGGGATGAACGACCGCGTCCACAGCTACATGAACCGCGCCGACCAGGCCCACGCTGTTCTCGACGCGGCGCGCGTCGCGAGCAAGGTGCCCGGCGCGAGCGTCAAGGCCGACTCCAAGGTCGCGACGTACGGCTACTCCCAGGGTGGCGGCGCTTCCGGCGCAGCCGTCGAGGCCGCGCCCACGTACGCGCCGGAGCTGAATGTGGCGGCCGCCTACGTCGGCGCTCCGCCCGCCGAGCTCAACTCGGTGCTTTCCGGCGTCGACGGCAGCCCGATCGCCGGCGTCATCGGCTACATCATCAACGGCGCCGTCAACGAATACCCGGGGCTGCAGAAGATCATCGACGACAACCTCAACGACGACGGCAAGGCGATGCTCGCGAAGACGAGCGGGCAGTGCACCGCCGACATCGTCTTCGCGTTCGGTGGCAAGAAGACGGCGCAGTACACGAAGTCCGGCGAATCGCTCGCGCAGATCGTCGCGCGCGAACCGGCGCTCTCCGAATTCATCGACGCGCAGCGCATCGGCCGTCTCAAGCCCACGGCCGCCGTGCGCGTGGCGACGGCGACCGCCGACGACCTCGTCACGCACAGCCAGGCCCGCCAGCTCGCCGTCGACTGGTGCGGTGAGGGTTCGAACGTCACGTACGCGCCGCTGAGCAACCCGAGCGCCGGCACCAAGTCGATCCTCAACCACGTCGGCCCGTTCATCACCGACCAGTTGGCTGCACGTAACTGGGTCGTCGACCGTCTCGCCGGCAAGCCCGCGACGTCGAACTGCGCTTCCATCGCCGGGATGCCGTGATACCGGGACGCCGTGCGATCTGACGCGTGATCGACGAACCGCTCGAGAATCCTCGTGATTCCGGGCGGTTCGTGCGTACCGGCCCGTCCGGCCTGCACCCGGCCGCCGGGCAACGTGAGCAGCGTGCTTGGCGGGGCCTGCCCGTCCCGTCGTGTCGGGGGCCGCATGGAGCGCGCAGGCTGACACTGCGGCGTGTTTCACGTGAAACACCGCAGCCCCCGTCTCGTCGACGGGGGCTGCGGTGTTGCGCTCGACCTTGGGGTCGAGACGCGTCAGTGCGTGCGGCGCTCGGTCAGCGTTCGGTGGATGATCGAACCCGCGCCGATGCCGATGGCCAGCGCGGAGAAGAACGCACCCATGGCCGGGTACTTGAGGAAGATGACGGGCGAGAGTGCGACCAGCACGAGGCAGATCGCCGCCATGCCGGCCGGCGGCAGCTTGAGGAATGTCTTGTATGCCGCGAACCCGAGGACGTTGCCGAGCAGCCAGCCGGCGAGGGGGTCGATGAGCCAGCTCGGCTCGGGCAGCAGACCCTTATCGGGCTGAAAGATCCACAGCAGGAGGATGAGCACGCCGAGGGCCGTGACGTCGATGGCGACCCAGGCGGCGGTCGGGAACGTGAAGTCGTCGTCGTCGCGACGCTCCGTGGGTGAGGTGCTCATGCCAGACCTTTCAGCGTGGACTCTCGGCGAGGTCGACGGGCGTCGACGTCGAACGTCAGCGCGTCGGCAGACACGCGTTCCTTCATTTTCCCCGCAACGGCGCGTCCGGCGCCACCGATTCGGTCAGATTGGTGCCGGATGGCCTGCGCTGGGCAGGGCTGTCAGCCCCGGCGCCGCATCTGCATGACGATGAAGCACGCGACGCCGACGACGATCGCGAGCACGACGGCGAGGGAGCCGCCCGACAGGCGCGCGAGGGCGATACCCAGTGCGACACCGCACAGGGCGAGGAGAAAGGCGCGCAGGCGCGGGGACGACGTCATCGCTCCAGCGTAGATCAGGCGGGCCGGCTGGCACGGCCGCGGCGGGCGCGGCGGATCGTGACGCGCAGCCCGCGCGCGGCGCTCGTACCGAACACGAGCCCGAGAGCGATCCCGACGATGGCGCCGGAGGCATTCGTCGCCGTCTTCCACGACTCGTGCGGGTCGATGGCGAGCTGCGTGACGCTGACGAGCCCCAGCGAGCCGGGCACGAGCAGCCAGAAACTCGGCAGGAACAACACCATGCGCGGCAGCGTCGGGCGGGCGAGCGCCATCACCCATGCGCTGAAGGCGGCGACGAACGCGCCCGCGCACGCGCCGGCCCAGGCGGGGTAGGCGAGCCAGTTCTGGATCGACCACTGCGTCGCGTACGTCAGCGTCGTCACGGCGAGCACCCAGGGTGCGAGGCGCCGCGGCACCGACTCCATGAGGCAGATGCCGATCGTCACCGCCCCGAGGCCGATGAACCCGGCGAGCGGGCCCAGCTCGTCGACGCGGGTGTTGACGAAGGCGCTGCTCGGCGCGTGCGTCAGCAGGCTCGCGCCGGCGACACCTGCGGCGAACATGACGAGTTGCGCCGTGCCGTGCGCGAGGCGTGCGGCGCCGCTGACCATGGCGCCGGCGACGAGTTCGCTGAGGCCCGTGACGATGAGCGCGCCCGGCAGCAGCACCGCGACGGGTGGCAGCATCGTGCGCAGCGGACTGGCGACGAGACCGGCGTCGAAGGCGGCGAACGCGGCGGCCGCGACGATGAACCCGGCGAACAGCGGCAGCAGTGCCGCCGGGACGAGACGACGGCCCGTCAGGCGGATCAGGGCGACGGTGACGGGGCTCGCCAGGGCCGCGAACAGCACGCTCGGCCAGGTCGGTTGGAGGATCCCGGCGATGCCCGCTGCGACGACGAGGCCGCCGAGGTACATGCCGACGACGGGAAAGCGGGCGCGTTGCCTCCTCAGGCCGCGCAGCGTGGCGAGGGCGTCCGCTGGCGTCAGCGACCCCATCTCCAGACCGTGCTGGATCGCGGCGACACGCGCCGTCTGATCGAGTCGCAACGAACCCTCGACGGACTCGAACGTCGCCGGCTCACCATGGCCGAGCCCCAGCGTCACGCCGTTCGGGTTGGCCTGCATCTGCACGCCGGGCAGCCCGATGGCGCGGGCGGCGCGCACGACGTCCTCCTCCGCCTCGTGCGCCCCCGCTCCGGCGGCCATGTGAGCAGCCGCGAGATAGACGAGCAACTGACGCGTCTGCGCGGGCGTCATGCGGTCGTCAGCGGGGGACGCGGCACCTTGCGCGCTCCTCGGCGCGGCCCCTTGCGAGACGCTCGGCGCGACGTCGCGCGCATGCGTCGTCTGCTGCGACGGGTCGGACGGGATGGGCGAGCTCACCCGGCGATCCTAGAGCCGCCGGAGGCACCGAGCGTCCGCGAAAGGCTCCTCGCCCCGTCGCTGCACCGTCGCATCGTCGCCGCGCCTGAGCGCTCGAGGCCGCATGGTCCGTACCCGACGGCGATTCTTGTCCACATCGGCGATTTTCGTCCCTCTTTGCTGCCAGTGCTTGTCTCGTTTACCGGGGGTGAAGGTGGACGAGAATCGCCGATGGGTACGGGCGCACCGGGGGATGAGCCACTAAACTCCGCTGGGTGCTCACACGTGCCCGTCGTGCGCCCGCTGTCGTGGGCCTACTGTTCATCTTCTTCGCACCCGTCGCGCTCGACGCCTCCTTCGGGGACGCCGTGCGCTATGCCGTCTGGACGTCCGCCTGGCTGCTCTGCGGCGCCGGCGTCGTCGCTGCCATGTCCCGACTGCGCGGGTCGCTGCGATGGAGCCTCGGTGCCGTCGTCGGCATCATGCTGCAACTCGTGAACTGGGCCGCGTGGCAAGCGATCTCACAGCCCGGCCTGACGGTCGTCGGCGGCGTGGTCGCCTTTGGCGTCGGTGCGGCGCTGCTCTGGCGTCACAGGGGCGATGCTGCAGGCGCCGTCACGGCGGACACGGCCCCGACGGCGGCGTCGATGAGCGCGCCCCCAGCGCGCACGGCCGGTGGAGCGACGCGCGTCGAGACGCCCGTCACGGGCTCCGTCGAGGATCTCGGCCGCACACCCGTCGCCTCGGCCTGGTTGTGGGTGGCGCTGACGGTGTGGCTCGGCCTCGCCTTCCTCGCGGATGCGGCGCACCAGAGCATGCCCCCGGGCACGAGCACGATGTATCAGGATCTGTACTGGCATCTCGGCCTCGTCGGGGAGCTCGAGCATGCGCTCGTGCCCATGGTGCCGCAGGCGAAATCGGGCCACCTCAACTACCACTGGCTCAGCGACGCATACATGGCCTCCGGCAGCCTCGGGTCGTTCGCCTCGACGCTGATGGTGGCGCTGCGGCTGTGGATGCTGCCGATCATCGGGCTGACGCTGGCGCTGACGCTCGTCGTGACGGCGCGTCTCAGCGGCTCGTGGGTCGCGGGCAACGTCGCGATGATCGTGCTCGCCGCCCCCGCGTCGGTGTCGTTCCTCGGTTGGGTCGGGGCCGGGCCCCACACGCCGTTCATCTGGGTGAGCCCGTCACAGGTCTTCGGTCTCGTCTTCACGCTGTGGGCGTTGTACCTCTTCGCCCCCATCCTGCGCGGCGAACGGGTACGGGGCGCGCAGCTCGCCCTCGCCGTCATCACCATGTTCGTCTGTGCGGGAGCGAAGTCGAGCATCCTGCCCGTCTTCGGAGCGGGCGCCGCGGTCGTCCTCGTCCTGTTCATCCGCAACCGTCGCGTGCGCCGCGGAGCACTGACGGTGGGTGTGCTGTGTGCGGTGGGCATCGTCATGGCCCTCCCGCTGTTCGCCGGCGGTTCCGCAGGTTCCGAGGTGCGCCTGCTGTCGAGCGTGCGGCGCGCGAGCGCATACCGTGACTACCTCCACCTGCCACGCCCCACTGGCCACGGCTCGATGATTCCGCCGCACATCGCGACGCCCAGCGTCTTCGTCATCGTTCTCGGGGTGCTCGCCGTGATGCTCCTCGGGTACGCGTACGCGGCGACGTCCGTGGCCCTCGGATCGACGTGGCGTCGCGACCCGGTTCCGCTGTTCCTGCTCGGCTCGTTCGCCGGTTCGCTCGCGGCGTTCCAGCTCATCGACCACACAGGCCTGTCTCAGGGCTACTTTCCGCTCGGTGCGTTGCCGCTGCTCGCGACGCTGACCGGCTGGGGGTTCGCCGCGGCTTGGGCTCGGGCGGAGCACCCGCGACGCTGGGGCGTCACCGCCATCGGGCTCGCGTTGGGCGGCCTGGTCGTGTGGATCAGCCGCGCGGTCACGGGCAAGCACGTGCCCGCTCCTCACGCCATCCCGGGGGGCATCATCTGGCCGACGCTCGTGATGGCGGTGCTCGTCGTCGCGCTCGTCGTGCTGATGCGTCGCAGGGCCCTGTGGGGCGCGGCGGTGCTGCTCGGTCTCGGTGTCGTCCAGGCGGGCGTCGCGACGGCGGACGCGACGCACGAACAGTTCGACGCGCCTCGCGGCCGTGTCGCGTCGTACTCCGTGTTGCCGGCGGAATCGTCCGCAGCCTTCTGGTTGCGCGATCACTCAGGAGCCCACGATCTCGTGGCCACGAACGTCCACTGCCGCGGCGTGGTGTCGACGCTGAACTGCGACCGTCGAGCGTTCTGGGTGAGCGGTTTCAGCGAACGTCGGATGCTCGTCGAGTCATGGGGATACATGGATGCGCCGCAGAAGGCCGCAGGGGAGCACGGCCTGCGGGCGACCCAGCAGCCGTACCCGAATCGCGCCCTCTACATGACGAACGAGAACGTCTTCCACGCGCCCACCGCCGCCGGTGTCGCGGCGCTGCAGAAGCAGGGCGTGCGGTGGTTGTTCGGCGACGCGCGGGCGAGCAAGGTCTCGCCGGAACTGGCAAAGTACGCGACGCCCGTTCACACGTCCGGGCCCGTCACGATCTATCGCCTGCGGTGATCCGCCTCGCGGGTGCCCTAGGTCGCTGGGCGGGCGGCCGCGCTGAGCGGCCGCCCGCGATGACTCACAGGGTGGGGTCGCCGACGCGGCTCTCGGGCGTCTCGAGGCTGTCGTACGCGATGTAGTGGGTCGGGCGAGCCTGCATCGCCACGTACAAACGCCCGACGTACTCGCCGAGGATTCCGAGGCACAACAGCTGGAATGCCCCGAAGCCACAGATCGCGACCATGGTGGAAGCCCAGCCGGTGATCGAGTGGCCCGTCAGTTTGGAGATGAGCGCGAACACGAGAACCAGGAAGGCGGTGACGAACCCCAGACCGGCGAACCACGTCGCCAGCCGGAGTGGAGCGTTGGATACGCCTGTGATGCTGTCGAACGTCAGCTTCAGCATCTTCGACAGCGGATACTTCGACTCGCCTGCGGCGCGGGCCTCACGCTTGTAGCCGACCTCGGCGCTCGGGAAACCGAGGTGCGGGACGGCGAGGCGCAGCACGCGGTTCTGCTCGGGCAGCGCGAGGACGGCGTCGACCGTTTCTCGGCTCATGAGGCGGAAGTCGGCTGCGTTCATCGCGCCACCCGCCCCGAGCTTGCCCATCACCTTGTAGAAGCCCTCCGCCGTGGTGCGCTTGAACGCCGTGTCCGTCGTGCGGTCGGTGCGTACGCCGTAGACGACGTCGACGTGCTCGCGCTTCGCGACGTCGAGCATCTCGGCGATGACCTCCGGGGGATCCTGGAGGTCGGCGTCGATCGTCACCATCCAGGAGCCGAGAGAGCGCGCGAGGCCGGCGCTCATGGCGGCCTGGTGGCCTGCGTTCGCGCGCAACCGCACGACACGGATCTGCGGCCACTCGCGGCGCAGTCGCTGCAGGATGGTGGGGGTGTCGTCAGATGATCCGTCGTCGACGCACACGACCTCGTACGAGGTATTCATGCCGTCGAGGACGGGGCGCAGACGCTCGGCGAACAGGGGCAGCACGTCCTGCTCGTTGAACATGGGGACAACGACGGACAATTCAGGGTTCACCGCCCCAGAATACGTGGCGGTACCGCGGATGCAGCGGACATGCCGGCCGGAGGGTCGGACCGCGCCCGCGCCGACTCACGCCTCCTGGCGGGGTCCGTTCGCGGCCGGGCCGGCGGCGGTCTCGGATCTGCATGCCGGCCGCGCCTCGAGACCCGTGGGAGGCAGCGTGTCAGGCCTGCAGGTGCGCGACGCGGTAGCTGGCGGCCATGCGACTGAAGGCGAGGGCGTCGGGTTCGAGGAAGCAGGCGGTGGCCCACACGTCGGCCCAGATTAGATCCGGGCCGACGACGGTGACGCTCGCACACTCGCCCCCGTGCCCCATCGGCGATTCCTGTCCTCTTCTGCGATTTTCGTCCACATTCGTCCTCGGGTCGACGATGTGGGCGCCGCGCTGCGCGGTGCCTGATGTCGCCAGCGCGCCCTGCGTCAGCTCGATCGTCGCGACGACGCCCGCCGCGTCGCGCGGGTCGCTGATGCCAACGCGCCACACGCGCTCGATGCTTGCACTCGCGCCCGGCCCCGCGTCGCACGTCAGGTCACCGCCGGCGTTGAGGCAGAACACGATTCCGGGGACGGCGCGCAGGACGTCGGCGGCACGCTCGACGGCGAAACCCTTGACGAGGCCCGTCGGGTCGTACCCGCGGCTGCCGTCGGGACCGACGAGGTCGGTCGTGAACAGGCCATTCGTGACGGTCGCGGCTTCCTCGCACAACGCGCGAACGTCTGCGTACCAGGGGTCCGCCTCGGTCTCGTCGAGCTCACCGCGGCGAATACGCATGAGGTCGCTGTCGGCGCGGTAGGTCGAGAACACGTCGTCGGCGCGGTGCAGGGCGGCGAAGGCGCGGTGGGCTGCGTCGGCCAGTTCGTCTGTGCGTGAGTCGAACTCGTCGTGTGCGACGCGAATATGGAGCGAGACGGCCATGCCCATCGTGTGTTCGACGAACGCTCGGGTGCGCCACGGCGGTTCCGGGGTGGTGGGCATCATGATCTCTTCTCGCGTCGAAGCCGTCGTCATCATCGCGGGCTCAGATGTGGGCCTGGTCGAGCGCCGACTGCAGGCTCTGGATGTAGCCCGTCGAGGTGTACGTCGCGCCGGAGACCATGTCGATCGAGCTCGTCGTCGTGCCCGTCGCCTCGGAGTTGAGCGTCGGGATGGCCACGGAGTTGATCTCCTGATCGCGCGAGTTCTCGCTCGGGTAGACGATGGCCTCCGACGAGGTGACCTTTCCGTTCGCGACGGTGATGCGCACCTGCACCGGCCCCCAACGCGTATCGACGCTCGTGCCCGTGTAGGTCGCGGACTTCGCCGAGCCGGACGTGGAAGCCGAGGCCGCGGGCGTCGAACCCGAACCGGTGCCGGACCCCGATGTCGTCGTCTGCGTCGATCCCGCCTCGCTCTGGCCCGTCGTGGTGTTCTGCTGCATCGCAACGGTGTTCGACGCCCCAGCCCCGCCGGCTGCGACTGCCTCGGTCGACGTGCGGTAGCTGAACAGCAGCACGAGCAGCGTCAGCGTGCTCATGGCCCACCAGGTGATGCGTTTCATGATCGTCCTCGCTCAGTAAGTCAGTAGGTTCAGTAGGTGAAGTGCTCGACGTGGATCTGCTCGCGCGGCACGCCGATCTCGCGCAGCGCTCGCTCGACCGCGCGCATCCACCCGGCCCCGCCGCAGACGTAGACGTCGCGTTCGCGCACGTCCGGGCAGGCGAGCAAGAGGGCGTCGGCGTCGCTGAGGTGACGGTGATCCTCGGGCAGCCAGCTCTCACGGCCGGGGATGCGGTGGCCGCGCAGCACGATGTACTGGCCACCGCGCGCGGCGGTGATGGCCTCGATCTCGTCGTCGAGCACGAGGTCGTCGTCGGTGCTGTGACGGTGGATGACGGTCGCGTCGAGCCGCCCCGTCGCGGGGTCGCTCGGCAGTTCGTCGAGCAGGGCGCGTAGCGGCGTGATGCCGATTCCGGCGCCGATGAGCAGCGACGCCCGGGTGCGAGCCGCACCTGCGTGCATGCGGCCGTACGGTCCTTCGACGAGGACGCGCGTCCCCGGCGTCAGCGTCGACAGGCGGCGTGAGCCGTCACCGATCATCGCGGCGGTGAAGCGTAGCTCGACCTGCCCGTCGTCCCTCACGCGAGGCGCGGCGGACAGCGAGTACGGGTTCGCGCGCGTCACGCCCGGCCCGCCGAAGCGCCACTGCAGGAACTGGCCGGCGCGCGCGTCGAGCGCGGCCGTGGCGCGCCCCACGGCGCTGACGTTGACGACGCCGGGCGCGATCTCCTGGATGTGCGTCACGCGCAGGCCGGCGCGCTGGGTGCGCGCGAGCGGCAGCAGCACACGGAACACGATGACGGTGAGCGCCACCGCCGCGTACAGGGCCCACCAGAACGTCGTCGCGACGGGCGAGGCGAGGAAGTCGCGGCCCGTCCACAGCTGGTGCGGTAGGGCCAGACCCACGCCGAGGTAGGCGTACAGGTGCAGCAGATGCCAGCTCTCGTAGCGCAGCGCGCGCGAGCGCGGGGACCGAGTCGCGCTACCGGGGCGCAGCGGTTTGATGCTGGTGACGACGACGAGGCACAGCGCGACGGTTCCGGCCAGGGCGAGCAGCATCGCCGGGTAGGTGAGGGTGAAGTCGACGATCTGCCCCCAGACGCTCTGGTGCGCGTCGGCGGCGTAGCCGAGCGTGATGAGGGCGATGTGGGCGAGCATCAGCGTGAAACTCGAGAAGCCGACCCAGCGGTGCAGGCGCGTCAGCCCATCCTGCCCGAAGGCCTGCTCCACGAACGGAACTCGCGCCATGAGCAGCACCTGCAGCAGGAGCAGGTAGCTCGCGATCAGACCCGTGAGGCGGCCCGATTCGTCGAGGACGCCCGACGTGGACGTCAGGCCGGCGATCCCGCCGTTCGTCACCCACAGGGCGACGACGAACAGGCCGAGGCCCCAGGCGACAACGATGCTCGCGTCACGCCACCAGGAGGGGATGACGCGCGGTTCGCGTGGTGCCGCGACGGCGGAGGCGCCGAGTCTGTTCGGTGTCGGCGGCATGGTGACCTGCGTGCTCATGACGCCACTGTCCCGCCCTCACTTCACCACCCCGTATGGCGTCGCTGTGAGGCGGCTATGAGGGCGTCGGAGCCGTACCCATCTGCGATGTTCGTCCACATTTACTCCCGGTAAACGGGTACGAAAATCGCAGATGGGTACGGGCCCGCGGTCAGATGGCGCAGTGGTCGGTGTCGCAGGTGCCGGGATGGCTGTGGGTGCTGGCGCGGCCATGGTCGACTGAGTCGGCGTCGGGGCCGGTGGGCTCGACGTCGTCGGGGTCGGCGTCGTCGGATGACGTGGACGCGCCGTGCGTTGCCGCCGCGTCCAAGGTCGGGTCCGAGGTGGCCGTACGAGCCTGCCAGGCCTGCGTCAGGGCGCGCTCGAACGTATCGACGGGCTGCGCACCGGAGACGGCGAGGCGCCCGTCGAGGACGAAGAACGGCACACCGGTGATGCCGATCTGACGCGCCGCCGCTTCGTCGGCGCGCACGTCCTGAGTGAACTCGTCGCCGGCCAGGACGCGGCGGACGTCGTCGGCGGGCAACCCGATCTCCTCGCCGAGACGCTGCAGTTCGTCGACGTCGCCGATCGAGACGCCCTCTGTGAAGTACGCGTGCATGAGGCGCGTCTCCGCCGCGGTCGCGAGTCCGTGATGCGCTGCGAGATGGATGAGGCGGTGGGCGTCGAACGTGTTGCCGTACTTCGCGTCCTGCCAGTTGAACGTCAGGCCGACGGCGGCCGCGCGCGCTGCGACGTCCCGCTGGCTCGCCGCCGACTGCTCGGCGCTGATGCCGTACTTCGTCGCAATCGTGTCGACGAGCGTGCGGCCGGGCTCACGCTCTATGCTCGGGTCGAGTTCGTAGCTGTGCCAGACGATCTCGACGTCGTCCGCGTGCTCGAAGTTCTCGAGCGCCAGCTCGAGGTGTCGCTTGCCGATGACGCAGAACGGGCAGACGATGTCGCTCCAGATGTCGATCTTCATGCCGGTGTCAATACCGTTGACTGTTCAACTATTCCGACATGTGCTGGCTGCGACGATCCGTCCCGCCGACGGCCGGAAGCGGGTGCGTGACAAGGCTGCGCCCGACTCGCCCCGCCCGAGTGCCCCGTGCCCGACTCACGTACTCCTGCACCGCCGTGTTCTGCGCAATGCCCGCGCCCGACTCGCCTGTGCCCGATTCGCCCCGTGCGCGACAGGCCCGCCACGACATGGCGCGGGCGCCGACCCAGCCATGATGGATCGCGCCCGGATGATGCCGCGTCGCTCGTCGCGCCCGGGCTGGCCGTCAGTGCGCTGTCTTGCGCCACTTGCCGAGCGACAGCAGGACGAACCCGCCGAAGGCCCAGCAGAGCAGGACGATCCAGGCCTGAGACGCCCCGCGCCCGTCGAAGTAGGCGACTGATCGCAGCGCGGTGCCGGCCGCACCGACGGGCAGGAACTGCCCGATCGTGCCCCAGGGGTGCGGCAGCCACTGCGGGCCGGTCGCGAGGCCCGAGATCGGGTTGGATATGAACAGCATCGCGACGGCGCCGAGCCCGAAGCCGGCCGGGCCGAGGTTCTTCGCGAGTCCGAGAACGGTGAAGCCGATGGCCGCGATGCCGAGGCCGAAGGCGAGCGCGAGCTTCCAGAACGAGCAGTCGACGGCGTCGAGCCAGGACGTGAGCATCCACGCGGCGAGCAGGCCGCCGAGTGTCGCGACGCCGACGACGCCGAGCGCACGTCGAGCGAACGAGCCGCGGAAGGTGAAGAACAGTGCGGCGGACGTCGCCATGCCACCGAAGATCAGCGGCAGTCCGGCGCTCGTCATGGCGGTGCCCATCGGGTCCTTCGCCGGGAGCGGAGCGAGCTCCTGGTAGGTCACCTTCTGGCCCTGCTTCTCGAGGCCCGCCCCGACGCCCTTGAGGAGCGCGGAGTACGGCGAGCCCGCGCCGGCGGCCGTCTGGATGACGGCGCCCTGCGGCTTCACGGCGATGCCGCCGATGGCGTCGCGGTTCTTGACGGCGTCGGCGCCCTGCTCGGGCGTCGAGTAGGTCTTGACGTCGAACGCGCCCGGCTTTTCCTTCTCGAGCGTCGAGGTGATCTTCGACGTCACCTGCTGCGGGCCGCTGGCGGCGAGGGGTAGATCCTTCGCGCCGGAGTGCACGGCCGGCGTCGCGAACGCGAGCAGCATGAGGCCGAGGACGACGGGCAGCGCGAGGACGAAGACGAGCAGCGGCGGCTGCTCCTTCTCGGGTTCCTCGACGCGTTCGGCGCCGTCGGCCTCGACGCCGTTCTGCGTCGTGCCGGTCGTCGCGGGCGCCTCGGTGCGGGCCTGTGCCTCCTCGGCGCGGGCCGCGTCGAGGTCTGCGTGCGTGTGGTGCTCGCCGCGCATGGGCGGCGTGGGTTCGGTCATGACGGCTCCTGATGCCGGGGAGCGGTGCCTGGGCGCGTGGCTCGTGGCCGCTCTGCGATGTCGTGCGATTGACCCCAGCATGGCCCGCCCTGATGCGATGATGCCACCGTGGTGAATTCTTCGCGGGGGCGTCCCAAAGGTGGTAGTGATGCCCGAGAACGCCTGTTGGAGGAGGCCAGAGCACAGTTCTTGGCCTCCGGATACCGCGGCACGTCAGCCCGGTCGATCGCCCGGGAGGCCGGTGTGGACCACTCGTTGGTGAATTATCACTTCGGGACGAAGCGGCTGCTGTTCGCCGAGGCGATGGCGCTGCAGTTCAGCCCGACGTTCGCCGTCGAGTCCGTGTTCAGCCGTGCCCGGGGCAAGCCCCCGCAGCGCGTGGCCGAGGAATCCCTGATGGCCATCATCACCGTGTGGGAGAGCGCGGGCTCGCGCCCGGTGCTGCAGGAGACGGTCGAAGGTGTGCTCGGCGATCCCGCCATCCGCGGGTTGTTCAGCGAGTTCATCACCGCCGAGCTGCTGACGCACGTGCGCGATCACATCGGAGGCGCCGACGCCTCCCGCCGTGCTGCGGGCGTCGGAACCGTCATCTCCGGGCTCGTGTTCGCGCGCTACCTCATCGGCATCGAGCCGATCGCCTCCATGCCGCCGCGCGACGTCGTCCGCACCCTCGCGCCGATGATCGCGCTGCAGCTCGGACGTTGACGCTGACGCCGGCGTCGCTGCCGGCGTCGTCGGTCGCGGGTCAGGCGCCAGTGCGCTCGCGGTCGGGACCGATCGTCTGGGCGCATCACCTGTGACGGTCGCCGGACGCTGACGGGCTGCGGCGTCCTGCCGTCGTCACGCGGGCGACCGGGCCTCACCCGTCTGCGCAGGGGCTTGTCGCCGATCTTCGCGATGCGCTCGGCGTACTGAGCCGGAAAGCCCATCGGACGCTCGTCGTCAGAACCGGCGAGCCGGACGAGGGCGGCGTCATGCCAGGGGCCCGGCGTGACGACGGAATCGATGCGCGAATCGCAGAGGGGGACGGGCGGGCGCCTTGTAGGCCCGGCCACCTGTGAACCCCCCGCAGCGGTCGACGTCCTGCGATGCCGAGCCCCACCGTAGCGCCCGCCTCACGGCAGCGGTGTCGTCACCAGAGCGTCATCGAATCTCGCAGCACGCGTTCGACGTCGGTCTCGGTGATGTCGACGGGCGCCGTCGCGAGCAGGCGCTGCTGCTTCATCGCGCCGTCGACGAGCTGCGGCAGGTCGCTGCTCGAATAGCCCAGTGCAACAAGGCCGTTGGGCAGGCCGATGTCGCGCATGAGGCGACGCAGTGCGTCGGGCAGCGCATCGCAGCCGAGGTCGCTGCCGGCGGTGTCCGGTTCCAGCAACGCGGCCAACTCGTGGTGGCGCCCCGGGTCGGCGGGGTAGAGCAGCGCGAACGCGGCGGGCGCCGTCATCGCTACGGCCATGCCGTGCGGCACCATCGGGTGGTCGGCGTCGTAGCCGTCGGGGCGGAAGTCGCGCACCATGCCGGCGATCGGGTAGGCGCACGCGTGCGGCACGTGGACGCCGGCGTTGCCGAACCCCATGCCCGCGAACGTCGCCGCGAGCGCCATCGCGCCGCGCGCGTCCACGTCGTCACCGTCCGCGACGGCGGTGCGGAACGACGTCGCGAGCAAACGCACGGCCTCGCGCGACCACATGTCGCTGATCGGGTTGGCGCCGCAGTACGGCACGCGCTCCTCGGCACGCTTGGCGGCGAATTCGGTGTACGGCTTGGCCGCGTAGCTCTCGAGGGCGTGGCAGAGGATGTCCATGCCCGCGGCCGCGGTGACGCCGGCGGGCTGCGTCATCGTCAATTGCGGGTCGACGACGGCGAGCCGCGGGCGCAGCGACGCATGGCTGATGCCCGTCTTGACATTCGCTTCGAGCACGTCGAGGACGCAGATCGTCGTCGACTCGCTGCCCGTGCCGGTCGTCGTCGGCACGGCGATGACGGGCACGAGCGGCTTCGTCGGGTTCTTGCCGCCACCGACGGGCGCGTTGATGTAGTCGACGAGGTCGCCGTCGTTCGTCGTCATGAGGGCGATGGCCTTGGCCGTGTCGATGCTCGAGCCACCCCCGACGGCGACGATCGCGTCCCACGGCCCGTTCTTGCGGGCCCAGTCGGTGGCTTCCTGCAACGAGGCGTCGCTCGGCTCGACGCGGGCGCCGGTGAAGACGTCGACGCTGATGTCACCGCCCGTCAGGACGTCGGCGACGCGTCGCGTGATGCCTGCGTCCGCGACGCCCGGATCACTCACGACGGCGACGCTGCGCGCGCCGAGATTGGATGCGTCCCAAGCGATCTCGTCGATGGCTCCGGGGCCGAACTTCAGTTGGGGGCTGCCGTAGGTGAACACCGTTTCGTCCATGGGCTCGACGGTACGCGAGTGAAACGAACGAGGCACCTGGCCCGGGGCGGAACTGTTCGAACCTCGTGACGTCCCACTCGGCGCAGATCGCGCCGAGTGGGGCAATCGGTCGGCGCGAACGTCCCACGTGGTGCAGTTCCGCACCGTGTGGGGCGTCGAGCGTCGCCCCGCCGTGTCAGCGTCGACGTCTCGAGCGCGCCCGCGTCGACGATCGCCGCACCTGCGCGGCCGTCAGCCGCTCATGCCGGCGCATCTCACGCGCGACGCGGGCCTGAGCGCGCTCGAGCGGCAGTTCCTGACGGCGTCGGCGCGCGGCCTGCATCTGTGAGCGCATCGTCGCGCGCATCTGTTCGCGCGGGTAGGGGCGGCCGCCGATGAAGTCGCGCACGGCGTTCCAGCGTTCGTCGTAGGCGTCGTTGAAACGCGCGTGGGAGCGCCGATCGAGCCACCCGCCCGTCTTGTATCGCTTGGTCGCCCACCACGATCCGGGTTTCGCGACGCGCACGGCACCCACGACGGCGAGACCGGGCACGAACACGCCGATCAACCCCGTCAGCAGCTTGCCCTTGAGGATCGTCAGGACGACGAACCCGAAGTTGATGACGATGCCCACCGCGACGACGACGCCGGGCACTCCGTCGCTGCCGGGGACGATGTCGAGCGGGTTCGCGCCCAGGACGAGGGCTGCGGTGATGGCGACGGCGACGAGCAGGGCGCTGATCGACTGGCGTCCCTCCTCCTGCCAGTAGACGTCCTCGAGGTGCAGCCACATCGCGAACTCGTCGAGGGTGAGGGCGGCTCCCGTGCCGAAGATCGCCGCGAGCAGGTTGAGCCACAGGCCGCGCTCGGGCAGGTACGTGATGAGCATGAGGCCGCTGAACAGCAGCATGAGGATGCCCCACACCTGATGGTGGATGTGGATGCCCGCGATGGCGATGTTGCGGAACATGCCCGGCTCGGCGTTCTCCTTGAGGTACGCCTCGGCCTGGTCGGCGCGGTGACGGATGTAGCGCGTCGCGGTGCGCGTCGCGGCCGTCGCGAGGACGAAGAAGATGAGCAGCCACAGCACGGCGTGACGGCTCGGGTCGATCATGTCTTCATCGTAGGCGCGGCAACTGACCGTGCCCCGGACGGCATCAGCCGGCGTCGCACCCCCGTCGCAGCATCGTTGCCCGAAATCGCGTCGTGCTTGAGGCGTTCTCGGGCACGATGCGCCGCTACCTAGCCGGCCGGAATACTTTCACGTGCGGACGCTTCTCACCCCGCGAGCGTGAGCGGCGTCATACTGGTCGGGCGTGGTTCGCGACCCCGCCCGACCTCACTCGACAGCAAAGGCAGTCCGATGACCGACAACACCACCCCGGAGGGCGGCTCGTCCCGCATCGACGGCGCTTCCGAGCGCGAAGTCGCCCGCAACGACACGTCGGATCGATCGGTTGACCAGAATGATGCACGACTCGACGGCGGCTACGCCCAGGCGCACGAGCAGCGCGGTCCGCAGGGAAGAACAGGTGAATCGGCGAGCGAGTACCCGTCTCACACGTCTCGGGGCCAGAGCTACGGACAGCAGAGCGCGCCCCACGCAGAGCAGGGCAAGTCCCATGATTCACAGCGATGGCAGGACGCGAGCGGGCCACATTCCGCAGCGTGGCAGGACGGCCGACCATACGGGCAGCAGCAGCCTCAACCCGGACAGCACGATGCCCACCAGCAGGGTCAGCAGTACGGTCTTCAGGGCCACGCCTTCTCGAACCACGGGTTCCAGAACTCTCCCCACGACCAGCAGGCTGGTGCGCCCTTCTCGTCAGGCGGTCAGTGGCATGCGTCGCCCGGGTACCAGGGGCAACAGGGTGCTGGAGGCGGGCAGTACGACCAATCCGCAGGCGGGCAGTACGGCCAACAAGGGGCGCCGTGGGGCGCTTCGGACGGACTTGGCCCGGGCGCTGCGCCGGGCAACCCATGGAATGCTCAGGGTGCCCCCACCAACTGGAACACCCAGGGCGCGCCCGCGAAGGGGGCGGCCCCTCTGCGTCAGCCCGACGGCACGTTGCACCTGGGCAATTCGGCGCTGGCGGCCTCACTCCTCGCCCAGTTGTTCGTCATGCTGGGGTGCATCGGCCCCTGGGCGAGTGTGTTCGGCATCTCCGCGTCGGGAATGAACGGTGACGGCGTCTTCGTGTTGCTGTTCGCATTGGCGGCGGCGGGTCTCGTCGGGGCGTTCCTCGCCGGGAAGCTCCCGCCGAAAGCACTGTGGGGCGCTGTCGTCGCGGCGGGATTGTGCGCGTTGATCGGTCTCATCGACGCGGTCAACGTCGGGTCCTACATGGCGTGGGGGCTGGTCATGGTGGTGTTCTTCAGCATCATCGCCACTGCTGCGACAGTGTTCGGCACGTTGCGCCGCTGAACCGGCCGTCGCCCGGCGCCGGTCGCGGTGGCGCCGCGTTCATTGCGTCGGGTGCCGCGAACGGGCAAGGATGGTGGGATGACTGACGATTCGCAGCAGGCTTCCGGGGCCGTCGACACCGTCCTGTTCGACGTCGACGGCACCCTCATCGACTCGACGTACCACCATGCCATCGCGTGGGCGCGTGCGTTCGCGCGCTTCGACCTGTATCCGCCGCTGTGGCGCGTGCACCGCTCGATCGGCATGGGCGGCGACCAGCTCGTCCCGAGCCTCGTCGGCGACGACGTCGAGAGCAAGCACGGCGGCGACCTGCGCGACGCGTGGGAGGAGGAGTACGAGAAGCTCCTGCCCGAGGTGCGCGGATTTGACGGCGCTGCCGACGCCGTGCGCGCCGCGCGCAGCAAGGGCTACAAGGTGGCGCTCGCGAGCAGCGGCAAGGAGGAGTTCACCGACGCCGCGCTCGAGAAGGTCGGGCTGACGCGCGACGACTTCGACGCCGTCACCTCCTCCGACGACGCCGACAACAGCAAGCCCGAACCCGACATCCTCGAGGTCGCGCTGAAGGAGGCAGGCGGCTCGAAGGGCGTCCTCATCGGCGACGCGACGTGGGACGTCGAGGCCGCGAAGAAGACCGGCATGTCGACGATGGGGCTGCGCACCGGCGGTTTCTCCGCCGCCGAGATGCATGACGCGGGCGCCACCGACGTCGTCGACGCCATCACCGACCTGCGCGACGGCACCTGGCTCGACCGCCTGAACTGACGCCGTAGATCGGTCCCGTAGGTCCATCTGGCTGGGGGCACCCCGAAGACATCGAGCGAAATGTTCGAATGCGAGCGGCACAGCGCTCGTGTTCGACCATTTCGCTCGTTCTCACCCCGCTCGTCCCGGGTCGGACGTGCGTCACATCCCGGACTCGCCGACCGTCCGAGTGGCAGTCCCCCATCGAACAGGGGACGGTGTTGACATGTCGACTCAAGCCGGTGGCGACAGACAGGCCTCGCCCGTCTCGCCCGAACCGTGGAAATCGTCCGCCCAGCCGCCCACCGACGACGCCCCGCTGGGCGCCCTCGAATCGGGGCTGAAACCGCGTCACGTCACGATGATCTCGATCGCCGGCGTCATCGGCGCCGGCCTGTTCGTCGGCTCGGCGAACGCGATCCAGCTGGCCGGCCCGAGCGCCATCATCAGCTATGCGGCGGCCGGTCTCGTCGTCGTCCTCGTCATGCGCATGCTCGGCGAGATGGCGACCGTCAACCCGGATACGGGTTCGTTCAGCGTCTACGCCGACCGCGCGCTCGGCAAGTGGGCCGGGTTCTCGATCGGCTGGCTGTACTGGTGGGCGTGGGCGCTCATCATCCCCGTCGAGGCGACCGCCGGCGCGACGATCCTGCACAACTGGATCGACTGGCCGCAATGGGTGTTCGCGTTCCTCATCACGGCGATCCTGACGGCGACGAACCTCGTCAGCGTCGGCAACTACGGCGAGTTCGAGTTCTGGTTCGCGCTCGTCAAGGTCGTCGTCATCATCGGGTTCATCGCGCTCGGCGTACTGGCGATCCTCGGCATCCTGCCGACGAGCGACGTCTCCGGCGTGCACGGCCTCACCGACCACGGGTTCTTCGGTGGCGGCGTCGGCGGCATCTTCGCCGCGATGCTGACGACCACGACGACGTACCTCGGCACCGAGATCGTGACGATCGCCGCGGCCGAGTCCAACAACCCCGTCGGCGGCATCCGCAAGGCCGTCAACAGCGTCATCTGGCGCATCTCGATCTTCTACCTGGGTTCGATCATGGTCGTCGTGTGCCTCGTCGACTGGACGAGCCCCGACCTCGCGTCCAAGGGTTCGTACCAGTACACGCTCGAGACGATCGGGCTCGGCCGACTGACGACCGTCCTCGACCTCGCGATCCTGACGGCCGTCGCGAGCTGCCTCAACTCGGCGCTCTACACCGCGAGCCGCATGGCGTTCAGCCTGGGCCAGCGTGGTGACGCGCCGAAGTCGTTCGGGCGGACGAACAAGCGCGGCGTGCCCGTCGCGGCGATCCTCGCCAGCGTCGTCGTCGGCTTCTTCTGCGTCGCCCTCAACTACGTGCTGCCCGACAAGATCTTCGCCTACCTGCTGTCGACGGCCGGATGCGCAGCACTGTTCGTGTATCTGTGCATCTCGTTCACGCAGCTGCGCTCGCGCCGCGCGATGGACGAGGCAGGCACGACGGTGCGGGTGCGCATGTGGCTGTTCCCGTGGCTGACGTACGCGACGATCGCGTTCATCCTGCTCATCCTCGTCATGATGGCGTTCGACGACGGCCAGTCGCAGAACCTGTGGTTCTCGCTCGCGGTGGCAGCGATCGTGCTCGTCGCGGCGTTCGCCCGTCACGGCTTCACGGGTGGCTCGGACGAAGAGATCGTCGAGGCCGCCGAGCAGGGGCTCGCCGAACACGACGACCCCGATGACCCCGACGATGCCGACGACACGACGGTTACCTCGACCGAGGCTCACCGCAACGACGCCTGAGCACTTCCGTCCATCCTTGCGAGTCCTGTCCCCATCGGCGAATGGCGTCCACATGTGCGATCTGCGTCCACAACGGCGATTCCTGTCCACATGTGCGATTTTCGCCCGCCTTCACCCCGAGCCCTCGGCTTCGGCGGCGAACGCGACGTCGGGTGGCAGGATCGAGCTGTGAGCACCTACGTCATGTTCCTGCGCGGCATCAACGTCGGGGGCGTGCGCGTGCCCATGCCGCGTTTGCGCGAAGTGCTGACGGAGGCGGGTGCCCGCGAGGTGACGACGTGGCTCGCGACGGGCAACGTCCGTCTCGCGTTCGACGGCCCCGCCGACGACCTCAAGACACTCGCCAAGCGTGTCCTGAGCGACGAGTTCGGCTACGAAGCCTACGTTCTCGTGCGTGACGCGGACGAGCTCGCGAACATCGTCGACGCCTGGCCGTTCACGCCCGACGACGCCCACCACCGCTACGTCGTGCTCGGGGGCGCGCCCGCCTATGACGACGCTCAGGCCGCCATCGACGCCAACCCCTGCGACGAACACGTCCTGGCCGCCGGCGACGACCTCTACTGGCGAACCCTCAAGGGCGCCACGACCACGTCGCCCGTCGCAAAGGTGCTCGCCCGCCCGCGCTGGAAGTCGACGACCACCACGCGCAACCTCAACACCCTCGAGAAGATGCTCGCCTGACGCACCAGCACCAGTACCAGCACAAGCACCATCGGGCAACGGCCGGATGGCGGGTAACTCCGCCTCACCAGCCCGTCACCCCCGAGGCGCTTCACCGCCGTGGTCGATGAACGGACGGCGGAAGTCGGGTGTCGACAGGCCCTTGGCTGCGAATTCGGTGTCGTCGAGGTCGGCGTCGCCGTGCTGCGACGCGTGCTTGTACTGGACGCTGCGGGCGCTCCACAGGGATCGGCTCGCGATGAACTGCCCGAGGACGGCGCCGGTGCCGATGGCGAGGGCGACGGCCATCGCTTCGAACAGGTACGAGCCGGCGCTACCCGAGTGCGTCGCGAGCGCCGCGAACCCCTTGTAGAGCACCATGCCCGGCACGAGTGGCGAGATGGCGACGTCGAGGGCGCCGGACGTCGGCAGGTGCGTCGGGCGTGCCATGACGACGCTGACGATGCCGAGCCCCATCGCGGCGACGCTCGTCGCGGTGAAGTTGGAGATCCCGGCGGCGCTGAGCAGCAGGTAGATGGCGCGCGCCGCGGCGCCGAGCAGCGCGAACAGCGGCAGGTGGCGCCAGCGTGCGTGGCTGAGCAGCGCGAATCCGATGGCGATGAGCGCGGCGGCGAGCGTCGTCTGCCACGCGACGGGGTTGCCGTTGCCGGTCTTCTCGATGTCGAGATGCACGCCGACGTGCGCCACGCCGTACACCGCGCCGATGGCGCCGACGACGAGCCCGAGCGTCAGGATCGTCGATTCGATGAGGCGCCCGCAGGCCGTCAGGTACCAGCCCGTCAACAGGTCCTGGATGGCGCTGACGGAGGCGCTGCCGGCCAGCTGCGTCACGAGCGCGGCGGTGATGATGACGCCCGGCGAGCCGATCGGGAACACTGCGACGAGCACCGCACCTGTCGCGACGGCGAGCCCGGCGGCGATCGCGCGTCCGTAGTACGACGGCAGCTGCACGCGTGCGAGCCAGGCGCTGACGACGTCGATGATGACGGCGCACACCGTCGCGATGAGGCAGACGCCCAGCGACCCGCCGAGCAGCCACGCGAACCCGAAGCCCATCGCCGCTGTGCCGAGCGTCTTGAGAGTGCGCGTCTGCGGCGGTTCGGCCTCCAGCTCGTCGAGACGTCGCAGCGCTTCACGGATGTCGATGCGTGAGGTGACGACATCCTCGACGATGTGTTCGAGCACCGTCAGCACGTGCACGTCGAGGCCGGCCGCGCCGACGGTCTGAACGCGCGTGACGGGTGTCGCGTCGTCCGCGGGCGTGTAGCTGAGCGTGATCTGACCCATCGTGACGTTCGCCGTCGTGGTCGCGAAACCGTTGACGCGGGTGATCGTCAGCATGGCCTGGGTGACGTTGGCCGACGGAGATCCGTTGCGCAGCAACATGCTTCCGGCGCGCAGGGTGAACGTGAACAGGTCGTCGATGGGGCGGGAGGAAGGCACGCCGTCACGGTGTCAGGACGCGGGGGCGGAGTCCACTCGGACGCTCGCCCAGCAGGCAGGGTGCGTTGTCACCGCCCGGCTCTAGGGTGAGTGCATGAGTGAAACCGGCGCGAGAGACGGCCACGGCGAGCGCGCGAACGAACCCGTCAGCGGTTCGACGGCCTCTGGCGACGCGACGGCCGCGGACGCCGTGCATGGCGACGGGATGAGCGCCGCCACATCGGGCCGCATCGCGGCGACGCCGACCGCGGCGTCGTCGACTTCAGCGGGCGCGAACGCCGGAACGATGCGCAGCGTCGCCGTGTTCTGCGGGTCGACGCCGGGCGCCGACCCGGCGCTCATGGACGCGGCGTACGACGCGGGGCGAGTCATCGCCGAACGGGGTCTGACGCTCGTGTACGGCGCGGGCGGCGGCGGCCTCATGGGTGCGGTGAGCCAGGGCGCGCTCGACGCCGGGGGCGAGGTCGTCGGGTTCATTCCGTCGCTCATGGTCGAGCGCGAATGGGGGCGGCACGACCTCACGGAGTTCCACGAGGTCGACACGATGCACACGCGCAAGGCCGGCATGGCCACGCGCGCCGACGCCTTTCTCACGCTGCCCGGCGGCCTCGGCACGCTCGAGGAGATCTTCGAGGTCTGGACGTGGCGCACCATCGGTTACCACGACAAGCCGGTGGGTTTCCTTGACGTACAAGGGTTCTGGCGCCCGCTGCTCGACGCGGTGCAGGGTCTGGCGGACGCCGGGTTCATCCGACAGAGCGTCATCGACGACGCCGTCGTCGCCCCGACCATCGATGAGGCCCTCGACGCTCTCGCCGCCCGTTGCATCGTCAGCGGTGCGGGTTTGCGCGGCGGGTCGAGGCGCGTCCGGATGTGCTCGCGCGCTTGAGCGGTGAGGCCGCCGACGTCGATGACGCGCACGTGGCGACGGTGGCGCCTGCTGACGGCGGGTTTGCCTGGGCGAGAACGGCAGTGAGCAACGAGTCGCCTGCCGGCAGAGCCACCGATGGCGGAGATGATGCTGACAACGTCAGTCGTGATGACACCGATGACGCCGACCTCACCGACTGGCAGCGTCAGTGGCTCGACGTCAGCGCACCCGAGGATGAGCCTGACGAAAGCATCCCGACCGTTGACGCCGGCGGTTGGTGGGAGGGCATCCCCGCCGTCAGACAGTTGCTGCTCACGGCCTCGAGCCCGCCTGCCGTCGGTGCCGGGCCCGCCCACACCGCAGTGACCTCGAAGGGGCACGCCCGAAGCCCGAGACGCGAACGCCCCCGCACCGTCAGATACGGGAGCGTCGAGCGGGCCGGTCAGGCGGCGTGCTTCTGCAGCGTCGCGCCGATGGCGGGCAGTGCGTCCTTGATCATGTCGGCGGCCTTGCCGCGGAACGTGCCGTAGACCTTCGCGATCTGGTCGCGCGACGTCGAGTTGGCGCGCGCATCGGCGATCTTGAGGATGTCGGCGCTCACCTCGTCGCCGCGACCCTTGAGGTACGCGCCGAAGTCGCCCTGGCCACCGAAGGCGTCCCAGTACGGGTCGAAGATCGCGACGATCTGGTCGAGGTTGTCGTTGAGCGCCGACGGAACGTCGACCTTCTTCTTCGCGCCCGCGTACGCCGTCTTGATCGCGGCGCCGCTCAGGCCCTTCTTGCCGGAGACCTCGGAGTCGATCGTGGCAGCGAGATCCTTCGCGACGGCGGGACGCACGGACGGCTGCAGCAGCTTCTCGGAAAGCGACATGATGATGCCTTTCTGTGGCGGTTCGTTTCGCCCGTCAGCCTAGCGTCAGCCCTCGTCGACGGCCCGCGCATCATGCGCCTTCGCGCCTGCCCCACCACACCAGGGCGCCCACCCCGTACACATCTGCGATTTTCGTCCACGTTCGCCAGCCACCGCCGACGGGCGGCGCGCCAGAGCCGATCCCACGGGCTGGGGCCGGGCAGAGCGGGCGGGCGTCTCGCGGTACAACAGGACGGTGACCGAACCCCGCGAACAGCGCCGCACCACCCTTCCGTCGGCAGCGCCGAGACACCCGCTCGTCACCGGGCGCACCGTCCTGCGCGTCATGACGGGTGACGACATCGACGCGGTCGTCACCTACCGCACCCGCCCGAACGTCTACCGCTGGCTCAGCCACGGCGGCCTCGCCTCAGCGCAGCTTCGGGAGAAGTTCCAGCGGCGCATCGATCGCATGACGAAGCCGAGCGACGAACGATCCGAGGTCCAGTTCGTCGTCGAACGGGAGGGGCACGTGATCGGTGACTGCGGATTCGCGATCACCCGTGCCTGGACGAAGGACGACGCTCCGACACCGCATCTCGTCGCGCGCATCCACTACGCACTCGACGATGCCGTCGCCGGCCAGGGGATCGGCACGGAAGTGGTGCGTGCACTCGTCGACCACGCGTTCAGCCTCCCTGACGTCCACCGCGTGCAGGCCGACGTCTTCGCCGGCAACGTCGCGTCAGGCCGCGTGCTCGAGAAGCTGCGTTTCCGGCGAGAGGGCTACTTCGTCGATGACGGCGTCATCGACGGCGCGTTCGTCGACGCTTGCCTCTACTCGCTGCTGCGTCGCGAATGGGAGGCCCCCGACCACCCGGCCTGATTGCCCGGAATCGCGTCACATCCGACGCGTCTTCGGGCGAAGATCGACGACCCCGAGCCTGTCAGCCCCGGACGACCAGCCCGAACCCCGTCACCCCACCGGCTGACGCGAGCGACTGCGCCGCTTCGACCGGTTCAGACGCCGCCACACCCACGTCTCGGGCACCTGCACGCCGGTGGCGATGTATTCGGCGGAGGCGTCGCTGAACTGTGTCTGCACGAGTGCTTCGAGGCCCCAGTGGTGGCCGACGACGAGCACCTGGTCGTCGGGTGTCACCGTCATCGTGTCGTCGGGTGCGTAGATGTGCTCACCGTTGCGGATGAGCATGAGCGCGACGAGCGGGAGCTTCGAGTCGCGGTCGTCGGGGTTGGCGAGCAGCTGTCCGATCGTCAGTTCGGCGTGCAGCAGCCAGCGATGCAGCGCGGGCGAGCCGGCCGCGGAGAGGTCGATGATCGCGCGGTCCTTCGCGACGTCGCCGCAGCGGTTCGTCAGGTTCGTCAGGAGGCGCTCGGCGAACTCTTCCGGCTGCGTCACCGCGTATTCGACGAAGCTCCAGAACAGCGGCGTGATGACGCGCGCGAGGCTCTCCTGCGCGACGAGTTCGGTGGGCGTGAACACCGAGTCGATGCCGAGCGCCGTGATGATCGACGCGCGCGCGTCAGACTGCTGGCGCACGCCGACGAACAGGTCCTTGCGCTCGAGCTTCGCGTGCTCGGCGAGGGCGAGGTTCGTCGTGTCGTTGCGCGTACCGGCGATGAAACCGCTCGCGCCACTGACGTCGGGGTGGCCTTCTTCCGGGTCGGCCATGACGACGTGCATGCCGGCGCGATGCAGGTCGTTCGACACCTCGGCGCCGAAGTCGTCATCGGAGGCGACGACCCACGTCCCGCCCGATTTCGGTTCGTACCGCGGCGGCAGCGGCAGGTCGCGCGGGTCCATCAGCCACGTGACGAGCCGGTACGTCTCGGGCCGTTGCAGCGCGAGCACGAGGTAGGCGCCGTAGCGGTCGCTCGGGTTGATGACGGCGTTCGGTGCGAAGTCGCGCATGCTTTCCTCGACGCGCGCGTCGGTGCAGCGCGCGATGACGCTCATGCCGGGGCGCAGCACCGTGGCGTTCATGACGATGGCGAGGTTGTCGGTGTCGTCATCGGTCAGGGCGAGCACGCCGTCGCAGTGCTGGTTGGCGAGGCCCGCCATGCCGAGTACCGCGGGCAGGCTCGCGTTCGCCTCGAGCGCGGGCACCTCGCTCTGCAGCTCGTCGGTCATGATGCGGTCGAGGCGCCCTTCGTGCCGGTCGATGACGACGAACCGGCGCCCCTGGAAGTCGAGCTCGCGACAGACCTGACGCCCCGCCTGGCCGTACCCGCAGACGATGAGGAACGGCTCACGGATGCGCTTGACCTTCGCGCGGAAGCGCTGCATCGCGAGCGCGTGCTGAAAACTGGCCGACTGCAGCAATGACAGCAGCGTTCCGATCGCGTACGCCCATCCGACGACCGTCATGAAGATGCACACCGTCACCCACATGCGTTGCGGCGTCGTGAACGGGTAGATCTCGCCGAACCCGATCGTCGAGGCGGTGTAGGAGATGAAGTAGAACGCCTCGAACGCGCTCAGGTGCGTCGTGTGGCCGCCCTCATCACGGCCGGGCACGAGCGTCAGGCCGAGCACGGAGATCGCGAACACCGTGATGATGAAGATCAGCGGCGCGCGCATGCGTCGGATGACGATGAAGATCGCGTCCGTCGACGGCGCCTCGTCGGGGATCTCCACGGCGCGCCGCACGCGCGTAGTGTGCCGCGTCGGGCGTCGGACGAGGAAGGCGAGCAGGTTGTTCATGGCTCAGCGGCGACGGTAGGAGATCGTCTCCGAGACGAGCAGGACGACCGAGACGATGTTCGCGAGCAGCGCGCCGCCGGAGAGGCTGACGATGCTCGCCGTCGTCCCGGGGCTGTTGTGATAGCCGCCGGCCAGGACGTAGTACGCGGCCGCCGCGACGAGCTGCAGGACGGCGACGAGCGACGTCGCGAGGTGCACGGCGCCGATCTGCGTGCGGTCGCCGAACTTCAGCACGAGTGCGATGAGGTTGACGAAGATCGCGACGTACAGCTCGTTGATGTTGTGCAGTTTCGGCTCGGCCATGTCGCCGATGAAGAAACCGAAGTTCATCGTGGCCGACAGCAGCACGAAGAAGCCGAAGACGACTTTCTCGAGGTTCATGTCCCCGAGCCTAACGGGGACGCCGCTGCGGGCCGGCACGCTCAGTTCGGCGGGGCCGGGGGCCCTTCGGCTCCCGGTGAGATGAAGTACGAGTCGTCCATGGCCGGGTGCGGCGCGATGGGCACGACCTGCATGCGCACACGCTCCTCGGCCCAGCGCTGCTGTTCGACGCTCTCGCGGGCCTCGTTGACGGCCTCGCACTGCTCGGCGTCGAAGTAGAACTCGAGCGCTGCGGCACGCGAGTCGAGGCGCGAGAACTTCTCGTAGTCGGTCGTGCCGTCGGCGGCTCGCACGAGCTGTGCGACGGCGCGTTCGACCGACGCGCGCCGCACGCGCCGCGCCACGTGCGGCAGGATGTCGACGCGCCCGTCCTCGCTGACGATGATGACCATCGAGCCCTTGCCTCGCCCTGCGAGGTACCGGATGGCGGAGTTGTAGCGAGCACCGCGTGAGATGTCGCCGGTGCCGGTGGCTGCGCCGTCGAGAATGACGCCGACGGCGTGACACTTGCCGTCAGGGCTGACGAGGACAGCGCCGTCGATCTTCGTCAGCGCATCGAACGCGTGCGCGCCCAGGTGCGTGGGCTCGATCGTGTAGGCCTGCGGCAGCAGGCGTTCCCCCTCGCGGCGCGCGTCGGGGTGGACGACGAGCATCGTGCCGTGCTGCTGCCGGACGCAGGCCTGCGTCATGCCCCACAGCGCGTCGACGTGCTCGCTGAGCGCGTCGGGGAAGACGCGGTTGACGGCGTGCGCGAACGTCTCGACGTCGATGACGTCGCGCGGCAGGCTCGGCTCGCCGTTGTCGACGCGCAGGAACGGCGTGTCGGCGTGCCACAGCTCCCACGCGCCGTTGCCGACGACCTTGATCTCGAATACCTCCTCCGTCGCCGGGGCGTACCCCTCGAGCATGCGCCCGATGCCGTAGACGGTGCGCCCGTCGCACAGCAGCTCGAAGCCGGGGCCCGTCATCTCGAGGGCCTTGCGGAACGAGCGTGGCACGCCGACGGGCACGTCGTGCTCGAACGTCACCTCGCACGCGACGTCGGGGTGCCCCTGGGGGGCGAGGACGACGGAGCCGAGGCTCGCGCGGCCCTCGTACGTCTGCGCGCTGACGGCGTCGCACGCGTCGCGCAGGCCGTGCGGAAACTTCTGCCCGGCGCGTGAGGCGCACCCGTTGATGAACGTGTCGGCCGCCGAACGCAGCACAGCGCCGGCGTCGAGGCCGATGAGCGAACCGGGGTGGACGCGGTCGAGTTCGTGGCTCGCGGCGCGCAGCACGTCGTCGATGACGGCCTCGGGAAAGTTGCCGGGCACGCCGAGGCCGTCAGCGAGCGTCGTGCGTAGGCGCGGCACTTCACTCGCAGGGTCGGCGCAGCACCGCGAGCACCGGGAAGACGCGGTAGTCGCCGACGACGATGCTGATGCCGACATGGACGACGCGGTCGGCGAACGTCGCCGCACGCGTCAGGGCCTCGCGCATCACGTCGCGGCGGCACCCCTCGCGCAGAGCGGCGAGGTAGTGGTCGGGGTGCCAGGTCGCCGTCGACTCATCGTCGGTGCGCGACGGGCACATGCGCGCGCGACGCTCCTCGAACAGCGACGTGAAGTGCGGGTGCAAATTCTCGAGGCGGGTGACGTCGAACGCGTCGCGCTGTGGGTCGACGAGGACGGGCAGCGCATCGTCGCCGTCAGGGATGCCGATGAGGTAGCCGCGCGGGTCGAGTTCGACGCCCGCGCGGTCGAGGGCTTCGTCGGCAATGCGCTCGATAGACCACCGCAGCTCGTGCTGGCCGTCCCACATGTGCGGCGCGAGGCTGATCCGGGGGTCCATGCCCGCCATGGTTTCATCCCTTGGCGGTGCCCCCCAAAGGGGCATTCGTTCGGCAGACGGACGTTGCCACGGCGCGGGCAGATCCGAGTGGGGCGATGGGGCCAGGTTGCCATGAGACCCGGCACCACCACCCTTGGGGAATGTCGCTCAGTGCCGCCCACCACGGGCGTCGCGCGCTCGCGTCAGCTCTGCGGAGCGTCTCCGCCGCGACGCATCGGCGTCTCGCCGTCGCCGTTCGTGTTGGCGCGGCGCTCGCCACCGAAGTCGCCCTCGGAGCCGGCCGACTCGAGACCCTCGCCCCGGTACGACGTGTTCGGGTCGAGCGACGACGACGGTGCGTCGGCGCCGATGGCGCGCTCGACCGGGTTTTCACCGCGCGACTGGTCATCAGCCGCCGACATGCCGTCCTGGCCGACGGTGCGCTGCGTCGCCGTCTCACCGCTGTCCTGTGCGCCGGCCGCGAGGTCGGCGTCGTAGGCGCGCTCGGAGCCGACGGCCGTCTCGCCGAACGAACCCGTCGTCGTGCCGGCGCCCGCACCTGCTGCCGCGCCTGCCCCCGCGCCCTGCTCAGCAACCTTGTCGACGCCCTTGAGCGCAGCGCCCTGAGCCTTGCTGATCTTGTCGCTGTACTTGCCGCCCGTCTTCGAATCGACGGTGGCGCCGGCCTTGTCGACGGCGCCGGCGATCTTGTCACGGTTGGCGTCGGCTGCCGCGGCGGCCTTCTCCTTGGCGAGGGCGGCCTTCTCGTCGAGGCCGAGTTCGGTGGCCTTGGCCCTGATCTTGTCCATGAATGACATCGTGGTCTCCCTGCGTCGATGGATCTCTTGACTCGTACAACACAGCGTGCGCCTCGAAAGGTCCCCGGCGCAACAGCTCGCGTGACATGACCATCGCGTGGTCCCTCGCGCCGCGACGCCATGACCGCAGCCCTGTCGAGCGACACTGCCGGCGCGCTCGCCGCAGCAGTCGGCGTCGGCGATCAAGGCGCTCCACCTCGTCGCGTACGCGGAGGCCGTCAGCCGCGGCCGACTCGATCCTGACGCGCGCGTCACCCTGCGACTGGGATCGCTGGTACTACCCAGCTGACGGCGCTGCCCACGCGCCGGCGCTCAAGCGGCTGCGCGTGCGGGCCCAGGGCAACGGCACACGCACGAGCGCCCACGACCTCGTCCGTCTCTACGATCGCGTCGCCGCCGGCTCGATCGCCGGCGCCGACGTCATGCGCCGCCACCTCCAATGGCAGCCCGCGAGCGGTGACGTCGCGGCGGGTTTCAAGGCCGGCAGCCTGCCGGGCGTGCTCACCGTCGGGATGGAGCAGCGTGTCGTCGGCACGAAGCGTCGCGCCACCGGCGCGCTGCTCATCGGTGGTCTCGACGAGGCGATGGCGAGCTCGACCGACTTCGGGTGGCAGGAGCTGCTCGTCGAGGCGATGGGTGACCCGACGTACGCCCGCCGCGTCATCGCGACGTTGGACGGCACGTCGTCGGGCACGCCGGGCAGCACCCCCACCGGGCCGCTCGTGCAGACCGACCTCGTGCGCTGAGCGCCGTCAGCTCTGCTTGATCGTGCGAACCGCGTCGGCGAGGCCGGGCATGGCGCGTTCCATCGTCGCGAGGGTCGTGACGAAGCCGTCCTGGCCGCCGTACCAGGGGTCGGGCACGCCGTCGCCGGGGTTCGCCTGCGGGTCGTAGTCGGTGAGTAGGACGACGTGGTCGGGCAGCTCGCCACCGTAGATGTCGCGCATGCGCTCGAGGTGGATGTCCTCCATCGCGACGACGAGGTCACAGGCGTCGATCTCGTCGCGCGTGATCTGGTGCGCCGCGTGGTTCGACGCGTCGTACCCGGCCTTCTCGAGTTCACGGACGGCGCGCGGGTCGATGGGGTTGCCGATCTCTTCGCGCGACGTGGCGGCGCTCGTCAGCTCGACGTCACCGAGCCCGTGCTCCGCGAAATATTTCGCGGCGACGCGCTCGGCCATCGGTGAGCGGCAGATGTTTCCCCAGCAGACGAAGACGACGGAAGTCATGCTCGCCATCCTGGCATCTGCCACCGATAGCGGCCATTCGCGGCGACCCTGCGGGCATCGAGTCGTCAGGTCAAGCGTTCCGAGTCAGGCCCGATGGCCGTGGCGCGGCAGCGCGAAGATGACGGCATGGTCATCGCTCTCGACCCCTCGGCCGACGCAGCCGACCTCACACCGCAGGCGCAGTTCGACGCCGAGCGCAGCCGCCGAACGTGTTGCCCCGACCGATATCGCTCGTTCAGCGCTGTCGCAGCCACAGCAGCGTGATGCCGTCGACTACGTCCTTTCGACGCAGGAGGGGCGCCTGCCCGCGTCACCGTTGCGGCAGTTCCGCAACGCGAAGGTTCGATCGATCCGCTCGACCTCGCCGGGCAGATGCTCGAAGACTTCGGCCAGGTCTGCGCCGTCATCCTCGCGCGCGGGCACACGCGCACGCTCCACCCGTCAGCGCTTCGGGGTTACCTCAAGGGTGCCGAGGATCTCGACGAGGCCCTCGCCGCGTACGCGCAGGACTGTGCGGACCAGGTCGAGCGCGACCACGCCGACCTGAACGGGTGACGTCGCGGCGTCGCCATGCAGGATGGCGGGTAACTCACAGGTAAGCGGCCAGTTGCCTGCCTACCTGTGAGTCACCCGCCATCTCGTGAAGGTCGGGCCCGAGCCGTTGTCCGCCACCGATCTCGCCGGGCGGGTTCGTCAGCGAATCCCGCCGACGATCTCGAGTGCGCGCTTCTGGGCGTCGAGGCCGCGGGCGGAGTTCGTCATCATGAGTTCGTCGGCCATGGCGTGCTCGGCGAACTGTTCGAGGTACGCGGCGATGCGCTCCGGGCCGCCGATCGCGGTGTAGGTGAGCATGTGCTTGGCCTGGTGGCCGGCGGGCGAGTCGAGCAGCATGTCGAGCTCGGCGTCGGTGAAGTCGCGATCGGCCACGCCGAAGCGCGTCGCTATCATCTCGACGCGCGAACGCAGCACCTTTTCGTACATCGCGGACGCTTCGTCGTCGGTGTCTGCGGCGACGACGTTGAGCGCGGCGATGACGTACGGCGCGTCGAGCTGGGCGCTCGGCTTGAACTCCGAACGGTAGGCGTAGACGGCGGCCTGCAGCTGATCGGGTGCGAAGTGGCTCGCGAACGCGTACGGAAGGCCTAGTGCCGCAGCGAGTTTCGCGCCGAACATGCTCGAGCCGAGGATGTAGAGCGGCACGTTCGTGCCCTTGCCGGGGATCGCCTCGATGCCCGCGAGCGGGCTCGTGTCGGAGAGCAGCCCCTGCAGCTCGACGACGTCCTGCGGGAAGCGGTCGCTCGCGTGCGGGTCACGTCGAAGCGCCTGCCAGGTGCGCTGATCCGTGCCGGGCGCGCGTCCGAGGCCGAGGTCGATACGGCCCGGGTGCAGCTCGGCGAGCGTGCCGAACTGCTCGGCGATCGTCAGCGGCGAGTGGTTCGGCAGCATGACGCCGCCGGAACCGACGCGGATCGTCTGCGTCTGCGACGCGACATGCGCGAGCAGCACGGACGTCGCCGCCGACGCAATGTGCTTCATGTTGTGGTGCTCGGCGAACCAGATGCGCTCGAAGCGACCCGTCGCCTCAGCCCGCTGCGCGAGCTCGACGCTGCTGCGGATCGCGTCGCCGACGCTCTCATGGCTGCCGACCTGCGCGAGGTCGAGGATCGACAGCGGAATGTCGGCTGCCTTCTTCGCGAAGGAGCCGGCCGAGTGGGAGGTCTCGTCAGGGGATCGCAGGTCGGTGTTCTGGGCGGCGTCGAAATCACTCACGCACTCGTCAACGCGGGCCCCGGCCTCGCCCATTCCCGGGCTGCATCCCGAAGGGTCCAGGCCGGCTGCGTCACATGGTGCCCGCTGCGTCAGTCGTGACCGACTCGACGAGCACGAATCGACTCACCTGGTCGGGCGTGGTCGCTTCGGCCCGGCTCCGATAGCGCCGTGCGCGCACGAACGCCGATCACGCGAGCAGCGCGTCGATCTCCTTCGCGAGCTTCTTGTGCAGCCACGGCGAGGGGTGGAATCCGTCGTCGGCGAAGGCCTTGTCGCGCGCCCATTTCGGGTTCGTCAGCGGTACGTGGCGGGCGGTGGGGTAGTCCGCGACGATCGCCGCAGCGATCGCCTCGAACCGACGCGCGCGCCCGCCGAGGGCATTACCGAGCTGCTGCGGCATCGCGGGCAGCGCCTCGATCGGCGGCAATCCGAGCAGGATGACGGGGGAGTCGCCGGCGAGCGCCGTCACGCGGGTCAGCAGCTTCGTCAAGCTGACGCGCCACGCCTCCTCGGTGCGCAGGTTCTTCACGTCGTTGACACCGACGCTGATGACGACGACGTCAGCGCGCGCGAGTTGCGCCTGGGCGCTCGCGGGCTGGGTGAGGTGGGCGACGTCGCGGGCGTCGGCGCCCGAGCGGGCGAGCACGTGCCAGCTGACCGGCCGTTCGAGCCGATCCGACATGCGGCTCGCGAGGCGCCCCGCGATCGAGTCGCGATGGTGTTCGACGCCGGCACCGTCGGCCACGCTGTCGCCGAGCACGACGAGATGCGGCTCGTGACCGTCCCGCTCGGCGTGGTGCTCGCAGATCGTGCTCGTGACGCCCTCGCGCCCGGCCGCACCGGGTAGGCGCGGCACGTCGCGCTGCACCTGACGCCCCTGCGCGATGAGCACCGGGCCGTGCAACAGCACGTCCGTCAGCGAATATCCGGGCAGCGACGACCCGCCCGTATCGGATGGCGCGTCAGCCGATGCCGCCTCGTCCGGTGCGGCGGAGCCCGACGTGGTTTCCCGTGAAACAGGGTCACGCGGCGCAGGGGGTCGTCGGTCGGCGTCCCCGTTGGTCGCCGAGATGTCACGCATGCCCCCATCGTCACCCATTCACCTGCACTTCGGCGCAATGACGCGCGGCGTTCACCGCACCGTTATCCGCATCGACTCTTCAGACTTTAATCTTCGCCAGACCCGACGGCCCCGCCTCAACGCCCCAACCCGCCGCGGCTCAACGCACCCGCGCCGTAGCCCGACCCGTCCACACCCCACACGACGAAGCGTGGCGCGCACCCGTCGACGAGGAGAGAGCTCCTGGCCGACCGATGCGCGCCACGCTGTGAACAAGGCGACAAGGCGACGGTTACGCCATCACTGCCCCTCGTTGGGTCGCGTGAACGGGAACGCGAGCGTCGCGCGGATGTTGTTGCCCGTCAGCATCATGATGAGGCGGTCGACACCGATGCCGAGCCCACCCGTCGGGGGCATGGCGTACTCAAGGGCGGCGAGGAAGTTCTCGTCGACCTCCATCGCCTCGGGGTCGCCGGCGGCGGCCTTGAACGACTGCTCGGTGAGGCGGTTGCGCTGGTCGACGGGGTCGACGAGCTCCGAGTACGCGGTGCCGATCTCGGCGCCGAACGCGACGAGATCCCAGCGCTCCGACAGCTTCGGGTCGGTGCGGTGCGTGCGCGTCAGCGGTGACGTCTCGAGTGGGAAGTCGGTGTAGAAAACCGGCATCGTCGTCTGGCCCTCGACGAGCTCGTCGTACAGCTCGAGCACGACCTCACCGGCCGTCATCGTCTCCGCCCAGTGCACGTCGTGCGCGTCGGCCACGGCGCGCACCTCCTCGAGCGGCGTGTTCGACGTCAGCGTCGTGCCCGTCGCCTGCGAGACCGCCTCGTGCACGGGCACGACGGGCCACTCGTGGTCGAGGCGCAGGCGCTCGACGCCGCCGTGTCCGTCGGGGCGGACGGCGACGGGCTCGCCGTGGATGGCCGTGGCGACCTCGAGGACGAGCTCGCGCGTCAGCACGCGCATCGTGTTGTAGTCGCCGTGCGCGGCGTACGCCTCGACGGAGGTGAACTCCGGGTTGTGCGTCGCGTCGGCGCCTTCGTTGCGGAAGTTGCGGTTGAGCTCGAAGATGCGGTCCATGCCGCCGACGGCGAGTTCCTTGAGGAACAGCTCCGGCGCGATGCGCAGGTACAGGTCGGCGTTGTACGCGTTGATGTGCGTGCGGAACGGTCGCGCGCTCGCGCCACCGTGCACCGCCTGCAGCATCGGCGTCTCGACCTCCATGTAGCCGCGCTCCTCGAACGCGCGACGCAGAGCGCTGACGCCCCGCGAGCGCGCGCGCAGCAGATTTGCCGAATCCTTGTTGACGATGAGGTCGAGGTAGCGCTGACGCACGCGTGCCTCGGGGTTGGTGAAGCCCGTGTGGTCGCTGGGGATGGGGCGCAGCGACTTCGACGCCATGCACCACGACGACGCGAGCAGCGACGGTTCGCCGCGACGGCTGTGGCCGAGTGTGCCCGTCACGGAGACGTGGTCGCCGACGTCGACGGTGCGTCGCCACAACCGCATGAGCTGCGGATCGACAGCGCCCGCCTCGAGCACGACCTGCAGGCGCACGTCGTGCTCCTCGATGAAGGCGAACACGACGCCGCCGAGGTCGCGCAGCGCTCGTACGCGGCCGCTGAGGGAGACGACGCCGGCGTCCACCCCGTTGCCTTCGACAATCGCTTTGCGGGCAAGATCGACCGTCATCGTGTACGGCACGTCGACGGGGTAGGGCTCCATGCCGGCCTCGCGCAGGACGTCGAGCTTGGCGTGGCGCACGCGCTGCTGCTCGGTGAGGCGCTGCACGGGTCGTGCGGGCGTGAGCAGCTCCTCGTCCTGCGCGACGACGAGCTGCGCCAGCGGTGCTTCGACGCCGTCGGGCAGGTGGACGATCGTGTCCGCGTCGTGGCTGGGGCGCGGTGCGTGGCCGGGCAGGAAGCCCTCGGCGCGGCCGGAGGCGATGCCGATGAGTGGCAGGCTGCCGACGGAGTCGAAGCAGACGAACCGGGTGTCCCAGCGCGGCAGGTACTTGGCGTTCGCCTCGTACAGCGATTCGAGCTGCCAGAAGCGGTTGCCGATCGACAGGATGCGGTCGGCGAGGCGCACGCCGATGCCGGCGCCCACCTTGTCGGCACCGGTGAACACGGAGCGGAACATCGCGAAGTTGAGCGACACGTCGCGCACCCCGAGGTCGGACGCCGCGTCGGCGAGCGCCGCGACCATCGCCTCGTTGACGCCGTTGGGCGCCTTCGGGGAACGGCGCATCAGGTCGAGCGACAGCCCTCGCATGCCCCACGGCACGAACGACTGCAGTGCGACGATCTGACCCTGTGCGTCACGGACGAGGACGGCGACGCAGCGGCCGTCCGTCGCGTCCTCGAGGCGGTTGAGGGCCATCGAGAAGCCGCGGTCGGGTTCGTCGCCACGCCACTTCTCGGACAGTTCGGTGATCTGGTGCAGCGTCTCGGCGTCGAGACGCGAGTGGCGTTCGACGTCGACGGTGCAGCCGGCCTCACGCACGCGCGCGACGGCGCGCTTGACGGGGCGCATCGCGCGCCCTTCGAGGCTGAACGTGTCGAGTTCGACCACGGCTTCGTCGCCGAGGGGGCGGGCCTTGAGCCCGGCCTCGACGTAGGCGCGCGCACCCGTCTCCGAGGCGGACAGGACGCCGGAGCGCCACGCGTGCTCGCGGGCGAGGGCCTGCCAGGCGCCGATGGCGGCGGGCCATGACTCACGGGCACCGAGCGGGTCGCCGGAGGCGAGGCAGACGGAGCCGATGACGCGGTAGCTGACGGCGGCCTCGCCGTCGGGGGAGAACACGACCGACTTGTCGCGGCGCGTCGCGAAGTAGCCGAGCGAATCCTGGTTGCCGTGCAGCGCGAGCAGGCGGCGTACGTGCAGTTCGTCGGCGGCCGACTGCACCTCGGAGCGTTCGGCCGATTCGGTGTAGCGCCACACCGTCAGCAGCAGCACGCCGGCGGCGAGGATGCCGGCGAACGCGGCGAGCCAGTGGGGCCCGTTGGCGCCGTCGGAGATGCCGTGCGGCATGGAGATGCCGGTGACGCTGCGGATCGAGAACCACAGGTGCTCACCGCCGTGCAGGTCGCCGGGGGCCGCCCAGGAGAGCATGAAGATGACGGCGATGCAGGCGAGCAGACCGGCTAGCAGCGTGACGATCGCGCGCCGCAGGGAGCCTGAGCGCATGCGGGCCGGGAAGTCCTTGCGCCGGATGACGAGCAGGACGAGCCACGCGCCGGTGACAATCGTCGTCACGACGATGAGGGCGATCGTGATGTCGTCGACTTCCTCGTCGAGGCTGTCCGTGCAGATGCTGACGGCGACGATCGCGCAGGCCACGAACTGGAGGGTGAGCACGGCGAGGGCGACGACCCACGCGGCGCGCAGCCCGCGCTTCAGGGCTGCGGCGGTGATGAGAAGACACAGGGCGAGGAAGAGACTCGGGCCTGCGGGGACGCCGACGACGGCGAAGAGGTCGTCGACCCAGTCGGCGAAGTCGCTGCGCGGCAGCGGGATCGACACGAGCGACCACACGCCGCCCAGGGCGACGAGCAGCCCCAGCAGCTTGGGCAACCATCCGTGGTCGTTCGCCACCGCGGGGTGGTGACGGGTGGGGGTGCTCATGCTGACGGTGCTCCTTCGACGTGCTCTGCGTTCGTTGCGGGATGGGGGGTCTCTGGGAGGCGGGCTGCTTCCTGTCTCGCGCGTTCGGCGCGGGCCCAGAGGTTGAGTGTCAACAGTGCGAGGGCCTGGAGGGCGGCTTCGAGCAGGATCTCGAACTGGCTCGTGTAGGCGCCGAGGGAGTTGGCGACGGCGAGCATGAGGACCATCGCGATGGAGCCGTAACGGAACGCACGCTCGACGTTCTGGTGCTTCGGGCTCATGGCGCGGAACGCGATGAGCGACAGGATGCCTGCGATGACACCGACGGCCGCTGACGCGAGGTACATCGACGCCGCGAGCGAACCGAGCTTCACGCGATCGTCAGCAGCAGCCCGCCCCAGAGGGCGCGCGCGATGTGGGAGACCTCGCCGCCGACCCGCGGGTAGCCTGTCAGGACGAGGTACGCGCGCGTCGCCGCGATCGTGACGGCGCAGGCACCGGCGAACAGCAACACGAGCGACGAGGCGTCCTCGCGCGGAACGATGCCGCGGGAGCCGCCGCGCCCTGACGGGGCCGACGACGCGCCCGCAGGCGTCGACGAGCCCTCTCTGGCAGGGGTGGCAGTCATGTCATGACGCTAGCAAAGCGTTTCGCCCCTGCCTGGAAGACCATGCGGCCTGCGGGGCGCCTTCGTCGCGCTCGGGGCGTCGGCTCGGGCATGGCGGGAGTGGAGGGGAGGAGGCCACCTGCGACGATCGACCTGACGACCGAGCGATGCCATCGGAGGGCAGATGAAGATCACGCAGGTGGGGCCCGCTCTGGCCATCACGGCGCTCCTGGGCGCGACCTGGGCCGTGCTGGCAGCGATCTCGGCAGCGACCCCGACTCCCGTCGAGACGGTCGCGGCGAGTGAGACGAAGACGCTCGAGGGGGCTGACCGGGGACTCCGTGACGTTCCGGGCACCTGAGGGCGGGGTGACGGCACCGTCCTTCTCGCGCTCCTCGGCCCACTTCGAGAAGGACGAGCAGACCCTGACGCTGGCTGTCGTCGACGGTAGCGTCGACTTCGACACGACCGCCGACCGCATCGTGCGAAACCTCGACGAGCAGGGTGTGGCTGTCGCCTTCGACGGGGGCAAACTCAGCACGCGCAACGGCTTCGCCTGGCTCGCGATGCATGCGAACGACCACCTGTTCGCCTTGTCGGCGAAGCCCCTGCCCGAGGGCAAGGGGGCCGACCGGGGCGCCGCCATCGCGGGCCCCACGAGCGAGGAACGGGCGAAGATGCTCGGCGTCGTCATCATCATGCTCGTGGCCTCGCGGACGTTGCGGCGGTCAATGCACGGTCTGCTCGTCGGCGCGTTCGTCGGGTGTCGTTGGCGCGGCGCGTGCTCACGTTCCACGGGCTCTTCGCACTGGGTTGGGGGCTGCACTTCCTGTGGAACTCGCCGGTACCCGAGGGTCGCGACGGCCCGGCGATCCCCTTGAGATCGCCGTCAGCGTCACCGCGTTCCTGCTCGTCGCCCGGCACGCCTGGGCGCAGGAGCGGCACTACCTCGCGAGCGCGCGCGAAGCCCTGGCCGCGGGGGGTTTCGTCGCCTTCGACGACGTCGTCGCCAGCGCTGCAGGCACTCGCAAGGAGCGCAAGCAGGGCCTGCAGACTGCGCGTCAGGTCGGCGGTCGCGCGGAGAGGAAACGGATCAAGCACGTCCCCGAAGGGCTACCTCGACCACCTGCAGGCCTGGGGTGGTCGCGGCACCGGCGTCGACGAGGTCGTTCGAGATCTGGTGTGACGGTGATTGCTCCCCCCGAGCGCCGGGGGTGCGCGCCCGTCACCAGGGATGCTCGGCGAAGTCCTTGAGAAAGACGCCGTACTGGTCGATTCCGTTCTCACCCATGACGATCGGGTCGTAGACGCGGGCGGCGCCGTCGACGAGGTCGAGCGGCGCGTGCCAGCCCTCCTCGGCGATGCGCAGCTTCTCGTGGTGCGGGCGTTCGTCGGTGATCCAGCCGGTGTCGACGGCCGTCATGAGGATCTTGTCGGTCGCGAACATCTCACCCGCCGACGTGCGCGTCATCATGTTGAGCGCCGCCTTCGCCATGTTCGTGTGCGGGTGGCCGGGGCCCTTGTAACGGCGCGAGAACTGCCCCTCCATCGCCGAGACGTTGACGACGTACGCGCGCCGCGCCCCCCGCGCGACGGCCGCACGCATCGCCGGGCGCAGACGGCTGACGAGCAGGAACGGCGCTGTTGAATTGCAGAGTTGCACTTCGAGGAGTTCCAGCGGATCGACTTCCTCGACCTTCTGCTTCCAACTGTTCGTGTCGACGACGTCGGGCAACAGGCCACCCGCGTCGACCGCCGTGCCCGCCCGATGCGCCTCGAGGCTCGCCTGCCCCGCCGACAGAGCGAGCGACGTCATCGCCGCCGCGCTGCGGGACGGGTCGAGAGCGTCGGACGGGTTGAGCGGGCCGGCCGCGGGCGTGACGCCGGGCGCATGGACGTCACGTCCGGCGTCGGGCTGGGGCTCGGCTTCGTCAGTGGCGTGGGTGTGCTGATAGGCCGCGAGGGTGCCGGCGAGGTTCGCGGGGTGAGCGTCACTGATGCGGTCGAACTGGACGATCTGCGGCAGCTTGACGTCGCGCGGCAGCGGAAGCTCTTCTCCCGCAGTGAGATTCGAGTACGCTCCCGGCGAGCGACGCACCGTCTGCGCCGCGTTGTTGATGAGGATGTCGAGCGGGCCGTCGGCCGCGACCTCGTCGGCGAGGGCGATGACCTGCGTCGGGTCACGCAGGTCGATGCCGACGATCTTGAGGCGGTCGATCCACTCCGGTGAGTCGGCGAGCTCCGCGAAACGACGCGCGGCGTCGCGGGGAAAACGCGTCGTGATCGTCAGGTGCGCGCCGTCGCGCAGCAGCATGAGCGCGATGTACATGCCGATCTTGGCGCGACCGCCCGTCAGCAGGGCGCGCTTGCCGCACAGATCGACGCGCTGGTGACGCTTCGCGTGACTCATCGCCGCGCAGTTCGGGCACAGCCAGTGATAGAACGCGTCGACGGTCGTGTACTTGGCGTGGCAGATGTAGCACCCGCGCGGCGTGTTGAGCTCTCCGGCGACCTCACCGATGACGTTGGACGTCAACGGGATTCCCTTCGTCTCGTCGTCGATGCGCAGCGGCGAACCCGTCGCCGTCGACGCCAGCACCTTCGCGTCCTGCTCGCGCAACGGGCCGAGCTCAGCAGCCCTCGCCTCCGCGCGACGCGCCTTGCGCACCCGCTTGTACATCGTGCCCGCGGCGCGCTTCACCGTCTCGATGTCGGGGTGGCCCGCGGGCAACTCGTGCAGCATCCCGATGACGCGCAACGTCGTCGCCATGTCCTCGGCATCGATCGCGGTCTCGGCGAACAGCTGTTCCTGCTCAGGTGTGACGGACGCGTCGTCACGGGCGTCGTCGTCCTCTGCGGGCTGTTCGTTCACGCCGTGATTCTAGAGGTTGCCGGTGAGGCGAGCCGGCGCTGCCCTCATGGGTGGGTGTGCCTCCCCGTGAGACTCTGCCCCGCCATGACCGGAGCCGGCGGTGTTTTCGCGGGGCGGGTGGCGGTGGGGGTCGGCGTGTCTCGAGGCGATGTCCGGAAATTCAGTCAGACGTCCAGATAGGGTGAGAATGATGACCTCGGGGGAGGTCGGCGCGCAGGGCCTCGGGGGCGTTCGGCTGAACGCGAGGTCGGCAGGAGAAAGGTGCACGATGAACCACGAACACCGCAAGATCTCACTCGCGGAACGACTCATCGTGACGCTCGGCGTCGGCATCTCGCTGGCCGTCATGGCCGTCGTCCTGATCCGCATGGCGAGCGCCGGCGCCCACCCCGTTGCGGTGTGCCTCATGGCTGCGGCGCTCGGCGGGGCGCTCGTCGTCGCCATGCGCCTGTGGCGCGGTTCGCAGGGCTGACGTTCGGCGCCGCCCGCCGGGTGTCATCCGCGCGGTGAAATCGGCCTGGCGTGGCCGGCTCGGCCGCCGGGGCGTGTCCCCCTACGCTCGTCTTCTTGGCGCCGCCGGCCTGTACCCATCCGCGATTTTCGTCCACATTCGTGACGGGGGCCGACGACGCGAACGTGGACGAAAATCGCCGATGTGACCGAGAAGCGCACATGGGGACGCGGTTCGCGAAGGTGGACGGAAATTGCGAAGGTGGACGAAATTCGCAGGTGGGGCCGGGTGTCTCAAGGTGCGCCGTCTCTGTTAGCCGTCGGACGAGGTGACGGGGGGTGGTGCGGCGTCAGAAAGCAGTCGCTCGCTGCGCACGACCAGATCGTCCGACGGCGGGCTTGCATGACGCGTGGCCGGACGGCGCGCTGTCCGCGTTGTTGACGGGCACCGCCGACAGGGCTCCCGCGAATGGCCCCGTCGCGTTGACGACGAGCGGCCTGACGTCGCGCTCCTCGTGTTCATGGGCGCGGCATTCGCCGGCGTCGTGACGCAGGCCGTCATCGATCGGCTGTGCCCAGAAGACGGTGTGCAGCGTGTGAACGGTGGGGGACGGGTCACCCGAGCCATACGAGGACACCGCACGACCCGTGCCATCTCGTGTCGTAAGGCCTAGTGCCGGCTCACCGCGTCATGTCATGGTGCTCAGCGCACCCTCATCGACGCGTGACACAGTAGGCATCGTGACCGACGAACGCACCCATCCGGACGACGACGCCTGGCGCTACGTTCCGCCGCGACCGCGCGAGACCCCGGCGTCGGTTCCGGGTTCGCCCGCGCCGGATTCCCGGGCGCACACGTCGGCAGCTTCCGCGAGCGACGCCGCGGCACCGACGGGGCAGCTGCCCAACGCATGGCACGAAGGCGCACCCATGCCGCACGGTTGGTCACAACCGCCCACAGGATCGATGTCGTCGCCTCCTCCGGCGCCGAACGCCCCCGGTGTGGGATCGTTCGCCCCGGGCGGGTGGCCCCCGCCGTCAGCTCCCCGGCCCGCAGCTTCGGGTGCGCCTGCGCCGGCTAGTTGGTCCCAGCCGTCAGCTCCGCAGCCTCAGTATCCGCCTGGGGTGTTGTTGGCGCCGGCGTCGCCCGGCGCTGCGTATCCCGTTGCAGCGCAAGCCGGTCCGCGCAAGCCACCCCCGGCGTGGGCATTCGAGCAACCGAAGCCGTTGCCGTATCACCGCATGGCACGCATCGACTGGCGCGTCGCGCAGTGGTGGCGTCCTTTCGCGACGCTGGGTGTGGCGTTCGGTGTCACGATCGTCATGATGATCGCGCTGGGCGTCGTCGCGCTCGCATGGGAGGGCCTCGGCCTGCCCGCTGCGAGCGAGAGCCTCGAGGACGGTGGCAACCCGGCCGACCTGATGGCGATGCTCGGTCCGCTCGCGGCGCTCGTCCCCATCGTCGTGCTCGCGTCGTGGTGGGGCGCCGGGCGTCGCGGGTCGATCCACTCGGTGTTCGGGCGATTCCGCTGGGGTCTGCTGGGGCGTGCGGCGCGCGTCGTCGTGCCGATCTATGCCCTCGTGATCCTCGTGCCGCCCCTGCTGTTCGGCCGCGACGAACTGACGGTGCCGCCTCTCTCGGCGTCACTCGTCGCGTCGTACGTCATCATCCTCGTGCTGACGCCGTTGCAGTGCGCGGGCGAGGAGTACCTGTTTCGCGGCATGCCGCAGCAGGCGCTCGGGACGTGGCTGAAGTCGCCGCTGTGGGGCATCATCCTGCCCGTGCCGCTGTTCATGCTCGGCCACGGGTATGACTGGGTCGGCCAGATCGACATCGCCTGCTTCGCGTTGTGCATGGGAGCGCTGGTGTGGCGCTCCGGCGGCCTCGAACTGGCGATCCTCGTGCATGCGGCGAACAACACGATGTCGTTCTTGCTCGCGCCACTGACGCCGAACTCGCTCGAGCAGGGCGCCGTCAACCCTGCTGCGCTGCTGTTCTCGCTGCCGCTGATCTTCGGCATCACGGCGTGGCTGTGGTGGTGGGTCGGCAAGCAGTACGGCGTCGACTGGAAGACCCCCGTCCGACGTCTCCCCGGCCCGCAGCACGAACAGGTCGGCCGCTGGTTGTGACCAGCTGCGATACGCGTCCGCATCTGCGATTTTCGTCCACATTCGCCACGGTTGCTCGCCGCGGTTGTTCGTCGCGGGGCGGCAGGTGCGCGACGTCATCGGCGCTTTCGTCTCCGCGTGACGTGCCGGTGAGCTCGCCCGATAGCCATGACGCCCGGCGGGCGCGACGCTGCGATCGTCGTCGGGCACTGGCGAATGCCGAATGTGGACGAAAATCGCAGGTGTGTCGGGGAGCAGGCCGCGCCTGGCGGGGGCGGGGCTGGCCGTTCAGAGGCCTCGCTGGTGTCGAGGCGTGGTGGATTTCTCGATCGCCAGGTGCCAGTCGCCCTGCGGCTCACGCGGTTCGTCGGCCCGGAGGACGGCGTGCCAGGCGTCCTCGAGGCGGTCCTTGCCCACGAGCAGGCTGGAGACGTAGGTGAATTCGTGGAAGCCGTTGCCCCAGGCGGCTCTCCAGCTGCCGACGTTGCCCGCGTAAGCCTCCCAGATGATGGTGTCGAGGCCCAGCGAGTCAAAGCCATACTCGACGGCCGCCGCCACGGCGCGCGTCATCACGCCCCGCCCGCGCGCCCAGGGGCTGAGCGCGAAACCGACGCTCGCCGCGCCGTAGGAGAAACCGCGCCCCCACGTCGTCAGGTCGATCGAACCCGCCATGCGGCCGTCGACCTCGATGGCCCACCAGATCGCGTCGCGGCTCGGCCCCGTCATGCGCGTGACGAACTCGAGCGCCATGTCGCGCGTGTAGTTCGCGGGCGTCGTCGTCCACCGCTGGACGAGCGGGTCGGCGCCACGTCGCGTCACCTCGTCGGCGTCGTCGATCGTGTGGGCGCGCAGCACCACACCGTCACGCTCGAGGCGCGGCACCGGGATCGGTTCGAGGTCGGCGGGGTTCGTCATCGTCCGAGCGTAGGTGCGTTCGACGTACCGTGTCGCGCGGATTTCGGGTGGGGTCTGCCAGGGGTGCCGGGATACCCCGCGCGTCGGGTTCGCAGATCAGGGCCTGCTGCAGGTTGCAGCGTGGAGGGTAACTCACGAGTAGGCGCGTAGTTGTGTGCCTACTCGTGAGTTAGTCGCCATCTTGCGCCCGTCTTCGATCAGCCGCCCGCTCTCGGGCGCGACGATGAGGGCTCGCCGTCAGCCCTTGAACGCGTCGACCGGCGGGATGACGTAGTACGAGCCGGTCTCGGCGTTCGAGTACTTCGTCAGTTCGTCGCGCGGGTGGTCACCGACGCCGGCCATCGATTCGAGCATGTCGTGCAGGCGCTTCTGCTCGCACGCGAAGCCGACGAACATCGTGCCGTGCTCGCCGACGTCACCGAACGGCATGTTGCGGCGCACGATGTGGCCGAAGTCGTCCTGGTCGGTGCGTTCGGCGTGCGACGTCTCGGGCTTGGGGTCCATCTCGATCGAGTCGACCTTGGAGCGGCCGATGACCTTCTCCTGCTCCTCGGTGGAGAGGGCCTCCCACTTCGCCTGCTTGTGCGGCCACTTCTGCAGCAGCAGCACGCTCGAGCCGGCGCCCGGCTTGCCGTCGGCGACGATGGCCTCGTCGTACTGCTCGATCGTCGTCGGGTTCTCGGTGCCGTCGATGAAACCGGTGAGGTCGCGGTTCGTCTGGTAGACCCAGCCCTCCGTCTCGTCGACGACGCGTGTGCCGGGCACGACCTGGCGCGTCAACGAGATGAGGTGACGCGTCGCGTCGAACACCTTGTCGCGCGCGCCGCCGAACACCCAGAAGACGAGGTCGCGCTGCGTACCGGGGATGACGTACCCGTCGGTTCCGACGACGTCGGTGTCGAAGTCATGAACGTTCTCGGGGGCGTGATCGGCGGCGATCTGCTGCATCAGCGACGGCCGCACGCCGACGACGAAGTTGACGCCCACGTCGTCCTGCTCGGCCTCGAACAGCGGCAGCAGCTGCGACAGCTTCGTCAGCGAGCCGGGCTCGACCTCGAACTCGACGTACTCGCTCGACGTCGCACCATCGACGAAGATGCCGATCTGGGCCTGGGGCATGTCTGACTCCTCGCGCGCGGGGTGGCTGATCTGCCACCAGGCTACGTGACCCACCCGTTGGGGGCGGCGCAGGTGACCGTTGCCGCCAGGCCCCACGCGAACTTCCTGGGGTGACGACGCGTCGGACTCGTCGGTGCTGACGCGTGCTGCGCGACGGACTGTGATGGGCGCGGTGGGTTTCTCGCTCGGCGTCGTGACGCGCGAGGGGGAGGTATGGGTACGGCGGTGGGGCTGGCCGGGCGAACACGTCCACACGCCATCGACGTTCCGCACCTGCGTCCGTGGGGCACGACGCCCACGCGGGGTACGTCATCTGCGAAGCTGGGGTCGTCCCGCGGGAGCCATCACGGCTGAGAGGCGCAAGCCGACCGCCAGCATCCTCTTCACGAGGGCGCCTACACCTGATCCGGATCATGCCGGCGGAGGAAGGAGACGCACGATGACTGCGCCCACGAACGAGCCCGACCACACCCCAGGCGCGTCGAGCGACGCGACACGCAGCGCCAGCCAGAGAGGCGGCGACAGGAGCCGCCCCGACGCACAGTCCCCCGACGCGGCGCACGAGGCGGGCACGGACGCGTCAGCTCAGGCGCTCGCCATCACCCCCGAAGCGATCGGGCGCGTCATCGACGCCGTTCGTGACGCCGCACCGCTCACGCAGTGCATGACGAACGCCGTCGTCACCGGTTTCACGGCGAACGTGCTGCTCGCTGTCGGAGCGTCGCCGGCCATGGTCGACTCGCTCGAGGAGGGCCCGATCTTCGCCGGTATCGCGGACGGGTTGCTCGTCAACGTCGGCACCGTGACGGCGGCGACAGCCGAGGCGATGCGCGCGACGGCTGCCGCGCGCGCCGAGGCCGGGCGCCCGTGGTGCCTCGACCCGGTCGCGGTCGGCACCCTGCCGGTGCGCACTCAGCTCGCTCGCGACCTGCTCGAACACGCCCCGGCCGTCACCCGCGGCAATGCCTCCGAGGTGCTCGGGTTGGCCGGCGAACAGGGTGCGGGACGCGGGGTCGACGCCGGTGACGACGTCGACGCGACGCTCGCGGCAGCGTCGCGACTCGCGGAGCGCACGGGCGGGGCGGTCGCCGTCAGCGGTGTCGTCGATGCCGTCGTCGCGCCGGGCGTGCCGACGGTGCGCATCGGCAACGGCGACGCCATCATGACGAAGGTGACGGGCGTCGGGTGCGCGCTCGGAGCGCTCGTCGCGGCCTACCTACCGGTCGCCGGTTCGGCGCAGCTCGCTGCCGCCGCCGCGACCGCGACGATGACGCTCGCCGCCGAGGACGCCGCGCACTGGGCGAGCGGCCCGGGTTCGTTCGCGGTCGAACTCCTCGACGCCCTGGCGCGCCTCGAGGGCGATAGCGTCGCAGCGACGCTCGATCTGCGAGTGGCGTCGTGATGTCGGACGGGCGCGGCGTCGAGCTGTACCTCGTCACCGATACGGCGCTGTGTGGCGGGCCCGACGGTGTCGTCGAGACGGCCGAGGCTGCTGCGCGCGGTGGTGTCGACATGATCCAGATCCGCGACCACGACGCTTCGACCCGCGAATTGTGCTCTCTCACAACGCGGGTCATCGACGCCGTTGCGGCCTTGGGTGCGCATCCCGCCGTCGCGCAGACGCCGACGCCGCGGGCCGCTGGTGGCCGATCGGCTGGCCTATATGACGAAGAGTGCCCCGCCCCCCGCGTCGAGCGAGACTTGCCCACGGGTGCCGGCCAGCAGATGGCTGCGGCGGCGACCCCGATCTCGTCCTCGACGACGGCACGGCGCGTCCGCGTCGTCGTCGACGACCGTCTCGACGTGGCGCTCGCCGTCGGGGCTGATGGCGTGCACCTCGGCCAGAGTGACCTCGATCCTGTCGTGGCGCGGCGCCTCGCCGACCGTGTCGTCGGTGAGGGCTTCCACCTCGGCTGGTCGGTGTCGAACCTCGAACAGGTCGCTGCTGCAACGAGGTTGCCGCGCGGCACCGTCGACCTGCTGGGCATCGGGCCGTTCCGTGCGACGCCGACGAAGCCGGACGCAGCGCAACCGCTCGGGCTTGACGGCGTCGGCGCCATCACGGACGCGGCACGGGCCGGCGGGTTCGCCAACGTCGTCATCGGCGGGGTGAAGCTGCCGGACCTGCGCGCGCTCGTGGCCGCCGGCGCGCAGGGCGTCGCCGTCGTGTCGGCGATCTGCGGGCAGCCCGATCCGCTCGCCGCAACCCAGGCGCTGCGGAGCGAACTCGACGAGGCTCTCGCCGAAGTCCGCCCGGTCGACGGCGGCCGAGGCGCACTCGAGCTCGAGCGGCCCGACCACGCGGGCCCGGCATGACACCCCGGCGAGGGGTGCCCCAGGGCTGCTGCGGCCGGTGGGCGCGACCACGTTCCGCTGACGCGAGCCGAGAGGCTCTGACATGAGCATCCCCAACGTCCTGACGATCGCCGGCACCGACCCCAGCGGCGGTGCGGGAATCATGGCTGATCTCAAGGCTTTCGGCGCCCTGCGCACGCATGGGTGCGCTGTTGTGACGGCCGTCGTCGCGCAGAACACGCGGGGCGTCGCGGCGGTGACGCAGATGACGCCGCAGCAGGTACGCACGCAGCTCGAGAACCTGGTGGACGACGTCCGCATCGACGCGCTGAAGATCGGCATGCTGGGTTCGGCGGCCGTCATCGAGACCGTCGCTGACGTGCTCGCCGACCACCCGGCGCTGCGCGGGGTGCCGCGCGTTCTCGACCCTGTCATGGTCGCCTCGAGCGGTGACCGGCTCATCGACGAGGACGCCGTGACCGCTCTGCGCGAGCGTCTCGTGCCGGAGGTCGACGTCATCACGCCGAACCTCGCGGAGGCCGCGGTCCTGCTCGATCTCGACGGAGCGCCACGCGAGGCGAGCGATGACGTCGCGCGCGCCCTCGTCACCCTCGGGTCTGGTGTGCTGCTCAAGGGCGGCCATGGCGGCGGCGCGAAGAGCGACGACGCCCTCCTCGTCCCCGCCGAGAGCGACGAGCCCGCCCGGTTGAGCGCGCCGCGCATCGACACGCGCAACACGCACGGCACCGGATGCACCCTGTCGGCGGCGATGACGGCACTCCGGCCGCAACGCGATTCGTGGGCGCAGGCGACGCGGGAGGCCAAGGATTACGTGACGGAGGCGCTCGCCGCGAGTGGCGACCTCGACGTCGGGCGCGGCGACGGCCACGGCCCCGTCCACCACTTCCACGCCTGGTGGTGACGTGACGGTCGGCAGCTGTCAGAGCACCGTACCCATCTGCGATTCTTCGCGAGCTGCTCACCGAGGCCTCACCGGACATGATGCGCAGCCTGTTGCAGACCATGCTCAACGCCCTCCTCTTCGCGGACGCTGACGCGGTGGTCGGCGCCGAATACCGCCAGCCCAGCCCCGGACGAGTGGTGCAACGCAACGACTACCGCCACCGCGGCCTCGACCGGGCGAACGTGGTGGACCATGGGGGTGGCCCGAGACGGGAACCTGGCCACCAGCCGCTCACCCGATGACTTCCGGGCCTTCTGTTCCGCCATTCCGGTACTGTTCAGTCAGGCCGACCAGCCCACCGGCGCCGGAAACCGCTCGTGAGCAGCCCGGTACGCCACATGGCGCAGGCGGGGCTAATGACCGGCTCGACACCCGGCACCTCGGTACCGCAAGCACTGGCCGGAGATGCGCTGGCCCTTCGAGGATCTCAGCCCACGTCCCACCTCAGCACAACCAGAAGGGAAGTGATCGCGGATGCGGCGAATAACGCTGCCGAGCGGGGAGTTCATCCCTGTGCTGGGCCAAGGCACCTGGGGCTGGGGTGAGGACCCCGGCCGCCGCCGCGACGAGGTCGCCGCGCTGCACGCCGGCCTCGAGCTGGGCATGACGCTGGTCGACACCGCCGAGATGTACGCCGACGGTGGCGCGGAGGAGGTGCTTGGTGAAGCATTGGCGGGTCGCCGCGACGAGGCGTTCTTGGTCAGCAAGGTCATGCCGTCCCACGCCTCCCGTTCCGGCACGATCGCGGCCTGCGAACGCAGCTTGAAACGCCTGGGCACCGATCGGATCGACCTCTACCTGCTGCACTGGCAGGGCGGGTACCCGCTGCAGGACACGGTCGCGGCCTTCCAACAGCTGGTCGAGGACGGGAAAATCCGATACTGGGGCGTCAGCAACTTCGACCACCGGGCCCTCACCGACCTGCGGGACGTGCCGGGCAGCAGCGGGCTGGCCACGGATCAGGTGCTGTACAACCTGTCGCGGCGAGGACCGGAGTACGACCTGCTGCCGTGGTGCACCGACCACCAGCTGCCGGTCATGGCGTACTCGCCGATCGAGCAGGGCCGCATCCTTCAGGACGCGACGCTGAACGACGTCGCGGCCCGTCACGGCGTCAGCGCCGCGGCGGCGGCCATCGCCTGGGTGCTGCGTCGCGACTCGCTCTGTACGATCCCCAAGGCGAGCAGCCCGCAGCATGTGCGCGACAACGCCACAGCTCTGGACGTGGAGCTGACCCGCGAAGACCTGGATGCTCTGGATCGAGCGTTTCCGCCGCCGAGCGGACCGCGACCACTAGAAATGCTGTGATCCTGCCCAGGCGCGCAGCCCGATCAGTCCGGTCAGCGCTCCGATCAGCGCTAAGAGCAGCACTCCCCGGAGTGGTGCGCCGGGGCAGGAGATCAGGCCGAGCCAGCTCGTCGATGTGGGAACGTCCGAGAGGTAGCCGCCACCCGAACGGCCGAACTGCCGAACAGCGCAAGTTTCCCAAGGACCTGCCTGTCACCTCCTCCTGAACCTGTGCCCGCCCTCACGTGGTCCACCACAGCAGCACCGTCGGTTCGGGGGTGGGAATAGCCGGGCTCGTAGGGGGATGATTTCGCCGGTGTGCGAGGACTCTGAGCCGGGCAGCGGGGCCGACGCGCGGGATAGCGGTAGCGGGTAGGTGGGCAACCTAGAGCTGTTCTTCGATCTGGTGTTCGTGTACGCCCTGGCGCAGCTGACCCGGCTGGTGCGGGACGACGTTTCGTGGCGTTCCCACCTTTCCCCAGCTACCCGACCCAACCGGCGCGCCCACACTCAACTCTGAAGAGCCAGATTCGCAGATGTGGACGTAACGCGCAGGAGGGGCAGGTGGACATCCACCTGCCCCTCCTGCGCGTCTCGCGGCGTCACCTCAATGAGGCGTCAGCTCAGCGCGTCGTCACGACGCATTGTTCACGCCGTCTTGACGGCTTCGACGTCGCGCATGTGGCGTCCGATCCACGGCACGAGGGCCATGAGGACGAGCGAGAAGCCAGCGGTGATGAGGCCGAGCGTCAGGAAGAACGTCGTGTCGCTGAGGCCCTCCATGAGGCGGATGGCCTGCGCGGCGGCCGACTGGCCGACGGCGGACGTGAGGTACCACAGCGCCATCGCCTGGGTCGTGAACGCGGCGGGTGCGAGCTTCGTCGTCGCGGAGATGCCGACGGGCGACAGGCACAGTTCCCCGATCGTCTGGACGACGAAGACGCTCGCGAGCGCCCACATCGGCGCCGTCGGGCCGTGCAGCCACAGGTTCGAGTAGAACGCGAGCAGCACGAACGACAGGCCGGCCATGAGCACGCCGAACGCGAACTTCGCGCCGGTGCTCGGGAACTTGCCGGCGCGGCGCAGCCAGATCGCGGCGAAGACGGGCGCGAGGGCGACGACGAACAGCGGGTTGACGCTCTGGAAGAACTCGGCGTTCACCTTGATGCCGAAGATCGAGCCGAGGTCGGTGCGCTCGGCGGCGAACGCGGCCATCTTGCTCGCGGCCTGCTCGAAGATCATCCAGAACAGCGCGGCGCCGATCCACAACGGCACGTACGCCTGCAGATGGCGGCGTTCGGCGGCGCTCACCTTGGGGCTCTTGAACATCATCGCGAACATGCCGACCGCGGCGATGACGGACATCACCGTGACGGTGTTGATGACGCCGTTCGCCGTCGTCCCCGACAGGGCGAAGCAGATCGCGGCGACGGTCGCGACGCCGACGACGCCGAGCCCCACGCGTCGCATGACGGTACCGCGTTCGGCCGCGGTGAGCGGGCTCGTCGGGTTCGTTCCTGCGCCGTGCAGGTGCTTGCGGAACACGAACAGGCCGATCAACCCGAAGGCCATGCCGACAGCCGCGGCGGAGAATCCGGCGTGGAAACCCCACCTGTCCTTGAGGAACGTCACGACGAACGGCGCGCAGAACGAGCCGATGTTCACCGACATGTAGAAGATCGAGAAACCGGCGTCGCGACGGCCGTCCTCGCGGTCGTACAGCTGCCCGACGACCGCCGAGATGGACGCCTTCTGCAGGCCCGTTCCGAGCGCGACGGTGGCGATGCCGACCCACGACATCGCTGCCACCGGCAGCGCGAGGAAGACGTGGCCGAGCATGATGATGACGGCGCCGTACAGCGTCGCGCGGAAGGCGCCGATGACGCGGTCGGCGAGCCACGCGCCGACGACGCTGAGCAGGTAGACCGACGCACCGTACGTCGCGACGATCGACAGGGCTGTCGGCTGGTCGATGCCGAGCCCGCCCTCGCTGACGGCCGTGTAGAGGTAGTACGCGAGGATCGCGCGCATGCCGTAGTAGCTGAAGCGTTCCCATAGTTCGGCGTTGAACAGCGTGCCCAGGCCGGAGGGGTGGCCGAGGAAACCGCGGTCGTCGAGCGACGGCCGGGTGCGGCCACCGGAGAGGGCGACGCGCGGTGCGTCGACGTCGGGCGAGTTCGCAGCGCCGGGCTCAGGCGTCGCGGATGACGCGCCGTGGCTGGCGGGGGAGTCGACCATGCTGGGTCGTCCTTCGGTAGGCGGTCACCAGTGCGCGGGGACGGCAATGGCCGCACCGATCGATGCGGCCATCAACTGTAGTCAACGGGTGTTTTTGTGAGCGAAACACCCTGGCGCGTGGTGTTCTTGTGCCCCGTCGCCTCAGGCGGGGGTGACGCCGTCGAGCGCCGTCGCGAGGGTCGCCTCGCTGCTCGGCATGAGCCCCGCGATGATGGCGCGTGCCTCGTCGATGGCGTCGAGGGCCTCGGGCAGGTCGAGCAGCGAGTGGATCTCGGCGCTGGGCATCGTCTCCGAGAGGTTGGCGACGCGGTCGCGGTTGAGCCACACCGTCAGCCAGCCGCGCTCGGCCGCCTTCGCGAAGGGTCCGACGGTGTTGCTGATGAGCACGACGTCGTCGGGGGCGGAGCCGCTCTCGGCGATGACGGCGTCGATGCGCTCGAACGTGGCGAGCCAGTTGAGGTCGGCTTCGGTGTCGTGCAGCTCGGGCGGCAGGTCCGACGGTGCTCCGGGCGCGTCGACGTGGGCGGCGAACGGGGGCAGGACGTGCTCATGGCCGGCGGGCATGGGTGCGTAGTCGATGAGGTTGACGCTGCCGCGCTCGGCCAGGTCGACCATGGCGGGCAGGACGTCGGGGAACAGCTCGGGCGCGCGCGTGTCGTCGTCGACGTGGCAGGGTTCGTCGAGGAGGCCGGTGAGCATGTAGCCCCGCCTGTCCCACAGGGTTTCGTCGCCGTCGAACCACACAGAGAAAGTCACGGCACAAGCGTGACAGATGAACGGGCTTCTACCTAGTCCGGTGCTCGCATCGCGCCGGGATCTTGATACGAAGGGCTATTCTTCGGCGCCTTCGGACGCTCGTGCGGCGCGGTGGGGCGGTCAGGACGACGTCACGAGCAGTGCCGCGAAGACGAACATCATGACGCCGACGACCGTGTCGATGACCTGCCAGGTGCGGGCGTTGCGGACGAGGGGCGTCAGCAGACGCGCTCCGAGCCCGAGCGCGACGAACCACAGCACGCTCGCGCTGATCGACCCGACGTAGAACCACCAGCGCCCTTGCGCGCCATGGGAGTTCGCGACGGTACCGAGCATGACGACCGTGTCGAGATAGACATGCGGGTTGAGGAACGTCAGGCCCGCGACGGTGGCGGCGGCCGCACGCCGGCTCATCGGGGGCGCGTCGGCAGGGCTGAGGCTGCCCGCGTGGCGCGCGTTCTTGAACGAGTTGAGCCCGAACCAGACGAGATAGGCCGCACCCAGCCACTTGATGACGCGCAGCGCGTCCGGATGCGCGGAGACGACGGCACCCATGCCGAGCACGCCGGCGAGTTCGAGGACGATGTCGCCGAGTGCGCAGATGGCGACGACTAGCCCGACGTGGTGACGCAGCAACCCCTGACGCAGGACGAAGGCGTTCTGCGATCCGATGGCGACGATGAGGCCGAGGCCGGTGAGGAAACCGGTGAGCAGGTGCGTCATGGCAGTGACGTTAGGGGTGTGCGTGGATGAAGGACAGTTCATGAAACTGAAGGTACTTCAGTGCTGCTTCACTAGGATGGCCCCATGAAACTGCGTGGCGAGTGGCTCGAGGCGCTCCTGGCCTGCGTCGACGAGGGGACGTTCGACGGGGCGTCGGCCGCGCTGCGGGTATCGCCGTCGGCGATCTCGCAGCGCATCAAGGCGCTCGAACAGGCAGTCGGGCAGGTCGTCCTCGCGCGCACCTCGCCCGTGCGCGCCACCGCCGTCGGGGAGGTCCTGCTGCGCGGAGCGCGGCAGCGGGCTCTCGTCGACGCCGAGTTGCAGCGCGCGCTCGGTTCGGCGGCGCCGGGCCGGACGCTGCCGGGTGACGTCGTCGACCTGCCGGTCGCCGTCAACGCTGACTCGCTCGCGACATGGTTCGTCGAGGTGCTCACCACGGTGGCCGAGTGGGGTGACGCGCGGCTGCGGGTCTTCGTCGAGGATCAGGATCACTCGGCGCGGCTGCTGCGCGAGGGTGCCGTCCTGGGTGCGGTGACGGCGAGTTCTGCTGCGGTGCAAGGATGTTCGGTCAGCGAGCTGGGCGTCATGCGCTACGTACCGCTCGTGCGTCGCGACCTGTGGGAGCGCTGTTCGGGGCGCCTTGCCGAGCTGCCGACGCTGCGCTTCAACGACCGCGACGACCTGCAGCGGCGCATCCTCGCCGATGTCGGCCTCGAGCCGCGCGTCGAGCATGTCGTCCCGTCCGCCGAGGGTTTCGCGGCCGCGGTGCGGGCCGGCCTCGGGTGGGGCATGGTGCCGGAGGGGCTCGCGGGCGGGGACGATCACCTCATGCGCGTGCCGGGCGTCGGCGACCTCGACGTGCCCCTGTTCTGGCAGTGCTGGCGCCTCGAGACTCGCGCGCTCGCGCGGCTGACGGATGAGGTGACGTCCGCGGCGCATCGGTTGCGGTGATCGCTGGCGGGCGCCCCATTCGTGCGTCCTGGTGCGCTTCGGGGATGTCGCGGCAGGAGCGATGACGGACCGCCGGACGGATTTTCGTCATTTCATGTGGGCCAGATCGACACCAGCATTCTGAGTAAGGTTAGGCTCACCTCACTATGAGCATGGTTGTCACGGCTACGGCCCTCCCCGATGTCATCCCGCCGGTGTGGCGGATCCTCACGAAGTTCGCCTATTTCATGGGCCTGGCCTGCGCCATCGGCGGCCTCTGGACGTACCTGAGTGTCGTCCGGCCCGCCGTCCGACGCGACACGACGGTGAACCCCGATGACGCGGCGCTCCTGACGCGTCGTGCGCTGCGTCTCGCAGCCGTCGGCACGATCGTCCTGCTCGTCGTCGCCTGGTTCCAGCTCGCAGCCCGTGTCGCGCGGGCCGGCAAGGGGATGGCGTACGCCGACGCGCTGCGCCCGTCGGCCGTCGCCGATTACCTGACGAAGCCCGCCAAGGCCGGCGAGTGGATCTCGACCGGTGCGCTCGTGACCGTCGCCAACGTCTGCATCGTGCTTGCGGCGCTCGTCCTGCTGCCGATGCTGTTCGGCCGGATGCCGCGCTGGTCGCACGCCGCCGCCGTCGCCGCCGCAGGGCTGACGGTCGCCGCCTCGCTGGTGCCGTCGATCCCGACGAAGGCCGTCGAGTTCGGCGACGTCGTCGCCAAGATGCTCATTCAGGCGCACATCATCGGGGGCTCGCTCTGGGTCGGCGGGCTCATCGCGCTCGCGCTGCTGGCTCGCACGCGACGCCATCTCGACGTCAGCGCCGGTGACGTGTGGGCACGAATCTGGGCGCGGTTCGGCGTGCTCGCGCTCGTTGCCGTCGGCATGGTGCTCGTCTCCGGGGCGTGGCTGACGTACCGCGAGGTCGGGGCGTGGGAGCAGTTCGTGACGACGCCGTTCGGGCGCTTCCTGCTCGCGAAGATCGTCCTCGTCGTCGGTCTCGTCGCCGCCGGGGCGTACAACCAGCTCGTCCTCATGCCGAAGATCGCCCGCGCGCAGCGGGCGGGGCGCGGCAGCAACGTGTTCACGTACGTCCTCGTGACGTTTCCGCGCGTCGTGCTGACGGAGGTCGTCCTCGGCATCGGCGTCCTCGCGATCGTGCCGTTCCTCAACGGTTCGGCGCGGGCGCAGGCTGCCGGCCACGAGATCGAGGGGCCCGTCATGGACGGCCGTCTCTTCAGCGCCGGTCTGCTGCTCGTCGCCACCCTTGCAGCGTCGTTCTACGCCACGGCGAAGGCGTCGGACGGCCTCGGCCGCCGCGACCTGACGGGGGAGGGGGTGGCCGCCACGAGCTGATCCGTACCGCACACGCCGAACGACCGCACCCAAAGGTTGCCACCTTCTCTGATCGGGTGCGGTCGTTCCATGTCTGCAAGCGACGGGGGCTCGCAGGCGCGATGACGGAGTGTGGCGATCACGGGCGGCCCGGATGCTGTCTCAGCACGGCACGGATCGCCGAGCCGCGCAGTTCACGGCGTCGTCGGCGTCTGCCCGGGTGCGTAGGTCGTGTATCCGGACGGGATCGGATCGCCGCTTTTGACGCACGTCTGCCCGGGCCCGTCTCCCTTGTCCTTGACGGGGTAGGAGCCGCTCGAGCAAACCTTCTCGTCGATCGGATTGCACGCCGAAACGGCTGTGAGCCCCGCGGCGAGAACGACGCTGACGCCGATTGTGCGGAAGAACCCTGCGCGGAAGAACGTCATGATGCCTGTCACCCCTGTCATCGAGGGCCGCCGGCTGCGGCCGTCGTCAGTACAGCACTCAGACGGGCCCGTGGCGTGAGTAGTTCTACCCGGTTCATCGGGTACTCCCCGTCGGCGGGCCGGGTCTTGACCGTCATCGCCTATCGGGATGACGGTGGTGATCTGCACCTGATCAATGCCTGGCCCGCGACCGCGGCCGTCCTGAAGATCTACCGAGAGGAACGCGAGCCCCAACCGAGCCGAGGTCTACTCCGCGCCGCCGTCCGCTAGCGTCGAGGCCGTGACGAACTCGCACCCCGACGAGCGCTCCATGCGCGAACGCATGCTGGCCGGCGACCTGTACCTCGCCGACGATCCGCAGCTCGCCGCGGAATCGGATCGCGCGTAGCTCCTCACGCATCGCATCAACACGATGGACCCGACGGCGCACGACGAGCGACGCGCCCTGCTGCGCGAACTGTTCGGAGCCTTCGGGGACGACAGCGAGATCCGACCGCCGCTGCAGGTCGACTACGGCTACCGCACGACGATCGGGGCGCGCACGTTCGCGAACTTCGGCTTCGTGTGCCTCGACGTCGCCGAGGTGACGATCGGCGCGAACACCGTCGTCGGTGCCGGCTCGATCGTGACGAAGGACCTGCCCGCGAACGTCGTCGCCGTCGGCAACCCCGCGCGCGTCGTCCGCGAGATCTGACGGCGCGTCAGCCCTCGCGGCCCGCGAGCCAGCGTGTGATGCGGCCCGCGTCACCGTCGATCATGCGCCCCGGCATCGCGGACGCCGTGCGACGCCACCCGGCCCCGGCCCACAGGTGCGTCCACTGCGGGTCGCCCGCCTCGGCGGCGGCGCGACGCAGCGGTGCGAGCATCCGGTTGACCTCCGGGTAGGCCGACGGCGCGACGTTCTCGACGCCGTCGAACATCGACATGAACTCGTTGACGAGACCGCGCGCGAACCGCCCCGAGAAGGCGCGCGTCAGACCCGTATCGGTGAAGTCGTCCGAGGCGAGCGCCGCACGATGCGTCGCCGACGAACCTGCCGACGACGAGCGCAGGAACGCCGTACCCGCCTGCACCGCAACGGCGCCCATGCCGAGCGCCGCGACGGTGTCGTCGGGCGTCGCGATGCCGCCGGCCGCGAGCAGCGGCACGTCGACGGCCGCGCGGATCTGTTCGAGCAGATCGGGCAGGGGTGCCTCGTCGGGGTCGGCGTGCAGGTCGAACGTGCTGCGATGACCGCCAGCGTCAGGGCCCTGGACGACGAGGAAATCCATCCCCCGTGCGACGGCGGTGCGCGCATCGTCGAGGCACGTGACGGTGGCCCCCAGCGAGGAACCCGCCGCATGCAACGCGGTGACGTCGGCGTCGGACGGCAGCCCGAACGTGAACGTCACGACGTCGACAGGATGCGCGACGAGCCACGCGACCTTCGCGGCATAGTCGTCGTCGTCCCACGTCGGCTCACCGAGCTCGACGTCGAAACGCTCGGCCACGGGCTGCATCTTCGCGCGCAGCGACGCGAGGGCCGCGGCATCCGTGCTCTGCGGCCCCGCGATGAAGAGGTTGACGCCGGCAGCGACGCCCGCGTCCTGAATGTCACGGACCTCGTCGGCCAACGCGTCGACGTTCTTGTTGCCGCCGGCGAGCATGCCCCACCCGCCGGCGCGCGATGAGTCGATGACGAGCCGACTCGTCGAAGGGCCGCCCGCCATCGGCGCGGCGATCACAGGGAGCTCGAGACTCTCGAAGGAGAACATGCCGGCAGTCTTGCATCCGGCACCGACAACCTCGTCGGGGTGAGCTCAGGCCGCCGGTGCGTTGCCGGCGCGACGCTGCTTGACGGGGGCGTCCCCGCCGGTCTCGACGATCTGGCGCACCCACTCGGGCGCCTCGGTGCCGCGCGCCTCGTGCGCGGCGATGACGCGGGCGGCGCGCTCGCGGCGCAGGCGTCGCTTCGGGTCGGTCGCAGGCATGTGCTGGGCCGGGCCGAAGCACGAGACGCCGATGTACTCGAGGCGCCAGGCGAATCGGTAGCCGAGGCCGAGGCCGGTGTTGTCTCGCATCGCATCTCCCGAAGTGTGGGCGCAGCGCGCCCCGTCGTTTCGCGCGGTCGCGCGAAACTTGCCACCCTCAAGCCTAGGGGGTTCGGCCTCCGAACGGTGGGCGCCCGAGGGGGCCATTGGTCCTGACCTCCTGCGTGGCCGTGCATGGCAAAGCTCTTTGCCCGAAAACGCGTCAGGGACGACTCGATTCCGGGCGATGTTGTTGCGCGAGGGCCGCGATGATGCCGCTCGCGACGCGCCACCCCAGATGGTCGCTGACGGCGGCGACGAACGGCGGCCCCGCGACGACGCCGACACTCGCGCCGAGAAAGGCGCTCGCGACTGATTTCGCCTCGGCGCCCCGGCGCGCGAGACTCGCCGCGGCCACGGGCACGACCGCGAAGATCGCGTCATGCGCGGCGGCGCCGATGAAGCGCGCGATCGTCACGACGAGCAGGCTCGGCGCGAGCGCCGCCATCGCCATCGAGACGAACAGGGCGAGCAGGCACGCGACGATGACGCGGCGGCGCGGCATACGTCGCGTCAGCATGACGAGCGGGATGGCGGCGACGCCGACACCGACCGCGTACCAGGTCACGAGGCGTCCGACGGCGGCGTCGCTCTCGCCGAGGTCGCGCGTCATGTCGGGCATCGCGCCGACGGGGTACATCTCGGCGGTGAGGAACACGAACAGGCCTGCGGCGAGCAGGAACAGGCGCGTCGCGCGTAGCTGGTCGTCCGTTGGCGAGGTGGCAGGGGGCGCCTGCGTGCCCGTCATCAGGTGAGGACGGTGATGATGGCGAACGCGCCGAACACGGCGAAGAAGAGGCTGATCGCGGCGAAGCACCCCATCGTCGCGAGGGTGCCGCCCGACGCCTTCGGCACGGCGTGCGCCGGGTCGTGCGGGTCGACGAGCAGCGGCAGCGTCTGGCCGTCGCGGCCGTTCGTGCTCATGCCACCCGTCGGGGTCTCGAGGAGCTGACGGCTGCCGTCGGGCGCGGTGTAGCGGATGCGTGCGAGCGAGTTCTCGCGCCCGTCCTTGCCGGTGCCGAGACGCACATGACCGTCGACGAGGGGCCAGCTGCGACGACGAATCGCCCCGGCGATGCCCTTGCCCAGCGCCGCGACGAGAGCGAGCCCGAACACGAGCATGACGACGCCGGCGGCGATGGTGGCAAATTCGCTCTTCACGAGGGCGAGCCTACGTGGTTCATGACGGTAGAGAGCTGCCGGCTGTCTCGGGAGGCCTTCGTGGGGTCGAGCGCTGAGGCGGCGGGGCCGATCGCACTGCTTCCCCGGAGCAGGGCTGAGCGTTGGACGGTTCACGAGGCCGGGCGGTTGGCCCGCGTGCGCCCGGCGACGCTGCGCCTCTGCTCTGCCGCCATGGGCCTGCGCTCTCCGTTCTGCCTGATTCGCCCTCCGAGTCGCGGGGACGCCTATCTCCTGCCCGATGATCGTGGTCGAATCGTGCGCGCGTCGTAGGCCATGGCTGAGTCGCGGGCGGTCTGCGACGCCCGTAGGTACGCCACAAGAGCGTCACAGAAAGCCCATAGACACCGGGCGTTGAGTGAACGTCATGAACACCACGAAGCACACCAGCCAACAGTCCACCTCGATCTTCGGCTCCCTCAAGTCGCTCGGACGCGGCATCGCCGTCAGCTCCGCCGCCGCCGTCATGGGCATCGGCACACTGAGCGCCGCCGACGCCTCCGCCGCGGGCGTCGCGACGGGCGTCCGGCACGCGAGCACCGTGACGTCGACGACGAACGCCGCGACGAGTCTCGAACTCGACCGCCGCGCCGCCTACGTCATCCGCAACGGCAAGATCGTCGCCTCCTGACGGGGCCCGACCCCGCCGACCCCACAGACCTCCTGCACCGGTGAGTCACGCAGATCGTGACGCCGAGATGAGCGCCCCACACGCCGCGCGACGTTCGTGGTGTTCGGCGCGCACCGGGGCGCCACCACGCCGGATCGCAGGAACCTCGTGACCGATCGACGTCCATCTCCTCGTCGTCGGCGCGAATCGCGAGCGGATGGACGACCGCTCGCCCACGACACCGGCTAGGGCCACCTCCCCCTCCCCACGGCCCTGGCCGGTGTCTCACCGCTCACATTTCGCAGAAATTTCGCCCCCAAGACTGTTGCGAGGTTAAGTCCTGGGTAACAATGGGTGAAGCCCCCGGCAACCTGATGACCCCAGAGCACCAGGCGGTCGGGGGATCCAAGCCTCTCGAGCGAAGGCCCTCACCGCGGTGGGGGCCTTCGTCGTGCCTGCCCCGCTCAGCCGGCGGCCGCCGTTTCGAGGTCGGCGACGACCATTTTCGTCATCGAGAACATCGCCTGAGAGACGCGTGCGACGACGTCGGGGTCGGGCGTCTGCATCAACTCGGTGAAACGGCGCGGAATGATCTGCCAACTGACGCCGAACGGATCCTTGCACCAGCCGCACGGGCTCTCGGAGCCACCGTTTGCCGCCAGGCCGTTCCAGTAGTGATCAACCTCGTCCTGTCCGGCGCAGGAAACCTGGAAGCTGAGGCCTCCGTCTGTGGAAAGACCGGGCCGCCGTTGAGCAGGGTGAACGGATGGACGTCGAGCTCGACCTGCTCGAGCATCACCCGCCCGGCGCGAGAGGCGTTGGGCCCAGGGTTTTCGGGTCGTCGGGATGGCGGACGGTGTCGACGCGCCGCGAGTTCGGGAACAAGGAGAGCTAGAGCTCGGCGGCCGGTTCCGCCGTGTCGTCGAGCCAGATGCAGGGTGTGATGTCGGTCAAGCTCGCAGTCTGGCACCGACCTCCGACAACCGGGTGTCGGCGTCTCGAGATTCCGCGGAACTCCGGGGTTGTCGCCGCCGGCGGGTAACGTCGCAGGCGTGAATGAGGAGCAGGCATCAACACTCGATCAGGCGGAGCCGAGCGCGTGGCGTGACGGCGTCGTCGTCCGCGGCGCGCGGCAGAACAACCTCAAGGACGTGGCGCTCGACCTGCCGCGCGATTCGATCGTCGTGTTCACCGGTGTGTCCGGTTCGGGCAAGTCGTCGCTGGCGTTCGGCACGTTGTTCGCCGAGTCGCAGCGGCGCTACCTCGAATCCGTCGCGCCGTACGCGCGGCGCCTCATCGATCAGGCGGGCATGCCGGACGTCGACGTCGTCGAAGGCCTGCCGCCGGCCGTCGCACTGCAGCAACAGCGCGGTGGGGGCGGCGCGCGCTCCGATGTCGCGACGGTGACGACATTGTCGAGCCTTGTGCGCATGCTCTACTCGCGCGCCGGGTGGTATCCGCCGGGGCAGGCGATGCTCTACGCCGAGGATTTCTCGTCGAACACCGTCCAAGGGGCCTGCCCGACGTGCCACGGCATCGGCCGTGTCTACGAGGTCACCGAGAAGAGCATGGTGCCGGATCCGTCGCTGACGATCCGCGAGCGCGCCGTCGCGTCCTGGCCCGTCGCGTGGGCGGGGCAGAACCAGCGCGACATCCTCGTCGCGCTCGGCTACGACGTCGACACGCCCTGGAAGGACCTGCCGAAGAAGGATCGCGACTGGATCCTGTTCACCGAGGAGCGCCCCAGCGTCGGCGTGTACGCGGGCCTGACGCCGAAGCAGACGAGGCGTGCGCAGAAGCAGGGCATGGAGCCGAGCTATCAGGGCACCTTCATCGGAGCGCGACGCTACGTGCTCGACACCTTCGCCAACGCCAAGAGCGCCACGACGAAGAAGCGCGCCTCGCGCTACCTGACGAGCGAGCTGTGCGGCACCTGCCACGGCGCCAAGATCAAGCCCGAAGCGCTGTCCGTGACGTTCGAGGGGCTCGACATCGCCGCCTTCTCGCACCTGCCGCTCGAGCGCCTCGCCGAGATCGCGCGCGCCGTCACCGCTGACGACTGGAGCCCGGCCGAGGCCGCGCACCAGGACGATCACGTGCACGACGCCGAAGCTCGGGAAGCGTCGACGCAGGCTCGCGTGGCAGGTGGCGGAGCATCGCACGATGCCGCGCCCGACGTGCGGCGCACGCCAAATCTTTCGGTCGAGAAGCGCGCGGCAGCGCAACGTCTCGCAGCCGACCTCGTCACGCGCCTGCAACCGATGATCGACCTCGGCCTGGGCTACCTCTCGCTCGATCGCACGACGCCGACGCTCTCCGGCGGCGAACGTCAGCGCCTGCGCCTCGCAACGCAGCTGTCGTCGAAGCTGTTCGGTGTCGTCTACGTGCTGGACGAGCCGTCTGCCGGGCTGCACCCGCGCGACCTCGACGCGCTCATCGGCATCCTGCACGGGCTGAAGGAGCGCGGCAACAGCGTGTTCGTCGTCGAGCACTCGCTCACCGTCATCCACGAAGCCGACTGGCTCGTCGACATCGGCCCCGGAGCCGGGGAGCAGGGCGGCCGAGTGCTCTACAGCGGCACGCCGTCCGGGCTCGCTGACGTCGCCGAGTCCGAGACCCGCCGCTACCTGTTTCCCCGCGACGACGACGCCCCCGGCGCCTCTTCGCGGCGCTCGCCCCGCGAGCCGCAAGGCTGGCTGGCGTTCGCGGACGTGACGCGCAACAACCTGCAGGGCCTCGACGTCAGCTTCCCCGTCGGATGCCTGAGCGCTGTCACGGGTATCTCCGGCTCGGGCAAGTCGAGCCTCGTCAGCCAGGCGGTGCCTGCGCTGCTGCGCGAGCACCTCGGCAGCGGCGGCGCTCCCGAACCCGAGCTGACGGGTGACCCCGAGACCGATCTGCTGCTCGGCGACGACGTCGATGACATTCGCGGACGCGTCACCGAGGCGCCCCCGGGCGTGCGCCGCGTCGTCGTCATCGACCAGAAACCGATCGGGCGCACGCCGCGCTCGAACGTGGCCACCTACACGGGCCTGTTCGACCACGTCCGCAAGCTCTACGCGGCGACCGACGAGGCGAAGCGCCGCGGCTACACGGCGGGTCGATTCTCGTTCAACGTGCCCGGCGGTCGTTGCCCGACGTGCGAGGGGGAGGGCAGCGTCATGGTCGAGCTGCTGTTCCTGCCGAGCATCTACACGCCGTGCCCCGACTGCCACGGCACGCGGTACGAGGCGAGCACGCTCGAGGTGACGTGGCACGAACGCTCCGTCGCCGACGTGCTCGCGATGAGCGTCGACGAGGCGCACGCGTTCTTCGACGGTGAAGACTCGATCCATCACAGCCTCGCGGTGCTGCGCGACGTCGGCCTCGGCTACCTGCGGCTGGGGCAGCCCGCCACCGAGCTGTCCGGTGGTGAGGCGCAGCGCGTCAAGCTAGCCTCCGAACTGCAGCGCGCCTCGCGCGGAGACACGCTCTACGTCCTCGACGAGCCGACGGCCGGCCTGCACCCGGCTGACAGCGACCGCCTCATGCGCCACCTGCAGGGCCTCACCGACGCGGGCAACACCGTCGTCATGGCCGAGCTCGACATGCGCATGGTCGCGCAGGCCGACCACGTCATCGATCTGGGGCCGGGCGCGGGCAAGGACGGCGGCCGCGTCGTCGTCGCGGGGTCGCCGGCCGACGTCGCGGCAGACGACAACAGCGCGACGGCGCCCTACTTGCGTGAGGTGATCGAGAAAGTCCTGCAGTGACAGCTCGGCCGCGAGCTATGGCCTGGGCCGGGTGAGTCTGTAGGGCATGTCCTGCTTCCAGGGTTCGCCCATGAGCTTGTGGGACAATCGGGATGTGGGGCGGGAGGCACACACCGAGCGCTTTCTCGTGACCCACCCGTCGCGAAGGAGTTACTATGAGCCTCGAAGGCACCATCGTCGAGACACCGCTGCATCGTCTCGCCTCGCACGCGTGGAAGGCGATCGCTGGCGTCGGCGCTGTGAGCATCATCGTCGGTCTGATCGCCCTGATCTGGCCGGGGCCGACCACCGTCGTCATCGGTGTGCTGTTCGGCATCTTTCTGCTGCTGAGCGGCCTCATGGGGCTGTTCGTCGGGTTGGCGGTGCCGATGCCGGGGTTCGTGCGCGCTGCATCCTTGCTCGTGTCCGCGTTGTCGGTCGTGCTCGGTCTGCTCTGCTTCCGCAGCGAGACGCACTCCGTCACTCTGCTCGGGCTGTGGATCGGCATCGGCTGGATCATGAACTCGATGACGATGCTCGCCCGCGGCCTTTCGACGAAGGGCCAGGGCCGCGGGTGGGTCATCGTCTCCAGCGTCATCGGCATTCTCGCGGGCATCGTGCTCGTCGCCTCGCCCATCTCGTCCATGGCGACCCTCGTCTGGATCGCGGGTGTGTTCCTGCTCGTCACCGGCATCGTCGAGATCATCCGCGCGATGCAGCTGCGTCGCCGCGCACGCTCCCTCTGACGAGCCTCGTCCTCGACGCGAGAGCCCCCCGGCGCACGAGCCGGGGGGCTCCGGCGTGTTCCCGGCGGGTGCGGTGGCTGGTCACGTGACGCAGACGGCCGCCCGGTAGGCACGCCCTCGATCGTCGCAGCGCCGACTCGTGGAGTGCACGCAGGCCGGGATCGCGGGTCGCCGCGGCCACAGATCGTCCTCGCGCGCCGGTCACGATTGCGGTTGATGCCGCCGGATGGCGGAAACTATGGGGCGTGTCGACGATTCTCTTCTTCCACGCCCACCCTGATGACGAAGCGAGCCAGACCTCGGGGGCGATGGCGCGAGCCGTTTCCGAGGGACATCGTGTCGTCGTCGTGTATGCGACCAACGGTGATCACGGGGATGCCCCCGACGACCTCGCGCCCGGCGAGAGCGTCGTCGATCGACGACGCACCGAGGCCGCCGGGTCGGCGCAGGTGCTCGGCACGGCGCGCGTCGCGTGGCTCGACTACGCCGACTCCGGCATGACGGGGTGGGAGCAGAACGCCGGCGAGAAGGCGTTCCACGGCGCCGACCTCACCGAAGCGGGCCAGCGGCTCGCCGACATCCTCGACGAAGAGGCCCCCGACGTCGTCGTCGGTTACGACTGGCATGGCGGGTACGGCCACCCCGACCACGTCAAGGTGCACCCGGTGATGCACCGGGCGCTCGAGCTGACGCGCGAGACGCCGAGGCTTTTCGAATCGACGATGAACCGCGATCGCATGCGCGTCATGTATCGCAAGGCCGTCGAGGCGGGCGTCTACCCCGAGGGGGAGGGGTTCAACCCCGATCAGCCCATGGACGACGGCAACCCGCTCGGCCTGCCCGAGCGCGAGATCTCGTTCTACGTCGACGTCACGCCCTGGCTCGAGAACAAGCGCGCGGCGCTCGCAGCGCACGCCTCGCAGTCGGACGCGCGCGGCATCCTCGAGATGCCTGACGAGGTCTTCCCGCTCGCGTTCGGGCGGGAGCACTACGTTGACGTCGCGGCGATGGAGGCGTCAGGCATCCCGTCGCTCGACGGCCACGCCCACGGCGCGCGCCCCGACGGCGAGCCGCTGCCGGAGGGCTGGTTCTTCTGAGCCCCCGCTCCCTGCATCGCAGAAGTAACCAAGAATCGCGGATGGGACGGGCGCGGCCGCTGGGGGCCGGAGGATTCCAGCGGGTCATAGAGGGAGCAGGTACTCGGCCTCGTCGGCCGGGCACTCGGCTGTCGGGTTCTCGACGAGCCGGAACCCGCGACGCCGGTACGCGGCAGCCGCGCGCTCGTTGGCGCGGTAGGCGTGCAGCCCGATGGCGCGCAGCCCTTGCTGGCGCGCATCGCTGATGACGGCGTCGACGAGCGCGTCGAACACGCCGGTGCCGCGGCGCGCCGGCTCCACCCACATCTGCACGAGGAACGCGATCTCGAGTGCCTCGTACCCCAGTGCGCCGACGACGGCCGGGTCGTCGAAGTACACCTGGCCCGGTCGTAGGCCGATCAGCCCGTCGGCGCGCGGCGCGACCTGACTCGACGCCTCCGGCTCACCTGCGTCCGGCATCCACAGGTACGTGCCGGGGCTCATCGCGCGCTCGGCCCAGACCTGCTCGGTGAACTCGCTCTCACGGGCGAACGTCGACCCGAAAGCCTCTGGGTTCGTCGACAATGCCCGCAGCCGCACGTCACGGTAGGTCTGCCACGGAAGGGCACCGGCAGGGAGAACAGTCATGACGCCCAGTCTCGTGACGCGGCGTGGACCCGTCAACGCGAAGCCGCTACCGCCGGATCGGGTCGAAGAGGCAGCGATCGGTCAGCGCCGAGGCACAGCCGTGTCGCCGCCCGATCGCGCCGGCGGCACGGTGATTCGCCGTATTCAGCGCATCGTGAGCTATTCGTTACCTGCGCGCCGCATTCGCCGTCAGCACACGGGACGGCGACGCGTCGAGGCGGCGTCAAGAGGCGCGGTCCAACCCTGACAACGCCGTCGAACGGCTCGTGTTTCCGAGGTAACCCATAGGCTGAAGCGAACTGCAGCCCGCGTGATCCGGGCGATCCAGCCCGCCTGGGCGTGGCTTCTCCAGCCCATGACGGCGGCCGAGGACGCCCTGCGTCACCGTCAAGGAAGGGAGGGTGAGGCCTGTGTGGGATTTCATCGCCGACCGGTGGGAGGACATCGCCTACCGCAGCTACCAGCACACGTCGCTCGTCGTGCAATCCGTGCTGCTCGCGACGATCATCGCGCTCGTCCTGGCCGTCATCGTCATCCGCAACAAGAAGCTCGAGAGCTTCGCGAACATCTTCTCGGCGATCGGCCTGACGTTGCCGTCGTTCGCGCTGCTCGGCATCCTGCTGCCGCTCGTCGGCATCGGTGCGGTGCCGTCGGTCATCGCCGTCACCTTCTACGCCGTCCTACCGATCCTGCGCAACGCCGTCGTCGGTCTGCAGGCTGTCGACGCGAACCTGCTCGAGTCCGCGCGCGGCATGGGCATGAGCAAGGTGGCGACGCTGCTCAAGGTGCGTCTGCCACTCGCGTGGCCCGTCATCCTCGCGGGGGTGCGCACCTCGACGCAGATGTCGTTCGGCGTCGCGGCCATCGCCGCCTACGCCCTCGGCCCAGGTCTCGGCGGCTACATCTTCACCGGCCTGTCTCAGAACGGTGGCGTCAACGCCATCAACTTCGCCCTCGTCGGCACGATCGGCATCGTCATCCTCGCCCTCGTGCTCGACCTCATTCTCGTCGGCATCGGCCGACTGACGATTCCCAGGGGTATCCGTGCCTGATCTGTTCCGCACCGACCACGACGCTCCCGTCACCGAGACCGTCAACGAGCAGCCCGCCAGCCATGACGTCACGGGCGCCGAGATCGTCTTCGACGACGTCGTCAAGAAGTACCCGGGCCAGGCGAAGGCGGCCGTCGGCGGCCTCAGCCTTACCGTCCCCGCCGGCGAGATGGTCATGTTCGTCGGCCCCTCCGGCTGCGGCAAGACGACGTCGCTCAAGATGATCAACCGGCTCATCAACCCGACGAGTGGTCGCATCACGATCGACGGTGACGACGTCAAGAACCACAAGGTCGACGACCTGCGCCGCAAGATCGGCTACGTCATCCAGGGTGGCTCGCTGTTCCCGCACCTCACCGTCGCCGACAACGTGGGCGTCGTGCCGGGGCTGCTCAAGTGGGACAAGAAGCGCATCGCCGCGCGCACGGACGAACTGCTCGACATGGTCGGTCTCGACCCTGCGCGCTACCGCGACCGCTACCCCCGCGAGCTGTCGGGCGGGCAGCAGCAGCGCGTCGGCGTGGCCCGTGGCCTGGCGGCCGACCCACCCGTCATCCTCATGGACGAGCCGTTCGGCGCCGTCGACCCGATCACCCGGCAGCGGTTGCAGGACGAGATGCTCAGCATCCAGCGCCAGCTGAGCAAGACGATCATCTGCGTCACGCACGACATCGACGAGGCACTGAAGCTGGGCGACCGCATCCTCATCCTCTCCGAGGGCGGGCGGATCGAGCAGTACGACACCCCCGAGAACATCCTCGCGGCGCCGGCCAACGAGTTCGTCGAGGACTTCGTCGGCTCGGGTTCGGCGCTGAAGTCGCTGCAGCTGACACGCCTCGACGAGATCGGCGCGACGCAGCTGGGTACCGTCACCGTCGGAGCCGACGCGTCCGAGGCGCGCGAGGCCGCCCAGCGTGGCGGTTCCCCCAACGTCGTCGTGCTCGACGAACGCGGACGCCCGGTCGACTTCATCAACGTCGAGCGGATGCGCGGCACCCGGGTCGAGAACCGTGGGGTCAACCTCATCACCGTCGACTCGCGTGCCACCCTCAACGACGCCCTCGACGCGATGCTCACCTCGAGCCACGGCGCCGTCGTCGTCACCGGCGGGCGCGGCGAGTACCGCGGCGTCGCGTCGTTCCAGCAGGTGATGGAGCACATCCGTCAGGTGCAGGAGCAGGCGGCCGCACTCAGCGAACGCGTCGACGGAGAGGCTCACGCGAGCTCGACGGTCGTCGCCAACACCTCCTCGACCACGGACTTCGACGCTCAGGCCGACGAGGGGGAGCAGCGATGAGGAAGCGCCTGGGGCGTGAGCGGTTCGGCATGATCGTCGGCCTGCCCATCCTCATCCTGCTCGTCGGCGGTGGCTGGGTGATCTGGCGCCTCAACGCCGACCTCGACGACATCGAGGCCCGCCAGCTCGAGTGGAGCCTGCTCGGCACCCTGTTCTGGCAACACCTCAAGGTGACGGCGGCCGCTGCCGTCGCGGTGCTCGTCACCGCCATCCCGCTGGGAGTGCTGCTGACGCGTCCGAGATTCCGGCGATTCTCCGGCCCCGTCATCGCCATCGCGAACGCGGGACAGGCGACGCCCGTCATCGGCCTCATCGTGCTGCTCGCGATGTGGATCGCGTTCGACTTCTGGACGGCGGTGCTGGCGCTCGCGATCTACGCGTTCCTGCCGGTGCTGCGCAACACCATGGTGGGGTTGCAGCAGGTCGACCAGACGCTCGTCGAAGCCGCACGCGGCATGGGCATGAGCCAGATGGCGACGCTCCTGCGCATCGAGATGCCCCTGGCTGCGCCCATCATCATGGCCGGCGTGCGCACCGCGCTCGTGCTCGTCGCGGGCACGGCCTCGTTCGCGGCCTTCATCAACGCCGGTGGCCTGGGCGAGCTCATCACGACCGGCATCAAGCTGTTCCGCTACCCCGTGCTCGTCAGCGGCGGCATCCTCATCGCGCTGCTCGCCCTCGCGTTCGAATGGGCCGGGCGCCTGCTCGAAGCCCTGCTCACGCCGAAGGGAATGTGATCGGATGACACGCCAGCGAATGAGGCGAGCGACGGGCGCCGTCGTCGCCGTCACGACGGCCGTGACGCTGAGTTCCTGCGGCCTCGGCACCTCGGGCGGGCTGACGACGAGTGCCAAGCTCGCGGGCCCCCTGGCCTCGGTGAAGAAGCTCGACGGGCTCGACATCGCGGTCGGTTCCAAGGACTTCACCGAGCAGCAGATCCTCGGCAAGATCGCCGTCATCATGCTGCAGTCGGGCGGCGCGAAGGTGAAAGACTTCACCGCCATCCCCGGTTCTGCGGCCTCGCGCCAGGCGCAGCTGACGGGGCAGGTGCAGCTCATCATGGAGTACACGGGCACGGCGTGGATCACCTACATGGGCAAGACCGACCCCATCGCTGATTCGCGCAAGCAGTACGAGGCCGTGAAGGCGGAGGACGCCAAGAACGGGTTCACCTGGCTGGAACCTGCGCCCATGAACAACACGTACAGCCTGGGCATGCGTCAGGACTTCGCGAAGAAGTACGGGCTCAAGGATCTGTCGGATCTCAAGAAGGTGCCTGTCGGCGAGCGCACGTTCTGCATCGAGTCGGAGTTCGCGAACCGCAACGACGGCTTCCAACCCATGCTCAAGGCGTACGGGATGACGTACGGCAAGGACGTGCCGACCGGCAACATCCGCAAGATGGACACCGGCGCCATCTACTCGGCGATCGACCAAAAGGTCTGCAACTTGGGTGAGGTCTTCACGACGGACGGGCGGATCAAGAGTCTCCACCTCGACGTCATGAGCGACAGCAAGCACTTCTTCCCCAACTACAACGTCTCGCCCGTGGTCAAGACGACGATCTACGACACGTATCCGCAGATCGCGCAGATCCTCGAACCGGTCGTGAAGAAGCTCGACAACGACACCCTCATCGATCTCAACGCCCGCGTCGACGTCGAGGGCAAAGATCCCGGCAAGGTCGCCGAGGAGTGGTTGAAGAGCGAGGGCTTCATCGAGTAGGTCGTGGCCGAGGGTGCTGATGGTGCGTCGTCAGCTGCCCGACTTCTGTGCAGCTGCCCCAGGAATGTGCTGAACAATCCTGGGGCAGCTGCACATTTCTCGTGCAGGTAATGGCACGTCGTCGGCGTGGCGGCACTCGAGGGGCACGGGTGTCACAAGGCTCGGGCGACGAACTCCCGCAGATCGGTGATGGTGCGTACCTCGTGCATGTCGACGATGGCGGCGTATCGGTGTGCGACGGAATCGCCCTGGCCCCACTGTGATTCGGCTTCCGGGTTGAGCCACATCGCGTGCCTCGCCTGCTGCGCGATGGTGCGCAGCGCGTCGTAGCGCGGGTCGGTGTTGTTCGTGCGCGCGTCGCCGAGGATGAGGACGGTGGCACGCGGCGTCACCGCGTCGAGGTGGTGTTCGACGAAGTCGGCGAACGTCTGGCCGTAGTCGCTGTTGCGGTGCCCGCGCGTCATGCGCCGGTTGCCCTTGAGCGCTTCGACGAGGTCGCCGTCGCGCCCCACCTCCTTGACGACCGCGGTCAGCTCGTCGACGGTGTTGACGAACCCGAAGACGCGCACGCGCGCGAACTGCGCCTGCATCGCCTGCATGAGCAGGATCGTGAACCGGCTGAACCCGGCGACCGAACTCGACATGTCGGCGAGGATGACGAGCTCCGAACGGTTCGGCGCGTGATGCGTGAACACCGGCTCGATCGGTACGCCGCCCGTCGACATCGACGCCCGCAGCGTCCGCCGGATGTCGATGCGCCCATGTGACGCGCGGCGCCGCTTGGCCGCCATCCGCGCTGCGAGCTTGCGGGCGAGAGGGTCGACGACGCGCCGCATCTCCGCGGCATCGACGGCATACGTCTGGCTGAAGGCGCGACGCTCGAGCGGCGTCGTGACGGCGTGCTCCGCCAGCCGTTCGACACCACGGATCTCCGCGTTGCGTCGCCGCGTCTCGGTCTCGACACGGCGCCGGAACGCGGCGACGCGCTCGCGGGCGTCGTCACGATCGAGCCGCTGCGTGAAGCGCTCCGGCTGCCACCCTTGATCGGCACCCATCGCCTGACCGCTACCACCACCCCCGCCGCCCGAGCTGCCACCGGCCGTGCCGCCGTCAGAACCGCCGGCTTCTGGGCCCTGCTGCATGAGCTCGGATGCGCGCGCGATGGCGAGGTTCGGCTGGAACTGCTCGATCGCCTGGTTCGCGCTGAACCCGTTCTCACCCTCGCGCCGCAGCACGCCGAACTCCGTGACGACGGTGGCTGCGAGGGCGTTCAACGCCCGCTCGTCCTGAGCGGCGAGAGCCTGCGCGAGGATCTCCTGCAGCGCCCTGGCGCGCTCGCGCAGGGCCGCGGCGTCCGCCGTCAGGGGGTCGAAGTCGTCGAGTGCGTCGAACGAGTCGGGTTCGGGCTCGCCGTCGGGGTGAGCACCGGATTTGTCTGCGGCGCCGTCCTCTTCGAGGTCCGTCAGGCGCGTGCGCGCGCCCAGGGCGGCGGGAAAGTAGAGGTCGAACAACTCGTCGAACACGCGCCGCTGCTCGCCGCGTCGCATGAACGCCGACGCGAGACCCTCGCGCAGACGCTCGCGATCGTCGAGCCCGAGAGCGGTGACGATGCGCCCCGCGTCGATGACGTCGCTCGTGCCGACGACGACGCCGTGGCGCCGCAACGCGTTCGCCAACGACACGAGTCGACGCTGCAGCACGCCCGCAGACGCGATGCCCGGGCCGGCGGATGACGTCACGGACGCGCGCGGTCCGTAGCCCGCGGTGTCCGAGTGCGCAGCTCGCCGCCCGGCGCCCGGCGCACCCGCGCCGGCGGGGATGACGGCGTCGTCAGGCATCGAGCTTGAGCAGCGTGGAGGCGCGTTCGATGTCGTCCTGGTGCTTGAGCAGCACGCCGAGGTTGGCGCGCAGCACCGTCGCGTCGAGATCGCCCGTGCCGTCGGCTCCGAGGGCGATGAGGGTGCGCGCCCAGTCGACGGTCTCGGCGACGCTCGGTGCCTTGCGCAGTGGCATCTGGCGCAGTCGGTGCACGAGTCGCACGACGGATTCGACGAGCGCCGCGTCGAGACCCGGCACCTTGAGTTCGACGATGCGCTGCTCGAGCGCCGGCGTCGGGTAGTCGATGTGCAGGAACAGGCAGCGTCGACGCAGCGCCTCCGACAGGTCGCGGGCGGCGTTCGACGTCAGCACGACGAACGGTCGCTGCGTCGCACTGATCGTGCCGAGTTCGGGCACCGTCACCTGAAAGTCGCTCAGCACCTCGAGCAGGAGGCCCTCGACCTCGACGTCGGCCTTGTCGAGTTCGTCGATGAGAAGCACCGTCGGCTGCGTGTTGCGGATGGCGCGCAGCAGCGGACGCGTCAGGAGGAAGTCGTCGGTGAAGATGTCGGTGGCAAGCTCGTCCCAGTCGTGGGCGGCGCCGCCCGATGGCGAGCCGACGGGGCTGGAGGCGTTCGTTGACGCCACACCGGACGCGCCCGGCGTGGCGCCCGGCGTGGCGTCCGGCTGAGCGCCCGCGGCGCTGTTCGTGGTCGATGTGGACGCGGCCGCGCCCGACGAAGACGCCTGTGCCAGAGCGGTGTTGGCGGTGATGCGCAGGAGCTGCTTGGCGTGGTTCCACTCATAGAGGGCGCGGGCCTCGTCGATGCCCTCATAGCACTGCAGCCTCACGAGGTCGGCGTCTGTGCCCGTCGCGCCGGACAATGCCGCCGCCACCGCCTTCGCCAGCTCGGTCTTGCCGACGCCGGCCGGCCCCTCGACGAGCAGGGGCTTGCCGAGGGCATCAGCGAGGAAGACGGTCGTCGCGATGGCGTCGCTCGCGAGGTAGCCGGCCTCGGCGAGGCGGTCGCGGACGTCGTCGACGGATTCGAAGTGCGCAGTCACCGTGCCATTGTCGCGGATGGCTCAGGCCGCGATCGGCGAAAACGCAGAACGGTTTGACCGGGTAGGCCCTCGGAACGATTCGATGTGACGCCGGCCCCACAGCTCGCGCACACCTCGCAGTCAGGTGTACGATTAAATATAGATAACCTAATTAAACGAAGGGAAGAGATGTCCACCGCGCATCCGCCAACCGCGCAGGCCCCGATGAGGACGATCTTGTCGCACGTCATCGTTCCAATCCTCATGGGCCTCATCATGTGCGCCGCCTACCTCGGTGGTTTCCACAAGCCGTCGCCCCACCACGTGCCCGTCGCCGTCGTCGGTCAGGCTCAGCAGGCCGGCCCGCTGGCGGCCAAGGTGCAGGACGCGTTCGGCGACGAGGCGGACGTCCGCACGATCGCGACGCCCGAGCAGGCCACGGATCAGCTGAAGCACCTGAAGATCTCCGCGGCCTACGTCCCCGGTGACGGCAAGGCCGAACTGCTCACCGCCGGTGGCGCGTCCGACACGACGAAGTCCGTCGTCGAGAAGATGTTCCGCCCCGTCGCGGAGAAGCAGCACGATGCGCTGACCGTCAAGGACGTCGCGCCCCTCACCGAGGACGACCCCGCCGGCCAGAACGGTTTCTTCTTCCTCGTCGCCCTGACGGTCGCCGCGTACGCCACGTCGATCGCCATCGGCGCGGCGGCTGCGAGCCGCCCATTCGCCCAGCGCATCGCCCTCGCCGCCGGCGCCGCCGTCGTCATCTCGACGATCGAACTCGCGATCGCGGCGTGGGGTTACGACATGTTCGGTGGGCACGTGCTCGCAACGTGGGCGCTGTCGCTGCTCTACACAGCCGGCGTGCTGACGGTCGGTGTCGGCCTGCACCCGATCGTCGGACGGTTTGCGACGCTGCTGTACTCGGCGATCTTCGTCGCGCTCAACTTCACCTCGTCCGGCGGCGTGTTCGCGCCCGTCATGCAGCCGAGCTTCTTCGGTTGGCTGCACGACTTCTGGATCGGCTCCGGCTTCGTCGAGGCGCTGCGTCGCATCATCTACTTCCCGGACGCCTCGATCGCCGGTCCGCTCACCATCCTGTTCGGTTGGTTGGTCGTCGGGTTGCTCTGTCTCGCAGCCGGATGCGCGGTCGAACAGCGACGTGTTGCGCGAGCCCGTGAGCTCGAGGAAGCTGCGTCCAGCCCCGTCGGACGCCACGCCGAGCAGGCGCATCAGGACGAGCGCGACGAGCTCGACCCCGAGACCGAGGAGGAACTCGAGGAGAACGTCGCCGTCTGACGTCCTCTCTCTTTGCGCCTAGATGCACCCGGGTGCATCTAGGCGCAAAGAGAAGACACCAGGGGTGTGGAGAAACGCGTCACGGATGACGCGTTTCTCCACACCCCCTTCGTGTCCCTCGATGCCTCACGAGCTGCGAGCGAGCCGATGGAGGGCCCACCACGCTAGCGGCCGGTAGGCCTGCCCGACGATGGGCGGCAGATCCATCGCCATGTGGCAGCGACACCCGCCCCGACGAACCTCGACGCGGTGCTCGCCCGTCGTCGTCAGCCCCAGGACGCTGACGCGCCAGCTCCACGTCCTCGCCACCGCATCGACGTCGGTGATGACGAACCGCCCCACCGTCACCGGCCCGAGACGCCATCGTCCTTGCGTGCCGGGACGGATCACCACGGCATCCGCCTCGACCGGCGGCATGTGCGGCGACCAGTCACGCCACCGATCGACGTGCACGTAGGCCTGCCACGCCGCGTCGACACTCGCGGGCCCGTCAGCATGGACGTCGATGCGCTTCATGTCCGAATGCTAGGCGTTCCAACGGAACCCAGGTCGCGCACAGCCCTCGGACGCCCCGCGCCGACCCCAGCACGCACGATGGCGCGTAACTCACACGCAGGCGTGCAGTTGCGTGCCTACCTGTGAGTTACGCGCCATCCTCAGGGTCAGGCGACCCTCGACTCCGTTCGCTTGATCCTCAGCGCGCGGACTACTCCTTGGCTCAGTTCCTCAGCGCCCGATTCGGCAGGGCCGGGCCGTCGCACGCTCCGGCGCGGACCTACCTCGGTCGGGCTTGATCGTCACTGAGCCCACGGCGCGCTTCGTCAACGCTCCCTACGCCGAGGTGTGAACGCCTCGCAAGCTCGGCATCCACACCCTCGACTCCGCTCGCTTGATCCTCAGCGCGCGGCTTTCTTGTCTCGCCGACGACGGTGCAGAATCGGCTCGGTGTAGCCGTTGGGCTGCTTCGTTCCCTCGAGGATCAGCTCCTTGGCCGCGTTGAACGCGATGCCGTCGAAGCCCGGCGCCATGGGCTCGTACTTCGCGTCACCGGCGTTCTGCTGGTCGACGACCGGCGCCATGCGCCTCAGCGACTCGACGATCTCGTCTTCGGTGACGATGCCGTGCTGCAGCCAGTTCGCGAGCAGCTGGCTGGAGATGCGCAGCGTCGCCCGGTCCTCCATGAGCGCGACGTCGTGGATGTCGGGCACCTTCGAGCAGCCGACGCCCTGGTCGATCCAGCGCACGACGTAGCCGAGGATCGACTGGCAGTTGTTGTCGAGTTCCTCGCGCTTGTCGGCGTCCGACCAGTCCGTGTTCTCCGCGAGCGGGATCTGCAGGATGTCGTCGACCGACGCGGCCTTGCGCTTCGCGAGCTCCTCCTGCACGGCGAACACGTCGACCTGGTGGTAGTGCAGCGCGTGCAGCGTCGCGGCGGTCGGCGACGGCACCCACGCCGTCGTCGCGCCGGCCTTCGGCTGGCCGATCTTCTGCTCGAGCATGTCCTTCATCAGGTCGGGCATCGCCCACATGCCCTTGCCGATCTGCGCCTTGTGCGCGAGACCGGCAGCGAGGCCCACGTCGACGTTGTTGTCCTCGTACGCCTTGATCCACGTGGAACCCTTCATCTCGCCCTTGCGGATCATCGGGCCCTCGAGCATCGACGTGTGGATCTCGTCGCCGGTGCGGTCGAGGAAGCCCGTGTTGATGAACACGACGCGCTCCTTGGCGGCGTCGATGCAGGCGGAGAGGTTGACCGTCGTGCGGCGCTCCTCGTCCATGATGCCCATCTTGACGGTGTTCTTCGCCAGCCCGACGACGCTCTCGACGCGCTCGAACAGCTCGTTCGCGAACGCGACCTCCTGCGGGCCGTGCATCTTCGGCTTGACGATGTAGATCGAGCCGGCGCGCGTGTTGCTCACGCCGTCCTTGTCGGCGAAGCCGTGGATCGCAGCCGGGACGGTGACGAGGGCGTCGAGGATGCCCTCGCCGATCTCGTTGCCGTCGGCATCGAGGACGGCGTCGCTCGTCATGAGGTGGCCGACGTTGCGGACGAACAGCAACGAGCGGCCCGGAAGGGTGAACGTGTCGCCGCCGGGGGAGACGTATTCGCGGTCGGGGTTGAGCTCGCGCTTGAACGTCTTGCCGTTCTTCGTGATCTCCTCGGCGAGGTCACCCTTGTTGAGGCCGAGCCAGTTCGTGTAACCGAGCACCTTGTCCTCGGCGTCGACGGCGGCGACGGAATCCTCGAGGTCCATGATCGTCGTGACAGCCGACTCGACGAGGACGTCCTTGATGCCGGCCGGGTCGGTCGCGCCGATCGGGGACTCGGAGTCGATCTGGATCTCCAGGTGAAGACCGTTGTGCTTCAGCAGGATTCCCTCCGGCTGCGCAGGCAGCCCCACGTAGCCGGCGAACTCGTCAGTGTTCTTCAGCGACGTCGTGCGCTCACCGTCGAGGTGGACGACGAGCTCGCCGCCGTCGACGCCGAAGCCGGTGACGTCGGTGTACGAACCCTCGGCGAGCGGGACGGCAGTGTCGAGGAAGTTCTTCGCGAACGCGATGACGGCGTCGCCGCGCACCGTGTTGTACGAGGTGCCCTTCTCCTTGCCGTCGGCCTCGTCGATCGCGTCGGTGCCGTAGAGCGCGTCGTAGAGCGAACCCCAGCGGGCGTTCGACGCGTTGAGCGCGAAGCGGGCGTTGAGGATCGGCACGACGAGCTGCGGGCCGGCCTGGTCGGTGATCTCACGGTCGACGTTCTGCGTCGTGATGCTGAACTCGGCCGGAGCATCGACGAGGTAGCCGATCTCGGTGAGGAAGCTCTTGTACGCGTCGAAGTCGGGCTTGCCCGGGTTGGCGCGGTGGTATTCGTCGATCTTGGCCTGGAGGTCGTCACGCTCGGCGAGCAGGGCGCGGTTCTTCGGGCCGAGCTCGGCGACGACGTCGGCGAAGCCCTTCCAGTACGTGTCGGCGTCGACACCGGTGCCGGGCAGGACCTGATCGTTGATGAAGTCGTACAGGATCGTCGCGACCTGCAGACCGTTCACCTCGGTGCGCTGCGTGTCAGCCATGAGCGTTTCCTTCCTCGCGGGGGCATGCCGCCCCCTACGCTACTGGTCGGTAACGTTTCTGTGGGGCAAATCCTCCAAGCCGCCCTCCGCGATTCCCGGACACATCGGCGATTCCTGTCCCCATCGGCGAGTTTCGTCCACTTTCGCAAGCCGCGCCACGAACAGACCACTGAAGATGGTGGCCAGGCCGACCGGTGACGCAGGCGACTGCCGGGGTGACGACCTCTCGCCCCGCGGCGGCTCAGACGTGGGCGTCGAGCCAGGCGAGGATGTCGGCGACGACCTCGTCGCGGTTCGTCTCGTGGAGGATCTCGTGGCGCGCGCCGGGGTAGAGCGTCAGGGTGACGTCGTGCACCCCGACGCCGCGCAGCAGATCGGCGACGGGTCGCACGCCCTTGCCGTTGTCGCCGGCCGGGTCGGCCTCGCCGGAGATGACGAGAACCGGCAGATCCGACGGCGTGCCGGCCGCGAACGAACGCCGGTTGACCAGGCGCAGCCCGCCCAGCATGTCGGCGTAGAACGCGGCGGTGCAGACGAACCCGCACAACGGGTCGGCGACGTAGTCATCGACGGCGGCCTCGTCGCGCGAGAGCCAGTCGAAGTCCGTGCGCGCAGGCGCGAACTGCTTGTTGAACGCCCCGAACGACATCGTGTCGAGGAGCTTGCTCGCGTGCGTGCGCCCCCGCAGACGGCCCTCGGCGCGCGCGACCTGACGTCCGACGCGGCCCAGCAGCCCAGGATCGGCGGGCGTTCCGGAGACGATGAGACCCGCCAGTAGATCGCCGTGTTGCGCCGCGAACGTACGCACCAGTAGCGAACCCATGCTGTGCCCTAGCAGGACGACGGGGCGACCCGGCACCTCGGCCTGCGCGCGCCGCGTCACCTGGAGCAGGTCGTCGACGACGCGCGCCCACCCGTCATCGTCAGCGAAATGACCGAGCACACCACCCTCGGCGGTGCGCCCGTGCCCACGGTGATCGTTCGCGTAGACGGCGTACCCGGCCGCGTTCAACTCCTGCGCGAACCGCTCGTAGCGCGCCGAATGCTCCGCCATGCCGTGAGCGATCTGCACGACGGCGCGCGCTTCTCCGTCCGGCAACCACCGCTGACCGCGGATGACGACGCCGTCACTCGCCGCGACCTCGAACTGCTCTGCTGCCATGTTGACCTCCGCTGTGATTCCGCGACGCTCTTGGATGGGGCGTGAAGACCCCATCGAACCACGCCGACCCGCGATGTTGCCCGGGATTCGGGGCTCCCGTGCCCCAGATCCCGGGCAACATCGAGTGATCGTCAGAGAACTACAGAACCATTCTTCTCGGTTCTCTTCGTCAACGTTCACTTCGGCAGGATCCTCGCTGTGACATGCGCGTCCGCCCGCGCCCGGCATGGCTGGAGCAATCCTCGCTTCGCTGCGGTGACCCCACCCATGCCGTACTCGACGGACACGACGCTGCGGTCCTACCTTCGTTCACTAGATCCTCAGAGAACCATCCGAAACAGGGGCGAGTCGGGATCCACCCGCTCAACCCGCGCCGGCGACGCATCGATCCGCGCAAGCAGATCGGGCAACGACGACGGGTCGCCCAACTCCAGGCCGACGAGCGCCGGGCCCGTCTCGCGGTTGGAACGCTTCGTGTACTCGAACAACGTGATGTCGTCGTCAGGCCCGAGTACCCCGTCGAGAAAACGCCTCAACTGCCCGGGTTCCTGCGGAAATTCGACGATGAAGTAATGCTTGCGGCCCTCGAACACGAGCGAACGCTCGACGACCTCCGCATAGCGCGACACGTCGTTGTTTCCGCCCGACAGGATCGCGAGGACGAGCTCGCCATCGGCGAAGTCGACACCGGGCAACGCTGCGGGCGCGAGCGCGCCGGCAGGCTCCGCGATGATGCCGTCGCTCTGATACAGGTCGAGCATCTCCGTGCAGATCTGCCCCTCCGGCACGCTGAAGCACGGCACGCCGCCGGCAGCGATGATCGGGTACGTGTGCGCGCCGAGCAGGCCGACCGTCGCGCCGTCGACGAACGGATCGGTCACCGGCACCGCCACCGGGCGTCCCTCAGCAAGCGCCGCCTGCAGCGACGGCGCCCCCACCGGTTCGACGCCGACGATGCGCGACGACGGATGGCGCTCCCGCACCCACGCCGTGATGCCCGCCAGCAACCCGCCGCCACCGACGGGCACGACGACGACGTCCGGCACCTTGCCGTACTGCGCCTCGCACTGCGCGAACGCCTCGAGCGCGACGGTGCCCTGCCCCGCGATGGTGCGGACGTCGTCGAACGCGGGCACGAGCGTCGCCCCGGTCGTCGCAGCGAATTCGCCTGCAGCGCCAGCGGCGACGTCGTACGTGTCGCCCTCGACGACCGTCTCGACCCACGGCCCGCCGAGCACTCGAACCCGCTCACGCTTCTGACGGGGCGTCGTGCGCGGCAGGAAGATCGTCGCCTTCACGCCGAGGCGCGAGCACGCGTATGCGACGCCCTGGGCATGGTTGCCGGCCGACGCGCAGACGACGCCCGCCGCGCGCGCGTCGTCGTCGAGCTGCGCGATGAGGTTGCTCGCTCCACGAATCTTGTACGAGCGCACCGGCTGCTGATCCTCGCGCTTGAGCACGACGCTCGCGCCGAACTTCGTCGACAGGCGGCTGCTCTCGAACAGCATCGTGGGGTGGAGCAGGTCGGTGAGGCGCTCGGCGGCGGCTTCGACGTCGGACGCATCGACCTCGGGACGCAGGGTGGGTGTGCTCGTCACGTCAGCCACCGTCTCACGGGCGACCCCGCGAATGTCGGGATGAACCGGATCGCGGATGCCCCCCTGGTCTCCCGCGTGCGACCCGGCAACCTCGGGCGCGGCTCAGCCGACGACGGGTGACGCAGCGGAAGCTGCGGCAGCGCCCTCGCGGCACGCGCGGCAGACGCCCCAGTACGTCACCTCGGCCTCGTCGATGTCGAACCCCTCGCTGAGTTCGGACTCGTGCGCCGCCGTCAGGCACGGTGTGTCGCCGACGGCACAGGGGATGTCGACGATCGTCGCGCATTGTCGGCACACGAGGTGGTGGTGGTTGTCGCCGACGCGTCGTTCGTAGAGCGCGGATTGGCCGGCCGGCTCGATGCGGCGGATGATGCCGTGCGCCGTCATCGCATGCAGGGCGTCGTAGACGGTTTGCGTCGAGACCTTGCCGTAACTGTCGCGCACCGCCTGGATGACGGTCTCCGCATCCGAGTGGGGGCGCGTCTCGAGGGCATCGAGGATGGCGACGCGCGGGCCGGTGATCCGCAGGTTCACCTGACGCAGCATGGTGCGCGGATCGGTGGCGGGCGTCGTCGTCATGCCTCCATGATGCCGCGATTTCTGGAACGAATCAAGAAAGCCTGCTCGTCGAGTGGGGCAGGGCCCGCAGATCGGCTATGATGGTTAGCGAGGGGAGTACTTCCCACGTCTCGGCTCCGGTCAATACGAGCGCGATCATGCGCGCTCCCGGTTCGAGAGCGGCGGATCGTTCCGCGGCGAAGGAGACCTCAGTTCGTCACTCATGCGATCTGAGGTAGTTCCATGCACTCCCTGGCCACCCCCACTCTCTGGGCCGTGACGCTCATCGGGCTCATCGTCCTGTTCGCGCTCGACTTCCTCGTCACGCGCAAACCTCACGAGGTATCGCTCAAGGAAGCGACGGCCTGGTCGACGTTCTACATCGCGTTGCCGGTCGCGTTCGGCGCCTGGTTGTGGAGCGCGCACGGCTCGACGACGGGCACCGAGTTCTACACCGGCTACCTCGTCGAGAAGTCACTCAGCGTCGACAACCTGTTCCTGTTCATGATGCTGCTGACGGCGTTCGCCGTGCCCAAGATGTACCAGCAGCGGGTGCTCCTCATCGGCGTCGCCGGCGCCCTCGTCATGCGCGCCATCATGATCGCGCTCGGCGCGCAGTTGCTCTCGAACTTCGCCTGGATGTTCGTCATCTTCGGCGCGTTCCTGCTGTGGACGGCCGTGAAGGTCTGGTGCGACACCCGTCAGGGCGACGACCACACCGTCGACCCGGGTGACATGCGCATCGTCAAGGTCATCCGCCGTTTCTTCCCCGTCACCGACGGCTACCGCGGCTCCGCGATGCTCGTGCGAGAAGACGCTGACGCCGGCGCTACCGGTCGGTCCGTCCGTCGCGCGTTGACGCCTCTGGCCGTCGTGACGCTGGCCGTCCTCGCGACGGACGCCTTGTTCGCGCTCGACTCGGTGCCCGCCGTCTACGGCATCACGTCCGACCCGTACCTCGTCTTCGTGACGAACGCGTTCGCGCTGCTCGGTCTGCGCGCGCTGTACTTCCTCGTCGAGGGCGTCCTCGGCAAGCTCGTACACCTCGGCTACGGTCTCGCCGTCATCCTCGCGTTCATCGGATACAAGCTCATCGCGCACTGGGCGCACGACGTCTGGTCGTGGGTGTGGACGCCGTCGACGGCCGTCTCGCTCAGCGTCATCGTCCTGTCGCTGCTGACGGTGACGGCGACGAGCTTGGTCGCCACCCGACGTCGCTGAATCACGAGACAAGCTCGCCGCGCAGGCCCCACAGGCCTGCGCGGCGGTGCGCGGTCTGCACTGCCGGGTGCCGGGCCACTCGCGCGCTACACGCGCACGTGTTCGAGCGTCGGCACATCGGGGGTGCCGGCCGGACGCGCGAGATGCCGGGGTCGCGCGGGAAACCAGGGGTCGCGATCCTGCGGCGCGCCCTTGGGTTCGACGACGGCGTAGACGGCGAGCATCTCGGGCGGAAACGGGGCGAGGGAGCGCGCGAGGTCATCGTCGACGTAGTTGACGCGCAGCTTGCGGCTGATCGTGCCGTCACCGTCCATGCGGTACTCGATCTTGAGCACCTTGTCCTCGGGCAGGTCGTTGAGGATGTCGTCGAGGCCACGCACCTCGCTGATGCTCCAGCGGCTGCGATGCACCTCGAGCGCATCACCGTAGATGGGTGTGAGCAGTCGCGTCGTGAGCTCGACGTCAGTGGCGCTGGCGATGACGCGCGGTCGCCCGGCGTCGAGAAAACGGACGCGACGCAGCATGGCGCCGCTCGAGAACAGGCCGGCCTCGACGGAGCGCACGTGCGCGCTGACCGGGGTGCGGTCCTTCGTCAGCGGATCGGGGATGTCGTGTGCGTGCGCCCAAGCGTCCCCCGGCTCGAGTTCGCACGCACTGATCTCGTACCCGGTCCACGTCCCACGCCCGAACACGGGCTGCCCCACGAGCGGCCGCGCCTTCTTCGCGCAGTCGGTGGCCAGTGCTACGAAGGGCGTCTGCTCCCACGTCAGATGCGGCGGCGAACCGAGCGGCAGCATCCCACAGCCAGTCAGGACGACCTCGTCCTCACACAGCGCCAACTGCCCCCGCAGTTCGACGCTCATCCCCTCGTCGAGCACCAAGCTCGTCATCGGATTGCTCATCGGCCTCCCCCCAGGCTGACGGTGACGGCCGCAGGCGTCCCGTTCATTCACTCATTATGAGATCCGACTCATAAGTTGTGCAAGGGGCGCCAATTCGGTGGCGGAGAGGCCGAAATCTGGTTGCCGGGGTCAGCGGCGCCGCAGGATGCGCAACGAGCCCGTCTGCGACACCTGCTCGAAGCCGTCGCCCAGGGCGCGTTCGACGACATGCCACGGTGCCTGCCCACCGTCATTCGGGTCGGGGAAGACGTCGTGCACCGCGAGCAACCCGCCGACGCTGACGTGCGGCGCGAACGCCGCGTAGTCGTGCTGCGCCATCTCCTCGACGTGGTTGCCGTCGAGGAAGAGGAACTCGACGGGGGTGCGCCACCACGTCGCGACCTGCGCCGTCGTCGCGACGACGATGCTGACGACGTCCTTGACGTGCTCGTCCCAGGTGCGACGAAATGCGGGCAGCGTGTCGAGCAGACCCGAGTGCTCATCGACCATCGACGTGTCGTGCCACTCCCAGCCGGGCTGGTTCTCCTCGCTGCCGTGGTGATGGTCGACGGTCACCACCTGCGTTGGGGCGTCGGACGATTCGGCGACGACGCGCGCCGCCTGCGCGAGCAGCACCGTCGACTTGCCGCAGTACGTGCCGATCTCGAGCCGGGTGCCGGGACGGGCGCTCGCGGCCGCCTCGTACAGCGCCTGCCCCTCGTCGTCCGGCATGAAACCGGTCGTCGCGTGGAAGGCGTCGAGAACGTCCTGGGGAAGGGGCGGGGTGCTCATCGGGGCTCCTCGTGGTCTCTGACGGCGCTGTGGCTCGGCGTGCGGGCCGGCCACGTCATGGCGTGGAAGAAGTTGGCGGCGGGCGTGAGGCCGTCGAGGGCATCGGCGGCGAGCAGCATCGCGCCGGCGCTCCATCCCGTCTGCTCGACGGGCCACACGGCGTCGTCGTCGACGACGTACCCCGTCCAATAGCCGCCGCTCGTGTCGCGTGTGTGCTGCAGGTCGGCGAAGACGGCGCGCGCGTCGCGTCGCGCGCGATCTTCGTGCGGCGTGCCGTCGAGGCAACACAGCGCCATGACGAGTTCGGCGCTCTCCCCGCCGGTGACCCACGGTCGGTCGTCGACGCAGCGGACCCCCTGGCCCTCGATGACGAAGCGATCCCAGTCGCGACGCAGGTGCGTGGCCGCGTGGTCGCCGACGAGAGCGCCGCCGAGGACGGGGTAGAACCAGTCCATCGAGAAGCGGCGACGGTCGGCGAACAGTTCGACCTGACGCACCGCTGCCGCGAGCCGGGTGCCGGATTCGCGCCAGGACGCAGCGTCATCGATGTGGCCGAGGGTATCCGCGATGGCGGCCGCGGCCCACAGCGACTGCAGGATGCTGGCGTTGCCGGTGAGCAACGCATGGTCGCCGAGGCCGCCGCGACGGTTGATCGCCCAGGCGATCGTGCAGTCGTCGCGCTGGGCCGTCAGGACGTGTCGGATCGCCGCACGGACCATCGGCCAGTTCTCGGCGAGGATGCCGCGGTCGGGGCCGTCGCCGCGCCCTGCGCCGGTGACGAGCGCGAGATGCCAGACGCCGACGGCCGGGTAGGCGCACTGGTTCGTGTCGCTCTCGTCCTGTTCGACGACGCCGTCTCTCACGCGCATCGGCCACGAGCCGTCCTCACGCTGCGTTTCGCGCAGGTGCTGCAGGCCGAGACGGGCGCGTTCGCTCAGCTGCTCGGCGGTGTGATTGACACGTGGTGATCCTGTTTCACGTGAAACATGGGCGGCGATCGTCAGGCCCATGAGTGCCTCGGTGTGGTTCCAGGCGTCCCACTGCCCGCCGACGAACCACGGCAGCGCGCCGTCTTCGCCCTGGAGGAGAGCAATGAACAGGCCTGTCTCGCAGACTTGTTCACTGGTGAGGGCTGACGTCATCGGCGCGACGGGGTTCAGTACTGCTTCTGCAGGTACACGACGAAGCTCTTGCCCATGACGGGGTTGAGCGCCTTCTCGGCCTGACGCGTCAGCGCCGGCGCCTTCATCATGTCCCAGACGAGCATGCGGTGATACGCCTTGACGGCGGGGTTGGTGTCGTTGTCGACCCCGACCGCGCACTTGAGCCACCAGTACGGCGAGTGCAGCGCGTGCGCGTGGTGTGTGCCGAGCGTCATCAGGCCACGCTTCTCGAGCTTGCCGACGAGTTCGCTCGCCTTGTTGATGCGCACGTGGCCACCCTCGACCTCGTGGTAGGGCGTCGACAGGGCCCAGCAGATCTTCTCGGGCCAGTACCGCGGCACCGTCACGGCGACGAGGCCGCCGGGCTTGGTCACGCGCACGATCTCGTCGATGGCGGCGTCATCCTCGACGATGTGCTCGAGCACTTCGGAGGCGATGACGCGCTCGAAGCTCGCGTCGTCGAACGGCATCGCGCGCGCGTCACCCTGGACGGTGCGGTAGGCGCCGCTCGCAGGCATCTGGCCCTCGGCGGCCATGGCGTCGAACATCGTCTGCACCTCGTCGAGGTCGGACTGGCTGAAGTCGAACGCCGTGACGTCCCCGCCGCGACGCAGCGCCTCGAAGCTGTGACGTCCCTGCCCGCACCCGACGTCGAGCACCGTCATGCCCGGGCCCAGGGTGAAGCGGTTGAAGTCGACGGTCAGCATCGGGCGATCTCCTCGGTGTAGACGGCGGCCGTCGCCTCGGCGACAGCCCGCCATGAGTATGTCGTGACGGCGCGACGGCGACCGACGCGTCCGAATCGTGTTCGGGTCTCCTCGGATTCGAGCAGGCTGACGATGCCGCCCGCGAGAGCGCGCGCATCACCTGGCTCGACGAGGATGCCGGCGTCGGAGCCGTCGGCGTCAGCGCTCGTGTCCGGCTCGCCTGCCGCGTGGGCGCGTGGGCCCGCGCTCCCGCCGTGGGCGGCGGGAACCCTGCCTGCGCTGCCGGTGACAGCCGACGTCTCGCCGTCGGTGCCGTGCACGAGTTGCGGCAGCGCGCCGACGCGCGTCGCGACGACGGGTGTGCCGCACGCCATGGCCTCGACCGCGGGCAGCGAGAAACCTTCATAGAGACTCGGCACGACGTGGACGGCGGCGCTCGCGAGTAGACCCGCGAGGTCGTCGTCGCTGATGCCGCTGACGAACCGGACGCGAGGGGACAATCCGAGGGCTTCGAGTTGGGTCTCGACCGCGCGGTTCGGTGTGCCGACGACGACGAGTTCGCGCCACGCGTCCTGCGGTAGGAAAGCGAGCGCGTCGATGAGCACACTCAACCCCTTGAGTGGCACGTTCGCGCTCGTGATCGTCGTGAGGCGTCCGGGCACGCGGTGGCGCGCCGAGCCGTCAGGCCAGAACGTCTCGACGTCGACGCCCGGGGCGGGCGTCTCGACGGCGATCCCAGGTGCACTCTTCGCGACGCCGGCGTCGGGCGTGAACGTCTCGACGTCGACGCCGACGGGGATGATGCTGATGCGTTCGGGGTCGACCCCGAATTCTCGGACGATGTCGTCGCGGCTCGTCTCGCTCACGGTGATGATGCGGCTGCTCGCGCGGGCGACGCGCGCCTGCATCGGCACGAACGAGTACCAACGCCATTTCGTGTACTTGCGCCACGGGTTCGTCGCGGCCTCGATCTCGAGGCGGCGGTCGGCGCTGATCGGGTGGTGGATCGTCGTGACGACGGGCAGGCCGCCGCGCGCGATGTCGAGCAGGCCCGGCGCGAGCGTCTGGTTGTCATGCAGGACGTCGAACTCTCTTGACCGCGAACGCATCTCGCGCGCCAGTCGCATCCCGAACGTGCGTGGTTCGGGAAACGAACCCGACAGCATCCCCGCGTATTCGACGACGTCGATGCGGTCGCGCAGTTCGCGCGGATGGGGGTGACGGAACGGGTCGTCATCGTTGTAGAGGTCGAGGCTCACCAGCTTCTCGAGGCGCAGCCTGCCGGGGTTCGTCGGCTCGATGCTCGCCGTCGCGCCGGCCCGCTTGGCTGGCGACGTCTGGCGACTCGCTGGACCCGTCGCCCGGTCAGTCGCACGGCCAGCCACAAGGCGGGCGTCGTCCAGTTCGGGGTAGGGAGGGCCGGAGAAGACGGTGACGTCGTGGCCGAGAGCGGCGAGTTCGCGGCTGAGGTGACGCACGTAGATGCCCTGGCCGCCGCTGTGCGGCTTGCTGCGATAGGAGGACAGCGCGATGCGCATCGGGCCCTCCTTCGCAAGCGGCGTGGTTCGGTGTTCAGCCTACTCGGACGCTACTCGCGGGTACGACAACGTGTGGCGGCACGCACACCCGTGGCGTCGATCACCACATAGGGTGCAGGTTGTATCGGCCGTCGATGAAGGTGGCTTTTCGCGTCTGACTGCACCGCGATTCTCGTCCACATCTGCACCTCTTGTCCCCATCTGCGATTCCTGTCCCCCTTCGCGATTTTCGTCCACATCGGCGAACGGCGTCCACGTTCGCCCCGAGAGGATCCCATGAGCTCAACAGCATCCGCCCCGCGCGTCGGCGGTGAGCGTCGCAACTCGGTGATGAGCAATGTCGCGCGTGGTTCGCTCGGCAATCTCATCGAGTGGTTCGACTTCTACAACTACGCGATCTTCACGACGTACATCGCGTCGAACTTCTTCGCCAAGGGTGATGAGACGCAGGCGCTGCTCGACACGTGGGCCGTCTTCGCCATCACGTTCCTGATGCGGCCCATCGGGTCGTGGTTCTTCGGACGCTACGCCGACCGCAAGGGTCGCCGCGCCGCCCTGACGACGTCGGTGCTGCTCATGGCGCTCGGTACCCTCATGATCGGCGCGGCGCCGACCTACGACCGGATCGGCATCTGGGCGACCGTCCTGCTCTGGGTCGGGCGCGCGATCAGCGGCTTCAGCGTCGGCGGTGAATACGGGACGACGGCCGCGTACATGTCGGAGATCGCGACGCCGAACCGTCGCGGGTTCTACTCGAGCTTCCAGTACGTGACGCTCGTCGGCGGCCAGGTGCTCGCAGCGTTGCTGCAGGTCGTCCTCCAGCACGTGCTCGACAAGGAGCAGATGCACACTTGGGGGTGGCGTCTGCCGTTCTTCATCGGCGCCGCGGGCGCACTCGTCGTGCTGTGGCTGCGGCGCAGCATGGACGAGACGGCTGACGTCGCGGATACCACCTCGGGTGGCGCGGCGGCAGGTACCTCGACCGAGAACAAGGGCTCGCTCGGCCTGCTGTTCCGCGAGTACTGGCGGCCGTTCATCGTCGTCGTCGGCCTGACGATCGGCGGGACGACATCGTTCTACGTCTACACGACCCTCATGCAGAGCTACATGAAGAAGGTGGCGGGGCTCGACGCGGACACCGTCTCGATCGTCAACCTGTGCGCGCTGACGGTGTTCATGATCGTGCAGCCGCTGTACGGACTGCTGTCCGACAAGATCGGGCGACGCACCATGCTGCTCATCTTCGGCGTCGGCTCGCTCATCATCACGTGGCCGGTGCTCGGCGCGATCCGTTCGGTCGAATCGGGCCTCGCGGCGTTCGGGTTGCAGATGTTCGCGCTGCTCATCGTCGCGTTCTACACGTCGGTCAACGCCGTCGCGAAGGCCGAGCTCTTCCCGACGCGCGTGCGCGCCCTCGGCGTCGGACTCGGATATGGCCTGGCGAACGCCGTCTTCGGTGGCACCGCGCCCTACATCGGCACCTGGTTCGCCTCCCATGGCAACGAGAAGGGCTTCCGCGTCTACCTGCTCGCGTGCGTCGCAGTGTCGCTCGCCGTGTACCTGTGGGGGCTGCGCAACAAGACGGTGACTGAACTCGATCGCGACTTCGGCTCCGCCTGGGGTGACGCGCCGGACGCACCGTCGTCCGATGACGCCCGCCCGGCGGGTCGCTGAGCGTCGCGCGCCCGCCTCATCTGCGATTCCTGTTCCCATCGGCGAATCTCGTCCACGTTCGTTCGTCCAAATTTTCCCGAGGAGCCTCCGTGCCATCAGCTCTCGACGGCCTGCTCATCGCCGACTTCGGCCGCGTCTTGGCCGGCCCTTACGCGACGATGCTGCTCGGCGACCTGGGCGCCGACGTCGTCAAGATCGAGCGCCCTGACGGCGGTGACGACACGCGCGCCTGGGGTCCGCCGTTCACCGAGGACGGGGAGGCGACGTACTTCCTGTCGGTCAACCGCAACAAGCGCAGCGAGTTCTGGGATCTTCGCGAGGCGGACGATCTCGCCGCCGCACGCGATCTCGTGACGCGCGCCGACGTCGTCGTCGAGAATTTCTTGCCGGGGACGATGGCGCGGCTGGGGTTCGGGTATGAGCAGGTGCGTGAGTGGAACCCGGACGTCGTCTACGTATCGATCACCGGTTTCGGTGAGTCGGCGTTGCCCGGGTACGACCTGCTCGTGCAGGCCGTCGGTGGCCTCATGTCGGTGACCGGGCCGCCCGACGAGCCGACGAAGGTCGGCGTCGCGCTCGTCGACGTCGTCACCGGTCTGCATGCTGCCGTCGGCATGCTCGCGGCGTTGCGGCATCGCGACGCGACAGGGGAGGGGCAACGCGTCGAGGTGTCGTTGCTGTCGTCCCTGCTGTCGGCGCTGACGAATCAGGCCGGCGCGCACGTCATGACGGGGGCCGTGCCGCGCCGCATGGGCAACCGTCACCCGTCGCTCGTGCCGTACGAAGTGTTCGAGACCGCGGATCGGCCGCTCGCCATCGCCGTCGGCAATGATCGCCAGTTCGCCTGCGCCGCAGAGGTGCTCAGTCACGACGAGTGGACGCAGGACGCCCGCTTTGCGACCAACTCCGCGCGGGTCGAGCATCGCGACGACCTCGTCCCGCTGATGCTCGAGGCGCTGTCGGCACATGGGGCGCAGGAATGGGCCGAGCGTTTCGCGGACGCCGGTGTGCCCGCCGGGCCCGTCAACGATCTCGCGCAGGCGTTCGCGCTTGCCGAGTCGGTCGGCCTCGACATGCGTGTCGACGTCGAGGGCGTCGCGCAGGTCGCCAACCCGATTCGGATGTCGGCGACGCCAGCGAGCTATCGGCGCCGCCCGCCTCGCCTGGAGGCGTGACGTCGACGTCGAGTCAGGCGAGGGCGACTCAGTCGAGATCGAGCTGAGGATTCACCGCGCCCACCGTGCGAAGGCGCTCGATGACGACGCCCGCACGACGGCGGGTTTCCGGACTCACCGCGTCGTCGGAGCGGGCGCTCACCGTCAGGCGTGTTGCGCCGTCTCGCACGCCGAGGCGAACGTAGGGCCTCTCCGCGGCGCTCGATTGCGGCGTCGCTTCCAGTGTGCTCAAGGCCGTCGCGGCATCCGACCATCCGTGGGTCCGCGTCGTCGGACCCACGGCGACGGTGGCGTACGTCTGCGCACACCGGAAGGTCAGATGCGTGCTTATGCCGTCGGTGCCGGCCACCTTGCGCAGGACGGCGACCGTCGGAGCGGTCACTCGGTCGAGATCCTCGCACTTCGTTGCGATGACGTCGGATTCCACGACGAAGGTCGCCTTCGCCGCGGGCTGTGCGCGGTCGGGGAGCAAGCGCGCTTCCGTCCGCGGGTTCGTGCGCGCCACGTCGAGATAGGCCTGCGCCTGCGCCGTCGTCAGGGCTGGGCCGGAGGTGGTCACGGCGAGGCTGTTGTCGCCGCTCGCGTTCAACCCGGCGGTGAAGAAGTGGATGGACGCTGGGATGTTTGCCGCCATTGGGTACGCGCCCTCGGGGTAGCGGCTGCGGACGAAGGCCGCGGCGTCCCGAACGTTCGCGGCCGTCGCGTCGTCCGTGAGGTCGATGGCGACGTCGAACCCGTAGCGCTGACCCTTGCAGCCGTCGATGCACTCGATCGCTTCCTCGGCGCGAACCCGTGCCACGCCGGGCCGCTTTTCGAGTTGCTCCTCGAGAGCATGTGCGTAGGCAGGCGCCGGCTGGGTCGGTTCGCGGAACGAGGAATCGTGCCTTGTGAGGTTGACGACGGCGACACCGGCCGCGATCAGCGCCACCACCAGGGCGAGCGCCACCGTCAGCGGCCAGCGTCGTGTCGTTGTCATGGTGTTTGGACGGCAACGCCCGCGCGCCGGTTCCACGGCCCGCGCGGCGAGCGGTTCTGGCGGGCGAGCGCGGCGGGAAGAGATTGCCTCCGGTGTTTGTTTGAATGGCCGACGAACCACAATCTTTTTTCGAGGAGCAAGGCCTGTGGCAACCATCGAACTGACCGGTGAGAAGTTCACCGAGACCATCGAGAACAACGGCATCGTCCTCGTCGACTTCTGGGCGGCCTGGTGCGGCCCGTGCCGTCAGTTCGCGCCCGTGTTCGAAGCGGCGAGCGAGAAGCACGACGACATCGTCTTCGCGAAGGTCGACACCGATGCCGAGCAGGAGCTCGCGGCGGCCGCGAACATCCAGTCCATCCCGACGCTCATGGCGTTCCGCGACGGCCTCATGGTGTTCTCCAACTCGGGCGTGCTGCCCGCGGCGGCCGTCGAGGACCTGATCCGTCAGATCCGTGAGCTGCCGATGGACGACATCCGCGCAAAGATGGAGGCCGACGCCAAGGCCCGCGAAGCTGGCGTGGGCGCCGGTGGCGGCTGCGGCTGCGGCGGGTGCAACTGCGGTCGCGCCGAGAGCGAAGAGACCGCAGCCCAGGCCTGAGCCTCGACGAACGCCCGGCGCCCCGACGAGGGGTGCCGGGCGTTCGCGTGTTCATGACGCGTCATGCGTTCACCGTCGAGCGCCGCCGGTCACGGTGCGGGCCGCAGGTCCAGCGTGGGCGTAGGCACCTCGAGTGCGCGAAGCTGCGCCACGACCGTCGTCGCGTCGTTCTTCACCTCGGACGTCGCATTCGACGGGTGGCCCGTCACCGTGAGGACGGCGCTGTGGTGCTTGTGCTTCAGGTAGACGCCGTCACGTCGGTACGACCTGCTGCCCGCCGGCGGGGTCATGAGTCGCGACAGGGTGTCGGTCATCGTCGACCATCCGGTCGTGTGCGTCGTCGCGCCGATCGGCACCTCACCCGCGGCGTGCTCGCACCGGAAGTGAAACTCCGCTGGCGTGCCCTTGCGGCGTATCGCCGACAGCGCGGTGACGGTGTTCGCGGCCGTCGCGTCGAGCGTCGCGCAATCGCTGGTCTTGATGGTGGAGCGAACGACGAACGACGGCGCGTCGTCCCTGCCTGACGACGACCATGACGCCGACGACGACGGGTTGACGCGGGCAGCCGCCACGAACGCGTCGACCTGCGTGCTCGTCAACGCGCTGGCCCTGGTCGGTGACGAAGCCGTGCCGTGGCTGCCGTTGGAGGTCGGCACGATGAGAGCACCGTCCTGCGGCGAGTGCAGGCTGAAGCGGATTCGCCCGGGAGAACGTGCCCACTCCGGCGGAGCCGTGCGCGGGTAGAGCTCGTTGATCGTGCGGTTGACGTCGAGCACGTGGCGTGCGCTGGCGTCGTCCGTCAGCGTGACGTCGACCGTGAACTCCTGGTCACGGCCCTGGCAGCCGTCGATGCAGTTCACCTTCATGACGACGCGCGAATTCGCCACACCAGGCTGGTGGCGCACGGCATTCTCGATGTCGCGCGCGATCGCCCGGTCCGGCTGTGCGGGCTCCGATCCGCCGTGCCCGCCTGGGGCACCGATTCGGGACGACAGCGCGAACGCCGAAACGGCGCCGATGATGCCCAGCACCGCGACGGCGAGGGTGATGATGATGGACCGGCGCATGTCTTGCTTCCCTCGATGGTGTGCTGGCGTGACGTGCGCGCGGGGTGTGGTGGTTCCGTCGAGGCCGGTGGTGATGGCGTGCCGGCGTACCGCACGGCAGTGCTCTATCTCGTGTGTTTCGCGCGCCGCCGCCGGGCTACGAGATCGCACGAGGCACTTCTTGGCCCGACGTGTGCGGCGAGGGGTTTCCTGTGGACCGGCGGGATCAGGGGGTCTCGAGGCCGCCCCTCCACGTTGAGGTGCGTGGCCGGCTGCGTGTTGGATGGGCGCATGACTTCTTGGATCGCCCCGCATCTCGTCCTCGGCACGATGCATTTCGGCACGAAGACGGACGGGGCGACGTCATTCGCCCTCATGGATCGCTACGTCGACGCCGGTGGGCGCACGCTCGACACGGCCAACTGCTATGCGTTCTGGGCGAATCCGACGGGTGCGGGCGGCCAGAGCGAGCAGACGATCGGGGCGTGGCTGCGCGCCAACGCCGGCATCCGCGAAGGTTTGACGATTGCGACGAAGGTGGGTCAGGAACCGGCGCGGGCCGGCGACTTCACCGAATGGGAGGGCCTCGCGCCTGACGTCATCGCCACCCAGTTCGAGCGAAGCCGCGAACGTCTCGGCATCGACGTCGTCGATGTCTACTGGGCGCACGGTGAGGATCGTTCGACGCCGATGCCCGACGTCGTCGCGGCGCTGGGTTCCCTTGTTGCGCGAGGGAAGGTGAGCCGGCTCGGTGTGAGCAACCACCCGACGTGGCGCGTCGAGCAGGCACGCATGCTGGCCGCCGAGCAGGGCGTCGAGCCGTTCACGGCGCTGCAGCTGACGACGTCGTACGTCCGCCCGCGCCCCGACACGCAGGTGCCGGGCAAGGATCACCGTTTCGGGTTCGTCAGCGACGAGACGATCGACTATCTCGAGACGCATGACGACCTCGAGTGCTGGGCCTACAGCCCGCTGATCCAGGGTGCGTATGACCGTGACGACCGGCCGCTGCCCGAGGTCTACGACCACCCGGGGACGACGCGTCGCCTCTCGGCGCTGCGGTCGGTGGCTGACGAACTGGGCGCGCAGCCCGGGCAGGTCGTGCTGTCCTGGCTCGTGCAGGGCAGCCCGTCGATGCGCCCAATCGTCGGGGCAAGTTCGCTCGCGCAGCTCGACGCCGCACTGGCTGCTCCGCAGCTCAGCGACGCTCACATGGCGCGCCTCGACTCGGCTCGCTGACGATCCCCCCTCGTGCGCTGGGTGGCGCGAGTGCGGGTGGTAAGCGCGTCAGGCTTCCTCATGTGCGTCAGCCCGCGAGATGAAGAGATGAGGCGGTGAGTCGTCGCGTCCGAGGAAACCGTCAGGAAATCGCGTCGTGTTCGTGCACCTCGAGCGCGCCGGACGGGCACCGCGCCACGGGTGCGCCTCCGTTCGGGTCGTGGCTGCCGTCTGTGAGGAACCGCATCCTCGACGCTATTCCGCCCGGGCCAGGACCATCGCGATGCCGACACGGCCTGTCACGCCGAGTTTGGTGGCGGCCGACGTCAGGTGTTGTTTCACCGTGCTCTCGCTCAAGAACAATGCGGCGGCGATGGCGGGGTTCGACATCTCCTGCGCCACCATCTCGACGATCTCGCGCTCACGGTCACTCAACCGTGCGAGCTTCGCGCGAGCGTCCATGCGCGCGGCGCCCCCGGCGTCGAGGTATCCGGTGCGCAGATGCGCGGCGCTCGCGGGCGACATGGGGCTGCGCCCCTCGTGTGCGTCGCGGATCGCGCCGTACAGCGCCCCGCGCGCTGACGCCTTGAGGATGAACCCGACGGCACCGGCGTCCATTGCCTGCGGCACGTACTCCTGCTCGTCGAACGTCGTGAGAATGATGACGCGCGGTGCGTTCGGCCGCTTCGTCAGTGCGCGCGTCGCGTCGATGCCGTTGATGCGCTCCATGCGCACGTCCATGAGGACGACATCCGGGTGATGTGCTGTGACGACCCCGATCACCTCGTCGCCGTCGCTCGCCGTCGCGACGAGTTCGATACCGGGCGCGGCCTTGAGCATGACGCGGATGAGGTCGAGCACCATCGGGTCGTCGTCGACGGCCATGACGCGGATCGCGCGCTCAGCGCCGGCATGGGCCGGAAGGGATGCGCCGTCGGGACGGTCAATGTCGTTCATGCTCAACTGCTTTCGTACTCTCGTCGCATTCGACACGTGTGGTGCCGTGGATCGAGCCGTCGTCAGACACGCGGCATCGTCCACGGCAGCGTGGCGCTCGCGGTGAAGCGGCGACCGTCGGGTGACGGGCCTGCCCAGAACGATCCTCCGACGTCCTGAGCGCGCCGCGCCACGCCCGTCAGGCCGGTTCCCGAACCATCCGATCGGGCAGCGCGCGCGACATCGGGCAGCGGGTTGGCCGTCGAGATCGTGATGCCACCGCGCGCGTCACCGCGGATGTCGAGCTGCACGAGAGAGCCCGGCGCGTGCTTGCGCGCGTTCGTCAGCAGTTCGGTGGTGATGCGGTACGCGCTGCGCGAGATGACGGGGTCCAGGGGGTGCGACTGATCGACGAACACGTTCGAGCTGACGGGCGTGCCCGCGTCGATGCACTCACGCACGAGATCGGCGATGTCGGCCAGATCGTGATGATCCGCCGACTCGTCGGTCGCGCCGGTGCGCAGCATCGCTAGCAGCGAACGCAGACCCGTCATCGAACCGGCCGCGCCCTCCTGGATCTGTCGCGCGCGATCCTCGACGTCACGCGAACCCGCCTCCTGCGCCTCGATCTCGAGAGCGTTGGCCTGCATCGACAGCAGGCTCAACCGGTGGCCCAGGACGTCGTGCACCTCGCGAGCGAGCGCCTCGCGCTCCTCCTTCTCGGCCATCTGCCGGTCGAGGTCGTGCATTCGGGTCTGGCCCACGCGGACTGGATCATCGACCTCGGCTCCGGCGCGGGACACGACGGTGGGCGCGTCGTCTTCGAGGGCACCCCAGCCGACCTCGTCGCCGATGCGACGACGCACACCGGCGAGCACCTCAAGGCCTACGTGGGCGCCTGAGACGCGAGAACGCGGCCGGGTTTCACCCCATTCGGTGTGGGGACCCGGCCGCATCAGCCGGGCGTGCGCCGAGTCGACCGACCGCCCGCATCCTCACGCTAACGACGGCAGCAGGCCGTGAGCGCTCCAGCCCGCACGCATAACGCGTGCGCTCAGGCCCGCACGTCCGAGGCAGCCCCGAGCGTACGTCAGCAGGCGGTGCGCTTGGCCGTCAGCTCGAGGGGCTTGATGATCGTGCTCATGCCCTTGGGCACGCGCGAGCACACGCTGGCTGCGGAACCGGAGTACTCGACGTTGAAGACAGGCTTGTTCGCCGCGAGCATCGGCGCGTAGCGGTCGCACTCGTCGTAGGCGACACATTCTTCGTTGACGGCGAAGTCGATGCTCGTCTGCAACTGCGGGAGGATTTCCAGGCTGTTCTTCAGGCCGATCGCCAGGCCCCGCTTGTGCGCGTCGGCGATGAGCTGACGTTGGTAGGCGACGGCGTCGGACTGCTTGATGGGGAACCCGCTCGTCGCGGCGTAACCGTCCATGTTGTCAGGGTCGACGGCGTCGAAGCCCTTCGCCTTGCACACGTCCATGCGCTTGGCCATGATCGGCGCCAGCTTGGCGCGCTGGCGCACGTCGAGCCAGCGCTCGCCCGGCCAGTCATCGAGCGGCTTGCCGAGCGTCGACGCGGGGAACTTCTTCGCGTCCGGACGCCACTGCTCGTACCCGCCGGCGTTGATGTAGCAGATCACCTTGATGTTGCGCCGGTGCAGAGCGGTGACGGTCTTCGTGCTCGTCCCCTCCCAGTCGAGGTTGTAGACCGATGCCTTGACGGAGGTGTCGAGCGCGCCGCTGTACTGGATCTGCCAGCTCTGCCCACGCGCGGGCTTCCACCACGTGGCGCCCGGCTTGCCGTTCGACGTTGCGGCGCTCGGGGCCGTTCCGGCGGCACTCGCGGACGGCGGGAGGGCCTGGTCGTCCGTGGCCGCGCACGCACTCGTCGTGAGCGCGAGCACGAGCGCGCCCGCTGCGGGGAGCGAGGTCTTCATCGTGCCTTCACGAGTTCAGGGTGACAGTCGGCGTACGGCGCGGGCAGCACGTCCCACGGGTTGGGCAGGCCACGGTCGGTGGCCCAGCTGAAGTGCGCCCCGCGGCTCGCGGCCAGGGCCGGCACGGAGGCGAGGTGCTCGGGTGGCACGCCGTGCACGAGGTGCCACTGCTTGTGCGGGCTGACCGCCTGCAACCACTCGGGCATCTGCAGGTGGGCGTAGTCCTGCCAGGCAGCCTCGGCCACACAGGTGACGTCGGCCGTCTCGACGAGGCGTCGCGTTGGCACGACGCCGGGGTTGGCGATGACGTGCTCGACCCCGGCACGCCGCAGCGCGTCGATCCACTCGACCGACCAGGCGCCCTGACGATCCTGCGACGGGACGCAGTCGAGCATGACGTCGTGGATGCCGTACCACCGCTGCCACTGTTCGACCTGCTCGAGCACGTCACCCCAGGGGCGCTGGCCGTAGCCGACGTTGACGTACCCGACCGTCGTCGTGGCGAGCCCGCGCGCGAGCGGTTCGCGGTAGTAGGGATCCTGTGGTCCGCGGCCGGGCCCGTTCTCGATGTTGACGACGACGAAGCCGAAACCGAACGCGCCCTCGGCGAGGCGCTGCCAGGCGAGCGGAGCCTGCGCGGGGTGGATGTACCAGGGCACGGCCGGGGTGGGTTGAAGGACGTGGAACACGGGGGTCACCAATTCGCGGAGTGGGAGGTGCGTCGGGCCGTGACGGCGCTGACGGTGACGAAGAGGACGAGCGAGGCCAGGAGGAGGCCGACGGCGTCGCCGGCGGGCAGGCAGACGAGGACGAGGCCGAGGCTGCCCACCGCCACTGCGGCAGCGCCGAGGGCGTTGCCGGTGCGCAGTTGAACGCCGGAGCCGGTCGTGGCGAGGGCGGTGATGAGCACGGCGGGCAGGAAGACGTGGGCGTCGTTGCGGTCACCGCCCGCGGCAGCGAGCATGCAGAACGCGGCGATGAGCCCTACGCCGCAGACGAGGCCGACGGCGAGAATGCCGAGCCCGGCCGTCATCCACCGCAACTGACGCCAGCTGTCCGTGAGGAACGCGAGGCGCTTCGCGCCGAGCAGGGCACTGTCGAGCACCGGTTCGCAGGCCGCGGAGGCCGCGAGACCAGCGATCGCCATGGGCAGCGTGAACGCGTTGCCGACGTGGGCGACGAGCACCATCAACTGGGTGATGAGCGCGAGCGTCTGAAGGGTGCTCCACGCCAGGACGGGATGGAGCACCTCGCGCGCCAGACTTCGCGCGCGCTGCTGTTGCTCCCGGGCTGCGCTCGTGACGATGTACCCCGTCACCGCGGCGAACCCGACCACGATGACGCGGCTGACGACCGTTGCCGCGCCCGGTTCGACGACGAGCAGTACCCCTGTCAGCGCGGCGCAGGGCAGGACGGCGACGAGAAGCTGCACGGGCGAACCGATGACGACGAGAGCCGAGATCGCACAACTCCACAGGGCCCACAGCAGCGGCACCCACGAATCCACGACGAGGCAGGCGCCCGCGGAGAGCAGGAGGGAGACGGAGCCGACGCAGGCGCCGTTCACCTTCGCCTTGAGGCGACTCGCAGAGGACAGCCCCTGCCACATCGTCGCGCTGACGAGCTGCCCCGCGAGCCAGCCGACGGCGCCCGCCGTGAAGACGGCGTTCGTGTTGTACGACGTGACAGTCGCGATGCAGATGAGGACGCCGCACAGCATCGTGAGGGATCGGGCGAGCGCCTGGCTCCAGGCCCGCCTCCACGTGCGCACCTCGTCCGTGCGCTCGCGGCCCGTGAGGACGACGGCGCCGGCCAGGCGCGTGCGCACGAGCGCGTCAGCGTGCGCGAAGGTGTTCGCATAGCCGTGGCGCACCGAGCTGCGGCCCCCGAACCCCATCGATTCGAGGTGAGCGGCGGCGTCGAAGAGGTCGACGGTGTTGTCGACCGAGGCGGCGAGCTCGGGGTGCGTCTCGTCGTCGCCCGTCGCCCTCGTCCCGGTCGCTTCCTTGAGCGTCATCGACACGACTCGGCCTCCGTGGTGGTGGGTGCGGCGTGGGTCGCGGCGGCGTCCTCACGTGTGGCGCTCGAGTCGGCTGCCTCGAGGGCGCGGCGGACGTCGTCGAGGTCTGCCTCGGGCACCGTGGCGGCGCTGCGCTGGTAGATGCACCGGTAGCGTGCGGTGAACTTCGCGAGGTCGAACGTCGACAGGGCGCGCTCGCGCGCACGGCGTCCCATGGCTTGCCGTTCCGCATCGTCGACGAGCAGGCGCACGAGCGCCTCACCCAGGGCCTGGGCGTCGCGTGGCGGTACGAGCAGCCCGCACGTCTCGTCGCGCCCGACGCACTCGTTGACTCCTCCGACGTCGGTGTTCACGGTCGCGCGGCCGCACATCATCGACTCGATGACGGTGTAGGGCAGCCCCTCGGAGATGCTGGACAGGGCGACCACGTGGCCCGCTTCGATCGCGGGTCGGGCCGAGGGCACCGCGCCCTCGAACGTCACGCTCGCCTCGAGGCCGCATGCGACGACGAGCGCGTCGAGTTCCGCCCGGTAGGCCTCGTTGCCGGCTGGCGTCGGGCCGAAGAGCCGCAGGCGGGCATCCGGCACCGAGTCGCGCACGATCGCGAACGCCTCGATGAGGGTGGCCAGGTCCTTCAGCGGGTCGATGCGACCCACGAAGCTGACGGTCGGCACGTCCGGCTCGCCCTCGACGGGTGGGAAGGCCGTGGCGTCGACGGCGTTGGGCACGGTGATGACGCGCTGCGCCTTCGCTCCGAGCTCGCGCTCCCATCCTGCGTTGAACTCGCTCACGGGCGTCATGAGTTCGCAGTGGTTGTAGACGGTCTGGCAGACGGCGCGCGTCATCGCCATAAGGGCGTAGCGCACGGTCCAGGGGAAGTTCGCGGCGCGCAGCGCGAGGTAGCGCTCGCGCAGGTGCACGCCGTGCTCGGTCAGGACGATGGGTGTGCCGTCCCGCCAGTGCCGGCCGAGTGCCATGAGCCCTGCCGGACCGTTCGTCGTGGCGTGGATGAGGTCGACGCTCGGCCATGACACGTTGAGCACCGCGAGAAAACGGTCGACGTGCCGCGAGACGTCCGCCGCCTGCGACCCCGACAGCGGTGGTAGGCCCGTGCCCTTCACGTGCGACGCCCAGGCGCCCATGAGCGCCTTCGTCCCCAGGCCGCCCGTGAAGTGCGCCATGAGGGGTTGGGCGTACTCGGCAGCGAGGACGCGCAGCCCTGCCGTCGCCGCCTGCAGGTCGACCGAGCGACCTGCAGGTGGCAACACGGCCGACCACAACTGGCGGTAGGCGGAGTCGATCTCCGACGACTCACCCCAGGCTCGCAGCGCCTCGAACGACCACCGACGCCTCACCTCACCCCACATGGGTTTGGCCTGGAACGAGCGGACGTTGGAGGGCAGCGACCACACGCTCTCGTGCTGCGTGCCGGTGAGCGTCACGATGGAGAACTCGTGTTCGGGTAGGTTCTTCACCAACTGGTCGCACCAGGTGCTGACCCCGCCGTGCACGACCGGGTACGTCCCCTCGTTCAGCAACGCCACGTGCATGCGGGTCTCAGCCGGCGGCCGCGATCAGGTCGCTGTCCGCGACCGGCTGGGCGATCACTCGCGTCGACGTGCCGTCCTTCGCCGTGCCCGGTGTGAGGGCAGGCGCGCTCGGGGTGGCGGGCGTCGCGGCGGCGGAGGTGTCCCACGAGGCGCTCGTGGCGAAACCGGTCGCGGTGGGCAGGGTGAACGTCTTGAGGCCGAGGCCGCGCAGGCGCACCCAGTCGGACGACTGCCCGCCGTAGCTCTGCCCGAACGTCGAAAGGCCCGAGCGGGTGCCGGACGGTGCCGTCACGGGCACGTCGATCGCGGAGAAGGAGTTGTTGAACAGCTGCAGCTTGGTGCCGGAGATCGTCGCCTGCACCTGCGAGCTCCTGGCCCGCCACGTCTGCTGACGCACGAGCTGCGTGCCCGCTTCGGCCGTCGTGACGTTGACGATGGGAGCGTTGTCGGCGTAGACGCCGCGGTAGGAGCCGAGAATGCCCTCGACGACCGGGTAGAGAATGCGATCGCCCGTCAGGTTGCTCTGGTGGGCGTAGTGCGGGCGGGCGTCGTTGTCGAGCACGTGCCCCAGGGCGATCTGCTTCTCCTTGGGCACGATGTAGGAGTCGAACCCGTCCTGCGTCAGCGGCGTGATGCACGTGCTCGTGGCCGGGTTGTCCTCGCACAGCCCGGATCCGCCGTCGGCGCGGCTCGTGTAGAGCCAGTTGTACTCGTCGACGGCGTTAGCCTTCGTCGAGGTGTTGTAGTAGATGTTCATCGGGTGGCGCGGCACGGTCGTCGCGGAGCCGAGGACGCGCGGTTCGCTCTCGCGCGAGGCGTCCGAGGCGATCCACTTGATGCGCTGCTGCGTCAGGGCCGGCGCGAGGTAGGGGTTGTCGGCCGGCATCTGCGGCAGCGACTTCAAACCCGAGTGCTCGCCGGTGACGAGGCTCGCGGCGTCGAAGTTGGGCAGCGTGTTCGTCTTGGCGTACGCGACGTTCTTGCTGATCTCGGAGGCGATCGTGGCCTGCGAGGCCCAGTTGATGACACCCGTCGACGTCTTCGCGCACTGCCACGGCGTCGTCGAGTCGTCGTGAACACAGCCGAGGTAGGGGTGCGACCACGTGTGGTTGATCCAGCGGAACTCGTTCTTGTTGGCCAGCAACGACGCCTCGAGGGCGTCGGAGCCGGTCTCGGCCTTCTGGTCGGCCGCACCCGCGCCGTTGAAGGCGACGTCGAGCTTGACGCCGTTGGTGCGCTGCCAGGCGGCGAGCTGGTCGACGTCCTGGGCCGTCATGCGCGAGGTGGCGCCGGGCGCCGTCTCCGGGTAGGTGGCGGGGTTGCAGTCGTCGCCGACGGTGCAGTTGCCCTCGGCGTTCCACTCGGCGTCGGGCAGCAGGACGTCGTCGACCTGGACCGCGAAGAAGTTGCGCGAGTAGGACGTCGAGATGCCTCGGGTCAACCACGAGACGATGCCGTGCGAGAGCACCTTCCAGTGCTGCTGCGACGCGTTGGACGCGACGGTGCTGATGAGCTGCTCGCGACCGCCCTTGGCGTAGACGCCGAGGAGGGAGCCGCTGTTGCCCGTGCCGGGCACGGGAAGCGTGAGGTACGGGGTGTAGGTGGCGCCGTTGCTCGTGGCGGCCTTCTTCGCGATGTATCCGTAGCTCTCGGAAACACCGGGGGAGAGGTCGTCGAACGTGACCGATCCCTTGAGGTACTCGAAGCCGTTGGTCTTCGCTGCGCCGGACAGGTCGGCGGCCATGCCGTCGACGGCGCCGCTGTACTGGTTCTCCAGGCCGATGCCCGCGCTGGGCCAGTTGTACGCGCTGAACTCGCGCACCTTGAAGGTGCTCTCGTATCGCGCCAGGGTGGCCCGCTCGGCGGCGGTGAGGCTCGCCGGTTCGGCGCTGGGCGTCACGACACCCATGAACTTCGCCCGGGTCGTGAGCAACCCCTGACTCGCGAAAAAGGACGGCGTCAGCTGCGGGCGGGACGCGGAGGTGAGGTCGATCTTCTGGTAGGCGACTCCCTCCTTGCTGAGGCGGTCGACGATGGCGCCCACCATGGGCTGTCCGTCGTCGAGGACCAGGACGGTGGCCTGGATCTCCACGGGGCGGGTGGCTGCGGCAGCGGGCGTGGCCAGGGCGGCGACTCCCGTGGCGAAAAGGGCCATGGCGGCCGTCGTCGTGATCGTGGTGGCGCGCAGGGGTGCGCGAACCGGGCGAGCGTTCATGTACTTCTGCTTCCTTGCGGCTGGCCGAGATACGGCTGCGATCGTGTCGGGCTGAGGCCGGACCGAGGGTGAGACCCGCGCCTATGATATGTGAAATATCAGACTGAGATCTCGCCCATCGGGTGAAGTGGCTGTGCAGAGACGGGTGGGGGCTCCACCGCCGAGACGCTGGTGGGTGTGTCCGCGCGTTCGGCGAGGCGTTTGCCCAATTGTGGCGCCAAGTTGGACGTACGTGTGAATCGCCGCGCGGTCGAGCGGTAGGCTGTGATTGAGATTTCAATCACGTTCGTCCTGGGTCAAGGAATCTGCCGACGGTCTCGATGTGCCAATTCGCCACCGATGGCGGCGCATGAGGGATCTACGTGACGGCCCGTGAATGATCAGGCGAGAGGTCGTTCGATCGAGCGGCTCGTCGTAGCTCCAAGAATCGTCCGGATGAAATGCGGTTGAAGGTCGAGCGCGTGGTGAAGGCGATTGAACTCCATCGATGTGGTGAACACGGTCAAACCTCGCCGGAGTGATGAACGTCAGCGAGCCAATGTGGAGACGCTCGAACCCAATTCACGATCACCAAGGTCGAGCGCGACGTCCCCAGCATCGGGAGCCAGTACGTGAACAAGAAGGCTCAGGGCAGCCGTCCACGTCACCGTGAAGAACGTCGGTACCGAGGCCGAGACGATGATGGCCGATGGTCAGAAGGCCTACGACGCGAACGGGGTCGGCTACGAGGCGACCTCGGACGGCACCATCTACATCGAGGGCAACGACACCCTCTACACCGAGATCAACCCCGGCAACACGCTCAAGGGCATCCTCGTCTTCGACGCGCCGAAGGGCACGAAGTTGACGAAGGTGCGCCTGCACGACTCGATGTTCTCCAACGGCGTCGAAGCCTCCCTCTGAAGGCTCACCCCTGAAGCCGTGTGCCGCAGCGTGATCCCCACATCACGCCCCGCGCAGAGCTCTCGGACCCCCTCGTCCCATCGACCTGAACGCCGCGCGACCCCTCCCGCGTCGACGTTCGGCGGCGCCCGGTGTTCTACCCACCGGCGCCGCGCCCGCTCCCTGCACGCCTGAACCGGCACGCATCGGCGGCAGGACTCTTGGGGAAGAGGGAGACGCCCGTCATCGCATCCGCGGTGGCGGGCGCTTCCGTTCCGCAGCACTCTCAGCCTCCCCACAGCGCCGGGATTCCGTGCTTGTCAGCGCGACGTGCTTGGGTGGTGGCATGACTCTTCACGATGCTCTCCCCTCGACGAGCGAGGCCCCGGCCGACGCCGTGCTCGACGTCGTCGCCCGCCGCAGCAGCCCGGCCGTGTTCGATCCGACGTACGACCTCTCCGACACCGACCTCGCGACGCTGTTCGACGCGGCCCGCTGGGCGCCGAGCGCCGGCAACTCGCAGCCCTACCGTTACCTCGTCGGTCGCCGTCAGGGCGACGAGTGGGATCCGACGTTCACCGCCATCGTCGAGACGCTCGCGCGCGGCAATCGACGCTGGGCGCCGGCTGCGTCGATGCTCGCCGTCTCGTTCGTGCAGGTTGCGAAGCTGCCGGAGACGTCGAAGGAGTTCGTCTTCGGTGCCACCGCCGCACACGACACGGGCCAGGCGACGGCGTACCTGACGCTGCAGGCGCACGCGATGGGCCTCGCCGTCCACCAGTTCGCCGGGTTCGACCACGACGCCATCGCTACGCGAGCCGCGTTCGGTGAGGCATGGGCGCCGATGGCGGGCATCGCCGTCGGCCGCGCCTGGCCCGACGCCGAACGCGACGGTGAGCACGCCGCCGTCACGACGCTCGCCGGCCGCGTCGAGGAATACGACCTCACCGCCAACATCGAGCGCGAGAACAAGCCGCGTCGCCGCCGCTCGCTGACGGACGTCGCGTTCGAACTCGACTGATCGACGACCCCGACGCGACGCGCTGGCTCGTGCTGCTCGGGTTCGCTCGCCGCGAACACGCGCAGTCGACGCGACTTCGTCGGCGCGCTGCCCCCACCGTCGACGTTCGACGTGAGACGGTGGGGGGACAAGTCGTCAGGTCGGGGAGGGCCACGACGCACCGTCGGCGTGCCCTACCCGCTCTTCATCAGGCCACCATCGCGCCCCATCAGGCGCCCTTCACGCCAACCCCCAGCTCTCGGAGCCTCAGCATGAACCGCCACCCGCAACCCGACACCGCAGCCGATGCCCCCGGCATCACGAGCTTCACCGACGAGCAACTCATGCGCGTCGCGCGCCTGTTCGCCTCGGACGAGTCGCTCGCCGCGCACCTCGACGACCTGCCCGACGGCGGTGAGCGACGCCGCGTCGAGCTCGCGAGCACGCCGCACCTGCAGATGTGGGCGATCAGCTGGCCGGCCGGGTCGACGAGCGAATGGCACGACCACGGGCGCGCGACGGGCGCGTTCGTCGTCGTCAAGGGAGCTTTGCGCGAGAAGCGCTGGGTGCGCGGCACCACCGTCAGCGCGATCGTCGAGGCGGGGGAGAGCCGCACGTTCGCCGGTGATCTCGTGCACCGCACGGCCCCCGTCGGCGATGCCCCGGCGCTGAGCGTTCACGCCTACGCGCCGTCGCTCGTCGGGGCCCGCACGTACGAGGTGGTGGACGGCTCGCTCGTCGAGATCGCCGCCTGAGCCGCGGACGCGCCAGGAGCCGAAGTGGGCATGGCGCGGGCGGCGTCGCACTGCCGTCACATGGTGCGTAGGAGTGAAGCCGCGCCCACTCGTGTCGGTCCCGACAGTCTGCGTTCGCGTCTGCGCCCCATGAGCGGGCGCGACCGCACGAGGGTGGACGAGTCGCGAGCATGCTCGAGCTGCTCTTCGACCTGACGTTCGCCGTCGCCGTGGCCGTCGCCACGGGCGCGTCGCAGCTCGCGCACTCGCTCGCGCACAGGCACGTCGCGGCGGGCGTCGGATCGTTGTGTTTCACGAGCTTCGGCATCATCTGGGCGTGGATCGACTACTCGTGGTTCGCGAGTGCATACGACACCGACGACTGGCTGCACCGGCTGCTGACGATGGTGCAGATGATCGGTGTCGTCATCTTCACGCTCGCCACGCTCGTGACGCCCATCGAACTCGCCGAGCCCGCCGTCGCCGAACGCGGCACCGGGACGCCATGGCACGCGCATCACATCGTCGAACGGCGCGGCCAGCTGACGATCATCACGATGGGTGAGATCGTCACGGGTACGTCCTGACGCTGCAGGGCATCAAGGGCACCGAGGGCTAGGGTATCGACTGGACGGGCGCCGTGCTCGTCGCCATCAGCGGCCGCCGCGTTCGGGTTCTGGTGGGCGTACTTCATCCCCAACTTCGGTGCGGTGCTGCACCGTCGCCGCAGCCGCTCGTTCGGGTTCGGGTACAGCCACACTTCCTTATCGGGCCGGTGCTCGCGGCCGTCGGTGGTGGTCTGCACGTCATGACGCAGGCGTTCGAGAACGTCTCGGGCATGCACGTCGACCCCGTCGTCGCCGCGGCGGCGCTGGCGGTGCCCGTCGGTGTCTTCGTCGTCGGCCTGTTTCTCGCCTACTACTTCACGACGCAGCTGTAGGCGGGCCTGCACACCGCGATCCTGGCGCTCGCCCTCGTCGTCCTCGGCTTCGCGGTGTTCCTCGCCGCGCACGGCGTCTCGCTCGCTGTCGTCCTCGCGATCTGCACGATCGTGCCGTGGATCATCGTCATCGCGTTCGAACTCTTCGCCGGCGCCCAGCACGAGGCGCACGTCCTTGAGAGCCTCGGGGTCGAGGGGCACGAGGTCGACGGCCGTCGCGCCGGCGTGTCGTGACGCCTGGGCCCGGTGCTCGGAATGGCTGCGCCTGGTCCGTGCCCGCACACCGCGTCGCGTGCCGTCGTCGACGAATCGCCCCACGCGGGCGGGTCGCGTCACTAGGCTGGCGGGATGGCGAATGTGGAGACGACGATCACGGGCGGCATCGCGCACGTGAAGCTGAACCGTCCGGAGAAGTTGAATGGCCTGACGCTGCCGATGCTCGGCGAGCTCGTCGCCGCTGCGCATCACGTGCGCCGCAACAAGGGGGTGCGCGCTGTCGTCATCTCGGGCGAGGGGCGGTCGTTCTGCGCGGGCCTCGACTTCGGTGAGGTCATGGCGAAGCCAGTGAAGATCGTGCCCGTCTTCCTGCCGCGTCCGTGGCGTGGCACGAATACGTTCCAGGAGGCGTGCTGGGCATGGCGGCGCGTGCCGGTGCCCGTCATCGTCGCGGTGCACGGTCACTGCTACGGCGGCGGGTTGCAGATCGCGCTCGCCGGCGACTACCGCTACACGACAAGAGATGCACAGTGGTCGGTGCTCGAGGGCAAGTGGGGGCTGATCCCTGACATGTCGGGCGTGCAGTCGCTCAAGGAACTCGTCTGCATCGACGTCGCGAAGAAGCTGACGATGACCGCCGAGATGCTCTCCGGTGAACGCGCGGTCGAGCTGGGCCTCGCGTCGGAGGTGGCTGACGACCCGCTCGCCGCGGCGATGGATCTGGCGCACGAGCTGACGCAGAAGTCTCCCGACCAGCTGGCCGCCGCCAAGCGTCTGTTCAACCGGTCATGGAACACGTCCGCACGCACGACGTTCCGGCGCGAGCGCGCCGAACAGTTCGTCCTGCTCATGGCGCAGAACACGGCGAAGGCGCGCAAGGCGGCGTTCGCGAAGGCCGGCGCCAAGCAGGCGCAGCTGGCCGAAGCTCGCGCGGCGAAATACAGCCCGCGCGTTCTGCCCTGAGCCGCGTCCTGCCTTGAGCGGCGTGATGTCTGGCCGACCTGTGAGCGCCCTCGTCCCCGCTGGGGTCGGGCCTTGCTCGATGATCGGCCACCGAGTCGCTACGTGAGTATTCCCATCGTCGTCAGCGCCGGGCTCTGATGCGCCAGGCCCCGATCCTGCTCGTGCAGGTCGGGGGCCTCGTCTCTTCGGTACGGCGGGTGGGGCCGCCGGCTCGGAGCAGACTCAGGCCGGCGCCGTCGCGCGCGCGTCGTCAGCCGTCCCGTCGGTGGCTGCGCCGGCGACGTGAGCGCCGCGCGCGGCGGTGTCCTCGTGCGTGAGGGCGTTGGGAGTGCGGCTCTCGTCGCTAGTGGCTCTGCGGCTGCGCAGGCGGTTGAGCAGGCCGTCGACGCTCCAGCGGCCGGGGCCGACGAGCGCGAAGACGAAGGCGGCGAGGCCGAGGGCGGCGACGAGTTCCCAACCGCTCTCGTCGACGAAGACGCCGTGGCTGCGGTGCACGAACCACCAGGCACCGGCGAGGTCGACGGCGACGAGGAGGCCGGCGAGCGGCGTCAGCACGCCGAGCACGAGCATGCCGCCGCCGATGAGTTCGGTGAGGGCCGCGAACCATGCGGAGGCGTGCGGCGCCGGGACGCTCATCTTCTCGAACATCGCGGTGGTGGCGTCGATGCCGTTCGTGTGCAGCTTCTGCCATCCGTGGGCGATGAGGACGGCTCCGAGCAGGGCGCGGGCCAGCAGGAGCCCGGCGTCACGGATCGGGGCGGGCGGGGTGAACAGGTTGCCGGTGGTGCGCATCGGTCCTCACAAGGTTGGTGATGTGTCACCTAAAGCTTGGCATGCTCGGTAGGTGACGTGTCAACCAGGCGCTAGGGTGAGTGGTATGAATCACGACGGTCGATGGCTGCGCTCCGACGAGGAAGCGTTGTGGCGCGCCTGGCTGGGTGTTCATGCTCGTCAGCACGTGGTCATCGCGCGCGACCTCAAGGCCAGTGGTCTCTCCGAGCCTGACTTCGAGGTACTCGTTCATCTCACCGACGCACCCGACGGGCAACGTCGCCTCTCCGAACTCGCCGCCGGGTTGCAGTGGGAACGAAGCCGCGTCTCTCACCAGGTGACGCGCATGGCCAAGCGTGGTCTCGTCGAGCGCCATGACGTGGCCGAGGACGCGCGTGGCGCGCGCGTCGTCATCACGCGTGAGGGGCGCGCAGCCATCGAGAAGGCTGCGCCCCCTCATGTGGCGAGAGTGCGTGAGGTATTCGTCGACCGTCTCGACGCGGCTGATCGCGTCGACCTCGCGCGGATCCTGCGCAAACTCGTTCCCTGACGACGCGTCGCCTACCCCATGCGCCCACATGCACCTGCGTGCAAGTGCACCCGGGTGCACGTGCACGCAAGAGGGCGGGCGGCGCCGCGACGCGACGTGGAACGGCGGGGCGGCCGAGGGCCGGCCGGGCGCAGACCTGGAATCGCCTGGCCAGATCAGGCGGTTCAGATCAGGCGGTTCAGAACAGGCCGGTGATGTGGCCTTCGGAGTCGACGTCGATGGCCAGCGCGGCGGGCTTCTTGGGCAGGCCGGGCATCGTCATGAGGGATCCGCAGACGAACACGACGAAGCCGGCGCCGGCGGCGAGGCGAACTTCGCGCACCTCGAGCACGTGGCCGGACGGGGCGCCGCGCATCGCGTCGTCGGTCGTGAACGACTTCTGCGTCTTGGCGATGCAGACGGGCAGGTGGCCGTAGCCCTCGGCCTCGAACTGCGCGATCTGCTTCGCCACCGCCGGCGGAATGGCGATCGAGCCGGCACCGTAGATCGTCGTCGCGATCTTCTCGACCTTCTCGACGAGCGTCAGACCGTCGTCGTAGGTGAAATGGAGATCGGGCGTGCCGCCCTCGGTCGCCTCGACGATGGCGCGCGCGAGGCCCGCCGCGCCGGCGCCGCCATCGGAGAAGTGGGTGCACACCTCGACGCGCGCGCCGAGCTTCTCGATGCCTTCGACGAACGCGGCGATCTCGGCGTCGGTGTCGCTGGGGAAGCGGTTGAGGCCGACGACGACGGGCAGGCCCCACACCTCGCGCAGGTTGTGCAGGTGTCGTTCGATGTTGCTCATGCCGGAGCGCATCGCGTCGACGTTCTCGCTCGTCAGGTCGGTGACGGTGACGCCGCCGTGGTACTTCATCGAGCGGATCGTCGCGACGAGGACGGCGGCGTCGGGGCGCAGGCCGGTGAAGCGGCACTTGAGGTCGATGAACTTCTCGGCGCCGAGGTCGGCGCCGAAACCGGCCTCCGTCACGACCCAATCGGCATGGGCGAGAGCAGTGTTCGTCGCCGTCACCGAGTTGCAGCCGTGCGCGATGTTCGCGAACGGGCCGCCGTGGACGAATGCCGGGTTGCCCTCGAGCGTCTGCACGAGGTTGGGCGCGAGCGCGTCGGCGAGCAGTGCCGTCATCGCGCCGTGGGCGCCGAGGTCGGCGGCCGTCACGGGCTCCGTGTCGTAGGTGTGGCCGACGACGATGCGGCCGAGGCGCTCCTTGAGGTCGTCGATCGACGTGGCGAGGCAGAAGATCGCCATGACCTCGGAGGCGACGACGATGTCGAAGCCCGACTCGCGCGGCACGCCGTTCGTCGGGCCGCCGAGGCCGATGACGATGTCGCGCAGTGCGCGGTCGTTCATGTCGAGCACGCGCTTGAACGTGATGCGGCGCGGGTCGATGCCCAGTTCGTTGCCCTGCTGCAGGTGGTTGTCGATCAGCGCCGCGAGCAGGTTGTGCGCCTCGGCGATGGAGGCGAAGTCGCCGGTGAAGTGCAGGTTGATGTCCGTCATCGGGTTGAGCTGGCTCTTGCCGCCCCCGGCGGCGCCGCCCTTCATGCCGAACACGGGGCCCATCGACGGCTCGCGCAGCGCAGCGGCGGCCGTCTCACCGATGTGGGCGAGGCCGTCGACGAGGCCGACGGTGGTCGTCGTCTTGCCCTCACCGGCGGGCGTCGGGCTCGTCGCGGTGACGAGGATGAGCTTGCTGCCCTCGCGTCGCTGCATGCCCTGCACGTATGGCAGCGAGACCTTCGCCTTGTGCGGGCCGTACCGGAAGATCTCGTTCGCGGAGATGCCGATCTTCGCGGCGATCTCCTCGATCGGCAGCATCGGTGTGGCAGCGGCGATTTCGACGTCGGTCGGCATGTCTTCCTCGGGTCTGGTGAAGCGCAGGTCGGACGCCCGAGCGCGAGCGTCCGTCTCGACGGTAGAGCGTTACTGACGAGTTGGGGCGCGATTGACGCAAGGTGTCGTTCGGATGCGAACGGGTGGGCCGGGTTGGAGTGTGCTGCTGCGTTCCGAGGGCGCGCAGGACACGATCTCCGGGTTTCAGATGCGCCCCGTCGCGAGTGCCGCGTACATGAGGGCCGCGACGGTCTCGCCGTCGCTGATGGTGCTGTCACGGACGAGGCTCATCGCCTCGTCCCATGGTACGAAGCGGACGGCGTCGATGCCCTCGGCAGCTTGCTCGGCTTCCACGTCGACGGTGGCGCTCGCGATGTCGGCTGCGTCGGCCACGGTGCCGTCACCCAGGGCACCGACGCTGCCGGGCGGCTCGACGTCCGCGCGGCCGCCGATCGTCAGACCCGTTGCGAGATAGACGAACTCGGGTGCATCGCACACGCCGTTGAGCGCGTTCATCCGCCCGATCTCGTGCCACTCGGATGCCACGAAACCGGTCTCCTCGAGCAGCTCGCGGCGTGCTGCGTCGAGCGGGTCGTCGCCGTCGCACCCGCCTGCGGGGACCTCCAGCGACATGCCGCGCGTCGCGTAGCGATACAGCGACACCATGAGCACGGCCCCGTCGTCATCCATCGCGACGACGAACACCGACGGATGCTGCATCGTCACGACGCCGTAGATGCCCTCGCCGCCGTCGGGTCGTAGGACGGCGTCCTCGCGCACGGCGATCCACGGGTTCGAGTAGACCTCGCGGGAGCCCGTCGTCGTCCACCCGCCGTGCGCGTCACTCATGCGGCCGGCGGTGCGTCAGTAGCTTCGACCTCGACGTCCTCAGCAGGCTTGCCCGCGACGAACACGAGCGTCTTGTAGCCCCAGAACCGGAACAGTGTCGCGAGCACGAGCCCGACGCCGTTGGCAGAGATGTTGTCCGCGAGCTTGCTCGTCAGGCCGAGGACGTAGTGGCTGAATCCGAGGCAGCCCATGGCGATGAGTCCGCCGGCGGCGCTGACGGCGAGGAAGATGAGCACCTCGTGGTGCACCTGCTCGCGCCGCGTGTCCTTGAACGTCCAGTAGCGGTTGCCGAGCCACGCGACGAGGACGCCGAGCGCCGTCGAGACGAGCTTCGCCGTGACGGCCTGGTCGTACATGATGCCGTGCCCATCGGGGCCGGCATAGCGAAGCACGTTGAACCCGCCTGCGTCCGCGACGAAGGCGAGCCCGCCGACGACGACGAAGCTGATGAGCTGCTGACGAGCGGCCAGCAGCCGCTCCATCATGCGGCGGCTCTTCGTCGATCCGGGCGGTGCGTCGGGAATGGTCACTGAGGCTGCTTTCGGCTGACGTCGGGGTCGCTCGATTCTAGGGTGGTGATGACGGGGGCCGCGCTGTCCGTCGGGGCGCCTGGGTCGTGCGCGGCACCTGCGACGATCGCGCCGCGGTCGGCCTCGCGTGCTTCTCGTCGCACCTTCTGATCAGCCGCGCGCCGCCAACCGCGCCGGCAGCGTCGCGTATCCCCGCAGGATGCGCGTGGGCCGACGGGTGGCGCCCGGCAGCAGTTCGACGTCGAAGCGGTCGAAGAACGCGCGCAGCGCGACCTCGCTCTCCATCCGCGACAGGGCCGCGCCGAGGCAGAAGTGGCGCCCGGCCGAGAACGCCAGGTGCTCGCGCGCGTTCTCGCGGTGCACGTCGAACGCGTCGGGGTCGTCGAAGATCTTCGGGTCGCGATTGGCTGCCGCCAGGACGGTGACGACGAGCGTCCCGGCGGCGACGTCGACGTCCGCGACGCGCGTGTCGCACGTCGCCGTGCGCGCCGTCAGCAGCACGGGCGGGTCGAAACGCAGCGTCTCCTCGACGGCGTTGAGCCAGGACGCCTCGCCGCTGCGCAGCGCCGCGAGCTGCTCGGGGTGGCCGACGATGAGCCGGATGGCGTTGCCGAGCAGGTTGACGGTTGTCTCGAAACCGGCGGCGAGGACGAGCCCGGCCACCGACTTGAGCTCCCGGTCGCTGAGGCCGACGCCGTCGTCCTGCGCCTGGATGAGCGCGCTGAACAGGCCGTCACCCGGCTGCGCTCGCTTGGCGGCGAGGTGGGTCTCGAGCCACGCGTCGAACTCGTCGAGCGCGCTCTCGGTGCGGCGGAACGTCGCCCAGTCGAGCCCCAGGTCGAGGCTCGAAGCGGCGTGCCCGCCGAGACGCAGCACAGTCTCGTACTCGCTCTCGGGCACCCCCAGGATCTCGGCGATGACGGTGACGGGCAGCTGCTCGCAGTAGCGCGCGACGAGCCGACGTCATGCCCGGCGCGCGCGTCGGCCTCGAGGTCGTCGAGCAGCTCGGTGGCGACCTGCTCGGTGCGTTCGCGCAGGGCCTCGACGGCGCGCGCGGTGAACACGCGGGTGACGAGCTTGCGGTTGCGCGTGTGCGTGGGGCCGTCCGTGGCCAGCAGGGACGGCGGCTCGAGCGGCCCGATCGTCGTGCTCGCCGCCCACGTCAGCGCGCCGCGGACCGCGCGCGAGGTGTCGCCGGGGAAGCCGGTGCGGAAGTCGTTGCTCGTCAGCACCTCGTTGACGGCGTCGTGCTCGCCTGTCAGCGTCGAGAGCTTGCCGCCCACGATGGCTCCGCCACTGCGGATGCGCGCGAGGATCGGCGCGAGCTCCTCCGCCAGCAGGCCCGTCGTCTCGGTGCTCAGCACCCCCTGCGGGTCGCCCTGCGACGCGACGCGCACCAGCGCCCTGCGCGGGATGGCGTGCTGCAGGCTCCAGCGCACGCCGGGTTTGGCGTGCTCGACCAGGCGGCGGGGGATCCGAGTGGTGAGGGTGGACATGGGGCCTCCAACGGCTGTGAACGTGTCTCACGTCACACTACAGATGTAGGGCGGTGACGGAACACCTCGCGGCTGATCGGCGGCGGACGTCGCCCGCTCCGGCTCTGGCACGGCGCATTCGACGCGGCTGTGCCCGCTCGTCGCACGGGTGTTCGTTCGATGTTCACGTCGCGGCGTAGCGGGGCGTGGGGGCCTCTGGAGTACGGTCACGGCATGGCTGACGTCCTGATGCGCACCGTTGATCTGGCTCAGGCTTCGAGGCAGCAGGGTGGCTCTGAGCGCCTCTCCGCCTACCTTGCGCGCCCTGGCGGGGACGGGCCGTGGCCCGGCGTCGTCATGGTGATGGAGATCTTCGGCGTGAACGACGACATGCGTGCGCACGCGGAACGCATGGCGTCGTGGGGGTACGTCGTCATCGTGCCCGATTTGTATTCCGACGCTCGCGCCGCTGTGGCACGTGGCCGGCTTCGGCGGCAGCCGCGACGACGCCGAGCGCGCCTAGCAGCGTATCCACGACTATTTCGACGCCCATCTGCATGTTCCGGCAGCAGCGTCGGCACCTACCGTCAGCTGACTCAGCGGGCATGATCATCCCTTCGACGGGCAGGTGAGAGCGTGACCGTCCAACCGTCAGGTCGCCGCTCGTCAGCGTCGTGCTGGTTCGTCCTCGCCGCACTCGCCGGCGTCATCCATGCCGCGGTGACGCTCTACTGGGCGCTGGGTGAGCGGGGGTTGTTGTGGACGATGGGTGACAGCTTCGTGGCTCAGTTCGCCGACATCATGTGGGTCTTGTACCCGGTGGCGTTGGTCAAGGGCGTGAGTGCGGTCGCTCCGCTCTGGCTGGCGAGGCGGGGCTGGCCGCTGCGTCGTCTGACGCGCCCCGTCTGCTGGGTAGGGAGCGTCGTGCTCGTGGCGTGGGGTGGCGCGAACACGGTGCTCGCCAACGCCGTGTTGCTCGGCGCCGTTCGCCCTGACGGAGGCTTCGACCGTGCCGCGATGATCGGGCACGCCTGGATCTGGGATCCGCTGTTCCTGGTGTGGGGCGCAAGCCTCGCCGCGGGTCTGTGGTCGACGCGCCACAGCGAGGGCCAGCCGGCGGAGTGAAGCGGGCGCATCTGCTCGCGAGGTTCGCCACGCACCCGGCCTCCCCTGAACAGGCGACGACGACGGCGCCGTCGCTGCGTGCTTCCGAGATCACCACGAGTCCGGCCTGCCTGACGCTCGCGGTTGGCACCCCCGGCTGACACACTGACGGCATGAACTTCCGCTCGCTCTATGCTCACGGTTTTGCGCGCGTTGCTGCGGTGACGCATCCCGTCGCGCTCGCTGATCCGACGACGAACGCGGCGCGCGTGCTCGAAGTCGCCCGCGAGCTGCACGACCGGGGCGTCGCAGCGGCGGTGTTCCCTGAACTCGACCTCACCGGTTACAGCATCGACGACCTCGTCTTCCAGGACGTGCTGCTCGACGACGTGCTCGCGGCCATCAAGACGATCGTCGACGGCTCCGAAGGTCTGACGCCGGTGCTCGCCGTCGGCGCGCCGCTGCGCAAGGGCACGCGGCTGTTCAACTGTGCCGTCGTCATCAAGGACGGCGAGGTGCTCGGCGTCGTGCCGAAGAGCCACCTGCCCACCTACAAGGAGTTCTACGAGAAGCGCTGGTATGCACCGGGTCTCGACCAGCGCGGGCAGTACATCGACCTCGGCGACCTGGGCGAGGTGCCGTTCGGGCCCGACCTCATCTTCCGCGCCGTCGACCTGCCCGACCTCGCGATCCACGTCGAGATCTGCGAGGACGTGTGGGTGCCGATCCCGCCGTCGTCCGAGGCCGCCGCGGCCGGCGCGAGCGTCCTCATGAACCTGTCGGGCTCGCCGATCACGATCGGCAAGTCGTCGCAGCGCAGCCTCGTCGTGCAGAGCCAGTCGTTCCGCACCCTCGCCGCGTACGTCTACGCCGCGAGCGGCGAGGGTGAGTCGACGACCGACCTTGCCTGGGACGGGCAGACGATGATCTACGACCAGGGCACGCTGCTCGCCGAATCCGAGCGATTCCCGAGCGGCCCGCGCACGAGCATCGCCGACGTCGACCTGGGCGCCATCCGCCAGGCCCGCATGCGCTTCAACAGCTACGACGACAACCGTCCGGGCATCGGCCCGGCGCGTCCGCTGCGTGAGGTGCCGTTCGAACTCGGCGCCCCGGACGGTGACCGCGGCCTGCTCCGCGAGATCGAGCGCTTCCCGTTCGTCCCCGCCGACGACGCGCAGCTCGCGCAGGACTGCTACGAGGCGTATGAGATTCAGGTCTCGGGCCTCGAGCAGCGCATGCGCTCGATCGGCGCGCCGAAGATCGTCATCGGCGTCTCCGGTGGCCTCGACTCGACGCACGCCCTCATCGTCGCCGCCCGGGCGATGGACCGTGTCGGGCGCCCGCGCACCGACATCCTCGCGTACACGATGCCCGGCTTCGCGACGAGCGATCACACGAAGTCGAACGCGTACAAGCTCGCCGAAGCGCTCGGCGTGACGTTCGAGGAGGTCGACATCCGGCCGATGGCGACGCAGATGCTCAAGGACATGGGCCACCCCGCCGGCAGCGGCGAGCCCGTCTACGACGTGACGTTCGAGAACGTCCAGGCCGGCCTGCGCACCGACTTCCTGTTCCGCATCGCGAATCAGAAGAGTGGCATCGTCCTCGGCACCGGCGATCTGTCCGAACTCGCGCTCGGCTGGTGCACGTACGGCGTCGGCGACCAGATGTCGCACTACGGCGTCAACGCGGGCGTGCCGAAGACGTTGATGCAGCACCTCATCCGCTGGGTCGCCTCGGGTGACGAGTTCTCCGCCGAGGTCGGCGAGACGCTGCTGTCGATCCTCGACACCGAGATCTCGCCCGAGCTCGTGCCGACGAAGGAGGGCGAGAAGCCGCAGTCGACGCAGGACTCCATCGGCCCCTACAACCTGCAGGACTTCACGCTGTACCACGTGCTGACGCACGGTGCGCGCCCGAGCAAGATCGCGTTCCTCGCGATGCACGCCTGGCAGAACGCTGACGAAGGGCGCTGGCCGAGCGGTTTCCCCGACGACGAGCGCCCCGCCTACTCCCTCGCCGAGATCAAGAAGTGGCTCGAGGTGTTCCACAAGCGCTTCTTCAGCCAGCAGTTCAAGCGCTCGGCACTGCCGAACGGGCCGAAGGTGAGCGCCGGCGGCGCACTGTCGCCGCGTGGTGACTGGCGCATGCCGTCCGACGCGTCGTCGCGCGCTTGGCTGGCCGAGCTGGAACGCAACATCCCGAACGAGTGAGGAACGCTCAGCACGATCGGCGCGGCGGGCGGCTGCGCCGATCGCTCGCGTCGAGCGTCAGCCCGTCAGGGCAGCGGTCTGGGTGGAGGGAAGCCAGTAGCCGAGCGTCTTGACGCAGTTCTTCGCGAGACCCGCGGCGCGCAGCTTCTTCGTCAGAGCTCGTGTCGTGACGGTGTCGCACGCACCCCACGCGAAAACGCGCGGGCAATCGGCCGGTACGGCAAGAAGATTCGGTCGATCACCGCGACACGTGCGCCCGAGCGCCGGGTCGCCCAACTGGCTCAGGTCGGCGAGCACCTCGTCGACGGCGTCGAGCAGCGCGCCGCCGTCACGTTCGCGGCGCACCCAGCGCAGCGCGTCGCCGTCGCGCAGTCGCACCGGCAGTGCGCGGTCGTCAGGGTGCGTCCATTCGAGGACGACGGTCGTCGGCGCCGGCGACAGGGCGTCGAGCAGCGAGTTGATCGCGGGCAGTGACGCGGGGTCGCCGACGAGCAGGTGATGGTCGACGTCGTCGCAGCCCGGCAGCGACGGTTCCGAACCGTAGAGGCTTGCTTCGACCTGATCGCCCGGTTGCGCGCCGAGCGCCCACGCCGTCGCGGAACCGTCGTGGATGGCGAACTCGAGCCAGAACGTGTCCGTCGGGACGTCGGGGTCGACGAGCGTGTACGCCCGCTGATGCCCCGCACCCGTGCCGGAGCGATCGGCGAACCACAGCCGCACCCACATCGTCGGATACGGCGCGTGTGTACGCAGAAAACCGTTGCCCGAGAATCGAATCCGCACGAGCCGCGAAGATGGTTGTTCGCGCTCGAGCACGGTGAAGACGAAGTCCTGGGCGCGCAGTTCGCGCAGCACACGGCCCGCCTCGCCGCGCTCGACCCGTAGCAGGGTGCGTGGTGGCGTCATCGCGTCGTGGGGCTGGTCGCTCACGCGTCCCGCCTTCCTTCGGTGGCCCGGCGGTGACTGCCGTGGCCGGTGGTGATGCCGTCCCCGCACCTATCTGAGACGCGACGTGAGCCTCAGTCCGCGCGGTTGACGATCTCGACTTCTCTAAGGTTAGCATTGCCTAACTCGCGGTCCGGCAGGGCCTCGCGAGAACCATCACGTCATGACACGGGTGCCGTCGTGCGCCTGAACGAAAGGTCGTCCGCATGATCAACCGCCGTGGCTTCTTCGCCATCGCCGCCGCCGGTGCCACCAGCGCCCTCGCCGCTTGCAGCACCGGCTCGTCGTCCGACAAGGCCTCGAGCGCCACGTCGGGATCGGCCGGCTCGGCGGGTAGCGGCGCGGGTTTCCCCGTCACGATCAAGCATGCCCTCGGCACGGCGAAGCTCGAGAAGGCCCCGACGAAGGTCGTCACGGCCGGCTGGTCGGACGCCGACATCCTGCTCGCGCTCGGCGTCGTGCCCGTCGCCGCGCCGGCGATCACGTGGGGCGGCAACGCCGCGAAGTCGAGCGACTGGTTCGACGCGAAGCTCAAGGAGGTCGGCGGCAAGGCACCCGAGCGTTACAGCGATGCCGACGGCACGCCCGTCGACAAGGTCGCCCAGTACCAGCCCGACTTCATCTCGGGCACGAACTCGGGCCTCAAGCAGGCTGAGTACGACAAGCTGACGAAGATCGCTCCCACCCTCGCCTACCCGACGTACCCGTACGGCACGTCGTGGCAGGAGTCGACGAAGATGATCGCCGAGGCGCTCGGCAAGAAGGATGAGGGCGAGAAGGTCATCTCCGACACGCAGGCCAAGGTCAAGGCCGCCCTCGACAAGCACCCCGAACTCAAGGGCAAGAGCGTCGCCTGGGTCTACTTCGACGCGGCCAAGCTCAACTCGATCACCGTCTACACACTCAACGACAACCGTCCGCGTGGCCTCGCCGACTTCGGTCTCAAGACGCCGTCGTTCGTCACCAAGGCGAGCCAGGGCGCGAAGACGTTCTCCACGGAACTGTCGGCCGAGAAGGCCTCCGAGCTCGACGCCGACATCGTCGTCTTCGACGCGGTGGACGCGGCGACGACGAAGAAGATCACCTCCGACAAGCTGCTGTCGCAGATCCCCGCGTTCAAGAAGGGCAGCTACCTCGCGCTGACCGACCAGAAGGCGTCCGAGACGATGGCCAGCCCGACGCCGCTGTCGATCCCCGTCGCGATCGACACCTTCCTGCCGAAGCTCGCCGAGGCCGCGAAGAAGGCCTGAGCGTAGGCTCGTTCGAGGGTTCGCCCGGCTGCCACCGCGCGACGGTGTGACGCGCCGGGCGAATCGTCGTTCCACTGGAAAGGGTGACGATGTCGACTCCCGCCGCGCCCCGCGCCGGCACCGACCAGCGTCGCACGCCGCGCATCGACGCCCGCCGCGTGCTCGCAGGCGGCCTGACGCTGCCGCTGCTGCTCGCGTTCGCCGTCGCCGTCTCGCTCACCGTCGGGGCGGGCTCGTTCCACGGCGGTGACGTCTCGGCGCTGCTCGCCTCGCGCGGCGACCGCACCGCCATCGGCATCATCGTGGGCGCTGCCGTCGCGATGGCGGGGACGGCGATGCAGGGCATCACCCGCAACCCGCTGGCCGACCCCGGCATCCTCGGCATCAACGCGGGCTCGGCGCTCGCCGTTGTCATCGGCATCACGTGGTGGGGCGTCTCGAACCTACTCGGGTACGTATTGCTGTCGCTCGTCGGCGCCGCCGTCGCGGCGGTCGCCGTCATGGCTCTCGCGACGTTCGGTGCGCGCGCTCTCGGGCAGGCGTCGCAGTCGGGGCCGCTGACGCTGGCGCTGTCCGGCATGGTGTTCACGGCGGGCACGTCGTCGATCGCGCAGGCCGTGCTCGTCTCCAACGGCAAGTCGCTCGACACCTACCGCTTCTGGCAGGTCGGGTCCGTCGCCGGCCGTGACCTCGGCGATCTCGTGCCGGCTGTGCCGTTCCTGCTCATCGGATTTCTCGTCCTGCTGGCCTCCGGACGCCGCCTCGACGTCCTCGCCATGGGCGATTCCGTCGCCGCCGGCCTCGGCGAGCGTCCTGGCCGGCTGCGGCTCGTCATCGGTGGAGCGGGCGTCCTGCTCGCCGCGGCCGCGACGGGTATCGCCGGGCCCATCGCGTTCGTCGGGCTCGTCGCGCCGCATGTCCTGCGCCCGCTCATCGGCACGTCCTACCGCGTCCTCGTGCCGGCCGCGGGGGTGCTCGGCGCGTGCATCGTCGTGCTGGCCGACACCCTCGGCCGCATCGTCTCCCCGCCCGGTGAGGTGCAGGTCGGCATCATGACGGCCGTCCTCGGCTGCCCGGCACTGCTGTGGGTCGTCGCACGAATGAGGTCGCTGTGAAGCGCGCGACGGCAGCACACGCCACGACGCCCAACACGTTCGACGCCGCGCGCCGCCGACGTCGGGGCGTCATGCTGGTTGCGCTGGTGCTCGTGACGTTCGGCGTCTTTCTGGCCCGGTGCCTGCTCGGTGACTTCACCGTGACGATTCCCGATTTCGTCCGCATCCTTCGCGGCGAGCATGTCGACGTGCCGGCCGCCAACTACATCGTCATGGAGTCGAAGCTGCCGCGCGCGCTCGCGTGCCTGCTCGCGGGCGCCGTGTTCGGGGCGTGCGGTGCGGCGATGCAGTCGCTCGTGCGCAATCCCCTCGCCAGCCCCGACGTCCTCGGCATCTCGCTCGGCTCGAGCACCGCGGCCGTGTTCTGCACGACGATCCTCGGTTGGAGCGGCGCGGGCGTGACGGGCGCCGCCATCGCGGGTGGCCTCGCCGTCTCCGCGGTGATCCTCGGGATGGCACGCGGGCAGACGCCGCGGATGATCCTCGTCGGGATCGCCCTGGCCGCCGCGCTGCAGTCGCTCATCCAGTGGATCCTGCTCGAGTCGAACGCCTACCAGGCGCAGGACGCGATGGCCTGGCTCGCCGGGTCCGTCTCGGCCGTGTCGTGGCCGCAGATCACCCGGCTCGCCGTCGTCGGCGCGCTCGTGCTCGTCGTCCTCGCGGCCCTCGCGCACTGGCTGCGCGTGCTCGAGATGGGGCGCCCGCTCGCCATCGGCCTCGGCGTGCCCGACGGGTTCGTGCGCGCCGTGACGTTCGGCGTCGTCGTCATCGGTGTGGCCGTGACGACGAGTGTCTGCGGGCCGATCTCGTTCGTCGCGCTGCTCGCCGGCCCGATCTCGCGGCGCCTCATGGGCCGCACCGCCATCGTCGCGGCCGCTCTCGTCGGCGCGATCATCACGATCGCGGGTGACTACGTCGGTGCCTACCTCGTTCCCGGTGACAACAAGCTGCCCGTCGGGATCATCACCGGCCTCGCCGGTGCGCCTGTCCTCGCCTGGCTGCTGCTGACCTCGCAGCGCCCGCCCCGCCGTTCGAAAGGCCGTGCCTCGTGACGTCCCTCGCCGCCCATGACCTCGTCCTGCGCTACGGATCCGGGCGTTCCGCAGGCCCCGACATCGTGCGAGGCATCACCTTCGAGGTGCCCGAGAACGCGGTCACCGTGCTGATCGGCGCGAACGGCTGCGGCAAGTCGACGCTGTTCGCGGGCCTGGCGCGGCTGCTCAAGCCCGCGGCCGGCGATGTGCTTCTCGACGGGCGCAGCATCGACGCGACGCCGACGCGCGAGGTCGCCAAGGCCCTCGCGCTGCTGCCGCAACACCCCATTGCGCCGGAGGGGATGACGGTGGCCGAGCTCGTGCGTCAGGGACGCACCCCGCACCAGGGCCTGCTCGGGCGCGGCGGGCCCGACGACGACGCTGCCGTCGCCGCGGCGATGGAGGCGACGGGCGTCAGCGAACTGGCAGAACGCACCGCCGATTCTCTTTCCGGCGGCCAGCGTCAGCGGGTGTGGCTCGCGATGGTGCTCGCGCAGCAGACCGGCATCCTCCTGCTCGACGAGCCGACGAGCTTCCTCGACATCGGCCACGCCGTCGAACTGCTCGACGTCGTCCGCCGCCGCAACCGCGAGCACGGAACGACCGTCGTCATGGTGCTGCACGACCTGTTCCTCGCGGCGCGCTACGCCGACCATCTCGTCGCGATGCAGGACGGTGAGATCGTCGCGGCGGGCGAGCCGACCGACGTGCTGACGGCGCAGCTCGCCGAGCAGCTGTACGGCATCCCGTGCGTCGTGCATCCTGACCCGAATACCGGACGTCCGGTGGTGCTGCCGCGCTAGGCTCGAGCCACCACACGTCGATCGGGAGGGTTTGCCATGTCTCACCAGCGCACCACGAGGCGGATGACGATCAAGGGCGCGATGCTCGCGTCGAGCGCCGTCGCGGCCCTGACGCTCACGGGGTGCTCGATGGGCTCCGACTCCGGTACGTCCGCCGCGAGCAGCGCGACGAGCGCCGCCGCGAGCGCAGCCTCGAATGCGAGCGGTTCGTCGAGTGCGGCGCCGTCGACCGATGTGTCGACGAGCCCTGCGTCCGAGTCGAGTTCGCCGTCGAGCGCATCGAGCTCCGTCGCCGCGTCGAGCGCGGCGCTGCCCGCCGACACGCAGCTGGCGAAGGCGACGGCGAACAAGTTGTCCTTCGCGGTGCCGAAGTCGTGGACCGTCGTCGACGGTGAGCTCGGCACAAGCAGGACGCGGTGAAGAAGCAGCTCGAGCCGATGGCGAAGAAGTCCGGCATGTCGCCCGAGAAGTACGTCGCGCAGATGACGTCGGCCGCAGACGTCCTCGCGATCGACGCCACGGGGGCGCAGAGGTTCAACGACAACATCAACGTCCTCAAGGTGACGCGTCCGAGCCTGGCGGGCAAGGCCCAGCTGGAGAAGGAACTCAACCAGCTCAACGCTGCAAGCGGTGCGAACGGGTCGAACAGTTCCAGCGACATGAAGGTCACCACCGGTGAATACAGCCGCATCACGACGCCGGCCGGCGCCGGAGAGCAGATGGAGTACACGCTGACGACGAAGGGTGTCACCGTGCACGGTGTCTCCATGGTCATCCCGAACGGCAGCGGGTCGTACTCGATGCTGACGGTGAGTGCCTCTGCGGCGGACAAGGCTGCCGAGTACGCGAAGACCGTCGCCGAGACCGCGCAGAAGATGTGACGCACCTCAGTCGGGAGCAGTTCGAGGACGCCGTCGGCGAGGCACTCGACGGCGTACCGCAGCGCTTCCTCGACCGTCTCGACAACGTCGTCTTCCAGGTCGAGGACGAGCCGTCACGCGAGCAGCTCGCCCAGGCCTGCGTCGCGCACGGCGAGGGCGAGCTGCTCGGGTTGTACGTCGGCGTCGCGCTACCGGATCGTGGCGAGGGCTACGGCTGGGGAGCCCTGCCCGACCAGATCTTCCTATTTTCCGGCCCCATCCAGCGGCTGAGCCACAGCCGCGAACAGGTGATCGAACAGATCCGCGTCACGCTCCTGCACGAGATCGGCCACTACTTCGGCCTCGACGACGCCCGCCTCCACGAGCTGGGCTGGGGCTGACCCCTCGCCCCTGCATGCCCCCGCGCCCATCTGCGATTCGCGTCCACGTTCGTCTCGTGGACGACGGCTCCGATGGCGTCCGCAGCCCTCAATCCGACCGCATCGCCCAGGCCCCGAACGTCGACGGGCCGTCGTAGCCCTCGAGGTCGTCGCTGATGTCGACGATGCGCCAGCCGGGCGGCATGCGCGCGCGGTCGCTGACGTCGTCGCGATCGAGGGGCGCGTTGAGCCCCTCACCCGTGGCCTTGAGCAGGGCTTCCTTCCGCGTCCAGATCTGCGTGAAGGCCCGACGTCCGTCATCGTCGCTCGCCGCTGCGTCGATGACGGCCTGCTCGCCGGGATGCAGCATCCGGCTGACGTCGGTGACGGTCGACGCCGCGGCCAGCACCTCCACGTCGATCCCGACGGGGACGTCCGCAGAGGCGAGCGCGGTGATCCACGGCGTCGAGCTCGTCGAGAAGAACCCGTCATGACCGACGGCGCGTGGACGCCCGTGCGGCTTGCCGCACGCCGTGCACGGCTCGCGCCAGTAGCGGATGTCCTCGTGAGGAATGGCCGCGAGGTTGGCCAGCTCATTGCGCAGCTGCGCACGGCGCGTGACGAACTCGCCGCGCGCGGTGTCCGAGCGCACGGCCAGGGCCCGCGCGCGTTCGTCGTCGTCGAGGCTGTCCGGGCCCAGCGTCGCGACGTCGGCCGCGGTGAGGGGCGCCCACGTCGCGCACAGGACGATCGACGGCGTGTGCATGCCGCCACCCTACGGCTCGCTGCGTCGCTCGAGCGGCCATTTTCCGCGGAATTCCGAGGTTGTCGCCGCGCTGCGCTAGCCTCGCGGACGTGATGAAGTTCGAGCCGGACGAGGCCACGTGGGTGCTGACGAGCACGGACGTCGGCCTGGCCGCCGTCGTCGGTGACGGCGCCTTCGGGCGTGGTCTCGACTACGCCATCGGGGGCAAGGTCATCGCGCTCGCGACGGCTGATCGCGGGCGTGTCCTCATGGGCACGGTCACCGGCAACGGTCTCGCGCCGTATCAGTGCCTCGTCACGTACAAGGGTGAGGCCGGCAACGGTGAGCCGTTGTGGGTCTCGCGCTGCACATGTCCTGTCGCGACCGAGTGCAAGCATGCGGTCGCCTCGATCCTCGCCGCTCGTCGCGCGCTGACGTCGGGGGTGCGCGAGGGCAGCGTCAGCCGCACATCGGCCCCGTCCGGCACGCGAAACGCCGCCGAGTCCAACGTCGTTCCCCTCTTCGGCGGTGCCGCGGCGTCCTCGACGAGTTCGTGGCGTGACAAGCTCACGGCGAGCCTCGGTCCGGACGAGTCGCAGCGCGCCGCGGCGCGGTCGGCGAGCCCGTCGAGTGATGCATGGCGCGCGCAAGTCGGCCTGCAGTTCGAGCCGAAGGCTCGGCCGGCGTCGTTGACCGATTCGACGCCCGTGCAGCGGTTCGAGCTCAAACCGACGAAACTCATGCGTACCGGCCGTTGGTCGCGCACCGCGACGTGGCTCGACGCCCGCAGCAGTGCCGGCATCGCCGAGGCCGAGGAGCACCAGAGCGAGGCGCTGCGCCGCTTCATCACGCCCCACAAACCGCGGGTCGGCAACGGCCAGACCGTCTACCTCGACGAACTGGGCCCCGGCGTCTGGCAGGCGCTCGCCGAACTGACCGACGCAGGCGTCACGCTGATGCTCGCCGCGACGCCGGGTGAGGGCGTCACTCTCGCCGAAGCGGCCGAGGTGAGCCTCGGCGTCCACCGACGCGATGGCGGGCTCGTCCTGACGGCCGACGTCGTCGGCGTCGACCTCGAACCCGAGTTCGGTACGGCGACGCTCGTCGGCGATCCGGCCCACGGCGTCGCCATCCTCGACCGCGGCAGCCTCAAGCTCGTGCCGTTCCACGAACCGCCGCACGCCCTGCTCCAACCGCTCCTGCTCGGCGACGTCATCGAGGTGCCCGAAGCCGACGTGCCCGAGTTCGAGGCCGAGTTCCTGCCGCAGATCCGCCGACACACGAGCGTCAGCGATGCGTCGCAGACGCTGACGGACGCCGTCGAACCGCGCCTCTTGCTCGTCGTCGAGCCGGTCACCGTCGGCAAGGCGAAGGTCGAGACGTTCTTCACGTACGGCGAACGTCGCCTCCCCTCGCCGCCGATGGGGCGCGGGCGCCATTTCTCCAGCGAGGCCGCCGTCATCGCCCGCGCGGCGCTGCCGTTGAGCCGTCTGCGGCTGACGCGCGCCGTGCCGGCCTTCGACCTATGGGTCAAGCAGACCGCCGAACTGACCGGTCTGGAGGCCGTGCGTCTTGCCGACGCCATCCCCGAGCTGCGGGCCATCGACGGCGTCGATGTCGTCATGAAGGGCGAGTTGCCCGCCTACGAGGAGGCCGAGGACGATCCGATCGTTCAGGTCGGCGTCAATGAGGCCGGCCTCGCAACCGACTGGCTCGACCTGCAGATCACGATCAGCGTCGACGGCCAGGAGGTGCCGTACCCCAACCTCATCGAGGCGATGAGCAAGGGGCGCGACGTCATGATGCTGCCATCGGGCACGTACTTCCGCCTTGACTCTCCGCAGCTGCTCGACATCGCCCAGGTGCTCGAGGAGGCGCAGCAACTCACCGACAAGAAGAGCGACGGCCTGCAGATCAGCCGCTACGACATCGGGTTGTGGGATCAGCTCGTCGGGCTCGGCATCGTCGAGGCGCAGCGCTCCCAGTGGCAGGCGGCCGTCGAGGGGCTGACGAGGTCGGGGTGGAACCCGGAGAGCGTCGAGCTGCCCCCGTCGTTCCGGGCGACCCTGCGCCCCTACCAACTCGAGGGATACGCCTGGCTCGCCAACCTGTGGGACGCGGGGCTCGGCGGCGTGCTCGCCGACGACATGGGGCTCGGCAAGACGATCCAGACCCTCGCGATGCTCGAACGCGCCCGCGTCGCAGGCGAACTCGACACGACGCCCGCACTCGTCGTCGCACCGACGTCGGTGCTGGGCGTGTGGGCGCGCGAGGCCGCGCAGTTCGCGCCCGAGCTGAAGGTGAAGGTGCTCGCCGAGACGTCGAAGAAGCGCGGCACCGAGGTGGCCGAGGAGATCCAGCGGGACGCTCCGCACGTCGTCGTGACGAGTTACGCCGTCGCACGGCTCGACGCCGACGCGTTCCATGCCTGCGGGTGGCGCGCGCTGATCCTCGACGAGGCGCAGATGGTGAAGAACCACACGTCGCAGACCTTCCAGGCCGTCAAGAAGATCGGCGCGCCGTTCGGGCTCGCGATCTCGGGCACACCGCTGGAGAACTCCGTCATGGACGTGTGGTCGCTGTTCAACCTCGTCGCGCCGGGGTTGTTCCCACGCCCGGAGGAGTTCATCCGTCGCTACCGCAAGCCCATCGAGCAGGGGGAGGGGCACGTCGCCACAGACGCGCTCAAGGGCCTGCAACGGCGCATCGGCCCGCTCATGCTGCGTCGACGCAAGGGCGAGGTCGCGCCCGATCTGCCCGAGAAGCAGGTGCAGCGCGTCGACGTCGCGATGTCGCCGCAGCACGAGCGCGTCTACAAACGGCACCTGCGGCGCGAGCAGCAGCGCCTCATGGGCCTGCTCAAGGACCCGGACGCCAACCGTGTCGAGATCCTGGCCGCGCTCACCCGCCTGCGTCGTCTCGCACTCGACCCGGCCCTCGTCGACGACGAGTTCGCCGGGCGTTCGGTGAGCCGCAAGGTCGAGACGGTCGTGCAGCAACTCGCCGAGATCGCCGCGGAGGGGCATCGCGCCCTCGTGTTCAGTCAGTTCACCGACTTCCTGGCGATCGTGCGCGAGGCCGCAGCCGACGCCGGCGTCTCGACAACGTACCTCGACGGCTCGACGCGCAACCGGCAGCAGGTCGTCGACGAGTTCAAGAGCGGCGAGGCCGACGCGTTCTTCATCTCCCTCAAGGCCGGTGGTACGGGATTGACGCTGACGGAGGCCGACTACGTCATCGTCCTCGACCCGTGGTGGAACCCGGCGGCCGAGGATCAGGCCATCGACCGCGCACATCGCATCGGGCAGACCAAGCACGTCATGGTCTACCGCTACGTCAGCGCGGGCACGATCGAGGAGAAGGTCATGGAGCTGCAGGAGAAGAAGCGCAAGCTCTTCGACGACGTCGTCGACGCCGGTGCCGGCGGCGGTCGTCTCACCTCCGACGACATCGCCGGCCTGCTCGAGGGGTAGGGCGCGAGGTCGTCACGGGTCGCACGGCTTGGGTGGGCCGCACGGGCGGAGCCCCAATATTTCTCTCGATGCAAAGTATCTTGATGTCAAGAGATCTGGTCTTCCGGCCGGCCGGACACCGTGAGGAGCGCACCAGCCATGACCCGCGAATGGGATGCGAAGAGCTACGACGAGTTGCCGCTGCCGCACGTCGGCTGGGGCAGACGCACCATCGAGCGCATGACGCTGCGCGGTGACGAACGGGTGCTCGACGCCGGATGCGGCACCGGCCGCGACGCGGCCGAGTTGCTGTCGCGCCATCCGGGTGTCGACCTCGTCGGCATTGACGGCTCGTCGCAGATGATCGCGCAGGCCCGCGAGCGGGTCGGGTCTGGGGCCGCATTCGCGGTGCGTGACCTCACCGAACCACTTGACGTCTCGGAGCTCGGCGCGCGGCCAGGCCCGTTCGACGCCGTCATGAGCGTCGCGTGCTTTCACTGGATCAGCGATCACGAGACGCTGTTCGCCCACCTCGCCGCGGTGCTGCGCCCGGGTGGCCTGCTGACGAGCGACTCCGGCGGCGAGGGCAACATCGAGAACGTCGAGCGCGCGATCGCGGCCGTCAACGCCGAGGGCTTCGCCCCGAAGGCCTTCGCCTCGCCCGAGGAGACGCGAGAACACTTGGAGCGCAACGGTTTCGACGTCGATCGCGTCGCGCTGCGCCCGAGCCCGATCCGCCTCGACGACCCCGACGTCATGGAGCGCTACCTCGCGACCGTCTGCCTCGGTTCCTACCTCGAGCGCATGAGCGAGCAGGAGGGCTGCGAGTTCACCCGGGCGGTGCGCGAGGCCATGGTCGAGCCGGTGCTCGACTACGTACGTCTCGAGATCGACGCGGTGCGCCGCTGACGCATCCCGCATCCGAAGCGACGAAAGCGCCGCGAACCGGCCGGTGGCTGACCTACCGTGAAACTCATGAAGCTCAGCCGCCGAACAGCCCCCAGCCATGCCGGTCGGTGCGTCCTCGTCACCGGTGGCGCGTCAGGTCTCGGCCTCGAACTCGTCAAGCTCTTCGTGGCCGACGCCGCCCGCGTCGTCGTCGCGGACCTCCACGCCGAGCGCCCGGCGAGCGTGCCGGACGGCGTCGACTACCTGACGCTCGACGTGCGCGACGATGCCGCTTGGGCCGATGCCCTCGCCTGGGTGGAGCAGCACTGGGGGCGCCTCGACATCCTCGTCAACAACGCGGGCATCGCCGTCGGCGGGCGCATCGACACGACGGCGATCGCCGACTGGGAGCGCGCGCTGTCGATCAACCTCATGGGCGTCGTGCGGGGGTGCCGCACGTTCACCCCGATGATGAAGACGCAGCGCAGCGGTCACATCGTCAACACCGCCTCGCTCGCCGGGCTCGTCCACGCGCCGGCGATGGCGACATACAACGCGACGAAGGCCGCTGTCGTCCCCGTCAGCGAGACGCTGCAGAACGAACTGGCGCCGTTCGGCATCGACGTCAGCGTCATCTGCCCGTCGTTCTTCCGTACGAACCTCGCGCAGTCGTTGGCCGGAGCCGACGCCGAGATGGAGGCCAACGCCGTCGAGCTCATCAACGGCTCGCCTCGTTCGGCGGCCGATGTCGCCCGCACCGCGTTCGCCGGGATCGGCGCGCGCCGACACATCATCCTCACCGACCCGGACGGCCGGGTCGCCTACGGCGCCAAGCGTTTCGTCCGGCCCGTCTATGACGCGGCCATGGCCGGCGCTGCCAAACGTGTGGCGGCGGGCAAGGATCCGCAGCCCGCGGTACTTACCCAGCTCGGGCAGTGGGTGAAACGCCGTGCTGCCTGAGGGGAGGCCGGGGCGGGCACCCGTACTGCCAGTCTGGGGCCGCCAGTTGGCGGTATCCGGCGTCAGCTTCCTGACGTTCCGGCGTTTCCGCCCGTGCCTCCGGGCGCGGCGCCCGGCATCTGCCCGCCGCTCGGCGGTTGCTGGCTCGCATTGCCCGCCGAGCCTCCGGGCGCCTGTCCCTGGGCGCCCCCGCTCGTCCCGCTGCCCTGGCCTGCGGTGCCGGATCCGGACGCACCGGATTCGGACGTGCCAGATCCAGATGCACCGGCAGAACTGGTGGTGCCGCCCGACGTTCCGTTCGTACCGGAGCCCGAGGTGCCCGAGCCGGGCATCTGCATGCCGGGGCCCATCTGACCAGTCGTGCCCTGCTGATTCTGCGACGTGCCACCGGGCCCGCCCATTCCGCCGCCCATGCCGCCCCCCGACGTTCCGGCCGGCATCGCCGCGGCCGCGCCGATCGACACGAGCGACGCCGTGCCCATGGCCAGCGCCGACACGAGCGCCGACTTCTTCGCCGACCATCGCTCGGGTCCCGGCGCCGAAGCGCCTGCCGTGTCGTTGCCGGTCGAAGCGCCAGAGGCAAACGGCGCCTCCTGCTCCGGCCCCCCGCGGTAGTCCGTGCCGGCGTCGCCGTCGGTGCCCGTGTGGGGCAGAGCAGTGCGGCGGACGGGCGGGATGTCGTGCAGTGTCGGGTCGTCGTCGTTCATGCTGTGTGCGTCGGGTCGGGGGTCGTCGTGGTCCATCGTGTCTCCTTCGTGCCTGGCGCCTCGGGGCGCGACGTTGCGGGCGCTCGCCCGTCATCCGCCGTCGACGTTGCGCGCCGGTACTGTGGAGAAGCTGTGCCCGGCGTGTCGTCGGTTCATGAAGCCGCCCGTCGGCCGGCCACTGCACGGCCCCGGGCTGGTCGTCGCACAGCCGGGCCAAAGCCGAGGTGGTGACGCTCGGGGCCATGAACTCCTCGATCTCAGCCGCCGGCTCACACCTCGCGCGGCGCGCACCGCGTCATCGCTCCCGCCGGGCAACCGACATGACGCTCCGTGGCGCGACAAGCCCCGATGCCGGCGATACCCCCGACACTATCGGCACCCGCACCACGGCCTCGAACACCTCCCGCACCTGGCTGACGCGCCTCGTCACCGGCCCGCACGACGACCCGAACTGGGCCCGCCCGGCGCTGTTGGCCCTGCTCGCGGCGACTGCAGTGCTCTACCTGTGGAACCTCACCGCCAGTGGCTGGGCGAACGCCTTCTACTCCGCTGCGGCACAGGCGGGCTCGCAGAACTGGGAGGCGTTCTTCTTCGGCAGTTCCGACGCGGCGAACTCGATCACCGTCGACAAACCACCTGCGTCGCTGTGGGTCATGGCGCTGTCGGTGCGGCTGCTCGGCCTGAGCAGCTTCTCGATCCTCGTACCGCAGGTGCTCATGGGTGTGGCCACCGTCGCCATCCTGCACGCGACGGTGAAGCGTCACTTCGGCGCGGGCGCCGGCCTGCTCGCGGGCCTCGTCATGGCGCTCACCCCGGTCGCCGTCCTCATGTTCCGTTTCAACAACCCGGACGCGTTGCTCGTCCTGCTCATGACGGCGGCCGCCTGGGCCACGATGCGAGCGCTCGAGCGCGGTTCGGTGCGCTGGATGGCGTTGGTCGGCGTGTTGCTCGGTTTCGGGTTCCTGACGAAGACGCTGCAGGTTTTCCTCGTCATCCCCGGTTTCGGGGCGGCGTTCCTGCTGCTCGCTGCGGCGCCACTGCGTCGACGCCTCGTCGGCAGCCTCGTGGCCCTCGTCGCTCTCGTGGCATCCGCCGGGTGGTGGGTCGCGATCGTCGAACTGACCCCGGCGAGCATGCGTCCCTACGTCGGCGGCAGCCAGAGCAATTCCTTCCTCGACCTGACGTTCGGGTACAACGGCTTCGGCCGACTCAGCGGTGAGGAGACGGGCTCGGTCGGCGGCGGCGGGGGCGCTGCCGGCGGGCAGTGGGGTGCGACGGGGCTGACGCGCCTGTTCGACGCCGAGATCGGTGGCCAGATCAGCTGGCTCATCCCGGCCGCGATCATCCTCGGCGTCATGGGTGTCGTGATGCGCGCGCGTGCGCCGCGCACCGACGTCCGTCGGGCCGCCTACGCAGTGTGGGGCGGCTGGCTCCTGGTGACGATGCTGACGTTCTCGTTCATGGCCGGCATCTTCCACGCCTACTACACGGTGGCGTTGGCGCCGGCAGTCGCGGCGCTCGTCGGCATGGGTGGCGCGCAGGCCTGGGAGCGTCGCCGCGAACCGGTCGGCACCCTGACGATGGCGGCCGCGGCCGCCGCGTCGTCGATCTGGGGGTTCGTCCTGCTCTCCCGCACGAGCGCCTACAGCGACGTGCTGCGCGTCGGCGTGCTGACGATCGGAATGACGTGCGCGGCACTCCTCGTCATCGGGCGACGGCTGCACGCGCGAGCCCTGCCCGTGATCGTCGTGGGCGCCGTGGGCGCGGGCCTCGCGGGGCCGACCGCGTACTCGCTCACGACGCTCACCTCCGGGCACACCGGCTCGATCGTCACCGCCGGCCCGGCGTCGGGCGGCATGGGTGGGATGCCGGGTGCGGGCGGCCGTGGCCCCGGTGCTCGCGCCCTGGGTGGTTCGCCAGTAGGCGCGCCCCCGGCCGCTTCCTCGACGACGCGTGGCACAGTGCCCACCGGTGCAGGTGGGCAGGGAGTCGGTGGCGGCGGCATGGGCGGGTTGCTCGATGCCACGACGCCGAGCGCCGCCGTCATCTCTGCCCTGCGGGCCGACGCGCAGCGTTACACCTGGGTGGCCGCGGCGGTGGGTTCGCAGAGCGCGGCCGGACTGCAGCTCGGAACGGGCGAGCCGGTCATGGCGATCGGCGGCTTCAACGGCACCGACCCGAGCCCGACACTCGCCCAGTTCCAGGCCGAGGTGAAGGCAGGCAAGATTCACTACCTGCTGGCCAGTGGTGGAACATCGACGGGCGGTGGGACGAGCTCGGCCCAGACGAGCGATGCGAGCCGCATCCTGGCGTGGGCGGAAGCCACCTACCGCCAGGTGACGATCGGATCGACGGTCTTCTACGACCTGACGCAGCCGCTCGATTGAGGCAGTCAGCCGGCCTCGACAGGGGTGAAACGCATTGGAAATCATCATTCTTCGACGTGTTTCACCTCTAGGGGTGGGGCAACGCGCGGGTGTGCCCCGTACCCTCATGGGGTGATGACTTCCGCCTCCCCCATCCGACTGGCCGTGATCGACGACTACGAGGTCGTCGTCAACGGTCTGGCCAAGATGCTCGAGCGCTACCGCGACCGGGTCGAGGTGGCCGAACTCGACATCGAGGGCCCGATGTCGACGGTCGAGCACCCCGTCGACATCGCGCTCTATGACACGTTCGGGCAGGCGCAGGGCGAGCCCGAGGCGCTGGCGCACCTGCTCAAGGAGCCCCGGGTCGACAAGGTCGTCGTGTACACGTGGAACTTCCAGCCCGACCTGGTGCGCCGCAGTCTCGATGCCGGCGTTCGGGGTTACCTCTCCAAGACGCTGCCCGCGGGCGAACTCGTCTCGGCGCTGGAGCGAGTGCACGCTGGCGAGGTCATCGTCTCGGCCGAGGTGGGCTCCGGCCCCATCGCCGGCGAATGGCCGGGGCGTGAGGAGGGGCTCACGCCGCGTGAAGCCGAGGTGCTCGCACTCATCACCCAGGGTCTGTCGAACAACGACATCGCCGCGCAGACGCACCTGTCGATCAACTCGGTGAAGAGCTACATCCGCACCGGCTATCGCAAGATCGGAGTGACGAGCCGTAGCCAGGCCGTGCTGTGGGGGGTTCGCCACGGCTTCGAGCCCGACCACCGTCGCATCGTCGCGGATCCCACCGTCCAAGATCGCTGAGCGCGCACACGCCAGGGCCGCCCCATCGTCAGGATCGACTGACGGGGGGCGGCCCTGATGTGTCCAAGGGGGTGGCGCAGGTCACCTGACGGTGATTTGGCGTCCACCTGGAGGACGTGTAATGTTTTCCGAGTCGCCGAGGGGCAGACAGCACAGAAACCCCAGTGTTTCCGGGCAGTTTGCCTCACGAGCTCGAACCTCACCGCAGTTTCGACAAGCGCGCCGGCTCCGCCAAGAGCAAGCGCCGAGTTGAAGTCGGGGAGCGAGGGTGGTAAGGTTGACGAGTTGCCCCGAGTGGGGCGGGAAACGAAAAGGGTTCCTGCTTCGTGTGGTGTGCGATGGTGTTTTGAGAACTCAACAGCGTGCCGATGTGATCATCGCCAAACATTTTAGTGGCACTTATGGAGTGTCGCGTGTTTTGGCTGAGTGATTAATGATTGTACAGAACGACGATGACCCTTTTGGGGTTGTTGTTTGTCACCGTTTTTTTCTCGGCCAGGGTAACAAATTTTTTCTACGGAGAGTTTGATCCTGGCTCAGGACGAACGCTGGCGGCGTGCTTAACACATGCAAGTCGAACGATGAAGCACCAGCTTGCTGGTGTGGATTAGTGGCGAACGGGTGAGTAACACGTGAGTAACCTGCCCCTCACTCTGGGATAAGCCTGGGAAACTGGGTCTAATACTGGATACGACCGATCTCCGCATGGAGTGTTGGTGGAAAGTTTTTGTGGTGGGGGATGGACTCGCGGCCTATCAGCTTGTTGGTGGGGTAATGGCCTACCAAGGCGACGACGGGTAGCCGGCCTGAGAGGGCGACCGGCCACACTGGGACTGAGACACGGCCCAGACTCCTACGGGAGGCAGCAGTGGGGAATATTGCACAATGGGCGAAAGCCTGATGCAGCGACGCCGCGTGAGGGATGACGGCCTTCGGGTTGTAAACCTCTTTCACCAGGGACGAAGCTAACGTGACGGTACCTGGAGAAGAAGCACCGGCTAACTACGTGCCAGCAGCCGCGGTAATACGTAGGGTGCGAGCGTTGTCCGGAATTATTGGGCGTAAAGAGCTTGTAGGCGGTTTGTCGCGTCTGCTGTGAAAGACCGGGGCTTAACTCCGGTTCTGCAGTGGGTACGGGCAGACTAGAGTGTGGTAGGGGAGACTGGAATTCCTGGTGTAGCGGTGAAATGCGCAGATATCAGGAGGAACACCGATGGCGAAGGCAGGTCTCTGGGCCATTACTGACGCTGAGAAGCGAAAGCATGGGGAGCGAACAGGATTAGATACCCTGGTAGTCCATGCCGTAAACGTTGGGCGCTAGGTGTGGGACTCATTCCACGAGTTCCGTGCCGCAGCTAACGCATTAAGCGCCCCGCCTGGGGAGTACGGCCGCAAGGCTAAAACTCAAAGGAATTGACGGGGGCCCGCACAAGCGGCGGAGCATGCGGATTAATTCGATGCAACGCGAAGAACCTTACCAAGGCTTGACATACACCGGAATCATGCAGAGATGTGTGCGTCTTCGGACTGGTGTACAGGTGGTGCATGGTTGTCGTCAGCTCGTGTCGTGAGATGTTGGGTTAAGTCCCGCAACGAGCGCAACCCTCGTTCCATGTTGCCAGCACTTCGGGTGGGGACTCATGGGAGACTGCCGGGGTCAACTCGGAGGAAGGTGGGGATGACGTCAAATCATCATGCCCCTTATGTCTTGGGCTTCACGCATGCTACAATGGCCGGTACAGAGGGTTGCGAAACCGTGAGGTGGAGCTAATCCCAAAAAACCGGTCTCAGTTCGGATTGGGGTCTGCAACTCGACCCCATGAAGTCGGAGTCGCTAGTAATCGCAGATCAGCAACGCTGCGGTGAATACGTTCCCGGGCCTTGTACACACCGCCCGTCAAGTCACGAAAGTCGGTAACACCCGAAGCCGGTGGCCTAACCCTTGTGGGGGGAGCCGTCGAAGGTGGGACTGGCGATTGGGACTAAGTCGTAACAAGGTAGCCGTACCGGAAGGTGCGGCTGGATCACCTCCTTTCTAAGGAGCATCAAGCCCTTGCCACACCGTTCGTGTGTGGGGGGTGCTCATGGGTGGAACGATGATCATGGTGCAGCCTGCATGGTTGCCGGCATCAGCGAGTACGAATCAGTCATACGCGTCTTGATCCCTTGATGGGGTGAGGATGTGGGGCTGGTTGGGGAAAGCGTGGTGGTGGTGAGTGTGTTGGGGTTGTGTTCGGCGCGTTGTTGGGTTCTCAGGACACGGATCGTGTTCTGGGGTTGTGGTCAACACAAGATCACACACCAAGTGAAGACTCTTCATCTTGTGGGATGGGGTTTGGGTGTGTGGGGTTGTGTGTGGCGTGTTGTTTGAGAATTACACAGTGGACGCGAGCATCTAGTATCTGTGATCTTAAGTTTTTAAGGGCACACGGTGGATGCCTTGGCACCAGGAACCGATGAAGGACGTTGTAATCTGCGATATGCCTCGGGGAGTCGATAAACAGGCTGTGATCCGGGGATTTCCGAATGGGGAAACCCGCCATGAATCATGTCATGGCACCTGCACCTGAACACATAGGGTGTTGGGAGGGAACGTGGGGAAGTGAAACATCTCAGTACCCACAGGAAGAGAAAACAAGAGTGATTCCGTGAGTAGTGGCGAGCGAAAGCGGATGAGGCTAAACCATGATCGTGTGAGACCTGTCAGGGGTTGCGGTTGTGGGGTTGTGGGACAGTGCTGATCCTCACTGACATGAGGGTGCGCAGTAAGAAACCATGTGCGTAGTTGAACAATCTTGAATGGTTGAGCGTAGAGGGTGCGACTCCCGTAGACGAAACGTGTGTGGCTGTGTTGTGCTGTTTCCCAAGTAGCACGGGGCCCGTGAAATCTCGTGTGAATCTGGCAGGACCACCTGCTAAGCCTAAATATTCCCTGGTGACCGATAGCGGACTAGTACCGTGAGGGAAAGGTGAAAAGAACCCCGGGAGGGGAGTGAAATAGATCCTGAAACCGTGTGCTTACAATCCGTCGGAGCCTCTGTGTGGGGTGACGGCGTGCCTTTTGAAGAATGAGCCTGCGAGTTAGTGCTCAGTGGCGAGGTTAACCCGTGTGGGGTAGCCGTAGCGAAAGCGAGTCCGAATAGGGCGTTTGAGTCGCTGGGTCTAGACCCGAAGCGGAGTGATCTACCCATGGCCAGGTTGAAGCGCCGGTAAGACGGCGTGGAGGACCGAACCCACTTAGGTTGAAAACTGAGGGGATGAGCTGTGGGTAGGGGTGAAAGGCCAATCAAACTCCGTGATAGCTGGTTCTCCCCGAAATGCATTTAGGTGCAGCGTCGCGTGTTTCTTGCCGGAGGTAGAGCTACTGGATGGCTGATGGGCCCCACCGGGTTACTGACGTCAACCAAACTCCGAATGCCGGTAAGTGAGAGCGTGGCAGTGAGACTGCGGGGGATAAGCTTCGTAGTCGAGAGGGAAACAGCCCAGATCATCAGCTAAGGTCCCTAAGCGTGTGCTAAGTGGGAAAGGATGTGGAGTTGCTGTGACAACCAGGAGGTTGGCTTAGAAGCAGCCACCCTTTAAAGAGTGCGTAATAGCTCACTGGTCAAGTGATTCCGCGCCGACAATGTAGCGGGGCTCAAGCACATCACCGAAGCTGTGGCAATGACACACTGACCCTTAACGGGGGTGTTGTTGGGTAGGGGAGCGTCGTGTGGCGAGTGAAGCGGCCGAGTGATCGAGTCGTGGATGCTACACGAGTGAGAATGCAGGCATGAGTAGCGAATGACGGGTGAGAAACCCGTCCGCCGAATAACCAAGGGTTCCAGGGTCAAGCTAATCTGCCCTGGGTAAGTCGGGACCTAAGGCGAGGCCGACAGGCGTAGTCGATGGACATCCGGTTGATATTCCGGAACCGGCGAAGAACCGCCCATACTGAACCATGGGATGCTAAACACCCGAACCATGCCGACCGGTCCTTCGGGATCATCTGGTGTGGGGAGCGTGTGACCCGATCGTGTAGTAGGTAAGCGATGGAGTGACGCAGGAAGGTAGCCTCCGCGGGGCGATGGTAGTCCCCGTCCAAGCATGTAGGCCCACTGGTAGGTAAATCCGTCAGTGATGTGGCTGAGATGTGATGGTGACCACGTATGTGGGAAGCAGGGTGATCCTATGCTGTCGAGAAAAACTTCTAGCGAGGTTCGAGCCGCCCGTACCCCAAACCGACTCAGGTGGTTAGGTAGAGAATACTAAGGCGATCGAGTGAATCGTGGTTAAGGAATTCGGCAAAATGCCCCCGTAACTTCGGGAGAAGGGGGGCCCAAGCCTTGAAGCCCGTACGGGCTAGGGGTGAGGGTCGCAGAGACCAGGGAGAAGCGACTGTTTACTAAAAACACAGGTCCGTGCGAAGAAGTAATTCGATGTATACGGACTGACGCCTGCCCGGTGCTGGAAGGTTAAGAGGACTGGTTAATCACTTCGGTGGTGAAGCTGAGAATTTAAGCCCCAGTAAACGGCGGTGGTAACTATAACCATCCTAAGGTAGCGAAATTCCTTGTCGGGTAAGTTCCGACCTGCACGAATGGCGTAACGACTTCTCCACTGTCTCAACCACGAACTCGGCGAAATTGCAGTACGAGTAAAGATGCTCGTTACGCGCAGCAGGACGGAAAGACCCCGGGACCTTTACTACAGTTTGGTATTGGTGTTCGGTACGGCTTGTGTAGGATAGGTGGGAGACTGTGAAGCATGCACGCCAGTGTGTGTGGAGTCATTGTTGAAATACCACTCTGGTCGTATTGGGCTCCTAACTTCGGTCCGTGATCCGGATCAGGGACAGTGCCTGATGGGTAGTTTAACTGGGGCGGTTGCCTCCTAAAGGGTAACGGAGGCGCCCAAAGGTTCCCTCAGCCTGGTTGGCAATCAGGTTTTGAGTGTAAGTGCACAAGGGAGCTTGACTGTGAGACAGACATGTCGAGCAGGCACGAAAGTGGGGACTAGTGACCCGACGGTGGCTTGTGGAAGCGCCGTCGCTCAACGGATAAAAGGTACCCCGGGGATAACAGGCTGATCTTGCCCAAGAGCTCATATCGACGGCATGGTTTGGCACCTCGATGTCGGCTCGTCGCATCCTGGGGCTGGAGTAGGTCCCAAGGGTTGGGCTGTTCGCCCATTAAAGCGGTACGCGAGCTGGGTTTAGAACGTCGTGAGACAGTTCGGTCCCTATCCGCTGTGCGCGTAGGAAACTTGAGAAGACCTGTCCCTAGTACGAGAGGACCGGGATGGACGAACCTCTGGTGTGTCAGTTGTTCCGCCAGGAGCACCGCTGATTGGCTACGTTCGGAAGTGATAACCGCTGAAAGCATCTAAGCGGGAAGCACGCTTCGAGATGAGGTTTCCATACACCTTGTGTGTGAGAGGTTCCCTAGAGACGATGGGGTTGATAGGCCGGATGTGGAAGACCAGTAATGGTTGTAGCTGACCGGTACTAATGAACCGATAACTTATTATCACACTCAGTATTGTTGTGCTAGTGCTCGCGTCCCTGTGTAATTCTGAAACAATACACTCGCCATGATGGGTTGATATGTTTCATAGTGTTACGGTGGTTATAGCGAAGTGGGAAACGCCCGGTCACATTCCGAACCCGGAAGCTAAGCCCTTCAGCGCCGATGGTACTGCACTCGGTAGGGTGTGGGAGAGTAGGACGCCGCCGGACTTCTTCTAAGACGTGATGGTCTTGAACAGCTCCCCCGAAAGACTGGGGTTGAGTAGTTCAAGACCATCACGCATTTCTACGTCCACCACAAACACCCTGACCCCCGCCGCCCCTGCGAATGCTTGTACGGGTGCGGATAGACACGTACATGACGTTGCCCACTCCCTCGGGGTTGGCCGTCGGCGTCGTGTCGCCCTCACCGCGGCTCGCACCCTGCGGCATCTCGACGAGCGCGACGTCGCGGTGGCCGAGGTCGTACAGGTACGTGGCCAGGGTGCGCAGCGCGGCGCGTTCCATCGTCAGCTGCAGGACACCGTCGATCGCGGGGTAACCCGTGCCGGCGAGCGGGATGCGGCGATGGCGCAGGTGGTCCAGCACCGCCGCCGAGACATGCCCGCCGAGCGGGAAGACGACGGCGTCGCGGGGGATGCCGGACATGCGTCGCACGACCTCGTGCTCATCGCTACCCTACGCCAGGATGAGCAGGATGCCGCTCGAGTTCTGGCCCAGGTGCTGCGCGAGACCGTCGAGCACGCTGACGGCGAACGGGTCACTGAACGAGTTGAGCAGTCGCCCCTCGGCGAAGACACCGACGATGCCGGAGCGTCCCTGTCGCAGGGACGAGGCGAGCGGGGGTCGGGGCTGCCGGAATCGAGATCCTCGGCGGCCTCGAGGACGCGCTCATGCGTCGCGTCGGCTTCGCATCGTCCACCACGGCCGGGGGGATGGCAATTCTGTGCAGGCACCCATCGATGTGGGACGGGCTGAGCGGTATCCGTCACGTGGTTACTGAAGCGTAGGTAGGGTTGGGGGATCGCGGCGCGGACCGCGACACCGGAGCTGACGACGGCCGAAGGAGACCACAGCGATGACGACCTCACGGACCCGGGTGACGCTGCTCGACGTGGCGCGCGGGGCGCTGACGATGACGCCCGACATCCCCCACGTCGCCAAGCATCTGCCGTCCTTACTGCTGCGTCGATCGGGCCGCGCCATGTCGATCGGCTCGGTATTCGAAGGGCTCGCCGAGCGGCACCCGCAGCGTCCGTTCGTCGTGGCCGACGAGGGGCGCCTCACCTACGCAGAGGCCAACGAGCGTGTCAACCGGCTCGCGTGGGTGCTCAAGGACGCTGGGGTGCGTCACGGGGACGTCGTCGGGCTGATGTCGCACAACTCGATCGACATGCTGCTCGTGATGCTCGCGACCGTGAAGCTCGGCGCCGTCAGCGGGCTGCTCAACTACAACCAGCAGGGCGATGTGCTCGCCCACAGCCTCGGAGTACTCGACGCCCGCGTCATCGTCGCCGAGCCGTCGTTGCTCGAGGCGGTGACGACGTGCCTCGCGGGGGAGGGCTCAGCGAACACCGCACCGTCGTCGGATACCGGGCGCCACGCGGACGTCGTCGGGCTCGACGAGCTCGTCGCACAGGCGACGAACGCGCCTACGGCGGCGGCGCAGAACCCGCCCGAATGCGCGCAGGTGCGCGGCAGCGACAAGGCGTACTACATCTTCACCTCCGGCACGACGGGCATGCCGAAGGCCTCCATCATGAGCCACCATCGGTGGCTGCAGTCGTACTCGGGCCTCGGCGGGCTGGGCGTGCGGCTGCGCGAGGGCGACACTCTCTACTGCTGCCTGCCGCTGTACCACAACAACGCCGTGACGGTCGCGCTCGGAGCCGTGCTCAACGGCGGCGCGTGCTTCGCCATCGCGCGCAAGTTCTCCGTCTCCAACTTCTGGGACGACGTCATCCGCTTCGACGCGACGTCGTTCGTCTACATCGGCGAACTGTGCCGCTATCTGCTCGGCCAGCCGCAGCGGGACGTTGACCGGGCGCACCGCATCCGCGTCATCGTCGGCAACGGCCTGCGGACCGACATCTGGGCCGAGTTCCAGGAGCGCTTCGGCATCGCGCGCATCGCCGAGTTCTACGGGGCGAGCGAGTGCAACATCGCGTTCATCAACGCCTACAACATCTCCGAGACGGCCGGCACGTGCCCACTGCCGCACAAGGTCGCCGCCTACGACCCGGAGACGGGCGGCGCGGTGCGCGACGGGAACGGGCGGCTGCGTCAGGTCAAGGTCGGCGAGGCGGGCCTGCTGCTCGCCAAGGTGACGAAGGCCCAGCCGTTCGACGGGTACACCGACGACGACGCCACCGAGAAGAAGCTGCTGCGCGACGGTTTCAAGGACGGCGACTGCTGGTTCATCACCGGCGACCTCGTGCGCCGGCAGGGGCTCAACCACGTGGCGTTCGTCGATCGGCTCGGCGACACGTTCCGGTGGAGGGGCGAGAACGTCGCGACGACGGAGGTCGAGGCGGCCCTCGAGCGGCTGCCGTTCGTCGAGGACTGCGTCGTCTACGGCGTCGAGGTGCCCGGCTGCGACGGGCGAGCCGGCATGGCCGCCGTCGTGCTGCGCGAGGGCGAGCCCTTCGACGCCATGGCGGCCGTCGCGCTCAACGAACGCCTGCCGAAGTACGCGGTGCCACTGTTCGTGCGCGAGGTCGATTCGCTCGAGCACACCTCGACGTTCAAGTCGCGCAAGGTCGAACTGCGCGACGCCGGGTTCGCCGGCGTGGGTGACGACCGCGTGTGGGTGCTGACGCGTGACGGCTACGTGCCCTTCTACGAGAGCTACCCCGAAGACGTCGCAGCAGCGCGTCAGCCGTGAGGGGTTGAGCTTCGCCGTCGGCCGGCCATGAGGTTGTGCGGCAGCCGTGAGGGGTTGAGCTTCGCGTAGGCGTGGTTGTTCGGCGTGGTGGTTCAGCGTGTCGGGCGTCAGAACGATGCGGTGGCGAGCTTGACGGCGAACAGGCAGAAGGCCGTCCCCGCGGCGAGGTGTGCGCCGGCGACGACGCGCGGGCGTCCTGCGACGCGGTGGCCGAGCCGCGAACTGATGGCGATGACGGCCGCGAGGTAGGTGAGGCTGATGATCTGCATGATGACGGCGAGCACCCCGAAGTTGACCCACAGGTGCGGATCGCCCGGCGTCACGAACTGCACGAAGAACACGGCGAAGAACAGGATCGACTTGGGGTTGAGCATGCCCGTCGCGATCGAGAGGCGGAACGGGGACGTCGCGATGCCGGCGTCATCGGGGGCCGCGCCTGTGTCGATGGGGTTGAGCGAGTCGTCCGTGGCCTCGGCGCGCGTCAGCGCTCGATGTTCGCGCAGCAACTGCACCCCTCGGCGCAGCAGACCGAACCCGAGATAGACGAGGTAGGCGCCGCCGACGAGCGTCAGCGCGCGGAAGAACAGCGCCCCGCCCGTCAGCAGCGTGCCCGCGCCGGCGACGGCCGCGATCATGAGGATGCTGTCGCTGATGAACACACCGGCGGCGGCCTGCCAGCCGGCGCGTCGCGATACCTGCGCGGCGCTCGTCGCGACGAACAGCGAGTTCGGCCCGGGCAGCAGGATTGGTTGTGACAGCTTGGTCTGGCCCCGTTGTGACGGCTTGATCTGGCCCCGCGTGCGACTTGCCGGGGTGTTGACGGTCTGAACTGGCCCCACCCCTTCACGCTGGTCCCCATCACTGGGAACCAGTCGCGAGGGCAAGGGAGCCAAGATGGGGTCACGAGTGCAGCTGTACGCCGACATCCGCCATGACGCGCGAGTGGAGGGTCTGTCCATCCGCGAGCTCGCGCGCAAGCACGGGGTACATCGCCGCACCGTCCGCCAGGCACTCGCCGCTGCCGAACCCCCGCCCCGCAAGAGGCCGGTTCGTACGGCACCGCGTCTGGACCCGTACAAGCCGGCCATTGACGAGATGCTGCGCTATGACCTGACTGCGCCACGCAAGCAGCGTCATACCGCGACCAGGATCCTGGCCCGGCTACGCGACGAACACGGCGCCACGGACCTGTCGTACTCGACGGTGCGGGACTACGTGCGGGTCCGGCGCGCGCAGATCGATCTGGAGGCCGGGCGTCGGGTGGAGGCGATGGTGCCGCAGGACCACGCCCCCGGCGCGGAGGCCGAGGTCGACTTCGGCGAGGTCTACGTCATCCTCGACGGCGTCAAGACCAAGTGCCACATGTTCGTCTACCGCCTGTCCCACTCGGGCAAGGCCATCCACCGCGTCTACCCGACCGGCGGGCAGGAAGCCTTCCTCGAGGGACACATCGAGGCCTTCCACGCCCTGAGCGGCATCCCCACCCGACACATCCGCTACGACAACCTCACCTCCGCCGTCGTGCAGGTCATCCACGGCGGCGACCGGCTACGCGACGAGAACGAACGCTGGGTGCTGTTCCGCTCCCACTACGGCTTCGACGCGTTCTACTGCCAGCCAGGCATCGACGGCGCCCACGAGAAAGGTGGCGTCGAGGGCGAGGTCGGCTGGTTCCGCCGCAACCACCTCACCCCCATGCCCGAGGTCCCCAGCCTGGACGAACTCAACGACAAGATCCGTGCCTGGGAACACGATGACAACACCCGCCGCATCACCGGCCATGCGAACACGATCGGGCAGGACTACCACGCCGAACTCGACCACCTGGCGCCGTTGCCGGCCGAGGACTTTGACCCTGGCCTGATCCTCCACCCGCGCGTCGATCGCTCCGCCCTGATCACCGTCCGCATGGTCAAGTACTCCGTCCCCGCACACCTGATCGGGCAACGCGTCCGCGTCAGCCTGCGGGCCTCGTGCGTGGTCGTCTTCGAAGGTCGCACCATAGTGGCCACCCACCCACGCCTCGGCACCCGTGGGGTGACCCGGGTCGAGCTGGACCACTACCTAGAAGTCCTACGCCACAAGCCCGGTGCGTTCCCAGGCTCCACCGCCCTGGCCCAAGCCAGAGCGGCGGGGGCATTCACCGCAGCCCACGACGCGTTCTGGGCCGCAGCCCGCAAGACCAGCGGTGACGTCGCAGGCACCCAAGAACTCATCGACGTGCTCCTGCTCCACCGCTCCCTCCCCGCCGAGGCGGTGATCGCCGGCATCACCAGCGCCCTGTCGGTCGGCGCGATCAGCCCCGACGTCGTCGCCGTCGAAGCCCGCCGCCACGCCACCACCCACACACCCATCCCTACCACCCCGACCAGGCGGGGGACGGTCGTGAACTTGCCACCACGACGCCCCACCGACCCGCACCAGGTCATCGCGCACCTGCCCGAGGACACTCGACCCCTGCCCACCGTCACCGCCTACGACGAACTCCTGCGTCGTCGCCAACCCGACCCCGCCCCGGTCTCCGCCGAGGTCCACCATCACACCCAGACAGGAACCCCATGACCACCAGCTCCAGCAGCCGCCAGGGCGGTCTTCGCCCCCGTCACGGCCTCACCGAGCAAGCCGCCCAGGCCGCGATCGACCAGGCCTGCCGCCGGCTGCGACTGCCCACCATCCGCTCCGTCGTCGACGACGCCGTCGCGGCCGCCACCAAGGAACAACTCACCTACCAGGGCTTCCTCGCCGAACTCCTGCTGGCCGAGGTCGACGACCGCGACCGGCGCTCCACCCTGCGCCGCATCAAGAGCGCCGGCTTCCCCCGCGACAAGTGGCTCGCCGACTTCGACTTCACCGCGAACCCGAACATCAACCCCGCCACCATCAACGAGCTCGCCACCGGTGACTGGATCCGCCGCGGCGACCCGCTGTGCCTGATCGGGGACTCCGGCACCGGCAAATCCCACCTACTCATCGCGCTCGGCACCGCCGCCGCCGAACAGGGCTACCGCGTCCGCTACACCCTCGCCACCCGGCTCGTGAACGAGCTCGTCGAAGCCGCCGACGAGAAACAACTCACCAAGACCATCAACCGCTACGGCCGCGTCGACCTCCTCGTGATTGATGAGCTCGGCTACATGGAACTCGACCGGCGCGGCGCGGAGCTGTTGTTCCAGGTCCTCACCGAGCGGGAGGAGAAGAACGCCATCGCGATCGCGTCCAACCAGTCCTTCTCCGCCTGGACCGACACCTTCACCGACCCCCGCCTGTGCGCAGCGATCGTCGACCGTCTCACCTACAACGCCACCATCATCGAAACCGGCACCAACTCCTACCGCCTCGCCCACACCCACGCACGGCATCTGTGATGGGGTGAACAACGACCGGCTGGGCTCTTGGGGTCAACGGCGGCGACGAAGCCGCAAGGAATTGGTGATCACGCTGACCGAGCTGAGGGCCATGGCGGCTGCCGCGATGACGGGCGACAGGAGCCAGCCGAAGGCCGGGTAGAGGGCGCCAGCGGCCAGCGGGATGCCGACGACGTTGTACACGAACGCGAAGACCAGGTTCTGGCGGATGTTGCGCATCGTGTCGACCGACAGGTCGCGGGCCTTGACCAGGGCAGCGAGGTCGCCGCCGAGCAGGGTCACGTCGGCGCTCTCGATGGCCACGTCGGTGCCGGTGCCCATGGCCACACCCACATCGGCCGCGGCAAGGGCGGGGGCATCGTTGACGCCGTCGCCGGCCATGGCGACGGCGTGGCCCTGGGCCTGCAGTGCCTGCACGTGGCCGTGCTTCTGGTCGGGCAGGACGTCGGCGACGACCTGGTCGATGTGCAGCTCGTCGGCGATGGCCCGGGCAGTCGTGGCATTGTCGCCGGTGAGCATGACGACCTTCATCCGGCGCCGACGCAGGTCCTCGATCGCCCGCGCGGTGGTCGCCTTGAGCGGGTCAGCGATGGCCATCACACTGGCCGGCCGGCCGTCGACGGCCACGACGATCGCGGTCGCACCACGACGACGGTAGGCCTCCACCACGGCGTCCAGGCCATGGGTGTCGACCTGCTGGCTGCCCAGGAAGGCGGGGCTGCCGACGAGCACGCGCTGGCCGTCGACGGTGGCGCTGACACCGCCACCCGGGTGGGCGGCGAAGGCGCTGGCTGCCGGCACCGTGCGTCCCGTCTGGCGGGCAGCATCGACCACGGCCCTGGCGAGCGGGTGTTCGGAGCCGGCCTCCACAGCCGCGGCGAGCAGCAGTGCCTGCGCGTCGTCACGTCCGTCGACGCCCTGCTGGTCGACCAGGCTGGGGCGGCCCTGGGTGAGGGTGCCGGTCTTGTCGACGACGAGGGTGTCGACCTTCTGCAGTCGTTCGAGGGCCTCGGCGTTCTTGACCAGCACGCCCTCGCTGGCGCCGCGCCCCACCCCGACCATGATCGACATTGGCGTGGCCAGGCCCAGCGCGCACGGGCAGGCGATGATCAGCACGCTGACGGCGGCCACGATCGCGAACGGAAGCCGCGGCTGCGGGCCCATGGCCAGCCACAACCCGAAGGTGGCCAGGGCGACGGCGATCACGACCGGCACGAACACCGCCGAGATCTTGTCGACCAGTCCCTGGATCGGGGCGCGGGACCGCTGCGCCTGGGAGACCAGGTCGACGATCCGGGCCAGGGTCGAGTCAGCGCCCAGACCAGTGGCCTCCACCACCAGGCTGCCGCCCTGGGTGATCGTGCCGCCGATGACCCGGTCACCGGGGCTCTTGTCGACCGGTACCGGCTCGCCGGTGATCATCGACTCGTCCACATACGCGTGACCATCGACCACGGTGCCGTCGGCCGGCACCTTCTCGCCCGGCCGCACCCGGCACCGATCGCCCAGCTGCAGCTCGGCGGCCGGCACGTCGGTCTCGGTGCCGTCGGCCCCGATGCGGTGCGCGGTGGCCGGTGACAGGTCGAGTAGGGCGCGGATCGCGCCGGAGGTCTGGTCGCGGGCCCGCAGCTCGAGGACCTGGCCGAGCAGCACCAGGGTGATGATGACTGCCGCGGCCTCGAAGTAGGTGCCGACCCGGCCGTCCATCACCCGCATCCCGGATGGGAACAGCCCTGGCGCCAGCACCGCGACCACGCTGTACAGCCACGCGGCACCGACACCCAACGACACCAGGGTGAACATGTTCAGGTGACGGCTGACCACCGACTTCGCGCCGCGCACGAAGAACGGCCACCCAGCCCACCACACCACTGGCGTCGACAGGGCGAGCTCGAGCCACGGCGCGACGCTGCCGGGCAGCGCACGACCCAGCACCATGGGCACCATCACCATCGCCACCAGCGGCACGCTCAGCACCGCCGCCACCCGGAACCGGCGACGCATGTCGACGAGCTCCTGGTTCGGGCCTTCGTCGAGCTCGGCCAAGACCCGCTCCAGCGCCATGCCACAGATCGGGCAGTCACCGGGGCCATCGCTGCGGACCTCGGGGTGCATCGGGCAGGTCCAGTCCCCTGCAGCGACCGCACCGGCCACCACCGCCGGCTCGCCCATGGGGTGCTGGTGATCGGTCGGGTGGTCGTGGTGCTGGGCGGCCGGCGCGTCCCCGCCGCCGGCGGGTTGCAGGAACATCCCGCACTTGGGGCAGCGTCCCGGGTGGTCGCTGGTCACCTCGGGGTGCATGGAGCACGTGTAGTGGGTGGTGTGGTCGTGGGTGGCGGTGGCGGTCGGGTGGTTCATGGGGTGCTCCTCGAGACGGTACTGCCGGTGGATGGCGGGGCGGTGGTCAGTGCTGGGAGCCGTGATCCATCATGCGCATAATCAGCCATATCATGAGCATGCAGCCGATGGCGGGCACGAGGGCGGCCACGACACCGCCGGCGGCGAGGCTGGCACGTCCGGCCCACAGGTAGCCGACGACCACGAGCAGCATCGGGGCGCACATCAGCAGGTGCATCCAGTGGTGGGACTTGCCGTGCTGGTGGGCCGCGCCGTGCTGGTGGGTGGTGCTGCTGGGGTCCTCGTCGGTCATGGGGCCGGTCAGGGGCTGGCGGGGGTCCTCGCCGAAGGGACTGCTGCACGGATAGGTGACATGTTGGTCATGCGGCCTGGGTGGCCGCTGTGGTCATGATGGTCTCGTACTCGATGGGGGTCAACTTGCCGAGGCGGGCTTGGCGTCGTCGGCGGTGGTAAGTCCGTTCGGTCCAGGTGACGATGGCCAGCCTCAGCTGGTCGCGGGTGTCCCAGGTTCGGCGGTCCAGGACGTTCTTCTGCAGGAGTGCGAACCAGCTCTCCATGGCGGCGTTGTCCGCGCTCGAGCCGACTTGTCCCATGGATCCGAGCAGGTCGTGCCGGGACAGGGCGCGCAGGTACTTGCGGGACCGGAACTGGGACCCGCGGTCGCTGTGGACGATGCAGCCGGCCACGTCGACGCCCGCTCGGGCGCGGGTGTCCACGGCGTGTTCCAACGCCTGCACGGCCAGGCGGGCCTTCATCCGCGAGCTGATGGAGTACCCGAGGAGCCGGTTGGACCACACGTCCTTGACGGCGCACATGAACACCTTGCCCTCACGGGTGCGGTGCTCCGTGATGTCGGTCAGCCACAGCTGGTTCGGGCCGGTCGCGGTGAAGTCACGCTGGACGCGGTCATCGTGCGCCGGCGGGCCGGGCCGGCCCTTCTTCGCGCGCTTCTTCCCGAACACGCTCCACCACGCGTTGCTCGAACAGATCGCCCACGCGGTGCGGTCGCACATCTCCTGCCCGGCGTCGCGGGCCTCGTCAGCTAGGAGGCGGTACCCGAACTCCGGGTCGTCACGGTGTGCATCGAACAACGCGTTCGCGCGGTGCGCTTCCACCCAGTCGGCGTCGGTCACGGGGTTGGCCAGCCACCGGTAGTACGGCGCCCTGGCAAGTTTCAGGACCCGGCACGTCACCGTCACAGGCACCCTGATCGGGGCATCCTGGGCGGCCAGCTCACGGACGAGCGGGTACATCATTTTCCCGGCAGGTTCGCCTGCGAGAGGTACGCCGCAGCGCGGCGTAGCACCTCGTTCTCTTGCTCGAGCAACCGGATCCGACGGCGAGCCTCACGCAACTCACCAGAGTCGCTCACCGCGGCGGCGGGTTTGTTCCCGTCCTGCCGGTCAGCGATGGCGATCCAGTTCGTCAGGCAGGACTCCGAGATCCCGAAGTCCTTCGCGATCTCCTTCAACGTCGTCCCGGCCTCACGAGAGCGAGCGACCTCGATCACGTTCTGGCGGAACTCCTTGGGGTACGGCTTGGGCATGGTGCACATCCTCTCCTGCGGCACCGAACGGCACCACAGAGTCGATGTCACCTATCCGTGCAGCAGTCCCGAAGGAGCGGGGGGTCTGGTCGGGGCTGGTGTACATGGCGTGTCCTTGTCTGCTCGGGGAAGGGGTTTTCCTTCCACTTCCACGGTGACGGGGCGAGGTCAATGCGCCCCCGAGCTTTGGTGAAAGTCTGGTCAAGACCTGCAGACGGTGATGGTGCGGTTGTCGCAGGGGGCAGCCGCACCATCAGTGCAGGCTTGAGTGGCCGGCATCGGCCGGGGCATGTCAGTAGCGCAGGGTCGTCATCATGCCGAGTTCTGCGTGGTAGATGTTGTGGCAGTGCAGCATCCAGGTGCCGGGGTTGTCGGCCTGCAGGTCGGCCTCGACGGTCTCCATCGGGCGAATCAGGACGGTGTCCTTGCGCAGCCCGGCGCTGCCGGGCAGGGCCCAGGTGTGGCCGTGGATGTGCATGGGGTGGGCCATCATCGTCATGTTCGTCATCCGCAGCCGCACGCGTTGGCCGCGGCTCACGGCAAGTGGGGTGTCCTCGCCGAAGCGTTTGCCGTTGAGGCCCCACGCGTAGGGCTTCATCTGGCCGTTGAGTGCCACATCGAGGGTGATGTCGGGCTTGCGGTCGCGCAGTCGTGCGCTGTCGGCGGGCTTGAGCTGGGTGGTCAGCAGGGCCTTGCCGTCGAGTTCTGCGACGCGGGTGTCCGGGGTCGGTACGCTGCCGGAGCCGGTGCGCACGATGGCCCGGGCCGGGGTGCCCTTCTTGCCCTCGGGCGCGGCCTGCAGCACGAACACGCCGTCGCCCAGCGTGATGGTCGCATCCAGTCGTTCTCCCATCGCGAGGTAGACGGCGCTGGCCTCGGTGGCGGTCACGGGGAAACCGTCGGTGTGGGTGACGGTGAGTCGATGGCCCTGCAGGGCGAGCTTGAAGATGGTGTCGGAGGAGGCGTTGATGACGCGCAGTCGCACCTTCTGCCCGGGCTTGGCGGTCAGGGTTCGGGGTGCGGCGGGGACGCGGCCGTTGACGAGGTAATGGGGGTATGTAACGTCGCCGGCGTCGCCCAGGGGGGACATGCCGTGGTCCATGCCGCCCATGTCGTGGTTCATGCCGCTGGACACGGTGCCGTTCTGGGCCTTGAACGCGGCGAGGATATCGTCGGGAGAGGTGCCGACACCGTCGGTCCAGTCGTCCAGGGTGATGACCCATTCGTGGTCGTAGCGGCCGGGTTCGGCGGGGTCGTCGATGACTAGCGGCTCGTACAGGCCGCGGTCGATCTGCACCCCGGTGTGGGGGTGGAAGAAGTAGGTTCCCGGGTCGGGGGCGACGAACTGGTAGGTGAAGCTGCTGCCGGCCTCGATGGGTTGCTGGGTGACGCCGGGCACACCGTCGCTGGCATTGCGCAGGGCGATGCCGTGCCAGTGGACGGAGGTGCTGGTGGGCAGCTTGTTGTCGACGCGCACCTGCAGCAGGTCACCGGCGCGGGTCCGCAGGACGGGGGCGTCGAGGGTCTCGTCGTAGGCCCAGGTCCTGGCCGTGACGCCGCCCAGGTCGAGGGTGACCGGCCGGGGCGTGAGGACGTGGTTGACGGTCTTCGTGCCGGGGGCGGCGGCCAGCGGGGTCTGGCTTGGGATCGTCAGCGGGGAGTTCGGCGCGGCGGGTGCTGCGGCCGGGGTGTTCTTGGCGTCGCAGGCGCTCAAGGCCCCTGCCGCGGCCAGACCGAGACCGGTGAACAGGACGTGGCGGCGGGAAAGTGTGTTCATGTCCTCGAGCCTGTCGGGCGCGGATAAAGCCCCCGGCAAGGGTTGGTCAAGATCTGGTCAAGAAGTCACGGTGGGCAGTGCCAGCGCGAAGGTCGCGCCGTGGCCGGGGCCGTCGCTGTGGCCGGTCAGGTCGCCGCCGTGGGCGCGGGCGATGGCGCGGGAGATCGCCAGGCCGACACCGGTGCCGCCGTCGACATCGCGGGTGCGGGTGTCCTGGACACGGTAGAAGCGTTCGAAGACGTGGGTGAGGGCCTCGGTGGGGATGCCGACGCCGTTGTCGATGACGCGGACCACGGCCCGGTCGTGCTCGTGTCCCATCGTGACCTCGACCCGGTTGCCGGCCACCGTGTGTTGCAGGGCGTTGCGCAGCAGGTTGTCCAAGACCTGCCCGATGCGGGCGGCGTCCACGTCGACGCGCAGGCCGAGGACGCTCTGGGCGTGCAGCGTCACCCCGGCGGCGTCGTGGGCGTGGCGGGCTGCGGCGACGCTGGCCGTCACGACCTGCGCGAGGTCCTGGTGGCTCAGGGACAGCGGGATGCGGCCTTCCTCGGCACGCGACACCTCGGAGATGTCGGCGGCCAGGGCGGCAAGCCGCTGGTTCTGCCGCAGCAGGATCTCGACGGTTGCGGGGGTGAAGTCGACCACACCGTCCTGCAGTCCTTCGAGGGTGACCTGGGTGGCGGCCAGCGGGGTGCGCAGCTCATGGCCCAGGTCGGTGAGCATGCGTCGTCGGGTCTGCTCGGTGGAGGCGATCTGGCTGGCCATGTGGTTGAAGGCGTTGGCGACCTGGGCCAGCTCGGGGCTGGCCGAGGTCATCGTGACGGGTTGGTCGTAGTGTCTGGCGGCGACCTGTTGGGCGCCGTCCACGAGGGCTTCGACCCCCCGCGACAGGTTCCGGTTGAGGACGGTGGCGACCCCGAGGGCGGCGAGCATCGCGGTGCCCAGACCCACGGCCAGTGACACCAGGCCGGCGTCGTGGAAGGCCTGCTGCGCGTGCTCGACGACGTCGGGCTGGGCGTGGCCGGCTTCGTGCATGTGCATTCGGAACCATGCCGGGCCGACCAGCAGGGCCGTCAGCACCATGGTGGCGGCCATCGCCGCCACCACGGCCATCTGGGTCCACAGCAGTCGGCGTCCCCAATTGCCGCGCGGGTTGGGCGGCATCACTGCCCTCGGCCCATCCGGTAGCCGACGCCGCGCACCGTCTGCACGAACCGAGGCTGGGAGGGGTCGTCACCGAGCTTCTTGCGCAAGTGCGCGATGTGCACGTCGACCAAGTGGTCGTCGCCGACCCAGTCCTCGCCCCACACGGCGTCGGTGAGCTGGCGGCGGTTCAGCACCCGGCCGGGGTGTTCGGCCAAGGCCTGCAGCAGGTCGAACTCGGTACGGGTCAGCTCCACCGGTGAGGCGTCGAGCTCCACCCGACGAGACGACTGGTCCACGGTGAGGGCGCCGATGCGCAGGACCGAGGCCGTGGTGCCCGCACCGCCGGCGCGGGGGCGCCGCAACAGTACTTGGATGCGGGCCACCAGCTCGCGCGGGCTGAACGGTTTGGTCATGTAGTCGTCCGCGCCGACCGACAGCCCGATCAGCTTGTCGACCTCGTCGGCGCGGGCCGTGAGCATCAACACGTAGCAGTCGCTAAAGGTGCGCAGTTGGCGGCACACCTCCACCCCGTCCATGCCCGGCAGGCCCAGGTCCAGCACCACCACGTCGGGGGCCGTGGCCCGGACAAGGTCAAGCGCGACCAGCCCGTCGCCGCAGGTCTGGGCCGACATGCCGGCCCGCTCGAGGTAGTTCTTCACCGTGCCCGACAGAACCGGCTCGTCGTCGACGACCAGGACACTCGGCGCAACCGCAGCAGACGCGCTATTCATGACACCACCTCACCACGAACCCGGCCGGGGATCACTTCGACGGTGCGGCACTGGGCATCATCGTCGAGTGGTCCATGCCCGTCATGCCACCCATGTCGTGGTTCATGCCCGGCATGCTGACCATGTCGTGCTGCGTTGAGGCGGGTGCCGTCGGCGTGTAGCCCATGACGGCAGGGTCGAGCATGCCGAAGATCATCGCGACGTGGGCCACCACCAGGAACACGGCCACCATCGCCACGTGCAGGCGACGGCGCCCGGCCTCGCTGCGACCCAAGAGTCCGGCCTCCAGCAGGCTGATCACCAGTAGCGGCAGGCACCGGCCAGGTAGGAAAGGACAGCGATCACGTCCGCGGGGCCACGCCAGCCGCCGTGGACCGTCAGCGGAACCACGGCAGTGAGGAGCAGGTGCTGGCCGATGAACACCCACACCGGACCCGCCAGCAGCCCGGCCCAGTGACTCACCTTCGTCACCCATCCCGGCGCCGGCCGATCACCGCGACGAGCCAGCAGCATCACCAGCTCGGTGATCGCAAGGGTTTCGGCCAGCACCACCGGAAGTGCCATGAACAACAGGAGGTTCCACGGCTGCCGTACGGCCAGCAGTCCCATGTAATGGGTCATCGGCATCCCCTCCATGCCCGACCCCGAGGTCAAGTCAGGGGCGATCAGGGCCAAGGCGGCAGCTGCGAGAGTGCCGACACCCAGGGCAAACAGCGGCACTGTACGGGAGGAGTTCTCGTTCGAGGTCGTGGCCACAAGCCTCGAAGCCCCACATCGAGGCCCGGGCAAGGGAATGTGAAGATTCGGTCAAGCCGGTCTCCGGGTAGACATGGGGCCAGAACAGACCGTCACCATGGGGCCAATCGAAGTTGACAGAGCCACAGGATGATGAGCACCGCGCCGAGGGAGAACTGCGCGAGCTGGGCGAACGTCAGCGTCACGCGCGCTCGACGGACGCCTCACCCGCGCCGAGATCGCGGATGGCGGCGCGCTGCGCGAGGCGGTGCTCGCGACGGATCTGCGCGGCGCGGAAGCGGCGCTTCTCCTCCTCCGTCACCGGTTCGAGTGTCGGCACCTGACGCGGCCTGCCCGACTCGTCGACGCCGACCATGACGAGGAACGCCGTCGCGACGTGGACCGGGGGCGTGCGATCGTCCCACCGTGTCGTCTCGACGCGCGCGCCGACCTCCATCGACGAACGACCCGCCCAGTTGACCTGCGTCTTCACCGTCAGCACGTCACCGACGCGCACCGGGGCCAGGAACAGCATCTCGTCCATCGCGGCCGTGACGGCGGGGCCCTGCGCGAAGCGCGCCGAGACGGCGCCCGCGGCGTCGTCGACGAACTTCATGATGTTGCCACCATGGACGGTGCCGAGCAGGTTCGTGTGCTGGTTGCCCATGATCTGGCTGAGGACGAGTTGTGTGTCGGAGGGAGCGGTCATGACCGCCATTGTCTCGCAGGATCTCAGCGGTTCGTGACGAGCCCGGCGCCCTCGAGGTGGGTGAACTCGTTGAACGTCAGCAACCGAGGGCCGTGACGATCGATCGTGATGCGCGTGACGCCCGTGTTGACCGCCGCGAGGGTGAAGTGCTTCCACGCGTCGAGGCTGCCGCCGGCGGTGAGGTGAGCCGCCGTCCAGCACACCGGGCCGGCCGACGTCACGACGACGACGTGCTCGTGCGCGGCGTCGACGAGATCGTCGAGCGCCTCGTTCGTGCGCGAGGTGAACTGCTCGAAGCTCTCCGGGTACTCGTGGTCGTACTGGCCGCCACTCCAGCGATCGACGGCCTTCTCGAACGTCTCCTCGAACGCGATGCGCGGACGCAACGTACGCACCATGTCGGCCTTCAACACGAGCATGTTCTTGTACGCCGGTTTGTACGCTGTCAGGAGCGCGCGATGATCGAGCTCGTTCCAGCGCTCGTCGAGACCACGCGCCACGACGCGCGGGGCATGCGCGGCGATGATGGCGTCATCAGGCTGTTCATCGGGTTTCGGGTGAGGGGGCTTGCCTCTGGAGGGTTTTCTCGGCGCGTGTGTGGCGGCGTCCTGGGTGCTCTCCAGGTGTTGCGCTCGGTCTGTTTCTCGGTCGCTCGACGCCGGGGCGGGCGGCGTGGCCGGCGCCTCCGATTCGTCCGCGCGGGGGTGAGCGGGCGTCGTCACGTGTGTGGGTTCGGTGGCGGGGACGTCGTCGAGATGCCAGCCGGCGCCCGCGGCGATCTCGGCGAGAGTCTGACGGTGGCGCTTCATCGAACCACTGACGATGAGGCTCGGTGCGACGCCGTGCGCGGCGAAGTGCTTGCCGAGCAGATACGCCTGCTCGTGGCCCGTCTCGGAGAGGTTGTCGTAGTCGGACTTGCCGAAGGACGCCTGCCCGTGGCGCACGAGCCAGACCGAACGCGTTTCCATGGACCAATCTTGCCGCACCACGTGCTACCCGCGGGTAGCCTTTCGTCGTGCATTCCACGACCGCCCTCGAGGCCACCGTCACGACCACGAGCGGGCTCACGAGCCACGTCACCTTCATTCCCGTCGACGACCCGGCGGCGCCCGTCCTCGTCATCCGACCGGCGTTCGGGGCGCCCGCGTCGTACTACCGGCACCTGACGCAGGCGCTCGCCGAGGCGGGGCTCGCGAGCCTCGTCGTCGAGTACCCGGGGCGGGAGACGCGCGACGGAATCGGGCGCGAGACGACGTACGGCTACGACGCGCTCGCGACCGGGGTGCACGAGAGCGTCGTGACGCACGTGCGCGAGCTTCGGCCCGACGCCCCGGTCGTGCTGCTCGGGCACAGCCTCGGCGGGCACGTGTCGATCTTCGCGGCGGCGCTGCACCCGGATGGGCCGGCCGCGGTCGACGGCGTGATCCTCGCGGCGTCGGCAAGTCCCTACTGGCGGGGGTACGGGGCGCCCGGCAGGGTGCGCTCCTTCGCGGGGACAGCGCTGATGGCGACCGTCGCGCGCGCCGTCGGGTACTGGCCGGGCGACCGGCTGAAGTTCTGGGGGCGCCAATCGCGGGTGCTCGTGCAGGACTGGTCGCGGATGGCGCGTACCGGGCGCGTGCGTCCGTCGGGGGCTCAGATCGACTACGAGGCGGCGTTGGGGGCCTATGGCGGGCAGGTGCTCGCGATCTCACTGCCGAACGACTCGTTCGCACCCGTCGGCGGGCTCGAGCAGATGCTGCGCTGGGTGCCTAAGGCGCGCGTGACGCGCTGGCACTCGCCGGACGATCTCGGGCACATCCAGTGGGTGCGCCGCAACGCCGACGTCGTGCCCGTCATCGCTGCGTGGGTCGAAGAAAATATCGCGGCTCGGTGACGGGGTGCGTGATGGGTGTTGACGCCTGGCGGCGGGGGTAGTTGCACGAGTCATGTGCATCTGCACGTGGAATGTGCGGCACATTCCTCGTGCAGATGCGCAGAAGTCGTGCAGCTAAAAACTGCGATTGCGTCCGGTCGATGACGAAGCGTGCAGGTTCCAGATCCGACGAGCGACGTCGACGTACTGCTCGCGTGGGCCTGCGGTGGAGGGTGTCTCTGGTTCGGCGGCGCTCTCGCCATCGCTGTCGAAGCAGTGGACGAACGTCGCGTGGACGAGGGTGAGGACGTCGTCCGGGCTCGTGCACGCAGGCAGTCCCGAGGCGATGTACTCGGCCTCGGCGTTGAACTCGTCCGACGGCGCGCCGATCTCGGCGAGCCCGAGGAGGTTTGCGGCGTCGAGGATCTCGCTGATGCGGGGTGCCACCGTCGAGCCCAGCAGGCGCGCCGGGATGACGTGTGGCTCGCCCTGTTCGCGCGTGACGCGCCAGGCCACGCCACCGGGTTTCTCGGTGACGGCGTAGGTGGAGGTGCCGTACTCGGTGTCGCGGTGCCAGACGAGCGCAACGCCGTCATCGGCGGCATGGCCGTCGGGCAGGGCGCCGTCAGCGACCCACCGCCGGTACTTCTCGGCGCGGCCCAGTTCACCGAACAGGTGGGGGCACGCGCTGCCGGGGAGAAAGCCGAGGCCGTCATCGAGGGGTGCGAGTGGGCCGAACGAGTCGGTCGACGACGCCTCGAACCAGCAGTTCATGCCGGCGCTGATACCGGCCAGGACGGTGCCGTTCGCCGCGGCTTCGCGCAGGAGGTCGGGCAGGCCGTGCGTGCGCCAGATCGCGAGCAGGTTGGCCGTCGACCCACCGCCGACGTAGACGACGTCCTGGGTGAGGACGTGGCGGGGGTCGCAGGTCCAGTTGGCGTTCGCGGACTTGGTGAACAGCGACAGGACGCTCGTCTCGGTGCGCCCGGCGAAGGCTTGCTCGAACTTCGCGGCGTAGCCGAGGTCGTCGCCGCTGGCCGTGGGGACGAAGCAGACGCAGGGACGCTCGGCGCGCGTCAGCTCGAGGATGTGCTCGTCGATCGGCGTGACGGCGCCCTCCTGAGAGAAACCCCCGCCGCCGAGGGTGACGATCGTGCCGGTGAAGTTCGTCATCCCTCGATTGTCGCCGAGGCGATGCGTGGTGGCGACAGACTTTCAGTCGGTGGGGTTTGGTCTGCCGTCGGGTGTGGGTGTGGGTGCGGGGCGCCGGTCCGTCGTCGTGACTCGCCGTCATGGGTCGTGGAGCTCGTCGCTCTGGGCCCAGCTTCCGGCGTGGTTGAGGACGACGGTGAATGTGGACGAAAATCGCCGATGGGTACGAGAATCGCAGGTGAGCACACGCGTCGCCGGCGTGGATCGTGAGATGCCGGGGTGAATGCGACGGCTCGCACTCACCCCGGCATCTCACGCCCAGGCCCGACCGGCGTTCACGCGACGGGTAGGGCGCTCCCGTCATGAACGGAAAGCGCGGCGCGGCTCAGGCCGCAGCCTTCGCCGGAGCGTGCGAACCGTGCGGCGCCAGCGAGTTGGCCGGCTTCGTCAGGGGCTTCGGGGCCACCTTCGCGTGGTGCTTGCCGACCGGCTTGGCCTTCGGCAGCGCCTTGTTCGCGTCCTTGCCATGCGGCTTGGGTGCGGCCTTCGCGTGAGCAGGCTTGGGTGCAGTCTTGCCATGCTTCACCGTCGCCGGCTTGGGCTGCGGCTTGGCCTTCTCACCCGGCTTGCCGTGCTGCGCCGGGGCGGGCTTGCCGTGCGCCTTCGCCTTGCCCGGGTGCGCCGCCTTCGTGCTCGCGGTGCTGCTCTTCGAGTTGGACACGCTCGTCGTCGTGCTCGAGCTGTTGCCCGTCGAGCTGGACGCGCTCGACGCCTTCGTGCTCGTGGACGTCGTCGTGCCCGACGTGGCGCTCGTGCTCGGCGAGGTGCTCGTCGACGAGCTGGAGGTGCTCGTCGTGGGCGCGCTCGTCATGCTCGACCAGCAGCTGCTCGAGGCGGCCCAGGGCGACGTCCCGGCCTGGTTGTAGAGCTCGAGGGCGGCGGCGTCCTGCACCGACGCGGGCGCCGAGGCGGCCGTCGTGTAGCCGGCGGCGGCCGACAGGCCCTTCCACGTCGAGTTCAAGAACTGGTAGGCGCCCGAGGCGCCACTCGAGGCGTTGACGGCCTGGTAGTTGCCGCCGCTCTCACAGGACTTGATCTTGGCGAGCACCGATGACGCGGACGACGAGGACGTCGACGTCGCGGCGCTCGCGGTGGAGGCCAGGCCCGCACCGGCGACGCCGACGAGCGCGATTCCGCTCGCGAACGTCATGGCGCGTTTGCGCTTCTGCTTGGGTGCGGCGTCCGTGATGTCGTGCGAACGGATCGGGTCGGTGGTGGCGTCGAAGTGGGTCATGACTGTTCCTCTCGTCGGTCTGTTGACGTCATCCACCGTGCCGACGCTTCGTTGCGGGCGGCTGACGCGACTCTGACGGCGACGAAACGTTGTGAGCCTGCTGTGAGGCGTGCCGTCATCGCATCCTGTCGACGGGCGGCGGCTCTGATCGCTTGTGGTGCAACAGTTTTCGACAGAAGCACCGCGTCGCGGCGAGCCGCCGGGCGAGGGTCCGTCGGTGCCTCAGAGAGGGCGCGTGACGGCCGGTGTTCTTATCGAAATCAAAGGCGAGGTTCTTAGCGTCGCCGTCATGAAGGCACTCATCGTCGACGAATCCGGCCGCACGTCGGCACGTCTGCAGCCGGCGCTCGCGCAGGAGGGGTACGTCGTGCAGGCGGCCTCTCAGCGCGGCGAGGCGCTGTGGTTGGCGAGCGAGGCGGAACCCGACGTCATCGTCATCTGCAGCGCCCGACCCGGCACGCACGACGTCCCCGTCGTCACCGCCCTGCGCGGCGACGGCGAGCGCGCGCCGATCCTCGTCATGGCTCGCCGCGGCGAATCGGCCGACCTCGTCGACGTGCTCGACGCGGGCGCCGACGATGTCGTCACCTCACCCGTGCCGTTCGCCGAGGTCGCCGCGCGTCTGCGAGCTCTGACGCGCAGGGCCCCGCACCTCGTCGAGGACGAACTGCGCGTCGGGACCCTCCGTCTGGACCGCGCGGCGCGCGTCGCCGTCAGGACGCTCGACGACGCCGCCACGGGTGACGCCGGCATCGATCAGGCCAGCATCGGTGACGCCCTTGCCGAGCCGGGCGGGGCCACCACCCGCGACGTGGTGAGCGGCGCGCAAGGGGGTGATGTGGCGATCGACCTCACCGCCCGAGAGTACGCCGTCCTCGAACTGCTCATGCGCAACGCGGGGCACGTGGTGTCACGCGCGCGCATCGTCGACGACGTCTGGGGCGGGCTCGATGCGGCGACGTCGAACCTCGTCGACCAGGTCGTCAGCCATCTGCGGCGCAAGCTCGACCGCCCGTTCGGTCGCCACGACATCACGACGGTGCGTGGCGTCGGCTACCGCATCGTCGACTCAGCCGCTCAGCTCGACGGTGTCGTGCGACGCGCGTCCTGACGGGCCCCACCCCCGGCCTGCCCGGGCAGCACGACGCCCCCGTCAGGACAAATCCTGACGGGGGCGTCACCGGCACGACACATCGTGCCGCGAGGTCTTACGTGGCCCAGCAGCTGGAGCTGGCGGCCCAGGGGGAGGTGCCGGCCTGGTTGTACAACTCGAGGGCTGCGGCGTCCTGCACCGACGCGGGCGCGTACTTGGCCTTCGAGTAGCCCTTGGCCGCGGAGAGGCCCTGCCACGTCGTGTCGAGGAACTGGTAGGCGCCCGAGGCGGTCGACGACGGGTTCTGCGCCTGGTAGTTGTTCGAGCTCTCGCAGAACTTGATGGCGGCGAGCGTGCTCTGCGCGCCCGAGCCGTTCGCCGCGGAAGCGGTGCTCGCGAGGCCGGCTCCTGCGGTGCCGACGATGGCGACTGCGCCGGCCAGGGCGGCGGCGCGGTGACGGATGTTCATGGTCGAGTGCGACATGTGGCGTCTCCTCGGAAGGCGTGAGCGGGCACGAAGTGGTGTTGCTCCGTGCGGGTTCTTCACCTGTCTAATGACCGAGCCCCGGCCCGCCGCAAACGCGCGACGCCCGCCGAGCCGTGGCTCGACGGGCGTCACCCGGGAAAAGCGTTGCGTCAGCGCGATGCTCGGCGACGCATGACGAGCGTCACACCCGCCGCGGCGAACGCGAGCGCGGCAGCGCCCGCCAGCGCGCCGGTGTTCGACGACGGCGCGACGCGGTCGGTCTGGACGACGGGGCCGGCCGGCTTCGACAAGGCGTGGGACGTGCCCGGCTTGTGCGGCATGCCGCCCGGCACCTGCGGCATGCCGGACATGCCCATGAGCGTGGTGAACCAGGCGTCCCACTGTGCTTCGGACGCGTTGGCCGACGGCGGCTTCGGCAGGCCCAACATCGTGGCGACCTTGCCGGCCCACGCGTCGTACTCGGCGTCGGAGGCGTCCATCGCGGGCAGCGCCGGCAGGCCGAGCAGCTTCACGACGGCCTTGACGTACGTGTACGCCTGCTCGTCCGTGGCGTTCTCACCCGGGAAGGGCGGCAGGCCGAGGGTCTTCGACGCCTGCTGGAACCACGCCTCGATCTGCGCGTCCGTGGCGTTCTCGCCGGGGAACGGCGGCAGCTTGGCAGCCAGCTGCTCGATGGTGGCGGGCATCGTCGGCTTCGGGGCGGGCTGCTCGGCGAGGGCCGGAGCGGCGAACGAGACAGCGACGAGCGCGGTGCCGAAACCGGCGGCGACGCGGGAGGTGAGTGACACGTGAGTCACCTTTCGATGAAGGCCCGCGAGGCTCGGTCTCGAGCAGATCGGGCATGCACAGCCCATTATGAGCTACTTCACAGGGTGGCGGCGACTCGGCGAGCTGTGCGCTCAGCGGATACGCGAACTATCGCGCCCAGTCGCGACGGCAACGTGCGGGTTGGATGCTCCCGCGCGCTCACACGCCCGTCCGACGGAGCGTGCGAACCCGCACTCCCGTCGAGACAGGACGTGCGGGTTCGTCGAGGGGCAGAGGCGATCAACCGGCGCGGTAGGCGGCCCATTCGTCACGTGTCGGGACTGCGAGGACGCAGATGTTCTTCCACGTCGAGCCGAGCTGACGCCCGAATCGTCCCGTGTTGTACGGCAGGCCATAGCGTTCGCAGATCTCGCGCACCTTGGGGGCGACCTCGATGTAGCGGTTGCTCGGCAGGTCGGGGAAGAGGTGGTGCTCGATCTGGTGGCTGAGGTTGCCCGTCAGCGTGTGAAACGTGCGGGTGCCGGAGATGTTCGCCGAGCCGAGCATCTGCCGGATGTACCAGTCGCCGCGCGTCTCGCCGTCGATCATGCGTTCGTCGAAGGTGTCGACGCCGTCGGGGAAGTGACCGCAGAAGATGACGGCGTGCGCCCAGACGTTGCGCAGCGCGTTCGCCGCGACGGTGCCGCCGAGCGCGCGCAGCGCCGTCGAACGGAAGTTCGTCGGTCGTCCGAGGGCCTTGCCGACGAGCGCGCCGACGGTGGCCGCAGCGAGCGGCGTCGCGACGTAGTCCTTGGCGACCATCGCGATGGCCTTGTCGCGCAGCGCCGCGATGTCGGCCATGACGGCCTCTCGCGACTTGTACCCGGCCTTGTACTGATCCCACTCGATGTCGTAGCTCGCGATGCCCCATTCGAACATCGGCGCGAGCACGAGGTTGACGAGCGGGTTCGCGAGGTCGCGCGGCTTCCACGGCTGGTCGTCGCTGACGCGCAGGATGTTGTAGCCCACGTCGCGGTCCTTGCCGATGACGTTCGTCCACGTGTGGTGCAGGTCGTTGTGCGTGTGCTGCCAGCCGCGGGCGGGCGCGACGAAATCCCACTCCCACGTCGTCGAGTGGATGTCGGGGTCGCGCATCCAATCCCACTGCCCGTGCAGGACGTTGTGGCCGAGCTCCATGTTGTCGAGCACCTTGCCGAGCGCGATGAGGCCGACGCCGGCGCTCCACGCGATCTTCGAGCGGCTGCCGATCATGCAGACGCGGCCCGCGAGTTCCGTCGCACGCTGGATCTTCACCATGCGCTTGACGTACGCCGCGTCCTTCGCGCCGCGCTCGGCGAGCACCTCGTCACGGATCGCGTCGAGTTCGGCGCCGAGGCGTTCGACGTCGTCGTCACTGAGGTGCGCGGCCGTCGGCGGGCGCACGGCGAGGTGGCCGTGCGTCGGCAGGACGCCGGTGCGTTTGTCGGGCTTCGCGGCCGCGCGGGCCGTCTTCGAATCGGCGGCGCCGGGCTTGAGGGCGTTGAGGACGGATGTCATGAGCTGAACTCCTGGTCGGGTTCGTTCTCGCCGGATGGGGAAAGAGGACGTGAGGTGGCCGCGCGTCCGGTCAGCGCGGAGTGACGGGGCGTCGAGGGGCTGACGCCGCAGCGGGATCGTGCGCTCAGGGCGGGCGCGTCGGGTCGGCGGAATGCGCCGTGGGTGGTCATGGTGACGTCATCACTACTCACGCGTCGAGGTGGACCGGGCCCACGGCGGCGCTGATGCAGGTCTGGATGAGTTCGCCCTCGTCGGAGCACAGTTCGCCCGACGACAGATTGCGCACGGTGCCGCTGACGAGCGGCGTCAGGCAGGTACGGCAGATGCCCATGCGGCACCCGGACGGAAGCAGGACGCCTGCGTCCTCGCCGACCTCGAGCAGCGTCGTGTTGCCCTCGGCGTTCGCCTCCTTGTCGGACTTCTCGAACGTGACGACGCCGCCGCGCGCGTCGGGGTCGGCGAACAGGGTCGGGGCGAAGCGTTCGACGCTCAGCTCGTGCGGCAGATCCTCGCTGTGCCAGAGGCGTTCGGCGTCGTCGAGCATCTCCTGCGGCCCGCAGACGTACGTCTTGCGGCTGCGCCAGTCGGGGCAGAGCGTGTCGAGGTCATGGGTCGTCGCGAGATCGAGACGGCCTTCGTGCCCGGTGAAGCGGTGCACGAGCGTCAGGCTGTGGTGTGCGTCGTTCATCTGCGTGAGTTCGTCGAGGAACAGCGTCTCGTCGGAGTTGCGCGAGGAGTGGATGACGACGACGTCCGCGTCGCGCCGCTGCGGCAGCAGGGTGCGCAGCATCGACATGACGGGCGTGAGGCCGCTGCCCGCCGTCAGCATGAGCAGGGGGCGCGGGCCGGAGGGCAGGAGGAAGTCGCCCTGCGGCGGAGCGAGGAACAGCACGTCGCCGGGCTCGGTGTGGTGCACGAGGTGGCTCGAGACGCGCCCGACAGCGGTGACGGTGATCGCCGGGTCGTGGCCCTCGGCGGTGACGAGGGAGTACGAGCGCCAGTTGCGCACCCCGTCGATCTCGACGCCGATGCGCGCGTACTGGCCGGCCTTGTGCGCGTCCCACGTGCCACCGGGCGTGAACTCGATCGTCGCCGAGTTCGCCGTCTCATGGCGCACGGCGGTGACGACGCCGCGCAGCTGACGGCTCGAGACGAGCGGGTTGAACAGGCGCGCGAACTCCTGCGGCGGCGCCGGCGTCGTGAACACCTCGGCAGCGCGCCACGCGGCGCGCTTGAGCAGCGAGCCGCGGCGCGGGGTGCCTGACGAGCGGGCAGGGCGCGGTGGCAGAGCGGAGTTCACTCAGACATTGTGCCTCTCACAACTGACAAAAGCTTCCGCCGCCGGGGTGAGCAGCTCTGGGACCTTCGTCTCTGCGGACGAACTGGCGGGTTCGGTGGGGCAGCGGCGAGGGCGTGGCTGACGGGGTGCTCGGCGCTCGCCGACCCCGGCGCGATCTTGTGTCATCAACGCGTGAAATGGCGCGCGTTCATGACACAACATCCAGGAGGCTTGACGAGATGACGAACGTTCACCCTCGCAGATCGCGAAGTCATCCCCTCATGGCGCCATGCCACCGTCCTCGGTGATGGGATCGCCATCAGCGACATGACGTAAAGCGGTCTGTGGTGGGGGACCCTCGTCAACTACGCCAGGATCGGGAGGAGGCAGTCGACCTCGCCTTCACGTCGATAACTCTCGATCTGCGGACGGGACGAGTCGTGATCTGCCGAGCCGAAGAGGACGTCGAACGCCTCGCCGATGTGCCCGTAGACCTCCGGCGCTTCACCTCGTAGGCGCAGCCGAAGGTAGGCGCCACCCGGGATCGTCGTCTCGTCCAGACCCAGCGAATTTGCGGCGTCGCGATCCAACCGAATCGAGCACATGCGGTAGATGTGCGATCCGCCGTAGACGAGGCCCATCATGCGTCGTCCCCTCAGGGAGTCGAAGGCGTGCTCGAAGTCGGGCCACCCGGCTTGGATGCTCGGCAGGTCGAGGGGAACATCGCGGCTGAGCGCGGGAAGATCCTTGAGGTTGATGACATCGATCCTGCCCAAGGCGTGGCGTTCTGGGTAGTCGCTCATGCGCCAGGTCCAGCCAAGATTTTGGAAGGTTTTCAAGTGTTCGGAGCAGTCAGGCGACGCCGGCCCGCAGGGATGGGCCGTCGAGCTCGACGTGCTGTACGTGCTGGAGCCCAACCGCGACGGCACCCCGTACGGTGGTGACCGCCCCGCCGGCTGACCTGCGCGCCGTCAGCGACCGGTGCGAGCCCGCCACTCACGACGCGTCTCGCCCGGGCGCGGGGCGCTGTCGTCGTCGGAGGCGCTGACGGCGGTTGCTTCGGGCGTCTGGGGGGTCGCCGTACCGGAGGCCGGCGGTTGGTTCGGCGTCTCGGTCGACGCGCCAGGGACGTCGGTGCGTGCGGCACCGGAGGTGGGCGCTTGGTTCGCCGCGCGTGACGGCGCACCGGGCGCATCAGTCGCGTCGGGGGTGTCAGTGGTGTCAGCGCTCGCGGCATCAGCGTTCTGGGGGCGTCCGCTCTGAGAAACACCCATCGACTCGCCCGCTTCGTCGGCGCCGGGCTCGACCACGTCAGGCTCGGTGGGCAGTTCGCGTCGGGCGTCGAGGGCGTCCTCGGTGGAGGTTTCTTCGCGCGTGGAGGGCGTGGGGACCGGCTTCGGGCGCAACCCGGCCTCGGGGTCACCGCCCTTCCACGCTGCGTGCTCCTCGGTGGTGCGCACGACGCCGTCCTCGCCGAGGACGAGGCCGTCGGGCAGATCGGGGGCATCCATCGGCATGACGTCGTCGGGGGAGTGCGAGTGCGGGTCGCCGTCACGGAACGTCGGGCCGACGCGTTCGGCGGGGGAGTCGTACGCGGCCGACGGGTCGTCGAGACCGTGCGCCGGGAAACCGGCGAGCAGCTCGACCTGACCGACCGTCACCGACCCCGGTGCCGGCACGCCGTCGAGGGGGACGGGCGTGCACAGGTCGATCTCGCCGCACACCGTCGCGATGCGGGAGACGAGGAACTCGTGGCCCGTGACGGAGTTCGTGCGGATCTCGGCGAACTGGACGGTGCCGCTCAACGTCGCGAGAGGCAAATCGCTCGACGTGGCGGGCAGGAACGTCTCGATCTCCATCGGCGGCGGCCACGGCAGACCGAACTGCTTGACCTCGGCCGGCGGCTCACCTTCGACGCCGGGCATCGCACTGCGGGGCGAGTCGAAGAAATCCTCGACCGTCGCGAAGAACTCGGTGTCGACACCCATCGCGACGAGCGCGACGCGCCCCACCGCGGCCCAACCGACCGTGTACCGGTTGTTCGGCACGACCGTGAACGGGTCGAGCTCGAAACCCGAGACGTCCGTCAGCGTCACCTGCGCGAGACCGTTCTCGAGCGGCGTGATGCCGCGGTACGGAGTGCGCACCGGCGTGTCGAAACCAGGGCGCGCGTACTGCGCCGTGCGGTCGAGCAACAGCATCGCGCCACTCGAGTCGACCCAACGCGTCGTGCTCGACAACTCGTGCGCCGGCGCACCCTTGTCGCGCGCCAGGGCGGCCAGGGCAGCGGGGTCGGTAAAACCGATGCACGCGACAGTTGAACTCATGGGCGTAACGGTAGGCGAGCAGGTGGCCCCTCGCCACTCTCGCGGGGCGTTCGATCGCGTCGCGGCATGTGGTGGCGCGGTGCGGCCCGGCGCGGCACGCGGACGACGCGGTGCGCGGGTGGCATCGACGTCGGCCGGACCTGCGAGGCAGGCCTGCCATGCGGGCTGCGTCGAGATCGGCGTCAGGTCGGGCTTGTCGGGCCCGTCAAGACAGGACGGTTGAGGCGTGTTCCGCGGACGTGACGACGATGCCGTCCTCGTCGCTCCACAGATGGTCGCCGGGCGTGAACGTGGCGCCCCCGAACGTCACCGGAACGTCCTTCTCGCCCTTGCCGTCCTTCGCCGACTTGCGCGGGTTCGTGCCGAGAGCCTTGGTGCCGAGGTCGAGTTTCGCGACGGCGGCGCTGTCACGGATGGCGCCGTTGATGATGACGCCCTCCCACCCGTTCGCGACAGCGGCCTCGGCGATCATGTCGCCCATCAAGGCGCTCTCGACGTTGCCGTCGCCGTCCACGACGAGCACCTTGCCCGCGCCCGGCGAGTTGAGTGTCTCCTTGACGATCTGGTTGTCGCGGAAGCACTTGATCGTCACGATCGTGCCGTTGAACCGCGCGCGTCCGCCGTACTGAGTGAACTGGGTGGAGCACGAGTCGAGCGCGTCGCCGAGCTCGTCATAGAGGTCGGCGGTGGCGATGTCGGCCATGAGAGGCGTCCTTTCGTCGGGTTCGAAGGGCATGCAGGTCCACGCTATTTCGCGAGGACGCCCCATGGGGCGTCGCGGGCCGCGGATCAAGACGAGGCGCGGCGGTGACGGCCGGGGTCGGAGCGATGAAGGGTGAAGGTGGACGAAGATCGCAGAATCGGGATGCTGTCGGCGCGCGGGCGGCGCCGGCCGTTGGATGGGGTGGGGCTCGGGATCAGGTCGGATCGGGTCGGGTCACGTCAGCCCTGGGTGCGGCGCTCGCGGCGATAACGTCCCGGGGGCATGCCGACGAGGCGCGTGAACGTGCGGTTGAACGCGGCCTGGTCGGAGTAGCCACAGCGGTCGGCGATCTGCGCCAGCGTCAGCTCTTTGGCGGTGAGCATCTCGCGCGCGGCGTCGATGCGTGACGACAGGACCAGTTGGCGCGGCGACCGTCCGAACACGCGGCGCGAGCGTCGCTCCAGCGTGTCGACCGAGCATCCCGCGACGCGGGCGAGATCCTGCGACGTCACCGGCTGGTCGAGGTGCGCGTCGATGTAGGCGCGCACGGCGCCGAGCGACGTCATCGCCGGGTCGTCCTCGGCGGCCTCGCCGACGTCCTGCGACATGCTGGCGATGCCGACGACACGCCCCGCCTGGTCGCGCAGCGGCATCTTCGCCGTGATGTGCCAACGAAACGGCCCGCCCGAGGCGCGGATCAGCTCGAGCTCGTTGAACAGCGGCTTGCCGGACGACAGGACACGCGCGTCCTGCTCCTCGTAGCGCTCGGCGAGCTCCGGCACGAACAGTTCGGCCGCGCGACGCCCGACGACGTCACCGCGCGAGCGCTTGTTCGTGCGCTCGACGAACGTCGGGTTGACGGCGAGGTAGCGACCGTCCGCACCCTTGACGCAGAACATCGTGCCCGGCAGGTGATCGACCATTTCGAGGACGGCGGGTCCGAGCGCGCCACGTAGGGCGTCGAGCGTCGGTGCCGTCGTCATGAGGGAAGGGTAGCGGGCGTGTCGGCACCGCCAGGCCCACAGACCTCGCCAGCCCCACAGGTCCCTGGGTCTTCCCGTCCCGCCGGCGACACGAACCGTCACGACGAGCCGTTCTGGCCGATACCCGCGGCGAGGCTGCGGCAGGCGGGCAAGACTTTAGCGGTCAGGAGGGGTTTGACTGGTGGTATGAGCCAGATCACTGACGCACCCCGCACCCCGGGCGCCACCACCGTCGACACCACCCCGTCCGACGACGCTGCGACGTTCGCCGAACTGCACGAACTCGTCGAGGACGCCGTCGCCCTCGCGAACCGTTGGAGCGACGCGACCGAGGCCGGCCAGACGAAGGCCGAGAAGCGCACGAGCGACCAGCTCGGCGCGCTGCTGCGTGACGAGAAGGGCCTCGACCTCGCGGTGAAGTTCGTCGACCGCGTCGCGCGCCCCGAGGACAACACGGCCGCTGCGCGCGAGCTCGCGCGCCTGTCGTCGAACGAGGCGACCGGGTTCATGGGCAAGCTCGACGCGAAGCTGCTCGGCCTCGGTTCCCGCCTCGCGACGACGATGCCGCCCGTCGTCGTGCCCGCGGCGCGCACGCGTCTGCGTCAGCTCGTCGGCCACCTCGTCGTCGACGCGAGCGACCCGACGCTCGCGAAGCACCTCGCCAAGGCGCACGCCGACGGCTTCCGCCTCAACATCAATTTGCTCGGGGAGGCCGTCCTCGGTGAGGCCGAGGCCGCGCGTCGCACCGAGGAGACGCGCAAACTGCTCGCGCGCGACGACGTCGACTACGTCTCGATCAAGGTCAGCTGCCTCGTCTCGCAGATCTCGACGTGGGACGCCGAGGGCACCGTCGAGCGCGCCCTCGAGCGGCTGCGTCCGATCTACCGCGTCGCGAACGGCACGGCGAGCGACGCGTCGTCGCCATCGTCGAACACCGGTGACGCCAACGCCGACGCAGGCCAGCCGGGTGGGGGCGCCGCGAACGTCAACCGCGGCGACATCAAGAAGAAGTTCGTCAACCTCGACATGGAGGAGTACCGCGACCTCGACCTGACGATCGAGCTGTTCACGCGCCTGCTGTCGGAGCCGGAGTTCCACGACCTCGAGGCGGGCATCGTCCTGCAGGCCTACCTGCCGGACGCGGTGCCGGCGCTCGAGCGTCTCATCGCGTTCGCGAAGGAGCGCAAGGCCAACGGTGGCGCGGGCATCAAGGTGCGTCTCGTCAAGGGCGCGAACCTCGCGATGGAGCGCGTCGAGGCCGAACTGCACGACTGGAAGCAGGCGCCGTACACGTCGAAGGAGGACGTCGACGCGAACTACCTGCGCTTCATCGAGCGCGCGACGCGCCCCGACGCGATGGAGGTGTGCCGCCTCGGCGTCGCCTCGCACAACCTGTACGACGTCGCGATGGCGCACCTGCTCGCCGAGAAGCGTGGCGTGAGCGAGCACCTCGACGTCGAGATGCTGCAGGGCATGGCGCCGTCGCAGGCCCGCGCGGTGAAGGCCGACGTCGGCACCGTCCTGCTCTACACGCCCGTCGTGAAGCGCGAGGACTTCGACGTCGCCGTCTCCTACCTCATCCGTCGCCTCGAGGAGAACGCGGCGGAGCAGAACTTCCTGCACGCCATGTTCAGCCACGACGAGGGTGCGGCCGAGCGTCACAAGTACGTGCGTGACGGCCTCGTCGGCACCGGTGCGCTGTCGGCGATGCAGGACCAGGAGCGACGTTTCCGTGAGTCGATCGACGCGATCGCCTCGACGCCCGTCGGCCCGCGACGCTCGCCCGAGCGCGCGCCGATCGGCGACTTCTTCGAGAACACGCCCGACTCCGACCCGGCGCTGCCCGCGGTGCGCGAGTGGGCGCGTGAGGCCGTCACGCGTCAGCCGGCGCCGCTGACGTCGCCGCAGCTCACGTCGCGCGAGATGGTCGACGACGTCGTCGCGCGCGGCGTCGCGGCGCAGGCCGGGTGGGCCGGACGTTCCAACGCCGAGCGTGCCGCGCTGCTGCGTGAGGCGGCGCGGGAGATCGAGAAGCGTCGCGGTGATCTCGTCACCGTCGCGGCCGCCGAGGGGGGCAAGACGATCGACCAGGTCGACCCGGAGATCTCCGAGGCGATCGACTTCGCGCGCTACTACGCTGACCGCTGCGAAGAGTTGGTCACCGGAATGGCTTCTGACGGAGCACGATTCGAGCCTCACCGCCTCACGCTCGTCACTCCGCCGTGGAATTTCCCCGTCGCCATCCCGATCGGTTCGGTGCTCGCGGCGCTCGCGAGCGGATCGGCCGTCGTCATCAAGCCGGCACCGCAGACGGTCGGCTGCGTCGAGGTCGCGATGGAGGCCCTGTGGGCTGCGGGCATCCCGCGCGACGCCGCGCAGGTCGTCCGCGTCGAGGAGGACGACAACGGCCGCGCGCTCGTCGCGCACGACGACGTCGACACCGTCATCCTCACCGGCTCGATCGAGACGGGTCGCCTGTTCGCCGGGTGGCGCGCGCGTCACGCCGGTGGGCCGCGCGTGTTCGGTGAGACGAGCGGCAAGAACGCACTCGTCGTCACGCCCGCCGCCGACCTCGACCTCGCCGCCGCCGACCTCATGAAGTCGGCGTTCGGGCACGCCGGGCAGAAGTGCTCGGCTGCCTCGCTCGGCATCCTCGTCGGCTCGGTCGCGACGTCGAAGCGGTTCCGTGAGCAGCTCGTCGACGCCGTGAAGTCGCTGCGCGTCGGCTGGCCGAGCGACCTCGGCACGACGATGGGCCCAGTCATCGAGCCGCCGTCGGGCAAGCTGCTCAAGGCGCTGACGACGCTCGAACCGGGTGAGACGTGGCTCGTCGAGCCGAAGCAGCTCGACGACACCGGCCGCCTGTGGAGCCCCGGCCTCAAGGACGGCGTGAAGCCCGGCTCGTTCTTCCACATGACCGAGGTCTTCGGCCCCGTGCTCGGCCTCATGCACGCCGACACGCTCGAGGAGGCGCTCGAACTGCAGAACGCGACGCAGTTCGGCCTCACCGCTGGCATCCACAGCCTCGACGAGGACGAGGTCACGTACTGGCAGGAGCACGTCGAAGCGGGCAACTGTTACGTCAACCGTCACATCACGGGCGCGATCGTGCAGCGTCAGAGCTTCGGCGGGTGGAAGGAATCCGTCATTGGCCCCGGCGCGAAGGCGGGCGGGCCGAACTACGTCGCGCAGTTCGGCACGTGGGTGTCTGACGGCGTCGCGCGTCAGGGCGCGCCGATCATGCCGCGGGTGCGCGACCTGCTCGAGATCCTGTCGCCGCTGGCGCGAAACGAAGCCGACCGCGAGTGGCTGCATGCGTCGCTGCGTTCCGACGCGTTCGCGTGGCGCGAGGAGCTCGGCATCGAGGCCGACCCGTCGTCGCTGCGCGCCGAGTCGAACGTCTTCCGCTACCGCCCGCAGCCGCAGGTCGTCGTGCGCGCGGAGCTCGGCGAGACTTCGGCGGACGGCGACGTCGACGCCGTCGCGGACCGCACGCTCGCCGAGGTGGCGCGACTCGTACTCGGAGCGCACCTCGTCGGTTCGAGCGTGTACCTGTCGTGGGATGTCGCGCTGCAGCCGGCGCTGACGCGCCTGGCGGCGACGGGCGAGGGACGTCAGGCACTCGTCTGGCTGAACCGCATGGGGTCGGTCGAGAGCTCGGCGCAGTTCGTCACGTGGTGCCGTGAGGGCACGCGCGGCGGCGAGCCGCTGCGCATCCGCATGGTCGGCGCGGACGCCGACGGCGAGACGGCCGCCGCGCTCGCCTCAGCTCCCGGCGAGGACCAGGGCGCGAGCATCACGCCGCTGTTCGGCGAGGTGCTGTCGACGGGACGCCGGGAACTGCTGACGTTCCTGCGCGAGCAGGCCATCTCGCGGACACTGCACCGCTTCGGCCACGTCGCGCCGGAGCTGATGCGCTGACCGGTTGACGCCGAATCGGTGACCCACCGAGGTCTACTGCGTGACGAGCCGTCAGGGGGCGGCTCGTCACGCAGTTGGTTCGAGTTGAATGTGGACGAGATTCGCGAGTGTGGACGAAAATCGCAGGTGGGCGGGGCCTGAGTGAGTGGGTGGCGCCGGGGGTATCCAGGGCGTCAGGATGTGCGCAGGGTGCCGGCGACGAGGGCGACCGGGGCGGTGTCGAGCGCGGGCGAGCAGCCGATCGAGTCGGTGTCGACGCTCAACGTCCGGGCACCGCTGACGGGCACGCGGAGTGTTTTGGCCTGCTTGCCGCCGAGAGTGACGGTCTGCTTGGCGCTGCCGTCGACGCGGACGGTCACGGTCGTCGTACCTTCCGGCTGCATGTTCGTCCCCCCAGGCTGGGCGTCGGTGGCGCCGACGGTGAACGCCACCTCGTCGTAGCGACGATCGAGGGCGAACTGTGCCGCGGCGGTGCACGCCTGGCGGTCGGTGAGCAACGGCACGACGGCGTCGTCGTACGAAGATCCGCCGACGCGCACGCTCGCCGTGCGCGCCCCGCCCGACAGCGCGCCCGACAGGGGGACGTCTCGTGGCTGCGTCGAACGACTCGACGTCGACGATGACGGCGACGGAGCTGCGCTATGCGACGAGGAGGAGTCGCGCAGCAGCAGCCACGCGACGAGCGCGATGAGAGCGAGACCGGCGACGAGCGTCACCGCCAGCCAGACGCTGCGCCGGTGCTGCCCCCCGCTCGGAGTGTCGCTCGTCGCCGACGCTGTGCCCAGGTGATCGGCGGGATTCGCCCCACCCGGGCCGGCCACGCCACCCGCGCCGACCGCCCCACCTGCGGCCGCAGGCGCCGCCACCGCCGCGGCGGCGCCTGACATGGGCACGGGCGATCCGATGGGCGCGGCGCTTTCCGACGCCCCTGCGGCGACGATCCGTGACGTCCGCGGCGGTGCGCTGAGCACGGGCGCGGCGGGGGCGCCGGCGAACTGCGGCGCCATGGCCCACAGTCGCTGTGCCACGGCTGCGGCATCGTCCGGGCGTTCGTGCGGGTTCTTCGCGAGCAGCTCGGCGATGAGCACCCACAGGGCATCGGGGATGCCGTCGGGGCGCGTCGGCGCGTGATCGGCGTGCAGGCGCAGCAACGCGACGGGCGAGTCCGCGTGGAACAGCACCGCGCCGCACGCCATCTCGTACAGCGTGACGCCGAGCGCGTAGAGGTCCCCCGCGCGCCCGCTCGGTTGCCCGTCGCCGAGTTCGGGCGCGAGGTACTGCGGCGTGCCGATGACGTTCGCCGTCGCCACCTGCCCCGTCTGCGTGACGAGGGAGGCCACCCCGAAGTCGGCGAGCTTCGGCACGAGAGTGCCCAGCGCGTCGGTGGACGTCGGCGTCGATGCGGCGTCGGCGGGCAAGGCAGTCTCGGTCGTAGCCCTCGACATCGCAGCCCTCGACATCGCGTCAGGATCGTCGGCGAGCAGGACGTTCTCGGGCTTGAGGTCGCGGTGCAGCACACCCGCGCCGTGGACGGCGGCGAGGCCCTGTGCGATCTGGGCGCCGAGCGTCGCGACATCGTGCGGGGTCAGGTTGCCGCGCCGTTGCAGGAGGGCGCGCAGGGAGTCGCCGGCGACGTAGTCCATGACGATCGCGAGGCGCGGGCCCTCGACGACGAGGTCGTGCACGCGGATGACGTACGGGCTGCGCAGGCCGACGAGGAGGTTGCGTTCCTGCAGGAAGCGCGCGACGACGCCGGGGTCGTCGGCGAGTTCGGGGCGCAGCAGTTTGAAGGCCAGGGTGTGGCCGTCGACGTCATGCCCGACCCACACCTGCCCCATCGCGCCCGAGCCGATCTGCCGCTCGAGCGTGTAGCGGCTTCCCAGCTGCCAACTCTCGCTCACGCCGAGTTCCCTCCCTGCCTCGTTGGGACGATCCTATGGGCGCGCCGCCGCGTCTGGGGCTACTCTCGGGCACCAACCCCGACTTGCCCGCCGACCGGCGCGTGGCGTAGGAGAGATCATGGCCATCTTCGCTGTCACCTACACGTATTCCGACGACGTCGCCGCCCGCGACGCCCACCGCCCCGAGCACCGCACCTACCTCTCGCAGGTCGAGGGCATGCTGCTGTCCGGCCCCCTCGCCGAGCCCGACGGTGCGCTGCTCGTCATCGCCGCGCCCACGCGTGAGGATGTCGCCGAGCGCCTCGACCGCGACCCGTTCTTGCTCGAGGGCATCGTCGTCGAACGCACGATCCGCCCATACACGCCCGTCCTCGGCTCGCAGGCGCCGACGTTCGCCGAACACCTCGAACGATGACGGAGACGCCACGCGAGCCCGCACCTTACGGCACGTCCGGCACCTCGTTCGTCGACACCTCGCGCCTCGCCGAGAGGGCAGACATCGACGAATCGCCGGCGTCTGAGGGCGCATCGTCGAGCCACGCAAATGTGTCGCTGGCGAACGCGGACCTGCCGGAGCCGAAGCTGCCACCGATCACGAGCGTCGTCATCGACATCGGGGACGATCGCGTCGAGGTCTTCCACCGCGACAGCGGGCCTGATGATCAGCCCGACAACGCCTCGAGTGACGGGGGTGTCGACGTCCCGGGCGTGAACGCGTCGCTCGCCGGCGAGCAACGGGAGCGCGCCGCGGCTGACGCTGCGGCCGACCCTGGTGCCGCCGACGCTGAGCCCCACCCCGAAGCCGCGCCGACTGGTCGCCCGACGTATGTGCTCGTCCATGGTCTCGGCGGCAGCCTCGCCAACTGGGAGCCGTTGTGGCCGTTCCTCACCGAGCACGGTCGCGTGCTGGCGCTCGACCTCGCAGGGTTCGGTCGCACGAGTGGGTCGAACCGCTCGGCCGTCTCCGACAACGTCGATCTGCTCGCGGCGTACCTGCGTCAGCTCGGTCTGAGCGACGTCGTCCTCGTCGGCAACTCGATGGGCGGGATGATCGTCGCGATGATGACCGCGAAGCACCCTGAGCTCGTGTCGCGTCTCGTGCTCGTCGACCCCGTGCTGCCGCTGCACCCGCAGGATCGGCCGCACTGGTCGGTGCTCGTCACCTTCTCCCTCTACATGTGTCCACCCGCGGCGCGACGCGTCATCCCGCGTTACGCCGCGCGCCGCGGCATCGACCGCATGGGCGTCGAGGGCGTCCTGACGGTCGTCGCCGACCCGCATCGCGTGCCGAAGTGGGTGATGCGACGCTCCGTCGAGGAGGTCCGTGCTCTGGCAGAGAACCAGGACGCCGTGCCCGGGCTCGTGCGGGCCGCCAACTCGCTCGTCGTGGCTGCTGGAAGCCCGCGCTACCGTCGCGTGCTGAGCGAGTTGCGGGTGCCCGTCACGCTCGTGCACGGCGAGTGCGATCGCCTCGTGCCCGTCTCCGCGGCGCGTCGCATCGCCGCTCGTCACCCGGCCTGGACGTTCCTCGAAGGCCCCGGCCTCGGCCACGTGCCGATCTACGAGGCCGCGGGGTGGGTCGCACGCTGCATCGTGGGGGCGGCAGCGTCCTGACGAGCAAGACGGCCCGAGCCCGACGCCCGGCTCGGGCCGCCGATTGCCGGCGCCGTGCATGGTGTTTACCACCGCTCGCTCAGGATCGCCTCGCGCGCGCTGGTTCTGGTCGCTGGTGGATGGCACTGTGCGTGGCGGGTGTCACCGCGTGCTGACTGGCCGCCAAGGTCACGAATGTGTCACGGTGGAGTCGATCGTCCGTCATCGTGACCCACCCCGACCTTCCTGAGAGGACCCAGTGACCTTCACTCTTCGACCCGCCCGCACGCTGTCGGTGCTCGGTGCCTGCGCCGGTCTGACGCTCACGCTCGGTGCCTGCGGCAACAGCGGCGACGACCCGAGCGTGCAGGTCAGCCAGTCGAGTTCGGCCTCAGGCAAGCCCGGCGCGACACTTGCGCTGCGCAAGGCCTGCATCTCGTCGAACAGCCAGGTCGTCTCGGCGAACGCGGCGTGGAACGACGCCGTCGACTCTCATAAGGACGCCGACCTGCAGAAGGCGACGAAGACGATGGGTTCGCTCGCGGATTCGCTGCGCTCGGACGGGAAGCAGTCCGGTGATTCGTCGTTCAAGAAGAAGGCCGACGCAGCTGCGGCTCAGGTCGATGCGTTGAAGAAGGCGGAGAAGCCGGCGAAGACGGTCGACACGACGTCGTACAACAGCGCCGTCGAGGACCTCACGAGCTACTGCTCGACGATGTTCCCCCAGGCATCGAAGAGCGCCTGAGCAACGCCTCTTCGAGAGCGGCCCGCGCCGAGTCGCGGGCCGCTCTCGCTGCGTCGTAGGCCTTCTGCGCCGCCTCGACGCGGACTCGCAACCGCGCGATGCGGGCATCCATCTCGGCCAGCGCTGCCTTCTCGCGCTGCTCCTGCTCGGCCCGCCGCCTCTGGGCGCTCTCGCGCTCGGCGGCCCCACGTTCGGCTTTCTCCTGCTCGTCCTCATCCCGCCGGCCCTGGGTGTCGGCGACCTGCGGGGAGGCTCCATCCGCGGAGGAGGAAGCGGATGGGGCTGATGTCGCGGCCGCAGCACCGTGGATTCGGTCTTGGGCAGGCGTACCGCCGGCGACGAGTCGCAGCGCGGGGCGCGCAGGCGCGTCGCGGTGCGCGACGGCGTCGGTGAGGTCGACGTCGCCCCACCCGCTGTAGCTCAGTGGCCGCACGAGTGCGCGGGTCGCCACGGCGTCGGCTGCCTGCCGGTCCGCGATCGCCGCAAGCAGCGTGGCGTGCACGGCCTCGGCGAGCGAGCCGTTCAGGTCGTGCCGCGTGACGATCTGCTGCAGCAGTTCCTGCCGTCGGGCCGACAACTCCTTGAGCGTGGCCGCGTCGAGCGAGGTCTGCGCGGCACGCATCTGTTCGCCGAGGGCGAGGACGTCGCTGATGGCGCCGTCGTCGAGGTGGTTGACGGCCGCGGCCGCGGCGGTGGGCTTGCGGAGCGCGGCGATCTCACGGGCAGCATCGCGCTCACCGGCGGTACGTGCGGCTGCGGCGAGTTCCTTGCGCACCGCGACGAAGTCGGCCGGGTCGCCGCCGTAGAGCGTCGCGACGGCCTCGGCGACGGTGCCCACGTTCATGTCGGCGCTCATGCGGCCCGGCCGGGGGGTGTGCGTCGCACGAGGGCCTGCGGGTGCCCGGCGACGGCGATTCGTGCTGGGTTCATTGCTCCATTGTCCGTCGCCACCGATAGGGTATGCACAGCCTGGCGCCCGCCTGGCGCTCGTGGGGAGGTCTTTGGTGGTCGACGCAGCGGAACGCGCACCGATCGAGCGAGTGCTCGTTCTCGTGCCGACGTACGACGAGCGGGATAACCTGCCGGTCATCGTCGAGCGCATCCGGAGTGCCGTCCCCGACGCCGACATCCTCGTCCTCGACGACAACTCGCCCGACGGGACAGGGCAGCTCGCCGATGAGATGGCGGCGGCCGACGCCCACGTGCACGTCATGCACCGTCGCGGCAAGGAGGGCCTCGGCAAGGCCTACCTCGCCGGTTTCGCGTGGGGTCTGGAGCGCGGCTACGACGCGCTCGTCGAGATCGACGCGGACGGTTCGCACCCGGCCGAGGAACTGCCTGCGATGCTCGCGCTCGCGGCCGGCGCCGACCTCGTCATCGGCTCCCGCTGGATCAAGGGCGGCTCCGTCGTCAACTGGCCGAAGAACCGCGAGATCCTCAGCCGCGGCGCCAACGTCTACGTCCAGGCGATGCTCGGCACCCGAGTCCATGACGCGACGGCCGGGTTTCGCGTCTACCGCGCGACGCTGCTGCGCCAGATCGACCTCGCGAGCGTGACGTCAGCCGGTTACGGCTTCCAGATCGACCTGACGTGGCGCTCGATCCGGGCCGGGGCGCGCATCGTCGAGCACCCGATCCGATTCAGCGAGCGCGAACTCGGCACGTCGAAGATGTCGGGCAACATCATCAGCGAGGCGCTGCTCGCCGTCGCCGGCTGGGGTCTCGAACTGCGGCGCGAACAGGCCGGGCACCTCCTGTCGCGGGTGCGGGCGCGACGGTCCTAGCGTTCGAGGGTGATGTGGTCGGGCACCTCGTGTCCCGGGTGGGCGCACGGCGCTCAGCCCCCTGATCCCGCTCCTGCGCGTCAGGCTTTCGGATCCTCTGCGGCGGCGCCGAACACGATCGTCCGGTAGGCGACGAAGCGCAGGATGGTGCCGATTCCGATGCCGATGAGGGCGTGCACGTTCTCCCACAACGCGCCGCGGGCCCCCAGCACGTAGTGCGCGAACGCGACCCAGGCCGAGGTGGCGGCGAGTGCGACGCCGTTGACGGCGAAGAACAACACGACCTCGTGGTGCAGCGGACGGTTCTCGCGGTGACGGAACGTCCAGTACCGGTTGCCGACCCATGCGAACACGGTGGCCACGGCGCCCGAGATGATCTTCGCGGTCGTCACCTTGCCGTCGAGCGGGCCGGCGCGCAGCCAGTTGTACAGGCCCATGTCGATGAAGATGTTGAGCACGCCGATGATGCCGAACGTGCTGAGCTCGCGCCAGAACGCGGCGAGCGGGGACGACGCCGTAGTCGCCTGGTGCCCGGACGAGTCGGCCCCGAGCGATGACGCTCCGGCCGCGGGCGTCTCGTCGGGGCGCGCCGCTGCGGTCCGTGAGGTCATAACGTCCGATGCTACCCATTGCGCCTTCTGACGGGCTGAGAACGTCAGCACATCGGACGGCCGCGCAGCGCCTTTCGTCGTTCGTCGATGCGCCCGAAAACCCGTGAGTACAGTGATCGGCATCACATTGAACACTGGCGTTCGATACAGGCCGCGACGTGACGCGTCGTCCCGAGACCGTGCGTGCGACGAGACTTCGGAGGTGGGCATGGACGGGAAGAGTTTCGACGCGATCGTCGTGGGCGCGGGGCTGGCAGGTCTCGTGGCGGCGGCCGAACTGACGTCGCGGGGGCGCCGCGTCGTCGTCGTCGAGCAGGAGAATCGCGCCAATCTGGGCGCTCAGGCGCACTGGTCGTTCGGTGGGTTGTTCCTCGTCGACTCGCCCGAGCAGCGCCGCCTGCGGGTGCGCGACAGCCTCGAGCTCGCGTGGCAGGACTGGTGCGGCAGCGCCCAGTGGGACCGCCTCGAGGGTGAGGCGAACGCGTCCGGTGAGCCCCTCGGTGAGGACGTCTGGGGAAAGCGCTGGGCGCGCGCCTACGTCGAGTGGGCGGCCGGCGGCAAGCGGGAGTGGTTGCGCGAGAACGGAATCGAGCTCACGCCAATGGTCGGGTGGGCCGAGCGAGGCGACGGTCGCGCCGGGGGTCACGGCAACTCGGTGCCCCGCTTCCACATCGCGTGGGGCACCGGCACGGGCGTGAGCGGCCCCTTCGTCGAGAAGGCGCTCGATGCCGAGGCCCGGGGCCTGCTGACGTTCGCGCACCGTCATCGCGTCGACGAACTCATCGTCGAGACCCCTGCCGACGGTGGTGCTCGCGCCGTCACCGGCGTGCGCGGCAGCGTCCTCGCTCCCGACGACGCGGAGCGCGGTGTCGCGTCGAACCGCGACGTCGTCGGCGGGTTCGAGTTCACGGCGCCGTCGGTCATCGTCGCGAGCGGCGGCATCGGTGGCAACCACGACCTCGTGCGGCGCTGGTGGCCGGCGGATCTCGGCGAGGCGCCGCGTTCGATGCTGACGGGGGTGCCCGCCTACGTCGACGGGCGCATGCTCGAGATCGCCGCGGACGCGGGCGCGCGCCTCGTCAACCGTGATCGGATGTGGCACTACACCGAAGGCATCCGAAACTGGAACCCGGTGTGGCCGCAGCACGCCATCCGCATCCTGCCCGGTTTCGACACGCGCGGCACGCTGCGTCACCTGCGCAGCGACCCGGCGATCCGCGCGTACGACCACTCGTGGTTCATCGTCACCCAACCGATGCTGGAGAAGGAGTTCGCCCTCTCCGGCTCGGAGCAGAACCTCGACCTGACGTCCGGGAGCCGCCGCGAGGTCGTGCGGGCGCGGCTGGCGAAGGGTGCGCCGCGAGCGGTCGCCGACTTCGTCGAGCACGGCGAGGACTTCGTCGTCGCCGAGACGCTCGAAGAGCTCGTCGCGAAGATGAACGAGTTGACGGACGAGCCGCTGCTCGATGCGGCACACGTGCGTCGGCAGATCGAGGAGCGTGACGCGCAGGTCGACAACGCGTACGGCAAGGACGTGCAGGTCATGGCGATCCACAACGCGCGCCGCTACCTCGGCGACCGGCTGGCGCGCGTGTCGGCGCCGCACCGCGTGCTCGACGAGAGGCAGGGCCCGCTCGTCGGCATCAAGCTGCACGTGCTGACGCGCAAGAGTCTCGGCGGCATCCAGACCGACCTCGACTCGCGCGTGCTCGACGCTCGCGGCCGCGTCGTGCCGGGGCTGTTCGCCGCCGGTGAGGCCGCCGGCTTCGGTGGGGGAGGCGTCCACGGCTTCAACGCGCTCGAGGGCACGTTCCTCGGAGGATGCCTGTTCTCCGGGCGAGCGGCCGGGGTGGCCGCCTCCCGAGTGGCATGACGGACGACATAGCAATTCGTGATTGAATCCGCAGGCCGAAATACGAGACGACCATGAGGGGGTGGCTCGGTGGCGCAGCGGAAAATCACCCAGGCGCGTGCGCACGAGACGCGCTCTCGCATCCTGACGGGCGCCGCCGAGGCGTTCGCCGAGCACGGTTTCGCCGGCGCGACCATCGCCGACATCATGACGCGCTCGGGCGTGACGAAGCGCGCGCTGTACTTCCACTTCGACACGAAGGAAGAGGTCGCCGACGCCGTCCTCGCCGCGCACACGACGTGGCTGCGCGACGCCGTCGCCGCCCTGGCGGGCTCGCCGGTGCAACGCCTCGTCGACTACGGCTACCTCACCTGTGACGGGCTCGCCGACGACCCGATCTTCCAGGCGACGGCTCGGCTCGCGATCGAGCGCGAGACCTATGGCGCGGGGCATCCGGCGTCGTTCGGGGTGTGGCAGGAGACGACCCGCGACATGCTCGACGAGGTTGCCGCTGCGGGGTGCCTCAATGCCGGGGTCGACACGGGCGTCGTGGCGCGCATGCTCAGTGCGACCGTCCTCGGGCTGCACCTGTCAGCACGCGCGAGCGATCCGTCGTCGCGCCTGCACGCCGAGATCGAACAGTTCTGGACGCACGCCGGGGCGACCCTCGTGAGGCCCGAAGCGCTCGCCGGTGTGACGCTGCGTCGCGCCCGCCCCACCGCGTGACACTCTTGGGCCATGGAACAGCAGAAGGTGGCGTCGGCGCGTGAGGCCGTGCCGTATGGCGTGCGGGTGGCCGCGTGGTGGTCGGTGTGTTTGCTCGCCATCGCCGTCGGGGTGCTCGCGTTCTTCTGGGGCGTCACGCGTCTCGGCGTCGTCACCGTCTCCTTCGTCACCGGGGTGATGTTCGCGGCGCTCCTCGCTCCGATCGTGTCGTGGCTGGTGCGGCGCGGCGTGGGGCGCACGACATCCGCGGTCATCGCGTTCTTCGTCGGTGTCGGTTCGGCTGCGGGGCTGATCGCGTTCGTCGTGGCGCAGATCGACGACTCCAGCGGCGAGTTCGCCCGACAGCTGACGCTGGCCGAGCAGGGCGCGCGGCACTGGCTCGTCGACGGGCCGCTGAAGATCGACGAAACCTCCGCGAGCCGCTACACGACCGACCTCGGAACGACGCTGAGCAACCACACGGCCGACATCGTCGGCTGGGCGGCGGCGCACGTCGGCATCGTCACGGGCGGGCTGTCGGCGCTGCTGCTCACGCTGTTCTGCGCGTTGTTCCTGCTCGCCGACGACGGCTCCATCTGGCGTTGGATCGTGCGGCTGCTGCCGCGTGGCGCGCACAACCACGTCGACCTCGCGGGCGCGGCGGCGTGGCGCACCCTCGTCGTCTACATGCGCTCGCTCGTGCTGCTCGCCCTGCTCAACGCGGCGGCGATGCTGCCCGTGCTCTGGTTCGCGGACGTGCCCCTCGCCGTCCCGCTGACCGTCGTCATCTTCCTCGGCTCGCTCATCCCGCTCGTCGGGGTGCTGCTCGCCGCGGCGCTCATGTTCGCCATCGCGTTCGTCGGCAACGGGCTCGTCACCGCGCTCGTGCTCGTCGCGATCCTCACGGTGCTCGTGCAGCTGCTCGGCAACCTCGTCAACCCCCTCATCCTCGGACGGTTCGTCGACCTGCACCCCGTCGTCATCCTGATCGGCGTGAGCGCCGGCACGCTGCTCGGCGGGGCGTTCGGCGCGTTCACGGCCGTGCCGCTCATCGCCGTCGTCAACAACATGGTCAAGGTGATGCGCAGCTACCATCTCGAGGAACACGGCGACGAGGATCTCGACGCCGTCGACGAACGTCAGCTCGAACGCCGCGCCAAGGAGGCCATGTGAACGCCGAGCGTCCCGGAGCGCTGCGGATGGCCGCGCTGCGCGTCTACCGGATGCTGCCCGCCGGGCTCAGCCACCGCATCGTGCACGCCATGCAGCCGACGTTCAGCGCCGGCGCCGTCGCCATCATCGAGCACGACGGGCGCGTGCTCGCGCTGCGTCAGGCGCACCGCAGCGGATGGTCGCTGCCGGGCGGCCTCATCGACGCCGGCGAGCAACCGCAGGACGCCGTCGTGCGCGAGGTGCGTGAGGAGACGGGCCTCGACATCGAGCCGGGTAGCGTCATGGCCACTGATTTCGACCCGGAGATCCGGCACGTCGACGTCATCTTCCGCGTCGTGTGCGACGAGCGCCCCGAGGTCGAGGTGGCGAGCGAAGCCCTCGAATCCGGATGGTTCGCGCTCGACGAACTACCGCACCCCGACAAGTCGACGCGCCGCATCCAGCGCGCCGTGCGCCTCGCGCGGCAGCCATCGAGCGTGGGGCGTGTCGTCGGGCGCGGCGACTGAGGGTTCCGCCCTCCGCGCTTCTCAGCGCAGCAGCCCGGCGCGTCGTGCGAGTGCCACCGCTTCGGTGCGCGAGGTGGCGCCCAGTTTTTCGTTGATGTGCACGAGGTGCGTCTTGACGGTCGCCTCGGAGACGAAGAGGTGCTTCGCGATCTCCTTGTTCGTCGCGCCGCCGGCGACGGCGTCGAGCACGTCGAGTTCGCGGGCCGTCAGTGTCGGTGCGGGCGAGGACAACCGGTTGACGAGGCGCGCCGCGACGGCGGGCGCGAGCACCGTCTCGCCGCGTGAGGCGCGGTGCACGGCCTCGACGAGGTCGGCGGGCGGTGCGTCCTTGAGCAGGTAGCCGGACGCGCCGGCCTCGACGCCGCGCACGATGTCGGCGTCCGTGTCGTAGGTCGTGAGGATGAGGACGCGGGGCGCGTCGTCGCGGGCGCGGATGGCGTGCGTCGCCGCGACGCCGTCGAGGCGGGGCCCCATCTGCAGATCCATGAGGACCACGTCGGGGCGCACCCCCTGCTCGGCGAGGCGGTCGAGCACGCGCAGGGCCTCCTCGCCGCTGCCGGCCTCGTCGAGGACGTCGATGCCCGACGCGTCGAGCAGCGCTCGTAGGCCCGCGCGCACGACGGGATGGTCGTCGGTGAGGATGACGCTCGTCATCGGAGGCTGCTTTCCGTCGAGGGTGTCACGTGCGGTTCGACTCCGGCCGTCAGGGCAGGGGCGGGCTCGGTGTTCTCCTGCCTCACCGCCTTGTAGGGGCCGCTGGTGGGGGTGGTCGCGATGAGGGCGGCGCCCTCGCCGGGCTGGGATTCGATCTCGAGGTGGCCGCCGAGTGCGTCGAGGCGTTCCCGCATGGCGCGCAGGCCGAATCCGCTGCCGCCCAGGGGCGCGCATTCGACGTCGGCGTCGGTGAAACCCACGCCGTCGTCGATGACTTCGAGGCCGACCTCGTCGGGTCGGTAGCTGAGCGTCACGCCGACGCGCTGCGCTTTGCTGTGGGTCCGCACGTTGGCGAGGGCGCTCTGCGCGATGCGCAGCAGCGCGACATCGACTGGGGCCGGCAGTGGGCGCGGTTCGCCGTCGCAGGTCGTGTCGGCGCGGATGCCGGTGTGCTCCGTCAGGCGCGCGGTGAGGCGCTCGAGCGCGCCGGACAACGGCGCGTCGACGAGGTTGCTCGGCGTCAGGGCATGGACGACCTCGCGCGAGTCGGCGAGGCCCTGCGCGGCCGTCGACTCGATCTGCTCGAGCAGGCGCGCCATCTCGTCGCCGGCATGCGCGGCGCTGTCGTGGGTGGCCTGGGCGCTCGCGTGCTGGGTGCGGGCGTGCTGGTTACGGGCGAGGCCCGCGCGCGACAGCAGCACGATGCTGGAGAAGCCCTGCGCGAGGGTGTCGTGGATGTCGTGCGCGAGGCGCTCGCGCTCGGCGAGGACGCCGGCGCGGTGCTGGGCGAGGGCGAGCGTCTCCTGCGTCGCGAGCACGTCGTCCTGCGCGGCGACGAGCTGGGTGACGAGTTCGCGGCGGCGCGTGTTCTCCGCGCGCAGCTGGGCGTACACCCACGAGATGCCGAGCGCGACGATCATCCCCATGATCGGGCCGATGACGGTGCCGACGTTGCGTCCGTCGGGGCGCGAGACGAGGGCGGCGGCGCTCGCGACGAGGACGAGGGGCACGAGGGCGGCAGCGATGGGCCGGATCGCGACGTGCAGGACGAGGAAGTACAGCGCGAACGCCACCCACGCGAAGTCAGGCGCGATGGCGAGCGTCAGGCACCACGCGAGCGTCAGCGCGATGATCCACACCTGGCCGGTGTGCGAATCCTGGGCGGCGCGCAGCGACTGGGCGCGGCGCGCGCGGCGTTCGACGACGAGGCCGCTCAGGTAGACGCCGGTGAACACGACCGTCGCGGCGATGACGGCGAACGGCGAGGCGTCTCCGGCGAGCGCCCGGATCACCCCGACGACGAGCAGCACGACGAACAGGACGTGCATCGCGGCCTGCATGGTGCGGATGGTGCGTTCGGAGTCGGTGGTACTCATCACCGTCCATTTTGCCGCGTGGGTGCGTCGAACGCGCACGGACGTCAACCGAACGGTTGATGCGTTCTCCCACTGCCTGGGTGATGCGCGCAGGGGGTGAACCGCACTGGAATGGAGAAAACCTGGAGAACCTGTGCCGAAAGAAGAGGTTGATGTTCCTCGCAACTCGAGACCTTGCGTACGCCAAGGGGCGTTTCGCCCTCATCGGCGGCGTCATCGCCCTGATCACGCTGCTCGTCGTCATGCTGACCGGCCTCGCGGCCGGCCTCGCGAAGGAGAGCGTGTCGGCCATCGACACGTTGCCCTCGCACGGTGTCGACCAGATCGGCTTCTCGGCCCCCGCGAAGGGGCAGAAGGTCGGGTATGACAGCTCCCACGTCGAGGCGAAGGACATCGACAAGATCAAATCGGTCAAGGGCGTCACCGACGCCTCGCCGCTGACGATCACGCAGGGCCGCGCGAGTGTCTCCGGTGTGCCGTCGGCGGTCGCCGTCTTCGCCGTGCCGGACGGTTCGTTCGCCGCGCCGAAGGGGGTGAAGAACGGCTCCGTCGTCGTCGGCAAGACGATCACGAAGGACGCCGCGCTCAAGGCGGGCGAGTCGATCTCGTTCAACAACAAGAGCGTTCGCGTCGAGAAGCTGAGCGACGACGCGTCGTACCAGCACCAGCCCGTCGTGTGGATGACGGAGAACGACGCGAAGGCCGCCGGCCTGCTCGGCCAGGGCTCGGGCACCGTCGCGCTCGTCAAGACGGGCAGCGGGTTCTCGAAGGACGCGCTCACCTCGGCGACCGGCCTCGACGTGCAGGACCCGAAGACGTCGCTCAGCACGATCAGCGCCTACCAGGCCGAGAACGGCTCGCTGACGCTCATGCGCGTCATGCTCATGCTCGTCTCCGCCCTGGTCGTCGGCGCGTTCTTCACCGTCTGGACGATCCAGCGCACGCCCGACCTCGCCGTCCTCAAGGCGATGGGCGCGCACACCGGCTACCTCGTGCGTGACGCCATGGGTCAGGCCGCCATCCTGCTGCTCATCGGTGGCGGCCTCGGCACGATCGTCGCGACCGTCCTCGGCTACTTCGCGCAGGGCACGGTGCCGTTCGTCCTCAGCCTCACCACCACGCTCGTCCCGCTGGCGCTGCTGTTCGTCCTCGGTCTGCTCGGCGCGCTCGTCAGCGTGCGCCGCATCGTGACCGTCGACCCCAACACCGCACTGGGGGCCGCGCGATGAGCCTTCGTCGTCATGCACCCGTACCTCGTGTCGAAGGCCGCGCGATGAGCCTCGACGCCACCCTCGTCCCCACCACCGCGCCAGGAGCAGCCCGATGAGCCTCGACGTCAAGAACGCGACGCTGACCTTCCCCGACGGCGCCTCGGGGCGCATCACGGCCGTCAACGACGTGTCGTTGCACGTCGCCGCGGGCGAGTTCGCCGCGGTGACGGGCCCGTCGGGTTCCGGCAAGTCGTCGCTGCTCGCCGTCGCCGGCCTGCTGCAGACGCCCGACTCCGGCATCGTGACGATCGACGGCAAGGTCGTCTCGGGGCTCTCGCACAAGGACGCCGCAGCGGTGCGCCTGTCGTCGATCGGGTTCGTCTTCCAGCAGAGCAATCTCATCGCGTCGCTGACGTCCGTGGAGCAGCTCGAGATCGTTGCGCGCATCGCCGGGCGTCACGGCAAGGACACCGCATCGCGGGCCGAGGAACTGCTCGCCGCCGTCGGGTTGGAGAAGGTCTTCGACCGCCGCCCCGCAGCGCTCTCCGGCGGTCAGCGTCAGCGTGTCGGCATCGCCCGCGCGCTGATGAACGAGCCGAAGCTGCTGCTCGTCGACGAACCGACCGCGTCGCTCGACACCGAGCGCGGCACCGCCGTCGTCGAACTGCTCGGCAAGGTGACGCACGAACACCAGGCCGCGACCATCATGGTGACGCACGACCTGCACACCCTCGACGCCGTCGACTCGCTGCACGAGATGGTCGACGGTCGCCTGCGCACGCTCGAGGCGGCCCCGACGCAGGGTTGATGTCGGCGCCTCGTCGTAGTGCTGGCCTCGGCGCCTGATCGCCTCGACGGAGACGACGCGAGGAATCGGGCGTAGGCGAACATGACGCCGGCCGGATGCGACAAGCATCCGGCCGGCGTTCGTCGTCTCGTGGTTGCGGCGTCTCACGGTGGCGTCGTCTCGTGGCTGCGGCGTCTCACGGTGGCGTCGCCTCGTGGTTTCGGCGTCTCGACGGTAGGTGTGAGGTCGGCGAGTCGTTGGGGACGGGATTCGCAGATGGGGACGCGAATCGCGGTTGGGGACGGGAGTTCGAGCTGGCGCCTGTTCTCGCGCCGGCGTTGGTCAGGAGTTGACGTGAGCCAGCTGCGTCGTCGTGGCCGGCGCGTCATGCATCAGGGCGAGGCGTAGGCATCCGAGAGCGACGGGGATCTCGGCGGCGAGCGCCATGGCGACGGCGGTGGCGAGCGAACTTGTCGTGGTCGCGCTCGCGATGTCCGTGACGGCGTCGAGGACGAACAGCGTCGCGCCGACGAGCCCGATGAGCCGGGTGGCCGCGGCGCGTCGACTGGTGGCCAGAACGAGTGCGGTGAGGGCGAGGAGTTCGCTCACGTCGAGCCCCAACCACGCCGCGATGCTCGCAGGGTCGACGCGCTGCGCGTCCAGGCGCAGGTAGAGCACCGGGATCCAGGCTGCGAGGACGCCGCCTGCCACCGTCAGGACTCGTGTCACCGTCGTGTTCTCCACGTCCCCCACGTTCGCGCTCGCGTGTGGGTGGGTGATGTCGAGATCCTGTGCGTCGGCCATGAGCGCTCGCGGGCGATCTGGCGTGGTGTTGACGTCGCAATGTCGACGTGGTGCGGTGCCGCAGCGCGGGCGTGGGGGAGCACCGGGGGGAAGCCTGGCCGTGGGGCGGTGGCGCGAGGGGCCGTCAGAGGTGGCGGGCCGGACACGACGAAGGTGTGATCACCGTTGCGGGAGCTACTGCGTCCCGGGCGCCCACGGCGGGCGGGCGGTTCGCTAGGGTGGGCAGCGCGCGTCACCCAGGACGAGGAAGCCGGTGAGAATCCGGCACGGTCGCGCCACTGTGAACGGGATTTCCGTGAGTCAGGAACTCGGGGTGACGCCATCGAGCGGGACGCGTCATCCCGGGAAGGTGCACTCATGCATATCGCTGAGGGGTTCTTGCCCCCTGTTCACGCTGCCGCCTGGAGTGCGGTAGCGGCACCCTTCGTCATCCACGGAGCGCGCGAGATCAAGCGCACGATCGAGAAGCATCCGGAGTCGAAGCTGCTGCTCGGCGGAGTCGGGGCGTATTCGTTCGTGCTGTCGGCCATCAAGTTGCCGTCCGTCACCGGGAGTTCGTCGCATCCGACGGGCACCGGCGAGGGCGCCATCATCTTCCGCCCGCCTGTCATGGCGGCGCTGGGCACGATCGTGCTGCTGTTCCAGGCGCTGTTGCTCGCGCACGGCGGGCTGACGACGCTCGGCGCGAACGTCATGTCGATGGCAGTCGTCGGGCCGTGGGCCGGGTACGGCGTCTATCGGCTGATGCGTCGCGCGCCGCTGTCGATCGCCGTGTTCTGCGCCGTCGCCGTCTCCGACCTCATGACGTACGTGACGACGGCGACGCAGCTCGCCCTCGCCTTCCCCGACCGCGCGACGGGTTTCGTCGGCGCATGGTCGCGGTTTCTCGGGCTGTTCGCGGTGACGCAGATTCCGCTCGCCATCGTCGAGGGCCTCGTCGGTGTGCTGCTCATGAACGCGCTGCGCTCCTGGGCCGGCCCGGAGCTCGCCGGTCTGGGATTCGGACGCGATCGTGGGTTCGATGCGGGTGTCGCGGTCTCGGCCGACGTCGAGGCGAAGGAGGCGAGCCGTGCGTGACCGTCGACTGACGAACGTCCTCCTCGTCGTGCTCGCGGCGGCGATCTTCGTCCTGGCGCTCGTCATGGGCACGCGCAGTGGCGACTTCAGTGGCACGGACGCTGCGGCCACCGAGACCATCGAGAAGTCCGACCCCGACTACAAGCCGTGGTTCGAGCCGTTCTGGACGCAGCCCGGTGGCGAGGTCGAATCGGGGCTGTTCGCGATGCAGGCCGCGCTCGGTGCGGGCTTCCTCGGCTTCGTCCTCGGCACGTTCCGCGAGCGTCGCAAGAACCGCGACGCGGCGTCGGGTGTCGCGAGTGCGGGTAGCGGCGTTGCGTCACGTCGTCCTGCCCCGGGTGATGACGCTGCGACGGGTCTCGTCACGAACGCGCCCGACGGTTCGCGGATCGCCTGAGCGTGGCTCATCTCGCGATCGACGAGGCGGCGTGGAGCAGCGCGTGGCGCACGCACGCCGTCAGCGAGAAGGCTGCGCTGGCGCTCGGTCTTCTCGCCGTGGCGATGGTGGCGCGGGACGTACGCGTCGACCTGGCCGTCGTCGTCGTCGCGTTCGTCGCCGTCACGGTGGGTGCGCGCGTCGCGCCAGGGCTCGTGCTGCGTGTGTGGGCGCTGCCGGCGGTGTTCGTCGTCATCGGCCTCGTGGGCGTGCTCGTGTCGATCGGCCCCGCGCCCGATGACGCGCTGTGGCAGGCGGGGCCGTTCTCGATCGGGCGATCGTCGCTCGATCGAGCCGTTCTGACGGGGTCGCGTGCAGCGGCGGGGGCGGCTGCCGTCCTCGTGCTCGCGCTGACGACGCCGATGACGGACGTCCTCGGCGGGCTGCGGCGCGTCGGGGTGCCGGCGTTTCTCGTCGAGATCGCGGGCGTCGTGTATCGGATGATCTTCACGCTGCTCGACTCGGTCGGCACGATCCGGGAGAGTCAGACGGCGCGCCTCGGCTACGCGACGCGCCGCGCGGCGCTCGCGAGCACTGGGACGCTGCTCGCGGGGGTGCTCGTCCGGGCCTGGACGCGCGCCCAGCGCCTCGAAGCGGGGCTCGCCGGACGTGGATACACGGGCGACCTCATCGTCACGACGCCCGCGCGGCAGGCGTCGTGGCGGTCGCTGTGTGGTGTCGTGCTCGTCGTCAGCGCCCTCATGACGTGGGCGGTGATGTCGCGATGAACAGGTGGCTGCAGAACAGGCAAGCTGGGCCGAACGGCGTCGCTCGAGATAGTGAGTCACGTGTGGCTGAGCCCGGCGGCCGGGAGGCAACTGGTACCCGTGGGTTGGGTGTCAGGGATCTGCGCGTGGGGTATCGCGGTCGGGACGCCGTACTCGACGGCGTCGACCTCAACGTGCAGCCGGGGCGGCGGCTCGCGTTCGTCGGCGCGAACGGCGCAGGCAAGACGACGCTGTTGCGCGCCGTGGCCGGGTCGGTTGCGGCGACGTCAGGGGACGTCGTCGTCGACGGGGTGGCGTTGCAGCGTTCGCGGCGCGGGCTGGAGCGTCATCGACAGCTCGTGCAGCTCGTGCTTCAGGATCCGGCGGATCAGTTGTTCTCGGCGGACGTCTTCGCGGACGTCTCGTTCGGCCCGACCAACCTCGGGCTGCCGCCCGACGAGGTGCGGCGACGCGTCGAGGAGACGCTCGACGTCCTCGGGATCAGCGACCTCGCGGATCGGCCGGTTCATCAACTGTCGTTCGGGCAGCAGAAACGCGTGGCCATCGCGGGTGCCGTCGCGATGCGCCCCGCGTACTTGCTGCTCGACGAGCCGACGGCCGGTCTCGACCCGGCCGGCGTCGAGGCGCTGCTCGCGAGCCTCACGTCGCTCGAGGAACGCGGTACGACGATCGCCCTGTCGACGCATGACCTCGCGTTCGCGTGGGAGTGGGCCGACGACCTCGCGCTGCTGCACGACGGGCACCTGCGTCAGGACGCCGCGCATCGTGTGCTCAGCGACGAGCCCGCCCTGCATGCCGCGGCGCTGCGCGCTCCCTGGCAGGCGCAGATGTTGGCGCGCGCAGGCGTGAGGTGTGCCGGAGCGCAGACGTCGCGCGACGGGGGCGTCAACGAGGTCGTCGGCGGCGACGCGGGGCCCGGCGACGCCGGCGGCGAAGGTAATGGCGCTGGCCGACGTCCCGTTGGAGGTGGGATACCGCGTGCGGTCGACGAGGTCTACGACGCTGTGATCAGCGGCGGCTCTCAGTCGCCCAAGCGACCCACGCGGATGGAGTGACAGCCCAGAGGTACAGCGTTCGAGCCAGGGTGGCTGGGTGACGCACGGCTGGGCCCGCGGCCACGACGACCGTCGTCATCTCGGGTAGGGACACGCACCGGCCGGGCTAGCGGCGTGGGGCGATGCTCGCGGTGCGCCCGGGCTGAAACTAGCCGGCCGGCGCGCTCTCGGCTGGACGCGTGGCTTCGAGAGCCGCAGGTCCCGCAGCGAGTGGCCAAGCCGCGCGGTCGAGATCGACGGTGAAGCTCTGGTCGTCAGGATCGCGGGGGACGGCATCGTTCGGGTGGGTCAGCATCATCGGCCCCGAAGGCGATTGCCAGGTGCACACCCCGTCAGCGTTCATCTGCACGGCCCAACCACCGAACGTCTTCGCCCGGTGATGATGACGACACAACATCTGCAGATTCGCGGCACTCGTCTCCCCGCCGTCGGCGAAGGGGACGACGTGGTCGGCATCGCACCCCTCCGCGCGGCGCGAACACCAGGGGAACCGGCAGTGCACATCGCGACGCTCCACGAACGTGCGGATTGCCGTCGACAGACGATACTTCTGCGTGCTCGTGGCGATCGTCGTCCAGCGCTCGGCGTCCATGAGCTCCGTCGTGAACACCGCGCCCACCACGCGGGCCAGCTCCTCGACGACAGCGGCCACGATCGTCCCGACGCCCGGCACGCGGGCATCACCGAAGCCGTTCGTCGAGCTGTGTTCGCCCACCCCGCCTCGCAGGGGGACGCCATCGGCACCGCTGGGCGGCCCCACGCCACCGAAACCCTCCGATAAGCGAGCGGCATTCGGGCCGCCTGAGCCCGGACGGCGGGTCCACACGCCGCTCGCTTCGCGAGTGGAGTCGGGGCCACCTGAGCCGGAATGGCGGTTCCACACTCGCTCCGATGCGCGTGCGGCATCCGGCCACCCAGGCCCGGAACGGCCGCTCCAGACGCCATCCGCGTCGAGGACGCTGACGCGGCTCGCGCTCCCGTCGAGCGTTGGCCCGGAGGTGTGAGTAACCCGCTCCACCGCCTCCGCGCCACCGGCCACCGAGGGACGAGAGCGCACAACAGGCACCTGGAGGTGCAGAACCGGTGTGACGTGCACGTTGGCCAGCGCCAGCAGGACGAGAGCGTCCACGCGCAGCGCATTGATCGGTTCGCGCAGCGCGACGTCGAGTACGTGCGGGGCCGAGTCGCGAAGCTCCTGTGCGTGGGAGTGGATGGCGGCCTTGAGATCCGCCGCGTCGCGCGCGGGCAGGACCGCGCGCAGCTCCGTCAGGGTCGGGTGCTCGGGGTGTGGCGCGAACCAGACACCGAGCTGTGCCCTTATGTCGATCTCGTCCTCGTCTTCGGTCAACCCCAGGGCGTCGAGGACTCGCGTCGTGCGGTTGCTCGCCGCCGTGGAGCCCGCGGTGGCAGCCTTCGCGTGGATCAGGTGCGGCAACGCCACCGCGATCTGCGCGTCGTCGAGATGCGCCAGCACATCACTGATCTTGACCACCGAACTCATGCGCGCACGCCCGGCGCCGGCCTGCTCGAAGAGGGGACGCAGGCAGTGGCGGATGCGCTCGGCATCAGCGGCCATCGCTTCGGCGTGAGAACTGGACACGCCCAGGGCAGGGCCGAGCGCTGCCGCGGCGAACTCGCCGGGCGTCAGGGGGTAGTCGCGATCGTCCATCGACTCCCACTCGATGTCGTCACGCTCGCGATGGACGGTGTGGTGGCGTGCGGCGAGAGCGTGCATCGTCGCGTCCGCGGAGCGTGACACCCGCGACGCGGTGGCAGCAGCGCGCTCGAGCGAGACAGCGGCCTCCTCGAGCGCTGCGGCCCGCTCGTCGAGCGTCATGACGGGACGTTCGACGAAGGCGCCCTCGGCGTTGAGTGCCTCGTCGAAGAGGGCGTGACTCAGCGCCTCCCAGAGCTCGAACCGATCGAGAACCGGGAGGTTGCGTGCCTGCCGAAGCAGGGTGCGCGCGACCTCGTCCATGACTCCAGTTTAGTACATATGTTCGAACATGGCGAGTTGCGAGGCGAAGAGATGCCGTCATGGCGCGAGGCCTCGGGATCCGCACGTCCGGCCCGGCTCGTGCTACTTCACGGGGCTACGCCGCGCCTACTTCCCCCGCCAGCACGCGCCGAGCAGGACCACGTGGTACTTGAGGTGCGCAGCCTCGGTTGAGCCAACCGTCACGCCACGAACACGCAGAACGGATGCCCGGCGGGTTCGGTGAAGACGTAGAGGGCTTCATCGTCGTCATCGGAGCGGTCGAGCACCTGCGTCGCGCCGAGCGACACGGCGCGCTCCCGCTGCCGTTCGAGCGAGGCCACGGCCGGCACCGTCAGGTCGAGGTGCATCTGCATCGGCACGCGCCCCTCGGGCCACGTCGTGGGTTCGAGGTCCTCGTCGCGTTGAAACGCGAGCGCTCGGCGGCCGCCCGCGTGCGTCAGCACGAGCCAGTCGGCATCATCCGGGCCGTCACTCGGTAGCTCGTCCCGGCGCGATACGTCAGCCCGAGGAACTGCCGATAGAACTCCGCGAGGCGCCGCGGATCACGCGCGTCGAGGACGGTCTGCATCAGCTGGGGGCATCGCTCATGCGGCCACGGTAGACGGCGTCTCCCTCGCCGTCAGGGGCGAATCGCCGGCACGAACTGCAGGCCCACGGGCCGTCATACTGGCGGCATGACGCAGATTTCGGAGAAGGACGTCATCCTCGCCTACGTGCTGGCGAAGTTCGACGCGATCGTCACCATCGTGCGCGACATGGATGACGCGACGGCCAACGCGACGCTGCCCGTCGCCGGCTCGAACAGCCCCTACGCGCTGCTGACGCACTGCCTCGGGGCGATGCGTCGGTGGTCGAGCACCGTCAACCTGGGGGGCACCGTTCCGCGCGACCGCGACGCTGAGTTCACCGCCACCGGCCCCGTCTCGACGCTCGTCGAACGCGCCGCACGCGAACGTCAGGCCTTCATAGACGACGTCGCCGCCACCGACCTCGACGCGCTCCCGGTGGCCCCGCCGGCCGACCGAGTCGACGCCCCGGCGCGCTCGTATCAGGTCACCGACTGCCGCGCCGTGCTCCTGCACGTCGTCGAGGAGCTCGCGCAGCACCTTGGCCACCTCGAGATCACCCGCGACGTCCTGCTCGCGCGCGGCTGAGGCGCGGATCGAGACGCTGCGTGCCCATGAAGTCGGATTGACGGATCCATGTGCCACACAGCCCGGCAGACCGGCGGACTCACCCGACCGTGACCGGGTGCGCGCCGATATGGGACGTCAGCCCGGTTCGGCCGCCCCGGGGATCATCCCGTCATGCGGCGATGGCTTCGCGCAGGAAGTCGATGACGATCCGCGCCAAGGGCTCGGGCCTAGCGAGGTGGATGTCGTGTCCGCTCTCGGCGACGAGCGCGACCCGCGTTCCTGGCCGGCCAGCCATGCGTTCGTGCTCTTCGTTTGCGATGAAACTGTGCTGTGCGCGCACGATGAGCGTCGGACACGAAACCTGCTCCCAGTCCTCCCAGAACTGCTGCGCGTGGACTGCTTGGATGGCGCGCGCCAGGGCCACCGCATCGAAACGAGGTTCTCCCTGGTCGTCGACGAGCGTGCGAACCCATGCGATGACATCTGTCGTCGCTTCGGGTCCCTCACCCCCGACGCCGCCCTCGATGAGAACGAGTGCGGACACGAGCTGAGGGTGATGCGCCGCGACGAGCATGGCCGTGTGGGCGCCCATCGACTGACCGACGAGCACGCAGGGGGTGGCCGCGTGACGACGGATCTGCGACACGACATGCGCGACGTGTGCCTCGCGCGACAGATCCCCGGTCATTTCCGCAGCGGATCCGTGAGCCAGCTGATCAAAGGCGATGAATTCCCAGGCAGGCGGGAGCGACCGCGCGAATTCATCCCACTCGTCTGAGGTGCTGGCAAGGCCGTGGAGAGCCACGAGGGGAAGCATTCCTGCAGGCTATCTGCCCTGCGGGGGGTCATCAGCGCCACCTTCACGCCGTCGGGTCCTCAGAGCCGAGCCACGGTGATGTTCACGACGACGGCCGGACGAGGCACAATGCTCGTCCGGCCGTCGGTTTCGTCCGTGCTGTGGCGATGTGGGTCGCGCGTGGTCGAAGAATTCTCTAGGCGGTTTCGCCTCCGCGGTGACGTCGTGATGAGGGTGTTCAAAGCTGGTTAGTTGCTGGCGCGCGGGGTTCTCAGGGTAGGGCGAGCGTGAGGAAGAGGAAGCTGAGGAATTGCCGTTTGTCGCCTGGGGGCAGCAGTTCGCTGGGGGTGTCGGGGTGCACCTTGGGTTCAGTCAGGCTGATAAAGGTGAAGCCCGCGTCGATGAACGCATTGAGGACATCCTGCAAGGGCCGGTGCCAGTAGGTCAGCACGGTAGTGGTCTGGCCGAACGCATAGTCCTCGGAGTACTGGGTGAGTGCGAAGTAGTCCTGGTCTCGGTGCAGGGCGGCAAAGAGGAAGGGGTGAAGCAGGCTGACGATCAGCCGCCCGCCCGGGCGTAGAACGCGACGCAGTTCGCCGAGCGTGGGTCTCCAGTTTTCGACGTAGTGCAGCGCAAGAGAACACGTGATCAGGTCGAACTCGTTGTCCCCATAGGGCAGCGGGGCAGCGAGATCGGCCACCCGTATGTCGGCGCATTCACCCAGCCTGTCGCGGGCGATGGCGATCATCGCGGGGCTGACATCGAAGCCACTTACGGTTGCGCCACGATCGCGCAGCTCTTTCGTCAAGGGTCCGTGGCCGCAGCCGGCGTCCAGCACTCGAAGCCCCTCAACATCACCGGCCAGGCGTAGCACCTCGGGGCGTTCGTACCACTTGTTGAACAGGCCATTCTCGTTCTCCTCGACATAAGCGGGGGCGAACGCGTCGTAGTCGGCGGTATCCATCATCGATTTTCCTCCTGGCGGGCGTACACGCGGAACATTTCGTCCTCGGGAGCGGCCAAGAGCATGCCGTAGTAGCCGCGCCGGTTGGGATGTGCCACTGCCTGGTTGCGACGGTCCCGGGATCGCTCGCTCCACTTGTCCAGAACGGCGCTGAGCTCGGCGCGCATCTCGACCAACTCCTGATCATCAAGCCAAACTGCGAAGTCTTGGCTGATTGAGCAGGGCGATGAGCTACCGGAGGGATCGAGCTCGGCGCCGTCGCCAACCTGAGCCTGGATTGCCCGATGCAGGGCGACCACGTGCCCCTCCGCGACCCGTCGAAGCGTGTCCACCGCCGCTTCACCCCCGGTCTGCGCCCGCAGCGCCGCCAGGTCGATATGAAACCCGCGCTCGGAGGTCGGCCGCCACCACCGCTCGCGACGGTCGCCCGTGTGGTCCGGGTCGGGCTCGATCAACTCATATCGGGCCAGCTGGCGCAGGTGGAAACTGACGGAGTTGGCTGGCTCGTCGAGCAAGTCCGCAAGATCCTTCACCCGAGCTGTGCCACGGCGCGCCAACTCGCCGAGCAGCCTCATTCGAAGTGGGTGCGTGATAGCCGCGACGGCTTTGGGATCCGTGATGTGTGTAGCCTCATCGCGCCCTGGCGTGGCGTTCATAGCCGCAAGCCTGCCACCGACCGGCTAGAAGCGCAAGAATTATTGCGCGATGTTTGTCGTCTATTTGGTGAGCCGCCAGACACCAGGGCCAAGCCGTATTCGCGCGCCAATCCGAGGGGTGCATCTCCAACGAAGGTTCTAGCCATAGCCGGAGGAGGCTGGCCGATCCGTGCCGAGCCGCGGTGATGTTCACGACGACGGCCGGGCGAGCAACAATGCTCGTCCGGCCGTCGGCTCAGCGCAGAATTAGTGCACGCTCAGTGCTCCCCGCCACCCGTCGGGCCGCGGTCGGTGAAGAACTCCGTCACCTTGGCCTTGGCGAAACCGAACGCGTGGGCGGGCTTCACCTTGCCGGGCACCGACACCTCGTCGGGGTTCGTCACGACTTCGACGAGCCACGGCTCCGGTGACGAAACGGCCTCGCGCAGAACCGATTTCAACTCGGCCGGGTCCTCGACGCGCCGCGAGCGCAAACCCATCGCGGCGGCGACGTCGGCGAAGTTCGGGTTGTCGAGCGCCGTGCCGTACTCGGGCAGCCCGACCTGTTCCTGCTCGAGCTTCACCATCCCGAGCTTGCTGTTGTTGAACACGACGAACGTCGCCGGCAGGCCGTACGTGACGGCGGTGCGCAGGTCGCCGACGAGCATCATGAGGCCGCCGTCACCGCACAGTGCGACGACGGGGCGACGACGATCGAGCGCCTGCGCGCCGAGCGCCATCGGCATGGCGTTCGCCATCGAGCCCAGGGTTGTACGAGCCGATGAGACGGCGCTCTCCGCGCATCGGCAGCAGCCGCGACAGCCACACCGTCGACATGCCCGTGTCGGAGGTGAAGATCGTGTTCGTCGGGCACACCTCGTCGAGCGCGAGCGCGACGGCCTCCGGACGCACCTTCTCTTCCGGGTTGTCGCCGAGCGAGCGCACCTTGCCGAGCAGCGACTCGTCGAACGAGGGGTCGGCGAGCTTGCGCTGATCGTCCATCCACTCCGCGTACTTCGACTGCGCCTTCTCGAGGTGCTCGCGCCCTGACGCCGGCTCGAGCATCGGCAGCAGCGCCCGCAGACTCTCGCGCGCACCACCGACGAGCGCGATGTCGACGGGCGTGCGGCGTCCGATGTGCTGCGTGCGCGTGTCGAGCTGGATGACCTTCTTGCCCTCCGGATACCACTCGCGGTACGGAAAGTCGGTGCCGATCATGAACAGCACGTCGCACTCGTCCATCGCGCCGACGGCCGCCGGGTTGCCGATGAGCCCGCTCTGGCCGACCTCGTACGGGTTCTCGTGCTCGAGCCCCTCCTTCGCCTTGAGGGTCAGCACCGTCGGCGCGGCGAGCTTCTCGGCGAGCGCGAGCACCTCCTCTCGCGCCTCACGCGCACCGCGACCGACGAGCAGCGTCACCTTCTCGGCATCCCGCAGCGCGGCGGCGGCCCCGTCGAGCGAATCCGCAGCCGGTGACGACGGCAGCGGCGGCGGCGCGAACCGCGGCGTCCGCGTGCCGTGCGGCAGCTTCAACCCGCTGATGTCGCCCGGCAGGTTGAGCACCGCGACGCCCTGGTGTGCGACGGCGGCTTCCAGCAGCTGAGGCATCTGGTTGGCGCTCGTCACCGTCGCGGTGAAGACGGCGACGTCACTGAACAACGCGTCGTTGTCGACCTCCTGGAAGAAACTCGTGCCGATCTCCTCCGTCGGCACCTGCCCACAGACCGCGAGCACCGGCGCGCGTGCGACTTCTTCGCGTCGTACAGGCCGTTGAGCAGGTGGATCGCGCCGGGCCCGACGGTGCCCATGCACACCGCGAGACGCCCCGTCAGCTGCGCCTGCGCGGATGCGGCGAACGCGCCCGCCTCCTCGTGGCGCACACCGACCCACTCGATGCGGTCCTCACGCCGGATGGCGTCGACCACGGGGTTGAGCGCGTCACCGACCACACCCCAGAACTCGCTGACGCCGTACTCGGCGAGCGCTTCGACGATCATCTCGGCGATCGTCATCTCGGATCCGATGTTCATGCTTCTCCTCGCTCGGCGGGCGTGATCACTTCTGGACGGGCGTGGGGAACGAATGCGGGTCGGCCTCGGCCCACGCGCGCGCCCTCGACGTCATCATCGTCGTCGCCTCCTCGACGTCATCATCGTCGTCGCCTCCTCGACGGTGGCCTCCTGATGCTCGCCATGATCGATCCTTCGAGAGGCAATGACGTTTCGTCGTCATCCTGGCAGGTCAGGTCCAGCAGCACCATGCCCCTCAGCACATTCACGGCCGACTCGGGCGGCGCGTCAGCGGCTCCCGCGAGGACGTCGACAGGGTGACGACAGGGCGCCGTCATGGTGACGACATGGTGATGCCATCGACACGTTCGGGCGATATGTACGAGAAATCGCAAAACGTGTACATGTCAGGGTGCTCAGGCGCGTACGCTCGTCCTCATGTGGACCGGCCCCGACGTTCCGTACCAGGATCTGCCGCCTCTTCCTCCCTCGACGCAGGTCGAGACGCCGGCGGTGCTCAAGGAGGTCATCGCCGCCAGTCGAGCCCTCGCCGCCCTGGATCAAGCGGTCCGGCGCCTGCCGGACCCGACGATGCTCGTTCACCTGCTCCCGGTTCTCGAGGCGCAGGCCTCGAGCGAGATCGAGAACGTCGTGACCACGAACGACGAGCTGTTCCGCGCTGCCGCGGACATGCCGGACACCAGGACGTCCCCGGCGGTCAAGGAGGCCCTGCGCTACCGCCGTGCCCTGTGGGTCGGGTTCGACTCGCTGCAGACGCGCCCCCTGACGTCAGGAACAGCACTCGAGATCTGCAGCGAGCTGCAGGGCCGAACCGCCACTCTGCGCAATCAACCGGGGACCTATATCGGCAACCCCGTCAACCGTGAACGCATCTACACGCCGCCCGAGGGTGCAGACGTCATCGCCGAGCATCTGTCCGGGTGGGAACGCTTCCTGCACGCCGACTCGGGGTTCGACCCGCTCGTCGTGATGGCGATGCAGCACTACCAGTTCGAGGCGATCCACCCGTTCTTCGACGGCAACGGACGCACCGGTCGCGTGATCAACCTCCTGCTCCTCGTCGAGAAGGGGCTGCTCGAGCAGCCGGTGCTGTACCTGTCGGGCCACATCGTTCGTACGAAGGACGAGTACTACTCCCGCCTCCGCGCCGTCACCGCCCAGGATGACTGGCAGGGCTGGATCCTCTACATGGTGGGTGCGGTCGGCGCCACCGCTCGATGGACGCTCTCGCTCGTCGAGGTCATCGAAGGGCTGCGCCGGGAAGCGGAGGACGCGATCCGCCGGCATCTCCCGGCGCAGGCACCCGCGTCAGACCTCGCGCGGGTGCTGTTCGCGCAGCCGTACGTCCGCATCGAGGCGATCGTCGACGCAGGCTTGGCCAAGCGTCAAACCGCTTCGAAGTGGCTCTCCGTCCTGGCGCAGCACGATGTTCTCGAGCGCCAGCAACTCGGACGCAGCGTCGTCTACCTCAATCGCGCGCTCCTCGACACGCTGGCCGAGGCAACCGATCGCTGATCCGCCGACGTCGGAGCCTTCGCGGTGACGACATGGTGATGCCATCGACACGTTCGGGCGATGTGTACGAGAAGCCGCAAAACGTGTACATGTCCGGCTCATCGCACTCACCGCGTGGGGTGGGTGCGGGACGTGGGGAGCACCGCGTCGGCTGTCGCGACGACACCGCTACGGGCGCGGCGCGGTGCCGTGCCCCCCGACGTCGAGTAGGTCGTCGACGCTCGCGGCGATGGTCGTCGCGTCGACGAGCTGCGTCGAGACGGGCGGCAGGTCGTGGATGAGGCGCGCGAGGCGTGACGCCATCGCGTTGGCGTCGAGGTGAGCGAGCGGATCGTGCGTCCAGCACGCCGCGAGGGTCACGTACGTGGCCGAACCGAGGCTCGCCTCGAGCTCGCTCCACGACCCGAGCACGCGCGGCAGGTCGCGCTGTGCGATCTGCAGGACGTGCGCGGCCTCGAGCTGCTCGAAGACGAGGTCGCGCCGCGCGCTGACGCCCCGCTCGGAGTTGTGCTCACCGTCGGCCAGGAGCAGCAGCACCCGCTCGAGGGCGCGCAGGGCGCGACGGAACTGACGACGCACGAGCAGCACGGGCAGACGACGCCCGAACGCCCACAGCACGAACAGGCAGATGACGCACGACAGGGCCGTCTCGAAGATGCGATCGAGCATCAACTCACCGATCGGCTTGTGCGCCGTGCCCGCCGACGCCACGAGCAGCGCCATCGGCGTGATGAACATCGAGCCCAGCGCATAGTTGCGCACGACCGTCCACTGCAGCAGGTACACGCACATCAGCGCGACGACGATGACCCACCAGCCGCTCGGATGCGTGAGGCTGACGAGGAAGAACAACCCCACCCCGACGACCGTGCCGACGAAGCGGTGCGCGGCGCGATGCGTCAGTGTCAACCGGTCGCCGCCGAGGGAGATGAGCAGCGCCGTCGTCATGACCGCCCAGTACGGATGCGTGACGCCGAGTGCGTATGCGAGCACGCACGTGAGCAGCACCGCGAGCGCTGCGCGCCGCGCGATCAGCGCAGGCAAGGACGAGCGCGACAACCCCCAGCGCAGCAGGTAGCGCCGCGGTGGGCGTCCGAGGTAGCGCGCCTGCGCCATGACGGGGACGGCGATCACGGCCCCGGGCAGTCGCGTCGCGGCGGTGCGCTGGACGACTTCGATGTGCAACCGGCGCAGGCGCTTCGTCAGCTCGCGCCAGTGCGGGTCGGGGTGACGGCGGCCTGTCGCCGCGCTCAACGCCCACGCCGCGGAGAAGATCGACGCGTACGCCGTGTCCCGCAGGCGGCCCGTCTCGACGAAATCGCCGTCCGGGTCTGACTCGAAGTACGCGTCACACGCCTCCTGCGCCTCGTCGACGGCTTGATCCTCCGGTTCGTGACGCTGCGGGTACTGCAGCGCGAGGCTCAGCACGCTCGACATCACGGCGCCACAGCCTGCTGCCAGCAGGAACCGGCTGCCGGGCACGCCGACCGTAGGCAGATACGTGCCGATGGCCGGGCCGATCGTCAGAAAGACAGGGCCAGGCGGGTCGCCGACGAGCGCGTGGTACAGAAGCACACTGACGCCGGCGATCGCCGTCAGCGCGACCGTCGTGAGCACCGCATGTCCTGCGACGCTCACCCCGATCGTCAACGCCGCGACGTACGCGAGCGTCATGCACGCGAGGATGGTGACGCGGTGACGCCACGTCCGCTTGACGCTGACGGTGCACAAGAACGTGCCCGTCAACCCGAGCAGACCGAGCTGTGGGCCGAGGACGAACGACAACGCCAGCACCGTCAGCGTCACGCACGTCGTGATGTGTGCCGCCGTCTTCCAGCGCCCCGGCGCGGGCTTGACCTCGACGAACGTCTGCAGCTCGTCCGCGAGGCGCGCCTTCGTCACCCCGCGACGACGGGCAGCGCGACGCACCTGCGGCGGCGCGAGCATCATCGTGAGGCGGGGCATGCCTCTATTGTGAACCTGGCCACCGACAACCCCGGAAACCTGGGCCTTTCGCCTCCACATGCACACGGGTGCTCGTCGCCGCGGCAGTGGCATGGCGTCGTGTTCATGAATTCAGGGACAGAACATGAGAGTCAAGGAACCCGCGGCAGCGGGCACGAAACCGCGCGCCTATGCGGTGCGTTGCCGGTGGCTGCCGTGGAGCCCCCGGGCTCACCGGTGGGCCGGGCAGCTCCTCAGTGCATCCCCCGGCGGTGATGACCTGATCTCGGCGGTGATCTTCGCCATCGTGCTCGTCCCGCTCATCGTCGTCCTGGTCTACCTCATCGGCGAGCTGGCTCTGCTGTTGCTCCTGGTTCCGCTGCTGGCATTGACCCGTTTCGTGTTTCGTTGCCCCTGGGCCGTCTGTGTGAGTCGACGTGGCCGGGTGCTTCACGAGGAGCGGTGCCCCACGTTCAGCGCCGCCCGAGCGCGTCGGGGCGACCTCGCACAGGCGGTGCGAACCGGCACCTGGCGCGAGCTACCGCGTCAGCACTGAGGCGCGCGCGACGAAGCACCTCGACGTCAACCCCGCGCCAGGCGCTCCCACCTCGCGATCCATGTGGACCGCGCACGACGTCAGCCGCGAGCCAGCCGCTCCTCGACGTAGTCGAGCCAGCGCAGCTCGGCCTCGTCGGCGAAGATGAGCGATTCGAGGACGAGCTCGTCGGGCGTCGGAGCGCTCGGCGCGCCCGGTGTGCGGCGCGGTTTCGACCGGTTGAGCTCGCGTAGGTGCCGCATCGTCGCGGTGCGTTGCGTCGAGACGAGCGCACGCACGTCGACCCCTGGCATCGTGACGGCGAGCGCCAACTTGATGGCGAGTTCGTTGCGTGGCGTCACGTCGCGCGGGACGGCCTGGGCCCACCACGAATCCACTTCACCGCGCCCCGTCTCGGTGAGGCGATACGGAATGCGGCCCTCGTCGTCGGCCGCGCCCGCGCCCTCGACGAGGCCGTCGCGCTCGAGGCGCCCGAGCGTCGTGTAGACCTGGCCGATGTTGAGGGGCCACTGCCCGCCCGTGCGCGCCTCGAACTCGGAGCGTAGCTGCGCGCCGTACATCTCCTGCGACGCGAGCAGCGCGAGCAGGCCGTTACGAACGCTCACGTCAGCCCCCTTCGCGTCGTCGCGGTGAACGATGAACGTTCAACGGTACGACGCGGCGCGCCCACCCGCCGAACCCGCCGAACCCGCCGAACCCGGCGCGAGTCGTGCATGACGCTCACCGCTCGCGCCTCGTCAGCACCGGCTTGCGGCGTGCGAACAGCATCGACACGAGCGCTGCGACGAGTGGCACCGCGATGAGCATGATCGCGAGCGACCACCATGGGATCGCGTACGTGCCGCCGCTGAGCTGGTGCGTCCGCTCGTCCATCATGTGGTTCGTCGAGGCCCGCGCCAGGATGAGCCCCGGCGCGATGCCGACGGCGATGCCGATGAGCGCACCGATGACGCCGATCGCCGCCGCGTGCGCGCCGACGATGCGTCGCCGCATCCCCGTGGGCGCCCCGACGGTCGCGAGCGTCGCGGCATCGGCCTGCGATTCGGCGTCGTTGAGCAGCGTCGACACGATCGTCGTGAGCAGGACGACGAACGCGAGCGCCGCCGTCATGATGCCGAGGATGACGAGGATCGGGCTCGAGTAGCCCCGCTCCACCATCAACGGCATGTCGATCGGGGAGGCGGCCTTGAGCTGACCTTCGAGCTTCTTGCTCACCCCACCCTCGGGCGCGACGGTGATCGCCGCGAGATGGGCCGTCATGTGATGCTTCGCGAGCGTTTCGCGCGTCGCGATGAGCGAGTTCGGCGTCGAACCAGCGAGCTTGAACGCGGCGTCGAACGACACGGGGCGTGCCGGCACCGTCAGGGGCGAGCAGGATGCGACGGTCGCCTCCGGCAGCTCGGCGTTCTTCCACTGCACCGCGGCCAGCGTGACCTTGCCGTCGGTGATCGTCGTGGCGCTCGACTGGGGGCCCCATCCCGCCACGCCCAGGCTGTCGTTCGTCGATGGCCCGACGTGGAGGAACTCACCTCGCTTCAGAGCATCTCGCGTCGCGGCATCGAGGCCCATGAGCTTCATGCCGGCGTCGTCGACGCCGAGCACGCTGACGGCCGCGGCGGCGGCGTCCTGACCGGAGCCCTTCGCCGGGCACTTCCCTGCGAGATAGCGGGGCATGAAGTCTCCGGCGCCCACTGTCCACGCACCCGCGGCGCCGGGGACGATCTTGCGGATCGCCGCGATGGCTGTGTTGTCGTCCGCCTCACTGGTCCGCGAGCCGGGAGAGCTCGAGACGAACGCCGCCTCACCCATCGGCATCGACGGGGTGTACGTCTTGGCGAGGTACGCGTCCTCGCTCGCGCCGTAGACGCTGACGCCCGTGCACACGGCGACGGTGGCGAGCACCGCGCCGATCGACGCCGTCGCCCGCGTGCGCTGACGGCTGACCTCACGCACCGCGAGGCGCGGCGTCAGGGGCAGGTGACCGGCGAGCTTGCCGGCCACCATGAGCACGTACGGCACCGCGAGCACCGCGCCGCCGAAGAACAGCGGCACGCCGATGTACGCAAGGGCGGTCTGCCCCTCCTCACTCATCGACGACCCGTCGCCCCCTCGCTGCGTCGCGAAGAACAGGCACAGCGTGCCGGCCGCGACGGCGATGACGCCGATCGTCGGCAGTCGACGCTTGACGACACGCGCCGACACCTGCCCGCGCAGGGCCTGCAGAAGGTTGGTACGACCCGCAGCCCGCGCGGGCACCCACGCGGCGATGAGCGCGGCGAGCGTCGAGACGACGACGAGGCCGACGATCCAGCTGAATCGGATGTCGGTGGGCGCGTCGAGGGTCGTCACCTGCCGGCAGGCGATCTTCGCGGCGACGACACCGAGCGCGGTGCCGAGGACGGCACTGACGAGCGCGGTCAGCGCACCGAGGATCATCGCGTTGGCCAGGACGATGCGGCGCAGGACGGCGCGGGTGCCGCCGTTCGCCGCGACGAGCCCGAGGCTGCGACGCTGACGCGTCGCGCCGGCCGCGAACGCCGGGCCGGCGAGCAGTGCCGTCACGGCGACGAAGGCCATCGTCGCGACGGCGATGGCGAAGGCCATGCTCGAATCGCCCGTCGTATTCACGTCATAGGCGCTCGCCTGCGCGGACACGTTGTCGCGGGTCGTCAGGTCGAGGCCGAATCGGTGCCACTGCTCGACGTCAGCGGCCGAGAACGTGCGCGTGTCGTCGAGGAGGAACCCCGGTGACGAGCTCGGCTTGTACCCCGTCGGCACCGGCCCGACGGCGGCGACATCCGCGAACGGCGTCGTCACGGTGCCGACGATGGTGACGTGCACCGTCTTGCTGTCGGACGGGTTTCCGGAGTCAGAGCGCGCCTGCATCGGCCCCTCGGTCGGCAACCCCATGTTCTTGCCGTACTCGGTGACGGCGACCTCACCCGGCTTCGACGGCAGGCGCCCCGAGACGAGAGTGGCCTTGCGTGCGAGCAGGGGCGAGGTGGCGTCGGTCAGCATGACGGTGCCCCACGTCGACGTGAACCCACCCGACGTCGTCTCCTGTGTGGCGGCGAACACGAAACCTTCCTGGTGGGCCTCGAGCGCGGCAACGCCCGCCTGATCGCTCACCTCCGCAGCCGTCGGAGGCTTCGATGTCGTGACGGCGCGTCCGGCTGCCGGCATCGGTACGCCCGGTTTCTCGGCGGACACCGTGACGAGGCCACCGAGCCCTTCCACGGCGCGGGCGCGTTCTTCGTCAGGGCTGATCTCGAACGTCGAGATGAAGGCGAGCATCGTCGCCAGCGCCATGACGGGCAGCAGGATGAGCAGCGCAGCGAGCGCCGAGCGGCCCTTGTAACGCATGATGTCGCGCCACGCGAGGCGCAGCGGCAGCCGCCATCCGGCGAGGGGGGAGGCCATCTCAACGACCCTCTGCGCGCGAGGCGTCCGACGCCGATGAGTTGCGCGACCCACGACTGGCAGGTGCGGACAGGTGCGAGATCGCCGGACGCGACGCGCGCGTCGCGCCGGCCGTCCGCACCGCCATGACGAGCGCAACGGCGATGATGCCGACGAGCAGGACGACGAGCGCCGGCGTCGACAGGAACACGCCCTCGAGCGCCGGCCCGTGCGTCGCATCGAGCCACGATTCGGCCGGTTTCGTCGTCACGTGCGACGGGGGCGAGCCCTGCACCCACGTGTGCACGCTGACGACGGCGAGCTCCTGCACCCGCGACAGGTGGTCGGACGCGGTGATCATGCCCGGCCCTCCGTCGTTGCTGCTGTCACACTCGTCGCACCGTGCGAGCGGGTGACGGCGCTCTCCCCGAACGGCTCGGGTTCGTCGCCGACGATGCCGACGACGGCGCCGTCACGCAGGTTGACGATGCGGTCGGCCCACGACGCGTGCCGCGAGTCGTGCGTGACGAGCAGGACGGCGGCGCCCGCGTCGCAGCGCTGACGCAGCACCATGAGCACCTCCTCACCCGTGACTGAGTCGAGCGCGCCCGTCGGTTCGTCGGCGAGCACGACGCGGCGCTCGCCGACGAGGGAGCGCGCGATCGCGACGCGCTGCTGCTGGCCGCCCGACATCTCCTCGGGGTAGCGGTCGGCGAGGTCGGCCAGGCCGACGGCGTCGAGCGCCTCGAGGCCGGCCGCGCGGGCGGCGCGCAGGCCCATGCCGTCGAGTTCGAGGGGGAGCGAGGCGTTCTCGACCGCCGTCAGCGCCGGGACGAGGTTGAGGTCCTGGAAGACGAACCCGACGCTGCGTCGGCGCAGACTCGCCATCTCCTTCTGGCCGACGCCGACGATGCTCGCACCGCCGATGCGCACATCGCCGCTCGTCGGCGCGTCGAGGCCCCCGGCCATGTTGAGCAACGTCGACTTGCCCGAACCGCTCGGGCCCATCACGGCCACGAGTTCGCCCGGGTACAGCGCGAGGCTGATGTCCTTCAACGCGTGCACGTCACCCGCGGGTGAGGGGTGCACCTTGCTCACGCCGTCGAGCTCGAGGGCTGGTTGCGTCATCGTTCATTTCCCTTCGTGAGGCCTGACGTGCGCCGCCGACGATGTGTCGACGGCGCACGTCACGCTCCCGTTCCCTTACCGCATACGCAGTATGCATACCCGGTATTCACATGTATACCGGGTATGTGGGTGCTGTGGGGGAATGACGCGCCGGTGGGTGTGTCGGGCGTGTCGGGTGAGGCGCGCCGCGCGGCATGTGCCGGGGGTGTCGTAGCACGTCGAGGCTTGGGGCCGGCGGGCGACGGGGCGTCGGGGTGCGCCATGACCGTGCCGCAGATGGTGCGAAACCACGCGCAGCGCGCCGAACGTCGCGCGCGTTTCGAGGCGGAAGCCCAGCTCGCTGAGCGTCTGAGCAAGGCCCGTACACCCCGCCAGAAGCGACGCGAGCTCGCCCGCGTGAATGGCGAGGCGAAGCGCGCACGCAGCGGCGATCAAGAAGGCGGCACAGTGGGCCGGCGTGAGTGATCGTCAGGCGCAGCGATGGGCCAAGACTGCCGATCGCGACGGCAACCCTATGCCGCTCGCGAAAGCCTCACCGGTCGTAGAGAAGCGCCGCACCGCCGTGCAGCGTGGCATGGGAGGTGCGCGGAAAGTCCAGGCGGACCGCATGGCAGCGATGCGCCATTTCACCATCCCAGGCACGGTGAAGGTCGAGATCGACACGGGCGGTAAAGGGCTCTTCACAGATGAGGGTGTAGTTGAGGTCTGAATCCGCCGGACTCGAGCAGGGATCTGGCGATGTAGTTGGTCAGGTTGCGGAAGCCCAGGGCCGAGCCGCGCAGGTGCTCCAGGCGTCCGTTGATCGCCTCTGTGGGGCCATTGCTGGTGCCAGGCCGCTCGAAGTAGGCCAGCACGTCGGTGGCGCGAGCCTTCAGGGTCCGACCGAGCTTGCGCAACTCGTCCAGCCCGGCGGGGACGTCTTGGCTGACGGCGTCGATGAGCGCCTCCATCGCCGCGCGGCCGAGGGATCGGTCCTTCTCGCGGTAGGCCGCGATCATCCGCTGGTAGATCCCCCAGGTCGCCTCGACGGGCACGTGCTCCTCGAGCACGAACAGCTCCTGCAGGCGGGTCTGCTGCTTGTCGGTGAGCAGGCCCGCGCCGGTGTGCAACGTTCTACGCGCACGGTAGAGCGGGTCGTCTTTGCGGCCGCGGTGCCCGTGCAGTTCCTGCTGGACTCGGCGTCGGCACTGGTCGAGGGCATCACCGGCAAGGCGCACGACGTGGAAGGGATCCATCACCGCAGCCGCGTCGGGCAGTTCCTCGGCGGTGGCGCTCTTGAACCCGGTGAAGCCATCCATCGCGACGACTTCGATGGCCTCACGCCATGCCTGAGGGCGAGCGGCGAGCCACTCCTTGAAGACTCGCTTGGAGCGGCCCTCGACCATGTCCAGCAGTCGTGCTGGGCCGCTGCGGTCGCGGATCGGGGTCAGGTCGATGATCACGGTCACGTATTTGTCGCCTTTGCGTGTGTGCCGCCAGACGTGCTCGTCGACGCCGAGCACGCGGACGCCGTCGAAGCGGTTCGGGTCCTCGATCAGGACGCGTGTGCCCTGGGCCAGGACGGCATCGTTGGCGGTGTTCCACGCAACCCCGAGCCCCTCAGCGACCCGCGCGACCGTCAGGTGTGCGATGACGATGCCCTCCAGCGCCCACGCCAGCCCTCGCCGGGAGAGCTTCGCGCGTGGCTCGGCCGCCAAAGACGTGTCTTGGCGCCACACGTGGCCGCAGCCGGTGCACCGGTAGCGGCGGACCGTGACCTCCAACGTCGTCGGACGCCACCCCAACGGCTCGTGGGCCAGCCGGCGGACAACCGTGCCGCGCGCGGTTCCTTCACAGCCACAGCGTCGGCACCAGCGGTCGGGTTCGACGACTCGACAGGCCAGGACCGCACCGGCGGGCTCGAGGCGCTGACCGGTGGCCTCAAGGCCGAGCTCATTCAAGCGGCAGAACATGGTCAGGTCAGGGTCGGTGAAGGTAGCGTCAGGCACGTCGAGGTCTTCCAGATGGGCAGTGTGAGAACTTCCATCATCGGAAGGCCTCGACGCCTACCCGGGCAGCGCCACGCCGTTCGATCCTTGACTACGCGCTACACCCTCATCTGTGAAGAGCCCGGTAAAGCATCGTCGATCGAAGACCGTACGCACATCACGACGACCGTCCCTCTCGACGCGTCTGAGATGGAGACCGTGGCCGCGTGCATCGAAGCGCAGGAGTACGAGGAAGCCGCAGCGACCTTCAACGCCGCGCTGATCGATGCGTGGATGGGCGGCACGAGCCCGGTGAACATGAAGATCTTGCACTGGACCCCGGTTGAGCCGGAGTGAGAAAACAGTGGAGGGGTAAGGCAGAAAACCTGCCTTACCCCTCCACTGTTACGTCAGACCTCTAATTGGGTGAGATCATCGATCGGCAGGCGAATGAGGCTCAGAACTTCGGCTGAATACCCAGATTGTTTCATCGGGTCATCTTCAATCCAGGCGGTCGCTTCTTCTGATGTTGCATGGGCTGAAGCAATCGCTGGCGATTCGTTCAGGTCTCCAGCAGCCCAAATGTACAGATTATTCTCAATCCGAGCTGCACCGGCTAGGTCCAAGTCTTCCCATGAGACTCTTGTCCTAAGATTTTTGTTGCTATCAAGGATCTTCAGAAGCTCGTCTTCCGACGTGAGTGCGACCTTGGCTGAGCCGTCTACGAAGACTGCGATCATGCCTACATCGTGCGCTTCAGTTGAGCAACCTTCGTGTAGGACCGCGCGTAGTAGGTCTTGTTTTTCCAAACGATCGTACCGAGCGTGGAACCAATAAACGTGGTGTTCGTGGTTCCCTTGCAGGTCTTCACCACGTTCTTCTGCTCGAGCTTTGCGATATTGCGACCACCTGACATCGTTGTGCCGCCGGCCTTCTTCCACCACGCATACCACTTGTAGTGAATCTCTTCAGCGTGAGTGATAGATGTTACGGGCGTGGTGCATGTCGTGATAGGCTTATTACCCGCAGCCTTGTAGTCATATTCCTTCCGCAGGTAAACTGCACCGGGGTTTAGCGTGCAAGGCCCATAGTTGGGTGTTGTAAAACGTACCGATGCGCCCTTTCCACATTGGTAGTCATTGAGCTTTTTGATTGCTTCTTCCTGACTGCTCGCCTGGATGAAGGGCGTTGCCTTCGCCTCGCCACCCTTGAGGAACTGGTCAAGGCACTCTGCGTCGCTAGAGCGGTCGGTTGAGCTCTGAGCTGCGGGCACGGGCTTCTCAGCCGCCAGGGCTGTCGGCGTCACAAGAGACACGCCGAAGACGAGGGCAGGCTTGTTGCTGCGATGCGCATACGTGTTGACATGACAACCGCTCTCACTAGGTCAATTCTTCGGGCTTTCGCAGCATACCTAGGTCAGGGGCTGGGGAAGGGGGAAACGGGCTCTTCACGAATGAGGGTGTAGCGCGGGTCTGAACCCTCCGGCTTCGAGCAGCGACCGAGCGATGTAGTGGGTGAGGTTGCGGAAGCCGAGGGCGGAGCCGCGGAGGTGTTCGAGTCGCCCGTTGATGGCCTCGGTCGGGCCGTTGCTGGTGCCGGGGCGGTCGAAGAACGCGAGGATGTCGCCCGCCCGCTGCTTCATGGTCCGGCCGAGCTTGCGGACCTCGACGAGCACCGCGGGAACGCCGCTGCTGATCGCAGCGATCACCTCCTGCATCATCGCCTTCGCTTTCTTCTTGTCGGGCTCCCGGTAGGCCGCGACGATGCGCTGGTAGATGCCCCAGGTCGCCTCGACCTCGACGTGCTCCTCGCTCGCGAACACTGCGTCCAGGCGTGCCCGCTGCCGGTCGGTGAGCAGGCTAGCCCCGGTATGCAGGGTGCGGCGGGCTTTGTAGAGCGGGTCGCCCTTGAGCCCGCGGTGACCGGTGGTGTCTTGCTGGACCCGACGCCGGCAGACATCCAGCGCGTCGCCGGCGAGGCGGACCACGTGGAACGGGTCCATGACGGGGACGGCGTCGGGGAGTTCCTCGGCGGCAGCGGTCTTGAACCCGGCGAAGCCGTCCATCGCGACCACCTCGATCCGCTTCGCCCAGTCCGCAGGGCGGGCGGCGAGCCACTGCTTGAACACCGCCTTGGAGCGGCCCTCGACCATGTCCAGCAGCCTCGCCGGCCCGGTCTTGTTCCTCGCGGGCGTGAGGTCGATGATCACGGTGACGTACTTGTCGCCCAGCCTCGTGTGTCGCCAGACGTGCTCGTCGACACCGATCGTGGTGACCCCGTCGAACCGGGCGGGGTCGTCGATCAGGCGCCGCTTGCCTTCCGCGAGGACGGCGGTGTTCGCGGCACTCCAGGACACCCCGAGACCTGCGGCGACGCGGGTGACGGTGAGGTGGTCGATGACGATGCCCCGCAGCGCCCACTCCAGGCCGCCGCGGGAGATCTTCGCACGCGGCGCCGCTGCCCGCGTCATGTCCTGCCGCCACGTGCGCCGGCAGTGTCCGCACCGGTACCGGCGCACCCGCACCAGCAGGGTCGTCGGCCGGTGCCCGAACGGCTCGTGCGCCAGTCGACGCGTGACCGTGTCCCGCGGCACGCCCTCGACACCGCACTTCCGACACCACGGGTCGTCCCCGACGACGCGGCATTCGATCGTGGCCCGATCCGGCTCGATCAGCTGGCCGACGGCGACGAGGCCGAGCTCGTCGAGGCGGCAGAACGTGGTCAGGTCAGGGGTCGCGAAAGTAGGGTGGAGCACGTCGAGGTCTTTCGGGATGGCGAGCGTGAAGAACTTCCATCATCCGGGAGACCTCGACCCCTACCCGGCCACCGACGCGCTCAACCGACTACACCCTCGTTCGTGAAGAGCCGGGAAACGCGGCGGGGAGATTTGAAGGGGGGGCCTTGAATCGACGGGTGACGGGGCGTCGGGTGTGGAGGTCAGCGAGGGGAGGAGGAAGGCGTCGACGCATGCCCCACGGGGTTCCGCATGCGCAGGTCAGGGCTGAAACCCTGTCATGCGGGATCGCAGCTCCCAGAGGTGCGCCGGGCCGGCGCACCCCGCACCCGGCCGCCCAGTCACTCCGCTTACCCCGTTGCAGAGCGTGCCGCGCTCAGAGCGTGAGCAGCACCTTGCCGATGTGACCCGACGCGGCGAGTTCGCGGTGCGCGTCCGCTGCCTGCGCGAGCGGGTAGGTGGCGTGGACGATAGGCCGCACGGCGCCCGATTCGACGAGCGGCCACACCGTGTCGCGCACCTCGCGCACGATCGCGGCCTTCTCCGCGAGCGGACGCGAACGCAGCGACGTCGCCGTCACCTGGGCGCGCTTGGCGAGCAGTTTCGCGAGGTCGAGCTCGGCCTTGGCCCCGCCCTGCATGCCGATGATGACGAGCCGGCCGTTGGGCGCGAGAGCGTCGATGTTGCGGCTCAGGTACTTGGCGCCCACGACATCGAGGATGACGTTGGCGCCACCCTCTGCCGCGACGGCGTCGACGAAGTCCTCCTCGCGGTAGTTGATGAGGATCTGTGCGCCGAGCGCCTTGCATGCGGCGAGCTTTTCGGCCGAACCGGCGGTGACGGCGACGCGCGCGCCGAGCGCCGTCGCCAACTGGATCGCCATCGTGCCGATGCCGCTGCTGCCGCCGTGCACGAGCAGCAGTTCACCGGGCTGCAGGTCAGCGGTGAAGACGACGTTCGACCACACCGTCGCGGCCACCTCCGGCAACGCGGCGGCCGTCATGAGATCGACGCCGCGCGGCACGGGCAGCACCTGGCCGACGCGGACGTTGACGTACTCGGCGTAGCCGCCGCCCGCAAGCAGCGCGCACACCTCGTCACCGACGCGCCAGCCGACGACGTCGGGCCCGAGCGCGTCGATCGTGCCGGAGACTTCGAGGCCGAGGACGTCGGATTCTCCGGCAGGCGGCGGATAGTGCCCCTGACGCTGCAGCAGGTCCGCCCGATTGACACCCGCGGCGGCGACCTTGATGCGTATCGAGTCGCCCTCGGGCGCGGGCAGATCGGGCACCTCGGCAAGGGTCATGACGTTCTCGTCACCGAATTCGGACAGCATGATCGCCTTCATTCCTCGACCCTACGACGCGCCCCGCGCACGATGAAACGCCAGATCGTCGACGGTGTCGACGTCGCGGGCGTCGCCCGGGTCGACGGGGGTCTCAGCGAGAGCGAGGGATGCAAGCAACGCACGCATCGACGCGCTGGCAGGGTTCCCGATCGCCTCGCAGGCCGCGGCCAGGGCATCGGCGCGATACACCGCGAGAAGCGGCTGACGACGGCCATCGACGACGGCGACCGCTCCGTCGAGGCAGGACGTGCTGGTCGCCCGCATCGTCAACGCCGCGTCGAGGAGGCCGGGGAGGGCATGGCCGCCCCGGGGCGTGTCGCCGGCGACGAGGGCTATCCACTCGCCGGTGCTGACGTCGAGCGCCCGCGCCAGGGCAGCGACCGGGCCGCCCAGGGGCGGATCCTCCTGCACCCAGGTGACCTGCTCGCGACGGATCGCGCGCGGCGGACCGACGACGATGACGGGCCATGATGTCGGGAGCGAGGCCAGCGTCGAATCGAGCACGCTGCGGGCGCCGAGCGATACGTCCAGCTTGTCGTCCTGAGCGCCGCCGAAGCGCCGCGACGTGCCGCCGGCGAGCACGACGGCCGTGACGGACAGGTTCAGATCGGGCCGTTCGTCGCCTGCGCTGCCCCTGCCCGCCCGCCGGCCTGCCGGTTCTGCGGCGGCGCCACTCAGCCACGAATCGGTGCCGTTGGGTCGGGAGGCGTGCTCGTCGAAAGGCTCGTGCGAGGTCATGGGTCCATCGTCGTGGACGCGAGCGGGCGGTGGGTGCGACACGACGTCATCGCGCCGTCGCAGGTGGGTGATCCCGGCGAGGAGGCGTTCAGGTCAGCTGCGCGGCAGGCGACGCGCGCTGTCGACGAGCTGGCGGGCGCTCGCGTCGAAACCGTCGTAACTGCGAGCTGCGCGGGCCGTCATCGTCATGCCGATCATCGAGCTCGTGAGCAGGCTCGCGTACTCGCGCGCTGCGGCAGTGGTGACGCTGCAGTCGGTCAGGGCCTTCGCGAGGCCACCCTTGAACGCGTCGAACGCTTCACGGCAGCGTTCGAGCTGCGTCGGGTTCTCGGCAGCTACGGTGACCGCGCCGACGGCCGAGCCGGCCTCGAACTTCGTCTCGTCGAGGTAGGTCCGCAGGCGGCCGAGCAGTTCGCTGACGACTTGTTCAGGCGAACGACGTTCGACCGACGCCACGACGTCGAGCCACTGCTGGGCGTTGAGGTCGATGGCGGCGAGAACGAGTTCCTGCTTGCCGCCGGGGAAGTGGTGATAGATCGAGCCGCGCGGTGTCTGCGTCGCCTGCGTCACCTCTGCGAACGAGGTGGCCTGCAGGCCACGGCGGGCGAGCAGGTCGAGGGCACCGGAGATCATGCGATCTCTGACGGGCGACGGCATCGGAGCTCCTTCAGGCAGGTTCAGGGTTTGCAGAAAACCCATGTTGCACAGGAGGGAACCCACGTTCGCTCCTTGAACACTTTATACACCGTCTGTGCTCTTTTTGTTCTGCGGGCGTGCTTCGCCTGGCACTGGCGGCCGATAACTAGGACGATGCAAGCGGGCGAGGGTGAAGAGTTCACGCGTTCGTGTAGAGAATTTTACCCGTTCGGTGGGAGTGTGTGCTCCCCCACAGGTGTGGGTTGCGTGCTGCCTGGTTGTTCAGCGCTGCCATCGTAGCTGGACATGTGGCCAAGTGTGGTGGAGTTGCTACAGCCACAAGAATATTGCGTCGCAACTCCGGTCGATGATGCTGGCGGTGCGTCGTCTTGGGTACGGCAGGTGGTGGGTCGCAGGTGCGGCCGGTGTGGCGTCAGCGACGCGTCGAGGGTGGGTCAAGTGCGTGTCGCGTGTGCGTCATGTGGCGGTGGGACTCCGTCGCGGCACGCGGGCTCGCTTCGCTCGCGCGCATGGCGCTCCTCCCAAATCCCCCGTGCTCATTCAGAGATGCGGAAGACCCCCTCCGGGGCGACTTCGTCGCTGATCCCGGAGGGGGTCTTCCGCATCTCTGGCGGTGGCGGTGGGATTTGAACCCACGGTGGAGTTACCCCCACACACGCTTTCGAGGCGTGCTCCTTAGGCCGCTCGGACACGCCACCGGTAAGAACATTACAACAGCGATGCGTCGGAGCAAAAACGAGATGAACGAACCGTCACTTGCACACCGGCGACGGCGACGGCGACGCAGGCGCCGCAGCGATCGTCGGGAACGACGAACCGACGACGACATCCACACTGTTGCCGTCACGCCCGTCCTGCACGAGCTTCGCGCCCGGCACCAACGTCGCGACATACCGCTTCGCCAGCGCCGCGCCGTCAGGGCCGAAACGCACCTCGCCGACACCGTCCTCGCTGTGTTGATACGGGTCGTTGCCGACGACACCCATCCTGAACCCGTGCGTGCGCAACGCCTCCGCAGCCGTTGCCGCCGCACCCTTCGACCCGCTCGCGTTGTAGACGTTGAGCGTGAACGATGCGCTCTCCGGCGGCGCCGAGCTCACCGTCCCGTTCGGACATGGGCCGCTCTGCTTGCTCGGCGACGAGATGAACGTCGCCGCGAACACGATCGCGCCGAGCACGAGCAGCGCGCAGAAGACGAGGATGGCGATGGAACGGCGCTCGCGACGCTTGCGCGCCCGAGCGAGACCGTTGTCGCGGACATAACTCATAGGGACAAGACCCTTGCGTGGAAGGTGGCGCGCGACTGCAAGGCGGCCCGCAAGGCGCGATGCAGACCGTCCTCCAAGTACAACTCGTTCTCGTACGCGACGACATGCGCGAAGATGTCGCCGTAGAACGTCGAATCCTCCGACAATAGCGCCGACAGATCGAGCGTCGTACGAGTCGTCGTCAGATCCGCCAGACGCACCACCCGAGGCGTCACCGGCGACCAGTCCTTGGGCGTGACGAGGCCATGGTCGGGGTAGGGGCGCGAATCGCCCACGGCCTTGAAGATCACGGCCCTATTTTATGTGCCGACAGTGCTGGGCGCGCACGCGCCGGGCGGATACGCTCACGACGTGACCGAAAAGAATCAGCTCGAAGCCATCCGCAGCGGATACGCCTTCGACGGCGCCTCCCTCGAGCTCGGCGCAGCCGTCGAGGACAACACCGCCAAGCCCGACGTGCAGGTGCGCCTGCCGCTGTCGATGATGAACCGCCACGGCCTCATCGCCGGCGCCACCGGAACGGGCAAGACCAAGACGCTGCAGCTCATGGCCGAGCAGCTCGCCACCAACGGCGTGCCCGTCTTCATGGCCGACATCAAGGGCGACCTGTCCGGTCTCGCCGAACCGGGTGAGTCGAACGACAAGGTCGCCGCCCGCGCGAAGGACGTCGGGCAGGCGTGGGAGGGCAAGGGCTTCGACGTCGAATACCTCAGCCTCGGCGGCGAGGGCAAGGGTGTGCCTGTGCGTGCCACCGTCACCTCGTTCGGCCCGACGCTGCTGTCGAAGGTGCTGGGGCTCAACGCAACCCAGGAATCCAGCCTCGGCCTCATCTTCCACTACGCCGACGCCAACGGGCTCGCCCTGCTCGACCTCAAGGACCTGCGCGCCGTCATCACGCACCTGACGTCCGACGAGGGCAAGGCCGACCTCAAGAACCTCGGCGGGCTCAGCTCCGCGACGGCCGGCGTCATCCTGCGCAACCTCATCGCGTTCGCCGATGGCGGCGCCGAGGTGTTCTTCGGCGAACCCGAGTTCGCCACGTCCGACCTCATGCGCACCGGCGCCGACGGGCGCGGCATCATCACCTGCCTCGAACTGCCGAGCGTGGCCGAGAAGCCCGCACTGTTCTCGACGTTCCTCATGTGGATGCTCGCCGACCTCTTCCAGGAACTGCCCGAAGCGGGCGACCTCGACAAGCCGAAGCTCGTGTTCTTCTTCGACGAGGCGCATCTGCTGTTCGACGAGTCGAGCAAGGCGTTCGTCGACCAGATCGAGCAGACCGTCCGCCTCATCCGCTCCAAGGGCGTCGGCGTCTTCTTCGTCACCCAGACGCCCAAGGACGTGCCGTCCGGCGTCCTCGGCCAGCTCGGCAACCGCGTCCAGCACGCGCTGCGCGCCTTCACGCCCGACGACCAGAAGGCGCTCACCGCGACCGTGCGCACCTTCCCCAAGAGCGGCTACGACCTCGAAGAGCTGCTGACGACGCTCGGCACCGGCGAAGCGATCGTCACCGTGCTGTCGGAGACCGGCGCCCCGACGCCCGTCGCCTGGACGCGCATGCTCGCACCGACGTCGAAGATGGGCCCGGCCTCACCCGAGACGATGGACCGCATCGTGTCGTCGTCGCCGCTCGCACCCAAGTACTCCGAAGCGATCGACCGCGAATCGGCCTACGAGAAACTGCAGGGACGCCTGACGCCCGACACAGCGGGTGCGGGGAACGACGCGGACGCGACGCAGAACCCACCCGCTCCCGAAGCGCCCCACGCGCCCGCCAAGAAGGAGAAGGAAGAACCCGGCATGGTCAGCCAGGTCGTCCACTCCTCCGCCTTCAAGTCGTTCATGCGCTCCGCCGGCACCCAGATCGGCCGCGAGATCACCCGCAGCCTCTTCGGCACCGCCCGCCGACGCTGACGATCGGCGCACCAGGGACGCGCGCACCCACGGCACACGAGGGACGCCCGACCAGGGCGTCCCTCGTGTGACTTCCACCTGCCAGAGCTTGTTTCCCTCAGCAGCCGCCCGACGCTGACGGCGACGCATTCGGCGACGCCGTCGCCTGCGACAAGGGCACGACCTTGCCGTTCGTCGGCCACTTCGAACCCAGATACAGGCGCACGGTCGAACCCTTGATGTCGACAGCGCCCTTCGTCTGCGTGTCCTGCAGCAACCGCGAACCGGGGATACTCATCTGCAGGCGCTGCGCGTCGGGCAGGCCCTCCTCGTCGTACACGATGACGGCGGAGTCGTTCGGATAGTACGCCTTGTCGTTCGCCTCGGCGTCCGCGTGGAAACCCTGTTTGCCGAGCCGACCGGCGACGTCCGCCGCGAGGCCCGGCATGAACGTCGTGTTGAGGACGGTGACGGAGACGTCCTTCACCGCGCGCGGCGGGCGCGGCGTCAGCGAGAACTTGTTGCCGATGACGATGTCGATCGTCGGATCCGTGCGCTCGTCCTGATACAGGTTTGCGTGGGGGATCTGCTTGGCGACGTTGAGCGCGATCGTGCGGCCGTTCTTGCCGTACCGGATCTCGGCGAACTTGGGGGTCGGACGATCGTCGCTCAATGGGTCGTTCTTGACGTCCAGCGTGTGCATGCCGCGCCAGCCGAGCTGCTTCGCGACGGTGGCACCCTCACCGCTGCGGTCGCTCGCGTTGTAGACGTTGGCGTAGATGCTCGACCACGCGACCGTGCGTGACGGCGACGGGTTGCCGGGTGGGCACGTCGGCGCAGCCTGCTTCGGCTTGTCGCTCGAGCACCCCGTCAACGCACCTGCGGCAACGACGAAAACCGCTGCAGTGCTGGCGGTTCGGCGCATCATCACGATCCTTTCGACCCGGCTCGCACGACGACGAACCACCCCCGGAAGTGCCCAGTGTACGGCGGGCCGCGCACCCACGCCGACGGCGACCGTCCCTCGGCGCGCAGACACGACGATGCCCCGCCGGGCGAACCCGGCGGGGCATCGATCACGTGTGGCGGAGGATATGGGATTTGAACCCATGAGGGGTTTCATCCCCAACACGATTTCCAATCGTGCGCACTAGGCCACTATGCGAATCCTCCGCCGAGAACTGTACTGCACCGCGGCGCATGCGCCCAAGTCGGGCGGTGCAAGCAGCGTCGAGGGAACAGCCGGGGAACGACGGGTGCGCAGGGGCTCGTCGGTGCGGGCTGTCACCATGGGGGCGTGACGCACGACAACACGAGCCCCGACGACACCCGCGCAGCCCGTGTGCGCTGGAGCGACCTGCCGCTCGCGGCCAAGCTCATGCTCGTCAGCATCGTGTTCGACTTCATCGGCACCGGCCTCATCATGCCGTTCGGCGTCACCTACCTGCACGAGGTGCGCCACCTCAGCCTGCAGGTGACGGGCATCCTGCTGGCCCTGCCCGCGATCGTCGGGTTGCTCGCCGTCGGCCCCGGCGGTGTCGTCATCGACCGTGTCGGTGCGCGTCGCGTCGTCATCACGGCCGTCGGGCTCGAGATCGCCGGGCAACTGCTCATGGCCGGGGCGCACGACGTCGGGCGGGCCGCACTGGCATTGACGCTCTCCGGAATCGCGACGGGGGTGATCTTCCCGGCCGTGCAGGCTGTGGTCGCGAGCGTCATGCCGTCGGACCAACGGCAGTTCTTCTTCGGTCTCAACTTCACACTGCTCAACCTGGGCATGGGCATCGGCGGGGTGCTCGGCGGGGCCATCGTCGACGTGACGCGGCCGTCGACGTTCGAGCTCGTGTACGTCATCGACGCCGCGACGTTCCTCGTCCCACTCGCGCTGTACCTGGGTCCGCTGCGACACCACGGCGGACGCGTCGAGCACCCCTCGAGCCCTGACGGCGACGCGCCGCGCGGCGGTTACGCGCAGGTGCTACGCGAGCCGACGATGCGGCTGCTCGTGCTGCTCGGATTCATCACGGCCTTCATCGGCTACGCGCAGTTCGGAGTCGGATTCCAGGCCTTCGCCCGCAGCGTCGCGCACGTCTCGACGCAGGTGCTCGGCTGGGCGTACGCGGCGAACACGGCCGTCATCGTCGTCGTGCAGATCCTCGTGCTGCGGCTCGTCTCCGGCAGGCGGCGCACGCGCGCGCTGCTGCTCATGTGTGGCCTGTGGTCGCTGTCGTGGGCCGTGCTCGGCCTCGCGGGCTGGTCGGGGGAGCGCTCCGCGACGATGGCCGGCGTCCTCGTCTGCGCGTCGGCGGCGATCTTCGGCGTCGGCGAGACGTTCCTGCAGCCGACGCTGCCCGCCATGGTCAACGACCTCGCCCCGGACGCCCTGCGCGGGCGCTACAACTCGGCCTCCGCGGGAGCCTTCCACCTGGCCGAGATCGTCGGCCCGCCGTTCGCGGGCCTGCTCATCGGGCACGCCCTGGCCGGCTGGTACACGCTCGCGCTCGTCCTCGGATGCGTGGGCGCGGCCGCCGTCACCCTCGCCGTCGAACGGCGCCTCAGCCCCGCCGTCAACGGGCTCGGCGCGCCGCGCGAACCCGACGTCGCGGGCGAGCTGGCCCTCGAGGTGCAGCGCGCCAAGCTGAGCGGAGAGTAGGTGCGTGAAAACCCCTTCGGTGATGAGCGGCGGCTCGTAGCCTGACGCCATGCCCCGACGCGTCGCCCGTCACGCCGCGCCGCTCGGCGACGGACGCGTCGTGTGGCTGTTCGGCGACACGCGTCGCGCGACCGGCCGCGGGGCGACCATGGTGTCGAACTCGATGCTCATCAGCACGCGGGGGTGCTTCGCGCAGGTGCTGACGGGCGTCGCCGTCATCCCCGATCCCGGTGTTGCGGGCGAGCGGTTGGCGGCGTGGCCGACCTGCGTCATCAGCCTTGATCGCGGTCGATGGAGCGAGCTTTTCGTCTGCACCAACACGATCAGGCGGCACGGCGGGTTCTGGGGGTTCACGCTGCTCGGCACGTCGGTGACGCGCTTCGTCGTGCCGGAGGGCGGGGCGGCGCGCCGCCTCGAGACCGTCGCGCTGAGCGCAGACGACGACACGCTCGACCACATGACGTGGGGGACGGCGAGCGTCGCCGATGACGGGTGGATCGTCGTGTAGGGCACCCGTGCGCCGACGGGCGGCTTCGGACGCGAGGTGTACGTCGCGCGCACGCGTCCGGAGGACATCGAGAACATGGCGCTGCGTCAGTACCGCGGCGCGACGGGCCGGGGCCCCCGACGTCAGATGACGCCCGGGACGCGGCTGGGGCCCTGTGAGACGTGAGCGCCCCCCGCGTACCTGGAAGAGCTCTCCTACCCTTGCTGCATTCCTGCCCTGGGGGAGTTCGGAGAGGTACCACCACGCGGGGGGCTTGGCATGAGTCTACCGGGGAGGCTGCGAGGGCGGTAATCGTGGGGTGGTCGGCGCTCCGGGCGGCCCTGGACGGGTGGTCGGACGAGGCGTGATCGGCCTGTTCGTAGGGCGTTCTCCGCGGAATCTCGGGGTTGTCGGTGCGCGCCACTAGTGTTGCTCGCATGACAACGGCCCTGTACCGCCGCTACCGCCCCGAGACGTTCGCCGACGTCATCGGCCAAGAGCACGTCACCGAACCCCTCATGCAGGCGCTGCGGACGGGGCGCGTCAATCACGCGTACCTGTTCAGTGGTCCGCGCGGGTGTGGCAAGACGACGTCGGCGCGCATCCTCGCGCGTTGCCTCAACTGCGAGCAGGGCCCGACGCCGACGCCGTGCGGGGTGTGCGACTCGTGCGTGGCGCTCGCTCGTGGCGGTGCCGGCAGCGTCGACGTCATCGAGATCGACGCGGCCTCGCACGGTGGTGTCGACGACGCGCGTGACTTGCGTGAGCGCGCGTCGTTCGGCCCGGCGAGCAGCCGCTACAAGATCTACATCATCGACGAGGCGCACATGGTGACGCCGCAGGGCTTCAACGCGCTGCTCAAGATCGTCGAGGAGCCGCCGGAGCACGTGAAGTTCGTGTTCGCGACGACAGAACCGGAGAAGGTCATCGGCACGATCCGCTCGCGCACGCACCACTACCCGTTCCGCCTCGTGCCGCCGAAGAAGCTGAGCGACTACATGGAGACGCTGCTCGACGCCGAGGGCGTCGCGTACGAGCCGGGCGTGCTGTCGTTCGTCACGCGCGCGGGTGGGGGTTCGGTGCGTGACTCGCTGTCGGTGCTCGACCAGCTCATCGCCGGGTCGGGGCCCGAGGGGCTGACGTACGCCGGCGCCGCGAGCCTGCTCGGCTTCACCGATGACGAACTGCTCGACGGCATCATCGAGGCGTTCGCGGCCGGTGACTCGGCGGCGGTCTTCCGGCAGATCGACCGCGTCGTCGAATCGGGCGCCGACCCGCGACGGTTCGTCGAGGATCTGCTCGAGCGTCTACGCGACCTCATCGTCGTCGCGGCCGTGGCCGAGGGTGCGGGCGCCGTGCTGCGCTCGGTGCCGGAGGACCAGCTGGAGCGCATGCGCTCGCAGGCGGCCTCGTTCGGTGCTGGGGCGCTGTCGCGCGCGGCGGACGTCATCAATGCCGGCCTGACGGAGATGACGGGCGCGACGTCGCCGCGCCTGCAGCTCGAACTCATGTGCGCGCGCGTGCTGCTGCCCGGCATCGCGGGTCTCGACGGGTATGCGGCGCGACTCGACCGGATGGAACGTCGCCTAGACATGGGCGAACTGCCGCCTCGTGCTGCCGCGGGGCCGGTGCCACATGCGCCGGCGATGCCTCCCGCCGGTGCGTCGGCGCCGACGCAGGGCGGGGTCGGCGCGAGCGCCGGCGCGGCCTCTGGGGTGGGTGCGAGTGCTGACGGGGCAGGACGCTCGGGCGGTTCCGCCGAGGACGCCGCATCGGCGACGGCGGGTGTGACAGGGGCGGCGGGCGCTCCTCAGCCGGCAACGACACCGAGATGGCAGAGCCCGAATGCCGGTGCAGCGCAGGAGAACTCGTCGACCGGTGACGATCTGTCTCGCGCGCCGGGTGCCGGGGCGGGGGGTGGTCGTGCTGACACCGCCGGCGTTGAGGGCGGGGATGGTCGCGCGGGTCAGTCGGGTGCCTCTCGCCCGGCAGGTCACGGCGAGGCCGCACCCGAGCAGGGTCAGCGGGCCGCTGCGGCCGCGCGCGACGACGCGCGGGTCGAGCAGCCGCAGAGCGTCACGGGAGGCGTGAGCGAGGCCGAGCGAGAGCGCGCGCAGCGTGATTTCGATGCGACGCAGCAGTCCGGCGGCGCGTCGTCGCCGCAGCAGGGTTCCGGCGAGCGCGAGAGCGGTCAGCCGGCGCGCGGAGGCATGAGCACAGACGACATCCGTCGGGCGTGGCCCGACGTGCTCGACCGCATCTTCCGCATCAAGCGCGTCACGTGGACGCTGCTCAGTCAGAACGCTCAGGTGGCCGAGTTCGACGGGCGCCGGTTGATCCTGGGCGCGACGAGCGAGGGCCTCGCCGGCACGATGAGTCGCGGGCAGCACATGGAGGTCGTGCGTCAGGCGCTCATCGAGGCGATCGGCGTCGACGTCGCCGTCGAAGCCCGCGCCATGACGGCCGGTGCCGCGGCGCCGTCGGGTCAGGGCGGGGGTCATCAGGGGGCGGCCAACGCTGCGCAGCCGCGCCAGACGTGGTCGTCGCCGAACGGGTCGCCCGCGGGTAAGGTGCCGAACGCGCAGCAGTCTGCGCGGGGATGGTCGTCGCCGAACGCTGCCCCCTCGGGGGCGCAGGGTTCGTCCCGACCCCAGGGGGATGGCGGGCAGTCTGGCGCATCGGATGGCGGGTCGTGGGGTGACGAGCCCGCGCCGCATGACGCGCCGCCCGACGACAGGTCGCAGTTCGACGAGATGGCGCAGTTCAGCGCGTCGATCGATCCTTCGTCGTCCGCCGGTGGGGCGGCTGACGGGCGTGTGAACGTGCCAGCAGGCTCTCACCGTGGCGAGGGTGTTGACGCTCGCCGCCAGGGCAGCCCGGGCCATGATGGTGGTTCGCGTGGTGCGACGCAGGATGCGTCCGGCCAGAACGCGTGGGGCGATCCCGCCTCGGGAGGAGCGCGCTCCGCTGCGCCGCAGCAGGGTCGTCAGGGCCAGGGACGCCCCGGTGGGTGGCGCGATCGCACCGGTTGGAACGGGGCGCAGGGCGGCCATGCCCGCGTCGATCCGGCGCGGGCCGGCGACCCCGCCGAGGGCGTCGCGCCGCGTGAGGCTGATTCGCCGCGCCAGGACGCAGGCCTCGCGGCTGCCGCCGCGCAGAGCAGCGCGTGGGGTTCGGATTCGCGCGGCGACTGGGGCGCGCAGGCCGGCCCGGCGCCGTCATGGGCGAACGACGACGCGTCTCCCAGCATGCGCGGAGCCGGCCACGGTTCTGCGGACGAATCCTCGCGGAACCAGGGATCGGCCAACGGCGCCTCGAACAGGGGCGACGCGTCCGGTGGCGTCGCGAGGGTGGGCGCGAATCCTTCGGGGCGCTCGGCCGAGGCATCGCCGGCTGACAACGGCGGCCCGAGCAGCGGCGTCGGTGCCAGTGGTGTCGACGACAGTGCGGGTGCGCCCTTGAGCGCGGGGGAGCCCATTCCTGACTGGATGGAGGACGAGCCCGAGACCGACGTCGAGGCCGTCTACGATCCGCTGCCGCCTCGTTCGGGCGAGAGCGATCGAGCCGGTGCTCGCGAGCGCGCCGGCGATGGGCAGGCCGAGGCGGCCCACGACTCGGCGGCGGCGGGCAGCGTTGCGCCTGCGCCGCAGCCGACGCAGGGCGCCGTCGACGACGGGCGCGCGCTGACGCCGCGTCAGCGCGCCGAGAAGGCGGCGCGGGAGGCCGCGCAGCGTCAGGAGGATGCCGAGCGGGGCGGGCGCGGCCGCTTCGATGATGCGTCGGCGAGCGTCGACGACGAGGACATCGAGAACTCGGACGCCGTCGGGCTGCCGATCATCAAGTCGGTACTGGGCGGCACGGTCATCAAGGAAGAAGGCCCTGACGCGAACTGACCTGACGCGGGCTGACGAAAGTCGTGGCAGCGCTGCGTGGCGCGACCGTGACGGATGCCAGGCCTTGGCCCGGGTTCTACCGGGCCGTAGGGCACGGGCCGGCTCGCGGGGCGCGTCAGCACAAGCGGGATGCGACGGCGACATGCCAGCAAGAGCGGGACGCGACAAAGACGCGGCAGTGAGAGCGGGCCGCACAGCAGACGCGTCAGCAAGAACCAGTCACGCGGGAGACGTCAGCAAGAGCGGGGCGCGATGGAGAGTGGGCGAGTGAGAAGAATGATGGGACGCATGGGACGAGCAGGGTTCGCCTTCAGGATCGACACGGCGTTGGCGCCGCATGAGGCGTGGCGGCGCGTCGTCGACGTGTCGGCGCACGGCGAGGTCGTACCGTTCACCACGGGTCGCGGGCCGGCTCCCGAGGACGCAGTCGTCGGGTCGCGCTACGTCGCGCGGACACGGCTCGGGCCGCTTGGCTTCGACGACGTCATGGTCGTCCGGGAGATAGAAGCCGGCCGGCGCGTCGTGTTCGAGAAGGTCGGTCGCCTCCTCGGCGGTGTCGTGACGGTCGAGATCACCCCGGTGCGCCGGGCCGCCGGGCCCGACCGGGCAGACGGCGAGCGCGGCCTCGACGGTGGTGCACAGGTCGCCTGGGCACAGAGCATCACGCTGCCGTGGGTGCCGGGTCGCCTTCGCCCCGCCGCCGCTTTCGTCACCCGCGTGGCGGCACCCGCTATCGGCGCAGGCTATCGCCGGGTGGTGACGAAGCTGCTCGATCCGCACCGCTGACCTACGCCCCGCGCGCTCGATTGGGGTTGTCACCGGTGACGCGTAGGCTTGCCGATCGTGTATGAAGGCGTGGTTCAAGACCTCATCGACGAGCTCGGTCGGCTGCCCGGTGTCGGGCCGAAGTCGGCGCAGCGCATCGCGTTCCACCTGCTCGAGGCGGATGCCGATGACGTTCAGCGTCTCGCGGAGGTGCTGCTCAAGGTCAAGGAGACAGTGCACTTCTGCGAGGTGTGCTTCAACGTCGCCGAGACGAACCTGTGTCGTGTGTGCGCCGACCCGCAGCGCAACCCGGCGCTCATCTGCATCGTCGAGGAGAGCAAGGACGTCGTCGCGATCGAACGCACCCGCGAGTTCCGCGGGCGCTACCACGTGCTCGGCGGTGCGTTGAACCCGATCGAGGGCGTCGGCCCGGGCGACCTGCACATCACCGAGCTCATGGCGCGCCTCAGCGACACGTCGCTCGAGGAGATCATCATCGCGACCAACCCGAACCACACGGGTGAGGCGACGGCGAGCTACCTCGCGCGCCTCATCGGACCGATGGGCGTGACGGTGAGCCGCCTCGCATCCGGCCTGCCTGTCGGCGGCGATCTCGAATACGCCGACGAGGTGACGCTCGGCCGTGCCTTCGAGGGCCGCCGCGTCCTCGTGTTCTGACGCCCCGTGATGTGACGCATCCTTCGTCGCGGGCGTGCCGCCTCGACGAACATGAGTTCGGCCCGACGAATACGAGCGAAATGGTCGAACACGAGCGGCAGATCGCTCAGGTTCGACCATTCCGCTCGTACGGGCCGACAGCTGGTCATATGGCGCCCGTCGCGGCCGCAGAACCAGTATCTGAGCGCTCAGCGAGCCTGCAGGGCGCAGTGCCTAGACTCGCCGTGACCGACCGAAGTCGACCCCCGGAGCAACACCGTGAGCCTGATCGTCCAGAAGTACGGCGGTTCGTCCCTCGCCGACGCCGACAGCATCAAGCGTGTCGCGCGACGCATCGTCGACACGAAGAAGGCGGGCAACAGCGTCGTCGTCGTGGTCTCCGCGATGGGCGACACGACGGACGAGCTGCTCGACCTCGCCGCGCAGGTCAGCCCCGCGCCGCAGGCGCGCGAGATGGACATGCTGCTGACGGCGGGGGAGCGCATGTCGATGGCGCTCGTCTCCATGGCCATCGCGAACCTCGGCCATTCGGCGCGCAGCTACACCGGCAGCCAGGCGGGCGTCATCACCGACGAGGTGCACGGCAGGGCGAAGATCATCGACGTGACGCCCGGCCGCATCCAGCGGGCCGTCGACGAGGGGCACATCGTCATCGTCGCCGGGTTCCAGGGCGTCAGCCAGAGCACGAACGAGATCACGACGCTCGGACGCGGCGGTTCGGACACGACGGCCGTCGCGCTCGCCGCCGCCATCAAGGCCGACGTGTGCGAGATCTACACCGACGTCGATGGCATCTTCACCGCCGACCCGCGCATCGTGCCGAAGGCCCACAAGATCGACCGAATCACCAACGAGGAGATGCAGGAGATGGCGGCACAGGGCGCGAAGGTGCTCATGCTGCGCTGCGTCGAGTACGCCCGCCGATTCGACCTCCCCATCCACGTGCGTAGCTCCTTCAGCCACCACGAGGGCACCTGGGTCGTCAACGACAAAGAAGGAGACACCGTGGAAGACCCGATCATCGCCGGCGTCGCGCACGACCGCAGCGAAGGAAAGATCACGATCGTCGGCATCCCCGACTCACCCGGGCGCGCAGCCGCCGTCTTCCGCGCCGTCGCGGGCGCGGGCCTCAACGTCGACATGATCGTCCAGAACGTCTCCGCCGGCGAGGACAAGCGCACCGACATCTCCTTCACCGTGCCGAAGGACGAAGCGCCCAAGGGTGTCGCCGTCCTCAACGCGATGAAGGACGAACTCGGCTTCGACCGACTCCACTACGACGACACGATCGGCAAGCTGTCGCTCGTCGGCTCCGGCATGCGCTCCAACCCGGGCATCTCGGCGACGCTGTTCCAGGCGCTCGCCGACGCCGGCATCAACATCGAGATGATCTCGACGTCCGAGATCCGCGTCTCGGTCGTGACGAGCAGCGACGAACTCGACGAAGCCGTCCGCCTCGTCCACACCGCATTCGGGCTCGACGCCGACGGCGAGGCCGTCGTCTACGCCGGCACCGGCCGCTGACGGGCAACGTCTGCAATCGCGGAACGGCATCCGGTGCTGACGACGCGACGCCATCATCACAGCGGGGACGCTCGACGTCTGGCCGCGCGAAAGGAACGTCACCCATGAACAAGGAACTGAATCTCGGCGTCGTCGGCGCGACCGGCCAGGTCGGCCGCGTCGTCCTGCAACTGCTCGAGGAGCGGAACTTCCCGATCAAGAGCCTGCGGCTGTTCGCGTCGGCGCGCAGTGCGGGCAAGACGCTGACGTTCAAGGGCGTCGACTACACCCTCGAGGACGCGGCGACCGCTGACCCGAGCGGCCTCGACGTCGCGATCTTCTCCGCGGGCGGCGACACGTCGAAGGCGCTCGCACCGAAGTTCGCGGCGGCGGGCGTCACCGTCATCGACAACTCCTCGGCGTGGCGACGCGACCCCGAGGTGCCGCTCATCGTCAGTGAGGTCAACGGCGAGCAGATCGCGAACACGCCCAAGGGCATCATCGCCAACCCGAACTGCACGACGATGGCCGCGATGCCGGTGCTCAAGCCGCTGCACGACGCCGCGGGGCTGATGCGTCTCGTCGTCTCGACGTACCAGGCCGTCTCCGGATCGGGCGTCGCCGGGGTGGCCGAACTCGCCGGGCAGATCCGCAAGGCCGCCGAGGCCGACATGGAGAAGATGGCGCTCGACGGCGAGGCCGTCGACCTCGGCGCGCCGAACAAGTACGTCGCGCCGATCGCGTTCAACGTGCTCGCCATGGCCGGTTCGATCGTCGACGACGGCACGAACGAGACGGACGAGGAGCAGAAGCTGCGCAACGAATCGCGCAAGATCCTCGACCTGCCCGAGCTCGCCGTGTCCGGCACGTGCGTGCGCGTGCCGGTGTTCAGCGGTCACTCGCTCAGCGTCAACGCAGAGTTCGAGCGCGCCATCACGCCCGAGGAAGCCCGCGACCTGCTCGCCGACGCCCCCGGCGTCGAACTCGCCGACGTGCCGATGCCGCGCGTCGCCGCAGGCAAGGACCCGAGCTACGTCGGACGCATCCGCCAGGACGCCTCCGTCGCCGACGGCAAGGGTCTCGCGCTGTTCATCAGCAACGACAACCTGCGCAAGGGCGCGGCGCTCAACACGGTGCAGATCGCCGAACTCATCGCTGCCGCCGGCTGACCCCCGCCCCAACGGCGATTCCTGTCCCCATCGGCGAATCTCGCCCCCATCTGCGATTTTCGGTCACATGCAACGTGGGTTGGGTGGGGCGGTCAGGCGGGACGTGAAGCCACAGGTGATGGGGCGAGAAGTGCGCCAGGCGTTGGGCCCACGGGATCGAACGGTGCAGACGGCGGGTGCGATCTCGCCCAATCATGTGAGTTTCCAATCGATCTGGCGTCAACCGGGCAGGCGGACGGGTTCGTCGTCAGTGACGGCGCCTATGCTCGGAACGTGACTGCGAACCAGCCCGAACGGCCCGTCCTCGCCGTCGTCGGCCCCACGGGGCTCGTCGGCCAGGCGGTGATCGACGTCCTCGCGACGCGCGCGGACGCGTGGGACGACGTGCGTCTCTTCGGCTCCGACCGATCTGTCGGACGCAGGATGCTGTTCGGCGTCGACGAAATCGAGGTCGAACCCCTCGACAGTGAGAGCTTCGCCGGCGTCGACGTCGCCATCTTCGCGACGCCCGCAGACGTGTCGGCGAAGTGGGCGCCGTTCGCGACGGCGTCCGACTGCCTCGTCGTCGACACCTCCGCCGCGTTCCGTGATGACGACGACGTCCCACTCGTCGTGCCCGAGGTCAACGCGGCTGCGGCGTTCGAGCACCCCCGCGGCATCGTCGCGATGCCGTCGGGCCCCGCGATCGTCATGCTTCCCGTCCTCGCGACGCTGCACGAGCACTGGAGCCTCACGCACGTGACGGCGACGTCGATGCAGGCCGTCACCGGCGCGGGCAAGCGGGGCGCGGAGCGTCTCTATGAAGAGGTATCGGCGCTCACCGGCCACCCGCGCATCGGCCAGATGCCCGGTGACGTCCGCCGCTACGTCGCCGATCTGCCCGACGACTCACCGTTTCCGGCCCCGATCGTCAGCAACGTCGTGCCCTGGGTGGGTGAGCACGTCGGCGGCGGCTGGTCGAGCGAGGAGAACGACATCGCGCACGAACTGCGTGACGTGCTCGCGCTGCCGCAGCTGCGCGTCGCCGTCACGTGCGTGCAGGTGCCGATCGTCACGACGCACATGTCGACGCTGCACGTGAGCTTCGACAAGAAGGTCAAGCCCGACGACGCGCGCCGCGCCATCGTCGAGGGCGCGAACGGCGCGATCGTCATGCCCGACGAAAACGGCACCGACTGGCCGACGCCCGCCGACGCCGTTGGCACCGACCCCGTGTGGGTCGGGCGCGTGCGTCAGGTCGAGAGCAACCCGCACACGCTCGACTTCATCGTGTGCGGCGACAACATCCGCAAGGGCGCCGCGCTCAACGCCCTGCAGATCGCCGAGATGCTCGTCGGGGTCGGGCGCTACGCGCAAGCGTGAGGCCGGTCGCGTCGACGGCGTCGAGTTGCCGACCGAGCCGACGCATGAGCCACCAGCGCCGAATCCAGAAGACGGCATTGACGGTGAGGAAGGCGGCCGCGAGCCAGTCCCACCACGAACGACGGCCATCGACGACGTCCAAGCAGCGCATCAGGGCAAGGCCGGTGAAGGCCAACGCACCCATCGCTCGCGCCCAGGGCAACTGCGCGACGCGGGCGCGTTGGATGTCGCGGTCGTGCGGGTCGTCGAGCATACGGCCGGCGCCGGTGGCGGCGTCGATGCGGCGCTTCTCGGGCGCAGGCATCAGCTCCAGTTCGTTGAGGAGCTTCGATCTCTCCAGCTCGCCCAGCACGCGTCGCGTCATGCCGCGATTCTTGCAGTTCTTCGACGGCGCCGGTGGCCGCGTGAGGGGCGCCGCGCGAGGCCGGCTGGAAGTGGGGCGCCGATAGGCCCCCCGCGGGCGGTCTGCACCATCGATGCATAACGGTGAGTTAGGCGCCATAAAATAGGAGATTGTTGAATGGGGGCGTAATCTCGACTCTCGTGAAGACGCCCAACCGTGACCGTTTCGGGGTGCTGCGAGCCCGAAGCGTCCTCGTCGCGATCCTCAGCTTCGTCGCAGCCCTTCTCCTGGGTGGCCTGACGATGACCACCGCCGCCGCGCAGCAGGCCCCTGCCGTCACGAAGGCCGACGACAAGCTGCCGGACACGATCAAGGTCGGCACCGAGGGCGTCTACGCTCCGTTCTCGTTCCACCAGGGGGGCAAGCTCACTGGCTACGACGTCGACTACTTCCGCGAGGTCGGCAAGCGGCTGGGGGTCAAGGTCGAGTTCGTCGAGACGCAGTGGGATTCGATGTTCGCCGCCCTCGACTCGGGCCGTATCGACGTCATCGCCAACCAGGTCGGCGCCAACGCTGAGCGTCGCGCCAAGTACGACCTGACAAAGCCGTACGTCGAGAGCCACGGCGTCGTCGTCGTCAGGGATGGCTCGTCGATCAAGAACCTCGCCGACATCAAGGGCAAGAAGTCGGCGCAGAACATCACGTCCGACTGGGCAGGCGTCGCGAAGAAGGCGGGGGCGAACGTCGTCTCCGTCGACGGCATGGACAAAGCTGTCGAACTGCTCTCACAGGGGCGCGTCGACACCTTCGTCAACGATGAACTCGCCGTCAAGTACTACCTCGCGACGCACGAGAACTCAGGGCTCAAGATCGCGAGCCGCACGAGCGACACCAGCCAAGAGGTCTTCCCGACGAAGAAGGGAAGCAAGCTCGCGCCCGCGATCAACACCGCCATCGATGAGATGAACGCCGACGGCACGAGCAAGAAGCTCTACGCCCAGTACTTCGAGACGGAGGCAAAGGGCACGAGCGTCACCGACACGATCAAGAACAACATCGGCCCGATGCTCGTGGCGACGCTCAAGGGCACGATTCCGCTGACGGCGGCGTCGTTCGCCATCGGCCTCGTCCTCGCCCTGGGCGTCGCGCTGGCACGCATGAGCGCCAACGCGGCCCTGTCCTGGCCGGCGCGCATCTTCATCTCGATCTTCCGAGGCACACCGCTGCTCGTGCAGCTCGCCATCATCTTCTTCGGCATGCCGCAGCTCGGGATCAAACTCAGCCCATGGCCGTCGGCCATCATCGCGTTCTCACTCAACGTCGCGGCGTACTCCGCGGAGATCATCCGCGCCGCCATCCTGTCCGTGCCGAAGGGGCAGTGGGAGGCCGCGGAGACGATCGGCATGAACCGGGCGACGGCGCTACGGCGCATCATCCTGCCGCAGGCGTTGCGTGTCGCCGTCCCGCCCCTGTCGAACACGCTCATCTCCCTCGTCAAGGACACGTCGCTCGCCTCGACCATCCTCGTCACCGAGATGTTCCGCCAGGCTCAGATCGCCGCCGCACCCTCGGGTGACTTCCTCGAGCTGTACGGTGTCGCCGCCGCGATCTACTGGGCTCTGTGCTTCATCCTCTCCCTCGTCCAGGGCAGGCTCGAAAACCGACTCGGAAGGCACGTCGCACGATGACTCCTCACGGTTCCACACCCGCCCGCCCCGGGGACGCTCGTTCCGCGGACGCCGCGTCGACCTCGACCACGGACGCCCTCGTCGACGTCCGTGGTCTGACGAAGTCGTTCGGCTCGCTCGAGGTGCTTCGCGGCGTCGACTTCACCGTCCCGTCGGGGTCGGTGACGGTGCTGCTCGGCCCGTCGGGTTCGGGCAAGACGACGGTGCTGCGTTCGCTCAATGCGCTCGACCTGCCTGAGGCGGGCGTCGTCCGCATCGGGGACGCCGAGGTCGACTACGTCGACGTCCCGCGCGGGCGTGACGGCCGCGCGAAGGGTGACGCTGCCAAACGTGTCGGTGCGCTGCGGGCGAAGACGGGGATGGTGTTCCAGCAGCACAACCTGTTTCCGCACAAGAGCGTGCTCGAGAACGTCACCGAAGGCCCGATCGTCGTGCAGGGCGTCGCGAAGGCCGACGCCGACGCGCGGGGGCATGAGCTTCTCGCGAAGGTGGGTCTCGACGACCAGGCCGACAAGTACCCCTACCAACTCTCGGGTGGGCAGCAGCAGCGCGTCGGCATCGCACGCGCTCTGGCCCTCGCACCCGAGCTGCTGCTCTTCGATGAGCCGACGTCAGCGCTCGACCCCGAACTCGTCGGGGGAGTGCTGAGCGTCATGCGCGAACTCGCCGACGAGGGCCGCACGATGATCGTCGTCACCCACGAGATCGCGTTTGCGCGTGACGTCGCTGATCAGGTGCTGTTCATGGACGGCGGCGTCATCGTCGAACGCGGCGAGCCGTCACAGGTCATCGACCACCCGCGCGAGGCGCGCACCCAGGCGTTCTTGAAGCGCATCCTCGACCCGCTGAGCTGAGTCGTGATCGCGGACGCGCGATACTGATCAGGTGCTGATCAGCGAACGTCTGTGGATCATGAGCTTGGACGATCGAGGACTGCCCAGGGTCACCGGGGCACAGGTGTGCGTCACGGCTGGGTTGATGCTCGATCTGCGGTCCGCGGGCCTGATCGAGTGGACGGGCGACCGGATCCGCCGAACCGCCGAGGTTGCGCCCGAGGGCCTGCTGGGATGGGCGGCGAACCGTCTGGACGAGGTGCGCGGGCCGACACTGGCGCGCTTCGTCATCGACGCGCTCTACCCGGGTGCGTGGGAACACGTCGGTATGAGCCTCGTGGACCAGGGGACGGCGAGGATGACGCGGCACGGGCTCCGCCGCAAGCCGCGATTCTCGTTCACGACGACGCCTCTACGGCGTGAGATTGTCGATGCGTCACGCGCGTTGCTCTTCGACGACGCCGCCACGCACGATGACGACGCCGTCCTCGCGGTGCCGGGCGCGGCAGGAATCGGGGACGAGTTGCTGTCCCGGTCGCCGTTCACGGACGAATCCGTGGCTGTCGCTTTCGCCGACCGCGAGCCCGGATCACTGCAACGGCGGGTCGACGAGGCGATCTCCTTCGCCCTCGTGCCCTTCTACGCGAGCGGCTATTACTCGACCGGTGCCAACCCGGGGTGACGTGCGAGCGGACTTCCCGCACGCCGGTCCGACGAGCTACGGCTGATTCGGCTGGTGGAGCCTGGGCCGTGAGCCCGCGACGTACCCCGCACGTGAGTGGCTCACGTGCGGTCCTGGAGGCGCAGAGCGCGCACGGCCTCCTCACCTCGGACGACGTCCCCGTGAGCGTAGGCATCATCGCCTTCAGTGATGTCGCGCTTCGCGTCCTCGTCGGTGAGCGTTGCCAGGGTCTCGGCTTGGTCGACGTGCTCTGAGTGGTCGAGACGCGGCGGCCCGTCATCAGGCGGCGGCTGATGTGCGACGAGAGTCAGGCATGCCACGAGGTAGTCATTCAGACTGGCATGCCACGAGGTAGTCATTCAGACTGACCCCCGCGGCGTCGGCCTGATGTTCCAATGACCGCAACACGTCATCCGAGATGCCGTCGATCGTCAGGGTCACCATGCCGCCAGGCTAGCAAGGCGCAGGTTTCGTAGGACGCTCCCCGCCGTGGTCGCGAAGGAAGCCGCCGTCGTCTCGGAGGCTCCGAGGATCGACTCAGCGGAACGCCGACTGACCCGTCAGGGCATTGCCGAGGACGAGTTGGTGCACCTCGCTCGTGCCCTCGTAGGTCATGACCGACTCGAGGTTTCCGGCGTGACGGATGGGGGAGTACTCCGTCGAGATGCCGTTGGCGCCGAGGATCGTGCGGCACTCGCGCGCGATGGCGATGGCCTCGCGGCAGTTGTTGAGCTTGCCGAGGCTGATCTGCTCGGGGCTCACGCCCGCGCCGTCCTTGAGGCGCCCCAGGTGCAGCGCGAGGAGCATGCCCTTGGAGACCTCGAGCGTCATGTCGGCGAGCTTGCCCTGCGTCAGCTGGTAGCCGCTGAGCGGTTTGCCGAACACCTGGCGGGTCGCGGCGTAGTCGAGCGCTGTCTCGAGCGAATCGCGGGCGGCGCCCATCGCGCCGAAGACGATGCCGAAGCGCGCCTCCGACAGGCACGACAATGGCCCCTTGAGCCCGCGCACCTCGGGGAAGACGGCATCAGCGGGCAGACGGACGTCGGTCAGCGACAGCTCCGCCGTCACCGACGCACGCAGCGACATCTTCTTCGTGATCTCGCGCGCCTCGAAACCGGCGGTGTCCGTCGGCACGACGAAGCCGCGGATCTTGTCGTCGGTCTGCGCCCAGACGACGGCGACGTCGGCGATCGTGCCGTTCGTGATCCACATCTTCGTGCCGTTGAGCACCCAGTCGTCGCCGTCGCGCTTGGCGTGGGTGCGCATGCCGGCCGGGTCGGAACCGAAGTCGGGCTCGGTCAGGCCGAAGCATCCGACGGCGTCTCCCGCCGCCATCCGCGGCAGCCACTCGGTCTTCTGCTCCTCGCTGCCCCAACGCCAGATCGCGAACATCGCGAGGCTTCCCTGCACGCTGACGAGCGAACGTATACCCGAATCGGCAGCTTCGAGCTCGTGACACGCCATGCCGTACGCGGTCGCCGACGAACCGGCGCACCCGTAGCCGTCGAGGTGCATGCCGAGCAGCCCGAGCTCGCCGAGCCCCTTCGCGAGCTCACGCGCCGGGACGCTCGCCTCGTCATACCAGGTCGGCAGATTCGGACGCACGTGGTCGTCGCAGAAGCGTCGGACGAGGGCCTGGACGTCGCGCTCGTCGTCGCTCAGGAGCCCGTCGATCGCGACCAGACGGTTGAGTTCAGGGTTGCGGGAGAAATCACTCACGCCACCATCGTGCCTCACGCGGTGAGCGCCGGCCCCGTGTGCACCTGTGCGATCTGCGTCCCCATCCGCGATTCTTGGTCAGATTCGTCGGCGGCCCGGCGCTCGTCAGGCGACGTGGCGAAACGCCGCGACGAGGCTCGTCGCGGCGCGGTCGATGTCGGCGGATGTCGTGGCGCGCCCGAGCGTCAGGCGAATCGCGCCGAGCGAGACGCCGTCGTCACACCCCATGGCGACGAGTGTCGTTGCGGGGGAGTCGATTCCGGCGTGACACGCGCTGCCGGTGGACGCTTCGACGTCAGGCGCTGCCTCCAGCACCTCGCGCCCGAGGCGCCCCGGCAGGGAGATCATCAGCGTGTTCGGCAGACAGTTCTGCGCGGGGCTGAGGCGAACGAGGCCGGGCACGGCCGTCGAGAGGCGGAGCCACAGCTCGTCACGCAGGCTCATCATGCGCAAGGCATCGTCGGCGAGGCGCGAGAGTGCGAGCTGCGCGGCCCGCCCGAGGCCGACGATGCCGGCGACGTTCTCCGTCCCCGGACGCAGCCCGCGCTCCTGGCCCGCGCCGACGACGAGGGGCTCGATCGGTGTGCCACGCCTGACGTACAGCGCGCCGACGGCCTTGGGGGCGTACAGCTTGTGGCCGGCGAGGCTGAGCAGATCGACGCCGAGGTCGTCGACGTCGACGCCGATCTTCCCGACGGCCTGCGCCGCGTCGGTGTGGACGAGACCGCCCGCCGCGTGCACGCTCGCGGCGAACTCACGGACGGGTTGAATCGCCCCGGTCTCGTTCTGCGCGAGGATGATCGAGCCAAAGGCCACATGGTCGCGCGGCATGGGTGCGAGGTCGACGTGGCCGGCTCGCGTCACCGGCAGCGTCACGACGTCCCAGCCGTCGCGCGCGAGAAGCGCCATGGGCGCCGACGTCGCCGGGTGCTCCACGGCCGACGTCACGACGGTCGAACTCACGTCGGCCGCGGGCGACGCGCCAGCGCGGCGAAGCGCCGCCGTCACGCCGCGGATGGCGAGGTTGTTCGCCTCCGTGCCGCCGGAGGTGAACGTCACCTCGTCCGCCGACGCACCGATGAGCGCAGCGACGTGCTCGCGCGCATCGTCGACGGCACGGCGGGCCAGGCGCCCGGCCGGGGTCGCGCTCGACGGGTTGCCGCAGTGCTCGGTGAGATACGGCCACATCGCCCCGGCGACCTCCGGCGCGACGGGCGTCGTGCCGTTGTGATCGAGGTAGACGGGGCGGGCGTCGTCAGGCCGAGAACTCATGCTGACGATCCTGCCGCGACGCAGGGGCGCATCCAACTCGCGGTGCTGGTGCGGCCGTCAGGGGGCCTCACACGAGCCGAAAGTGGACGGAAATCGCGGATGTGACGGAGATTCGCGAAGGGGGACGGGATTCGCAGATGGGGACGAGAATCGCCAATGTGGACGGAAAGCGCAGAGGTGGCAGGCGGGTCGGACGGTCGCCGCACGGGGGCATGGTGGTCGGATCGGGCCTCGAGTGCCGTCGCATCTGCCATCCTCGACGTCATGCGCATCGCCGTCATGCAGGACAAGGCCGTCGTCGGTGACGTCGACGCCAACCTCGCCATCACCGACCGTCGCGCGGGTGAAGCTGCCGCGCGCCGTGCTGACGTCCTCGTCACCCCCGAACTCTTCGTCACCGGCTACGCCCCGAAGCGGTTGCACACCGTCGACCCCACCCAGCAGATCGACATCGCGGGCGCCCTCGCCGCCACCGCGGCGCGTCACGGTATCGCCGTCCTCGCGAGCTATCCCGAGGTCGCGACGGCCGACGCTCCCGCCGCCCGGGGTGGCGTCGCGCCCGGTGAGACTGCTCGACACATCGCCGCCACGCTGTTCGACACCGACGGCCGCCCGATCCTGCATTACCGCAAGGTCAACCTGTTCGACGACGACGAAGCCGCCGCCTTCAGCTCCGGAACAGACGCCCCCACCACCGTCGAACTCGCCGGGATGCGGGTGAGCGTCATCATCTGCTTCGACGTCGAATACCCCGAGATGACGCGCGCCGCGGCGCTCGCGGGCGCCGACGTCATCCTCGTCCCGACCGCGCTCACCGCAGGGGTCGACGACGTCCCCCAGGTGCTCGTGCGGGCTCGTGCCCTCGAGAACGGCGTCGGCCTCGCCTATGCGAACCACGTCGGCGTCGAGGACGGGCTCACGTTCGGCGGCGGCAGCGTCATCGTCGGGCCTGACGGCGGCCTCCTCGCCCAGGGCGGCGACGGCGCCGAACTCCTCGTCGCCGACATCACCCGCGACGATGTCGCCGCAGCCCGTGACGCCGTCCCCTACCTGGCCAAGCTGCGCCGCGACACCTACGCGTCCTGGCGCTGACGTCAGCCACAGCCCCTCGGCGTGCCCGCGCCGGCGAGCAAGAACGAGCGGCATGACTGACCACGAGCGGCAGACCACTCGCATCCAGCCAGAACGCTCGTCTTCACCTCTCGCCACGTCGAAGCACATGCGTTTCCCAACACGAAACAACTCGGCGATGTGTGACATCGTGGTCTGGCCCACAGACCCCTTCGAGAGGTGCCCCGTGTCCTCATCGCTCGACGAGCAGGCGCGTTCGAGACTCCCGTTCGGCGCCCAGCTCCTGCGGCGCAAGCCGATCGGGCTGACGCTCGCGCAGGCCGAGGCGACCTCCGCCGGGCGCAGCCTGCACCGCAGTTTCGGTGTCCTGCAGCTGACGATGATCTCGGTCGGGGCGACGCTCGGCACCGGCATCCTCGTCGTCCTCGGTGAGACGGTGCCCGAGGCTGGCCCGGCGATCTGGATCTCGTTCGTCATCGCCGGCGTCGCCGCGCTGCTGTCGGCGTTCTCCTACGCCGAGATGGCGGGCCTCGTGCCCGTCGCCGGGTCGAGCTACAGCTACACCTACGCGACGATGGGTGAGGGCCTCGCGTGGGTGTGCGGGTGGTGTCTCGTCCTCGAGTACGCGGTGAGCGTCGCGGCCGTCGCCGTCGGGGCGGGGCAGTACGTCAACGAGACACTCGACTCGTTCGGCCTGGGCCTGCCCGAGGCCGTCGCGAACCCACCCGGGGCGGGCGGCGTCGTCAACGTCCCCGCAGCCCTCGTCGTCCTGCTCGCGACGGCCCTGCTCGCACGCGGCGCGCGGGAGAGTGCGCGCGTCAACACGATCATCGTCGTGCTGAAGATCGCCATCCTCGTCTTCTTCTGCGCGGTCGCGTTCACCGCGTTCAAGGCGGGCAACTTCGCACCGCTGGCCCCGATGGGTGCCGCGGGCGTCTCCGCCGCCGCGAGCACCGTGTTCTTCTCGTACATCGGTTTCGACGCCGCATCCACGGCCGGTGAGGAGGCGCGCGATCCGAAGCGGGATCTGCCGCGCTCGATCCTGCTGTCCATGATCATCGTGACGGTGCTGTACGTCGCGGTCGCCGTCGCCGCCATCGGAGCCCGCGAGTGGCACTGGTTCGACGGGCGCGAGGCGCCGCTCGTGCAGATCATGCGTGAGATCACGGGGGCCTCGTGGGTCGCGTTCATCTTCGCGGTGACGTCGGTGCTCGCCATCTTCAGCGTCGTGCTGACGGTGCTGTTCGGCCAGATCCGCATCCTGTTGTCGATGTCGCGCGACGGCCTCGTGCCGCGCGTCTTCGGCGTCATCTCCCCGCAGACGGCCACGCCGGTGCGCAGCACCCTGATCGTCGGCGGCGTCGTCGCGGTGACGGCGGGCCTCATCCCGCTCGGTGAGTTGGCCGACGCGACGAGCATCGGCACGCTGTTCGCGTTCGCCCTCGTCAACGTCGCCGTCATCTATCTGCGCGTGCGCAACCCGAAGCTGCCGCGCGCATTCACGGTGCCGCTGTACCCGCTGCTGCCGGCCGCCGGCGCGCTCATCTGTCTCTACCTCATGGCCAACCTCAGTTCCTCGACGTGGGTCGTGTTCGGCGTGTGGATGGCCGTCGGCGTCGCCGTCTACCTCGGCTACGGCCGCCGTCACTCCCGCCTCGCCACGCTCGACCAGGCGACCTATGAGCGTCACCTCGAGGACGACCTCGACCCCGACCATCCACTCCGAGAAGGAGACACCCCGCGATGACCGCTGTCACCGAGTTCCCGCACGATCGCGACGAGCACGCGGGCGATGCGCCCGTCACGATGCTCAACCCCGACTTCCCGTTCAGCTACGACGAATACCTCGCCCACCCCGAGGGTCTCGGCAGCGTGCCGGAGGAGATGTACGGCACCGAGGTCGCCGTCGTCGGCGCCGGCCTGTCAGGCCTCATCACCGCGTACGAGCTGATGAAGCTGGGCCTCAAGCCCGTCGTCCACGAGGCCGACCGCATCGGTGGCCGGTTGCGCACCGACAGTTTCAGCGCCGCCCCGGACGTCGTCGCCGACCTCGGTGGCATGCGTTTTCCCGTCTCCGGCCGCGCGCTCTACCACTACATCGACGCGATGGGCCTCGAGACGGAGGCGTTCCCGAACCCGCTGTCGGACGTCACGCCGAGCACCGTCATCGAGCTCGGCGGCGAGGCGCACTACGCGCGCACGCCCGACGAACTGCCGCAGTTCTTCCGCGACGTCGCGGACGCGTGGAAGGCCGCCGTCGACGACGGCGCGCGCTTCACCGAGATGCAGGACGCCATCCGCGCTCGTGACACGAAGCGCATCAAGCAGATCTGGAACGAGCTCGTGCCGACGATGGACGAGCAGACGTTCTACGGCTTCATCGCCGCCTCCGAATCGTTCAAGAAGGCCGGTTTCGCGGCGCGTGAGGCGTTCGGTCAGGTCGGTTTCGGCACGGGTGGCTGGGACACGGACTTCCCGAACTCCATCCTCGAGATCCTGCGCGTCGTCTACACCGACGCCGACGATCAGCACCGCCGCATCCTCGGCGGAGCGCAGAAGTTGCCCGAGGCGTTGTGGTCGCACGCGCCCGAGAAGCTCGCCCATTGGCCGGCCGGCACCACCCTGGCGAGCCTGCACGACGGGGCGCCGCGCGGCGCCGTCGCCGCCATCCGGCGTCATGAGAGCCGCGACCTCGAGGTCACCGAGCGATGGGGGCGCAAGGCGAAGTACCCGGCGCTCGTCACGACGTGCCAGTCGTGGTTGCTGTCGACGCGCATCACGACCGAGGAGGCGCTGTTCAGCCCGCAGATGTGGATGGCGATCGAGCGCAGCCACTACATGAGCAGTTCGAAGACGTTCGTCATGGTCGATCGCCCGTTCTGGAAGGACATCGACCCCGCCACGGGCCGTGACGTCATGTCGATGACCCTCACCGACCGCCTCAACCGCGCCACCTACCTGCTCGACGACGGCCCGGACCGGCCCGCCGTCATCCTGCTGTCGTACACGTGGAACGACGACGCGCTCAAGTGGCTCGCGCTCGATGCCGACGAGCGCGTCGAGCTCATGCTGCACTCGCTCGCCCAGATCTACCCGGACGTCGACATCGCGAGCCACATCATCGGTCAGCCAATCACCGTCTCGTGGGAATCCGATCCCAACTTCATGGGCGCGTTCAAGGCCAACCTGCCGGGGCACTACCGGTATCAGCAGCGGCTGTTCACCCACTTCGCCCAGGACGAGCTGCCGGAGCACCAGCGCGGCATCTTCCTCGCCGGCGACGACATCTCGTGGACGGCCGGTTGGGCCGAGGGCGCCGTCCAGACCGGCCTCAACGCGGTGTGGGGTGTGGTCCGTCACCTCGGCGGAAGTTCGTCTCCGGAAAACCCCGGGCCAGGGGAGCTGCTCGGCGAGTACGGCCCCATCGCCCTGGACTGACGGCGAAAAAGGACTCTGACGGCTTTTCTGGGGAGAGCGGTGAGATCCGGCGTAGGGTTTACCGCAATACAACCAAGAGGGAGCCGGCGTGAAGTCACTACCAGTGCAAGGGGTGCGTGAGAACGTCGCCATCGGCGCCCGGTTGCGCAACGCCCGGCTGGCGCGCCGCTACACCCTCGAGCAGGCCGCGCAGCTCGCCGGCATGACGAAGGGGTTTCTCAGCCGCGTCGAACGCGACCTCACGTCGCCGTCCGTCGCCTCTCTCGTGACGCTGTGCCAGGTGCTGCAGATCGAGGTCGGCTCGCTCTTCGAGGCACCCCGCACGTCGCTCATCAAGCTTGCCGACGCGCCGGTCGTCGACATGGGCGGCACGGGCATCGACGAGCGCCTCGTCACGGGTCGTCAGGAACGTTCCGTGCAGATGCTGCGCGCCGTCATCCAACCCGGCGGGGACGGTGAGGCCGAACCGTACGCCATCGACTGCGAGCTCGAGATCTGGCACGTCGTCTCCGGCGCGCTCGACGTGACGCTGCACGACGCCACGCACCGACTCGAGGCCGGCGACACCCTCACCTTCCCCGGCCGCGAACCACACACCTGGCGCAACGCCGCCGACGGCGAGAGCGTCGTCATCTTCACCCTCATCCCCGTCGCGCGTTGACGGGGCTCAGGGCACCTGCACGTGGTTGTCACCCTCGACGCACTCGATGATGAGGGTGCCACCGACGGCTTCGAGGTAGCTGCGGATGCTGCGCGCGCTCAATATCAAGAGTGATCGCTCGCAAGGTTCACACCCGGGTTGAGGGTCCCATTCGGGTCGAAGACGCGCCGCAGTTCGCGCTGGATGCGCGTGTTCGTCTCGCCGAGCTCGACGGGCAGCATGCTCGCCTTGAGGCGCCCGATGCCGTGCTCACCGGTGATGGTGCCGCCGAGATCGAGGCCGAGCTGCATGATCTCCTCGAACGCGGCGTAAGCGCGACGCTTCTCGTCCACGGCCTCGGGAGTGTCGCCGGGGGAGTAGAGCACGGCGGGGTGCATGTTGCCGTCGCCGAGGTGGCCGGCCGTCGCGACGCGTACGCGGTGCTTCTTGCCGAGCGCCCGCACGCCGTCGACGAGTTCGCCGGTGCGTCGCAGAGGCACGCAGACGTCGTCGACGAGGTCGCGGCCCATCGCCTCGAACGCGTTGCCGACGAGGCGCCGCGCAGCGGTGAACTGCAGTGACTCCGCGACGGATTCGGCGACGAACACCTCCGCGCCGGCCTCCTCGGCGAGGCGCGAGAACGCCGCGAACTCGACGTCCTGACGTGTGGCGTCGTCACACCCGACGATGAGCATGCCGTCGACGGACTCGTCGAAGCCGAGATCGGCCATGCGCTGCACCGCGGCGAGCGTCGGGCCGTCCATGAACTCCAGCATCGACGGGCGCCCGCCGGCCTCGAGGTAGGTTGCCGCCACCTCGCACGCACGCGACGCCGAGTCGAACAGTGCGACGGCGACCAGTTCGTCGTCAGGCGCCGGGACGAGAGCGAGCGTCACCTCCGTGACGACACCGAGCGTGCCCTCCGACCCGACGATGAGGCCCGTGAGGTCGTACCCCGCGACGCCCTTCGCCGTCGGAGTGCCGGTGCGCATGACGCTGCCGTCGGCGAGCACGACCTCGAGCGCACGCACGAACTTCTTCGTCACCCCGTACTTGACGCAGCACAGGCCCCCGGCGTTCGTCGCGACGTTGCCGCCGATCGAGGAGATGCGCCACGAGCCCGGGTCCGGGGGATAGAACAGGCCCTGCTCACGCACAGCGTCCGACAGATCGCCGTTCAGCACACCCGGTTCGACGACGGCGATGCGCTCGGCAGGGTTGATGGTCTTGATCGCGTTCATACGGGAGACATCGAGCACGACGCACCCGTCGATCGCGTTCGCGCCACCCGACAGCCCGGTGCCCGCACCCCGCGTGATGACGGGCACGCCACGCTCGTTCGCCCACCGCAGCGTCGCGACGACGTCGTCACGGCACGTCGCGCGCACGAGCGCGATCGCCGCACCCACCTCTTCGACGGGGGATCGGTCACGGCTCGCGGCGTCGACGACGTCGGGGTCGGTGACGAGCGTGCCGCTCAGCTGCGCGGCGAGGGCGTCGAGGTCGTCCGCGTTCGGGACGGCTGGTGCCGTGGCCGCGGAAGCCTCGTCGGGGGTGGGCTGCTCGCGCTGATCGGGGGTGCTCATGCGGTCTCCTCGTGAGGTGGGCGGTCTTCGGGGCGCGATGGGGCGCGTCGTGACTCAGCAGGGACGCCGATGCCGCCGTCCGCTCCAGCGTGCGAGCGGACGGCGGCATCGTCAAGCCGAGGCGGGCAGGTGCCTCAGCGTGCGGTGGGCGTAGCGTCGAGTTCGACGTCGGCGGGGCGGTGGACGCGGGCGTCCCACTCGGCGCGCACCGCGTCGTCCGTCTTCGGCGTCGCGAGGGAAGCGACGACGAACGTGACGAGCGAGGCGATGAGGCCGTAGTAGATCGGCTCATTGGCGAGGATGCCGCTCAGGGTGTCGCCGAGCTTGTTCGCCTGGTAGACCATCCCGGCCACGGTGACGAGCGTGCCGACGAGCATCGAGATCGCGGCGCCCGTGCCGTTGGCGCGTTTCCACACGAAACCGCCGAGGATGGCGACGAGCAGGCCGCCGACGAGGATGTCGTACGCCACCGTCAGCGACGCGACGACGAGGTCGCCGCCGTTGTCGAGGCGCGCCATGAGGATCGAGATGAGCACCGTCAGCACGCCGAGGCCGAGGACGAACGCGCGGTTCTCGCGGATGTTCTTCTCACTGTGCGGGTCGGACGCATCATCGTTCGCGGCGTGCGAGCCTGTGCTCTTCAGGGCGTCGTGGTCGCTGTAGGCGTCGACGGCGACGTCGTCGACCGCGCGGGCACGGCCCGTCAGGAACGGGACGACGTCGTTGCGGGCCACCGTCGCGCACGCGATGAGCGCGCCGGACGCCGTCGACATCATCGCCGCGACGGCGGCGGCGAGCACGAGACCGCCGATGCCGACGGGCAGGATCTTGTCGGCGACCTCGGCGTAGACGTCGTTCTTCGCCTTGATGCCGTCGCCGAGGACGGCGTGCGCGCCCATGCCGATGATCGCGCCGGCCGCGCCGTAGAGGATGCAGTAGACACCGGCCATGGTGCCGCCGAGACGCGCTACCTTCGGGGTGCGCGCGGTGAAGACGCGCTGCCAGATGTCCTGGCCGATGAGCATGCCGAACATGTAGACGACGAACCACGTGATGATCGTCTGCGTGTCGGCGCCGACCTTGCCGCCGGCGATGGCGAAGTAGTCGTCGCCCAGGCGCTCGCGGATGCCGGAGAAGCCGTCGGCCTTGACGAGCACGAACGGCAGCATGAGCGCAAAGATGCCGATCGTCTTGATGATGAACTGCACCTGGTCGGCCAGGGTGATCGACCACATGCCGCCGATGACGGAGTACACGAGCACGACGGCGCCGCCGATGGCGATGCAGATCCAGCTGTCGAGGCCCGTCAGCACGTGCAGGACGGTGGCGTACGCGCCGGTCGAGGTGACGACGAGGAACATCGTGTAGAGCATCATGACGATGCTGGACGCGCCCGCGGCGCTCTTGCTGCCGTAGCGCAGTTTCAGCATGTCGCTGACGGTGTAGACGCGCAGCTTCGAGATGGTGCCGGCGAACAGCAGCGACAGCAGGAGCACGCCGACGCCGATGGCGACGACGAGCCACATGCCCGACAACCCCATCTTGTAGCCGAGGCCGACCCCGCCGACCGTGGAGGCGCCACCGAGGACGACGGCCGCCATCGTGCCGGTGTAGAGGAAGGTGCCGAGGCGGCGGCCGGCGACGAGGTAGTCGCTCGAGTTCTGGGTGCGCGAGCGGCCCCAGAACCCGAAGCCGAGCATGGCGACGAGGTAGAGGACGACGATCACGAGGTTGAGGTCCACGAGGGCCTCCTTGGATCCGGGTGGCATGGCTCTGGCATGAGTCCACGGTGAACCGTATGAATATACGAGATCGACTCGTGACAAACGAGAGATTCGCATCGGTAAACACGTCCGTTAATCTGATCGTGACCTGATGAGTGGCCGTTCGACGGCTCGACGGGGTGCTCGCACCGGGCGTGCGCACGCCTCGTCGGAAGAGGAAGAGGACGAGATGGATCACCCCCGCATCGAGGCCGGCGGCAACGTCGGGCCCGTCAATGCCGCCCTCACGCCGCGGTACGCCGGCCTCGGCACGTTCGCGCGCCTGCCGCGCATCGAGGACGTCTCGAAGGCCGACGTCGCCGTCGTCGGCATGCCGTTCGACACCGGCGTCTCCTACCGCCCCGGTGCGCGTTTCGGCGCGACGCACGTGCGCGAGAGCTCGCGTCTGCTGCGCCCGTTCAACCCGGCGCAGTCCGTGTCGCCGTTCGCGCAGATGCAGATTGCCGATGCCGGTGACATCGCGCTCAACCCCTTCGACATCGAGTCGGCGCTGAAGGAAGCGGAGGAGGGTGCACGTCAGTTCGTCGACGAGGGCACCTCGCTCATCACGATCGGCGGCGACCACACCCTCGCCCTGCCGCTGCTGCGCGCGCACGCGAAGAAGCACGGCCCCGTCGCGCTGCTGCACTTCGACGCGCACCTCGACACGTGGGACACCTACTTCGGCGCCGAGTACACGCACGGCACGCCGTTCCGCCGCGCGTTCGAGGAGGGCCTCATCGACTCCTCCGGCGTCTGCCACGTCGGCACGCGCGGCCCGCTGTACGGCACCCAGGACCTCGAGGACGACGCGCGCTTCGGCTTCGGTGTCGTGACGAGCAACGACGTCATGCGCATGGGCGTCGACGAGGTCGTCGGGTTCCTGCGCGAGCGCGTAGGCGACCGTCCGCTGTACGTCTCGCTCGACATCGACGTGCTCGACCCCGCGCACGCGCCGGGCACCGGCACCCCCGAGCCGGGCGGTCTGACGTCGCGTGAGCTGCTCGAGATCCTGCGCGGCCTGCGCGGCACGAACCTCATCGGCGCCGACGTCGTCGAGGTCGCACCGCCTTACGACCACGCCGAGCTGACGGGCCTGGCCGCCGCCAACGTCGTCTACGAGTACATGTCGCTGCTCGCGCTCGGTGCGGACGCCGCGCCCGGCGGGCCCGCGTACGGCGAGTCCGGCACGGTGTACGGGGCCCAGCGGTGAGCGAGCAGATCCGTCACCCCGAGCCCGAAGCCGTCGCGCCGACGGGCGAGGGCGAGAAGATCCGCAACGGTGGCGACCTCGTCGTCGAGACGCTCGAAGCGCTCGGCACGACGACGGTGTTCGGCATTCCCGGTCAGCATGCGCTGGGCCTGTTCGACGCGCTGCGCCGCTCGGGGCTGCACTTCATGAGCTCGCGCGTCGAGAACAACGCAGCCTTCGCGGCCGACGGCTACTCGCGCGTCTCAGGCAAGCCGGCTGCGCTGTTCCTGTCGACCGGGCCGGGTGCCCTGACGGCGCTGCCCGGGCTGCAGGAGGCGTACGCGACGAGCGTGCCGATGGTCGTCGTCGCCTCGCAGGTGCCCGTCTCGGGCCTCGGCGGCGCGCGTCGCGGCATGCTGCACCAGCTCGACGAGCAGCGCCGCGCCGCCATCGACGTGACGAAGTCGCAGCGCACGGTGACGCACCACGCCGCCATCCCGACGGCCATCGAGTCGGCGTGGGTCGAGGCGATGACGTATCCGCGCGGGCCCGTGTGGGTCGAGGTGCCGCAGGACGTGCTGCTCGCGAAGACGGAGATCCCGCCGATCCGCACGGCCGTCTCGGCGCCGACGCCGGAGGGGCCGCGCCCCGAACTCGTCTGGGCTGCAGTGAAGTTGCTCGCGGGCGCGAAGCGCCCTGCCATCGTCGCCGGTGGTGGCGTGCGCCGCGCCGGCGCCGAGAGGGCGCTACTCGCCCTGGCGGAGAAGCTCGACGCACCCGTCGTCTGCTCGCCGGGTGGCAACTCGGGTTTTCCGGTCGATCACCCGTTGTCGATGGGGTCGTGGGTCGAGGACCGCGCCGTCACCGACCTCCTCGCGGACGCCGACGTCCTGCTCGCGGTCGGCACCTCGCTCGGCGAGGTGACGTCGAACTACTTCACGCTGAAGCCGGCAGGCAAGCTCATCCACGTCGACGCCGAGCCGCGCGTGCTCGAGTCGAACCACCCCGCGCTCGGCATCGCGTGCGACGCGAAGGCGGCGCTCGATGCGTTCGTCGCGGCGTTCCCGGCAGAGGCGCCCGCGGGGCGCGCGTCGGGAGCCGAGCGTGCTGCCGAAGTGCGCAAGGCGATCGTCGCCCGGCTCGACGGTCAGGATCTCGCCCACGAGCGCGCGTTCATGGACGCCATCCGCGCCGGCATCCCCGACGAGGTGCCGACGTTCTGGGACATGACGATCGCCGCCTACTGGGCCTGGAACTGCTGGGACGGCCGCTCCGGCGGCTTCCACTCGGGTCAGGGCGCCGGCGGGCTCGGGTTCGCGTTCCCGGCCGCGCTCGGCGGCGCCGTCGCGCTCGCGGAGAAGCGCGGCGCGAAGCTGACGGACGTCGACGCGGCGTTCTCCGTCGGCGGGCACGAGCGCGTCGTCGCCGTCGCTGGTGACGGCTCGTCGATGTACTCGATCGCCGAACTCGCGACGGCCGTGCAACACGGCATCCCCGTCACGTGGCTCATCGTCGACGACGGCGGCTACGGCATCCTGCGCGAGTACATGGAGGCGACGTTCGGCCAGGCGACGCACACCGAACTGGCACGACCAGACTTCGTCGCCTTGGCGGAGTCGTTCGGTGTCGAGGCTCAAGAGGTGGCTGTGGGTGACGAGGTCGGCTACGGCGAGTTGACGGACGCCCTGCGCGCGACGTTCGCCGCCGATGTCAACGGCCCGCGCGTCATCGTCGTCAAGACCCACCTCGAGATGTTCGCGATGAGCTGACCCCTCTGCGATTCCTGTCCCCTTCTGCGATTTTCGTCCACCTTCACGAAGGTGAACGAAAATCGCAGATGAGGACGTAGATCGCCGTTGGGTACGGGATGGCGAGAGTGAGGGGGGCGGCGGCTTCGCGGTGTGGCCGGGGACTCTCAGGGCGTGCCGGGGGCGCGCGGCGCGCCGTGGGGTGAGGGCGTCGGCGGTTCCTTGTAGGCGTCGATGAACGTCGCGAACGAGCTGGCGAGACGTTCGCGTTCGCCGGCGGGCAGAGCGGTGAGGGCGTCGTCGACGCGGTCGAGGTGACGTCCGACGCTGCGCTCGTAGAGCGCCGCGCCGTCGTCGCTCGCCTCGAAGAGCCAAGCGTGAGACCCGGATTCGCGGAATCGCCGGACGACGCCGGCCCGCACCGCAGCGTTGACCTGACGGTTCGCCGTCGACTGCTCGAGCTCAAGTTCGCACGCGATCTGCTTGAGCGTGCGCGGCGGGCCGTCGCCCGTCAGCAGCCACAGCAGGCGGCCCTCGGCGATGCGCAACTCGCTCGCCTGCTCCTCGGCGCGGCGCATGATGTCGACGCGAGAGAGCAGGCGCGCCATGGTGCGGGCACGGTCGCGGTTGCCGTCGTCGGCAGCGGTGTCGATGTCGCTCGCCACGTCTGCCGCCATCCCGTCACCCCGCTTGTTGCTTCGTACAACTAAATGTAATCTCCTCGGGTAGGTATGTAATTTACACAAACGGAGTGGTCACTTGTCCTCACCCACCGCGCCGACCGGGGCCGCCCCCGCGATGCGCTTCTCCCCGATGACGGTCGTCGCCGTCCTCTGCATCGGCAGCCTCAGCGGCGCGCTCATGCAGTCCCTCGTCATCCCGATCCAGCGCGAACTGCCGGAGCTGCTGCACACGTCCGCGAGCAACGCCTCCTGGGCGGTGACGGCGACGCTGCTCGCCGGCGCCGTGACGATGCCCGTCACCGGCCGCCTCGCCGACATGTACGGCAAGAAGCGAGTCCTGCTCGTATCGGCGACGCTGCTCGTCCTCGGTTCGGTCGTCGCGGCGCTGTCGAGCACCCTCGCGCCGTTCCTCGTCGGCCGCGCGCTGCAGGGCATGGCGATGGGCTACATCCCGGTCGCCATCAGTCTCGTGCGCGAGGTCGCTCCGCCCGCGCGTGCGACGGGCGCCGTCGCCGCCGTCAGCGCGACGCTCGGTGTCGGTGGTGCGCTCGGTCTGCCGATCGCAGCGTGGATCGCGCAGGACTACTCGTGGCACGACCTGTTCTGGCTGTCCGCGGTGCTCGCCGCCGTCGTCGTCGTGCTGACGGCGTTCGTCGTGCCGCACATCCACGACGAGCACCCGGCGCACATCGACCCTGTCGGCATCATCGGTCTCGCCGTGGGTCTGGTCTCGGCGCTCGTCGGTGTCTCGAAGGGCTCCGAATGGGGGTGGGGCAGTGGGCGCACGATCGGCAGCATCGTCGCCGGTGTCATCGTGCTGCTCGTCTGGGGCGCGTACGAGCTGCGTCACCACGATCCGCTCGTCGACCTGCGCACCATGGCGCGCCGCCCGGTGTTGTTCACGAACCTCGCGGCCGTGCTCGTCGGATTCGGCATGATGGCGCAGTCCATCATCGTGCCGCAGCTGCTCGAGATGCCCGAGGCCACCGGGTACGGTCTCGGCCAGTCGATCCTGCACGCCGGGCTGTGGATGGCTCCCGCGGGCCTCATGATGATGGCGTTCGCGCCCGTCTCGAGCGCGCTCATCACGCACCGCGGTGCGCGGGTGACGCTCGCCACCGGTGCGCTCGTCATCAGCATCGGCTACGTCATCGCGCTGTTCCTCATGAACGCGCCGTGGCAGCTCATGGTCGCCTCGTGCGTCGCGTCGGCGGGTGTCGGCATCGGTTACGCCGCGATGCCGACGCTCATCCTCGACAACGTGCCGATGCACGAGGCCGGCGCCAGCGTCGGCGTCAACGGCCTGATGCGTTCGGTCGGCACGACCGTCGCCGGCGCCGTCATGGCCGCCGTGCTGACGAGCCGCACGACCGTCCTCGCGCCGGGGACGCCCGCCATCCCGACGGAGGGCGCGTTCAAGGTGTGCTTCATCATCGGGGCCTGCGCCGCCGTCGCGGGCGCCGCCATCGCGATGCTCGTCCCGCGACGTGTGCGCCCCGACGCCGAGGCCCAGCCGGCCGGCGTCGACCTCGCACCGGAGGGCGCCGTCGTCGCGGGCTGAACCCGTCGCTCACGGTGAGCTCGAACGTCGCCCGCGAAGGTGTCAGATCTGACGCGTTCGCGGGCGACGTTCGTCATGAATGGCTGACGTCGGATGCAGTACCCCGATGGCGCGACATGTCGCGTAAGTCGGGATGCTGTGACGCAAGAACGCCCCACTCGTGCGACGTGACGCACGAGTGGGGCGTTCTTAGGCCCAATGGTCAGGTGGACGTACTTCGTCAGCCCGCGATCACTTCGGCGGTCCGACGCGCGCCCGAAGGGGCCGGGGCACATCCTCGCTTCGCTGCGGTGCACCCCGCCCCTTCGAGCTTCGTCAGCCCGCGATCACTTCGGCGGTCCGACGCGCGCCCGAAGGGGCCGGGGCACATCCTCGCTTCGCTGCGGTGCACCCCGCCCCTTCGAGCTTCGTCAGCCCGCGATCACTTCGGCGGTCCGACGCGCGCCCGAAGGGGCCGGGGCACATCCTCGCTTCGCTGCGGTGCACCCCGCCCCTTCGAGCTTCGTCAGCCCGCGATGCGGATCATCCGCTTGTTGCAGAACTCGTCGAACCCGTACGTGCCGAGCTCGCGCCCGAAACCGGAACGCTTGACGCCACCGAACGGCAGCTCCGACGAAGAACCGGGGGCCTCGTTGATCGACACCATGCCCGACTCGAGCCGATCGGCCACGCGCAGCGCGGCGTCGACGTCAGACGAGTGCACCGACGCGCCGAGACCGAACAGCGTGTCGTTCGCGATGCGCACGGCCTCGTCCTCGTCGGCCGCCTTGTACATGACGGCGACGGGGCCGAAGATCTCCTCGCTCCACGCGCGCATCTGCGGCGTGACGCCGGCGAGCACCGTCGGCGTGACGTACGCGCCCGGACCGTCAGGACGCTTGCCACCGACGACCACCTCGGCGCCCGCGTCGACGGCGTCGTCGATCTGCGCCTGGATACCCTTCGCGGCGGCCTCCGTCACGAGCGGGCCGATGTTCGTCGACTCGTCGTGCGGGTCGCCCATCTTCAACCCGGCGACGGCCTCGGCGAACTTCGGCACGAACTTGTCGTACGTCTCGTCGCCGATGAGGATGAACCGCTTCGCCGCGTTGCACGCCTGACCCGAGTTCTCGAAGCGGCCGAGGATGCCGTCCTCGACAGCCTTGTCGATGTCGGCGTCCGGCAGCACGACGAACGGGTCGCTGCCGCCGAGCTCGAGCACGGCCTTCTTCAGGTTGCGCCCTGCACGCTCACCGACGGCCGAACCGGCGCGCTCCGAACCCGTCAGCGACACGCCCTGCACGCGCGGGTCGTCGATGAGCATCGCGATCTGCTCATTCGTCGCGTAGAGGTTCTGATAGACATCCTTCGGCACCCCGGCGGCGTGGTAGATCTCCTCGATCACCTTCGCCGAACGCGGGCACTGCGGCGCGTGCTTGAGCAGGATGACGTTGCCGAGCAGCAGGTTCGGCGCCGCGAAACGCGCGACCTGGTAATACGGGTAGTTCCACGGCATGACGCCGACGATGACGCCGACGGGCTCCTTGCGCATGTACGCGCGCCCGTCACGCTCGCCCAGGTCGAGCTCCTCGTCGGCAAGCACCTCCGGCGCGTGCCTCGCGTTGTACGCGTGGATGTCGCCCGAGAGCCACACCTCACCCGTCGCGTCGCCGTGGGGCTTGCCCATCTCGTCACCGATGATGCGCGCCAGTTCCTCCTGACGCGAGTCGTACTCGGCCGCGACGCGCTCGATGATCGCGATCTTCTCCTCGAGCGGCACCTTGCGCCAGCGCTCGCGGGCGGCGTAGGCGCGCTCGAGGGCGGCCATTACCTCATCGTCGGTCGCGGTGGGGAAGGTCTCCTCGACCTCACCCGTCGCCGGGTTCGTCACCGTGTAGATGGCTTCACTCATCACATGTCCCTTCGTCGCAGGCGCTCAGAGCGCCATGCCCACGTACTTGGTCTCGAGGTACTCGTCGATGCCCTGGAAGCCGCCCTCGCGGCCGAACCCGGAGGCCTTGACCCCGCCGAACGGCGCGGCCGGGTTCGAGATGACGCCGACGTTGACGCCGACCATGCCGTACTCGAGCTTCTCGGCGACCCGCAGCGCCCGCGAGTAGTCCTTCGAGAAGAAGTACGCGGCGAGGCCGTACTCCGTCGAGTTCGCGCGGGCGATGACGTCGTCCTCGTCGGTGAACGTCTGGATCGCGGCGACCGGGCCGAAGATCTCCTCGCGCACGATGTCGTCGTCACCGGGCACGTTCGTCAGGACGGTGGGGGCGACGAAGTTGCCCTCGCTCGGCACCTGCTCGTCGCCGCACACCTTCGTGGCGCCCGCGGCGACGGCACCGTCGATGAGTCGCTGGACGTTCTTCACGGCCTTGCCGGTGATGAGCGGGCCGACGGTGACGCCCTCGTCCATGCCGTTGCCGACCGTCATCGCCTTCATCTTCGCGGCGAACTTCTCGCCGAACTCCGCGGCGACCGACTCGTGCACATACAGACGGTTCGCGGCCGTGCAGGCCTCACCGATGTTGCGCATCTTCGCCGCCATCGCGCCCTCGACGGCCGCGTCGACGTCAGCGTCCTCGAAGACCATGAAGGGCGCGTTGCCACCGAGCTCCATCGACACGCGCAGCAACTGCTCGGCCGACTGCTCGACGAGCTTGCGGCCGACAGCCGTCGAGCCGGTGAACGTCAGCTTGCGAGCTCGCGGGTCGCGAATGAGCGGCTCCATGACGCCGCCCGAATCGCTCGTCGTGACGACGTTGACGACACCCTTCGGGACGCCGACCTCCTCGAGGAGCGCGACGAGGGCGAGCATCGTCAGCGGCGTCTCGGCGGCGGGCTTGATGACCATCGTGCAACCGGCCGCGAGCGCCGGACCGATCTTGCGCGTGCCCATGGCGAGCGGGAAGTTCCACGGCGTGATCATGAGGCACGGGCCGACGGGCTGCTTCATCGTCAGCAGTCGCGATCCGCCCGCGGGGGCGGGCAGGTACGTGCCGTTGATGCGCACGGCCTCCTCCGCGAACCAGCGGAAGTACTCGGCGCCATAGGCGACCTCTCCCTTGGCCTCGGCGAAGGGCTTGCCCATCTCGAGGGTCATGAGCGCCGCGAAGTCGTCGGTGCGCTCGATGAGCAGCTCGAACGCCTTGCGCAGCAGTTCGGAACGCTCACGCGGTGTGGTGGCCGCCCAGCTCGCCTGCGCGGCGTGCGCGGCGGCGAGGGCTGCGTCGCCGTCAGCGGGGGAGGCGTCGGCGACGCGCGCGAGGACCTCGCCGGTCGCGGGGTTCGTCACCTCGAGCGTCTTGCCGCCCTCCGCGTCGCGCCATGCGCCGTCGACGAACAGCTGCTTCGGCACGTCGTTGATCAGAGCCTTCGTGTCCATGTGTCTTTCCTATCCCAGATTCGTGGTGTACCGGCGAGTACGGCGGGTGCAGCTGTGGAAGCGGCTGTGCCGGATCGCCCGGGGCGGGGCGATCCGACACAGCCTGTGGATGGTCGTGCTCGCTCAGGCGCTCAGGCAGTCGCGGAGTCGAACGCTTCGGCGATGATGTCGAGGCCCTCGCGCAGCAGGTCGTCACCGATGACGAGCGGCGGCAGGAAGCGCAGGACGTTGCCGTACGTGCCGGCCGTCAGCGTGACGACGCCCTGAGCGTTCGCGGCGGCCGCGATCTTCTTCGTCAGGTCGGCGTCGGGCTCCTTCGTGCCGGCCTTGACGATCTCGACGGCCATCATGCCGCCGCGTCCGCGGATGTCGCCGACGACGTCGTGCGTGTCGGCGATCTGGCCGAGGCGCTCGCGGAAGATCGCCTCGATCTCCTTGGCGCGCGCGGGCAGGTTCTCCGACTCCATCGTCTCGATCGCGCCGAGGGCGCCCGCGCAGGCGACGGGGTTGCCGCCGTAGGTGCCGCCGAGGCCGCCTGCGTGGACGGCGTCCATGATCTCGGCGCGGCCCGTCACGGCCGCGAGCGGCAGGCCGCCCGCGATGCCCTTGGCGGTCGTGATGAGGTCGGGCACGACGCCTTCGGCGTCGCACGCGAACCAGTCGCCGGTGCGGCAGAAACCGCTCTGCACCTCGTCGGCGATGAAGACGATGCCGTTCTCGCGGCACCAGTCGGCGACCTTCTTCAGCCAGCCGGCGGGCGGCACGATGAACCCGCCCTCACCCTGGATGGGCTCGATGATGACGGCCGCGACGTTCTGCTCGCCGATCTGCGCGTGCACGGCGCTCGTGAACGCCTCGAAGGCGTCGGCAGTGATCGTGTCGGCGTTGCCGACCCAGCGGTACGGGTACGCCATCGGCATGCGGTAGACGTCGCCCGCGAACGGCCCGAAGCCCTGCTTGTACGGCATGTTCTTCGCCGTGAGCGCCATCGTCAGGTTCGTGCGGCCGTGGTAGGCGTGGTCGAAGGCGACGACGGCCTGACGGCCCGTGTGGACGCGCGCGATCTTGACGGCGTTCTCGACGGCCTCGGCGCCCGAGTTGAACAGCGCCGAACGCTTCTCGTGGTCACCGGGTGTCAGCTCGTTGAGCTTCTCGCAGACGGCCGTGTACTCCTCGTACGGCGTCACCATGAAGCAGGTGTGCGTGAAGTCGTCGAGCTGGTTCTTGGCCTTCTCGACGACCTTCGGCGCCGAGTTGCCGACGCTCGTCACGGCGATGCCGGAGCCGAAGTCGATGAGCTGGTTGCCGTCGACGTCGACGAGGATGCCGCCGCCCGCACGCTCGACGTAGACAGGCAGGCCGATGCCGACGCCCGCGGAGACCGCGCCCTTCGTCCGCTGGTGCAGTTCCTGGCTCTTCGGGCCGGGGATGGCGGTGACGAGCTTGCGCTCCTGAGGGACGGACGTCATGGCCGTGTCCTTTCGTCGTGCGGGATCGAACCGAGGTGCGAGTGATCAGGGTCGGTCAGTGTTCTCCCTCACTCTGAGGCTTGGCGCCTATGCTGTCCAATATCAATTTTCGATGATTGGTATGCATGTTGGGAATAGGCCGCTGATGGGCTCTGGCCGGCCGCCGAGGGCGGTGAAAGTGACCGTAGATCGCCGATGTGGACGTAGATCGCAGAAGGGGACGGTATGGAGTTGAGGGCGGTCGAGTGCTTCGTCGCCGTGGCCGACGCCGGGACGGTGACGGCCGGCGCGGCGCGACTCGGCGTGGGGCAACCCGCCGTCACGCGTCAGATCCAGCAGTTGGAGCGGCAGCTGCGCATCCGCCTGTTCGATCGTGAGGACGGGCGGCTGCGCCTCACCTCCGCCGGCATCGACGTGCTGCCCGTCGCGCGTCGACTGCTGCGCCAGGCCGACGCCGTGAGTGACGCGGCCCGCGGCGTCGCAGCCGGCCGTCTGCAGCGGGTTCGTCTCGTCAGCCCCGGCACGACCCGCGACGACGTCCTCGCCCCCTGGCTCGCGACGTGGTCCGCCGACGCGCCGCTGCCGAGCATCGCCGAAGCGTCCGTCGACGACGTCTACGACACGTTGCGTCGCGGAGCCGACCTCGCCGTGGCGCCGCTCGCACCACCCCCGGCGTTGGGCAGCCGCGTCGTCGCGCGCCTGCCGCTGTGGGCGTGCGTCGCGCCGACCCATCCGTGGGCGCAGCGCGATGCCGTCCACCTCGACGAGCTCGCGGGTGCTGACCTGCTCCTGCTCGAACGCAGCTTCTCGGCGCGCCGCGTGCTCGACGCAGCCCTCGACGCAGAGCAGCTCGGCGTCGAACCCCGCGCGGAGTTCGCCTCACCCGTCGTCGCCCAGGCCGTCGCGGCCAGCGGGCGCGGCGTCTGCGTCCTCACCGACGACCCCCGCTTCGGCCTCGTGCCCCTCACGATCCGCGACGCTGACGGCGACGCTCTCGGCATCCGCCTCCACGCCGCGTGGGATCGTCGCCATCACGCCGCTGACGCGCTCGAACGGCTCGCGCAGGATCTGTCGCGGTTCACGCGACGGAGGTATGCCTGACGAGTCGTGTCGTGGTCAGGCCTTCGAGGCCTTCTGCACGAGGCTGATGTAGACGGGCATCGCTGCGAGGGTGGGGTGGACGCCGTCGATGAAGTACTCGGGGTGGTCCTTGGAGGCGCCGTACCAGTCGACGAGGTGCACCCACGGCCGGCCCTTCGCCGCCTCGCGGATCGCATGCAGCGCCTGCTTCTGGGTGCCCAGCGTGGTCTTCGGCAGCACGAGCACGACGCGTTCGTCCTTCAACGCGTCGAGGGTCTTGGCGAGCATCTCCTGCGGTACGACACCGTTGTCGCCGGTGTGGATCAGGACGACGTCGCTCCTGATCGTCCCCGCCTTCGCAGCCGCCATGACCTGCTCGAGCACCGCGTTCGCCTGCTGGCTCTTCGCGGCGTGGTTGTCGACCGTGCGGTAGGCGTGCGGGAGCTGGTTGAGCGCGACGGACGCGGGGACGGAGTCGCCCCAGACGCTGATGCTCATCTGCTTCGTGGCGCGGGTGTCGAGCCCGGCCACGGGGGTGTTGCTCGACGACGACGGGCTCGCCGAGGTCGACGGCGCCCCGGGGTGCCCCGGCGTCGGCGGGGCGGACGGCGCCGGGGTGGGCGTGGCGTCGATCCCGGGCGCGGGTGCCGTCGTCTCGGTCGACCCCTGACGGTGCGCGACGATCTGTGTCGCCGTGACGATGAGCGCTGCCGCGAGTGCGAGACTCGCGACCATGGCGCCGACACGGCGGTCGACGACAGCGCCCCGCGCGCGACGCAGGCAGGCGCGCACCCCGGCGCGGCGCACGGGCATCTCGACGTAGCGGTAGCTCAGTTCGGCGAGCACGAACGTCGCGATGCTCAACCCGATCGCGGGCAGCAGCCACGACGACTCCATCGCGTCGGTGACGAACGGCAGCGTCACGAGCGGCCAGTGCCACAGGTACAGCCCGTACGAGCGGTCGCCGACGTAGCGCAGCGGGCGCCACGACAACGCGCGGGTGAGCGGGCCGTCATGGACGACGACCCACACGAGCGCCGCCACGACGAGTGAGAAGGCGAGGAAACCGCCCCAGCGGTAGAAACCCATCGAGAGGAAGTCGAGCTGCGTCATCACGACGATGACGGCGACGAGCGCGGCGACGCCGGCGGCCGTCATGCGGGTCGTCGCCGGGGCGAATGTGAGGCGCGAGCGGAACCCCCGCCCGTCGAGCAGCAGTGCGAGGGCGGCGCCGACGAGCAGGCCCATGACGTGTGTGTCCGTGCCGAAGTAGACGCGCGTGGGGTCGTCGGCCCAGCGGCCGCTCGAGGCGAAGGCGCCGACACTCATCGCGATGCTCGAGGTGAGCGCCCCACCGATGGTCACGGCGAGCAGGACGTGACGCCGCTTTCGTGTGGCGCGAACGGCGAGGAGCACCCCCGCCACCACGAGCGGCCACAGCAGGTAGAACTGCTCCTCGATCGCGAGCGACCACAGGTGTTCGAGGAACCACCACGAACCGAAGTCGCCGTACTGCCGCCCGCCGTACACGTACCACCAGTTCGACGTGTACGTCAGCGCCGCCGCCGCATCGCGCAGTTGCTGCGCGAGGCCGGACGGATGGAAACACGCCGTGACGAGCGTCGTCACGGCGAGCAGGAGCAGTGCGGCGGGCGCGAGGCGTCGCACGCGAGCGGCCCAGAACGCCTTCAGATCGATGCTGCGCAGCGGCCAGCGCGACCACAACTGGCTCGTGATGAGGTAGCCCGACAGCACGAAGAAGATGTCGACGCCCAGGAAACCGCCGCTGAACCCGGGCACCCGGAAATGGAACGCCATGACGGCCAGCACCGCCAGTGCGCGCACGCCGTCGAGGGCAGGCAGCCGGCCGCGCCGCGGAGTCGCGACGGTCGCTCGCGCGGCGTCGGAGGCTGGTTGCACGGCGTCGGAGGACGACGGGGCGCTCGTGTCGGCCGATGTGGTGGGGCCTGTGATGGCGTCAGTGCGAGCGGCGTCCGAGGACGGGGCGCTCGTGTCGGTCGACGTGGTGGGGTCTGTCGTGGCGTCCATCGCGTCGGTGACCACTGACGTCGCGTTGCTCGCCGCGGATTCGCGAGCCGGCGGGGCCAACCGTTCCGCGTGGTGGGGTGCCTGACGCGGGGGTTTCGCGAGCATGTCCGTGGGGCGTCTCCGAGGCCGAGAGCTCGCCTCGCGGGCCGCTCGGTTCGTGCGGTCGACCGACTGCCCGACGGTCGTGCGGGAGGCCGCCGCTGTCGCCGGCGTCTCGACGACGTCCCTCGATGGCTCGACGCGCAACGTGTCCGCGTCGTTCTTGACGCGCGCGCTCGGGGACGCTTCCCGAGATGCGGGAGAGGACGTTGCGGGAGCGTTCGCTGATCGCGGCGGGGACGTCAGCGGGTCGGCGCTGAACAGCCAGCCGGGCAGGTCATCGCTCGATGAGGGCACGCCGCCACGACCTGCGTTCCGGTCGCGACTGCCTGCCGCGCTCCCGCTCCGGCCTGCAGTCTCGGCGCCGTCGCGACGAGCCGTGCCGCGACCGCGAGGCGTGCGTGGCCCGTCGTGGTCCGTGCCCACGATTGTTCCCCCTGGCGTTCGTTCCTCCCTGACCCTTGATGGTATCACCTGGCCACCCTGATGGACGTGGCGACGCGGCCACGATGACGTAGCTCACGAACGGGCCGCCAGGGCGTCGGTGACGACGGTGCCCCGACGATTAGCGCCGACGCGCCGCGGCATGTAAGGTTTGGTGTCGCTGCCGATCGCATCGGTGGCGCACGACGAGAGTCGCGGGGTGTGGCGCAGCTTGGTAGCGCGCGTCGTTCGGGACGACGAGGTCGCAGGTTCAAATCCTGTCACCCCGACCAGCGTCAGCAAGGCCCTCATCGGTTCGCCGATGGGGGCCTTCGCCGTACCCGTCCGAATGCGGGCCCAGCCGTGTGCGTCGTGGCCGCAGTGCGCAGTTGCCCGATCCCGCGGCGACGCGAGCGCGTTCGAAACCGCCGCCGAGGCGAGTTCACCGCCCTCCCAGCCGACGCGCGCACAATGCCCGCTGTGAACGAACTGCATGCCTCGTCATGGCTGACCGACTGGCGACCGGGCTCATGGGGCACCCTCCTCGTCGCAGTCGTGACGATCGGCTACGTCGCCCCCTGGATCCGCGCACGCCGTCGCGGACGAGCTGACGTCTCGTGGCTCGCGTGGTTCCTGACGTTCGGCGCCGGCGCGCTCGCCTACACGCTGTGCGGGCCTGTCGAGGTGTGGTCGACGCGCCTCATGTGGGTGTTCGCGCTGCAGGTCGCGCTGCTCGTCGCCGTCATCCCGACCGGCTTCGCGCTCGCGCGCCCCGTCGACGTCATCGAGGGCGCGGCGGGGTCGACGGCGCTGCGCCGGATGCTCGGCGGGCGCCTCGGACGGGCGCTCATGTACCCGTTCGTCAGCTCGATCCTCGCGATGGTGAGCGTCATCGTCGTCTTCTTCACGCCCTACGGGCAGGCCGCGCTCGACTCGACGCCGATGCGCATCGTGCTCACCGTGCACCTTCTCGTCGTCGGCGTCACCGTCGTGCTGCCCCTGCTCGCCGGCGATCTGCTGCCCGCGTGGGCCGGGCCCGGCGTGCGCGTCCTGCTCGCCTGCGTCGACGGCCTGTTTGACGCGATCCCCGGCATCCTCGTCATGACGCACCACGATCTGCTCATGCCGCACTTCCCCGGCTTCGCAGCGTCCGCCTCCACCTACCGCGGCGACATGTCCGCCTCGCTCGATCAGAAGTTCGCCGGGGGAGCGCTGCTCGCCGTCGCCGAGAGTGTCGGGCTGCCCCTGCTCGCAGCCGTCTTCATCGAATGGATGCGAGCCGATCGCGCGAGCGCCCTCCGCGCCGACGCCGAACTCGACGCCCAGTACGGCGACGGCCCCGGCACGACGACGCCATGGTGGATCACCGCGGCACCCACCACGTCCGAGGGCAGCGCCGACGCGACCCTCACCGCCTCCGAGGGCCTTGCCGACGTCCCACCCGATCGGACGTCAACACCCTCGAGGTGACGCACACCACGATTCGGAGCGTTTTCCCAGCGGCTCACGGGCAATTCCCCAGATGAGTCCTTTCCCTTCTTCTATGGGGTTGAACGGGACGTGGCTGCCGATCGTGCTCGGCTGCGCCGCGGCACTCGTTCTCGTCGTCATCGTCCGGGGAGGCTCGTGGGGGGCGCAAGCCGTGGATGCAGGCGCTGTCGCGCCTCGGCCTGACGGCACTGTTCACCACGCTCGCGCTCGTCGGTGCCCTGTCAACAACGAGTAGGCGTTCTACACGAGTTGGGGTGACCTGCTCGGCGACTCGCCTGCGGACACGCCGCGTCACTACGGCGCGCCCACGCCGGCGCCCGCCCTGGATCAGCAGGCCCCTCCGCGAGTGCCACCCCGACGGCGCCGACGACGCCGCACGCCCTGCCCGCGCTGCCGCAGCCGGGTCAGCGCCTGCAGAAGTGCGAGATCCCGGGCCCGAAGAACGCCGACGGGCGCCCCACCGCGTCGCGCAAGGTGTACGTCCAGCTGCCGGTGGGGTACGACCAACACTCCGCGACGCGTCACCCCGTCATCGTCGCGATGCACGGATTGCCGGGAAGCCCAGAGACGTACAGCAAGCTCGACCACCTCTACACGCGTCGACAGGGCTGTCAGCGACCGCCGCATCGCCGCGCCCATCGTCGTCGTGCCGCAACTCAACCGCACCCTCGACGACGACACGGAGTGCATCGACGACCCGCACGGCCTGCAGACCGAGACGTGGCTCGCCTCCACGCTGCCGACGTGGGTGAAACACACCTTCGCCGTCGCGCCCGGGCGCGGGTCGTGGGCGACGTGGGGGTACTCCCTCGGCGGATGGTGCGCCTCGATGCTGACGATGAAGCACCCCGCGACGTTCGGCGCCGCCGTCGCCTACCAGGGCTACTTCCGTCCGCAGTTCGACGGCCACCCGCCGTTTCCCCCAACTCGCCGCAGGCGCGCAGCTACGACCTCATCGCCCTGGAGAAAGCCAACCCGGTGCCCGTGTCGCTGTGGCTGTTCGCCTCCGACGCCGACAAGGTGAGCTACCCCTCCGTCAAGGAGTTCCTCACCGTGGTGAAGCGGCCCACCGACGTCACGGCGCGCATCGCGCAGGGCGGCGGCCACCGCCTGTCGGTGTGGACGCGCAAGATCCCGCGCTCGTTCGACTGGCTCGTCGAGGTGCAGCCCGGTTTCGCACCGCGCCCCTGAACGCCGGGGCAGCGACGCAGGGGAAGAGCCTGACGTAAAGAACGCGTCAAGACGCGACAAGGCGACCTCAAGACGAGCGGTGCGCCGCCGGGGCGGTTGCACGCTCGATCCATGATCGAAATCGTCATCGCGGGCATCATCGCCCTCGCACTGCTGGGGTACCTGCTGTACGCCCTCATCCGGCCCGAGAAGTTCTGAGGGCCGCGCACATGAACGTCACTCTTCAGGCGATCTGCATGATCGCCACCATCGCGCTGCTGCTGGCGTTCGTCCACGTGCCGCTCGGCACCTGGATGTACCGCTGCTTCACGGATGAGAATGACTGGGCGCCGGAGCGCCTCATCTACCGGGCCGTCGGCGTCGACCCGCGCGTCGAGCAGGGCTGGCGCACGTACGCCGTCGCCAGCGTCATGTTCGGCGTCGCGTCCGTCGTGCTGCTGTTCGCGCTCATCATGGCGCAGGGCGTCCTGCCCTGGGGCCTGGGGCGCAGCCAGGACTGGCACACGGCCTTCAACACGGCCGTGTCGTTCACGACGAACACGAACTGGCAGAGCTACGGCGGTGAGTCGGGCGCCGGGTACACCGTCCAGATGGCCGGCCTGAACGTGCAGAACTTCGTCTCCGCCGCGACGGGCATGGCCGTCGCCGTCGCCCTGTGCCGCGCGATCGCGCGCAGCAACGCCGCGACGATCGGCAACTTCTGGGTCGACCTCGTGCGCAGCTGCACCCGCATCCTGCTGCCCATCGCGTTCGTCGGCGCGCTCGTGCTCGTCGCGGGCGGCGTCATCCAGAACCTCAGCAGCCCGCACGACGTGACGACGCTCGTCGGCGGCAGCCAGACGATCCAGGGCGGCCCCGTCGCCTCCCAGGAGGTCATCAAGCTGCTCGGCACGAACGGTGGCGGTTTCTTCAACGCGAACTCGGCGCACCCGTTCGAGAACCCGAACGCGTGGACGAACCTGTTCGAGATCCTCCTCGTGCTCGCGATCCCCTTCTCGTTGCCGTGGATGTACGGCCTCATGGTCGGCGACCGCCGTCAGGGCGCGGTGTTCACGACGGCCATGGGCGCCCTGTTCACCCTGAGCGCCGGCCTCGGCATCTGGGCCGAGTCCAGCGGTGCGCTCGGCTCGATGGAAGGCAAGGAGCAACGCTTCGGCATCGTCGGATCGGTGCTGTTCGGCACCGCGACGACGGGCACCTCGACCGGTGGCGTCAACATGATGCACGACTCGATGAGCCCCCTCGGCGGCGGCCTCATGATGCTCAACATGATGCTCGGTGAGGTCTCGCCCGGCGGCGTCGGCACCGGCCTGTACAACATCATCATCTTCGCGCTGCTCACCGTCTTCATCGCCGGCCTCATGGTCGGACGCACGCCCGAACTGCTCGGCAAGGCCATCGGCCGACGCGAGATCACGTACTCGGCGCTCGCCGTCGTCGTCATGCCCGCGCTCGTGCTGATGTTCACCGCCGCCGGTGTCGTGCTGCCGGTCGCGAAGGACGCCCTGCTCAACCACGGCCCGCACGGCCTGAGCGAGATGATGTACGCCTACACGTCGGCGTCGAACAACAACGGTTCCGCCTTCGCGGGCCTGGCGGCCGACCAGCCGTACCTCAACCTCACGCTCGCGGCGTGCATGTTCCTCGGACGCTTCCTGCCCATCGTGCTCGTGCTCGCCGTCGCCGGCGCGCTCGTCTCGCAGCAGCGGCGCCCCGCCACGGCCGGCACGATGCCGACCCGCGGGCCCGTCTTCACCAGTCTGCTCGTCGGCATCATCGTCATCGTCGCCGGGCTGACCTTCTTCCCCTCACTCGCTCTCGGCCCGATCGCGGAGGCCCTCTCGTGAACGCATCACTCCCCCTTACGGCCCTCGAATCGGCGCCGGACGCCCTGCGCAAGCTCGACCCGCGCCACCTCGTGCGCACCCCCGTCATCTTCGTCGTCTGGGTGGGCTCGGTGCTCACGACGGTGCTGTCGATCATCCACCCGTCGGTGTTCTCGATCTCCGTCACGATCTGGTTGTGGCTGACGATCCTGTTCGCCAACCTCGCCGAGGCCATCGCTGAAGGGCGCGGCAAGGCGCAGGCCGACACCCTGCGTCAGACCCGCGTCGACTCCATCGCCCGCCGCCTCATGCCGCACGGCGGCGAGGAGCGCGTGCCCGGCACCGAACTGCGCGTCGGCGACCGCGTCGTCGTCGAGGCCGGCGAGGTCATCCCCGGTGACGGCGACGTCGTCGACGGTGTCGCGACGGTCGACGAGTCGGCCATCACCGGTGAGTCGGCGCCCGTCATCCGCGAATCGGGTGGCGATCGCTGCGCCGTCACCGGCGGTACGACGGTGCTGTCGGACCGCATCGTCGTCGAGATCACGAGCAAGCCCGGTGAGACGTTCATCGACCGCATGATCGCGCTCGTCGAGGGCGCCGAACGGCAGAAGACGCCGAACGAGATCGCCCTCGGCATCCTGCTGACGACGCTGACAATCATCTTCGTCCTCGCCGTCATGGCGATCTGGCCGATGGCGAGCTACTCGGGCCACGACATGTCGCTCGTCGTCCTCGTCGCGCTGCTCGTCTGCCTCATCCCGACGACGATCGGTGCGCTGCTGTCCGCCATCGGCATCGCCGGCATGGATCGCCTCGTGCAGCACAACGTGCTCGCGATGTCGGGGCGCGCCGTCGAGGCCGCAGGTGACGTCTCGACGCTGCTGCTCGACAAGACCGGCACGATCACCTACGGCAACCGCCGCGCCGGTGACGTCGTCCCCGTCGAGGGTGTCTCGCGCGCGGATCTCGTCCGCGCCGCTTGCCTGTCGTCGCTCGCCGACGAGACGCCCGAAGGCCGGTCGATCGTCGAATACGCTGCGGCAGAAGGGTTCACGGCGACCGAGATCGCGGACGTCGTCACCGTTCCGTTCACCGCGCAGACCCGCATGTCCGGTATCGACCTGCCCGACGGCAGCGCCATCCGCAAGGGCGCCGGCTCGGCCGTCGCCGCGTGGGTGCACGAGCTGGGCGGCCACATGGCGCACGACATCGACGCTCGTGTCGAGGCGATCAGCCAGGCCGGCGGCACGCCACTCGTCGTCGCCGAGCGTGACGCCGACGGCACCGCCCGGATGCTCGGCGTCATCCACCTCAAGGACGTCGTCAAGCCCGGCATGGCCGAGCGTTTCGCGCAGATGCGCGAGATGGGCATCCGCACCGTCATGATCACGGGCGACAACCCGCTGACGGCCGCCGCGATCGCGAAGGAGGCGGGGGTCGACGACTTCCTCGCCGAGGCGACGCCCGAGGACAAGATGCGCCTCATCAAGGCCGAGCAGGAAGGCGGACGTCTCGTCGCGATGACCGGTGACGGCACGAACGACGCGCCCGCCCTCGCGCAGGCCGACGTCGGCGTGGCGATGAACACAGGCACGTCGGCGGCGAAGGAGGCCGGCAACATGGTCGACCTCGACTCCAACCCGACGAAGCTCATCGACGTCGTCGCCATCGGCAAGCAGCTGCTCATCACCCGCGGAGCGCTGACGACGTTCTCGATCGCCAACGACGTCGCGAAGTACTTCGCGATCATCCCCGCGATGTTCGTCGTCATCTTCCCGGGCCTGAGCAAGCTCAACATGATGCATCTGCACAGCCCCGAGTCGGCGATGCTGTCGGCGGTCATCTTCAACGCCCTCGTCATCGTCGCGCTCATCCCGCTCTCGCTCAAGGGCGTGGCGTACCGCTCGCTCGGTGCCGCCGCGATGCTGCGCCGCAACCTGCTCGTCTACGGCGTCGGCGGCGTCATCGCGCCCTTCGTGGGCATCAAGCTCATCGACCTCGTCCTGTCCGTCACCCCGGGAGTGAAGTGACATGTTCGTTCTTCGTCAGGGTTGGGCCGCGCTTCGTGCGCTCCTCGTCCTCACCGTCGTCCTCGGCATCGCCTACCCGTTGCTCGTCACGGGCGTGGCGCGGGCGATGCCGGCCCGGGCGGACGGCTCGATCGTCCGCGCCGAGGGTCGCGAGGTGGGTTCCAGTCTCATCGGCCAACCCACGAGCGACGCGAAGTGGTTCGCGGCGCGCCCGTCCGCCGTCGAGGCCCCCGGCGCCGAGAGCGGCGGCTCGAACCTCGGCCAGAACGCCGACGAGCAGAAGAAGGCGATCACCGAGCGTCGTGCGGCGCTGACGAAGGCCAACCCGAACGCGACGGGCCCGATCCCGGACGACGCCCTCACCGCGAGCGGCAGCGGCGTCGACCCGGACATCAGCGTCGCCTATGCCCGCTGGCAGGCACCGCGGATCGCCGCGGCCCGCGGGATGAGCGTCGCCGACGTCGAGAAGGTCATCGACGCCCACATCGAGAAGCCGGCCCTGGGCTACCTCGGCGCCGAACGGGTCAACGTGCTCGACCTCAACATCGCACTCGCGCAACGCGCTGCTCGCTGAGCGGGCGGAAACCGCGACGGCAGAAGAAGATGGACGCATGACACGAGGCACGTTGCGCATCTACCTCGGTGCGGCCCCCGGCGTCGGCAAGACCATGGCGATGCTCGCCGAGGGCCGACGCCGGGCCGGGCGGGGAACGGACGTCGTCGTCGGTTTCTGCGAGACCCACGGGCGCACGGCGACGGCCGTCGCGCTCGAGGGCCTCGAGGTCATGCCGCGACTGCGGCGCGAGTACCGGGGCGCGACGCTCGAGGAGATGGACCTCGACGCCGTGCTCCGGCGCGCGCCGCAGGTCGCGCTCGTCGACGAACTCGCGCACACCAACGTGCCGGGCGGCCGCCACGAGAAGCGGTGGCAGGACGTCGAGGACCTGCTCGCGGCGGGCATCGACGTCGTCTCCACCGTCAACATCCAGCACCTCGAATCGCTCAACGACGCGGCGTTCGCCATCACCGGCGTGCTGCAGCGCGAGACGGTGCCGGATGTCGTCGTCCGGCGCGCCGAGCAGGTCGAACTCATCGACATGGCGCCCGAGGCACTGCGTCGGCGGATGGCGCACGGCAACGTCTACAAGCCGGAGAAGGTCGACGCGGCGCTCGCCAACTACTTCCGCCAGGGCAACCTGACGGCCCTGCGCGAGCTCGCGCTGCTGTGGCTCGCCGACCGCGTCGAGGAGAGCCTGACGGCCTACCGCAGCGACCATGACATCGTCGGTACGTGGCCGACACGTCACCGTGTCGTCGTCGCCCTCTCCGGTGGGCGCGAGGGCGCGACGCTGCTGCGCCGCGCCGCCCGCATTGCCGCGCGCGGCAGCGGCGGCGAGATGCACGCCGTCTTCGTCGTGCGCGACGACGGCCTGCGCACCGCCGAGGCCGACGTCGTCAGCGGCCTGCGACGCCTCACCGAAGAGCTCGGCGGGACGTTCCACACCGTCAGCGGGCCCGACGCGGCCGAGGCCGTCCTGCACTACGCGCGCGGCGTCAACGCCGACCAGATCGTCGTCGGCCTCAGCCGGCGCTCGCGGGCCCAGGCGATGCTGCGTCCCGGCACGGGCGAGCGCATCATCGCGGGTTCGGGCGAGGACATCGACGTCCACGTCGTCACCCACGAGCTCGCGCACGTGGGCTCGTCACCGACCGAACGCGAGGGGTTGTCGACGCGCCGGGTGCGGCTCGGCTTCCTCACCTCGGTGACCGCCCCGGCGCTGCTGAGCGCCCTGCTCGTGCCGCTGCGCTCCGGTGTCGGGCTGCCGCTCATCGTGCAGCTGTACCTGCTGCTCACCGTGGTCGTCGCGCTCATCGGCGGGATGGCGCCCGCGATCACGGCCGGTGTGCTGTCGTCCCTGCTCATCAACTGGTTCTTCACCCCGCCCATCGGCACGCTGACGATCTCCGACCCACAGAACGTCGTCGCGCTCGTGCTCTTCGTCGTCATCGGCGCCGCCGTCTCGCTCGTCGTCCACGCGAGCGCCCGCCGGGCCGCCGACGTCAGCGCCTCGCACCAGGAGGCGACGGCGCTCGCCGAACTCAGCCACACGATGCTGTCCTCCGCCGACCAGCTCGCGCTGCTGCTCACGCGCTCGCTCGAGATGTTCGACCAGGACGCGGCGGCCGTCGTGCGCACCCGCGGGCCGGGTCGCAGCGTCATCGCCTCGACGGACGGCTACAGCGACGTCGCCGCGCAGGCGCTGCCGCGCGAGAAGACGACGGTCGAGCGCATCGACGACGAGCACGACCTCGTCCTCGTGGGGCGCCCCGTCCCCGCCGAGCGGCAGCGGCTGCTGGGGGCGTACGCGATGCACGCGGCGGCCGTGCTGCACCGTCGAGCGCTGCTCGACCTCGCCGAGTCGGCCGACACCCTCGTGCGCGACAACAAGGCGCGCACCGCGCTGCTGTCCGCCGTCTCCCACGATTTGCGCACGCCCCTGGCCGGCATCAAGGCCGCCGTCGGCAGCCTGCGCAGCGACGAGGTGACGTTCTCGCCGGAGGACCAGGCGGAACTGCTCGAAGCCGTCGAGACGTCGGCCGATCGGCTCGATGCGCTCATCGGCAACCTGCTCGACGCCTCACGGCTGCAGACCGGCGCGCTCGTCGCGAACCCGCGCGAGATCGACCTCGCCGAGGTCGTCACACCCGCGGTGCGCGCCCTCGAGACACCCGATCGCGTCACCTGGCACCTCGACGACGCCGCGCGCCACGTCGTCGCCGACCCCGGCCTGCTCGACCGCGTCCTCGCGAACGTCCTCGAGAACGCCCTGCGTCACGGCGGCAGCGACGGCGTTGTCGTGACGACGAGTGCGCTCGGCCCGCGCGTCGAACTACGCGTCGCCGACCACGGCCCGGGCATCCCCGACGAGGCGCGCGAAGAGATATTCCGGCCCTTCCAGCGCTACGGCGACGCACCCGCGGGTGACGGCATCGGGCTCGGTCTCGCCGTCGCGCGCGGCCTGACGGAGGCGATGGGCGGCATGCTGGAGGCGGAGACCACTCCCGGTGGAGGTGTCACGATGGTCATCGTCCTGCCGGCCGTGGCGAACGCAGCGGGTGCGACGAGCGAGGCCGAGCCCGGCGCTGAATCGGAACCCGAGTCGGCGCCCGAGGCCCGGCCCCAGGACGCTGAGGCCGACCAGCCGGTCGATACCCGGTTCGCAGACGCAACCACGCGCGGTGAGTCATGAGTGAACGAGTGCTCGTCGTCGACGACGACCCGACGATCGCGCGGACGCTGCGCATCAACCTCAAGGCGCGCGGCTTGGACGTCGAGACCGTCGGGTGCGGCCTCGATGCCCTCAGCACGTGCGCAGACGCGATGCCCGACCTCGTCGTCCTCGACCTCGGCCTGCCCGACCTCGACGGCGTCGACGTGCTGCGCCAACTGCGTCAGAGCTCGAGCGTGCCTGTCATCGTGCTGTCGGCTCGTCAGGAAGCCGATGACAAGGTCGAGGCGCTCGACGAGGGTGCCGACGACTACGTGACGAAACCGTTCGGCATCGAGGAGCTCATGGCGCGCGTGCGGGCCGCGCTGCGGCGAGGCGGCGCCGAACCGTCCGGCCCGGCGCCCGTCGTCACCGCGGACTTCTCGCTCGACTTCACGACGTACGAGGCGAGCGGGCCGACGGGGGCCGTCCACCTCACGCCGACGGAGTGGCGCCTGCTCGCCGAACTCGCGCGCCACCGCGGGCGCGTCGTGCCGCACGAACAACTGCTGCGCGCCGTGTGGGGGCCGCAGTACGGGCGCGAGTCGAACTACCTGCGCGTCTACTGCGGGCAGCTGCGTCGCAAGCTCGAACCCGAACCGTCCCTCCCGCGCTGGATCGTCACCGAACCCGGCATCGGCTACGTGCTGCGCTGACGCGCCGCGCAGGGCTCGTCAGTGCGCCTTCGCCGTCAGCGTGATGAGTGTCGCCTCGGGACGGCAGGCGAAGCGCACGGGCGTGTACTTGTTGTGTCCGAGCCCGGCGGAGACGTGCAGCCACGCCGCGTCGTCGGGCGCGGCGGACGACGGCAGCGCGGTGCGGCGCCGTTCGCGCGCCGTAGCCTCCGAGCGCGAGACCGAGTCGTTGTGCACGCGGTGGGCGTCGAGGACGTCGAAGCGCTCGCCGATCTCGGCGGCGGAGTCGAGGGGCGAGCCGTCCGTTGCGAGCGCACCCGGCCCGATCGGCACGGCCTGCGTCGAGTCGACGCCGGACGCGCCGGGCCACCAGCGCGAGACGCCCTTGACGCGCGAGGTGTCGAGGTCGCAGTTCGTCACGAGCGCGCCGTGGAACGGCACGCACAGCTGCCCGCCGTGCGTGTGACCGGCGATGACGGCGTCCGCGCCGTCGGCCGTCATCGCGTCGAGCACGCGCGTGTACGGCGCGTGGACGACGCCGATCGTCGCGGCCACCTCACCTCGGCGCGACGCGGCCTCACCGGCGACCTGCGCGTAGTCGTCGTACTCGAGGTGCGGGTCGTCGACGCCGAGAAGCTCCAGCGCCACGCCGTCAGCCCCCACCCGCACCCGCTCGCGTCGATGCGTGAGGTCGAGCCAGCCGCCCGCGGTGAAACCGTCACGCAACTGGGCGATGTCGAACTCACCCGTCTGCATCGCCGCGCCCTTGGCATGCGAGTCGTCGAAGTAGCGCAGGGGGTTCTTGAGCTTGGGGTAGAAGTAGTCGTTCGAACCGAAGACGAACGCGCCGGGAAGCTCCATGAGCGGCCCCATCGCGCGCAGCGCAGCGGGGATGGCGTGCTCGTCGCTGAGGTTGTCGCCGGTGTTGATGACGAAGTCGGGTTCGAGCCGCGCGAGCTGACGCACCCACTGGATGCGTCGTTCCTGACGCGGCACGATGTGCAGGTCGCTGACGTGCAGCACCCGCAGCGGCGCCGTCCCGGGGGCGAGCACCGGCATCTCGACGCGGCGCAGCGCGTACCAGTTGCGCTCGATGAGCGAGGCCCAGGCCAGCGCCGCCGTACCGCCGGCGGCCGTGCCTGCAGCGGCCAGCGACAGCGCGCGGGGGAGGGGGCGGGCGGGGAAACTCATGCGGGGATTCTCGCACCGGGGTGGAAGAATGACCGCATGAACGCAACCGGCGCCACCACCTTGAAGGCCACTCTCCACACCGACCTGACCGACGCGATCCGCGAGCGCGATCAGGTGCGTAGCGCGACGTTGCGCATGGTCCTGACGGCCGTGTCGAACGCCGAGGTCGCAGGCAAGGAGCACCGTGAGTTGAGCGATGACGAGGTGCTCGCCGTCATCGTCAAGGAGGCGAAGAAGCGCCGCGAGGCGGCTGACGCCTACGTCGGCGCCGGGCGCACCGAGCTCGCCGAGAAGGAGAACGCGGAACTCGCCTGCCTCGAGGGGTACCTGCCGAAGCAGCTGAGCGACGACGAGATTGACGCGATCGTCGCCGAGGCCGTCAGCGCCACGGGCGCATCCGGCATGAAAGACATGGGCAAGGTGATGGGCGTCGTCAAGCCCAAGATCGGCGAGCAGGCAGAGGGTGGGCGCGTCGCGGCGGCCGTCAAGAAGGCGCTCGCGGGCTGATCACTTGCTGCGGGCTCAGGTGCCCGAATGGCGGTGAGGGCCGTGCCGACCCCAGCGGTCGGCACGGCCCTCAGCGTTCGTGCACGTCTCAGCTCTCGCGGCGGATGCCTGCGGCGGCCTCGTCGGCGCGCGCCATCTTGAACAGGGTCGCCCACGACTTGACGTCCGGACGGCGACGCAGCAGCGCGCGGCGCTCACGCTCCGTCATGCCGCCCCAGACGCCGTACTCGGTGCGGTTGTCGAGCGCGTCGGCGAGGCATTCGGCGACGACGGGGCAGCGCTGACAGATCGTCTTCGCCGACTGCTGCGCAGCCCCCTTGGCGAACAGTTCGTCAGGTGCCGCCGCGGCGCACTGGGCGCGGGCGGCCCAGTTGTCGTCCCAGACGGGCGTCTGCATCTCTTCTTCGGCCATGATCGTCATCGGTGCCCTCCCCTTGTTGGTGCGGATGACGGTGTGGCGTGCGCCACATACAAAGGTTGCTATACGCACAGTAGGCGTGGTTACTGGTGAGTTTCCATGGGGATTGAGTACCAAAAACGTTAGTACACGCGGTCGGCGCGGGGCGCGCCGAACCACGCCTCGAAGGCTTTGACAGGCTGCCCCGATACGCTGAGCGGCATGCGTGGAAAGTCTCCTGGCGCCGATGCGTCGGCCAAGAAGCAAGCCCGGAAGAAATCTGACGGTGGCCGTCAGCGTTCTGCGATGGGCTCGGTTCTCAGCCTCCTCGGCGCGTTCGTCGCCACCTCGATGGCGCTGGGCCTGCTCTTCGCGGGCCTGCTCATCCCCGCCACGGGCCTCGCGGGCGCGAGCGTCAAGGGTGGCGTCAAGGAGTTCGACGACATGTCGGGCACGCTCACCGAAAACGCGTTGAGCCAGCAGTCGAAGATCCTGGCGAAGGACGGCTCCGTCATCGCCACCCCGTATGACGAGAACCGCATCGTGGTGCCGTCGTCGGCCATCCCGAAGGTGATGAAGGACGCGCAGGTCGCCATCGAGGACGAGCGCTTCTACGACCACGGCGCGCTCGACCAGCGCGGCATCCTGCGCGCTGTCGCCGCGAACCTCGTCTCCTCGAGCACGCAGGGCGCCTCGACGCTGACGCAGCAGTACGTCAAGGTCGCCGCGCAGCGCGCCGCGATCGAGAGCGGCGACAAGGAGGAGGCGAAGAAGGCCGTCGCGCAGCACGGCACCGACGCCTATGTCCGCAAGATCAAGCAGCTCAAGATGGCGGTCGAGCTGGAGAAGACGCACACGAAGGATCAGATCCTCACGAGCTACCTCAACCTCGTCTTCTTCGGTGACGGCACGTACGGCATCGAGGCCGCTTCCCAGCACTACTTCGGCCATCCGGCGAAGGATCTGACGCTGCCCGAGGCCGCCACGCTCGCGGGCGTCGTCAACCTGCCTGGTTCGACCGACCCGGTGCACAACCCCAAGGCTGCGGTGAAGCGCCGCAACATCGTGCTCGAGAAGATGATCAAGCAGGGGCGCGTGAGCAAGGCCGACGGTGAGAAGGCCATCGCCAGCCCGCTGCAGACTCACGTGACGAACATCGCCGGTGGCGGTGGCGGTGGCTGCCAGGGCAGCAAGTACCCGTACTTCTGCGACTATGTCACCGACTGGGTCGCCGACCAGCCCGCGCTCGGCGCGAACCGCAAGGAGCGCCTCGCCAAGCTGAAGACCGGCGGCCTGACGATCCAGACCTCGCTCGACCCGAAGAAGATGTCGGCCCTCGACTCGAACCTCAAGAAGCGCGTTCCCGTCGGCAACGGCGCGGACGTGCAGGCAGCGGGCGTCATCATCGAACCCGGCACGGGTCTCGTCCAGGCCATGTCGCAGAACGCCAAGTACGACGTCGCCGGATCGAACCACTTCTCGACGTCCGTCGACTGGGTCCGCTCGGGCTTCCCCATCGGTTCGACGGCGAAGATCTTCGCCATCGTCGAGGCGATGCGTCAGGGCCGCGCCGTCGACTCGACGGTGAACGTTCCCGCCATGAACGGCACGAAGGACGGGCGCCCGGTCTACAACTTCACGTCGAAGACGTTCCCCGGCCAGTGCGGTCAGGGTGCCGGCAACTGGTCCGTCGGAAACGACCACCCGGTGCCGTCCGGCCCGATGAGCCTGAGCAAGGCCACCGCCGAATCGGTCAACACCGCCTTCGGAGCCCTCGTGGCGTCGCTGGGGCCGTGCAAGGTGCGGGACACCTTCAAACTCATGGGTGTTCAGGCCCGTGACCTCAAGACGGGCGGGTGGCGCGACATCCGGCGCGACCCCTCGTCGATCGTGCTCGGCTCCGACTCGTCCTCGCCGATGATGATGGCCAACGCGTTCGCCACCGTCGCGGCGGACGGCAAGTACTGCGCACCCCGCCCCGTCGTCTCGATCAAGCAGGCGAACGGCAAGCCGGTGGCGCTCAAGGTCGAGCCGTGCAAGCAGGTCATCAGCCAGCAGGAGGCTCGCGGAACGGCGGAGATCTTCACCCACGTATTCGACAGCGACGGCACCGCCTCCGATGCCAAGCTGGCCGACGGGCGGGAAGCTTTCGGCAAGACCGGTACGGTCGACGGATCCCTGCACACGTGGTTCGTCGGCTCGACGAAGCAGCTCTCCACGGCCGTCTGGGTGGGTCGCGGTTTCGACAACAAGAACCCGATCAAGAACGTCTCCATCGGGGGCAAGCACATCGGCACCTTTTTGTACGGCGGCGACATCGCGGCGCCGGTGTGGAAGGCGACGATGGACACGATCTCGAAGGGCATGCCCAAGGCGAAGCTCGCCGAACCCGACAAGGCGACCAAGCAGGGCGACGAGGTGAGTGTCCCCGACGTCAAGGGCAAGAGCGAGGCGGACGCGAAGTCGACACTCGAGAAGGCCGGTTTCCTCGTCACCGTGTCGAAGCAGAACTCCGGTGACGTCTCCGGCGGCCAGGCGTTCAAGACCGACCCTGCGGCCGGCCAGAAGCTCGGCAAGGGCAAGAAGATCACGCTGTACGTCAAGCCCTGATCGTCAGGTGCTGGGCGCCGACTGACGCAGGCTCGCGAGGCCCACCCCGTCCTGGGGTGGGCCTCGCGCCGTCATGGGGTGGGGTCTGCCTCGGGCCGCTTCGACCGCGATGGCGGTGGGTGGCTCTAGGGTGGAGGCATGCAGAAATGGGAATACTTCACCGCGCCGATCATGGTCCACGCCACGCAGCAGATCCTCAACAACTTCGGTGAGGACGGCTGGGAGCTCGTGCAGATCGTGCCCGGCCCCGACGGCAACGGTCTCGTCGGCTACTTCAAGCGCCCCAAGGCCTGAGCGATGAGCGCGATCGAGAAGCGTCTCGCGGAGCTCGGGTTCGAACTGCCCGAGGTCGCAGCGCCCGTCGCCGCATACGTCCCGGCGGTTCGTGACGGCGACCGCGTACACACCTCCGGCCAGTTGCCCATGGTCGCCGGCAAGCTGCCGCTGACGGGCAAGGTCGGTGCCGAGGTCAGCGCCGAGCAGGCCAGCGAGCTCGCTCGTACGTGTGCGCTCAACGCGCTCGCGGCGATCAAGAGCGTCATCGGCGACCTCGATCGCGTGACGCGCGTCGTCAAGGTCGTCGGGTTCGTCGCCAGCGACCCGTCGTTCACGGCCCAGCCGGGCGTCGTCAACGGCGCCTCGCACCTGCTCGGCGATGTCTTCGGCGACGCCGGCGTGCACGCGCGCTCGGCCGTCGGCGTGGCCGTCCTGCCCCTCGACGCACCGGTCGAGGTCGAGATCACCGTCGCCGTTCGCGACTGAGGGGCCCCGTGACCACGTCGTCGCAGGTGCGCGAGTTCCCGATCGGGCCGTTCCGCGAGTCGGCCATGCGCTGGCTCGACGCCGTCGGCCGGGGCGAGCAGGGCGACGAGGCGGCGCCCTCGCAGGCGGCCACCGTCATGCTCGTGCGCGGTGAACCGCTTGAGGTCTTCGTGATCGAGCGCGCCTCGACGATGGACTTCGCGCCGTCGACGTGGGTGTTTCCCGGTGGGCGGGTCGACGCAGCCGATGAGGACGTCGTGAAGGCCGGGTTGCTCGACGGTTTCGACGCCGGGGACGCGGGGCGCGACCTCGGGATCGACGCCGACGCGGTAGGCGCCGTCGTCGTGTGCGCCCTGCGGGAGTTGTTCGAGGAGGCGGGCGTGCTGCTCGTCGACACGAACGTACGCGGGAACGCAGTCGGCGACGGAGCCGACGCTGGGCTCGCAGCTGAGACAGATGGCCCAGCCGAGGCTGCGGGGCCTGACGTCGAGCTACGCACGCGCCTCGAGGCGCACGAGGTGACGTTCGTCGACGTGCTCGCCGGGCGGCGACTGCGCGCCGACCTCGTCGCGGCCGTCGACCGCTGGATCACCCCGCCGTTCGAGAAGCGACGCTTCGACACGTGGTTCTTCACGGCGTTGCTGCCGGAGGGCGCCGTCGCCGATGCCGTCTCGCGTGAGTCGCAGCGTGGCCGCTGGGTGCGCCCGCGGGAGATGCTCGACGAGATGGCGGCCGGGCACGTCCGGCTCCTGCCGCCGACCCGCACCGGTCTGGAGCGGCTGACGCGCGCCGTGAGCGCGTCCGAGGCCCTGACGCAGGCGCGAGCTGCAGCGTTCGAACCGACCCGTCCCGAACCGCTCATGGGCCCCGACGGCCCGTACCTGCGAGCCCGTATCAACCTCTGAGGGAGCACCTTCCGTGACCGACCAGGCGACCACGCATCCACTGCCCCCTGGCGTGCTTCACGTGCGCTGCGACAACCCGAGCGCAATGACGCTGAGTGGCACGAACAGCTATGTCATCACGCGAGCTGACGGCGTTGCCGACGGCGGCGAGCGCGCGCTCGTCATCGACCCGGGGCCGGACGAGCACGGGCACGTCGGTGCAGTCGTCGACGCGGTGCGCGGCGTGAGTAACGTCGACGTCCTGCTCACGCATCATCATGACGATCACGAGGGCGGCGCGGCGAGGCTCGTCGAGCTGCTGTCCGAGGCAGGGGGCTCGGCGCGCGTCTGGGGCGGCGACCAGGGTATCCCGCTCGTCGACGGGCAGATCTTCGACGACGTCCAGGTCGTCTTCGCGCCCGGTCATACTGCGGATTCGGTCGGGTATGTGCTCGAACGCGACGGCGATGTCGTGCTGTTCAGCGGCGACACGCTGCTCGGCGGCAGCAGTTCATTCATCGCCTACCCCGACGGCGACCTCACCGACTACCTCGTGACGCTCGACGTGCTCGAAGCGGCCCTCGAGGCAACCCCCGGCGCCGTGCTGGCACCCGGGCACGGCGACGTCGGCGGCGACGCCCTCGCCGTCATCGACGCATACCGGCATCACCGCGACGAGCGGCTCGACGAGGTGCTGGCCGCGCTCGCCCAGGCACCGTCCGACGCTGATGACGCCGCGCGCGTCGACGCCGTCATCGACGGTGTGTACGGCGGCGTCGACGCGGCCCTGCGCCCCGCCGTCGAAGCCGTCGTCGCGGCGCAGTTGGCGCATCTGACGCGTATTGGCGAAGTCTGAATCAAGCACTGACGGACGTCGAAGGCCGCCCCACCGATTCGGTGGGGCGGCCTTCGACGCGTGGGGGAGCCTCAGCGAGCGCGTCGCTGCAGACGCTCGACGTCGAGCAGCGTGACGGCGCGTGCCTCGAGCTTGAGCCAGCCGCGTCCGGCGAAGTCGGCGAGGGCCTTGTTGACCGTCTCGCGCGAGGCACCGACGAGTTGCGCCAGCTCCTCCTGCGTCAGGTCGTGTGCGACGAGGACTCCACCGTCGACCTGACGGCCGAAGCGGCTCGCCAGGTCGAGCAGCGCCTTGGCGACGCGGCCGGGAACGTCGGTGAAGACGAGGTCGCCGAGCGCCTCGTTGGTGCGGCGCAGGCGGCGCGCGATCGAACCGAGCAGCTTGACGGCGACCTCGGGGCGCGTCGAGACGAACTCGGTGAGCTCGGCGTGCCCGAGCCCGACGAGGTCGGTGCCGGCGACGGCGGTCGCCGTCGTCGTGCGGGCGCCCGGGTCGAAGAGGCTGAGCTCACCGAACATCTCGCCGGGGCCGAGTACGGCGAGCAGGTTCTCGCGGCCGTCGGGGGAGCGGCGGCCGAGCTTCACCTTGCCGGAGGTGATGACGTAGAGCCGATCGCCGGGCTCGCCCTCCTCGAACAGCACGTCACCACGTTCGATGCGCGCACGCGACATGCGCTGAAGAAGAGCCTGCGCATCCTCGTCGCTCAGCGCAGCGAAGAGGGGGGCCTGACGCACAACATCGATGTCCACCTCTCCATCCTGCCACGTTTCGCGTGACGGGCCGCACAGCACAGCTGTTTACTGCTGGGCGACGTGATGTGACGGCCCCCACCCACGGGCCGTCGGAGGGGGTTGTCAGCGCTGCGTTCTAGGGTGTGAGCATGAGTTCTTCCCCGTCCGTTCCGGCCGGCGACGCTGGCCCGGCGGCCTCCTCGTCAGGGCCCTCGACGTCGCCCGCGCGCAGGATGCCGCGTCGTGCTGCCGCGCGCCCCGAGACGCACACGGCGCTCGTGCGACAGGCGCGTCGCATCTACCGCACGCTCATCGCCCAGTACCCGTACGCGCGAGCCGAACTCGACTTCGAGTCGCCGCTCGAACTGCTCGTCGCCACCGTCATCTCGGCGCAGACCACCGACGTCGGCGTCAACAAGGTGACGCCGGTGCTGTTCGCGCGCTACCCCGACGCCGCGGCGCTCGCGGGCGCCGATCCGGCCGAGATGGAGGAGATCCTGCGTCCGACGGGGTTCTACCGGGCCAAGACGCGCGCCGTCATCAAGCTGAGCCAGGACATCGTCGAGCGCTTCGACGGTGAGGTGCCCGGCCGGCTCGACGACCTCGTGACCCTGCCCGGCGTCGGCCGCAAGACGGCGAACGTCGTGCTCGGCAACGCGTTCGGCGTGCCCGGCATCACCGTCGACACGCACTTCGGGCGGCTCGCGCGCCGGTTCGGGTGGACGACGTCCGAAGACCCCGTCAAGGTCGAGGCCGAGGTAGGTGCGCTGTTCCCGAAGAAGGACTGGACGATGCTCAGCCACGTCGTCATCTTCCACGGCCGGCGCATCTGCCACGCCCGCCGCCCGGCTTGTGGGGTCTGCCCGGTGGCGCAGTGGTGCCCGTCGTTCGGCGAGGGGGAGATCGACGCCGATGCAGCCCGCAAGCTGCTCAAGTACGAACTGGCCGTGCCGAAGGGCGGTGAGGCCCTCGTCGGCCTCCTCGTCGACGGCGCTGAACCCGACGCCTCGTTCTCGACCGGGCATCGGGGCACTCCGACCGTCCCGCGGCACTCGGGGCTCGCGTGATGACGGACGCGTCCGAGGCGCCGGCTTGGTTGCATCGTGTCCACGAGCTCGGCTCGTCGGACCGGCTGCGCGGTGCCTGGCCGTCGCCGGAGCCCGGGGCCCGTGAGTCGGCCGTCCTCATCCTCTTCGGGCCGACGGACGGCGCGATGGCGGGGCTCGAGTCGCTCGACGAGCAGGGCGGGGGCGTCGATGTCGTCCTCACCCAGCGCGCGGATGCGATGCGCACGCATGCGGGGCAGGTCTCGTTTCCCGGCGGGGGAGTCGAGCACGACGACGCGGACGCCGTCGCCACGGCGCTGCGTGAGGCGCACGAGGAGATCGGTCTGTCGCCGGCGGGCGTCGAGGTGCTCGGAGCGCTGGCACCCGTCGCGCTGACGGTGACGAACTTCGCCGTCACGCCGGTGCTGGCGTGGTGGCAGCAGCCGTCGCCGGTCGCCGCGCTCGACCCGATCGAGGTGGCACACGTCGCGCGGGTGCGCGTCAGCGACCTCGTCGATCCGGCCAATCGCCACACCGCGACGCATCCGCGCGGTTTCGCCGGGCCGGCGTTCACCGTCGACGGGCTGTACGTGTGGGGTTTCACAGCGTTCCTGCTCGACGCCGTGCTCACCGCTGCGGGGCTCACCCGCGCCTGGAACACCGGCGACCGCCGTCAGGTGCCGCAGCGGTTCCTGCGCTGACGTCGGCTGTCGCCTGGAGCGGTGGCGTTCCTGGGGGCGTCCAGATCGTGCGGGTATGACGAAGGCGGCCCCCCGCATGGGGAGCCGCCTTCGTCGAGCGTCCGACGCGAGCGTCAGACGTGGTGGATCACTTGGCGGGCTTGATGGCCGCGACCGTCGCCTGCGCGTTCTCGATCGTCTTCTCGGGCTTGCCCTTGATCTTCTTGAGGGCCTTGATGCCGATGAGCGCGAGCACCGCGGCGACGACGGCGAGGATGCCGGCGACGATGAGGAATCCGGCCCACGGGTTCCAGCCGAAGATGTTCGACAGGCCGTAGGCGAGGGACGTCAGCAGGAAGCCGAGCATGAAGAGTGCAAGGACGCCCGCCGCAGCGAGCATCCCGCCGCCCTTGCCGGCCTTCTGCGCATCCGCCTTGATCTCGACCTTCGCGAGGTCGATCTCACCCTTGACGATGTTCTGCAGGTCGGTGGTGGCGTCCGAGACGAGCTGACCCAGCGTGCGCTCGGTGCCTCGCGTGGTGTTGAGAGCCATGGGGTTTTCTCCTGTCAGCAGGCACTCGCTCGAGCTCGAGTGAGGTGGCCTGGCGCGTCAGACAATTCGTACTTGCCCCACAGACTACCGATTCGTGGGGTTTCGCGCCCACCGGGCCACAGGATGAGGCGTGTCGGTGGGCTGCGGGCGGGTCAGGCCGTGCTGGGGCGCTGGTAGACGTCGGGGATGCCGTCGTGGTTGTCGTCCCGCTCTTCCTCCTCGGCGAGCTGGGCGTAGACGCGGTTGCGTCGTGCCAGCACGATGCTGGCGAGCGCAGCCGACAGCAGGCTGCCGAGCAGGACGCCGATCTTGACGTGGTCGTCGGCGGAACTGCCTGATCCGAACGCGAGTTCACCGATGAGCAGGCTGACGGTGAAGCCGATGCCGCCGAGCAGGCTGAGGCCGAAGACGTCGCTCCACGTGAGGTTGTCGTCGAGTTCGGCGCGTGTGAACTTGCTGACGAGGAACGTGCTGCCGAAGATGCCGACCGCCTTGCCGAGCACGAGCCCGGCGATGACGCCGATCGTCACGGCGTCCGTCAGCGTGTCGGTGATGCTCGTGCCGACGACGGTGACGCCCGTCGAGAAGAACGCGAAGACGGGCACCGCGAAACCGGCGGAGTAGGGGTGCAGGCGCTGCTCCATGCGGTCGGCGATCGCGCGCTTGCCCTTGACCGGCACGAGCAGGCCGAGGACGACACCGGCGATCGTCGCGTGAATGCCCGAGTTGAGCACGCACACCCACGCGGCGATGGCCAGCACTCCGAGGACGACGGGGTTCTTGAGGCCCCGCTGAACGGCGACGCCGAAGAGCGCGATCGGCACGATGGCCACGACGAGCCACGTCAGCGAGAAGCCGTGGCTGTAGAAGATCGCGATGATCGTGATGGCGATGAGGTCGTCGACGACCGCGAGGGTGAGCAGGAACGAACGCAACGCCGTCGGCAGGTGCGAGCCGATGACGGCGAGCACCGCCAGCGCGAACGCGATGTCGGTGGCCGTCGGGATCGCCCACCCCTGCGCGCCGTCGCCACCGGCATTGATGGCGGCGTAGATGAGAGCGGGGACGGCGACGCCGCACACGGCCGCGATGACGGGAACCGCCGCAGCCGAGGGGTTCTTGAGATCGCCGACGACGAACTCGTGCTTGAGCTCGAGGCCGACGACGAAGAAGAACAGTGCGAGCAGACCGTCGGCCGCCCAGTGCGCGACGGACATGTTGAGCCCGAGGAAGTGCGGGCCGATGTGCGCGTCGCGCAGCACCTCATAGCTGTGGCTCCACGGCGAGTTCGCCCACGTCAGCGCAGCCACGGCAGCCATGAGCAGCAGGACCCCACCGATGGTCTCCGTCTGGAGCAGTTCCTTGACGCGCCTCGCCTCGGGCCACGTGCCGCGGGTGAACATTCGCTTGGCCATGCGACCTGCCGTCGCGACGGGGGCTTGGTGCGCGTAGGTCTTGAAGTCCTCGAACTCCGGCGGCTCGTCACTCATCGGAGGGAGGGGGTTCTTGTTGCCGGGCATGGGCGGCTCCTCGGGGGTAGCGCTGAGCAGGGGCACCCGGTGGCTCGTGAGCACTCCTCGGGCGGCCGACCAGACTTCCCGGCACACCAATTGCTGAGAATTCTACGGGAGTTCGCCCCACGTCCGATCCGACGTCCGGTGCGCGGGACGCCCCTGCCCCCGTCCAACTGGCCCCACCACGCGATGGCGGGTAACTCAACGCCGGCAGGCAAGTGCCCGCCTACCTGTGAGTTACCCGTCATCGTGAGCCGGTGAGCCGGTGAGCCGGGGTGCCGGAGGCGAAGAGCTACTTCTTCAACCCCGCCTGGATCTGAGCCATGACGCTCGGGTCGGCCAACGTCGTGGCGTCACCGGCTTCACGGCCCTCGGCGACATCCTTGAGCAGGCGTCGCATGATCTTGCCCGAACGCGTCTTCGGCAATTCGTCGACGACGAGCACCTGTCGCGGCTTCGCGATCGGCCCGATCTGACGACCGACGTGCGTGCGCAGCTCCTGGACGAGCTCTTCGCGGGCTGCGTCTTCGGCGTAGTTCTCCCGCGATTCTTCGCGCAGGATGACGAACGCGCAGACGGCCTGGCCGGTCGTCTCGTCCGCGGCGCCGACGACGGCGGCCTCCGCGACCGTGTCGTGGCTGACGAGCGCCGACTCGATCTCGGAGGTCGACAGGCGGTGACCGGATACGTTCATGACGTCGTCGACGCGGCCGAGCACCCAGATGTTGCCGTCCTCGTCGCGCTTCGCGCCGTCACCGGCGAAGTACATGTCGGGGAAGCGCGACCAGTACGTGTCCTCGTAGCGCTGACGGTCGCCCCAGATGCCGCGCAGCATCGACGGCCACGGGTCGCGGATGACGAGGTAGCCGCTCTCGCCGTTCGGCACGCTCTTGCCCTCTTCGTCGACGACGTCGGCGGTGATGCCGGGCACGGGTGCCTGCGCCGAACCGGGCACGAGCGCCGTGACGCCGGGCAGCGGCGACATCATGATCGCGCCAGTCTCCGTCTGCCACCACGTGTCGACGATCGGGGCCTCACCCGCGCCGATGACGTCACGGAACCACATCCACGCCTCAGCGTTGATCGGCTCGCCGACCGAGCCGAGCACCCGGATGCTCGACAGGTCGTACTCCTGCGGGATCTCCTCGCCCCACTTCATGCAGGTGCGGATCGCCGTCGGCGCCGTGTAGAAGATCGACACCTTCTTGTCGGCGATGATCTCCCACCAGCGACCCTGATGCGGGGTGTCGGGCGTGCCCTCGTACATGACCTGCGTCGCGCCGTTCGCGAGCGGGCCGTATGTGATGTAGCTGTGGCCGGTGATCCAGCCGACGTCGGCGGTGCACCAGTAGACGTCCGTGTCGGGGTGGACGTCGTGGACGACGGCGTTCGTGTACGCCGCCTGCGTCAGGTAGCCGCCCGAGGTGTGGAAGATGCCCTTCGGCTTCCCCGTCGTGCCCGAGGTGTAGAGGATGAACAGCGGGTGCTCCGCATCGAAGTTCTCGACCTCGACGACGGGTTCGGCGGCCTCGAGCGCCTCGTCCCACCACATGTCCTTGTCACCCATCGTGACGTCCTCGCCGGTGCGCTTGACGACGAGTACGCGCTGCACGCTCGTCTCCCCGCTGACGGCCTCGTCGACGGCCGGCTTGAGCGCGCTCGGCTTGCCGCGGCGATAGCCGCCGTCAGCGGTGATGACGACCTTCGCCTCACCGTCGGCGATGCGGGTGCGCAGCGCGTCCGCCGAGAAGCCGCCGAAGACGACGGAGTGGACGGCGCCGATGCGCGCGCACGCGAGCATCGAGATGACGGCCTCGGGGATCATCGGCAGGTAGATCGCGACGCGGTCACCCGCTTCGACGCCGGCGGCGCGCAGAGCTCCGGCGGCGCGCTGCACGCGCTCGGTGAGGTCGGCGTACGTGATGGCCTGCTCGTCGCCCGGCTCGCCGACGAAGTGGATGGCAACGCGCTCGCCGTTGCCCGCCTCGACATGGCGGTCGGCGCAGTTGTAGGCGACGTTGAGCTCACCTCCGACGAACCATTTCGCGACGGGCGCGTCGGACCAGTCGAGGACCTCGTCGAAGTCCTTGCTCCAGGTGAGGCGCTCGCGGGCCTGCTTCGCCCAGAACGCGAGGCGGTCGGCGCCGGCCTCTTCGTACAGCGACGCCTGGCCCACGGCCTGGGCCGTGAAGGCCTCGCTCGGGTGGAAGGGGCCGGGCGTGGGGTCGGGGGTTTCGCTCATGGCGGGCGCTCCTTGCTTCGTCTCGGACACTCCGGCGTCGGCCGCCGAGCTGGCGGGCGCCGGGCCTGCTCGCGCTCGGATCGGGGGAGGCCCCGGATCGTCGGCGCGATGAGGTGTGGATCACAGGCGTCAACCCTTTTCTATCGCATCGCCCGGGTGGCGCGTCGAGGGCGGTTCGCATACTGACGGGTAGCAAACGTGGGGCGCTGAGTACGCTTGCGCCATGACTGCGACCGTCGACGCCGTGCGTGCCCTTGCCGACCTGCCCGAGGTGGGCGAGAGTGTCGATCGTGCCCGTGAAGCCTGCACCGAACTGCGCTGGCACAACGCGTTGCGACGGCGCATCCCGCAGGCCGCCGCCGAGTCGCGTGTGCGCGGGGCGCGGGCCAGCGCCGCGCTGGACGGCGCCGAGGTCTCCGTCGACGTCGTGCGTGAGTTGGTCGTCGGGCTGACGTCGTGGCCCGAGGAGCCCGACCCGCTCGAGCGGGCGCTGCGCGGCGCGGTGCAAGCCACCGCCGAGACGGAGCATGCCCGAGACCTCGTGCTGACGTCCCCCGCTCAGGCCCTCGCACGCCTCCACGTCGCCGTAGCGGGGTCTTCGGCGGGTGTCGATCTGCCGCCCGACGCCGTAGGACGCCCCCGTCGCGATGACGAGGTGTGCGCCGAACTCGTCGAGGTCGGAGCGCCCGTGCCGGCACTGGAACTTCCCGCGCGGCTCGGAGGGCTCTACGAACTCGTCGCGTGCCATGACAAGGCACCGGTGGCGGTGGTCGCCGCCCTCGCTCATGCCGAGATCGCGACGATGCGCCCCTTCGTGCGCGGGAACGCGATCGTGGCGCGAGGTTTCGAGCGGGCCCTCGTGCAGGCCGCCGGGCTCGACCCGACGGGAGTCTGCGTGCCCGAGGTCGGCCACCTGCGCGAGGCGAGCGCGGGATACGTCGGGGCGCTCGCGGCGTATGCGACCGGCTCCGCGGACGGGGTTCGCCTGTGGCTGACGTTCTGCGTCGGCTCGTACGAGCGGGGCGCGCGTGAAGGCATGCGCATCGCGGACGCGGTCCTCGCCGGGCGGCTCGGCGGATTGTAAGCAATTGCCACCCACTTCAGGGTGGAGTCTTGGCGTAATGTGGGTGAAGTCTCAGTAAATCAACAGGTTCCGGCTTGGATTAGCGTGCCCACCGTGACATATTGAAGCAGTGCGCTCCCCTCGGGTCGAGCGCTGGCGTGCATGCCGCACCCCCAAGGGTATGCACGCATAGACAGCCCCCGTCGTCCCCCCGACGGGGGCTGTCGCTGTTCCTGGCCGGTGGGTGCGGCGGGGGCTGGAATTCGGCGGGCCCCGACGGAGGCGCTGAGGCCGCGACGGGCGGGTGCGTCATCCACAGGGTGTGACGGCTACGGCCGGTTTTTGCCCTCGCCTGCAGGCTGATCCACAGGTTCGGCTCTCGCGACCTTGGCCCGGGCTGGTGCCGGCCGTGACGGTGGAGCCATGAACGCATGGGACGACGCGGGGGCGAGATTCGAACTCCCCGGGCGGCATCGAAGCCGCAGTGAAGAGCAGTCCGCCGAGTCGGCGCGAGGCGACGGAGCGCGTGATGCCTGGCCGGATGGCGAGGTGTTCGCCGACGACGTCGATGATCTGGCCGGTTCGGGCGGTGGCATCGTCGGCGTCGGGGATGGGGCCCTCGAGGCCCCGCTCGTGCGTGGACGTCGCATCGCGGTGATGTGCCCCGATTCGAGCATCGACGGTGCGTGCTTCGGGGCTGCGCTCGCGGGGTATCTGGCGAAGGTCGCGGCGGCCAGCGGCTCGTCGAGACCGCCGGTGGCCCTCGTCGACGGTCAACCCGGAACGGGTGGGCTCGACGTGCTGCTCGACCTCGAGACGACGCCCGGTGCGCGCTGGCCGGCCCTGCGTGGCGCGGGATCCCACATCGACGGTGAGCGGCTGCTCGCCGCCCTGCCGCAGCGCGACGGGGTGGCGGTGCTCAGCCACACCGCCTCTCCCGCCGTCGTCGACGAGGAGTCGAGGCGCGCGACGCACGAGGCGCTCGCCCACGTCGCGGGGGACGTCGTGCACTGCCTGGCCGCGCATCCGCTGCCACGCCCGGGGGAGTTCGACGTCATCGTGCTGCTCGTGCGCGGCACGCTCGCGTCGACGGCTGCAGCGCAGCACACGGTGCGAGCGCTCACGGAGCTCGCGCTGGACGAGCCGGGCGGCTCGAGCATCGCGCCGGTCGCGCTCGTCGCGCTCGAGACGCCGGTGCGTACGCGCTCCGTGCTCGCCGAATCGCTCGGTGCCCCGCTTGTCGCGGCCGGCCCGACGCGGTGGCGCATGAGCGCCCACTGCCCGGCCGACCTGCTCGCGGGCCGATGGCCGGGGCAGCGTGAGACGACGATGACCCGCCTCGTGCGCGACGTGTCGATGTTCGTCGCGCGCCTCGAACGGGAGCCGTCATGGGCGTAGCCGAAGGCATGTGGAAGGAGATCCACGCCGGGCGTGCACCGAGCGCGCGCTCGCTCGAATCGCTCGTGAAGCTCGACGCGCCGGTGTTCGGGCAGGAGCAGCGCGTCGCACTCGAGGCGCGCCTCGACGCCGATGTCCTCGGCGCCGGGCCGCTGCGTGAAGCGCTCGAACTCCCCGGGGTGAGCGACGTGCTCGTCAACGGCACCCGGGGTGTCTGGGTCGATCGCGGATGCGGCGTCGAACGGATCGCGCTCGACCTGGGCGGCGAGGAAGACGTGCGGCGACTCGCCGTGCGCCTCGCTGCCGCAGCGGGCCGGCGCCTCGACGACGCGAGCCCCTACGTCGACGCCGTCCTGCCCGGCGGGGTGCGACTGCATGCGGTGCTGCCGCCGCTCGTCGACCACGGCGCACACCTGAGCCTGCGTGTGCCGGGCGGCTTGCGAATCGGTCTCGGCGACCTCGTCGCCCGCGGCGCGATGGACGACGAGGTGGCCGCGCTGCTGCTCGCCCTCGTGCGGGCCAAGGTGTCCTTCGTCATCAGCGGTGGCACCGGAACGGGCAAGACCACGCTGCTCGCGGCGCTGCTGCGTCACGTGCCCCACGACGAACGCCTTCTCGTCGTCGAGGACGTACGGGAGCTCGCCGTCGAACACCCGCACGTGGTGCGACTCGAGGCGCGCTCCCCGAACGTCGAGGGGGTCGGCGAAGTGCCGCTGGCCGCGCTCGTGCGGCAATCCCTGCGCATGCGGCCCGATCGGATCGTCGTCGGCGAGGTGCGTGGCGCCGAGGTGCGTGAGCTCATGACGGCGCTCAACACGGGCCACGAGGGTGGGTGCGGCACCGTTCATGCCAACGCGGCGGCCGACGTGCCCGCGCGTTTCGAAGCGCTCGGCGCGCTGGCCGGCATGAGCCCCGAAGCAGTGCGCACACAGCTGCGGCCGGCGATCAGCGTCGTCATCCACGTCGAACGCGTCGACGGGATGCGCCGCGTCGCGAGCGTCGGGGTGATGGGGGGCGACCATCACGGCTTGCGGGTCGAGGCAGCCTGGCAGCGCGGTGTGCGCGCGGGTGCCTGGCCCGCTCTGTGCGACCTGGCAGGTGTGCGATGAACGTCATGACCTTGGCGCTCGCCGCTGCCGTCGCCGTCATCGCTTGGCCGGCTCGGGTGCAGGCTCTTCCGCGGGAGGACCGGCGGCCGGTGCGAGGGGTGCGGCGCCTGAGCAGCAGCGATCCCGAGGCCGAATGCCTGCAGCTCGTGGACGCTCTCGTCACGGTGCTGCGCGCCGGGTCGGCCGTCACGCCGGCCCTCATCATGGCGCTCGATGGTGTGGGGGCCACCTCGGCGGGTGGGAGCGCGACGAGTGCCGGGTGGCAGCGGCTGCGCCTCGAAGCGGTGCGCGACGGTGATGTCGTGCAGGTCTGGCGCGACCTCGGACGCTTGTGGCGCAGCGCCGCGTTCGAGGAGGTCGCCGCGGCCTGGCAGCTGTCGGCGCGGCACGGATGCCCACTCGCCGACGCGATGGAGGGTGCCGCCCGCAGTGTGCGAGCACGGCGCTCGCATCGTGCGTGCGTGGACGGTGCGACGGCGGGTGCGAAGGCAAGCACGTCGGTGCTGCTGGGCCTGCCGGTGCTCGGGGTGGGCCTCGGGATGCTGCTGGGCGTCGACATGCTCGGTTGCTACAGCGGCTTCTCCGGGCTGGTGACGCTGTGGCCCGGGATTGCGCTCATGTTCGTCGGGGCGCGGTGGTCGCGTCGCATGACGGCGTCCGCGCTCAAGGCACCGACCGAGGCGGCGACGTCATGACGGTGTGGGTGCTGGTGGCGGCGAGCGCCGCTGCGATGGCGTTGTGGCCGAGTTCGACGCGGGCCGAGCGGCCCGTCCTCGTCACGAGCGACGAGAGCGACACGGCGGATCATCCGTTGGCGGTCGCCTCCTCCATCGATCTGCTCGCCCTCGCACTGGAAGGCGGGGCGCCCGCCGTCGTCGCGCTCGAGGCCGTGGGAGCGGCGCAGCGGGGAGGGCCGTCGACGGAGACGGCGTTTCGGGATGCCGGCGGGCTCGAGCTGCCGAACAGCGCAGGCTCGCCGGGGAACGCGGCCGGTGGCGTCAGTACGGTCAGCCGCGTCGCGGCGGCGCTGCGCTGGGGCGTGGACGAACGTAGCGCTTGGGCGCTCGCGCCGCCCGTCTGGCGTCCCGTCGCGACAGCCTTCGAACTGGCCGGACGTTGCGGCGCGGCGCCGAGCTCGCTGCTGCGTCAGGCGGCCGACGACCTGCGTCGCTCCGAGGCCGAACGTGTCACGCAAGCGGGCGCGAAGGCCGGCGTGCGCATCGTCCTGCCGCTCGGCTTGTGTTTTCTGCCCGCCTTCATCCTCATCGCCATCGTTCCGCTCGTGCTCGGGCTCGTGAAACTGCCCGCCTGAGCGCCCACACACTCCGTCGCCGCCGGCGCCGGGACGTCCACTCCGGACGACAACCGCACCACCTTCAAGGAGACAACCATGATCGCCACCACCCGCCGTACCCGTGACGAGCTGCTGCGCCGCTGGCGCGCCGCGAGCGAAGCCGCCGAGCACGGCATGTCGACCGCCGAGTACGCCGTCGGCACCATCGCCGCCGTCGCGTTCGCCGCTGTGCTCATCGCCATCGTCAAGTCCGACACCGTCCGATCCGCGCTCGAGGGCATCTTCTCCTCGGCACTGTCGACGCGCTGACGGCGAGGGCGACGATGACCACGCGGGCGACGGCGCTGGGGGTGGCGAGGGCGACCTCGTCGCGGGCGACGCTCACGGCGACGAGTGCTCCATCGACTCGAACGGCTCGGCCTGCGGCCGGTCGGGCGTCGACGAAGCCTGCGTCCGCGACCATGGGATGCAATCTGCCCACATGGTTGCGCCGTCGTTGGTTGGTCGACGAATCAGGCATGGCTACAGCGGAATTCGCCGTTGCGCTGCCCGCCGTTGTTGTCGTCGTCTCGCTCGTCGTCGCCCTCACGCAGTTGTTGTTGACCCATCATCGGACGTGGAACGCCGCCTCCGTCGCCGCCCGTTCGGCCGCCAGGGGTGACGGCGACGACGCCGTACGTCGCGCCGTCGCCGCGACGGGCGTGCCGGCGACGTTGAGCGTCGCTCGCGACGGCGGGTGGGTGACGGTCTCGCTCGTCGCCCGCCCGCCGTCGCCCCTCGGCTGGGTGCTGCCCGATGTCACGGCCCGTGCGGTGGCCGCTCAGGAAGAGGGCCCATGATCTGGCGATCCCGACAGCCGCGTCTACCCCAGCACGGGTCGACGCGTTCGTCGCAGCCGTCCCATCTGTGGCGCCAGCTGCCGCGCGCGTGTCGACGGACGTGGTCGCGGTCGTCCGCGCAAACACAAACACCGACACCGGCAAGGTCACGGACACCTGATCCGCGCGCACCTCGGACTCCGAGCGAGCGTGGTGGTGCGAGCGTCGTCATGGTGGGCGTCGTCGGGATGCTCGTCGCGCTGTTCGCGGGTGTCGCGACGTATGCGCGCATCGCCGTCGACGCCGAGCGCGTGAGGCTCGCGGCGGATCACGCGGCGCTGGCGGGTGCGTCCGTCGTGCTCGGCGCAGCGCGCCTGCCGGCAGGGGACGCCTGCGCGGCCGCCGGGCACAGTGCTCGCCTCAACGACGCGACGCTCGCGAGCTGCACCGAGCTGTCGACGGGGGTGCAGGTGACGGCACGTCGGGCCTCGGCCCTCGGGCACGAGGTGACAGCGACCGCCCGCGCCGGCGCGCCCGAAGACCACTCGGCCAGACAGACGTCAGCACCCCCGTCGCCGGTGTCAGGGCCGCACTCGACGGGTCGACAACCGGCCTCAGCCGCCCTCGAGGCGACGCGAGTCGTCGTCAGGCGCGTCGGCGAGGACGCACTCGAGCAGTGTGAGGGCGCCGGCCTTGTCGAGCGGGGAGTTGCCGTTGCCGCACTTGGGCGACTGGATGCAGGCCGGACAGCCGTGTTCGCAGCCACAGGAGACGATGGCGTCCTGCGTGGCGCGCAGCCACGTCGCCGCCCGTTCGTAGGCGCGCTCGGCAAAACCCGAGCCGCCGGGCAGGGCGTCGTAGACGACGACGGTGGGCATGTCCGTGTCGGGGTGCAGCGCGGTCGAGACGCCACCGACGTCCCACCGGTCACCCTGCGCGACGAGCGAGATCAGCCCGATCGAGCAGTGCTCGGCCGCGTGCAGAGCCCCGGGCGCGCTCTCTGGTGTCACGCCGGCGTCGAGCAGGTGCTCCTCGGGAACCGTCCACCACACACCCTTCGTCATGAGAGTGCGCTCGGGCAGATCGAGCGGGTGCTCACCGATGACCTCGCCCGAGGGCAGCCGTCGCAGAAAGCTCGTCACCTGCGTGCGCACCCGAATGGTGCCGTAGTGGACGCCGACGGCACCCCATGTCTGCGACCGACCCTCCTCGAGGATGTCGAACGAGCTGACGGAGCGAGCCGCCGTCGACCACCCCGGGTTGCCGCGCACGACGTGCGCACTGCCGTCGTCGAGGTCGAGGGACGTCACGACGAACGTGCGCCCTTGATGGACGTACACCGCGCCCGGGAAGACGCTCGAGTGGGCGCGCTCCCCGTCGACCGTGCCGAGCACGGCCCCGGTGCGCGACTCGACGATGCGCACGTCACTGCCGCCGTCGCCCCGCAACGAGACGTGGTCGCCGGGCCGGTCGTCGCGCGCCCAGTACCAGCCGCTCGGACGCCGACGCAGGACGCGCTGGGCGACGAGCGCCTCGACGAGCGGCCACATGTCCGCGCCGAAGAGAGCCTCGTCGGCGGCCGTCAGGGGCAGTTCGGCAGCGGCGCTCGCGAGCTGCGGCCCGAGCACGTACGGGTTGCTCGGATCGACGACGGTCGCCTCGACCGGGCGGTCGAAGAACACATCGGGATGATGGACGAGATAGGTGTCGAGCGGATCGTCGGCGGCGACGAAGACGGCGAGCGCGTCACGCCCCGAGCGCCCCGCCCGCCCGCTCTGCTGATGCAGCGACGCGACCGTCCCCGGCCACCCGGCGAGCAGGACGGCGTCGAGGCCGCTGACGTCGATGCCGAGCTCGAGCGCGCTCGTGGCGGCCACCCCGGCGAGGGTGCCGTCGCGCAGCCCGCATTCGACGGTGCGGCGTTCCTCGGGCAGGTAACCCCCGCGATAGGCAGCGACGAGGTCGGGGTCGAACCCGTGGTTCCACAGGCGGTTTCGCGCCATGTCGGCCATCACCTCGACACCCACACGCGAGCGCGCGAACGCGAGCGTCTGCACGCCGCGCCCGACCAGTTCGCCGAACAAGTCGGCCGTTTCGGCGACGGCACTACGACGCCCGAGGTCTTCGACTGTGAGGCCATCGTCCGCGCCGCCTTCCTGGGCGGCGCCACGATCCTGGGCAGAGCCAGGAGCAGCCTGGGCCGCGTCGCCATCCCGCGCGGCGTCGCCATCCTCGTCGCTCATCGCATCTGTGGCTGCCGCCACGGCCTCACCCATGGCCTCTGCCGCGCCCGGGGGCGGGCCGGGCTCCCACAGCGCGAACGTCAGGGCTGGGCTCGGCGAGCCGTCGTCGGTGACGGCGTCGACGTCGAGGCCTGTCAGAGCGCGGGCGTGTGCGGCGGGTTCACCGGAGGTCGCGGAGGCGAGCACGAACGTCGGGTGACTGCCGTAGCGCGCGGCGACACGGCGCAGACGTCGGATGACGCCGGCCGTGTGGGCGCCGAACACGCCGCGATAGACATGGCACTCGTCGATGACGACGAGGCGCAGCGAGCGCCAGAAGATCGACCAGCGTTCGTGAGCGGGCAGCATCGAGTGGTGGAGCAGATCCGGGTTGGTCAGGATGATGCCGGCGTGGTCGCGGATCCAGCGTCGCTCGTCCGGGGGAGTGTCACCGTCGAGCGTCGCGATGCGCGCACCCGGGATGGCGAGGGCGTCGAGGCGCGCGCGTTGGTCGGCGGCGAGCGCCTTCGTGGGCGAGAGGTAGAGCGTCGTGGCTCCGCGGATCGCCGCGAGCGCGCTGACGGGCGGGTCGCCGGGGCGGCGCGCGAAGTCGGCGCCGTCGACGGCAGCCGTCAGCATCGGCACCTGGTAGGCGAGCGACTTGCCCGAGGCGGTTCCGGTCGCGACGACGACGTGGCGGCGCTCGAACACGGCGTCGAGTGCGGTTCGTTGATGCGACCACAGGTGGTGGATTCCCTTGCCCTCGAACGCAGCTCGAACCGCAGGCGCCACCGCGTCGGGCCACTCGGCGAGCGAGGCCTCACGGGCGGGGCGCGTGCGCACGTGGGTGACACCACCGGTGCCGGCGTCACGCAGCGCGTCGAGCCATTGCTCGGGGCCCGCACCGTCAGTGCGCGTGACCGCAGAACTCATGCGCACCCTCCACCCTGGATGTCACCTCGAAGGAGATGAATGTGAAATCAACTTGCATTGACTTTTCGGCTTCCTGTGACAAAACTGAATTCCCAGAGAGCAGGCCTCGCCTGCGCCAGGATGAACCGTCGAGCAGCAGGAGCCCGGGCCGCGTGGAACTCAGAGTGAACCTTCGCCGGGACGACGGCATCGCCGTCATCGCCTTCGCCGGGGAGGTCGACGTGTACACCGCCCCCGTTCTGCGGGACGCCATTTCGAAGGTGCTCGCCGCCGGTGACAAGGCGATGGTCGTCGACATGAGCGAGGTCAGCTTCCTCGATTCGACCGGCCTCGGTGTGCTCGTGGGCCGCCTCAAGGCCGTTCGGATGCTCGAGGGGGTCATGCGGGTCGTCATCACCAATCCCCGGGTGCTCCGCAACTTCCAGATCACCGGCCTCGAGAAGATCTTCACCATCGATTCCACCGCCGCTGACGCCGTCGCGGCGGTCAAGGCGGGCGCCTGACGCTCCGCCGGCGCGCGCCGGTCCTCATGGGGTCGGCGGCGTGCACCAGGTCAACGCCATACTGGGGTCATGTCTTCCCCGGCCCCTCACGTCGACGATTCCACGCGCGATCAGCTCGTCGCTCTGCGCGCTGACCTCGCTGCGGCGCCCTACACCGTCGAGGCGGTCGCCGACGTCCTCGGCCCGAGTGCGTCGGCCGCGCTGCACCGCGAACAGCCGACGGCTGCTCGCCGCATCCTGGCCGACGACGACAGTCCTGTCGCGACGATGGTGGCACTGTTCACGCTCGGTGGGCGCATGAGTCCGGCGCGGATCGAGGCGGCCTTCCCCGCCGCGGGGGTCGACGGTCTCACGGCGCTCGGGCTGCTCGCCGACGACGACACCCTCGAGCAGATGCGCGGAGACGGGGACGACCGCATTCTCGTCGCTACGTGCGACCTGCGCCCGTACGGCGACGAGACGTCGTCATGGTGGCTGGCATCGGATCTCTCGGAGATCGCGACGGGCCAGGTGCTCGAACCCGATCATGTGCTCGGCATCGGTGGCGCGTCGACGACCCTCGCAAGATGGACCCCGCGACGCACCGTCCGCAGCGCCCTCGACCTCGGCACCGGCTGCGGTGTTCAGGCCGCGCACCTCGCGGGCCACGTCGAGCACATCGTCGCCTCGGACCTCGCGACACGCGCGCTCGCCTTCGTCTGCTTCAACGCCGCCCTCAACGATCTCGACGTCGAGGTGCTCGCCGGTTCGATGCTCGAACCGGTCGCCGGCCGCCGATTCGACCTCATCGTGAGCAACCCGCCGTTCGTCATCACGCCGCGTCGCCCCGGCATGCCCGAGTACGAGTACCGCGACGGCGGTGCGGTGGGTGACGCCGTCGTGCGCAACCTGGTTCGCGACGTCGGCGCCCACCTCGAACCCGGTGGTGTCGCACAGTTCCTCGGCAACTGGGAGATGCGCGACGGCGAGACGTTCGAAGACGTCTGGGAGCGATGGCTCGACGGCGTCGACCTCGATGCGCTCGTGGTGCAGCGCGAGGTGCAGGATCCGTGTGAATACGCCGAACTGTGGGCGCGTGACGGTGGCGCGCCCGTCGGGTCGCCCGAGTACGACGCCATGTACTCGGCCTGGCTCGACGACTTCGCGGCGCGCGGCGTCGAGCGCATCGGCTTCGGCATCATCACGCTCCAGAGGCCGGCCGAACCCCGTCCCCGGTTCACCGATCTGCTCGACGAGCGCGGCTCTGTCGCCGCCGCCATGGGCCCGACGATCGACGCAGGTCTCGCCGCGCGGGCGTGGATGGCGCGTGTCGGAGACGACGCGGTGCTCGACTCGTTCTGGCAGGCCGCGCCGGACGTCACGGAGGAGCGTCACACGAAGCCCGGAGCGAGCGACCCGAGCGTCATCATGATCCGTCAGGGCGGCGGGTTCGGCATGTCGATCCAGGCCGACACCGTGCTCGCCGCGTTCCTGTCGGTCTGCGACGGATCGATGACGGCGCGCACGGCGCTGGAGGCCATCGCAACGCTCGTCGACGTGCCCGCTGACGACGCCGTCCGCGGCACGCTGCCGCTGCTGAAGCGCCTCGTCGCCAACGGTTTCCTCACCCGCGTCGAGCGCTGAGCACCTCTGCGATCCCTGTACCCTTCTGCGCTTTTCGTCCACATTCGAATGTGGACGAAAAGCGCAGAAGGGTACGTAGATCGCAGTTGAGTACGGCCGGGGCGTCAGGCCAGCTGCCAGCTGCGCTTGCTCAGGCCGTACCAGAAGCCGTCGACGGTGGTCTGCGCTGACGCCGACGCCGCTCCGTCCGGGTTGGCGGCGCCGAGCGCGACGTAGAGCGGTGCCCAGTGCTCGGTGCGCGGGTGCGCCTCATGGGCGGCGGGGGCCTTCGTCATGAAGTCGAACAGCGCGTCGAGGTCGCCGCTCGCCATCGTCTCGGCGGCCCAGTGGTCGAACTCCGACGACGGCGCTGGCGGGGCGTCGTCAGCGTCACCACTCGGACGGAACCACCGCAGGTTGTGGGTCGTGAACCCGGAACCGATGATGAGCGTCCCCGCGTCGCGCAGCGGCGCGAGCTTGCGGCCCAGCTCGAACAGCTCGACGGGGTCGAGCGTCGGCATCGACATCTGCAGGACGGGCACGTCGGCGTCGGGGAACATCTCGACGAGGGGGACGTACGCGCCGTGGTCGAGACCGCGTGATGGGTCCTGGTGCACGGGCCGCTCGGGTGTGCCGACGAGGCGGGCCACCGATTCGGCGAGTTCGGGCGCGGCGGGCGCGTCGTACGTCACCTCGTAGTACTTCTGCGGGAATCCCCAGAAGTCGTAGGTGAGCCCGGCGCCGCTCGTCGACGACACAGTGACGGGCGCATTCTCCCAGTGCGCCGAGACCATGAGGATCTGCTTCGGCTTGGGCAGTTCCTTGCCCCAGGCGGCCAGTTCGGCGGTCCAGGTCGCATCGTCCGCGAGGGGCGGCGCGCCGTGGCTGAGATAGGCGACGGGGAGTCGGTCGTCGGTGGCCTGTGTCGAGGTGCTCATACTGACGAAACTAGTTGACGTATCAACTTTATTCCAGTGGGTCCTCGAGTAGCCGGAACACCGCTCTCGGCCGTCCTCGACATTCCGCTCCGCCCTCGGGCGTCGGTGCAGGGCAGCGCTGTGGGTGCGGGGCCGGGGCGGCGTCACGCGGCCGGACCCGTCACGTCTGGGTCGCGGTGACCCTCCCGCGTCGCGACGGAGGTGCTCCCGCTGCCCCACGACCGGCTGTCGGTCCCGTCGGGTACGGTCTAGACGACCGCACGCGAAGGCGACGACGAATCCGTGGCCCGTGCGCGAACCGAAGGAGCACCCCAGTGGCGTCAGGCAAGAAACTCGTCATCGTCGAATCGCCCTCGAAGGGCAACAAGATCGCGTCTTATCTGGGCAGCGACTACGTCGTCGATGCCAGCGTCGGGCACATCCGTGACCTGCCGACGCCGAGCGAGATGCCCGCCGACATGAAGAAGGGCCCGTACGGCAAGTTCGCCGTCGACGTCGACAATGGTTTCGCGCCGTACTACGTCGTCGACGCGAACAAGAAGAAGAAGGTCGCCGAGCTCAAGCGCGCTCTGAAGGACGCCGACGAGCTCTACCTCGCCACCGATGAGGACCGCGAGGGCGAGGCCATCGCGTGGCACCTGCTCGAGACGCTGAAGCCGAAGGTGCCGGTCAAGCGCATGGTCTTCCACGAGGTGACGAAGGAAGCCATCCAGCGCGCCGTCAACGACACGCGCGAGCTCGACATGCAGATGGTCAACGCGCAGGAGACGCGCCGCATCCTCGACCGTCTCTACGGCTACGAGGTGTCGCCGGTGCTGTGGCGCAAGGTGCGTGCGGGCCTGTCGGCCGGGCGTGTGCAGTCGGTCGCGACGCGCATGGTCGTCGAGCGTGAGCGGGAGCGCATGGCGTTCCGCGCCGCGTCGTACTGGGACGTCGAGGGCGAGTTCGAGGCGAAGTCGAGCCAAGCGTTCACCGCCAAGCTGACGGGCGTCGACGGCGAGCGGGTCGCCTCCGGCCGCGACTTCGGCGACGACGGGCGCCTCAAGAGCTCGGGCGTGCGCCACCTCGACGGTGCGGCGGCCGAGAAGATCGCTGAGGCGACGCGAGCCGGCCACGCCGAGGTCAGTGCCGTCAGCGAGAAGCCGTACTCGCGCAAGCCGAGCGCGCCGTTCATCACCTCGACGCTGCAGCAGGAGGCCAGCCGCAAGCTGCGTCTGGGCTCGAAGGACACGATGCGCGTCGCGCAGCGCCTGTACGAGAACGGCTACATCACGTACATGCGTACCGACTCGGTCGCCCTGTCCGAGCAGGCCATCAGCGCCGCGCGTCAGCAGGCGCGCGACCTGTACGGCGCCGAATACGTGCCGGACGCTCCCCGCCGTTACGCGGGCAAGTCGAAGAACGCGCAGGAGGCGCACGAGGCGATCCGCCCGGCCGGTGATCGCTTCCGCACGCCCGCCCAGGTCGCCGGTGAGCTGCGCGGCACCGAGTTCGCGTTGTACGAGCTGATCTGGAAGCGCACCGTCGCCTCGCAGATGGCGGACGCGAAGGGTTCGACGGCGTCGGTGAAGGTCGCCGTCGGGGTCGAGAGTTCGGGTATCGCCAAGCGCGCCGAGTACTCGGCGAGCGGCACCGTCATCACGTTCCGTGGTTTTCTCGCCGCCTACGAGGAGGGCCGCGACGCCGATCGTTACTCGAACGATGACGGCGAGCGTCGCCTGCCCAAGCTGTCCGAGGGTGTCGGCCTCGACGTGCTGCGCGCCGAGGCGTTGGGGCACGAGACGTCGCCGCCCGCGCGTTACACCGAGGCGACGCTGACGAAGGCACTCGAGGAGCGCGGCATCGGCCGCCCGTCGACGTACGCCGCGACGGTCGGCACGATCCAGGATCGCGGGTACGTGCGAACGCGCGGCAGCGCGCTCATCCCGACATGGCTCGCGTTCGCGGTGACGAACCTGCTCGAGACGCACTTCCCCAGCCTCGTCGACTACGACTTCACCGCCTCGATGGAGGAGGGGCTCGACCGCATCGCCGCCGGTGACGAGGAGCGCGCGGCCTGGCTCACGCGCTTCTACTTCGGCGACGAGGGTGAGTCGGCCGAGGGCCTCAAGCAACTCGTCGACGACCTCGGCGACATCGACGCACGCGAGATCTCCACCATTCCGATCGGCGAGGGTCTCGTCGTGCGCGTCGGGCGGTACGGGCCGTACGTCGAGGAGGAGGTGCCGAACGGCATCGACCCGGCGACGGGTGAGGTCAAGGAGGGCTTCGACCCCGAGAAGGTCGGCGAGAAGCCGCGGCGCGCGTCGATCACGGACGACATCGCGCCCGACGAGATGACGCCTGCGAAGATCCGCGAGCTGCTCGACGCCTCCGACGACGACGGCCGCGTCCTCGGCACCGACCCCGAGTCGGGCCACGAGATCGTCGCCAAGTCGGGACGCTACGGCCCGTACGTCACCGAGGTGCTGCCGGAGGTGACGCCTGCCGACGGTGAGAAGCCGAAGAAGAAGGCGGCGAAGCCGAAGCCGCGCACGGCGTCGCTGTTCAAGGACATGGATCTCGCGACGATCGAGCTCGACACCGCCCTCAAGCTGTTGTCGCTGCCGCGCGTCGTCGGCGTCGTCGAAGAGAAGGCGACGGCCGAAGACGGCACGGAGACGACGAAGCAGGTCGAGATCACCGCGCAGAACGGGCGCTACGGGCCGTACCTGAAGAAGGGCACCGACTCGCGCTCGCTCGAGAACGAGGCGCAGCTGTTCACGATCACGCTCGAGGAGGCCGAGGCGATCTACGCCCAGCCGAAGCAACGTGGCCGCGCCGCCGCGAAGCCGCCGCTCAAGGAGTTCGGCGCCGACCCGACGTCCGGCAAGCCCGTCGTCGTCAAGGACGGCCGCTTCGGCGAGTACGTCACCGACGGCGAGACCAACGCGACGCTGCGCAAGGACGACGACGTCGAGACACTGACGGCCGAGCGGGCCTACGAGCTGCTCGCCGAGAAACGCGCCAAGGGCCCCTCGACGCGCAAGAAGGCCGCCAAGAAGTCGACGAAGAAGGCTGCGACGAAGAAGACCGCCGCCAAGAAGACGACGACGAAGAAGACCGCTGCGAAAAAGACGACGGCCAAGAAGGCCTGACGACTCGCAGCAGCGTCATGACACCCCGGTTCGAGTGTTGCTCGAGCTGGGGCATCGTCTGTCAGCGGATGAACGCGTCGAACGCGGCGATGCTCGCGTCGCATGCGGCGGCGTCCCCGTCAGGGGTGGCGAGGTCGGTGAAGAGGTGGCCTTCGCCGGGTACGACGACGTCGTCGAACGGCGCGCCCGAGGCGGTGACGGCGTCGCGCAGCGCGGTGACGTCGGGTTCGCTGATGAACGGGTCGACAGCATGGCGATGCACCTGGACGGGGACGCCGTTCCATGTTCCGTCGCGCGGCGCCTCGACGTTGTGCAGGAGCACAGCGGCACGCGCGTCGGGCCGCTTCGCCGCGAATGCCTGAGCGAAGAACGCGCCGAGCGAGAAACCGGCGAGGACGGCGTCGGCGGGCGCGTCGTCGAGTGCCGTGCGCGCACGATCCATGAGGGCGCGAACGCCCACGGCGTCGCGGTGGGCGAGCCCGTCGTCGGTCGAGACGAACACGTGCCCGTCGTAGTAGTCGGGGGTGACGACGACGTGGCCGAGCCCGCGCAGGGCGTCAGCGAAGTCGAGGACGGCCGTGCGCAGGCCGAGCGCTGAGTGGAACAGGACGATGTGAGCCATGGTCCCAGTGTCGTTCTTGAACGTGTTCAAAACATGCGAGGATGGGTGAGAGATGCGGCGCCGATGGGCGCGGCAGGACGACCGGGAGAGACATCGTGGCGAAGATGCTCGGCGCAGGAATGACGGGGGCGGGCGCGTCGAGCGCCGGCTCGCTTTCGGGGTCGCGAACGTCCGTGTGGCACACGGGCGGGCGGGCCGCCGTCATCGGTGTGGGGTCTGTGGCGGCGGGTTTCGTCGTCTCGTCGGTCGCTGTCGCCGTCGCCTGGGTCCGCGGCCCTGCCGATGCCTACTCGCCCGCAAACTGGCTGAGTGACGCCGGGCTGGCGCTGGCGCTGCCGTGCGCCGTCATTGCGTGGGGCCTCGCGGCGTGGTCGTTGCACCTGACACGGGGGCTCACGATGGGGGCGCGGCAGTTCTCGCTCGTGCTGTGGGGCGCGGCGACGCCGTGCGTCTACGGCTTTCTCGCGATGCTCTCGTTCGGTGTGTTCGGTGGCGACTGGGCCGGTGGCGGGCTCTTCTGGTCGGCGACGACCCTGATCGGCTTCTGCATCTGGTTCGTCACGTTGACGCCGATGTTCATCATGCTCATCGCACGGCCTCTGCTCTCGCGCGACCCGGCGACGGTGCCAGACTTGCCCGGGGCCGCTGCGGTGAACGGTCGCGACGAGCGCGACGAGGACATCGAAACCGGGATGATTGGCGCGCGCGCCTGCCTGCGAGAGGTCTTTCGGCGCGAACCTTGACCCTGACGTGACGTGAGGCGATGGAGTGAGGTCATGACCGACGAACTGACGGTGGGGCAGGTGGCGGCACGTTTCGGCGTCACCGTCCGCACGCTGCATCACTACGACGCGATCGGGCTCGTGCGTCCGAGCGAACGTGGCTGGAACGGATACCGGCTGTACACGCCGGCGGACGTGCAACGCCTCGCTCGGGTCGTGCTGCTACGGCGCCTCGAGATGCCGCTCGCGGACATCGCCGAGGCGCTCGACGAACCGGCCGTGCTGGCGGCACTCCTCGTCGAGCACAGGGAAGCGGTCATGGCCAGGCGCGACGAGCTCGATGCGCTGGTCGACGCGATCGACACCGCACTCACATCGGAGGCAACCATGAGCAAATATCAGATCAGCAGCGCCGAGATGAAGGAGATCTTCGGCACCGGTTACGACGAGGCGTACGACGTCGAGGCGCAACAGCGTTGGGGTGGGACGGAGGAATTCGCAGAATCCCGGCGCCGCGCCAAGAGCTACGACAAGGCGACCTGGCATCGCATCAAGGCCGAGTCGGACGAGGTGTTGGCGGCATTCGCCACGGCGATGCGTGACGGCGCGGCACCCGGCAGCGCGCAGGCCGACGCCGCAGTTCAGGCGCACCGCGACCAGATCGAACGCTGGTTCAATCCGGTGCCTCTGCCGATGCTCCGGGGGATGGGCGCCATGTACAGCACCGACCCACGCTTCGCGCAGACCTACGACGACGTCGAGCCCGGCCTTGCCGCGTACGTCACGGAGGTGATCGCCGCCTACTGTGACAGCCGGGGCTGACGGTCGACACGCGTCCCTCTCGCCGGGGCCGTGCTGCCGGCGGGCGTGGACCGCTGCCCGACTTTTGTGCATCTGCACGAGGAATGTGCCGCATATTCCTCGTGCAGATGCGCAAAAGTCGCGCAGCTGGCAGGCGGCGCTTGTCGCGACCCCGTACGGTGGCCCAGCGACGCTCCCCAGCAGGCGATTTCTGCGAGTTTCCGGGGTTGTCGGACGCACTGGGTAGGGTGAGCGCCATGCCCGACGACCTGCGCCTCGACGTCGAAACGCTGCGCGCCTCGAGTGACGTCATCAGCGACGCCACGACCGACGCCGTCGCAGATGTCGACGCCAACACCAAGGGCGCACCAAGTGTCAGCACCGCAGCCGGCGACGAGGTCGCGGCCGACGTTGCCGCGCACGGGCTGTTCGTCACGTTCGAAGGTGGTGACGGCGCGGGCAAGACGACGCAGATCGAGCGTGCCGCTGCGTGGCTGCGTGAACTGGGCCGTGAGGTCGTCATCACGCGTGAACCGGGCGGTACCCCGCTGGGCGTGGAGATCAGGCGGCTCCTGCTCCATGGCGACGACGTCGCGTCGCGCGCCGAGGCCCTGCTCTACGCCGCCGACCGGGCGCACCACGTCGAGACGCTCGTGCGACCGGCCCTCGCGCGCGGTGCGGTAGTGCTGCAGGATCGCTACATCGACTCCTCGATCGCCTACCAGGGCGCCGGTCGTGCGCTGGCCGCCGACGACGTCGAGTCCATCTCACGCTGGGCGACGCGCGGGCTGACGCCGGACGTCACGGTGCTCATCGACGTCTCGCCCGAGGTCGCGCGCGAACGTCGCGGCGCGCGCGGTGCCGAAGACAGGCTCGAACGTGAGGCCGACGACTTCCACACCCGCGTGCGCGAGCACTTCCTCTGCCTCGCCGCGCGCGACGAGGCGCGCTACCTCGTCCTCGACGCGGGTCGCTCGCGCGACGACCTCACCGCCGCCGTCCGCACACGACTCGAACAGCTCCTCAAGAGCGGCACGACGCGCGCATCAGGCGGCCCCTCATGAGTGACGTCGCGACGACCCGCCGGGTGCCGGGCGTCGGCGAGGGCGTATGGCGTGATCTCGTCGGTCAACAGGAGGCGGTGCGCACGTTGAGCGAGGCCGTCGGCGACGCCCGTCGCATGACGCATGCGTGGCTCATCACCGGCCCGCCCGGCTCGGGCCGTTCCAACGCGGCTCGCTCGTTCGCTGCCGCGCTCGAGTGCCCGCAGGGCGGGTGCGGGGAGTGTCGCGAGTGCCGGACGACGATCGACGGCTCCCACGCCGACGTGCAGATCGTCTCGACGAGCGGCCTCACGATCCAGGTGCGCGAAGCGCGCGATCTGGCGTTGCAGGCGCAGTCGTCGCCGACGGTCGGGCGCTGGCGCGTCATCGTCATCGAGGACGCCGACCGTCTCACCGAACGCGCCGCCGACGCGCTGCTCAAGGCGCTCGAAGAACCCGTCCCGCGCACCGTGTGGCTGCTGTGCGCGCCGAGCGTCGAGGACGTCATCGTGACGATCCGCAGCCGTTCACGCCACGTCCGCCTGCGCATCCCGCCGCCCGACGACGTCGCCGAACTGCTCGTGCGCCGCGACGGCGTCGACCCCGCCATGGCGGCGTACGCGGCACGCGCGGCGCAGTCGCACATCGGCATCGCGCGGCGCCTGGCGCGTGACGAGGGGGCGCGCATCCGGCGGCGCGAGACGATCCTGCTCGCGCTGCGTATCCGCGGGCTCGGCGACGCCATGAAGGCGGCAGCTGATCTCGCCTCGATCGCCGAGGACGAGTCGGGCGCATCGTCGGGGGAGCGCAACGCCGCCGAGAAGGCCAAGCTGATGGAGCAGCTCGGCGCCGACCCGAGCGCGCGCACGCAGCCGCCGCACGTGCGCTCGGCGATCAACCAGCTCGAGAAGGAGCAGAAGACGCGGGCGACGCGTTTCGGTCGTGACGTCATCGACCGCGCCCTCGTCGATCTCGCCTCGATATATCGCGACGCGCTCGTGGTGCGCTGGGGCGATCCGGTGCCGCTCGTGAACGCCGACATCGTCGACGACGTCGGCCGGCTCGCGCGCGCGTTCACCCCCGAAGGGCTGCTGCTCGCGCTCGACGCCATCAGCACCGCGCGTGAGCGCATCGCCGCCAACGTCCCCCCGCTGCTGGCCCTCGAAGCCATGTGCATCTCGCTCGAACTGCCCTCATGAGGCAGCCGGATAGGAGTCGCCCCGTGAAGCACATCGCGCGCTCGCGCCTGACGCAGGTGGCCGCGCTCGCGGCTGCGTCGATGCTCGCCGTCGGTGGGTGCAGCACGTCGTCTCCCACCTCGTCGGCGTCGTCGGACCCATCGGGCGGCGGCGCTGCGTCCGCCTCGTCGGCCGCGGGAACGGCCGCGACCGGTCCGCTCAGTGCGTTCTACACGCAGCAGCTCGACTGGAAGAGCTGCGACGATGGCGAGTGCGCGAAGCTGCGCGTGCCCATCGACTACGCGAAGCCGAGCGGCCCGAGCATCGAGGTCGCCGTCAACCGCATGAAGGCGACAGGGACGAAGAAAGGCTCACTCGTCGTCAACCCCGGCGGCCCCGGTGGCTCGGGCGTCGACTATGCCGCGGCGGCCGACCAGATCGTCAGCAGGTCGGTGCGCGACAGCTACGACATTGTCGGGTTCGACCCGCGCGGTGTGCAGCGTTCGGCCGCGATCACGTGCGTCGACGACGCGACGCTCGATCAGTTCATGGGTTCCGACCCCTCACCCGACGACAAGAGCGAGCAGAACGCGCTGCTGGCCGGCGACAAGAAGCTCGCCGACGCGTGCAAGAAGAACGCCGGCCCGCTGCTCGGCCACGTCAGCACCGAGGAGGTCGCGAAGGACATGGACGTCCTGCGCGCGGCTCTCGGCGAGCAGAAGTTGAACTTCCTCGGCAAGTCGTACGGCACGATGCTCGGCGCGACGTACGCCGACCTGTTCGCGAAGAACGTCGGGCGCATGGTGCTCGACGGCGTCCTGCCGCCCGATCTGACGATGCAGCAGATCAACGAGGGGCAGGCGACCGGCTTCGAGAAGGCGCTCGACGCCTACCTCGCCGATTGCGTCTCGGGCGGCAAGTGCCCGCTCGGGTCCGACGCCGCGTCCGCGAAGAAGAAGCTGCAGACCTGGCTCGCCGGCCTCGACGCCAAACCCATCAAGGCGAGCGGCGACAAGCGGCTCAGCACCCTGACGGAGGGCTGGGCGATCAACGGAATCGCCGCGTCGCTCTACGACCAGGCGAAGTGGGGTGAGCTGACGCAGGCGCTGCGCAGCGCACTCGGTGGTGACGGCACGCAGCTGCTCAACGCGGGCAAGAGCTACGCCGAGCGCAACGACGACGGCACGTACCAGAGCAACATGATGCAGGTGCTCAACGCCGTGACGTGCCTCGATCGGCCCGCGCCGACCGGCGGCGTGGCCGAGTACGAGAAGGACGCGGAGGCGTTCTCGAAGAAGGCGCCGACGTGGGGCAGGCAGATGGCGTGGGCCGGCGCGGTGTGCGCCGACTGGCCGGTCAAGACCACGGGCAGACCGCACGAGGTGAAGGCGGCCGGGTCGGCGCCGATCGTCGTCCTCGGCACGACCCGTGACCCCGCGACGCCGTACGAGTGGAGCGAACGCCTCGCCGGTGAACTGCAGAACAGCCGTTTCATCAGCTACGACGGTGACGGCCACACCGCCTACGGGCGCGGCTCCCAGTGCGTCGACAATGCCGTCGACCACTACCTCGTCGACGGCTCCGATCCTGCGAAGAAGACCACCTGCTGAATCGGGCTGACGGCGCGTCCTACGCCGGGCGCACCGAGCCGCCGTAGGCGCCCAACCATGGGGAGGCGCCGCGGCTGCTGGGGTTGGTGCCCCCTGGGGCAGCGAGCGGGCGGGATTGGCGCCCCCCGCGCCGCTCGTGTAAAGTTTTGCCTCGCTGCCGGAGATATCCGATCAGCGGTTGCCGCTTTAGCTCAGTCGGCCAGAGCGTCTCACTCGTAATGAGAAGGTCGTCGGTTCGATTCCGACAAGCGGCTCCGAAGAAAGGCCCCCGAAGATTCGGGGGCCTTTCGCGTGCCCGGGCCGGCCGGCGATCCAGCCCGCCCACGAGAAGCACCGGTACAGCGGCGAGCGCCACGTCGGCCGTCGCAGGTCAGTGCTCGAAGTCGTCGTCGCGGAACTCGCCGTCGGGGCGCACGTCGTTGCGGGCGAGGTCGTTCTCACGACCGCGGAGTTCGACGCGGCGGATCTTGCCCGAGATCGTCTTGGGCAGCTCGGCGAACTCGAGTCGGCGCACACGCTGCCAGGGCGCGAGTCGCTCGCGGGCGAAGGCGAAGATGCTCTCGGCAGTCGCCGCATCCGGCGAACTGCCTTCGACGAGAACGAGATACGCCTTCGGGACGGCGAGTCGCACGGCGTCGGGGGCGGGCACGATCGCCGCTTCGGCGACGGCAGGGTGCTCGATGAGCACCGACTCCAGCTCGAACGGGCTGATCTTGTAGTCGCTCGCCTTGAACACGTCGTCGGTGCGCCCGATGTAGCTGATGTACCCCTCGTCGTCGATCGCGGCGACGTCGCCCGTGTGGTAGAAACCGCCCGCCATCGCGTCGGTGTTGCGGGCCTCGTCGCCGAGGTAACCCGTCATGAGTGGCAGGGGGTGGGCGGCGAGGTCGAGGCAGATCTCGCCCTCACCGGCGCCGTCGAGCCGTTCGCCGCTCAGCGGATCGACGATGACGACGGGCACGCCCGGCAGCGGGCGTCCCATCGACCCGGGCTTCACCGCCGAGCCGGGCGTGTTGCCGACGGCGGCCGTCATCTCCGTCTGGCCGTAGCCGTCGCGGATCGTCAGGTCCCACGCCCGTTCGATCTGCGTGATGACCTCCGGATTGAGCGGTTCACCCGCGCCGATCAGTTCGCGCAGCGCGCCGCGCCCACCGGTCAGGTCGGCGTTGATGAGCATGCGCCACACCGTCGGCGGCGCACAGAACGTGGTCACCTCGCGGGCGCGCAGTTGCTGCAGCAGGGCGGCGGGGGAGAAGCGCGTGTAGTTGTAGACGAAGATCGTCGCCTCGGCGATCCACGGCGCGAAGAAGCACGACCATGCGTGCTTCGCCCATCCCGGGCTCGAGATGTTGAGATGGACGTCACCGGGGCGCAGACCGAGCCAGTACATCGTCGACAGGTGACCGATCGGGTAGGAGGCCTGCGTGTGCTCGACGAGCTTGGGGCGACTCGTCGTGCCGGAGGTGAAGTAGTACAGCAGCGGATCGCCCGGCGCGGTGCCCGGGTGCTCGGTGGGCGGGACGTCGCCGACGCGGCGATACGCCCCGTGCAGGTCGGACCACCCGTCCGCCGCGCCGACGCTGAGCCGCGTGTACTCGCCCGGCACGCCCGAGAACTTGTCGACGTCGCCCGCGTTGGCGACGACGTGCCGCACCCCGCCGCGCGCGATGCGGTCGCGCAGATCGGCGGGCCCGACGGCCGTCGTCGTCGGCATGATGATCGCGCCGAGCTTCATGACGGCGAGCATGAGATCCCACAGTTCGATCTGGTTGCCGAGCATGAGGACGACAGGGTCACCGCGCCTCACGCCCTGCTCTGCGAGCCACGTGGCGACGGCGTCGGAGCGGCGCGCCATCTCGTCGTACGTCACTTCGAGCGACGAACTGTCCTCCTCGACGATGACGATGGCTGTGCGGTGGTTGCCGCGCGCGACGGTGTCGAACCAGTCGATCGCCCAGTTGAAGCGGTCGCCGACATCGGGCCACGTGAACGTCGCCACAGCGTCGTCATGGCGTCCGCGCAGCTCGAGGAGTGAGTCGCGCGCGGCGCGGTAGGCCTCGGTGGGGGAGAGGTTGGAGGCGGTGGTCGTCATGGGACGACATTGCCAAATGCGAGCCCGGTTACTGCGTGGTACGTGTGAAGTGGGTCACGTTCACAGCCACCCGTTCTCCTGCGCGATGCGCACGGCATCGGCGCGGGTGCGTCCGCTCGTCTTGCCGATGGCTGACGACAGGTGGTTGCGCACCGTGCCCTCCGACAGGAACACGGCGCGGGCGATATCGGCCACGGTGCCGCCGGCTGCGGCGGCGCGCAGGACGTCGAGTTCGCGTGCCGTCAGCGGTGATTCGCCGAACACGAGACTGTCGGCGGCGAGCTGCGGGTCGACGACACGCAGGCCCGCGTGGACGCGGCGCACGGCGTCGGCGAGTTGCGTCGCCGGGGTGTCCTTGACGACGAACCCCTGCACCCCCGCCTGCATCGCGCGCCGCAGGAAGCCGGGCCGACCGAACGTCGTGACGATGAGGATCTTCACCGCGGGCAGCGCCTGACGCAGCGCGGCGCTCGCCTCGAGGCCGTCCATGCCGGGCATCTCGACGTCCATGAGGACGACGTCCGGCGCGTGCTCGCGGCACGCGTCGAGCACCTCGTCACCCCGCCCGACCTCGGCGACGACCTCGAGGTCGCTCTCCAGATCGAGCAGTGCCGCGAGCGCGCCACGCACCATCGCCTGATCGTCAGCGATGAGAAGTCGGATCGTCATGGTCGGCCTTTCGTCGTCGTTCCCCGCAGGGCGAATCCACCTGCGTAGGCGCGCCTCACTCGACGCCCCGTCGCTCGGCAGCTGCGCCGTCGTCGGTGCCCGAGGCCGGCGCATCACGCGTCAACACGTCCAGCGTGAACCCGTCGTCGCTGCGCGTCTCGACGACGGCACCGACGGCCGCGGCGCGTTCGCGCAGACCCGTGAGCCCGTTACCGTCGCCGGCGTTCGCAGCAGCGCCACGACCGTCGTCGCGCACACTCAGACGCGTCGGGGAGAGAGCGATCGTCACGTGCGAGGCGCCCGCGTGGCGGATGACGTTCGTCGTCGCCTCGCGCACGGCCCAGGCGAACAGTTCACGCAGGTCGGGGGAGACGTCGTCGACGTGGCGGGGCAGGTCGACGGCGATACCGGCGTCGGCGAATGCCCTTCTCGCCCGGGCGAGTTCGCCCGACAGCGACATCTCGCGATACCCCGAGACGGTCGTGCGCACGTCGGCCAATGCCCCGCGCGCCAGCTGCTCGAGCTCCGCGATCTGCGTCTTCGCCTTCTCGGGATCGACGTCGACGAGCTTGCCCGCGAGCTCCGCCTTCATCGTGATGACGGTGAGCGAATGACCGAGGATGTCGTGCAGATCGCGCGCCATCCGGTTGCGCTCGTCCTGCACGCGCAGCAGCGCTGCATCCTCGCGGGCCGCTTCCGCGTCGCGTGTGCGTTCGGCCGAGAACGCGCCGAGCCCGGAGGCCAGCCCCGACGCCACGGCCGCGAACAGCAGGCCCGGCTGCAGCGACGAACCGGTGAGCGCGTGGCTGAGCGACGCCGTCGCCGTGACGACGCTGAGCGCGAGCGCCGCGCCGAGCAGCGGCGTCATCCCGAGCATGAAGATGACGAGCGAATACGGCAACAGTGCGAAGGCGTCCTGGCCGATGAGGGGCGCTGCGCTCAGCATGCAGGCGGCGACGACGAGCGCCGACGTCGCGACGACGGCCTGCGTCGAGCGGGTGCGCGGGGTGCCGCTCCAGAGCCGACGCATCGTCGCCGCGATGACGGGGACATAGACGGCCGCGCCCGCAAGCAGCAGCAGGGCGCCGGCGGTGCGGCGGCCGCCGTCGGCGATGTTCTCCGTGACGGGTTGCACGAGGAAGATCAGCCAGAACACGACCCAGAACCAGGCGAGCATGCCGCGGGTGCGCGCGCGCCGGGCGCCGACGTTGCGGGTGCGGGCCTGCTCTCGAGGCCAGGCCAGGGCGGGTCGTCGCGGGCTCACGTGGCCCAACCTATCCGGGTCGCACGGGCCTGGTGGCGGATCGTGCACGCCGCCGTGCTGGCCGGCAGAGTCTCGATCCGGCACCGGGCGTCGGGGTACGCGTTGCTCACACGCGCGCCGTGTCGCGACGGAAGCTCCAGGCGGCGCCACCGATGAACAGCAGGCCCCACGCGACGAGGTTGAGCGCCCACACGAGGTGGAAGCTGCCGTGACCGCCCGACGTCGTGAGCGACAGCGGCCACTGGGCGAGCTTGCCGATGCCGTACATCGGCGTGAACTGGGCGAAGTGATCGAACGTCGAGCCGTCCTTGATCGGGAAGAAGATGCCGCCGAGCATCGACATGATGGCCATGAGCCCACCGAGCATCTGCATGACGGAATCACTCGGCAGCAGGTATCCGAGCAGCAACCCGAGCGCCGCGAACACGAGCGAACCCGCGACGATGACGGCGCCCGCCTCGAGCCACGACAGCACGTCGGCGTGCGCCTTGCCCGAACCGAGACCGGCCGCGAACGTCACGCTGACGGCGATGAGCGCCATGACGATCGCGGCGATCATCTTTATGACGATGTACGCGACCGGTTGCAGAGGCGTCAGGCGCAACTGCCGGGACCACCCCGCCGCGCGCTCGATCGAGACGCTCGCGCCGGCGCTGGTGGCCGCCATGATCGCGCCGTACAGCGCCATGTTCACCATGAGATAAGCGTTGACGTTCGCGACCACACCGTTGCCGATCACCTGATCGCCCTCGGAGATCGAACTCGCGACGAAGACGAACATCGCGATGGGGAAGATGAGCGTGAAGATCAAGCTGCGCCTGTTGCGCAGCACCCGCCTCAGCTCCAGGCCCATGACGCGGGCGTTGAGGCCGCTGCCTCGCGGCGCTCGACGCTCCGACGGGTCGAGGGGCGCGCCGTCGAGACGCGGGGTGAAGGTGCTCGTCGTGGTGGACATGGCAGACCTGCTTTCGAGAGGGGCGCTCGTCCTCTGCGTGCAAATGCACCCGGGTGCATCTGCACGCAGAGAACAGGGTGCCGACGTGGTCGGGATGGGGAGCGAGAGGTGAAGTGAGGAAGCGCGAGAGAGGGTGAGAACCCGAAGGGGTGAGGGGGAAAGGCCGTCAGCGGGACACGGTGGCGCCCGCTTCGGACGGCGAGGTCAGCTCGACGAAGGCGTCCTCGATGCCGCGCGAGGTGATGTCGAGGCTGTGCGCCGTTGTGCGCGTGAGGAGTTCGCGTGCGACGGCGTCGCTGTCACTCGTGTGGACGACGATCTGGTCGCCGTGGACGTCGACGCCCGAGACGCCCTCGATCGCCTCGACGAGGGCGATGTCCGCGTCGGGCCAGGTCGCGCTCACGCGTCGGCCACCGCCCGCTGCGCGGATGTCGCTGCTCGAGCCGTCGGCGACGATCTCGCCGTCCCGCATGACGACGACGCGGTCGGCCCACGCGTCGGCCTCCTCGAGGTAGTGGGTGGCGAACAGGATCGTTCGGCCGCGCGCGGCGTCGGCATGGATGGCCTCCCAGAAGGCCCGGCGGGCGTTGACGTCCATGCCTGTCGTCGGTTCGTCGAGCACGATGAGCGCGGGGTCGGGCACGAGCGCCATCGCGAACCGCACGCGCTGCTGTTCGCCCCCGGAGCACTTGCCGAGGCGCCGGTCGGCGAGGTCGGTGATGCCGGCGGTGGCGAGGACGTCGTCGACGGGCCGGGCGTCGGGGAACAAGGCGGCGACGTACTCGACGCTCTCGCGCACCGTCAGATCCTTGAGCAGTCCGCCGGTCTGCATGACGGCGGCGACGAGGCCACGCGCGACGGCCGCGTGCGGCGTCATGCCGAAGACGGTGACGTTGCCCGTCGTCGGTTCGCTCAGGCCGAGGATCATGTCGATCGTCGTCGTCTTGCCCGCGCCGTTGGGGCCGAGGAACGCGACGACCTCGCCGGGCGCGATCTCGAGGTCGACCCCACGGACGGCCTCGACGCGCCCGTGCTTGCCGGGGAAGGTCTTCGTCACGCCGGTGAGGGTGATGGCTGCGTTGTTCATGCCTCCAGCCTCGTCGCGGTGGGCGGAGCGGGCCTCGGGCGGACGTCACGACCGCGCCATGACAAGTGTCACGAGTCGACGCTGCGGCGGCGGCCGGCCGTCAGTATCGGCGGTTCAGGGGTCACGCTTCACCGCGAGATCGCGCGTGACAGAGTGAAGGCATGCCCAGTCCGCCGACGAAACCGACGCGTAGCCCTGTGACGAAGGCGGGCGCGGGCACCGCTGTCGGCTGGATGAGTGTCGCCGCCGTCATCACGATCCTCGTGACGCGCGGCTACCTGCTCGCGACGGGTTACCCGCAGGTTGGCGGCGAGATCTTCCACATCGCACACGCCGTGTGGGGCGGGTTGCTGCTCATGATCGCGTTGACGGTCGTGCTGTCCCTGGCCAATCGGTGGGCGACGGCGTTCGCCTCGATCGCGGGTGGCATCGGCATCGGGTTGTTCGTCGACGAGATCGGCAAGTTCATCACGAAGGACAACGACTACTTCTTCCCTCTCGCCGCGCCCCTGTGCTACGCGATTCTCGCGGCGCTCGGGGTGGCCGCGATGCGGGTGGGTTCGCAACGGCCGCCCCACGCTCGCAATCACCTCTACGCCGCGCTCGAACTCATGAAACCGGCGGCTGACGGGCCGCTCACGCGCAGCCAGGTCGAGACGATCGAGGGTCACCTCGACGCCGTCAGGCGCGACGAGCCGACGGGGCAGGAGCGCGCCATCGCCGAGGGGCTGGCGCAGGCTCTCGACGTGGCGCGAAGCCAGGCCGTCCCCGATGACGAGCGTCGCGTCGGGCGGATGATGGAGCGTCTCGACGCGGTCGAGGAGCGGCTGCTGCCGCCGAGCCGTCAGCGCAAGCTGAGCCGTCTCGCGCTGGGCGTGCTCGCTGTCGTCGGTGTCTTCGCCGGTCCGGGCGTGTTCGTCTACTCGCTGTGGCAGGCCTACGGTCCGGACGCCGTCAGCGGCCACAACAGTCTCCTCGGCGACCACCCGGGCAAGGTCGCGTGGACGGCCGCGAGCGTCGCCGCGCTCATCGGCACCGTCGCCGCGTTCTTCGCCTGGCGAGCGGTGAAACGACTCGGTGACGACAGCAGCAGCCTCGCCGACGGCGCCCGCTGGGGCATCGCGGCGCTGTTGCTCATGCTCGGCGGCGTCAATCTGCTCAACGCCTACTTCAACCAGTTCCTCGTCTTCATCAATGCCTGCCTCGAGGCAGGCGTCGTCGGGCTGCTCGCCCGCGTGAAGAGCCGCGCCGACAAAGCCGCGAAGACGTTGGGGCACGACCACTCCTGACGGCGGCCGAACTCCGTGGTCGCGCGCTTGCACGCACGAACAGAGACGGTTGGACGCACTTGCCCGACACGCCCGCGGGCTGACGGTGTCAGCCCCGTGACGGCTCGCGTTCGCCGACCGGCTGGCGCGCGAACCACGCCGCGAGGATGGCGCCCGAGACGTTGTGCCACACCGAGAACACTGCCGACGGCAGCGCGGCCAGCGGCGAGAAGTGCACCTTGGCCAGCGTCGCGGCGAGGCCGGAGTTCTGCATGCCGACCTCGAACGCGAGCGCGCGGCGCGCCTTCACGTCGAGCCCGGCGAACCGGGCCGCGATGTAGCCGAGCAGCAGCCCGAAACCGTTGTGCAGCACGACGGCGAGGAAGACGATGCCGCCGACCTTCGCGAGCTTTCCGGCGCTGCCGGCCACGACGATCGCGACGATCCACGCGATGACGAACGCGCTGATCCACGGCAGCGCGGGCGCGATGGCGCGTACGCCCTTGTCACGGATGATGAGCCTGACGACGACGCCGAGCACGATCGGCACGAGCACCGTCTTGACGATGTCGACCATCATCGACCCCGCATCGACGTGCAGGTACGACCCGGCGAGGAACGCCGTCAGCAGGGGTGTGACGACGGGAGCGACGAGCGTCGAGACCGTCGCGACGGAGACGCCGAGGGCGACGTCTCCCTTCGACAGGAACGTCATGACGTTCGACGCCGTCCCGCTCGGCGCGCAGCCGACGAGAATGAGCCCGACGGCGAGCTCGGGGGAGAGGTTGAGTGCGTGCGCGATGATCCAGCCCGCTCCCGGCATGATGACGTAGTGCGCGGCCAGCCCGATGAGCACGGCCCACGGGCGGCGCAGGACGGCGGCGAAATCGCGCGGCGTCAGCGTCAGCCCCATCGTGAACATGACGACGCCGAGCAGGTACGGCACCCACGACGCGTGTGACGTGAACGTCGACGGGCTGTTGTACCCCCACAACCCGGCGATGACGACGACGATCGGCAGCACCGTCACCGCGATCATGGCGGCGCGACGCTGCGCGGGCGTCTCGACGGCGTCGGCGCCGCTCGTCGAGTGGGTGGTCGCTGAGTCGGTGGTCACCGAGTCGGTGGTCGCGGGAGTGGGGTGCTGCTCGTTCGTCACATTCGTCAGAGTAGAGGCGGGCGCCGACAGCAGTTGGCGATGTTCACGCAGCGGGTCCAGCCGTGCCGACGGTGCGAGGTGGGAGGTGCGCGAAAAGCGTTGCCGCCGGGGCCCGCTCAGAGCATCGTGGCTGCGGCGGGGTCGCTCGCATGCGTAGAAGCGACGCCGGGCAACATCGAGAACCGAACTAAACTGGCGTCACCATGACGTCCCACACCGCCGCGCCCGTTGACACGCCCACCTCGAAACTTGTCGCCCCGCTCGGTGGGCGACGCGCCTGGGCGATCTGGACCGCGGCGGTGAGCGTCTACGTCCTCGCCGTGTTCCACCGCACGTCGCTCGGCGTCGCGGGCATCCTCGCGGCGCAGCGCTTCGGGATCTCGAGCGGACAACTCGCGACGTTCGCGATGGTGCAGTTGCTCGTCTACGCCGTCATGCAGGTGCCCGTCGGCGCGATGCTCGACCAGTTCGGTTCGAAGAAGCTGCTGGCCGCCGGAACGCTGACGATGACGCTCGGGCAGGCGTGGTTCGCGTTCGCGTCGACGTTCGCGCAGGGCATCTGCGCGCGCGTCCTCGTCGGCATGGGCGACGCGATGATCTTCGTGTGCGTCCTGCGCATCGCGGCGTTGTGGTTTCCGGTGCGACGCGCGCCGATGGTCACGCAGATCACCGGGTTCGCCGGCCAGCTCGGCTCACTCCTCGCGGCAGGCCCACTCGCCGTCAGCCTGCACAGCCTGGGGTGGCGCACGACGTACCTCGGCGCGGCGGCGTTCGGCGTCGTCCTCGGCGTCGTCATGTGGTTCGTCGTCATCGACTCGCCGACGCACGACGAGCGCCGCGACTCGATCCGCCTGCGCGCCGTCGGGCAGACACTCGCGCAGGTGTGGCGCGAGCCCGGCACGAAGCTCGGCCTGTGGGCGCACTTCACCGCGCAGTTCTCGATGAATGTGTTCATGCTGCTGTGGGGTTTCCCGTTCCTGACGAAGGGGCAGGGCCTGTCCGAGGGTGCCGCCAGCACGCTGCTCAGCATCATGGTCGTGACGATCATCGTCACGAGCCCACTCATGGGCACGTTCACCGCCCGCTTCCCGCACCGACGCTCCGTCGCCGTGTTCGCCGTCGTTCTCACCGTCATCACGCTGTGGACGATCGTGCTGCTGTGGCCCGGCCGTGCACCGTTGTGGTTGCTCGTGCTCCTGTGCATCGCAATGGCGTTCGGCGGACCAGGCTCGATGGTCGGCTTCGACGTCGCCCGCTCGTTCAACCCCGCCGCACGCATCGGCAGCGCCAACGGCATCGTCAACGTCGGCGGCTACGTCGCGTCCGTGACGTGCATCGTCCTCATCGGCCTCGTGCTCGACCACGTCGCCCCCGGCGGCCCGGCGACGTACGACGTCGAGGCGTTCCGCAAGGCGATGAGTGTGCAGTACCTCGTGTGGGCACTGGGCCTGGCGATGATGTGGCACTACCGCCGCCGCACCCACGACGTCGTCCTCGCCGACGACGACTACGCGCACCTGCGAGCGGGCGTCTCCCGCCGCCGCACCGAGCGCGCCGGGGCGGCCGAACACCGAGGTGCTACCCGCGCGTAAGCCCCTCCGCCGTCGCGAGCCTGTGCCAGGGTGGCGGAATGAACGAGTTGAGCAAGGGAGCCAACGCGCCCCTCGGCGGCACCCGCCTCGCCATCACGGTCGTCGGCACCCAGCCGGGCACGGTCGACCTCATGGTGCTGCAACTGACCGCAGACGGGGTCGTGCGCACCGACGACGACTTCGTCTTCTACAACCAGCCCCGCTCACCCGAGGGCGCGGTGCGTCTCGATGGTGGTGACATCACCGTCGACCTGTCCGCGCTCCCGCCGCAGATCGAACGTCTCGCCGTCGCCGTCGCGATGGATGACGCGGCGCCGGGCTCGCTCGCCTCGTCCCCGCAGCTCGCCGTCACGATCGACGCGCACGGTGAGCAGTACGCCGTCACCGCAACCGGATTCACGAGCGAGCGCGCGGCGGTGCTCGTCGAGATCTACCTGCGAGGCGGCGCCTGGAAGGTGCGCAACGTCTCCGCAGGATGGGACGGCGGGCTGCCCGCGCTCCTGCGCGAGCACGGCGTGAGCGTCGAGAACGACACGCCTCAGACGCCCCTCGCGGCCGCCTCGACAGCTGGACCGCTCCCCGCCACGCCTCCTGTGGCTGCGCCTCCTGTTGCTGCGCCGCCTGCCGCTGCGCCGATGCCGTCGTCGAGCGGCCCGGTCGATCTCGGCAAACGCACGGGGGCGATCAGCCTGACGAAGGGGCAGCGTGTCTCGATCGAGAAGTCGCCCGTCATCACGGCTCGCATCGAGTGGCCGGCCGCCACCGACTACGACGTCTTCGCTCTCGTGCGCTACGCCGACGGCCACGACGAGACGGTCGCGACGTTCGGGACCAAGGAGCAGCCCCATGCCACGCAGCGCTCCTCGGACGGCGCCGTCACGCATCTCGGCGACGTCGGACGAGCACGGACGGCACGCACCGGTGGGGGACTGTTCGGCCGCAAGAAGCAGAGCCCGCCTGCGCCGATGACGAGTGAGACGATCGAGATCCGTCTCAACCCGAAGGTCGTGGCGGTGCTGCCCGTCGTGTACTCGGCGCAATCGAACGGCACGGGGTCGTTTCGCCGCTACCAGGTGTCCATGTCGATCGACAACGGCGCCGGCACGAGTGTCCGCATCGACGCGAGCAACGCGAGCGATCACGACAACATCTACACCTGCGTTCCGGGGATCGTCGTCAACAGCCCCGACGGGGTGATCGTCGACTCGCTCGAGTTGTACTCCGCGCCGACCTCGGAACTGCGCCCCGTCCTCGACGACCACCTCACCGTGCACATGGACGCCGGGGGGCTCAACCTCTACAAGTGAGAGTGGAGCGCTCGCTCAGCTGGGCGACACGTCGAGTCAGCTCGCGGGGGTGGCGTCGCACTTGCTGCCAAGCTGCGTCATCGCAGCCTTGACACGGCCGTAGGCGTCGGCGTTCTTCGTCGGCGTCGCGAGTTCGATGACGTGCCCGGCGAGGTTGACGTGCGTCGGCTGGTAGGTGAGCTGCTGCGTCACCTTGCCGTCGTCACCCTTCGTCAGCTTCACGTCGACGATCATGCCGTCCTGCGTCGACGGTTTGAGGCTCGAATTGACGCTCGGACCCTGGTTGCTCAGGAAGTTGCCCATGCCGTAGACGACGTACTTGCCGTTGATCTTCTCGCACGACTGCGGCACGTGGACATGCGTGCCGAGGATCGTGTCGACGTCGTCGCTCGCGAGCAGTTTCGCTGCGAGTTCGCGTTGCTCGGTGGAGGCCGGGATGCTGTACTCCTTGCCCCAGTGCATGCTGAGGACGACGACGTCCGCGCCCGCAGCCTTCGCCTTCTTCGCGTCGGCCAGGATGCCCTCGGCCTTGACGACGGGGAACTGCCAATACTTGAGCCAGGGCCATTCGGGCGGCACGACGGTGTTCGAGGCGTCCGCGTTTCCGGTCGTGTACGAGTACGCGAGCTGCGCGACCTTGACGCCCTTGACGTCGTACATCACGGCGCTCTGGCCGGTGCTCGGCGTCGGCGTCGGGCCCTGGTTCTTCAGACCCGCGTCGTCGAGCGATTTCTTCGTCTCGCCGACGCCCTGGATGCCGCGGTCGATGACGTGGTTGCCGACGCGGTCACAGCCGTCGAACCCGGCACGCTTCAACGATCCGGCGACCTCGTGCGGGACATTGAAGCTGAGCGTCGCGGGGATGGAAAGGTTCGTGTTCGTCGTCGACAGCGGCGTCTCCATGTGGCAGATCGCGAGATCGAGCGCACTGATCGGCTTGGTGACGTTGGCGAACATCGGGTCGAAGTCGTAGCCCTTCGCGCCCTTCGCCGCCGCATTGTGCGCGGCGTCGTCGCGCACGGGCACGTGGACGAGGATGTCGCCCGAACCACCGATGTCGATGCTCTTGCCGGCCGCGAGGCCCGGCGCGTTCGACGAGCCGGGTTGCGCCGACGACGCGCCCGAGGCGCCCTGAGAACCGCTGGCCCCTGACGCCTTGGACGACCCGGCGCCTGACGACCCGCTGCTCTTCGATCCGTCGTCGTTCGATGAGCATGCCGCCGCGCTCAACGTCATGGCCACCGCGAGCATTGTCGCGGCCTTCCGCATGCCGTGGTTCCTCGCCCCCTGGTTCATGTGCCAACGATAGACGGGGTATTGACCGCCGCAGCAGCAATTGAAGGCGTTCCGGTGACGCAGCACTCTCGTGCCCCCGCAGGTCGCGCAGACCCGCCTGCGCCCCTGCGATTCATGTCCACATCGGCGATCTACGTCCACATTCGCGCAGGTTGGTTGACGCTGCCGAAACCACGTCGGATCTCATCTCGCATCGTCAACCCTGCCCAAGAGCCAGAACACGCCGCAGCCCCCGTCCGAACTCGGACGGGGGCTGCGGCGTCGCTGAGCGTGACGCTCAGGGGTGGGTCACTTCGTCGGCTTCTCGGCCTGGGAGTCGCCGGGTGCCTTGTCGATGGAGCGCTCGGTCTCGTGGGCGTCGTGGCCCGGCATCGCCCAGCGCGCCGTCGTCATGCCCTCGGCCTTGGCGCGCTCGAGCGCTTCCTCGACGGTCTTCTGCGCGGCCGCGGCGTCGACCCAGTGCGAACCCTCTTCGACGGACTTGCCCGGCTCGAGCGCCTTGTACGTCTCGAAGAAGTGCGACATCTCCTTGAGCGTGAAGTCGGAGACGTCCTTGATGTCCGTCACGTGGTCCTGACGCGGGTCGCCCGCGGGGATGCACAGGATCTTGTCGTCGCCGCCGGCCTCGTCGACCATGCGGAAGACACCGATGGCGCGGGCGCGCACGACGCAGCCGGGGAACGTCGGCTCGTCGATGAGCAGCAGCGCGTCCAGCGGGTCGCCGTCCTCACCGAGGGTGTCCTCGATGTAGCCGTAGTCGGCCGGGTAGTGCATCGCGGTGAACAGGATGCGGTCGAGGCGGATGCGGCCCGTCTCGTGGTCGACCTCGTACTTGTTGCGTGTGCCGCGCGGGATCTCGATGGTGACGTCGAACTCCATGGTTCGTGCCCTCCGGATAGCTGGTGTAATGGTCGTTCCTTAGTGTTCCGTACCGGGGCGCGGATGAAAAACTCGTCATCGACGTGCGATGGCGCGGCAGCAGGACGCGATTAAGGTGGTGCCCCGATGAAGAAGCGGACGTGGGCCGTCAGCGGTGCGCTCGTGGCGGCGCTCGCGGGGTACGGCGCGCTCGATGCGTACGACGTGGTGCCCGGCGTCCTGACGCTCGCGCCGACGAACACCCCCAAGGCCGTGACGGTCGAGGGCAAGACGTATGAGCCGTTGCAGAAGGCCGCGTCGGCGTCGTTGCCGTCGGCGAGCGTCGGGGCCGCGCCGAGCGCGAACGAGGTGAAGAAGTCGGTCGAGGCGTCGCTGAAGAACCCGTGGTTCGGTTCGCCGACGGCGGTGACGGTACGCGATGCGTCGACGGGAACTGTTCTCTACGAACACGATTCGAGCAAGGCGACGACGCCGGCGTCGGTGACGAAGCTCGCGAGTGCCTTCGCGATCGCCCATAGCGAACTCGACCTCGACAAGGGGCTGACGACGCGGGCGACGCTCGAGGGCAGCACCCTCGAGCTCGTCGCCGGCGGTGACATGACCCTCGCCGAGGGGGTGGGCGATGCGACGAAGGTCGCCGGCCGCGCAGGCCTCGGCGACCTCGCGGCGCAGAGCGCGGCGGCGCTGAAGAAGCAGGGCGTCACGAAGGTCACCGTCGACACGAACACCTCCTACGCGCCCGGGCCGAACAAGGCGAAGGGGTGGGAGGACGCGCTGTTCGGCTACGGTTTCACGGCGCGCATCACGACCTTGGCGCTCGCCTCCGAGCGCGCCGACAACCGCACCCCGGCCGTCGCCGACCCGACGAAGGACGCCGCGCAGGCATTCGTCAAGGAGCTCGGCAAGCGCGGTATCACGGCGACGTACGGCAAGAACGTGACGAAGCCGGCGGCGGGGCAGCAGCTCGGGTCGGTGACGTCGGCGCCGGTGCTCGACCTGCTCGGGCTCGCCTTGCAGGATTCGGACAACTCGATGGTTGAGTCCCTCGCCCGTCAGGCTGCGGCGCTCGACGGCGTGCACGGCGATTCGGCCGCGGGGGGCACGTGGGTGACGTCGGTGCTCAAGCGTGAGGGCGTCGACGTCAGCGGCGTCAAGCTCGTCGACACGAGCGGTTTGTCGTCGGGCACGACGCTGCCGGTGCGGGTGCTCGGCGACGTGCTGACGCGCGCATCGACGGGCAAGGATGCGACGTATGCGCGCGTCATCGAGCGGTTGCCGGTCTCGGCGTGGAACGGTACCCTGCACGATCGATACATGCGCGCCGAGTCGCAGGACGGCGCCGGTCTCGTGCGGGCGAAGACCGGGTCGTTGCCTGACGCGTCATCGCTGGCGGGCCTGGCGACGACGAAGAGCGGCCACCCCCTTGTGTTCGCGGTGACGACGAACGGCACGTTCTCCGACGGCGCCATCGGCGCCAAGACGGCCGTTGATCACCTCGTCACCGAGTTGACGAAGCTGCCCTGAACTCAGCACGTGTTGACGCTCGGCAGCATGCGTTGTCGAATCGCCGGCTGTCGCGTCGCCGCTCATGTTGACCGTGGATTCAGGCTGCCAGAACGGACGCACCGCTCAGGCGCTTCGGCGCAGTTCGTGCTCGACGGCTCGGCGGCTCGGCGGATTCAAGCCGAGACCGACCGATCGTCAGCTCGAGCGGCGCTCCTGACCTCTTCGAGCAGCTCGGGTGGGAAGCGGACCGGAACGGGTGTGCTCAGCCGTTCCCTTCCGCCGACGAGGCGCGCCTTGGGGCTGCTGGTTGGCTGCGTCGGCATAGAAGTCGTATTCCTGCTGCGCGCTCATGGGTTCAGACGTCATGACGGTCCTTCCGGTAGGTCGCGGCCAACGCTGACGAGGCGACGTAGCACCCGATGGGGCGGCACCTCGACGGGTCGCCCGAACGAGATGGCGCCAGCGCCACCATGGGCGCCTCTCCGGTCACCTCGGCCATCATCGGCGCCGCCCTCGGCATCGGTCGCCAAGCCGCGCAGCAGTGCTTCGCCTCATAGGCGACGACCCTGACGCTCACAGTGACTTCGGCGGGGATCGTGCTCGCCGTTGGCCGCTGTTCTTGCTGCCACGGTGCAACAGCTCTCACCGAACAACCTCGACGTAGAGGTGCTCGTGACGGCGACGGACGTCGCCTCTCTACGGGATCTCACGCCCTACCGCTGGCCCGTCGACTGACCTCGGTGCGCGAACCGTTTTGGGCGTCACGCGATGGAGTCCGTCGAGGTGGCGGGCTCACATCGGCGACCTCGACTCCCGTCCGCTGCTCAGCTGGTTCCCGTTCGAGCAGATCGAGGAAGAAGCCACCGTCTCGCAGATCGTCGGGCGTCTGAAGTTCATCGACGGCGACGGTCCCGGCCTGCTCCGTCTCGAAGCCGAACTCGGCGCCCGCCCCGTCAAGACGACGGAGGTCTGAGCGTGCCGCCCCGTCGTGGGCTCTCGGACTCGACGCCGGGCGATTCGCGACCGTCAAGGGGCTGTCAGCGCCGCGCGGTAGCGTGAGCAGCATGGGTGAACCGAGCTACATCGACTGGCGTTTCGCCGCGACGACGGGCAAGAAACTGCATCGCGGCGGCCCGCGCCTCAGTGCCGCCGAAGCGAGCGACGCCGTCGCCGAACTGCGTGACGCCGCCTGCCGCGCCCACGATCCAGTCGCGCAGACGGCGCAGCTCGTCACGCCCGACGACATCGGCGCGGTGCGCGTCGTCGACCGCAGCGCGTGGGTCGACGTCAACATCGCCTCCCTCGACGGCATGATCGCGCCCGTCGTCGACAAGATCACCGCCAAACGCGCCGCCGGGCCGGTCGCGCGCGCCATCACCGCCAAGGTGAGCGGGGGAGAGATCGGCGGGCTCATGGCGTTCATGTCGAGCAAGGTGCTCGGTCAGTACGACATCGCACCCGGCGGCACGCCGTCGCTGCTGCTCGTGGCGCCCAACATCGTCCAGGTCGAACGCGAACTCGACGTCGACCCGCACGACTTCCGCCTCTGGGTGTGCCTGCACGAAGAGGCGCACCGCGTGCAGTTCACCGCCGTGCCCTGGCTACGCGAGCACGTCGTCAGCGCCGCCCGAGACCTGCTCGTCGACATGGCGCCGACGCCCGAGGAGATGGCGACGCGCGTCGGCGAGATCGCCAAACGTGTGCCCGAGGCGTTCAAGGAGGGCTCGATGGGGCTGAGCGACATCTTCGCCACCCCCGAACAACGCACGCGCATGGCCGACCTCGCCGCCGTCATGTCCCTGCTCGAAGGCCACGCCGACGTCGTCATGGACGACGTAGGCCCGCAGATCGTGCCGAGCGTCGAGACGATCCGCGCCCGCTTCGGCGACCGCCGCGCCGGTCTCGGCAACATCGACAAGCTGCTGCGACGCCTCATGGGCCTCGAGGCCAAGATGCGCCAGTACCGTGACGGCGCAGCGTTCGTGCGCGGCGTGCAGGAAAAGGTGGGAATCGACGGTTTCAACGCCGTCTGGGCCGCCCCCGAGAACCTGCCGACGCCCGCCGAGATCCAGCGCCCTCAGCTGTGGGTCGAACGCATCCACGGGTCGCTGTTCCGATGAGTGGCCCGCACCCCAGCGTCGCTCTGACGCGCCTCGCCGTCCGCACCGCGCTGCAGCGCACGTTCTCGAGTGATGCCGCGGGTGAGCGGCGCGTCGTCGCCGGCGTCAGCGGGGGAGCCGACTCCATGGCGCTCGCCGCGGCCCTCGCGTTCGAGGCGCCGAAGCAGGGCGTCGCGGTCGACGTCGTCATCGTCGACCACGGGCTGCAGGCGGGCTCGGCGGACGTCGCCGAACGCGCGCGCCGCGCCTGCGTCGACCAGCTCGGCTTCGCGGACGACGACGTGCGCACCGTCGCCGTCATCGTCGACGCCGACGCGCCGGAAGGGCTCGAAGCGGCCGCCCGCGCGGCCCGTCGTCGAGCGCTGTTCGACGTCGCGGACGCAGTGGGCGCGGCGCGCGCCGTACTCGCGCACACGGCCGACGACCAGGCCGAACAGGTGCTGCTCGGCCTCATGCGCGGCAGCGGCACCCGAGCGCTCGCCGGCATGCGCGCCGACCGTGCGCGCCTGCTGCGACCGTTCCTGCTCGGCCCCGAGATCGTGCCAGGTGGGCCGGTGCGGCGCGTCGACACCGAGCTCGCCTGCGAAGCGCTCGGCCTCGAACCATGGCACGACCCGCACAACGACGACCCGGCCTTCAGCCGGGTGCGCGCGCGCCACACCCTCGCGGCACTCGAACGTGAACTCGCGGCACCGACACTGCGCCGCAGCCTGTTCCGCACGGCAGCGGCCGCCGGCCGCGACGCCGACCTGCTCGACCGCCTCACCGACGAGGCGCTCGCGCGCTCCGCGGGCACCGATGACTCGCGCGCCTGGCCAGCGACGTGGAGCGTCGTAGCGCTGGCCGGGCTCGACCCGGCGCTGCGCATCCGCGCGCTGCGCCGCCTCCTCGTCCTGCACGGCGCCCGCGACGCCGAACTGTCGAGCGGGCACCTGTTCGACGTCGAACGGCTGCTCGTCGCCTGGTCGGGGCAGGGGCCGATCGACGTCCCGGGTAGCGTTGAGGTTCGACGCGTCGGGGGCGAGATGACCATCAGCCCACGCCGCAAGGGAGAATGACGTGGACGGCCGCCCGCGAGCACGCGCGGTGGCGAGCGCCGGCAAGACCGGCAGAGACGACGAGGAGCCGGTGATGGACTCTTCCCAGATGGGAAACGACCTCGAGAACGTGTTGTTCACCGAGGCACAGATTCACGCGAAGCTCGAAGAGCTCGCTGCGCAGATCTGGCGTGACTACGAGGGCAAGGACGTGCTGCTCGTCGGTGTGCTCAAGGGCGCAATCCTCGTCATGGCCGACCTCATGCGAGCGCTGCCGGGCTCGGTGCCGATGGACTGGATGGCCGTCAGTTCCTACGGCTCGGGGACGAAGAGCTCCGGCGTCGTGCGCATCCTCAAGGATCTCGACGCCGACATCTCCGGCCGCCACGTCCTCATCGTCGAGGACATCATCGACTCCGGCCTGACGCTGAGCTGGATCCGCAGCAACCTCGAGTCGCGCAACCCCGCGTCGGTCGAGATCTGCACGCTGCTGCGCAAGCCGGAGGCTGCGAAGGTCGAGATCGACTGCAAGTACGTCGGATTCGACATCCCCAACTCCTTCGTCGTCGGCTACGGGCTCGACTTCGACGAGAAGTTCCGCAACCTGCGCGACATCGGCACGCTCGCGCCGCACGTGTACTCCTGATCGAGCGTCCTCGCGGCGCTGACGCCGGCGTCGCCACCGGCCGCGCGGGACGACGCACGGTTGCGCTGTGCGCGAACCCGCGGCGCAGCGGCGCGTTCAGTGGGTCACACTGTCCTATCGAGACGCATCTGCTGTCGTCGCGCGCAGGGAGCGGGAACATCGCCGCCGCGCCGCGCGTTGGCGGTTTGTTGACTGGCACTTCTTCGATGAGAGGGTCGGGGCTCGCCCCGCAAACAGATGAACGCTAAGAAAATCATGCGCACGCCGGGCCTGTACGTGGTCCTCGCGCTCGCCGTGGCGCTGCTGTTCTACATGTTCAGCAACATCGGCGGGTATTCGCGCATCGACACCTCGCAGGCCATTTCCCTCATCAACGCCGAAAAGGTCGAGAGTGCGAAGGTCACGCCCGACAGCGTCAGTCTGACGCTGAAGGACAAGCAGGACATCGGCAAGCTCAAGGACGTCAAGCGCGTCGAGGCCGACTACGTCGACGCGCGCGGCAAGCAGGTCGTCGACTCCCTGAGCGCGCACACGCCCCCGAAGGGATACACGGACGACCCGCAGCGTCAGGGCATCTTCGTCACCCTGCTGATGAACATCCTGCCGATCCTGCTGCTCGTCGGTCTGTTCTGGTTCCTCATGAGCCAGGCCCAGGGCGGCGGTTCGAAGGTCATGCAGTTCGGCAAGTCGAAGGCGAAGCTGCACAGCAAGGACATGCCGACGACGAAGTTCAGCGACGTCGCGGGCGCCGACGAGGCAGTCGAGGAACTCAAGGAGATCAAGGACTTCCTCGCCGACCCCGAGAAGTACGAGAAGATCGGCGCCAAGATCCCCAAGGGCGTGCTGCTGTACGGCCCGCCCGGCACGGGTAAGACGCTGCTCGCACGCGCCGTCGCCGGCGAGGCGAACGTGCCGTTCTACACGATCTCAGGTTCTGACTTCGTCGAGATGTTCGTCGGTGTTGGTGCGAGCCGTGTGCGTGACCTGTTCGCGCAGGCCAAGGAGAACAGCCCCGCCATCATCTTCGTCGACGAGATCGACGCCGTCGGCCGCCACCGCGGCGCCGGCCTGGGCGGAGGCCACGACGAGCGTGAGCAGACGCTCAACCAGCTCCTCGTCGAGATGGACGGCTTCGACGACCGCACGCGCGTCATCCTGATCGCGGCGACCAACCGCCCCGACATCCTCGATCCGGCACTGCTGCGTCCCGGCCGTTTCGACCGTCAGATCGCGGTGGAGGCGCCCGACATGGGCGGCCGCCACCACATCCTGCAGGTGCACGCCCAGGGCAAGCCGATGGCGAAGGACGTCGACCTCATGTCGGTCGCGCGCCGCACACCGGGCTTCTCCGGCGCCGAGCTCGAGAACGTGCTCAACGAGGCTGCGCTGCTCACCGCGCGCACCAACGGCACGATCATCACGAACGAGGCCCTCGACGAGGCGATCGACCGCGTCATGGCCGGCCCGCAGAAGAAGTCGCGCCCGATGAGCGCGAAGGAGCGCAAGGTCACCGCGTACCACGAGGGTGGCCACGCCCTCGTCGCCGCCGCGATGAACAACACCGACCCGGTCAGCAAGATCACGATCCTGCCGCGCGGGCGCGCGCTGGGCTACACGATGGTGCTGCCGACCGACGACAAGTACTCGACGACGCGCAACGAACTGCTCGACCAGCTCGCGTACGCCCTCGGCGGCCGTGTCGCCGAAGAGATGGTGTTCCACGACCCGAGCACCGGTGCGAGCAACGACATCGAGAAGGCCACCGACATCGCCCGCAAGATGGTGACGCAGTTCGGCATGAGCGAGAACGTCGGCGCCGTGCACCTCGGCAACTCCGGCGGCGAGGTCTTCCTCGGCCGCGACATGGGCGGCAACAACCGCGAGTACTCCGAGCAGGTCGCCGCGATGGTCGACATCGAGGTCCGCAAGCTCATCGAGGGCGCACACGACGAGGCCTGGCGCGCGCTCAACAACAACCGCGACATCCTCGACGCCCTCGTGCTCGAACTGCTCGAGAAGGAGACCCTCGACGCGCCGCGCCTGGCTGAGATCTTCTCCGCCGTGCGCAAGGAGCCGGTGCGTGAGGTGTGGCTCTCGAGCGAACAGCGCCACGTCAGCACGCGCGGCCCGGTCATGACGCCCGCCGAACAGCGCGCTATCGACCTCGGCAAGAACCCGCACGCCGACGAGCGTCCCGACGGCGAGATCAGCCTCTACCCGCCGCAGCCGCCGGCCGGCCCTGGCCTGCAGGGCCCCAGCGACGTCGGGCCTGGCCTGGGTGACTGAGCGCCGTGGCTGAGACGCACGACGTGGTCGGCGCCGAGGTCGACCTTGCGCGCCTCGAAGCGGCCGTCCGCGAGATCCTGCTCGCGGTCGGGGAGAACCCCGACCGCGAGGGGCTCGTCGAGACGCCCGCCCGCGTGGCACGCGCCTACGCGGAGATCTTCGCGGGCCTGCGACAGAACCCCGAGGACGTGCTCGTCAAGACGTTCGACGTCGACCACGAAGAGCTCATCCTCGTGCGCGACATCGAGGTCTACTCGACGTGTGAGCATCACCTGGTGCCGTTCCACGGCGTCGCGCACGTCGGGTACATCCCGTCCACGTCCGGCCGGGTGACGGGGCTGAGCAAGCTCGCGCGGCTCGTCGACGTGTTCGCGAAGCGCCCGCAGGTTCAGGAGCGGCTGACGACACAGATCGCCGACGCGCTCGTCGAACACCTCGACGCGCAGGGCGTCATCGTCGTCATCGAAGCCGAGCACCTGTGCATGTCGATGCGTGGCATCCGCAAGCCGGGCGCGCGCACGATCACCTCGGCCGTCCGCGGCCAACTGCGCAACCCCGCGACCCGCGCCGAGGCGATGAGCCTCGTCATGGGCAAGTGACGCACTCGTCGGAGGAACGCATGAGTGAGATGCGCACGGATCGTTCGTCTCCAGGTGATTCGAACGGTAATGCGCTCGACGGTTCGTCGCCGCGTGCGGATGGACCGGTGCGGCGTCCGCTCGTCATGGCAGTCGTCAACGTCACGCCCGACTCGTTCAGCGACGGCGGACGCTGGTTCGACGCGGCCGCCGCGGTCGAGCACGGCCTGCAGCTGGTGGCGCAGGGCGCCGACATCCTCGACGTCGGCGGCGAGTCGACCCGTCCGGGAGCCCAGCGTCCCAGCGCTGACGAGGAGGCCCGACGCGTCATCCCCGTCGTGCGTGAACTGGCCGCCGCGGGTGCGCGCGTGAGTGTCGACACGATGCGCGCGAGTGTCGCCGAGGCCGCCGTCGCTGCCGGAGCGGACATCATCAACGACGTCAGCGGCGCGCTCGCCGACCCAGCGATGCGCGACGTCGCCTCCGCGAGTGACGCGACGTTCGTCGCGATGCACTGGCGCGGGCACTCCGTCGACATGCAGCAGCACACCGCGTACGACGACATCGTCACGGATGTGTGTCGCGAGCTGGCCGAGTCCGTGGCCGCGCTGCGGGAGGCCGGCGTCCGCGACGGCAGGCTCGTCGTCGACCCCGGCTTCGGGTTCGCGAAGACGGCCGAGCAGAACTGGGAACTGCTCGCGCGCATGGGCGAGTTCGACGTCGACGGGCTGCCGGTGCTGTGGGGCACGTCGCGCAAGAGTTTTCTCGGCGTCGCAGGGCGGACGCCGCAGCTCATCGCGGACGGCGCGTCCGTCCCGCCCGCCGCGCGCGACGCCGCGACGGCCGCGACCAGCGTCCTCGCCGCCCAGCACGACGCATGGGCGGTGCGCGTGCACGATGTGCCGTCGACGCTCGCAGCGCTCGACGTCGTCGCCGCGGCGCGCGGGGCCGTGGCGCCCCGGTCGGCCGGGGAGCGAGTGGGCGGAGGCATGCCCCGATGAGTGACCGCATCACCCTCACCGGCCTCGCCGTGACGGCGTGCCATGGCGTGCTCGACTTCGAGAAGCGCATCCCCCAGCCGTTCGTGCTCGACATCAGCCTCGAGGCCGACCTGGGCCCCGCGGGCCGCAGCGACGATCTCGAGGCGTCGCTGTCGTACGCCGACGTCGCCGCGCGCGCCGTCGAGGTGTGCTCCGGCGAGCCGGTCGATCTCATCGAGACGCTCGCCGAGCGCGTCGCCGACGCTTGCCTCGCGTGGGAGATCGTCGAGGCGGTCGACGTCACCGTCCACAAGCCGCACGCTCCCGCAGGTGTCGCGTTCACTCCGTCGACCGGGGTGTTGGCAGGCCCGTCGGTGAGCGTTCGCCGCGAGCAGCGCCGCCGCGTCGTCATCGCGATGGGCACGAACCTCGGACGGCGGGTCGCGACGTTGCGCGCGGCGCTCGACTCGCTGCGGGCGCTCGAGGGGTTCGAGGTGACCCAGGTGTCGCCCCTCGTCGAGACCGACCCCGTCGGGGGCGTCGCGCAGCCCGACTACCTCAACGCCGTCGTGGTCGGCGTCACCCGCCTCGCGCCGGGGCATCTCATCCGCGAGCTGCATCGCATCGAAGCCGATCACGGCCGCGTCCGCGGTGAGCGCTGGGGCGCGCGCACCCTCGACCTCGACGTCGTGACGCTCGGCGAGGCCGGTCGCGAGGACGAGATCGTGCTCGCCGACGAGCGCGACGGGGTGCAGGCCGGCGCGGCGGACGCGTCATGGTCGCCCCTCGCCCTGCCGCACCCGCGGGCTCATGAGCGCGCGTTCGTGCTCGTCCCGTGGGCCCAGGCGGCGCCGTGGATGGCGGTGCGCACCCCTGACGGCGTCCTGCCGCTGCTCGACGCCGTGCAGCGCGTCGATGCGTCCGGGGTGCGCCGCGGCCCGTCGTGGGACGACGACGACCACATCGACCTCAAGGAAGGCCTGACATGAAGCCCGTCCGACCGGTCACCGCCGTCGTCGCGGGGCTGCTCGTCGCGCTCATCAGCGGCGGCCTCCTGCAGCTGATGCGCAACAGTGGGCGCGCCGTGCCGCAGCACTCGTGGTGGGAGGTGCTCGTCGTCCTCGCGGCGTGCGGGCTGCTCGTCGCAGGCGGATGGCGCATCCGCGACGAGGTGCGCGCCCGCACGAAGGCGAAGAAGGAAGCGGACGCCGCGCGCCGCGCCGGGTCCGACGAGAGCGAGATCCGCGCGGCCGCCGCAGCCGTCGTCCAGGGGCGCGAGACGGTGGCGCCCGACACGGCCCGACGTATCGTCGTGCTCTCGCAGACGGCCGCCATCGGTGGCGGCATCCTCGCCGGATGGTATGCGGGGCAGGCCGTCACCCAGCTCGCGCGCCTCAGCGTGCCGTCCGTCCGTTCGGCCGTGCTGCTGCTCGGGGTGCTCGTCATCAGCTCTGTCGTGCTCAGCGTGCTGGGGTTCCTCGTGCAGCGCTGGTGCACGATTCCCGACGACGAACGCTGACGCGCAAGCCCGCTCCCTTGCAGGCTGGATCGGTGGACGGCTGCACGCGTCGACCGTGAACCGCGCAGGTGGTCAAGAGTTCGCGGCCGCTTCACAGCCGGCCGCATGACGATGGGGCCCGTTCGTGGTGAACGGGCCCCATCGTCATGCGGGGCGCGGGTGCTGAGGCCCGCCGGCTGGCGTCAGTTCTCTCGACGTCCGGCGAACGCCGCGCCACCGATGGCGACGACACCCGCCGCAGCGAGGCCGATGCCGGCGAGGTTCATCGAGTCGTGACCGACGTAGTCGGTCTCGACCTTCGGGCCCTGACCGCCGCCCGTCGTGTGCGACGGCGACGGCATCGCCGTGGAGCTGGCCGTGCTCGTGGACGGCGCCGTCGGGCTGGTGCTCGTCGTGGGGCTCGTCGACGTGGTGGTCGAGCTCGACGACGTCGGGCTGGTCGAGGTGGACGTCGACGTCGACGTGCTCGTCGACGGGGCAGCATTACCGACCTTGATCGTCGCGATCGTCGTGTTGGCGCCCGCTGCCGGTGCGCAGCTGATGTTGAGGATGAAGCCCGAATCCGTCGTCTGGTTCGAGGTGAAGCTGCCGGCCTTGACATCGACCGTGCCCGCCGCAGCCGGGGCCGTCTCTGCCTGGCCGGTGCCCTCCGCGTTCGTCACGACGCCGCCGCTCGCGGGCACCGAGACCTGGGGGATCGTCAGGTCGACAGAGCGGGCGGTGCCGCCGAACGTGTACGCCGCTGCCGCCGTACCCCTGATGGTCTTCACGCCGAGGCCACGCAGTTGGTCTGCGGCGTCCTTGCCCGTCGTCACCTTCGCCGTGATCTTCGGGGCGGGGATCGCCGCGCCCGGTGCCACATTGGTGGGCACAGCTGCGGTCATCGTCACGGTCCACGGGTCCGTGAAGGTTCGCTCGAGGCCCTGGTTCGTCAATTGGCACTTGTAGTTGATGGACGAGGTCGCAGCGGACGCAGTGCTCGCCGTGGTGGCCATGCCGATGAGGGCAGCTCCGCCGACGAGGCTGAGGGCGCCAACCGATGCAAGACCGCGGCGGGTGCGAGAGGCGGGGCGAACTGAGTGCTTGCTCATGGAAAACAACTCCTGAGGGTCGAAACAGGGGGTCGACGGGCGCAGGCCCTACCTGAGCGTAACCCCATGTGACGTGACACACATCGCTTTTGCAGCAGCCCACCTACGGAATCGTAGGTTTTCTCGGTGCGCGAGACGAGGGCCGCGCGATCCGGCGTGGCTCGGACGAACGATGGGGCGGTGTCGCTGCCTGGCGCTAAGGCCGGGCCCGTACCGTGCGCAAGGGCTGCATCTACTTGTCGATATCTGATTGATAAATGAGACCCACCTCGCTGCGCCAAGGCCGGCATGCTCCGCAAGCTCCGACGTCGGCCTCAGCTCCGCTCGGCGGGACTCATTTGTCTATGTCCCCGACCACAAAGAACATCGACCCCAGGATCGCCACCATGTCGGCCAAGAGTTGCCCCCTCATCACCTCGCCGAGGCACGCCATGTTGTTGAACGACGCCGAACGCAACTTCAACCGCCACGGCGTCTTCTCACCCCGCGACACGATGTAATACCCGTTGAAACCGAGCGGGTTCTCCGTCGCCACATACCCATCGCCCTCAGGCACCTTCAGCACCTTCGGCAACTTCACGTTCACCGGCCCCGGCGGCAAGCTCTGCAACACCTCGATGCAGGCGTCCGCGAGATCGAGCGACACATGCGTCTGATCGAGCAACACCTCGAGACGAGCCAGCGAATCACCCTCGGAGCGCGTGATGACGCGCCCCGGCCCGCCCGGAGCGAACAGCTCACCGTAGGCGAGATATGGGTCGTCGCGGCGCAGGTCGACGTCGACGCCCGACGCGCGCGCGATCGGCCCGGTGATGCCGTACTGCTCGACCATCTCGCGAGAGACGACGCCAACGCCCTTCGTCCGCGCATTCAAGATCGGATTGCCGACGATGAAGCTCTCGATCTCCGGCATGCGTGAACGCACGAGAGAAACGGCCGCCGCGGCGCGATCGAGCCACCCGGCCGGAATGTCGTCGCGCAGGCCGCCGACGCGGTTGAACATGTAATGCAGGCGGCCGCCCGCGATTTCCTCCATGACGCCCTGTAGCTCTTCGCGCTCACGGAACACGTAGAACATCGGCGTGATGGCGCCCAATTCGAGTGGATACGAACCGAGGAACATGAGGTGATTGAGCACGCGATTCAACTCGGAGAGCAGCGTCCGCGTCCACGTCGCGCGCTCAGGCACCTCCATGCCCAGCATCTTCTCGACGGCGAGGGCCACGCCGATCTCACTGCTGAACGCCGACAGCCAGTCGTGACGGTTCGCGAGCACGAGGATCTGACGGTAGTCGCGCACCTCGAACAACTTCTCGGCGCCGCGGTGCATGTACCCGACGATCGGCTCGCACTTCGTGATGCGCTCACCGTCGAGCGTGATGCGTAGGCGCAGCACGCCATGCGTCGCCGGATGCTGCGGGCCGATGTTGAGCACCATGTCCGACGTCGCGAGCCCACCCGCGCCCATGCCGACGGTGAGTTCACGCGGGGACGACGCAGGAGACGACATGCCCCCAGTTTGCCAAACGCGACGACGCCCGCCGCGGCGCCGCGCCCTGATGGAGTGGGGCACGTGGGCGGCGAGGCGTGACGACGTGGCAGACGACGACGTGGCGAGGTGACCTGGGGGCCGTGGTGGCCGAGTTGCGGCTGAGGACTGACGTTGCGAGTAGCGCCGGGGCCATCACGGCGCGGGCGTGCGCCACGCGCCGGTATATCGGGGTGGTGGGGAGCCTCGGGCGCGCGCGTGCGGTGCGGTGCGCGAACGTCGGGTGGGGGCTGAAACTCCACCATGCGGGCTTTCGGCTCTCAGCGCGGTCCTTCAGGGCTGTGATCCCGCATGGCGGCGTTTCGGCTCCGAGGTGCGCAACCCCGGTGGGTTGCGCACCTCGTGTCGATGCCGGGCCGAGGCGACAGCGTCGTGGCGGCCGTAGGCCCTCAGCGGCTCAGCGCGTGACGCACTCTTCGTCGCGCGTGGGGCGGACGTCGTCGAGCCAGCGTTCGATCTCGGCGTCGTGCTCGGCCGCGACGACGGGGCCGAAGCTCTCCGCGTGACGCGACTCGTCGAGACGCACGAGCACGACACCGCCGACGATGAACGCGCCGCCGACGACCTGGACGAGCGTCGGGGCCTCGCCGACGAACATCCACGCGAAGGCGACGGCGAACAGCACCTCGAGCAGCGAGATGAACGACGCGACCGTCGTGCCGAGGGCGCGGGCGGCGTAGATGCCCGTCGCGTAGGCGAGGGCCGCAGCGATGAGCGCGAGGCCGAGCACCGGCACCCAGAACGGCATCTGCGAACCGGCGAACGTGACGTCGGCGGTGCTGACCGAGACCGGCTGCACGCCGAGTGCGCACATCGCGAGCAGGATGACGGCGCCGACGCTCATGCCGCCACCGGCGAGTGCGATCGGGGGCAGCTCCGACTCCTCGTCGCCCGCGATGACGAAGTACACCGTCAGGCACAGCGCGGCGCCCAGCGCCCACGCGATGCCGATGGGGTCGACGCTGAAACCGTTGAACACGTCGAGCACGAACAGCAGCCCGACGATGGCCGCAGCCGTCCCGGCGATCGTCAAGCGCCGCGGCGTGCGGCCGTAGCGCGCCCACGCCCAGCCGACGAGCAGCATCGGCGCGAGGTACTCGATGAGCAGTGCGACACCGACGCTGACGTGCGTGACGGCGTTGAAGTAGAACAGCTGGCAGCCGGCGACGCCGAAGATGCCGTAGAGCACGATCGGCTTGATGTTGTCGCGCAGCACGTGCCAGCGCCCACTCAGCGCCATCGCCGTCGGGATGGCGAGCGCGAGCGCTGCGATGCTGATGCGGGCCGCGACGGCCGTGACGGGCGTCCACCCGGAGCCGAGCAGTGCCTTCGCGAACGAACCGGATGTGCCGAACGCCGCACACGAGACAATGGCGATGATGAGGCCCATGCTCGTGTGGGACATCGCGCCGGATCGGCCCGCGCGCCTGCGGGTGGCGACGGGGATGGGCTCGATGTCGTGTGCGATCTGGCTGGGAGCCATGGGGGAACACCTCCAACTCTCGCGTAAGTGGTCAAAACCAGGAACACCGGTTACGTTAGACCTGGAAGAGGTCAGGAGTCAAAATGCCCTTTGGTCATGACACGGAGGACGGTCTGCTGTCCGTCGCCGCGCTCGTCAACACCGCCACGCCCGACGACACCCTCACCGAGATCGCCGACCTCGACGCCTTCGTCGAGTCCTGGGGGTACACCGGCACGCACGAGCGCACGCACGCCGAACTCGACGAGGTGCGCGCCCTGCGCCCCCGATTCCTCGAGGCGTGGTCACTGTCGCGCGACGAACTCGTCGCGTTCGTCAACGAGGTGATGCTGCAGTACCGTGCGCTGCCGCAACTCGTGCGTCACGACGAGTGGGATTACCACCTGCACGCGACGCCGTCCGACGCGCCACTGGCGAGCCGCATGGCGGTCGACGCCGTCATGGCGTTCGTCGACGTCATCCGCGCCGACGAACTCGACCGCCTCAAGATGTGCGCCGGTGACTGCGGGGGAGTGCTCGTCGACCTGTCGAAGAACCGCTCCCGCCGCTACTGCGATCGCGGGTGCGGAAACCGCGCCAACGTCGCCGCCTATCGCGCGCGCAAGGCGGCCGAATCGGTGTCCTGACGCTCGGCTCCGTTCGACTCCCCCTCGCCGGACGCGGCCAGGTGGCGCGTCTCGAGGCTGATCGTGCCAGGCGGGGGCGACAACCCGGCACGACGGGCGTTTGCGGGTGGTCGAGGGTGGCGGCGGCCGCGTCAGCCGATCGTGCGCGTGAACCACGCGAAGGCTCCGAGGCCACCCGGATGCGTGGCCGTCGCGAGCGCCGAGCGGGCCGCGAGGCGAGCGAGGTAGACGGGTGGGTCGCTCGAGGCGAGGGCGAGCGGAACGGGTTCCAGGGCCAGCTCGCCGAACAGTTCGAGCAGTACGTCGCGCTGGGTGCGCACGTCGTCGGCATCGAGGGAATCGAGCGCGACGTGCGCCGTCACGTCGCACGAACCGTCGGGAACGGGCGCGCACTCGCTGCCGTCACGGAAGCCGGTGAGGGTGCCGAACGGCGGCCGCGTACCGCTCGTGGACGCGTAGTCGATTCCGACCACGACGCTGCCAGCCGCGGCATGACGCGTCACCTCCGCGACGAGCGCCGCCCAGGCCGCATCACGCGTCATGCCGATCTCGACGCGCTCGCCGGGTTCGCGACGGGTGGCGTTATCGCGGCCATCGGCCGGAGGTAGGGCGTCGTCAGGCACGGGGTGGGGCGGTGGATCGTCGGGGGCATCGATCGTGGGCTGGGCCGCCGACGAATGTGGACGAAGATCGCCGACGTGGACAGGCATCGCCGTTGGGGCATGACGGGCGGCCCACCGGGCGGCGTCGGGAGGGAGTGGGGCACCTAGCGTCTCGTCCCCGTCGAGCGTGACGAGTACCTCGCGCAGGACACCGTCGTCGTCAGCCTCCGCGATGTCGCACGGCACGACGTCGAGCCACTCGTGCGCGACGACGAACGCCCGACGACCTGCGATGACGTCGAGCGACGGAATCGACGCCCCTCCCGCAGAACGCACCCAGGCGATGCGGCTGCTGAGTTCGGGCGGACGCTCGACGACGTCAACGCCCACGAGGTCGACGTCATCGACGAACCGGCTGATGGTGGCCAGCAGTTCGCCACGGCCGCAGGCGAAGTCGACGACAACGTCCGCGTCGATGCGTTCGGCCATGGCGACGATCGCCTGCGCGAGCACCTCATCGACGCCGGGAATGCCCTGCGCGCTCGTCGCAAAATGGCCCCCGGGGCCCTCGTCACGTCGATAGAAACCGTCACGGCCGTAGAGCGCGGCCTGCCAGGCGTCGCGCCACGGCACCGCGTGGCTCACCGGCATGTCGGAGTTCTCGAACTGCTGCGTCACGTCGCGACTCTACGTCGCGCCCACGCGTCGACCGCCCATGTGCCGACCATGACAGCGGCAGAATGGGGCCATGCCCTTCCTCTCGCTCGACGCCGACCTGCCGCCGGCGCGACGCGTCATCATCGCGGGGCCGTCGGGCAGCGGCAAGACGACGGCGTGTGCGCTCGTCAGCGATCGGATCGGGGTGCCGCATCATGAGATAGACGCGCTGTTCCACGGCCCCGGGTGGCAACCGCGCCCGCAGTTTCATGACGACGTCGCGCGGTTCGTCGCGACCGAGGCGTGGGTCACCGAGTGGCAATACAGCGAGGTGCGTGGCCTGCTCGCCGAGCGCGCCGAACTGCTCATCTGGCTCGATCTGCCGCGCGGCACCGTGACGCGGCAGGTCGTCAGCCGGACGCTGCGGCGACGTCTGTTTCGCCAAGAACTGTGGAACGGGAACACCGAAGGCCCTCTGCGCACCTTCTTCACCGACCCCGAGCACATCGTGCGCTGGTCGTGGCAGGGCCACGCGCGCTACCGGGGGCTCATCGGCGACGTCGCAGCTCGACGACCTCAGCTGCCGATCGTCCGCGTTTGTTCGCGACGTGAGCTGACGCATCTGATCGAGCGACTGCCCCGCGCCTGAGCGCCGGCAGCGCATCGAAACGAGTCGCCCGCACTGACGGCCCGACGTGCGACGCCGCGTCCCGTCGAGCGGCCCGAAACGCACGCATCGAGCGCCGGGCGCCCCCGTCGAGTGACCAACGCGCATCCCTCACCGAGCACACGGCCCCGCAGTGATTCGAGGACCTCGCGGACGGGAGTAGCGTTGGGCGGGTGACTTTCGAGCAGCCGACCCCGCTCCCGGGTGCGCCGAGCCTGCGCGTCGGCGTCATCGGTGCGGGGCGAGTCGGTGCGGTGCTGGGGGCGGCGTTGCGCAAGGCGGGGCATGACGTCGTCGCCGTCAGCGGTGTGTCCGAGGCGAGCCGCGAGAGGGCTGAGGCGCTGCTGCCCGGAGTCCCCGTCCAGCAGCCGGCCGGCGTCGCAGCGGCCGCCGATCTCGTCCTGCTCACCGTGCCCGACGACGAACTCGCCGCTCTGGTCCACGGCCTCGACTTCCCCGGCACACTCGGCCCACGCATCGTCGTCCACACGAGCGGCGCGCAGGGCATCGGCGTGCTCGCGCCCGTCGTCGAGGCCGGCGGGGTGCCGCTCGCGATCCACCCGGCGATGACGTTCAGCGGCACCGCGGTCGACCTGACGCGCCTCGCCGGCTGCCCGTTCGCCGTCACGGCGATGCCCGACCACCGCATGGTCGCCGACGCGCTCGTGCTCGACATGGGCGGCGAGCCGTTCACCGTCGACGAGGCCGATCGCACGCAGTACCACGCGGCGCTCGCGCACGGCTCGAACCACCTCGTCACCCTCGTCGCGCAGGCCGGCGAGCTGCTGCGCCGCATCGACGTCGACGACCCGGGCCGCCTGCTGCGCCCGCTGCTCGAGGCCGCGCTCGACAACGCCCTCGAACGCGGCGACAAGGCGCTGACGGGCCCCGTCGCGCGCGGCGACGCGGGCACGTTGACGCGTCACCTCGACATGCTCGAGGCGCTCGCCCACACTGGTGTGGCACTCGACATTCCCCCGACCTACCGCGCGCTCGCGCTCGCGACCGCGCAACGCAGCTCGGCGCGCGGCGCTCTCACCCCGATGCAGATCGACGCCGTCCTCACCGCGCTCGAGGGGCGCGGCGGGCCACCAGACCAGGGCGGGGTGGGCCCCGAGCCCCCGACGCCCTGATCCGTCCGCTCCGATCGTTCCTCCACAATCTCCGACACCCACCCCGTCAGGTTCGAGCCCCGTCCCTGACCACGCCACCGGGAGCCACGCATGACCGCACCTGTCGTCACCCACGCCCGCACCGAGTTCGCCGACGCCCGCGGCCGCCTCGGCGGCAGCGTCGGCGTCGTCATGACGATGGGGGCCCTGCACGAGGGGCATGCGACGCTGATCCGTCGCGCGCGCGAGGAGAACGACGCCGTCGTCGTCACGATCTTCCTCAACCCGCTGCAGTTCGCGGCGGGGGAGGACCTGTCGCGCTACCCCCGCACGCTGCAGCGCGACCTGGAGATCTGCGAGCGCGAGGGCGCCAACCTCGTGTTTGCTCCGAGCCCTGACGTCGTCTACCCCGACGGTGAGCCGGGCGTGCGCGTCTCGGCGGGCCCGCTGGGCGGCGTCCTCGAAGGTGCGTCGCGCCCCGGCCACTTCGACGGGATGCTGACGGTCGTCAACAAGCTGCTCAACATCGTGCACCCGACGCGCGCCTACTACGGCCAGAAGGACGCGCAGCAGTTGCTGCTCATCAAGCGCATGGTGCGTGACCTCGACATGTCCGTCGAGATCGTCGGCGTACCGACCGTCCGCGAGTCCGACGGGCTCGCCCTCAGCAGCCGCAACGCCTATCTGAGCGACGCCGACCGTGAGGTCGCGCTGTGCCTGTCGAAGGCCCTCCAGGCCGGTGAGGCCGCTCGTAACTCCGGCCCTGCCGCTGTACGGCGCGCTGCGCGGGACGTCCTCGTGCGCGAACCGCTGGCCCTCGTCGACTACCTCGTGCTCGTCGACCCGGTCACGTTGGAGCAGGTGCCCGAGTACTTCCGCGGGGAGGCGCTGCTCGCCGTCGCGGCCAAGGTCGGCACGACCCGGTTGATCGACAACGTCCCCCTCGTCGTCGGCGGTCGCGAGGCCTGAACCGCGGCCTCGTAGACTGAACACCTGGAGCGGCCCGGCGACGCGGCTGCACGTGAAAGGAAGTGGAGCCCGTGGACAGCCTGTGGCCGGCCATCGAGACGCTCATTCCGTCGATCGGAATTCTCGGCCTGTTCTACCTCATCCTGCGTCACATCATGGAGGGCGACCGGCGTGAACGCGTCGCGCAGGCGCAATGGGAGCGCGAACACGACCTGACGAAGGGTGCCGTCGCGCCCGGCGAGGAGGAGGCGCGTCTGCAGAATGCGCACCTGCCGAAGGCTGCACCCGGAACGATGAGTTCTCGCGCGACGACGCCCCCGGAATGATCGCCCCCATTCCAGTCGCGTGAATTGCGTCTGAAAAAATACTCGGGGAAAGAGCGAAATCGGTTGCCGGGTTTCGCTCTTTCGCTTATCGGACGGTAATGTCGGGTTCGTCGCCTCGCCCCTGCGAGGCAGAATCATTCGCACTTCGAAAGGAGCCGATCATGGCTCAGCGCATCCATGTCACGCTGGAAGACGACATCGACGGCTCGGACGCGAGCGAGACCATCCAGTTCGCCCTCGACGGTGTGAACTACGAGATCGACCTGTCCGACGAGAACGCCGCCAAGCTGCGTGATTCTCTCGCCACCTGGGTCGGTCACGCTCGTCGGGTCGGCGGTCGTAAGCAGCAGTCGAAGGCGTCCTCCACGCGCGGCGGTGGTCGTTCCGACCTCAATGCCATTCGTGACTGGGGCCGCGCGAACGGCTGGACGGTCAGTGACCGAGGCCGCGTCTCGGCCGACCTCATGAAGGCCTACGACGCCGCCACGAAGAACTGACGTTCGCCACGGCGCGAAGAACTTCCAGAGAGGCCCTGTGCTTTCCGTGTGGAAAGTGCAGGGTCCTTCTGTCGTGTCGGCTCGACGCGCTTGCGTGCTCTTGTCTCGTTGTTTGATTCGTTCAGCGGAGCAGGGCGTCCATCGGGTCGGGCCGGTCGAGTCGTTCGTCGAGCACGTCGTGGAGGTCGAGCTGCCGCAGGGAGCCGGGCTTGGTGCGGGCCGTCTCGATCTCGTCCCACGTTCGCGGCGTGGCGACGAACGGCCGGTTGCGGCCACGCAGCGACCATGGGGTGATGGTCGTCTTGGCCGCGAGGTTCTGCGACCAGTCGATGAACACCTTGCCGGGGCGTAGTGATTTCGTCATCTTCGCGGTGATGAGTTCGGGGCGCATCTCGGTGAGCTTCTCCGCGAGGGTGCGGGCGAACTCGCGAATGTCGTCACTCGAATGGGTGCCGTCGAGGCGTGCGTAGATCTGCATTCCTTTGCTGCCCGAGGTGACAGGAACGCTGGGCCAGCCCAGAGAACCGAGCAGTTCGCGCAGCATGACGGCGACCGCGGCGCATTCGTCGAGCCCCGCGGGAGCGCCCGGGTCGAGGTCGAGAACGATGCGGTCAGGATTTTCGCGTTCGCCATCCCGCCAGCGCCACTGGGGAGTGTGGAATTCGAGGGAGGCGAGGTTCGCGAAATAGCTGAGAGCGGCGACGGAATCGACGAACGGGTAGGTGACCTTGTCGATCTCTTCGCGTTCGATCCAGTGCGGTGCGCCCGATGGGGTGTTCTTCTCGAAGAACTCGAGTTTTCCGACACCATGCGGAAAACGCAGCCGGGTGACTGGCCGGTCTTTCGTCTGCGCGAGAATTCGCGGTGCCACGCTCGCGTAATAGTGCAGTACCTCACCCTTCGTCGTCTCCGTCGCGGGGTACAGGATCTTGTCGAGATTCGTCAGGCGCAGCGTCCGCCCGTCGACCTCGACGACGGTGGGGCTCACCTCGGGGCTCATGCGTCGTCCTCACGTGCGGCGATGTCGAGGCGCAGCCCGGTGTATGCGGGCTGACGCAGCCGCCCGCCGGAGCTGCGCCCCAGGTGGGTGACGTCGACGAGGATCTCGGGGCGCACCCAGTGGGTGCCGACGGCGTCCTCCGCGGCGAGAGCATCGCGCGGCACGGCCGGCTCGGGCGCCGGCGTCAGCCACTCGAGCAGCGCGCGCCCGGCCGCGGCCGAGAATCCGGTGCCGACGCGTCCGCGATAGACGAGCTCGCCGTCGGCCCATTCGCCGACGAGGATCGCGCCCAGCGCGCCGACGGTGCCGTCGACCGGTCGCCAACCGAGGACGACGAACGTCTCGCGGGTGCGGTGGACGCTCTTGAGCCAGTCCTCGCTGCGCACGCCCGGGCGATACGGTGAATCGACGCGCTTGCTGACGACGCCCTCGAGGCCGGCGTCACGGGTCGCGGCGAGCAGCGCGTCGCCGTCGTCATGCGCGGGCGGCACCTGGATCGCGGAGGCCGTGGCGCTCGATCCGTGATCGGCCGAGCCGTCGATCCCCGCGCCGTCGAGCAGTTCACGACGCGCGCTCCACGGCAGGGTGATGACGTCGTGCCCGGCGGCGCGCAGCACGTCGAACGTCATGAGCTGCACAGGAGTTCGTGCGAGGGCCGCGGCTTCGTCGGGGCTGGCGGCGCGCATGCGTGAGCGTCCGCCGCCGGGGGCGAGTCGGTGCATGACGGCGCGGAAGTCGGGCCGCCCGTTCGTCAGGGCGACGAGCTCGCCGTCGAGGACGAGGTCGTCGAAGTCGCGCAGGCGTGAACCGGTGATCTCGGGGAAGCGCGCGGAGCAGTCGGCGCCGGAGCGCGTCGCGATCGTCACCTCACCGCCGCGGACGGTGACGATGGCGCGGATGCCGTCCCACTTCACCTCGTGGCGCCACGCGGGCCCGCACGGCACGTGAGGTGTCGGTGTCGCGAGCATCGGGCGCATAGGCTCACCCTAGATGTGACACCGCACGAGCGAGAAGGGCGCGAAGGGCATGCGAGCGATCTGGAAGGGTGCCGTCAGTTTCGGCCTCGTCAACGTGCCGGTACGCGTGTACTCGGCGACGGAGAATCACGACGTGCAGTTCCGTCAGGTGCACGAGAAGGACGGCGGACGCATCAAGTACCAGCGTGTCTGCTCGATCGACGGCGAGCAGGTCGCCTACAGCGACATCGCGAAGGGGTACGAGACGCCCGAGGGGCAGATGGTCGTGCTGACGGACGCAGACCTTGCCGACCTGCCGCTCGTCACGAGCAAGGAGATCGCCGTCGACCGGTTCGTGCCGGCCGAGCAGATCAGCCCGCTCGTGCTCGACAAGGTCTACTACCTCGAGCCCGACAAGGCGGCACTCAAGCCGTACGCCCTGCTGCGTAGCGCGCTCGAGGAGAGCGGGCGCGTCGCCGTCGTCACGGTGTCGTTGCGCACGCGCGTGACGGTGGCCGTCCTGCGCGTCGAGGGCAAGGCCATCGTCCTGCAGACGTTGCTGTGGCCCGACGAGGTGCGCGAGCCCGACTTCGCCGTCCTCGAGGCGAAGGCGGAGGTGACGGATTCGGAGCAGGCGATGGCGGCGATGCTCGTCGAGTCGTTGTCGGGTGACTTCGACCCCGAGGCGTACGAGGACACCTACGAGCAGGCCGTGCGCGAGGTCGTCGAGGCCAAGCTCGCGGGCGGCGAGGTCAAGGAACCCGAAGACAAGCCGGAGGAGAGCGCCGAGGTCGTCGACCTGCTCGCCGCCCTGCAGGCCAGCGTCGACCGGGCCAAGAAAGCACGCGGCGAAGCAGCGAGCTGACGCGCTCAGCCGCGTTGGGCGCCGTGTGATACTCGGACGATGATGGCGAACCCCGACGCGCCCGACGTCTACGACGCTTCGTTCGAGCAGCAGATCGGGGTGTTCATCGACCAGCACCGTGCCATGATCGCTGCGTCCCTCGACGGGTTGAGCGAGGCCGAGGCCCGACGTCGGCTCGTCCCGTCGACGACGACGCTGCTCGGCCTGGTGAAGCACGCGACGTTCGTCGAACGGGTCTGGTTCGAGGAGGCCCGTACAGGGCGCAGCCGTGCAGAACTCGGCCTGCAGCCCGGGCCCGACGAGTCGTTCGACCTGACGGACGCCGACACGTCGGCGTCTGTGCTCGACGTTTTCGCTCGCGCCTGCGAACGATCGCGACGCGCCGTGGACGGGGTGGGCGGAGACACCATCTGGTCAGGAAACCGGCGCGGCCCGTTGAGCGTTCGCTGGATCCTGCTCCACGTGCTTCGCGAGCATGCCCAGCACTGCGGGCACGCCGACATCCTGCGCGAACAGGTCCTCATGGAACGTAGCCGCTCGAGGTGATCGCCTCGGCGCCCCGGCTGTTGGCGGCGCCGGCCATGTCGATCGGCGCGGAACGCCCCAGCGGGGCAGGTGTCAGCGGATGACGCGGACGACGCGGTTCGTCAGCAGGTCGTGGGCCGCACGTCTGACGAGCGCGTTGGCATCCGGGTGCTCGCCGAGGGTGGCGGTGCAGACGTCGACGAGGTCAGCCAGCGAGCGGGGGCCGTCGAGCAGCGTCAGGTGGATGACGGCGCCGAGACCGTGCAGGTGCGCGGGCGTCGAGCCGATGAGCGTCAGCACCTCGAGCGCGTCCTCGTCGACGAGGGCGTCGACGAAGGGTGCGAGCGTCAGAACGGTGTCGTTGGTCAGGGCCTCGGCGCTGTCCGCAGGGCTCGCGACGGGATCCTCGCGCGTGGCGAAGGCGCGATCATCGTCGCCATCGCCGGCCGTGACGTCGGCATCCAGCGTCGCCGACGCGAGCGGCAGGTAGGGGTCGACGTCGGGCTGCTGCGTCCACCACGTGCCGGGCACGTGACGCCAGAACGGCTCCTGCGGCGCCAGCGTGAACACGTCGCGCAAGAGGGGGAGCGTGTCGGCGATCTCGCGATAACGCAGACGTTGGACGCCGCCGCCGGCGAAGGCTATCCGGGCGAGCAGGTCGAGGCAACCGTCGATCTGCGGCATCGCCGACGACTGCGGCAGGATGAGCGTCAACGCCTCGAACAGCGGCATCTCGCTCAGCTCGGCCTCGCCGGGCTCGTGAGTGCCGGCGCTGTTGTCGTCCTCGGCATCGATACGGTCGGGCGCGGCGCGCGTGGCGTCAGCTTCCGCATCGCCGCCGTTGACGCTCTCGTCAGGGCGGGCGTCGTCACGAATGCGGTCGAGCAGGACGAGCGGCCCGAGCCGCAACGCGCCGTCACGAGGCGGCGCCATGTCGAGGTCGTCGGGGCAGTGCTGCGTCTTGACGCCGGAGACACCCGGGTTGACGAGCACCGACAGCGGCTTGGGGTAGGGCATGACGTCGCGGCGGTCGTTGAAGATGAGCGTCTCGTCGGTGACGTAGCCGTAGCCGTGCGTGCAGTAGTGCTGCGTCGCCGTCGTCTTGCCGGTGCCCGACGCTGCGAACAGGCCGGCAACGACGCCCGTGTCGGGGTCGCAGACTCCACCGGCGTGGAGCATGACAAACTCGCCCGCACGCGCCGAGATGGCGCGGCCGGTGAGCGTCGTCGTCAGCGTGTAGTCGCCGGTGTCTGAGCCGCTGCCGGGGGCGTCATCGATTCGATCGACGGTGATCGTCTTTGCGATGTCGACCGGCTCGACCTCAGCCGTCCCGGCTGCTCGCAAGCCTGCGGCGCTCTCGCTGCCGACCGAACTGCCACCCCGACCCACCCGATGTGGCGCTCTCGGCAAGGGCGCGATCTTGCGCTGTGACGGCGCGTCCGGGCGGCACCAGTGCCACTGACGCGCGACGGCGTCACGACGCTCGGGCTGCACGTTCACCGCGAAGTCGAGGCCGAAGACGCGAAGCTCGAGGGGGCCGTCAGTCACGTGTCCAGCCTATCCGTGACGACCGTCATGGGTGGGGCAGACCCACGAGGGCATGCGCCCCTGCCGACCGGGATCGGGGCGCGAGGTTCCGCCCTGGGCGAACGCAGCAGCCAAACGCGCCCGGAGCGGAACACGGCGGGCACACGCGGCGTTGGCACCTTCGAAGACCGGTGGTGGATGCGGCGTCACGCTGACGTCGTCACCCGCCCCGGCTAGCATCGTGTGAGATCTCGGCATCGAGGAGATGACATGTTCGAACGGTTCACCGACCGCGCCCGTCGGGTCGTGGTGCTCGCGCAAGAAGAAGCGCGCATGCTCAACCACAACTACATCGGCACGGAGCACATCCTCCTGGGCCTCATCCACGAAGGGGAGGGCGTCGCCGCGAAGGCGCTCGAATCCCTGGGTATCTCGCTGGACGCCGTCCGCGAGCAGGTTCAGGAGATCATCGGCCAGGGGCAGCAGACGCAGTCCGGCCACATTCCCTTCACGCCGCGCGCGAAGAAGGTTCTCGAGCTGTCCCTGCGCGAGGGGCTGCAGCTCGGTCACAGCTACATCGGCACCGAGCACATCCTGCTCGGCCTGATCCGCGAGGGTGAGGGCGTCGCCGCGCAGGTGCTCGTCAAGCTCGGCGCAGACCTGTCGACGGTGCGCACCACCGTCATCCAGCTCCTGTCCGGATACCAGGGCAAGGGCGAGCCGCAGGCCGCGGGCGTCGGCGCGTCGTCGTCGGGTGGCCCCGCCGAGGGCACCCCGGCCGGTTCGACGGTGCTCGACCAGTTCGGTCGCAACCTCACGCAGGCTGCCCGTGAGGGCAAGCTCGACCCGGTCATCGGGCGTGAGAAGGAGATCGAGCGCGTCATGCAGGTGCTGTCGCGCCGTACCAAGAACAACCCGGTGCTCATCGGTGAGCCCGGCGTCGGCAAGACGGCCGTCGTCGAGGGTCTTGCCGCTGACATCGTCGCGGGTGACGTGCCCGAGACGCTCAAGGACAAGCACCTCTACACCCTCGACCTGGGCTCGCTCGTCGCCGGTTCGCGCTACCGCGGTGACTTCGAGGAGCGCCTCAAGAAGGTGCTCAAGGAGATCCGCACGCGTGGCGACATCATCCTGTTCATCGACGAGATCCACAGCCTCGTCGGTGCCGGTGCGGCCGAGGGTGCCATCGACGCTGCCTCGATCCTGAAGCCGATGTTGGCTCGTGGCGAGCTGCAGACGATCGGTGCGACGACGCTCGATGAGTACCGCAAGCACATCGAGAAGGACGCGGCGCTCGAGCGCCGGTTCCAGCCGATCCAGGTCAACGAGCCGACGATCCCGCAGGCCATCGAGATCCTCAAGGGTCTGCGCGACCGCTATGAGGCGCACCACCGCGTCACGATCACGGACGCCGCGCTCGTCGGGGCCGTCAACATGGCCGACCGGTACATCACCGACCGCTTCCTGCCGGACAAGGCGATCGACCTCATCGATGAGGCGGGCGCGCGTCTGCGGATCCGTCGCATGACGGCTCCGCCGGAGCTGCGCGAGTTCGACGAGAAGATCGCTCACGTGCGTCGTGAGAAGGAATCGGCCATCGACAGCCAGGACTTCGAGAAGGCCGCTGCCCTGCGTGACGACGAGCGCAAGCTCGTCGAGGAGAAGGAGGCCAAGGAGAAGGAGTGGAAGGCCGGCGACGTCGATCTCGCCGCCGTCCTCGACGAGGAGCTCGTCGCAGAGGTTCTCGCCGCGTCGACCGGTATCCCCGTGTTCAAGCTGACGGAGGAGGAGTCCTCGCGTCTGCTGCGCATGGAGGACGAGCTGCACAAGCGCGTCATCGGCAACGACGACGCCATCAAGGCGCTGTCGCAGGCCATCCGACGCACGCGTGCGGGCCTCAAGGACCCGCGCCGTCCCGGTGGTTCGTTCATCTTCGCCGGCCCGACGGGTGTCGGCAAGACGGAGCTCGCCAAGTCGCTCGCCGAGTTCCTCTTCGGTGACGAGGACGCGCTCATCACGCTCGACATGTCCGAGTACGCGGAGAAGCACACCGTCTCGCGTCTGTTCGGTTCGCCCCCCGGCTACGTCGGCTACGAAGAGGGTGGCCAGCTGACGGAGAAGGTGCGTCGCAAGCCGTTCTCGGTCGTGCTGTTCGACGAGGTGGAGAAGGCTCACGCCGACATCTTCAACTCGCTGCTGCAGATCCTGGAGGACGGCCGCCTGACCGACAGCCAGGGCCGCGTCGTCGACTTCAAGAACACCGTCATCATCATGACGACGAACCTCGGCACGCGCGACATCGCGAAGGGCGTCTCCCTCGGCTTCGCCGCGGGCAACGACCAGCGCAGCAACTACGACCGGATGAAGGCGAAGGTCGGCGAGGAGCTCAAGCAGCACTTCCGTCCCGAGTTCCTCAACCGTGTCGACGACACGATCGTGTTCCCGCAGCTGTCGCAGGCCGAGATCGTCGAGATCGTCGACCTCATGGTCGCGAAGCTCGACGAGCGCCTCAAGGATCAGGACATGGCGATCGAGCTCACGCAGGGCGCGAAGGATCTGCTCGCAAAGCGCGGGTACGACCCGGCTCTCGGTGCACGTCCGCTGCGTCGCACGATCCAGCGCGAGATCGAGGACCAGCTGTCCGAGAAGATCCTCTTCGGCGAGATCTCGAAGGGCGACCTCGTGCTCGTCGACGTCGAGGGCGAAGGCAAGGAGGCGACGTTCACGTTCTCCGGCACGCCGATCTCGCTGTCGAAGCACACGCGGGCGTCTGACAAGGTCGACACCGACATGAAGGGCGCGACGCCGAGCAGTGACGACCTGTCGGGTCCGATCGACTTCGGTGGCGCCGTCGGCGGTGGTCCCGGTGGCGGCGAAGGCGCTGCCGCGGTCTGATCGACGTTCCGACCGTGTCTGATGCGCGGTGACCTGTGCGGTGCGGCCCGCCTCCCTGGGGGGAGGCGGGCCGCACCGTCGTGTTCTCGTCGGGTGGGCTTGACGGGGTTCGTCAGCTGGGACGCGCGGCTGCGGCCCCGAAGCGAGTGCCTAGGGTGGAGTGCATGAGTTCCGTCGTGCTTCGCCGTGCCCGCGCCGCCGATGTGCGAGGCATCCGACGGCTCGTGACGCCGTACGTGGAGTCGAAGGCGATCGTCGACAAACCGGCCGTCAGCTACTACGAGAACCTGAGCGAGTTCATCGTCGCCGAGCTCGACGACGACATCGTCGGATGCGGTGCGCTGCACGTCATGTGGGAGGACGTCGCGGAGGTGCGAACGCTCGCCGTGTCCGGCGACGTCCGCGGCCACGGCGTCGGAGGGCGCCTGCTCGACGCCCTCATCCACCAGGCGCGTATCATCGGCGTCGACCGCGTGTTCTGCCTGACGTTCGAGACCGCCTTCTTCGCGCGCCACGGGTTCGTCGAGATCGAAGGCATCCCGATCGAGCGAACCGTCTACGACGAACTGCTGCAGTCGTACGACGAAGGTGTCGCCGAATTCCTCGACCTCGACCGCGTCAAGCCCAACACCCTCGGCAACACGCGCATGCTGCTGACGCTCTGACGCTCGGAAGAGCGCGGTTGAGCAAAACGTTTGTTGTCCATTCGTCAGCCGATGCAGAGGTGCATGCATGGGTTCGACGACTACTGTGAGCCGGTTGGCCGTTCTTGGACGAGTGGCCGCGCCTCATTGACCACCCATCAGGGAAGGGCCATCGCACATGGTTCACCTTCTTGCAGCGGACGCGACCGGGCCGATCTCCCACGCGTCGTCCGGGCAACTCACCCTCGCGGCGCTCGCCGGCATCGCCGTCGTCGTCCTCGCGATCAGCGCGTTCAAGCTCCACCCGTTCCTCGGCCTCATCCTCGGCAGCGCGGCGCTCGCCGCCGTCGCCCAGGTGCCAGGCAAGCCCGCCGTCGACAGCTTCACGACCGGTTTCGGCAAGACCGCCGGCTCCGTCGGTCTGCTCGTCGCCCTCGGTGCGATGATCGGTCAGCTGCTCGCCGACTCCGGCGGCGGCAACGCGATCGTCGACAAGCTCGTCGGCGGCGTCAAGGCCGCCGCACTGCCGTGGATGATGGCGCTCGTCGCCGCGATCATCGGCCTGCCGATGTTCTTCGAGATCGGCGTCGTCCTGCTCATCCCGATCGTCCTGTCGGTCGCGCGCCGCACGAAGCAGCCGGTGCTGCTCATCGGCATCCCGGCCCTCGCCGGCCTGTCGGTGCTCCACGGTTTCGTGCCGCCGCACCCCGGCCCCGTCGCCGCGATCGAGGCCGTCCACGCCAACACCGGCCGCACCCTGCTGTTCGGCATCATCGCCGCCATCCCGACGCTCATCGTCGCCGGCCCGCTGCTCGGGCGCCTCGTCGCGCGTCTCGTGCCCGTCGATGCTCCTGCGGCGCTCGCTGCCGACGGCTCGGTCCGCGACGCGGGTTCGGGCGCGCATGGCGGTGGCGAGCACGACGGCGCCACCGCCGTCGACGCGAAGAACGACACGACGCCCACGCGTCGCCCGTCGTTCGGTGCAGCGATCACGTGCATCCTGCTGCCCGTCGTCCTCATGCTCATCTCGGCCATCGCCGAGATCGCCGGCATGAAGAAGGGCACGGCGCTGTCCGTCATCGAGTTCCTCGGCAACCCGCCGGTCGCGCTGTTCATCTCGACCATGGTCGCGATGATCCTGCTCGGCGAGGGCGCCGGCCTGTCGATCGCGAAGACGAACGGCATCATGAGCGCGGGCCTGCCCGCCGTCGCCGGCATCATCCTCATCGTCGCCGCCGGCGGTGGCTTCAAGACGCTCCTCGTCGACGCGGGCGTCGGCAACGTCATCAAGGACTGGGCAGACGGCAGCAACTTCTCTCCGCTGCTGCTCGCGTGGCTCGTCGCCGTCGGTATCCGTCTCACGACGGGTTCGGCGACGGTCGCGACGATCACCGCCGCCGGCATCGTCGCGCCCCTGGTCGCCCACCTCGACGCCAACCAGCTCTCCCTCGTCGTGCTCGCGATCGGCGCCGGCTCGCTGTTCTTCAGCCACGTCAACGACGCCGGGTTCTGGCTCGTCAAGGAGTACTTCGGCCTCAGCGTCGTGCAGACCCTCAAGTCGTGGTCGCTCATGGAGACGGTCATCTCCGTCGTCGGCTTCGCCTGCGTCTGGATCCTGCACCTCATCGTCTGAGACGCAGGGCGCTCGCACTCACCGAACCCCCTTGCGCGCAGATGCACCCGGGTGCATCTGCGCGCAAGGGGGTTCGTCGTCCAGGGGCACCGATGTCCACGAACGGGCCGGTGGCCAGAGCCAGTTCTCGGGTGAAGAATCGAACGTTAGGGTGAAAGGCATGAGCACACAACCGCAGCCCCAGTTCGTCATCGTCATGGGCGTCTCGGGCTCGGGCAAGACGACCGTCGCGACGGGTCTGGCCGACGCCATGGGGTGGACGTACGTCGAGGGCGACGACCTGCACCCGCAGGCCAACGTCGAGAAGATGCGCGCCGGCATCCCGCTGACGGACGAGGACCGCTGGCCGTGGCTGACGAAGATCGGCGAGTGGATCGACGAGCACGAGAGCCTCGGCAAGAGCGCCGTCATCACATGCAGTGCGCTCAAGCGCAGCTACCGTGAGCTGCTCCGCGAGGGGCGCCCGACGGTGTCGTTCTGCCACGTCGACGTCTCGCGCGAGCAGCTCGAACAGCGTCTCGCCGAGCGCAAGGGTCACTACATGCCGGCGTCCCTGCTGCAGAGCCAGCTCGACACGCTCGAGCCGCTGCAGGCTGACGAGCCGGGCACCACCGTCGAGGCGAAGGGCGGGCAGGAAGCGGTTCTCGCCGAGGTGATGGAATCGCTCCACCTCCACGCGCCGGCCAACCCCGAGGCTGCGTACGTCAAGCCGACCGACGCCGGGCCACACGCCGATCACGCAAGCTGACGCTTCACTGACCGACCGAGGATGTTGCCCGGGTTCCGGGGCGCCCGCGCCCCGAAACCCGGGCAACATCGTCGTCTGAGGGGGTGGCTCAGCGGCGGCCGGGCAGCGCGAACAGCTCGTCGTCGAGGGGGTCGACGAGACCGTCCTCGATGAGCGATGAGAGGCAGCGCTCGCGCTGGGCGTCGTCGTCCCAGGCCTCGTCGAGGCGGGCGCGTTCGACGGGGCCGTGCGCCTCGCGCAGCACCGCGAGCAGCTTGCCGCGCACCATCCGATCGGTGCCGGCCCAGGCCTGCCCACGCCGGGCGGGGCCGTCGTAGACGGGCGCGCCCGCGAGCTGCCAGGCGCAGGCGTCGATGATCGGGCAGGTGCCGCAGGCGGGGGCCTTCGCGGTGCACACGACCGCTCCGAACTCCATCGACGCGGCGTTCCACAGCACGTGATCGTCCTGCGGCAGCAGCAGCGCGGCGAGTCGGCGTTCTGCGGCGCTCAGGTTGGGTCGGGGGAACTCGATGCCGGTCACCGTACGCGCCTCGACGCGTCGGATGTTCGTGTCGATGACGGTGACGCGCTCACCGAACGCGAACGACGCGACGGCCGCTGCCGTGTACTCGCCGACGCCGGGCAGCGCGAGCAGGTCGTCGTGCGTCGACGGCACCTCGCCGCCGTGCCGTTCGACCATCGTGACGGCGGCGTCGTGCAGCCGCAGGGCACGACGCGGGTAGCCGAGGCGGCCCCAGTGGCGGACGGCCTCGCCTGGCGCGGCGGCCGCCAGGTCCGACGGGGTGGGCCAGCGCTCGAGCCATTCCTGCCAGATCGGAGCCACGCGCGCGACGGGCGTCTGCTGGCTCATGACCTCGGACAGGAAGATGCCCCACGGTGTCGTGTCGGGGGAGCGCCATGGCAGCGGGCGCGCGGCATCGAGGAACCAGGCGTTGAGACGTGCGACGAGGTCGTCGCGCTGTGCCTCCGGAAGCAGCGTGCTCACACGTAGCGTTCGAGGATGCTGCTCTCGGCGAGGCGCGAGAGCCCTTCGCGCACGGCGCGGGCGCGCGATTCGCCGACGCCGTCGACGGTGAGCAGGTCGTCGAAGTCCGCGGCGAGCAGGGCCTGCAGGCTGCCGAAATGGTCGACGAGTCGGTCGATGATTGCGCCGGGCAGGCGCGGCACCTTCGACAGCAACCGGTAGCCGCGCGGAGTGACGAGGGCGTCGAGCGCGTCACCCGCGACGGCGAAGCCGACCGCGCGCGCGTTGGCGCTGATGTCGATGAGGTCGTCGTTGCTCAGCGAGGCGAGGTTCGCGTCGGCCTGTTCGAGCGTGTAGCCGTCGCGTGAGGATTCCAGGTAGTCACGGATGAGGAGTTCACGGTCGTTGCCGAGGGCGCCGATGAGTTCCTGCAGCTGCAGGTCGATGAGGCGTCCGTCGGTGCCGAGTTCGACGACGTAGGAGGAGATCTCCTCGCTGATGCGCCGCACCATCTCGAGGCGCTGCAGCACCTGGGCGACGTCACGCACCGTCACCAAGTCTTCGATCTCGAGAGCGGAGAGGGAGCCAGTGACCTCGTCGAGGCGCTTCTTGTACCGCTCGAGCGTCTGCAGCGCCTGCCCGGCGCGCGACAGGATCGCGGGCGAGCCCTCGAGCACGTGACGCATGCCGCCGACGTACACGGCGATGATCTGCATCGACTGGCTGACGGAGATGACGGGGAAACCGGTCTGCTTCGCGACACGTTCGGCCGTGCGGTGACGGGTGCCGGACTCGCGCGTCTCGATGCTCGAATCGGGGACGAACTGGATCGCCGCACCGATGATCTTCTCCAGGCCGGAGCTGACGACGATGCCGCCGTCCATCTTCGCGAGTTCGCGCAGGCGCGTCGCGGAGAAGTCGATGTTGATCGGGAAGCCGCCCGTCGAGATCTTGTCGACGACGTCGTCGTGCCCGACGACGATGAGCGCTCCGGTGCGCCCGCGCAGGATGCGTTCGAGAGCGTCGCGCAGTTCGGTGCCGGGAGCGATGGCGGCGAGGGTCTCCCAGAGCAGGGCCTCGTTGGATCGCTCAGTCACACTTGCCTCTTTTGCCATGACCCACCTGCTCGTCTCGTTCCTCACCCACCGTGAACTCTACTGACTGCGGGTGCGGGCGAGCACGCGCCGACATCACATCGTGACGTGGCGGCGCGCACCCACCCGCTCAGGCGTCGCGATGTCTGCTGATCAGACCGTCCAGAGCCCATAGGACTCACCGAGGTTGCGGATCTTCTGCGCTCGTGCCAGGCGCGGCGCGTAGCTGCCGTCGCGTGTACCGCCGCCGTGCTCGTGCGAGTCGAGCAGTTCGGCGGCCCACTCGATCTCAGAGTGGCTGGGGGACAGGCCACGGTTGATCGGGTCGGTCTGGTCGATGCGCAGCGTCAGCTTGCCCGTCATGCCCATGTTCTGGGTGACCTTGCACGCCTCGAGCAGCTCGTCCTCGGAGTCGGTGAGGGTCGGGCCGTCGATCGGGCCGGGCAGCTGGCCGACGCGGGAGGCGACGACGAGCTTGGAGCGCGCATAAGCGAGCGCCATCGGGTCGGCGCCCGCGCCGGTGTCGCGGCGGAAGTCGCCGACACCGAACGCGAGGCGGAAGGTGCCCGGGGCGGACGCGATCGACGTTGCGTTCTCGATGCCGAGGGCCGACTCGACGAGCGCGAGGACGGGGGTTCCCGGGTTGAGGCGCATCGCCGTCAGCGTGACGTGCTCGGGCTTCTCCGTCTTCGCCAGCATGACGCCGCGCAGGCCGGGGATGCCGTGGAGGGCGTTGAGGTCGTCCTCCCAGAACTCGGTGTTGATGTCGTTGATGCGCACCCAACCGGTCGCGCCGTCCTCGAGGGCCTTGACGACGTTGTCGCGCGCCGTGGACTTGTCGGCGGCAGGCGCGGCATCCTCGATGTCGAAGATGACGGAATCGGCCTCGGAGGCGAGGGCCGCGTCGAAGAGTTCAGGCTTCATGGCGCTCGCGAGCAGCCAGCTACGGGACAGCTGCGCGGGCAGAGCGGCAGCGCGGGCGTTACGTCCGGAAAACACGTCTGGTTCATCCTCAGGTCGTCGTCGTACTCGGCGCAGCCATGCGGCGCGCTCGATGCCTCTGGCACCTTAGTGCCGGGTTTGGGTTACTTCGCAGTACCGATCGCGGCCTGTGATGGTGGCCACACGTGGTGAGGGGTTGTCTTCCAGGTTAGGGAAACCGTGGCCGGGGTGGGTGGATGGATCACGTCGTGGTCGGTGGGGGTGCTGATGGTCGCCTGGGATGTCTCGGGCGTGGTGGCGGGTGTGCTGATGGTCGCCTGGGATGTCTCGGGCGTGGTGGCGGGGCGGCTGCGTCACGTGGGTGAGGATGAGTCAGTCGTGAGTGACTCGTCGGGACGTAAGTGACTCAACTGGCCGGTGGGAATCCGGGCCCCGGGGCATCGCTGACCGGGCCGCTCAATCACCTGATGCCGTTCCGACGGCACGCATCGCCGAGCCGAGGTCGGCGCACTCGGCGATGCGCATGCCCGGGGGGGCCTTCTCGGTGCCGAGCGACCCGGCAGGAATGATGGCCTTGTCGAACCCGATGCGCGCCGCCTCGGTGAGACGTCGCGCCACACCGCTGACGGCGCGGATGTCTCCCGAAAGTCCCACCTCGCCGACGGCGATGAGCCCCGCCGGAAGCGGTTTCTCCTGCGCCGAACTGAGCAGGGACAACGCGACGGCGAGGTCGGACGCCGGTTCGCTCAGCTTCGCGCCCCCGACCGTCGAGACGTAGCAGTCGGCACGGCTGACGGGGGCACCCGCGCGGCGTTCGAGGACGGCGAGGATCATGGCGGTCCTCGAGGAGTCGACCCCTGACGTCGTGCGGCGCGGCGAACCACCTGCCGACGGCGCGACGAGCGCCTGTACCTCCGTCACGAGTGGTCGGCGACCCTCGAGCGTCACCGTGACGCACGTACCCGCGACGGGCTTGTCGCGCGAGGTGAGGAACAGTGAGCTCGGGTCCGACAGACCCTGGATGCCGCCGTCGGACAGGTCGAAGCAACCGACCTCGTCGGTCGGCCCGTAGCGGTTCTTGACCGCGCGTACGAGCCGCAGACGCGAGTGACGTTCGCCCTCGAAGGTGATGACGACGTCGACGAGGTGCTCCAACAGACGGGGGCCGGCGATCGAACCGTCCTTCGTCACGTGCCCGACGAGCACCGTCGAGATGTTGCGGGCTTTCGCCACCTGGATGATGGCGGCCGCGACCTCGCGCACCTGCGAGACGTTGCCGGCCGAACCGTCGACCTCGGCGCTCGCGATCGTCTGCACGGAGTCGATGACGAGGAACGTCGGTTGGACCGCATCGATGTGCGCGAGCACGGTGGCGAGGTCGGTCTCGCTCGCGAGGTAGAGCGTGTCGGCGACGGCGTCCGTGCGGTCGGCGCGCAGACGCACCTGCGCCGCGGATTCCTCGCCGCTGACGTAGAGCACCTTCGTGTCAGCGCGTGCCGCGCGCGCGGCGACGTCGAGCAGCAGCGTCGACTTGCCGATGCCCGGCTCTCCCGCGACGAGCATGACGGCGCCCGGTACGAGGCCACCACCGAGGACGCGGTCGAACTCGCCGACCCCCGTCGTCGTGATGGAGGCTTTCGTCGCGTCGACCTCGCGGATCGGCTTCGCCGGGTTGGCGACCTTCGACGCCGCCTGCGTGCGCACGGCGACGGGCCCGCCGACCTCCTCGACGGTGCCCCACGCCTGACACTCACCACATCGCCCGACCCACTTGACCGTCTGCCACCCACACTCGGTGCAGCGGTACGTCGTTCGCTTCGAAGCCTTGCTCGCCATGGTCGAAACCCTAGACGTGAGCGCCGACAACCCCGGGATAGCGGGTAATCGTGCGCTCAGCCGCCCTCGGGAGCGTCCTTCGCCCCCTCAGCCACGGCCGTCGCGATGTTGTGTCATCAACGCGTGAAAACGGCGCGCGCTCATGACGCAAGATCGGCGAAAATCGAGGGATGACGGCACCCGGCCAGGTCAGCACTCGGTGTCGCGGGTCAGGCGGCGCGCCATCTCGTCGGTAGCCGCACCCCACCCTGTCGGATCGTCGCCGGCCGGAACCATGAGCAGCGACCACCACAGCGTCAGAAGGGGCCACCATCTCGACTCGTCCTCCGACAGTGCTCTGACGTCCTCATAGCCATCCTTGAAGGCTCGATGCACAGCGGGAGAGACCGGTTCCCAGCCGTGAAAGAGCGTGCCGAGCATGACGGCGGATCGCGCGAGTTCACCGACGGGGGAGTCGAAGCGCAACTCTTCGAAGTCGAGCACGGCCGTGATCTCACCGTCCCGCGTCAGGATGTTTGCCGACCGGTAGTCGCCGTGGACGAGATGTGCGGGCGGCTGGGCATCCGACACGTTCGCCAGCATGCGCACGAGAAGTCTCACCGCGTCAGCCGGCAGATGCTGCAGATCACCTGCAGCCCAGGCCTCGATGGATTCCTTCGACGAGAGGGCGGGCGTTCGTGGCCGCGGGAAATCAGCGGCGTCGTGGTAAGCGGCAAGGTCGGCGTGGAGTCGAGCCAGTGTGGCGCCTGCCTCACGGACGAGCTGCAGATCCCCGACGTCGAGGTGCTGGCCGGGCGCGACCCGCTGCACGCTGAGTGAGATGCCGTCGAGCTCGAGCTGAGTGCGGCCGTCCAGTGCGGCGACAGGTGCGGAGACAGGGTGCCCGCGATCGCCGAGCCATGTCGTCAGCCGCGCCGTGGCGGCCAGCCGCGCGAAGCGATCCGGCACCACGGACCACTTTGCGATGAACGGTTCGCCATCGCACGTGACCCACGCGAGAGCGTTGCCGTCACTGAGGATGATGCGGTCGCAGGCGTCAGGTGCCAGCGAGTACCGAGAAGAAAGCGCGCCCGCGACCCAGTTTGCCGCGGCACCTGCGGAGTCGAAGCCGAACCGTTCCGCGAGAACGACAGGCGGGTCGGCATCTTCCCAGAGCATCTCCACGGCCGGTTCAAGAGTCACCCCGGCAGTGCACCATGCCGCAGCTCGTCACGACGCCAGTTTGCTCACGACGTACTGGTTGAGGCTGACATTCTGTTGGGCCGGCTCCCGCGCCAGTCGACGGTGAAGCTCCTGCGGCAGTCAGACGTTGAACTTTCCCGAGTACGTCCGCCGCGAAAAAGGCAGCGGCGGTTCTTCACCCGACGCGCGCATGTCGGTCAGGACGTCGTCCACCAAGGTGGCGATGCCGGTGAGCGCAGCCGTCTGGGAGTCGGCCGGCCATGAGAGCGAGGGGAACTCGGCGCAGGTGGCGACGAACGCGCCATCAACCGATGACCAGACCACGCGGTAGTCGTACTCGGCGGCAGAGGGGGCGGTGGCGTTCACGGCACAGTGCTCCTCTGGGGCTTGACGGCGGCGTCGAGGGCTCGCTTCGCCCGTCGCCGCATCCCAATGTTTCCACGGTCACGGTATTGAACGCCAAGGGGTGTGAGCGGGCCATGCCTGCCGCCCCACCGAGCAGGGCATCCTCATGCACGACAGTGCGTCAGCGGCCCTGGGCCTCCAGCGTCGCGGGATGCACGTACAACGGCAGCAGGTCGCGTCCGGCAGGGGTGACGGCCAGCGCGGCAGCCGCTGCGAGGTGCGCCTCGCAGTACGTGACGAGCACGTCGTAGGCGGCCTGGCCCATGAGCTCGACCAATTCGGGTCGCTGCGAGACGTAGACCGGCTCGGCTCCCACGTGCGCCTCGGAGTTGCCCGAGCAGTACCAGTCGAGGTCGTGGCCGCCCGAACCCCATCCGCGACGGTCGTACTCGGCGATCGTCGTCTCGAGATACTCCTCACCGTCGGGCAGCGTCACGCGACGATACGAACGTCGGATCGGCAACTGCCAGCACACCTCGGGCTTGAGCGACCACGGCTCGACGCCCGTCGCCCACGCCTTCTGATGCAGCGCGCAACCCAGGCCGGGGCCGGCCGTCCTCACGTCGTCCGAACCCTCCACCGACGAGGTGACGTCACCGAATCCCGGCCGGTTCAAGAAGATGCAGGCACCCTCGACGACGCGCGTCTTGCGGTCGCCGTCCTCGTCGACCTCGACCCAGCCGTCAGCCGAGTGGCCCTCGTCGTAGAACTGCCATTCGTCGCGCGTCAACGTCTTCATGACCGACGCGGTGTGCGCCTCGTCCTCGTCGCCGGTGAAGTGCGCGCCGAGCACGCAGCATCCCAGGTCGGGCTTCGACGCATCGATGCCGCAGCATTCGTCGCCGAACGTGCACGTCCAGTTCGACGTCAACCACGTGAGGTCGCAGCGGTAGCGCTCGACGGCGTCCGCCTCGCTCGCCGGGTCGTCGAACTCGACCCAGGTGCGCGGTATCTCGAGATCGCATTCAGCCACGCCCGCGATGATAGGTGCTCGCCGCCCGGCGCGGGTATCGTCGAGGTTCCGCCGCAGACACCCGCGACGCCGACAGGGGAGGCCACGCATGACCTCGCGCACGAGCCTCGCTGCCGGCACCCTCGCACTCTCCCTGCTGACCGGGTGCAGCGCCCTCACGACGCGCAGCGCCTCGAACCCCACCTCGAGTTCGACGACGAGCCCCGCCACCACGCCCGCGGCCCGGATGGCGCAGAGCGGCATCGCCGAGAAGGCCGGGGCTACGCCGCGCACGCAGTCGAAGGGTGGCGCGATGATCGTCGCCGGTGCGCACGCCGTCATCCCCTCCGGCATCGTGACGGCGAGTGAGCGCGCCGTCTCCGCCGTGCGCGGCCTCGACCGTCACGCCTCTGCGAACCCGTTGCTCGTCGTCGTGCCGCGCGACGACGCCGACTTCAAGAAGTACACGGGCACCGAGCCGGGCAGCCAGCTCGCGAGCACGGTGACGCGCGGCGGCACGTTGCCGTTCGTCGTCGTCGCGCCGTGGACGGTGCGTCACGCGAACGACGTGACGGCCCGCGAGACGCTCGCACACGAGGCGTTCCACGCCCTCACGCTCGAGAAGCTGCGCGAGACGCGGCCGCTGTGGCTGCTCGAGGGGTGGGCCGAGTACGTCGGCCAGAAGCTCGTCCCGCAGGCGCCGCACAAGCGCACCGACATCCGTCCGCATCTGCCGAGCGACGAGGAACTGCGCGGCGCGAACGCCGCCGACGCGTACTACGTGGCGTTCACGTTCGCGCGTTTCCTGCGCGACACGTACGGCAACGGCGCCGTCATGGCGTTCTACACCGACGCCGTCACGACGACGACCGACATCGAGACCCTCGCGCAGCGGCACTTCCACAAGGGCCTCACCCAGCTGGAGACCGACTACGACGCCTGGTACCCCACGTTCCGCTGAGCCGGATACCCTGCGACCATGCGCCTCGGAGTCATCGACGTCGGTTCCAACACCGTGCACCTGCTCGTCGTCGATGCGCACCCCGGCGCCCAGCCGTTGCCCGCGATGTCGCACAAGCGCGTGCTGCGCCTGTCCGAACACGTCACCGCCGACGGCCTCATCGACGCATCCGGTATCGCCGATCTGACGCAGTTCGTCGGCGAATGCGTGACGATCGCCGAAGACGCCGGCATCCGCGAACTCATGTCGTTCGTGACGTCCGCGGTGCGCGAGGCGCCCAACGGTCAGGCCGTCCTCGATCATGTGCGTGAGCACACCGGCCAGGAGCTGCGCGTGCTGACGGGCGAGGAGGAGGCGCGCGTGACGTTCCTCGCCGCGCGCCGCTGGTTCGGCTGGTCGAGCGGGCGCCTGTTCGGCATCGACATCGGCGGCGGCTCGCTCGAACTCGCGACGGGTATCGACGAGACGCCCGACACCGCCGTCAGTCTGCCGCTGGGGGCCGGGCGCCTCACGCGTGAGCTGGCGGGCGATCCGCCGTCCGCGGAAGATCTGCGCGCCCTGCGCACGCGCGTGCGCGCCGAGATCGCCGGCGTCGCACGGGATCTGACGCGCTGGGGCACACCTGATCGCACCGTGGGCACGAGCAAGACGATCCGTTCCCTCGCGCGCCTGACGGGGGCCGCGCCGTCGAGTGACGGCCCGTTCGCGCCGCGCTCGCTCGCCCGCGCAGGCCTTAGCGACCTCGTCCCCCGACTCGCGGCGATGACGGCGACCGAACGCGCGCAGCTGCCCGGCGTCAGCGTCGAACGCAGCGCGCAGGTGCTCGCCGGTGCCGTCGTCATCGAGGCGACGATGGATCTGTTCGACGTCGACTCCCTCGACGTGTGCCCCTGGGCGTTGCGCGAGGGGCTCATCCTGCGCCGATTGGACGCGCTGGCGTGAGCATCCGCGTCGGTCTGTCCACCGCGTCGTGCTACCCGTTGAGCACGGCGGCGGCCTTCCGCATCGCAGCCGAACTCGGCTACGACGGCGTCGAGGTCATGGTCTGGACCGAACCGGCGAGCCAGGACGCGCGGGCCCTGCACGAGCTGTCCGAACGTCACGGCGTGCCGATCCTGTCGATCCACGCCCCGACGCTGTTGCTCACGCAACGCGTCATGGGCAACGAGCCGTGGGGCAAGATCGACCGTTCCGTCGACCTGGCGCGCGACGTGGGAGCCGGCACGGTCGTCCTGCACCCGCCGTTCCGGTGGCAGAAGGAGTACGCGACGGGGTTCGTCGACGGCGTCGCGCAACGCGAGGCCCGCCACCCGGAGATCAAGCTCGCCGTCGAGAACATGTTCCCGTGGCGCGCTCGCGGACGCGAGGTGCAGGCGTACCTGCCCCATTGGGATCTGCGGCGCAACCACTACGCGCACACGACGCTCGACCTGTCGCACACGGCGACGTCCGGCAGCGACGCCATCGCCGTTGCCGAAGAACTCGGCGATCGCCTCAGCCACATGCACCTCGCCGACGGGCTCGGCTCCTACAAGGACGAGCACCTCGTTCCGGGGCGCGGCACGCAGCCGTGCGCGCAGATGCTCGAGATGCTCGCGCGTGACGGATTCGGCGGGGCCGTCGTCGTCGAGGTCGGCACGCGACGCCTGTCCGACGAAGACCGGCTCGTCGACCTCGCCGAGGCGCTCGCGTTCGCGCGGATGCACCTCGCGATCGGGGCCGGACGCATCAGTTCGCCGTTCTGACGAACCCGCCCCGTGCGGAGCCGCGAGACGGTGTGCTGACGCACGGGTGGGCCACGTAGGCTGGGTCGAAACGTCGACGAAGGAGGTGGCGCCGATGCCGAAGTACTCGTTCGGTCCGCGTCTGCCCGCAGCCACGTCGAAGGTCGTCTCGGCGGCGTCGCGTGGGCCGATCGCGCGCGCCGCGGCGAAGTCGCTCGTCGCCGGTGAGAGCATCGACGACGCCATCCGCGTCACCGACGAACTCACGAGCGCAGCAGCCGGCACTACCGCTGAAAGCCCCGACGAACAATCCCGTATCTCGTGGCGCCCGCTGCTCGTGCCGCCGGCGAGCACGGACGACCTGCTCACCGTCCAGGCCGACACGATCGGCGCAGTGAGCGCGCTCGCCGCGAGCGGCGCGCCGTCACCGGATCTGACGATCGACGTCGGCACGTTCGGCGTCTTCGCCGATGACGTCTCGGGCGGCGTCCTCATCAACAGTCTGCGCGAGGTCGGGCAGGCCGCGCGCAACGCGGGGGTGACGCTGACGCTCACCGTCACCGACCCCCTCTACATCCAGGCCGTCTACGTGCTCGGCGACGAACTGCGCCAGGATTTTCCGGAGACCGGCATCGTGCTGCCCACCCGCCTGCGCGGCGCGTCCGACGACCTGAGCGACCTCGCCACGAACGGGCGTCGCGTGCGTCTGACGACGGAACGCCTCGACGCCGCGCTCGGCATGACATCGGCGCGCGAGAGCGGCAACGCGTTCGTCGACATCACGAAGGCGCTGCTCGACGCGCAGGCCGTCACGGCTTTCGACACCGACGACGCGCTGCTGCTCGACATCGCCGCCTCCCTCGTGCGCCGCCACGACGCGCAGGGCGCCGAGGTCGTCACCCCGCTCGGCATCACGGCCTCGACCCACCACGATGACGCCTTCGCGCGCCGCGTCGTCGTCCCGTACGGCCCGATGTGGTCGACATACGTCGCGAGCGCGCTCGCGGGGCGGCCGTCGTTGGCACTGACGCTGCCCAACCCCGTTCGACGCAGGAGATGACATGACGAAGTCCGCCCGCCGCATCGCGTTCATCGGCACCGGCAACATGAACGAGGCCGTCATGGCCGGCGCTCTCGCAGGCGGTTTCGACGCGGATGACGTCGTCGCCACGTCGCGTCGCGTCGAGCGTGGCACGCAGTTGCGCGAGAAGTACGGCGTCGCGACGATGACGTCGAACCCCGGCGCCGTCGCGGGCGCCGAGACGGTCGTGCTCGGCGTGAAGCCGTACCAGCTCGACGACGTGCTCGAGGAGATCGGCTCGCATCTCGCGGACGGCGCCGTCGTCGTCAGCCTCGCCGTGGGGCGATCGACCATCTCGCTCGAGGAGCACCTGCCCGACGGCGCCGCGGTCGTGCGCGTCATGCCGAACACTCCCGCGATGGTCGGGGCGGGCATGCACGCGGTGACGCCCGGCGCACACTGCGACGACGACCAACTGGCGCGCGCGAAGACGCTCCTCGCCGCGTCGGGCGATGTCATCACGGTCGCCGAGAAGGACCACGACGCCGTGACGGCGGTCTCCGGCAGCGGCCCGGCGTACCTGTTCTACCTCGCCGACGCGATGATCGAGGCGGGCGTCCTGCTCGGCCTGCAGCGCGATGTCGCGCACCGGCTCGCCGTTCAGACGATCGTCGGCGCGGGCACGATGCTCGCGGAGTCGGGGGAGTCGCCCGTCCAGCTGCGAGAGAAGGTCTCGAGCCCCGGCGGCACCACGATCACGGCGCTCGCCGAACTCGACCAGCGGGCCGTGCGCGCGGCGATGGTGGCGGCGATGAAGGCCTGCCACGACAAGTCTGCGTCGATGGGTTGAGCTCGTAGGGCTCGATCGGCGGGAAGAACCAGCAGGGAAGAATCAACACGGCTGAATCAGTGGGGCGTGTCGTTCGTGCGACGCTTCGGCGCTTCCTCGACTCGCTTCCGTCCGCCCCTCGATCGCTCGTTCACCCGATGTTCACCCATCCAAGAACGTTGACGGGCAAGCAGATTGCGCGCCTCATCGCGGCCGCTGCTCCCGGCATCCGGCGCACGGCACCCCCAGCGCCCATCGGCTCAGCCAAACGTGGTTCGATATGCGTATGACTGCGTTGACTGTACGAACCCTTGGCGAAGACGACTGGCAGATCTACCGCGACGTTCGCCTGAGCGCTCTGGAGGAGTCGCCCGAGGCCTTCGCGGCGTCGTCGTCCGCCGAGAAGCAGCTCGACGAGAGCGCGTGGCGTCGACGCATGGCGCGTGCGCGCCGCATCCTCGCGACCGACGAGAACGGCGACAAGGTCGGCGTCGTCTCGCTGCGCAGCGATGTGCGTGACGACGAGGAGTCGCCGTACGGCGAGCTGTTCGGCCTGTGGGTCACACCCGACGCGCGTGGCACGGGCGTCGCCGTCGCGCTGCTCGAAGCTGTTCTCGAGCAGGCGCGCAAGGAGAGCCTGGGCGCCGTCATCTACTGGGTCGGCACCGACAACGCGCGTGGTGTGGCGTTCGCGTCGAGCCGCGGTTTCCTGCCGACCGAGCACCGTCGTCCGATGAACCCGAACTCGTCCGACACCGAGTCCGAGGAAGAGGCTGCGTTCGTCTACCCGCTCGGTGCCGACGAGACCTCCATCCCGAGCGACGTCCTCGACGCGCGTCACTGACGTCATGCCCCACCCGACCCTCGTCATCTGGGACGCCGCGCTGACGCGGTACGACTTCGGTGAGGGTCACCCGATGAACCCTCTGCGGCTCGCGCTGACTGCGCGCCTCGCGGAGGGTCTCGGCGTTCTGGGGCATGTCGACGTCGAGGCGCCACGCCTGCCAGACGGAAGCGACGAGTTCCTCCTCAGCGTCCACTCGCGCGCGTACGTCGACGCTGTCATGGCCGCATCGGCGAACCCGGCGGACGCCGATACGTCGTTCGGTCTGGGCACGGAGGACGACCCGGCGTTCGTCGGCATGCACGACGTCTCCGCGCTCATCGCGGCCGGTACGCTGCGCGCCGTCCAGGCCGTGCACACCGGTGAGTACGAGCACGCAGTCAACTTCACCGGCGGCCTGCACCACGCGATGCCCGTCGCGGCGAGCGGTTTCTGCATCTACAACGACGCGGCGATCGGCATCCAGTGGTTGCTCGATCAGGGCGTCGAGCGCGTCGCGTACGTCGACATCGACGTCCACCACGGCGACGGCGTCGAGAAGACGTTCTGGAACGACCCGCGCGTGCTGACGATCTCGATCCACGAGTCGGGCACCGTGCTGTTCCCCGGCACCGGCTTCGCCCGCGACTGCGGCGGGCCCGAGGCCGAGGGCATGGCCGTCAACGTGTCGCTGCCGCCCGGCACCGGCGACGCCGAGTGGCTGCGCGCGCTGCACGCCGTCGTCCACCCTGTCGTGACGGCCTTCGCGCCGCAGGTGCTCGTCACCCAGCACGGTTGCGACTCGCACTACTCCGACCCGCTCGCGCACATGGTGCTGACGGTCGACGCGCAGAAGATGGCGCATCAGTCGCTGCACCAGCTCGCGCACGATGTGTGCGACGGGCGCTGGGTCGCGCTCGGCGGCGGCGGGTACGAGCTCGTCGACGTCGTCCCGCGCTCGTGGACGCACCTGACGGCCATCGCCGCCGATCACCCGATCCCGCTCGAGACGCCGACGCCGGACGAGTGGCGCCGCCACGTCGAGGCCATCACGGGGCGCACGGCGCCGACGAAGATGGGTGACGGTGTCGCCGAGAACGACGACGTGTGGTTCCAGTCGTGGGCCTCCGGCATGCATCCCGAGTCGCAGGTCGACCAGGCCGTCATGGCGACACGCGAAGCCGTCTTCCCGCATCATGGCCTGGACGTCTGGTTCGACTGACGTCCACCTTGCCCGGCAGTGACGACCCGTGGGCGATGGGCGCGAGCGCCACGACGGGACGTCGAAGCACTCGCCGGTGAACGGCGCGTCACCCCCACGAGTCGCGCAGCAAAACAGCAGACGATACGATGGCTCAGATATTCCCGTGGCCGACCCACCTCGCGGTGGGGCAGGAACGCACCGGCGAATGTCGGCACGGGCATCGCCAAGGACAACAGGTAAGGAACGGTTCACTCATGGGCTCCGTCATCAAGAAGCGCCGCAAGCGCATGGCCAAGAAGAAGCACCGCAAGCTGCTTCGCAAGACGCGTCACCAGCGTCGCAACAAGAAGTGACCTGATCACTCTTGACGCTCCAGGCCCCTGCCGCCCCGCGGCAGGGGCCTGTTGCATGCTCGGGGCATGCTCCTAGGCTGATGCGATGAACGTCTCCCCGCTGCGACGCGCTCTCGGACACACCCCCGATGATGCTGTGAGAAGAATCACCCTCATCACCAAGCCCGGCTGCCACCTGTGCGACGACGCGCGCGCCGTCGTCGAGAAGGTCGCCGCCGAGACGGGCGCCGAGGTGGAGGAGATCGACATGCTCGAGCACCCCGATCTCGTGGCGAGGTATGCCGAGCAGATCCCCGTCACGCTGGTCGACGGCAAGCAGCACGACTACTGGCGCGTCGACGAGGATCGGCTGCGCCGCGCCGTCACGGGCGGGCGCAGGCGGAGGTAGGGACCAAGGTCCCGTCGCGTCCAAATGGCACTCATTCCGCGTCATCACGCGGACGTGAACGACGTCACGCCACTTTGTGCCTCGGTGCACAAGGTCTAAGCTCGGGGGGTCCCGCGAACGCCTGTGCGGGCGTTTGGTATACGCGCCCCGCACCGCGAAGTGAGCGCGTGAGCCCCGAGGAAAGGCCGTAGCTGCCGTGAGCACCGAGCACGTAGAGCGCCGGGAGATTCCCGACGCCACCGTGAATCGGCTACCGGTGTATCTACGCGTGCTCAACGAGCGCGCCGCGGTGGGGCAGGAGCGAATCTCCTCCGAGGCGCTCGCCGAGCAGGCCGGGGTCTCCTCCGCCAAGCTGCGCAAGGATCTGTCGGCCCTCGGCTCGTACGGCGTGCGCGGTGTCGGCTACGACATCGTCACCCTCGCCGACCACGTCGCCGGCGCTCTTGGCCTCGAGCGCGAGTGGTCCGTCGCCATCGTCGGCATGGGCAACCTCGGGCGTGCGCTCGCGACGTACGGCGGCATCGGCGTCAAGGGCTTCGACATCAAGTGGCTCATCGACGACGACCCGCGCGTCGTCGGCACGGACGTCGGCGGCCGCGTCATCGTCCCGTTCGAGGCGCTGCGACCCGAGCCGGGCGAGGGCGTCATCGGCATCATCGCGACGCCCGCCACCGCGGCGCAGCAGGTCGCCGACCGCCTCGTCGTCGCCGGCGTGCGCAGCATCCTCAACTTCGCCCCCACCGTCCTGACCGTGCCCGCCGACGTGCAGGTGCGCGGCGTCGACATGGCGGGCGAACTCCAGATCCTCGCGTTCCGTGAGCAGCACTCACGCCTCGCCCGCTCTCGCACCACGAAGGAGCTCCTGGCATGAGCGTCATCGTCCTCGGCCTGTCCCACCGCTCGGCGCCACTCGCCGTGCTGGAGCGCGCCTCTCTCGACCCCGCAGGTCAGCAGGCGCTGCTCGAGCGGCTGCTCGCGGGGGAGAACGTCGACGAGCCGATCGTGCTGTCGACGTGCAACCGCGTCGAGGTGTACGCCGATGCGACGACGTTCCACGGCGCCGTCACCGAGATCGGTGAGGCGCTCGCTGCCGCGACGGGTGTCGGCCTCGGCGAGCTGCGTGAACACCTCTACGTCCACTTCGACGAACGCGCCGTCGCGCACCTGTTCAACGTCGCCGCCGGCCTCGACTCACTCGCGGTGGGGGAGAGCCAGATCCTCGCCCAGCTGCGCGAGAGCCTGCGTGAGGGGCAGCGCTCCGGGCGCATCGGCCCCGTCATGTCGCGCCTCGTGCAGCAGGCGCTGCGCGTCGGCAAGCGCGTGCACTCCGAGACGGGCATCGACACCGTCAGCCGCTCCCTCGTCGAGCGCGCCCTCGACCTGTCGGGCAACATGCTCGGCGACCTGACGGGTGTGCGCGCCGTCGTCGTCGGGGCGGGCGCGATGAGCTCCCTCGCCACCCACACGCTCGTGCGTCACGGTCTTGGCGAGGTGACGGTCGTCAACCGCACGTTCGACGCCGCCCGCCGCCTCGCCGACGCCGCCGGCTGCGCCGCGCGCCCCATCGACGAACTGCCTGACGCCCTCGCCGCGGCCGACCTCGTCGTGTCGTGCACCGGCGCCGTTGGCCACGTCATCGACGCGACGCTCGCGGCTCGCGCGAATCCTGAAGGGCGCCCCCAGGTCTACGTCGACCTCGCGCTGCCGCGCGACGTCGCCGACGAGGTCTCCTGCGTGCGCGGCGTCGCCGTGCTCGGCCTCGGCGACCTCGGCCCGCAGGTCGAGGGCGAGCCCGGCGCGGAGGCGGAGATCAAGGCCGTCCAGGATCTCGTGACGAGCGAGGTCGCCGCCTACGTCGTCGCGCGCCGCGCCGAGCGCGTCGCCCCGACCGTCGCGGCGCTGCGCGCCAACGCCGCCGACATCGTCGCCGCCGAGTTGAGCCGCCTCGACAGCCGCGTCGACCTCGACGAGACGACTCGCGCGCAGGTGCAGCTGACGGTGCACCGCGTCGTCGAGAAACTCCTGCACACGCCCACGGTGCGGGTGAAAGAACTTGCCAGCCAGGGTGGTGCTGTCGGTGAGAGTGATTACGCCGCAGTGCTTTCCGCCCTCTTCGACCTCGACCCCGCGCAGACGCGCGTCGTCACGGTCCCCCCGGAGATGCCATGAACAGCCAAGCAGCCGACGCCGCGCCGATCCGCCTGGGCACCCGACGCAGCCACCTCGCGATGACGCAGTCGACGTGGGTGGCCGAACAGTTGCGCGCGCACGGCCACGCCGTCGAGATCGTCGAGATCACGACCGAGGGCGACGTCAACCGCGCCTCGCTCGCGCAGATGGGCGGCACGGGCGTGTTCGCCGCCGCCATCCGCCGCGCACTGCTCGACGGTGAGGTCGACATGGCCGTGCACTCGCTCAAGGACCTGCCCGTCGCGCCCGAACCGGGCCTCCTGATCGCCGGCATCCCCGTCCGCGAGGACCCGCGCGACACCCTCATCGCTCGTGACGGCCTGACGCTCGGCGAACTGCCTGCGGGCGCCGTCGTCGGCACCGGCTCGCCGCGACGTGCCGCGCAGTTGCAGGCGCTCGGGCTCGGCTTCGAGATCCGCGACATCCGCGGCAACATCGACACGCGCATGGGCTACGTGACGAGCGGAGAACTCGACGGCGTCATCCTGGCGCGCGCCGGGCTGGCGCGCGTCGAACGCACCGGCGCCATCAGCGAGACGATCGACCCGCTGCAGATGCTGCCCGCCCCCGGCCAGGGCGCGCTCGGGCTCGAATGCCGCGAGGGTGACGCACGCGTCATCGCCGCGCTCGCGCAGCTCGACGACGCCGACACGCGCGCCGCCGTCACCGCCGAGCGCGCCGTGCTCGGCGCCCTCGAAGCCGGTTGCGCGGCACCCGTCGGCGCGCTCGCGGAGATCGTCGAAGAGCCCGACGGCTCGCTCGAGATCTCACTGCGCGCCTTCGTCGGTGCGCCCGACGGTTCGTTCGAGCTGCGCCGCAGCGACGTCGGCTCCTACGACAACCCGGCCGCCGTCGGGGAGGCGCTCGCCCGCACGCTGCTCGACGACGGCGCGGGCGCAGTGATCCCGCCGCGCGAGGCACCGAATCCCACGACGAGCACGAAGGAGGCAGGCGCATGAGCACCGACCAGCACCACGCGAGGGTGGCCTTCGTCGGCGCGGGCCCGGGCGACCCGGGCCTGTTGACGATGCGCGCCGCGCGCCTCATCGAGAACGCGGACGCGGTGATCTTCGACCAGATCTGCGGTGAGCGCTTCGTCGCGCCGTTCGTGCGCGACGAGGTCGAACTCGTCGACGCCGGCTACGGCGACGCGGGCGCGCAGCTCACCACCGCGAGCCGCGCGAAGCTCGTCGTCAAGACTGCGAAATCCGTTGCAGCGCAGCATGATGACGCCGACAGCTCGGCTCGAGGTGGCGAGCAGCCGCTCGTCGTGCGCCTCATGGACGGCGACCCGTCGACGTTCCACGGCCTCGCCGAAGAAGCGCTCGCGTGCTCCAAGGCGGGCATCGACTTCGAGATCGTCCCGGGCGTCTCGGCCGTATCCGCGGTGCCCGCGTACGCGGGCGTGCCGCTGACGGACGCGAAGGCGCGCACCGTCCACGTCGTCACCGCCGGCGACCCGAAGATCGACTGGGCGCGTTCGATCGACGCGTGCATCACCGTCGTCGTGCTCGGCCAGGCCGACGCGCTCAAGACGTCGCTGTGCGAATTGCGCGAGGCCGGCCGACGGGGCAACACGCCCGTCGCGCTGACGGAGAACGGCACGACGATCACGCAGTCGACGGTGACGACGACGCTGGACGAGGTGCCCGCCGTGCTCAGGCGAGCCTCGTTCGACGGGCCCGTCATGGCGATCGTCGGCTCGACCGTCGCCCACCGCGACCTGCTGTCGTGGTGGGAGAACAAGCCGCTGTTCGGCTGGAACGTGCTCGTGCCGCGCACGAAGGAGCAATCGGGTTCGATGATCGAGCGTCTCGCGACGCACGGTGCGACGAGCACCGTCGTGCCGACGATCAGCGTCGAACCGCCGCGCACGCCGCAGCAGATGGAGAAGGCCGTCAAGGGCCTCGTCACGGGGCGCTACGAGTGGGTCGGATTCACGTCCGTCAACGCCGTGCGCGCCGTGCGCGAGAAGTTCGCCGAGTTCGGGCTCGACGTGCGCGCGTTCGCGGGCGTCAAGATCGCCGCCGTCGGCGGGGTGACGGCGAACGCGCTGCGCGAGTGGGGCCTCGAGGCCGACCTGACGCCGTCGGGTGAGCAGTCGGCACAGGGTCTGCTCGAGGTGTGGCCCGACTACGACGAGGATCTCGACCCGATCAACCGAGTCTTCCTGCCGCGCGCCGACATCGCGACGGACACACTCGTCGCGGGCCTGGAGGAGATGGGCTGGGAGGTCGACGACGTCACCGCGTACCGCACGGTGCGCGCGGCCCCGCCCGCGCCGGAGGTGCGTGAGGCGATCAAGTCGGGCAAGTTCGACGCCGTGTGCTTCACGTCGAGTTCGACGGTGCGCAACCTCGTTGGCATCGCCGGCAAGCCGCACACGTCGACCGTCGTCGCGTGCATCGGCCCGGCGACGGCTAAGACCGCCGAAGAGCACGGGCTGCGTGTCGACGTCGTCGCGCCCGAGGCGTCGGCGGCGTCCCTCGTCGACGCTCTCGCTGGCTACGGCCGGTCGCTGGCCCACGAGGCCGCGGAGTCTGGGGAGAAGGTACGCCGCCCGAGCGATCGACGCGGGGCGGCCCGACGAAAGGTGAAGGCCTGATGGGTAGCTACGATCTGACGCACCGTCCGCGGCGGCTGCGCACGACGCCGGTGATGCGCGACATGGTCGCCGAGACGGTCGTCTCGCCGTCCGACCTCATCCTGCCGGTGTTCGTGCGCGAGAACACTTCGGAGAACACGCCGATCGCGTCGATGCCGGGCGTCGTGCAGCACACGCTCGACTCGCTCGTCGCGGAGGCGAAGCGCGCGCGTGACGCCGGCATCGCAGGCGTCATGTTGTTCGGCGTGCCGGAGTCGAAGGACGCCGTGGGTTCGGGCGCGCTCGATCCTGACGGCATCCTCAACGTCGGGCTGCGTGCCGTGCGTGACGCCGTGGGTGACGACCTGCTCGTCATGGGTGATCTGTGCCTCGACGAGTTCACCGACCATGGTCACTGCGGGGTTCTCGACGACGCGGGTCGGGTCGACAACGACGCGACGCTCGACGTGTACGCGCAGATGGCGGTGGCGCAGGCGCAGGCCGGTGCGCATGTGCTCGCGCCGAGCGGCATGATGGACGGCCAGATCGGTGTCATCCGTGCGGCGCTCGATCTGTCGGGGCACGACGACGTCGCCGTCATGGCGTACTCGGCGAAGTACGCGTCGGCGGCGTACGGCCCGTTCCGTGAGGCCGTGCAGAGTTCGTTGCAGGGTGATCGCGCGACGTATCAGCAGGATCCGCGCAACCGCACCGAGTCGTTGCGTGAGGCGATGCTCGACGAGGAGCAGGGCGCCGACATTCTCATGGTGAAGCCCGCGCTGCCGTACCTGGACGTGTTGTCGGACGTCGCGGCTGCCGCGACGGTGCCGGTCGCGGCGTATCAGGTGTCGGGTGAGATGGCGATGATCGAGGCGGCTGCAGCGAACGGTTGGATCGATCGTGAGCGCATGATCCGCGAGTCGTTGACGTGCATCAAGCGTGCCGGCGCGTCGATCATCTTGACGTACTACGCGCTGACGATCTAGCTCGGTGGGGCCTGAGCTTGCGAAGGTTCCAGCGAGCGTTGAGGAAGCGCGTCAAAAAAATCGTGCGATGGCGATCTGGCTCGGTGGGGCCTGAGCTTGCGAAGGTTCCAGCGAGCGTTGAGGAAGCGCGTCAAAAAAATCGTGCGCTGGCGATCTGGCTCGGTGGGGCCTGAGCTTGCGAAGGTTCCAGCGAGCGTTGAGGAAGCGCGTCAAAAAAATCGTGCGCTGGCGATCTGGCTCGGTGGGGCCTGAGCTTGCGAAGGTTCCAGCGAGCGTTGAGGAAGCGCGTCAAAAGATCGTGCGCTGGCGATCTGACGCGTGCTGACGACCGATCGGGCGCCCAGCCCATCGCGTCACGCATGACGAGAGGCCACGAGTTGTTGCTCGTGGCCTCTCGCGCTTCCCGTCCCAGGTGCGACTGTATCGCATCTGACGAGGTATGCCTTAGTTGCGACTTCGTCGCAGGTGGATAGCGTGGGGTCATGGCTGACTACTCGCTCCCGGAACTTCCCTACGACTACGCAGCTCTCGAGCCCTACATCTCGGGCGAGATCATGGAGTTGCACCACGACAAGCACCACGCGACGTACGTCAAGGGCATCAACACGGCCGTCGACCAGCTGTCGGAGATGCGTGACAAGGAGGAGTTCACGTTCCTCGGCACGCTGGAGAAGAACCTGGCGTTCCACCTCGGTGGCCACGTCAATCACTCGGTGTTCTGGACGAACATGTCGCCTGACGGTGGTGACAAGCCCGTTGGTGATCTCGCGGCTCGTATCGACGCCGACTTCGGTTCGCTCGACAAGTTCCGCGCGCAGTTCGAGGCCAACGCCCTCGGTGTGCAGGGTGCCGGCTGGTCGGTGCTGACGTGGGACATGGTCGCGCAGAAGCTGTACATCGTTCAGCACTTCGACCACCAGGGCAACGTGCCGATCTGCATGGTTCCGCTGCTCATGCTCGACATGTGGGAGCACTCCTACTACCTGCAGTACAAGAACGACAAGGCGACGTTCGTCAAGCAGTGGTGGAACATCGTCAACTGGGCTGACGTGCAGGCGCGTTTCGAGAAGGCGTCGAAGCAGACGCCCGGTCTCATCGTCTGACCGCTGCATCAGTCATCGACGCAAGGGTTGAGGAGGTTCGCGCTCCAGGGGGGGGCGCGAACCTCCTCAACCCTTGTCGGCGTCTGCGGCTGTCATTCCCGGCGGTGACGATCGTGGGCGTCATCGTGAGGTGGGGGAGGCCCCAGGGTGGGCCGGCGTCGATGGCGCCGGGCGCGGCGCGCGCGTCAGGCTGGATCCATGACTGTGGAGCGAGTGAGTGCAACGCAGGTGGCGGCTGACCTGGCCGTGGCCTCGTGCGGCGTCGTCGGCCGCGTTCAGTTGCGCGAGCGAGGCGTCGAGCGTCACTACGTGCGTACGCTCGTGCGCCGGGATGCTGCGGGCCCGCGAAAGGCGCGGTTCGGCCTGGCGACGGCGTGAGTGAGCATCGTGTTCGCCACGTGCCGCCGCTGCACGCCCCTCCCGTTCCGCGAGCGCGCGAGGACGTCGCAGCCATTCGTGCCGCCTCTTTCGCCGCCACGGATCACGCGGCCGGGGCGCTGCTCGCGATGACGGTGCAACAGCGCCTCACCACACCTGAGTGGCTCTCTACGGCGTCGCAGATGCACCCCACGCTGCGGCGACGACGTGCCATCGCCGGGTTCATCCGCGACATCGGCGGTGGGTCGCAATCCATCGACGAACTCGCCTTCGTCGCGCACCCGCGTCGACGCCGGTCTCCACTGCCGGATCGTCAGGTCGTGCGCCAGGGCCCCGACGGGGGCTGGTACCTCGATGCACGCTGGAACGCCGACGGCCGCGTCGCCGATATCGACGGCGCACACCACCAGGGCGGCGCCAACCCGATCACCGACGCACTGCGGCAGAACGCCGTCGCCCTCCACGGCGATCGCGTCCTGCGCGTTCCCGACATCGGCCTGCGCAGCGACCCTGATGCGTTCCTCGACCAGATCGAAGCCGCACTCATCGACGCAGGGGTTGTGGAGGTTCGTGCTCCATGAAGCACGAACCTCCACAACCCCTGTGGTTGCTTGATCGTCGTCAGGCCTTTTTCCGGGCCTGACTCCTCAACGCTCGCTTCGGCAGGATCCTCGCATGACATGCGCGTTCGTCCGCGCCGCGCTCGACGAATACGACGCTGCGGTCCTACCTACGCTCGCTTGATCGTCGTCAGGCCTTTTTCCGGGCCTGACTCCTCAACGCTCGCTTCGGCAGGATCCTCGCTTGACATGCGCGGTCGTCCGCGCCCGGCGCGGGTGAAGCCATCCTCGCTTCGCTGCGGTGACTCCACCCGCGCCGTGCTCGACGAACACGACGCTGCGGTCCTACCTACGCTCGCTTGATCGTCGTCAGGCCTTCGTGAACTCGAGGTCGAGGTTGATCTTGATCTTCTCGCTGATCAGGACGCCGCCACCGTCGAGGGGAGCGTTGAACGTCATGCCGAAGTCGTTGCGGTTGATCTCACCCGACGCCTCGAAACCGGCGCGCGTGGCGCCCCACGGGTCGGTCGCGACACCGTTGAAGTCGTACGAGAACGTGACGGGCTTCGTCACATCCTTGATCGTCAGGTCACCCGTGATCTCGTCGTCCGTGATCTGCGTGGCCTTGAACGTCATCGTCGGGTAGGTCTCGACGTCGAAGAAGTCGCCCGACTTGACGTGCGCATCACGGTCGGCGTTGCCCGTGTCGACCGACGCGGTCTGCACCGTGAACTCGACGCTCGAATCCGAGATCGGGTCGGCGGCGACGACCGTTGCCGAGTAGTCGGTGAACTTGCCGCGCACCTTCGTCACCATGAGGTGACGGGCGACGAACGAGATCTCCGTGTGCGCCGGGTCGATGTTCCAGGTGCCGGCGGGGAGGGTGTTGAGGGAGGCCATGACGAGCCCCTTTCCTTCAGATCGTTGATGGGCGATGCACTCACCGTAGCGGAGTGTTGTTGAATTTTAAACTACATGCCCGGGGGTGCGTATTCCATTCCACACCCCAACAGGGGGTTCGTGTGGAACTGACGCTGAACACCGGGAATACTGGGTCTGTTGAGGAAGCGGCTGCAGGAGAGGCGAGTAGCGTGACGCGAGGTGGCGAGACGGCGTGGTTGAGCGAGTCCGAGCAGGCTGCGTGGCGCCACTATCTGCGCGGCGCGCGGGCGCTCGAGACGGCGCTCGATCGTGAACTTCTCGCCCACGGCATGTCGCTGGCCGAGTACGAGATCCTCTCGATGCTCTCCGAATCGGAGGGTCGGCGCCTGCGCATGAGTGCGCTCGCGACCATCGTCGTGCAGTCACGCAGTCGGCTGACGCACACCGCCAACCGCCTCGAACGGCGCGGCTGGGTCGAGCGTCAGCCCTGCCTCGACGACTCGCGCGGCGTCGAACTCGTCCTCACCGAGGACGGGCTGCAGGCCCTGCACGAGGCAGCCAAGGTGCACGTCGCGAGTGTGCGCGCCTTCATGGTCGACGTGATGCCCGCGCGTCAGTTCGCGAGCCTCGGGGATGCCATGCGCCGCGTCGGCGAGGCCGTCGAGGCCAGCGAGCGCTGACGACCGGAGCACGCCACCACCCCGCGCACGGTGTGTCGAGGCACCACCTGCCACGCCCGGAGCGAGGAGTATGACGGGACGTTCCCTGCGACGGCGCGCACCGGCCGTCCCCGTCGCAGGTGCGACGACGCGACGCTGCTGTGGTAGGCCTCACGGGCCGTGAGGGGGCCGGCGTGGAGGGGGTTGTCAGTGCGCGATGGAACAATGATGCGCATGAGCCAGAACACCTCGACGTCTCAGGCATTGCTCGATCACGCCCGCTCGGTCACCCCAGGCGGCGTCAACTCCCCGGTGCGGGCGTTCCGCGCCGTCGGCGGCACGCCGCGCTTCATCCGTGAGGCGAAGGGGCCGTGGCTGACGGACGTCGACGGCAACCGTTACGTCGACCTCATCTGCTCGTGGGGGCCGATGATCCTCGGCCACGCCGACCCGCGCGTCATGGACGCGGTGCAGCAGGCCGCGTCGCGCGGGTTCAGCTTCGGCACGCCGAGCGAGAACGAGGTGGCGCTCGCCACCGAGATCGTCAGCCGCGTCGAGCCGGTCGAGCAGGTACGCCTCGTCTCCTCCGGCACCGAGGCCACGATGTCGGCCATCCGTCTCGCCCGCGGCGCGACGCAGCGCAGCAAGATCATCAAGTTCGCAGGGTGCTACCACGGCCACGTCGACGCGCTGCTCGCCGCCGCCGGCTCCGGCCTCGCGACGTTCGCCCTGCCCGACTCGGCCGGCGTCCCCGCCTCGAGTGCGGGAGAGACGATCGTGCTGCCGTACAACGACGTCGACGCGCTCGACGCGGCCTTCGCCGAGCACGGTGACGAGGTCGCCGCCGTCATCACCGAGGCCTCGCCGGGCAACATGGGCGTCGTGCCGCCGGCGCCCGGTTTTACGAAGGCGCTGCGCGACATCACCACGAAGCACGGCGCTCTGCTCATCTCCGACGAGGTGATGACGGGCTTCCGCTGCTCCGCGGCCGGCTGGTTCGGTCACGAGGGTCAGCAGGGTGAGACGGCGCCCGATCTGTTCACGTTCGGCAAGGTCATGGGCGGCGGCTTCCCGGCTGCCGCGTTCGGTGGGCGTCGCGACCTCATGGAGCTGCTCGCACCCGACGGCCCCGTCTACCAGGCGGGCACCCTCGCCGGTAACCCGATCGCGACGGCCGCCGGCCTCGCGACGCTGCAGGCCTGCACGCCGGAGGTCTACGCGCACCTCGACCTCGTCGCACACACGATCGCCGATGCGGCCTCGAGCGAGCTGACGAAGGCCGGCGTCCCGCACCAGGTGCAGTGGGCGAGTTCGATGTTCTCGATCTTCTTCACCGACGAGGCCGTGACGAACTACGACGGCGCCAAGAAACAGGACATCCATGCCTTCGCCCGCTTCTTCGACGCGATGCTCGCCCAGGGCGTGCACCTGCCGCCGTCGTCGTTCGAGGCCTGGTTCGTCTCCGCGAGTCACGACGACGAGGCCGTCGCGCACATCGTCGAAGCGCTGCCGACCGCGGCGCGCGCCGCGGCGTCCACAGACTCGGCTGCGACACTGTGAGCATGTCCGAGCACGCCACCTCCGATCCGTCGCGGACGCCGCAGCCGTCGCCCGCCGCCGTCAGCGAGCCGCGGGTGCCCGTCACGACGCTCGTGCACCTGGTGCGCCACGGCGAGGTCCACAACCCCGAGAAGGTGTTGTACGGGCGCCTCGATGGATACCACCTCTCTGAGCTCGGGCACGAGATGGCCGAGTTGACGAGCCAGTGGTTGGCGCCACGCGACGTCACGCACCTCGTCAGCTCGCCGCTCGAGCGAGCGCAGGAGACGATGGCGCCGATCGCCGACAAGCTCGGTCTGCCCGTCACGCTCGACGAGCGTGTCATCGAGGCAGGCAACGACTTCGAGGGCATGACGGTGGGCTCGAACCCCAAGCAGCTCATGCAGCCGCGCTTCTGGCCGAAGCTCACCAACCCGTTCCGCCCCAGCTGGGGCGAGCCGTACGACGAGATCGCCGCGCGCATGGATGCGGCGATCCGTGATGCTCGTGATGCGGCATCCGGGCACGAGGCCGTCATCGTCAGCCACCAGCTGCCGGTGTGGACGGCGCGTCGTTTCGCCGAGGGCAAGCGCCTGTGGCACGACCCGCGCTCGCGCGAGTGCACGCTCGCGTCGGTGACGACGATCGAGTTCATCGACGATGAGATCACCGACGTGCGCTACACCGAACCCGCCGGCCGGTTGCTCGCCGCCTCGACGAATGCGGTGGGAGCATGAGCAGCAGCATCACCCGGCGCGCCGCCGCCGTCATCGCTGCCGGTGCTCTGACGTTCGGTGCGACGGCGTGCGGTGACGGCAAGAACGACGAGATCAGCAAGCAGGCGCAGGACCAGAAGGGCTACGTCGGCGGCGACGGAACCGTCGAGGAGCTTCCCGCAGCCAAGCGCGACAAGCCCGTCACGTTGAGTGGCAAACTGCTCGACGGCACCGACTGGAACGTGGAGCAGGCTCGCGGCAAGGTTGTCGTGCTCAACGTCTGGGGCGCCTGGTGCGGCCCGTGCGGGGCCGAGATGCCGCACCTGCAGAAGGCGTGGCAGTCGTACGAGAAGGCGGGCAAGAACGTCGTGTTCATGGGCATCGACCAGCGTGACTCGAACGCCGTCGCCAGTTCGACCCTGAAGAAGTGGGGCGTCACGTACCCGTCCCTGGCCAATGACGACGGCGCCAACCTGCAGGGCCTTCAGCGCAAGGTCTCCGCGACCCCGACGACGCTCGTGCTCGACGCGCAGGGCCGCATCGCCGCGCGCGTCAGTGGGGCGACGACGGAGACGACGGTGCGCAACATGGTCGACAAGGTGCTGGCGGAGAAGGCTTGATCGCGTTGCTCGCGGCGAGCGACTCGCCGAGACAGATCGTCGCGGACGGCGCGTTGCCGCTCGCGATGTTCTTCGCTGCCCTCGCGGGGCTCGTCTCGTTCGCCTCGCCGTGCGTGCTGCCACTCGTACCAGGCTTCCTCGCCTACGTGACCGGCCTGACCGACGAGAAGCGTCGCACCCGCATCATCCTCGGCGCGTGCCTGTTCGTCCTCGGCTTCTCCGTCGTGTTCGTCGGCCTGCAGGCCGCGCTGTCGTTCTTCGTCGACACCGTCGGCGCCCACGACACGCTGCTGCTGCGCGTCGGCGGGGTGTTCGTCATCGTCATGGGCCTGCTGTTCCTCGGCGTGCTCGGCCAGCGCGGATTCACCGTGCGCTGGCGCCCGGCCGCGGGGCTGCTCGGCGCTCCGCTGCTCGGCGCCGTGTTCGCGCTCGGCATGTCGCCGTGCGTCGGGCCGGTCTACGGCGCGATCCTCGCGGCCAACACCGCACTCGGATCGAGCGGCGTCAACGGGCGCGGGTTGCTGCTCACCGCCTGCTACAGCCTGGGCATCGGCATCCCCTTCATTCTCATCGCGGCCGGCTGGAGCCGCGCCGAGCGCGCCTCGAAGTGGTTGCGCGCGCGGCATCGTCCGATCCAGCTCGTCGGCGGCGGCCTCATGATCGCCATCGGCGTGCTCATGGTGACGGGTCTGTGGAACTCGCTCATCGCCGACATCCAGACCCATCTCGTCAATCAGTTCGAACCGGTGATCTAGTGGCCAAGACGTCAGACAACCCCGAACCCGGCGCGTTCCGCGTCGACGACGCTGCTCACGGCGAGGCATCCATGGGCGGTGCGGCGCGCGACGACGTGCCCCGTGACGATGCGGCCGACGCAGACTCGACGAAGACGTCCTCGCGGGACGATCGGGCGACGGTGACGCAGCCGCGTCTCGGGTTCCTCGGCGGCCTGCGCTGGTTCTGGCGGCAGTTGACGAGCATGCGCACGGCGCTGTTCCTGTTGCTGCTCGTCGCGGTCGGGGCCGTGCCGGGCTCGATCTTCCCGCAGCACTCGATCGACGAGCAGCGTGTCACGCAGTACCGCCTCGATCATCCGGATCTGGCGCCGTGGCTCGACCGGCTCGGCATGTTCAACGTCTACAGCTCGCCGTGGTTCGCCGCCATCTACCTTCTGCTGACTGTGTCGCTCGTCGGCTGCATCATCCCGCGCGTCCGGGTGCACTACAAGGCGATGCGGCAGGGCCCGCCCGCGATGCCCCGCCGCCTCTCACGCCTTCCCGCGCACCGCGAGGTGACGCTCGAGGCGACCCCCGAGCAGGTCATCGCCGCGACGCGTACCGTCCTGCGGCGCAAGCGGTTCGCGCTGCGCAAGGGCACGGGCGAGTTCGAGGTCGCCTCCGAGGGCGGCATGCTGCGCGAGACGGGCAACCTGCTGTTCCACCTCAGCCTCATCGGCATCATCGTCTCGGTCGCGGCCGGGCACGTCTGGGGCTGGCGCGGTGACGTCATCGTCCCCGAGGGCAGCGGTTTCGCCTCGACGCCGTCGCGCTACGACACCCTGAAGCTCGGGCCGTGGGTCGATGCGGAGCAGGACATCCCCGACTGGGCGCTCAAGATGAACACGCTCAAGGTGATGTTCGAGAGCAACGTCGACCCGACGAGCAGCCAGTGGGGTCAACCGCGCGACTTCACCGCCGACGTCGACTACCGGGAGTCGGCGAACAGCGCGTGGAAGAAGGACACGATCAAGGTCAACCACCCGCTGAAGGTGGGAGGCGGCGAGGTGTACCTGCTCGGCAACGGCTACGCCCCGAAGATCACGTTCAAGGACGCGAAGGGCAACGTCCTGTATGACGAATCCACGCCGTTCCTGTCGATCGACAACAAGTACAAGTCGACCGGCGCATTCAAGATCTCGGGCGCCTCACCGAAGCAGATCGGCCTCACCGGCTTCTTCCTGCCGACGGCCTACCTCGACCCGAACCTGGGCCCGAGCTCGGCCTTCCCCGACGCCAAGGCGCCGGCGCTGTACCTCACGGCGTTCACGGGCGACCTGTACCCGAACGGTCGCCCGCAGTCGGTGTTCAGCCTCGACACCGGCACGATGACGCAGCTCAAGGACGAGAAGGGCCAGCCGGTGCGTCTGCAGCTCGCCCTCGGCCAGACGGTGCAGCTGCCGAACAACCTCGGCTCCGTGACGTTCGACGCGGCGCCACGGTGGGCGGGGCTGTCGATCCGTCACGACCCCGGCAAGGGGCCGGCCCTACTGTTCAGCGTCCTCGCACTCGCCGGCCTCGTGCTTTCCCTGACGATCCGTCGTCGGCGCGTGTTCGTCCGCGTCCGTCCCGCTACGGATGGTGACACCGACGCGCGTACAGTGGTTGAGATCGGTGGGCTCGCCAAGGGTGAGGATCCTCGTCTCGCGCTGGCGGTCGACGACATCCTCGAACGCATCAGCCGCGCGGCGGCCCCCACCACGGAGACGACAGGTAAGGCATGATGTCCGCTTTCGCATTCATCGACGAGGCGCACAGCACCCTCGCGCAGAACTCCACGCGCGCCGTGTATGCGGCCGCGCTCGTCCTCACCCTCGCGATGCTCTCGTTCTGCGTCGACCTCGCCCAGGCCCCTGGCCGTCAGGCGCGGGCCGGACGTCGAGGCGCGGCCGATGACGCTGCCGTCGAGAGCGGCGCGGAGAGCGCAGCCGAGGCCGACGAGGCCACGAGCGCCGGCGTGGCAGCGACGTCGACGGCCAGCGTCGGTGGTGCGACGGCGGTGCTCGAACGCACCCGCGAACGTCGTGACCTCGACGGCGACGGCACCCCCGACGTCCCGGCCGACGGTCACAAGCGTCAGTGGGCCGGCACCGGCATGGCGCTGACGTGGCTGGGCGCCGCGTTCCTCATCGCGGGCATCGTCATGCGATCGCTCGCCGTGCACCGCCCGCCGCTGGGCAACATGTACGAGTTCGACCTCGCCGGTACCGCGTTCCTGCTCGTGTGCTTCCTGCTGTGGAGCCTGCGAAAGGACGTGCGCTGGCTCGGCGCGTTCGTCACGCTGCCCGCGACTCTGTTCCTCATCCTCGCCGCGAAGGTGTACTACACCGAGGCGAGCAAGCTCATGCCGTCGCTGCAGTCGTACTGGTTGTCGATCCACGTGACGGTCGCGACGCTGTCCGTCGGCCTGTTCACGATCGGCTTCGTCATCACGTGCCTGTACCTCGCGCAGAAGACGCGCGAGGAGAAGGGCAAGAGCGGCGGTTTCCTGCGCTCGTTGCCCGATTCGGAGACCCTCGACCGCCTCTCCTACGGCGTGCACATCATCGCGTTCCCGCTGTGGATGTTCACCGTCCTGTGTGGCGCCATCTGGGCGCAGGAGGCCTGGGGTCACTACTGGAACTGGGATCCGAAGGAAGTCTGGTCGCTCGTCATCTTCATCGTCTACGCGGCGTACCTGCACAGCCGCGTGACGGTCGGGTGGAGCGGACGCAAGGCCGCCGCAGTCGTCCTCGTCGGCTTCGCGTGCATCCTCATCAACTACGGCGTGGTCAACGTGTTCTTCGTCGGCCAGCACTCCTACTCGGGGCTGTGATCGGCTGATGGCACCTGTCGCTCGTTACACCGTTCTGCGCATCCTCGTCTTCTTCGGCTGCGTGTGCCTGGGCTACCTGTGCGGGCTGCGCAGTTTCCTGCTGCTCATCGTCGCGGCGCTCGCGTCGACGGCGATCAGCTTCTTCGCGCTCAACCGCTTCCGTCAGGAGACGGTCGACGTCGTCGAAGATCGCGTCGAGAAGCGTCGTGCCCGTGCGCAGCAGATGCGTGAGGCCGAGGACGTCGAAGAGGACTGATCGACGCTCGATCCGCACCGGGCCCCTGACGGGCCGGGCGTGCTGGTCGCAGACGAATGATGACGAAGGCTGGCCGTCTCCGAGGGGCGGCCGGCCTTCGCGTGTGTTGAAGTCTTTGTCGTCGTTGCTGCTGTCGTCGTCGGATTGGCAGCGGATGACGGCGTGGTGGGCGCTGCAGCCGTCAGGGCCGTCAGTGCATGAGGTGCGCGGCGTAGAGGCCGCCGCCGAGGAGCAGGCCGTAGAGCAGCTGGTAACGGCCGGTGCCGGCGAGGGCCGGCACGAGGTCGCGGCCCGTGGCGCCGCGCATGACGCGCAGCACCGGCGGGATCGCGGCGATGAGGGCGACGAAGCCCGCCGCAGCGGCGACGTGGAACAGCGTGCACGCCGCGACGGCGGCGACGGACACGGCGATGAGCAGGACGTAGAACGTGCGGGTGGCCTTGTCGCCGAGCCGCACGGCGAGGGTGTGCTTGCCGGCTTCGACGTCCGTCGGGATGTCGCGCAGGTTGTTCGTCACGAGGATCGCGCAGGCGATCGCGCCCACGCCGATGCTGCCCGCCCACGCGGACGGCGACAGCGTGTGGGCCTGCGTGTACGTCGTGCCGAGTACCGCGACGAGGCCGAAGAAGACGAAGACGAAGACCTCACCGAGCCCCATGTAGCCGTAAGGGCGCTTGCCGCCGGTGTAGAACCACGCCGCGAGGATGGCGGCGGCGCCGACGAGCAGCAGCCACGGCGTGTTCGACAGCGTGACGAGCGCGAGGCCGACGAACGCGGCGACGAAGAAGCATCCGAACGCGGCGAGCTTGACGTTGCCCGGGTTCGCGAGGCCTTGACCGACCAGGCGCACCGGGCCGACGCGGTCCTCGTCGGTGCCGCGGATGCCGTCGGAGTAGTCGTTGGCGTAGTTGACGCCGATCTGGAGGAACAGCGCGACGATGAGCGCGAGCAGCGCATAGCCGGGGTTCGCCTTCTCCATCGCGTAGGCCGCGCCCGTTCCGACGAGGACGGGGGCGATGGCGGCGGGCAGCGTGCGGGGGCGCGCGCCCTCGACCCATTGGTTCAGGGTGGCCATGTGCGGGATGTTCTCCAGGTCGTGTGGGCCGGGGCTCCGGCGATCTAGCGGGGGTCTCGTAGATTGTGCCACTCGGGCGAGCAGGCGATGAGCGCGCGATCGGGCTTGCCGACGCCCGTCAGCGGGATCGTCTCGAGCACGCGAGCCATGGCCGGGACGGCGTACGGCGGCAACGCCTTTCGGCACTCACCCATGAGACGCGCGAGGACGTCATCGGTTGCCTCGCGACGTTCGGTCGTGACGACAGCCACAGCGACGCACTGCCCCCAGCGCTCGTGCGGGCGGGCGACGACGACGGCGTCACGGATGCCGTCGACACCGCGGACGACCTCCTCGACGACGCGCGGCCTCACCTTGTATCCGCCGGTGTTGATGACGTCGTCGATGCGCCCCTCGATGTGCAACGCGCCGTCGAAGCGTCCGAGGTCGTCGGTGAGGAACAGCGTCGCCTCGCCGGGTGTCGCCTGGGTGCGTCGGCGCTCTGACAGGCCCGTGGGGGCAGATTCGCGGGTCGCGTCGCCGTCGGGTGCGGAGTCGACGGGCGATGAGTCGATCGTGGGCCTGGCGAGAGTGCGTGCGGCGACGAACGTCGCGGCCGATCGTTCGGCGTCGCCGAGGTAGCCACTCGCCAGCGTCGGGCCGGACAGGGCGATGCGACCGAGGCCTTCGTCGTCAGCGTCGAGGACGTGGACGCCGACGCCCGCGAGGGGGACGCCGTCGTAGACGCAGCCGCCGGCCGTCTCGCTCGAGCCGTACGTCGTCACGATGGCGAGCCCGGCGTCGCGGGCGCGCGACTGCAGGTCGGGGGGCGTCGCGGCGCCCCCGACGAGGATGCTGCGGTAGCGCCGAGCCGTCTCGAGAGCGCGCACGCCGACGGGGTCGTCGCGCTCGGCGGCGTCGAGGACGTCACGCAGCTGCGTCGGGACGAGGCTCGTGTGGATGGGGGAGAAGGGCGGCGCGTTGCGGGCGACGAGCGTCGTGGCCCTGGTGAACCGCTCGAGCGACCAGGCGTCCATGACGATCGGTGTCGTGCCCGCGATGAGTGAACGCACGATGACCTGCGTGCCCGCGATGTGATGCGGCGGCAGCGGAAGCAACCACGTACCCGCGCCGATGTGCTCGTGGGTCGCGGTGGCGCTCGCGATGAGCGCGTCCTTCGTCAGCATCGCGCGCTTCGGGGTGCCGGTAGAACCGCTCGTCGAGACGACGAGCGCGAGGCGTTCGGGCGCGTCGGTGGGGTGACGCGGGACGTCTGGGGCCGGAGTGCCCGCCTCGTAGGGCGCGAGGGCCGGGCCGGTTCCGGCGAGCGCGGCATCGAGGGCCTCGTAGTAAGGCGTGATGTCGGCGCGGTCGACGGCGAACGGCACGAGCTCAGGCATGACGTTCACTGTACGACGCGCCCGGCAGAGCCAGGTGAGGTGCCTCGCGCCGGCGGACGTCAGGTGCGGGGTGCGGCCAGGACGGGCAGGATGGGGTCATGACTGAGCGCAAGGTGGCAGTGGTGACGGGTGCGAGCAGCGGGATCGGGCGGGCATCAGCTCGCGCTCTCGCGGCGAGGGGGTACGACGTGGTGTGCGCGGCGCGCCGACTCGACCGGGTGGAGGAGCTCGCCCGGGAGATCGACGGGCGCGCCGTCCAGTGCGACGTGACGAACGTCGACGACGTGAAGAACCTCGCCGCTCAGGCCGGCTCGCGCGTCGACGTGCTCGTCGCGAACGCCGGTGGCGCGTTCGGTGCCGAGCCCGTCGCGACCGCGAACCTCGACGACTGGCGCCGCATGTACGACGTCAACGTCATCGGAACCGCGGCGACGATCCAGGCGTTCCTGCCGGCGCTCGAGGCGGCACACGGCGTCATCATCACGATCGGGTCGACGGCCGGCATCGTCAGCTACGAGGGCGGCGCCGGGTACTGCGGTTCGAAGCACGCCGTGCGCGCTCTCATGGGGGCGTTGCGCCTGGAGCTGTTCGACAAGCCGGTGCGCGTCTGCGAGATCGACCCCGGCATGGTGAAGAGTGACGAGTTCGCGCTCGTCCGTTTCGGCGGTGACGCCGACAAGGCCGCGGCCGTGTACCAGGGCGTCGAGGCGCCGCTGACGCAGGACGACATCGCCGACGCCGTCGCCTACATCGCCGAACTGCCGGAGCACGTCAACATCGACCAGATGGTCGTGCGTCCGCGCGCCCAGGCCGCGCAGCACAAGGTGCACCGCACCTCCTGACGCTCTCGCCCGCCGGTCCCCAGATGGGGCACGGTCGGTCGAGCGCGGCGCGTGAGGGACGAGCGGCCAGGGCTGGGGATGAGCGATCGGGGCTGGGTGACGACGCTGCCAGGGCCCCGTCTGCATGCCACCGGTTCACGGGCTGAGCCCGTCTGGCGACGCGTTGCGGCGCGGCCGTATCGTGGCGCCCGTCAGCAGTGGTGACCGCGGCGCGGTCAGTGTCGTGAGAACCAGGGTTTGCGGCGGCCCACAGATGTTCAGGAGCTTCGTTGGCCCCGTCACGGTTTTCCTCGTCCAGCGTCATGTCCTCCTCGACGGCCCCGGCCGTTCTCATGGTCATCGGCTCGTGCACGTCACTGCAGTTCGGCGCGAGCCTCGCGACGCAGCTGTTCGGCCCGCTCGGAGCGACGGGCGTGACGACGCTGCGGCTCGGTCTCGCCGCCGTCATGCTGGCGCTGGTGACGCGCCCGAGGGTGCGCACCTGGACGCGTTCGCAGTGGACGGCTGTCGCCGCGTTCGGCCTCGCTCTCGCAGGTATGAACGGGATGTTCTACGAGGCGATCGCGCGCATTCCTCTCGGCCCGGCGGTCGCCATCGAGTTCCTCGGCCCGCTCGGGCTGGCCGCGATCCTGTCGCGCAAGCTCAAGGACTTCGCCTGGATCGTGCTGGCGCTCGTCGGGGTCATGATCCTCGGTTTTGATGACGCAGGTGGTTCGCTCGACCTCGTCGGCGTCGCGTTCGTCCTCGGCGCGGGGTTCTTCTGGGCGCTGTACATCCTCGCGAGTGAACGCGTCGGGGGAGCGGTCGACGGCGCGGGTGGCCTCGCGATGGCGCTCGTCGTCGGCACCGTCGCACTCGTCCCGTTCGGAGCGCAGGGCGCCTGGACGGGGCTGACGGACGTCCATTACCTCGCGCTCGCCATCAGCACCGCGTTCCTCGCCTCCGTCGTCCCGTATGCGCTCGAGCTGTCGGCGCTGCGGCGGCTGCCGAAGGCCGTGTTCGGGGTGCTGCTCGCCCTCGAACCCGTCATCGCGGCGCTCGCGGGTTGGCTGCTGCTCGATCAGGGCTTCGGTGCGACGCGCACGCTAGCAGTGCTCCTCGTCGTCGTCGCCGGCGCGGGGTCGGCCATCACGGCGTCACGGCGTGACGCGACGGTCGGCGTCGCCGCCGAACATGCTCCTGACGAGCTCGCCGCGTCCATCCACGGAGGGTGACGACGCCCGCGACGGTCGGTGCCGGCGGGCATGCTCCTGCCGAGTTCGCCGCCGTCCATGACGACCGGCACTCTGCCACGGCCAGTGGCGAATGTGGACGAAATTCACGGAGGGGGACGAAAATCGCAGGGGTGCACGGGGCTGCGGGGCCGCCACCGTCGCCCTTCGAGTGGCGCGATGGGGTCGTCACCGCCGCGTCCTAGACTGACGGCATGAGTGAGACCACCCCTGACGAAGCCGTCCGGCAGCCCGAGAACCCCTTCGACCCGAGCGCGTGGACCGCCGTCGAGGGGTTCGAGGATCTCACCGACATCACGTACCACCGCAGTCGCGAACTCGGTTGTGTGCGTGTGGCGTTCGATCGTCCCGAGGTGCTCAACGCCTTTCGTCCGCACACCGTCGACGAGTTGTATCGCGTGCTCGATCACGCGCGCCGCACGCCGGACGTCGGCGTCGTCCTGCTCACCGGCAACGGCCCCGGGCCCGAGGGCACCGGCAGCGCCGGCAAGTGGGCGTTCTGCTCGGGCGGCGACCAGCGCATCCGTGGCCGCTCCGGCTACCAGTACGCGGCCGATCCAACGGGTGACGACTCCGCGAGCGGCGTCGACGAACTGCGTGTCAAGGCCGAAGGTGGGCGTCTGCACATCCTCGAGGTGCAACGGCTCATCCGCACCATGCCGAAGATCGTCATCTGCCTCGTGCCCGGCTGGGCCGCCGGTGGCGGGCACAGCCTCCACGTCGTGTGCGACCTGACGATGGCCTCCCGCGAGCACGCGCGGTTCAAGCAGACCGACGCCGACGTCGGCTCGTTCGACGCCGGCTACGGCTCGGCGTACCTCGCGAAGATGGTCGGGCAGAAGTTCGCGCGGGAGATCTTCTTCCTCGGCCGCACCTACACCGCCGACGACATGCACCGGATGGGTGCGGTCAACTTCGTCTGCCCGCACGCCGAGCTCGAGAGCGAGGCTCTGCAGGTGGCGCGGGAGATCATGGCGAAGTCGCCGCAGGCGCAGCGCATGCTGAAGTTCGCGTTCAACCTCACCGACGACGGCCTCATGGGCCAGCAGGTGTTCGCCGGTGAGGCCACGCGCCTCGCGTACATGACGGACGAGGCCGTCGAGGGCCGCGATCAGTTCCTCGAGAAGCGCGACCCCGACTGGTCGGGTTTCCCCTGGTACTTCTGAGAACCCCCAGGGCCGCCCGCGCCGTCTCCTGCTGAGGCCGGGGGCCGCCCTCTGCGCGCAAATGCACCCGGGTGCATTTGCGGGCAAGGTGAGGGCGCGGTCTTCGCGCATGGCGGGCCGGGCGTTCCACACGTGATCTGCGATGAGCGCGCACCCGCGGGGGTGCGCGCTCATCGCTTTGGTCCATCGTCCCCCGAGGCAGAGGCAGAGGCAGAGGCCGGCGCCCAGCCCCCGTTCGCGGCAGTTTTACTTTACCAACCGAAAGGTAAAGTAAAGCCCACGAGGCAGAGTTCACGTGAGGTCATCCTCGACGCGGCGCTCGCGCTGATGCGGCGTCAGGAGCCGGTATCGCTCGACACGGTCGCGCACGCGGCCGGGCTGACGAAGCCGGGGCTGATGTACCACTTCAAGACGAAGGAAGCGCTCATGCTCGCGGTCGTCGATCGGGTGGCTGACGACCAGAAGCGCCAACTGGAGAAGCTCCTGGCGGACGTCGACCCCGTGTCGCCGTGGCCGCGGCTGACGGCGTACGTCCGATGGATGCTCGCGGGCGAGGTCGACGAAGCAGACCTCGCGATGATGGCAGATCCGCGCCTGCGCGAGGTCCTCACGCGCCGCTGGGAAGAGCACTTCGAGCCCTGGGTGGCGCTGCCCGAAGGTCTCGACCCGCAGACGCGGGCACGCCTCGAGGGCGCCCGCTTCATGGCCGACGGCGTGTGGTTCGCCGACGCCAGCGGCGCCCTGCCCCTCGACGACGACGGCCGCTCGGGCGTGCAGGCACTCGCCGAACAGCTCCTCGCCCCTCAGACGCAGGGCGAGCGACACGCAGCGTCTTCGCACCAGGGGCATGCTGACGACGTCCTGCATGGGCGCCACATCGGAGATCGGCGCCGTCGACGATGACGCCCCTCACCACACGTCGCCACACGAACCCGACACGAAGCCCGGCAAGAAGATCAAGAACGTGAAGGAGGAGGAGGCGTGAAGAACTACCTGATGCTCGGATGCGCGGTCGTGTGCGAGGTCATCGGCTCGTCAGCGCTGAAGCGCGCGGAGCAGGACGCCGCGTGGTTTCTGCTCACGCTCATCGCCGACCTCGTCGCCTTCGTCCTGTTGGCGTTGCTGTTGCGCCGGGGCATGGCACTCAGCGTCGTCTACGGCATCTGGGGCGCGCTCGGCGTGGCGCTCACGGCATTCGTCGGGACGGTGGTGTTCGGCGAGCCCTTCACGCTGATGATGGGTTGCGGCGTCGCACTCGTCATCGGGGGCGTGATCATGGTCGAGGTCGGCTCCGACTCCCAAGCACCGGCCGAGGACGGTTCGAGCGCGACGATGAACGAGGTGCGCGCGTGAGCTACATCTTCCTCGTCAGTGCGGTCATCAGCGAGGTGATCGGCACGGCCTTCATGCGCGTCGCAGCGCAGGGGCGGGCCCGGTACTACGCCGTGGTCGGGGTCGCTTACACCCTGGCGCTGTACCTGCTCGTGCGCACTCTGAGTGAAGGCATGGGCATCGGTGTCGCGTACGGCATCTGGGCCGCCGCAGGCGTCGCGCTGACGGCACTCGTCAGCCGGTTCGTGTTCAAGGAGCCCATCACTCGCATGATGTGGTGCGGCATGGCCCTCATCGCCGTCGGCGTCGTGCTCATCGAGGGTGGCGCACACGCCTGAGGCCCTCGACGTCGCCGCTCTGGAACCGGCCTTGCCGACGACGAACGCACCGGACGATCCGTGATCGTCCGGTGCGTTCGTCTTGTCTGCGCTGCGTCAGCCCTGCGTCCAGCTCCGCGTGGCCTCGAACACCTTCGAGCCGTCGAGGTCCGCGAGCGACATCCCCGCGAACGTCGTCGCCGCGTCGCTCGTCTGCCAGCGGAAGCGGTACTCGTCCGACAGGGCCGCCCCGGCGATGGCCTCGCCCGCGCTCTCGGCGCTCTGGGCGTTGGCGAAGGCGCCTTCGGTGCGCTTCATGTACGCGGCGAGCAGGTCGGCGTACGGCCCCGCGTCGTCGCGCTGGACGTTCTCGACGAAGTTCGTCGCCACGGCGGCCGGTTCGATGACGCTGACCTTGATGCCGAACGCCGCGGCGACCGTCGACAGCGACTGCATGAAACCCTCGACGGCGAACTTGGCGCCGCAGTAGGCGTCGGCGAACGGCTGGCCGACGGCGCCGCCGACCGACGTCACCGTCAGGATCGTGCCGGACGTGGCCTTGCGCATGTGCGGCAGTGCGGCTTGCGTCAGCGCGACGGCCGAGAAGTAGTTCGTCTCCATCTGCTCCTTGATCGTCAGCATGTCGAGCGTCTCCGCCGTACCGACGCACCCGCGCCCCGCGTTGTTGACGAGCACGTCGAGTCGCCCGTACTGCTCGACGACCGCATTGACGAGCTTCTCGCCCGCGCCAAGATCGGTGACGTCGAGTTCACGGACGTCGAGCGTGACGCCCGCCTTGGCCGCCGTCTCGTTGAGCTCGCCCGCCTTGTCGGACGAACGAACCGTCGCGACGACCGTGGCGCCCGCCTTGGCGAGAGCGATGGCGGCATGCAGCCCCATGCCGCTGGAGGTTCCGGTGATGAGCGCGATCTTCGTCATGACGCCATTGTGTGTCCGCCTCCTGAACACGAGCGAATCGGTCGAGTAGGAGCGGCAGGATGCGCCGATTCGACCCTGCCGCTCGTATTCGCGGGGGTGCTGCGCGCGAGTGTGGGAAGCGCCGCCCGCGCATGGCCGTCAGATGGCATGAAGGCAGTTCATGTCCCGGGCTGGACGCGCGGGCCTGCACGTGGCGTAAGGGCGGTTCGTGTCCCGGGGCCTGCATCGCGGAAGCTGCTGCGACGATAGGGGGCATGAACGCGCGGCCTCTTGAACTGCCCCTCTCGTCGCTCGATGAGCTGCTCGATGGGTTCGAGGTCGTCTCGATTCCGCTCAACACGCGCTTTCGTGGTGTCGAGCATCGCGAGTGTGCCTATCTTCAGGGGCCTTGTGGTGCAGGAGAATTCGCGCCGTTCCTCGAGTACGGGCCAGCCGAGGCGTCGCGCTGGCTCGCGGCTGCGATCGAGGCGGCGTACCTCGGGTGGCCCGAGCCGGTGCGCGCGACGGTGCCCGTCAACGCGACCGTCCCGGCTGTTCCCGCCGGCGCCGTCGCCGGGGTGCTCGCCCGGTTCGATGGGTGCCGCACCGCGAAGGTCAAGGTGGCAGAGAGGGGCCAGAACCTCGACGACGACGTCGCCCGCGTCGCCGCCGTCCGTGACGGCCTCGGCGCCGACGCGAAGGTGCGTCTCGACGCGAACGGCGGATGGGATGTCGACCAGGCCGTCGCCTCGATCACACGACTGGCTGCGTTCGACCTCGAATACGTCGAGCAGCCCGTCATGCCCGTCGAAGATCTGGCGCGCGTTCGGAAGACGCTCGCGCGCAACGGAATCGACGTTCTCATCGCCGCCGACGAGTCGATCCGCAAGGCCGACGACCCGATGCGCGTCGTCGAGCTCGAGGCCGCTGATCTAGCGATCGTCAAGGTCGCGCCGCTCGGGGGAGTGCGCGCGGCGCTGCGCATCGCAGACGAGACAGGCCTCCCGATGGTCGTCAGTTCGGCGCTCGATTCGAGCCCCGGGATGGCGGCAGGCGTGGCGCTCGCGGCTGCTCTGACCGAGCTCGATCACGCGTGCGGCCTCGGCACGATCAACCTGCTCGACGGCGACGTCATCGCCGACCCCCTCGTCCCTCGTGACGGGACGATCGACGTAGCTCGCGCCGCCGCCGCGCGCCACCTCGACCCGACGTGCGTCGAGCGTCACCGCGCGAGCCCCGAGCGCCGGCAGTGGTGGCGCGAGCGACTGATCGCGAGCTACCAGCACCTGAAGCGCGACGCCTGACCGACGCTCACCACCTGACCGACGCAGACTGCCTGACCGACGCAGACTGCCTGACCGACGCTCGGCGCGGGTTCGTCATGCCCCGGTCAGAGCTGCGAGCCGACATGGCGGGGTTTCGGCCCTCAGGGGCACCGCTGGGAGCTGTAATTCCGCATGGTGGGGTTGCAGCTCCTAACCGACAGCCGGCCGGCTCACACGGCCACGCCCCCACGCAGCCAGCGCGACCCACTCAATCGGCGCCACTCACTCAATCGGCGCCACTCACGCAGGCAGCGCAGCGCGTCATCAGACGAACGGCCGCAACCGCTCGTGCAGCGCGGCGTCGGCCGTCACGAGCAGCGGCTTGGGTGTCAGTTCGTAGCGCGGGTCGTAGGGCGAGCCGTCGGCGTAGGCGGAGACGCCGCCCGCCTCGCGGATGAAGAGCGCGCCGGGCGCGTGGTCCCACGGCTTCGTCGTGACGTACAGGATGTAGTCCGCGCCGCCCGAGGCGATCTGGGGGTAGTCGACCGCGCAGCACACCCACGGCAGCCCGAGCGGCGGCAGCCCGTCGAGTGATTCGCCGACGCGCGTCTGACGTGACGTCACGCCCTTCGGGGCATCGCCGACGACGCGCGGCTCGATGCGCACCCCGTCGAGGAAGGCGCCATTGCCCTTCTCCGCGACGTACGCGTGCCCGAGCTGCGGCTGCCACATCCAGCTGCGGACGATGTCGCCGCCGCGCATCTCGGCGACCATGACGCCGTGGTTCGGTGAGCCGTGGACGAAGTTCTTCGTGCCGTCGACGGGGTCGACCGTGAACCAGTGGTCGGCGGATTCGATGCGGTCGAGGATGCTCGGGTCGGCTGCGACGGCTTCTTCGCCGACGATCAGCGCGTCAGGGTAGGCCTTCTGCAGTTCGGCGGTGATGAACACCTCCGCCTCGCGGTCGGCGACGGTGACGAGGTCGCCCGGGTTCTTCTCGGTCACCTCGTGCGAGGCGAGCGCCTCGAAACGGGGGTTGATGTAGGTCTCGGCGGCTTGCTGGAGCAGGGTCAGAACAGCCTGGGTATCCACGCCCTCATCCTAGGGAGTGACGCGACGTCCGACGAACCGCACGCACGAACGGCGCCGCGGCCTGGGCCGGGCGCCGTTCGTCAGCGTTTCTCGATGCGGCAGCGTTGCTCGCTTCGTCAGCGTGGTCGCGACGAGTTTCAGTTGTCAGGGTTGTGATCGACGATGTCGCCGGCTTCCTTGACGAGCGCCTTGGCGCGCTTGCGGTGCTTGACCCACTCGAAGATCATCGGCAGCACGCTGACGAGGACGACGACCATGATGGCGGCGTCGATGTTCTTGCCGAGGCTCGGGAAGGCGCGGCCGAGGAAGAACCCGGCGAACGTCACGACGAGCACCCACAGCACGGCACCGATGGCCGACCAGGTGAAGAAGCGTTTGCGGTCCATGTGGCTCGCGCCCGCGACGACGGTGATGAACGTGCGGACGATGGGCACGAAGCGTCCGATGACGAGGGCCTTGCTGCCGTGCTTGTCGAAGAACGCGTTCGTCTGGTCGAAGTACTTCTTCTTCAGCACCCTGCCGTCGCGTTCGTACAGGGGGGTGCCGACGATCCGCCCGATCTCGTAGCCGACGACGTTGCCCGCGAACGCGGCGACGCACAGAGCCGGCAGCGAGACGTAGAGGGGGATGTCGAAGCCGCTCGTGGCAGACGTCGCGGTGAACATGCCGATCGCGAACAGCAGCGAGTCGCCGGGCAGGATCGGGAACAGGAGCCCGCATTCGATGAAGACGATCGCGAGCGAGATCCAGAAGAACGCGCCGCCGAAGTGGGCGAGCAGGTAGTTCGGATCCATGAACTGAGGGCCGAGGGCATGCATCACGAGGCCGAGCCTACCGGCGGGCGATAAGAAACCGCTGAGACGCGCGGGTGAGGTACGGCGCGTCACCCGGACGATGGTGAACTCGTCGCGCCCGCCTACGCTGACGGCCATGGCAGACGTGGACGGGGCGAAACAGATCGACGACGGCGACGCACAACACCGCCGTGCTGACGCCGGGGGCACGGACGAGGTCGGCGTCGGACCGTGGCAGGGCGCCTGGCCGAGCACACCCGACGGCTCGCTCGACCCGCGCTACGACCCCGAGCTGCTCGAGCACGGCGACCGCCGCAACGTCGAGGATCGTTTCCGCTACTGGCGGCACGACGCCATCGTCGAAGAGCTCGACACGGCGCGTCATGCGTTTCACGTCGCCGTCGAGAACTGGGAGCACGACTTCAACATCGGCTCCGTCATCCGCACGGCGAACGCGTTCAACGCCAAGGCTTTTCACATCGTCGGACGGCGGCGCTGGAACCGTCGCGGCGCGATGGTGACCGACCGCTACCAGCACGAGTTCCACCACCCCACGGTCGACGACCTGCTCGCCTGGGCCGCCACGGCCGGGCCCGTCGACGCCGCCGGCCACCCCACGCGCCTGCCCGTCATCGCCATCGACAACGTGGCGGGCAGCGTCCCGCTCGAGGCGTTCGACCTGCCCGAGCACTGCGTCCTGCTCTTCGGCCAGGAGGGCCCGGGTGTGAGCGCCGACGCGCTCGAACGCGCCGACGCCGTCCTCGACATCGCCCAGTTCGGTTCGACGCGCTCGATCAACGCGGGCGCCGCGGCCGCCGTCACGATGCACGCGTGGATCCGACGGCACGTGTTCGGCCAGCGTGTCGACGGCGACGCCCATGGGAGCGCAATCGGAAGCAACCACGCGGACGCCGGCGACGCCCACCCCCGCGCCTGACGCGGCCGGAACTCGGGCGAAGCAAACTCCCGCCGCCCGCCCCGTTGCGCGACGCCCCGTGCGAGGATGGAGGCAGCGGGCCAGCCGCTCACGAAGTGCGCCCGAAACGCGTCATTGTTGTGCCAACACGAGAGGTGATGACATGCCCATCGCAACCCCCGAGATCTACCGCGAGATGCTCGATCGCGCGAAGAAGGAGGGCTTCGCGTACCCGGCCATCAACGTGTCGTCGTCGCAGACGCTGAACGCCGCCATCCGTGGCTTCGCCGAGGCCGGTTCGGACGGCATCATCCAGGTCTCCACCGGTGGCGCCGAGTACTTCTCGGGCCCGACGCAGAAGAACATGGTCGCGGGCGCGCTCGCCATGGCCGCGTTCGCTCGTGAGGTCGCCAAGCAGTACGACGTCAACATCGCCCTGCACACCGACCACTGCCCGAAGGACAAGCTCGACGGTTTCGTCCGTCCGTTGCTCGAGGCGTCGATCGAGAACGTCAAGAACGGTGGCGAGCCGTTCTTCCAGTCGCACATGTGGGACGGTTCGGCCGTGCCGCTCGAAGAGAACCTCGAGATCGCCCAGGAGCTTCTCGCCAAGTGCAAGGAGGCGAACATCATCCTCGAGATCGAGGTCGGTGTCGTCGGCGGTGAAGAGGACGGCGTCGCCAACGAGATCAACGAGCAGTTGTACTCGACGCCGGAGGACGCCATCGCGACCGCCCAGGCGCTCGGCGCGGGCACTGACGTGTACTACATGACGGCCCTGACGTTCGGCAACGTGCACGGCGTCTACAAGCCGGGCAACGTCAAGCTGCGCCCGTCCGTCCTCAAGGACGCGCAGGACGCTGTCAAGGCGAAGTTCTCCGAGGCGGAGGACAAGCCGTTCCACCTCGTCTTCCACGGCGGTTCGGGCAGCTCGCCCGAGGAGATCGCCGAGGCCGTCTCGTACGGCGTCGTCAAGATGAACGTCGACACCGACACGCAGTACGCATTCACGCGTCCCGTCGCCGGTTGGATGCTCGGCAACTACGAGGGCGTCCTCAAGATCGACGGTGAGGTCGGCAACAAGAAGCTGTACGACCCGCGTGCCTGGGGCAAGGCCGCCGAGGAGGGCATGGCGAAGCGTGTCGTCCAGGCCTGCAACGAGCTCGGTTCGGCCGGCAAGAGCAAGGCCGCCAAGAAGGCCTGATCGCCTGACCCGCCGCTGAGGAACGGCCCGCCCCGAATGATCGGGGTGGGCCGTTCGCGTGTCAGGTATCAGACGTTGTCGCCGCCCGTGTCCTGCTGCGGGCCACCGGTTTCGGTGCCGGTGTCGCCGGCGTCGGACCACACCCACGACGCGACGGCGGGGAGGTCCTCACCGTTCTCGTAGGCGTAGGCGCGTGCCTCGAGGCGCAGATCCTGCATCTCCTGACGCAGCCCCGCGCAGCGTGCACCGAGGCCGGGTACACGGTCGAGGACGTCGATGACGAGGTGGAAGCGGTCGAGGTCGTTGCGCATCACCATGTCGAACGGCGTCGTCGTCGTGCCCTCCTCGATGAACCCGCGCACGTGCAGGTTGCTGTGGCCGCTCCGGCCGTAGGTGAGGCGGTGGATGAGCCACGGGTAGCCGTGGTAGGCGAACACGATGGGCTTGTCGGGTGTGAAGATCGTGTCGAACTCGCGGTCGCTCAGGCCGTGCGGGTGCTCCTTCTCGGCCTGCAGGCGCATGAGGTCGACGACGTTGACGACGCGCACCTTCAGCCCCGGCACGCGTTCGCGCAGGATCTTCGCCGCGGCGAGCACCTCGATCGTCGGGATGTCGCCCGCGCAGGCGAGCACGACGTCGGGCTCCTCGCCGGCGACCTCGGTGCCGGCCCATTCCCAGATGCCCAGGCCGCGCGCGCAGTGCCGGACGGCCTCGTCCATCGTGAGCCAGACGGGGTTGGGCTGCTTGCCTGCGACGACGACGTTGACGTATTGCTCGGTGCGCAGGACGTGGTCGAACGTCGACAGCAGCGTGTTCGCGTCGGCCGGCAGGTAGACGCGGATGACGTCGCTCTTCTTGTTGACGACGTGGTCGATGAAACCGGGGTCCTGGTGGCTGAATCCGTTGTGATCCTGACGCCACACGTGCGAGCTCAGCAGGTAGTTGAGCGACGAGATGGGTCGACGCCAGCCGATCTCGTTCGTCACCTTGAGCCACTTGGCGTGCTGGTTGAACATCGAGTCGACGATGTGGATGAACGCCTCGTAGCTCGACATGAGCCCGTGGCGGCCGGTGAGCAGGTATCCCTCGAGCCAGCCCTGGCACTGGTGTTCCGACAGCATCTCCATGACCTGCCCGACGCGGCCCATCGGGTCTTCGGCGTCGTTGGGCTCGTACGCGCCCATCCACTGCTTGTTCGTCGTCTCGTAGACGGCCTGCAGCCGGTTCGACGCGGTCTCGTCCGGACCGAAGATGCGGAAGTTCTCAGGGTTCGCGGCTGCGACGGCGCGCAACCACTCGCCGAGCACCCGCGTCGACTCGGCGACCGAGGTGCCGCGCTCGTCGTCGCGGCCCGCGTCGACGGCGAAGTCGCGGAAGTCGGGCAGTTCGAGGGCGATGCGCAGTTCGCCACCGTTGGCGTAGGGCGTCGCGCCCATGCGCAGCTCGCCGTCGGGGGCGAGGGCCATGATGTCGTCGGCCGGGCGGCCGGCCTCGTCGAACAGCTCGTCGGGGCGGTAGCTGCGCAGCCACGCGTCGAGGTCGTGGAGGTGTTCGTCGGTGTCGCGGGCGTTGGCGAGCGGCACCTGGTGGCTGCGCCAGTGACCCTCGGCGACCTTGCCGTCGATCGTCTTCGGGCCCGTCCAACCCTTCGGCGTGCGGAAGACGATCATCGGCCAGTGCGGACGCTCGGCGTTCTCGGCACCCGCTTCGGCGGCCTCGGCCTTGATGCGGGCGATGTGGTCGAACACCTCGTCGAGCAGCGTCGCGAAACGGCGGTGGATCGAGATCGGATCCTCGTCGTCGAAGCCCGCCTCGAACACGTACGGCGTGTGGCCATAGCCGCGCATGAGGGCATCGAGCTCCTCGTCGCTGATGCGGGCGAGCACCGTCGGATTCGCGATCTTGTAGCCGTTGAGGTGCAGCACGGGCAGGACGACGCCGTCGGTGACAGGGTTGACGAACTTGTTCGAGTGCCACGACGTCGCGAGCGGCCCCGTCTCCGCCTCGCCGTCACCGATGACGGTGAACGCGAGCAGTTCGGGGTTGTCGAAGACGGCCCCGTAGGCGTGGCTGAGGGCGTAACCCAGCTCTCCGCCCTCGTGGATCGAGCCCGGTGTCTCGGGTGCCGCGTGCGACGGGATGCCGCCGGGGAAGCTGAACTGCTTCACGAGCCGGCGCAGGCCCGCCTCGTCGAGCCCGACGTTCGGGTAGATCTGCGAGTACGTGCCCTCGAGGTAGGTGTTGGCGACCATGCCGGGGCCGCCGTGGCCGGGGCCGGTGACGTAGATCGTCGGCTGAGAGCGCTCGGCGATGACGCGGTTGAGGTGGGCGTAGAGGAAGTTGAGCCCGGGCGTGGTACCCCAGTGCCCGAGCAGGCGATGCTTGACGTTGTCGCGCGTCAGCGGCTCGCGCAGCAGGGGGTTGTCGAGCAGGTAGATCTGCCCGACCGACAGGTAGTTGGCGGCGCGCCACCAGCGGTGGATCGTCTCGAGAGTCGCGTCGGTGAGCTCGGTTCCGGGGGAGGGCTGCCAGGGGGTCGCGGTGCTGACGTGGAAGGTCATGCCTCCATTCTCGTCGTGCGGCACGAGCGATGAAAGGGGCTGGGACGTTGGTCCTGACGCTCGGTGGAGTCGGTCGGCGGCGTGAGGGGTGTGACGTGGGTGTTGCCGGCCCGCCGCGGCGGGGTTGTCGGGTGTCGATGCTTGAATGGCGGCATGGACAACCTTCTTGCCATTCCGGAGACCAAGCTCGACGTCGACCCCGCAGCCGAGAAGCTCGACCTCGGCGTCCACGCCCGCGACGTGGCCCGCATGTACCCGGCGAGTTCGCTCGTGTGGGCGACGCTCGCCGAGGACGCGCTGGGTGACGGCGAAGCTGTCGAGGCGTACGCCTACGCGCGCACCGGCTACCACCGCGGCCTCGATTCCCTGCGCCGCGCCGGGTGGAAGGGCCAGGGGCCCGTTCCGTGGGAGCACGAGCCGAACCGCGGTTTCCTGCGCGCACTCGCCGCGCTGAGCAAGGCCGCCGGCGAGATCGGTGAGGTCGACGAGCAGCGACGCTGCGCCGACTTCCTGCGCGACTCCTCGGCCACCGCGGCGCGTGAGTTGGGCGTCTGAGACGCGCTTGAGCGCCGCGTCCGAAAATGATGTCGGCGTGAGGGAACCGATCTCCTGATCGCGGCGTCTCAGATGTGACGATGCCCGGTCAGGGAGCGCTCGCACTCGGTGCGTCGAATCGTCGTGCCTCTCGGGGCGCGGCTGTCGGCGCCCGGTATCTCTGGGGGGATGAGCGAACGGGAGTCGGGCGTCGTCCGCCGCCTGCAACAGGGCGGGCGCGACGGGGGTGTGGCCGGGAGGGGCCACACCCCCGTCGCATGTCATCTGGCGGCCACGGCGCGCTAGCCTGACGGCGTGAATCCTCTCGCCGTCCTCGGCATCGACGACCTCGCCGAACAGCTCTACCGCCAGGTGTTGCGTGACCAGGCGCGACCGTTCGGTGTGTACGCCTCGCGGCTCAACACGCCCGTCGGTGACGTCGAGGCAGCGGCTGAACAGTTGCGCGCGCTGCGTCTCGTGCGCATCACCGAGGACGGTCGTCCCTCCGCCGATCATCCGCGCGCCGGGCTCGAACGCGTCCTGTCGGCCGAGGAGGCGCGTCTCGCCGAGCGACGCCGCGACCTCGCCCGCCTGCGCGACGCCATCGATGGTTTCGCCGGCGACCACCGTGCGGGCCAGGAGCAGGCCGACCCCGCCGAGGCGGGTCGCGAGTACGTCGAGATCGACGGGCTCGGTGACGTCATGGAGCACCTGGCGGCATCGACCTCGGGCCCGATCCGGTTCACGCACACCGACGCACTCGCCGTCAGCGCCGGGGAGCAGCCGGTGCTCGCGCGCCTCGTCGCCGACGGGCGCCTGCTGCGTGGCCTGCACGAGTTCGACGCCGCGAGCACGCGCAGCCTCGACGTCGTCGAGTGGGCGAACCTGGGCGAGGAGCAGCGCCTCGCGACGCACATCCCGAACGAGTTCGTCTGCTATGGAACGGATGCTGTCATCGCCAACACCGATTGGGGCGGCGAGGGCGGGCGCTACGTCGTGCTGCGTGACGCCGTCGTCGTGCGTGCGTTCGTCGAACTCTTCGATCGGATGTGGGCCGCGTCCTCCGGCGTCGACGACGGCGCGGAACCGACGTCGGAGCGTCTCGTCGAACTCATGCAGGCCGGGTTGAAGGATGAGGCGATCGCGCGGGCGCTCGGCGTCAGCCTGCGGACGGTGCGACGCCGCGTCGCGGCGCTCATGGAGGAGTGCGGTGTCGAGACGCGCTTCCAGCTCGCGGTGAAGCTCACCGAACGTGGCCTCACCGGCTTCGAGGGCTGACCAGGCACTCGATCAGGGGCGCCCCGGGGCGCTCGGCGGGCGGCGCGTCGGCTCGCCTGCTGACGACGACCGCGACGGATGCGTGCCAGCGGGTAACCTTGGGCGGTAAGAGTTGACGCCCGGTTCGTCGCTCGAGGCCACCGCGCGCCGGGGGTCGAGCGTGGCGGGGGAGCGGCGTCAGCCCACCAGCTACGCAAAGGCAGTTGATACCGATGCCGGCAATCGTTCTCGTCGGCGCCCAGTGGGGCGACGAAGGCAAGGGCAAGGCCACCGACCTTCTCGGAAGCCGAATCGACTACGTCGTGAAGTTCAACGGCGGCAACAACGCCGGGCACACGGTCGTGATCGACGGTGAGAAGTACGCGCTGCACCTGCTGCCGTCGGGCATCCTGACCCCGGGTGTCACGCCCGTCATCGCGAACGGTGTCGTCGTGGACCTCGGCGTGCTGTTCGAGGAGATCGATGCCCTCGAGGCGCGTGGTCTCGACACGAGCAAGCTCGTCATCTCCTCGAACGCGCACCTCATCCCGCGCTACAACAAGGTGATCGACCAGGTCTCCGAGCGCTTCCTCGGCAATCGCAAGATCGGCACGACCGGGCGCGGCATCGGCCCGACGTACGCCGACAAGATGAACCGCATCGGCATCCGCGTGCAGGACCTCTTCGACGAGTCGATCCTGCGGCAGAAGGTCGAGGCGGCGCTCGAGACGAAGAACCAGCTGCTCGTGAAGACGTACAACCGTCGCGCGATCGAGGTCGACGAGGTCGTCGAGGATCTGCTGCAGTACGTCGAGCGGCTGCGCCCGATGGTGAAGGACACGTCGCTGCTGCTGAGCAAGGCGCTCGACGCCGACGAGGTCGTGCTGTGCGAGGCCGGCCAGGCGACGCTGCTCGACGTCGACCACGGCACCTACCCGTACGTGACGAGTTCGAACGCGATCTCGGCGGGCGCCTGCACCGGTGCGGGCATCCCGCCGACGCGCATCGACCGCGTCATCGCCATCCTCAAGGCGTTCACGACGCGTGTCGGTGAGGGCCCGTTCCCGACGGAGTTGCACGACGAGGTCGGCGACCGCCTGCGCGAGATCGGCGGCGAGTTCGGCACCACGACGGGGCGCCCTCGCCGCATCGGTTGGCTCGACACCGTCATCGGGCGTTATGCGACGCGCGTCAACGGCGTCACCGACTTCGTCGTCACCAAGCTCGACAACCTCGACACCTTCGACGAGATCCCCGTCTGCGTCGCGTACGACATCGACGGCGAGCGCGTCGAGGAGATGCCGGAGAACCAGACCGACTTCCACCACGCGAAGCCGATCTACGAGATGCTGCCGGGTTGGAACGCCGACATCACCGGTTGCCGCACGTTCGAGGACCTGCCCGAGAACGCGCAGCGCTACATCGAGTTCGTCGAGAAGCAGATCGGCGCGCGTGTCTCCGTCATCGGCGTCGGCCCGGGTCGTGACGAAGTCATCGTCCGTCACGATCTCCTGAACGACTGACGCTCTCATCCCGCGCCGCAGGGGTCGACTCGCTGACGAGTCGGCCCCTGCGGCGCGTTCGTGTGCGTCCTGGCGTCGGCGGGCCGCCGGTAGGCTGAGTGTGTGGCGAGGGAAGCGATCCGACTGCAGTTCGGCAAGTACAACGGTGACGAGCACTGGGGGTTCGACGCCGTCGTTCTCGGTCGTGATGCGCAGGGGCTGTGGCTCGGGGTGACGGGTGGCACTCGTGTGGCACGACCCGGGCTTGAGTTCGCAGCGCACGGCGACTTCGTCGTCCTTGTTCCCGACGACGCCTGGTGGGTGGCCACCTTCAACACCGCTCCGGGCGGCAAGGACCATGACATCGACGTCTACGTCGACATCACGACGCCGACGACCGTCAACCAGGGTGAGGCGTTCACGCTCGACCTCGACCTCGACGTCGTCAAGCGCACGAACGGCGACCTCGACCTCGACGACGAGGACGAGTTCGAGCGGCACGCCCGCGAGATGAGCTACCCGCCGCGACTCGTGACGGCTGCGCGCGAAGCTGCCGACACTGTCATGGCGATGGTGCGTGACGGCGCCGCACCGTTCGACGGTTCGCACGAGACGTGGCTCGCGAAGCTCTGACGAGGCGCCGTCTGTTTCGGTTCACGGCCAGCTCGTCCGCCATCCTGCCGATGTCAGCGCGAAGAGCCCCCTGCGGGCGCGTCAGAACCACCCTGACCGGGCGCCTAAAATGAACCCATGACGACTGTGTTGCCTCCTGACGCCGACTGGGTTTCGCGACTTGCCGACGAGACGATCGCCGAAGCCGAGAAGCGTGGCACGAAGGTCGTCGTCGCCTCCGGCATCAGCCCCTCGGGCCCGGTGCACCTGGGAAACCTGCGCGAGGTCATGACGCCGCACCTCGTCGCCGACGAGATCCGTCGCCGCGGCATCGCGTGCGAGCACATCATCAGCTGGGACGACTTCGACCGCTACCGCAAGGTGCCGAACGTCGAGGGCGTCGACGCCTCGTACGAGCAGTACATAGGCATGCCGCTGACGCGCGTGCCCGCGCCGAAGGGCAGTTCGGCGAGCAGCTGGGCCGAGCACTTCCGCGCCCAGTTCGAGGAGGGCCTCGCCGCGCTCGGCGTCGTCTACCGAGGCATCAGCCAGAGCGAACAGTACGGCGCGGGCGCCTACACGGATCAGATCCTCTTCGCGATGAGCAAGCGCGACGAACTCGACGCCATCCTCGCGCGCTACCGCACCCTGCCGAAGCCTGACGGCGACGCCGCCGGCAGCGGCAAGCCCGTCAAGGGCGGCAAGAAGGCGCCCGTGTTGTCCGAGGAGGAGCAGGCGGCAGCCGCCGAGGCGGAGGCCGGTTCCGGGGCGGCAGCCGAGGACGACGGCGGCAGCGCGTCCGGTTACTACCCGTACAAGCCGTACTGCTCGGCGTGCGGCACCGACTTCACCACCGTCACCGCCTATGACGACGCCACGCACGACCTCACGTACACGTGCCGCTGCGGGCACACCGAGACCGTCGACCTGCGTGAGCACCGCAACGGCAAGCTCGTGTGGAAGATCGACTGGCCGATGCGCTGGTCGGTCGAGAAGGTCGTCTTCGAGCCGTCGGGCGTCGATCACCAGAGCCCCGGTTCGAGCTTCGTCGTCGGCAAGGACGTCGCTCCGATCTTCGGGTGGGAGCGCCCGCTCGGCCCGATGTATGCGTTCGTCGGCATCAAGGGCATGGCGAAGATGAGCTCGAGCAAGGGTGGCGTGCCGACCCCGAAGGACGCGCTCGGCATCATGGAACCGGCCCTGCTGCGCTGGCTTTACGCGCGCAAGAAGCCAAACCAGAGCTTCACCGTCGCGTTCGACTCCGACGTGCAGCGCATGTACGACGAGTGGGACGCGCTCGACGCGAAGGTCGCCGCCGACAAGGGCCAGCCGGGCGACGTCGCCGCCTACGTGCGCGCGTCGACGACGGCTGAGAAGGTGCTGCCCGCGACCGAGTACCCGGTCGCCTACCGCACCCTCGCGAGCATCACGGACATCACGACGGGTGACGAGACGCAGACGCTGCGCATCGTCGGCACGCTCGACCCGGCGAACCCCCCGTCGAGCCTCGACGCGCTGCGCCCGCGCCTGACGAACGTCGAGAACTGGGTCGCGCGCTACATGCCCGACGACGAACGCACGGTCGTGCGGGAGACGAAGAACGCTGACGCCCTCGCAGCCGCCAGCGACGAGCAGAAGACCGCCCTGCGCATCCTGCTCGACGGCCTCGACGTACCGGGCGAGCAGGGGCTGCCGCGCATCGAGGACGCGTGGTCGCTCGACGGGCTGACGACGCAGGTCTACGGTGTGCCGAAGGTGCAGATCGGCAAGGGTGCCGACTTCCGACCCGACCGCAAGGCCGACCCCGAGACGGCCGCAGCCCTCGGCGCGAGCCAGCGCGAGTTCTTCAAGCTGCTCTACACACTGCTCATCGACAAGGAGACCGGCCCGCGTCTTCCGACGCTGCTGCTCGCCGTCGGCCCGCAGCGCCTGCGCGAACTCGTCACCCCCTGACGGCCGACCCCCGTCCACGTCGGCGATTCTCGTCCACATTCGTCGAGCCGGGCGGGGTCGGTGATCGGGTCAGCGAACGCCGCAGTGACGGGCGTCTCCGGCCCGATCGGGCCGCGTTGTCGGTGCCGACGTCTACGCTGATGCGCGTGATGACGATGACGACGATCCGCGGAGCTGTGACGAGCCTGGGCGCGGCTGCGCTCCTCGCGGGCACCGCGGCCTGCGGCACCTCGTCGGACGCATCGCACTCGGCGACGAGCGCGTCGCCCACGGCGTCCTCGTCGAACGGCACGCAGCCGGCGCCCTCGGCGTCGGGCTCGTCGCGCGCGTCAGCGTCAGGGCCCACGCCTGCCGACAGTGGCTCGACATCGACGAAGCCGGCGTCCGACGCCACGTCGAGCTCCGCGAAGGGCGGCGACACGCACGGGCAGGGCGCCGGGACGGGTCCGGGAGCGGCGTACGACGTCGTCAGCGTCATCGACGGCGACACCATCGCCGTCCGTATCGACGGAAAGCGCGAGAAGATCCGCATCATCGGCCTCGACACCCCCGAGACGCGCAAGCCGAACACGCCCGTGCAGTGCTTCGGCAAGGAGGCGAGCAGTCACATGCAGTCGCTCGTGCAGAGCAAGCAGGTGCAGCTCGCGGCGGACTCGTCGCAGGGCGATCGCGACAAGTACGGCCGCCTGCTGCGTCACGTCTTCGTCGGCGGGACGACGAACGTCGCGCTCGCGCAGATCGAGGGTGGCTATGGGCGCGAGTACACGTACGACGGGCCGTACCAGCACCGCCTCGAATATCTCGCGGCGCAGAACCAGGCGAAGAACGCCCACCGCGGCACGTGGGGCCCGCCGTGCAACGGTTTTCACCAGGATGACGCAGGCTCGAGCGCTGCTGCGTCGACGTCAGCTGCGCCGGCACCCTCGACGCCCGTCGCGTCGGCGGTGCCAGCCGCTCCATCGTCGCCGGCCGGTGCCGGCTCGAGCGGCGGAGCGTGCGCGATCAAGGGCAACATCAACTCGAAGGGCGCCAAGATCGCGCACGCGCCCGGTTCGGCGACGTACGACAAGACCGTCATCACGCCGAGCAAGGGGGAGCGCATGTTCTGCTCCGCGGCCGAGGCCATCGCCGCAGGGTGGCGCATGGCGAACGACTGACCTGACCGCAGCGCACCACGTCGGCCTGGTGGCCGCCCTGCTCGACGCCGGCCGATGCAGGCGCGCGCCATGGGTGGGAAGGGCCCGGCCACGCCCCGCCACCCCCTGGATTACTGGCTCTTCACGAACGAGGGTGTAGTCGGTTGAGCGCGTCGGTGGCCGGGTAGGGGTCGAGGTCTCCCGGATGATGGAAGTTCTTCACGCTCGCCATCCCGAAAGACCTCGACGTGCTCCACCCTACTTTCGCGACCCCTGACCTGACCACGTTCTGCCGCCTCGACGAGCTCGGCCTCGTCGCCGTCGGCCAGCTGATCGAGCCGGATCGGGCCACGATCGAATGCCGCGTCGTCGGGGACGACCCGTGGTGTCGGAAGTGCGGTGTCGAGGGCGTGCCGCGGGACACGGTCACGCGTCGACTGGCGCACGAGCCGTTCGGGCACCGGCCGACGACCCTGCTGGTGCGGGTGCGCCGGTACCGGTGCGGACACTGCCGGCGCACGTGGCGGCAGGACATGACGCGGGCAGCGGCGCCGCGTGCGAAGATCTCCCGCGGCGGCCTGGAGTGGGCGCTGCGGGGCATCGTCATCGACCACCTCACCGTCACCCGCGTCGCCGCAGGTCTCGGGGTGTCCTGGAGTGCCGCGAACACCGCCGTCCTCGCGGAAGGCAAGCGGCGCCTGATCGACGACCCCGCCCGGTTCGACGGGGTCACCACGATCGGTGTCGACGAGCACGTCTGGCGACACACGAGGCTGGGCGACAAGTACGTCACCGTGATCATCGACCTCACGCCCGCGAGGAACAAGACCGGGCCGGCGAGGCTGCTGGACATGGTCGAGGGCCGCTCCAAGGCGGTGTTCAAGCAGTGGCTCGCCGCCCGCCCTGCGGACTGGGCGAAGCGGATCGAGGTGGTCGCGATGGACGGCTTCGCCGGGTTCAAGACCGCTGCCGCCGAGGAACTCCCCGACGCCGTCCCCGTCATGGACCCGTTCCACGTGGTCCGCCTCGCCGGCGACGCGCTGGATGTCTGCCGGCGTCGGGTCCAGCAAGACACCACCGGTCACCGCGGGCTCAAGGGCGACCCGCTCTACAAAGCCCGCCGCACCCTGCATACCGGGGCTAGCCTGCTCACCGACCGGCAGCGGGCACGCCTGGACGCAGTGTTCGCGAGCGAGGAGCACGTCGAGGTCGAGGCGACCTGGGGCATCTACCAGCGCATCGTCGCGGCCTACCGGGAGCCCGACAAGAAGAAAGCGAAGGCGATGATGCAGGAGGTGATCGCTGCGATCAGCAGCGGCGTTCCCGCGGTGCTCGTCGAGGTCCGCAAGCTCGGCCGGACCATGAAGCAGCGGGCGGGCGACATCCTCGCGTTCTTCGACCGCCCCGGCACCAGCAACGGCCCGACCGAGGCCATCAACGGGCGACTCGAACACCTCCGCGGCTCCGCCCTCGGCTTCCGCAACCTCACCCACTACATCGCTCGGTCGCTGCTCGAAGCCGGAGGGTTCAGACCCGCGCTACACCCTCATTCGTGAAGAGCCCGTTTCCCCCTTCCCCAGCCCCTGACCTAGGTATGCTGCGAAAGCCCGAAGAATTGACCTAGTGAGAGCGGTTGTCATGTCAACACGTATGCGCATCGCAGCAACAAGCCTGCCCTCGTCTTCGGCGTGTCTCTTGTGACGCCGACAGCCCTGGCGGCTGAGAAGCCCGTGCCCGCAGCTCAGAGCTCAACCGACCGCTCTAGCGACGCAGAGTGCCTTGACCAGTTCCTCAAGGGTGGCGAGGCGAAGGCAACGCCCTTCATCCAGGCGAGCAGTCAGGAAGAAGCAATCAAAAAGCTCAATGACTACCAATGTGGAAAGGGCGCATCGGTACGTTTTACAACACCCAACTATGGGCCTTGCACGCTAAACCCCGGTGCAGTTTACCTGCGGAAGGAATATGACTACAAGGCTGCGGGTAATAAGCCTATCACGACATGCACCACGCCCGTAACATCTATCACTCACGCTGAAGAGATTCACTACAAGTGGTATGCGTGGTGGAAGAAGGCCGGCGGCACAACGATGTCAGGTGGTCGCAATATCGCAAAGCTCGAGCAGAAGAACGTGGTGAAGACCTGCAAGGGAACCACGAACACCACGTTTATTGGTTCCACGCTCGGTACGATCGTTTGGAAAAACAAGACCTACTACGCGCGGTCCTACACGAAGGTTGCTCAACTGAAGCGCACGATGTAGGCATGATCGCAGTCTTCGTAGACGGCTCAGCCAAGGTCGCACTCACGTCGGAAGACGAGCTTCTGAAGATCCTTGATAGCAACAAAAATCTTAGGACAAGAGTCTCATGGGAAGACTTGGACCTAGCCGGTGCAGCTCGGATTGAGAATAATCTGTACATTTGGGCTGCTGGAGACCTGAACGAATCGCCAGCGATTGCTTCAGCCCATGCAACATCAGAAGAAGCGACCGCCTGGATTGAAGATGACCCGATGAAACAATCTGGGTATTCAGCCGAAGTTCTGAGCCTCATTCGCCTGCCGATCGATGATCTCACCCAATTAGAGGTCTGACGTAACAGTGGAGGGGTAAGGCAGGTTTTCTGCCTTACCCCTCCACTGTTTTCTCACTCCGGCTCAACCGGGGTCCAGTGCAAGATCTTCATGTTCACCGGGCTCGTGCCGCCCATCCACGCATCGATCAGCGCGGCGTTGAAGGTCGCTGCGGCTTCCTCGTACTCCTGCGCTTCGATGCACGCGGCCACGGTCTCCATCTCAGACGCGTCGAGAGGGACGGTCGTCGTGATGTGCGTACGGTCTTCGATCGACGATGCTTTACCGGGCTCTTCACAGATGAGGGTGTAGCGCGTAGTCAAGGATCGAACGGCGTGGCGCTGCCCGGGTAGGCGTCGAGGCCTTCCGATGATGGAAGTTCTCACACTGCCCATCTGGAAGACCTCGACGTGCCTGACGCTACCTTCACCGACCCTGACCTGACCATGTTCTGCCGCTTGAATGAGCTCGGCCTTGAGGCCACCGGTCAGCGCCTCGAGCCCGCCGGTGCGGTCCTGGCCTGTCGAGTCGTCGAACCCGACCGCTGGTGCCGACGCTGTGGCTGTGAAGGAACCGCGCGCGGCACGGTTGTCCGCCGGCTGGCCCACGAGCCGTTGGGGTGGCGTCCGACGACGTTGGAGGTCACGGTCCGCCGCTACCGGTGCACCGGCTGCGGCCACGTGTGGCGCCAAGACACGTCTTTGGCGGCCGAGCCACGCGCGAAGCTCTCCCGGCGAGGGCTGGCGTGGGCGCTGGAGGGCATCGTCATCGCACACCTGACGGTCGCGCGGGTCGCTGAGGGGCTCGGGGTTGCGTGGAACACCGCCAACGATGCCGTCCTGGCCCAGGGCACACGCGTCCTGATCGAGGACCCGAACCGCTTCGACGGCGTCCGCGTGCTCGGCGTCGACGAGCACGTCTGGCGGCACACACGCAAAGGCGACAAATACGTGACCGTGATCATCGACCTGACCCCGATCCGCGACCGCAGCGGCCCAGCACGACTGCTGGACATGGTCGAGGGCCGCTCCAAGCGAGTCTTCAAGGAGTGGCTCGCCGCTCGCCCTCAGGCATGGCGTGAGGCCATCGAAGTCGTCGCGATGGATGGCTTCACCGGGTTCAAGAGCGCCACCGCCGAGGAACTGCCCGACGCGGCTGCGGTGATGGATCCCTTCCACGTCGTGCGCCTTGCCGGTGATGCCCTCGACCAGTGCCGACGCCGAGTCCAGCAGGAACTGCACGGGCACCGCGGCCGCAAAGACGACCCGCTCTACCGTGCGCGTAGAACGTTGCACACCGGCGCGGGCCTGCTCACCGACAAGCAGCAGACCCGCCTGCAGGAGCTGTTCGTGCTCGAGGAGCACGTGCCCGTCGAGGCGACCTGGGGGATCTACCAGCGGATGATCGCGGCCTACCGCGAGAAGGACCGATCCCTCGGCCGCGCGGCGATGGAGGCGCTCATCGACGCCGTCAGCCAAGACGTCCCCGCCGGGCTGGACGAGTTGCGCAAGCTCGGTCGGACCCTGAAGGCTCGCGCCACCGACGTGCTGGCCTACTTCGAGCGGCCTGGCACCAGCAATGGCCCCACAGAGGCGATCAACGGACGCCTGGAGCACCTGCGCGGCTCGGCCCTGGGCTTCCGCAACCTGACCAACTACATCGCCAGATCCCTGCTCGAGTCCGGCGGATTCAGACCTCAACTACACCCTCATCTGTGAAGAGCCGGATTACTCGCCGGTATGACTCAGCCCACACAAGGCCGATCGACTCCTACGATGGCGTCATGAGCGACACCACCACCTCGAACACGCCGGGCGAACAGAACCAGCACGACATCGACGTCTTACTCACCGCCGCCGCGCGGCAGGGCGCCGTCACGATTCCGGCGGGCTGGGGGCAGGGTCGGGCGACGTTCGGTGGCGTCGTCGCAGGCGCCCTCGTCGCCCGCGTGCTCGGTGAGCTGGCCGCGGATCCGACGTCGCTGCGTTCGCTCACCGTCAACTTCGTCGCACCGGCCTCCGCCGGCACGGCCGAGGTGCGCGTCGAGGTGCTGCGTCAGGGCAAGTCGGCGACGCAGGTCGAGGCGCGCCTCGTGCAGCCGGACGATTCCGGCGAGAGCACCGTCCGCGCCATCGCCCTGCTGACGTTCGGTGCGCAACGCGACTCGAAGGTGGCGCTCGATCCGACCTTCGACGCAGTCACGCGCCCGGCGTTCGAGATGCTCGAGGCCATTCCGTACATCGAGCCGTTCACGCCCGAGTTCATCGCACGCGTCGACCTGCGCCCGGCCAGCGGGGTGCTGCCGTTCTCCGCAGCGACTGACGGTGACCTCACCGGCTACATGCGATTCCGCGAGCTGACGGACGACTTCAGCGTCGCGCACCTCGTCACGCTCATCGACGCGTGGCCGCCGGCAGCGGGGCAGATGCTGCACTCGCCGGCCCCGATGTCGACGATGACGTGGACACTCGAGTTCACCGCGCCCGTCTCGTCCGACCCGGTGACGACGTGGTGGTACGACGTCACGACGGACGCCGCCCACGACGGCTACGCCCACTCGGGGGCGCGCATCTACGACCCCGCGAGCGGCGCCCTCGTCGCCATCAGTCGTCAGACGGTGGCGTTGTTCGGCTGACGTACACGCGAACCAACGACGTCAGGACGCGTCGGACGCCGCCTGCAGGTGGTGGTGGATGACCTCGTCGATGACGAATCGGAGGAACTTCTCGCTGAACTCGGGGTCGAGGCCCGATTCGGCGGCGAGGCCGCGCAAGCGGGCGACCTGACGCTCCTCGCGCGACGGGTCGGCGGGCGGCAGCTCGTGCGTCGCCTTGTACTCGCCGACGGCCTGCGTGATGCGGAAGCGTTCGGCGAGCATGTGGATGATCGCCGCGTCGATGTTGTCGATGCTGCGTCGGTACGCGCCGAGCACCGCGTCGGACGTGCCCGCGACCGAGCCGTGCAGACCGCCGTCGCCCGCGGTCGGGCTGGCGTTCGCGCCGCCGTCGGGGCCGTCGCTCGCCGGCAGCGCGGCGTCAGGGGTGTGGGTCATGTCGTCCTCGCTCCGTCGTCACTCGTGTCGCGCGTCAGCGCACGTCGAGCACCGTCATGCGGTGCGCGGCACGAGTCAGCACAACATAGAGAACGCGCGCGCCGCCAGGTGACTCGGCGGTGATCTCATCGGGGTCGACGACGAGCGTCGCATCGTACTCGAGGCCCTTCGTCGACATCGGGTCGATGACGACGACGCGGCCCGCTGCGCCGTCGAGCTCGGCCAGCGCCTGCCGCCACGCCGCGGGCGCGATGACGGCGACGCTGCCGTCGACCTGCTCGAGCAGGCCGGTGACGGCTTCGCGGGCGCGGGCGATGACGTCGTCGCGGCTCACGTCGATCGAGACGGGGTGAATGCCGGTCTCGCGCACGGCTTCGGGGATGTCGGCGTCGGGCACGTAGCGTCGGATGAGGTCGGCCGCGAAGTCGAAGATCTCGCGCGCGTTGCGGTAGTTCGTCGTCATGTGGAAGCTCTGACGCTTCTTCGTCCCGAAGGCCTCCTCGCGTGCCTCGGCGGCTTCGTCGAGGTCGGGCCACGACGCCTGCGCGAGGTCGCCGACGACGGTCCACGACGCGAACTTTCCGCGCCGACCGACGGCGCGCCACTGCATCGGCGACAGGTCCTGCGCCTCGTCGACGAGGACGTGACTGTATTCCTCGGCGCGCGTGAGGCGCCCGGCGAGCAGGCGCTCGCGGGCGTCGGCGGGCGTCACCTCGAAGCCGACCTCGCCGCCCTGACGGCGCGATCCGGTCACCTCGACCTCGTGGACGCCGTACTCGGTGAGGTTGTCGAACTCCTCGATCTCGTAGAAACCACGCTCCTCGCGGGCGGCCTCGGGCACCTCGGCGAGGCGGGCGAGCAGGTCGTCGACGAGCGCAACGTCGGCCACGGACCACTCGCCGCGCTCGACCGCGACGGCGATCGACGCGACGAGTTCCGCCTGCTCACCAATGCTCAGCACGCCGCGTGCATACCGCGCGAGCCGGTCGGCGTCACCGAGCCACAGCAGCACGTGACGCGGGTCGATCGGGCGCCACCAGTCGGCGACGAACGCCTCGACGTCGCGCGAATCCTCGAAGCGGTCGACGAACTCGGGGCGCTCCAGGTTCGTGTGCTCGCGCACCTGCAGCCACGCCGCGGCCGCGAGGGCCTCGACGACGTCGGCGGGGTTGCTGGCGAGCTTGTTGTGCTGGTGGTGGCTGAGCAGGCTCGCACGGACGCGGCGCAGCTCGCGCTCATCGAGGTGGACGGCGAGGCCCGCGACCATCGCGCGCAGGCTCGTCGCCGCGTCGGGCGCGACGTCCTTCGCGGCGCGCGAGAGCACCTTTCGGATGCGCAGCCCACCCTTGACGGCGGCCGCGGCCGGCGCGTCGAGGCGCGTCGCCGTCAGCCCGCCGACGAGGTCGCCGAGCGCGCGCAGCGCCACCGAATCCTCGCCGAGCGACGGCAGGACGCGCTCGATGTATGCGGTGTAGGCGGCCGACGGGCCGACGACGAGGATGCCGCCCGACTCGAATCGGCGCCGATCCGAGTAGAGCAGGTAGGCCGCGCGGTGCAGCGCGACGACGGTCTTGCCCGTGCCCGGCCCACCCGTGATGAGGGTGACGCCGCGCGCGTCGGCGCGGATCGCCTCGTCCTGGTGGCGCTGGATCGTCGCCACGATGTCGCGCATCCGCGCCCCGCGCGAGCGCGTCAGGGCGGCCATGAGCGCACCGTCACCGACGACCGTCATGCCCTCCGGCGCCTCCACCGTCATGAGGTCGTCCTCGACGCCGAGGACGCGAGCGTCACGGCAGCGCAGCACGCGGCGGCGCACGACCTTCTCCGGGGCGACGGGCGTCGCGCGGTAGAACGGTGATGCCGCCGGCGCGCGCCAGTCGATGACGAGCGGTTCGTACTCGTCGTCACGCACGCCCAGGCGACCGATGTAGCGCACCTCGAGGTCGTCACCCGAGCCGGTGGAGACGAACCCGCCGGGGGCGTCGTTCGCGTCCCCACCCGCCGTCATCGCGTGGTCGAGGTCGAGGCGCCCGAAGACGAGGCCTTCGAACTGCTGCTCGAGCGTCGCGCGTCGCTTGCCGGCGGAGAACATGAGCGCGTCACGCTCGAACAGGCCGGCCTTCTCCTCGTCGCGCATGTCGCCGGAGCGGCTCGCGCGCCCGCGCGCGAGGCCCTCGGATTCGACGATGCCGACGCGCTCGCCGGCCTTCGCCAGTTCGGCGTAGACGCGCTCGACGTGCGCCTGTTCGATCGCGATCTCGCGGGTGACCTCGTCGGGCAGTTCGTCGACCTGGCCGGCCGGACGTCCCTCAACCGTGCTCACGCAGTGCTTCCCCTCGCCGTGCTGGCTCACCGCGCCGCGCGCGGATGACCCTCTACCTTAGAGCGTTCGTCGGCCCGTTCGGCGCGTCGGGGTCCATGTCGCGACAGGGCTCACAACCAGCCGCGTCGGGCGGCCAGCACCCCGGCCTGAAACCGTGTCTGGGCGTTGAGGCGATCCATGACGCTGCGGACGCGCCGATCGAACGTGCGCTGGCTGACGCCGACGCGACGCGCCACGGTGGCGTCGGGCACTCCTGCGGCGAGCAGCGTCAGGATGAGGCGCTCCTGGTCGCTCAACGCATCCGACGTGGCAGCCTGCACACCGTCCGTGCGCTGGCGCGCCATGGACTGCGTCGACGCACGCGGATGGGTCGCGGCGAGGGGAGCGGCGAGGCGCAGCATGAGGTCGATCGTCGACGACACCGCCGCGACGAGTCCGGCGTCGTGCACGACGAGCCCCGCCACACCGCCACCGCTGACGGTCTCGATGACCGCCATCCCGTCGTCGTTGACGGCGGCGGTGAACGGAACGCCCGTCGCAAGGGTGACGCGGACGTTCGGCGTGGGTTGCAGAGAGGCGAAGTCGTCGGCGTCGAAGTCGGCGACCAGGCTCGAGTCGATGACGGTGTCGACCGTCACGAGACGTTGCGAGGCGCCGACGCGCCCGTCGCGTGAACCGGGCAGCGCGTCGAGGATGGGCGAGCGCGTCGCGATGGATCGCGTGCGCATGGCTCGCACCTCATGACGAGCGTTCGCGACGCACTGGGCGAACGCGAACGCGACCTCGCGCTCGCCGTCGAGCGCGTCGGTGCCTTCTAACAGTCGGTTCGCGCCCGTGGCCTTCGCGGCGTTGCGGTGGGCGGCGACGAGGCCCGGCAACGCGGCGCGGATACTCGTCGCGCGTGACTCGAGCTGCCCCGCGAGGGTGGGCAGCGCCTGCTCCGGGGGCGTGACCCGCCACCCCGACGAATCCCGCTCGACCATGGCACGCGCGGTGAGGATGCGCAGGGCGACGGCGGTAGCCTCAACGGCGAATCCGGCTGCGGCGAGATCGTTCTCGTCGCACGCGCCGTGCATGAGCAGGTGGAGGTAGAGCTCGGTCGGACGGTCCTCGCCGATGAGGTCGGCGAGCGCGTTCGTCGTCGCAGCGCCCTCGGGCATCGTCGCGGCGAGGTCGGCGATCGCGTCGGCGGGCGTGCCGCCGCCGATCGTGCCGGGGGTGTCGGCAGGCGCGCCGAGAGCGTCGGCGGGTGTGCCGGGTGCCCCGGAAGGTACATCGGTGGATGACTGATGGGGCATGACGACCGCCTGTCGACGAGGGAGAAAGAAGTAACGCTCTTGGCGAATGTTCGCCAATGACGCCATTCTGCCAAACCGTGAGCGAACGGGTGTCCGTGGTCGTGCCATAGTGGGTCTGCCGGCCCGTCCGGTGCGCGAAGGAGCGTGTCACCACCTACCCCCGATGGTTCGACCCACTTCGCGCCAGGTGCGCGCCGCCCCGGGAGCATTTCCTCCCCCTGGGTTCCCGGGGCCGCGCGCGCCGCCTCCTCGCCGGTAGGGTTGCGGCCATGAAGGCTTTGGTCGTCGGAACGGGCGCGCGCGAGCACGCCATCGTCAAGGGTCTCGCAGCGGATCCGCAGGTCGACATCATCGTCGCCGCCCCCGGAAATCCAGGCATGGCCGCCGACGCCCAGGTGCGTGACGTCGACATCCTCGACGGTGACGCCGTCGCCGAACTGGCGCAGGAGATCAGGGCCGACCTCGTCGTCATCGGGCCCGAGGCGCCGCTCGTCGCCGGGGTGGCGGACGCGGTGTGCGCAGCCGGAATCGACACGTTCGGCCCGTCGGCCGAAGCCGCCCGACTCGAGGGGTCGAAAGCGTTCGCCAAGGACGTCATGGCGGCCGCCGGCGTCCCGACCGCCGGCGCGCACGCGTGCACGAACATGACGCAGGTCGCCGCGGCCCTCGATGCGACCGGCGCCCCGTACGTCGTCAAGGACGACGGGCTCGCGGCCGGCAAGGGTGTCGTCGTGACGAACGACCGCCACGAGGCGCTCGCGCACGCCCGGGCCTGTCTCGACGCCGGGTCGAGCCTCGTCATCGAAGAATTTCTCGACGGCCCCGAGGTGTCGCTGTTCTGCATCAGCGACGGTGCGACGGTCGTTCCGCTCGAGCCGGCGCAGGATTTCAAGCGCGCCCATGATGACGATGCGGGCCCGAACACCGGTGGCATGGGCGCGTACTCGCCGCTCGACTGGGCGCCGGTGGGGCTCGTCGACGATGTCGTGAAGCGAGTCGCGCAGCCGACGATCGACGAGATGGCGCGCCGCGGCACGCCGTTCGCGGGCGTGCTGTACGTCGGGCTGGCGCTGACGTCGAAGGGTCCGAAGGTCGTCGAGTTCAACGCGCGCTTCGGCGACCCGGAGACGCAGGTCGTCCTCGCGCGTCTGCGCACGCCGCTCGGCGGTCTGCTGCGCGCTGCCGCACGGGGTGAGCTCGCTGACTTCGGGCCGCTCGAATGGAGCGATGACGCCGCCGTCACCGTCGTCGTCGCGAGCGAGGGTTACCCCGCGAAGCCGGTGACGGGTGTGCGCATCGACGGCCTCGACGAGGTGAACGGTGACGGCACCGCGGCGGGTGACGGTGCGTACGTCCTGCATGCGGGGACGAAGCTGGGCAGCGACGGCGGAATCGTCTCGTCCGGTGGGCGTGTGCTGTCGGTCGTCGGACGGGGTGCGGATCTCGCCGCCGCCCGTGAGGTGACGTACGCGGGCGTCGAGCGCATCAGGTTGCCCGGCAGTCATCACCGCACCGACATCGCGCTCAAGGCACTCAAGGGTGAGATCACCGTCGAAGGAGAGCAGGCATGAGCGAGACACTCGACCTTCCTGGGTACGCGCACGTCTACTCCGGCAAGGTGCGCGACCTGTACGCGCCGCTCGACGCGGACGGCAAGGCTCGCGACGACCAGGTGCTGCTCGTCGCGAGCGACCGCATCTCGGCGTTCGACTTCATCCTCTCGACACCCATCCCCGACAAGGGCAAGGTGCTGACGCAGCTGTCGCTGTGGTGGTTCGAGCAGATGGCAGACCTCGTGCCCAACCACGTCGTCTCGACGGACGTGCCCGACGCCGTCGCGGGCCGTGCGGTGCTCGTCGAACGGCTCGACATGGTGCCGCTCGAAGCCATCGCCCGCGCGTACCTGACGGGTGGCGGGCTCGCCGAGTACCGCGCCACGGGTGCGGTGTGTGGGGTGGCCCTGCCGGACGGCTTGGTCGATGCCTCCAAGCTCGAGACGCCGATCTTCACGCCGACGTCGAAGGCCGAGATCGGGGATCACGACGAGTCGATGACGTTCGACGAGGCCGTCGTGCTCGTCGGGCGGGAGCGCGCGGATGAGATCCGCGACCTCACCGTGCGAATCCTCGCGCGTGGCAACGAGATCGCCGCCGAGCGGGGCATCCTCATCGCCGACACGAAGGTCGAGTTCGGCGTGCGTGCCGACGGCACGCTCGTGCTCGCCGACGAGCTGCTGACGCCCGACTCGTCCCGCTTCTGGCCGGCCGCGTCGTGGCAGCCGGGGCGCGCACAGGATTCGTACGACAAGCAGTTCGTGCGCGACTGGCTGACGTCCCCGGCCTCTGGTTGGGACAAGTCGTCGGGCGAGCAGCCGCCGGCATTGTCCGACGACATCGTCGCCGCCACGCGCGCCAAGTACATCGAGGCCTACGAAGCACTGACGGGCCGCACGTTCGCGTGACGGGTCGCAGGGCGGCGGGCGAGCCCGAGGTTCAGCGACCGGCCCACGGCATCAGTATCGGTGTCGACCTGGCTGCCGCCCCGGTCAACACCGCTGCGGTGGAGTTGGCTTGGGAGGGGGACCGCGCGAGGATCGTCGACGTCTGGGGCGAGGGTCGTGAGTGCGTCAGCGACGCGGTGCTCGTCAGCCTCCTCGATCGCAGTGACGCCAAGATCGGCGTCGACTGCCCGTTCGGCTGGCCTCAGGAGTTCGTCGAACTCGTGGGTGATCAGGGTAGTGGGGAACCGGGAGGGTCCGAGGTGCGGGAAGCGTCCTACGCGACGCCGGACGAGCGCCAGCGCTTGGTCTATCGGGCGACGGATCTCGACGTCATCGAGGTGACGAAGCGCCACGGCTCGAGCGCTGATCCGGCACGGCCGGCCGTCAGGCCGCTCAGTGTCTCGGCCGATCGCATCGCCCACGTGTGCGCACCGTGACGCGGCCCGTCAAGAGGGCTGGATCCACCTGCCGCTGCGCACGACGTGAGCGGGAATGGGGCGTTGTCGGTGGCGCCGCCTAGACTCAGGGTGCTGGACACACCGCCTCTCACAGGGAGAACCCATGGGCCACGTCGTCGTCGACGTCATGCTGAAGTCCGAGATCCTCGACCCGCAGGGTCAGGCCGTCGCCGGTGCGCTGCCGCGCCTCGGTTTCGAGCAGTTCACCGACGTGCGTCAGGGCAAGCGTTTCGTCCTCGCCGTCGACGGTGATGTGACGGACGCGCACCTCGCCGCGGCGCGTGAGGCGGCCGACAAGCTGCTGAGCAACCCCGTGATCGAGGACGTCGTCAGCGTGCACGACCTGAAGGACGAGCAGTGAAGATCGGCGTCATCACCTTCCCCGGTTCGCTCGACGATCACGACGCGAAGCGCGCCGTCCGCCTCGCCGGGGGAGACCCCGTCGACCTGTGGCACGGTGACGCCGACCTCAAGGGCGTCGACGCCGTCGTCGTGCCTGGCGGTTTCAGCTACGGCGACTACCTGCGCTGCGGCGCCATCGCGCGGTTCGCGCCTGTCATGGACGAGCTGATCCCTGCAGCGCAGGGCGGCATGCCCGTGCTCGGCATCTGCAACGGCTTCCAGATCCTGTGCGAATCGCATCTGTTGCCCGGCGCGCTCATCCGCAACGACCACCAGAAGTTCCTGTGCAAGGACCAGGTGCTGCGTGTCGAGAACACCTCCACCGCGTGGACGAACGCTTTCACGGCCGATCAGGAGATCACCATCGCGCTGAAGAACGGGGAGGGCTGCTTCGTCGCAGATGACGCGACGCTCGACCGCCTCGAGGGCGAGGGCCAGGTCGTCTTCCGCTACCTGCAGGGCAACCCGAACGGCTCGTACCGCGACATCGCCGGCGTCACGAACGAACGCGGCAACGTCGTCGGCCTCATGCCGCACCCCGAGCACTGCGTCGAGGAGGGCTTCGGCCCCTCGACCGACGGGCTCGCCTTCTTCACGTCCGCCATCACGGCGCTCGCGAGCGTCTGAGGAGACAGCACTGATGACTGAGATGAACACGAGCCCGGAGCCGGGCCAGCTCGCCGCTGCCGAAGAGGGCTTCAGCGCCGAAAGCCAGATCATCGCCGCGCCGAAGACGGACGGTCTCGACACGGTGAGCAAGGCCGAGGCGACGCCCGACGTCGAGCAGCCGTGGGCCGAACTCGGCCTCAAGGACGACGAGTACGCGCGCATCCGCGAGATCCTCGGGCGTCGCCCGACGAGCGCCGAACTCGCGATGTACTCCGTCATGTGGAGCGAGCACTGCTCGTACAAGTCGTCGAAGACGCACCTGCGCCGCTTCGGCGACCTGCCGAGCGAGACGCCGCGCGGCAAGCAGCTCGCCGGCATCGGCGAGAACGCCGGCGTCATCGACATCGGTCAGGGCTGGGCCGTCACCTTCAAGGTCGAGAGCCACAACCACCCGAGCTACATCGAGCCCTACCAGGGCGCCGCGACCGGCGTCGGCGGCATCGTGCGCGACATCATGGCGATGGGTGCGCGCCCGATCGCCGTCATGGATCCGCTGCGCTTCGGCGCGCTCGACCACCCCGACACCGCGCGCGTCCTGCCCGGCGTCGTCGCCGGCATCGGCGGCTACGGCAACTGCCTCGGCCTGCCGAACATCGGTGGCGAGGTCGTGTTCGACGACTGCTATCAGGGCAACCCGCTCGTCAACGCGCTGTGCGTCGGCAAGCTGCGCCACGAGGATCTGCACCTCGCCAAGGCCGCAGGCCAGGGCAACAAGGTCGTGCTGTTCGGCGCCAAGACGGGTGGCGACGGCATCGGCGGTGTCTCCGTGCTCGCCTCCGAGACGTTCGACTCCGAAGGGCCCACGAAGCGACCCGCCGTCCAGGTCGGCGACCCCTTCGCCGAGAAGGTGCTCATCGAGTGCTGCCTCGACCTGTACGCCGCGGGCGTCGTCGAGGGCATCCAGGATCTCGGGGGCGCCGGATTGTCCTGCGCGACATCCGAACTCGCCTCCGCCGGTGACGGCGGCATGCACATCGAACTCGACCGCGTCCCGCTGCGCGACAGCTCGCTGCGGGCCGAGGAGATCCTCATGTCCGAGTCGCAGGAGCGCATGATGGCCGTCGTCGCGCCGGACAAGCTCGACGCGTTCATGGCGATCGCCGAGAAGTGGGACGTCGAGGCCGTCGTCCTCGGCGAGGTCACCGACGGTGAGAACCTCGTCATCACCTGGCATGGCGACGTCGTCGTCGACGTGCCGCCGCGCTCCGTCGCGCACGACGGGCCGGTCTACGAGCGCCCGCTCGCGCGACCCGAGTACCTCGACGCGATGCAGGACGACGTGTCGTCGCTGCTGCGCCGACCGGCGTCGGGCCACGAGCTGCGCGCGCAGCTGCTGCAGGTGCTGGGTTCGCCGAACATCGCCGACAAGTCGTGGATCACCGACCAGTACGACCGCTACGTCATGGGCAACACGGCGCTCGCCATGCCTGACGACGCCGGCGTCGTGCGCGTCGACGAGGGCACCGGGCTCGGCGTCGCGCTCTCGACGGACTGCAACGGCCGTTTCGCGAAGCTCGACCCGTTCATCGGCGCGCAGCACGCCGTCGCGGAGGCGTACCGCAACGTCGCGGCCGCCGGCGCGACGCCGCTCGCCGTCTCCGACTGCCTCAACTTCGGCTCGCCCGAGGACGCGGGCGTCATGTGGCAGTTCAGCCAGGCCGTCGACGGCATCATCGAGGCGTGCCGCGCGTTCGGCACTCCCGTGACGGGCGGCAACGTGTCGTTCTACAACCAGACGGGTGACGTCGCGATCCACCCGACGCCCGTCGTCGCCGTCCTCGGCGTGCTCGACGACGTCAGCAAGCGCACGCCGTCGGCGTGGAAGGATGCGGGCCTCGCGCTCTACGTGCTCGGCGAGACGCGGGACGAGCTCGACGGCTCCGAATGGGCCGGCGTCGTGCACAGCCACCTCGGGGGCCTGCCGCCGATGGTGCACCTCGAGAACGAGAAGGCGCTCGCGTCGGTGCTCATCGACGGTGCCCGTGACGGCCTGCTCGCCGCGGCTCACGACCTGTCGTCCGGCGGTCTCGCGGTCGCGTTGGCTGAAGGCGTCATGCGTCATGGTGTCGGTGCGTCGGTGTCGTTCACCGACAACGCGTTCGTGTCGCTGTTCTCCGAGTCGGCCGGTCGCGCCCTCGTCGCGGTGGCACCGGAGCACGTCGAGGCGTTCGAGGCGCTCGCGTCGAAGGCCGGTGTAGCCGCAGCGAAGATCGGCGAGACGGGTGGCGGCGCGCTCGCCGTCGGCGACCTGTTCTCGATCCCGGTCGCCGAGCTCTCCGAGACGCACCAGGTGCCGCTGCGAAAGATCTTCGGCTGACGGCCTGCGCATCGCTGACGGTTGGTGCGCGCTCGTTCGAGAGGCCCATTCCTGGAACCAGGAATGGGCCTCTCGACGTGTTCACGAGGTGCGGGTCCAGGCGTGTGCCCCATCTCGGCTCGGCTGCTCGGATTGGGGCTGAAACTCTGCCATGCCAGATTGCGGCTCTCAACCGGCGAGTCGGGGTCCGAAACTCTGCCATGCGGGATTGCGGCCCTCACGGGTTGGGCGTGCGACGGCGGTGACGCGGCTGGCAGCGCGGGCACCAGAACAGGTTGCGGCCCGCGAACTCCTCGTGTGCCACGGGCGTGCCGCAGACGAGGCACGGTTGCCCCGCGCGTCGATAGACGTAGACCTCGCCGCCGTGCTTGTCGACGCGCGGATCACGCCCCATGGTCTCGGGCGAGTGTTCGTCGCGGACGGTGTCGATGCGGCCGTCGCGTACCCCGAGCGGCATGAGCGCGATGAGGTCCGCCCAGATCGCGTCGAACTCGGTGCGGCGCAAGAACTTCCCCGGCATCTTCGGGTCGAGGCCGTGGCGGAAGAGCACCTCGGCTCGGTAGATGTTGCCGACGCCGTTGAACACCTTCTGGTCCATGAGCAGCGCAGCGATCGGCGTCGACGTGCGGCGGATCCGCACCCACGCGACGTCAGGGTCGGCGTCCACGCGCAACGGGTCGGGCCCGAGCTTGCCGACGATCGCCGCCACCTCGTCCGGCGTCTTGAGCGCGCAGACGTTGGGGCCACGCAGATCCATGACCACACTGCCGCGCGCATCACCGTCGTCGGACGATGCTCCGAGACGCCACCGGATGGCGCCGGTGATCGGCGCCTCGCCGGGCTCGACACCGTACGTCCAGAAGAACTTTCCGAGCAGACCGAGGTGGATGTTGACGCGCTCGTCGAGCCCTTCGAACGCGACGAGCATGTGCTTGCCGTAGGCCTCGGCGTGATCGAAGGCACGGCCGTCGATGCGCGCTGAGCTTTCGGCGAATCGGCCCTGGGGAGAGGACGATTTGATGATTCGCCCAGCGAAGTTGTCGTTCATCATCCCCGCGATGCGGTGCGTGACGTGGCCCTCGGGCATCGTTCTCCTTCGTCGTGGCGGTGCAGCCGATCGTGTCACGCTCGCAGCGTCAGCGCACTCGCCACGCACCGAGCTGCGGCGGGACGGGGGAGCGTGCCGCGTCGTTGTCGGTGAAAGGGGCGGCCGCCCGCAACATCCGTGCCAGCTCGGCGGCGCGCCGGACGCCCGTCGGCAGGGGCGCACGAGCGGCGGCGCGGGTGACGGCGTCGAGGTCGAGGGCGCTGGCATCGGCCGACGCGGTCAGCACGACGTTGCCGAAGCGCTTGCCCTTGAGCACCTCGTGCGCCCCGACGATGACGGCGTGTGGCAGCACGGCGGTGAACGTCGCGGCGGCGCGTGAGGTCCACGCGAACCCTGGCTCGTCGGCGAGATTGGCGATGAACACGCCACCCGGCTTGAGCACACGCGCGACGTCGGCCGCGAACGTCGGGCTGACGAGCTCGGCCGGCACGCGTCCGTCGGCGAATGCGTCGAGGACGATGACGTCGGCCGAGTCGTCCTTGAGAGCTACGACGCCCGAGGCGCCGTCAGCCGGCCGTACCCGGATGCGATGCGCGCGGGGCAGCGGCAGTTCGCGACGGACGGCGTCGGTGAGGCGGACGTCGGGCTCGAGGACGATCTGCGGCGAACCGGGGCGGGTCGCCTCGACGTAGCGTGCCAGCGTCAGCCCTGCGCCGCCGACGTGCGTGACGCCGAGCAGGGACGGCGCGGGCGGCGTCAGCGCGTCGAGCACGAGCGCGAAGTGCTGGACGTACTCGAACTCCAGCAGCGTCGGATCGTCCGGGTGGACGTGCGACTGTGGGTGCCCGTCGCGCATGACGGTGACACCGCCGCGCTCGTCGGTGATGAACTCGAAGGGGTCGCCGGCGGCGGTCTCAGGGGCAGTCGTGGGGATGCGTCGGCGAGCCATGCGACCAATGTAGGCGGTGCGAATGTGGACGAAGATCGCCGATGGGAACGAGAATCGCGGAAGGGGGACGCCCCTAGGATGGGGCGCATGCCACCTCGTCGCCGCATCGCGCCAGAAGCGGGTCGCGCCGCCGTCCTCGACTGGGCCGCGAACCCCGCTGACACGGCACGACCCACCACCGCCCTCGCCGTGCGCTACACGCTCGAAGAGCTCGGTATCCAGGTGCCCGGCCGCACCGTCGAGGTGCGCGTGCCGCCGTTCGGCGCCGTCCAGTGCATCGAGGGCCCGGTCCACACGCGCGGCACGCCCCCGAACGTCATCGAGACCGACGCCGTCACCTGGCTCGAACTCGCCACCGGCCGCCTGACGTGGGACGCCGCCCGCGCCGAGGGGCGCCTACGCACGTCGGGGCAGCGCGCCGACGTCTCGGCCCAACTGCCGCTCGTCCCAGCCTGACGGGACTCGCAACGTTGCCGGGCCGGCCAGCAGCGCCGGCCGCGGAGGTGGCCGGGGCCCCGCCCGCCCGGGAGACAAAACGGAGCCTGGAGGATGGCGGGTAACTCACAGGTCGGCGGGCAGTTACCTGCCGACGTGTGAGCTACTCGCCATCGGGAGCGTGTGCGGACGCGCGGAGGGTGCCGAAGGGCTCGGTCAGGCGGCCGAGGACGGCGATGGCCGCCCACCTTCGAGGTGAGCGGCCATCGTCAGGAGCCGAGTCGATCAGCGCTGGGCGGGGTCCCAGTGGCGGAACATCGCGGCCTTGGCGGCGTCCACGCTCGTGAACCACACCTCGGCCTCGGTCTGCTCGTAGCTCGGGCTGTCGGGCGTGTGGAACAGCATCGTGTCCGCGTTGCCCTTGATCGTGTACGCCGGCGACGGCGCCGAACCGTCCTCGTTGGGTTCGGCCGAGCCAGGACCGAACGGACCGTCAGCCACCTCGGCAGCCGAGACCTCAGCCGCCGTGGGAGCAGCCTGCAACGGCGAACCGGCGCCCTGCGGCGACTGCCCCGACTCGCTCGATGAAGCCGTGTCGTGAGCCAGCTCGTCGGACGTGAAGTCCTGCAGTGGCTGAGCGGCGTCGTCGGTGCGTCCGTCGGCCTCGACCGCCGTCTGCGAGGCGCTCGCGGCATCCTCGGACGCCGACGGCTGTGCCACCGTCGTCGTGGCGGCGTTCGACGCAGCGCCGGTCGTCGACGTGGACGGGTCGGCGACGGGCTCGCTCACACCGACACCGGCCGACTCCGCAGGCGCTGCGGCCGCGTCGGTCGTCGCCGGAGCGAACTGGTCAAGCTGGTCCAGCGGAAGCGGCTCGGTGCCCCAGTCGTCGCCGCCCGAGGGCTTCGGCGCAGCAGGGGTCGTGGCGGGTGCCGACATGGTGGCGTCCTGCGCTCCCGAGCCCGCGTGCTTGGACTGAGTCTGCGTCGCGGTCGAGTCGGCTTCCGCGGAACGGTCCGACGCGACGGTCGCCGTGTCGTCCGACGAGCGGCCCGACGCCATCGCGGCAGCGGCGGCCGCCCCTCCCGCGACACCGGCCGCAACCGCAGCACCGGACGTGCCGTGGTCGGTGGTGTCAGCGGCCTGTTCGGACGGGCGGGTGGCGGCGTCAGTCGTCGTGTCGTTCGTGCTCGTCGATGCGCCGTGAGTCGACGTCGAGTCCGCCGCCGGGGTGGATGCTGCTTCGGCAGCGGCCTTCTCGCCGTCAGCTTCGGGAGCAGCCGGGGTGCTCGGGGTCGAGTCAGCAGCGGTGGACGCGGCCGCAGGGGCAGCCTTCTCGTCCGTCGCTGCGGGCGCTGCCGGGGCGAGCGAGTCGAGCTGGTCGAGCGGCAGCGGCTCCGTTCCCCAGTCATCGCCACCCGACGACGCCGGTGCGGGTGTCGGGGCCGCGGCAGGTTGGCTCGTCGCCGTGTCCTGGGCCGGCGCGGGGGTCTCGGCCTGGGCCGGATCGCTTGCCGGGGCAGCTGCCTGCGGCTGCGCAACGGGGGCGGGAGCGGAGTCGTCGAGAGCCGGGGGAGCAGCGTCCCAGTCGTCGCCACCGGAGGCGGCGGGTGCGGCTTGCGGTGCCTGGGTGGCTTCGGGTGTCTGTTGCGGCTGCGCGGCCGGAGCCGAGTCGTCGAGTGCGGGCGGCGGGGCGTCCCAGTCGTCACCACCGGAGGTCGCAGGCGTGGCCTGCGGTGTCTGGACGGCTTCCGGGGTCTGCTGCGGTGCGGCAGCCGCCGCGTCATCGAGAACCGGGGGAGCAGCGTCCCAGTCGTCACCACCGGACGCGGCAGGCGCAGCGGCGGCAGGGGCGGAGTCGTCCAGAGCGGGGGCGGGGGCGTCCCAGTCGTCGCCGCCAGATGCGGCGGGCGCGGCGGGCGCAGCCTGAGCCGGCGCGGCCGGGGCAGCGGTCGCGTCGAGAGCCGGAGCGGGGGCATCCCAGTCGTCACCACTCGATGCGGCGGGCGCGGCGGGCGTCTCAGGAGCAGGAGCCGGGGCGGCATCCCAGTCGTCGGCCGCTGCCGACGCAGCGCCACCGGCAGACGCCGCAGCACCGGCCGCGGCAGCCTTCTGGCCGTTGGACGGCGCGTTCTTCGGCGCGGGAGCCTCCGCCTTCGCGGGCGCGTCCTGGGCGGCCGGCTGCTGCTTGGCCGTCTCGTTCTTCGGTGCGCCGGTCTTCACCTCGTCGGCCGTCTTCGCGGCACCCTTCGCAGGCTTCTCCTCGAGTTCGGAGGTGGCCGCGGCCTTCGCGTCAGGCGTCTCGACGCTCTCGTCGACGGAGTCGTCACGGCCGATCTTGTTCTTGCCGTTCACTCCGTGGATGCCGACCGAACCCGGGCGCTTCGGCGCGCCCTTCTTCGGGTCGCGCATGAGCAGGTAGGCGATCAGAGCCAACAGCAGGATGACGTTTTCGAGGATGAACCACTTCACGGTCGCGTCCCATCAGTCGTACGAGCACACATTTCTGTGGCCACCCTACCGCCGAGTCACTTGCGCCGGGCCGGGATTTACCGCGTCGTGATGCGCCCGCGGGCGTTGCTACCGTGGTGGGGTGAGCACGCCTGAACCCCGCACCGAAACCGCCGAGCGCGACGAGAGCCGCCACGACACCCGTGACGACGCCCGCCGGGCGTCCGAGGCGCCACGCCCGGCCCATGACGAGGCGCGCGCTGACGAACGTCCGGCCATGAACCGCGACGGCCTGCCCCTCGCTCGCGTGCGTCGTGCGCCCCGCGTCATGCCGTTCCTGCTGACGGGCGCCGTCATCGGAGCCCTCGCGGGCCTCTTCGTCTCCCTCGACGGCGGTGACGGCGGCAACTACACGGCGTCGTCATCGACCGGTTATCTCGTCGTCCTGTTCGGTGCCCTCGGCACGCTGCTCGGCGGCCTCGCCTTCGTCGTCGCCGACCGTCGTTCCTGACGCCCGTACGCGTCCTGCGCCCCGGCGCCCGGCTGCTCGCACGATGCACGCTGCGGCTCAGGTCGTGAAAGACTGATGTCTGTGGCACGCGGCGACGGCAAACTCTCACACGACATCCTTCCCGGCGAGAAGGGCCCCCAGGACGCATGTGGCGTCTTCGGGGTCTGGGCGCCGGGTGAAGAGGTCGCGAAACTCACCTACTACGGCCTGTACGCGCTGCAGCACCGCGGCCAGGAGTCGGCAGGTATCGCGACGAGCGACGGCAAGAGCCTGCTCGTCTACAAGGACATGGGCCTCGTCTCCCAGGTGTTCGACGAGACGAGCCTCGCCTCCCTGCGCGGCCACCTCGCGATCGGCCACTGCCGGTACTCGACGACGGGTGGTTCCACCTGGGAGAACGCGCAGCCGACGCTCGGTGACACCGAGGCGGGCACGGTGGCGCTCGCGCACAACGGCAACCTCATCAACTCCGCCGAGCTGCGCGAGAAGCTCGAGGAGATCCACGGCGAGCTCGGCAACACGCTCGGCGAGCTGCGTCGCGGCAACACCACCGACACCGCGCTCGTGACGGCGCTGCTCGGCGCTCAGTTCGACACGAGCCTCGAGAAGACGGCCCTCGCCCTGCTGCCTCACCTGCGGGGGGCGTTCTGCTTCGTCTTCATGGACGAGAACACGCTCTACGCCGCGCGTGACCCGCAGGGCATCCGCCCGCTCGTCATCGGCCGCCTGGAGCGCGGTTGGGTCGTGGCGAGCGAGACGGCGGCGCTCGACATCGTCGGCGCCAGCTACGTGCGCGAGGTCGCGCCGGGCGAGATGATCGCCATCGACGCGGACGGTCTGCGCTCGACGACGTTCGCCGAGCCCGAGCCGAAGGGCTGCGTCTTCGAGTACGTCTACCTCGCCCGTCCCGACACGACGATCGCCGGCCGCGAGGTCTACGAGAGCCGCGTCGAGATGGGCCGTCAGCTCGCGCGTGAGTTCCCCGTCGACGCTGACATGGTCATGCCGACGCCGGAATCCGGGACGCCCGCCGCGATCGGGTACGCCGAGGAGTCCGGGATTCCGTACGGCATGGGCCTGGTGAAGAACGCCTACGTCGGGCGGACGTTCATCGCGCCGAGCCAGACGATCCGCCAGCTCGGCATCCGCCTCAAGCTCAATCCGCTCAAGCCCGTCATCAAGGGCAAGCGCCTCGTCGTCATCGACGACTCGATCGTGCGCGGCAACACCCAGCGCGCCCTCGTGCGGATGCTGCGCGAGGCCGGCGCGGCCGAGGTGCACGTGCGCATCTCGAGCCCGCCCGTGCGCTGGCCGTGCTTCTACGGCATCGATTTCGCGACGCGCGCCGAACTCATCGCCAACGGCCTCGTCGTCGACGAGATCGCGACGTCTCTCGGTGCCGACTCGCTCGGTTACATCAGCGAGGACGGCATGATCGCCGCCACCGGGCAGCCCCGCGAGAACCTGTGCACCGCCTGCTTCACGGGCCGTTACCCCGTCGAGCTGCCCGCTGAGGATCGCCTCGGCAAGGGCCTGCTCGAGCTGCAGCTGCCTGTCGAGTTCGGCGGCGTCGATCCGACGACGGTCGGCACGGCCGACCTCGGCCAGGACGAGTCGATCGACCTCGCCCGCACCAACCCCGACGGCGTCTCGCCCGCCGGGGGCGCCGCCGTCAGCCCGGCCCGTCGGCACACGTCGAACTGACCGACGCCTCTCGATCCTCCCGCGCCGCCGCAGCCCTGACGGCGGCGCCGCGCCCGCACCGTGACCTCGCACCTCGAAGGACGACGATGACCCAGCACAACGAACCCATCACCTACGCAGGCGCCGGCGTCGACGTCGAGGCCGGCGACAAGGCCGTCGAACTGATGAAGGCCTCCGTCAAGCAGGCCCAGCGCCCCGAGGTGCTCGGCGGCCTCGGCGGGTTCGCGGGGCTGTTCGACGCCTCCGTCCTCGCGCGCATGGAGCACCCGATCCTCGCGACGTCGACGGACGGCGTCGGCACGAAGGTCGCGATCGCGCAGGCGCTCGACACGCACGACACGATCGGGTTCGACCTCGTCGGCATGGTCGTCGACGACATCGTCGTGTGCGGCGCGGAGCCGCTCTACATGACCGACTACATCGCGACCGGCAAGGTCGTGCCCGAGCGCATCGCGGCCATCGTCAAGGGCATCGCCGCCGCGTGCCGTCAGGCGAACGTCGCCCTCATCGGTGGGGAGACGGCCGAGCACCCGGGCCTGCTCGCCGCGGACGAGTACGACGTCGCGGGCGCCGCGACGGGCGTCGTCGACAAGGCCAATCTCATCCTTCCCGAGTCGGTGCGCGAAGGTGACGTCGTCCTCGGCCTCGCCGCGAGCGGCCTGCACAGCAACGGCTACTCGCTCGTGCGCAAGGTCTACGCGAGCGCCGGGTGGGGCTACGACAAGCACGTCGAGGAGTTCGGTCGCACGCTGGGGGAGGAGCTGCTCGAACCGACGCGGGTCTACGCTGCTGACCTGCTGCGCCTCATCCGCACCGACGGCGTCGACATCCACGCACTGTCCCACGTCACAGGCGGGGGCCTGGCGGCGAACGTCGCCCGCGTCCTGCCCAAGGGCATGGGCGCGCGCATCGAGCGTTCGACGTGGACGCCGCCGGCCGTCTTCGACGTCACCCAGCGCGTCGGCAACGTGCCCCAGGACGACATCGAACGCACCCTCAACATGGGCGTCGGCTTCGTCGCCGTGCTGCCCGCCGAGCAGGCCGCGACGGCCATCGAGGTGTGCGCCGAACTCGACCTGCCCGCATGGCGCATGGGCGATATCGCACGCACCGAGAACCTCGACGCCGCAGAGGCAGAGATCATCTCCGGCGCCAAGGGCGTCGACGCCGGCGCCTGCCAGATCGTGGGCAGCTACGCCTGACGCGTGAGCACGGGCGCTCGAGCCCCTCGAGCTCGGCGGCGGCCCACGCAGAAGTCAGCACGACGAGAGCCTCCGTCCCGATGGGATGGAGGCTCTCGTTCACGTCAACTCAAGAAAAAGCGGGTTGCGCGCTCGTCGTGGTCAGTCGTCGTCCGAGGCCCACTTGGAGTAGCGGTCATACTCGTCGCCCTCGTCGTCGGCTTGCGCCTGACGCGTTTCGTTCGCGCTGCGCGAGGCACGGAGCTCTCGCTCCAACGCGCTGAGGTCGGTGTCCGGCGAGAAGTACTTGAGCTCGCGTGCAACCTTGGTCTGCTTGGCTTTGGCCCGGCCGCGCCCCATGGCGAGACCCCCTCTGTCGTGTTGCCAGGGCGGCCATCATCACCCCGCACGCGGGCGTGCGGACGTCAGGCGGAGGGCCCTGGGGATCCTAAGTTTCTGTCGTGGGGGTAACGCTACCTCAGGTGCGTTGATTTCCGCCCATCGACGCGGATCACCGGGCACCTCGCGCGGCCATGAGTGACCGGTCTCACTCCGTGTGGGTGGTGGCCAAGCCTGGATCGTCGACGACACGCCGTCGGGCGACGACGAACGCCCCCGCGAGGGCGAGCGCGCCGAGGCCGAAACCACCCAGGACGAGGGCAGGTTCGTTGTCGCCGGGCTCGTCGACCGTCGGCGTCGTCGGCCCCTTGACGGTGCTCGGGGAGGCCGTGGCGGTCTGCACGGTCAACTCCTGAGCTCCCTCGGACGCCCCGGCGGTGCTGCTCGAGCTCACACCCGGGCTGCGCGTGATGGCGGCGGCGGGTGAGGACGACCCCGCGGCGACGGCGAGCACGCAGGCACCACCGACGACGAGGGTGCGAGCGGATGCGGGCAGATGGCGCGACGTCATGCCCCCATTCTGACGCCCGCGCGACGGGGGCGCCACGTTCCGCGTCGTCGTTTCGCATCATCGCGCCCGGTATCGTCGCCGGACATGACGACGTCTCGGTTCACCACCCTCGCAGGCCCGGCCATCGCCGAGATCGAGGTGAAGCGCTCGCGGTTCCTGTGTGAACTGACGCCGGTGGGCGCGGGTGACGACGAAGCGTCGGAGGTGGCCGCACGGGCCGTCGTCGAGGCCGCTCGTAAGCAGCACTGGGACGCGCGTCATCACTGCAGCGCGTTCGTGCTCGGCCCCCAGCGTCAGGTGCGGCGCAGCAACGACGACGGCGAGCCGTCGGGCACGGCGGGCGCGCCGATGCTGGAGGCGCTCGTCGCCTCGGGTCTGAGCGACGTCGTCGCCGTCGTGACGCGCTGGTTCGGCGGCACGCTGCTCGGCGCCGGAGGGCTCGTGCGGGCCTACGGCGACGTCGTGCGCGCCGCGCTGGCCGAGGCCCGCGTCGTCACGTACGAGTGTCGCCTCGTCATGGCGGCCGACGTCGGCATCGCCGACGTCGGCCGCGTCGAGAACGCCCTGCGAGCCGCCGGGCGGCACGTCGAGGGCGTCGACTACGCCCAAGGCGCGGCCTCAGGAACGGCGCGCCTGGTGCTCGCCGTCACGGAGGCCGACCGCGCAGCGCTCGAGAGCGAGCTCGCGAGCCTGACGGGCGGTTCGGCCGACCTCGACGAGTGTGGGCAGCGCTGGGTCTCACTCGCCGACCAGCCTGGGTGAGGCGTCAGCCGGCCGGACCTTCGCGCGTCTTCGGGGCGCACCGGCCGCCACCCATCAGCGACACCACACCTGCCCCGGTACTTCTGCCGCGCCACGGCGCGTCTCCCGCGCCCTGAGACGGGGTTGGCGCGTGGGCGTGCGAACCCCCAGAGTGGCTCCATGAGTGAACCGAAGACCTTGACCCCCGACGAAACATACGCACTCGACCGGGCCCACGTCTTCCATTCGTGGTCGGCGCAGGCCGCGCTGAAGCCGATGGTCGTGACGAAGACGTCCGGCTCCCGCCTGTGGGACGGCGACGGCAACGAGTACCTCGACTTCACCGGCCAGCTCGTCTACACGAACGTCGGCCACCAGCACCCGCGCGTCGTCGAGGCGATCAAGACGCAGGCCGAGACGCTGTGCACGATCGGGCCGAGCAACGCCAACGACCAGCGTTCGCAGCTGGCGAAGATGATCAGCGACCTGCTGCCCGACACGCTCAACAAGGTGTTCTTCACCAACGGTGGTACCGAGGCGAACGAGCACGCCGTCCGCATGGCGCGCGAGGTGACGGGCCGTCGCAAGCTGCTCGCCGCCTACCGCAGCTACCACGGCGCGACGGCGCAGTCGATCCACCTCACCGGTGAGGCGCGCCGCTTCGCCAACGACAAGGGTGCGAGCGAGGTCGTCCACTTCTACGGTCCGTTCCTCTACCGCAGCGAGTTCTGGGCGACGAGCGAGGACGAGGAGTGCGAGCGTGCGCTGACGCACCTCGAGCACACCATCACCTCCGAGGGCGCCGACGCGTTCGCCGCTCTCATCCTCGAGCCCGTCATCGGTTCGGCCGGCATCATCCCGCCGCCGCCGGGCTACCTCGAGGGCGTCCGCGAGCTCTGCACGAAGTACGGCATCATCTTCATCGCCGACGAGGTCATGGCCGGCTTCGGCCGCACCGGTGCCTGGTTCGCGCACCAGCACGCAAATGTCGTGCCCGACCTCATCACGTTCGCCAAGGGCGTCAACTCGGGGTACGTGCCGCTCGGCGGTGTCGTGCTGAGCGACGAGATCGCCCACCACTTCGACGAGCGCGCCTACCCCGGCGGCCTCACCTACTCCGGCCACCCGCTCGCGTGCGCGGCGGGCGTCGCGACGATCGCCGCGATGCAGGACGAGGGCATCGTCGAGAACGCCGCCCGCATCGGTTCCGACGTGCTCGGCCCCGGCCTGCAGGCGCTCGCCGAGAAGCACGACGCGGTCGGCCAGGCGCGTGGCGTCGGGGTGTTCTGGGCGCTCGAACTCGTCGAGGACGCCGCGCGCACGCCCGACGTCGAGCGCGCCGCCGCCGTCGCGGCCGCGTGCAAGAAGACCGGCCTGCTCGTCATCGCCGCCGCGAACCGGCTGCACGTCGTGCCGCCGTGCAACGTCAGCGACGACGACGTCCGTGCGGCCCTGACGATCCTCGACGAGGCGCTCTCCGCGAGCTGACGACGACGCGCCGTCGGTGGGTGGTCGGCCGTTGCGACGCTGCCGAACGAGGCAGCGTCGCACCCGGTGCAACGTCGGGGGTGCCGCGGCGTGGAACGCGCCTCGAACCGGGAGGCATATCGAACCGGGAGGCATGCAGAACACGAGAAAGCCCCCGAGACGAATCTCGGGGGCTTTCTCGGTGGAGCGTGGCCAGAGACGGGGTCGAACCGCCGACCTAGCGATTTTCAGTCGCTCGCTCTACCAACTGAGCTATCTGGCCCTTGGGAAAGGGATGGCGACCCCGACGGGACTCGAACCCGCGACCTCCGCCGTGACAAGGCGGCGCGCTAACCAACTGCGCTACGGGGCCTCGTGAAAGGCCGATCTGTGCGTGGTATCCCCAACGGGATTCGAACCCGTGCCGCTGCCGTGAAAGGGCAGTGTCCTAGGCCGCTAGACGATGGGGACTACACAAATCATTCCCGCGAGCCGCTCACCTTCCGGTGTTTGCCCCGCTGGAACTTGCGTAACTTTAGTACACGTTCGCCGGGCAACGCAAAACGCCCGGAATGGCGGGGATTCCGGCGGCATGGCGTGCGGTGCGCTGCCCGGCCCGGGCGGCGTCGAGGCGCTTCTCAGGCGATCTCCTTGCGCGCGAACGTACGCACCCGCTCGACGTCCCACGTCGTGATGACGCGCTCGAGCGGCACGCCGAGCTCCTCGATGCGGGCCGCGCCGTACTGGAGGAAGTCGAGCTGGCCGGGCGCGTGCGCGTCGGCGTCGAGGGAGAAGTAGCAGCCGGCGTCGATCGCCTCGCGGATGAGATCGTCGGGCGGGTCGCAGCGTTCGGGGCGCGCATTGATCTCGACGGCGACGCGGTGCTCGGCGCATGCAGCGAACACGGCCTTGGAATCGAACGTCGACGGTGGGCGGACGCCGCGTTCGCCGTCGACGAGGCGGCCGGTGCAGTGCCCGAGGATCGTCGTGTGGGGGTTCTCGATGGCGCCGAGCATGCGTTTCGTCATGGCGGCCGGGCCCGAACGCAGCTTGGAGTGAACCGACGCGACCCGCACGTCGAGGCGGTCGAGCATGTCGGCGCGCTGGTCGAGGGAGCCGTCCTCCTTGATGTCTACCTCGATGCCCTTGAGCAGGACGAACGGGGTGCCCGTCGCCCCGAGGGCCGAGTTCATCGCGTCGATGACGCCGAGCTGCTTCGTCAGCCGCTCGGCACTCAGCCCGTTGGCGACGCGCAGCGAGGGGGAGTGGTCGGTCTGCACGATGTACTCGCGCCCGAGGGAGATCGCTGCCATGACCATCTCGTCGATCGGTGAGCCGCCGTCGCTCCAGTCGGAGTGGGTGTGGCAGTCGCCCTTGACGGCGGCCATGACGCGCTGCGCGCCCTCGACGAGGTGCTCGGGGCTCGATTCCTCCAGCTGGTCGAGGTAGCTCGGGACGCGGCCGTCGAGTGCCTCGGTGATGACGGCGAGCGTCGTCTTGCCGATGCCGGAGACGTCCGCGAGGGAGCCGTCGGCGGCCTTCGCGCGCAACGTCTCCTCGTCGAGCGCGGCAATCGCGCGCGAGGCGCCACGGAACGCCTTGACGCGGTATGTACCCGCACGGCGACGTTCGAGCAGGAAGGCGATGCGGTCGAGCGCTTCGCGAGGCGTGGGAGCACCGGTCATGTGGTCACTGTACGAACATCGCCCGGACTTGCCCAGGGCCTCCGCCTTGCCCAAGGATCCTGATTTGCCCAGAGGTTAGGAGCCTTAGTTTGGATTTGGCTCGTCTGCGTGGCCTCGGTGTCGTTCCTTCGTGGGTGTCACTGGAAATGGCCGATCAGGATCGCAGCGAGGTGCCCTGCGGCGCCGAGGAGCCCCGACGAGACGAGGACATCGTGACGAACACCGAAGCAGCGCCGGCCTGCCCGCGGCGAACGCCCACCCACGTGAGAGTCGAGCAGACCGAGCGGCTGACCCGCGACCTCGTGCGCGTCCACTTCAGCGGGGACGGGCTGCGCGCCCTCGAGCCGAAACCGGTGACGGACGCCTACGTCAAGCTGCTCTTCCCGCCGCGCGGGGCCGACTACGCAGCGCCGTTCGACCCCGAACAGATCCGCGCCGAGCGGCCTCGTGAGGAATGGCCGGTGACGCGCACCTACACGATCCGGGCGATCGACCACGCGGCCGGAACGATGGCGATCGACTTCGTCGTGCACGGTGACGCCGGCCTCGCGGGGCCCTGGGCGGCTGCGGCGCGAGCGGGCGACGTCATCGGCTTCCTCGGCCCCGGCGGCGCGTGGGCGCCCGAGTCGGAGGCCGCTCATCACCTCTTCGTCGGCGACGAATCGGCCTACCCCGCGATCGCCGCGGCGCTCGATGCGCTGCCGCAGGACGCCGCGTGCACCGTCGTGCTCGAGGTGGCCGACGCGAGCGTGCACCCTCCGGTGCGCGCACTGGCGCACATGAACCTCGTCTGGGTGCACCGGGACGAGACGCGCAGCCACGGCGGCGGGCTCGTCGACGTCGTCGCCGCAGCCGACGTGCCGGGTCTGCGCGACGGTGATGCCCCCGACGGGCTGCGCGTGTTCGTGCACGGCAACGCCGAGATGATCAAAGAGATGCGCCGGTTGCTCATCGTCGAGAAGAGCGTCGCTCGTGCGCACGCGTCGATCTCCGGATACTGGCGCCCCGGCCATGACGAGGACGCGTGGCAGTCGAGCAAGCGCGAGTTCGTGCAGCAGATGGAGCAGGAACAAGACCGCGCCTGACCCCCGCGCCTCGCCCCCTGTGCCCATCCGCGATTCTCGTCCCCAACGGCGAACGGCGTCCCCATCGGCGATTTTCGTCCGCATTCGTCGAGGTCACGCTGATGGCCGGGCGCTCGCCCCCGCGTCACTGATCGCCTCGGCGCGATCGACGCCGAGGTCCGCGACGACAACGACGTCGAACGCGGCGCGCGGTCGCGGCGAAACGCGAGACAATGCCGCGGTGAAGTCCTGGTTGCTCCTGCTGCTCGTCGTCGCTGCTGCGGCCTTCGTCCTGCTGACGCGTCGTTCGGTGCGGACGTCCGTCGTCACGTGGATGGCGGCGCGGCTCGGCCCCGACGCGCGCAGCGGCCGGCGGGCCGCGCTGCTGTGGCACGGTTCGGCGTTCCTCGCCGCCGTCGCAACACTGACGGGCGCCTGGTTCGGTGTGCGCGCCGGGGGAGCGGCGCGCTGGGTCGGGGATGCGGCGGCGATCGCGGTCGTCCTCGGCTACCTGCCGTTCACGTCGCTGGGCGCGCCGAAGATGACGCGGTGGCAGAAGAGCTTCGGGCAGCACCTCGCCGAAGCGGGTGCCGCCCGAAGTGCCGCGACGGCCTGTGCCGACGTCGCGCGTGTGTTCTCAGTGGTCGGTGTGCTCGTCGCTCTCGCGGCGCTCGTCGTCGTCGCCGGCCGCGGGGCGTGAGGTGTTCGCGGACTCGATCTGACCGGCCGGCGCAGACGCCTTCTGCTTCGTGCCGAGCGGGTCGCTGAGCGTCGACTCGAGCGTCTCCTTCGGCAGCGCCTTCTCCTGCAGACGGGCCGTGGACGCCTGGATCTGCTTCGTCACGTACGGCCCGACGAGGCTGATCGCCGCAGCTCCGACAGCCATCCACAGACGCGGGTGGCGCACGCCGCGCTTGAGCAGCATTTTCTCGACGTTCTTGTCGATGCGCAGCGCGAGCCCGGACGTCACGAGGCCCATGCCGGCCGTCGCGGCGGCGGCCAGGTCGCTCATCGACGACGACGTGGCGCGCCCGTCGACGACGTTGATCGCCTTGTTCGAGTCGGCCAGGCGCGAGCTCGCGGGGCGGCGCTCGCCCGCCATCGCCATGCCGACGCTCGTCAGCGTCGACGACATCGCGACGCCGCGTCGCACCCAGCGCGGGAAGCGCGCGGGACGCACCAGCGTCGTGGCGGCCGCCGTCGCGGCGGAGATGGCGGCCTGCGCGGCCGGGGAGTCGAGAGCGGGAAGCGTGAAACGAGGCATGACCTCAGCCTAACGAGAGGCGCTGGCGCGGCACCACCACGTCAGCGACGTCGGCTGGTCACACCTGCGCAGCGCGCGCTTGCGCGCGCCGCAACAAACCGCGCGTCGCGACGGCGAGGACGAGGGCGACGCTCGTCGCCGTGAGCGTGACGGCGAACGCGGCCGTCGCGCCGTGGGCGTCGACGAGGCGTCCGGCGATGCCCGCTCCGCTGGCGTAGCCGAGGCCTGTCGCGCCGGCGAGGAACGTCATGGCCGTCGCGAGGCGCCCGCGATCGGTGATGAGTTCGCCGAGCGTGAACGTCGTGATCATGTACGGCGCGATCGCGAAGCCGAGGATGACGAGCTCACCTGCGAGCCCCCACAGCCCGTCGACGGCGAGCAACGGCAGCGACAGCACCCACATGGCCGTCGCGAAGAGGAGCAGCCGGCGCGCGTGATCCGGGGTGCGGCGCACGCGGCCCAACGCGAGGCCGGCGCTGACGGAACCGATGCCGAGCAGCGCGTGGAACAACCCGGCGCTCTCGGCGTGGCCGGCGGCGCGCGTCATCATCGTCGTACCGGTCTGGATCGAGCCGAACAGGTTGCCGATGAGGAACTGCGCGACGAACAGGACGGTGAACGCGGCGCTCCACACAGGTATACGCGACGAGCCCGTCGGGGCCGGCGTGACCAGTGAGGCGCTGGGGTGACGTGCGAACTGCAGACCGAACCACAGCAGCAGCGCCGAGGCGGCGAGCAGCGGCGCCCACGTCCCGAACAAGGCCGCGAACGCGCCGACGAGCATCGGGCCGACGACGAACGACGCCTCGTCCGCGGCTCCCTCGTAGGAGAATGCGGTCGTGACGAGCCGCCCATCGGCGCCGTGCGATCCGATGATAGGACGCCAGCGCACGCGGGCGAGCTGACCGATCTGCGGCAGCGCGAACCCGGCGAGCGCCGCGACGATGGCCGTCAGCCACCAGGGCGTATCGAAGTAGCGGGTGGCGACGACACCGACGAGGCCCGCCGCGCCGCCGAGGCACTGCACGAGAAGGATGCGCGTCTGGCCGAGCCGGTCGGTGAGGGAACCGAACCAGGGCGAACCGATGGCGTTGCACACCGCCAGCGCTCCCGCGCAGATGCCGGCGTAGGTGTAGGAGTCGGTCGTCGTCGCGACGAGCAGCAGCGTGCCGAGTTGCGACATGGCCAGTGGCAGGCGCGCGATGAACGCGACGACGACGTACCAACGGCCCGTGAGCCCGAACAACCCTGAATACCCGACGTGACTCACCCGCCCATGCTACCGGCGCCGTGAGGGCGCCGAAACCGCCGACAACCGCGACCTGACGGGGTTGTCGGTCCTGGCGCACCTAGGCTGAGCACGTGCTCGTCTCACTCGTGCGTCAGTCGCTGGCGCCCCATGGTCGGTTGCTGCTCGGGCTCGTCGCCGCGCAACTCGTCAGCGTCGCCGCGTCGCTGTATCTGCCGAACCTCAACGCCGACATCGTCGACCACGGCGTCGTACGCGCCGACACCGGTTACATCTGGCGCACCGGCGGCTGGATGCTGCTCGTCAGCGTTGTCCAGGTGTGCGCCGCGATCTGCGCGGCCTGGTTCTCGGCCCGCATCGCGATGAACGCCGGACGCGACATGCGGGCCCGCGTCTTCGGCGCCGTCCAGCGCTTCAGCTCGCGCGAGGTCGCCGAGTTCGGCGCGCCGTCGCTCATCACGCGCTCGACGAACGACGTGCAGCAGGTGCAGATGCTCGTTCTCATGGGCGCCAACCTCATGGTGACGGCGCCGATCATGATGGTGGGCGGCGTCATGATGGCGCTGCACCAGGACGTCGGGTTGTCGTGGCTCATGGTCGTCGCCGTGCCGGTGCTGGCCGTCGCGATCGGTCTCATCGTCTCGCGCATGGTGCCCGGGTTCCGCACGGTTCAGGAGCGGCTCGACGGCGTCAACCGGGTCATGCGCGAGCACCTGTCGGGCATCCGCGTCGTGCGTGCGTTCGTCCGGGAACCGCACGAGTTGCAGCGTTTCGGCGCCGCCAACTCGGCGCTCGCGAACGCGCAGATCCGCGTCGGCAACCTCATGGCCTTCATGTTTCCGACGGTGTTCCTCGTCATGAACCTCTCGACGGTCGCCGTCTGGTGGTTCGGCGGCCACCGCGTCGGTGACGGCGACCTGCAGATCGGCGCGCTGTCGGCGTACATGAGCTATCTCATGCAGATCCTCATGGCCATCATGATGGCCACGTTCATGCTCGTCATGATTCCGCGTGCCGCAGTGGCTGCCGAGCGCATCACGGCGGTACTGGACACGCGCTCGAGCGTGGTCGAGCCTGCGTCACCGATCCTGCCCGACGGTGGGGTGCGCGGCGTCGTCGAACTCGAGCACGCCGAGATGCGCTATCCGGGCGCCGACGAACCTGTCGTGCGCGACCTGTCGTTCACCGCCCGCCCCGGCCAACGCGTCGCGCTCATCGGCTCGACCGGTTCGGGCAAGTCGACGGTGCTCGGCCTCGTCGCGCGACTGTTCGACGTGTCGGCCGGCGCGGTGCGCATCGACGGCGTCGACGTGCGCGAACTCGACCCGCAGGCGCTGTGGGGCAGCATCGGCCTCGTCCCGCAGCACGCCTATCTGTTCTCCGGCACCGTCGCGTCGAACCTTCGCTACGGCAAACCCGACGCCACCGACGACGAGCTGTGGTCCGCGCTCGAGACGGCACAGGCGCGTGACTTCGTCGAGAGAATGGACGGCGGCCTCGACGCCGTCATCGAGCAGGGCGGTAGCAACGTCTCCGGTGGCCAACGGCAGCGATTGTGCATCGCTCGGGCGCTCGTCGCGAAGCCCCGCATCTACCTGTTCGACGACTCGTTCAGCGCACTCGACCTCGCGACCGACAGGCGGCTGCGTGCCGCGCTCGCGCCGCAGGTGAAGGACGCGACGGTGCTCATCGTCGCCCAGCGCGTCTCGACGATCACGGACGCCGACCTCATCATCGTCCTCGAGGACGGCGCGGCCGTCGGCATGGGCACGCACGAGGAACTGCTCGCCACGTGCGCGCCGTACCGCGAGGTGGTCGATTCGCAGCTCGGACGTCAGGAGGGAGCGGCGTGAGCCGCCGTCAGCCGTCGGGGCCCGCCGCATCGGCCGCATCGCCCGGCTCGGGCACTCGCCCGCCGGGCCCGCCGGCCGGAGGGCCGCGTCGCGGGGGTCATGGCGCGGCGATGGCGCCCGCGGAGAAGTCGCTGAACTTCGGCGCATCCGCGCGCCGCCTCATCGGGCTGCTGAAACCGCATCGGCTGCGCGTCATCGCGGTACTGGCGCTCAGCGTCACGGCCGTCGTCATGAACGTCGTCGCGCCGAAGGTGCTCGGCAAGGCCGTCGACGCAGTGTTCGCGGGCTCGGTGAGCATGCATCTGCCCCTGGGCTCGACGAAGGCACAGGCCGTGGCGGCGCTGCGCGCGTCGGGGCAGTCGAAGATGGCCGACATGGTCGCGGCGATGGACCTCGTACCGGGCGCGGGCATCGACTTCGACCGTGTCGCGACGATCCTGCTCACCGTCGTCGCGCTCTACGTCGTTGCATCGCTGCTGCAGGTCGTGCAGGCGCGTCTGCTCAACACCGTCGTACAACGGACGGTGGAGAAACTGCGCGCCGACGTCGACGCCAAGCTGCAGCGCGTGCCGCTGTCCTATGTCGACTCGCGCCCGCGCGGCGAGCTGCTCTCGCGCGTGACGAACGACATCGACAACGTCGGGCAGTCGATGCAGCAGTCGGCGGGGCAGCTGCTCGTGTCGATCTGCACGGTGCTCGGCGTCGTCGTCATGATGCTGACGGTCTCGTGGCAGCTGACGATCGTCGCACTGCTGACCATTCCCCTCGTCATGCTCGTCGCCGGGCAGATCATGAAGCGTTCGCAGGGGCAGTACGTGGCCCAGTGGGCGCACACGGGCACGCTCAACGGGCAGATCGAGGAGGCGTTCACGGCGCACGAGCTCGTCAAGGTCTTCGGGCGCGGGCCGCAGGTGGAGGCGGCGTTCGCGTCGACGAACGCCTCCTTGACGGAGGTCTCGCGCCGCGCGCAGTTCCTGTCGGGGCTGATGATGCCGATCATGATGTTCGTCGGCAACCTGCAGTACGTCGCGATCTGCGTCATCGGCGGCGTGCGCGTCGCGTCGGGGCAGATGACGCTCGGTGACGTCACCGCGTTCATCCAGTACTCGCGCCAGTTCACGCAGCCCGTCACGCAGATCGCGTCGATGATCAACTTGCTGCAGTCCGGCGTCGCGAGCGCCGAGCGCGTGTTCGAGGTGCTCGACGCGCCGGAGGAGTCGCGCGACGCCCGCGGGCGCGGTGCCGGCGAGAACGCGCACCTGCCGACGCCGCTGCGCGGAGAGGTCGTCTTCGATGACGTGCGCTTCGGTTACGACCCTGACGCGTCGCTCATCACGGGCCTCGACCTGCGGATCGAGCCCGGCCAGACGGTCGCCATCGTCGGGCCGACGGGTGCGGGCAAGACGACGCTCGTCAACCTCGTCATGCGCTTCTACGACGTCGATGCGGGTCGCATCCTCGTCGACGGGGTCGACGTGCGTGACGTGCCACGCGAGGAGTTGCGCTCCCACTTCGGGATGGTGCTGCAGGACAGTTGGCTGTTCCGCGGCACGATCGCCGACAACCTGCGCTACGGGCGGCTCGACGCGAGCGACGACGAACTGCTCGAAGCCGCTCGCGCGACGTTCGTCGACCGGTTCGTGCACTCACTGCCCGACGGCTATGACACGATCATCGACGACGAGGGCGGCTCCATCTCGACGGGTGAGCGTCAGCTCATCACCATCGCGCGCGCCTTCCTCGCGCGGCCCGACATCCTCATCCTCGACGAGGCGACGTCATCGGTCGACACGCGCACGGAGGCGACGCTCCAGCAGGCAATGGCGGCGCTGCGTCAGGATCGCACGAGCTTCGTCATCGCCCACCGACTGTCGACGATCCGTGACGCCGACATCATTCTCGTCATGGAGAACGGCGGCATCGTCGAACAGGGCTCGCACGACGATCTGCTCGCCGCGCGCGGCGCCTACTGGCGGTTGTACGAGGCACAGTTCGCCGGGGCGGCGCAGACCGACACGGACGAGGGGAAGGCAGCGGACGTGCGACCGGCCTGACGGGAGCCGGATGATTCCGGCGTCGTCGTCCGCATGCTTCGGCCGGGAAGACCGCCCCGACGTTCTCGAGGGCCGGGGCGGTCGACGGCATCTCAGCCCCGGGCGTGCTCCCACGCGCCGCGCGTGTACTGCGCCGGATACGGCGTCTCGCGCCATGTCAGACCCAGTTCGGCGGCGGCGCGCAGCGGCCAATACGGCTCGCGCAGGCCTGCTCGTCCGATGAGGACGACGTCGGCGTCGCCCTCGGTGAGGATCGCCTCGGCCTGCGCGGGCTCCGTGATGAGTCCCACGGCTCCGGTCGCAATATCGGCGCCGCGCCGGATCTCGGACGCGAAACGCACCTGGTAGTTGGGCCCGACGGGGATGTCGGCGGGCACGTTGCCGCCGGTGCTCGTGTCGACGAGGTCGACGCCGACGGACTTCAGCTCGCGAGCGAGGCGGACGGTCTCGTCGATGTTCCAGCCCGTCTCGGCCCAATCGGTGGCCGAGACCCGCACGAAGAGCGGCTTCGCCTCCGGCCAGGCCGCGCGCACCTCGGTCGCGATGCGCAGCAGCAGACGGGCGCGGTTCTCGAAGGAGCCGCCGTACTCGTCGTCACGGCGGTTGGAGGCAGGGGAGAGGAACTCGTGCAGCAGGTAGCCGTGCGCTGCGTGGAGCTCGACGACGTCGAAACCGGCCTCGTCCGCGCGTCGGGCGGCGTCGACGAAGGCGTCCACGACGTCGTCGATGTCGGCGAGCGTCATGGCGCGGGGCGTTGCGTAACCGTCGAAGGCGACCGCGGACGGGCCGAGAGCCTCCCAACCGCCTGCGTCGACGGGCACGCTGCCGGAGGGCTCACCCGCGAAGGGGCGGTAGGTCGAAGCCTTGCGTCCGGCGTGCGCGAGCTGGACTCCGATCTTCGCGCCGTTCGCGTGGACGGCGTCGACGACGCGGCGCCATGCGGCCACCTGGTCGTGGTTCCACAGGCCGGCGTCCTGGGGGCTGATGCGCCCCTCGGGCGCGACGGCGGTGGCCTCCGTCAGCACGAGCCCGAAACCACCGACGGCGCGCGTCGCGTAGTGGACGAAGTGCCACGCGGTCGGGATACCGTCGCACGCCTCGCAGCTGTACTGACACATCGGCGTGAGCCAGATGCGGTTGCGGAATTCGACGTCGCGCAGGGTGAGGGGTTCGAACAGCTGGGGCATGCGGGGGCCTTTCGTCAGGATCGGGCGCGGCCACGGACCGCGCCTCGTGGGGCCCATGCGACAACGGTGGTTAGGGACGCGATATTTCCTCGGCCCGTTGTTCTGGCCGCCAACCGCTCCGTCAGAACGCCGCCGATGCCTCGCCGCGCTTGACGTCGGCGCGCCATCGCGTGAGGAACGCGGCACCGGCGGCGTCGTTCGTCAGCGCCGGATCGGGCGCGACCTCGACGGGGTAGGTGCGCTCGAGCAGGCCGTCGGCGGGGCGAACGTCGCCGTGGCGCACGACGAATCCACGCTCGTGCAGACGATCAGCCATCGCGTAGTCGCTGCGTGAATCGCCGAGGGTGCGCCACTCGCGCGGGGTGATGCCGCGCGCGGCGAGCAGTTCGATCGCCTTGTCGGCACCGACGTTCTTGCCGACCCCGACGTGCTCGATGTCGGTCGAGATGATCGTCGGATCGATGCGGACGGCGATGTCTTCACTGCCGTTGAGCGCTTCTCGCTCACCCCAGACGACGCCGATCTCCTGCTCGGCGAGGTAATCCCAAACCCGCTGATCGAACGCGTGCTGACGTTCGCGGTAGACGTCGAGGTCGATGCCATGGTGCGCCTCGAGGCTCACCATGGCCTTCTTCGTGTCGTCGAAGAACATGGCGTCGTCGAAATCGGGGGCGATACTGCGGCAGTACTCGACGAGCCCCGTCGGAACGCGCAGGGCGTCGTCGACGCGCAGGTCGACGCCCGCGTTGCGCAGGTGCGCGCGCGTCGGGGTGAACCACGTCGCGCCCTTCTCACAGACGGCGATGACGGGCGCGTCGTCGGGTAGTCCGGCGTCGAGCAGCGCGGGCATGACGGTGGCTGCGACGAAGTCGTCGGAGCGACCCGTGTTGAACACGATGGGGACGCCCGCCCGCGCCATCGCGACGAGATCCGTGGCGATCGACGGGATCGCGACGGTGCGCGTCACCGGGCTCGCGATGGGTCCGTCGACGTCGAGGAGGAGGCCGTACAGGGGTTCGCGCAGCTGGCTCGTCATGCTCGAAGTGTCGTCGCGCGCGGGGCCGGTCGCAAGCCGCACCCCCACGCCTCGGTTAAGGATGATTAACTGAAGTCGGCATGGTGTGAGGTGCATCTCACGAAGCGCGATCTGGAGGGTTCATGGACAAGGTGGTGGCCTCGGCCGCGGAAGCGGTCGCCGACATCGGTGACGGTTCGTCGCTCGCCGTCGGAGGGTTCGGGCTGTGCGGCATCCCGAGCGTCCTCATCGCGGCGCTGCACGAGCAGGGCGCGAAGGATCTTGACGTCGTCTCCAACAACTGTGGGGTCGACGACTGGGGTCTCGGCGTGCTGCTGCGCGACGGGCGCCTGCGCACCGTCATCGCGTCGTACGTGGGCGAGAACAAGGAATTCGCGCGCCAGTACCTCGAGGGCGAGCTGGAGGTGCACCTGACGCCGCAGGGCACCCTCGCGGAGAAGTTGCGCGCCGGTGGCGCAGGCATCCCCGCGTTCTACACGGCGACGGGTGTGGGTACGCAGGTCGCCGACGGCGGCATGCCGTGGAAGTACGCGGCCGACGGCTCGGTGGAGAAGGCCTCACCGGCGAAGGAGACGCGCGTCTACGGTGACGGCGACGACGCGAAGCCGTACGTGCTCGAGGAGGCCATCACGACGGACTTCGCACTCGTGCGTGCGGCGAAGGGTGATCGTCACGGCAACCTGGTGTTCAACCTGTCGGCGCGCAACTTCAACCCGCTGTGTGCGATGGCGGGCCGCGTCGTCGTCGCGGAGGTGGAGCAGCTCGTCGAGCCGGGCGACATCCACCCCGACGACGTCCACCTGCCCGGCATCTACGTGCAGCGAGTCGTGGAATTGACGTCCGAACAGGCTGACGACAAGCGGATCGAGAAGCGCACGACCCGCGAGACGGAGGGTGACTGAGATGGATGGGCGACTGTTCGGGGGGCGTGCGTTCGACCGAGAGTGCGAGAAGCGCACGACCCGCGAGACGGAGGGTGACTGAGATGGATGGGCGACTGTTCGGGGGGCGTGCGTTCGACCGAGAGTGCGAGAAGCGCACGACCCGCGAGACGGAGGGTGACTGAGATGGATGGGCGACTGTTCGGGGGGCGTGCGTTCGACCGAGAGTGCGAGAAGCGCACGACCCGCGAGACGGAGGGTGACTGAGATGGATGGGCGACTGTTCGGGGGGCGTGCGTTCGTCCGAGAGTGCGAGAAGCGCACGACCCGCGAGACGGAGGGTGACTGACATGGCCTGGACGCGAGAGCAGATGGCGGCGCGTGCTGCGGCGGAGCTGCAGGACGGCGATTACGTCAACCTGGGCATCGGGTTGCCGACGCTCGTGCCGAACTACGTGGCGGACGACGTCGAACTCGTCCTGCAGTCGGAGAACGGGCTGCTGGGGGTAGGCGCGTATCCGAGCGATGGCGCCGTCGATCCCGACCTCATCAATGCGGGCAAGGAGACGGTGACGCTGCGGCGCGGCGCCTCGACGTTCGACTCGGCGATGTCGTTCGGCATGATCCGGGGCGGCAAGGTCGATGCGGCCATCCTCGGTGCCATGCAGGTGTCGGCGGACGGTGACATCGCGAACTGGATGATCCCGGGCAAGATGGTCAAGGGCATGGGTGGCGCGATGGATCTCGTGCACGGCGCGAAGAAGGTCATCGTCCTCATGGAGCACTGCGCGAAGGACGGATCGCCCAAGATCCTGCCCGCGTGCACCCTGCCGATCACGGGGCTCGGTGTCGTCGAGCGCATCATCACCGACCTCGCCGTCATCGACGTGACGCCCGACGGTCTCGTCGTCACCGAACTCGCACCGGACGTGACGTTCGCCGAGCTCGAGTCGAGGACGGGCGTGCCGCTGACGGCGGCGGCATCGGTGGGCTGAGGCAGCCATTCGGGCGCCGTGGGTGATCGACGGCGATCCGGGCGCGCGGGTGAGCTCGGGGCGTCGTCGGAGACCGATGACACCCCGAGCTCCAGCGCGGCCTCGGGACGACGCGGCGATCGATGGCGACGCGGGGGATGCCCAGTGTGACCTCGGGCGGCCCCGGGGGTGTTCCATAGTGCGACAACGCAGTAGCGTGGCAGTGAGGAAAGGTGGTGCGTCATGGGGACGTGGAACTACGTGGTGAACGAGAAGTTCACCGAGGAGTACGGCGAGGGTTCGCTCAGCCGGTTCGCGGACATGCTCGGCGACGTCGCCGGGCGAGTGCGGCCGGGCGATCGTGACGGCGCGATGGAACTGCTCGACGCAGGCTTCGAGCGTCTGGGCATGAACATGCCGAAGCTCACGCGTGACCAGCTCGCCGAGAACCTGACGATGGCGGAGCACAGCACTATCGTCATCAGCGATGACTCCGGTCGCATCATCGCCGAGCACGCGCTGCCCGGTGCGGTGACCAGCACCGACGAGGAGCGGCGCACGCACGTCGAACCCGAGGACGGCGACCGCCCGGCCTACAGCTGAGCCGCCGCTCGCCCCGTTCGTCGGCACCCGCTCGCAAGGCTCGCCCCGCCCGGTTCGTCGTGGCGCGTCGGGCGGGGCTAGGCTGTCTCGCGCTGCACGGTGGCCGTGCGAGTCGACGATCGTGAGTCGGACGACTCGTCACGATTCTCTTCTGGCGCATCGAGCCCGATGCAAGGATCTGGGTGCCAGGAGCCGAGCAGCAAGGGCCTTTAGCTCAATTGGCAGAGCTGCGGACTTTTAATCCGTAGGTTGTGGGTTCGAGCCCCACAGGGCCCACCACTCGTCGGCGCGACGAATGTGGACGAAAACCGCCGTTGTGCCAGGTCCCGACCTGCCCGTCCCTTCTGCGATTTGCAACGACATTCGGTCCAGCAGACACGCGGGTCACGACGCAGGTCGCGTCGCTCCACTCCTCGCGGCCCCGCCCATCGACGCACCACTCGTCGGCGGCAGGGGCTTGGCGTACTTGCCCATCGCGCGGGTGATGGCGGCGACGTAGTGTTCCGTCTCCGCGAACGGCGGGACGCCCTGGTACTTCGTCACGTTGCCGAAGCCTGCGTTGTAGCCGGCGAGCGCGAGGCGCATGGGGTTGTCGGCGATGCCTGAACGTTCGGCCCGCTGCTTCAGCTCACGCATCAAACGCCCCTGTGCGGCGATGGCGTCGGCGGGGTCGAACGGGTCGCCCTTGCCGTGGCTGGCCCACGCGTCGGGCGTGAACTGGGCGAGCCCCTTGGCGTTCGCGTGCGAGACGGCCTTCGGGTTCCACTTCGACTCGACCTCGAGCTGCGCAGCGAGCACAGCGCCGGGCACGCCCGATTCGCGCGACGCCGCCGCGACGAGCGGCCCCCAGCCGTTCGGCACCTTCGACTCGTCCAGCGCGCCGAGGGGCGCGTCGAACGACGGGACGAGCTGCGGGTCCGAGCGTGTCGACGTCATGAGCAGCAGCAATCCCGCGCACAGCGCGACGACGAGGCACGTCACGACGATGCGCCCACGCCGCGTCAGACGGATGGGCGCGGACGATGACGCGGCGCGTCGTGGGGTCATGATCTTCTCGTTCGCTCTCGTCTCGCGCGTCTTGAGGTCCGACTCTCGGCCGAACCCGGCTGCTTGCCCGCTGCTGCCTCACACGCTGCCAAACGATCAGGGGGCGTAGAACCCTGTCGATGTACGCATCCCCTCCGCAAGGCCGGGGTAGCGGGATGCTCCAGTCTGACAGGCTGCCGGCGCCCGTCTCGGCTGCCACGCTCCGAGGGCCTGACGACGACGCGTCGCTGCAACGTCGCACAACACGTCGACAGATGGTCGCAGCCCCCCGACGACGGGCAGCCCTGATAAATCGACGAACACATGAACGTCCGCCCAGACCTCATCCACGCGCCTCGTCGAGGTGAAGGGATCGAAGGGGGCGATGAGTAGCCCTTGCTGTTCGATCGACACCGCACCCTCGGGCGCCGTGGGCGCCTCAGATCTGGAGAAGACGATGACGAACACCCCGATCACCGCCGGCAACACGATCGGCGAATGGCTGGAGCACGCCTCGACCACCTTCCTGTTGAGCGACGACTCGACCAACATCAACGGCGCGGTGCTCACCTCGGACGGCGGGTGGTCGGCGGCCTGAGCCTCAGGGGCTCGGATTCGGCGGAATTCCGGGGTTGTCGGCATGATGTGGTTGGGTTGTCCTCGACGAGGAGAACCCGACCACACCGACGCCGAGGAGGCGCACCGATGGTGAACGACACCCCCGCAGCATCCGACGACCGCTCGAACGGCACGTGGCGCGACGTCGCGTCACCGCAGGCGCAGGCCGACCTCGACGAACTGCTCTCCGCAGCGCTCGGCGCGGCGATGGAGCACCTCGAGAAGAACGGCGAGTTCTACCCGTTCGCGATGTCGGTCGACGGCGAACCGACGATCGACTCCACCGGTGAGCCGACGGCCGCGAGCAACCAGGCCGTCGCGCCGGACGTCGACATCGTCTTCGCCGACCCCGCCGCGCTGGGCGAGCAGCCCGAGCCCGAAGCGGTGCTGGCCGAGCTGCGCCGCGTCCTCGCGGTGCGCGCCGAGAACGAGAACCGCACGGTCGCGCAGCGCGCGACGGCCATCGTCCTGTACGTCGTCGTGCCCGAGTTCGGTGACGCGGTGCGCGTCGACCTCGAGCACGCCGAGGGTGTGCAGCTCATGGTGCTTGCGCCCGTCAAGGGCAAGGGCAAGTCGCGCAAGCGCACCTTCGAGTACGGCGACCTGCGGCTGCTGCCGGGCCAGCGCCACATCTGGTGAGCCGCGCCCTCGACCTTATCCGCGATCCCGCACGTCGACTTCGCGCTGCGGAATGCCCCGTCGACCACACCGAGCAGCAAGGCTGACATGACGAACGAATCGCCCGACGACGCCGCGGCCGGCGCCGTCGAGACCGTCCATCCCGGCGCGCAGGACGTCGCGGGCGACTTCGCCGCGTCCGCGGATGCCGCTGCGCGGGAGGCGAACCCGCGCGTCAAGACGCTGACGCAGCGGTTGCCGAAGACGTTTGACGCCGACCGCATCTACGAGGAGTTCACCGCCTGGGCGGGCGATCGTGGCCTCAGCCTCTATCCGCACCAGGAAGAGGCCATCATCGAGGTGCTCGACGGCAAGAACGTCATCCTCGCGACGCCCACGGGCTCGGGTAAGTCGATGGTCGCGACGGCGGCGCACTTCGCGGCGCTCGCAGGCGACCGGGTGAGCTTCTACACAGCGCCGATCAAGGCTCTCGTGAGCGAGAAGTTCTTCGCGCTGTGCGAGATCTTCGGTGCCGAGCACGTCGGCATGCTGACGGGCGATGCCTCGGTCAACGCCGACGCGCCCATCATCTGCTGCACCGCGGAGATCCTCGCCAACATCGCCTTGCGCGAGGGCAAGGACGCCGACGTCGGCCTCGTCATCATGGACGAGTTCCACTTCTACTCCGAGGGCGATCGCGGCTGGGCGTGGCAGGTGCCGCTGCTCGAACTGCCGCAGGCGCAGTTCCTGCTCATGTCCGCGACGCTCGGTGACGTGCGCCGTTTCGAGGAGGACATGACGCGTCGCACCGGCCGCGCCTCCGTCACCGTCGCGGGGGCCGAGCGTCCCGTGCCGCTCAGCTATCACTGGTCGACGACACCACTCAACGAGACGATCGAGGAGCTGCTCGAGACGCGTCAGGCGCCCGTCTACGTCGTGTTCTTCAGGCAGGCCCAGGCGCTGGAGAACGCGCAGGCGCTCATGTCGCTCAAGGTCGCCTCCCGTGAGGATCGCGACAGGATCGCCGAGATGATCGGCGACTTCCGCTTCTCCACCGGCTTCGGCAAGACGCTCTCACGACTCATCCGTCACGGCATCGGTGTGCACCACGCCGGCATGTTGCCGAAGTACCGCCGTCTCGTCGAGACGCTCGCGCAGGCCGGTCTGCTGAAGGTGATCTGCGGCACCGACACGCTCGGCGTCGGCATCAACGTGCCGATCCGCACCGTCGTGCTCTCCGGCCTGACGAAGTTCGACGGCACCCGCCAGCGCATGCTCAAGTCGCGCGAGTTCCACCAGATCGCCGGGCGGGCCGGCCGTGCGGGGTTCGACACGAGCGGCACCGTGGTCGTCCAGGCGCCCGAGCACGTCATCGAGAACACACGCAACATCGCGAAGGCCGGTGACGACCCGAAGAAGCTCAAGAAGGTGCAGCGCAAGAAGCCGCCGGAGGGTTTCATCAACTGGAGTGAGGAGAGCTTCGAGCGCATCGTCGCGAGCGAGCCCGAAGCGCTCGTCAGTCGCATGCGCATCACGCACTCGATGCTGCTCAACCTCATCGCCCGCGACGGCGACCCGTTCGTCGCCGTGCGCGATCTCGTGCGCGACAACCACGAGGATCGCAAGGGGCAGGCGAAGCTCGCTCGCCGCGCGATCGGCCTCTACCGCGAGATGCTGGCCGCCGGCGTCGTCCGGCGACTCGACGAACCGCAGGCCGACGGGCGCCAGGTCGACCTCACGGTCGACCTGCAGGACAACTTCGCGCTCAACCAGCCGCTCGCACCGTTCGCCCTCGCCGTCCTCGACATGCTGAGTCCCGACGACGCCGCCCCCGCCCGCGGTGACGCGCCGGAGGTCGACACCTCGACGAACGAGGGCGCACGCGCTGCGGCGCGCACGAACGCACAGGATTACGCGGTCGATGTCGTCAGTGTCATCGAGTCGATCCTCGACGACCCTCGCCCGGTGCTCATGGCGCAACAGCACAAGGCGCGCGGCGTGGCGATCGCCGAGATGAAGGCCGACGGCATCGAGTACGACGAGCGCATGGAGCGCCTCGAGGACGTGACGTGGCCGAAGCCGCTCTCCGACCTGCTCGACGCGGCGTTCGAGACGTACGCGCAGAGCCAGCCGATGGTGCGCATGTACGAACTGTCACCCAAGTCCGTCGTGCGCGAGATGTACGAGAATGCCTGGGGTTTCGGCGATCTCATCCGCTTCTACGACCTCGCGCGCAGCGAGGGCGTCGTCCTGCGCTACCTGACCGACGCGTACCGCACCCTGCGTCAGAGCGTGCCCGAGTCGAAGAAGAACGAGGAACTCGCCGACCTCATCGAGTGGCTCGGGGAGGTCATCCGTCAGACCGACTCGAGCCTGCTCGACGAGTGGGAGGCCCTGACGCACCCGGGTGACGCGCCGGTGCAGCAGGAGACGGTGCTGAAGCAGCGTCCCCTCACGGCCAACCCGCGCGCGATGAAGGTCGCCATCCGCAAGGCGATGTTCAAGCGCGTCGAGCTCGCAGCGCGCGACGACGTCGACGGCCTCGCCGCGCTCGACGCCGCCGTCGCGGCGACGACCGACCCGCCGACCGAGATCGTCATGGATGCCGACGCGTGGGATGCCGACCTCGGCGCCTACTACGACGAGCATGACGAGATCCTCCTCGACGCGGACGCCCGCGGGCCGAGGATGCTGCGCATCACCGAGCAGCCCGACAAATGGGAGATCCGCCAGGTCATCCACGACCCCGATGACGACAACGACTGGGGGATCGACGCGGAGGTCGACCTCGCCGCCTCCGACGAGGCGGGCGTCCCGCTCGTCGTCGTGGTCGGCCTCAACCGCCTCGGGGACTGACGCGCGTCCGCGACGAGCGGCGGTCATCGAGAGCCGCATACCGGCCAAGGACGAAAAGCAGCCGAGCCAATCTTGTGAGCACGGGGAGCCCCTGACGACGAACACCGAACGCACGGGCTCGGGTCGAGCACGTACCCTGACCCGGTTGTCGGCCGGCGCGGTGTCGCACGAGCGTGCCCAGCGCGACGCTTTCAATGAGACAGCCACGCCTCACCCCAGCTCGTCGAAGGAGAACACGGTGGATCAGCAGGTCGGCGCCCACGCGGTCGAGGGCTCGGCGAGCACGGACGCCCCGGCGAGCTCAGAGGGTTCGAGTGGCCTGACGCGCAGCCTCGGGCATCGCACCATGCTGATGATCGGTCTCGGTTCGGCGCTCGGCACGGGCCTGTTCTTCGGTTCCGGCGCGGCGATCGGGGTGGCCGGCCCGGCGGCCGTCGTCAGCTTTGCGCTGGGCGCGCTGCTCATCGCCGTCATCGGCCTCGCCATGGCGGAGATGGCGACCGCCCGCCCCGAGCCGGGCAGCTTCGGCGCCGCCGCGGGGCGTTACCTCGGGGAGTGGGCCGGCTACGTCTCTCGCTGGTGCTACTGGGCGGCGAGCGTCATCGCGCTCGGCGGCGAGGTCGTCGCGGCCGGCGCGTATCTGCAGTACTGGTGGCCGCAGACGTCGCTCTCCGTGTTCGTCGCCCTCGTGGCGCTCGCGATCATCGTCATCAACCTGCTCTCCGTGCGCGCGTTCGGCCGCGCCGAGGTCGTCTTCTCCACGCTCAAGGTGACGGCTCTCGTCGCGTTCATCCTCGTCGCGCTCGTCCTCGTGCTGTTCGGCGTGCCCGGCCATCCCGCCACCGGGTTCGCTCACCTCACCGACCACGGCGGGTTCATGCCCGGTGGTATGGAGTCGATCTGGTTGTCGATGTCGATCGTGATGTTCGCCTTCGTCGGCGTCGAGGTCGTGCCGATCACCGCGGCCGAGGCCGACGACCCGCGCCGCAGCGTCCGCACCGCGATGCGCGCCCTCGTCGCCCGGCTGGGGTTGTTCTACGTCATCGCGGTGGGTCTCATCGTCACGCTCAACGCCTGGACCGACGTCGCGTCCGCGAAGGGCCTGACGGCGAGCCCGTTCGTCAAGGCGTTCGACGCCGTCGGGCTCCCGGCCGCCGCGGGCATCATGAACGCCGTCATCCTCGTCGCCGCGCTGTCCACGGGCAACGCGCAGCTGTACGGCGCCGGTCGGCTCGTGCACTCGCTCGCCGTCGATCGTCTCGCACCACGATTCCTCGCCCGCACGACGTTGCGGGGCGTGCCGCTCGCGGCCACGCTCGTCTCGACGTTCGGCCTCGTCCTCGCGATCTACCTCGCACAGACGGGGGTTGCCGACATCTTCACCAAGCTCGCCTCCATCGCGATCTTCTCCGTCATGGTGACGTGGCTGCTCGCCCTCGCCAGCTTCATCGCGTTCAAGCGCCGCGGCGACGTCGATGGCAGCGTCCACCTGCCCGGCGGCAGTGTGACGGCGGCGCTCGGCGTCGTCGGCGTGCTCGCCGTGATGGCCACCGCGTTCGAGGTCGACGACATGCGTCAGGCGGCGCTCATCGGCAGTGGCTGGGTCCTCGTGCTGCTCGTCGCGTACCTCCTCACGCGGGCCGGGCGAGCCCGGGCCCGTACCTCCTGACGCCCCACCTCACCCCTGCGGTGGGATGCTGCGGCCCCGACTCGATTTTCCGCGCGAATGGTGGTGGGGTTGGAGGCATGAGCGCGCCCGTGACGTCCACCTATCGCTTCCAGCTGCACGCCGACTTCCCGTTCGACGCTGCCCGCGCGCAGTTGCCGTACCTGAAGAAGCTCGGCATCTCGCACGCCTATTGCTCGCCGATCCTCACCGCCGTCCCCGGTTCGGTCCACGGCTATGACGTGCTCGACCACACCCGTGTCAACCCGGAGCTGGGCGGCCGCGAAGCGTTCGAGCGGTTCGCCGACGCCGCGCACGAGCTGGGGCTCGGTGTCGTCGTCGACGTCGTGCCGAACCACATGGCGTTCGTCGCGCCCGAGTCGAGCAACGCGCCGCTGTGGGCGCTGCTGGCAGGGGGGAAGGACGCCTCGACGGCGCATTGGTTCGACGTCGACTGGGACGCGCTCGACGGCGCGCTCGGCGTCCCGATCCTCGGCAAGCCGCTCGACGAGGAGATCGCGGACGGCTCGATCACGCTCGACCGCAGCGGTGACGAACCCGTCATCCGCTACTACGAACACGTCTTCCCCGTCGCCGACGGTTCCCTCGACGGCATCGGCGAGGCGCCGCAGGGCGACGAACTCGCCCGGCTTCTCGAGCGTCAGCACTACCGGCTCGCGTTCTGGCGCGATCGTGACGCGGTGCTCAACTATCGTCGCTTCTTCGAGGTCAACGAGCTCATCGCCGTGCGCGTCGAGACCGACGACGTCTTCGACGCGACGCACGCGCTGCTGCTCGAACTGCATCACGCCGGCCACATCGACGGCTTCCGCATCGACCACCCGGACGGACTGGCCGACCCGGCCGGATACCTCGCGCGACTGACGCAGGAGTGCCGCAGGGGCACGCCGATCTGGGTCGAGAAGATCCTCGAACCGGGCGAGCACCTGCCGAGCGACTGGGCCTGCGCGGGCACGACGGGTTACGACGCGATGGCCGCCATCACTGCCGCGCTGGCCGATGACGTCGCCGCCCCGACGATCGAGGCCTGCTGGCAGCGTGCGCTCGGTGACGGCGACGCCCGCGACGTCGAGGTCGCGACGCGCGAGGCGAAGCGCTTCGTCGTCGAGAACGGTCTCGTGCCGGAGGCCGAGCGGCTGACGCGTCGCGCCGCCGAGGTGCGCCCCGACCTGCAGCGCGAAGCACTGCGTGCCGCGATCGTCGAGCTGCTCGTCGCGGCGCCCGTCTACCGCGCCTACCTCGTCCCGGGCGCCCGCATGGCACCGGAGTCGAAGCACCACCTCGACGAGGCGCTCGAGGCCGCGCGCGAGGCCCGCCCCGATCTGGCCGACGAGCTCGATGCTCTCAAGCGCATCGCGCTCGTGCGTCCGCACGCCGGGGCCGACGAGTTCGACGACATCGAGCCGGCCGCGTCCGACTTCGCGGTGCGTCTGCAGCAGACATGGGGCCCGGTCATGGCGAAGTCGATCGAGGACACCCTCTTCTACCGGTGGCACGCGTTGACCGCCCTCAACGAGGTCGGCGGCGACGTCGACGTCCTCGTGGACGCCGGCGCGCACCGTCTGAACGCCTGGGCGCAGCACAACGCCGAATACTGGCCGCGCACGATGACGACGCTGTCGACGCACGACACGAAGCGCAGCGAGGACGTTCGCGCGGCGTTGCTCGCGATCGCCGGTGACGACGAGGCGTGGACGGCGTGCAGCGACGCCGCGTTCGCGCTCGCCGACGCGATGGGCGTCGACCGGCCCGCGGCGGCGCTGGCGTGGCAGACCATCGCTGGATTCTCCACCGCCTACGGCCCGTTCGACACCACCGATGCTGACGGCGCCGCACCCGACGCCGTCCACGGGCGGCGCGATCTCGGCATCGACGCGGATCGCCTGAGCGAGTACCTGACGAAGGCGCTGCGCGAGGCGAAGGTCTACACGGCCTGGACCGACGGCGACGAGGCGTACGAGAAGCAGGTGCTCGCCTTCGCCACCGCTGTCCTCGAGGCTGACGACGCCGCCGCCCCTCGAACGGGGGAGAGCGCTGCATCGGCGCCGGCCGCCGAGACGCTCGCCGCGGATCTACGCCGCAGCCTCCTCGACGCGCGTCGACGGAACGCCGAGGCGATCACGCTGACCGGGCACACTCAGAAGGTGCTCGAGCTGTTCCTTCCGGGCATCCCCGACACCTACCAGGGCTCGGAACGTCCGACGCTCAGCCTCGTCGACCCCGACAACCGTCGCCCGGTCGACTACGGCGAACTCGAGCAGCTCCTCGACGTCGGGGGCTCGCGTCCGCGCCTCGTGCAGCGTTGCCTCGCCGCGGACGTCCATGCGCCGGCGAACCCGGGGTCGGGTTACGAACCGCTCGAATCCGACAGCGAGTTCCTCGTCGCGTTCGAGAGGACGGTGCCGGCAGCGTCCGTGGTGCGCCGTCAGATCGCCGAGGCCGGGCGTCTCGTCGAGGCCGCGGGGCGTCAGGTGAGCAAGTTGGTCAAGCGCGCCCAGGGCGGCGAGCAGACTGACGCACCGACGCCCGCCGAGGCGGACGCGACTCCGCTCGCCGTCGCCGTCATCGGGGTGCGCGCTGCATCCCGGGCACTGCGCACGGGCGCGCTGGCCGATGCCCACGTCAGCCTGCCTGCCGGAGAGTGGCGGCACGCCTTCACCGGCGAACGCCTCACCATCACCGACGCGCCGGTCGCGTTCGGCGATCTCGGTGACCACGAGTTCGGCCACGTCCACGTCCTCGTTCAGGAGAAGCGATGAACACCTACTCCTCGCCCGGTTTTCACGGCGCGACCCAGACGATCTCGGTGTGGGCGCCGGCCGCCGAGCGCATGGTGCACCTCGTCGCGGACGGCGTGAAGGCGCCCATGAAGGCCGGCGAGAACGGCTGGTGGCATTCGCCCGAGCCGGTGCGCGTCGGCAGCGAGTACGCCTTCAGCATCGACGGCGGCGACCCGCGCCCCGACCCGCGTTCGCTGCTGCAGCCCGAGGGCATCCACGGCCCCAGCGAGGTCGTCGACCTCGCGGCCCACGACTGGCAGGACGACGGTTGGCGCGGCCACCACGCGGACGCGGCCTCGCACGACGACGCGATGCGCGGCGCGGTCTTCTACGAGCTGCACATCGGCACGTTCACCGAATCCGGGACGTTCGACTCGGCCATCGAACGGCTCGATCACCTCGTGACGCTCGGGGTGACACACGTCGAGATCCTGCCGGTGAACGGCGTTCCGGGAGAGCGAAACTGGGGCTATGACGGTGTCAACTGGTACGCGACGAGCGCCGCCTACGGTGGCCCGGCCGCCTTCCAGCGCTTCGTCGACGCGTGCCACGCGCGCGGCCTCGCCGTCTGCCTCGATGTCGTCTACAACCACCTCGGCCCGAGCGGCAACTACTTGCCCGAGTTCGGCCCCTACTTCAATGCGCTGCACCACACGCCGTGGGGCCCCGCCGTCAACCTCGACGGCCCGCAGAGTGACGAGGTGCGCCGCTTCATCATCGAGAACGCGCTCATGTGGTTCACCGAGTTCCACGTCGACGCGTTCCGCCTTGACGCCGTCCACGCGCTCGCCGACGACACGGCCGTCCACATCCTCGAAGAGCTCACGGCCGCACTGGAACTCGCCGCCGAGCAGACGGGTCGCAACGTCGTCGTCGTCGCCGAGTCCGACCGCAACGACCCGGCCACCGTCACGCCGCGTGCGCGCGAACCGCGCTCGGGTCAGCGCGGACTCGCGGTCGCCGACGGTGGCAGCGCCGGCCTCGGGCTGAGCGGGCAGTGGGCCGACGACATCCACCACACCCTGCACGTGCTGCTCACCGGTGAGACGCAGGGCTACTACGAGGACTTCGCGGCCCCCGCGGCTCTCGCCAAGATGTACGCGACGCCGTTCTTCCACGACGGCACGTACTCGAGCTTCCGCGAGCGCCGCCACGGCCGCCCCGTCGATCCCGAAGCGACGCCGGGTTGGCGCTTTGTCGCGTCCCTGCAGACGCACGATCAGGTCGGCAACCGCGCGACGGGCGAGCGCCTCTCGCAGCTCGTCGGCGTCGACCGGCTGGCCTGCGCGGCAGCGCTGCTGCTGACGTCGCCGTACACGCCGATGCTCTTCATGGGTGAGGAGTACGGTGCGCAGACCCCCTGGCAGTTCTTCACCGACCACGTCGACCCCGAGATCGCCGAGGGCACCTCACGCGGGCGCGCGGCCGAGTTCGCGGCCCACGGCTGGGGTGACGCGGTGCCCGACCCCCAGGAGGAGTCGACCTTCCGCAACTCGGTGCTGCGCTGGAGCGAGATCGACGACCCCGACGGCGAGCAGTCGCTCCTGCTCGACTGGTACCGCACCCTCATCAGGCTGCGCCGCGAGGTGCCCGACCTGTCCGACCCGACCCTCGGCACGAGCCGGGTCGAGCGTGACGGCGAGGGCCCGACGAGCGTCGTGACGGTGCACCGCGGCGACTGCCGCGTCGTCGTCAACCTCTCGGGCGAGGCGACGACGATCGACGCCGACCGTGTCATCGCCGCATGGCACATCGTCGACGAGCGCCCCGCCGACGGCGGGGGAGTGCGCGTCGTCATCCCGGCCGACGGGGTGGCCATCGTCCGCTGACCCGTAGCAGGGTCGTGCCGCCCGGTGCGACCCTGTGGAGTTCGCGGCGACGGCGTCCGGCGGATGTCTCGACGGCGCCCGGCGGAATGCCGCCCGCCCGCGCGTCGTTGACCCGATGACGCACTCGACGCCTCGTCGAGGCACCGAAGGAGCCTGCCGTACCCGTGACGCGTTCCCACCACAAGCCGTTGTTCTTCACCGACCGCGAGTTCCAGGCGTTCGAGGGAGCACCCGACCCCGCCGATGTCACCGCCATCGCGCACGAGAGCGCCGCCATCCTCGTCGGCGCCGGGCGCACCAACGCGGACCCGGAGGTGACGGCCCGGCTCATCGCGCTGACGGACGAGATCGGCTTGTCGACGCTCGCGCAGCTGTGGGCCGGGCGCCCGGCCGTCAGCCTGCCCGGCGTGCTGTGGCGCCTCTACACGCTGCGCGAATGGGTGCGCCGCGACGCTGTAGGCGCCGCGGGCGACTACAACGCCGGTATCCGGCACGCTCACGTCTCCCACGCCGTCGCGGGATCGGCCGACCCTAGCGGACCTGCCGAGATCAAGGTGCTCGCCGACCGCATCCTCGAGGGCGCCTACACCGGCGACTTCGCCGTCGCGCTCGAACGCGCCGCAGCCTTCTGTCGCGTCGTCGCCTCCGGCCGGGCCGAACGCGCCGAGCGTCACGACGGCCATGACGATGCCCTGGCCGCGCGCGAGGCGCTCAGCGCCGCACGGCTCGGCGACACAGCCCGTGACCTGACGAAGGCCGCCTCCGCCTGGCGCACCGGCAACCTCGACTGATCCGACCCGACTGACTCGACTCAGGTCATTCGACCCGGGCGGCCCGTCTCGACTGGTGCATCCCGACCGGTTCATGGGTTGCGCTGTCTGGTCTCGACCGGTGGTGACGCCTCGCCAGGCGTCGCCGGCTCCGGGACGACACTGCACTGCGTGACGTTTCTCGCAGCCGCCGGGAATGCGAGGGCCGGTGATGTTCGTTAAGGTGGATGAGCACGCTGGGCCGCGGCAGCCCCGGGTCCCAAATTCAGCCGCTACGAGCGGCCTAGTGCCGAGAGGCGCTCCCGGTCCAGCGTGTCTCACATCTCTCGCGGCGCGGCCATCCCCTGCGCCGCTACCGCACCTCTCGCGAGCGGCGAAGCACCTGCATCGCGCCGGGATGTATTGGCATTCGACCGTGCCGTGGTGGTCAGTGCGCCAGGAGGTAGTGCTCCGCCGCGTCGCGGCGGGCCTTCTCGCGGGCGCGACGCCCACCGCCCTTCCAGTCGCAGACGTGGCAGACGCCGTAGCTGAAGTTGCCGTCGTCGACGATTCCCGGGGTGTCCGAGAAGACGATCTCGTCAGGGGTCGGGTGAGCGCCGCGCGCGATCGCCTGCTTCTTGCGGTTCTTGAGCAGCGACTTGCGCGACCACGTTCCAATACGAGTTGCATCCTTCGGCACAAGCACAGTGTGCATGAAATCGGGATGAACGGCCCCTGAAGCATTGAGTCGATTTGCCCGACCCCGGGCACGATGTTCAGCGCCGGCTCGCGCTATGCCGAAGAGGGTTGCGCCCCAGGGAAACTCGATCGGCACACGGTCATAGCCCCCGCTCATATGTGATGTGAGTCATTCTGCATCCCGACGTGCAGCGACGCCTGCAGCGCCTCCCAGCGTGAAGTCAGGTTGACGCCGCAGGAACGCTGCCCGGCAACGCAGGCGCCCCCCACCGTCACGACGGTGGGGGGCGCACAACGCACGATGGATCAGCAGTGCTTCTCGGGCTGAGCTCGGGGGCGCCTGCGGACCTCGCTTCGTTCGTGTCCTCGGCACCCTTTCGCTTTCACCTGACGGGCTCGGAGGGCCGCGCCGGGCCGGTGCTCGCTTCGCTGCGCCCCGGTCCTCACGGCCCTTTCGCCCGGCTGTCAGCCGAAGCGACCGGAGATGTAGTCCTCGGTCGCCCGCTGATCCGGGTTGCTGAACATCTTCTGCGTGTCGTTCATCTCGACGAGCATGCCGGGCTTGCCCGTCGCCTCGAGGTTGAAGAACGCCGTCCGGTCAGCCACACGCGCCGCCTGCTGCATGTTGTGCGTGACGATGACGATCGTGTAGTCCTTCTTCAGCTCCAGCATCAGATCCTCGATGGCGAGCGTCGAGATCGGGTCGAGAGCCGAGCACGGCTCGTCCATGAGGAGCACGTCCGGCGACACCGCGATGGCACGCGCGATGCACAGACGCTGCTGCTGACCGCCCGACAGGCCGGCACCCGGCTTGTCGAGGCGATCCTTGACCTCGTTCCACAGGTTCGCGCCACGCAGCGACTGCTCCGTCTTCTCGGCGAGCACCTTCTTGTCCTTCACGCCGTTGAGGCGCAGACCCGCGACGACGTTGTCACCGATCGACATCGTCGGGAACGGGTTGGGGCGCTGGAACACCATGCCGACGGTGCGGCGCACCGCCACCGGGTCGACGCCCGGCGCGTACAGGTCCTCGTCGTCGAGGAGCACCTGACCCTCGACGCGGCCGCCGGGGATGACCTCGTGCATGCGGTTGAGGGTGCGCAGGAACGTGGACTTGCCGCAGCCCGACGGGCCGATGAAGGCCGTGATCGAGCGGGGCTCGATCGTCATGGAGACATCGTTCACGGCGAGGAAGTCGCCGTAGTAGACGTTGAGGTTGTGAACGTCGATCCGCTTGCTCATTGAACTCGGGTTCCTTTACGAGTCGTATCCGCGCGAGCGGATGTCAGTTCTTGACCTTGCTGAAGCGGCTGATGAAGCGGCCCAGCAGGTTGAGAAGAAGGATGAGGAGGATGAGGGTGCACGCCGCCGCCCACACGCGCTGCGCGGAGGCGTCGACGGCCATGTTGTCCTTGCCGTTGTAGATCATCGTCGGCAGCGTGCCCATGAGGCCGCCGAACAGGTTCGTCGACAGCGACTTGAAGTACGGCGCGAGGATGATGAGCGGTGCCGTCTCGCCCATGACGCGGGCGAGGCCGAGCAGCACACCGGTGACGATGCCGGAGAACGCCGTCGGGAGAACGATCTTGAGGATCGTCTTCCACTTCGGCACGCCGAGGGCGTACGCGGCCTCGCGCAGCTCGTTCGGCACGAGCTTCAACATCTCCTCCGTGGAGCGCACGACGACGGGAACCATGAGCAGCACGAGCGCCAGGCACACGGCGAACGGGATGCGGTCGAAGCCGAACGTCGTCACCCAGACGGCGTAGACGAACAACGCGGCGACGATGGAGGGGACACCGGTGAGGATGTCGACCATGAAGCTGACGATCTTCGCGGCACGGCCGCGCCCGTACTCGACGAGGTAGACGGCGGTCATCACGCCGATCGGCACGGCGATGAGAGCCGTGACGAAGGCCTGGATGAGGGTGCCCTGGATGGCGTGGGCGGCGCCGCCGGCGACCTCGCGGCGGCCGACGCCGCGCTGGCTCTTCGTCCACCAGTCGACGTGCAGGAGCAGCTCGCCGCCCTTCATGATGACGGTGGCGATGATCCACACCAGCGGTACGAGGGCGACGAGGAACGCGGCCCACATGACGACGGTGGCGATCGTGTTCTTCGTCGCGCGGCCGCCGGACTGGCCCTTGCCGGAGAGCGAGTTCTTCGACCGGGGCTCGGGAGCGGGGTTCTTCTCGAGGGAGTGGGCTGCGGTGCTCATTCGGTGAACGCCTTCCTGCGCTCGATGACGACACGGGCGATCGCGTTGACGACGAACGTCAGGATGAACAGGACGAGGCCCGCCGCGATGAAGGCCCCCGTCTTCGAGGGGTTGTCGAACTCGCCGGCGTTGTTGGCGATCTTCGAGGCGAAGGTCTCACCGCCCTTGAAGATCGAGAAGTTCCAACCCTCGCTGCCGTTGAGGGCGGAGACGATCATCATGACGGCGACGGTCTCACCGAGCGCGCGCCCGAGGCCGAGCATGGACGCGCTGATGATGCCGGGCTTGCCGAAGGGGAGCACCGCGGTGCGGATGACCTCCCACTTCGTCGCGCCGAGCGCCGTCGCCGCATCCTTGTGGGCCTGCGGCGTCTGCGCGAAGACCTCACGCGTCAGGGCCGTGATGATCGGCAGGATCATGATGGCGAGGATGATCGAGACGAAGGCGATGGTGCTCGCGGGGGAGGTGTCCGTCTTGGCGAACAGGGGGCACCAGCCCAGCACGTCCTGGATGACCTTGGCCACCGGGTCGAAGTACTGACCGACGGTGAACACGCCCCACAGGCCGTAGACGATGGACGGCACGGCCGCCAGCAGGTCGATGAGCGCAGCGCCCGGCTTCGCCAGCCACTTCGGCGCGTACTGCGTGAGGAACAGCGCGATGCACACGGCGAGCGGCACGGCGATGAGCATGGCGAGCACCGAGGAGGTGACCGTCACCCACAGCAGGCGGGCGATGCCGAAGTGCATCGGGCTCGAGTCGACGTCCCAGTCCTGGGAGGTGAGGAAGTTCGAGTGGTCGTCCATGATGGCGGGAACCGCCTGGATGACGAGGAAGGCTCCGACGAGCGCGACGAGGACGACGACGAGGAGGCCCGCGCCGCGCGCGAGGCCACCGAAGATCATGTCGCCCCTGCGGCCCGTCGCTGCGCGGTCACCGGAGGGGGCGTGTTCGCCGGGGCCCTCCCCGGGGGTGTGACCGTCGTCGGGGCCGGGTGCGTCGGCCACCGAGACGCCGGTGATTGAACTCATGAGGTTTCCTGCCTCTGCTCGAGCTGGTACGGGTGGAACGCGAGACTATGGACTCGCTCCGACGCGCAGACGGGGTGCTCGGGCGCCGAAGCGCCCGAGCACCCCGTCAGGCGCTGTGCGTCACTGGATGGCGTTGACGGCCGTCTTGACCTTGCCCTGGATGTCGGCCGGCAGCGGCGCGTAACCCTGGGATTCGAGGTTCTTCTGGATGTCGTCGCCGGCGAAGTAGGTGAGGAACGACTTCACGGACTTGCCGATCTCGGCGTCCTTGTACTTCGAGCAGACGACCTCGTACGTGACGAGGACGATCGGGTAGGCGCCCGCTTCCTTCGTCGCGTAGTCGAGCTTGAGGCGCAGGTCGTTGCCCGTGCCGTCGATCTTCGCGGCAGAGATGGCCTTGGACGCCGAGGCGCCGGTCAGCTCGACGGCGCCCGCGCCGTTGTCGATCTTCGCGACCTGCAGCTCGTTGTCCTTCGCGGCCGACCACTCGGCGTACGTGATGCCACCGTCGGTCGACTTCACGGACGAGGTCACGCCGGCCGTCTTGGCCTTGCCTTCGCCCTTGCCCGTCCACTTCTTGCCGGGCTCGGCCGTCCACTTGTCCTTCGCGGAGGCGGCGAGGTACTTCGTGAAGTTCTCCGTCGTGCCCGACTCGTCCGAGCGGAAGAAGACCTTGATGTCCTTGGCCGGCAGGGTGACGCCCTTGTTGACCGCGGCGATCGCCGGGTCGTTCCACTTCGTGATCTTGCCGTTGAAGATGTCGGCGAGGACGGCCGGCGTCAGCGTGATCGGGTCCTTGACGTCCTTCAGGTTGTACGAGACGGCGATCGGGCCGGTCACCATCGGGATGTTCCAGGCCTCGGAACCGCAGGCCGTCTTGGCCTCGTCGGTCTCGATCTTGCCGTCCTTCGGCTTCGTCTTGAGCGCGGAGTCAGAGCCGGCGAAGTTGACCTGGCCGGCGATGAACTGCTTGATGCCGTTGCCGGAACCGGTCGCGTTGTAAGTGACGTTGTTGTCGCAGGTCTTGCCGTACTTCTCGATGGCGTCCTGGATCGCGTTGTCCTGGGCGGAGGAACCCTCGGCCTTCAGGTCCTTCTTGCCGCAGTCGGCCGAACCCGAGTCGCCGCCGGACTTGGCGGCGTCCGTCGCGCTGGAGCCTGCGGACTTGGCGCCGTCGGTGGCGGAGTCGGACGACTCGCTGCCACAGGCGGACAGGGCAAGGGCGCCGGCCAGCGCGACGCCGGAGATGCGGGCGATGCTCGTGATCTTCACGGGATACAGACCTCTCGTCACAAAGTATTTCCGGGCACGTGCCTGGACGCTTGGAACCTAGGTCGTTCACGTGTCGCGAATCCCCCTTCGAGGTAAACGTTGAGTGAACGCAGTCTGAGGGGTGTGAGAGGCCTTGGGCAGTGGGAGATTGCCGGTCGGAATCGGTGCTCAGCGTTCCCGGGGTGGGGTGCGCAACCGCTCCACCGAGACGATCCGCGCCTCCTGGCCGCCACCGAGGACCTGGCAGACGAGCACCTCGCCCTTGTCCATCCCGTGCGCCTTGATGTGGTCGAGGCAGCGACGCGTCGCCGACCCGGTCGACGCGAGTGCGGACAACCCCGCCACGAGATCGGGGATGAGGGGGCGGTGAGTGCACAACGCCGTCGCATCGGCGCGCTCGAGGGCGCGCGTCAACTGGCGGGCGGCCTTCTCAGGACGAGCGGCGAAGGTCTCCTCCGACAGCGCGCTCCTCGTCTGCAACCGCGTCCCGCTCGCGGACGTGAACGGCTTGACCGTCTGCACGCACCGCGTCGACGACGACGACACGACGCGCTCAGGAGCCCACGCCCCGAGGACGGGGACGAGCGCAGCGGCCCGTGCGCGGCCGCGCTCGCTCAGCGGGCGGCGGGCGTCGTCGTCACCCCGATACGCGGCGCGCGCCTGGGCGTGGGCGTGACGCACGAGCAGCAGCGGCCACGTCTCGAGGCGGCCGTCACGCTCGGCTTCGAGCAGGGCGTCGAGGGGGATGCGGTCGCGTGCGTAGGTGAGCGTTCGTCGAGCCGTCTCGACGTCGAGCCAGCGCACCTCGTCGACCTCGTGCTCGAGCACTCCGCTGCCGCCGACGACCTGGGCGGCCCAGTACCGGACGAGCTTCGTCGCGCCGTTGTCGAGGCCGTAGACGAGCTCGGGCAGGGGGATGCCGAGACGCACCTGCAGCCCCGTCTCCTCGAGCACCTCACGCGCAGCGGCCTGAGCGAACGTCTCATCGGGGTCGAGCTTGCCCTTCGGCCACGACCAGTCGTCATAGCGCGAACGATGAACGAGCGCCACCTCGATGCGGCTGCGGCGGCGGCGCCACACGAGCGCCCCGGCAGCAGGCACCAGCTCGGGGTTCCTGCCGCGCGTCACCGCCGGCGGGCCTTGCGACGACGCTTCGAGTACGCCTCGATCAGATCGGCCTGGTAGTCGTTCTTCGGCGCGCCGTCGGGCGTGAGGTTCTCCCGGATCCAGCGGCCCTCGGCGTCGAGACGCCACGACGAGGTCTGCGGGCTCATGCCGGTGGCGACGAGGTCGACGACCGTCGCGACCTGGCGCTCGTCCGTAAGCCGCACGAGCGCTTCGACGCGGCGGTCGAGGTTGCGGTGCATCATGTCGGCGCTGCCGATGTAGGCGATCGGCTCCTGGCCCTCGACGTCGAAGACGAACACACGGCTGTGCTCGAGGAAGCGCCCGAGGATCGAGCGCACCTCGATGTTCTCGCTCAGTCCGGGTACGCCCGGACGCAGCGCGGAGATGCCGCGCACGAGAACGTTGACCTTCACCCCGGCCTGCGAGGCGCGGTAGCAGGCGTCGATGATCTGCTCGTCGACGATAGAGTTGACCTTGAATGACACGCTCGAGGCCTTGCCGGCCCTGGCCGCCTCGATGCACCGGTCGATCTGCTCGATCAAGCCGGAACGCACCGAACGCGGCGCCACGAGAAGGCGCTTGAACTTGGCGCGCGGCGCCATGCCCGACAGCTGGTTGAACAGCCGGCCCAGGTCCTCGCCCACATCGGGGTCAGTCGTGAGCAGCCCGAGGTCCTCGTAGAGACGAGCCGTCTTGGGGTTGTAGTTGCCGGTGCCGACGTGGCAGTAGCGGCGGATGCCGTCGCCCTCATGCCGCACGACGAGGCACAGCTTCGCATGCGTCTTGAGCCCGACCATGCCGTAGACGACGTGCACGCCCGCGCGCTCGAGCTTGCGCGCCCACGTGATGTTGTTCTCCTCGTCGAAGCGCGCCTTGATCTCGACGACGGCGAGCACCTGCTTGCCGGCCTGCGCTGCGTCGATGAGTGCCGAGATGATCGGCGAGTTGCCGCTCGTGCGGTACAGCGTCTGCTTGATGGCGAGCACGTCTGGGTCGGCTGCGGCCTGCTCGACGAACGCCTGCACCGACGTCGAGAACGAGTCGTAGGGGTGGTGCAGCAGGATGTCGCTCGAACGCATCGCGCCGAGGACGTCGGGGGCCTCGGAGCGCTCGACCGGCGCGAGCAGCGGGTGGGTCTTCGGCATGAACCGTGGCCACTGCAGCTCGCTGCGGTCGAGATCGGCGATGTCACCGAGGCCGCGCAGGTCGAGCGGCTCGGGCAGGCGGAAGACCTCGTCGTCGCTGACGCCCAGCTCACGCGTCAGCAGGTCGAGGACGTGATCGTCCATGTCGTCGGCGACCTCGAGACGCACCGCCGCGCCGAAACGGCGTCGCGTCAGCTCCTTCTCGAGGGCGGTGAGCAGGTTCTCGGCGTCGTCCTCCTCGACCTCGAGATCCTCGTTGCGCGTGACGCGGAAGGTGAATTGCTCGTGCACCTCCATGCCGGGGAACAGCACGTCGAGATGCTCGGCGATGACGTCCTCGAGGGTGACGAAGCGCGCGTCGTACAGCGGGTCCTCGCCTTCGCCCGTCGGCAGCTTGACCATGCGTGGCAGCAACGGCGGCACCTTCACGCGAGCGAAGTGCTCGCGGCCCGTCTTGGGGTCGATGAGCAGCACCGCGAGGTTGACCGACAGGCCCGAGATGTACGGGAAAGGATGCGCCGGGTCGACGGCCAGCGGGGTGAGGACGGGGTAGACCTGCGCCTCGAAGTAGGTGCCCAGGTAGTCACGGTCCGCGTCCGTCAGCTGCGAGAGCTTGAGCAGGCGGATGCCCTCATCCTCCAGGGCCGGGCGGACCTGGCGCTGGAAGATGCCGGCGTGCAGATCCATGAGGTCGTGCGAGGCGCGCGTCAGGTCGTCGAGCAGCTCGCGCGGTTCGAGACCGGACGCCGAGCGCACCGCGAGGCCGGCGGCGATGCGGCGCTTGAGGCCCGCCACACGCACCATGAAGAACTCGTCGAGGTTCGACGAGAAGATCGACAGGAAGCGGGCGCGCTCGAGCAGCGGCACGTTCGGGTCGGTCGACAGCTGCAGGACACGCTCGTTGAACTGCAGCCACGACATCTCGCGGTCGAGGAAACGGTCTGCGGGCAGCTCCGGCTCGTCAGCAGAGGCGGTCTTCGTCGACTTCGCCTTCTCCGTCGTGGCCGCCGAGCGCGCGACGTTGCGTGGACGAGAGGCCGCGCGTGGCTTGAACCGGGCGACGGCCGTCGACGGAGACGAGGGAGTAGTCTCGGGCGGCGAGTCGTCGGCGCGGCCCGCATCCTGCGGTTCCTTGGAGGCGGCGGTCTTGGGCGCAGTGCTCATGGCTCTATCTTCACATCGCCCGGGCAGGCGTGTGGACGTACATCACGTCGTGAGCAGCACGGACGAACCCACGCCGCGTGTAGGTGGCCTTGGCCGGTTCGTTGTCGCCCTCGACGTAGAGCTCGACGCTGCTCGCCCCCGCGTCACGCAGGTGAGCCAGGCCGAGGGCAGTGAGCGGCCCGGCGATGCCTCGTCCTTGCCACTCGGGTGCGACCGCGACGACGTACACCTCGCCGGCCTCGTCGCCCGGCTCGTGCTTCGTCCAGTGCGAGGCGACGAGCTCTCCGCTCGCCTCGTCCCACACGAGGATCAGACCCGCCGGGTCGAACCACTCCTGCGCCTCGCGCTCGCGGAAGTCGGCGAGCGTCATACGCCCCTGTTCGGGGTGATGCGCGAAGGCGCGCGCGTTGAGATCGACCCAGGCCTGCGCCTCGCGCTCGCTGCCGTCGTAACCGCGCGCGACCAGACCCGCGGGGAGTGCGACGTCGAACGTCTCGTCGGCGGTGAGCGGACGCGTCATGCGCCACAGCTCGCGCGCCTTGCGCGCACCGAGGCTCGCAGCGAACGCCTGGGCAGCGGGCAGATCGCCGTGGGCCCAAAGGCGTACGGGCGTCGCAGTATCGCTCCTGGACTCGTCCAGGGCCACGAGCAGAGCCCGTGCGACACCCGCGCGGCGGGCGTCGGGCGCCGTCACGAGATCGCATCCGCTTGCATCTGACTGCGCGTCGACGAGCACGCCGACCGGTGAGCCCTCCCGGGAGGCGACGAGGACGCGGGCCGGTGGCGCGAGGCGCTCCAGCGCGAACAGCGACTCCTCGTTGAGGGCAGCCACACCGTCGCTCTTCGCCGCGGAGCGCGCGAGCGCCAGCACGGCGTCGACCTCGTCGGGGCGGGCCGGGTGGACGTCGAGGTTCTGTGCGTCGATCTTCATGGCGTTCACGCTAGCGCGCACGGGTGACAACCGCGGAACGACGGGAGATGCAGAAGCCAAGATCGCGCCGGGAGCGCTGCTCGCGTCGGCCCGCACGGAAGCGTCACGCGCCGTTCACGCCACCATCGACGAAGCGGTACCCGACGTTGCGGACCGTGCCGATCGACGTCTCGTGCTCGGCTCCGAGCTTGGCCCGCAACCGTCGCACGTGGACGTCGACGGTACGCGTGCCGCCGTAGTAGTCGTAGCCCCAGACCTCTTGCAGCAGCTGCGCGCGGGTGAAGACCCGCCCCGGGTGCTGCGCGAGGTGCTTGAGCAGCTCGAACTCCTTGTAGGTGAGGTCGAGCGACCGCCCACGCACCCGCGCCGAGTACGACTCCTCGTCGATGACGAGGTCGCCGGCGGTGATCTGCGTGTTCGCCTCGTCGGGCTGCGAACCGGCGCGGGCCAGAGCCAGACGGATGCGGGCGTCGACCTCGGCGGGGCCCGCGACATCGAGGACCACGTCGCTGATCAACCACTCGGGGGTCAGTGCGACGAGGCCGCCCTCGGTGAAGATGGCGAGGACGGGCGTACCCGGCCACGCGGCCTCGACCATGCGGGTGACGCCGCGCATCGCGACGAGGTCGGTGCGCGCGTCGACGATGACGACGTCGGCGTCGAGCGGAGCGGCGAGCCGATCCGGGTCGGGCGTGCTCACGCGCACCCGGTGGCTCAGCAGCCCCAGAGCAGGAAGCACCTCGACGCTCGCGCCGCGAGCCGTCGTCAGAAGCAGGAGGTGCGCCACGCGTCAAGACTACGGTTAGCGTGGAGAGGCTGCAGGAGCATGGTCGAAGGATGGAACATCGGATGACGACAGACGTGGACGCTCGCCCGAGTGTGCGGGTGCGCTACTGGGCGGGTGCGGCGCAGGCCGCCGGGTGCGACGAGGAGAGCCTGCCGCTCGCGGTGGGTGAGGCGCCCCAGAGCCCCGAGATCACCGGCCGCGACGTACGCACGCTCATCATGCGGGCCCACCCCGACATCGAGGCCGTGCTCGCACGCTGCAGCCTGCTGCACGGCGGCCGTCGCCTCGCCGATGACGCCTCGTTCGAGCCGGCAGACGTCGTCGAGGTGCTGCCCCCGTTCGTCGGGGGATGAGCCGTCAGGGGATGAGCACCGGCGCGCGGGATGCGAGGATGGGCGCGTGACCTCCGCCAAACCACCGACGCCGTCGATGCGCGCCTCCGGCGCGTGCGCCGGAGCTGTTGCGTCCGCCGCGATCTGCGCGGCGTCCTTCGCGCCGGTGACGCTGATCGCGCTCGTCTTCGTGGTACTCGGATGTGGCCTCGCATGGGGGTGGCCACGACTGGTCAACCTACCGAGCCCGCGCGGGACGACGTCCGTGCTGACGGGCACCGCCGTGGCGCTCGCCGTCACGATGCTCGCCAGTGGCGCCGGGGATCGCACGCGGTGGGCCGGTGCCGTCCTGTGCGTCGGGCTCATCGCGAGCTTCCTGCACCAACTGCTGCGCGAGGACGGGCGTCCGCGCCTCGTCATGACGCTCGCCGGCACGGCGCTCGGCCTCGGCGTGCTCGGGGCAGGCGCCTACTTCATCGACGCCGCCGACTCGTCCCAGACGCGCCACCTCATGCTCGCCACAGGCCTCGCGACGCTCGTCGGCAGCGTCCTCGACGGCGTGGCGGGGGCGACGTCACGGCGCCTTGAACTGGGTGCGGCGCAGTGCGTGCTCGGCGCGATCGCCGGGTGCGGCGCCGTCATCGCGGGCGCATCGGTCGCGTCGGCCGCCCTGGCTGGTGGCGCGGCGGGCCTGTTGTCGTGGGCGTGCCTGCGTACGACGGTGACGCTCGCGACGTCCGCCCACACGCGGGCGCAGCTCGCCGCGGGGTGTGCGTGCGTCCTCGTCTGTGGCCTCGTGCCCGTCGCGGTGGCGCGTCTCGTCTGAGCGCCCGCAAGCCCGGTTGTCCGCACCAGGTCGTCGGCACGATTGCCGCTCGAACCACCACGGACGCCGATGGGCGCCGCACCCGGTGAGGGAGGCGGCGCCCATCGGCGCGTCAGGCAGGAGCGCAGAACGTCAGTCGACGCGCTTGAGCTCGGCGGAGGCGTAGCTCTGCAGCGGTTCGCCGTTGAGCGCCGCGTCGTAGGCCCACATGAGGTTGGAGTTGACGTAGCCGAGCATGCGCGCGCCGGCCGTGTACTCGGGCGCCTGCGGCGAGCGGATGACGCCGTCGGTGCGCAGTTCGATCTTCGCGGGGGAGGTGTTGCCGTAGTACATCTCCACGATGCCGCTCGGGTGCGTCACCATGAACTCGACCTCGTTGTTCTCCAGCGGGCGCCAGTAGCCGAACTCCGTGTCGATGGCGTCCGTTTTGTTGCCCTGCTCGTCGAGCTTCCACATGCGCGAGTGCCACTCGAGGAAGGGGCGCTCGTCGTGGCTGACGACGAGTTCCTGGCCGAAGTTGGCCGACTCCATGCCGGGGTAGCCGATGACACCGGCGCCCTCCCAGCGGCCGACGAGCCAGGCGAGGGGGGCGAGTTCGATGGGCATGTTGACATCAAGTTCGAAAGGCACGGCACCAGGTTATCCGGTGACGTGCCTCTCGATCGAGCCGCGCGCAGGGGCTTTCCGCATCCTGGGCCTCAGCTCGCAGCGCCCACGCGCCCGTTCGGGACGCCGGACATGTCGTCCTTGCGCAGGCCGTCGCTCAGCTTCTCGAGGCCTGCCTCATCGACGTAGTCGACCGATCCTGCGGCGCCCTCGTTGCCGAAACCGGTGTACGGCGCCGTGTAGAAGGTGATGTTCTGCGTGTCGAGGTCGCGCAGGCTGTAGGCGAGGCTCGTCATGTACCCAGAGGTGAATCCGTCGTCGACGGCCAGGTTGTCGGAGATGTCGCCGACGAGCTTGGTGATGGTCACCGGGTTGGTCAGGACGCCCTGGGTCTTGGCTTTCTTGAACATGGCGAGAATCCAGGCCTGCTGGTTCTTGCCACGGTCGATGTCGCCGTTCTTGAGCTGGTGACGCTCCTGGACGTAGTGGCGCGCCTGGGTGCCGTTCATGTGGTTCATGCCCTTGGACCAGCTGCCGTATCCCTTCTCGTCGAAGGCCTGCGGCACGTAGATGTCGACGCCGCCCATGTCGTCGGTGAGCTTCTCGAAGCCCTTGAACCCGATCTGCGCGACGTGATCGATGTGGACGTTCGTCGCCTTCTCGATTGTCTGGATGAGCAGGGTCGGGCCGCCGTACGCGTAGGCGGCGTTGATCTTGTTCTTGCCGTGGCCCGGGATGTCGACGTAGTAGTCGCGCGGGAAGTGCACGACGGAGACCTGCTTGCGGTCGTTGCTGATGTGGACGAGCTGGATGACGTCGGAACGGCTTCCGTCACGCAGGCTCGTGTTACGGCTGTCCGAGCCGAGCAACAGGATGTTCTGGGCGTCCCCGGCCGCGGCGTCTCGCGTCACGTTCGAGCTCGGCAGGAGCTTCTCGCGCGAGACGTTCGAGTCGAACACGTACTTGAGGTACAGGAAGAACCCGCCGATGACGAGGGCGACGATGAGCAGCAGCGCGAGCAGCGTGTAGAGCAGGACACGCAGCTTGCTACGCCTCCGTCGCCGGCCGGGGGCCTTCGTCGCGCGGGAGCTGGCACCGTCGCTCGTCTCGCCCGTCGCGCTCGTGCCGTCGTGGGGCGAAGGGCCCGGGGTGCCGGGCGCGTCGTCGGCGTGCGGCATCGAGGTCTCGTCTGACATGGCCCCAGCATAGGTGGGCCGACCGAGGCTCACCTGGGAGCCGCGCGGACCCGCGCGTACGGTGGTGCGGTGAATGATATGCAGCCCCTGCCCCCTGAGGTCTCGGACGCGGACCGGGCCACGAATCCGGACACCGTCGACGCCGCCCATGCCGGCGCGACGACGAACGCCCCCGCGTCGCAGCATGAGGCGGCCCACGCGGGCGACCGCTCGCCGTCCCTCGACCTGCCCGGCGCCGTGGCGGCCGACGGCGTCTGGGCGTCGGTGCCCGCCCACTACGGCAACCCGGTCGCCGAGCAGCGTGCGCTCGAGCAGGGCCGGGCTCACGTCGACCTGTCGGCCCGCGGCGTCGTGCGGGTCGCCGGCCCCGACCGCCTCTCCTGGCTGCACTCGATGACGACGCAGCACCTCGCCGACCTGGCGCCGTTCACCTCGACGGAGACGCTCGTGCTCAGCCCGCACGGGCACGTCGAGTTCGCCCTGCACGTCGTCGACGACGGCGAGGCGACGTGGCTGACGACCGATCCCGGCCGCAGCGCCGAATTGGCCGCATGGCTGCGACGCATGCAGTTCATGCTGCGCGTCGAGGTGGCAGACGTCTCCGACGAACACGCAGTCATCGGTGAGGTGAACGACGAGGAGTCGACCCCCGAGCAGGTGCGGGAGACCGGCGTCATCGCCTGGCGTGACCTGTGGCCGGCGCTCGGCCCCGTGAGCGCGGCGTACGGTCCGAGCGCGCAGCACCCTGGTTCGGAGCGTCGGTGGCGCGAACTCATCGTGCCGCGCGAGCGGTTCGAGGCGGTCTTCGCCGAGGCTCAGCCGGCGGGCCTGTGGGCCGCGGAGGCGCTGCGCGTCGCGGCCTGGCGACCCGACGGGCTGCTCGAGGTCGACCACCGGACCATTCCGCACGAGCTCGACTGGCTGCGCAGCGCCGTGCATCTGCAGAAGGGGTGCTACCGGGGGCAGGAGACCGTCGCCCGCGTCCACAACCTGGGTCGCCCGCCGCGGCGGTTGGCGTTCGTCCATCTCGACGGCAGCGACCACACGCTGCCCGAGGTCGGCGCCGAGGTCATGGTGCCCGGAGCCCCCCGTGCTGCGGGTCGGCTGACGTCAGTGGCGCGTCACCACATCGACGGGCCGATCGGCCTCGTCGTGCTCAAGCGTTCAACCCCAGCCGACGCGCCGCTGCTGATCGGCGGGGTGGCCGCCGCGCAGACCGTCATCGTCGCGCCCTGAGTGTTCGCGGCCGTGATGCTCGGGGCGGGGTCAAGGGGTCCTGACCGTGCAGGGTCTCAGATGAGTCTACCGGGACGGGATGCAAAAAATGTGATTCATGTCACAAAACCGATGGGTAGCGGTTGTCTGTATTGGCCATAGGGGTGGAGCTGTCACCCCTATGAGGCCGCAAAACGGCCCTGAAGCGTGTGGGGGTCCACTCCCACGGGTGAGATCCGAGGGGCGGGTGACGCGGAGGAGACCCCCAGGTTGCATCCTGTCCAGACCCCTTTCGCGGCCGGGGGTGGTGACAGCGGCCAGGAAAAATGATCGGCTGATGCCAAGCCGCACGGCGACCTGGACGGATGCGAATCCGGTCGGATCGGCGTGCATCCGCCATCACGAAGGAGAACGAAAATGCTTTCCGTTGACGACGTTCTGGCCACCCGATCCGGCAAGGCCTACGACAGCGACGGCGACAAGATCGGTTCGGTCGGCGAGGTCTACCTGGACGACCAGACGAGCCAGCCCGCCTGGGTCACGGTCAACACGGGCCTGTTCGGTACCTCCGAGTCCTTCGTCCCGCTCGAGGGCGCCCGCGTGGAGGGTGAGGACCTGCACCTCCCCTACACGAAGGCCAAGATCAAGGACGCCCCGCGTCAGGACGCTGACAAGCACCTCGACGTCGAGCAGGAAGAGGCGCTCTACCGCTACTACGGCCTGTCGAACGGTGGCACGACGCACGACGGTGACCGTCGTGACTTCGACGGCCGCGACGCCGCTGCCGCCGGCACGGCCGGAACCGCCGGTCACCACGACCACGACGCCAAGGACCGTGTGGAGGGTCGCGTCGACGAGGCTCGCGCCGACCACGAGTTCCGCAAGGAAGAGCACGACGAGCGTCGCGTCGAGCGTGACGAGCGCAACCTCGAGCGCGACGAGAACGGCGTCGTTCTTCACGAGGAGCGCCTCAACGTCGCCAAGGAGCGTCGTGAGGCCGGCAAGGCTCGCCTGCGCAAGTACGTCGTCACCGAGCAGCAGCAGGTCGAGGTCCCCGTCACCCGCGAAGAGGTTCACGTGACCCGTGAGCCCGTCAACGAGCGCGTCGACGGCAATGTCCAGCTCGGCGAGGAGACGCAGACGGTGACGCTGCACGAGGAGCGCCCGGTCGTCGACAAGGAGACCGTCGCCACCGAGCGCGTCGGCCTCGACGTCGACCAGGTCCAGGAGACGCAGCGCGTCCAGGCGGAGGTCGGTCACGAAGAGGTCCGCGTCGAGAACGGCGTCGAGGGCACGCGTGGCACCGACGGCGTCCGCGACGGTGACGACCGCTCCTTCGCCGACAAGGCCAAGGACAAGGTTCGCGACGTGAAGGACAACCACTGAGGTTGACCGCATCTAGCCTCGGCTAGTCGCAGACGAAGGCCCGTCGCTCCCTGGGGGAGTGACGGGCCTTCGTCATGCCCGCGCCAGCCCGTAAGGTCGGAGCATGAGTTCGCCCACCGCTGATCAGATCACCGCGATGCTCGCCGGGGCGCCGGTCATGGCCCGCGTCGACCGCTCAGGTTTCGTCGAGTCCGTCCATCGTGCGCTCGCGTGCGTCACCACTGCCGAGGGGGTCGTTCAGGCCGCGTGGGGCGAGCCGGACGCCGTCATCTATCCTCGCTCGTCGAACAAACCGTTGCAGGCGCTCGCGATGGTGCGTGCCGGCCTCGATCTGCCGCCGCAGCTGCTCGCGCTCGTGTGCTCGAGCCACTCGGGTGAGCGCTTCCACCTCGAGGGGGTGCGCAGCATCCTCGAACGGCACGGCCTGAGCGTCGAGGACCTGCAGAACACCCCCGACCTGCCGTACGACGACGTCGATCGTCGCCAGTGGCTGCGTGAGGGCCGCGAGCCCGAGTCGCTGGCCCAGAACTGCTCCGGCAAGCACGCCGGCATGCTCGCGACGTGCGTCGTCAACGGCTGGGACACGACGACGTACCGCGACGTCGACCACCCGCTGCAGCGACTCATGGCCACCACGCTCGAGCAGATCGCCGACGACACCGTCGAGGCGACTGGCGTGGACGGTTGTGGTGCTCCCGTCATGACGCTGAGCATGGACGGGCTGGCGCGTGCCTTCGGGCGACTTGCCGCGGCGGCGCCCGGCAACGCAGAGGCGCGGGTGGCCGACGCGATGCGCGCCGCGCCGCGCTACCTCGGGGGCACACGCCGCGACGTCACGAAACTCGTCGAGGGCGTCGATGGCCTCATCGCGAAGGACGGGGCGGAGGCCGTCTACGCGATCGGCCTCGCCGACGGACGCGGCGTCAGCGTCAAGATCGCCGACGGCTCCCAGCGCGCGCGCCCCGTCGTGGCTGCGGCGATCCTGCGGGCGATGGGGGTGGACGCGCCGGTGCTGGACGATCTCGCGTCGGCACCGATCCTCGGCCACGGTGAGCCCGTGGGCGCTGTCACGGCCGTGCTGCCGGAGCCGACGACGGGTTCGCTCGCCGCGGCGCACCGATGAGGGCCGTCCTGCAGCGAGCGCTCGAGGGGAGCGTCAGCGTCGCGGGCGAGGTCGTCGGCCGACTCGACGCGCCGGGTCTCGTCGTCCTGCTCGGCGCCACCCATGACGACGGCGGCGCCCAGGTCGCGGCGATGGCGCGCAAGATTGCCGGGTTGCGCATCATGCCCGGGGAGGTCAGCGTCAGCGACCTGCACGCCGGCGACCTCGAGACAGGTGAGGCGTGCACCCGCCTGCTCGTCGTCAGCCAGTTCACCGTGTACGGCGACACGCGCAAGGGTCGGCGCCCGTCGTGGGGAGCGGCTGCGCCGGGTGAGGTCGCGGAACCGCTCGTCGACGCCGTCGTGGCGGCGCTGCGCGGCGAGGGGTTGCGCGTGGCGACGGGCCGCTTCGGCGCTGACATGCGTGTGAGCCTCGTCAACGACGGGCCGTTCACCGTCGTCGTCGACGTATGAGGGCGACGTCCCCGGCCGCCACCTCGAGAACGCCCCGTCCGGCGCGGGTTGTCGGACCTCTCGCCTAGGCTGGAGGCATGGAGGTCATCTCTCAGATCCAGGCGTACGCGATGGTGGCGCTGGGCGTCATCGTGCTCGGCGTCGAGATCTTCGCGCTCATCGAGGCCGCGCGCGGTTCGGCGATCATGTATCAGGTGCACGGCAAGCTCTCGAAGCCCGCCTGGTTGGCGATCACGGCGGTCGCCGTCCTGCTCGGTTTCATCTCGCTGCTGCGGCCCGTCAGCCTGCCGGGCATCATCGGCATCGTCGCCGCCGGGGTGTTCCTCGCCGACGTCCGACCCATCGTCCGACCGAACAAGCCGAATTCCAACGGCCCGTACGGCCCCTGGTGATCCGCGGTGGCTGCTGAGTTCGTCGACGGCCCGAGCGGCCCGCTCGAGGTGGTGCGCTCCGGTCGCGGGGAGCCGGTGACGGTGTTCGCGCACGGCATGGGCGCCTCCATCCCCTCGACGCGTCCGTACGCCTCGGGCGTCTCGGGCACGCGCGTCTTCTTCCACTTCCGTTCGCACGGCCGCTCGGCGCCGGCGTTCGACGGGTGGGACTACGACCACACCGCCGACGAACTCCTGGCCGTCAGCGACCATGCCGCGGCGACGCGGGCGCTGGGTGTTTCGATGGGTGCCGGTTCGATCCTGCGCGTCCTGCTGCGCGACCCACGACGCTTCGAGCGGGTCGTCCTCGTGATCCCCGCCGTCGTCGACTCGCCGCGCAACAGCGCGGGCCTCGTGCGCTACGAGGCGATGGCGCAGGCCTCGCGTGACGGCGACGCCGCCACGATCCGTGCCCAGCTGGAGCGCGAGCTGCCGGCGTCGGCGCGTGGAAGTGACGCGGCGCAGGCCTGGGTCGATCAGCAGACCGAGGTGTTCCTGCGCCCCGGCATGGCCGAGGCGTTGCGCGACATGCCGCACGCCGTCCCGGTCGCCGACGTCGAGGCGCTGCGCGGCCTCGAGCTGCCCGTGCTCATCCTCGCCCAGCGCGGCGACGAGGTGCACCCGGTGAGCTCGGCCGAGCGTCTCGCACAACATCTGCCGAACGCGCGTCTCGAGGTCTTCGACGAGCACGGGCTGCTGTGGGGGCACCGCGCGCGGGTGCGGAAGGTCGTGGGGGAGTTCTTCGACGACCCCGCCGACGACATACGATGACGCCCGTCATGGGTGCAGTGGGGGAGGGGGCGCCGTGCTGAAGTTCGAGCCGTTCATCAAGGATTACGCGTGGGGTTCGCGTGAGGCGTTGGCAAGCCTCGCCGGGCGCGCGCCGAGCGAGGAACCCGAGGCCGAGCTGTGGGTGGGGGCTCACGAAGCGGGGCCGGGCACGTTCGATCAGGGGGGGCGTCGCTGCGGCCTCGACGAGCACATCGCGAGCGACCACGCCCACCATCTCGGTGCCCGCTCGCGTGAGCGTTTCGGCGACCGTCTGCCGTTCCTGCTCAAGATCCTCGCGGCCGACAAGGCCCTGTCGATCCAGGCGCACCCGGACGCGAGCCGCGCGGCGTCGGCGCCGGAGGGCACCTACTCCGATGCGTGGCCGAAGCCCGAGGCGTGGATCCCCCTCGTCGAGAGCGAGGCGTTCGCCGGCTCGTTGCCCTTCGCGCAGGTGCAGGAGCGCCTCCGCGCGCTCGGCCTCGTGAGCCTCGAGGCGATGATCGACGCCGCGCGCGGCACCGAGCGTCCCGAGCACGCGCTGCTCAGCATGATCCTCACGCTCGAGACGGAGCGTCAGGGCCCGTTCGTGCAGGAGGTCGTCGCGGCGCTCGAGAGCGTCGTCAAGACGATCGAGGACGACGCCGAGGCGCGCGCCCTGCGCACGGTCCTCACCGTGCACGAGCAGTTTCCGGGCGACATCGGCGTCGTCGTCCTGCTCACGATGCAGCACCACCTCATGACGCCCGGGCGCAGCTACTTCATCGGCGCTGGCGTCCTGCATTCCTTCGTCCGCGGCACGAGCGTCGAGATCCTCGCGAACTCGGACAACGTCGTCCGCGGCGGGTTGACGCCGAAGAAGGTCGACGTCGCCGAACTGCTCGCCATCGTCGACGTGTCGACGCCCGTGACGGCGGACGAACCCCGGCGCCCGCAGCCCGGGATGGCGCGATACCACTCCGAGGTGCCGCACTTCGCGCTGTGGGAGCTTCGACCTCAGAGTGAGCCCCTTGACGTGCCCGCCCACGGCGCGCCCGGTCTCCTGCTCGCGCTCGATGCGCCCGTCAGCGTCGAGTGCGCCGACGAGCGTCTGGTGCTCGGGCCCCTGGAGTGCGCGTGGTGGCCGGCGGGCGACCCACCGGCGAGCGTCACCGGTGAGCGGGGCGCGAGGTTGTTCGTCGCGACGCTCAACGACGAGTGATGCGGGCGCCGTCGTCCGCGGGTGCCACGGCTGCCCAGGCGACGGTGATCTCGCCGAGGCGCCAGCGGTGGACGTCGTCGAGCAGCGGCCAGCCCGACGCCCGCATCGCGCGGGCCGTCGCGATGAACCGCTGACGAGCCCCGTGCGGCGCCAGCGGCGCACTGAGCGTCCAGTGGTGTGACAGTGCAGCGAGGTAGTCGTGGATGCGCTCGCCGGGCACGTTGCGGTGGATGAGGGCCTTGACGAGCCTCGGGGCGATGTCCGCGGGGTCGGCGAGGCCCGCGAGGCGGTAGGAGAGCGTGAGGCTGACGGGCCCGCTCGCCTCGAGCGCCACCCACGTCGAACGGCGCCCCAGCTCGTCACACGTGCCGTCGAGCAGCAGCCCGCCCGGCGCCAACCGCTCGAGCACGTGCGCCCAGGCGCCGGCCACCTCGCTCTCGTCGTACTGACGCAGCACGTTCGCGGCCCGCACGATGACAGGGCGCTCGCCGCCCGGTAGCGGCACCTCGAAACCGCCACGGGCGAAGCTCAACCCCTCGAGCGGCGTGCGCGCGATCAGTCGGCGGCCCATCTCGACGCGGCTCGGTTCGATCTCGATGCCGACGGTGCGCACGTCACGGCGCACCGCGCGCAGTCGCGTGTGCAGTTCGACGGCGGTGATGGGGGAGGCCCCGTACCCGAGATCGACGACGACGGGCGAGCCCTCCGAGCGGCGCAGCCGCCAGGCCTGCGGCCCCGCCAGCCACCGGTCCTGACGGCGCAGCCGGTTGGCGTTGGTCGTGCCGCGGGTGACGGCGCCGACGGGTCGGGAATGCACGTGGCGAATCTACCGTTGCCGATGGCGTGGACGAACCCGACGTGAACGATGCCGCTGCCCGCGCGTGGCCACCGAGCGCCCCCGCCGCACCGTCGGACGGGCGCGGAGGAACGAGTCCGGCCACCTCGGCGTCCGGTGAGGCTCCAGAGCGCGAGGTCAAGCACGTCGCCATGGTGAGCGTCCACACCTCACCGCTGTCGCAGCCGGGGACGGGTGACGCGGGCGGCCTCAACGTCTACGTCGTCGAGACGGCGAAGCGGCTCGCGCAACGCGGCGTCGCCGTCGACATCTTCACGCGGCGCACGAGCGCGTCCGTGGGTGAGCAGGTCGAACTGGCGCCCGGCGTGACCGTCCACCACATCGCCGCCGGGCCGTACGAGGGGCTCGGCAAGGACGATCTGCCGGGCCAGCTGTGCGCGTTCGCGGCCGGCATGATGCGGGTCGGCGCGTCGAAGCCGGAGGGGTACTACGACCTCGTGCATTCCCACTACTGGCTCTCGGGCCAGGTCGGGTGGCTCGCGGCCGACCGGTGGCGGGTGCCTCTCATCCACACGATGCACACGATGGCGCGGGTCAAGAACAGTCAGCTCGCCGCGGGTGACACTCCCGAGCCGGCGGGGCGCGAGATCGGTGAGGAGCAGGTCGTCGACGCGGCCACGACGCTCGTCGCCAACACCCCCGGCGAGGCCCGAGAACTCATCGACCTCTACGGAGCCGACCCGGCGAGGGTCACCGTCGTCACCCCCGGCGTCGACCTCGACGTGTTCAGCGCGGGCGACGACATCGTCGCCGAACGTCATGCTGCGCGAGCGGAACTCGGCTTCGAGGAGGACGCTGACGTCGTCCTCTTCGTCGGCCGCATCCAGCCGCTCAAGGCGCCCGACGTCCTCGTGCGTGCCGTCGCTCGCATGATCGAGGACGCCCCGTGGCGCCGCGAGAAGCTGCGACTCGTCATCGTCGGCGGGCCGTCGGGCTCAGGCCTCGACAAGCCTCTCGCGCTGCAGGCGCTCGCACGCGAGCTGGGCGTCAAGGACGTCGTCGACTTCGTGCCGCCCGTCTCGCGGCGCGAACTCGTCACCTGGTTCCATGCGACGGATGTCGTCGCGGTGCCGTCGCACAGCGAGTCGTTCGGGCTCGTCGCGATCGAGGCGTCCGCCTCCGGCACGCCCGTCGTGGCCGCAGCGGTCGGTGGGCTGCCTACGGCCGTCGGAGACGGCGGCGTCCTCGTCGACGGCCACGACCCGGCGACGTGGGCGCAGGAGCTCGCTGCATTGCTCGACGACCCGCCACGCATCGATGAACTGGGCCGTCGCGCCGCCCGCCACGCTCAGGACCACAGCTGGGACGCGAGCGTCGACAAGCTCCTCGCCGTCTACGAGGACGCGTGCCGGCGGGAGACGAGCTCCGACATCGACGCCTCCCGTGCGCTCGCCGGTGTACCCAGCGCCATCGTGCCGTGACGGTCTGACGGTCTGAGCGTGCGACGGCCTGACGGTGCGAAGGCCTGACCGGGTGATGCCGCGAGCGGCGACGGCCGCGTAGGTTGGTGTCATGTCTGACGCTGACCTGGTCGAAGCCGCCACCGCCCTCGTGCGCGAATGGTTGGAGGAATCCGGCCTCGAATGGGATCTCGGGGCGCGCGAGCGCGAGTTCGTCGTCACGCTGCCGGGGGAGAAGAAGCTCAAGACGGTCGTCTCGCTCGTCGTCGGGGATCGCACGCTCAAGGCGATGGCGTTCGTCGTGCGCAACCCCGACGAGAACCACGAGGACGTCTACCGGCTGCTCCTGCAGCGCAACCTGCGCCTGCCGGGCGTCGCCTACGGCATCGACTCCTCCGGCGACGTCTACCTCACCGGCCGACTGCCGCTGGCGGGGCTCGACACGGCGGGCCTCGACGTCCTGCTCGGCGCGATGCTCGAGGCGAGCGACGGCATCTTCAACGACGTCCTCGCGCGTGGCTTCCTGTCGTCGATGAAGAAAGAATGGCACTGGCGCGTCACGCATGACGAGTCGACGCGCAACCTCGACGCCTTCCGCCACCTCCTCGAGAACGACCGCGACGACGAGGCTAGGGCGGACGATGAGGCAACGGCGAAAGATCCGACCACCGAGCCGTGACGCCCCACCCTCACACGGGCGTCGGCGATAGGCTGGAGGCATGACGCACACGCTGATCCTGCTCCGTCACGGAGAGTCCGACTGGAACGCCAAGAACCTGTTCACCGGGTGGGTCGACGTGCCCCTCACCGACAAGGGCAGGGCCGAGGCCACGCACGGCGGTGAACTGCTCGTCGAGAACGGCATCCTGCCCGACGTCGTCCACACGTCGCTGCTGCGCCGCGCCATCATGACGGCCAACCTCGCACTCGACGCAGCCGACCGTCACTGGATCCCGGTCAAGCGCAGCTGGCGCCTCAACGAGCGGCACTACGGCGCCCTCCAGGGCAAGAACAAAGCCGAGACGCTCGCCACGTACGGCGAAGAGCAGTTCATGACGTGGCGCCGCTCCTTCGACACGCCCCCGCCGCCCATCGAGAAAGGCAGCGAGTGGAGTCAGGACGCCGACCCGCGCTACGCCGACCTCGGTGACGACGCGCCGCTGACGGAATGCCTCAAGGACGTCATCGAGCGCTTCCTGCCCTACTGGCACGACGAGGTCGTCCCCGACCTGCAGGACGGCAAGACGGTGCTGCTCGCCGCGCACGGCAACTCGCTGCGCGCCGTCGTCAAGCACCTCGACGGCATCAGTGACGACGACATCGTCGGCGTCAACATCCCCACCGGCATGCCCCTCGTCTACGAACTCGACGACAACTTCGAGCCCGTCACCAAGGGTGGACGCTACCTCGACCCCGAAGCCGCCGCCGCAGCCGCTGCCGCCGTCGCCAATCAGGGCAAGAAGTAAGCACCCGCATCTGATGAAGCCCGCCACACCGATCGGTGTGGCGGGCTTCATCAGATCTGGTGCCCAGCGCGCGTTTTGTTTTGCGCGCTTCGTCAACGCTCGCCGACGCTGGAACTGGCTGGCCTCGCAAGCTCGGGCCCCAGCCCCGCGACGACGAGCTTGATCCTCAGCGCGCGTTTCCTCTTGCGCGCTTCGTCAACGCTCGCCGACGCTCGAGCTGGCTGGCCTCGCAAGCTCGGGCCCCAGCCCCGCGACGACGAGCTTGATCCTCAGCGCGCGTTTCCTCTTGCGCGCTTCGTCAACGCTCGCCGACGCTCGAGCTGGCTGGCCTCGCAAGCTCGGGCCCCAGCCCCGCGACGACGAGCTTGATCCTCAGCGCGCGTCGCGCGAGAGGCCCTCGTCCGGGTTGCCGTAGCGACCCGTCACGAGGTACACGATGCGGTCGGCGACGGCCACGGCGTGGTCACCGAAGCGCTCGTAGTAGCGCGACAGCAGCGTCGCGTTGACGCCGGCCTCCATGCCATGCTGCCAGTTGTCGAGCAGCGTCGTGAAGACCTTCTTGTGCAGCTCGTCCATCGCGTCGTCGATACGGCCGATCTCGACGGCCGCGTAGACGTCCTTGGACGAGATCGCATCACCGGTCGCCTTGACGAGACGCTGACCGACGGCCGCCATCTCGGCGATGATCGGGCGCATGTCGTCGGGGATGGCGAGGTTCGGGGCCGCCATGCGGGCGACCTTCGCGATATGACGGGCGAGGTCGCCCATGCGCTCGATGTCGGAGCTCATGTGCATCGCCGTGACGACCATGCGCAGGTCGGTTGCGACGGGCTGCTGGCGAGCGAGCAGGTCGACGGCGAGGTCGTCGATCTCCCGGCGCAGCGTGTCGATGTCGTCGTCGGCGGCGATGACGCTCTCGGCGACGGTGCGATCGCCCTCGAGCAGGGCGGTGGTGGCCCGCTCGAGAGCGGTGGCCACCATCGTCGTCATCGTGACGAGCTGGTCGGAGATCTTGTCGAGATCCTCGTGGAATGCGTCGCGCATTCGCGTCCTCCTCAGGCTGGCTCCGTGGAGCGCGTGCAGGCATGGCGGATGACCACCCTGCGGTGGTTCCCAACAGACGTTTCCATGACCTCATGAACGAAGACAAGCGCGAAGGTGAACATCCGGCGACATGTGCGAGGCGCCCGCGCTCAGGGCGCCGCCCGCGGCCATGGTGTGCGTACCCTTGCCCTGTGTCAGACCTCCTCGCCCTCGCCGCCGGTGCAGCCGTCGCCGCCCCGTTGGCCCTGGGCGGGGGATACGCGCTCGGTCGGCGTCCCGAACGACCGCCGCAAGGGGAGACGAGGGGCGCGGCGACAGCCGTGGCCGCGCCGAGCCTGATCGACACCCCTGCCGCGTCGACGACCGACCTCGTGCCGCGCATGCTGTCGCAGGACGCCGCGCGCCTACTGCGCCTGCTGCGCTCGGGTTGGCTCCTCGTCGACCGTTCTGACCGCGTCGTCGCCTCGAGCGAGGACGCCTCCGCCCTCGGACTCGTGCGCGACGTCGACCTGCGGCACGAGGAGATGAAGCAGGTCGTGCGCCTCGCACGTCGCGAACGCCGCACCGTCGAAGGCGACCTCGACCTGCCGCGCGGCCCGATCGACGACGCCCGCGTCGACCTCGGCGTCCGCGTCACCCCCCTCAACGACGACCTCGTCGTCGTGCTCGTCGAGGACAGGACGCAGGCGCGTCGCATCGAGGAGACGCGCCGCGACTTCGTCGTCAACGTCTCGCACGAGCTGAAGACGCCCGTCGGCGGGTTGCGGTTGCTCGCCGAGGCCGTCGAGGACGCCGCGGACGACGCGGAGGCCGTCGCGCGCTTCGCCGGCCGCATGAAGACGGAGACGGTGCGCCTCGCGAACCTCGTGCAGGAGATCGTCGACCTGTCGCGCCTGCAGGGCGCCGACACCGTCGCCGCGGCCAAGCCCGTCGACCTCGGCGAGTGCGCCGTCCGCGCGACGGAGGAGACACGGCTGCTCGCCGAGAGCCGCAACATCGAGGTGCTGCTGCGCGCCGACGAAGAATCGCACGTCGTCCTCGGCGACGAGAACCTGCTGACGACGGCCATCCGCAACCTCGTGAGCAACGCCGTCAACTACTCGCCGGCGGACACGCGGATCTCCGTGGTCGTCAGGACCGACGACGACGATGTGGCCGTGCAGGTCACCGACCAGGGAATCGGATTGTCCGCGGCCGACGTGGAGCGCATCTTCGAACGCTTCTACCGTGTCGACCCCGCACGCTCGCGTCAGACCGGCGGAACCGGGCTCGGGCTCGCCATCGTCAAGCACGTGTGCGCCAACCACGGCGGCCGCATCCGCGTCTGGAGCGAACCGGGCGTCGGTTCGACGTTCGAGATGCAGTTCCCCTGCTGGAGCGCCGAGCGCGAGCACCACCTCGCCGACCCCGACGCGCCCCTCACCCCCTCAGCCCGCCCGGTGCTCGCGACGAGCGGCGCCCCGACGAAGGAAGTCCAGTGACCCGCATTCTCATCGTGGAGGACGAGGAGTCCTACTCGGAACCGCTCGCGTACATGCTGAAGAAGGAGGGCTACGAGGCCGTCGTCGCAGCCACCGGCCCCGAGGGCATCGACACCTTCGAGCGCGGCGGCGCGGACCTCGTCCTGCTCGACGTCATGCTGCCCGGCATGTCGGGCGTCGACGTGTGCCGCGAGCTGCGCAGCCGCTCGGGCGTGCCCATCATCATGCTGACGGCGAAGGACAGCGAGATCGACAAGGTCGTCGGTCTCGAGATGGGCGCCGACGACTACGTGACGAAGCCGTACTCCGGGCGCGAGTTGCTCGCGCGCATCAAGGCCGTTCTGCGCCGCCGCGGCGAGGCGGAGGCGGGCGAGAGCGACGAGCTCGTCGTCGGGCCCGTGGCGATGGACGTCGAACGTCACGTCGTCACTGTGGGGGGCAAGGGCGTCGCGATGCCGCTCAAGGAGTTCGAACTGCTCGAGATGCTCATGCGCAACGAGGGGCGCGTCCTCACTCGCATGCAGCTCATCGACCGCGTCTGGGGCAGCGACTACGTCGGTGACACCAAGACCCTCGACGTCCACATCAAGCGCCTGCGCGCCAAGATCGAGCCCGACCCCGGCTCGCCACAGCACATCCTGACGGTGCGTGGGCTCGGCTACAAGCTCGAGGCCTGACGCGGCGGACCCTGCGTACCACCCGCAGCCCCGGCGCACGACGAAGGCCGGCATCCCGCGCAGGATGCCGGCCTTCGTCAGGCGTGGGACGCGAACACTAGTGGCTCGTGACGGACGTGCCCTTCTCCTCCTCGCCCGTGGGGGCGGGGGTCGATTCGCTGATGCCGACGTCGTGGCCCTCCTTCGGCTCGACGTCCTCGGCGTGCTCGACCGAGGCTGAGCCGTACGGGTACTGGTCGAGCACGACCGGGACGGCGACCTGCGTCGAGCCGCCGGGCGTGGCCTTGAGCGTCATGTCGATCTGGTCGCCCGGCTTCGAGTCGCCGATCGAGGCGACCTCGACGGGGCTGATCTTGGCGGAGCCGTTGCCGTTCGCCTTGCCGTCGAGGCGCACGCTCTGGCCTGCGGGAACGGTGACCTGCGTGTCGTTGCCCGCGACGGAGAGCGTCAGTTGACGATCTTCGTTCGCCTTGTTGTAGACGAGGCCCTCGAGAGCACCCTTGTGCGTCTTGTCGTCGTTGACGATGAGCAGGTTGACGGCCTTGAGGTCGCCCACCGTGGCAGAGACACCGTCAGCGGGGTCGTACTGCAGCTCCGTCGTGTACGGGTTGATGACCTGGCCGCAGCCGGTCAGGGTGGCGCCGAGCGTCACGGCGGCAAGAAGCACGCCTGCGCGGCGGCGCTGGGGGTTCATGATTCGTCGCGTCACGTGCCCAAGAGTATCGCCACCGCCGCGCGCATGCGCGCACCGGGTGCAGAGGTGACCGAATCGACACACAACTTTTTCGCCGTTCGCCGCGTGTCGCGCACCGCACGCACCTGCGAGGGGGCCTCATCAGGGTGTGCTATGGGCCGGTGGCGAGGTTGGAGACGCCGTCGTTTTGCCCGGAATGGCGCGGCTGCGTGGTATTCTTGGGGTCGCGAAAGGGGCTATTACCACATGGAATTCAAAGTCGGCGAGACCGTCGTTTACCCGCACCATGGAGCCGCCACGATCGAAGAGATCAAGGTGCGCAAGATCAAGGGCGAGGACAAGCAGTACCTCGTGCTCAACGTGGCTCAGGGCGACCTGACCATCGAAGTCCCTGCAGAGAACTGCGACCTCGTCGGCGTGCGTGACGTGGTCGACAAGGCCGGCCTCGAGAAGGTGTTCGAGGTGCTGCGCGCCGAGCACACCGAGGAGCCGACCAACTGGTCGCGCCGGTACAAGGCAAATCTCGAGAAGCTCGCCTCCGGTGACGTCATCAAGGTCGCCGAGGTCGTGCGCGACCTGTGGCGCCGCGACCAGGATCGCGGCCTGTCCGCCGGCGAGAAGCGCATGCTCGCCAAGGCCCGCCAGATCCTCGTCTCCGAGCTGGCGCTCGCCGAGCACACGAACGAGGACAAGGCCGAAGCCACGCTCGACGAGGTCCTCGCGTCCTGAACGCCGGAGCCGTCGTCGTCGCCGCCGGGCTCGGCACCCGTCTCAAGGCGGGCCGACCCAAGGCGCTCGTGACGCTGAGGGGGGCTCCCCTCGTGACGCACGCCGTCCGCCGCATCCTCGCGGGGGGCGGCGTGTCGCACGTCGTCGTCGTCACTCCGGCGACGCACGAGAGCGACTTCGACGAGGCTCTCGCCGAGTTCGACCCCACCCTCGTCACGCGCGTCGGCGGCGGCGCGGAGCGCAGCGACTCGGTGCGGGCGGGCCTTGCCGCGCTCGATGCGTCGTGCGACGCCGTTCTCGTCCACGACGCAGCGCGGTGCCTTGCGCCGCCGTCGCTCGTGGCTCGGGTGCTGGCGGCCCTCGACGACGGCGCTGACGCGGTCGTGCCGGGCGTCGCCGTCGTCGACACGATCAAGCTCGTCGAGGCGCGGGAGGCACAGACGGTCGTCGCCTCGACTCCCGCACGCGCCGCGTTGCGCGCGATCCAGACACCGCAGGGCTTTCGGCGCTCGGCGCTGCTCGCGGCCCACGCCTGCGGCGCCGACGCCACCGACGACGCCGCGCTCGTCGAGCTCGCAGGAGCGGACGTCGTCGTCGTCGCCGGTGACGATCTCGCCCTCAAGGTGACGACGCCGCTCGACATGGTGCTGGCCGAGCACCTGCTCGCCGCGGACGATGCCGTCGCCGGTGAGGTCACCGACACCCACCCGAGAGGTCAGTCATGACGCACCCCGTCTCATCGTCCGATCAGCCTGCGTCGCCGGTGTCGATGTCGTTGCCGCGCACCGGGATCGGTGTCGACATCCACCCGCTCGCCGACGACGAGCGGGAGCTGTCCCTCGCAGGTCTGACATGGCCGGGGGAGCGTGGCATCGAAGGTCACTCGGACGGCGACGTCGCCTCGCACGCCCTGTGCGACGCGCTCTTCTCGGCTGCCGGGCTGGGCGACCTGGGGCAGCACTTCGGCGTTGACCGCCCCGAACTCGCCGGTGCCCGCGGCGCGACGCTGCTCGCCGAGGCGGCGCGCCTCGTGCGCGAGGCCGGGTACGAGATCGGCAACGTCGCCGTGCAGATCGTCGGAAACCGCCCCAAGATCGGATCGCGTCGCGACGAGGCACAGGCCGCGCTCTCGGATGCGCTCGGCGGCGCGGTCGTCTCGGTCAGCGGCACGACGAGCGACGGGCTCGGGCTGACGGGCCGAGGCGAGGGAATCGCAGCCATCGCGACCGCGCTCATCGTGCCGCGCGCCTGAGGCGTCACCCGTTCGAGCTGTGTCACGCCGTGACGGCGGTTTCCTGATTCCCCGCCTCGGGCGCTGAAACCCTTGTGATGACGGGGTTGTCAGCGCCGGGCACTACATTGGAACCAAAGTCGGGCACATGCGCCGAGGCCACCTCGAAGCGGTGCACCGACCCGTCGAGCCACCTTCCACACGAGGAGATCTTTCGATATGTGCCAGACGGTCAAGGGCGTCATCGCCCGCAGCAAGAACGCCCCGGTCGAGCTCGTCGACATCGTCGTGCCCGACCCCGGCCCCGGTGAGGTGGTCGTCGACGTCGAGGCGTGCGGCGTCTGCCACACCGACCTGTCGTACCGCGACGGCGGCATCAACGACGAGTTCCCGTTCCTGCTCGGCCACGAGGCGGCCGGGCGCGTCGAGAAGATCGGCGAGGGCGTGACGAACGTCGAGGTCGGCGACTTCGTCGTGCTCAACTGGCGCGCCGTGTGCGGCGAGTGCCGTGCGTGCAAGAAGGGTCAGCCCTGGTACTGCTTCGACACGGCCAACGCGACGCAGAAGATGACGCTGGCCGAGGACGGCACGGAGCTGACGCCCGCTCTCGGGATCGGCGCGTTCATCGACAAGACTCTCGTCGCCGCCGGCCAGTGCACGAAGGTCGAGGAGTCCGACGCAGCCGCGGTCGGCCTGCTCGGCTGTGGCGTCATGGCCGGGTTCGGTGCGGCCGCCAACACCGGCCAGGTCGAACGCGGTGAGTCCGTCGCCGTCATCGGCTGCGGTGGGGTGGGGTGCGCGGCCATCGCCGGTGCCGAGATCGCCGGTGCGGCGCGCATCATCGCCGTCGACATCGACGACGCGAAGCTCGAGACGGCGAAGAAGTTCGGCGCGACCCACACGATCAACTCGAAGAACGTCGACGCCGTCGAGAAGATCCGCGAACTCACCGGCGGGTTCGGCGCCGACGTCGTCATCGACGCCGTCGCACGCCCCGAGACGTACGAGCAGGCGTTCTACGCCCGTGACCTCGCCGGCCGCGTCGTCATGGTCGGCGTGCCGACGCCCGATCTGAAGATCGAACTGCCGATGATCGAGATCTTCGGTCGCGGTGGCGCGCTCAAGTCGAGCTGGTACGGCGACTGCCTGCCCGAGCGCGACTTCCCGGCGCTCGTGGCCCTCTACAAGCAGGGCCGCTTCGACCTCGACGCCTTCGTCACCGAGCGCATCGGCATCGACGCCGTCGAGTCGGCGTTCGAGAAGCTGCACGAGGGTTCGGTGCTGCGTTCGGTGGTGGAACTGTGAGCGCCCCCGCGGGCCCGGAAGTCGTCGTCGCCGACGGCGGTCTGCGCATCGAACGCGTCGTCACCTCCGGCACCTTCGAGCTCGACGGCGGTAAGTGGGACGTCGACAACAACGTCTGGCTCATCGGCGACGACGAGCAGGTGATCGTCGTCGACCCGGCTCACGAGGCGGCGCCCATCCTCGACGGCGTCGCGGGCCGCGAGGTCGTTGCCATCGTGTGCACGCACGCCCACAATGACCACATCACGGCCGCCGCCGACGTGCGCGCCGCGACAGGTGCGCCCGTCCACCTGCACCCGGGCGACCGCGTGCTGTGGGACATGACGTACGACTGGGCGCCCGACGAGTCGCTGAGCGACGGGGACGAGCTGCGGGTCGCAGGGGCCACCCTGCGCGTCATCCACACCCCGGGGCATGCGCCGGGCGCGTGTTGTCTGTACCTCGAGGCGCTCGACGTCGTGTTCACGGGCGACACGTTGTTCCAGGGCGGCCCCGGTGCGACCGGTCGGTCGTACTCGGACGAGGACACGCTGCTCGCCTCGATCCGCGCGTCGTTGTTCACGCTGCCGGGCCACACCACCGTCCTGACGGGCCACGGTGAAGCGACGAGCATCGCGGCCGAGGGCGCCACGATCGGAGCTGGGTCCGAGCAGTGAGCATCCGAGGGTGACCCGCGTGTTCCTGCGCGGTGGTTCGACGGACGTGGCGCAGACTGGGAGGATGCGTCGCCCATCGAGTCTGCCCCTCGCCCACACCCGCCCCGATCGTCGCCTCGTGCACACCGGGGCGATCCTGGTCGGCGTCATCACGCTGGGGGCCGTCGGCGCCGGATGCTCCTCGGACGCGAATCACTCGGCGCCCGCGGCGAACGTGTCGTCGGGCGCTGGGGGTTCGGCGTCGGGAACGCACTCGGGCGCTGAATCGCCCGGGTCGTCGACGAGTTCGTCGAGTGCCGCGCCTGCGGCGACCATCACCATCGCCTCGAACGTCGCCCAGGGCTCGCCCCTGGGGTTGTCGCAGCCGGTGACGGTGAGTGCGAAGGGCGCCGATTCGAGCCCGGCACAGGTCACGGACGTCACCGTCACCGACGCGGCGGGCAAGAGCGTCGAGGGCAACTACGACGCGAGCGCGGGCACCTGGACGCCGGCCGGCCTGTTGACCAAGAGCGGCTCGTACACCGTAACGGCCACGGCCGAGACCTCGGACGGGCAGAGCGCGACGAACTCGCGGACCCTCCTCGCCGCCGCAAACGGTGCGAGCACGACCGGCCTCTACGCCGTCACGCCGTTCAAGCGCTCGAACGTCGGCAACGCTCAGCCGGTCGTGCTGACGTTCAGCCAGGCCGTGCCGCAGGCGCAGCGCGCCGAGGTCGCCAAGCGGTTCACCGTGAAGGACACGGCGAACGTGGAGGGCGCGTGGCGTTGGGTCAGCCCGACGCGCCTCGACTACCGCCCGAAGAACAAGTGGCCGGTCGGCGACAGCGTCACCGTCACCGGCTCGATCCAGGGCATGCCGATCGGCCAGACCTGGGGCGCGGGCACGCTCGGTGACGTCGGCTTCGACGTCACCTCCGACCTCGAGGCGGTGTACGACCCCGCGACGCACGAGGTCACCGTCAGCGAGGGTGGCAAGGTCACCCGCGTCATGAAGTCGGGTGGTGGCAAGAAGGGCTTCGAGAGCCTCACCGGCAAGATGGTCGTGACGGGCAAGGAGCGGACGGTACGCATGACGTCGTGCAGCGTCGGCATCTCCTGCACGCCCGGCGAGGCGAACTACTACGACGAGCAGATCAACAACGCCGTTCAGGTCTCCGAATCGGGCACCTACCTGCACGCCGCACCCTGGGACGACCTCATCGGCAAGGCGGACACATCGCACGGATGCTTCCACCTGTCGGCCGCCGACGCGAAGTGGTTCTACGACAAGGTGCTGCCCGGCAACCTGTTCGTCTCCAAGGGCACGAACAACCCCGTCTCCGTGACGAACGGCGAGGGCGACTGGAACCTCACCTGGCAGCAGTGGATCTCCTGAGCCACTGATCGACGCTGCGCCGCTCGATGGTGGGCAGGCGCTCGGGCGGGGCGTCAGGGCTGCGCGTCGCCGATAGACTGTGCGGCGTGAGCCTGCAGATCTTCGACACCGCCACGCGCGAACTGCGCGACTTCGAACCAGTTGAGCCCGGCAAGGTCGGCATCTACATCTGTGGGCTGACGACGCAGGGTTCGCCGCACATCGGTCACCTGCGCTTCGCCGTCGCGTTCGACGTGCTGCGCAACTGGCTGACGCGCGGTCACGGCTACGACGTCACGCTCGTGCGCAACGTCACCGACATCGACGACAAGATCCTGCGCAAGTCCGCGGAGGCGGGGGAGCCCTGGTTCGCGTGGAGCTACCTTCACGAACGTGAGACGAGCGACGCGCTCGACATCCTCGGCGTTCAGCGACCGACGTACGAGCCGCGCGCGACAGGGCACGTCACCGACATGGTCGAACTCATGGAACTGCTCATCGAACGCGGCCATGCCTACCCGGCAGCCGACGGTTCGGGCGACGTCTACTTCGACGTCAAGAGCTTCGACGAGTACGGCGCGCTGACGCGGCAGAAGCTCGACGACATGGAAGACGCCGCTGACGCCGACCCGCGTGCGAAGCGCGACCCCCGCGACTTCGCGCTGTGGAAGGGCCGCAAGGCCGACGAGCCGGCGTCCGCGAACTGGCCGACGCCGTGGGGTGAGGGGCGCCCCGGCTGGCACCTCGAGTGCTCCGCGATGGCGCGTCGTTGGCTCGGTGACACGTTCGACATCCACGGCGGCGGCATCGACCTGCGCTTCCCGCACCACGAGAACGAGCAGGCGCAGTCACGCGCCGCAGGTCTCGGTTTCGCGCGCTACTGGATGCACAACGGCTGGGTGACGCTGAGCGGCGAGAAGATGAGCAAATCGCTCGGCAACACGCTGTCCGTCACGGAGCTGACGAAGACGGTGCGTCCGCTCGTGCTGCGCTACTACCTCGGCTCGGTGCACTACCGTTCGACGATCGAGTACACGTCCGATTCGCTGGCGGAAGCGAATGCCGCCGTCGAGCGCATCGAGGGCTTCCTGCGTCGCGCCCTCGGCGAGGACGCCGTCCTGACGAGCGCCGACCTCGCCGACGTCGAACTGCCCGAGGCGTTCGTCGCGACGATGGACGACGACCTCAACGTCTCCGGCGCGCTCGCAGCGTGCTTCGACGCCATCCGCGAGGGCAACACCGCCATCGACGAGGCCGATGTGCGGCGCGTCGAAGAGCTCGCGCTGCAGGTCGCCGCGATGACCGACGTCCTCGGCGTCAACCCGCTCGACCCGAAGTGGTCGGGCAACGGATCGGCCGGCGGTGACGAGACGAAGCGTGCGCTCGGCGCGCTCGTCGACGCTCTCGTCGAGCAACGCAAGACCGCACGTGCGGCGAAGGACTTCGCGACAGCAGACATCATCCGCGACCAGCTGGCCGACGCCGGCGTCGTGGTCGAAGACACCCCCGACGGCGCCCGCTGGAGCGTGGCGCGTACGGGTCGAAAGGACAACGACTGATGCCAGGCAACTCATCGCGCCGCGGTGCGATCCGCAAGGGAGCGTCGAAGAAGGGCGCGACGACCGGCAGCGGCGGTCAGCGCCGACGCGGGCTCGAGGGCAAGGGCCCGACGCCGCGCGCGGAGGAGCGCCCGAACCACAAGGCGTACAAGTCGGCGCAGCGCTCCGGCGCCGCCAAGAACGCGCCCAACGCGCGACGTTCGAGCGGTGCGCGCCGCGACCGGACGTCGAGCGAGATCATCGCCGGGCGCAACTCGGTGCTCGAGGCGTTGCGTGTCGGCGTGCCTGCCGCGACGCTGTACGTTGCGAGCCGCATCGACTCCGACGACCGCGTGCGCGAGACGCTCAAGATCGCGCAGGAGCAGGGCGTCGCGATGCTCGAGACGCCGCGCGGTGAACTTGATCGGCTCACGGACGGCGCGGTGCACCAGGGCCTCGCGCTGCAGGTGCCGCCGTACGAGTACGCGCACCCGAGCGACCTCATCGACCCCGAACTGCCCGGCACGCCGCTCGTCGTCGCGCTCGACGGCATCACCGATCCCCGCAACCTCGGCGCCATCGTGCGTTCGACGGCGGCGTTCGGCGGCCACGGCGTCGTCATCCCGCAGCGTCGCAGCGCGGGCATGACCGCGTCGGCGTGGAAGACGTCGGCGGGCGCCGCGGCACGCATCCCCGTCGCGCAGGCGAGCAACCTGACGGCCGCGCTCAAGGAGTTCAAGAAGGCGGGCTTCTTCGTCATCGGCCTCGACATGGACGGTGACGTCGACCTGCCCGGCCTCGAGCTCGCCGACCGGCCGCTCGTCGTCGTCGTCGGCTCCGAGGGCAAGGGCCTGTCGCGTCTCGTCAGCGAGACGTGCGACCAGCTCGTCTCGGTGCCGATGAGCTCCGCGGTCGAGTCGCTCAACGCCGGCATCGCGACGTCCGTGACGCTGTATCAGGTGGCCGTCAACCGCGGGCTGGGCTCGACGCGCTGAGCCCCCGGGGTCGGATGCGGGAGGCTCCCAGCCCCGTATCGTGGTACGTCCAGGCACCATAATGAACGAGAGGGAGACCTTCACCATGTCGAACCACGACTCCTACGACGGATACCAGCCCGGCGACGGCCAGAACCCCGGCCACTACGGTCAGCCGAACCAGTACGACCAGACCGGTGACCAGGGGCAGTACGGGCAGTACGGTCAGCCGCACCAGAGCCAGTCGAACCAGTACGGCGCCCACACGTCCTACGACAACCAGACGCAGGCCAACCCCACGGCCGGCGCCCAGGCGTACGGGCAGCAGGTGCCCGCTGATCAGTCCCTGTCGGGCGCCGGGTTCTTCAAGGCGCTGTTCGATTTCTCGTTCTCGACGTTCATCACGCCGAAGATCGTCAAGTTCGCCTACGCCATCTCCGTCGGCGCCCTGGGGCTGTTGTGGGTCTTCATGGTCATCGGCGGCTTCGCGGACAACGCGGCGTCGGGTTTGCTCGCTCTCATCATCGGCCCCGTCCTCATCTTGCTGTACCTCGTCTTCATCCGGATGACGCTCGAGTTCTACGTCGCGATCGTTCGCATGAGCGAGGACATCCACCAGCGTCTGCGCTGACGCGTGCCCTGACGTGAAACGGCCCGGTTCCCTCGGAGAGGGGAACCGGGCCGTTTCACGTCAGGCGAGCTCGAGGCTCGCCCGCGGTGGGGCGGGCGTCAGTCGCCGCGCACCACGATCGTGTGGACGATCTTGTCGTGCAGCGTCTGCTTGGTGTCATCCCACAGCGGCCACAGCAGGTCGACGATGAGCAGGAGTCCGCCGCTGATACCGCCGGCGACGGCTTCGAGCAGGTAACGCCCGAAGCCGACACCGGCGCCCGTCGGCTGACCCGTGCGCTCGTCGACGACCTTGAGGTGCAGCATCTTCTTGCCGAGGCTCTGGCCCGTCCTGCCCTGACGGATGGCGCGGTTCCAGAGGTTGAACAGCAACGCGACGAGCGGACCGAGCAGCGCCAACGCGACACCGCCGCCGGAGACGTTGTGCAGCGTCGAGTTGCCGTTGATGTCTTCCACCGAGTAGCTGTCCTTGAACGCCAGCCACAATCCGAGACCGGAGATGACGATCATCGGGACGGCCGACAGCAGGCTGTCGATGAGGTAGGCGCCCACGCGCGACCCCCACGAACCGTAGGGCGCGGACCCCAGCCGTCGAGCGGGCGCACCGTACTGCTGCCCCTGATAGGGCTGGTTCTGGTACGGCTGGCCGGGCTGCGGCGCACCCTGGTAGCCCTGCGGTTGGTACGGCTGGCCCTGGTACTGCTGATACTGGGGGCCCGGCTGCGACTGCGCGCCGCTGCCGTACCCCTGGGCGCCACCGTGCTCGGGCGGCGGAACGTAGGGGTCGTATCCGTTGCTCATGTCCGTTCCTTCTCGTCAGGCGCCGATGGCGGGTGGGCCGCTCAGGCCGTGCGGACGACGAGCGAGTGGACGGCCTTGTCGTGCCACGTCTGGTTCTTGTCGTCCCACAGCGGCCACAGGTAGTTGAGCAGGGGGATGAAGAACAGCAGCGGGATCAGCTGCGACGGCAGCGAGATCAGGATGTCGACGGCGAGGCGGCCGAGACCACGGCCGACACCCAGGTACTGGCCGGTCCGCTCGTTGATGACGCCGATCTTGAGCACCTTCTTGCCGATGCTCTGGCCTCGCTTGCCCTGCAGGTATCCCTCGTTCCAGAGACGGAACAGCAGACCGAGCAGCGTGCCCGCGCCCATGAACGCCCAGGCCCGGTCCGTGAAGGGATCGGTGGGGTCGGCGCCCGGCGCGTCCCAGCCGTCCTTGAGGAAATCTCCGGTGCCGAGCGCGATGCCGACGCAGATGATGGTCGGCAGGATCGTGATGAGCCAGTCCAGCAACGCCGCACCGACACGCGAACCCCAGCTCGCGAGGATCGGCATGTTCGGCGCGCCCTGACCGTACTGCTGGGCGTAGCCCGGTGCGCCGTAGGCGTCCGGCTGGCCGTAGCCGCCGCCGTACTGCTGGCCCTGCGCGCCGTACTGCGCGTCACCGTACTGCTGGGCAGGCTGGACGTACTGAGGCTGGCCGTAACCCTGCTGGTCATGGCTCGGCTGTCCATAAGCAGGCTGGCCCTGCGGCGCGCCGCCGTACTGGCCCGGCTGCGCGGCGGGGTCGTGCGGATTCTGACCGTACGGCTGGCTGCCGTATCCATTCGTGTTGTTGCTCATGGTGATCCCTCCTGTGTTCCTTCGCACACGAGGTTACCGGGGCGCCGCGCTCAGCGCGCGGTCATCTGCAGGGGCGTTGCGTCGGGGGCGATGACGTTCTGCTCGTCCGGTTTCGTCGGCAGGATGTTCTCGACGTAGTCGGCGACGGCTTCCTCGATCGTCACGTGACGCTGCAGACGCTCCGACATGTACCAGCGGTGCTCGAGCACCTCGTGGAACATCTCGGCCGGTTCGAGCTTCTGACGCAACTGCGGCGGTACCGTGCGGGTGATCGGTTCGTAGATCGTCGCGAGCCAGTCATGCGCGACGGCGCGTTCGTCGTCGCTCTGGCGGTTCTTGCTCGCCGTGAAGCTGACGAGGTCGTTGAGCAGTCGTCGCGCCTGGTTCTCGCCGACCTCGAGACCGGTGAGGTGACGCAGGCGGCGCGTGTGGTAGCCGGCCTCGACGATCTGGGGCTTGATCGACATCGTCGTGCCGTCGATGTCGGTCGTGATGTCGAGCTCGCCGACGTCGAATCCGAGGTCGTTCAGCGAGCGGATGCGCTGTTCGACGCGCCACGCGTCCGAGGCGTCGAAACGCTCGGCCTGCGTGAGTGCCTCCCACAGCTCGTGATAGCGCTCGACGATCGTGTTGCTCACCTCGATGGGGTCCATGTCGTCGGGCACCATGCCGCCGGCCTGCAGATCCATCAGCTCCCCGGCGATGTTGACCTGCGCGATGTCGAGGTCGTGCTCGCGCTGGCCCTTCGACAGCTTCTCGCGCAGCTCACCGGTCTCCGCGTCGACGAGGTAGGCGGCGAACTCGCCCGCGTCACGACGGAACAGGGCGTTCGACAGTGACACATCACCCCACCAGAAACCGACGAGGTGCACCTTGACGAGCAGGACCGCGAGGGCGTCGATGAGGCGGGTCGCCGCGTCCGGGCGCAGCGTCTGGCTGATCATCGCGCGGTACGGCAGCGAGAACTGCAGGTGCCGCGTCAGCAGGCACGCGTCGAGCGGTTCGCCGTGCACGTCGGTGCGTCCGGTGACGACGGCGATCGCCTCGACGCACGGCAGGTGCAGGCGCCGCAGCTGCTTGAGCATCGCGTACTCGCGCAGCGCGATGTCGGCCTTGATCTCCTTGACGGCGAGGATGCGGCCGTCGACCTTCGCGAAGCGGACGATGTGACGCGAGATGCCGCGCGGCAGTGCCGCGAGTTGATCCTCTGGCCACTGCTCGAGGGGCACGCTCCACGGCAGTGCGAACAGCGCGGGGTAGGGGCGTGCTGCCTTGATGTCGAGTGCCACCTCGTCATCCTCCCACCGCGCGGGGGCGGCTGCCTGCATCCGCGTGACGGTGTGTTTCACCCGAAACGGTGCGTCGGCCACCCGTCGATGCGTCGAGCGGACGATGTCCGCTCGCCATCGTCCGCTCGATCGTCATGTCAGCCCCTCGCGGGTGCGCGTTCAGTCGTTGATGCGCTCGCCGGTCTCGACGTCGAAGAGGTGGATGTGATCGGTCTTCGGCGCGAAGTACAGCGTGTCGCCCTTCATCGGGGGGCGGCGGCCGTCGACGCGGGCCATGACCTGCTGGTCCTCGCCCTCAACGGTCGTCTTGCCGTAGACGTACGCGTCGGCGCCGAGCTCCTCGACCATGACGACGTCGACCTCGAGACCCGCGTCGGACGGCGCGAGGTCCTCCGGGCGGATGCCGAGCGTGACACGGTTCGAACCGGGGCGGGCGTCCGCGGGCAGCGGAATCGACGCGGTACCGAGCAGCACCTTGTTGTCCTTGACCGGCACCTCGAACAGGTTCATCGCGGGGCTGCCGATGAAGCCCGCGACGAAGACGTTCTTCGGGTGGTCGTACATGTTGCGTGGCGTGTCGCACTGCTGCAGCAGACCGTCCTTGAGGACAGCGACGCGGTCACCCATCGTCATGGCCTCGACCTGATCGTGGGTGACGTAGACGGTCGTCACGCCGAGGCGACGCTGCAGGTCGGCGATCTGCGTGCGCGTCTGCACGCGCAGCTTGGCGTCGAGGTTCGACAGTGGCTCGTCCATGAGGAACACCTGCGGCTGACGCACGATTGCGCGACCCATCGCGACGCGCTGACGCTGGCCACCCGACAGGTCCTTCGGCTTGCGCTCGAGGTACTGCGTGAGGTCGAGGATCTGCGCGGCCTCCTCGACGCGCTTGCGGATCTCGCCCTTGTCGACGCCGGCGATCTTGAGCGCGAAGCCCATGTTGTCAGCGACGCTCATGTGCGGGTAGAGCGCGTAGTTCTGGAACACCATCGCGACGTCGCGATCCTTCGGCGACAGCGCCGTGACGTCGCGTCCGTCGATGAGGATGCGGCCGCTCGTCACCTCTTCCAGGCCGGCGAGCATGCGCAGCGAGGTCGACTTGCCGCAGCCCGACGGGCCGACGAGGACGAGGAACTCGCCGTCGGCGATCTCGATGTTGAGGTCGCTGACGCTGGGACGATCGGCCCCGGGGTAGGTGAGGGTGACGTTGTCGTACGTGACGGTTGCCATGGGGTTTTCCTTAGCGCTCACCGGCAGGAACGTGCCGGACGATCCGTTGTGAACGGGCGGCGCACGGATGTGACGCCGCACACAGCATGCCTGATGGGAGTGGCTCTTGACCAGCCCTTCTGCACATTTGTTTCAGTAGTGCTCATCTGAGCGTCCCGTCTCGAGGGGTAGGTGGGTCGATCTGCATGCTCGCTCGGCCCTGCCTATCACCCGGTCAACGCTCCTTGATCAAATCGTGACCATGAAAAACTTTGCAGACCCTGAGTACACGCTGCATGCTGTGAAGCAGGCCACACTCGAGGTGTGGCCCTGAACAATCGGAGTACTCATGACCAAGCGCAGTGTGGCTGTCGCATTCGCGGGCGTCCTCGCCCTCTCCGTCTCCGCGTGCGGCGGCGGCTCGTCCTCGTCCGACTCGTCGAAGAGCGACACCTCTGCGGCTTCGTCGAAGTCCGGCGACGCGAAGGCGTCGGGCAGTGCTGCCGCCGGCAGTGACGTCAACGCCAAGGACCCGAAGCGCGACGCCAACGCCGACCTCGTCATCTGGGCTGACGGCACCGCGGCCCCCGTCGTCTCCAAGCTCGCGAAGCAGTTCGCGGACGAGAATGACGTCAAGGTTTCCGTCCAGGTCTCGACGGACGTGCGCGGCAACTACGGCACGGCCTTCAAGGCGGGCCAGGCCCCGGACGTCATCGTCGGCGCTCACGACTGGATGGGTGAGCTCGTCTCCAACGGCTCCGTCGCGCCCGTGCAGATCCCCGCCAACGTCGCTTCCGGCTTCAACAAGGAGGCCATCGCCGCGACGAAGTACAACAACCAGTCCTACGGCGTGCCCTACGCCGTCGAGAACATGGCGCTCGTGCGCAACACCGACATGGTCAAGGACGCGCCGAAGACGATCGACGAGCTCGTCTCCACCGGTCAGAAGGTCGTCGACGAGAAGAAGGCGACGAACGTCCTCTCCCTCGAGATGGGCAAGCAGGGCGACGCCTACCACGGCATCCCGTTCCTCACCGGCTTCGGCGGCGGCATCTTCGGCACGAAGGCCAACGGCGACTACGACGCGAGCAAGCTGCTCGTCAACTCGCCCGAGAGCCTCAAGGGCGCCAACCTGCTCGCCGAGCTCGGCAAGAAGAAGGTGCTGTCGACCAACGTCGACAAGACCAACGCTGATGCCCTGTTCGCCGACAAGAAGGCGCCGTACATCGTCACCGGCCCGTGGTCGCTGCCGACGTTCGACAAGGCCGGCATCAAGTACGAGGTCTCCTCGCTGCCCACCGTCGCCGGTGGCGGAAAGATGACGCCGTTCCTCGGCGTGCAGATGTTCTACGTCAGCTCGAAGGCGAAGAATGCGACCGTCGCTCAGACGTTCACCGCGTCCTTCCTCACCACCGCCGCCGCGCAGAAGGCGCTGTTCGAGGTCGGCAAGCGTCCGCCGGCACTGACGGCGGCGTACGACGAGGTCATCAAGTCCAACCCCGACGTCGCGAAGTGGGCCGAGGCCGGCAAGGGCGCGAAGCTCATGCCGAACATCCCCGCGATGAATGCCGTCTGGGGCCCGATGGGTCAGGCGATGGCCGACGTCATCTCCGGCAAGGCAGCCCCCGACGCCCGCTTCAATGCGGCGCAGAAGGAGATCGAGGCCGCCATCAAGGCCGGCAGCTGACGATCCACCCACGTCGCACCCGTGAGCCGGTGACCACGTCGGTCGCCGGCTCACGGCGCGTCGAGCGTCGACGACGACGCCCATCACGACAGGCCTGACGGCGCCCGCGAGGCGCCTCACGCCCCAGGCTGGTGCGGTGAGCACCGGTGAACGAATTCCCCGAGCGATGGAGAAGGACATGGCGACCCTCGCCGCCCCCGAGCAGACGTCGGGTCTGCCGCCAGCCAAGAGCCCCGTGTGGGCGCCGATCCTCAAGTGGGCGCTCGTCGCGGCCGCCGTCATCCTCTGCATCTATCTCGCGACGCAGCTGGCCGACAAGGGGTACGGCCTCGCCGTCGTCGGTGTCGCGTTCGTCGCGATGGCCGTGCTCGTCGTGTACGGCACGCGCCGCAACGTGCCCGCGAAGTATCTGTTCCCGGGCCTGATCCTGCTGCTCGGGCTGCAGGTGTGGCCCATCGTGTACACGGCCGCGACGTCGTTCACGAACTACGGCCAGGGCCACCTCGTCTCCAAGGAGGAGGCGACGAAGCAGGACATCGCCTACTCCGTCCAGCAGGTCGCGGGGTCGCCGACGTACGGGCTGTCGATCGCCGTCAAGGACGGCCAGGATGTGACGTCCGCGCCGTTGCACTTCCTGCTGACCGACGAGAAGGGCAAGCACTTCGTCGGTGACGCCAAGGGGTTGCAGCCGCTCACGGGCAAGACGGAGATGGGCATCGGCCACCTCAAGTCGGCCGAGGGCTATCGCGTCCTCAAGCTCGGCGAGGCGAACAAGCGCAAGGACCTCGCCAACTTCGCGGTGCCGACGAGTGACGGCCACGGCATCAAGGCCAGTGGCGTCTCGCAGGCGTTCGAGGGCGCGCCGACGCTGAAGTGGGACAAGGCGAAGAACACCCTCACCGACTCCGCCACGGGCACGGTATATGTCGAGAAGGATGCACGCTGGGTGCCGCAGTCCGGCTCCGCGAGCCCGCTGCCGGTCGGGTGGAAGCAGGGCGTCGGGTTCAAGAACTACACCGACCTCGTGACGAACGACACGATTCGCAAGGGGTTCTTCGGCATCTTCGCGTGGAACATGGCGTTCGCCATCCTGTCGGTGCTGTCGACCTTCGTGCTCGGCATGCTGCTCGCGCTGCTGCTCAACGACCCGCGCATCAAGGGCCGCGCCATCTACCGCAGCCTGCTCATCCTGCCGTACGCCGTGCCCGTGTTCGTCTCCGCGCTCGTGTGGGCGTCGATGTTCAACCAGGACTACGGCCTCATCAACAACCTGACCGGCCTCGACATCGACTGGTTCGGCGACCCGTGGGCCGCGCGCGCCGCCATCCTGCTGACCAACCTGTGGCTGGGCTTCCCCTACATGTTCGTCGTGTGCACAGGCGCGCTGCAGTCGATCCCGGGTGACGTCATGGAGGCCGCACGCATCGACGGTGCCGGCCCGATCCGGACGCTGCGCTCCATCACGATGCCGCTGCTGCTCGTCGCGGTGGGCCCCCTGCTCATCGCGTCGTTCGCGTTCAACTTCAACAACTTCGGCCTCATCTACCTGCTGACCAAGGGCGGGCCGTTCGTCGGCGACAGCGCCCAGATCGGTTCGACCGACCTGCTCATCACCTACGCGTACCGTCTCGCGATCGACGGGACGAACCCGAACTTCGGTCTCGCATCCGCGGTCGCCGTCGTCATCTTCATCATCGTCGCGCTCCTGAGCTTCCCCGGCTTCCTGCGCAGCAAGGCCCTCGAGGAGGTCAACTGATGTCTGCCATGAACACCCCTGCGGCCGGCCTGCCCGAACCGGGAGCCGTGACCGGCGTGCCCGAAGCTGCTCCCGGTGGCACGCATGCTCGTGCGCCGCGCCTCGGTGGCGGCGTGTGGTGGCGCCACCTGCTCGCGCTGTGCGCGCTCGCCTTCGCGCTGTTCCCGATCCTGTTCCTGCTCTCGGCGGCACTCAACAAGGCGGGGACGCTGAGTTCTTCGACGCTGCTGCCGACGAGCTTCTCGCTCAACAACTTCTCCGACCTGTTCAGCAACGAGGCGCGACCGTTCGTCACCTGGTACAAGAACGCGCTGCTCATCGCGCTCGTCGGTTCGGTGTTCAGCGTCTTCATCGGCGCGTGCTCCGCGTTCGCGTTCTCGCGCCTGCGCTTCCGAGGCCGCCGGGCGATGCTGCTCGCGCTGCTGCTGCTGCAGATGTTTCCGGCGCTGCTCGCGTTCGTCGGCCTCTACATCACCTTCTCGAAGATCGGTGAGGTGATGCCCGCGTTCGGCCTCAACACCACGTGGGGGCTCATCCTCGTCTATCTGGGCGGCGCGATGGGATCGAACGTGTGGCTTCTCAAGGGTTACTTCGACACCGTTCCGAAGGAACTCGACGAGGCCGCGTTCGTCGACGGCGCCTCGCATGCCCGCGTGTTCTTCAGCCTGACGCTGCCGCTCGTGCGCCCGATCCTCGTCACGGTGTTCATGGTGTCGTTCGTCAGCCTGTTCGGCGAGTTCATGCTCGCGAGCATCTTCCTCACCGACGTCGACAAGCAGACCCTCGGCGTCGGCCTCTACGGCATGACGGTCGGCAACGACCGCAACGCCCTGTTCGGCCAGTTCTCGGCTGGTGCGCTGCTCAGCTCGATCCCGATCATGGCGCTGTACCTGGCCTTCCAGAAGCAGCTCATCGGTGGTCTCACCACCGGCTCGGTGAAGTGAACTCCTACCGTCGCGGCGCGACGGGAGCGGGCGCGTGAGCGCCACCGAGGACGCGGCGCTCAGGCGCGGCGGCGACGAATCGCCGCCGCGCCTGCAGCAGATCGCTGCTGCTGCGGGGGTCTCGCAGGCGACCGTCTCGCGCGTGCTCAACAACAAGGCCGGCGTCGCCGAGGCCACGCGCCGCAGCGTCCTCACCGCCGTCGACGTCCTCGGCTACGAACGCCCCGCGAGTCTGCGCCGCGCGGGGGCTGGCGCCATCGGCCTCGTCGTGCCCGAACTCGACAACCCGATCTTCCCCGCGCTCGCACAGGCCGTCACGACGCGGCTCGCGGCAGCGGGGTACACCGCCGTCCTGTGCCCGACGAGCGCCGGTGGGGTGCAGGAGGATGAGTACTTGTCGATGTTGCTGGAACGCGGCATCGCCGGGCTCATCCACGTCTCGGGGCGCCACGCCGACACGACGGCGTCGATCGCGCGCCATCAGGAACTCGTCGCGCAGGGCCTGCCCGTCGTCCTCGTCAACGGCCACCGCGACGACCTCGCCGTCACGTCGTTGTCGACGGACGACCACGTCGCGGTGCGCCTCGCCGTCAGCCACCTGCTGAGTCTGGGGCACCGCCGGCTCGGTCTGGCCGTCGGGCCGGCACGCTACACCCCGTCGATCCGCAAGCTGACGGCGTTCCGCGACGCCGCGGCCGAGTTCGGGTTCGAGGCGCTCGTCGAACACACGTGGTTCAGCGTCGAGGGCGGCGAACTCGCGGGAACGCAGCTCACCGCGCGGGGCGCGAGCGGCATCATCTGCGGCTCGGACCTCATGGCGCTCGGCGTCATCCGCGGAGCGCGTCACGCGGGCTTGGACGTGCCGAGGGAGCTCTCCGTCGTCGGTTTCGACGGCTCGGCGATGACGGAGCACACCTCGCCGCCGCTGACGACGGTGCGCCAGAACGTCCCCGCGCTCGCCGACGGCGCCGTCGACACGCTGCTCGACCAGATCCGTGGGCTCGCAGCGGCCGCGCCGTGCGCCCGTGAGCTGGTGCTCGCGCCCGACCTCGTCGTGCGCGCCTCTACCGGCCCGCCTCCGGTGCACTGACGGCGCCCTTACCGGCGTCGGCGTCGTCTCGGACGTCGGCGTCGTCTCGTGGCGCGTCGCGCCGCGCCTTCGTCAGCGCGCCGAGCAGAGCGTCGAGCAGCGGCGGGACGTCGGTGCAGCCGGGGACGCGGTGCGCTGCGGCGGTGTCGCCGTCGCCGACCTTGACGCCGATGTCGCTTCCCGCGCGCAGCGTCGTGAACACCGTTTCGTCGGTGACGTCGTCGCCCAGGTAGAACGTCGCACGCAGGTTGCGCTCGGCGGCGAGGGCCGCGAGTGCCGCGCCCTTCGACACGTCGAGCACCGACAGTTCGACGACGGCCTTGCCGCGCATCGCGTGGACGCCCGGGACATCCTGCGGGACGGCGAGCGCCGCGCAGGTCGCGCGCTCGGCCTCGTCCTCGTCCATGCCGCGGGTGTGCAGGACGACGCCGGCCGGCTTGTACTCGACGCGTGTCGCGGGCAGTCGTTCGGCGATCGTCTCGAGCGCGTGGGTGGCGCCGTCGAGGGCGGCGCGCTCGACGTCGCTCAGCGCGCTGCCGCCCGAGGCGGCGGAGCCGAGGGTGGTCGAGATCTCTGCGCCGTGGCTGCCGATGAGGACAATGGGGGAGGACTCGTCGATCCCCGTCAGCGCGCGCAGGGTGGCGAGGTCACGACCCGATGCGAGTGCGACGCTCACGCCCGGTAGCGCCGCCATCGCACTGAGTGCCTCGATCGTGCCCGGTTGCGGGCGGGCGCTCGCGGGGTCGAGGACGATCGGCGCGAGCACCCCGTCGAAGTCGGAGGCGACGAGCACGTCACCGCGGCGCGCGAAAGCACCCAGCTCCTCGCGTGACGGCGGCCGCAGCGGCGTCGCGGTCACGATGCGGCCTGCGTCGACGGCGCCTTCGGGGCGGCCTCGAGGCTCGCGAGGTAGTTCTTCGCCCACTGCTGCACCGAGTTCTCGCTCACGAGGGCACGCATCGAGTCCATCCGCTGACGACGCTGGGGCGCCGGCGCGTCGACGGCCTTCATGATCTGCTGCTTGAGACCCGCGATGTCGTGCGGGTTGCACAGGTAGGCGTCGCTCAGCTCCGTCGCGGCGCCGGTGAACTCGGACAACACGAGCGCCCCGTCGTCGGCGCAGCACGTCACGTACTCCTTCGCGACGAGATTCATGCCGTCGCGCAGCGGCGTGACGAGCATGATGTCGGCGGCCGCGAACATCGCCGCCATCTCCTCGCGGTCGAACGAGCGGTGCAGGTACGTGAGCGCCGTCGCGCCGATGCTCGAGAAGTCACCGTTGATACGCCCGACCGTCAGCTCGATCTGGTCGCGCAGATCCATGTACGCCTTGACGCGCTCGCGGCTCGGCGTCGCGACCTGGATGAGTTTGTGCTTGCTCGGGTCGAGCCGCTCGTCGGCGAGCAGTTCGCCGAACGCCTTGAGGCGGTGACGGATGCCCTTCGTGTAGTCGAGGCGATCGACGCCCAGCAGGATCTTCTCCGGGTTGCCGAGCTGCTCGCGGATCTCACGCGCCCGCGCCTGCACCGAATCCGACTCGACGATCTCGCGCAGCCCCTCGACGTCGATCGAGATCGGCACCGCGGCTGCGCGCACCTGACGTTCGCCGAGGTCGACGACGTCGCCCGTCACGTCGAGGTCGAGGTACTGACGCACCGCGCGCAGGAAGTTGCCCGCGTCCTCGGTGCGCTGGAAACCCAGGAAGTCGGCGCCGAGCAGCCCCTCGAGGATCTCCTCGCGCCCGGGCAGCTGCGCGAACAGCTCGACGGCGGGGAAGGGGATGTGGTTGAACCAGCCGATGCGCAGGTCGGGGCGCATCTCGCGCAGCATCTCCGGCACGAGCTGCAGCTGATAGTCGTGCACCCACACCGTCGCGCCCTGCGCGGCGACCTCGGCGCAGGCGTTCGCGAAGCGACGGTTGACGCGGCGATACACCGAACGCCAGCTGCGACGGAACGTCGGCGTGATGATGACGTCGTGGTAGACGGGCCACAATGTGTCGTTGCTGTGGCCCTCGTAGTAGTCGGCGACCTCCTGCTCCGACAGCGCGACCGGGTGCAGGTGCATGCCGCCGTCGTCGAACGGTTCGGGCGCCTCACCCGGCTCGCCCGCCCAGCCGACCCAGGCGCCGTCACGCCCACGCATGACGGCGTCCATCGCGGTGACGAGGCCGCCGGGGGAGCGGCGCCACTGCGACTCGCCGTCCGGCGTCGTCACGCGGTCGACGGGCAGCCGGTTGGCCGCGACGACGAAGTCGTAGGTCTCGCTCATCGGAAAGTTCCTTCGCTCATCGGTGCGCGGGACGAACAGGTGCGGCGTGCGCTCGAATTCGGCGGGGCGCCGGGGCCGTTCGCGTCTTCGTCACGAGCCTATCGCGGGCGGCGGGGGCGTGCCGGGCCGCGTCGATCCAGCACTTTGTCATGTGCGCGGCCTACCGTGGAGCCATGACGTCCCCGGAGCCTCCTGAGCCGACACGCGCCGGACACCGTCTGCCGCGGCGCACCCACCCGACGCCGTCGCCGACGCCCGAGCGTCACGACGACGCGACACAGGTGGCGCCGCAGGGCACGCGGACACGGCAGGGCTCGGGCGCTCACGCGGCCACCCCGGCCGACGGTGGGGACGTCGTCGGCCACTTCCGCATCCTCGACAAGATCGGCGAGGGCGGCATGGGCGTCGTCTACCGCGCGCTCGACACCCGAAGCTCGGACGGGCGGGAGGTCGCCGTCAAGGTGCTGCGCCCGCACATCGCCTACGACCCCGACGCGCGCACCCGCCTCGCGCGGGAGGTCGCGACGCTGGAACGCGTCCACACACCCGGCGTCGCCGCCGTCATCGCCGCGGAGCCGTACGGCGAGCGCCCGTACATCGCCACCGAGTACGTGCCCGGCATCCCCCTCGACGAGGTCGTCAAGCGCCGCGGGCCGTTCGAGCCCGACGCGCTGGCGCGCCTCGGGCGCGACCTGGCCGTCGCCATCCAGGCCATCCATGACGCCGGCGTCGTCCACCGCGACCTCAAGCCGGGCAACGTGCTCATGGTCGACGGGCGCCCCGTCGTCATCGACTTCGGCATCGCCCACATCGCCGACGACGCGCGCCTGACGTCGACCGGCGTCGTCATGGGCACCCCCGGCTACCTCTCGCCCGAGCTCGTCGAGGGTGCGCCCGTGTCGACGTCGACCGACTGGTGGGGCTGGGCCGCGACGCTCGCCTTCGCCGCGCAGGGTGAGCCGCCGTTCGGGCGCGGCCCGATGCCGGCGGTGCTCGACCGCGTGACGCGTGGTCAGGCCAACCTCGGCGGCGTCGACGCGCGGCTGCGGCCGCTGCTCGCCGCCGCGCTCAGCCCGGTGCCGCAGGAGCGACCGTCGGCCCGGCAGGTCATCGAACAGATGGAGCGGTACGCGCGCGGCGAACCGACGACGTACGTCCCGGTGCGACGCGCGGCAGAGCCGCGCGTGACTCGCCCCGAATCGCAGCAACCCCGCCCCGACGCGACGGCTGTGCTCGGCCGCCCGGACGCCACGCGCGTCGCGCCGGTGACGTCGCCGCCGCCGCTGAGTGCGGGGCCAACGGACGCCGAACGCGCTCAGCAGGGGGCCCCGGTGCGTCAGGGCGCCCAGGGGTATGCCAACCCGAGCCCATACGGCTCCGCGCCCGTTCCGTTCGCGCCGAAACCGCAGTCGCGCCCGGGCGAGCACGACCCGCGCATCAACCTGCCGCATCGATCGGGAACGCTGCAGGCGATCTTCGTCCTGTGGTTGGGCGTGACGGCGCTCGTGCCCGTCGTCGGGCTCGTGCTGCTCGTCGTGTGGAACCTCGCCGCGCGCTTCAGCGACTCCACGATCACCCAGACCGTCCTGCGACGCTACGAGGCCGGACGACGACGCAGCGACGGCGCCGTCGCCGTCGCGAGTGCGCCGTGGCACGCCTTGCGCGCGACGCTGTCGACGCTGTTCGCCCTCATCCTGCCGACAGTCGTCTTCGCCTGCGTCGCGGCGCTCGTCGGCATCGGTTGGGTGGCCGTGCGCGGCGGCGTGCCGCGCGTGTGGTGGGCGCTGCCGCTCGTGCTCGGCGCGGGCGCCGCGCAACTGGCGCTGTGGCGAGGCGCCGGTTCGGTCGGCTACCGACGCGGTTCGCGCTCGCTCGTGCGCGGCCTCGTGCCGCAGAACGCGACGCGCATCGTCGCGGGCATCGCCGTCGGCCTCGGCTTGTTCATGCTGGTCGGCTCGTTCCTGCAGCAGGGCGACATCTCGTGGTTCCCGTTGACGGGCGGCATCGACGACCCGCTGGCGCGGTACGCGCCGAGCGTGCAGCGCTGAGTCGATGCACCACAGCGCGTCCACAGCGCGCGCCGAGGGATCGTCACGTTCGGCGTCCTAGGATCAGGGAATGGGTCAGTACGGACGAGAGCACGGCACGACGGGGCCCAACCCGATCTCGGAGAACACGCAGCCGGTCCTGGCGCCGCGGATGCGGTTCCTGCGCAGCGAACCGGTCACCGAGCCGCTGCCCATCGCCGATGCGCTGAAGAACACTCCCTACCGCGACCCGAACGTCCTCGCGGGAGTCAGCGACGACTCGGCCCAGTACAAGGCGCTCGACATCGCCGTGCGCGTGGGGGAGTTGTTGCTGCGCTGCGGGGCGAGCACGCGTGACGTCGAGTCGAGCGTCGTCGCCGTCGCCGCATCGGCGGGGCTGCGCCGCCTCGAGGTCGACATCACGAACCAGGCGCTGCTGCTGCAGACGCCGTCACCGCATCCGGGCCATCCGCCGCTGACGATGCTGCGCGTCGCCCGTTCGTCGACGCGTGACTTCTCCCGACTGACGGCCGTGCACCAGTTCGTCGAGCGCCTCGTCGCGGGCGGCATGGATCTCGACGAGGCGACGAGGCAGTTGCGGCGCATCCAGCGGATGCCGCGGCTGTACCCGCGATGGCTCGTCTCGGTCGCGTTCGGTGGTCTCGCCGCGTCGGTCGCGACGATCCTCGGTGGTAGCTGGATGGCCGTCGCCGTCGCGTTCGTGTCGGCGATCATCGTCGACCGCATCGGGCGCGTGCTGAGCAACCTGGGGGTGCCGAGCTTCTACTCGGCGGCCGTCGGCGGACTCGCCTCGACGATGCTCGCGTGGCTCGCGTACATGTCGCACCAGAGTCATCTCGTCGGCGAGTTCGTCGCCACCCACCTGCCCGGCTCGATGACGATGGCCGACTTCGCGTACGCGATCTCGGGCGGCATCGTCGCGCTGCTGCCCGGTCGTCAGATGGCGTCCGCGGTCGAGGACGCCGTCACCGGCTATCCGGTCACCGCCTCCGGACGCGTGTTGACGGTGATCCTCGCCTGCGCGGGCATCACGGTCGGCGTCGGTGCGGGGTTGTCCTTGACGCTGAGTCTCGACAACGCCCTCGACCTCGGGCTCCAGTCGCCCGGGGTGCTGCGTTACGACTCGCCGTCGACGACTTTTCTGCTCCAGGTTGCCTGCGGTGCGCTCGGTGCGGTCTGCTCGGCCGTGACGATGCGTTCGCGTGTCCGGATGCTCGTGCCGACGGCTGTCATGGGCGCCCTGGGCGTGGGCGGCGTGACGTTCCTCGTCAGCTCCATCGGCCTCGGCGCGACGACGGCGACCGCGATGGCCGCGACGGCCGTAGGGTTCTGCGCGCGACTGCTCGCGCTGCGCCTGGGCGCCCCCGCGCTCGTGCTCGTCATGCCCGCGGTCTCGCCGATGCTGCCCGGCCTGCGCATCTTCCGCGGCATGTACGAGTCCGTGTCGGGTTCACTGCTCGGAGCGACGCGCGTGGCGCAGTCCGGGGTCGGGGTGACGACGATGCTCGGCGCCGTCGGGATCGCCCTCGCGCTGAGCACGGGGGCGCTTCTCGGGGACGTGCTGTCGGCGCCTTTCGACCGCCCGATCGTGCAGCGCCGCAGGGCTCGTCGCCGCTGACGGGCGGGGTGTTCTCGCGCGCGGCGACGGCGGGGGCCGCGGTGATTCACATTTTGTGACGTAGGTCGCGTAACGTTCTCCTCGCTGTGGCGATGTCGTGAGTGTCGCCCAAGCGGCTCACAACTCAACACACCAAGAATTCGCGGGCAGCGCCAACGCCAAACCTCGTCGGGCGCCGCTTCATTCGCACCGTGCGAACCGCAGACGAGGGTGGGGGACCCACTCGTGGCACTCGTTGAGTGCCTTGGGGTGAAGCCGGTCCCGAACCGGCCGAGCACCTGACCGCTCGAACCCGACAGCTCACCTCACCGGCGTCGTCAGGAAAGGAAACACCTCCATGGGTTACACCCCGAAGCACTCCGCTCCCTCCGACTCGACCATGGGTCGCAAGGCTGCGGGCGTCGCCCTCGTCGGTGCCGCCACCGTCGGCGCCGGCGTCACGAGCGCCACCACCGCCTCGGCCGCACCGGCCGGTTCGGTCTGGGACCGCGTCGCCGCCTGTGAAGCGGGCGGCAACTGGCACATCAACACGGGCAACGGCTTCTACGGCGGCCTGCAGTTCACGCAGCAGACGTGGGCCGGCTTCGGTGGCACGCAGTACGCCGCTCGCGCCGACCTCGCCACGCGCGAGCAGCAGATCGCGATCGCCCAGAAGACCCTCGCCGTCCAGGGCCCCGGCGCCTGGCCCGTGTGCTCCGTGCGCGGTGGCCTGACCCGCGCCAACGGTGGCAGCACCGCTGCGGCTCCTGCCGCTGCGGCCGCGAACACGCAGGTGTCGCGTTCCACCGCTCGTTCTGCCGTCAAGGCTCCCGCCGCGACGTCCGGCAAGCTCGCCGTCGACGGCATCCTCGGTCGCCAGACCGCTCGCTCGCTGCAGGCCTGGGTCGGCACGTACCGTGACGGCATCGTCGGCCCGCAGACGAAGATGGCCCTCCAGCGCACGGTCGGCACGACGCCCGACGGCATCATCGGCCCCCGCACGGTCGCCGCGCTGCAGTCGAAGCTCGGCATCTCCCAGGACGGCGCGACGTACCTCAACGCCCGCACCGTCCGCGCCCTGCAGGCGCACCTGAACAACCACTGATCGCGCGTCTGATCGCCTGATCGACGACGAGGGCCCCACCGCTTCGAAGCGGTGGGGCCCTCGTCGTGTGCCCTGGCCGGGCAGGCGGGCGGTGAGAGCTGGAGATGGGACTCGAACCCACAACCACCTGTTTACAAGACAGGTGCGCTACCGATTGCGCCACTCCAGCACACTGCCGGTATCGGCAGCCCTGTGATCTTATACGAGGCGGGTCGCGATGCCCGTCCCGTCGGGCGACGACCTACGATGAGGGCATGAATCTCAAGCCTGCAGCAGACGTCGAAACCGCACCCGTCGCCGCCCTCGGTCTCCTCGGCGGTTACCTCACCGCCCGTGAGACGGGCATCCGTCCGCTCGGGGGTGTCGTGCTCGCGCTCGCCGGTGGGTACGCGGGCCGCACGTGGCTCGCCAAGGGCGGCGCGGCCCAGACGGCGGCGCTGACCGCCGTGTACGTCGGCGGGTTCGGCGCCTCGCACCCGCTCGCGAAGAAGATCGGCGCGTGGCCGTCCGTCGTCGGGGTGGCGGCACTGTCGGCGGCGGCGTCGTACGTCCTGATCGACCGCCACTGAGCGGGCCCGCCCCCGAGGCTCGGCCTGCCCGAGTGCGCGGGGATACACTGACGTGTTTTGTTCGACGGCCGCGACGAGGTGAGGAGTGGCATGCCCGACTCCCTCACGCCTGCCGAGCGTTCGATGCGCGACCTGACGCCGTCGCGTGACGACTTCTCGCTGAGCACCACCGAGCCGCCGCCCCGCTTCGTGAGGGCGCTCGTGCGCCCGCTCGGTGGCCGCCCAGCGCTACTCATCGAGTTGTTCCTGTTCTGGATGTTCTTCCAGTACTTCACGTTCGCGCAGGAGCACATCCGCGGAGAGCACGACGAGTCGGTCCGGCATGCGCACCGCCTGTTCGACCTGGAGCAGTGGCTGCGCATCGACATCGAACGATGGCTCAACTCATCGCTCGCCGAGGTGCCCGTCCTCGCGCAGGGCGCCGGGTACTACTACGGCATGGTGCTCGCGACGGTGCCCATCGCGCTCGCGTGGGCCTGGTGGATGAACCCGGACGGGTTCCGGCGCCTCAGACGGTTGCTCATCGCGATGACGCTGCCCAGCCTGCTCGTGTTCTGGTTGCTGCCGATGGCCCCGCCCCGGTTCGCCGTCGACGGCATGATCGACGTCAACGCCGTCTACAACATCATGGGCGGTCGCCTCGCGCGTGACCCGTCGCAATCGGCCAACCTGTACGCCGCGATGCCGAGCCTGCACTGCGCCTGGTCCACCTGGGTCGCCTACGTCGTGTACGACACGTGGAAGCGGCGCCGGCCCGTGTGGGCCCGCGCCGCCTGGCTCTACCCGCTCGTCACGTACTGGGACGTCATGGCGACGGGCAACCACTTCGTCCTCGACGTCGTCGGTGGCATCGCACTCTTCTGTTTCGGTCTTCTGTACGTCAACCTGCTGCGCGGGGCCGAGGTGAAGATCTGGGACGAGGACCCGGGGTTCACTTCGGCGGCATACGCAGCGCACCGTCGAGACGAATGACCTCACCGTTGAGCAGCGGGTTCGCGACGATGTGCTCGACGAGTGCCGCGTACTCGCTCGGGCGGCCGAGGCGCGAGGGGTGCGGCACGACCTTGCCGAGCGATTCGCGCGCCGCTTCCGGCAGCCCCGCGAGCATCGGCGTCTCCATCGTGCCGGGCGCGATCGTCATGACGCGGATGTGGCTGTCGGCGAGGTCGCGCGCGGCGGGGAGCGTCAGCCCGACGATGCCGCCCTTGCTCGAGGCGTAGGCCGCCTGACCGATCTGGCCGTCGTAGGCGGCGGCGCTGGCCGTCATGACGATGACGCCGCGGTCACCGTGCGCGTCCGGTGCGCCGTCGTCGGTGGGGGAGGGCTCGTTCGCGACCATCGCCTCGGCGGCCAGACGCAGCAGGTTGAAGGTGCCGACGAGGTTGATGTCGATGACGGTGCGGTACTTCTCGAGCGCGTGGACGCCGTTCTTGCCGAGCACGCGCCCCGGGGTGCCGACCCCGGCGCAGGCGACGGCGATGCGCAGCTCACCGAGTTCGGCGGCGGCGTTGACGCCCTGGCGCACCTGCTCCTCGTCGCGCACGTCGGTGGGGACGAACAGGGCGCGCTCGCCCAGGTCGTCGGCGACGGCCTGGCCGTTCGAACTCGGTAGGTCGGCGATGACGACGGCCGCGCCGTCGGCGTGCAGGCGGCGGGCGGTGGCCTCGCCGAGGCCCGAGCCGGCACCGGAGATGAGAGCGACGGTGTGCTGCGTGATCTTCATGTGACGCACTCTAACGAGCGGTGCGAATGAAATGTGGGGTGGGTCACCCTCGTTCCCGCGGGGCCTGGCTCGTCGTGTCGCTCCGACGACGCGGCGGCCCCGCCTCCGTGCGCCCAGATGCACCTGCGTGCAAGAGCACCCGGGTGCATCTGGGCGCAACAGGGTCGGGCGAGGCCGTCGCGATGGTGCAGGAGGGCAGGAGGAGCTCGCGCGCTGAGGGGTCAGCGGTACAGCGTGACGTCGGTGGCCTTGACGCTCGCTGCGACGTGCGAGCCGCGGTGCAGGCCGAGTTCGGTGACGGCCTCGAGCGTCACGTCGGCCACGAGATCGGCCGCGACGCCTGCGTCACCCCGCAGGTGCACGCGGGCCGACGTCCCGGTGTGCTCGATCTGCTGCACGACGAGCGGCCAGGTGTTGCGAGGCGATCCGGCGGGCACCTCGCGCCACAGCGAGACCGCGGTCGGCGCGAAGGCCGCGAACGCCCGCTCGCCCGACGGCGGCACGTCGGCGGCCATGATGCGGGCGCCACCCGGTGTCGTGATGGCGCGACCGTCGCTCGTCCCTCGCCACAGGTTGAGGCCGACGACGCGGGCGGCGAACGCCGTGCGCGGATAGCGCACGACCTCCTGCGGCGGGGCGAGCTGCGTCACGCGCCCGGCTTCGAGGAACAGCAGCCGGTCGGCGAGCGTCAGTGCCTCCAGCGGGTCGTGGGTGACGAGCAGGGTGACGGCGTCGGTGCGCGCGAGGCGCTCGCCGAGCAGCGCGCGCAACTCGTCGCGGCCGCTCTGGTCGATGGCCGAGAGCGGCTCGTCGAGCAGCAGCACCCGAGGGGCGAGGGCCAGTGCACGGGCCAGAGCGACGCGTTGTGCCTGGCCTGACGACAACTCGTGCGGACGGCGGCTCGCGAGGTCGGCGATGCCCACCTGCTCGAGCTCCTGCCGCGCACGACGGCGCGCGGCGGAGCGCGATACGCCCCGCGCCCGCAGCCCGAACGCGACGTTCTCGAGGGCGTCGAGATGGCCGAAGATGTCGCCCGCCGCGGTCATGAGACCCACCTGACGGCGGCCGGGGGGCACGGCGTGACCGCGCCCGTCGTCCCAACAGGCTTCCCCGACGCGCAGCTCACCGCTCGTGAGATGTTCGAGGCCGCTGATGCCGGCCACGAGCGTCGACTTGCCGCTGCCGTTGGGGCCGAGCACCCCGAGCACCTCGCCCGGAGCGCACGTGAACGCGGCCTCGAGCTCGAACGAGCCGCGCCGCATCGTGCCGGCGAAGCTCAACCCCTCCGGTTCGGGCGTCTCAGGCGGTTCGGGCGAGAAAGACGGGTTCATCGCACACCGCTCCAGCGTCCGCGCAGCAAGGCGAGCACGACGAGGCAGATGCCGAGCATGAGGGCCGCGAGGGCGGTGGCGGCGTCCTGACTGATGTCGAGCGCCTGATACACCGCGAGGGGGCCCGTCTGGGTCGTGCCGGGGAAGCTGCCGGCGAAGGTCATCGTCGCACCGAACTCACCGAGAGCGCGTGCCCAGGAGAGCGTCAACCCCGCGAGCAGGCCGGGCGCCGCCATCGGGATGAGGACGCGGCGCAGCGTGTACCAGCGGCTCGCGCCGAGCACGGTGGCGGTGCGCGCCCACCGAGCGTCGATGCCGCGGAACGCGCCTTCGGCGGCGACGACGAAGAACGGCATCGCGACGAACGTCTCGGCCAGCACGACGCGCACCCACGAGTAGGGCAGCGACGTGCCGAAGCTGTCCTGCAGCACCGTGCCGATGAGGCCGCCGCGCCCCCACGCGTCGAGCAGGGCGACACCGGCGACGACGGGCGGCAGCACGAGGGGGACCGTGACGAGCGCCCGCAGCCACGCGGCGGCACGCCCCCGCAGGCGTGAGAGCCACCAGGCGAGAGGGGTGCCGAACAGTGCGGACAGGGCTGCCGTCGTCGTCGTGGTGCGAAGCGACAGCAGGAGAGCTTCGCGTGTGCCGGCGGTCTGCAGGTCGGCGGCGAAGTGCGACCAGCGCACCTCCAGCAGCAGCGCAACGAGCGGGACGACGACGAACGCGACCGCGACCGCTGCGAACACCCCGAGCACCACACCGCCGGCATCGGGGGCGCGGCGGGTGGGGCTCGTTCTGCTGGCGCTGGGGGCGCTCACGTCAGCTCGGCGAGCCGAACCCGGCGTCGCTCAGCACCTTGCGGCCCTCGGCGCCGGTGATGAGCTGCACGAACTGCTTGGCGTACTCGTTGTTGCTCCACGTCGCGATCGGCAGCGTCGTCTTGACGTTCGAGCCGGACGCGATATCGACGCCCGTCACCTTGTCACCGGCGGCCTTGACGTCCGTGCGGTACACGACCGCGGCGTCCGCGTCACCGGAGGAGACCTTCGCGAGCGTCGACTTGACGTTCTGCTCGTAACTGACGACGTGCGCGTGGACGTTCGCCTTCGCCAGCGCCTTGTCGGCGGCGCGCCCGCACGGCACGGTCTTGGCGCACAGCACGGTGCTGACCTTCGCGAGGCTCGCGAGGTCGGTGACGTGGCCCGGGTTGCCCTTGGGCGTCGCGATCTCGAGTTCGTTCGTCGCGAAGTCGGTCCAGGTCTTGCCCTGCGTGATGTCGGCCGGCATCGTCTTGGGCGTCGTCGTGTCGGCCATGGCGACGACGTCGGCCGGTGCACCACCCTTGAGTTGGCGCACGATGTCCTGGCTGCCTGCGAAGCTCATCTTGATCTCGACGCCGGGGTGGTTCTTCTCGAAGTCCTCGGCGAGCTTGGTGAAGCTCTCGGTGAGCGAGGCCGCGGCGAGGACGGTGATGGTCTTGCTCGAGCTCGCCGTGGCCGAGGAGCTGCCGGCGGCGTTCGAGCCCGACGAGTTCGTGCTGCTCGACCCGCCGCAGCCGGACAGACCCAGCACGGCGGCGGATGCGGTGGCGGCGGTCGCCGTCGTGAGGGAACGATTCATCCTCGTGGCCTTCTGTCTCTCGGTCGGCTGATCGGATCGGTTCTCGGGGCGAGGACGCCGGGGTGGTCAGGCCCGTCGGAACAGCTCGGCGGCGACGCTCGGGTCGATCGGCATCGGGTGGGGGCGTTTCGCCTCACGCCCGTCACCCGAGCTCGTGCCGCGCAGGCGGCGTTCGATCCACGGGCCGAAGTATTCCTTCGACCACTCGGCGTTCTCCGCCAGGCGCTGACGGGCTGGCTTCGGTTCGAGCGGCGGGAGCAGGTCGAGCCAGTCGCCCTCGGTCGGCAGGCCCAGCGTCCACGCCGCCTGCTGCGCGACACGGCGGTGGCCCTCGGGGGACAGGTGCAGGCGGTCGGCACCCCACATGCGCATGTCCCGCAGTGCACGCATGCCCCACACGTCGAGCACGTAGCAGTCGTGTCGCTGCGCGATGCCCCACAGGTTCGCGATGTGCCAGCTGATGCGCGGTCGCAAGCGGGTCATGATCTTCGAACCCGTGGGGTTGACCATCGTCGCGAGCATGACGTCGGCTCCGGCGTCCTTGAGGCGGACGACGGCGGCCTCGAGCTGATCGGCAACGTCGTCGAGGTCGACGTTCGGGCGCATGATGTTGTTGCCGCCGCCGACCATGCTGACGAGGTCGGGCTGCATCGCGAGCGCGGCGTCGAGCTGCGGGCCGACGACGTCGGCGAGCAGCTTGCCCCGGATCGCGAGGTTCGCGTACTCAAATGCGTGCCCCGCGCCGTCGGCGACCTGAGCGAGGTCGACGGCGAGCCGGTCGGCCCAGCCGAGGTAGGCGTCGTCCTGACGCGGGTCGGGGTCGCTCATGCCCTCGGTGAAGGAGTCACCGATGGCGACGTAGCGCCGCCACGTCCGCTCGTGGCCGCTGCGGGCCGCGGGCGCCTCGTCGGAGGTATGGGTGTCGGGGGTCGTGTCTGTCACGGGATGCGCCAATCGATCGTGTGCGTGCCGAGTTCTTCGAGCAGGGCGTTGGTGCGGCTGAACGGCTTGCTGCCGAAGAAGCCGCTGCGGGCCGACAACGGTGAGGGGTGGGCCGACTCGACGGTCGGCGTGTCGCCGAGATGCGGCGCGAGTGAGCGCGCGTCGCGCCCCCACAGGATGGCGACGAGGGGCTGCTCGCGCTCGACGAGCGCGTTGATCGCCGTCGCGGTGACGTGCTCCCAGCCCTTGCCGCGATGGCTCGCCGGCTTGCCGGGCTGCACCGTCAGGACGCGGTTGAGCAGCAGCACCCCCTGATCGGTCCACGCCGACAGGTCACCGTGCTCGGGTGGGGTGATATCGAGGTCGTCGTGCAGTTCGGTGTAGATGTTCGCGAGGCTGCGGGGGATGGGCCGCACGTCGGGTGCGACGGCGAAGCTCAGGCCGATCGGGTGCCCGGGCGTCGGGTACGGATCCTGGCCGACGACGAGGACGCGCACCTCGTCGAACGGCTGCGTGAACGCGCGCAGCACGGCGTCGCCCGCAGGCAGGTAGCCGCGCCCCGCGGCCACCTCGTCACGCAGGAACGCCCCCGCGGCGGCGATGTGCTCGGCGGCGGGCGCGAGGGGTTCGACCCAGCTCGGGTGGACGAGTTCGTCGTACGGACGAGGCATGTGTCCAACCTATCGCGCGGGTCTGACAACCCGCCCCGAGCGCGGTTGGAACGGGCCGGGCGGCCTCGTATCCTGAGCGGATGGCCATGATCGAGACCCCCGCGGGTGCCCACGTGCCCGGTGACGCCGACGCGCCCGGGCTGAGCGAGCGCGACCGTGCGATGCTCGCCTTCGAACGCGAGTGGTGGAAGCTGCCCGGCGCCAAGGAAGCGGCGATCAAGGAGCGCTTCGGGCTGACGAGCACGCAGTACTACCAGCAGCTCAACAAGCTCGCCGACACCGAGGCGGCGCTCGCCGCGGATCCGTTGCTCGTCAAGCGGATCCAGCGACGCCGCGCGGGGCGTCGACGCACCGTCTGAACCGCGGCTCAGCGCGCCGCCACGTCCCCGCATGTCGCCGCTCTCGTGGCGCCGCAGCCCATCTTGGCAGCCGCACGACAGACGTCGGGGTGCCGCTATGAGCGAACAACACGCGGGTGCGTGCGCGGAGGGTTTGCACTCGGTGGGGGCGAGTGCTAATCATGGGGTTAGCACTCTGATCGTGAGAGTGACAAAAGCCTGACTGCAGCAGTGAGGGTTCGGGGCGCGCCGACATGACCGGCGCGTGATCGGGCCCGTCCGTCGCGGGCGCTGATGTGGTCGATCCGAACGTCACGTGGAGGAACCACAGCCATGGCCAAGACCATTGCTTTCGACGAGGAGGCCCGTCGCGGCCTCGAGCGCGGCATGAACACGCTCGCCGACGCCGTGAAGGTGACCCTCGGCCCCAAGGGCCGCAACGTCGTGCTGGAGAAGAAGTGGGGCGCCCCCACGATCACCAACGACGGTGTCTCGATCGCCAAGGAGATCGAGCTCGAGGACCCGTACGAGAAGATCGGCGCCGAGCTCGTCAAGGAAGTTGCGAAGAAGACCGACGACGTCGCCGGTGACGGCACGACGACGGCCACCGTCCTCGCCCAGGCGATGGTGCGCGAGGGTCTGCGCAACGTCGCGGCCGGCGCGAACCCGATGGCGCTGAAGCGCGGCATCCAGACGGCCGTCGACGCCGTCAGCAAGCAGCTGCTCGAGCACGCCCAGGAGATCGAGACGAAGGAGCAGATCGCTGCGACCGCGTCCATCTCCGCCGCTGACCCGCAGATCGGTGAGCTCATCGCCGAGGCAATGGACAAGGTCGGCAAGGAAGGCGTCATCACGGTCGAGGAGTCGAACACGTTCGGCCTCGACCTCGAGCTGACCGAGGGCATGCGCTTCGACAAGGGCTACATCTCGGGCTACTTCGTCACCGACACCGAGCGCATGGAGGCCGTCCTCGACGACCCGTACATCCTCATCGTCAACTCGAAGATCTCGAACATCAAGGACCTGCTGCCCGTCCTGGAGAAGGTCATGCAGTCCGGCAAGCCCCTCGCGATCATCGCCGAGGACGTCGAGGGCGAGGCCCTGTCGACGCTCGTCGTCAACAAGATCCGCGGCACGTTCAAGGCCGTCGCCGTCAAGGCTCCCGGCTTCGGCGACCGCCGCAAGGCGATGCTCGGTGACATCGCTATCCTCACGGGCGGCCAGGTCGTCTCCGAGGAGGTCGGCCTCAAGCTCGAGTCGACCGAGCTCGACATGCTCGGCCGCGCCCGCAAGATCGTCGTGACGAAGGATGAGACGACGATCGTCGAAGGTGCTGGCGACGACGAGCAGATCAAGGGCCGCGTGGCGCAGATCCGCGCCGAGATCGAGAACTCCGACTCCGACTACGACCGCGAGAAGCTGCAGGAGCGCCTCGCGAAGCTCGCCGGCGGCGTCGCCGTCATCAAGGCGGGTGCCGCGACGGAGGTCGAGCTCAAGGAGCGCAAGCACCGCATCGAGGACGCTGTGCGCAACGCGAAGGCAGCCGTCGAGGAGGGCATCGTTGCCGGTGGTGGCGTCGCGCTCATCCAGGCGACGAAGGACGCCGAGTCGGCCTTCTCCGCTCTCGAGGGCGACGAGGCGACGGGTGCGAACATCGTTCGCGTCGCTGCCGAGGCTCCGCTCAAGCAGATCTCGACGAACGCGGGCCTCGAGCCGGGCGTCATCGTCGAGAAGGTGCGCTCGCTTCCCGCCGGTCAGGGTCTGAACGCTGCGAGCGGTGAGTACGTCGACATGATCGCCTCGGGCATTATCGACCCGGCGAAGGTGACGCGTTCGGCGCTGGAGAACGCTGCGTCCATCGCGGCGCTGTTCCTCACGACCGAGGCCGTCATCGCTGACAAGCCGGAGAAGAACGCCGGCGCTGACGCTGCGGCGGGCATGGACGGTGGCATGGGCGGTATGGGCTTCTGACAAAAGCACGTACGCCACGGCTGGCGCCCCCCGAGCGAATGCGAGGACGGGGGCCGGCCGGAGCGGAGTGTGAGGAAGAAGCCCGAGAGAGCATGGGCTTCTGAGAAAGCGCGCCTCCACGGGCTGACGCCCGCCTGAGTGAATGCTCGGGCGGGCGTCAGCCTTTTGTCGTCCAGGGAGCACTTCCTCTCGCGATGTTGCCCGGGATTCGGGGCGCCGCGCCTCGAATCGCGGGGCAACATCGAGGCGGTTGACATGCGCATCTGCGCATATGAAACTAAGTGCATGTCGTTGCAGCATGCGTTGCTCGTGTCCCTCGCCGAGCGCGAGGCGAGCGGGTATGACCTGACGCGGCGCTTCGACCGTTCGCTCGGGTTCTTCTGGAGCGCGACGCACCAGCAGATCTACCGCGTCCTCGCCAAGATGGCGGACGCAGGCCTCGTCGAGGTCCGCACCGAGGCGGGCGAGGGTCGCCCCGACCGTCGCGTCTACACGATCGCCCCGGCCGGTCGTGCGGAACTACTCGCGTGGACGCGCACACCCACCCCGAGCGAGACGCTGCGCTCCGAGTTCGCCGTCAAGGTGCGCGGCATGCGCTTCGGCGACGCAGACGCCGTCGTCGCCGACATCCGCCGTCATCGCGACGAGCACGCCGCCCAGCTCGCCTACTTCGAGGCCAACTGCGCGAGGCACTACCCCGATCCGTCATCCCTCAGCGACGAGGAGCGTCCGACCTACGCCGTCCTGCGCGGGGGAATCCGCACCGAACGCGCCATGCTCGAGTGGTGCGACGAGATGGTGGCGCTGCTGAGCGGCGAGACGCTGCCCACCCCCTGCGTGCAAGTGCATCCGGGTGCCCCTGCACGCAGGGGTGAGGACGGTGATGAGGACGGAAACCTGAACGTGGACGTCGACGGGAACCTCGCGGCGAGCGTCGCCGTGGACGACAGACCGCATGGCGTGAAAGACAGACCGCACGACAACGAACGCACCCCAGCACCCGGGAGAACACGATGAGTTACGAGCACCTGCTCAGCCCCCTCGACGTCGGCGGCATCACGCTGAAGAACCGCGTCATGATGGGCTCGATGCACACCGGCTTCGAGGACAAGGCTAAGGACTTCCCGCAGCTCGCGCGCTACTTCGCGGCACGTGCGGAGGGCGGCGTCGCGCTCATGGTGACGGGTGGTTTCGCGCCTAACATCACCGGCCAGCTCGGGCCGATGGGTTCAATGCTGACGGCGAAGCGGCAGCTCGGGCGGCACAAGCTCGTCACCGACGCCGTCCACGAGCACGACGGGCGCATCGTCATGCAAATCCTGCACGCGGGCCGCTACGGCTACACGCCCTGGAGCAAGAGCGCGTCGAACAAGAAGTCGCCGATCACGCCGTTCGGCACGCGCGCGATGAGCACGAAGGACGTCGAGAAGACGATCCGCGACTACGCGAACTCGGCGCGCCTCGCGAAGGAGGCCGGCTACGACGGCGTCGAGATCATGGGCTCCGAGGGCTACCTCATCAACCAGTTCCTCGCCGCCCGCACGAACGACCGGACCGACCGTTTCGGTGGCTCCGCCGAGAAGCGCATGACGCTGCCGCGCGAGATCGCGCGCGCCGTCCGCGATGCCGCCGGCGACGACTTCCTCGTCCTGTACCGCATCTCCGTGGCCGACCTCGTCGACAACTCCCAGACGTTCGAGGAGATCGCGACGCTCGCGCAGCACCTGCAGGGTGACGTGTCGATGTTCAACTCCGGCATCGGCTGGCACGAGGCGCGCATCCCGACGATCGTGACGTCGGTGCCGCGCGCCGCGTTCGCGTGGGCGACGGGCAAGCTGCGCGCCGAGGTCGACATCCCCGTCATCGCGAGCAACCGCATCAACACCCCCGAGGTGGGCGAGCAGATCATCGCGGACGGTCTCGCGGACATGGTCTCGATGGCGCGTCCGCTGCTCGCGGACCCCGACTTCGTCAAGAAGGCGCAGGCGGGCCGCGCCGACCTGATCAACACGTGCATCGCGTGCAACCAGGCGTGCCTCGACCACACGTTCAGCGGCAAGAAGGTGAGCTGCCTCGTCAACCCGCAGGCCGGACGCGAGGGCGAGCTCGTCCTGCTGCCCGTGCCGAAGCCGCGCGCCAAGCGCGTCGCCGTCGTCGGCGCGGGCCCCGCCGGGCTTGCCGCCGCGACGAACCTCGCCGAGCGCGGCCACGACGTCACCCTCTTCGAGGCACGCGACCACCTCGGCGGTCAGTTCCGTCTCGCGATGAACATCCCCGGCAAGGAGGAGTTCGCCGAGACGCTGCGCTACTTCATGACGCGGCTGGACGAGTTGAAGGTGGACGTCCGCCTCTCGACACGCGCCGACGCCGAAACGCTCGACGGTTACGACCACGTCGTCCTCGCCACGGGCGTGACGCCGCGTCGCCCCGCCATCGAGGGCATTGACCACGCGAAGGTCGTCATGTACGACGAGTTGTTGCGCGGTGAGAAGGTCGCCGGTGAGCGCGTCGCCGTCGTCGGTGCCGGTGGCATCGGCTTCGACGTCAGCGAGTACCTGCTGCACGAGCCGCACGAGAACCTCAAGCACTGGATGGAGCGCTGGGGCGTCACCGAGTCGGAGAACGTGCCCGGCAACATCGTCGAGAAGGTCACGGAGAGGCCGCGCCGCCAGGTCTACCTCGTGCAGCGCAAGCACACCGCGCTCGGCAAGGGCCTGGGCAAGACGAGCGGCTGGGTGCACCGTCAGACGCTCAAGGACTCGAAGGTCGAGTTCATCGGCGGCGCCACCTACGACAAGGTCGACGACGCCGGCCTGCACCTGACGATCACGCCCGCACCGCCGCGCGCCGTCGGGCCGCTGACGAAGGCGTCGAAGAAGACGGGCCTGCCCCTGACGATGGTGCCGCAGCTCAAGGCCCTCGACGCGAAGTACGCGAGCGTCCCCGCCGAGGCGAAGGCGAAGTTCGAGGGCCAGGAGCCGACCAAGCGCGTGCTCGACGTCGACACCGTCGTCATCTGCGCAGGTCAGGAGTCGGTGGCCGATACGTTCGGTCTCGACCCGGCGAAGGTCACCGTCATCGGCGGCGCCGACGTCGCCGCAGAGCTCGACGCGAAGCGCGCCATCAAGCAGGCCACGGAGCTTGCCGCGGCGCTGTGACGAACCGTCGGGCCCGACACGTCGTCGGGCCCGACGGCCGGGAGGTGCCGCGCTCAGGCGGTGACCCAACGGCGCACGTTGTTGTCCTCCGCCGTCGAGTACTCGCTGCTCGTGAGGTGCAGCGTCGAGCTGATCGTGTCGAGCGTCGACTTCAGCTTGTTCATGTCGGTGTTCCACGTCGTCATGAGCGAGGTGAAGTTCGTCTGCGCCGAACCCTTCCACTGCGTCTGCAGCGTCGTCAGCTTCGTGTTGAGGTTCGTCAGCGACGTCTCGAGGTCGGTGACGAGCGTCGCGGTGTCGGTGCCGTGAGCGGAGATCGCGTCGGAGTCGACGGTGTACTGCGATGCCATGATGTGCCTTTCGTGGGGCGCGCGGGCTGCTCCCGTGGCGCTTGCCTCCGACGGTAGGCCGACGGCGCCCACCCGTGCTTCGGGCCGTCCACAGAGCCACGCAGCCGTCACAGCTGTGGATGAACGAGCCTGTCTCGCGGCCCGGGGGACGGTTGTCGGAGTGGACAGCTACCTTGGCATCATGACGAAGCGTGTGGTGGCAGCCGAGGCCGACGGCCTGACGATGGCCTACGGCGAGGGTGACGCACGGGTGCTCGCCCTCGACGGGGTGAGCCTCGAGCTGTTCGAAGGGGAGTTCACCGCCGTCATGGGCCCGAGCGGCTCGGGCAAGTCGACGCTCATGCACTGCCTCGCGGCGCTGGAGACGCCGTCGTCGGGGCGGGTTTTCATCGGTGACATCGAGGTCAGCTCCCTCGACGACAAGCGCCTCACGCGCCTGCGGCGCGACCACATCGGCTTCATCTTCCAATCGTTCAACCTCGTGCCGACGCTGACGGCGCGCGAGAACATCATGCTGCCCGCCTCGATCGCGGGCAGAAAGGTCGATCAAGAGCTGTTCGACGACGTCATCGACGCCGTCGGCCTGCGCGAACGGCTCGGGCACCGTCCGAGCCAGCTGTCCGGCGGCCAGCAGCAGCGCGTCGCGTGCGCGCGGGCGCTCGTCACGCAGCCCGACATCATCTTCGCGGACGAACCGACCGGCAACCTCGACTCCCGCTCGGGCGAAGAGGTGCTGTCGTTCCTGCGCCGCAGCGTCGACCGACTCGGCCAGACCATCGTCATGGTGACGCACGACCCCGTCGCCGCGGGCTTCACCGACCGCGTCGTCTTCCTCGCGGACGGACGCGTCGTCGACGAGATGCGTGAGCCGACGTCCGAGCGCGTCCTCGATCGCATGAAGGCGTTCGACGCCGCCGCGAGGCGCTGACGTGCTCACCACCTCGCTCAAGGCCGTCTGGGCGCGCAAGCTGCGCCTGCTCATGAGCACGTTCGCGATCGTGCTCGGCGTCGCGTTCGTCGCCGGCTCGCTCATGTTCACCGACTCCCTCAACCGCGCGTTCAGCGGCATCATGAACGGCACCGTCGGCGACGCCACCGTGCGTGCCACCCAGGACGCCTCGCAGCACTCGCGCGGCGGCGACACGCGCACGATCGGCCCCGACGTCCTCGCCAAGGCGCGCTCGGCCAAGGGCGTCGCGCAGGTCGACGGCGTCGTCTCGTCGATGAGCGCCACCGTCCTCGCGAAGAACGGCAAGGTCATCGGCGGCCAGGGGGCGCCCGCGTTCGGGGTGAACTACCACGACGCACGCGCCGCCGACGGCGTGCCCGGGCTGCACATCACGCAGGGGCGGGCACCGACGTCGGCGAGGGAGATCGCGCTCGATGCGAAGACAGCCGAACGCGGCGGCTACCACCTGGGCGACACCGTCAGCATCCTGACTTCGGGCCAGACGCCGCGCTGGTCCGGCCGGCTCGTCGGGTACGCGAGCTACGCGAACGGCTCGATGGTGGGCTCGACGCTCGCGGTCGTCGACACGAAGACTGCGCAGCAGTTGTTCCTCGACGGCAAGGACGCCTACACCTCGTTGTGGGTCCAGGCGCGCCCCGGGGTGTCGCAGAGCACCGTCGTCGAGCAGATCAAACCGTTCGTGCCGAAGGGTTTCGAGGCGGTCACCGGCAAGCAGGCCTCCGACGAGGCCGCGAGCGGCATCAAGAAGGCGCTGTCGTTCATCACGACGTTCCTGCTCGTGTTCGCGGGCGTCGCGCTGCTCGTCGGCTCGTTCCTCATCGTCAACACCTTCGGCATCCTCGTCGCGCAACGCAGCCGCGAACTCGCGCTCCTGCGGGCACTCGGCGCGTCGTCACGCCAGGTCCTCGCCAGCGTGCTCGTCGAAGCGCTCGTCGTCGGCCTCGTGGGTTCACTCGTCGGCATCGGGGTCGGCGTGCTGCTTGCGAAGGGCATCTCGGCGCTGCTCTCAGCGCTGGGCGCCGACATCGACACCGGTGGGCTCGTCCTCGAACCGCGCACAGTGGCGGTGTCGCTGCTCGTCGGGCTCGGCGTGACGGCGCTCGCCGCCTGGCTGCCGGCGCGGCGAGCCTCGCGCATCTCACCGATCGCGGCGATGCGCGACGACCAGGTCGAACCCGAGCAGACGGTGCGCCGCCGCGCCGTCGTCGGCGCCCTCGTCTTCGTCGTCGGTGCAGCCCTGGCCGCCTGGAAGCTCGCGGCCGACACCTCGATCTGGGTGTTCGTCGCAGGCATGGTGCTCATGCTGTTCGGCACGATCTCGGCGACGCCGGTGCTCGCGCGTCCCGTCGTGCGTGCGATCGCCGCCGTGGCGCGCCCGCGCTCGGGAATCGTCGCACAGCTCGCGGCCGAGAACAGCCTGCGCAACCCGCGCCGCACCGCGGCGACCGCGTCGGCCCTCATGATCGGCATGGCGCTCGTGTCGATGATGACGGTGTTCGGCGCGTCCGCCTCGGGCAGCGTCGATGCGCTCATCGCGAAGAACTTCCGCGGCGACTACGTCGTCAGCGGGCAGTTCTCCGAGCCGATCTCCGCCTCCATCGCGACGCGGATGCGCAGCGTCGACGGCGTACAGACCGTCTCGCGCCTGCGTCTCGGTGACGGCACGTTCAACGATGCGCCCGCGACGATCGAAGGCGTCGACGCCGCCACGTTCCGTCAGGTCGCACCCGTCGAACTCGACTCCGGCAAGGACGCCCTCGACGATCGCTCCGTGCTCATCTCGTCGGAGAAGGCGAAGGCGTACGGCATCACGGTCGGAGACGTGACGCGCCTGACGATCGGCAGAGCGAACGTCAAGCGCCTCACCGTCATCGGCATCTTCGACCGTGACGCGAGCCCGCGCGCGGCGGACTACGTCGTCAGCATGCCGACGTTCGAGGCGGTGGGCGGCTCGACGAAGGACAACACCCTCTACGTGCTGCGCCGACCCGGCGCGGATGCGGCGAACGTCAAGAAGGGGCTCGACTCGGTCGTCGCCGATCTGCCGACCGTCACGGTCAAGGATCAGGCCGGCTACGCCGCCGAGCAGCGAGCCCCGATCGACACGATGCTCGTGCTCATCTACGGCCTGCTCGGTCTCGCCATCGTCATCGCGGTGCTCGGCATCATCAACACGCTCGCGCTGTCCGTCATCGAACGCACCCGCGAGATCGGCCTGCTGCGCGCCGTCGGCCTCGCCCGCTCGCAGTTGCGCTCCATGGTGCGCCTCGAGGCGGTGACGATCTCGCTCGTCGGCGCCGTCATCGGTGTCGTGCTCGGCACGATCTTCGGGGTGTTGTTCCAGCGCACGCAGGCGAACTCGGGCGTCGACGTGCTCGTCATCCCGTGGCTGCGGCTCGCGCTCTTCCTCCTGCTCGCCGCCCTCGTCGGCGTCCTCGCCGCCTGGTGGCCGGCGCGGCGCGCCGCGAAACTCAACGTTCTCGCCGCGATCAGCGCGCCGTGACCGGGTGCGCTCTCACGACGTCAGCGGCGCCGGGATCGGGCGCGCGTGGACGACACTCAGGGCGCTGACGGCGCGCGTCAGCACGACGTAGAGACGCCGCAGGCCGGTCGCCTCATCGGGTTCGGCGTCCGCGATGTCGGCGGGTTCGACGACGATGACGCGGTCGAACTCGAGGCCCTTCGCGACCTGCGCGGGCACGAGCTCGACCTGATGGTCGGCGTCGTCACCGTGATCCGCGCCGAGGCGCCCGAAGCCGATGCCGGCGTGTGCCAGCGCCTCCGCGATGTCGTCGAGCGCGCCGGGGACGGCGATGACGCCGACCGACCCGGGCGTCGTCGTCGCATGGCGCACCGCATCCGTGACGGCGGCCGCGAGCGCGTCGGGGCCAGTCTCGACGAGGTCGAGTTCGCCGCGGTTGCTGCGCACCGACTGCGGTGCGGCGAGGCCGGGCGCGATGACGGGCAGCAGCTGTGAGGCGTATTCGATGACGGCAGCGGGCACGCGAAAGCCCTGCAGCAGCTCCTCGAGGTGGAAGTCGCTCTTGCCGAGGTGTGACATCGTCGCAGTCCATGACCCCGGTGCCCACGGCGTCGTCGCCTGCGCGACGTCACCGAGCACCGTCGCCGAGCCCGTCGAGCAGCGGCGCCCGACGCCGCGCAGCTGCATCGCCGACAGATCCTGCGCCTCGTCGACGATGACGTGCCCGAGGCTCGTCGTGCGTTCGATGCAGTCGGCGGCCTCGTCGAGCAGCGCGAGGTCGGCCGGTGACCACTTCGCGGACCCCTTGGTGCGCGGCGGCTTCTCCCACACCGCGCTCGCCTCCTCGTGCGGGTCGAGGTCGCCGTCGGCGCACTCGTGGAGGAAGTCGGCGTCCGACAGGAGGCGGTGGACGACGCCGGCGGCGTCGAGCTGCGGCCACAGGGCCTTGACGTACGCCTTCACCGACGCGCTGCGGGCGATGGAATCCTGGACGCGATCGTCGGGGGAGTCGCCCGCGGCCTCGAGCTGCAGCATGACGCTGTGCGCGAGGCGCTGCGCCATCATCGCCCGCGCGGCCTCGTATCGCACGCCGCGCGAACGGAGTTCGGCGACGATCTCGGCCACCTCGTACGCGGGCACCCGCCAGCGTCGCGCGCCACGGGGGACGACGAGCGCCTCGTCGGGGTGCCCGACGTGGGCCCACACCGCGCGGTGGATGATGCCGGCCCACCGCGCAGCGCCCTTGAGGACGGCGACCTGCGCCTCGTCCGCGCCGCGCACGAGCCAGCGTCGGTTCTTCGGGGTGTCGTCGCGGTAGCTGCCGTCGAGGAGCGTCTCGATCGTCGCGTGGGCGACGCGCGCCTCGCCGAGCGACGGCAGCACCGCGGAGATGTGGTCGAGGAACGCCGCGTTCGGGCCGACGACGAGGACGCCGGCGCGATCGAGGCGGGCGCGGAACGAGTACAGCAGCCACGCCGCGCGGTGCAGGCCGACAGCCGTCTTGCCGGTGCCGGGCGCGCCCTGGATGCAGACGGTGGTCGCGACGTCGGCGCGCACGAGCGCATCCTGCTCGGGCTGGATCGTCGAGACGATGTCGCGCATCGGGCCCGAGCGGGGGCGTTCGATCTCGGCGGCGAGGATGTCGCTGCCCGCCCGATCGTCGGCGCCCGACTCGTCGGTGCCCCCAGGAGCATCGAGACGCTCGTCCTCGTACGCCGTCAGCTCGCCGCGTTCGACGCCGAAGCGCCGCCGCAGCGACACGCCCATCGGTTCGGCAGGGGAGGCGCGGTAGAACGCCGTCGACACGGGCGCCCGCCAGTCGATGACGAGCGGGTCGCCCGCCTCGTCGGAGACGTGGCGGCGCCCGACGTAGAGCTCCTCGAGGCGCGCGGCGTCACCCGCGGCCGGGTCGCGCCAGTCGATGCGGCCGAAGAAGAGCGTCGTCGACGGGTCGTCGGTCAGCGCCGCGACGCGGCGGGCGAGCGTCGCCCCGAGCGCCTCGCCGCTGACGGCGTCGCTGGCCCGCGACGCGTCGAGCGAGGCGGCCGAATCGCGCATGCGCGCGAGTTGGGCGCGTGCGGCGGCGAGGTGCGCGCGTTCGTGGTCGAGGACGGGGTCGAGCGCAGGCTCGAGCACGGGAGCGGGCAAGGCGAACCACCTTCGGGGGCAGTGGAGGCAGAATCCCTCACTCTACGCCTGGCACCCGTTGCGGGGAGCGCTCAATTCTTGACGTCGGACTGAGCTCCCAGCGTCACCGAGACCTCCTGCTGGCGACCGTCGCGGATGATCGTCAGCTTGACGGCGCTGCCGACGGTACGCGAGCGCACCTGACCGACGAGCGCGTTGGGCGAGGTGACGGGTTCGCCGTCGATCGCGGTGATCGCGTCGTCCTTGCGCAGCCCCGCCTTGGCGGCGCCGCTGCCGGGGGCGACGGACGCGACCTTCGCCGCCGTCAGCGTCGCGTTGCCGCTCTTGACCTCCGTCGGCGACGTGCCGATGCCGAGCAGCGCGTGCTCGGCCTTGCCCTTGGCGATGAGCTGGCCCGAGATGTTCTTCACGACGTTGCTCGGGATGGCGAAGCCGATGCCGATGTTGCCGCTCTGGCCGCCCGAGGCGCCGTTCGACAGCGACGCGATCGAGGAGTTGATGCCGATCAGCTTGCCGCTGCCGTTGACGAGCGCGCCACCCGAGTTGCCCGGGTTGATCGCGGCGCTCGTCTGGATCGCGTTCGTCACGACGGTCGAGGTCGACGTCGAGGAGCTGTCGGAGTCGCTCTCGCTCGTCGTCACCGGCCGGTCGAGGGCGGAGACGATGCCCGTCGTCACGGTGCCGGCGAGGCCGAGGGGGTTGCCGACAGCCATGACGGGCTGACCGACGACGAGCTTGCTGTCGTCGGCCATCTCGACGGGGTGCAGGTCCGGGACGTCCTTGATGCGGATGACGGCGAGGTCGGTGGACGGGTCGGTGCCGACGACGCTCGCTGGGTAGGTGCGGTTGTTGTTGAGCGTGACGGTGACGGTCGCGTTCGACCCGGCGCCGCTGACGACGTGGTTGTTCGTCACGATGTTGCCGCTCTTGTCGAGCACGACGCCGGAGCCCTCGCCGCCGCTGGAGCCGGAGCTGACGTCGATCGAGACGACGCTCGGGTTGACCTTCGCGGCCGTCGCCGACCAGTTGATCGCGCCGGCGTCGGCGAAGTCGGCCGGATCGGCCTTGATGACCGTCGAGTTGCCGCCGCCCGAGACGGCGCCGGTGTCGTCGCGCTGGACGACGGCGTACGTCCCGGCTGATGCGAGGGCCGCCGCGAGGAGCGAGGCCGCACCGATCTGCGCGAGACCGCGCCCGCCGCGTCCCGAACGCCCGCCACCGGCAGGCTGCGAGCCGACGCCGTACGCCGCGCCCGGCTGCTCGTATCCCGGCTGTTGCTGGACAGGCTGCGCGTGGCTCGGCTGCCCGTACCCCGGCTGTGCCCAGGGCTGTTGATAACCGGGCTGAGGCCCGGACGTCGGCGCGGGGGCGGACGCCGGCATCGCACCGGCGGGCGGGGCGTCGAGGCGGGCCGGTTCGGAGCGGATCACCTGCGTGTCGTCAGGGCGTGGAGCCTGGCCCGGCAGCTGGTGACGGCGGGCGCCGTCCGGTCGCTCGTCGGGGTTCGGGGCGCTGTCGGGCGTCTCGGTCATGGCACTGCTCCTGGTCTCGGATCGGCGCTGACGCGGGCTGCGTCGGTCGATGCGCTGAGGGGGCCTCTCGGGTCACGAGAGTAGTCAGTCGAGGCTATTCGACGTCATCAGTCTCGTCGGCAACGTGATGCGAGCTGTGCTGCGCCTGTGAATCCGGCGCGGCGAGCGGCAGACTGACGACGAACGTCGCGCCCCCGCCGGGGGTTTCGCGCACGTTCACCTCACCGTCGTGGGCGGCGACGATCGCGGCGACGATCGACAGGCCGAGGCCGGTGCTGCCGCTCGCGCGGTTGCGGGCGACGTCGGCACGGTAGAAGCGTTCGAAGATGCGGCCACGCATGTCGGCGGGGATGCCGGGGCCGTGGTCGGCGACCTCGACGACGGCGCGCCCGTCGACCGCACCGACGCCGACCTCGATGGGTTCGGTGCCCGGAGCGTAGCGTTCGGCGTTGCTCACGAGGTTCGTCATCACCTGGCGCAGGCGCTGCTCGTCTGCGCTGATGATGACGGGGCCCAGGCCGCCGCCGAGCCCGTGCAGTGCGAAGCGGCGCTCGCCGTCCCCGCGGGCCTCTGCGTCGCTCACGGCGTCCGCGGCGATGACGGTGAGGTCGACGTCGTGGTGGCGTCGCGGCGTGCCGGGCGCGGTGGCCCCGATCGTCGCGGCGCGCTGCTCCGTCTCGAGGCGAGAGAGCAGGAGCAGGTCGTCGACCATGGCGCTCATGCGTTTCGCCTCGTCCTCGATGCGGCGGAAGGCGGCGGCGACGTCGTCGGGGTCGCTCACCGCGCCCTGACGGTACAGCTCGGCGTAGCCGCGGACGGTGGCGAGGGGAGTGCGCAGCTCGTGCGAGGCGTCTGCGACGAAGGAGCGCATGCTCTCCTCGCTGCGGTCCTTGATCTCCATCGAGCGTTCGACCTGGCTGAGCATGACGTTGAGCGAGCGCGCAAGGCTCTCCATCTCGTCGGCGGAGTCGGGGTTGGGGACGCGGCGTGTCAGGTCGCCCGCGGCGATGGCGGCGGCGGTGTCCTCGATGGCTCGTAGTGGTCGCATCGCCCGCCGCACCGCCCACAGCGCCGCGAGCGTCGCGAACAGCAGTGCGATTGCGCTGACGCCGATGGTGAGCACCTGCATGCGTCGCACGACGGTGTCGACGTTCGCCATGCTGACGGCGACGGCGTACGGCTCGCCGGTGGTCTCGTCGATGCCTTCGACGACGCGCCACGACACGGTGCTCTCGCCCTGCGAATGGACGGTGTAGGGGTGCCCGCCGTGCGCGATGGCGCTGGCCTTCGTCACGTCGGGGAAGTCGGGGCGGGGCCCCGTGGCGGGGACGAAGTCGTTCGTCTCCTGCGCGCCGACGATGCGGACGGCGTACACGTTGACGGGCACGGCGCTCGTCACGCGCGCGTGCTCGGCCTGTTGCTGGATCGTCGAGGCGACGAGGGTGGGCGCGGCGGCGACGAGGTCGGCGTCCTCTCGTTGGACGAGGTAGCTCTGCAGCTGCCAGGACCCGGCAGTGCCGACGACGAACATCGCTGCGCCGAGCAGGCCGGCGAGCACGGCGACGATGCGGGCGCGCAGCGGCCAGCGGTGGACGCCGCGCCGCAGTCGCAGGTACTGCTGGCGCAGCGTGTAGCCGTCGGGGGAGACCAGGGGGATCGCCTACGTCAGCGCGGTTCGCGCAACACGTATCCGACGCCGCGTTTGGTGTGGATGAGCGGTTCGAGACCGTCGACGTCGATCTTGCGGCGCAGGTAGGAGATGTACGACTCGACGATGCCGGCCTCACCGCGGAAGTCGTAGTCCCACACGTGGTCGAGGATCTGGGCCTTGCTCACGACGCGACCGGCGTTGAGCATGAGGTAGCGCAGCAGCTTGAACTCGGTGGGGGAGACGTCGATGACGCGGCCCGCGCGGCGCACCTCGTGGCTGTCGTCGTCGAGCTCGAGGTCGCCGACGGTGACGGTGGGGCCGTCCGAGTCGTCGGCCTTCGTGCGGCGAAGGACGGCGCGGATGCGCGCGACGACCTCTTCGAGGCTGAACGGTTTCGTGATGTAGTCGTCGCCGCCGACGGTGAGGCCCTTGACGGTGTCGTCGACGGAGTCGCGCGCGGTGAGGAAGACGATCGGCAGTTCGCGTCCGCCCTCGCGCAGGCGGCTCGTGACGGCGAAGCCGTCCATGTCGGGAAGCATGACGTCGAGCACGGCGAGGTCGAACTCCTGCGTCGCGGCGAGGGCGAGCCCTTCGCTGCCGGTGCCGGCGACGGAGACGTCGAAACCGGCGAACTTCATGCTCGTGGCGAGCAGTTCGCGGATGTTGGTGTCGTCCTCGACGATGAGGATGCGTGCTTCGGGCGTGCTCATGCCTGTCATTCTCGCCCGCCCGACTGGACGTTCGCTGGAAGTCGGCTGGAGAAGGTGTCCCCTACGATGGGACGGCACGCAGCGGCACGCACCCGATCCTGATGGAGAGAAGGCACGTCATGGGGCTCAAGTTCTACGCCGATCGCGGTTCGCGCCGCACCCGTCAGATCGTGGCCGACGTGGCCCTCGCGCTGTGGTGCGTCCTCGCGATCTGGGCGGGCACCGTCGTTCACGACCGGGCGCTCGTGGCGCAGAGCGGCGCGCAGAAGCTCGAGCACGGCAGCTCCAGCCTGGCGCTCGACATGACGGACGCGGCGAATGCCGTCGCGAAGGTCCCGTTCGTCGGTTCCGAGGTGCGCACCCCGTTCGACAAGGCCGCCGGCACGGCGACGGACATGGCCGGCTCGGGGCACGACCTCGCGACGGGGCTGGGCCGCTTCGCCGTCCTGCTCGGGGTCCTGACGGCGGCGCTGCCGATCGTCCTCGCGCTCGTGCCGTGGCTGCTGACGCGCCTGCGCTACGCCGTCACCGCGGGGCGCCTCGCCCGCCTGCGTTCCATGCCGGGCGGACGCCGGTTGCTCGCGCTCGAAGCGCTGACGAGCGCCTCGCCACGTGCGCTCGCCGCCATCGACGACGACGTCGCCCGCGCCTGGCAGGACGACGACCCCGAGGCGACGCGCAAGCTCGCCGACCTCTCGCTCGCGACGTACGGGCTGCGGCTCAGGGACGACGTGCTCGAGGAGGACGTGCTCGACGGCTGCGCGACCGGCGCCGAAGAATGATCGAAAAGGAATATTCCGGACGGGGCAGGTGTTGACGAGACTGCCGTCAGCCATGTCGTCCTGAGGAGTCACCACGAGCCCCACCTTCGCCTCGTTGTCCATCCGCAACTATCGCCTCTACGCGAGCGGCGCGCTCGTGTCGAACGTCGGCACGTGGATCGGGCGCGTGACGCAGGACTGGGTCGTCCTCACCGAACTGACGCACCACGACGCCGCCGCGCTCGGCGCGATCACCGCGACGCAGTTCGCGCCCGTCGTCCTTCTCGCCCCGTTCGCCGGATCCCTCGCGGACGCCTACCCCAAGCGGCGTCTGCTCATGCTGAGCCAGAGCGCGCTCGCGGTGACGTCGCTCGTGCTCGCGAGGCTGCTGCTGACGGGCTCGGCGACGCTCGCGAGCGTCTTCGGCATCGCCCTCGTGCAGGGCATCGCGACGGCCCTCGACAACCCGACGCGTCAGGCGTTCGTCTCCGAACTCGTGCCCGAGGGGCACCTGACGAACGCCGTCGGTCTCAACTCGGCGTCGTTCAACGCGGCGCGCCTCATCGGCCCCGGCGTCGCGGGTCTGCTCATCGCGGGCATCGGCACGGGCTGGGCGATGGTGCTCAACGCGGCGTCGTTCGTCGCCGTCCTCGCCGCGCTGCTCGCGATGAATCCGCGCGAACTACGGCCGGCGCCCCGACGGCGTGGCCGCGGCGGGGTGCGCGAAGGTTTCGCCTACGTGAGTCGGCGGCGCGACCTGCAGCTCATCATGGGTCTCGTGTTCATGCTCGGCACGTTCGGCATGAACTTCCAGATCACGACGGCGCTCATGGCGACGAGCGTCTTCCACGCCGACGCGCGCGCCTACGGCATCATCTCGTCGGTGATGGCGGTGGGGTCGCTGGCCGCGGCGCTGCTCGCGGCCCGGCGCAAGTCGCCGTCACTGCGGCTTCTGCTCGCGGCGCTCGCCGGGTTCACGGTGTTCTCCGCACTCGCCGCGATGGCGCCGAACGTGTGGCTGTTCGGCGCGTTCCTCGTGCCCGTCGGGTTGTGTGCGCTGACGGCGTTGACGACGGCGAACGCGAGCGTCCAGCTCTCCGTCGACCCGCAGCTGCGCGGGCGCGTCATGGCGCTCTACATGGCGATCCTCATGGGCGGCACGCCCGTCGGCGCGCCGCTCATCGGGTGGATCGGCAACACCTTCGGCGCCCGCGCGACGATCGCGGTCGGCAGCGTCGCGGTCGGCGTCGCGACGCTCGTCGCCGGCCTCACCCTGATGCGGGTGCGGCACTACGCGGCGCGCGACGTCATCGCGATGCGGCCCACCCATCTCGCGGTGAGAGAATCGGCGACATGACCCCGAAGACCCGCCGACTCATCGTCATCATCGCCCTCGCCGCGTTCGTGCTCGTGCCGCTCGTGGCGCAGCTCGCGAACTGAGGCCCGGCCCTTCGGGTATGTGGCTCAGGGGCGCGAGCCGTCGCTGACGGCCTGCGCGCGGCGGCGACGCTGCAGCTGGTCGACCTCCTCGACGACGATCCGACGCAGTGCCCCCGGCGCGTCGGGATGCGAGGCGAGCCAGGCTTCTGCGGCTTCGGTGTTCGGCTGGGTGTCGAACAGAACGCGCACGAGGCGTGAGGCGATGACCTGGCTGCGCTCGCGCCACCACGTCTCGAGGTGATCGAGGTAGCTGTCGGCGTACGCGCCGGCCAGCTCGACGCTCGCGGGGTGGGTGAGCCCGGCGACGAGCGCGGCGACCTGCTCGTTCGTCAGCGACGCGTCGTCGACGCGCTGCCACGCGGCCTGCTTGGTGTCGTCGAGGCCGAGAGCTGCCGTCGCGCCGAGCGCCTGGGCCGCGCCGCGCTGCGTCGTGTCGCGCGTGCGTTCATCTGCGAGGCGGGCGTCGACGTCGCGACGGGCGTCGTCGTCACGGGTGTGCGCCGCGAGTGAGGTGAGGACGCTCCAGCGCTCGTCCTGGTCGGGCTCGAACGGGGTGTGCGCGTCGAGCAGGGCGCGCAGTTCATCGTCGACGCTCGGGGCGAGGGCCGCGACGAGGAGGGCCAGTCGGCGCCACACGCCCGGAAGATCGGTGCCCGTCGATGCGTCGGCCCGGTCGATCGCGACACGCCAGAACGCCTGCGCCCAGTCGGCGCGCGAGGCGGCGTCGGGCAGGTAGGACGTGATCGCGGCGATCGCGAACCGTCCCGCGCCGTCGACGATCGTCGCCGACGGTTCGTCCGCGAGCTGGGTCAGCCCGGCGCGCACGAACGTCTCGGCGGGCAGGCGCGCATCACGCGTGGCCTGCCACAGCTGCCCCCACGCCGTGGCGCGATGCGTCGCCGAGGCGAGGTGGCAGAGCTGCGTCGCGAACAGCTCGAGCGTCTCGGTGCTCGGCGCGATCTTCGCGTACGTCCAGTCCTCGTCGTCGACGAGGACGACCGCGCCACGCAGTTCGCCCGGCAGCTCGAGCGTGTCGCTCTCGCCTTCGAGGTCGAGCCACGCGTCGCCGGCGGCGTGCCAGGCGGCGGCTTCGGAGGCGTCGGGCGCCTCGACGTCGAATGCGGTGGCGTGGAAGCGGTGCGGGCGCGTGCGGTCGCCGCGGCGCGTGATGACGCCGCCGGCCACCTCGAGCGTGTCGGGGCCCGACGTCTGCAGCCAGGCCTGCGCCCACGCCGTCATGTCGCGTCCGCTCGCCTCGCCGAGGGCGTCGAGGAAGTCGTCGAGGGTCGCGTTCGTGAAGGCGTGACGTTCGAAGTACAGCGCCGCGCCCTCGTAGAACGCGTCCTCACCGGCGTACGCGACGAGCTGGCGCAGCACGGAGGCGCCCTTCGCGTAGGTGATGCCGTCGAAGTTGGCGCGCGCGGCTTCGACGTCGGGGATGTCGGCGACGATGGGGTGCGTCGTCGGCAGCTGGTCGGCGGAGTACGCCCACGCCTTGCGGCCCAGCCCGAACGTGGCCCACGCGTCGTCGAACTCGGTGACTTCGGACGCGGCCTGCGCGCCGATGAAGTCGGCGAACGATTCCTTGAGCCACAGGTCGTCCCACCACGGCATCGTGACGAGGTCGCCGAACCACATGTGCGCCATCTCGTGCAGCAGCGTCGTGGCGAGCGCTTCGCGTTCGCTGCGGGTCGCGTCGCCGCGCTTGAGGTAGTTCTCGTTGAACGTGACGAGGCCCGGGTTCTCCATCGCGCCGATGTTGTACTCGGGCACGAAGATCTGGTCGTAGGTGCCCCAGGGGTAGCTGCAGCCGAACTTGCGCTCGCACCACGGCAGCCCGGCCTTCGTCCAGCGCAGCATGTCCGCGCTGGGCAGGCTCGCGCGCATCGCCGGGCGGCACATGATCGACAGCGGCACGCGGCGTCCGTCGCTCAGCACCGCCTCGTCCTCGACCAGCGCGTATGGGCCCGCGATGACGCAGACGATGTACGTCGACTGCGGCATCGTCGGTGTGAACGTCGTGAGGGTGAGGTCGGTGGTGGTGTTGCCGTGCGTCTCGTCGCTCGCGGCGGCCGGTTCGGCGCTCTCGGGTGCGCCGTTGCTGCGCACGAGCCAGTGCGACGGGGCGGTGACGCTGATCGCGAAGTGTGTCTTGAGGTCGGGCTGGTCGAAGCAGGCGAAGACGCGGCGGGCGTCGGTCGGTTCGAAGTGGGTGAACAGGTACGTCTCGCCGTCCTGCGGGTCGCGGAAGCGGTGCAGGCCTTCGCCGGTGTGGCTGTAGTGGCACTCGGCGATGACGGTGACGACGTGCTCGCGCCCCGGCGTCAGGCCGCGGACGGTGACGAGAGAATCCTCGAAGCTCGTGGCGTTCGCGTCGAGTTCGACGCCGTCGAGCAGAACGCATGGGGCGGCATCGGCGACGAGGTCGATCGACACCGCACCTTCGGTGCAGGTGAGGCGCAGTGTCGACGTCGAGGTGAACGTCGCGGCCTCCGTCGGCGCGCCCGTCAGATCCAGGTGAATGGATTGGTCGCTCAATGTCACTGTGCGAGAACGGTGCTGGGCGGTTTCGCGAGTGAGGTTGTGAGCGAGGGGCACGCGGTGGGCCTTTCGTTGGAGCGGCCTGAGGTGACGGTGGCGTCAGAGCCGTTCGATGACGTGGTCGATGCAGTGGGTGAGCGCCGCCACATCGGTGGGTTCCACGGCAGGGTACATGCCGACGCGCAGCTGATTGCGTCCCAGCTTCCGGTAGGGCTCGACGTCGACGATGCCGTTAGCGCGCAGCGTCGCCGCGATCGCCGCCGCGTCGATGGCGTCGTCGAAGTCGATCGTGCCGACGACGAGGGAGCGGTGCGCCGGGTCAGTGACGAACGGTGTCGCGTGCGGGTGCGCGTCCGCCCACGTGTAGAGGGCCTTCGATGAGGCGCGGGTACGTTCGACGGCGAAGTCGAGGCCGCCGTTCGCGTTGAACCAGTCGAGTTGCGCCTTCATGAGGACGTACGTCGCGAGCGCCGGCGTGTTGTACGTCTGCGCCTGACGGCTGTTCGTGATGGCGGCGTCGAGGTCGAGGAACGGTGGGATCCAGCGGCCCGACGCCTTGATGCGCGCGACCCGCTCGATCGCGGCGGGGGACATGAACGCGAACCACAGGCCCCCGTCGCTCGCGAACGATTTCTGCGGCGCGAAGTAGTAGACGTCGCACTCGGTCAGGTCGACGGGCAGGCCGCCCGCGGCGGACGTGCCGTCGATGAGGACGAGCGTGTCGTCGTCGGTGTTTGCCGGGCGCGTGACGGGCGCCATCGCGCCTGTCGACGTCTCGTTGTGCGCCCACGCGTAAGTGTCGATGCCGGGCTTCGGCTGCGCCTCGGCGACGCTGCCCGCCGGGGCTTCGACAATGTCGGGCGCCTCGAGGAACGGCGCCGTCGCGGACGTCGCGAACTTGGCGGTGAACTCGCCGAAGACGAGGTTCTGCTGGCGGTGTTCGATCAGGCTGAACGCGGCCACGTCCCAGAACGCGTTCGACCCGCCGAGACCCATCACCGTCTCGTAGCCGTCAGGCAGGTCGTACATCTGCGCGAGGCCCTCTTGCACCTCGCGTACGAGGTTCTTCACCGGCGCCTGACGGTGTGACGTGCCGAGCAGCGGAGTTGCACCCTCGCCTGCAGCGGCGAGCGCTGCGAGTGCGTCGGGGCGGATCTTGCTCGGGCCGGCACCGAAGCGTCCGTCGCTCGGCTTGAGAGCGTCGGGGATGACGATGGCGGGGCTCTTCGCGTCATTGCTCTTCGCGTCAGTCACGTTGTCGACTCTAGGACGGGCGCTGCAGCCCGCGCCGCCCGTTTCGCATGGCGGGTACCGTTTCCGCAGGGCGGGTCGTGGGCTGGGCGCGGCCGAAATGGCGAGTCGACGGGGCCGTCCCGCGCGGGCCCGTCCCGCGCGGGCGCGGGGTTGCGCACCCGCTGGTGCTCGTCCTGACCAGACAGGCTGGCCGGGCGTGTTGATCATGTCGGGCCAGTGCGCGACCGGTGGCGGCGCCCGTCGACGCGTCGGGAGGGTGCCAAAGGCGATACGCCGCCTTCGTCTCGAGGTGCGCGGACCGAGCGCCCACGCTCCGTCAGGTTGTGACCCGTCAGGTCATCACCTGCCCGACGCGCCCGGCAGAAAACGTCAGTGTGACCGCCAACCAAGCGCCACGCCGGGCAGCCTCGAGAACCGTCACGGCGGAGGCGGCGAGAATCGTCGCTGAGCGCCTCCGGAACCGGGCCTGTCCGCTCGTCCCGAAGCAGGGTGCGCCCCGGCGCCCTGCGCAGCGGCCCGGGCGGGCAAGATGGGGGCATGACCGAGGTGCGCATGGATTACGACGGTGAAGGTCTCGACGAGTCGCAGTTGCCCGCGGCGCCGCTCGAGCTGATCGAGGCATGGGTGCGCGAGGCACGCGAACGCCAGAATGCCCAAGGCGACGTGCCCGAGCCAGAGGCCATCAGCATCGCGACGGCCGACGCCGCCGGCGCGCCGCACGTGCGGACCGTCCTCATGCGCTACCTCGGGGCCGACGGCCCCGGTTTCTACACGAGTCTCGAATCGGCCAAGGGCCGTGACATCGCCGAGAACGACCAGATCGCCGGGGCGCTCACGTGGCCGCTGATGTTTCGCGCGATCCGCTTCACCGGTAGCGCCGTCGAGCTGCCTCGTGACGTCGTGCGCGCCTACTTCGACTCGCGCCCGTATGGTTCGCGCGTCGGGGCGTGGGTGTCGAAGCAGTCGCGGCCGCTGACGAGCCGCGCCGAGCTCGAGACCGCCAACGCCGAGATGACGGCCCGTTACCCCGACACGGGCGGCGCCGACGACGTCCCCCTGCCCGACTTCTGGGGCGGCTACCGCATCAACTGCGACGAGATCGAGTTCTGGGCGGGGCGCCGTTCCCGTCTGCACGACCGCCTCGTCTACGTGCGCGTCGGCGACGGCGACCTCGACGACCCGTCAGCCTGGCGTATCGAACGTCGCTGGCCCTGAGCCGTCGACGTGTGCAAATCGCAGATGGGGACGCGATTCGCCGGGGTGGACGCCGTTCGCAGATGGGGCGAGATTCGCGAATGTGGACGAAAATCGCCGATGGATACGAGTGGGGCGTCGCCGGCATGGCGAGGCGGGGCGGCGCTGCGTCCCGCGCCCGCGAATCTGCTGTCGTTATTTCGCCGGCCCGCAAAACCGGAGCGGACGGCGTCACCACCTAGCGTGGAGGTATGACTGACTCGTCCACGCCGACACCCCACGACCCGTCGACCGATCGTGCCCTGGCAGCACTCGACGCGCAGGACGAAGGAGCTACCGCGACGCTCGACTCCCAGGCTGACGCTGCCGCGATGACGTCGGCCGCGCGGGACGTGCAGGCTGATCGTGCTGCCACGTCCGGCGTCACTCAGGTCGACGGGCGCGTCGAACCCTCGACGGCGACGCGGTTGTCGCGCGAGACGACGACGGCTCTCGACCGCATCGCCCTCGACGCTCAGCGCTCGGGTCGCGTGCCGGGCCTCGCCGCCGGGGTGGCGCGACGCGGGACGCTGCTGTGGCACAACGGTTTCGGGGCGGCGCACCTCGGCCGGAACGTCGGCGCGGAGCGCGTCGGGCAGACTGCGCCCGACGAGAACACGCGCTTCCAGATCGCGTCGAACACGAAGACGTTCGTGGCGGTGACGATCATGGCCCTGCGCGACGAGGGCAAGCTCGACATCGACGCTCCGGCACGCGACGTCATCGACACGATCGCCGCAGACTCGCCCCTTGCGCGCATGACGCCGCGTCAGTTCATGTCGCACAGCTCCGGCATCCAGCGCGAGGCCGTCGGCGACGTGTTCGACACGCTCGTCATGCCGGGGCGCGACGAGTTCCTCGCGAGCCTCGCCCACAGCGAACGCGTCTTGCCCGCTCACACGCGTTTCCACTACTCGAACCTCGGGTACGCGCTGCTCGGCGAGATGATCAATCGTCTCGACGGTGGCGACTGGTTCGCTAGCGTGCAGCGTCGGCTCCTCGACCCACTCGGCATGACGTCGACAACTCTCGGCCACCCGGGCGGCGTCGACACCGATCCGCATGCTGCGGGCACCTATTTCGTGCCGCCGTACAGCGACGTCCCCGTCGACGAACCCGTCTTCGACTCGCGCGCCATCGCGCCGGCCGCGGGCATGGTCTCGAGTGTGCGCGACATGGCGCGTTGGGGAGGTTTCGTCGCGAACCCCGACCCCGCGATCCTCTCCGCCGACACGCTCGAGGAGATGTGTCAGCCGCAGATCGTCGCCGACGTCGATCGCTGGGGCGCCGCATGGGGTCTCGGGTTCATGCTGCTGCGCCGTGACGATCGCATCTGGGTCGGCCACACCGGCGGTTGGCCGGGCGCGATCACCGGCGTCTTCACGCACCGCGAGAGCGCGACGACGGGCGTCGCTCTCATGAACGCGACGCACACCCCCGATCCCGCGGCCCTCGCCACGGACCTCGCGAGCGCCGTCCAGGAGCGCGAACCCGAGCTGCCCGCAGCCTGGACGCCCGGGATCACCGTGCCCCCGGAGTTCGTCCCGCTGCTCGGGGTGTGGTTCTCGGAGGGGACGCAGTTCACGTTCGTCGTCGAGGGCGGCACGCTCAAGGCTCGCGTCGAGGGGTTGCCCGAGTGGAAGGCGCCGGCCGTCTTCGAGCGCGTCGACGAAGACCGCTACCGCACCGTCGCGGGTCGCGAGCGCGGCGAATGGCTCGTCATCACCCGCGACGCCGACGGTTCCGTCACCCAACTCAACTGGGCCACATACCGCTTCACGCGCGAGCCGGCCGCGTTCGGCGAATGGCTCTGACAGCGCGTTGCGAAGCTCACAGCATCTTCACAGCCCTGGCTTCCCGATTTAACTTTCAATGATGGGGGGAGCGGGTGTAGCGTCTCGTCACGAAGCGCGCCGCACTCCCTCCCCCCTGGCGGCTGCGCTTCACCCCGAGGCCGCAGCGCTCTTCGTGAGCGCGCGCCTCGGGTTCTTCTCTTTCGGCCCCCTTGCCTTCGCGGCTCGCCCGGCCTCACCCCTGCCGACGTCGCTCCCTTGACGAACATCGCTCTGACGAACACCTCCGAGGCACTGCCCGTCGCGCCTGCTCATTCCGGCGGTCCGCTCGAGGCGATCCGTTCGCGCGACTGATGCTCCGAGCCTCGCCCCACCGACGCCGGTATCGCGAGCACCCGTGCGCGGCGGCGCCGGAGGTGGCACTCTTGTCGTCGTGACTGACCTGATCGACACCACCGAGATGTATCTGCGCACCATCTATGACCTCGAAGAAGAGGGCATCCCCCCGTTGCGCGCCCGCATCGCGGAGCGCCTCGGCCACTCCGGGCCCACGGTGTCGCAGACGGTCGCGCGCATGGAGCGCGACGGTCTGCTCCACGTCGCGAACTCCCGGCGCATCGAACTGACACCCGAGGGGCGCCTGCTCGCGACTCGCGTCATGCGCAAGCATCGCCTCGCGGAGCGGTTGCTCGTCGACGTCATCGGCCTCGAGCTCGAGTACGTCCACGACGAGGCGTGCCGGTGGGAGCACGTCATGAGCGAGCGCGTCGAGCGCAAGATCCTCGAGCTCATCGTCGACAAGGGCCTGTCCCCGTACGGCAACCCGATTCCCGGGCTGGACGAGCTCGGCTGGGGCGAGGCGCCGGAGGGTTTCCGTGACGGCGTGCAGTCGCTCGTCGAGGTGGCCGGCAGCGAGTCGCTGCGCGTGGTGGTGCGCCGCATCGGCGAGCCCGCGCAAGCGGACGCCGAGTCTCTCGCGGTGCTGACGAGCGTCGGGCTGAGCCCCGGGGTGGCCCTCGACGTGCGTGCTGACGGCGACCGCGTCCACGCGGCCGTCGCCGATCGGCCTGACGACGCCGTGTCGCTGCCCGAGGACATCGCCTCGCACGTATTCGTGTCCGTGACGGGTCAGCAGGCCTGAGGTTGCATGTGATGTTCATCACGAGCACACTCTGTAACGGATTCTGAACCTCCGCTGGTGGCGCGACGAACGGGGCCTGAGACGGGTGCTCGATGCCGAAATGACGCCTATCTCGCCGGTTCCTGATTCACCGTCGTCGTGACTGATTCGTTACCGTCTTACCTGGTTCGACAACGAACACTCGCGTGCCGAACACGCCGAGCCCTGCCTGCGGCGCGCGAGTCATGTCAGCTACACCACCTGGCAGGGGTGGGGGACCCACTTCTTCGTTCCTGATCCGCGAAGCGCAGATCAAGAACTCGGGGTGAAGCTCGCGTCGCACGCACGAAGCGCCGAGAGCCGGGCCGAGCAACAGGTCCGAACCCGACAGCTCACCTCACAGGCGTTCGAGAGGTTGCACATTGTCCATCAAGAACACGCCGGGCCCGCTGCGTCCTGTGAAGCAGACGCGCACCCTGGCCATGCTCACCACGACCGTCGCCGTCTCCGGTGGTCTGGTCGCTGGTCTCGGCATCACGCAGAGCGCCGGTGCGGCCCCTGAGTCGGGCGCCGTTCACGAGGCCGCGGCTGCCGCCACGACACCCCTCGAGCTCAAGACCGTCACGCCGGCCAAGAAGCTCGTCGTCGCCCCGAAGGCCGCCCCGAAGCCCGCCGCCAAGGCCGCCCCGAAGCCCGCCGCCAAGGCCGCCGCGAAGCCCGCCGCCGCGAAGAAGTCGACGCGCGCGACGTCGCAGGCGCTGAAGCAGGTGTCGCGCTCGCAGGCCCGCAGTGCGCTGACGTCGGCCTCCGTGAAGCCCGTCAGGGCCGAGCGCAAGGCGAAGATCGCCGAGCCGGCGCAGCGTCGCTCGATCGTCGTCAAGAAGCGCACCGCGCCCGCCGCGTCGCAGTCGACGAACACCCACCGCGCCGCGTCGCAGTCGACGAACACCCACCGCGCCGCGTCGCAGTCGACGAACACCCACCGCGCCGCGTCGCAGTCGACGAACACCCACCGCGCCGCGTCGCAGTCGACGAACACCCACCGCGCCGCGTCGCAGTCGACGAACACCCACCGCGCCGCGTCGCAGTCGACGAACACCCACCGCGCCGCGTCGCAGTCGACGAACACCCACCGCGCCGCGTCGCAGTCGACGAACACCCACCGCGCCGCGTCGCAGTCGACGAACACCCACCGCGCCGCGTCGCAGTCGACGAACACCCACCGCGCCGCGTCGCAGTCGACGAACACCCAGCGCGCCACCGCGACGCACCAGCGCGTGCATCGCACGCACGCTCGCCAGGCGGTTTCGCAGCACACCCAGGCTCGCCCGGTCGCCCAGACGCCGCGTCACCAGCAGGCACCCGTGCACCGCGCGACGGTGCGTCACGCCACCACGACGCACTCGGCCACGCCGACCTACGCCTCGAGCGCGCAGAAGGCCACGAACACGGCTTCCGCCTCGCGTTCGAACTCCGGAGTCGTCTCCATCGCCGCGGGCCTGACGGGTATCCCCTACGTCTACGGCGGATCGTCGACCTCCGGTGCCGACTGCTCCGGTTACGTCGCGATGGTCTTCGCGAAGGCCGGCATCCAGCTGCCGCACCAGTCGGGCGCCATCAAGGCGATGACGACGCCCGTCAGCGACCCGCGCCCCGGCGACCTCGTCTTCCTGCCGGGCCACGTCGCGATCTACGCCGGCAACGGCATGGTCTACGAGGCGCGCCACCCGGGCACCGTCACCGGCCTGTACCCGGTGCTGTCGGGTTCGACCTACGGTCGCCTCTGATCGATGTGATCGGTCGGCCCGCGCGGCCACCTGAGAAGCGCCCTCCCCGTCATCGTGACGGGGAGGGCGCTTCTTCGTGTGGCGCGTGCTTCGAGCGGGGTCGTGGTGGTCTGCCGTGACGATCCTGCGTCAGTGGTAGTCGCGGCGAATGACGGTGACGGCGAGCGCCAGGCCGAGCAGTGCGAGGCCGACACCGCCGGCGACGAGCAGGGGGCTCGTCGAACTCGAGTCGGATTCGTCGGCTGATGCCGCGTCCGAGGGGGCGAGCGACGGGCTGGAGGTGCTGGTCGACGACGCCGAACTGGAACGACTCGACGACGAAGACGAAGACGACCCGGACGAAGACGAAGACGATTCGGGCGACGAGGTGGCGCTCGTCGAACTGCTGCGCGGTGTCGTCGGTGCCATCGGCGTCGTGGGGGCCAGGGGGGATGCGGGGCTCGATGCGCCCGTAGATGCGATCGTGGGCGCGAGCGTCGGCTCGTCGCTCGTCGGGGCGGGCGAGGTGCTCTGGCGCGGTGTCCGTGTCGGCTCAGCGGTCGCGAGCGACGTCGAAGATGTGGACGGTGCGTCACCGCAGCCGCTGAGGGGCAGCGAGCCAGCGGAGCCGCCGGAGGCCGTCGTCACGAAGATGGCACGGGCCTGCGAGGGTGTGCTGACGCGCACGGTGAGGCTCTGACCGGCGCCGACACTCGTCGCTGCCGGTGTCGCGCCGCCTCCGGCGCCGGTCGTGAATGAGAACGTCTGGGTTTCGGGGGCGGCGTTCGTCAGGGTGACGAGGGCCGAGTATCCGCCGGATGCGCTGCACGTGGCGCTCTGGAACACGGCGCTGCTCACGCCCGCGCCGGTGCTCGGCGAGCTCAACGGTGCGGTGGGGTCGGCGGTTGCCGCTGGCGCGCCGAGCACGATGGCTCCCGCGGCGAGCAGGGCGGCTGCGCCGGCACGAGAGCCGGCACGAAGGCCGGCGTGGGTGCTGGGGGTGAGGCGGTGCATCGTCGGGTGGCTCCCTGGTTCGCTCGTCGCAGGGTGCCTCCCCGCGTCATGTGGATTGTCTCCCATGGCGGGCGCTCGCGCGAGCGCCCTGGGCCCGAGCAGGAGTTCCCGGTCGAAAAAAAGTCTGCGGTGGGGTGCAACCGGCTCAGGATGTCGGGCGTCTGTATGAATGAACGGCGGTCAGCCGTGCGTCGCGCTCGATGCTCAGGGGTGTGCATGCTGGGCGATGCGCGGGCGGGGTCGGTGGAGTCTTGGGGGCTCGATCGGCCCCCGCGCCCGCTTCGTCGCCGCGGGCGCGGTCTGGTTGACTAGGCCCCGTGGTCATCGAGGCGAGCCCGTGGGCGTTCTGGCGCCGTCACGCCTGTGAGGTCGTGCTGTTCGCCGTCCTGGCGGCGCCCGTGCTCGCCATTCGCCCGTCGGTCGGCAACATCGTCGCGGTCGTCGTCTTCTTCGTCGCCTATTTCGGTTTCTCGTTCCTCAGTGACATGCGCACGCGCCTGCGCGTCGACGAGGACGGCGTCGAGTATCTCGCCGGTGGGCGTGATCAGGTCTTCATCGCGTGGAACGAGACCGCGCGCATCGTGCCGCGCCGCTTCCGGTGGTGGACGGCCGAGGACGCCATCGTCTTCCTCGACGGGGGCGATCGTCCGTTGCTCGTCGCGGGCATCTCGATGTTCGCGCCCGCCGACCTCGACGCGTTGGAGGGCGCCGCGCGGGCCTATGTTCCGGTCGATTCGCCCGTCATCCTGTCGCCGTTCACGGGCCGGGCCGACGGCGAGCGTCACCCCGAACTCGTGCCGCAGCGCACGTCGGAGCGGTTGCTCGCCTCGTCGATCAGCAGCTTCCTCATCGCCGCCGTCGTCGCGATCGTGCTCCTCACGGTCTTCGAGTGAATCGTCGTGTGAGCTGCGCCCGCAAGCCGTTCAGCCGTTCGCAAGCATCCGACGGTCGGCGATGACGACGATGGCGAGGCACAGCGCGGCCATGATCGCGCCGAACTCGAACATCGCGGGGTAGCTGAACCCGGCGTCCTGCGCGAGCGTCGCCATGATCGCGGGGACGGCGAAGCCGAGATAGGTGACGCCGTAGAACACGGCCGTCAGCCCGGCGAGGTCGCGGGGCCCGGCGATACGTTGGATCTCGAGCAGGCCGCTCACCATCGCGAGGCCGTAGCCGGCGCCCAGGCAGAAGCTGCCGAGGATCGCGGTGGCGATGTTGAGCTCGCGGCTCGCGAGCGCGCCGGCGAGCATGCCGACGACGAGGACGACGAGCCCCACGCGCACCGCTCGGGTGGTGCCGGGGGAGTCGATGCGGCGCCCGACAGACTGGACGAGGAAGCCGCACGTCAGGCCGACGACGCACAGCAGCGCCGAGAACGCGATCGGCGCCGACGAGACGTGCGACGACATGAGCGCGGGCAGGACGGCGTACGCACACGCGGCGGCGCCGAAGACCCACGGGGCGATCGGCAGCACGACGAACAGGAACCGACGGTGGCCGATGGCGGGGATGCGCAGATCGTCACGCAACGACGACGTCGAGCGCGACGCCGCGTCGACCGTCTCCGGCGTGCGCAGGACGAGCACGGCCGCGATCGCCGTCACGACGATGTTGACGAGGTACGACAGCTCGTCGGGGTAGGGCGCCCACTGCGCGAGGGGGCCGGCGAACGCGGCGCCGAGGCCGAAGCCGGCCGTCAGCGACATCGACGCACGCTTGGCGCCGGTGCCGTCGGGCGCGTCGTCGTGCGGCGGGCTCGACAGCTCCTTGATCCACGATGAGCCGACGGCCATGACGAGACCCAGCGCGATGCCCGACAGCACGCGCCCGAGGAACAGCACGGTGACGTTGGCGTGGGCGAACGCGAGGACGGCGCTCGCGAGCATCGCGATGTACGGCGCGGGGACGAGCAGGCGCCGCCGGCCGTAGCGGTCGGAGAGCGGCCCACCGATGAGCAGCGCGGGGATGATGCCGAGGACGTACGCGAAGAGCAGCACGTTGACCGTCACCTGCGCCAGGTGATGCTGCGTGCGGTACATGACGAGCAGGGGCGTGAACTCGTTGCCGCCCCAGGCGACGGCGAGCATCGCGAGGGCGGGGCGCATCCAGTGCTTCATGCGGTCCTCTTCGTTGTTACCGGTGAGTACCCATGCAATCACGAGCATGCCTGGACGCGCCCGTCAGGGCGTCGCACGGCTCAGGTGTTGATCTTCGCGAGCAGTTCGGGCAGCGTCCGCTCGAGCTGCCGCGCGCCCAGACGCGCGGGGCGTGGATGAGCGCGCAGGCGAGGCCGATCTTCTTCGTCATGTTTGCGGAATAGTCGGCGACGATCTTGTCGGCGGCCTCGTCGAGGCCGAGCGCGTCCGCGGCACGGTGAGCATCAGGTCGTCGACGGCGCGGTGGCTGCCGAAGTTCTTCGTCAGCTCGCTCAGCTGAATGGCCGGTGCCTGCATGGCGGGCGCGCTCGCCGGGCCGGATGGGGGCGTGGGTGGCTGCTCGAACGGGGGGACGGGCGGCTGCCGATCCATGCCCTCGATGCTTTCATTGCAGCCCCTGCCCGCGTGGGATCGCGGGCGGATGTGACGGCTCTGACGGCGCCCGGCCCGTCCCTACTCGCTCGTAGCGCGGTGAACTCCTAGCGTGGCAAGTGATCACGGTCACGTCGAAGGAGTCGGAGGAGAAGATCATGCGGGTCGGTGTTCCGAGCGAGGTCAAGAACAACGAGTTCCGGGTGGCGTGCACGCCGGCGGGCGTCAACGAGTTCGTGCTGCACGGGCACGAGGTGCGGGTGCAGCGCGGCGCCGGGGACGGTTCGAGCCTCACCGACGACGACTACCGCGCGGCGGGCGCCGTCATCGTCGACGACGCGGACGAGGTGTGGGCCGACAGTGATCTCATCCTCAAGGTGAAGGAGCCGGTCGCCGAGGAATATCACCGCATGCGCGAGGGCCAGGTGCTGTTCACCTACCTGCACCTCGCGGCCGACCCGACGCTGACGGGGGAGCTTCTCGAGCGCGGTGTCACCTCGATCGCCTACGAGACGGTGCGCCTCGACGACGGGTCGCTGCCGCTGCTCGCACCGATGTCGGAAGTCGCCGGGCGCCTCGCCCCGCAGGTCGGCGCGCAGGCGCTCATGAAGCCGTACGGCGGGCGCGGCGTGCTCATGGGCGGCGTGCCGGGGGTGCGCCCCGCGGATGTCGTCGTGCTCGGCGGCGGCGTGTCGGGGTTCAACGCGGCTCGTGTGGCGCTCGGAATGGGCGCCGACGTCACCGTCCTCGATCTCGATGCCGCACGGCTGCGGGCGATCGACACGGCAACCGGTGGGCGGATGCGGACGGTGATGAGCAACGCGCACGAGGTCGAGCACGCCTGTCTGCGAGCGGATCTCGTCATCGGCGCGGTGCTCGTGCCCGGTGCGAAAGCGCCGACGCTCGTGAGCAACGAGCTCGTCTCGCGGATGCGGCCGGGCTCGGTGCTCGTCGACATCGCCATCGACCAGGGAGGGTGCTTCGAGGATTCGCACCCGACGACGCATGCCGACCCCACGTTCCGGGTGCACGACAGCATCTTCTACTGCGTCGCGAACATGCCGGGCGCCGTCGCGCACACGTCGACCCATGCGCTTGCGGGCGTCACGCTGCGCCACGCGCTGCAGATCGCTGACGACGGATGGCGCGCCGCGTGCCAGGGCGACGCTGCTCTCGGGCGCGGGCTGACGACGCACGCCGGGCAGCTGACGAACGCCGCCGTCGCCGAGGCGACCGACCGGCCGGTCGTCAGTGTCGAGGAGGCGCTCGCGGGGTGAGGCTGCTCGGGCGTGGGCGTGAGCGTGGACGTGGGCGGGGTCACCGCGTCGCGGGCGAGTGACGTCCGAGGGGGCCATGCCGCGTCGCCGTCAGAGCCAGTTCTTGCGTTTGAACACGAGCCACATGCAGAACGACACGGCGACCATGAGAAACAGCGCGAACGGGTAGCCGTACGCCCAGTGCAGTTCGGGCATGCGGTCGAAGTTCATGCCGTAGGCGCCGGCGACGACGGTCGGGGCGAAGAGGATGGCGGCCCATGAGGACGCGCGCTTGACCTCGTCGGCTTGGTTGTTGGCGACCTCGGCGAGGCGCTTCATCTCCTCGTTCTGCGTCTGTGCGACGAGGATGGCGTTGAGCTGCAGGATCTCCGACAGTGACTGACGAAAGTTGTCGTTTCGTTCGACGATCGAGGTGACGTGGTCGCGCACGTCGCGCAGGGCGGTGATGATCTCGTCGTCGGTTCCATACTTGGGAGCGCCGGCTTCGAGGCCACGCAGCATCGTCTGCAGCGGCTTGACGGCGCGCTGGAGTTCCATGACCTCCTGGGAGAGTTCGTAGATCCGGCGCGACACGGTCGGGTCGGATTCGAAGACCTGCGTCTCGATCTCGTCGATGTCGTTCTCGAGGCCGGCGGCGACGGGCGCGTACCCGTCGACGATGAAGTCGAGCAGGCCGTAGAGGACGGCCTGCGGCCCGCGCGCGAGCAGGTCGGGGTCGTTCTCGAAGCGGCTCCGCACGGGCGTGAGGGCCGGCTGCGCCGTGTGGCGCACCGTGATGACGAAGTCGGGGCCGATGAAGGCGTGGATCTCACCGAACTTCACCGTCTCCGTCGCGTCGTCGTACGTCGCGGGGCGCAGCACGACGAAGAGGGTCTCGTTGTAACGTTCGAGCTTGGGGCGCTGGTGCGCGACGATCGCGTCCTCGACGGCGAGGGGGTGCAGGTCGAAGATGCGCGCGACCTGCTGGAGTTGACGCGGCGTCGGTTGCGTCATGCCGATCCACGCCATGCGCGGGCCGTGGTCGTGGTGTGACGGGTGGTGCAGTTCGCGCCACGCCTCGGCGATCGACCCGGCGTCGCTGACCTTCTGCTCGCCCGCGTAGATCGCCGAGTTGACGATCGTCGCCTCGGGTGGCGGCTGGTCGTCCTCGTCGCGAAGTGGCTCGAACGACGTCTCCTCGGGCGGCGTCGACGCGGGAGGCGGGGTCGCGCGGATGACCCCGAGCGGGGTGGGCACGTAACGGCTTCGCCAGGTGGGCATGGGGTGATCTTAGGACGGGCGCCAGGGAGAGGCCTGCCAGCGCGCCCGGATGATCGGCTAGGCTGACGGGCGCGCTTCGGCGCACGCTCTCGTAGCTCAGGGGATAGAGCACCGCTCTCCTAAAGCGGGTGTCGGCAGTTCGAATCTGCCCGGGAGCACCAGGCCCCACCTCGACGGTGAATACGGGAAAATGGCTGGATGTGAGCGGCAGGTCGCTCGCATCCAGCCATTTTCCCGTATTCGGTCGAGAAACAGCGCCCGCGCCCACCGCGTCCCCTGAGACACTGTCCCCCATGAGCGTGACGGTGCATGAGGTTCTGGACGATCTGCGGGCGAAGGCAACGTCGGAGCGGGACAAGGGTTCGCGGTTCGAGCAGCTCATGGCCGCCTACCTGCAGACCGATCCGCTGTTCGCCGATCAGTTCTCCGACGTGTGGTCGTGGCAGGACTGGCCGGGGCGCGACGGCAAGAGCGATACGGGCATCGACCTCGTCGCGGTCGACCGGGTGACGGGTGAGAACGTCGCGATCCAGTGCAAGTTCTACGCCGAGGGCCACACGGTGTCGAAGGGGGACATCGACTCGTTCCTGTCAGCGTCGGGCACCTCGAAGTTCGGTCAGCGCATCGTCGTCGACACGGGCGCGCCGTGGGGCAAGAACGCTGAGGACACGATCCGTGATCAAACGGTGAAGGTGCGGCGTATCAGCCTCGCCGACCTGCAGAATTCGAACGTTGATTGGGGCAAGTTCACCTGGTCAGCGCCTGACACGTTGCCGACGGTCGGAAAGAAGACCCCGCGCCCGTATCAGCGCACCGCGATCGACAAGGTCATCGAGGGCCTGACGACGCATGATCGCGGCAAACTCATCATGGCGTGCGGCACGGGCAAGACGTTCACCTCGCTGCGTCTCGCGGATCAGCAGGTCGGCGCGGGCGGCAGCGTGCTGTTCCTCGTGCCGTCGATCTCGCTGCTGAGTCAAACGGTGCGCGAGTGGGCGGCGAACGCTGAGGTGCCGCTCGACATGATCGCGATCTGCTCGGACCCGAAGTCGACGAGCCGCTCCAACGCCGTCGAGGACATCTCCGCCGTCGATGTCGCGCTGCCCGCTTCGACGAACAACGCGGTCGTGCAGGAACGCTGGTCGAAGGCCGCTCAGCGCAGCGACTCGATGACGGTGATCTTCTCGACCTATCAGTCGATCGACGTGGTCGCGGCCGCACAAGCCCAGGGCGGGTTCGGCCCGTTCGACCTCATCATCTGCGACGAAGCCCACCGCACCACGGGTGTGAGCGTCGCGGGGCAGGACGAGTCGGCGTTCGTGCGCGTGCACAACAACGGCGTCATCGCTGGCACCAAGCGGCTGTACATGACGGCCACGCCGCGCATCTTCGGTGAGGACTCGAAGAAGAAGGCTCTCGACGGCGCCGCAGAGCTCGCGTCGATGGACGACGAGACGAAGTTTGGGCCAGATCTGCACCGCCTCGGGTTCGGTGAGGCCGTCGAAAAGAACCTGCTCACCGACTACCGCGTCCTCATCCTCGCCGTCGATGAGGAGTACGTGACGAAGAATTTCCAGGCCGAGCTTGCCCAAGACGGCGAGATTCAGCTCGGGGACGCCGCGCGGATGGTCGGGTGCTGGCAAGGCCTGGCCAAGCACTTCGACACGGTCGAGGGCGAAAGCCTCGCCCCGATGAAGCGCGCGGTCGCGTTCGCGAAGGACATCAAGACCTCCAAAGCCATCGCCCAGGCCTTCCCCGACGTCGTCAACAAGCACGTCGCCGCCGTCGATCTACCCGACGACGCGGCTGAGGAGCAGTCCACCGATCTGAAGATCGAGATCCAACACGTCGACGGCTCGTTCAACGCCCTCGCACGCAATGAGCGTCTCGACTGGCTGAAGGCCGAGCCTGCCGACAACACCTGCCGCATCCTGACCAACGCCCGCTGCCTGAGCGAGGGCGTCGACGTACCAAACCTCGACGCGGTGCTGTTCCTCACGCCCCGCTCGTCCGAGGTGGATGTCGTGCAGTCCGTCGGACGCGTCATGCGCAAGGCACCCGGCAAGGAGTACGGATACATCATCCTGCCCGTCGCCGTTCCCGCAGGCACACCCCCTGAGCAGGCGCTGAACGACAACAAGAAGTACGCGACCGTCTGGCAGGTCCTACGCGCGCTGCGCGCCCACGACGACCGCTTCACCTCGACGGTCAACCAGATCGAGCTGAACAAGAAGAAGCCGACGAAGAAGATCGGCATCGCGGGCATCGACGCTGACGGCACCGTCCACATGCCCGATGAGGAAACCACCCAGGGCGAACTCGACCTCATCTGGGGTGAGTGGTCGGACGCGATCTACGCGAAGATCGTGCAGAAGGTCGGTGAACGTCGCTACTGGGAATCGTGGGCGGCCGATGTTGCGAAGATCGCTGAGCAGCACATCGCCCGCATCAACGGCATCCTCACTGGCCCCGACACCGCGGTCACGGAAGAGTTCGAGCGGTTCCTCGACGGGTTGCGCGGCAACCTCAACGAAGGCATCAGCCGTGAGGACGCTGTCGAGATGCTCGCCCAGCACCTCATCACCCGCCCCGTGTTCGAGGCCCTGTTCGGTGGGTATGACTTCGCCGAGCACAACCCCGTCGCCCAAGCGATGGAGCGGATGCTCGCCTTGCTCGACGAGCACTCCCTCGACACGGAGAACTCCAGCCTCGAGGGGTTCTATCAGTCCGTGCGCTCTCGGGTGGAGGGCATCGACAACGCCGAGGGGCGCCAGCGGATCATCGTCGAGCTGTACGACAAGTTCTTCGCCACCGCGTTCAAGCGCACCGTCGACAAGCTCGGTATCGTCTACACCCCCGTCGAGATCGTCGACTTCATCCTGCGCTCGGCCGACGTCGTGCTGCGCGAACACTTCGGACAGACGCTGAGTGATGAGGGCGTACACATCCTCGACGGGTTCGTCGGCACGGGCACGTTCATCGTGCGCCTGCTGCAGCTCGGGCTCATCGAACCGCACGACCTGGCGCGCAAGTACGCCAGCGAGTTGCACGCCAACGAGATCCTGCTGCTCGCGTACTACATCGCCGCCGTCAACATCGAGACGACGTATCAGGACTTGCGCGGGTCGCTGGAGCAGCCGACGGACTACGAGCCGTTCGAGGGGCTGATCCTTACCGACACGTTCCAGTCGTGGGAGAACGACGACCGTCTCGACACCGAAGTGTTCGTGCAGAACAACGAGCGCCTGGAGAAGCTCAAGAAGCTCGATATCCAGGTGATTGTGGGCAACCCGCCGTACTCGTCGGGGCAGGACTCGGCGAACGACAACAACGCGAACGAGAAGTACCCCGACCTCGACGCCGCGATCCGTGATACCTACGCCGCAAAGTCGAGTGCGACGAACAAGAACTCGCTGTACGACTCCTACATCCGCGCCATCAAGTGGGCGAGCCTGCGGATCAAGGACCGCGGCGTCATCGCGTACGTGACGAATGGTGGCTGGCTGGATTCGAACACCGCCGACGGGATGCGCAAGAGCCTCGCCGAGGAGTTCAGCGACATCTACGTCTACAACCTGCGCGGCAACGCACGCACTGCAGGCGAACAGCGCAAGAAGGAGGCAGGCAACGTATTTGCCGCCGGTGGTAGAACGACTGCGGCCGTACTGGTGGTGGTAAAGGACCCTGCCAAGTCGGGCTCCGCGACGATCCACTACACCGACATCGGCGACTACCTCACCCGCGAGCAGAAGCTTGCCAGAGTCGCCAAAGCAGTCGATGTCAAGGGACTCGGAGCCGTGACCATCGCCCCGAACGCGCATGGCGACTGGCTCAACCAGCGCCGCGACGACTTTGAGGCGTTCCTGCCCCTTGCGGCGGACCAGGGTCCGCGAGGAATCTTTCAGGTCGGAAGGCCAGGTGTTCAGAGCAACCGGGACGCTTGGGTCTATAACGCGGGCAGAAAGCGCATTGCGCTTGCCATGCGCCGTGCCGTCCAGACGTATGAAGAAGCCCTCGCTGGCGAGCGGTCCTACGACCCGGCCAGAATCAAGTGGTCCTCTTCTCTTGAATCGCGTTTGGCCCGCGGACAACGCATCGGATTCGACCCCGGCCGCCTAGGGCACGCGATGTACCGCCCCTTCGAAAAGGCCAATCTGGTGATCGACCCCGACTGGTTACACCGTCCAGGAATCCTCCCAGTTTCCTTCCCAGTTCCCAATGTTGACAATTTGGGAATCGTGACGATGGGCCCGCGGGACGTTGCTCTTCCCGCAGTCCAGATGCTCGATTGCGTCCCCGACACAGCGTTGTTCGGTTATGCGACCCAGTTCGTGCCCCGGTACCGCTACGAGAAGGTCGATGCTGACGAAGGCATGCTGTCGCTCGGCACCTCAGCCGCACACGACGTCGTCGACGGATACCGCCGCATCGACAACATCACCGATGAGGCGCTGACGAGGTTCCAGGCGGCGTACGGAACCTCGATCACGAAGGACGACATCTTCTTCTACGTCTACGGGCTGCTGCACTCGCCCGACTACCGCGAGACGTACGCGGCGGACTTGAAGAAGGTGCTGCCGCGTATCCCGCTCGTCGAAGAAGCGCAGCCGTTCATCGACGCAGGGCGCAAGCTCTCGGAGCTGCACCTCGGATACGAGACCGTGGAGCCGTATCCACTCCCGGGCCTCGGCGCGCAGCCTGCCGGCGGTCAGGACCCGTACGCGTTCTACGCCGTCGGCGACAAGAAGATGCGCTTCGGGAAGCCGTCGCCCGAACAGAAGGCCGCGGGTGAGCGCCACGACCGCGCGACGATCCACTACAACTCGCGTATCACCCTCGCGGGCATCCCGCAGGAGGCGTACCGCTACATGCTGGGCTCACGTTCGGCGATCGAGTGGATCATTGATCGCTACTACATCAAGACGGACAAGGCCTCGGGCATCGTCAACGACCCGAACGACTGGTCGAAGGAAGTCGGCGACCCGCGGTACATCATCGACCTACTCGCCCGCATCGTCACCGTCAGCCTGGAGACGATGAAGATCGTCGACGCCCTCCCGCCCCTGGCGATCCGGGAGGTGCAGTGAGATGGCACTGTTCCGCATCGAACAAGAGGGCCAGGGCTTGGTGCCGTTCGCGCAGTACGCGGCGGCGACGGGTTGTACGAGCGCGAGGTTGAAGACCTGTTGTGGGACAACCTCGAGGAGGTGCTCGGCCGGACGCTGTTTCGCGTGGCGCGTCAAGCGCACCTTCCGCACGGGGGCATCCCCGACATCCTCGCTCTCGACGAGACGGGCCGGATCGTCGTCATCGAGGTCAAGCGTGACGTCGATCGGCAGCTGTTGTCCCAGGCGTTGGAGTACGCGGGGTGGGCGCGTGAGAGCAACCTGCAGGAGATTGCGACGCTGTACACGAACGGTGCCCAGCAGTTCTGGGCGGACTGGCAGGAGTTCACCGGCACCGAACAGCCCGTGCCGATCTCACCTAATCCGCATATCGTCCTGGCGGCGGCGTCCTTCCACCGCCGCACCGAGGCCGCGATCGGGTTCCTGCGCGGCGCCGGGGTGCCCTTGGTCGTATTGAGCGTCGGTATGTATCAGGACGCCGACGGGCAGAAGTTCCTCGACGTCGATCGTCGCGGGGAGCTTGGTCCACCCACCGCTACATCGGTCGGGACCACCGAGACCGGAAACGACGGTGGCTCGGCAAAGCGTTCCTTCCCCGCGACGCTTGCTGATCTGCTCAACGCCGGGTTGCTGCGTGAGGGTGAAACACTCACCTGGCGACGGCCCCAGAGCGGGCAGACGTTCACGGTGACGGTCGAACGCGATGGGCGCCTCCGCTTGCCGGACGGGCGGTACGCGTCGTCGCTGTCGGCTGCGGCCACGTTGTGTGTCGGGCACGGTAGCTACCCCGGGTGGGAGTGCTGGCGCACCCAAGACGGCGAGTTGCTGTACACGTTGAGAGACCAGTTCCTGTCGCCCGATGTCGATCCAAGTGCGACCCTCGACGAGTAGCTGCTTCGGGGCGCATGCCGCGGCACTGCGGCCTTCCAGCCCGAGCTTGTCGCGCTCCACTACTGGGCGGTGGCCCGGCTGACCGTGCGGGCGGAGACGCCGAATGCGGCCGCGCACTCCTCGAGAGACGCTCCATCGTCTCGCATGGCACGCACCGCTCGTACCTGCGCTTGCGTCAACGCTCGCGGGCGTCCCCCAACTCGTCCGCGCCGTCGTGCGGCGGCGAGCCCGTCGCGCGTGCGCTCGGCCAGATGGTCGCGCTCGAGCTGCGCCACAGCCAGCAGCACGGTCAACACCAGCCTCCCACTCGGCGTGGATGTGTCGAGGCCAAGCTGCAAGACGCGAAGGCCCATCCCGCGCCGCTCGAGGTCGTCGACGAGTTCGAGGACGCCTCGGACGTTGCGGCCAAGCCGATCGAGGCTCACGATCGTGAGGACATCACCCGGACGCATCCACGCGAGAGCGGCTTGCAGCTCGGGGCGGTCCATCCGCACACCGGTGACCCCATGATCGATGAAGATGCGCTGGCACCCTGCGTCGCGGAGAGCATCGATCTGGCGATCGACGAGCTGCTCAGCGGTGGACACCCGTGAGTACCCGACAAAAACGGGGGTTCCGGCACTGTCAGTTTTGCGGGGGTTTCCGCCCATCTCAGCGCCGCCGGAACTCGCAGTCATCGCGCTGTGGGGTTCTGTCGCGCCAGAATGGAACGTTAATGTCATGCGACACGAGTGCGACGTCCGCTCGGTTATGAAGGCGCGGTTTTGCTCCCGCCGACATTAACGGGCCTAGTCTCACCTGCGCTCTGGGGAGCGCACCGCGCGAGTAACGCAACGAGTGCGAAGTGCGCGCAGGTCGCGACATGGTGGAGATCCATGGCGAAGTCCCCGGGTATCCGGCGATCACCGCTCAGGGTCCACATAAAGCGGGGCCAGGCATGCCCGTGGGCGAGCCCGCTGTAGGTGTTCCATAGCCATGCTGCTTCGTCTTGCAGGATCGCTACGTTCTCATCGGTGTGCTCGTCCGGTGCGGCGCTGATCAACGCTTCAGCGATAGCTGCGGTCATGTCGTCAACCGTCGCGCCATCCTTCGTCTCTATCTTCGAAGACCCCAGTGCCTGATGTTGTGCGCGGAAGCTATCCAGAAGTTCCTCAGGGGCCCGCACCCCGGCAAGGCCTTCGAACTGGACGTACCGTTTGAGTCCGCGGATTCCGCTGCCGAGATCTTGGGCGACAACTGCAGCGGCTCGCTCGCTTCGAAGCTCTGGGTCTGATGGCAGCAGGACGTAGACAACCCTCGCAGCTCCGACCAGAGCAGTACGCATGAGGGTCTGAAAGACGATCGGTGAGGTGGGCAGCTCATCAGTCACCAGTCTGGCGATCTGCTGCAGCGATCCGACTGATGCTTCGGCCGCAGAGAACAGCACCTGGTCGAGGCGAAGGGGCCCGTCTGCGAGTCCCTCGTGTAGTCGGTAGAGCTCGGTGGAGGCCGGGACTCGTTCAATGGCATTGAGACGCTCGGCCAGCTCCGTGATGGGATCCTGGATGACAAGGAGAGCCCGGTCGAAGTGGGCGGCTACGGCGGGGTCATCCAGGCCGAAGTCGATCATGTGTTCTCCTGAAGTCGAGCCGTCGAATATCTGAAGCCTAGTCAGCCTGGCGATTACGTGCAGGAGTGAGGACATCCGGATGGACGCGAACGAGACCGTGAGGCACCTGCGGTACTGGATGCAGGATCAAGCGACGTCTGAGCGGCTGGCCGCGCAGTTACTCGCTCAGGCAGGATACGTGGACCTTGATCCCTCGCATCCTATGGGCGGTCCCGATGGCGGCTTCGACGCCGTGGGCAGCAGAGAGGGACAGCGCTGGGGGATGGCTGTCTACTTCCCCCGGGATACTCAATCCTTCAACACCATCAAGGCGAAGTTCACGGACGATGCGGCGAAGATGGCGGCAGCTGACGCGCACGGGATCGCGTTCGTCACGAACCAGCCCATCAAGCTCAAGGAGCGACACAAGCTCACGAAGATCGCCGACGACTTGAGCCTGGATGTCGAGATCTTCCACCTCGACCGAGTCGCGCACATCCTCGACACCCCGGCGATGCAGTCTGTTCGTCGCCAGTTCCTTCCCGTTCAAGACGAGATGTGGCTCGATGATGCTCGCCGGGCGGTGCGTGATGAAGCCTTGCGGGCGGGCGAGCAATGTGAGTTCGACGCCCGTATTCAGATGTTCGTGTGGCCAGTGGCAATAGGGGCGGACGATCCCGTCGGGGTGACGCTCCTTCGAGCTGGGGAGCGGGTGGAAGAGGTTCTCCCGTTCGAGGTTCTTGATCCGTCGCGCCTCGAGAAGGCCGTGCTGATCATCTGCGGACCGGGCGCAGACCCGCAGGAGGCTCTATCAGCCGTACTGGCCATGGGGGAGGGGGCCGGGTGGAAGGCCCAGTGCCAAGGGCCGCTAGAGCGCCCCGTCACGATTGTCGCAGCGTGCACCTACGGAGTTGCGGACGTGACGTCGCATCTTCGCGCTCTGCTTGATTCCGGTTTGGGTGGGACGGGCCGCCCCACGGTGGCGTGGGGAACGATCACGCCGTCGGGCACGTGAGCGAGCGAGTGATCATGTCAGGGTCGATCACGCAGCGTCAGCGAGAAATCCTGGAATCGATCCGCGACGGGTCTGTGCCTGAGGACCCGCCCACCGGATACAGGATCTCAGCACGGGCGTTAGCCAACCGGCGGCTAGTCGCCATCTACGGACACGGCGACGAGTGGTACGTGGAACTGACCGACGCAGGGAGGCACTATCTCGAGACGGGCGACTACCCGGGGGGGTGTCCCTATGGTCTTCGTCAAGCGGCGATCGGTGTGACGGGGCGGCCTGGTTGGTAGGTCGTGCCGTCGCGCAGCATGGCGTACAAGACGTCGCAGCGGCGGCGCGCGAGGCAGATCAGGGCGGCGTTGTGGCGTTTACCTTCAGCTCGTTTGCGGTCGTAGTACGCGCGTGAGGCGGGGTCTTTGAGCGCTGCGAACGCGGCGAGGAAGAACGCTCGTTTGAGGTTCTTGTTGCCCGACCTACTGGGATGCTCACCGCGGATCGAGGTGCCCGAGCGGCGCGTGACGGGCGCAAGCCCGGCGTAGGCCGCCAAGTGCCCTGGTGTGGCGAAAGAGGAGGCGTCGCCGACTTCGAGCAGGATGCGCGCACCGGTCCTGACACCCACGCCGGGCATGGACGTCAGGACCTGGGCAAGAGGGTGCGCATCGAGCATTTCCTCCACCTGCGTCGCTGCCTCCGCGCGCGGCGCGAGCAGGCCGGCGAGTTGATCGGCGAGTTTCGGTAGGACGAGGTCAGCAGCCCGCGTGCCCGGCACCGTGACTGTTTGCTCGTCCAAGGCAGTCATGATCGCGTCGACGAACGCTTGGTACTTGCGGGGCGCGCGGGGCTTCGCGACCGCGAGCAGGCGTCGGCGTCCGGCGGTGCGCAAGCCACTGGGCCCACCGAAGCGGGACAGCAACTCAAGGACCGCCGGGTGGTGCAGGCTCCCGCCGATCGCGCGTTCCAGGGCGGGGTGGATCTGGGTCAGCAGGCCGTGGACGCGGTTGGTGACGCGAGTGGTTTCGGCAGCGAGGTCGTCGTCGAACCCGACGATCACTTCGAGGTCGGCCAGCGCGTCGTCACCGACGTCGACACGGCGTAGCGCGTGGGGCAGGGTGCGTGCGGCATCAGCGATGACGTACGCGTCGCGGGCGTCAGTTTTCGCGTTGCCGGGGTGTAGGTCGGCGATTCGGCGCATCGCAAGGCCGGGCAGGTAGGCGACCTGAATATTCATCGAACGGGCGACGGCCACGGGGAGCGCACCGATCGAGGCGGGCTGGTCGACGACGACGAGGACGTCACCGTGCACACTGAGGTCAGTGAGTAGGTCACGGATGCGTTGCTCGTCTTGCGGCAGCGTCTTGTCGTGCAGTCGTTTTCCTGCTGGATCGAGGGCGCAGGCGTGGTGGTGTTCTTTGCCGACGTCGAGGCCGAGGTAGACCGCGTAGGTGCGGTCGGGTAGTCCGTTCATCAGGGCCCTCCTTCGAGGCGGTGCACGGTGTTCAACCCGTGCTGGCCGCGTGGCGGGCGAGGGGTGCCGGCAGCCACGTTACGAAGAGACCTTCATGCTTGAGGCCGTGTCCCTATGAGCGGTCATCCGACGCCACTAGCGCCCTGCCGGCTTCACCCCCCGGATCATGCGTGCGACAGGGGCAGTCAGTCATACCGGGCCTAGCGGCCAGCATCCCCATCATCGGGGACACGAAGAAGGTAACGGGGCACTTCGGCCCAGCGCAGCATCATGATGCTCGCCGGGTTGCAGCAGCTGCTACGAAGACGAGAAAGCCGCGCGGACGTAGCCAACAGCTGGCGCGCGAGGAGCTGCCCATCGACTCGCCAAGTGGAGCGCGCCGCCGAGGTGGTCGTCCGCGCGGCGACGAACTCTTTCGCGATGGCGACCCTGACCCTCACGACGAGCGGATCCTGATCACGGTGAAGGAAGCAGCCTGGCGATTGAGCCTCACGAAGAACGCCATTCGTGAAGCCGTGCGTTCTGGGGACCTCCAGCGAGTCTTCATCGGGCAGGGCAATACGAACTACCGAATCGTCTATGGCTCCCTGCTGGCCTGGGTCAACGACATGCCGCAGGAACCTGCGCGCAGTTGGTGGTTCTGATGGCGTGGGAAGCCCCCGATGCTCCGCGGCTGCTTATCTCGGCCTCGCGGGTAGCCGCGGAGCTCGACATTCCCGCGTGGAAGGCCTGGGAAGTTTGTTGGTGCTTGGAGAAGCGCTATTACTCAGAAGGCCAAAGCCACTACCGGGTGACCGTTCGGTCCTTAGATTCTCTGCGGGCGTTGTTGGCGCTCGGGCTGACGCTTAGTGACGCACGGACCGTCATGTGGCACTTGAAGCAGGAGGGCCAGTTGCCACCGCCCGAGCTGACGGAACATCAGATTCAGAGCATCATCTGGCTACGGGGACGTCGGCGACGGGACCATGCCATCGGGGGCTAAAGGCAGCATGATTTGGGAGCGACGGGACCTGATTAGTTCGCCTAGGCCTGATGCCGCTTGCCTGGGCGATCCCTTCCCGATGTTGGCGCAACTTGCGAAGACGAAACCGGCGTTTCAGCCCGTTTCAATCGTCTGCGTTGTAGGCGAGCAGATTTCCCCACTCTTCCTCGTACATTTCAAGATCGCCAACTTCGAGGAGGAAAAATTCAGCGAAGTCCTGTGGGCTGTGATGAAAGGAGGGTGCGAGGATCTCCCTAAGATACGGAAACTGAAGTGACGCTTGTGACTGCCAGATCTCGTCAGCAACATGGCAGAGTCGTACGCACACGAGTCGCACAAGTCGATAACAGAAGAGGGAAAAGTTGACTCCTTCATTTGTGTAAGCCGGGAAATGAATGCTTGAATTTGCGAGAAGATTCTCTACCGACAAGCCTTGGTTTCCAAGGGCGGCAGACAAGGCAAACGCGATGTCTTCTTTGGCGTTTGCTGTGGCAACAATTTCATCGGTGAACTCTAGGCTGGGTAAAACTCCAACAATGCCCCTCCATTCTTCATATAATGACTTAGGAGGGGTGGGCGTGCCGAGGTGATCCATGAATTCATATCGGCGCCCACCCATGGCAAATCCTGTGAGAAGGTCTAAAACGAGGGGGTAGGCAGGTTCGTGGAGGATGCTGTCAACTACCTCGCCGTTGTAGTCTTTGCAAGGTTCTGCTCCGCAGTCGATGGTAGATACTTTTTGGAGAAGATCTCCGAGGCTGTGCCCTTGATTGCGTGGCTTAAAAGGCTGGTTTGTTGAGATCGCATTGCAGGCAAGAGTTAACTTTGCCAGACGCTCCAATCCTGTGGTGAAGCGTAATAGAGCCGAATGGAGTGCGTGGCGTCCAGAGTTTCCAGTTTTATCCCACAGGCCGTCCGGCTGACGAACTTCGCACAGCTCCCGCATGCCTGCAATGGCTTCGTTACGCGCGAATTGACTCTCGGATACCCAGTTTTCCCAGTTGTGTGACATCGCCATGCCTTCAGAAGAGGTGCGGACGTGAAGAAGCTAGTTACCCTAGCGTAGCGAATGCCTCCCCCGCCGTGGCGCGCAACCGGGTTTGGTCGCGCCATTTGCTGCCAGGCGCATTGACGCGGGGCCCGCTGCGCTCCGGCAGGCACGAGATGCTCCGCGCGTGTCGAAGTGGGGGGCGGGCGAGCGCGTCGTCGAACGTGGTCCCTTCGAAGAGGTGCGTGGTCCCTTCGAAGAGGTGATCGAGGCGTTCGCCGTCGGGGGAGAGGACTCGGAACGGGTACCAGTAGCTACTGAGGCGGTGTTTCCGAAGTGGGCGAGATCGTCGACGTGGGCTCGTGCGCCGTTCAGGTCGCGAGACTCGAGAAGTCAGCCTGGTCGTGCATCGACAACCAGGGCTTCTCGTATTGCGTCGGCACCGGAGGACCCCTCCATGTGAGGACCGGCCCGGACCTGCAAAGCAGGCGGGCCGGTCATGGTGATCCCAGCCTATAGGACTGGTGTGGTCCGCAGGGCCAGGACTCGGGCTCCGAAGGGTGCGCCACAAGGTGGCTGAAGTGCACAGAAAGTGCACATCAGATGCCGCGGAGCGTCGCTGACAGGTGATCCATCACTTGGAGCGATTTTGGATCAAGCCGCCCGTAATAGGTTGTAGCGCAATGCAATTGGATCGCAGGCTCGAAGGGGCTCGTTTGTGGCAAAATCGGCGACCAAGTTCTCCTGAAGCGGGTGTCGCAGGTTCGAATCCTGCCGGGAGCACCACGGCAGCGGCGCCCCGAGCGAAGTGAGCGGGGTCTCGCTGCGGCTTTACTGGCTCGTCAGATTCGGGAGGCGCGGCGAGCTTGCGAGCTACTACGGCGTCTGCCCTCGAGCACCGGTGGGAACCGTTGTGGCGCAACGGTTCCCACCATGTGTGTTACAAGTTGGGCGTATTGTCGGGCGTCTCGGAGGCGCTGAAGTGAACAAGAATTGTACGCCAGTCAGAAGGCTTGGCCCCCTAGGCCGCCTGAACTGGCCATAAAGACAGTCGCAGCTTCTGCCGTAGTGCGCTTTTCCTCCCGACGAGTCTTTTGCAAGGCACGCGAGTACACGTACTCCGAATGTGCCCGGTCAATGGTGTCAGCGGCCTTGCCTACATCCGTATCGAAGAGATCGCTGCAGGTGTCGAGCGCGACGCTCGGCTCGCATAGCCGAGCATGTTGCACACTTGAAGAGCACTGGCGCCGCTACTGATAGTGATGCTGGCAGCCGTGTGACGCAGCGAATGCGGCGGGAGGTCGGGCAGACTGATCTTGGCTGCGGCGGCATCGAACCATTCACGGCGGACGTTACGGTGCCGCACGATCTATCAGTGGGGGAACGAAAGATGTGGGCCTGGTCAGCGAGGTAGTCGCAGAGGGGCTCCAACAGGTCCACGATGTGGCGAGGAACCCTGATTTTTCGCGGATTCCCGTTCTTGGGTGGCGTCTCGACAAACGTGCCGTTCACCTCGGTGACTGATTATTCTATTTGAAAATCGCGGGTGTGAAAGTGGAGGTCGTGACGCTGGAGACCAGCTAGTTCACCAAAGAAGGCGCCCGTAGCGGCGAGGGTGTGAATCACGGAAGCATCCTAGGGCCACGTTGATCCGCCGAGCGCGACGGCTGGCTTCTCCAGTGCCTGCGCCTGGCCCCATTGCAGGTAACGGCGACGGGTAGGAACTCCGCACCTCCGGACGCGATATCCGCGACGGGGGGATTGGGCGATCCATCTGTCGCGGACGGCAAGTTTAAATGGTCTGAAGCGCCCTGGCGTGACCCACCTTCTGCCCCGTAATGAATGTATCTATGTCTAGACCTCCGCGCAGTTCTGTGTATCGAGGCATAACCCGCCCAAGATGCGCGCGACATCGGTCATACATGAGTGATCATCTGAGGTGGCCCCAGATAACCAGTGCGACGTCACGCTCTTAATTGCGGCGGGGGGCCTAGCCTCTCCGAACTGTAGAGTAGGGGACATCTGAGCCAGACTGGCGCGCCATCATCTCAAGCCAACTGCGGGATGGGGGTGCACCCCAAAGGCGCGCGATATCGGCACTGTTATCACGGAGGCTCGAGACCTCGCTGATCAGTGTCTTGGTTATCCTGAGCTCAGGCCGTCGAAGCCAATCAATCTCTTTCCGGGTCCGGGAAATCGGGTTTAGTTTTCCGATTAGGGGGGACGCGATGCTTGCTGCCTGTGGGTTGCCGGATACGGTTCCAGCTCCCTTAGCCGCAGCCGCGATGACACTATTGGACAAATTGCTAGGTCCGTACGATTTAAGCACATCTTCCAACAAGGCCGCAGCTTCACGCAAAGACCCGTGTGCGCTATCCAGTGAGCGCAAGTAGTCTCGGAAGGGCGTCATTTTAATTCGAAGCTTGACTACCTCATTCCAGACTTCGTCGCGAGAGGAAGCCCTTTTCAATACAAGGCCTAATGCGTTAGGCAATGCGATCGAGGGAAGGTAGTAACTGTCGATGCAGTCCTCTGCCTTAAGGATATCGCCTAAACCAATCTCCTTGAGAAGCGCTTCGGCAACCGGAGCGTAGCGATCTTGTCTTGTGGAGATAAAGTTGGCAACCGGCCGACTGATACTAGAGAAAGGTAGTCGACTCCTAAGATTTCCGCCAAGCTGTCGTTTATTAGATATCGATAGGTTTGCACACTGCAATCGCGTGATATGACTTCAATGTCTCGCTTGACATCCGGGGTGTCATGATCGAATGGGTCAAAGGCGGGTGTCCACCAGTTCGCCGGAAAATAGGGAGTTCGACTAGGGCTGTCGGTTATAGAGTCGAAAGATTTGAAGTCTATGGCGACGTCGGCGTTTACATACTTGAACCACATGGCCTCAAGGATGGAAAGTTCTTCAGGGTTCTGCCTGAAGTGCCGATCCCAGCGCACGGCTATCTCCCACCGAAGATCGCCTCTGAAGAGATCGGGAGTGTGCCCCTGAAAAACAAAATTATTTAACTGTTCGGGTATTTCAAATGATCGAGCATCCAGAATTACTGCGTCATAGAAGACGCATGCATGAACTATAGTGGACAGGTCGAGTAGGCATGTCGGCCATGGAATAGTGGGGCTTGAAATAGCAAATATCGAGCTTGCCAGGCTAGTGCTGTCGGTAAGACATGCAAGATCCTGGTCTGCGACGCCTGCATTGGCTAGTTGTGGTGTTAACGCTGTCAGCCTGGTGAGTTGGCCCCCTTCGGTCGGGGCAGAAATAGTGTTCAAGTCTCCATGAGTTAATCTCTGGAAAATTGAAGCTTCATATTCGCTGGCTTCGGCAGTCTTATGCGTCTCAGAGTTTCTAAAAAAATGGCGACCATTTAATGCGCGCCAAAGTTGATTTGCTCAGATCCAAGATCCCTGCTGATAAGGAATTTATCGCCAATTCCATCGAGTCCCCGCTGACCCTCTTCCTGGTTGATCGAATCGATTGCCCACCTCGCTTGAGAAGAGAGGCCCTTCCATCTTTCATGGCCCTGGCGGAGCGAGGCGAATCGCTCCAGGGGCTCCGTGGATCCGGGGTCGCGTACTAGTGCGAGGATATTTATTACCGATTCGGCGACTGCCGCCGACTCGTCGAAGAGCGCCTTTTCTACTTGCCTCATTTGGTAGGGTAAAAAATTTTCTGGTTGTACCGCCGCTTGTCGCAGTATCTCGTCAGCCGCGTATATTCTAAACCTATAGTCTTTGACTAGCGCAGCGCCTGTGTGGTCCAGTTCGAGCGAATTTTCTAAAGCCGCTGGAGCGTCAACTGTTTTGCAGTACACTGCTCCTCGACTAAGGGCTATCAACAATTCATCTAGATCCCTTTGTGCGGGTGATCGAGAATATTCCTCGCGCATGGATGAGAGTTGTCTATCCCAAAAATCCCACAAATCATTATCAATGCGCACGTCGACTCCTTCGGTCCATGGCCTTATTTGACCTTACGGGGCACGACGGAGTTCTGGAAGGCGGAGCGCCCCTAGAACTACCCGGCCAGGACGTTGGTAACAGCCCGGCGGGGTTGAACAAAAGAGAACCCTTGAGTGGGATGTGGCTTGTCTAAGGCCCACGACCCGCACGGAGGTTTTCGTGTCCCACCGTAACGTGCGATGTGACGCGCAAGTGGGGGGGCGCGGGGCTCAGGCCGTCACAAACCCTTCGTACTCGCGGTGTCGGGCATGCCCTGCGGGCGGGTGCGCTTGAGTTCGTAGAACGATGAGACGCTGACGAGGCCGACGAGTGAATCCCACAGGCGCAGGGCGTCGTCCTTGCTCGGCAGCTCCTGCAGCACCGGGCCGTAGAAGCCGCGGCGCTCACCGTCGTCGGAGACGAAGACGATCGTCGGCACGCCCGTGTCGTCACCGACGGCCTCGAGAGCCGAGTCGATCGACGCCTGCAGCCCCGCATCGAGCGACGTGTCGTCAGCCGCCTTCGCCAACTCTGCCGGCAGCCCGGCGGCGGCGAGAACGTCGGCGATCATCGCGTCGTCGTACTCCTCGTGATCGAGGTGGAAACGTCGCCCGAACGCCGAGTACAGGTCGATGACGCTCGCGCCGTGCTGCTCCGCGGCCGCCGTGATGACGCGCAGCACGCGGTGCGACGAGTGGTGCATCGCACCGTGCTCAGTCACGGCGTCATCGGCGCCGCCCAGCTCGTCGTTCTTCATCGCCAGGCTGAACGGACGCCATGTGACGTCGATGTCCCGCTCCGCGCTCACCTCGAGAAGGAACCGGCTCGTGATCCAGCAGAACGGGCAACTCGGGTCGTAGAAGAATTCGATGCGCTCCATGACACGACGGTAGCAAGGCACACCGTCGCGCGATCGTCAGTGCGAGACCCACGCCCCGATCGTCGGGTGCCACTGCGCGATGCGCCGCTGGGTGACGAGACCCGCCGTGACGAGCGGGTCACCGTCGAGCAGCGCCTCCGCGTCGGCGACGCTGCTCGCACGAAGGACGAGAATGCCGTCACCGAGATCACCGTCGAGCACCTGGCCCGACGCGAGCAGTACGCCGTCGGCGTCGAGCCGCTGGAAGAACGCATAGCGCTCCGGACGCAGACGCGCCAACGCGGCGGCGTCGGGGCGGTAGGTGTACGTCACGACGTACTCGTCGTTCCTGCGGCACGCGGAGGACGCCGCATCACGCCACGGTGTGCCTGCAGCGGCGATCCTGCTCGAGTGCGGGCGGGCCGGTCTCGTCGGCGGGCAGGAGGATCGGATCGCCTCCATCGCCGCGCGTCTGGCGGTCTGAGCGGCGCGCGCCGCGGCGGGCGCTCAGACCGCCAGGAAGTCGAGCAGGATGCGGTTGAACTCCTCGGCGTGGCTGACGGCGAGGCCGTGCGGGGTGCCTTCGATGATCTGGACGCGGCTGCCCTCGATGGCCTCGTGCGTGCGCTTGCCGGAGCCTTCGAACGGCACGATCGTGTCGCTGTCGCCGTGCACGACGAGCACCGGGACGATGACGGCGCCAAGGTCGCCACGGAAGTCCGTGGTCCCGAACGCGTCCATGCAGGTCAGTGCCGCGTTCTGGTCCGACTGCAACACCATCGCGATCGCATCCTGACGCTGTTCCTCGCTCACCTTCAACGTGCTCGTCAGACCGCCGAGTTTCGGCGTCGAGAAGAACGTCGTCGCGAAGTCGTCGAAGAACGCCTCGCGATCCGCCTCCAGCCCCTCGCGCATCTGCGTCGCCGTCTTCTCGTCGAGCGGGCCGTCGGGGTTGTCGTCGGTCTTCGCCATGTACGGCGGCACGGCGCCGGCGAAGACGACGGAGTGGATGCGGTCGGCGCCGAAGCGCGACATGTACCGTGCTACCTCGCCGCCACCCATCGAGAAACCGACAAGGGTGACGTCGCGCAGGTCGAGCGCCTCGAGCAGGCCGTGCAGGTCGCCGGCCAGGGTGTCGTAGTCGTAGCCGCCGGCGGGCTTCGCGGACTCCCCGAACCCGCGGCGGTCGTACGTCACGACGCGGTAGTGCGGCGCGAGTGCCTCGACCTGCGCCGACCACGACTGCCCGCTGAGCGGCCATCCGTGGATGAGAACGACGGGGCGGCCCTGGCCGCTCTCCTCGACATTGAGTTCGATCGGGCCGGTGTCGCTCGTGATCGTCGTGAGTGCCATGAGGTGTTCCTCTCGTGATCCGGCTGCGGCAGCGAAACTGCCTTTGCCCCAACGTATCCAGCATGCGTCCGTCCTGTCAGGCCCCCGTGGGCGTCCTCGCCCACTCGGCTGGCCTGAGGTCCAGTGCCAGGCCGCAGTCGTGGCGGGGCGGCATACTCAACAGGGTGATGGCGCGTCCGCGGCTGCGACCCGTGCCGAAGACAGCCGACGACCCGAGAAGCCAGGAGGCGCTCATGCCCGACGACGGCAAGGCGTACACCCGCGACACGCAGTACATCGAAGACCGCATTCTCGACGACCCCGACGCGCGGTGGCCCGTGGAGCCGGGGCGGTACCGTCTCGTCGCCGCCCGCGCGTGCCCGTGGGCGAACCGCGCCATCATCGTCCGGCGCCTGCTCGGGCTCGAGGACGTCATCTCGATGGGGTTGTGCGGCCCGACGCACGACGAGAACTCGTGGACGTTCGACCTCGACCCCGGCGGGCTCGACCCCGTCCTGCGCATCCCGCGCCTCAAGGACGCCTATGAGGCGCGCTTACCCGGCTATCCGAGGGGCATCACGGTGCCGGCGATCGTCGACGAGCGCAGCGGCGAGGTCGTGACCAACGACTTCGCACAGATCACCGAGGACTTCGCGACGCAGTGGACGCGCCACCACCGCGCCGGCGCCCCCGACCTGTGGCCGCAGGAACTGCGCGAGGAGATGGACGCCGTCAACAAGCGCGTCTACACCGAGGTGAACAACGGCGTCTATCGTTGCGGCTTCGCGGGGGATCAGCAGGCCTACGACGCCGCCTACGAGCGGCTGTTCACCGCCCTCGACTGGCTCGAGGAGCGTCTCGCCACGCGCCGCTACCTCGTCGGCGACGCGATCACCGAATCCGACGTGCGCCTGTTCACGACGCTCGCGCGATTCGACGCTGTCTACCACGGTCACTTCAAGTGCAATCGCCGCAAGCTCACCGAGATGCCGAACCTCTGGGGTTACGCGCGCGACCTGTTCACGACGCCCGGATTCGGCGACACGATCGACTTCACCCAGATCAAGCAGCACTACTACCTCGTGCACCGCGACCTCAACCCCAAGGGCATCATCCCCGACGGTCCCGACCTGAGCGTCTGGGCCGAACCGCACGATCGAGCGCGTCTCGGCGGCACCCCGTTCGGTGACGGCACCGCGCCCGGCGCGATCCCCGAGGCCGAACGCGTGCCGACGAGCGCCAACCCCCTCGTCGGGACCGACGGTCTCGTCCACTGACGCGCGTGCCGACGGGTGGCGCGGGGGAGTGGCGCGTTGTCGGTGGCAGGGCATAGCGTCAACGGTGTGGATCAGGTAACTCTCGTTCTCGTGCGTCATGGCCAGTCGGAGGGCAACGTCGCAGCGGAGGCGGCGCTGCGCGATGACCTCGAGCGCATCGACGTGCCCGCGCGCGACCCCGACATCGAACTGAGCGAACTCGGCCGCCGACAAGCCGCCGCCGTCGGCACGTGGCTCGCGAAACAGCCCGCCGACGATCAGCCGGACGTCACGTGGACGAGCCCGTATCGACGCGCGCGTCAGACGGGCCAGATCGCGCTCGACGAGGCGTCGCTCGAACTGCCCGTCCTCGTCGACGAGCGTTTGCGCGACCGCGACATGGGTGTCACCGACATGCTCACCGGGCGCGGCATCCGCGACGCCTACCCCGAGGAGGCGAAGCGCCGCGAATGGATCGGCAAGTTCTACTACCGCCCCTCCGGCGGCGAATCCTGGGCCGACGTCGCCGCCCGCGTCCGCGCCGTCATGGCCGATCTGCGCCTGCGCGCCGCGGGCAAGACGGTGCTCGTCACGGCGCACGACGTCGTCAACCTCATGTTCTGCTACGTCGCCGAGGGCATGGACGAGGACGCCGTCATGGAGCGCGCCCGCACGAACGGACTGCGCAACGCCGCGATCTGCCGCCTCGTCAGCGACGACGAATCGCCGACCGGCTGGCGCCTGCTCGACTACAACCTCGACGAACACCTGCGCGACTCGGGCATCGCCGTCACCGATCAACCGGGCGCGGCCGGCGACATCGACGCACATGGTTCGGCGCAGCGCGACGAGAAGCGCGAGTCCGACGACAACGCGTCGAACGCCGGCGAGAATGAGACGTCCGCATGAGCGTCGAGCGCCCCGAGATCCCCGACGTCGCACGCGGCGGTGACGCCACGTCGCCGACGACGGTGACGCCCAACCTGCTGCGCAGCTGGCCGCTGCCCGAGCCGACCGGCACGAAGTACAGCCGCGGCCAGTGCCTCGTCATCGGCGGCGATCGCTCGACGCCTGGCGCGGCGATGCTGGCCGGGCAGGCGGCACTGCGCGTCGGGCTCGCGCAGGCCCTCGTGTGGGGCAAGCACGTCCATGCTGCGGCTGGTGATGTGCTCGCGGCCGAACACGGGCGCGTCGGCTTCCTCGCCGGTGAGATCCCGCCCCGCCTGCCCATGGCACTCGCCACCCTGCGCGGTGACTGACGCCCGGGCCCTGGCCGCGAAACTCGTTGCCGCGCACGGTGAGACGTTCGCCGAACGCGCCGGTGTGAGACTCGTCGACGAACCCGCGACGCTGTGGCAGCTGCTCGTCGTCGCACAGTTGCTGTCGGCTCGCATCCGCGCCGAGGCGGCCCTCGCGAGCGCGCGCGAGCTGTTCGCGATCGGCTGCACGACACCGTCGGGCACCCGTGCGACGTCGTGGCAGCAACGCGTCGACGCCCTCGGCCGCGGCGGCTACCGGCGCTACGACTTCTCGACGTCGACGCGTCTCGGCAAGAACGCCGAGACGATCCGCGAGCGATGGGACGACGACCTGCGGCGTCTGCGCGACGAAGCGGGCGCTGACCCGAAACGGATCGTGAAGCTGCTGCAGGAGTTCGACGGCATCGGCCCGACGGGCGCGGGCATCGTCGTGCGCGAGGTGCAGTCGACGTGGCACCTGAGAGAACCCTTCGCCGACACGCTGACGGTCAAGGGCGCCCGGCTGGCGGGGTTACCCACCGACGCCGCAGCCCTGGCCGACCTCGTCGCCCCTGACGAGCGCGCCGCCCTCGCCGCGGCACTCGTCGTCGTCGCTCGACAGCCGGGTGTGCTCGACGAGCTCGGCTGAGGGCGCGGGCTCGGCCGACGCGTCGTTTTCGATCGCCTCAGCGAGGTCGGCGCAAGCGCCCGCCACAACCACGATCGTCCTCGCCCGTCAGCAGTCGCAGCGGCGGCGGCCTTGCGTGCCAGACCGTCCCGTCGACCCGCCGCGTGAGCGACAGGTCGAGCACCCGTCATGTCATGGTGACCAAAAGGGCTGGTCGAAACGCCCCACGCGCGTCCTCCGCCTGCCACGATGAGCGCATGAGCACACCAGCTGACGCCGCAGCGTCGCGGCAGGCCGCCACTGCGGCCGCATCCCGTCGCCTCTCCGTCGAGACCGCGGGCATCGAGATCATCGACGAATCGGAGCGTACGGCGCGCCCGCGCGACCTGTTCTGGCCATGGTTCGCGGCCAACGTCAGCGTCTTCGGCATGGCGACCGCCTCGTTCGTCCTCGGCTTCGGCATCTCTTTCGCGCAGGCGCTCGCGGTGTGCGTCGTCGGCGTCGTCCTGTCGTTCCTGCTGTGCGGACTCATCGCCGTCGCCGGCAAGCGGGGCAGCGCGCCGACGATGGTGCTGTCGCGCGCCGCGTTCGGTGTCCGCGGCCAGAAGGTGCCGGGCGTCATCTCGTGGCTGACGTCGATCGGGTGGGAGACGTTCCTGTCGATCATGGCGGTGCTCGCGACGTCCACGATCTTCGACCGGCTCGGCTGGGGCGGTGGCACGGCCACGAAGATCATCGCCGCCGTCGTCGTCGCCGCGATGATCGTGCTCGCCTCCGTCGCCGGCTACCACATCATCATGAAGCTGCAGTCCGTCCTCACCTGGCTGACGGGGCTCGCCACCCTCGCCTACGTCGCCCTCACCCTCGACGAGGTGCACTGGAGCGCGGTGACGGCCGTCCCCGCCGGTTCATGGCAGGCGGTGACGGGCGCGCTCGTCATGGTGATGACGGGGTTCGGGCTCGGCTGGATCAACATCGCCGCCGACTGGTCGCGCTACCAGCGCCGTGACGCCTCGGGCGGCGCGATCGTCTTCTGGAACACGTTCGGCGGCGCCGTCGCGCCCGCTCTGCTGCTGACGTACGGTCTGCTGCTCGCCGCATCGAATCCGAAGCTCGAGGAAGGCATCGCCGCCGACCCCGTCGGCACGCTCGCGACGATCCTGCCGACGTGGTTCCTCGTCCCGTTCCTCGTCGCGGCCGTACTCGCGCTCGTGTCCGGCGCGGTGCTCGGCATCTACTCCTCGGGCCTGACGCTGCTCAGCCTCGGCGTGCGCATCCCACGGCCGGCGGCGGCGCTCGTCGACGGTGCGATCCTGACGCTCGGCACGATCTGGGTCGTGTTCTTCGCGCAGGACTTCCTCGGCCCGTTCCAGTCGTTCCTCATCACCCTCGGCGTGCCGCTCGCGTCGTGGGCGGGCATCATGATCGCCGACATCGCGCTGCGGCGCCGCGACTACGACGAGGCTGCGCTGTTCGACGCCCGCGGACGCTACGACGCGTTCGACTGGACGTCACTGGCCGTCCTCGCGGTCGCCTCCGTCATCGGGTGGGGGCTCGTCGTCAACAGCTTCGCCGCGGACGCGTCGTGGAACAACTGGCAGGGCTACCTGCTCGACCCGCTCGGCCTCGGCCACGAGACGACGGACGGCTGGAGCGGCGACTGGGCCTACTCCAACATCGGCGTGCTCCTCGCGCTCGTGCTGTCGTTCGTCGCGACGCTGCTGCTGCGACGTGGGCGGGTGCGTCGTCAGGAACTCGACGATGACGCCGAACGCGGCGTTGTGGGCTCGGACGACCGGCGCGGGAAGGTGACGTCATGATCGCCGACGGGCTTCCCGACGACGCGTGGCTCGTCATCATCGACCCGCAGGTGGTGTTCGCCTCGTCCTCGAGCGAGTGGGGTTCGCCGATGTTCTCCGCCGCGCTCACGCCGATGCATGCATCGGCTGAGCGGTACACCGGCCGCACGATCGTCACGCGCTTCGTGCCGCAGCTGCCGCCGCAAGGATCGTGGGCGGATTACTACGCCGCGTGGCCGTTCGCGGCCCGCCCGGGCGACGACGAGATGTACGCCCTCGTGCCCGAGGTCGCCGACATCGCGGCGGGCGCCCACCATGTCGACGAACCGACGTTCGGCAAGTGGGGCGAGCAGGTGCGCGTACTCACAGGCGACACCCCGACGCTCGTGCTCGCGGGTGTCTCCACCGACTGCTGCGTCGTCGCGACAGCACTCGCTGCCGCTGACGCCGGGGCGCGCGTCCACGTCGTCGCCTCGGCCTGCGCCGGCTCGGACGTCACGAACCACGAGCGCGCCCTCGACGTCATGCGACTGTTCGCGCCGCAGATCACGGTGCACTGAAGCGTGTGCTGACGACGCGTCTCGACCTGACGTCGTGTCGTCAACAGGGTGCGTACTGCTCGACGGATGGGAGCAGCAACCCCGCGCGGCGGGATTCGAACTCGCAGGCAACGACGCGCGCCCAGCAGGCGTCGAACTGCAGATCGCAGCCTCGGCCACCACCTCCCCGGTACATTGGGGCGTCATGGCCGAACATCACACGCCCACGCCCAGCGTCCCCACCCGTCGTCGGGTGATGGCGCTCGCCGGGCTGGCCGGCGTCGTCGCCGTCACGGGGGCGGGGGCGACGAAGGTGGTCGCCGCGCACGGCGAGGGGCGTACGAACTGCTCGGCGCAGTCGGTCGTGCAGGTGGCGGCTCCCGCGGCGATCGCCGACGCCGTCCGTCACGCGGCGGATCAGGTCGAGGCACGCGGTGACGTATGCGCGTCGTACAGCGTCAGCTCGCAGAACCCGGGCGACACGTACCAGTCGATCATCACGAGTTCGCCGAGCGAACCGCAGGTGTGGATCAGCGACTCGCCCGCGTGGACGCAGCTCATCGAGAAGAAGCTCGGCAGCGGCTGGGTGACGACGGGCGACACGATCGCGACGAGCCCCGTCGTCATGGGCGTGCCCGCGAGCCTGCGCAGCGCGGCGAAGAAGCCGAACAGCTGGTTGAGCGTGCTCGACAACAAGCTGCCCGTTAGTTTCATCGACACCGATGTCGCGACGGAGAGCCTGCTCGCCGTCATCGCCGCAGATCAGCAGGCCAACACCAACGACGCGCGCTCCGACCTCATGCGCGCGGTGCTGCGCCTGTCGCGGTCGCTGACGACGGCCGCGACGATGGACGGCAACGCGCTGCAGGGCGCCGACCGCGCGCGCATCTACCCGGTGAGCGAGCAGCAGATGCTCGCGTTCAACAAGGCCCACCCCGACAAGCCGCTGACGCCGATGGTGCCGACGGGCGGCGCGAAACAACTCGAGTATCAGTGGGTGACGCCGGTGCGCGGCACCCAGGCCGACAGCGCTGCCCTCGATGCGCTGAAGCAGCAGTTGCTCAGCCCCGCGGAGAAGACCTACCGCAGCGAGCAGGGCTTCCGCGACGGCGGCAGTGACGCTCCGGCGGGCGGCAGCGTCCTACCGGCATCGCTGCCGATGATGGCGCCTGCGTTGCAAGCGACGACCGTCAGCGCCGACACGGCCTGGACGAACCTCAAGAAGGACGCGCGGATGCTCGTCCTCATCGACGTCTCCGGGTCGATGCAGACGAAGATCGACGGCGGCCAGAGCCGCATCGAGCTGATGGAGAGCACCGCCATCGCGGCGCTCGACGTGCTGCCGAAGACCACGCGCCTCGGGGCCTGGGCGTTCAGCTCCAACCTGCAGAAGAACCACGTCGACTACCTGCCGCTGACGAACGGTGAGCAGCCGATCCTCGACGACACCTACCGAAACGGCCTCATCGCGAAGGCGCACACGCTGCCGGGCCTCGCAGCGAAGAACGGCGACACGGCGCTGTACGACACGATCGCGGCGGCGTACAAGAGCGTCACCGACACCTACGACCCGAACTACGTCAACTCCGTCGTCGTCCTCACCGACGGCACGAACGACGACCCAAACGGCGGCCTTTCGCTCGATCAGCTCCTCGCGCGCCTCAAGTCGCAGTACTCGGCCGACAAGCCCGTCAAGATCGTCACGATCTCGCTCGGCACGGGTACCGACCCCGACGCGCTCAAGCGCATCGCCAAGGCCACCGACGGCCTCAGCTACCAGACGAAGACACCCGAGCAGATCTCCGGCGTGTTCGTCGACGCGTTCCTGCGCCGCTCCGACTACTGAGCGCCGGGGAGCCTGACGACGAACGCCAGGTTTCACCGATAACCTGCCGTGGTGACGAACGAACACGTGAACGCTGCGCACGAGACGATGAACGCGGCGGACGAAGACCGTCGTCAGGCCGTGCGTGATGCCGCCGCGGTGTGGCAGCGTCACCTCGTCGACCTCGGCGGGCGCAACTCGCTGCTGTGGCAGCGCACCGACGACTCCGTCGAGCTCGACCTCACGACGGCGCACCCGGCGGGCGTCGCGAAGCTGCTGTCGGGACGTAGCGTGCTGCTGTCGCAGATCGTGCGCTCGGAGCACGCGTACGCCGAGGCGTACGAGAAGGCGCTCGCGATCCGTGACCTGTCACGCGAACTGCTCGAGGAGCGCGGCATCCTCAGCTGTTTCCTCGCCCTCGGCCGCGCGACGTGGCAGATGAGCGGTGACGCGGTGCCGGCCGCGCCGATCCTGTTGCGCCAGTGCGACATCCACTTCGGTGGCCGCGGCGGTGACGATCTCGTCCTCGAGGTCTCGCGCACCGTCGAACTCAACTCGGCGCTGTCCACCTACTTCGCCTCACGCGGCATCAACATCGACCACGAGTACGTGACGGCGTCGTCGGCCGGCCCGCACGGGTTCGACCCGGCCCCGACGTACGCGATGATGCGCCGCGCGGGCGCGTCGATCCCGGGGTTCCGCATCGACGAGCGCCTCGTCGTCTCGACGTTCAGCTACGCGAAGCTGTCGATGGTGCGCGACGTCGCAGAGCAGGCGCCGCGCCTGCACACGCATCCCGTCGTCGCCGCGATGGCCGGTGACGAGGCGTCGATCTTCGACGTCGGCGCCGAGGCGCCCGCCGCTGGGCTCGACGCCGACCCGCGCGAGGAGTTCCTCGTCCTCGACGCCGACTCGGCGCAGCAGGCGGCGATCGACGCCGTCATGGGTGGCCAGCACCTCGTCCTCATGGGCCCACCCGGCACCGGCAAGAGCCAGACGATCGCAAATCTCGTCGCCACGCTGACCGCGCACGGCAAGAGCGCGCTGTTCGTCGCGGAGAAGCGCGCCGCGATCGACGCCGTCATCGGACGGTTGTCGGCGCTTGGCCTCGGCGACCTCATGCTCGACGCGCACGCCGGTTCCGGCACGCCCGCCGACCTCGTCGACACCCTCGCGCGACGCCTCGTCACCGCGCCCGCAGCGGGTGCCCCGCACGTCGGTGACGCCCTGCGCTCACCGCACGGCGACGGTCCGAGCGCGGACGGGCCGGACCCGCGCGTCATCGACGAACTCGAATCCGAGCGCGTCACCCTGATCGAGCACGTGCGCGCCCTGCACCGCGTGCGCGACCCGTTCGGCGTCAGCGCGCACGACGCGCAGAGCCGCATCGCCGAACTCAACGCCCTGCCGCACCCGCCGCGCTCACGCGTGCGTCTCGAGGGCGAGCCGCTCAACCGTCTCGACACCGAGGCGCGCGACGAGACCGGACGCACGCTGCTCGGACTCGCGCAGGATCGCGCGTGGAAGGGCGAGGGCGAACCCGACGCCTGGTTCGGCGCGCGCGTGCGCGGTAGCGAGCACAGCGAACGCGCTCGAGACCTCGTGCTGCGACTGGCCGGCGATGACGGCTCGGTTGGCGGAGGCTCGGGCGACGACGGCTCGGCCGATGAGGCCGGCGGCGAACTGGCCCGCCACCGTGCGTCGCTCGCGGCCCTCGCGGACGCGGCAGGGTTGCCCGTGCCGACGACGATGACGCAGGCCTCGGACGTGCTCGACCTCATGAGCCACGTGACGAAGACCCTCGACGTGTTCACCTCCGACGTGTTCGCGCTCGACCTCGACGCGGGCGTCGTCGCGAGCGCGCCGCGTACCGAGCGCAAGGGCGCCGAGCACCAGGTGGGCGCGATGGAGCGTCGCCGGCTGCTCAAGGAGGCCCGCGCGACGCTGCGTCCCGGGCGTCCGCCCGAGGATCTGCACGCCATGCTGCAGCGCGCCGCCGACGAGCAGGCGCGCTGGCGTGAGTTCGGCGGGCAGGGGCGCCCCTGCGTGCCGCCGATGACGGAGCAGGTGCGCGCCGCGCACACGCGCCTGACCGACGAACTCGACTGGCTCGGGCAGCGTCTCGAGGGCACGCGCGGTGCGACGAACCTCGTGACGCTCGACCTCGACGAGCTCGCCGCACGCCTCCAGACCCTCGCCGCCGACGCCGACCGTATCGAGGTCGCGGCGCGCTCCGGCTCGCAGATCGACCGCCTGCGCGCTCTCGGCCTCGGACCGGTCGTCGACGACTTCGCGGCGCGGGGCGTGAACGAGGACGCCGTGCCCGCCGAGTGGGAGTTCATCTGGTGGACGAGCGTGCTCGAGCGCGTGCGCCGTCAGGATCCGGCGTACGAGGAGCACCGCGGCAACGACCTGCGCGCCGCCGCGCAGCGCTACGCAGCAGCTGATCGCCGTCATCTCGACGAGACACCACACCGCGTGCGTCAGCGCGCCTACCGGCGCATCGACGCCGTCGCGCAGCACCTGCCCGAGCAGGTCGAGGCGATGGAGGCGGCTCTCGTCTTCGGTCACCACGCGGGCAGCGCCGACGCGCTGCGTCAGGCCTTCGCTGGTGCGCCGGATCTCATGACGGCGCTCGCGCCGTGCTGGGCGATGAGCCCGCTCGTCGTCGCGCAGACGCTGCCGCCGGGGCGCTGGTTCGACGTCGTCATCTTCGACGAGGCGAGCCAGATCCCGCCCGCCGAGGCGATCTCGGCGATCTCGCGTGGCGTGCAGGTCGTCGTCGCCGGTGACACACAGCAGCTCGCGCCGACGAGCTTCTTCCAGCGCACCTCGGCGGGGGAGGACACCGCGCACACGGGCGAATCCGTGCTCGACGTGCTCGCCGGCCTGCTGCCCGTGCGCCACCTGCGCTGGCACTACCGCTCTCTCGACGAGCGTCTCATCGCCTTCTCAAACGAAGCGGTCTACGAGGGTGAACTCATCACCTTCCCGCGCGCCGACGTCGAGAACGTGCTGCGCCTTCACCGCGTCGAGGTGCGCGAACCGTACCCCGACGAGGCGGCGCCGGATCAGGGCAAGGCCGAGGTCGAGGCCGTCCTCGACCTCGTGCGCCAGCACGCCGCGCAGCGCCCGCACGAGTCGCTGGGCGTCATCACCCTCGGCCTCACGCATGCTCGCCGCCTCGAACGCGCCGTCACCGCGCAGGCACGTGTCGACAGCGAGCTCGCCGCGTTCCTCGCCGCCCACCCGGAGGCGCCGTTCTTCGTCAAGAACCTCGAACGCGTCCAGGGCGACGAGCGCGACGCCGTCATCCTCTCCCTCGGCATCGCGCCGTACCCCACGGGCGCTCTCGTGCGCCGGTTCGGGGCGCTCAACCACGTCGGCGGTGAGCGTCGCCTCAACGTCGCCATCTCCCGCGCGCGCCGACGCATGGACGTCGTCTCCGCGTTCACCGGCGACGAGGTCGACCCGGCCGCGCTGCGCTCACGCGGCGCGGTGCTCCTGCGCGACTTCCTGCTCTACGTCGCCGAGTGCGATGAGCGCCTCGACACCGGCGCGGGCGAGCCGGAGCTCGACGGTGACGAACTCGTCACCGTCGTCGCCGGGCGACGGCGCCGCACGTCGTCGTCGGGGTCGGTGGCGCTGCGCCGCGTCGGCGCGGACGCCGTCATCGTGCCCGTGCCGTACGTCGTCGAGGACCTCGCGCGGCGCCTGCGCGCCGAGGGCCTCGTCGTGCACACCGGGTACGGACACTCGCGGATGCGTGTCGACCTGGCCGTCGAGCATCCGAGGGAGCCTGGCCGCATGCTGCTCGCGGTCGAGAGCGACGGTGATGCCTACGCCGCGATGGGCAGTGTCCGCGAACGTGATCGGCTGCGCCCCGAGGCGCTGGAGCGGCTCGGCTGGCACCATGATCGCGTGTGGACCGTCGACCTGTTCCGCGATCCGGCCCGCGATAGCTCCCGCATCGTCGCGCTCGTGGGTCGCCTCCTCGCGGAGGAGAACGATGAGCGATTCTGAGCCCCGTCGTCGTCGTCCGCGCCGGGCGTCGGCGCCTGCGACGCGCACGGTGGACGGGCAGACGCAGGTTGCCACGAGCCGCGACGGTGAGGTCGCCGCTGACGGCGCCGCGGCGCCCGCGTCGGCCACGCCTGACGCCGACTGGTCGCGCTGGTGGAGCCGTGACGACGACGCGCCGGGGCCGCGCAGCGCTCAGGATCAGTGGTACCTCGATCAGCGTCCGCCGCACTGGGGTTGAGCCTGGGCTCCGGGGGAATGGCGGAGCGGACATGACGAAGGGCGTGAACACCATGGTGTTCACGCCCTTCGTGCGCTCAGAGACCGAGAGGCCTCATGCGCTCGATGAGCCTCAGAGGCGGCGGCCGGCGCGCAGCTCGTCGCGGATCTCGGCCAGCAGCGACAGCTCGGTGTCCTCGGCGTCAGCCGGCTTGGCGAAGCGGGCCTTGGCAGCCTCGTAGGGCTTGACCATCGCGAAGTACACGACGAACGCGAGGACGAGGAAGCTGACGAGAACCGTGAGGAACGCGCCGACGTGGACGCCGCCCGGCTTGTAGGACGAGAAGTCCGGCGTGCCGCCGAGCTTGCCCAGCAGGTCCATGACGATCGTGACGAAGGCCTCGACGACCTTCGCGAACGCGCCGGCCATGATGAAGGCGACGGCAAGCTCGATGAGATTGCCGCGCATGATGAAGTCCTTGAAGCCCTTCATGGCTTCTCCTAACTGCTCGGAATGCTGTGTGGAAGGTGCAGTGATGAGAGTACCCAGATGGGTGGAAAGTCGGGAAATCAAAACGGCCAGGCGTGTCGTCGTGCGTGATATAAGGCCATCGCTCACAGGCAGCCGGTGACGAGGAGGCCGCTTCCCGAATCCGCGGCGTTTCCCAGATGTTTGGCCACGCGGACGGTCTCGGCATCGGTCAGCGCGATCGAGACCGTGCTTGGCGACGTGTTCGACATCACATCGCGAGCGGGAACTCGAGACGAACCCGGGTAGGTCGGGGCGCAGCTGACGAGCCGCGTCCCGGAGGCGTCCCACACGTCGACGCGGGCGGCATCCTGTGGGTTCGGCCCCACCGCCGTGATGCGCACGATGTGGCGTCCCCGCAGAGCGGCCGGTGCAGGGCCGTCGGCCGACGCGCCCGACGTGGCCGCGGACGCCGCAGGAGCGGGGGCGCCGCCCGACGGTGCCGCGAGCGCCGCGCCGACGAGCAGGCAGGTGATGGCCGCGGCCTTGCGCAGCCGGCGGCGACGCGTCGCGGCCGCGCGCGTCGGGGCGTTGAGGCGGTGGACGACGTCGAGGGTGCGCAGTGAGGGCATGGCTCGACGCTAGGGCGAACCGCGTCGACGGCGCGCGTCGTCACGCCGCAGGCTGTGGATCAGGGTGCCCGGCCGTCACACCTGGGGATGGCCGTCAGGCGTCGGAGCTGCTCGAACCGCTCGAGCTCGAACCGGAACTCGAGCTCGTGCCGGAGGAACGGCTGTCGGTGCGGTAGAAACCCGCCCCCTTGAACGTCACGCCGACGCTGTTGAACACCTTGCGCAGCGGGCCGCCGCACTCGGGGCACGTCGTGAGAGCGGGGTCGTCGAACGACTGGCGCGCCTCGAAACCGTGGCCGCATTCCTTGCACGCGTAGGCGTAGGTGGGCATCGTCATTCCTTCTCTCGTGCCGGCGGGCGGCGCTGGTTCGACTGCGTCATGGTAAGGCAGCGTCAGGGTGAGGCAGGCGCGCGTCGCTCATGCACGGGGCGCGGTGGGCATGCGCCAACCGGCGAGGCGTCCGCCCTCGCTCACCTCGCGGAAGCGGGCGAGGGTGCGCGCGCGCACCGTCTCCTTCGTCACGACGAGCAGTTGATCGCCGGCGCGCAGCACGCTGCGCTCGCCGGGCACGTAGCTGCGATCGCCGTTGACGACGAGGGTGACGTTCGCGCCGACCGGTAGGCGCAGCTCGTACAGCATGACGCCGACGAGCTGCGAGTGCTCGCCGACCTTGACGTGCAGCATGTCGGCGCGCAGTTCCGTCAGCGGCGTGTTCTCGACCTCGAGCTCGACGGCGTGCGCGTCGTTGCCGATGCCGAGCATGCGGGCGACGAGCGGCAGCGTCGGGGCCTGCAGGAACGTGAAGACGACGACGAGGACGAAGACGAGGTCGAAGATCCAGCGCATCTGCTCGGCGCCCGCGGTGAGCGGCACCGTCGCGAGGACGACCGGCACCGCGCCGCGAAGCCCTGCCCATGACAGGAACACCTGCTCGCGCCAGGAGAAGCCGAACGGCGTCATCGACGCGATGATCGAGGCGGGGCGGGCGAGCAGGAGCAGGACGAAGCCGACGACCATGGCGGGCACGAACTGGTCCATGAGGCGGCTGGGGGAGGCGAGCAGGCCGAGCAGGACGAACAGGCCGATCTGCGCGAGCCACCCCATCGCCTGCCCGAAGCCGCGCACGGCCTGACGGTGGGGGATCGGCATGTTGCCGAGGACGAGCGCCGCGAGGTAGGTCGCCATGAAGCCGCTCGTGTGGACGACGGACGCCGCGGCATAGGCGAGGACACCCCCGGCGACGACGCCGATGGCGAACAGACCTGACGAGCCGGGCGCGATGCGCTGCGAGAGGGCGCCGAGCACCCAGCCGACAGCGAGGCCGACGAGCGCGCCACCGGCGAGTTCGAACACCGCCATACCGGCGAGGGAGAGGACGCCGTGGTGCTCGCCGCCGGGCACCACCTCGTCCGCGAGGGCGACGACGAGCAGCACGACGGGCGCGTCGTTGAAGCCCGACTCGGCCTCGAGCACGCCAGCGAGGCGATGCGGCAGCGGCACCTTGCGCAGCACCGAGAACACGGCCGCGGCGTCCGTCGAGGAGACGATGGCGCCGAGCAGCAGCGACGTCTTCCAGTCGAAGTCGAGCAGGAGGTGCGTCGCCGAACCGACGACCGCGACGGAGACGAGCACGCCGAGCGTCGACAGCAGCAGGGCCGGGGCGACGGACGCGCGGATGCTGCTCCACTGCGTCGTCAGACCGCCCTCGATGAGGATGAGGATGAGCGCGCAATAGCCGAGCACCTGCGTGAGGTTCGTGTTCTCGAAGCCGATGCCGAGCCCACCCTCACCGAGAGCGACGCCGATCGCGAGGTAGATGAGCAGCGTCGGCAGCCCCGAGCGGTTGGCGAGGCGAACGGCGGCGACGGCGACGAGCAGGACGAGCGAGCCGACCAGCAGCGTCAGCGGCAGGTCGGCGGTGTCAAACCCGGTGGTGGCGGCGGCTTCGATCATCGGGCCCCCTCCTCAGGTCGGCGTCAGCGGGTGGGTGCGTCGGCGTCGGCTCGGCCTCGTCGCGGGCCGGTGCCTCAGTATCCCAGGGCGTCGCCGAAGCGGACGAGGCCGTCCACGGTGAGGGCCGCGTCGACGCGTTCGTCATGCGCCTCGACCGGGATGCGGGGCGCATCGGGGCCGGTCAGCAGCTCGTCGGGAAAGACGACGGCGACGACGGGTGTGCCCGGCCGTCGGCGCGGCAGGGCGCGGTCGTAGCAGCCGCCGCCCTGGCCGAGGCGTTCGCCGTTCGGGCCGATCGCGAGCGCGGGCGCGATGACGAGGTCGGCGGCCGCGATGCCACTCGTGCCCAGGTCGTCGCCCGTGGCGACGTCACGCCAGGACAGGTCGAGATCGGCGAGCGTGATCGGCACGAGCAGGCGCCCGCGCGCCCTGGCGGCGGCGTTGATCGGTTCGAGGTTCGACTCGCTTGTCAGCGGCTCGAACGAGGTGACGCGGGTGGCGCGTGCCAGCAGCGGTTCGAGGTGACGCAGCAGCGCAAGTCCGTCGGCGTGACGTTGCTCGGGGCTCGTCGCATCACGACGCTCTCGACGCGCGGCGCGAAGTCGTGCGCGCAAATCGCGCTTGGCGACGCGCTCGCGCTCGTCGGGCGTCGGCTCGACGTCGCGCGGAGGTGTCGCGCCGGTCGGTGCATCCGGGGCCCCGTTGTCGGTCATGAGGGCTAGCCTAGGCTCATGACTGAAACGCCGTCCTCCGCTCCTCGCCGTCGCGCGCGCAAGGCCGTCATCCCGGCCGCCGGGCTCGGCACGCGCTTCCTGCCTGCCACGAAGGCCATCCCCAAGGAGATGCTGCCGGTCGTCGACAAGCCGGCCATCCAGTACGTCGTCGAAGAGGCGGTGCGCGCAGGGGTTCCCGACATCCTCACGATCACCGGTCGTTCCAAGGCTGCTCTCGAGGATCACTTCGACCGCCACTGGGAGCTCGAGCGGGCCCTCGAGAAGAAGGGCGACGAGAAGCGCCTCAAGCGTGTGCAGAAGTCGGCCGACCTCGGTGAGGTCCACTTCATCCGCCAGGGCGAGCCGCGCGGCCTCGGCCACGCCGTGCTCGTCGGGCGCAACCACGTCGGCGACGAGCCGTTCGCCGTCCTGCTCGGCGACGACCTCATCGACGAGGACGACCACCTGCTCGAGCAGATGATCGACGTGCAGGCCAAGCACGGCGGGTCCGTCATCGCGCTCATGGAGGTGCCGGACGACCAGATCCACCTCTACGGCTGCGCGGCCGTCGAACCGATCGAGGGCGAGGGCGAAGACGTCGTGCGCGTCACCGGTCTCGTCGAGAAGCCGGCCGCGGGGGAGGCGCCGAGCAACCTTGCGATCATCGGCCGCTACGTGCTCGACCCGTCGATCTTCGCGGTGCTCGAGAAGACGGAGCCGGGACGCGGCGGCGAGATCCAGCTGACGGACGCGCTCGCCGAGCGTGCGAGCGCGACGGGTGAGGGCGCCGGCGTCATCGGTGTCGTCTTCCGCGGCAGCCGTTACGACACGGGCGACCGTCTCGACTACCTCAAGGCCGTCGTGCGTCTCGGCACGCGTCACAACGAGTTCGGTTCCGACTTCCGCTCCTGGCTGCAGGGCTGGGTCGAGACCGACGAGGGCAAGGGGCGCACTCGCACCGAGCGCGGCGCCTGACGCCATCCAGCATGGGGATGACGCCCCGTTCGCAACCGAATCCGGTTGCGAACGGGGCGTTGTCGGTGGTGGGTTGCACAATGGGGGCATGTCGCACGCCCCCGAACTCATCACCGATGCCGAGCACCTCGCGCGCATCCTCGCGGCCGTTCCACGGCTGCCTGCGCGGCGGGTGGCGCTGGCCGACGGCGGGTGGGTCGGTGACGTCCTCGGGCGGGCGCTCGCCGCTGACGTGTGCAGCGGCGTCGACCTGCCGGGGTTCACGAATTCCGCGATGGACGGGTACGCCCTGCGAGCCGGGGACGCTGCGGACGGCGAGCTACCCGTCGTCGGCGACATCCCGGCCGGTGACACACGTGAGCTGACATGCGCGCCGGGTGGGGCCTGGCGCATCATGACGGGCGCGCCGGTGCCGTCGGGGACGACGACGGTGGTGCCGGTCGAGCAGAGCGACGGTGGGCTGGAGCGCGTGCGGTTCACGGGCGAGGTGGAGGACGGGCGCCACATCCGCCGACGCGGCGAAGACGTGCGCATCGGCGACGTGCTGCTGCGCGCCGGCACGATCATCGCACCGCAACACGTCGCCGTCATCGCCTCGGCGGGGGTGGATCACATCGAGGTGGCACCGCGCCCGCGCGTCGTCGTGCTGTCGACGGGGGACGAGCTGCGTCCGGCCGGAGAAGCGCTGCAGCATGGGCAGATCCACGATTCGAACGGGCCGATGCTCGCTGCGCTCGTCGCTGCGGTGGGAGCCGAACTCGTCGAGGTCGCGCACGTGCGTGACGATGCCGGCGAGGTGGCGCGGGTGCTGGAGCGTGCCGTCGCGACGGCTGACGCCGTCATCACGACGGGTGGGGTGAGCGCGGGGGCGTATGACGTCGTCAAGGCCGCGCTGATCGAGGCGGGCGAGGTGACGTTCGACAAGGTCGCGATGCAGCCCGGCAAGCCGCAGGGTTTCGGGCTGCTCGGCGAGCGGGGAGTGCCGGTGTTCACGCTGCCCGGCAACCCGATGAGCACGCTCGTGTCGTTCTGGGTGTTCGTCGCACCCGCGCTCGCGCACATGAGCGGGCGCCCGGCGCCCGTGTGGCGACGCGGCGTCGTGCGTGGCCCGGGGTGGACGTGCCCGCGTGGACGTGCCCAGTACGCGCGGGTCCACGCGGTGCGCGGCGCTGACGGTGAGCTGACGATCCGTGCCAATGCGCGCCAGGGATCGCATCACCTCGGTGAGTTGGGCGAGGCCAACGCGCTCGCGCGCGTGCCGCGAGAGGCCCGCCAGGTCGAGACGGGTGAGATGCTCGACGTGCTAGTGCTCGACGGGCCGATCGACGCGCCCCTGGCGGGCGCCTACGACGAGAACGTGGCGGACGAGAAGGAGTGACATGAGCGACCTCACCCACGTGCGTGGTGACGGCAGCGCACACATGGTCGACGTCGCGGCGAAGGCCGTGACGCGACGTTCGGCGTCAGCGGCGGGGCGCGTGCTGCTGAGCGAGCGCGCCGTGGCGGCGCTGCGTGACGGTGACGTGCCCAAGGGCGACGCCCTCGCCGTCGCACGCATCGCGGGGTTGCAGGCGGCCAAGCGCACCCCTGACCTCATTCCGCTCGCCCACCCGATCGCGGTGCACGGTGTCGAGGTCGACCTCGACGTCACCGACGACGGCGTCGACATCCGCGCCACCGTCGTCACCGCCGATCGCACCGGCATCGAGATGGAAGCGCTGACCTGTGTGAGCGTCGCGGCGCTCGCGCTCATCGACATGGTCAAGGCCGTCGACAAGCACGCACGCATCACCGACGTGCGCGTCACGGCGAAGTCGGGTGGGCGCAGCGGTGACTGGCATGAGTGAACGGCGCGCCGCCGTCGTCACGTGCTCGACGCGGGCCGCGCAGGGCATCTACACCGACGCGACCGGGCCCGTCATCGCGGCATGGCTACGTGAGCGGGGGTGGACGGTCGACGCGCGACTCGTCGCCGACGGGCCGGCGGTGGGCGACGCGCTCGGTGACGCGCTCGCGCTCGGGTGCCGCGTCGTCGTCACGACCGGCGGGACGGGGGTCTCGCCGAGCGACGCGACGCCGGAGCAGACGCGGCCGTACCTCACGATGCAGCTCAGCGGCGTCGAGGAGGCGTTGCGTGCGAAGGGTGTGGCCGCAGGGGTGGCGACGGCCGTCCTTTCGCGTGGGCTCGCCGGCATCGCGGACGGCGCCGCGGGGCGCGCGTTCGTCGTCAACCTGCCTGGCTCGCGTGGCGGAGTGGCCGACGGTCTCGACGTGCTCGACGGCATCCTCGAGCACGTCATGGCGCAGCTCGACGGAGGCTCGCACTGATGGGTCCGGGCACGTGGCCCGTCACGCTGCGGCGGCGCTATCGCGGCGGTGAGCTGGGGTTGCGTCCGTTGCATCCCCGTCGGGATCTGCAGGAGTGGAGTGCGCTGCGCGCCGCGAACCGCCGGTGGACGGGCCCCTGGGATTCGACGAACCCCTACCCCGAGCCGGCGCTGGGCTTCAAGGCGGCCGTCAAGGAGCAGAACGCGGAGGCACGCGCGGGTCGGTTGTTGCCGTGGGCGATGACGTGGAACGGTGCCCTGGCCGGGCAGGTGCACATCTTCACGATCGTGCGTGGGGCGCAGCAGGGCGGCACGATCGGCTACTGGATCGGTGAACGCTTCGCCGGGCACGGCCTGACGCCCATGGCCGTCGCGATGGCCGCCGACCACGCGTTCGGTGTGGAGCGCTTGCACCGCCTCGAGATCAACGTGCGCCCCGACAACGCGAACTCGCTGCGCGTCGTCGAAAAGCTCGGCTGGCGTGACGAAGGCGTGCGCCGCGAGTTCCTCCACATCGACGGCGCGTGGCGCGACCACCGCTCGTTCGCACTGCTGCGCCACGAGGTCGACGGCACGCTCGTGCAGCGTGTGCAGAATCTCGAGCGATCGGGCTCCGTCGACACTGTTGACACTGTCGACTCGCCATAGCGCCTCGGACGCATCGACCCCGTCTGACCCGCCTTGAGCCTGCCTGATTCCTCGGACCCCCGACCCCCTCTGGCCCCCCCCGACCCCGTCTGACCTTTCGGACCTCTGAACCCGTCTGCCCCCTCGAACCGCTGAACAGCGCCGTCGAAACCCGCCTCGACGTGGCCCGTACCCAACTGCGATTCACGTTCACATCGGCGAACGGCATCCACATCGGCGATTCATGTCCACAACTGCGATTCTCGTCCACGTTCGCCGACGCTCCGCCATCCGCGCGCCGGAGCCGACCGCGCCGTGCACACCGACGATCGGTGCCGACGTCGGTCTGTGCCCTCCGTCGTCCGCCGGCGGCGGGGCATTGTTACCCCACGCAGTGAAGGTTTTTTGCGCGACACGCGCGGCGTGGCTCACTCGTTGTGATGCCGCCGCGCCCTAGCCTGGTGTGCGTGAGTGCCAGCAGCCTGATCTTCTTCGTCATCATTGCCGTGTGGGCTGCCTACATGCTCAAGCACTGGGTGCGCCGCCGCGAGGATCTCGCGACCGCGCGCACCGTCGATCGATTCTCGGAGGCGATGAGGATGCTCGAACGCCGTACCCCGATCCAGGCTGACGTCTCGGCGCGCGCCGACGAGCCGTCGCGCACGATCCTGCGTCCTCAGGTCAGCGTCAAGGGTGCTTCGCGCGTGACGCCCGGCGCCCCCGAGGGTGACGCGCACGCGTCGACCGCTGAGCGCTTCGAGGTGACGGCGACGCGGGTGCCCGCTCGTCTTCAGGGCGCGGCGCAGGGCCTTGCCCGCGTGCCGGCGGCTCTCGAGTCGCCGAAGGTCAAGCTGTTTGCCCTGCTCGGATCGTTCGGTTTCTTCGTCGTGACGGCGCTGCTCGCTCTGCTGACGCTCGTGCCGGCGGGGCTGCCGTTGCTCGGCCTGCTGGCGACGGCCGGTGTCGTCGTGTGGCTGCGCCGCTCGGCGATCGCAGCGCGGACGGCCAAGGCTGCGTCGACCACGGTGCGCCCGGTGGGCGTCTCAGCTCCGGCGCGCGCCGCGTCGCCTGCGCGTTCGAGCGCCACTGTGGGCGCCACCCGCGTCGAGGTCGAGGGGGCTGAGACCGCGGTGCCGATGACGAAGCGGTCGCCGCTCGTCGCGCAGCTGCCGGAGCGCGACGTCGACGCCGAGCCGGCCGTCGACGTCGAGCCTGACGTGGACGCCGTGGCGCGTGCGCAGGCCGAGGTGTTCGACGCTGCGGCATGGGCGCCCGTCGAGGTGCCGCGCCCGACGTACACGATGAAGGCGAAGGCCGAGCGTGAACCTGTCGAGCCGGCGGCGACCGTCGATGAGGTTGATACGCGCCCGCTCGCCGCGCGGTACGAGAACACGCCCGTCGAGGATCTGCCGTTCGACGGCATGGCGCTCGACGAGGACTACGAAGAGCTTCCGCAGGTCTACCGCGCCGGCTGAGGCCGCACGCGAGGCTTTGACGACGGACGGCGGGTGCCCACGGGGCGCCCGCCGTCTTCGTGTGTCTGAGGGTGCGTTTCCGGTGTGACGGGTTGCACGTGTGCTTTCGGTGACACGAAGGAGCGTTCTGCTGGTGGGGTAGTGGAGGAGCAGGGAGCCGTGCGTGGGTCGCCAGGCCCGGTGAGCAGGGTGGGTGACGGCCGATCGGGGCGCCTCGTGTTGGTCTGTGCGCCGCTTGGTGGTAACGTGTCTCTCGCTTCACGGGGCTATGGCGCAGTTGGTAGCGCGTCTCGTTCGCAATGAGAAGGTCTGGGGTTCGAATCCCCATAGCTCCACCGAGATGAATACAGACAGCCACCCGGGACATGATTCTCGTCCGGGTGGCTGTCTGTATTCACATTTGTCGAACACTGCTATTCGAGAACCGCCGCAGCGGAGCGAGGATGGCGGAGTCCCCGTGGCTCCGAGACGCGAAGCGCGTGCCGAGCCCTGCCCCTGGCGCTGACGCGCAAAGCGCGTCTCGAGTCCGGGTTCAGCCGCCGCCTACTTGCTCTTGATGTCTCCTCCGATGGAGTCCTTGATGCCGTCGAGGGCTGAAGTGCTGCTCATGACGTACCAGTTGGGGCCGGCGAGGATGGCGTCGTCGCCCGTCAGTTTGCCGGTCGCGTCGGTGATGGCTTTCTTGGCTGCGTTCTCTCCGTCGTAGACGACGAAGATGGCGTGGGTGCCGCCGACGCATTCGCCTGAGCTGGAGGCGCCCGCTGGCGGCGTCGTCGGGTTGTACCCGGTGCAGTGCAGGCCTGCGTTGACGGCTGCGCTGCGCAGTTCCGTCGCGGTGTCGAAGCGGTGGGTCTGGGCGGAGCACGCGGTCAGGACGAGCAGGGGTGTGACGGTGGCGATGGCCCAGGTACGCATGGTGTCAGGCTACTCGCCCGCCCCGGCGCGCTGCGTGCTTCCCCCGTCCTCATCGGTGAAAGCGTGGGTCGGTGCAGTGCGGCGCGAGTCCGCGGTCAGGGTGACGCTTCGCGCTGTGACAACGAATCCGCCCGACGCGTTGAAACGCCGCTCACCGACCCCAACGCCACAACGTCCGTTGAATGCGGCCGAAAATCGCCGATGTGGACGAGATCCGCGAAGGGGGACGCCGTTCGCCGATGTGGACGAGATTCGCGAAGGGGGACGAGAATCGCAGGGGGGCGGGGGTTACTTCGACGAGGAGCCGGTGGAGGGGACGACGACGGCGGAGTCCGAGGACGGCCAGCACGAGAAGCCGGCGGGCAGCGTCACCTTGCCGCCCTCGACCATGTCGAGGCACTTGGAGACGAGGACGTTCGGGTCCTTGCTCACCGACTTCGCGAGCGCTTCGTTGGCCTTCGCCTGCTGTTCGGCCGTCTTGACGCCCTGCTCGGCGATGCGCGTCTGCGCGACCTGGGCGAGCAGCGCGTTGGCCTTCGACTGCGTGTTGTCGTCGAGCTTGATGACCGGGATGATCACCGACAGCACCTCGATCTGGTCGCCGATCTGGTCGCGCATGTCCTTCGTCGCGTCCTCTGAGAGCTTCGCGAGCGTCGGGGTCGTCGGGTTGCCCTTCTCGTCGACGGCGAGGGCGTCGTAGGACGCGAACTCCTTGTTGAGGCTCGAGGACAGCTGCCGGTCGACGAGCCTCGAGCGGATGCTGGAGAACTCGCGGTAATTCTGGAACAGCGCGTCGGAGGCGTCGGGGCGGATACGCCAGCGGATGGACGCGTCGACGCACGCCGTCGCCTGGTGGGCGATGCGCACGTTGATGCAGCTCTTGTCGTCGGCGGTGTGGCTGTCGGTCTGGATCGCGGCGTCCATGTACGTCACCTTCTGCCACGGCGCCTTGAGGTGGAAGCCGTTGCTGAGGCTGCCCGTCGGCTTGCCGAACGTCGTCACGACACCGATCTCTTTCGTCGGCACGACGACGGAACTCGCGACGGCGAGGACGATGACGGCGAGCGTCGCGCAGGCCGCAGAGACGAGGTAGGCCAGACGCGCGCGAGCCCGCGTGCTCGGCGCCTCGGGACGCGCGGCGTGCAGGAACCCGCGGGCGGGGGAGGCGCCGGAGTCGAGATCATCGCTGTCGTCGGCGTCGACATCTTCTACACCGTCATCCGATGCGTCAAGATCACCCGCGCGGGCACGACCGGCCGTGGCCGCCTCGCCCCGTGAGTCCGGGACGGCCTGCTTCCGCCCCGCGCGGCGCAGGTGGCGCCCGTAGAGGAAGGCCACGAGGGCGAGCAGGAGCAGGATCACGCTGAAGATCGTCGAGGCCATGGCGTGAGTGTAGAGCCGCGATGACGCCCGAATGCCGACGCGCCGCCCACATCGTCGTGGGCGGCGCGTCGCGCGAGCTTCGGGTCAGGCGCGCGTCACGGGTGACGTTCGTGGCGTGCGAGGTCGCTGGTCTCGGTGTCGACGTGCGGCGACGCTTCGATCGCTTCGAGGATCGCTTTCTCGCTGCCGCCCTTCGCGCCGTAGCGAGCGATGCCGATGCCGACGACGACGGCGGTGAGGCCGAGCGTCAGCCATAGGTTGAGGCGCTGGTCGGCGCGCAGCGCCATCGCGACGATCGTGAAGACGATGAACGCCATCGTCACGTAGGTGAGGACGGGGAAGGCCCACATGCGTACGGCCGGGCGTGCGTCGACGCGGTTCATCGCGGCGCGCGAGCGCAGCTGCGTCGCGGCGATGACGAGGTAGACGATGAGCGCGATGGCGCCTGACGTCGACAGCAGGTACGTGAAGATCTTCTCCGGCAGCAGGTAGTTGCCGAACACGGCGACGAAGCCGACGACGACGGAGACGAGGATCGCGACCTGCGGCACGCCGCGTCGGTTGATGCGCGCGAACGCCTTGGGTGCGTCACCGCGCTGGCCGAGGCTGAACGCCATGCGACTCGCGGTGTAGAGCGCGGAGTTGAGGCAGCTCGCGACGGCGGTCAGGATGACGAAGTCGAGCACGCTCGACAGGTTCTTCAGGCCCATGTTGTTGAGCGCCTCCTGGTAGGAGCCGTTCTCCTGCAACGAGGGGGAGTTCCACGTCGTCAATGCGATGACCACGAAGATCGAGCCGAGGTAGAACAGCGAGATGCGCCAGATGACGCTGTTGACGGCCTTGCGGATGCCCTCGACCGGGTTCTTCGACTCGGCCGCGGCGATCGTCACGATCTCGGTGCCCATGAACGTGAACATCGTCGTCAGCATGGCGGCGAGGACGCCGCTCCAGCCGTCGGCGAAGAAGCCGTGGTCGGTGAATCCGTGCAGCCCCGAGGCGTGCGAGCCGGGAAGGATGCCGAGGATCGCGAGCACACCGAGGACGATGAACCCGACGATGGCGATGACCTTGATGAGCGCGAACCAGAACTCGAACTCGCCGTAGTTGGCGACGGAGAACAGGTTCGTCACCGTCAGCAACGCGGTGATGATGAGAGCGAACACCCATTGGGGCCAGTCGATCCAGCCCGAGAGGATCTTCGCGCCGGCCGTCGCCTCCACGGGGATGACGAGCACCCAGAACCACCAGTACAACCACCCGATGGAGAAGCCCGCCCACTTGCCGAGCGCGCGGTCGGCGTAGACGGAGAACGAGCCGGAGTCGGGGTTGGCCGTCGCCATCTCGCCGAGCATGCGCATGACGAGGACGACGAGCGTCCCGGCCAGCGCGTAGGCGATGAGGACCGACGGGCCGGCGAGCTTGATCGCCGAGGCCGAGCCGACGAAGAGGCCGGCGCCGATGACGCCAGCGATCGAGATCATCGTGACGTGGCGCGGCTTGAGACCGCTGCTGAGAGCTTCGCCGTCAGCGGGCGGATGGGGTGCGTTCATGTGGAGAACTCTGACGGCTCGTATCGCATCCGACAATCGCCCCGCCGCGCGTCCCCCGATTCGTACCCAGATCGTGACCTGGGTCATAGCGCGATGAGAGGTCGCGCATTGCTGATCGGCGAAGCCGCGGGCTCCTCAACAGGCATCGCGAGCCTCGACCGCCGGTCGGCACGCGACCCGCGCCGGAAGCCCCCGTCAGATCCAGGACGGCAGCCACATCCGCCAGCTCCAGTGATCGTGGGGGATGACCTGCGCGGTGTAGATCGGCCAGAAGAAGACGAACGTCGCGACGGCGAGCACGACGTACGCACCGACGACGCCGGCGCCGATGCGTCGCCGTCGCAGGCTCGCGGTGGCGGGTCCGAGGATCAAGCCCAGGCAGTACGTGACGGCCAGGATGACGTAGGGCGCGAACACGACCGCGTAGAAGGTGAAGACGGTGCGCTCCTGATAGCTGAACCAGGGCAGCCATCCGGCGAGCACGAGTGCGATGAGCGTCCCGGCACGCCAGTCGCGGCGCAGCGCCCACATGAAGACGCACACGAGCAGGGCGGCGATGCCGAACCACCAGATGCTGACGTTACCGAGCGAGGTGATCGCCTTCGAGCATTCCGTGACCGAGCACCCCTGATCGCGCTTCGCAGGCGCCTCGTAGAAGAACGAGGTGGGGCGTGTCTGCGCCATCCACGACCACGGGTTCGACTGATACGTGTGTGGCGACGTGATGCTCTCCGCCGAGTCGTACATCTGGATGTGGTACTGCCACAGGCTGCGCAGGCTGTCGGGCAGCCACGAGAACAGGCTCGAATCGGGTGCGAACCCGGTGTTCTTGGTCGCCGGGTTGCTCGCGGCCCAGTTGCGTCCCCAGGCGTCGTTCGAGTGGAACCATCCGGCCCAGGTGAGCAGATATGTCAGGCATGCCGTGGGGACGATGATGAGCGCCCCGGTGACGGCGTCCTTGATGACGGTCGCCGAGAGCCAGCGGCGGACGCCGACGGCGCGGCGCGCTCCGAGATCCCAGAACACGGTGAGCAGACCGATCGCGGCGAGATAGAACCCGTCGGACCACTTCGTCGCCATGCCGAGGCCGAGGCACACGGCGGCGACCCAGCGCCACGGGCGCAGGCCGAGCGACGGGCCGGCGAGGCGCTGCTTCGCATCGAGCGACCAGTCGCCGTCACGACGCAGCTGCGCGACCTTGCGCGCGAGGATCCGACGGCTGCGGTCGCGGTCGGCGAGGATCGCGACGAACCCGGCGAGAGCCCAGAAGCTGACGAGCCCGTCGAGGATCGACGTGCGCGACATGACGAATTCCATGCCCTCGAACGCGGTCAGCAGCGCCGCGATCGTCGCGAGCGTCGCCGAGCGGAACAGGTGCCAGGCCGCGCGCCCGACGAGCAGGATCGCGAGCGTGCCGGTGAGTGCCACTGCGATGCGCCAGCCGAACGAGGAGGTGATGCCGAACAGGTGCTCGCCTGCGCCGATCATCCATTTGCCGAACGGCGGATGGACGATGAAGTCGGGTTCGGTGCCGTATACGGTCGGCACCTGGCCGTGCGTGAAGAACGCGTCCGGCTCCGGCATGTTCGCGGGCGTCTTGCGTTCGTGGCCGTACAGGATCATCGACCAGCCCTGCTTGACGTAATACGTCTCGTCGAAGATCAGCTGGTGCGGGCGCCCCAGATCCCACAGCCGCAGCAAACCGCCGATCAGCATGACCGTCAGGGGGCCGAACCAGCTCCACAACTTCTGCTGCGCACTCGCCGGGGCGCCGAGCAGGCGCTCGCGCAGCATCAACTCGTCACGGTCGGGATGGCCGTCGGTGTCGACGCGGGTGGCGGACGACGGGGCGTCAGTCAGGGTGGCGTTCACCGGTGGCGTCCTCGATCCTCGCGGGCTGGCGGTGGGACGGTCTGCCCCGGTTGGCCAGCGTAGTCGGTGGCACTGACAGGAGGGGCCCGCTCCGACGTCACGCCCCGTGACCCAGGTCGACCCGCGGCGGGCACGAGGCGCGCCTGCGCCAGCGTGACACCATGGCCGCGTGAGTACCGAAGCACCCGTCCCCGCCCTCGTTCTCGCCGCGACGCCGATCGGCGACCCGACGGACGCGGCACCGCGTCTCACCCACGAACTCGCGAGCGCGCCGCTGATCCTCGCGGAGGACACGCGGCGGACGAAGCGGCTCTGCGACGCGCTGGGCGTCACCCCGAGCGGGTCGATGATGAGCTACCACGAGCACAACGAGGCCCAGCGCACGGGCGAGATCGTCGAGCGCATCGCCGCAGGCGAACGCGTCCTGCTCGTCACCGACGCCGGGATGCCGAGCGTCAGCGACCCGGGGTACCGCCTCGTCGCCGCGTGCGTCGAACGCGACCTGACGGTGACGTGCGTGCCCGGTCCGTCGGCCGTCCTCATGGCGCTCGCGGTGTCAGGGCTGCCCGTCGACCGGTTCTGCTTCGAGGGGTTCCTGCCGCGCAAGGCCGGCGAACGCGCCCGCACGCTCGCGGCGCTCGCCGACGAGGCACGCACGATGGTGTTCTTCGAGGCGCCGCACCGTTTGGCGGTGACGCTCGAGGCGATGGCCGACGCGTTCGGCGACGAGCGGCGCGGCGCGGTCTGTCGTGAACTGACGAAGACGTACGAGGAGGTCCGCCGCGGTGGTCTGCGCGAACTCGCGGCGTGGGCCCTCGACGGGGCACGCGGCGAGATCACCGTCGTCGTCGAGGGTGCCGAACCTCGCGAGGCGTCGCTCGAGGATGCGGTCGCGACGGTGCTCGATCTCGTCGCCGGGGGAGTGCGGCTCAAGGACGCGTGCGGCCAGGTCGCCCAGGCGAGCGGCCTGTCCAAGAAGACCCTGTACGACGCTGCTCTCGCGGCGCGCTGACGGTTAGCGCCCCCGAGCAACCGCAGGCCCGGTCGTCAGTCCTGGGCGTCGACGAAGTACACGCAACCGGGGTCGAGGGGCGTGCGCAGGCTGCCGCGGGCCGGGTCGTTCGGGGGGTAGCAGGCCCATAGCGCATGGGTGAGGTTCCACGTCGCGGTCGGGATGACGGCTTCGAGTTCGTGTGAGGTCGCATCGACCGACGGCGCGTCGAGTCGCGCCCGCACGTGGACGCCGTCGTCTCGCGGTTCGGCGGCGATGAGCGTCACCGTCTTCGTCGCGACGTGCGGGTTCTGACCCGAGGCGGTGACGGCGTGCCACGTCCGCATCACCCCGAACACGACGAGCGCGATGACGAGCGCCGCGACGATGTTGCGCACGAGACGACGGCGCCGAAGGCGGTGTTCGAGCGCGGAGTCGGCGGCGAGGGCGGGAAACGACATGGGCCGGGCGCTCTCAGACCGCGGCGCGCGCGGCGCGGCGCTCACGCATTGCGACGACCCGGCGCCACAGCCGCCACATCACCCACGCGACGACGGCGAGCAGCACGAGCGCGAGGATCGGCGCGAAGACGGCCGCGAGGCTGAGCAGGATCGACGTCGCGTCCTCCGCCGTCGACAGGACGGGCGCGGCGAACCCACCCGTCCCGACGTTCGCGACGGGGCGCGCGGCGGCCTTTCCCGTGTGAAAGATGCCCGCGACGATGGCGCCGCCGATGAGGCCGACCCACGGATGCTGCGTCATCCACGGCGAGTTGTCGAGGTTCGCGGCGGCCGCCGTCCCCGCGAAGACGACGGCGCCCGAGGCGGGGCGCACGATCGTGCCGAGCGCATCGTTGACGCTGTCGAGGGCCGGGATCTTGTCGACGATGATCTCGCCCACGAGCAGGATCGACGCGATGACGATCGACGGCGTGCTCTCGACCCAAGAGAACCCGGAGGGCAGCGTGATGACGTCGGTGAAGCGAGCGAGCAGAGCGACGACGAGATACGGGATGTAGGCGTTGAGACCGGCGGCAGCCGACAGGCCCGCCCCGGTGAGCGCTGCGAACATGGCACGTCCTTCGGGTCAACGACCGCCGGCGCCTCCGGCCCCGGCGAAACACTGCGTCAACTCTGGCACAGCCGCGGGCATTCCCCCGAACGACGCCGGTGCAGCTGAGGCACATGATGCGCGTCGAGTCAGTCCTGAGTGACGCAGCGCACATCACGTGACTCAGCCGTCGATGAGGGCCGTTAGCATCGTGCCGACCGAGGAGGTGGCGCGTGGGCACACGACACGAATCGCATGACGGGCGCGAGGCCCATGAGCAGCAGACTACGCATGACGGCCACGGACATGGCGGCCACGCCCACAGCCATGCTCCGAGTGCTGACGCCGACCGGCGCTACCTGAGCGCAGCCCTCGCGCTGCTCGTGCTCTACATGCTCGCCGAGGTCGTCGTGGCCTTCGCGACGGGTTCGCTCGCGCTGCTGTCGGACGCGGCGCACATGCTGACGGATGCCGCCGCCATCGCGTTGGCGCTGTGGGCGATCCACCTCGCTGCGAAGCCCGCCAACGCGCGGTTGACGTTCGGGTTCAAGCGCGCCGAGACCCTCTCCGGCCTCGGCAACGGCATCACGTTGTTGCTGCTCGGTGCGGTGCTGCTCGTCGAGGCGGTGCGGCGCCTCGTCGACCCGCCGCAGGTCGAGCCGAAACCCGTCCTCGCGGTCGCCCTGGCGGGCGTCGTCGTCAACGTCGCCGCGGGCATGCTGCTCGCCCGCGCGAACCGGACGTCGCTCAACGTCGAGGGCGCGTACCGTCACATCATCACCGACTTGTACGGGTTCATCGGTACGGCCGTGGCCGCCGCCGTCATCTGGGCGACGGGGTGGATGCGCGCCGACGCCGTCGCGACGCTCATCGTCGTCGCTCTCATGTTCCACGCGGGGGCAGGGCTCGTCGCGCAGGCCGGGCGCGTGCTGCTCGAGGGCGCGCCGGACGGCACGGACGTCGAGGCGATCCGCGCGCACATGCTCGAGGTCGATCACGTACGCGACGTGCACGACCTGCACGTGTGGAGCGTGACGAGCGACCTGCCGGCATTGTCGGCGCACCTCGTCATCGACGACGAGTGCTTCCACGACGGGCACGCCCCGCGGCTGCTCGACGAGGTGCTCGAGTGCCTGGTCGGCCACTTCGACGTCGACCACTCGACGCTGCAGTTCGAGCCCGCGAGCCACGCGACTCACGAGAGCAGCCTGCACTGAGTCGATCTCGGCGCCATGTGCCCCTCGCCGCCTTGACCTCATGGTGCGGCCGTGGCGATGACACGAGAAAGCGGTTGTCGGCGGCGACTCCTAGGATGGGGCCATGACCAAGGTTCTCTCCGCTGTTGCCTGGCCGTACGCCAACGGCCCCCGCCACATCGGGCACGTCGCCGGTTTCGGTGTGCCCTCCGACGTCTACAGCCGGTACATGCGCATGGCGGGTCATGACGTGCTCATGGTCTCGGGCACCGACGAGCACGGCACGCCGATCGTCATCATGGCGGAGAAGGCGGGCAAGACGCCGCAGGAGTTCGCGGACGAGAACGCGAGCATCATCGTCGACGACCTCGTCGGCCTCGGCCTCAGCTACGACCTGTTCACGCGCACGACGACGGCGAACCACTACGAGGTGGTGCAGAAGCTGTTCCTCGCGCTGCACGAGAACGGGTACATGGTCGAGCAGACGACGTCGGGCGCCATCAGCCCGTCGACGGGGCGAACCCTGCCGGATCGGTACATCGAGGGCACGTGCCCGATCTGCAAGTACGCGGAGGCGCGCGGCGATCAGTGCGACAACTGCGGCAACCAGCTCGACCCGACGGATCTCATCGATCCGCGTTCCAAGATCAACGGTGAGACGCCGGAGTTCATCGAGACGCAGCACTTCTTCCTCGACCTGCCGGCGCTCGCGGACGCGTTGTCGTCGTGGCTCGACGGGCGTGAGGCGACGGGCACGTGGCGCCCGAACGTCATCAAGTTCAGCCAGAACATCCTCGAGGAGATCCGTCCGCGCGCGATGACGCGCGACATCGACTGGGGCATTCCCGTGCCGCTCGACGGATGGCGCGAGCAGCCGACGAAGCGTCTGTACGTGTGGTTCGACGCCGTCGTCGGCTACTTGTCGGCCTCGATCGAGTGGGCACGTCGCCTCGGCGAGCCCGACAAGTGGCGCGAGTGGTGGAACGCGCCTGCGAGCACGGGCGGAGATGCGGAGCTCGCTCGGGCGGAGCGTGCGACGTCCGACGAGGGCAGCGTCGGAGCCCAGAAGGCATCGGAAGTACTTGGAAACAGCGACGGAGTCGCGGTTTCCAAGTACTTCATGGGGAAGGACAACATCGTCTTTCATTCGCAGATCTGGCCCGCTGAGCTTCTTGCTGCGAATGGCGAGGGCGCGAAGGGCGGGGTGGAGAGTCCTTTCGGGCATCTCAACCTGCCGTCGGAGGTCGTCTCGTCCGAGTTCATGACGATGGAGGGCAAGCAGTTCTCGACGAGTCGGGGGCATGTCATCTACGTCAAGGACGTGCTGGAGCGCTACGGTCCCGATCCGTTGCGGTACTTCATCGTCGCGGCCGGCCCCGAGAGTCAGGACGCGGACTTCACGTGGGCCGAGTTCGTGCAGCGCAACAACTCGGAACTCGTCGCGGGCTGGGGCAATCTCGTCAATCGTGCGGCGAGCATGATCCACAAGAACTTCGGTGAGATCCCGGCGCCGTCCGAGTTGGCCGATGTCGACCGCGAGGTGCTCGACGCGGTGCGCGGCGGGTTCGCGACGGTGGGTGCGCTCATCGAGCGCAACCGTCTCAAGGCGGCCCTCACGGAGACGATGCGTCTCGTCGGCGAGGTCAACCGGTACGTCGCGGTGACGGAGCCGTTCAAGCTCAAGGGTGAGGACGAGCGGGAGCGTCTCGCGACGGTGCTGCACACGCTCGCGCAGTGCGTCGTCGACCTCAACACGATGATGGCGCCGTTCGTGCCGTTCTCCGCGAATCTCGTGCACGAGGTCATGGGCGGTGAGGGGGAGTTCATGCCGATGCCGGTCGCGAAGGAGGTCACCGACCTCGACGACGGACGTCCGTACCGCATCATCACGGGCGAGTACTCGGCCACGCCGCGCTGGCAGCCGCGTGACGCCGCGCCGGGCACGCCGATCGCGAAGCCGAAGCCGGCGTTCAAGAAGTTCGACCCGGCGGTGGTCGAGGAGGAACTCGAGCGAATGAACATCTCGGCGTGAGCGACCCAAACCTGCGCCGCAGCGACAAGCCGACGCCGCCGCAGCCGCTGCCGTCACCGGTCGTCGACAATCACACTCACCTCGACATCTCCCGTGACGGCGGCGCGCCACCCGACGTGCGCGCCGTCATCGACGAGGCCGTCGCGGTCGGCGTCGATCGGATGGTGCAGGTGGGGTGTGATCTTGCGGGCGCGCGCTTCACCGAGCGCGTCATCGACGCCCACCCCGAATTGCTCGGCGGCGTCGCGCTGCACCCCAACGAGGCGCCCAAGCTGTACGCCGCGGGCGAGCTCGACGCCGCATACGCCGAAATCGAGCGCATCGCGGCCCACCCGCGGGTGCGTGTCGTCGGTGAGAGCGGGCTCGACTACTTCCGCACCGGCCCCGACGGCGTCGCGGTGCAGCAGGAGAGTTTCCGGTGGCACATCGAGCTCGCCAAGCGCTTCGGCAAGGCGCTGCAGATCCACGACCGTGAGGCGCACGAGGACGTCATGCGCATCCTCGCCGAGCAGGGCGCGCCTGAGAAGACCGTCCTGCACTGCTTCAGCGGTGATGTCGCGATGGCGCGCGAGTGCGTCGAGCGCGGCTATTACGTCAGCGTCGCCGGCGTCGTGACGTTCAAGAACGCCCGCGAACTGAGGGCGGCACTCGCACAGGTGCCGCTCGAGCAGCTCCTCGTCGAGACGGATGCGCCGTACCTGACGCCGTCGCCGCACCGCGGGGCGACCAATGCGCCGTACCTCGTGCCGCTGACGGTGCGAGCGCTCGCCGAGGTCAAGAACGTCGACGTCCCGGCGCTGTGTGCGGCGTTGTCGGAGACGTCCGAGCGCGTCTACGGGCCGTGGTGAGCGTCACGCGCGTGATTCCATAGCGCAGCGATCGACGCAAGGGGGCTGGCACCGCGTGTGACGAATCCCACTGCAGCGGAAGATTTCCCGGGATGCCGCACCTGACGCCCCATCGCGTCGCAGTATCCGTTACGGTTCCGTTATCTGAATTTGACCCTCGCGGGTTGCCTCGGCAGTGTTGTCCGGGTTAACCCGAGTCTGGATCACACGGACGTGCCCTCGACCTCATGGTCGACGGGCTGGAGCGCAGGCCTGAGCCGAGCGCTTCGCACCGAGCCTTCGGTGCTCTGCGCGCCGCCAGTGAGGGACCTTCGACATCGGAGCATGATGACGTTCTCGACCACCCGCACCACTTCTCGTACGATCGCCGCGGCCGCTGCCGTGGCAGCCGCTTCGACGCTGGCCGCTTGCGGTTCGAGCGACTCGAAGACCGCGTCCGACGTTCCCTCGATCTCCTCGAGCTCGACGCCGACGAAGTCCGCGACCTCGACGCCGTCCACGACGAAGGCTGCGCCGAAGCCGTCCACGACGAAGGCTGCGCCGAAGCCGTCCACGACGAAGGCTGCGCCGAAGCCGTCCACGACGAAGGCTGCGCCGAAGCCGTCCACGACGAAGGCTGCGCCGAAGCCGTCCACGACGAAGGCTGCGCCGAAGCAGACGCAGGCCGAGCGCGCCTCGCGTTCGCAGGCCCGTCAGGCTCTGCCGGCCAAGCCCGCCACGCCCGCCAAGGCCGCTGCTCCCGCCGTCACGTACGTCAACTGGAGCCAGGTCCAGACGATCCCGGCGAAGACGAAGTACGTCTACAGCGCCGACATGCCCAAGGGCACGTCCAAGGTGACGCAGGAAGGCCGTTCGGGCGCCGAGACGGTGACGTACCGCAGCGCCAAGAAGGGCGAGAAGGTCGTCTCCTCCAAGGTGATCGACACGACCGTCACGCGCAACGCCGTGCGCCGCGTCGTCACGATCGGTACGAAGCAGGCCGTTCAGCAGGCGCCGCAGCAGTCGCAGCAGACCCAGGTGTCGCGTTCGACCGCCCGCAAGGCCGTGACGCAGCAGAGCGCGCCGAAGCAGCGCACCTACGCCTCGTCGGCCCAGCGCACGCAGAAGAGCGCTGCCGCTCCGGCCGCCGCCAACTCGGGCATGTGGGACCGCATCGCTCGTTGCGAGTCGACGAACAACTGGCACATCAACACGGGCAACGGCTACTACGGCGGCCTGCAGTTCGACAACCAGACGTGGCTCGGCTCCGGCGGCGGCGCCTACGCCCCGCGCGCCGACCTCGCGACCCGTGAGCAGCAGATCGCCATCGCGAACAAGGTCTACGCCCAGCGCGGCCTGCAGCCGTGGGCCTGCGGCCACGCAGCCTGATCGACACCTGACGCGCACCGCGCGCCCGGTCATGAAGACCCGGCTCGTCCCCTCGTGGGGCGGGCCGGGTCTTCGCATGTGCCGATAGGGTTGGCGTCATGCATGACGACGACGCGACGCCCGCAGGCCGTGACGACACGACGGGCCTGTTGAGTGCCGCCGACATCCGCGAGCTCGCCGAGCGTCACGGGGTGCGTCCGACGAAGACGTGGGGGCAGAACTTCGTCATCGACCCGAACACGGTGCGCAAGATCGTCCGCCTGGCAGGGGTCGGGGCCGACGACACCGTCGTCGAGGTGGGCCCGGGGCTCGGGTCGTTGACGCTCGCGCTGCTGCCGGCCGTCGCGCATCTCAGCGTCGTCGAGGTCGACCCGAACCTGGCGGCGCAGCTTCCCGCGACGGTGGAGCGGTTCGCGCCGCAGCACGCATCGAAGCTGAACGTCGTCCAAGCGGATGCGATGACGGTCGACTCGCTCGAGCCGGCACCGACCGCGCTCGTCGCGAACCTGCCGTACAACGTGTCGGTGCCCGTGGTCCTCAACTTCCTCGAGCATTTCCCGTCGCTGCAGCGCGTGCTCGTCATGGTGCAGCTCGAGGTCGCGCAGCGCCTCGCAGCTGAGCCGGGCAGCAAGGTCTACGGCGTGCCGAGCGTCAAGGCCGCCTGGTACGCCGACGTGCGTCTCGCCGACCGCGTCGGACGCAACGTCTTCTGGCCGGCCCCGAACGTCGATTCGGGTCTCGTCTCGCTCGTGCGTCGTGACCCACCGACGACGGAGGCGACGCGCGCACAGGTCTTCGCGTGCATCGACGCCGCGTTCGCACAGCGCCGCAAGACGCTGCGGGCTGCCCTCGCCGGCTGGGCGGGCGGCGCCGACCGGGCCGAGGCGGCACTCGTGGCGGCGGGCATCGACCCGCGGACGCGAGGCGAGCGCCTCGGTATCGACGAGTTCGCCGCCATCGCCTCCGCCCACGCGGCGGCGACGCAGGACTGAGTCGTCCTCCGGCCGCAATGCCCACCCAACACTGTGGCGGACGGCGCCTGTTGGCTCGGGTGGCTGCCCGGAGGGCGGTCCATGCATAGGGTGGGGGCATGACGGCTTCGAGCGCACAGATCGCCCGCGTCAGCGTGAGGGTGCCTGCGAAGGTCAACCTCGAGCTGTGCGTGGGGCCACGCCGAGCCGACGGGTTTCACGACCTCGCGACGACGTTCCATGCCGTCGACCTGTTCGACCAGGTTGATGTCACGTCGGCCGACGAGTTCTCGCTCACTGTGACGGGGCTCGGCGCGGACGTCGTGCCGTGCGACGAGTCGAACCTGGCCTGGCGAGTGGCGCAGCTCATGGCCACCTCGTACAGCGTCGACGGCCGCTGCGCCATCGCGATTCGCAAGGCCATCCCGGTGGCTGGTGGCATGGCGGGCGGATCGGCCGACGCCGCCGCGACGCTCGTCGCCTGCGACGCGCTCTGGGGGCTCGGCCTGTCGCGCGCGACGCTCGAGGAGCTCGCCGCGCAGCTCGGCTCAGACGTCCCGTTCGCCCTCACCGGAGGCACCGCGCTCGGCACCGGGCGCGGGGAGAAGATCGTGCCGGTGCTCGCGACGGGCACCTACCACTGGTTGTTCGCGCTGACGCACGAGGGGCTGTCCACGCCCGCCGTCTACGCCGAGTGCGACCGGCTGCGGGAGGGCCACCGCGTGCCTGAGCCCTCTCCGTCGGACGGCCTGCTCGCGAGCGTCCGCTCCGGTGACGTCCACGGCGTCGCCGTCGCCATGCACAACGACCTGGAGCCTGCGGCGCTGTCGCTCATGCCGAGGCTGCGCGCCCTGATGGAGTTCGGCCTGGAGATGGGTGCCCTCAACGCGATGGTCTCGGGTTCGGGCCCGACGGTGGCGTTCCTCATGGCGAGCCGCAAGGACGCCGTCGCGCTGCGCAACGTGCTCGCTGCCGGTGACCTCGCGGACGACTACGTCCTCGCCGCCTCCACTCCCCACGGCGCCCAGATCACCTCCGCCTCCTGACGCCCCGACCGAACCCCCGCCCCGCCCCGCCTTGCCACCCTGCGATTTTCGTCCACCCTCGCGATTGCCATCCACATCGGCGATCTACGTCCCCATCTGCGAACTACGTCCACATCTGACGGACGGCGTGGCGAGCGCTCGTCTCGGTCCGGCACCTGCTCTGACGGGCGCCGCATCATCAGCTTTGGGCGACGTGACACGGCGGTGAGACAATCGCGGGCATGGCCAACCTCCTGTCCGCTGAGAAGATCTCGCTCGCCCTCGGCACCCAGCAGTTGCTCGATTCGGTGTCGCTCGGCATCGGCGGCGGTGAGCGCATCGGCATCGTCGGCCGCAACGGTGGAGGCAAGTCGACGCTGCTCAAGGTGCTCGCGGGTGTGCACGAGGTCGATTCGGGGCGTCTGACGATGGCGAACGGCGTCACCGTCGGCATGCTGACGCAGGCGGACACGATTCCTGCGGAGTGGACGGTGCTGCAGGCCGTCGTCGGTGATCGCGCCGAGCACGAGTGGGCGGGGGAGGCCCGCATCCGCGAGGTCATCAACGGGTTGTTGCCGGGCATGGATCTGCACGACGTCGTCGGCCCCAAGTCCGGTGGCGAGCGCCGTCGCATCGCGCTCGCGAAGCTGCTCGTCGACGACCCTGATCTGCTGCTGCTCGACGAGCCCACCAACCATCTCGATGTCGAGGGCGTGCAATGGCTCGCCGACTTCCTCAACGCACGCCGCACACGCAGCGACTCGGCGCTCGTCACGATCACCCACGACCGGTGGTTCCTCGACGCGACGAGCACCAACACGTGGGAGGTCATCGACGGACGCGTCGAGCAGTACGAAGGCGGTTACGCCGCGTTCGTGCTCGCGAAGGCCGAACGTGCACGCATCGCGGCCGCGACGGAGGAGCGTCGCCAGAACCTGCTGCGCAAGGAGCTCGCGTGGCTGCAGCGCGGTGCCCCGGCCCGCACGAGCAAGCCGAAGTTCCGCATCGACGCGGCCAACGCGCTCATCGCGAACGAACCGGATCCGCGCAATGACGTCGAACTCGTCCGGTTCGCGACGACGCGGCTCGGCAAGGATGTCATCGACCTCGTCGACGCGTCCGTCACGCTCGGCGGGCGCGAACTGCTGACGAAGCAGACGTGGCGGCTCGCGCCGGGCGAGCGCACCGGCATCGTCGGCGTCAACGGCGCGGGCAAGTCGACGCTGCTGCGCGCCATCGCGGGAACCCAGGAGCTGTCGGCGGGCAAGCGCAAGCAGGGCAAGACCGTCAAGATCGCGTACCTGACGCAGGAGGTGCGCGAGCTCGACCACGTCGAGGGCTGGCGCGTCATCGAGGCGATCGAGGACGTGGCGAGCTACATCATGCTCGACGGCAAGGAGACGTCCGCCTCGCAGCTCGCGAAGCGGCTAGGCTTCTCCGGGGGACGTCAGCAGGCGCGGGTGTCGGAGCTGTCGGGTGGCGAACGTCGGCGACTGCAGTTCCTCCGCCTGCTCATGAGCGAACCGAACGTGCTGCTGCTCGACGAGCCGACCAATGACCTCGACATCGAGACGCTGCAGTCGATGGAGGACGTCCTCGACGGCTGGGCGGGCACACTCGTCGTCGTCAGCCACGACCGGTACCTGCTCGAGCGAATGTGCGATCGCCAGGTCGCCTTGCTCGGAGACGGCAAGATCCTCGACCTCATCGGCGGGGTCGAGCAGTACCTCGAGCTGCGTGCGCACCACCTGCAGGCGCAGGCGGCGTTCGAGCGTCAGGGCGCGGCGGCGAAGGGGGTCGATGCGACCTCGCTCGCGGCTGACGACGCAGCAGGCGCTGGCGCCGGCGGACGCGTGGTGAGCGCCGCCGAGGAGCGCGAGGCGCGCAAGACGGTGGCGCGCATCGAACGTCAGCTCGCGAAGCTGGCCGAGCGCGAGACCAAGCTGCACGACGAGCTCGCCGCTGCCGCAAGCGATTACGGCAAGGCCGCGGAGATCGACGTCAAGCTGCGTGCCGTGCTCGCCGAGAAGGACGAACTCGAGATGGAATGGCTCGAGGCCGCCGAGGTGCTCGCCTGAACTGAGCGCGTGTTCCGGTCGCGCGCGGCGCCTGGCGGCGCTGCGCCGTTTGCCATCAGGCGCCGTGAACGACTGTCTAGGAGGGCTCTACGACCCCGCGCGCGCCGTTGAACGTGTTCAACAGCGTGGTTGACTGAGCGCATGACGACGAAGTCGGAGCAGACGCGTGAAGCCCTCGTCGAGACGGCGTTGGCGATGTTCCGCGAGCACGGATACGAGAAGACGACGATGCGCGCGATCGCCGCGGAAGCCGGCGTCTCGCAAGGAAATGCGTACTACTACTTCGACGGCAAGGACGCGCTCGTCCAGCAGTTGTACCTGCGCCTCCAGGCCGAGCATCGCGACGTTGCGCTGGCCGCCATCCGCGACGGAGCGCCGCTTGCCGACAACCTATGCGCGCTGTGGCGGGCGGGCATCGACGTCATGGAGCCGTACCACGGCTTCGGTTCGACGCTGCTGACGACGGCGCTGCAGGCGTCGTCGGGCACGAGCCCGCTGTCGGGAGCGTCGGCGCAGGCGCGCGACGATGCGATCGGCCTCGTCGCCGACGTGCTCGAACGCTCGAAGGGCGTGCCGGGTGGCGCACTGCGACGCCAGTTGCCGATGTTGCTGTGGCTCGTCTATCTCGGCATCACGCTGCACTGGGTGTGCGATGACAGCGAGCAGCGGGCGCGCACGATGACGCTCATCGACGGCGTCGCCCCCATCCTCGCGCGCATGCTGATGCTCGCACGGCTACCGGTAGGACGCGGGCTCGTCGCGGACATCACCGCCCTCGTCGAGAAGCTGGCGCCGACCGGATCTCTTCCGACGGCGCTGTCGGAGCCTGCATCCAGGACGTCGAGCACCGTCCGCACCGAAGACGACTGAGGTGCCTCGCGGTCAGCTCTCGACGGCCGTGAGCAGCGTCCGCAGCGACGCGGCGAGGTGAGCGCGAGCGTCGTCGTCCATGCCGGCGAGCAGGCGGCGCTCGTGATGCAGCAGCGCGTCGAACGCGGCGTCGACGGCCCGCAGCCCCGCGGGGGTCAGCCGGACGAGGACGCCGCGGCGGTCGCTCGGCGATGGTTGACGGGAGACGAAGCCGCGTCGTTCGAGTCCGTCGACGCGATTCGTCATCGTGCCGGAGGTGACGAGTGTCTTCTGCACGAGGGCGCCGGGGGAGAGCTCGAACGGTTCGCCTGCGCGGCGCAGGGCGGACATCACGTCGAACTCCCAGCCGTCGAGTTCATGCTCGGTGAAGACGGCGTTGCGCGCCTGGTCGAGGCGCCGCGCGATACGGCTGATGCGCGAGAGCACTTCGAGCGGCGTCGTGTCGAGCCCCGGGCGGACGCTGGCCCAGGCATCGACGATGACGTCGACCTCGTCATGGTGCGGCTTGCCGTCGGGAGCGGTCGACGCCGCAGACGCGATGCCGTCGGCGCCCTTTGGGCCGAAAGCACGGTTCGAGTCGGCAGGGCGCGGCGAACCGGTGGGTGACATGCCGTCAGTCTATCGCTCGTCAAGAAACTTGATGTCGAGAGACTTGCCCTCGGCAGACGGCGTCAGCGCTCGTCACGTGATGTCGTCGTCCGTCTTGTCGTCGCCCAGGCCCGTCGGTGCCACCATGTTGTCGACGTCAGGCTCGCCGCTGGCCACCGGCGCGGCCGCGACGAGCGTGGGCGTGGCGTCGAGGCCGGTGAGTCCGTTCCAGCCGAGGTTGACCATGTGGGCGGCCATCTCGGTGGCGTCGAATTCCTGGCCGTGCTCGATCCACCAGTCGCCGGTGAGGGCGGCCATGCCGATGAGCATCTGCGCGTAGATCGGCGCGAAACGGGGGTCGATCTCGCGGCGCGACATGACGCGGGAGAGTTCGTTCTCGATCTTTGTGGCGATGTCCGACATGAGGCTCGCGAGGGAGCCCGTCGAGTGCCAGGACGGGGCGTCACGGATGAGCACACGGAAACCGTCGGGGTTGGCGCTGATGTAGCTGAGTTGGGCGGTCACGGCGCGTTCGAAGAGTTCGCGGGGTGTGCCGTCGTCGGTCAGGGCGCTCGCGATGTGGTCGAGGAAGCTGCGCGTCTCGCGGTCGACGATGACGGCGTACAAGCCTTCCTTGCCGCCGAAGTGCTCGTAGACGACGGGTTTCGTCACGCCCGCCGCCGCCGCGATCTCCTCGACGGTCGCCGCCGCGACGCCTCGTTCCGCGAACGTGCGGCGCCCCACGTCGATGAGCTGTTCGCGACGCTGGGTGCCCGACATGCGCGTGCGGCGAGGAGTCGTCATGCCCACCATTGTGCCGGGTGGGCGGGAGGTCGCAGCCGAGACCTGGGGCGCCCGGGCGGGCTGACGCGGTCCGAGGCGGGGTCCGCGCCGTAGATCGCGGGGACGCGTCGGTGCGTCGACGGAGTGCAGCGCGGCCCGGCGTGAACTACTCTTGTGCGGTCCGCGCTTCGCGGACGTTCCCCGGTTGCTCTGCTGGCAGGGGCCGCCTGACTTTGAATCAGGACTAGCGACGTTGGTTCGATTCCAACCCGGGGAGCCTGAAAGCCCGACCATCATCGCCCGAAAGCGCGTCATCGTCGACGCGTTTCCGGGCGAAGAACACGCGGGACGTGACGCCGATCAGCGACGACGAGACATCACGGCACCACCGGCGGCGATGGCCGCGAACGCGAGTCCGGCGAGGCCGAGCTCACCGGACGTCGGGGAGCTCCGCGACGCGACGAGGTCCGTCTGCACCTTCGGGTCGATCGGCTTCGGGGCGGGCTTCGTCGGAGTGGGCGTGCCCGGCATCGGCTTCGTCGGCTGGGCAGGGGGAATGACGGTGCCGTTCGGCTGAACCGTCGGCAGACCCTTGCACGTCGCCGGAATCGTGCCGGTGACGCTGAACGCCGACCCGCTCGTGTTGCCCTTGACGGTGATCGTCACCGTCTTCCCGGCCTGGTTGATCTTCGAGAAGATGACGAGCGGCTTGTCGTGCGTCACCGGGCCCATCGTGTGCGTCTCGTGCAGCTGCGGCTCGCTCACCGTCACCGTCGCCTCCGGCGTCTTCACCGTGCCCACTGCGATGACGTGGTTCGGCATCCCCTTCGAGCACCAGAACTCGATCGGCGTGTGCTGAAGGCTGCCGACGATCGTCGACTTGGCGTGGTCCCCGGTCGTGCTGGGCGTCGCAGGCGAGTCGGCCGCCATTGACGGCGCGGCCGCGGCCAGGGTCAGGGCACCCACGCCGGCAGCGGCGAGAGCAGGGAACATCTTCCTGGGGAACTTCTCAGGACGAATGCGTGACGATGGCGCTTCCCTCCGCGCGACGTCGGCCGCGAGAACCGCAGCTTGGTGCGGCAACGACCCACTTCTGCGCCGAATCCGTCAGGGTGATCCATATTTTCGCAATGCGACAAATGCATGTCGCCGATACAGTCATGTATAAAAAGCGGCCGGCCAGCAGGCCGAGGCACCTGGCACCGACGGTGACACGTCGATGAACGTCTACCTCTCCAACTCCACCTCGAACCGCGGCACGCCGATCGCCGTCGACGCCATGCAGAGCTCGTCCAACGGCGACGTCGTGCTCGCGCATCTCATCGAGCCGGCCCTCGTCAACCAGAACATGCCGCTCGCGGGCTCCTACGACGCGACGGCGGGCGACTCCGGCGTCATCGAGGGCTACAGCCTGCGCGCCTACCGCGTCCCGACGTCGGGGCTCTACAAGGCCGACGTCTCCGTCCTGGGTGAGAGCGCCGACGCCTACGGTGGTCGCGCGATCCACCTCGAGGGCGTCAACGGCTCCTCGAATCACGGCGACTCGGGTGGTCCCCTCGTCGTCAACGGTCAGATCGTCGGCGTCTGATCGACGGGCGACTCCGCCGATCCCGGCTCCGACATCCACGCCGGCCTCCAACTACGCCAACCTGATGGACAGCCGCCAGTGGATCACAGACGTCACGGGCGTGTGACGGCTCATCGACGCTGACCCTGCACTCATGCAGAGCACGCAACACGCGTGCCGACGGCTTCGTCGTACCGGGGAGTGGGGATGGTGTCTGTGCTTCCGCGTCGTCGTGCGAACGGAGGTCGCCGTCAGCGGCACACCGTCGCATCAGTCGGGGTCATGAGGGCTCCCTCTCGTGGGTCACGGTGCTCGTGCATCGCGAGCTGACGGCAATGGTGGTCCGCCTGGGGCGATGGTGCTCAGGGTGCAGCGGGCAGGGATGGACCCTGGCGGCGCCCGAGTAACGCCTTCATTGACAGCGCGTCGCTGACGAACGACGCGTGCCCCGCAGCCTTTGGGGCTACGGGGCACGCGACGTTACGCAGTTGGCGGATGATCAGGCCGGCCAGGTGTCCGACATGCGGTGCTCGCCGGTCTTCACCACGAGGTGGTGAGCGGAGCTCGCCTGCGCTGCATTAGCCGAGTTGGCGGCGACGATGGCCACCGTCGGGGCCGCGGCGGCAGCCACGAGCGCAGCGGATGCGGAAAGCTTCTTGAAGATGGCCATGGTCACTCCTGGATATGATGCGTAATGTAGAGAGTTCAACAACTTGCTCCACGCTGAGTCAAGTTGTGTGTCAAGTATGCCTCGCTATTGGGGCTGGAAGTAGTTACCGATGAGTTTTGGTGAACGCCTGAAGGCGGCGCGCAAACAGGCGGGCCTTTCGCAGACAGAACTGGCGGGCAACAGGTGCAGCGTCAGCTACGTCTCTCACCTCGAATCGGGCCGTCGGACCCCGACCCCGGACATGCTTCGCTACTTCGAGACCAAGCTGAATCTCGAGCCCGGCACGCTCGGGAGTGCCTCCGATCTGTCCGGGTTCGGGCGCCGCAAGGCGGGAGAGGCCGAGGCGGTTGCTCTTTACTCCGAGGCCGTTCTTTCGTGGCGCCAGGGTTCATTCGGTCTTGCCTTCGAACAGGCGCAGGACGCCCGCCGCCAGCTGTCGACGGTCGGACGTTCCGACATCACACTTCTCATCGGTGCCTTGCTCGTCGAGATCAACATCGACCTCGGGCACTACCGCGAGGCAGTCGCTGAGGCCACGGCTCACCTGACAGCTACGCGCGCGGTCGGCTCCAGCTTGCTCGAAGCGCGGGCCGGTATCCTCACCTCCAAGGCGGCGCGTCTCGACGGGGACGCGCGGCTCGCCGCGTCGAGCGCTGCGGACGCCGTGCGACTCTGCCAGTCCGCGCACCTCCCCATGATCGTGACGGCGCAGGCACTCATCGCCGCCATCTCAGCCGGGCATGACGATGCCGGCGCCTACGCCCACGAGCTCGAAGAGTCAGCCGCAGCGCTCGAAGAGACCCCGACTCGCGGCCTGGCCGAGTGGGTGCTCGGCAACGTGGCGTGGCACAGCGGTGACGTCGAGGCCGGCAAGGCTGCGCACGATCGAGCGAACCAACTCCTGTCGCCCACCGCAGACTTCCGTAACTGGGCTCGTTTTCCGCGCGTTGCGGCGGAAGAGCGACTCCAGGCCGGCTGCGAGGACGGGGTCGCGGAACTGTTACGCGAAGCGAAGAGCCGCCTCGACCTGCTCGAGAGCGCCGATGAATTGGCGACCCTCGCCATCGTGCGTGCGCGGTTCGCGCGGGCGCAGGGGCACGTGGATGAGGCGCTCGATGACATCCGCGCCGCCCTCGAGGATGCCGACCTGCCGCCGAGCACGCAGGGGCGCCTGTACCTCGCAGCCGCCCACGCCTACGGCGAACAGGGCGACATCACGCAGGCGACGGCCGTCGCGCTGCAGGCAGCACGCCGCTTCACCGAGGCCGGCGACGTCACCCAAGCCCGTGCTGCTTGGGAGTTCGTCGACGAGACCACGCAGGCCGCAGAGCAGGCGAACGCCTGACGTCAGGGCGTTCGCAGCCGCGTCAGCAGTGTTTCGATCGCGGCCGCGAAACCTGCCGGGTCGGCGACCATCGACAGGTGGCCGGCTTGCGGAATCGTCGCCGTCGGCGCGCCCGCGAAGTTCTGTTGCGCGACCTGGAGCGAGCCGCCGGACATCGCGTCCTCGGCGCCCCAGACGATGCCGCGCGGCACGCGGATGGTGCGCACTTGCTCGGGGCTCAGGTGCGTCATCGCGTGTGCGGCCATGACGCGCATGGCGTCCTCCGCGTCGCGCGAGCGCAGCGGCCGCATCCACGCGTCGATCAGTCGGTCGGCGTCGGGGCCTTGCAGGCCGCGACACGTCGAACCGCACTGGTCGTCGAAGATCGGGCGCGCGAACACGTTCGTCTGCGTGCCGAGTCGGTAGAGAGTCGTGACGTACGGCAGGCGCGAGACGACGCCCGTCCACGCACCAGGGTCGGCCGATCGTCCTTCGAAGGCCATGGCGTCGCCGTCGGCGAAGATCACACCGCCGATGGCGCCCGGGGCATCCAGCGCCGCGCGCCCGACGACGGCCGCGCCCAGCGAGTGCCCGACGATCACCGGCCGCTCGATGTGCAACGCCTCGATCAGACCCGTGACGGCACGCGCCTGATCCTCGATCGAGTAGTGGCCTGTGTACTGCGAGTAGCCCGCCCCGGGCAGGTCGATGGCGTAGACGACGTGGTTCTTCGCGAGCTCCGGCGCCGTGAGCGACCACGCGACCGTCGACTCGGCGAAACCGTGGACGAGCACGATCGGCGTGCCGTGCGAACCCCACACGCGGTAGTGCACGCGCGCGCCGTCGACGAGGACGTCGCGCCCGTCGGGCGCCTGCAGCGTCTGCGGCGGCCGCACGAGGGCGTTGAACGTCAACGATGCGATCGTCACGACGAGAAACAGCTTGATGACGACGGGGACGAGATACGTCGCGAGTTGCGTCAACCCGCCAAGGATCGCGTGCCAGGTGCCCTGCGGATCGTGCGGCGCCCCCGTTGCGTCGCGTGCCCGCTCTTCGCGGGCCGCAGCCGGTTCGCGACGCACCTGTTCACGCTCAGCGGCCGTCTGCGGGCGGCGTCGCGGTTTCAGCCCGAGGTTCGTCGCGAACGCCTGACGGGTCAACGACTGCGTGCCGACGTGCACGAGAATCATCCCGAGGCACAGGCACGTCAGCGATCCGGGGTGCAGGTGCGCGCTGCAGGCGGCCGTCAGCCACGTCATGGCCGTGCGCTCGGTGTCGAGGGAGTCGACGATCTGCACGACGCTCTCGCCGAGCACGATCATGACGAACAGGCTGATGCGTTCGACCAGGTGCGGGCCGCTGAGGCGCGGCGCGTCCGACTCCTTGCCGTCCGGGCGCAGCAGCAACAGGCTCATCTCGAGGAAGGCGAGGGCGGCGAGCGCCCAGCCGAGCAGGTGCTCGGGCACGAGCGGGGTGAGCAGCCACAGGGCGCTGACGCCTGGGCCCCACAGCAGCGGACGCATGGCGCCGGCGCCGCGTCGTCCGCTCCACCACAGCGGCCACACGGCCGTGCGCGCGATGACGTAGCCGACGGCGAACAGCCACGGATGGCCGTCGATGAGGGGTTCGACGCCGAGTGCGAGCACGCCGACGCCGGCCATCGAGGCGAACATGAGCGGGCGTCCGCGTGGGCCGATGCCGCCGCGCATGTTCGTCAGCGCCGTCACGTTGAACCACGCGAACCACACGAGCATCGTGAGCCCGATCGTCGCGGCAACGCGCGACCCGGGTCGCCGTGCAGCAGGTGGGTGAGGCGCTCGATGGCGACGACGAAGACGAGGTCGCAGAACAGCTCCAACGACCCGACGCGTTGGTGACGCACGGTGGTCTCGCCGATCGCCTGTGACATGCACCCAGCATGAAGGCGTACAGGGGAGCGCGACGAATGCACGCAGCGCCTCTGGCGGTGGTGGGCGGTAGAGTCACCTCTATATGCCCCGTCGCCCGCACCGGGTGGGCCGCCGGGGCGGGCCAGACCACCGATCGTCGATCCGCAGGGAGTCACTCGCGTGAGCGCACCCCGTCCCGCAGCCGTCATCGTCCTCGCCGCCGGTGAGGGCACCCGCATGAAGTCCGACATCCCGAAGGTGTTGCACACGATCGGTGGCCGCAGCCTGCTCGGCCACGCCATCGACGCGGCGCGCGGCACGCAGCCGCAGCATCTCGCGGTCGTCGTGCGTCACCAGCGCGACGTCGTCGCCGCGCACATCGAGCAGTTCGAGTCGGGCGCGACGATCGCCGATCAGGACGAGATCAAGGGCACCGGCCGCGCCGCCGAGTGCGCCCTCGACGTCCTGCCGGCCGACCTGAGCGGCACCGTCCTCGTCACCTACGGCGACGTGCCGCTGCTCGCGACGCAGACCCTCGTCGACCTGACGAGCGCGCACGAGGCGGGCGGCAACGCCGTCACCGTGCTGACCGCGGAGGTCGAGAACCCGACAGGCTACGGCCGCATCCTGCGCGACGAATCCGGTTCCGTCGCCGGCATCATCGAGCACAAGGACGCTCTCGCCGCCCGCGAGGCCGGGGACGCGAAGCTCGCGCACGCGCTCGACATCCGTGAGATCAACTCGGGCATCTACGCCTTCGACGCGATCGTGCTGCGTGAGAGCCTCGCGAAGGTGACGACGGACAACGCCCAGGGCGAGAAGTACCTCACCGACGTCCTCGCCCTGGCCCGCGCGGCCGGTGGGCGCGTCGAGGCGCACACGATCACCGACCTTTGGCAGACCGAGGGTGTCAACGACAAGGTGCAGCTCGCCGCGATGGGCCGCGAGCTGAACCGTCGCGTCGTCGCGCAGGCCATGCGTGACGGCGCCATCGTCATCGACCCGGCGACGACGTTCGTCGACGTCGACGTCTCCATCGGCCGCGACACGGTCGTCCAGCCGAACACCCAGCTGCGCGGCGCGACGACGATCGGTGCGCGCTGCGAGATCGGCCCCGACACGACGCTCGTCGACACGGAGGTGGCCGACGACGCGTCCGTCGTGCGCACGCAGGCCAACCTCGCGACGATCGGCGCCGGCGCGAGCGTCGGCCCGTTCAGCTACCTGCGCCCGGGCACCGAACTCGGCGCGAAGGGCAAGATCGGCGGGTTCGTCGAGACGAAGAACGCGCAGATCGGTGACGGCGCCAAGGTGCCGCACCTCACGTACTGCGGCGACGCCGTCATCGGTGAGGGCGCCAACATCGGCGCGGGCACGATCTTCGCCAACTACGACGGTGTCAACAAGCACACGACGCACGTCGGCGCGCACAGTTTCGTCGGATCCGACTCGGTGCTCATCGCGCCTGTCACGATCGCTCCGGGCGCCTACGTCGCCGCCGGCAGCGCCGTCGACGGTGACGTCGAGGCCGGCCAGATGGCCGTCGCACGCGGCCGTCAGCGCAACATCGACGGCTGGGTCGAGCGCCGCCGTGCCGGGACGAAGACGGCGGACGCCGCGCGTGACGTCGCGCACGCCTCGCCTCGGGCCGCCGCCGGTGAAGCGGCGTCCACTAGTGTTGACGAGGAATCCTCCGCAGACGAAGGGATCACGAAGTGAGCCTGTCCATGAAGCGCACCACCGAGAAGAACCTCATGGTCTTCTCCGGGCGGGCCAACACCGAGCTCGCGAAGGCGGTCGCCGAGGGCCTCGGCACGCAGCTCGTGCCGATGCAGGCGTACGACTTCGCGAACTCCGAGACGTACGTGCGTTACGACGAGTCCGTGCGCGGCTGCGACGCGTTCGTCATCCAGAGCCACACCGCTCCCGTGAACCAGTGGATCATGGAGCAGCTCATCATGGTCGACGCGCTCAAGCGCGCCTCCGCGAAGCGCATCACCGTCGTCGCGCCGTTCTACGGCTACGCCCGTCAGGACAAGAAGTCGCGCGGTCGCGAGCCGATCTCGGCGCGCCTGGTCGCGGACATGTTCAAGACGGCCGGCGCGAACCGCCTCATGGCCGTCGACCTGCACACCGACCAGATCCAGGGTTTCTTCGACGGCCCCGTCGACCACCTGCAGGCGCTGCCCGTCATCACCGACTACGTCGCGAAGAAGTACGGCGATGAGAACCTCGCCGTCGTCTCGCCGGACGCAGGCCGTATCAAGGTCGCCGAGGCGTGGAGCAGACGCCTCAGCGGCGCGCCGCTGGCGTTCATCCACAAGACGCGTGACGTCACGCGCCCCAACCAGTCGGTTGCGAACCGCGTCGTCGGCTCCGTCGAGGGCCGCACGTGCCTGCTCGTCGACGACATGATCGACTCCGGCGGCACGATCTGCCACGCCGCCGATGCGTTGATGAACGCGGGCGCGGCGTCCGTCGTCATCGCTTCGACGCACGCGATCTTCTCCGACCCAGCGGTCGAGCGGCTCGCGAACTCGGTGGCGCGCGAGGTCATCGTCACCGACACGCTGCCGATCACGGACGAGAAGAAGTTCGACAAGCTGACGGTGCTGTCGATCGCACCGCTGCTGTCGCAGGCGATCCGCGAGGTCTTCGAGGACGGCTCCGTGACGAGCATGTTCGACGAGATGGAGTGATCTCACCCTGACGAACGCGGCGCCGCGCATCCCACCCGGGGTGCGCGGTGCTGCGCGTTCACGCCGTTTCGTGTTCGCGCGCCGCCCCGCTAGAATGTTCCGGTTGCCTCGGCGAGGGACGAGACGGGCGCGCGCAGCGAGCCCCGAGCGTCCGTGATCGACGCGGTGGCGCTCGTCTGCGAGATCCCGCGGCCCCAGGCCGCCCGCGCCGACCTGCGTCGACGCGCCCGCATCGTGCCCGCGCGTCACGTCCCGACGAGGCCACCGACCATTCCGGCGGCACGCGTCGTCGGTCCTGACGCACCGAAGGGCACCACCATGGCTGCTGACCAGATCGTTCTCGAAGCTCAGCTTCGCACCGAGTTCGGCAAGGGCGCCGCGCGCCGCATCCGCCGCAACGACATGATCCCCGCCGTCCTCTACGGGCACGGCGAGACGCCGGTTCACCTCGAACTGCCCGGCCACGACACGATGATGGCCGTCAAGAACCCGAACGCGCTGCTCACGATCCGTTTTGACGGCAAGGAGGAGCTCGCGCTCGCCCGCGACGTCCAGCGCGAGGTCATCCGTCGTTTCATCGAGCACGTCGACCTCGTCATCGTCAAGAAGGGCGAGAAGGTCGAGGTCGACGTTCCGGTCCACGCCGAGGGTGAGGCCGCCGCCGAGACCGTCGTCACGACCGAGAACGGCATGCTGACGGTCCTCACGCCCGCCACGGACATCCCCGAGGCGTTCACCGTCTCCGTCGAGGGCGCCGAGGCCGGCACGCAGATCCTCGCCAAGGAGATCACGCTGCCGTCCGGTGTCGAGCTCGTCTCCGACGAGGAGATGCTCGTCATCAACGTCACCGAGCAGATCTCCGCCGAGGCCCTCGATGCCGAGCTCGCCGAGGCCGAGGCCGAGGCCGGCATCGAGCACGAGGAGTCCGACCAGGAGACCGAGGGCGACGACGCTGCCGAGGCTCCCGCCGAGGGCGACGCCGCGGGCTCCGAAGACTCCGAGTGATCCGCCGCCCGCCTCCACGCGGGCATCGGATCTTCACGACGACGGGCCGCCGCTCACCGATCCTGGTGAGCGGCAGCCCGTCGTTCGCGTTCCGTCGCGGCGCGGTCGTCGGCTCGATCGCTGGCCCGATCGCGGATGAGGGCGCGCGTTTCGTCAACGTGCCCAGCGTGCGCCCATGCGCGATCCGGCATACTTGGGCCTCGTGGATGAGGCGCGCACGCAACCCTGGCTGGTGGTCGGGCTCGGCAACCCCGGGCCCCGGTACGCCGGCAACCGGCACAACGTGGGCGCGATGGTCGTCGAGCGCATGGCCGCTGACGCCGGCGTCGCCCTGCGCGCGCACAAGGCGCGCGCCGCGGCAGCAGAGATTCGGTTGGGGACGCTGCCGGGCGGGCTGCCCGGCCCGAAGGTCGTCCTCGCCGTGCCGAGCACGTACATGAACGAATCGGGCGGGCCCGTCAGCGCGCTCATGAAGTTCTTCAAGATCCCCGCCGAGCGCCTCGTCGTCATCCACGACGAACTCGACATCGACTTCGGCGCGGTGCGCCTGAAGTTCGGTGGCGGCGAGGGCGGCCACAACGGGCTGCGCTCGATCAGCAAGAGCATCGGCACGAAGGACTACCTGCGCGTCCGCCTCGGCATCGGGCGCCCGCCCGGACGCATGGAGGTGAGCGACTTCGTACTCAAGGACTTCTCCGCGACCGAGCGACGCGAACTCGACTTCCTCATCCCCTCGGGCGCGGAGGCGGTCGAACTGCTCGTCCACCGCGGTCTCGACGACGCACAGAACCTCGTGCATGCCCGCTGAGGGCGTGAGCCGCCGGCTCGCGCTGCACACCTGGCTCGCGACCGCGGTGGTCGCGCTCGCCGGCGTGCTCTTCGTCGTCGTCGCGCCCGGTGTGGGCGACATGTGGGCGGCGCTCGCGCGCGCTCAGGCGGCGCGGGACGGCGTGGGCCTCGGCTACTGGTTCAGCTGGTACAGCGGCGCCCACCCTCCGGGCGGATACTCCGTCCTCGTGCCCTGGCTGTCGGCCGCCCTCGGTGCCCACGCCGTCGTCGCGCTCGCGGCCACGGCTATCCCATGGGCTGTGGCACTCACCGTCACGCAGGTGCGGCGCCCGATCGTGGCCGTGTGGGTCGCGACGCTGAGCGCCGTGATGACGCTCGGCGCCGGCCGCACGACGTTCCTCGTCGGTGCCGTCATCGCCCTCGGGGCGCTTGATGCCGCCATCCGCGACCGTCGCTGGACGGCGTCGCTGCTCGTCATCCTCAGCGGCCTCGCCTCACCCGTGGCAGTGGCGTTCGTGCTCGTCGGATTCGGGGCGGGGCTGCTCGTCCGTCGGATCTCGCTCGTTCCCATCCTGGTCGGCATCGCCTTCATGGGCGTCTCGTCGCTCGTGTGGGGTAGCAGTGGGCCAGAGGGGTATGGCTGGGGCAGAGCGCTCACCTCCCTCGTCCTTCTCGGCTTGTTCCTGCTCGCCAAGCCTGCGAAACCGGTCGTCCTCGCCATCGCCATCGCCGCCGTCGCGGTGCTCGTGTTCTCCGCCGTCCCCAACGCGCTCGGCTCCAACCTCGCGCGCCTCGTCTTCGCGGTGCTGCCCGTCGCCGTCGCCGCGACGGCCCGCCGCAGCAACCGGATGACGGCGTGCGCCGTGCTGCCGGCCCTGGTCTGGTCGGGGTACTTCACCGCCCACGATCTCGCGGACGCCCGCGCATCGGCGTCGTCGGTGACGGTGTACCGGCCCCTGTCGGACGCGCTCCAGGCGTTGCCCGGCATCGAGAACAGCCGCATCGAGGTCGTCGCCGACGGCACGCACACCTCGGCGTTCGTCCTGGCAGAGGATTTCTGGTTGGCGCGCGGGTACGAGACGCAGGCCGACCGCAGCCTCTCCGACGCGTTCGTCGACCGCGAGGCGCACATCTCCGACGCGGAACTCACCGGGTGGCTGCAGGATTCGGCGGTGCGCTACGTCGCTCTCAACCGCCATCCGGTGAAGAAGACGGGGCAGTGGCGCACCGTCGCCGCGACGCCCCCGGGCTGGCACGAGGTATGGTCGAACGACCAGTGGCGCGTGTTCGAGGTGCCGGACGCCAAGCCGCTCGTCACCGACGGCGCCACGATCACGGACAAGACCTCCTCCCACCTCATCCTGCGGGTCGAACCCTCACGCGACGTCATCGTACGAACGCGCTGGTCGTCGTTCCTGCACGCCCGGGTCATCGAGGAGCGCGGCCCCAGCGACCAGCGAGCCGGGCGGGATGACGCGCCGCGCGTCGTCCTCGAACCGACGCCCGACGGGTGGACGCGCGTGCGTCTCGACGGCTCGTCGACGGCGCGTGACGTGGAATTGTTCGGACGGCCGTGACTGCCCCCGGCGTATCCCTCCATCGTTCGTGCCCCGCAGGGTGATGAGGGGGTGAATGCCCGGAATTCCGGGGTTGTCGCCGCCCCGTTCTAGACTTCACGCGTCGCCCGCCGACGAAGCCGTCGCCCCTTCCGGGCGCGCGCGGCGCCTGCGTGCGTCGTCACCGATTCGACGAAGGAGCCCGCATGCCCGAGGCCGCACACCTGCCGCTCGCGCCCCTGCTGACGCGCGTGTGCGCCGACGAATCCGTCAAGCGGCTGCTCGCGCTGGCCGCGGACGAGTCGCTCGTCGACATCGCGGCCGCGGCCGGTCTGCGCGCTCCTCTCGTGGCGGCTCTGCTGCAGACTGGCGGCGACGTGGCGGGGCCGATGCTCGTCGTCACCGCGACGGGGCGCGAGGCCGACGACATGGCGACGGCCCTGCGCAACTTCGTCGACTACGACGACGTCGCCGAGTTTCCGTCGTGGGAGACGCTGCCGCACGAGCGCATGTCGCCGCGTTCCGACACGGTCGGGCGGCGTCTCGCCGTGCTGCGCCGCCTCAGGCACCCGGAAGCGGGCGGGACGTACGGGCCCGTCCGCGTCGTCGTCGCGTCGGTGCGCGCCCTCATGCAGCCCATGGCGAAGGGCCTCGGCGACCTCGAACCCGTGAGCCTCGCCGCCGGTGACGAGCGCCCGCTCGAGGACATCGTGGAAGCCCTCGTCGCCGCGGCCTACACGCGCGTCGACATGGTCGAGCGCCGCGGCGAGTTCGCCGTGCGCGGTGGCATCCTCGACGTGTTCCCGCCCACCGAGGATCACCCGGTGCGCCTGGAGTTCTGGGGCGACACCGTCGAGGAGATCCGCTGGTTCAAGGTGGCCGACCAGCGTTCGCTCGAGGTCAACCCGCACGGGCTGTGGGCCCCGCCGTGCCGCGAACTGCTGCTCACCCCCGAGGTCCGTGAGCGCGCGGCTGAGCTCGCGCCGAGCCTGCTGGGCGTCGCCGACATGTTGACGAAGGTCAGCGAGGGCATCGCCGTCGAGGGCATGGAGTCGCTCATGCCGGCGCTGCTGCCGGCCGGCATGGAGACGCTCATCGACGTGCTGCCGGATGCTGCGCGCGTCGTTCTCGTCGACCCCGAGCGCGTCCGCACCCGCGCGCACGACCTCGTCTCGACGTCGCAGGAGTTCCTCGAGGCGAGCTGGACCAATGCGGCCGCCGGCAACGCCGTCCCCGTCGACCTACGAGGCGTGCTCGACGGCGCGTCGTACCGCAGCCTTCTCGAACTGCGTGAGCATGCGCTCGCGACCGCTCACCCCTGGTGGTCGTTCAGCTCGTTCGCGGCCGACGACGAGTTGCACGAGTTCCTCGAGGACGACCTGCCGGGTACCCGCGTCACGATCGAGTCGCAGGACGTGCCGAACTACCGCGGCGACACCGAGCGCGCGTCCGCCGAGGTCGCGGCTCACGTCGCGGCCGGGCGCAGCGTCGCCGTCGTGACGGACGGCCCGGGCTTCGCCAAGCGCGTCACCCAGGTGTTCGCCGAGCACGACCTCGCCGCACGCCCGATGACGCAGGTCGCCCCCGGTGTCGAGGTCGCGACGGGTTCGCTCGGCCGCGGCTTCGAGATGCCCGCTGCGGGGCTCGTCGTCCTCACCGAGGCCGACCTCACCGGCTCGGCGGGAACGGCGAGCACGAAGGACATGCGACGCATGCCGTCGCGCCGCCGCAACGTCGTCGACCCGCTGCAGCTCAAGCCGGGCGATCACGTCGTCCACGAACAGCACGGTGTCGGCCGGTTCGTCGAGATGATGCAGCGTACCGTCGGCGGCGCGACGCGCGAATATCTCGTCCTCGAGTACGCGGCGAGCAAGCGCGGTCAGCCCGGCGACCGGCTGTTCGTGCCCACCGACCAGCTCGACCAGGTGACGCGCTACGTCGGCGGCGAGATGCCGACGCTGTCGAAGATGGGCGGCTCGGACTGGGCGGCGACCAAGTCGAAAGCCCGCCGTCACGTCAAGCAGATCGCCGGCGAGCTCATCCGCCTGTACTCGGCTCGACAGGCGACGCCGGGTCACGCGTTCGCGCCCGACACGCCGTGGCAGCGCGAGTTGGAGGACGCCTTCGCGTACGTCGAGACGCCCGATCAGCTCTCGAGCATCGAAGAGGTCAAGGCCGACATGGAGAAGACGGTGCCCATGGACCGTCTCGTCTGTGGTGACGTGGGCTACGGCAAGACCGAGATCGCGGTGCGCGCGGCGTTCAAGGCGGTGCAGGATTCCAAGCAGGTCGCGGTCCTCGTGCCGACGACGCTGCTCGTCAAGCAGCACTATCAGACGTTCGCCGAGCGTTACGCGGGCTTCCCCGTCAAGCTCGCGTCGCTGTCGCGTTTTCAGAGCGACAAGGAGGCGCGCGAGGTTCTCGCGGGGCTCAAGGACGGCTCGATCGACCTCGTCATCGGAACGCACCGGTTGCTGAGCAAGGAGATCGAGTTCAAGGATCTCGGGCTCGTCATCGTCGACGAGGAGCAGCGCTTCGGCGTCGAGCACAAGGAGCAGCTCAAGCAGATGCGCACGGCCGTCGACGTGCTTGCGATGTCGGCGACGCCGATCCCGCGCACGCTCGAGATGGCTGTCACCGGTATCCGCGAGATGTCGACGCTCGCGACGCCGCCGGAGGAGCGTCACCCCGTCCTGACGTTCGTCGGGGCGTACGACGAGAAGCAGCTGACGGCGGCCATCCGACGCGAGCTGATGCGTGAAGGTCAGGTGTTCTACGTCCACAACAAGGTCGGCAGCATCGAGAAGCAGGCTGCGCGAATCCGCGAACTCGTGCCCGAGGCGCGGGTCGCGACGGCGCACGGCAAGATGGGGGAGGCGCGCCTGGAGGAGGTGGTCGTCGACTTCTGGGAGCGCAAGTTCGACGTGCTCGTCTCGACGACGATCGTCGAGACGGGTCTCGACATCGCCAACGCCAACACCCTCATCGTCGAGCGCGCCGACCAGCTCGGCCTCAGCCAGCTGCACCAGCTGCGCGGACGCGTGGGGCGCGGTCGCGAGCGCGCGTACGCCTACTTCATGTTCCCGGCCGAGAAGCCGCTGACCGAGACGGCGCACGACCGGTTGCAGACGATCGCGAGCAACACCGACCTCGGCGCAGGCATGCAGATCGCGATGAAGGATCTGGAGATCCGCGGTGCCGGCAACCTGCTCGGCGGCGAGCAGTCCGGCCACATCGCGGGGGTTGGGTTCGACCTGTACGTCCGCATGGTCGGTGAGGCCGTCGCCGACTACCGCGGCGACGACACCTCGTCGATGCCGGTCGAGATCAAGATCGAGCTGCCCGTCGACGCCCACCTGCCGCACGAGTACGTGCCGGGGGAGCGGCTGCGCCTCGAGGCGTACAAGAAGCTCGCGAGCGTGGAGAACGAGGCGGCCCTCGACGAGATCATCGCCGAGCTGAAGGACCGCTACGGCGAGCCGCCCGCACCTGTGCTCAACCTGTTCGACGTGGCCCGGCTGCGTACCATCGCGCGGCAAGCGGGCATCAGCGACATCGGGGTGCAGGGCAAGTACGTCCGTTTCGGCCCGGTCACCGAGTTGCGCGAGTCGCAGCAGATGCGCCTCGAGCGCCTCTTCCCGGGCACGCTCGTCAAGACCAACCAGGAGCGGTTGCTGGTGCCCATGCCGATGACGAAGCCCGTCGCCGGCAAGCCGCTTCGCGACCAGGCGATCCTGCAGTGGGCGGCGCAGCTCGTCCAGGCCGTGCTGCTCGACGACATCGCCGCCGCCGCGGCGGCGCAGGAGATGGCGCGCGCGGGCGGAGCGCGACGATGAGCGGCAGCATCGCCCTGCTCGTCGTCAGCCCGCGGGTGCCCGCCGGGCTGATGACGCGCGACGCCTGGCGGCGGCTCGAAAGCGCTGACGCCGTCCTGGGCCGCGCGGGTGACGAACCGCTCGTCGAGGTCACGCGCGACGAGGGCTTCGACGTCGAGATCCGTGACGAGCCCCCGGCCGCCACGGCACATGCCCTCGTCGCGGCGGGGGTCGCCGGGCGTCACGTCGTCTGGCTAGGTTCGGCGGACGCCGATCCCGGTCTCACCGACGCGCTCGCCGGCGAGCTGACGCGTCTCGACGACCCGCCGCCCGTCGAGGTCGTCGTCGGGTCGTGGGACGCCCCCGGTTCGCGCCTGCTCGACGCCGTCGCCGTCATGGACACGTTGCGCTCGCCCGGCGGCTGCCCGTGGGATGCCCAGCAGACGCACGCGAGCCTCGCTCCGTACCTCGTCGAGGAGGCGTTCGAGGTCACCGAGGCCATCGCCGAGGCGAGCGGCGAGCACCTGCGGGAGGAGCTCGGCGACGTGCTGCTCCAGGTGCTCTTCCACGCCCGCGTGGCCGCGGAGCGCGAGGAGGACGGCTTCGACGTCGACGACGTCGCGGCGACGCTCGTCGAGAAGCTGGTCAGGCGTCACCCGCACGTCTTCGCCGACGGTGCCGCCTCGAACCCCGAGGAGGTCGAGGCCGAATGGGCGAGGATCAAGGCGGCCGAGAAGCCGGAGCGTGACGCGAACGATCCGCTGGCAGGCATCCCGGCCGGGCTGCCGCCGCTCGAGCGGGCCGTCAAGGTCGTCGGGCGGTTGACGAAGGCGGGGCAGGCCGAACGCGTCGAGGCCCTCGCCGCCGAGGATTCCATCGGGGCGGCGCTGCTCGACCTCGTCGTGCAGGCCCGTGGCCTCGGAGTCGACCCGAGCGTCGCGCTCTCCGCCACGCTGTCGCGCCTGCACGCCGCGCCCCTCGGTGATCACCTCGGGGGCATCGACCACGCTGAGCACGCCGAGCCCCACCCCGCCCCGCCGGACGCCGACCTGCCGCGAGGCGGCGGGTGACGCGCGTCCCGTTCTCGACAGACCCCACGTTCCTACCCGGCAGTACCCCAGCGGTTCGTTAGGCTCGACACTGACGCGGGTGATCAGACCCGCTGCCCGAATCAACCACGTGTATCGGAGAGTTCTGTGGCAACCATTGAAGGCATCGGCGCTCGCGAGATCCTTGACTCGCGCGGCAACCCCACGGTCGAGGCCGTCGTGCTCCTCGACGACGGCACCAACGAGAGCGCGGCTGTCCCGTCGGGTGCCTCGACGGGCGCCTTCGAGGCGGTCGAGCGTCGTGACGGCGACAAGAAGCGCTACGGCGGCAAGGGTGTCGAGGACGCCGTCGACGCCGTCATCGAGCAGATCGCGCCGCACCTCGTCGGTTTCGACGCGGATGAGCAGCGCCTCATCGACGCCGAGATGATCGAGCTCGACGGCACGGACAACAAGGGCAAGCTCGGCGCGAACGCCATCCTCGGCGTGTCGCTGGCCGTGGCCAAGGCGGCCGCGAAGTCTGCGGGTCTGCCGTTGTACCGCTACGTTGGTGGCCCCAACGCGCACGTGCTGCCGGTGCCGATGATGAACATCCTCAACGGTGGTTCGCACGCGGACACGAACGTCGACATCCAGGAGTTCATGATCGCGCCGATCGGTGCGGAGAGCTTCAAGGAGGCCCTGCGCATGGGCACGGAGGTCTACCACGCGCTCAAGGCCGTCCTCAAGGACAAGGGTCTCGCGACGGGCCTCGGCGACGAGGGTGGCTTCGCCCCGAACCTCGAGTCGAACCGTGCGGCGCTCGACCTCATCCTCGAGGCCGTCGAGAAGGCCGGGTACAAGCCGGGTGAGCAGATCGCGCTGGCGCTCGACGTCGCGGCGTCCGAGTTCTACGACGGCGGCACGTACACGTTCGAGGGCCAGAAGCGCGACGCGGAGTGGATGACGAACTACTACGCCGAACTCGTCGAGGCGTACCCGCTCGTCTCCATCGAGGACCCGCTCAACGAGGACGACTGGGACGGCTGGGCGCACATCACCGACGAGCTCGGTGACGCCGTGCAGCTCGTCGGTGACGACCTGTTCGTCACCAACCCCGAGCGTCTGCAGAAGGGCATCGACAACGCGGCCGGCAACGCGCTGCTCGTCAAGGTCAACCAGATCGGTTCGCTGACGGAGACGCTCGACGCCGTCACCCTCGCCCAGACGAACGGTTACCGCTGCATGATGTCGCACCGTTCCGGTGAGACGGAGGACACGACGATCGCCGACCTCGCCGTGGCGACGAACTGCGGCCAGATCAAGACGGGTGCCCCGGCGCGCTCGGAGCGCGTGGCGAAGTACAACCAGCTGCTGCGCATCGAGGAGGACCTCGACGACGCGGCGGTCTACGCCGGTCGTAAGGCCTTCCCGCGCTTCTCGAACAACTGAGCGGCGTCTTGGCGAATCGCAGTTTCCGTACCTCCCGCTCCGGTGATGACACCGGGGCGGGAGGTTCGCGCGCCCGCACCGGCTCGCGTCCCGCCGGCCGCGATCTTTCCCGCCCACGCGGCTCGAGTCCGCGTGGCTCGACACGTCCGACGCTGCGTCAGCAGCTCGACGAGGCGCCGGTGGCGCGTCGTCGAGCCGACCCGGGCACGGTTCGCCGTTTCATCACGATGAGCGCTCTGCTCGCCGTCATGCTCGTCGTCCTCACGCCCACGCTGCGTAGCTATCTGCAGCAGCGCAGCGAGATCGCGGAATTGAAGCGGGAGAAGGTCGCCGGTCAGCAGCGCGTCGACGCGCTGACCGCCGAGCGCAAACGCTGGGACGACCCGGCGTACGTGAAGCAGCAGGCGCAGGAGCGGCTCGGGTACGCGATGCCGGGCAAGTCGATCACGGTGTACGTGGACGATGCCGGCACGACGCACGCGACGACGCCGCGCAACGGCGTGGCAGATGCCACGGGTCTGTCATCGCACCCGTGGTACGGGCAGATCTGGGGTTCGATCTCGACCCCGGCGGAGGGCGAGAAGTGAGCACGATGGACATGAACGAACACTCGGGCGTCAGCCCGCAGGATGTTGCGGCGATCGAGAAGCAGCTCGGACGGGTGCCGCGCGGTGCGGTCGAGGTGTCGGCGCGTTGTGCGTGCGGGTGTCCGACGGTGGTGCGCACGCTGCCGCGCCTGCCGGACGGCACTCCGTTCCCGACGTCGTTCTACGCGACGTGCCCCCGCCTGACGGGTGCCATCTCGACGCTCGAGTCGCAGGGTGTCATGAAGGAGATGAGCGAGCGTCTCGAAGCCGACGCCGACCTTGCGGCCGCCTACCGCGCCGCCCACGAGGATTATCTGAGGCGCCGCGGCGAGCTCGGCGACGTGCCGGAGATCGACGGCATCTCCGCCGGCGGCATGCCGACGCGCGTCAAGTGCCTGCACGTGCTGGTCGCGCACTCGCTGTCGGTGGGCCCCGGCATCAACCCGCTCGGTGACGAAGCGCTGGCGTTGCTCGGCGATGCGTGGTGGAAGAACGGCTGTTGCGGTGCGGGAGACCAAGGAGACGATGACCATGAGTGAGCGTCGGGTCGCGGCGATCGACTGCGGGACCAACTCGATCAGGTTGCTCGTGGCGGCCGACGGCGGGTCGGGGCTCACCTACCTGGCGCGGCGCAGCGAGATCGTGCGCCTCGGCCAGGGCATCGACGTCTCGGGCCGCATCGCCGACGCCGCGATGCAGCGCACCCTGCTCGTCACGCGCGAGTACGCCCAGCTGTGTCGGGAGTACGACGTCGACACCGTCCGCTTCGTCGCGACGTCGGCCTCCCGCGACGCCGCCAACGCGGATGAATTCACCGACGGCGTGCGACGCGCGTTCGCCGCGTTCGGGGACGACGTCGTCCCCGAGGTCGTTTCCGGGCTGGAGGAGGCGGCGCTCAGTTTCGCCGGCGCGACGGCAGGCCTCGGTGCCGAGGCGCGCGCGCCGTATCTCGTCGTCGATCTCGGCGGCGGGTCGACGGAGCTGGTGCGCGGCTCGCAGGATGTCGAGCAGTCGATCTCCCTCGACATCGGCTCCGTGCGCCTGAGTGAGCGTCACCTGCGCAGCGATCCGCCGACGCAGGCCGAGATCGACGCTGCCCTCGTCGATATCGATGCCGCCCTCGACGAGGCGGAGGCCGCCGTCGACCTGTCACAGGTCGCGACGCTCGTCGGCCTCGCCGGTTCGATCACGACGGTGACGGCGCACGCGCTGGGGCTGTCTGCGTACGACTCGTCGCGCATCCACGGTGCGTGCCTCACGAGCGAGCAGGTGATCGGCTCGTGCGACGCCGTCCTGGGTGCGACGTGCGCCGAGCGCGGCGCGATGGGCTTCATGCATCCGGGTCGTGTCGACGTCATCGGCGCGGGCGCGCTGATCTGGCGCACGATCGTCGGACGCATGCGCGAGCGCGCGGGCGTCACCACGTGCGTGACGAGCGAGTCGGACATTCTCGACGGCATCGCGATGAGCATGCTTTGAGGCAGAGCGCATGGCACGAAGGCGCCCCGGGGAACACCGCGTTCTGCCGGGGCGTTGTCATGGTGAACGAGGTCATGTCGTCCGCAAGGGCGTCATGACCCTGTCGTTAGGATGAGGTGCCCTCGTAGCCCAACGGCAGAGGCAGGCGACTTAAAATCGCTTCAGTGCGGGTTCGAATCCCGTCGAGGGCACCACGTCACGTCCTTGAGGAGGGGCCCCATGGCCGGTAATCCGGTGTTCAGCAAGTTCGAGCGTGACATGCGTTCAGGTCAGGCCGCAGGCTTTCAGGCGGGTGGGCAGCAGCAGGGGTACGGCTTCCCACAACAGCCGGCGTCCGGGCCCATGTACAACCCGACGTTCGGTGCGCCACAGGTGCAGCCGGAGCGGATGACGCTCGATGACGTCGTCACGAAGTCACTCAACCTCTTCGGGCTGCTGCTCGTCGTGGCGGCGGGCACGTTCGTCTTCGCAGATCGGGCGATCGACTCGCAGACGAGTTCGACGGCCCTCGGCCTGTGGGCCGGCGGTGGCATCGTCGCTTTCGTGCTGTCGCTCGTCATCGCGTTCCGCAAGACGATCTCGGTTCCGCTGATCCTCGCCTACACGGTGTTCGAGGGGTTGTTCCTCGGCGCCGCCAGCGCGTTCTTCAACTCGGCCTACCCCGGGGTGGTCGGGCAGGCGATCCTCGCGACGCTGTGTGTCTTCGGCGGGATGTTGCTGGGGTACAAGACCGGCGTCATCCGCGTGACGGCGCGCTCCCGTCGCATCTTCGCGGGCATGCTCATCGGGTACCTGCTGTTCGCGCTTGTCAATTTCGTTCTCGTCCTGACGGGGCTGCAGAGCGGCTTCGGCATCGGCGGCAGTGGCGCCCTCGGCATCGGCATCTCGCTGTTCGCGGTGGCACTCGCCTCGTACTCGCTCGCGATTGACTTCGACTCGATCCAGCAGGGCGTCAACGCAGGCGTTCCGCGCCAGACGTCGTGGCTCATGGCGTACGGCCTGATGCTGAGCGTGGTGTGGCTCTACGTCGAGATGCTGCGTCTCATCGCCCGCCTCCGAGACTGACGATGACGGCGATTCTTCCTGGCGCCGGCGACCCGCTCGAGGATGAACTCGGGCGGGTCGTCCGCACGTTGCGGGCGCTGCCTCCGGGCGCGCCGGCCGACCATGCAGCCTGCGCGCTCGCACGGTTCGTCCGCATGGTTGCGGGGGAGGACGAGGAGTCGGAACGGCTGGCGGCGCGCACGGCGCAGTTCGACGGCGCGTGGGCTGCCGCGGTCATCGCGACGCTCGTCCACGACGTGGTGAACCCCGCGACAATGGCTGACGGCTCGTCCGGCGCATCCGACGGGCAGCGCCTGGCACTGGCAGATGAGCTCCGTCGGCTGAGACGCGAACTCGACGGCCGTGGGTGCTGCCCCGGGGGCCGTCGCACGGGCGTGGCGCCCCGCCGCGTTGATCTCAGGAGCTCCGTATGACCTCGCGCATGAACCCCTACATCCAGTTCCGCGACACCGCGAAGGACGCACTCGAGTTCTACGCCCGGGTCTTCGGCGCGAACTGACGATCTCGACGTTCGGTGACATGGGAGTCGAGGGCGCCGGGGCGGACAAGGTCTTGCACGGCATGCTGAAGACGCCGTCCGGTTTCACGCTCATGGCCTCGGACACGCCGGAGCAGATGGAGCACACGCCAGGTGGCAGCATCACGATCTCGCTCTCCGGCGACGACGCCGACGACCTGCGCGGATGGTTCGCGGCGCTCTCTGAAGGCGCCGACGTGACGCTGTCGCTCGCCGTCCAGATGTGGGGGGACGAGTTCGGAATGCTGACCGACAGCTTCGGCGCGAACTGGATGGTCAACGTCGCGACGTCGCAGGACCGTGCGCAGGCCTGAACCCGGGCTGGGCATGGCCGGCACACCCTACGAGATCAATCGCGGCGTTCATCCACCCCGCGGTACAGCCTGCACACGCGCATCCCATGGGAACGTGCGCATGACGACCACCCGCATGCGATGCCTCGGCCGAGCGTCACCACGGGACGAGTGCCACGGCATGACACGAACGGCGGGCCCCAAAGGGCCCGCCGTTCGTGTCATGCGGTGTCTTGATCGCCAGCGCCGCTCGGCCGCGCCGAGCAGCGGGGTCGATCAGTTGAGGCGTTCGTAGATGATGGCCATGCCCTGGCCGCCGCCGACGCACATCGTCTCGAGGCCGAACTGGCCGTCGGTGGACTGGAGTCCGTTGAGCAGCGTCGTCGTGATGCGCGCGCCGGTCGAGCCGAAGGGGTGGCCGAGAGCGATGGCGCCGCCGTGAACGTTCAGCTTGTCGAGGTCCATGCCGAGGTCGTGGGCGCTCGGCAGCACCTGCGCGGCGAAGGCCTCGTTGATCTCGTACAGGTCGATGTCGTCGATGCTCATTCCGGCGCGAGCGAGGGCCTGCTTGCTGGCCTCGACGGGGCCCATGCCCATGATCTCGGGGGAGAGGCCGCTGACGCCGGTGGAGACGACGCGGGCGAGCGGCTTGAGGCCGAGCTGCTGGGCCTTGACGTCGCTCATGACGACGAGCGCCGCGGCGCCGTCGTTGAGCGGGCAGCAGTTACCGGCGGTGACGGTGCCCTCCTCGCGGAAGACGGGCTTGAGTCCGGCGACCGAGTCGTACGTGACGCCGGCGCGGGGGCCGTCATCGGTGGAGACGACAGTGCCGTCCGCGAGCGTGACGGGGGCGATCTCGCGGGCGAAGAACCCGTCGGCGATGGCCTTCTCCGCGAAGTTCTGCGAGCGGACGGCCCACTCGTCCTGCTCCTGACGGGAGACGCCGCGGTAGGTGGCGACGTTCTCGGCGGTCTGGCCCATCGCGATGTAGACGTCGGGAAGCTCGCCCGACTCACGGGGGTCGCTCCAGCGTGCGTTCGTCTTGGCCGTCTCGAGGGTTCGGGCCATGGCGTCGGCGAAGCGGGGGTTGAGGTCAGCGTCGTCCGAAGCACCCGCACCGGCAAAGTTCGTGTATTGGGAGACGCACTCGACGCCGGCGGAGATGAAGATGTCGCCCTCGCCGGCCTTGATGGCGTGAGCGGCCATGCGCGTCGTCTGCACGGAGCTGGCGCAGAAGCGGTTGACGGTGGCGCCCGGCACGGTGTCCATCCCGAGCAGGACCGAGACGACGCGAGCCATGTTGTTGCCGTGGCGCCCGGAGGGCTCGGCGCACCCCAGGTACAGATCCTCGACGAGCGAGCGGTCGAGGTCGGGCACCTTGGCGAGGGCGGCCTCGACGACCTGGGCGGCGAGGTCGTCGGGTCGGACATCCTTGAGTGAACCCTTGAACGCGCGCCCGATGGGCGTGCGTGCTGCGGAGACGATGACGGCTTCAGGCATGGAGTGTTCCTTCCGGCTTTGGGCGCGGTCGCCCACGGTTTCCGATGCGAGTCTAGGTGCCACGCCCCCGCCGCGGAGGGGAACGGCCCAAGCGGCTCGGCCGGCCCGATTTGCACGCTCCGAAGAACCTGGGCTAATGTTTACGAAGTCAGCCCGACAGGGCGGGCACCGGAAGCGAAAACCCCGCTTCGATCCATGATCGAAGGTCCGGCAGGTACACGACGGTGCGGCCCGGCTGATGCTTCATCTGGAGCCAAGTGCGCGAGATGACGGCGAGAGCCGGAATTGACGCCCAAGAGCCGGATGGATTACGGTTAAGAAGTTGCCCCGAGCGGGTGGCGAGCGAAAGTTCGCCGCTTCGTGTGGTGTGCGATGGTGTTTTGAGAACTCAACAGCGTGCCGATGTGATCATCGCCAAACATTTTGGTGGCACTTATGGAGTGTCGCGTGTTTTGGCTGAGTGATTAATGATTGTACAGAACGACGATGACCCTTTTGGGGTTGTTGTTTGTCACCGTTTTTTTCTCGGTCAGGGTAACAAATTTTTTCTACGGAGAGTTTGATCCTGGCTCAGGACGAACGCTGGCGGCGTGCTTAACACATGCAAGTCGAACGATGAAGCACCAGCTTGCTGGTGTGGATTAGTGGCGAACGGGTGAGTAACACGTGAGTAACCTGCCCCTCACTCTGGGATAAGCCTGGGAAACTGGGTCTAATACTGGATACGACCGATCTCCGCATGGAGTGTTGGTGGAAAGTTTTTGTGGTGGGGGATGGACTCGCGGCCTATCAGCTTGTTGGTGGGGTAATGGCCTACCAAGGCGACGACGGGTAGCCGGCCTGAGAGGGCGACCGGCCACACTGGGACTGAGACACGGCCCAGACTCCTACGGGAGGCAGCAGTGGGGAATATTGCACAATGGGCGAAAGCCTGATGCAGCGACGCCGCGTGAGGGATGACGGCCTTCGGGTTGTAAACCTCTTTCACCAGGGACGAAGCTAACGTGACGGTACCTGGAGAAGAAGCACCGGCTAACTACGTGCCAGCAGCCGCGGTAATACGTAGGGTGCGAGCGTTGTCCGGAATTATTGGGCGTAAAGAGCTTGTAGGCGGTTTGTCGCGTCTGCTGTGAAAGACCGGGGCTTAACTCCGGTTCTGCAGTGGGTACGGGCAGACTAGAGTGTGGTAGGGGAGACTGGAATTCCTGGTGTAGCGGTGAAATGCGCAGATATCAGGAGGAACACCGATGGCGAAGGCAGGTCTCTGGGCCATTACTGACGCTGAGAAGCGAAAGCATGGGGAGCGAACAGGATTAGATACCCTGGTAGTCCATGCCGTAAACGTTGGGCGCTAGGTGTGGGACTCATTCCACGAGTTCCGTGCCGCAGCTAACGCATTAAGCGCCCCGCCTGGGGAGTACGGCCGCAAGGCTAAAACTCAAAGGAATTGACGGGGGCCCGCACAAGCGGCGGAGCATGCGGATTAATTCGATGCAACGCGAAGAACCTTACCAAGGCTTGACATACACCGGAATCATGCAGAGATGTGTGCGTCTTCGGACTGGTGTACAGGTGGTGCATGGTTGTCGTCAGCTCGTGTCGTGAGATGTTGGGTTAAGTCCCGCAACGAGCGCAACCCTCGTTCCATGTTGCCAGCACTTCGGGTGGGGACTCATGGGAGACTGCCGGGGTCAACTCGGAGGAAGGTGGGGATGACGTCAAATCATCATGCCCCTTATGTCTTGGGCTTCACGCATGCTACAATGGCCGGTACAGAGGGTTGCGAAACCGTGAGGTGGAGCTAATCCCAAAAAACCGGTCTCAGTTCGGATTGGGGTCTGCAACTCGACCCCATGAAGTCGGAGTCGCTAGTAATCGCAGATCAGCAACGCTGCGGTGAATACGTTCCCGGGCCTTGTACACACCGCCCGTCAAGTCACGAAAGTCGGTAACACCCGAAGCCGGTGGCCTAACCCTTGTGGGGGGAGCCGTCGAAGGTGGGACTGGCGATTGGGACTAAGTCGTAACAAGGTAGCCGTACCGGAAGGTGCGGCTGGATCACCTCCTTTCTAAGGAGCATCAAGCCCTTGCCACACCGTACGTGTGTGGGGGGTGCTCATGGGTGGAACGATGATCATGGTGCAGCCTGCATGGTTGCCGGCATCAGCGAGTACGAACCAGTCATACGCATCTTGATCCCTTGATGGGGTGAGGATGTGGGGCTGGTTGGGGAAAGCATGGTGGTGGTGAGTGTGTTGAGGTTGTGTTCGGCGCGTTGTTGGGTTCTCAGGACACGGATCGTGTTCTGGGGTTGTGGTCAACACAAGATCACACACCAAGTGAAGACTCTTCATCTTGTTGGATGGGGTTTGGGTGTGTGGGGTTGTGTGTGGCGTGTTGTTTGAGAATTACACAGTGGACGCGAGCATCTAGTATCTGTGATCTTAAGTTTTTAAGGGCACACGGTGGATGCCTTGGCACCAGGAACCGATGAAGGACGTTGTAATCTGCGATATGCCTCGGGGAGTCGATAAACAGGCTGTGATCCGGGGATTTCCGAATGGGGAAACCCGCCATGAATCATGTCATGGCACCTGCACCTGAACACATAGGGTGTTGGGAGGGAACGTGGGGAAGTGAAACATCTCAGTACCCACAGGAAGAGAAAACAAGAGTGATTCCGTGAGTAGTGGCGAGCGAAAGCGGATGAGGCTAAACCATGATCGTGTGAGACCTGTCAGGGGTTGCGGTTGTGGGGTTGTGGGACAGTGCTGATCCTCACTGACATGAGGGTGCGCAGTAAGAAACCATGTGCGTAGTTGAACAATCTTGAATGGTTGAGCGTAGAGGGTGCGACTCCCGTAGACGAAACGTGTGTGGCTGTGTTGTGCTGTTTCCCAAGTAGCACGGGGCCCGTGAAATCTCGTGTGAATCTGGCAGGACCACCTGCTAAGCCTAAATATTCCCTGGTGACCGATAGCGGACTAGTACCGTGAGGGAAAGGTGAAAAGAACCCCGGGAGGGGAGTGAAATAGATCCTGAAACCGTGTGCTTACAATCCGTCGGAGCCTCTGTGTGGGGTGACGGCGTGCCTTTTGAAGAATGAGCCTGCGAGTTAGTGCTCAGTGGCGAGGTTAACCCGTGTGGGGTAGCCGTAGCGAAAGCGAGTCCGAATAGGGCGTTTGAGTCGCTGGGTCTAGACCCGAAGCGGAGTGATCTACCCATGGCCAGGTTGAAGCGCCGGTAAGACGGCGTGGAGGACCGAACCCACTTAGGTTGAAAACTGAGGGGATGAGCTGTGGGTAGGGGTGAAAGGCCAATCAAACTCCGTGATAGCTGGTTCTCCCCGAAATGCATTTAGGTGCAGCGTCGCGTGTTTCTTGCCGGAGGTAGAGCTACTGGATGGCTGATGGGCCCCACCGGGTTACTGACGTCAACCAAACTCCGAATGCCGGTAAGTGAGAGCGTGGCAGTGAGACTGCGGGGGATAAGCTTCGTAGTCGAGAGGGAAACAGCCCAGATCATCAGCTAAGGTCCCTAAGCGTGTGCTAAGTGGGAAAGGATGTGGAGTTGCTGTGACAACCAGGAGGTTGGCTTAGAAGCAGCCACCCTTTAAAGAGTGCGTAATAGCTCACTGGTCAAGTGATTCCGCGCCGACAATGTAGCGGGGCTCAAGCACATCACCGAAGCTGTGGCAATGACACACTGACCCTTAACGGGGGTGTTGTTGGGTAGGGGAGCGTCGTGTGGCGAGTGAAGCGGCCGAGTGATCGAGTCGTGGATGCTACACGAGTGAGAATGCAGGCATGAGTAGCGAATGACGGGTGAGAAACCCGTCCGCCGAATAACCAAGGGTTCCAGGGTCAAGCTAATCTGCCCTGGGTAAGTCGGGACCTAAGGCGAGGCCGACAGGCGTAGTCGATGGACATCCGGTTGATATTCCGGAACCGGCGAAGAACCGCCCATACTGAACCATGGGATGCTAAACACCCGAACCATGCCAACCGGTCCTTCGGGATCATCTGGTGTGGGGAGCGTGTGACCCGATCGTGTAGTAGGTAAGCGATGGAGTGACGCAGGAAGGTAGCCTCCGCGGGGCGATGGTAGTCCCCGTCCAAGCATGTAGGCCCACTGGTAGGTAAATCCGTCAGTGATGTGGCTGAGATGTGATGGTGACCACGTATGTGGGAAGCAGGGTGATCCTATGCTGTCGAGAAAAACTTCTAGCGAGGTTCGAGCCGCCCGTACCCCAAACCGACTCAGGTGGTTAGGTAGAGAATACTAAGGCGATCGAGTGAATCGTGGTTAAGGAATTCGGCAAAATGCCCCCGTAACTTCGGGAGAAGGGGGGCCCAAGCCTTGAAGCCCGTACGGGCTAGGGGTGAGGGTCGCAGAGACCAGGGAGAAGCGACTGTTTACTAAAAACACAGGTCCGTGCGAAGAAGTAATTCGATGTATACGGACTGACGCCTGCCCGGTGCTGGAAGGTTAAGAGGACTGGTTAATCACTTCGGTGGTGAAGCTGAGAATTTAAGCCCCAGTAAACGGCGGTGGTAACTATAACCATCCTAAGGTAGCGAAATTCCTTGTCGGGTAAGTTCCGACCTGCACGAATGGCGTAACGACTTCTCCACTGTCTCAACCACGAACTCGGCGAAATTGCAGTACGAGTAAAGATGCTCGTTACGCGCAGCAGGACGGAAAGACCCCGGGACCTTTACTACAGTTTGGTATTGGTGTTCGGTACGGCTTGTGTAGGATAGGTGGGAGACTGTGAAGCATGCACGCCAGTGTGTGTGGAGTCATTGTTGAAATACCACTCTGGTCGTATTGGGCTCCTAACTTCGGTCCGTGATCCGGATCAGGGACAGTGCCTGATGGGTAGTTTAACTGGGGCGGTTGCCTCCTAAAGGGTAACGGAGGCGCCCAAAGGTTCCCTCAGCCTGGTTGGCAATCAGGTTTTGAGTGTAAGTGCACAAGGGAGCTTGACTGTGAGACAGACATGTCGAGCAGGCACGAAAGTGGGGACTAGTGACCCGACGGTGGCTTGTGGAAGCGCCGTCGCTCAACGGATAAAAGGTACCCCGGGGATAACAGGCTGATCTTGCCCAAGAGCTCATATCGACGGCATGGTTTGGCACCTCGATGTCGGCTCGTCGCATCCTGGGGCTGGAGTAGGTCCCAAGGGTTGGGCTGTTCGCCCATTAAAGCGGTACGCGAGCTGGGTTTAGAACGTCGTGAGACAGTTCGGTCCCTATCCGCTGTGCGCGTAGGAAACTTGAGAAGACCTGTCCCTAGTACGAGAGGACCGGGATGGACGAACCTCTGGTGTGTCAGTTGTTCCGCCAGGAGCACCGCTGATTGGCTACGTTCGGAAGTGATAACCGCTGAAAGCATCTAAGCGGGAAGCACGCTTCGAGATGAGGTTTCCATACACCTTGTGTGTGAGAGGTTCCCTAGAGACGATGGGGTTGATAGGCCGGATGTGGAAGACCAGTAATGGTTGTAGCTGACCGGTACTAATGAACCGATAACTTATTATCACACTCAGTATTGTTGTGCTAGTGCTCGCGTCCCTGTGTAATTCTGAAACAATACACTCGCCATGATGGGTTGATATGTTTCATAGTGTTACGGTGGTTATAGCGAAGTGGGAAACGCCCGGTCACATTCCGAACCCGGAAGCTAAGCCCTTCAGCGCCGATGGTACTGCACTCGGTAGGGTGTGGGAGAGTAGGACGCCGCCGGACTTCTTCTAAGACGTGATGGTCTTGAACAGCTCCCCCGAAAGACTGGGGTTGAGTAGTTCAAGACCATCACGCATTTCTACGTCCACCACAAAGCCGTGGCTACAAACCATGGCGTCCACCGTGAATCGTCGCCCGGGCGCACTCCACGGCCACATCAGGGATTCATTGGAACATCGGGGGATCTCCAGTGTTTCCTCACGTCCCGGGGCTAGTGTCGTGCCGTGGTGGAGACGGGGAACAAGAACGAGCGCCTCACGTCGTCGGTCGAGGCGTGCAATCGTTGGCGGGATCATGGGTGGCGGGACAAGGTCGCAACCTGGGCCGGCCGACTGCTCGTGCTGGCGGCGTTCGTCTCTCTCGCCGGAGTGTTCTTCCACCGCAGCGTGATCCTGCGCGTCGTCATGGACGTCCTTGGCTGGGTCAACATCCCGAGTGAGCCCTCCCTGTTCGCCGCCTGCATGGCTCTCGTCCTCGCAGGCGGTATCCGCCGTCGTTTCCGTCCGGCGCACACCGTCCTCGCCGTCGTCATGGGGCTTTCGGTGCTGGACTCGCTCGCCCGTCTCGTGTTCGCGCACCAGGTCACCCAGATGATCAACCGTCTCCACGTGCGTGGCGTCTATCGCGACTGGGCGCAGTTCCAGACGTCGCCGGGTGTGTCCGCAGCCATCCTGGCTCTGAGTGTCACGTCGTTCGTCGTCGTGCTCCTCGCGCGCCCCGCGTTCCGAGCGCGGTTCAGTTCCGGCTCGAAGGCGGCGGCACTCATCAGCCTCATCGGAGGTCTGTTCCTGTCGTTCGTCGTCGCGTTCTTGCTCACACTGTCGTTCCCGCGTGATCTCGACACCCTCGGGCAGAAGTTCGTCTGGTCGGTCCGCAGCACGTTCGGCGTCAGGACACCGCCGGCCAGCCCGGGTTTCGGAGGGCACCACGGGTACGAATGGACCTTCGTCGTCGCGAGCACGGTGTCGACCCTCGTCCTCATCTTCTCGCTGCTCGTCCTCTGGCGTTCGGGCCGCGGCTCCGGGCTCATCGACGCCGACGAGGAACTGCGCATCCGCCGTCTCCTGCTCGAGCACGGCGAGGACGACTCCCTGGGGTATTTCGCCACGCGTCGGGACAAGGCCGTCGTCTTCGCCCCCGACGGCCGCGCCGCCGTCACGTTCCGCAACGAGGGGAGCGTCAGCGTCGCGTCCGCCGACCCCATCGGGCGAGCTGAGTCCTGGGACGACGCCATCGCCGTGTGGCTCGGCCAGTGCCGCGAGCATGGGCTGTACCCCGCCGTCCTCTCCGCCAGCACGAGGGGAGCGCGCGCCTACGTCGAGGCGGGGCTCAAGGCGTGGTCGCTCGGTGACGAGGCCATCATCGACACCGACACCTTCTCCTTGCGCGGGCGCTCGATGCGTCCCGTCCGCCAGGCCGTCACCCGCGTCGAACGCTGCGGTTACACGACCCAGGTACGCCGCCACGACGAACTGGGCGACGACGAACTGGCCGAACTCTCGCGGCTCGCCGACGACTGGCGCGGCAACGAGACCGAGCGCGGATTTTCGATGGCCCTCAACAGGCTTGGTGACCGCGCGGACGGGCGCTGCGTCGTCATCACCGCCCACGACACCCGCGGCGCCGTGCGGGGGTTCCTGTCCTTCGTCCCGTGGGGCTCGCGGGGGCTGTCGCTCGACCTGATGCGCCGCGACCGTCAGGCCGAGAACGGCCTCAACGAGTTCATGGTCGCGCACCTCGCCGAAGCGGCACCCGCCCTGGGCATCCGGCGCATCTCGTTGAACTTCGCAGTCTTCCGCAACGTCTTCGCCGATGCGGACGAGGTAGGCGCTGGCCCCATCACCCGCGTCACGGACAAGGCGCTCTCGATCGCGTCGAAGTTCTGGCAACTGGAGACGCTCTACCGCTCGAACGACAAGTACCACCCCGAATGGGTGCCGCGCTTCCTCTGCTACGACGCCGAGCTCACCGTCCCTCGTGCCGGTTTCGCGATGGGTGTGGCCGAGGGTTTCGTCCCCCTCATCGGGCCGCGGTTGCTCGTCGGGCCCAAGCCGGCCGACCATCAGCCGCCGCGCCCCGAAGCCGTCTTCGTCGAGCGAGTCCAGGCCCTCGAGGCGGACGCACTCACCCCGCGGATGCCCGAGCCGCGCCGCAGCGAACAGCAGCGCGTGCGCCGCGAGAAGCTCGCCCGCATGGAGGCCGGCGGCGTCGAAGGCTACCCCGTCGCAGTGCCGCGCACCGCGCGCATCGAGGACGTCGTCACGGCGCACGGCCGGCTTCCCGCCGATCACCGCACGGGCGAGCGCGTCTCCGTCACGGGGCGGGTGCGGGCCCTGCGCGACTTCGGTGGCGTCAGCTTCGTCGTGCTCGACGAGGACGGCGCCCGCCTCCAGGCGATGGCGACGCGCGACGTCACCCCGGCCGAGCAGTACGATCACTGGCGACACTGGATCGACCTCGGGGACATCGTCTCGGTGACGGGCGAGATCGTCACGTCGAAGCACGCAGAGCTGTCCGTGCACGTCAGCGACTGGCAGATGGCGGCGAAGTGCCTGAGCCCGATCCCCGACCTGCACTCACCGTTCCGCGACCCCGACGCGCGCGTCCGCAACCGCTCGCTCGACCTCATCGTCAACCGTGATTCGATGGACATGCTGCTGCGCCGATCACGCGGTGTGCGGGCGTTCCGTGACGCGTTCGACGCACTCGGGTACACCGAGGTGGAGACGCCGATGCTGCAGGCGGTGCACGGTGGGGCGTCCGCGCGCCCGTTCAAGACTCACATCAATGCTTACGGCATGGACCTGTTCATGCGCATCGCTCCCGAGCTGTACCTGAAGCGGCTCGCCGTCGGCGGCATGCAGAAGGTGTTCGAGCTGAACCGCAACTTCCGCAACGAGGGCGCAGACGCGACCCGCAACCCCGAGTTCACCTCGCTCGAGGCCTACGACGCCTACGGCGACTACCTGACGATGCGCGACCTGACGCGCGAGGTGCTCCTCGCCGTCGCGCGGGCCGTCAACGGTGGGGAGTTCGCCGAACGCCCCCGCCCCGACGGCACCATCGAGCGTGTCGACCTGTCGGGGCAGTGGCCGACGATCCCCGTGCACGAAGCCGTCTCCAGGGCCTGCGGGGTGTTGCTGACGTCGGCGTCGTCGCGGGACGAGGTGGCTGCGGTCTGCGCGGCGCACGGCGTCGACGCGCCGCGCGAGAAGAGTGCGGGTGAACTCGTCGTCGAGCTGTACGACGAACTCGTCGAGGGCCAGACCATGTTCCCGACGTTCTACATCGACTTTCCCGTCGAGACGTCACCGCTCACCCGCGCGCATCGCGGCGACCCCAGGCTGTCGGAGCGCTGGGACCTCGTCGCGTTCGGCGCCGAGATCGGCACCGCCTACTCGGAGCTCGTCGACCCGATCGAACAGCGAAAGCGCCTGACGGAGCAGTCCCTCAAGGCCGCGGCCGGTGACGTCGAGGCGATGTCGCTCGACGAGGCGTTCCTCAGCGCTCTCGAGTACGCGATGCCGCCGACGGGTGGGCTCGGCATCGGCGTCGACCGCTCCATCATGATGATGCTCGGTGCGCCGATCCGTGCGACGCTCGCGTTTCCGTTCGTGCGCCCTCAGGGTTGATCACCCTTGTCGAGCGACATGCCCAGTGTGACGAACTTTACACAAAGGTTACACAGGGGAGACACACAGCGCATTCCAAGGGGCATGATCTAACACGGCGCCACACGCTCGTGGACGCGCGGTTCACCAGGCCATCCAGGGAGTACGCATGAAGAAGACCATCGGCGCCGTGGGCGCTGCGTTCAGCCTGCTGGGCGTCGGGCTGTCGGCCCCCGTCACGGCGGCGAGTTCCGTTCCCGCTCAGGGCGCGACGCCCACTGCGGACGCCTCCTCGTCCTACACCCCGCCGCCGGTCACCTGGGGTACCTGCGCGAACGCGCGCCTGAGCAAGGCCGGCGCCCAGTGCGGATTCGTCGAGGTGCCCCTCGACTACGCCAAGCCCAAGGGCGAGAAGATCAAGATCGCCGTCTCCCGCATCAAGCACAAGACGAGCGACGCCAAGAAGCAGGGCATCATGCTCGTCAACCCAGGTGGCCCGGGCGGCTCCGGTCTGACGCTGTCGCGCCTCGGCGGCGCCGTGCGCAACAAGGGCGGCGACCCGTACGACTGGATCGGCTTCGACCCGCGCGGCGTGGGCTCCAGCGTCCCGACCCTGGCCTGCGACGGCAACTACTTCGGCTACAACCGCCCTGACTACCGGGTGACGAAGGCCGGCACGTCGCAGGCCTGGCTGAAGAGGTCGGCCGCCTACTCCGCGTCGTGCTCCAAGGCTGCCGGTGCGAAGCTCATGCCGCACATGAAGACGATCGACAACGTGCGCGACATGGACTCGATCCGCAAGGCGCTCGGTGAGAAGCAGATCAACTTCTACGGCTTCAGCTACGGCACGTACCTCGGCCAGGTCTACGCCACGATGTTCCCGAAGCAGACGCGTCGCATGGTCATGGACGGTGTCGTCGACCCGCGCGACGTCTGGTACGACGCGAACCTCAACCAGGACATCGCGTTCGACAAGAACATGGACGTCTTCTTCGACTGGGTCGCGGGCAACGACGCGACGTACCACCTCGGCACGAGCGGCAAGGCCATCAAGAAGCAGTGGTATTCGATGCGCGACAAGCTCGCGAAGAAGCCCGCAAACGGCAAGATCGGACCTGACGAGTGGACCGACGCCTACCTCAACGCCGGTTACTACGTCTTCGGCTGGGAGGACGACGGCGCCGCCCTGGCCGCTGCGCTGCAGAAGGGTGACTTCGGCCCGACGACCGCGCTGTACGACGACGCCAACGGCTCCGGGCCGGGCTCGGACAACAGCTACGCGGTCTACCTCGGCACGCAGTGCACCGACGTCAAGTGGTCGAACGTGTGGAGCAAGTGGCTCTCGGACAACTCGAAGGTCGACAAGAAGGCGCCCTTCGAGACGTGGGCGAACGCCATGTTCAACCTCCCGTGCACGAGCTGGCCGGTCAAGTCGACGAACGCGCAGGCCATGAAGATCGACGGTTCGAAGGTCGGGCCGGTGCTCCTCATCGCCGAGACCCACGACGGTGCGACGCCGTTCCCGGGCGCGCTCGAGGTGCGCAAGCGCTTCCCGAAGAGCGCTCTCATCGAGGGCGTCGGTGGAACGACGCACTCCGGTTCGCTCAATGGCATCGCCTGCACGGACGACAAGATCTCCGCCTACCTCCTCACCGGCGCGATGCCCGCGCGGACGGGTGGACCGGGCCACGCCGACGTCGAGTGCGACCCCGTGCCCCAGCCGGAGCCCGGCCCCGCCAACGAGGTGACGGACAGCGCGTCCAGCACGAAGAAGAAGCACCACCACGTCCAGCAGCGTGAGGGCATGCAGGCCGACCTGCGCTCGAGCCTGCAGAAGGTCGCCACCGTCGGCGCTCGCTGACGCACGGCTGGTCTGACGCGTCCTGACGGCGAAGGGCCGCGATCATCCTCTCCGGATGGTCACGGCCCTTCGTCATGCTCGCGCCGAGCGGCGCGAAGGGTGTGTCAGTGACGCAGCGCCTTGCGGGCCAGAGCGTTGCCGATGAACTGGGCGATCTGAACGAAGACGATGATGACGACGACGGCGGCCCACGTCACGGCCCAGTCGTAGCGGCGGTAACCGTAGGACAGGGCGAAGTCACCGATGCCGCCGCCGCCCATGGCGCCGACGACGGCCGTCATGTCGATGACCGCGACGAGCGCGAACGTGTAGCCGAGGATCAGCGGCGCCAGCGCCTCGGGGATGAGCACGGTGCGAATGATGCGCCACGGACTCGCCCCCATCGCCTGCGCCGCCTCGATGACGCCGGGGTCGACGCTCACGAGGTTCTGCTCGACGATGCGGCTGATGCCGAAGGTCGAGGCGATCGTCAGCGGGAAGATCATCGACTTCGCACCGATCGTCGAGCCCGTGACGGCGAGCGTCAACGGCCCGAGAGCGGCGGCGAAGATGATGAACGGGATCGGTCGGATGATGTTGACGAGGACGTTGAGCACCGTGTGCAGAACTCGGTTCTCGAGGATGCCGCCGCGTCGTGTGGTGTTGAGCAGCACGCCGAGGGCGAGGCCGAGCAGGCCGCCCATGATGATCGTCGCGCCGACCATGAGCAGCGTCTCGCCCACCGCGGTGACGATCGTGGGGCGCAGCGCCTCCCAATCGGTTGCGGGCATCATGCGGCGACCTCCTCGACGTCGGCGGCGAGACGCAGTTCGTCGAGCACGGTGGTGACGGCGCCGTCGTCGCCGCGCAGGGCGAGCGTCAACGTCGTCAGGGTGTCGTCCTTGAGCGGTGTGAGGCCGCCGTGCACGATCTCCGGTTCGACGCCGTGTGCGGACATGCGGGCCAGGACACGGCCGAACTCGCGCGGGTCGTGAACCGTCAGCGTCGCGAGGTGCCCGTCGTGGGCAGCGCGCAGCCGGGCGCTCTCGCGTGCGTCGGGCACGTTCCGCAGGGTGGCGTCGACGAGGCGGCGCGTCGCGTCCGCCTTCGGCGCGCCGAGGACGTCGACGGTGCGCCCGGACTCGACGATGCGGCCGGCCTCGAGGACGACGACGTCGTCGGCGAGTTCGCGCACGACGTCCATCTCGTGGGTGATGACGACGATCGTCACGCCGAGCTCGTCGTTGACGCGGCGCAGCAGCGCGAGGACGTCCTTCGTCGTGTCGGGGTCGAGCGCGGACGTGGACTCGTCGGCGAGCAGGATCTCCGGGTTCGTCGCGAGCGCACGGGCGATGCCGACGCGCTGCTTCTGCCCGCCGGAGAGCTCGTCGGGGTAGGCCCACGCCTTCTCGGTGAGCCCGACGAAGCTGAGCAGCTCGGTGATGCGCGCCTCCTGGCGCGCCTTGTCCCAGTCGGCGACCTCGAGGGGGTAGGCGACGTTGGCGTACACCGTGCGCGAGCGGATGAGGTTGAACTGCTGGAACACCATGCCGATGCGACCGCGCAGCTCGCGCACCTGCTTCGCGGACAGCGACGCGAGGTCGACGCCGTCGATCTCGACGTGGCCGCGCGTCGGCGTCTCCAGGCCGTTGATGAGACGTACGAGGGTGCTCTTACCTGCGCCGGAGAAACCGATGACGGCGACGATGCGTCCGCGCTCCACCTGCGTCGTGATGCCGTCGAGAGCCGTCACCCGGCTCTTGCCGCGGGTGAACGTCTTGCCGACGTCGTGGAAGGCGACGGCGGGCGGGGTGGCACTCGCCGGCGCGGCGGCCTTCGTCAGTGTGGGGGAGGGGCCCGTCACTTCGATCCCTTCGCCTTGATCTGGGCCTCGAGGTTCGCGAGGATGCCCTGCACCTCGGAGGCGGAGTTGTTCACGAGGACGCTCGTGCCCTTCGTGCGCTCCTCGATGAGCTTCTCGACGCTCGGGTCGTGGTAGGCCTTGACGAACTTGGCGTAGTCGGCGTTGTCCTTGTCCGCGGCGCGCGCGACGACGACGTTGATGTACGGCTTCGACGAGGCCGCATGCGGGTCGTCCTTGAACAGGGCCTTGCTCGGGTCGAGCTTCGCGTCCGCGGCGAAGTTGTTGTTGACGATCGCGCCGTCGACGGACGGCAGCGCGGCCGCGGTCTGCTCGGCGTTGACCGCTGTGACGGTGACCTTCGAGGCGCCGGCGTCGATGTCGGCCGGGGTCGACAGCGAGGTGCCACCACCCTTGAGCTTCAGCAGTCCGGCGCTCTGCAGCAGCAGCAAGGCGCGCGCCTGGTTCGTCGGATCGTTGGGGATGGCGATCTTGCCGCCCTGGGGGAACTGGCCGACGCTCGTGTGCTTCTTCGAGTACAGCGCCAGCGGGACGATGTACGTCGCCCCGATGGGCGTGAGGTTCTGCTTCGCCTTGGTGTTGTAGTCGGCGAGGAATTGCAGGTGCTGGAACTGGTTGAGGTCGACCTGGCCCTCGGAGAGCGCGGGGTTGGCCTGGGTGTAATCAGAGAAGTTGACCGGTTCGATGTCGAGACCGTACTTGTCCTTGCCCACCTTGACGAGCTGGTTCCAGTACGGGTCCGACGCCTCCGTCGTGCCCACCTTGAGGTGGGTCAGCTTGTCGTCACTGCTCCCGCCGAGCACCTTGGCCCCGATGCCGGCGGCCAGCGCGACGACGAGGACGCCTGCGCCGATCGCAACGTACTTGCCGGTGTCGTTCTTCGGTTTCGGGGGCAGGGCGGTCGCGCCGTTCTCGGCGCTCGTGGCGTCATGCGTGGACGAGGTGGGCGTCGAGGTCTCGTCGGCGGGGGTGTGCTTGTCGGTCATGATCTCTCCTGGTGAGGCGGCAAGGATGCGAATGCGCGGGGCTGGCGCGGGTGCGCGGAGTCAGCGTGAAGGCGGGGCGCCGGGGTGGGGCGCGGTGCGCGGTGTCGTGCGGGGCATGCCTTTCGGGGCCTGGGCAGCGCAACGGAAGGCTCACGAGGATGCCGTCACGTTGGGTGCCGAGCGTGCTTGCCGCGTGGTCGACGCGGCCGGGTCATCACCTGGAGCACCCCGCCACGCGTGTGAGGGTTGCCGTCCGACCAGCCAGGGCTTTGCATCGGATCTCTTGACCAGCAGCGAGATTAGAGCCGCGCACGACAAAGCGTCAAGTTGTGGCACTGGAGATGAGACGTGGGCGAAGATTGTGACGTGCGACACGCGGCGTGGCTGATGCGGCGTCTTTCGCCGTCGAGGCTCGGGTGAGTGATTTCTTCACACAGCTTGGACGATCGTCTAGGTGGGTGATGAGTGTGACGTCGGCCACGCGCCGAGGGCCCCGGCGTCGTGTTCGACGACGCCCCACCCGGGCAGCACTTCGGTGACGTCCTGACTCAGCCGGACGCCACACGCTCGGCTGGTTCGAGCGTGCGGGCGGTCTTCCGCGGCGGCCACCCGAAGAATGACTTCCGCACGATGGGCACGTTCGTCAAGGTGCAGCGTCAGGTCGGCTCGTCGTGGGTCGACGTCCTCGACGACCACGACTGGGACACCTCGTACGTCTGGTCGCGCGAGGGCGTCTCGTACTCGCGATGCACCATGGAGCGGCGCATACGTCGCGGCACGCCCGCGAGCACGTATCGCCTCGTGCAGCAGGGCAGCTGGAAGAACGGCTGGAACGGCAAGGTCAGTGCCCATACCGGAACGAGCCGGGCCTTCCAGGTGCGCTGAGACGGCCGGTGCGCCGCGGTGGCCGGTTGATCGGCCGCCGGCTCAGCGGCCGCCGTGCATGTCGTCGTCAGCGTGGCGGGAGGACATCCGTCTGCGCGGGCAGGTCGGCGACGCCGACGGGGCACGTGACGCCCTTGAAGCCGTGGTTGCAGTAGCCGCCGGGGTGCTTGGACAGGTACTGCTGGTGGTACAGCTCCGCCGGCCAGAAGGGGCCCGCCTCGTCGGCCGGGCGCATCTCGGTCGTGATGGCGCCGCGGCCCGCGTCGTCGAGTGCCTCCTGGAAGAGCGCGGACGTCTCGCGGGCAGCGCGCTCCTGCTGCGGCGTCGTCCAGTAGATCGCCGAGCGGTATTGCGTGCCGACGTCGTTGCCCTGCCGGTTCGCGGTCGTCGGGTCGTGGTTCTCCCAGAACGCCTTGAGAAGCTCGCGTTCGGACACGCGCGACGGGTCGTAGGCCACCATGACCGTCTCGGTGTGGCCCGTGCCGCCGCCACAGACATCTTCGTACGTCGGCTCGGTGGCGTGGCCGCCCATGTACCCGACGGCCGTGGTGACGACGCCCGGAATCTTCCAGAAGATGCGTTCGGCGCCCCAGAAGCAGCCCATCGCGACGTACAGGGTCGCCGAGCCGTCGGGCAGTTCGGAGAACATCGGCACGTCGAGGACGTCGTGCAGGTCGCTCGCCTCGGGCGTTCGGGTGTGCTTTCGAGTGAACATGAGGTGCCTTTCCTCGGGTTCCGAGACAACACCGCCGGCGGTCGAGGCATTCCGGCCCGACCCTCCGCCGGCATGAACGGGTTGTCGCACGATCCAGGCGGACGCGCCGAAAAACCGGTTGCGTACGCAGCTGGTGCTGAGTGCAATGTCGCCATGCGCATTCGTCAGATCGGCCCGTCCGACCCGCTGTTCGACGCCTGGGCGCAGGTGTTCATGACGGTGGGCCACGAGCAGTGGGGCAAGCACACGATCGCCTACCCCGCCGACGAGCTGCGCGCCATGTGGGGCAAGGAATCCGAGACGCGTCATGCGTTCGTCGCCGTCGAGGGGGAAGCCTCGTGCGACGACGACGCCGTTGGGGGAGCAGCCGACATACAGGATGATGGCGTGGACACAGCAGCTGGCGTCGTCGGTGCCGCCGAGCTCGTCCTGCCGCGCCGCGACAACACCCACCTCGCGTTTCTCCACCTCGACGTGCCGGCTCCCGCGCGACGACGGGGTGTCGGCTCGGCGCTGCTCTCAGCCGCGGAGGAGATCATGCAGGACGAGGGACGTACGACGGTCCTCGTCGAGACGCAGACGCCCGTCGGCCAGCCTGACGCCGCAGGCGCCTTCCTCGCTGCCCGCGGGTTCGCCCAGGCCCAGACGTGCGTGCGCAACGCTCAGCGTCTGCCGGTCAGCGACGCCGTCGCCGCACAGATGCGTGCCGCCCTCGCGTTCGACGACGAGTATGTCGTCGAGACGGCCGTCGACGACCTCCCGTCGCAGTGGCTCGAGGAGCGGGCCCGTCTCGGAGCGATGATGTCGACCGACACCCCGCTCGGTGACGTTGCGATCGAACCGGAGACGTGGGATGCCGCGCGGGTGCGCGAGCTGTTCGACACCGCACGCGCTCAGGGCCGACGCGTCGTCGAGGCCGTGGCGTGGCACCGACCGACCGGGCAGATGGCCGCGTTCACGCACGTCAGCGTTCCCGCGGAGACGCCTTGGATCGCCTACCAGGACGACACCCTCGTCGAGGCCGCGCACCGTGGGCACCGGCTCGGCTACCGGGTCAAGGCTGCGGTGTCGCTGCTGCTGCCGCAGGTCGCGCCGGGCGTCGAGGTGCAGCGCACCTGGAACGACGAGACGAACACCCACGTGCTGCGGATCAACTCCGAGCTCGGCTACGAACGCGAGGGCACGATGATCGAATGGCAGAAGAGGCTTGCATGAGCCCGTCCGAGGCGCCCGTACGCGAGGTGCTCGGCATCGAGGTGACGCACGAGCAGCTGCTCCAGTGGCGCGCGTGGACGATGCCGGTCGAGCAGCCGTTCGTCGTGCCCCGCAGCGTCGCGCACGACCTCGGCCTGCGCGACGAGCCCGAGCGGGTGACGTTCGAGCTCAAGGACACGTTCCTGCTGTACGGCGTGGACGACCAAGCCATCTGCTGGCTCGATCGCGCGGCGGCGCGCGCCTTGCCGGCGTCTCTGAGGCGAGCGCAACCCACGCGTCACCTCTGGCGTAGCGGTGACGACGCGTCGGCCATCGCGCGCGACCTCGAGCGCGTCGTGGCATACGTCGTCGAGGGGCGGCGCGCGAGTCGTCATCGCGAGATCACCCAGCGGGCCTGGGCCGATATCGACGCCGTGCTGCCAGGCGCCCGTGAGATCGCGGGGACGTTCCCGCGCGCCAGCGGGCCCAACTGCTTCGGTGCCGTTCTCACCGCGGCCGGCGTGGACGGCGCACGTGAGGAGTGGATGCAGCGCGAGCCGATCGAGGCGTGGCTGCGAGAGCGGACGCGGTTGCTGCCGCGTCATGACACCGACGGCGGCCTTGGTGTCGTCCATGTCTGGCGCAACCCTGACGGCCTGATCGACCACGCGGCCGTCAGCCTGGGTGGTGGCTACGCGCTCCACAAGCCGTCGTGCGGATGGATGTCGCCGACCAAGGTGCTGACGACGCGGGAACTCATGGCGAGCGCCCGCGTTCCCGGGCGGCGCGTGCGCCGTCATCGTCTGCTGTGACGTCGTGATCGGGACGAATGGGCGGGGCGCGTGCGCACTCGGTAACCTGGGGCGCGTGACCGACGTGCTGACGATGCAAGATGCCCTGTTGACGCTGCAGAAGTACTGGACCGACCGCGGATGCATGGTCGTGCAGCCCTACAACACCGAGGTCGGTGCGGGGACGATGAACCCCAACACCGTCATGCGCGTGCTCGGGCCCGAGCCGTGGCACGTCGCGTACGTCGAGCCCTCCGTGCGCCCGGATGACAGCCGCTACGGCGAGAACCCGAACCGGCTGCAGACGCACACGCAGTTCCAGGTCATCCTCAAGCCCGACCCGGGCAACCCGCAGGAGCTCTACCTCGGCTCGCTCGAGGCGCTCGGCATCGACCTCGACGCGCACGACGTGCGCTTCGTCGAGGACAACTGGCAGCAGCCCGCCATCGGCGCGTGGGGCCTGGGTTGGGAGGTCTGGCTCGACGGCATGGAGGTCACGCAGTTCACATACTTCCAGCAGGTCGTCGGGCAGAACCTCGAGCCTGTCGCCGTCGAGCTGACGTACGGCATGGAGCGCATCCTCATGGCGCTTCAGGGCGTCACGCACTTCAAGGACATGGCGTACGCCGAGGGCATCAGCTACGGCGAGGTGTTCGCGCAGAACGAGTACGAGATGTCGCGCTACTACCTCGACGACGCCGACGTCGACGCGGCCCGCGCGTTCTTCAAGGAGTACACCGACGAGGCTCAGCGCCTCATCGACGCGCGCCTGCCGGTGCCGGCGTGGACGTACGTGCTCAAGAGCTCGCACGCGTTCAACATCCTCGACAGCCGCGGCGCCGTCTCCACGACGGAGCGTGCGCGCTCGTTCTCCCTCATGCGCCGCCTCGCTCGCGAGACCGGTGCACTGTGGAGCGAGCGTCGCGCCGAACTCGGTCACCCGCTGCTCAAGGGCGACGCGGCGACCTCACGCGTGCGTGAGCTGGCGGAGGCGGCCGCGTCGGCGCCCAACATCACCCAGCCCGTCGAGAAGCCCGAGCCGGCGCCCACCGCAGCCGAACTCGGCGACGCGCGGCAGACGTTCGCGTTCGAGATCGGCGTCGAGGAGATGCCGCCGCACGTGCTCGACGCGACGATTCCCGCCGTGCGCGAGGCCGTCACGTCGGCGCTCGCCAGCACCCGCCTCGAGCACGGCGACGTCGCCGTCGTCGGCACGCCGCGCCGCATCGTCGTCACCGTGCCCGGGGTCAGCGCGCACGAGCCGGACTCCGAGACCCTCGCGAAGGGCCCGAAGGTCGCGGCCGCCTACAAGGACGGCGCGCCGACGAAGGCCCTCGAGGGCTTCGCGCGCGGCAAGGGCGTCTCCGTCGACGACGTCGTCACCGCCGAGTTCGACGGTGCCCAGCACGTCGCCGTCAAGCAGACGCAGACGGGGCGCGGTGTGCTCGAGGTGCTCGGGGAGATCGTCGCCGACGTCGTCTCCGGCCTACGCAGCGACAAGAACATGAAGTGGAACGACCCGCAGCTGACGTTCAGCCGCCCGATCCGCTGGGTCGTCGCGCTGTGGGGCAAGCACGTCGTCCCCGCGACGGTGGGCTCACTCACCACGGGCCGCACGACGTACGTCGCGCGCACCGCAGCGCAGCCGCACGTCGACGTCGCCGCTGCCGACGAGCTCGTCCCGACGCTCGAAACGGCCGGTTTCGTGCTTGACCCGACCGCGCGACGCCGGCAGGTCGTCGACGGTGCCCTGGCGCTCGCGAAGAGCGTCGGCGGCACGATCGACATCGACGGCGAGGCGAGCCTCGTCGACGAGATCACGAACCTCGTCGAGGAGCCGCAGGGTGTGCTCGGCACCTTCGAGGAGCGCTACCTCGAGCTGCCCGAGCAGATCCTTACCACCGTCATGCGCAAGCACCAGCGCTACCTGCCGGTGCGCGACGCCTCCGGCACGCTCATGCCGTACTTCGTCACGATGGCCAACGGCTCGATCGACGACGACGTCGTGCGCGCCGGCAACGAGTCAGTGCTGCGGGCCCGCTATGAGGACGCGGCGTTCTTCTGGGAGGCCGACCTCAAGGTTCCGCTCGACGACTTCCGCGCGCAGATCGACAAGCTGACGTTCGAGAACCGTCTCGGTTCGTTCGCGCAGCGTGCGGACCGCATCAAGGACGTGTCGACGAAACTCGCTGCGTCCGTTGAACTCACGGGCGATGAGCAGGCAACGTTGTCGCGTGCCGGCGCGCTCGCGAAGTTCGACCTGTCGACGGCGATGGTCGTCGAACTGTCGAGCCTCGCCGGAACGATGGCGCGCGAATACGCGCTGAAGGCGGGGGAGGCCCCGGCTGTGGCCGATGCCCTGTTCGAGATGGAGAAGCCGCGCTCGGCGGGCGACTCGCTGCCCTCCTCGACGCCGGGCGCGCTGCTCGCGCTGGCCGACCGGTTCGATCTGCTCACCGCGATGTTCGCCATCGGCGCGAAGCCGACCGGCTCGTCCGACCCGTTCGCGCTGCGCCGCGCGGCGCTCGGCGTCGTGTCGATCCTGCGCGGTGTGCCGGCCGTGGCCGCCATCAGCGTGAGCGACGGTCTCGACGCTGCCGCCGCGCGACTGCGTGAGCAGGGCGTCGAGGTCTCGGGCGAGGCGCTCGCATCGGCTCTCGAGTTCGTCGAGGGCCGCTTCGGCCAGCAGCTGCGCGACGAAGGCGTCTCGGCGGCGCTCGTCACGGCCCTCAGCCCGAGCGCCGGAACGCCCGGTCGCGCGGCCGCGGTGCTCGCCGATGTCGAGGCTCTGCGCGATGACGAGGCGTTCCGCGCCCTCGTGCAGGTGACGCAGCGCATCACGCGCATCGTGCCTGCGGGCACCCAGCCGGGCTTCGATGTGTCCGTGCTCACCGACGAGGCCGAGAAGACGCTGGCTCCGCTCGTCGAGGCACTGCCCGACCACTCGGGTGACTCGCTGACGCAGTGGTTCGCGGACGCCTCGGGTCTCACCGAGCCGCTCAACAGGTTCTTCGACGACGTCCTCGTCATGGCTGACGACGAGGCGCTCAAGGCCGCTCGCCTCGGCCTGCTGCAGAGCGTCATCGCCAAGGCGCCGGCCGGCATCGACTACAAGGAACTCGACCGGGCGCTCGACGTCTGACCCGAGCGAACCCGATGGCCTCACCCCGTGTCGACGAGGTGGGGCCATCGTCGTGTCCCCATTCGCCGTGTGCAGTGCGGCCTCGGTGCCGGATTCACACGACTTTCGGGGTTGTCGGTGCGCAGCACTAGGCTTGTCGGCATGACGCACGACAACGAGAACGCAGACCTCTCCGACCTCTCGACCCTCGGTTTCACGACCCGCGCGATCCACGCGGGGCAGGAGCCCGACCCGCGCACGGGCGCGGTCGTTCCGGCCATCTACCAGACCTCGACCTACAAGCAGGACGGCGTCGGCGGTCTGCGTGAGGGCTACGAGTACAGCCGCTCGGCCAATCCGACGCGCACGGCGCTCGAGGAGTGCATCGCCGCTCTCGAGGGCGGCGCCAAGGGTTTCGCGTTCGCCTCCGGTCTCGCGGGCTCGGACACCGTCATCCGCTCGATCCTGCGCCCGGGTGAGCACATGGTCATCCCCACCGACGCCTACGGCGGCACCTACCGCCTCGTCGACAAGGTGACGAAGAGCTGGGGCGTCGAGTACTCGACGGCACCCATCGCCGACGTCGACGCCGTGCGCGCCGCCGTCACCGACAAGACCAAGCTGATCTGGGTGGAGACTCCGACCAACCCCAAGCTCGGCATCGCCGACATCACGGCGCTCGCGGCCGTCGCGCACGAGGCGGGCGCACTGCTCGTCGTCGACAACACGTTCGCCTCGAGCTACCTGCAGCAGCCGATCGCGCTCGGCGCCGACATCGTCGTGCACTCGACGACGAAGTACTCGGGCGGCCACTCCGACGTCGTCGGGGGAGCGGTCGTCGTCGCGAAGAACATCGGCGTGCCCGAGTTCGAAGACGCCGCGGAGCGCATCGGCTTCCACCAGAACGCGATCGGCGCCATCTCCGGTCCGTTCGACAGCTGGCTGACGTTGCGCGGTCTCAAGACGCTGTCGGTGCGCATGGAGCGTCACTGCGACAACGCCGAGAAGATCGTCGAGTTCCTGGCGAGCCGTGATGACGTCACGAAGATCTACTACCCGGGCCTCGCCTCGCACCCGGGCCACGACGTCGCCGTCAAGCAGATGAAACGCTTCGGCGGCATGGTGAGCTTCGAGGTGGCCGGCGGCATGGAGCGCGCGCTCGAGGTCTGCAATGCCACGAAGATCTTCACCCTCGGCGAGAGCCTCGGCGGCGTCGAGTCGCTCATCGAGCACCCGGCGAGGATGACGCACGCCTCCGTCGCCGGCACGGACCTCGAGGTACCGGCCGCCCTCATCCGTCTCTCCGTGGGCATCGAGGAGGCCGACGACCTCGTCGCCGACCTGCGAAACGCACTCGACTCCACGCGATGACGGGTGTCGTCGTGCGCCTCGTCCTCGCGGGCGTGGCGCTCGTCGCGGCGCTGTACCTGCTGCGTCGCGCCCGGGCGGCGCGCGCCGCGTGGGCGCGCGACGAGGCCGGCATCACGCGGGCGGAGCGGTGGTGGGCCGACACGCAGGGCGGCCCGTTCGACCAGGACCGCCCCGAGCCTCCGGCCGACGTCGTCGCCCACCTCGGGGCGCGGGGCCCGCGCACCGATCTGCGTCGGCCACGGCCGGCCCAGGCCGAATGGGTCTGGGGCTGGCTGCTGCTCGGCGTCAGCGCGCTGCTGGCCATCTCCGTCGCGGCGCAGGTGACGACTGGCACCGTCTGAGGCGGACCAGCCGGCCGCGCACACCGGAGCCGGCGCACGCGTCGCGTCGGATGCACGAAGAGGGCAACCCCACCACGGGGCTGCCCTCTTCGTGTCGTGCCGAACGATGCGTCAGCCGGCGTACGGCTTCGCGTCGACGATCTTGACCTCGATCGTCTTGCCGTTCGGGGCGTCGTAGGAGGTCTCCTCGCCGACCTTCTTGCCCATGATCGCCTCACCGAGCGGCGACTGCTCGGAGTAGACGTCGATGTCGGCGTCCCCGGCGATCTCACGGCTGCCGAGCAGGAACGTCTCGGTGTCACCGAACATCTCGACGGTGACGACCATGCCGGAGTCGACGATGCCGTTGTCCTTCGGTGCCTCCCCGACGACGGCGTCGCGCAGCAGCGACTCGAGCTGGCGGATGCGGGCCTCCATCTTGCCCTGCTCCTCCTTGGCGGCGTGGTAGCCACCGTTCTCCTTGAGGTCGCCCTCCTCGCGCGCGGCTTCGATGCGCTTCGCGATGTCGGAACGGCCCTCTCCCTTGAGGTGCTCGAGTTCCGCCGAGAGACGGTCGTATGCGTCCTGCGTCAGGAAGCTGGAGGAGGTGGTGGTCTCGCTCACGGTCTTCTCCTTGCTGTGCTTTCGGGTCTCGCACGGTCTCCCGCACGAAAGAACAAGGCCAAGACGCTGCGGTGTCCGCCGGCGGCGGTGCGCGTCTCAGCCCAGGTGAAACCACCATTCTAGCGCCATGGCGCGAGAACGCACGTCGTCGACGGCTCTTGCGCGCGTCGTCAGCGGGAGAGTGTGCCGCGGCATCGACGCCGCGACGTCACTCGGCCTGAGCCTTCTCGCCCGTGTAGTGACACTCCTTGACGGTGCCCGAGACGGCGCGCGACGTGGTGCGCACGACGTCGGTGTACGTCGTCGAGTCGTAGGGGCTCGGCGTGAGCGAGACCGACTTCGAACCGAGGACGTCGCGGCGGTCATTGAGCGCGATGAGCGTGCAGGTCACCGGCTTGTCCTTGTCGCTGGGGATGACGTCCCAGCTCACCTGGATGCGATCGTCGGAGAGCACCTTGAAGCCGTGTTGGTTCGCGGTGACCGTGTTCGACGTCCACTGGATGCCGAACCAGATGCAGAACGCCGTCATGAGGACCACGCCGAGCGTGCCGATGATCCACCACTTGCGTTGTTCGGCCCGTGGGCGTTCGAGGGGCACTCGCTCTCCTTTGTCACAATGGGTGCTTCGCGGGTTCGCCTGCGGAGCAGTTCAACAGGTCTCACGATACGAGGTGTCAGGTGGCAGGCGGATTCCGGCTCATGGCGGTGCACGCGCACCCCGACGACGAATCGAGCAAGGGCGCAGCGACGATGGCGCGCTACCTCGCCGAGGGGGACGACGTCACCGTCGTCACCTGCACCGGCGGCGAACGTGGTGACGTGCTCAACCCGCGCCTCGTCGACGACCCGCAGGTCAAGAGTGACCTCGTCGCGCTGCGTCGCGCGGAGATGGCGAAGGCGCGCGAGGTCGTCGGCTTCGAGCACGTCTGGCTGGGCTTCGTCGATTCGGGTCTGCCCGAGGGGGACCCGCTGCCGCCGCTGCCCGACGGTTGCTTCGCGCTGGAGCCGCTCGACATCACCGTCGAGGCGCTCGTGCGGGTCATCCGCGAGCGCCGCCCCCACGTCGTCACGACGTACGACGAGAACGGCGGTTACCCGCACCCGGACCACATCATGACGCACGTCGTGACGATCGCCGCCGTCCGCGCGGCGGGCGATCCGGACGCCTACCCGCACGCCGGTGCGCCGTGGCAGCCGCTCAAGGTCTACTACGACCGCACCTTCACCCGCGCGAAGCTGAGCGCCTACCACGAGGCCCTCGTGAAGGACGGGCGCGATTCGCCGTACCCCGAATGGCTGGAGCGCCGCAGCGACCGGCCCGAGGGGCGCGTCACGACGCGGGTGCGCTGCGACGAGTGGTTCGACGTGCGCTCGCGCGCGTTGCTCGCCCACGCGACGCAGATCGACCCCGACGGCATGTTCTTCGCGCTCGACGCGCGCGAGCAGGGCGAGGCGTGGCCGACAGAGGAATGGGACCTCGCACTGAGCGCGGTGCCGCTCACCCCGGACGAGGACGACCTGTTCGCCGGGCTCGGATCACCCGAGCAGGCGGATGCACTCGCGACGAGCGGCGCTGTCACAATGGTGATCGACGACGTCGTCGAACGGAAGGAACACTGATGGGCGGCAACGAATCCGTCGAGGTCACCGCAGGCATCTGGGGTTTTCTCGTGCTCTTCGGCCTGGCGCTCGCGTGCTGGTTCCTGTTCCGTTCGATGAACACGCACCTGCGCAAGATGACGTTCACCGAGCGCGAGCAGAGCGTCGGCGCACGCGAGGCAGACTCCGCGCCGCGCGGGGACGACGACCCGATCGGCAGCGCACAGCACTGATCGTCGCGGCGCCGGGGCAGGCCACCTGCTCCGGCGTTGCTATCGTCAACCCAGCGCCACACCACGAGGAGGCAGCCATGCGCGGACCGGGCGACGTGCTGTACACCGCCTACGAGCGCCAACTCGTCAAGGGCCTGCCTCCTGAGCGTCTCCCGCGTCACGTCGGCCTCATGCTCGACGGAAACCGTCGCTGGGCGAAGAAGAGGGGCGCGAACACCGCGCACGGTCACAAGGCGGGCGCCGACAACATCGAACCGTTGCTCACGTGGTGCGAGGAGCTCGGCATCGAGGTCGTGACGCTGTGGTTGCTGTCGACCGACAACCTCAAGCGCAGCGAGACCGAGCTCGCGCCACTGCTCGCCATCATCGAGGACGTCGTCGACGAACTCTCCGCAGCCGGCAACCGCCGGTTCAACCTCGTCGGCGCCCTCGGGCTGCTGCCGGAGGCGACGCGCACCCGGCTGGAGAACGCCGTCAGCGCGACGCAGGACGGCGACGGAATGGTCGTCAACATCGCCGTCGGGTACGGCGGGCGTCAGGAGATCGTCGACGCTTTCCGCGCCATCCTGCTCGACGCGGCCGAGCGCGGTGAGGACATGACGCAGCTCGCGCAGCGTCTGACGATCGACAGCGTTGGCGACTACCTCTACACGAAGGGCCAGCCCGACCCGGATCTCGTCATCCGCACCTCGGGGGAGCAGCGCCTCGGCGGCTTCCTGCTGTGGCAGTCGGCGCACAGCGAGTTCTACTTCTGCGAAGCGTTCTGGCCCGACTTCCGTCGCGTCGACTTCCTGCGCGCGCTGCGCGCCTACGCCGAACGCGAGCGTCGTTTCGGGTCGTGACGCGTCGCTGCGGCGGCCATTCACGTGAAGTTCATGCAGGCTTCTCAGGCTGGCCGCCGACCTGCGGTGGCGCCGCCGTTAGCGTCGAGGACGAGGGGTGCACGACGGCTCCTCGCGGGCGCCCGGCCGGCGCGTTCGCACCCGTGACCCGAGGAATCGACGATGACCCTGGCGGACACCCTCACGACGGAGGGCGCCGCGGGCGCGCTCACCTCGACCACCCAGCTCGAATCGGGCCTCAGGCCCGGAACCGATGACGGCGCGACGACGAACGCCGCCGTCGCCCAGCGCGTCAAGACGTACGTGCTCGACACGTCCGTGCTGTTGTCCGACCCGCGCGCGTTCACCCGGTTCGCCGAGCACCACGTCGTGCTCCCAGTCGTCGTCGTCACCGAGCTCGAGGCCAAACGTCATCACCCCGAGCTCGGCTACTATGCGCGTGAGTGCCTGCGCCTGCTCGACGACCTGCGCGTGCGTCACGGCCGCCTCGACCACCCCGTCCCGATCGGTGATGGCGGCACGCTGCGCGTCGAACTCAACCACACCGACCCCGCCGCCCTGCCCGCGGGTTTCCGACTCGGTGACAACGACTCGCGCATCCTCGCGGTCGCCGCCAACTTCGCGGCCGAGGGCAACGACGTGACGGTGGTGAGCAAGGACCTGCCGATGCGCATCAAGGCGTCCGCAACCGGGCTGTCGGCCGATGAGTACCGCGCCGACGGGGTGCCCGACTCGGGGTGGACGGGCATCGTCGAACGCAGCGTCGACGCGAGTGAGATCGACACCCTGTACGCGACGGGGCGCGTCACGCTCGACGGCCTCGAGGATCTGCCCGTCAACACCGGCGTCATCCTGAGCGCCGACGGCGAGGCGTCCGGTTCGGCGCTCGGGCGCGTCATGCCGGGAAACGTGGTGAAGATCGTGCGCGGCGACCGCGACCTGTTCGGGTTGTACGGCCGCTCCGCCGAGCAGCGCATCGCCATCGACCTGTTGAGCGACCTCGACGTCGGCATCGTCAGCCTCGGCGGGAAGGCCGGCACCGGCAAGAGCGCGCTCGCGCTGTGCGCGGGCCTCGAGGCGGTCATGGAGCGTCGCGCGCACCGCAAGGTGATCGTCTTCCGCCCGCTGTACGCCGTCGGCGGCCAGGAGCTCGGATACTTGCCGGGCAGTGAGAACGACAAGATGGGCCCGTGGGCTCAGGCGGTGTTCGACACGCTCGGCGCCGTCGTGAGCAAGGAGGTCGTCGACGAGATCATCGCGCGCGACCTGCTCGAGGTGCTGCCACTGACGCACATCCGTGGGCGTTCGCTGCACGACGCGTTCGTCATCGTCGACGAGGCGCAGTCGTTAGAGCGCAACGTGCTGCTGACGGTGCTGTCGCGCATGGGCCAGAACTCGCGCGTCGTGCTGACGCATGACGTCGCGCAGCGCGACAACCTGCGGGTGGGGCGCCATGACGGCATCGCCGCGGTCGTCGAGAAGCTTAAGGGGCACGCACTGTTCGGGCACGTGACGTTGACGCGGTCGGAACGCAGCCCCATCGCGGCGCTCGTGACGTCGGTGCTCGCGAACTGACGGCCGGCGCGTGGGCTGATCGTCGCGCCGGTGCACGCGGCCTGACGACGGCTCGTCCCGCTGATCGTGTCGCCGACGCGTGGGGCCTGACGGGGTCTGGCCGCGTGCACGCTGCGTCCGATGTGAGCCGGTGGCGGCGGTGTCGGTGTGGCGCGCGCGCAGTGGGCTCGTGACTGGGTAGCGTGTGCTTCGACGATCCGCCGCGGGGAGGTGGCGGGTCACCGATCGTGAGGAAGGCTCGACCGTGCGTCTCGTCCAGAACAAGCTCTTCGGGATCGCGTACTGGGTTGTCGCGTTCGTCGCGACGGTCTTCGCCGCGGTCAGTGCCGGGAAGGCGTCGTCGGGTGCGGCGCCGGAGTTCGGGGAGAGCAAGCGCACGGGCGTCGGCTCGCAGTTCCTGTTCGGCGCGGGGGGTGGCTTGCTCGCGGGTCTCGCGGTGGCGGCGCTGTTCGCCGTCGTCTGGATGGCGTTGTGGGCGGCGGATCGCCGTCGTCACCCGGATGAGGAGTCGCGCGACGACTTCGACACTCTCGACGATCTGGATGACGACTTCGACGCGGCCGAGCGCCGCCACGGGGCCTTCGACCAGGACGACGAGGTCTTCGAGCGCGACGACGTCCGCGACCGTTTCGATTCCGACGAGCGCGCCCGCACCCACTGACCCGTCAGGGGTGCAGGACCGCCTTGCTCGCAGACCATCAGCTTGACGGCCGCATCGGTACGCGCCGGTGCAGGTGCGCGAGTTGCTCTGACGTCCCGCTCGCCGACCGCTCATTGCGCAGGCAACCTTGCGTGATGGCGACGAGGGCCATCACAGCTTCCGCAGTTTGACGCTGTCGACGGCGTGGTTGCTGCTCTTGCGCAGGATGGCGGTGGCGCGGCCGCGGGTGGGTTGGACGTTGTCGATGAGGTTGGGCAGGTTGATGCTCTCCCAGATGCGGGTGGCGAGGGTGACGGCTTCGTCGTCGTCGAGTCGGGCGTAGCGGTGGAAGTAGGAGTCGGGGTCGGCGAACGCAGTTTCGCGTAGGCGCAGGAACCGGTTGATGTACCACTCGCGGATGTCGGTTTCGCGGGCGTCGACGTAGACGCTGAAGTCGAAGAAGTCGCTGACGGTGAGCGTCGAGCGGGTGGGTTGCCCGGGCGTCGAGACGGGCGGTTGCAGGACGTTGAGGCCTTCGACGATGAGGATGTCGGGTTGGCGCACGACGATCTTCTCGTCCGGCACGATGTCGTAGACGAGGTGGCTGTAGACGGGCGCTTCGACTTCCGCCTTGCCGCCCTTGACCTCGGCGACGAAGCGGACGAGGGCGCGTCGGTCGTAGCTCTCGGGGAAGCCTTTGCGGTCCATGATGCCGCGGCGTTCGAGTTCGGCGTTGGGGTAGAGGAAGCCGTCGGTGGTGATGAGTTCGACGCGGGGCGTGTTGGGCCAGCGCGCGAGCAGTTCTTGCAGGACGCGGGCGGTCGTCGACTTGCCGACGGCGACGGAGCCGGCGACGCCGATGATGAAGGGCGTCTTGGCGGGGCGTTCCTGGAGGAAGTCCGTCGTCGTGCGGTGCAGGTTCTGCGTCGCGGCGGCGTAGAAGTTGAGCAGGCGCGAAAGGGGAAGGTAGACGTCCTCGACCTCGGCGAGGTCGATGCGTTCGCCGAGCCCCGCGAGGCGGCGCACGTCGTCGCTCGTCAGGTCGATGGGGTGGGTGTCGCGCAGGCGGGCCCAGTCGGCTCGGGTGAGTTCGACGTAGGGGCTCGGCAGCGGCGGGTGGTGGGCGCGGGTCACGGTGTCATTGTGCCAAGTCCGTGCGGGGACGGGTTCGTGAACGTTCGGGGATTCGTGGGCGGCGCGCGCGTGCCGGTAGTCTGAATCGCATGTGTGGAATCGTTGGATACGTCGGCTCGAAGGTCGACGAGCGCGCTGAGGCCGTCGTGATGGAGGGCCTCGCCCGCCTCGAGTACCGCGGCTACGACTCGGCCGGCATCGCCCTGGTGACGGGCGATCACGTCTCGACGGCGAAGAAGGCCGGCAAGCTGGCCAACCTGCGCGCCGAGCTGGAGAACCACCCGCTTCCCGCGAGTGCGACCGGCATCGGTCACACGCGCTGGGCGACGCACGGTGGCCCGACGGACGCGAACGCCCACCCGCACCGTGGCGGCACGGACGGCAAGCTGGCGCTCATCCACAACGGCATCATCGAGAACTTCCACCCGCTGCGCGCGCAGCTGCTCGAGGACGGCGTCGAGTTCGCGTCCGAGACGGACACCGAGGTCGTCGCGCACCTTCTCGCGAAGGCGTACGCGGGCGATCTGAAGGCCGCGATGCTCGAGGTCGTCAACCGTCTCGAGGGCGCGTTCACGCTCCTCGCCGTGCACGCCGACAGCCCGAACCAGGTCGTCGCGGCGCGCCGCAACTCGCCGCTCGTCATCGGGCTCGGTGAGGGCGAGAACTTCCTCGGCTCCGACGTCGCCGCCTTCATCGGGTACACCAAGGAGGCAATGGAGGTCGACCAGGACCAGGTCGTCGTCATCACCCCCGAGGCCGTCGAGGTGTGCAACTTCGACGGTTCCGCGGCGCAGGGCAAGACGTTCCACGTCGACTGGGACGCGGCGTCCGCCGAGAAGGGCGGCTACGACACGTTCATGGAGAAGGAGATCTTCGACCAGCCGGACGCGGTGCGCGACACGCTGCTCGGCCGTACGGACGAGGCGGGGCGCCTGACGCTCGACGAGATCCGCATCTCCGAAGAGGACCTCAAGGCCATCGACCGCATCACGATCGTCGCGTGTGGCACGGCCGCGTACGCGGGCATGGTCGCCAAGTACGCGATCGAGCACTGGACGCGCATCCCGGTCGAGGTGTCGCTCGCGCACGAGTTCCGCTACTGCGACCCGATCGTCTCCGAGCGCACGCTGGTCGTGTCGATCTCGCAGTCGGGCGAGACGATGGACACGCTCATGGCCGTCAAGCACGCCAAGGAGCTCGGCGCCCGCACGCTGTCGATCTGCAACACGCACGGCGCGACGATTCCGCGCGAGTCCGACGCCGTGCTCTACACGCACGCCGGCCCGGAGATCGCGGTCGCCTCGACGAAGGCGTTCCTCGCGCAGATCACGGCCTGCTACATCCTCGGCCTCTACCTCGCGCAGCTGCGCGGCGGCACGTACGCCGACGACGCGGCCAAGGTCATGGGTGAGCTGCAGGAGATGCCGGCCAAGATCGAGGAGGTGCTCGGCCACCTCGAGCGCACCCGCGAGATCGCCCGCTTCATGGCCGACACCCGCTCGGTGCTGTTCCTCGGCCGCAACGTCGGCTACCCGATCGCGATGGAGGGTGCGCTCAAGCTCAAGGAGCTCGCCTACATCCACGCCGAGGGCTTCGCCGCCGGTGAGCTCAAGCACGGCCCGATCGCGCTGATCGACGCCGGGCAGCCGGTGTTCATCGTGGTGCCCGGACCCGACACGCCGCACGGTCTGCACGGCAAGGTCGTCTCCAACATCCAGGAGATCCGTGCGCGCGGCGCACGTACGCTCGTCATCGCGGAGGAGGGCGACGAAGCCGTCGTGCCGTTCGCGGACGAGGTCATCCGCATCCCGAAGTCGGCTCCGCTGCTCGCACCGCTGCTCGCCATCGTGCCGCTGCAGGTGTTCTCCCTCGAACTGTCGACGGCCAAGGGCCTCGACGTCGACCAGCCGCGCAACCTGGCCAAGAGCGTCACCGTGGAGTGACGCGCGCCGACGCCGACGGGGCGCTCCCACCACCATGTGGGGGCGCCCCGTCGTATGCCGGCGACCTGCGTCGCGAGGCCCGGTCGCCCCGTTCGTCAACGACGGCGCCGTGTTGCTCGGGGGCTCGGTCTCGAGGCGACAAGTGATTGACTGAACTCATGATCGTGGGAGTGGGCATCGACGTCGTCGAGATCGACCGGTTCGCCGAGACACTGGAAAGCTCGCCCGGAATGCGTGAGCGCTTGTTCACACCGCTGGAGCGTGATCTGCACGTGCGCTCGCTCGCGGCCCGGTTCGCGGCGAAGGAGGCGTTGAGCAAGGCGCTCGGCGCGCCGCCCGGGATGAGCTGGCAGGACGCGGAGGTCGACACCAACGCGCAGGGGCAACCGTTCCTGCGCACGGGCGGGACGGTCGCCTCCCGCATGGACGACCTCGGTGTCGACGCTCTGCACCTCTCGCTGACTCACGACGGTGGCATCGCGTCGGCCGTCGTCATCGCGGAGGCATGACGATGAGTTGCACTACGGGTTACGGCAGCTGGGGCGACGGTGGCTTCGCGTCGGCCGTCGGGCGAGGAGGCATGACGATGGAGAACGACATCGAGTACGTCGGGCGGCTCGACGGTGACGACCTGCTGCGGACGGCGTCGGTGACGTGGGTTCGTGAGGCGGAGAAGGCGAGCGGCGAGCTGCTGACGAGCGGCACGCTCATGCAGCGCGCTGCCGCTGCGGTGGCGCGCGTCGTCGCCGATGAGGTGCGCAGGCTGCGCGCTGACCGCGTCGTCGTGCTCGTCGGGCCTGGGAACAACGGCGGTGACGCGCTGTTCGCTGCCCGTGACCTCGCGCGCGACTTCGGAGTGCGTGCCGACGTCGTGCTCGTCGCCGGCAGAGCGCACGAGGAGGGTCTCGCCGCGGTGCGCGACGCGGGTCTCGACGTCATCGAGCACCCGCAGGGGCCGCACAGCGAGTGCGGTGGCGAACACTGCGACGGGCCACGCTCGCTGCAGACCATCACGGCCGCGGACCTCGTCGTCGACGGCATTCTGGGCATCGGCGCGCGCGCCTCGCGGGGCTCGAGCGGCTCGCATGGCGAGGACGACTCGGACGCGGCGCCGTGGGCATCTGCCGTACGGGCGATCGGGCGCGAGACGCACGTCGTCGCCGTCGACTGCCCGACACCTGGCATCACGGCTGACCGCACGGTGACGTTCGGAGCACTCAAGACGTCGATGCTGCTCGACCCACGCGCGGCGGGTGAGGTGGGAGTCGTCGACATCGGGCTCGCCGAGCTCGACGGTCTGAGCACCGATGCGCTGCGATGGAGCGTGCAGCAGTATGCGGGGCGCTGGCCGATTCCTGGACCGCACGACCACAAGTACACGCGCGGCGTCGTCGGCATGGCGACGGGCAGCAACGCGTTTCCCGGTGCGGCGGTACTCGGGACGGTGGCGGCCGCGACGGCCGGCGCCGGCATGGTGCGGTACGTGGGGCCGTCACGTCCGTCCGACCTCGTGCTCGCCGCCGTCCCCGAGGCCGTCCACGGCATGGGCCGGGTGCAGGCCTGGGTCGTTGGTTCCGGCATCGATGGCGTGAGCGAGCGCGAGAAGAACTCCGAACGCTACGAGAGCGCGATAGAGGTGCTCGGCGAGGCCGTTCCCGTCGTCATCGACGCCGGCGCGCTGACGTGGCTCGACGAGATCGAGCGGCCCGAGGGCAGCGTCACCGTCATCACGCCGCATGCGGGGGAACTCGCGTCAGCGCTGGCGTTGCTCGGCATCACCGACGACGGTGACGACGTGACGCGTGAGGCCGTCGAAGCCGACCCCGTGCGGTGGGCTCGTCGCATGGCCGACGGGACGGGATACGTCGTGCTGCTCAAGGGCGGCGCGACCGTCATCGCGCGTCCGGCGCAACGATCAGCCGATGGCATCGCGTACGACCGGGCTGTTTTCGTCGAGAACCGCTCGCCGAACTGGCTCGCGACGGCCGGGACGGGCGACGTCCTCGCGGGCATCGTCGGGGTGGCGCTCGCAGCGGGGATCGAGGCGTCGGCAGCATGCAGCGTCGCGACGTACATCCACGGGCGGGCGGCGCACCTGGCGAACCCCGGCGGCCCGGTGCGGGCGCTCGACGTCGCCTCGAACGTCGGACGCGCCATCGCCGAGCTCGTCGAGATCAAGACGAGATTCGACGACGACCTGCACGCCGGCCGCCTCTGACGTCCGTGCACCACCGCGTCCGCCCTGCGAACGGCGTCCGCCTCTGCAAGTTTCGTCCACATCCGCGATTCCTGTGCCCATTGGCGAACGGCGTCCCCCTTCGCGATTCCCGTCCCCATCGGCGATTCTTGTCCACATTCATGTGGTGACGGCGGCTGCAGGCGCACCTCGAACCTGGCATGGCAACGTCTGTTCAATGTGGACGAAAATCGCCGATTTGGACGGGAATCGCCGTTGGGGCGGGATCGGGGTGCTGAGTGCGGGCGGGGTGGGTGAGAAAATGGGCGCATCATGACTCACTCAGCCGCCCCAGCACTGCTCGGCAACGCGCCGGCGCGCGTCGTCGTCGATCTCGATGCCATCGCCGACAACGCCAACGAGATGACGCGTCGCGCCGAGGGCGCCTCCGTTCTCGGTGTCGTCAAGGGCGACGCGTACGGTCACGGTCTCGTGCCGAGCGCCCGCGCCGCCGTCAACGGGGGCGCGACGTGGCTCGGTGTCGCGCAGTTGGCTGAGGCGATGACGCTTCGTCGCGCGGCCGCCGAGGGCGCCGGCGACCTCGATGTTCCGGTGCTGTCGTGGCTGCACGCTCCCGGCTCACCGTTCGCCGATGCCATCGAGGCGCGCATCGATCTCGGGGCGCCGTCCGTCGGCGAACTCGACGGGATCGCTGCCGCGGCGCGCCGCGTCGGGCGTCGGGCGCGCGTGCACCTCAAGGTCGACACGGGCCTCGCCCGCAACGGCGCCTATGGGGACGACTGGCCGCGCCTCGTCGAGGCTGCGAAGGCTGCTCAGGCAACGGGTGACGTCGAGGTCGTCGGATTGATGACGCACTTCGTGCGCGCGGACGAACCCGGCCACCCCGAGAACACCGCCCAGATCGAACGGTTCACCTCCGCCGCAACCGACTGTGAAAGTGCCGGATTCGAACTCGAGGTGCGGCACATGTCGAACTCGCCGGCGACGTTCTTCCTGCCAGAGGCGCGCTTCGACCTCGTCCGCCCCGGGCTCGCGCTCTACGGGCTCTCGCCCGCACCCGACCTCGCGACGAGCGAGGAGCTGACGCTGCGCCCCGCGATGTCGATCACCGCGAACGTCACGGTGACGAAGCGCGTACCGGCCGGGCAGGGCGTGAGTTACGGCCACACGTACACGACGCCGCGTGAGACGACGCTCGCCGACATCCCCGTCGGGTACGCAGACGGCGTGCCGCGCGCCGCGTCGAACGTCGGCCCGCTCCTGGTGGCGGGCGCGCGCACCACCATTGCCGGCCGCGTCTGCATGGACCAGATCGTCACCGACGCCGGGGACGCCGCCGTCGCGGCCGGCGATGAGGTCGTGCTGTTCGGGCGCGCGTCCGACGGCACCCAGGGCCCGAGCGCCCAGGACTGGGCTGACGCCGCCGGCACGATCAGCTACGAGATCGTCACGCGCATGAGCACGCGGCTGCCGCGCGTCTATACGGGAAGCCTGGCGAAGGAGCTCGGACTGTGAATGACCTGGTGATTCGCGGCAGCAAGCACCTGCCCGACGCCCACGCGACGACCGCGTTCGGTGCGGCGCTCGCGGGTGTGCTGCGCGCGGGGGACGTCGTCGTCATGACGGGCGATCTCGGAGCAGGCAAGACGACGATGACGCGCGGCCTCGGTGCGGCACTGAACGTGCGGGGTGATGTCACGAGCCCGACGTTCGTCATCGCGCGTGAGCACCCGTCGCTGGGTGACGGGCCGGCCCTCGTTCACGTCGACGCCTACCGACTCGGCGGGTTCGGTGAACTCGACGACCTCGACCTCGACACGTCCGTCGACGACGCCGTCACCGTCGTCGAATGGGGCGCCGGGATGGCCGAGGGGCTGTCCGAGGACCGGATGCACCTCACGATGACCGGGCTCGACGACCGCACCGTCACCGTCGAGACGGCCGGGCCGCGCTGGGAGGACATCGACCTCGTCGCGGCTCTGGGGCTCGTCGCCGACTGAGCATCGCAGCCAGCACCTGCGTCGCTGCACATTTCTCGTGCAGCGGTCGTGACCGCGCCGCAGTCGCAGCCGCAGCCTCGGGCAACGTGTGCGTTCCGCGTCGGCCGGTACCTCGCCCGGAGCTGCTCGACGCGAGCCCTCCGCGCCCAGCCGGACGGCAGCTTCGTCAGGCGAGTTGCGTCCCGCCGATAAGCTGGACGGGTGCTTCTCGCGATCGATACGTCCACCTCCGCCGTCACGGCAGCCCTGCACGACGGGCGTGACGTCGTCGCGCGCACCTCGACGATCGACGCGCGTCGTCACACCGAGATCCTGGCACCCGCGATCGAGGCCATGTTCGCGGAAACCGACGTGGTGCCCGCAGACCTGTCACGCGTCGCCGTCGGCGTGGGGCCGGGGCCGTTCACCGGGTTGCGCGTCGGCATCATGACGGCGATGACGTTCGCGTACGCCCTCGACCTGCCCATCGGTGGCGTGTGCTCCCTCGACGCCCTCGCGCATCGTGCGCACACGCTCGGGATGCGCGGTCCGCTGCTCGTCGCGACGGACGCGCGCCGCAAGGAGATCTACTGGGCGCATTACGACCTCGACGGTGGGCCGATCGTCCCGGGCGACCCGGCCGTCGACAAGGCCGCCGCGGTCGCCGAACAGCTCGGTGACATTCCCGCCGTCGGTCGCGGTGCGAGGCTCTACGCCGACGTTCTCCATGACGCGACGCGGGCAGGCGCGGCCGGCGCTGTCGACACGTCCGGCGACGCGGCCCTGACGGGAGCAGGCGAGGCTGAGGTGCTGCTCGACGTCGACGCTGCCGACCTCGCGATCGTCGCGCAAGAGCGCGTCATGGCGGGGGAGCGCCTGCTCGACACCGAACCTCTCTACCTGCGCCGCCCTGACGCCGTGCCCGCTGCTGCGGCACCCATCGCGCGCGTTCTCGGTCGATGAACAGCGTTGCACCGCAGGGTTTGTCGGCCATTCCTTCGAGCGATTCGTCAGTGGTCAGCCCCGTGGACCACACCGCGTCACCAGAGCCCGCTGCGCAGCCTGCCGCGGCGACGGCGAGTGCTGACGTCGCCCTGCGCCCCGCCACCTGGCGCGACATCGAGACCCTCGCGGCCCTCGATGCGCAGCTCTTCGAGCACGACGCGTGGCGCGAACGCACGTGGTGGGACGAGTTCGCCGCACGCCCGCGCCGTCAATACGTCGTCGCAGTGGGCGCTGCTGTGCCGCAGCAGCGCGTCGTGGCTGACGGCACGGCGCACGCCCCAGAGGCCTCGCCGGACGACGCCGATGACCGCGAGCCAAGCGCACCGCCGATGCCGCGAACCGACGGCGCACCTCACGTCTCGGCGAATGGTCACCCAGAACACATCCTCGGCTACGCCGGGCTCGACGTGGCCGGCAGCACTGCCGACGTCATGACGATCGCCGTCACCCCCGAGGCGCGCGGCACAGGGCTGGGGCGTCGGCTGCTCGATCACCTCGTCACAGCCGCCACGCACGCGGGCGCCGAAGCCCTGCTGCTCGAGGTGCGCGCCGACAACGACCCTGCGCTGCGTCTCTACGAACGCGCCGGGTTCGATCGCCTCACCGTGCGCCGTCGCTACTACCAACCCGGTGACGTCGACGCCGTCATCATGCGCAAGCTCCTGAAGGAGACCCGATGAGCCTCACCGCCACCCGCGAACCCCTCGTCCTCGGCATCGAGAGTTCGTGCGACGAGACAGGCATCGGCCTCGTGCGCGGCACGACGCTGCTCGCCAACGAGGTCGCGAGTTCGATGGATCTGCACGCCCGCTTCGGTGGTGTCGTGCCCGAGATCGCGAGCCGCGCGCACCTCGAGGCGATGATCCCGTCGCTGAGTCGCGCCTGCGACACGGCGGGCGTCAAGCTCGCCGACGTCGACGCGATCGCCGTCACCGTCGGCCCAGGTCTCGCCGGTGCGCTCATGGTCGGTGTCGCGGCAGCGAAGGCCCTGTCGATCGCCCTCGACAAGCCGCTCTACGGCGTCAACCACCTCGCGGCGCACGTCGCCGTCGACATGCTCGAGCACGGCCCGCTGCCGGAACCGACGATGGGGCTGCTCGTCTCCGGCGGCCACACGAACCTGCTCTACGTGCCCGACATCGCGACGGACGTGCGCAGCCTCGGCAACACGATCGACGACGCGTGCGGCGAGGCGTTCGACAAGGTGGCGCGCGTACTCGGCCTGCCCTACCCGGGCGGCCCGGCGATCGACGAGGCGGCCAAGGACGGCGACCCGAAGGCCATCCCGTTCCCGCGTGGGTTGTCGACGAAGAAGGACCTCGAGAAGCACCGGTACGATTTCTCGTTCAGCGGCCTCAAGACGTCCGTCACCCGCTGGGTCGCGACGAAACAGGCTGCCGGGGAAGAGGTTCCGGTCGCCGATGTCGCCGCGTCCTTCCAGGAGGCCGTCGTCGACGTCATCACGAAGAAGGCCGTCATGGCTTGCCGCGACTACACGTGCGACAACCTCATGGTCGGCGGCGGCGTCTCGGCCAACTCGCGGCTGCGCACGGTGCTCGAGCAGCGTTGCACGTCGGCGGGCATCTCGATCCGCGTGCCGAAACTGAGCCTGTGCACCGACAACGGCGCGATGGTCGCGACGCTGGGCGCGCACCTCGTCGCGAAGGGCATCGCACCGTCGACGCTCGCCGTGCCCGCCGACTCCTCCATGCCGATCGGACAGGTGATGGGATGACCCCGCGCACCCCCGCAACCACCCCTGTTACCGGCACGCCTGACGTCGCCCCCGCGGGCGTCGCCTTCGCCGCCGACCAGGCCCGACTCGCGCCCCGCCGACGCCGCGTCCGCCTGACGGTCGTCGCCGCCGCAACGTTGTCGATGACGCTCGCCTCGTGCAGTTCGTCGGACGACGGCAAGCCCGTGTCATCGTCCGGATCGTCGGCATCGTCGAAGGCGTCCGGTTCGGCCGGCGCATCGGCGCCGGCTAACGGAAATCGCACCCAGGCCGACACGGGCCTGCCGACACAGGCAGAGCTCGACGCCGCGACGGATGACGTCTCGAAGCTGACGACGAAGCAGCTCGCCGGGCAGGTCATCGTCGGGTACTACCAGGGCACGAGCCCGCAGGCGGCCGCTGATGCAGTGCGTCGCAATGGCCTCGGCGGGGTCATCATCATGGGCGACAACGTGCCGAGCAACCCCACGGACGAGTCAGCGGGCTTGCCGGCCGTCACGAAAGCGGTGCAGGGCGCCGTCAAGGAGAGCGGACGGTCATGGCCGGCCGTCATCGGCATCGATCAGGAGGGCGGTCCGGTCACCCGCATCACCTCCGGCGTCACCCCGCTGCCGGGTGCGATGGCCTACGGCGCCGCCGACGATGCGGCGCTCGCGACGCAGCTCGCCAAGGACGAAGGCCAGGAGCTGCGTTCGCTCGGCGTGACGATGAACTTCGCACCTGACGCGGACGTCACCGTCGGCCCCAGTGACCCGACGATCGGCGTGCGCTCGCCGAGCAGCGACCCGCAGCGCGTCGCGCGAGCTGTCAACGCGCAGGTCGCCGGTTACCAGCAGGCCGGCATCGTGCCCGTCATCAAACACTTTCCGGGCCACGGCTCGGTGACGACGGACACGCACGTCGACTACGCCGTCCAGGCTCAGTCGGTCGAGCAGCTCATGAAGCGCGACTGGGTGCCGTTCGCCTCGGCGAGCAAGGCCGGCGTGCCCGCCATCATGACGGCGCACATCGTCGTCAAGGACGTCGACCCCAACGTGCCGAGCACGCTCTCGCCGAAGGTGCTCACGGGCCAGTTGCGCGACAAGCTCGGGTTCAAGGGGCTCATCGTCACCGACGGCATGAACATGGGCGCGATCGTCAAGAAGTTCGATCGCGGCGGCGCTGCAGCGGTGTCGGCGCTCGAGGCCGGAGCCGATGTCGTGCTCATGCCCGCCGACGCGAGCGCGTCGGTGAGCGCGATCGAGAAGGCCGTCGCCTCAGGAGCACTGACGCGCCAGCGGCTCATCGAATCCGCCGCGCGCATCGTCGCGACGACGCGGCACCAGCACGTCAGTGCGCCCGACGCGTCGGTGCGCGGTTCCCATGACGACGACGCGCGCCGTCTCGCGAAGGCGTCGATCACCCAGCTCGGCGGGCGCTGCGGGCGTGACCTCGTCGGGAGCCGTGTGCGGGTCGAAGGGGGGACGGCGGAACATCGAGCGACGCTGACGAAGGAGCTGAAGGCCCGCGGCGTCGACGTCGGACTGCGGGGCACGCGGGTGAACCTGCTCGAAGGGGGCGTGTACAACGCCGGCGAATCGTCCGCCGGCGGGGGAGCGGAGGCGACGTCGCCCGGCACGTCAGGAGCGATCAAGGCCGGAAACAGCGGCGTGCAGATCGCCCTCGACACGCCCTACCCGCTCGCTCTGCGCGGCTCCGACACCGTCGGACTCGCGGCCTACGGTTCGACGCAGCCGACGTTCGCGGCGCTCGCGGACGTCCTGACCGGCAAGGCCAAGGCCGGTGGGACGCTGCCCGTCGCCGTCGGCAAGGACGGGGTGGGCTCTTCAGCGTGTCGATGAGCGTGCCGCCTTCCGGCGGACCGTCATGCCCCGTGCGTGCGCCCCATTTCGCTCGAACTCGCTGACACGGCGTCAGCGAAACAGCCAAGCATGCACGAGCGAACCGAGCACCCAGCTGATGCCGACGAACGCCGCGAAGCCGGCGAAGCCTGAACGTCGCTGATCGGGCGCAGGGGCCGTGGAACGGCCGAACCACCCCTCGCGCATCAGGTACCACACGAGGCCGACGCCCATGGGGCAGCCGAAGATCCAGAACCAGCTCCAACGGGTGCCGAAACGGGGCTGGCGGGCGTACAGCGATCCCAGCGCGATCAGCACGCTGAGCAGCATGACGACCCCGTAGGTCTCGACGGTGCCCGAGCCGTCGGCGTAGGTGATCGTGCCCAGCGGCGTGAGCGCGCGGACCGTCGTGACGCGCGTCGACGCAGCCTGGGTCGCGAGCGATCGGTAGAGGGCGGCCGACGGGCTGGACGCGGGGTCGGGCCAGCCGTCCTCGGCGGTGCGCCAGCCGGTGACGCTGAAGTCGCGCGTCACGTGCAGCCCCGAGCTGTCGCTCCAGGCGATCTGCTGCTCCTGCGTCGACGAGAGCGTGCCCGCGCCGTCGCCACCGTTCTCGCGCGGGGTCGTGAAACGCGAATCCTGCCATTCCTGGGAGAGGGGGTCGGCGAGGCCCGGCGTGAAGTGACCGCTCGGGCCGTCGTCGGAGGGGCGCTGCACGACGAGCCAGTGCACGTCGTCGTGCCGCTGCAGGGCGCTGGCCGCGTCGGCCACACTGCCGGAACGCATCGGCGAGGCGAGGATGCTGACGGCCCACACTGCCCAGAGGATGAGAGCGATGCTCATCAGCCAGGTAGCCGTGCCGCTGCGCCCGGGCGCGGACGGTCGTCGGCCTGTGGTTTCGGCAGGAGCAGGTGGCACAGGCGTCGAGCCTTCGGAGAGGGCGCCCGCCTCGGACGTTTGCATGTTCGTCAATATCTACGGCCCGAGTGCGTCCGAGCTGGGGCGTGGATCTCGGTCAGGTCACGGTTCGCACGCCCATCCTCGAGATCGAGCGATACGGGAGAGCCCGAGCGCTGTGGTGCTCGAATTCGCCCACATCGCTCGATCTCACGGATGCGTCATGGGGCGGGGCGGGGCGTCAGGGAAGCGGGGCGGCGAGCGTCACAGCGGTTCGACGACGAGTGCCAGGCGCTCGTCGTCGAGCGTCACGAGCACGACCGTCAGGGCGTTCGAGCCCTTGAGCTTGAGCGAGCGGCGCAGCGCGTCTGCGTCGATGTCCACGTCGCGTTTCTTGATCGTGAGGCGCCCGACGGCGCGCTCGCGCAGGTAGGCGCGCAGCGTCTTCTCGTGCAGCGGCACGGAGTCGAGCACGCGGTAGGCGCGCCCCAGCAGCCCGATGTCGACGAGCGCATCGGCCGTGACGTAGCCGTGTCCAGGCGTGAACTCGTGGCCGCCCGTGGCGTCGAGCAGCGCCCCGACGAGGCCGCTGCGCGTCAACGCCTTGTCGGCCTCGTAGAAGTACGCTCCCAGTGACGCGCGGCTTGCGGGCGCGGCGTCGATGCCGTCGAAGTCGGCCTCGATGACGTGCAGGACGTCGGGCGGGACGCGATCGCCGGACGACCTCGGGCCGCCCGGCCGGGGGCGCACGATCGTCGCAGTTCTGCCGACGTCACGGACGGCGGCGCCCCACCACACGCTCGCCTCCACGACGCCGCCGGCGTAGGAGACGAACTCGACCTCGCAACCGCTCGGCACGTCGTGATGGGCCAGGCTCGGCGAGAGCTTGGCGCCTGCCGCGGGGGCGGCAGCCGCGACGTGCTGGATCAGCTCCCAGGTCGGCGTCAGCGCCGCGAGGGAGAACGTGCGCTTCGTGCGCCCGCGGATGTCGGCGACGCCGGGCGTGCGGCGTGCCGGGTCGAACCACCAGGCGGCCCCGGCTTGGTCGAGCGAAGCCGCGACATCCTCGACCCGCCCCGTGACGACGCGACTGCCGGGAAACGACGCGAGGTTCTGAGCGGCCAGGGCTGCGGTTTCCGGATCCGCTTCGACGCCGATGACGTCGAGCCCGGCTCGCGCGAATCCGACGGCGTCGGAACCGATTCCGCAGCCACCGTCGATGACGAGGCTCGCCCCGGCGTCGAGGAACCGCTGCGCGTGCAGACGGGCGATGGGTGCGCGCGTGGCCTGTTCGAGGCCGTCGGGGGTGAAGAACATCGACGCCGCCGCATCACCGAACTTGTCGACGGCCCTGGCCCGCAGCCGGGACTGGGTGAGCGCAGCGGCGACGAGTTCGGGGGAGTGCCCTGCGGCGCGCAGCCGCGTCGTCAGCATGACGACGTTCTTCTCCTCGTAGGGCGGGAGCGAGGCGAGCAGCGCGCGTCCGTCGTCGGTGAACAACTCGTGCACGACGCTCGCATCCATGGCCGCCATTGTGTCATCGGGGGCCCTCGGAGCAGCCCCCGATGCGCTGTGGGCGAACATCGGAAACGAGTTGGCACTCGGCTTGACCGAGTGCCAACGGCGTTACTAGATTCGGTTCCAGCACTCACCCCTGGGTAGTGCCAGTGAGCTCATCCCTCGACCCCCGCGACGGCGAGGCGATGTCGGCCCACATGCATGCCACACCGCCACCGGTGGGTGGTGTGGCCAGGGAACGAAAGCATCCGTCCCGCCCGAGAAGATCGGGCGGTCTGCGAAAGGGAAGGTCCTACCGTGTCGGTCAACATCAAGCCGCTCGAAGACCGCATCGTCGTCAAGGCCGTCGAGGCCGAGCAGACCACGGCCTCCGGCCTCGTCATCCCGGACACCGCCAAGGAGAAGCCGCAGGAGGGCGAGGTCATCGCCGTCGGCCCCGGTCGCATCGACGACCACGGCAACCGCGTTCCGGTCGACGTCGCCGTCGGCGACAAGGTCATCTACTCGAAGTACGGCGGCACCGAGGTCAAGTTCGCCGGTACCGAGTACCTCATCCTCTCCGCTCGCGACGTGCTCGCGGTCGTCTCCTGACGATCCGTCGAGCCAGCAGGTGACGACGAGCCCGGCTCAGGTCTGACGGCCGGGCCGGGCTCGTCCTTTCCTCTCACTCGCACCCCACACTCTTCCGCTGCGCGCGTCACGCGCCGCGCGGCGCCTTCGAACGAAAGGTTGAACCATGGCCAAGACGCTTGAATTCAACGACGACGCCCGCAAGTCCCTCGAGCGCGGTGTCGACGCGCTCGCCAACGCCGTCAAGGTGACGCTCGGCCCCAAGGGCCGCAACGTCGTCATCGACAAGGCGTGGGGCGCCCCCACGATCACGAACGACGGTGTGACGATCGCCCGCGAGGTCGAGCTCGAGGACCCGTACGAGAACCTCGGCGCGCAGCTCGCCAAGGAGGTCGCCACCAAGACGAACGACGTCGCCGGTGACGGTACGACGACCGCGACGGTTCTCGCCCAGGCGCTCGTCAAGGAGGGCCTGCGCAACGTCGCTGCGGGCGCTGCTCCGTCCGGCCTGAAGCGCGGCATCGACAAGGCCGTCACGGCCATCAACGACCAGCTGCTCGCCAACGCGCGCCCCGTCGACGGTCAGGACGACTACGCCAAGGTCGCCTCGCTGTCCGCTCAGGACGCGACGATCGGTGGCCTCATCGGTGAGGCGTTCGCGAAGGTCGGCAAGGACGGCGTCATCACCGTCGAGGAGTCCTCGACCGCCGAGACGAAGCTCGAGTACACCGAGGGCATGCAGTTCGACAAGGGCTACCTCTCGCCGTACTTCGTCACCGACCCCGAGCGCATGGAGGCCGTCCTCGAGGACGCCTACATCCTCATCAACCAGGGCAAGATCTCGGCCATCGCCGACCTGCTGCCCGTCCTCGAGAAGGTCGTGCAGTCCGGCAAGCCGCTGCTCATCATCGCCGAGGACATCGAGGGCGAGGCCCTCTCCACCCTCGTCGTCAACAAGATCCGCGGCACGTTCAACGTCGTCGCCGTCAAGGCCCCCGGCTTCGGCGACCGCCGCAAGGCGATGCTGCAGGACATCGCGATCCTCACCGGTGGCCAGGTCATCGCCGAGGAGGTCGGGCTCAAGCTCGAGAACGCCGACCTCGACTCGCTCGGCCAGGCACGCCGCATCCAGGTGACGAAGGACAACACGACGATCATCGACGGCGCCGGCGCCGCTGATGACGTCGCGGGCCGCGTCAAGGAGCTCAAGTCCGAGATCGAGCGCACCGACTCCGACTGGGACCGCGAGAAGCTCCAGGAGCGCCTCGCCAAGCTCGCCGGCGGCGTCTGCGTCATCGCCGTCGGTGCGCACACCGAGGTCGAGATGAAGGAGAAGAAGCACCGCATCGAGGACGCCATCGCGGCCACGCGTGCGGCCATCGAAGAGGGCATCGTCGCGGGTGGTGGTTCGGCCGTCATCCACGCGTCGTCTGCTCTCGACTCCCTCTCGCTCGAGGGTGACGAGGCGACGGGTGCCACGCTCGTCGGCAAGGCCATCGCGGAGCCGCTGCGCTGGATCGCCGAGAACGCTGGCCTCGAGGGCTACGTCGCCGTCTCCAAGGTGCGCGAACTGCCCGTCGGCCAGGGCCTCGACGCCGCGACCGGCGAGTACATCGACCTCGTCGACGCCGGCATCATCGACCCCGTCAAGGTGACCCGCTCCGCGCTCACCAACGCCGCCTCCATCGCCTCGATGGTGCTCACGACCGACACCCTCGTCGTCGAGAAGAAGGAAGAGGAAGAGGCCCCCGCCGCCGGCGGCCACGGCCACAGCCACTGATCCTTCCCTCGCTTCGTCTTCCGGCGGCGGTCTGAGCGGGGCGCATGCGCCCCGCTCAGACCCCGCTCGGCGCGACGATGCTTCGGGCGTGACAGACGAATCCCGCCCCGCCCCACACTTCGCAAGCTCAGTGTGGGGCGGGGCGGGATTCGTCTGTCACGGGTCCATGTCGCGCCGCGGTGCGGTGGCGAGAGCGTGCGGTGTTGTTCAGACGCCGGCGTCGCGCCGCGGTGCGATGGTGGGAGCGTGGGGCGTTGTTCGCCCGGGGGGCTCGCGTCGTCGGGTGGTGGCGGGAACGCGCGAGGTTGTTCCGGAGCCGGCTTCGCGCCGGGGGTGCGGAGCGGGCGTCAGTTCGTGACGCGCACGCACTCGTCCTCGAGGCACACGACGCTGCCGACCTTGATCTGCGCGCTACGACGCGTGTCGACCTCGCCATCCACCGTTACGAGACCCTCCGTGATGACCACGCGCGCCTCCGCACCGTCCTCCACGAGATTCGCGAGCTTGAGCAACTGACCGAGCTTGATCGACTCGTCACGGATCTGAACATCGGCGTGTGCGCTCATGACGCACTCCTTTCTGAGACTGCCCCCATTGTCCCATCGCGGGCGGCGCTGAGGTGGCGCCGCGGCCCCAGCTTCGTTAGCGTGGAGCGTCGATCTACGGCCCCACACACCGTCCGAGCGCGACAGGCAGTACCGTCGGATCGGAACACTGAAGCGCGACCGCACGCCCAGAAACGAGCAGGCAGAACCCCGTCCGACAGCACGCAGCAGCCCCTTGGAGAGGCCCGCATGACGAGCGAGACCGGATACTCCTCGCCCGAGGCCGAATGGCCCCGGGTGAGTTCCGCGCGCCGCCATGTAACGCTCACGACCCCAACAGCGATGGAGGAAGTGAACGGGGAAGCCTCGTCCATCGCCGCGCTGGTCTCAGCAGCGCGATCCGGTGATGACGCGGCACGGGAGACACTTCTCGACGACGTGCACCAACGTGCACTTCGCTATGCCTCGGCAAGGTTGGGGGCCTTCAGTGGCTCCCGCGAACTCGCAGCGGATGCGGCTCAGGAGGTGTGCGTGGCTGTGCTCAAGGCTCTGCCCCGCTACGTCGAGCGCGGTGTCCCCTTCGAAGCGTTCGTGTATTCGATCTGCTCGCGCAAGGTGGCCGACGTCCAGCGCGGCGCCTTCCGCTCCGCCGTGCCGACGGACGAGGTGCCCGACACGATTGACCCCGGCCTCACCCCCGAGGACGCGGCGCTCAACCTCGACACCGCGCGGCGGCTGTCCGTGCTCATGGAGAAATTGACGCCGCAGCAGCGCGAGATCCTGACGCTGCGCGTCGCCGTCGGCCTCAGCGCCGAGGAGACGGGCGCGAGCCTCGGCATGTCGCCGGGCGCCGTCCGTGTCGCCCAGCACCGCGCGCTCGCGCGACTGCGCACCCTGCACGAGACCTCGGGGGAGGAGCTTCGATGACACCGCCCGCCACCCGCTTCGACGTCGAGGCCAACCTGCGTGACATCGCCGAGGACGACGCCCTGCTCGACGCTCTCGGAGCCCGCTCCGTCGTCGAGTCGTCGTGCTCACGCGGCACGACGGTTCCCCCCTCGGAGGCGCGCTGCGTCTCCGCCCGGTTGCGGCCCGTTGTCGAGCCCCCGGCCCGCGAAGGTGACGACGACCTGGAGCGCAGCCCCGGCGAGCAGGCATTGAGCGACCTGTTCACCGCCTGGACACGTGAGATCGACGCGACCTGCGAGGCCGTGACGCGGCCGCTGCGTCCCGAGGTGACGCGCCGGCCCGAGGTACACGACAAGGATGTGTCGGCCCACCCCGTCATCGACACCAACATCACAGCTTCGCGCGAGAACGAGTTCGCCGGCGGTGGCCGCTACCTCGCGACCGGACGACCTACCTCGAAGCGCCGTACGCGGCGTGCTTGGAGTGGACGTGCCAGTCTCACGGCCGTCTCCGCCGGCGCCGTCGTCGCGCTGTCCAGCGTCGCCGCTGCCGTCAACGGCGGAAGCCTGTCGACCGTTCTCGCGCCGCTGCACCTCGACTGGAGCAATGCGCGCGCCGTCGCCGAACCAGACGTCCCCCGAGTGCAGGCCACGGCCGTTCCTACCCCGACGACACTGCCCGGACCGATGGCCGCCGCGCCGGGTGCACCGGCGCGATCGAGTGCGCATGGTGGACCGAGTCAGGGCCAGAGTGCCGGTCGTGAGGCAGCCCGACCCGAAACCGGCCCGCAATCAGGCGCCGAGCGTTCGGGTGAGGGTTCAGTCGCCGGTTCGATGATTCCCGAGCAGGTTCCCTCGAGCGTGGCGATGACGACCACGACGCGCGGCGACGCGCCGCAGCGCACGACGCCGGGAACGCGCGGCCAGCGCTCGTCCCAGTCGACGACGCAGCGCCCGTCGACGGGTTCGGCGTCCAGCTCACGGCCCAGCACGTCGCGTCCGACGGGCTCGTCCGGATCGACCTTGCCCGGTTCGTCCTCGAGCACGTCCAAGCAGAGCAGCTCGAGCACATCCAAGCCGAGCAGTTCGCGTCCGGCGCCGTCGCACTCGCAGCCCACGTCGCCGACCAGCCCGACGACGCCTTCGTCCGGCACTGCGACGCCGACGAGTCCGGCCACGCCGCCTACCACGCCGTCGGCGTCGAGCACGCCGACGCCCTCCGACACGGTTTCGGACCCGGGCACCGCGCAGACGAGCGCCGGCGCCACCGCGACGGGAAGCCCGTCGGCCGAATCCGACTGACGGTAGCTGCGGCGCGGTTCGTCGTGGAGCCCGGTTGCCGGCTCGCACTGACCGGAGCTGCGGCGGGCTCGTCGTGCAGCCACCTGTGCCGTCGTCACGCGCGGTGAGGGCAGGGGCCGGAGTGTCCTAGACTTGGTCAATGGCTTTCGGTTCTGACAATGTCACTGACGTTCCCCCGAAGTTCGCGACGCTGGGCCTGACCTACGACGACGTTCTGCTGCTGCCCGGCGAGACCGACGTCATCCCGTCCGAGGTCGACACGACGGCGCAGCTGACGCGCGAGATCACCCTCAACATTCCGCTCGTTTCGGCGGCGATGGACACCGTCACCGAAGCGCGCATGGCGATTGCCATGGCGCGCGAGGGTGGCATGGGTGTGCTGCACCGCAACCTGTCGATCGAGGATCAGGCCTACCAGGTCGACCTCGTCAAGCGCACGCAGACGGGGCGCATCACGAACCCCGTGACGATCGGCCCCGACAAGACGCTCGAAGAGCTCGACGCGATCTGCGGCCAGTACCGCGTCTCCGGGCTGCCCGTCGTCGTCGAGGACGACAAGCTCGTCGGCATGATCACCAACCGCGACCTGCGCTTCACGCCCGTCGCGGAGTGGGCGACGACGAAGGTGCGCGACGTCATGACGCCGCAGCCGCTCGTCACTGCTCCCGTCGACATCTCGAACGACGACGCGACAGCGATCCTGCGTCAGCACAAGCGTGAGCGCCTGCCGCTCGTCGACGACGACGGGCGTCTCGTCGCGCTCATCACCGTGAAGGACTTCGTGAAGTCCGAGCAGTTTCCGAACGCCTCGAAGGACGCCGAAGGCCGCCTGCTCGTCGGCGCCGCCGTCGGCTACTTCGGTGAGGCCTGGCAGCGCGCGACGACGCTCATCGAAGCGGGCGTCGACGTGCTCGTCGTCGACACCGCGCACGGCCACGCCAAGCTGTTGCTCGACATGATCCGCAAGCTCAAGGCCGACCCCATGACGAAGCATGTGCAGATCGTCGGCGGAAACGTCGCGACCCGCGCAGGCGCGCAGGCACTCGTCGACGCCGGCGTCGACGCCGTCAAGGTCGGCGTTGGCCCCGGCTCCATCTGCACGACGCGCATCGTCGCCGGCGTCGGCGTCCCGCAGGTCAGCGCCGTCTACGAAGCCGCGCAGGCCTGCCAGCCCGCCGGCGTGCCCGTCATCGCCGACGGCGGCCTGCAGTACTCCGGCGACATCGCGAAGGCCCTCGTCGCAGGCGCCTCCACCGTCATGGTCGGCTCTCTGCTCGCCGGCACCGAAGAATCACCCGGCGAAGTCGTCCTCATCAACGGCAAGCAGTTCAAGGCCTACCGCGGCATGGGCTCACTCGGAGCGATGAGCTCACGCGGCAAGAAGTCCTATTCCAAGGACCGCTACTTCCAGGCCGACGTCATCAGCGACGACCAACTCGTCCCCGAAGGCATCGAAGGCCGCGTCTCCTACAAGGGCCCCGTCAGCAACGCCGTCCGCCAACTCGTCGGCGGCCTGCACCAGTCGATGTTCTACGTCGGCGGCTCGACGATCCCCGAACTGCAGAAGCGCGGCCAATTCGTGCGCATCACCTCCGCCGGGCTCAAAGAAAGTCACCCCCACGACGTCCAAGGCATCGTCGAAGCGCCGAATTACTCCATTCGCTGACTTGTGCCGTCCGGATCCGGGAGCGGCAACGTCATGCGCCACGAAGGCGACCCCGGTCACTCGCAAGCTCGCGACGGGGTCGCCTTCGTGCGTCTGCGTCGTCGGGTGCTGCGGTCGTGGGAGGGTTCGGCCACCGCTTGCGGAGTTCGGGGCCTCGCTGACGTCCGTGTCGGTCGTGGTGCGGTCGTGGGAGGGAGCGGCTGGTACGGGTGGCCACGGACGTCGCCCGAAAACGCCTCATGGATGACGCCATTCCGGGCAACGATCAGTTCAGCTGGCCTCGCTGGTGCGCGTTGGATGGAGTCACCGGTGAAGCACCTCGGATCAGTCACGAAGCCTCTTCGTCGCGACGACGCCCACATCAGGACGCGCGGGCAGAACTGCCTCGAGCGCACAGAGGTATGAGTCGCCCCAGGTGACGCGGGTGATGCTGGTCGTGCGGTAGGCCAGAGGCTCCTCGCGCCAAGCGGCATCGGCATCGACCTCGTGCATCCACGTCCAACGCTTGTCGATCAGAACCGGGACGCCCACCCACATGGCGTCCTCGAGCTTCCGCTCGCGTTCGATCGCGATGAGCCGACCCCGCGTCGGCGCCGATTCCAGGAGACCCCTCGTCGAGTCCAGATCGAGATGGAGCGGCGACTCAGGCCAGTCGGTCCGCGTCTTGGCGAACGCGTCCTCGAAGCCTGCGCGTCTGCGCACCGCGATCACGTCCTTCAGACGAATAGCGGTGAACCCGTCGGGGTACCCGCCGTCGCGCGCGTTCGCGATGAGAGCCCACTTCTTGCCGACGGCGCTCACGTAGCCCCAAACGGTTTCAGAAGAGCGAGGGTTGCGATGGACGTCCACGAGGCTGCGATCGATACGGGCCTTGTCGAGCTTCTTCGCGGCATCCATGCGAAGAGCGTAGCCACGCCGAGGAAGACACTGCAGGTTTTCATCATCGAGGACCGGTGATACTCATGACCCGTGCGCTTCATCACCAAGTACCTCGACGGATACGTCCTCGCCCTGCTCGGAATGGTCGCCCTGGCGTGCCTGCTGCCGGCACGCGGCGGTGCCGTCGCGCCCGTCGAATGGGCGACGAACATCGCCATCGGGCTGCTGTTCTTCCTCTACGGCGCGCGCCTCTCGACCGAGGAGACGAAAGAGGGCTTCCGCCACTGGCGCCTCCACCTGCTCGTCCTCGCGTTCACGTTCGTCGCGTTCCCACTGCTGGGCCTCGTCATCCGGCCCATCGCTGACACGTTCCTGCCCCACACCCTCAGCCTCGGACTGCTGTACCTGACGCTGCTGCCGTCGACCGTGCAGTCGTCCGTCACGTTCACCTCACTCGCGCGCGGCAACGTCGCCGCGTCGATCTGCGCCGCCTCGTTCTCCAACATGCTCGGCGTCGTGCTCACACCTTTGCTCGTCATCGGTGTCATGGGCGGGCAGGCCGCGTTCAGCTTCGACTCGGCGGAGAAACTCATCGTCCAACTGCTGCTGCCGTTCATCCTCGGCCAGTTCTGCCACAAGCGCCTCGGCGGCTTCCTCGCCGAACACAAGCAGGGCCTGACGTACCTCGACCGCGGCGGCATCATGCTCGTCGTCTACTCCGCATTCAGCGCCGGCATGCGCGAACACATGTGGAGTCACGTCACCGTGTGGCAGGTCGTGGCGCTGCTTCTCATCTGCGCTGTGCTGCTCGCCGTCGTCATGGTCGGCTCGTACGTGACGGCGCGCCGCCTCGGCTTCTCGCGGGCCGACCAGGTCGCCATCGTGTTCTGCGGATCGAAGAAGTCGATGGCGTCCGGCTTGCCGATGGCGACGGTGCTGTTCCCCTCCGGCGTCGGACTGCTCGTGCTGCCCCTCATGATGTTCCACCAGCTGCAACTCATCGTCTGCGCGCAGGTCGCGCGCCAGTGGCCCGACGAACCCGCCCCCGGGCGGGCGCCGGAAGACGGCGCGAGGGAATAGGATCGACGCGTGACTGAGATCGAGATCGGCAAGGGCAAGCGCGGTCGCCGCGCGTATTCACTCGACGACATCGCGATCGTCCCGTCGCGCCGCACGCGCGACCCGCGGGAGGTGTCGACGTCGTGGCAGATCGACGCCTACCACTTCGAGCTGCCCGTCATGGCCGCGCCGATGGACTCGCTCATGTCGCCCGCGACGGCCATCGCGTTCGGCAAGCTCGGCGGCCTGCCGGTGCTCGACCTCGAGGGCCTGTGGACGCGCTACGAGGAGCCCGAGAAGCAGCTCGCGCAGATCGCGACGTGCAGCCCTGACGAGGCCACCGCCCGCATGCGCGAGATCTACGCCGAGCCCATCAAGCCCGAACTCATCACCGCACGCCTCAAGGAGATCCGTGACGCGGGCGTCACCGTCGCCGGCGCCCTGACACCGCAGCGCACGCAGGAGCACTGGCGCACCGTCGTCGCGGCGGGCGTCGACCTGTTCGTCATCCGCGGCACGACCGTGTCGGCCGAGCACGTCTCCGGCGCGTCCGAACCGCTCAACCTCAAGCGCTTCATCTACGAGCTCGACGTCCCCGTCATCGTCGGCGGCGCGGGCACCTACACCGCTGCGCTGCACCTCATGCGCACCGGCGCGGCCGGCGTCCTCGTCGGCTTCGGCGGCGGCGCCGCGCACACGACGCGCCGCACGCTCGGCATCCACGCGCCCATGGCGACGGCGATCTCCGACGTCGCTGCGGCGCGCCGCGACTACCTCGACGAGTCGGGCGGACGTTACGTCCACGTCATCGCGGACGGCGGCGTCGGCACATCCGGCGACATCGTCAAGGCCGTCGCGTGCGGCGCTGACGCCGTCATGCTCGGCGCAGCCCTCGCGCGTGCCGAGGAGGCGCCGGGCCGCGGGTTCCACTGGGGCCCCGAAGCGCACCACAGCCAGCTGCCGCGCGGTGAGCGCGTCGAGGTCGGCACCGTCGGTTCGCTCGAGCAGATCCTCGACGGCCCCGGCCAGAGCGCCGACGGCACGACCAACATCATGGGCGCCCTCAAGCGCGCGATGGCGACGACCGGTTACTCCGACCTCAAGGAGTTCCAGCGCGTCGAACTCGTCGTCGCGCCCTACCAGCGCAGCTGACCCCCCACCCGGCACGCCCTCGCTCTTTCGAAGAGCGGGGGCGTGCTGCGTCGAGGGAGGCATCGCGTCGGCAGAGCGCACGACGGCGCCCGCCATGTGCACGGTGTACGCGAAAGTAACCACGGTGTCGGAGGTCACATCTACAGTGGGGGGATGACGCCTTCACTGCACACCCAGCCGCGCCCTCAGCGTCCGCTTGCTCTCGACGAGGCGACCGTCCGACGCATGAGCGCCCGCGTCGTCGCGAGCGGCCCGGCGCAGGAACGCATGACGCCGCTGACGGGGGAGACGATCGGCGCGCTGCCCACGTCGACGCCCGACGACGTCGTCACCGCCTACGAACGGGCGCGCGCAGCGCAGCAGGAATGGGCACAGCGCGACGTCCGCGAACGCGTCGAGTTCCTCACGAGGCTGCACGACCTCGTGCTCGATCGCCAGGACGAGTTGCTCGACCTCATCCAGATCGAGTCGGGCAAGGCGCGCATCCAGGCGTTCGAGGAGGTGCTCGACACCGCGGGCGTGTGCCGTCACTACGCCAAGAAGGCGCCGAGCTATCTCGCCGAGCGCAAGGCCCTCGGCGCGCTTCCGGTGCTGACGCAGGCGCGCACGCACTATCTGCCGAAGGGCGTCGTCGGCATCGTCGCGCCGTGGAACTACCCGCTGTCGATGTCGATCACGGACGCGCTGCCGGCGCTCGCGGCGGGCAACGCCGTCGTCCTGCGCCCGGACGAGAAGTCGAGCTTCACGTGCCTGCGCGCCGTTGAACTGTGCGACGAGGCGGGCCTGCCCGAGGGGCTGCTCCAGGTCGTCCTCGGCGACGGGCCGAACGTCGGCGGGGCGGTGCTCGAGCACGCGGACTCGGTGATGTTCACCGGTTCGACGAAGACGGGCCGCATCGTCGCGCGCGACGCGGGGGAGCGGCTCAAGAGCGCGTCGCTCGAACTCGGTGGCAAGAACGCCATGTACATCGCCGATGACGCCGACCTGACGCGCGCCGCCGAGTGCGCGCAGCGCGCCGTCTTCGCGAGCGCGGGCCAGCTGTGCATCTCGATCGAGCGTCTCGTCGTGCACGAGAAGATCGCCGACGAGTTCCTGCGACGCTTCCTCGAACGCGTCGCAGCGATGAAGATCGGCGTGGCGCTCGACTGGGGCTACGACATGGGCAGCCTCATCTCGGCCGACCAGCTCGAACGCGTCACACAGCACGTCGACGACGCCGTCGCGAAGGGCGCGACGGTGCTGACCGGAGGCAAGGCGCGCTCCGACATCGGCCCGTACTGCTACGAACCGACCGTCCTCGACGGCGTCGCGGACGGCATGCTGTGCCGCGACGAGGAGACATTCGGGCCCGTCGTCAGCGTGTACCGCGTGAGCAGCGATGACGAGGCCGTCGCCCTCGCCAATGACACCGACTTCGGCCTCAACGCCTCCGTCTGGACGAAGGACGTCGCGCGCGGGCGCGCCATTGCCGCCCGCATCCGCACCGGAACCGTCAACGTCAACGAGGGCTACGCGGCCGCTTACGCGAGCAATGGCGCGCCGATGGGCGGCATGAAGGCCTCCGGTCTCGGGCGGCGTCACGGCGCGGAGGGCATCACGAAGTACACCGACATCCAGAACGTCAGCGTGCAGCGGTTGCAGGGCTTCGGCGTGCCGAAGGGCGTGTCGCAGCGACAGTTCGCTCGCGCCCTGAGCACGGGTCTGCGCGTCATGAAGAAGGCGGGCCTGTCATGAACACCACCTCGCGCGATCAGGCGATGGACGTCGACGTCGCCGTCATCGGCTCCGGCTTCGGCGGCTCGGTCGCGGCGCTGCGGTTGGCTGAGAAGGGCTATGACGTCGTCGTGCTCGAAGCCGGCCCGCGGCGGCGTGACGACGAGTTCGCCAAGACGAGCTGGGACGTGCGCAACTACGTCTGGGCGCCCAAGCTCAAGTGCTTCGGCGTGCAGCGCATCCACAAGCTGCCGCACGCCGTCATCCTCGCCGGCGCGGGCGTGGGCGGCGGCAGCCTCAACTACGCGAACACGCTCTACGTGCCGCCGAAGACGTTCTTCGACGACCCGCAGTGGGCGCACATCACCGACTGGCAGGAAGAACTCGCGCCGCACTACACCGTGGCGAAGAAGATGCTCGGCGTCGTCGAGGCCAACCCGTGCGAGGGCGTCGTCGAGAACGTCATGCGCGACGCAGCCCGCAGCCTCGGTGTCGAGAACACGTTCCGCAAGACGCCGGTCGGCGTGTACTTCGGACGCGCCGGCGAGCGCGTCGACGATCCTTACTTCGGGGGCGAGGGCCCGGCGCGCACCGGCTGCACCGAGTGCGGCAACTGCATGGTCGGCTGCCGCGTCGGCGCGAAGAACACGCTGCTCAAGAACTACCTGCCCCTCGCCGAACGGGCCGGCGCACGCATCGAGGCGATGCGCACCGTCGTCGATCTCGAACCGATCGGTGAGCACGGCGAAGGCGGCTGGCGCGTGACGAGTGAGCGCACCGGCGCGTGGCTGCGTCGGGATCGCCGGACGATGACGGCCCGCCACGTCGTCCTCGCCGCCGGGACGTGGGGGACGCAGTCGTTGCTGCACACGCTGCGGGCCGAAGGACGCCTGCGGCACCTGTCGCCGCGGCTGGGCAAGCTGACGCGTACCAACTCCGAAGAACTCGGTGGCGCGGCCCTCGTCGACGTACCGCGCGGCGCGGACCTGACGAAGGGCGTCGCCATCACCTCCAGCTTTCACGTCGACGCCACGACGCACGTCGAGAACTGCCGTTACGGCAAGGGCTCGAACGCGATGGGCTTCTTCTCCACCCTGCTCATCCCCGGCGACGTGCCGAGCCGCACGCGTGCCTTCGCGCGAGAGTTCATCAAGCGCCCGGGCACGCTGCTCAAGACCGTCGTGCCGCGAAGATGGAGTGAGCGCACCGTCATCGCCCTCGTCATGCAGACGCTCGACAACTCCATCGACGTCTCACCGCAGCGCACGCGCCGCGGATGGAAGCTGACGTCCGCGCAGGGCCACGGCGAACCCAATCCGTCGTGGATTGCTGGCGGGCACAAGGCGATTCACGCGATGGCGAGCGAGCTGCAGAAGGCCGTCAAGGGCACCGCGGTGCCGGGCGGCACATGGAACGAGCTGTTCGAGGTGCCGATGACGGCGCACTTCCTCGGCGGCGCACCGATCAGCGACGGGCCGGGCACGGGCGTCATCGACGCGTATCACCGCGTCCACGGCTACCCGACTCTGTCGATCGTCGACGGTTCGGCTGTCTCCGCGAACCTTGGCGTCAATCCTTCGCTGACGATCACCGCCCAGGCCGAACGTGCGATGAGTGCGTGGCCGGCCAAGGGGGAGCGGGACGAGCGCCCGGCGCCGGGTGAGGAGTACGTCAGGCTCGACATGGCGCCGGGTCGTGTGCCCGGGCAGGTCGTCGACGTCGGGATGCCGCGCATCGGTGGGCTTGCCGGCGGTGAAAGGGGCGCCGTCGAGGTGACGCCATGACGCTCCACAATGCAGAGCGACCCGTCTGAGGCAACGTTCAGTTCGACCCCGTAGGCTGAGTCGGTGCTGCGAACCGCGATGAAACCCCGCCTCCTGCGGTTGTTCGTCGTCATGCTCGTTCTGACGGCAGCCTTCGTCTGGTTGGGCAACTGGCAGTGGCAGACGGCCCACAACAGGGCCAACCAGCAGGTCCTCGAGGAGAGCAACGGGCGCGCTGTGGAACCACTCGACGACGTCCTGAAACCGCAGACGACGTTCGACAACGGGCGCTCCTTGCAGCCGATTCGTGCGACCGGCCACTATGACGCCGCGAAGACCGAACTGGTCGCCGGCCGCGTACTCGACGGCAAGAACGGCTACTGGCTCATGACACCGCTCGTCGTCGACACGACGGGCGCGCGCATCCCGGTGGTGCGCGGGTTCGTCACGCAGACGACGAAGCTGCCCGCGCCGACGTCAGGCACGGTGACGATCGAGGGCGCGCTCGCGCCCGGGGAATCGGTCTCTACGCTCGGTGAACTTCCCGAGGGGCAGATCGGCACGATCGACATGGGCCGGCTGCTCAACGAGTGGGGCGGCAAGGTCTACAACGGCTTCGTCTTCTCGACGAAGCAGGTGCCGGCCGCGGCGCCGCAGTCGGGAACCGCTGTCGTGCAGCACATTCCGCCGCCGGTGCCGAAAGCCACGAAGGTCGATCTGCGCAACGCGGCCTATGCGTGGCAGTGGTGGATCTTCGCGATCTTCGCCGTCTTCATGTGGCTGCGAATCCTGCATGAGGAATACCTCGACGACCGGGCGGCCGCCGAAGCCGCGATCTCCGACGGGCCGCAGGCAACAGATGCGCCCGACGTGCGCGCCGCACGCAGCGAGGGCGACGCCGCTGACGATCTCGACCAGCCCGACGATGGTGCCGCCCGGGCGTCGTCGGCTCCCGAAACCCTCGCCGAACAGGGCGCGATGCGCCCGGCGACACGAAAGGAAACGCCGTGACAAAGCCTGCTCCCACCCCCGGCCGCCCCGTGGTGCGCATCGACGCACTCAAGGCTCGCTCTGCCCTCAAGTTCTTCAAGGTCGCCGCGTTCATCGTCGGTATCGGCCTGCTCGTTCTCGTGCTCGAGATGGTGCTGCACTACGGTTTCGACAACCACGCCCTCGACTGGTGGCCGCAACCGCATGGTCTGCTCTTCCTCGTCTATGTCGCCGCGACGGCGAATCTGGGTTTCGCCATGCGCTGGGGGATCGGCAAGATGGTGCTCGTCATCCTGGCCGGCTGCGTCCCGTTCCTGTCCTTTTGGGTGGAGCGCCGCATCAGCGGTGAGGTCGAGCGCGATCTCGAGGCACTCCCCACCCGCTGAGCGGCTGTCAGCGTCCGATAACCGCGTGATTCCGGGGTTGTCGCCCCGGCCGATAGGATGAGTGACGTGACCGAAAATCTGCAGGATCATCCCGTTCTCGTCGTCGACTTCGGCGCGCAGTACGCGCAGCTGATCGCGCGACGCGTGCGTGAGTGCGCCCTCTACTCCGAGGTCGTGCCGCACACGATGAGTGCCGCCGAGATGCTGGCCAAGGAGCCCGCGGCCATCGTGCTCTCGGGCGGGCCGTCGTCGGTGTACGCCGAGGGGGCGCCGTCGCTCGACGTCGCGCTGCTCGAGGCCGGCGTGCCCGTGTTCGGCATCTGCTACGGCTTCCAGGCGATGGCTGACGCTCTGGGCGGCACCGTCGGCCACACGGGTGGTCGTGAGTACGGCAACACGACGGCGACGATCACGCACACCGAGTCCGTCCTGTTCGCGGGGCAGCCCGCCGAGCAGAACGTGTGGATGTCGCACGGTGACGGCGTGACCGAGGCTCCCGCGGGCATGACGGTGTGTGCCCGCACACCCGGCGCGCCCGTCGCGGCGTTCGAGGATCCGGCGCGCAAGCTGTTCGGCGTCCAGTGGCACCCCGAGGTGTTGCACTCCGCCCATGGCCAGGAGGTGCTTCGTAACTTCCTGCTCAAGGGCGCCGGCCTCGAGGCGACGTGGACGGCCGCCAACATGGCCGAGGAGCTCGTCGAGCAGGTGCGGGAGCAGATCGGTGAGGGCCGCGCGATCTGTGGCCTCTCCGGTGGTGTCGACTCCTCGGTCGCCGCGGCGATGGTGCAGAAGGCGATCGGCGACCGACTGACGTGCGTCTTCGTCGACCACGGCCTGCTGCGCGCCGGTGAGGCCGAGCAGGTCAAGGAGGACTTCGTCGCCGCCACCGGCGTCGACCTCGTCGTCGTCGATGCGTCGCAGCAGTTCCTCGACGCGCTCGCGGGTCAGAGCGACCCGGAGACGAAGCGCAAGATCATCGGTCGCGAGTTCATCCGCGTCTTCGAGCAGGCCGCGCGCGACATCGTCGGCGCTGAGTCGAGCAGCGAGCACCCCGTCGAGTTCCTCGTCCAGGGCACGCTGTACCCCGATGTCGTCGAATCCGGCGGCGGCACGGGCGCGGCCAACATCAAGAGCCACCACAACGTCGGCGGCCTGCCCGACGACCTGCAGTTCACGCTCGTCGAGCCGCTGCGTTCCCTGTTCAAGGACGAGGTGCGTCAGGTCGGTCTCGAGCTCGGTGTGCCCGAGGCGATCGTGTGGCGCCAGCCGTTCCCGGGCCCCGGCCTCGGCATCCGCATCATCGGCGAGGTGACGGCCGAGCGCCTCGAGATCCTGCGCGCTGCCGACCTCATCGCCCGCGAAGAACTGACGGCCGCCGGTCTCGACCGCGACATCTGGCAGTGCCCCGTCGTGTTGCTCGCCGACGTGCGCTCCGTCGGCGTGCAGGGCGACGGCCGTACGTACGGTCACCCCATCGTCCTGCGCCCCGTATCGAGCGAGGACGCGATGACGGCCGACTGGACGCGCCTGCCCTACGACGTGCTCGCCAAGATCTCGAACCGCATCACGAACGAGGTCGCCGACGTCAACCGCGTCGTGCTCGACGTGACGAGCAAGCCGCCGGGCACCATCGAGTGGGAGTGAGTTCGAAGGTGACGGCATGATGCCTCCTGAGCTCACGCACGACGACGGCGCAGCCCGCACGGTTGCGCCGTCGTCGCATCCCGGTGGTCCTCGACGCGGTCAGGACGATCGGCCCGTCGGGTCGGCACGCCCCGGCGGTGGTGCGCGATGAGCGCCGATGACCTCGTGGGCGCGACACGGGCTGGCGACGACGCCGAGCCGGCCGGCGACATCCCGGAGTCCGTGCGCCGTCTCGTCTGCTCGGTGACGACCATGGCGCTCGTATCGCTCACCGGGTTCCTTCTGGTGCTGTGGGTGTTCACGCGAACGGCACGCGGCCAGATGTGGGACGAACGCGCGCGCCTGAGCACCGGTTCCAGCGCGCGAGCCTGGGCGCACATCGTCGACCCCCTGACGTACATCACGATCGCGAGCACAGGCGCGTTCCTGCTCGCGTTCGTCGTGATCGCACTCGTGCGACGCCGTTTCGCTCTCGCGGCGGCGGCCGTCTGCGTCGTCTCTGTGGCGAACGTGACGACGCAGCTGTTCAAGGCCTATTGGCCCACGCAACCACACTGGTGGTCGAACTCGTTGCCAAGTGGGCACTCGACGGTAGCGATGAGCATCGCCACGGCTGCCCTCATCGTCGCGCCCGTGGGCGCCAGGCGATGGCTGCTGCCGTTCGCCGGCTTCGGGGTGACGTTCGTCGGCGCGGGCACGCTCGTCGGACACTGGCACCGGCCCGCCGACGTCATCGCGGCCTTTCTGCTGACCACGTTCCTCGCAGCGATCGCGCTGGGCGTCGTGCAGCGCGTCCAGCACGGCCGTCATCCGCGCGACACGTCGTACGCGGTGCGACCCGTGCTCAGCCTGGCGGGCAGCATCGGCGTCGGCCTCATCTTCGTCGCGCTCGGGGTGCGTCCGCTCGATCACGACGTCTCGCTCGTCCTGGCGTTCGTCTCCCTGGTGAGCATCGCCGTGACGGCGGCGCTCACGCTGGCGTGGATCAGCGCCGCCGCCGACGACGCCGTCGGCTGAGGTCTCGAGCAGACCATGGTGGCCCGTGTGACGCGCGACGCGGTGCGGTCGTGGGGTCGGCGCTTCGTGCCGGCCGCGTTCATGATGCTGCTCGCAGCCGTCGTGGTCGGCATCGTGGCGATGGCGCGTGATCTCCCGGGCGGGGTCAGCAGGGCCCGGGACGGCATGCACGCGTTGAGTGGTACGGGCCGCACGTTCGAGACGATCGCGGCCTGCGTCGGGTGGGTACCGCGCGGGGCGCTCGTGGTCGCTGTCGTGGCGGTCGTGGCGCTCCCGGTTTCGCTGCTGCGCCGCGGCGGCGCATGGGCCGTGACGCCCCCGCGCGCCGCCGCCGCTCTGCTCGTCATCGCCGGCGCCAATCTGAGCACGCAGGCGGCCAAGTTGCTGCTCGCCCGGGCGCTCACGCCTGAGGTCGCGACGCTGCCCAGTGGGCACGCCACGCTCGCGCTGACGAGCGCTGCCGCCGTCGTCCTCCTCACGCCCCCGCGATGGCGGCGTGCGGCGCTCGTCGGCGCCGGAGCCTGGGGAACGCTGGGGTGTCTCGGCGTCATTGCGGCGTACTGGCACGCGCTGGGCGACGTCGTCGCCGCGATCGCCGTCGTCGCGGCCTGGCTGGGCGTTGCGCATCTGCTGCTGGCGCCTCGAGGCGGTGGGGGTGGGCCGCACCCGTTCTTGGGCGACCTGGCGATCCCTGACGAAGGTGTCGATGCTGAGGAAGACGCCGGCGTCCGCCTTGGACAGCGCGGGGAGCGCCGCACCCCAGCGCACCCCGGTGGCGCCACCGTCAGCCGGCCGGCCTCGGGTGGCACGTTGGGTGCCTGGCCCCGCCCGGCGCCCCACGACGTGCTCGCGGCGGCTGCGGGCGCCGCGTGGGTCGTCGTCACGTTCCTCGGGTGGGGCACGGACGTCAACGCTTTCGGTGCGTGGTGGGTGGGCGCGGCTGTGCTCGAACTCGTCGCCGTCCCGCTGGGCGTCACGATGATCGTCGCCTCCGCCGCGCGTGCCGTCCGGGAGGTCGCGCGGACCACGCACTAGGCTGGCCGGGTGTTGAGAACTGCTGCTGCCGTGCTCGCGGGCAAGTCCGCGCGAATCGCGACGAGGCTGCGTGGGGGCGGAAGCGCCCTGCCCGGTCTCGTCGTCGAGAAGATCGATCCGCGTTTCCTCTCCCAGGCGCTCGCGGGACTGCCGCAGGGCATCGTCGTCGTCACCGGCACGAACGGCAAGACGACGACGACGAAGATGCTCGTCGCGCTGCTGCGCGCGCATGGTCTGCGCGTGTTCACGAACCCGACGGGCTCGAACTTCACGCGTGGCGTCATCTCGTCGGTGCTCGGAGAGATCTCCCTCAAGGGTGGTCTCGACGCCGACATCGCGGTGCTCGAGCTGGACGAGGCGCACTCGCTGCACTTCGCGAAGGTCGTCAAGCCCACGCATGCGCTGCTACTCAACGTCGCACGCGACCAGCTCGACCGATTCGCCGAGATCGACTACACGGCGAAACTGCTCGCACAGCTGGCGGAACAGACCACGCAGGGCGTCGTCCTCAACCGCGACGACTCGTTCGTCGCGCGCATCGCGGGGCGCCTGGCCGATGGCGTCGAGGTGTCGTACTTCGGTGTCGACGAGACGATCGCCGACCGCCTCGGCGAGCTCATGGAGCAGGACGTGCGCAGCGACGACGACTTCGTCGCGCCGCTCGTCGGCCCGGGTGACGGTCTGCTCAAGCCGCTCGACGAACGTCGCTTCCTCGTGACGTTCGCCGACCGTGCCGACGGCAGCGGCAACGTGGGGCCTATGCAGATGCGTCAGCACGGTCTGGCCGCGATGATCAACGCGACCGCGGCGACGTCGATGGCGCGCCGCCTGCTCGGCCACGCGTTCCGCGGTGAGACGGCGGTGACGGCACTCGAAGCCGTGCAGCCGCCGTTCGGGCGCGGAGAGGTGATCGACGCCGACGGCACCGAACTCGAGCTCGTGCTCGTCAAGAACCCGGCCGGATTCACCGTCGCGCTGTCGACGTACGGGGGCCGGCCGGTCGCGAGCATGGTCGCGATCAACGACAACTACGCCGACGGACGCGACGTCTCATGGCTCTACGACGTCAACTTCGCGTCGCTGCGCGAGCGCGGCGTCGAACTGACGAGTGGGGTGCGCGCCTATGACATGGCCCTGCGGCTCGCCTATGACGGCGTCGAGGTGCGCGCGGTCGAACCCGACCTGCACGCCGCTCTTGATCGGTTCCTCGCCGAGCACGCCGACGAACCGAAGCGCATCTTCTGCACGTACACCGCCATGATGACGCTGCGTCGCACGCTCGCCGAGCGCTACGACCTGCCCGACTTCGGAGAGGACGCCGCCGAATGAGCGAGCAGACGAACCCCCAGCCGACGGCTGCCCCTCGGATCGACGACGACCCCGCGGCGATGGGCGGGGTGCCGACGGATGCTGTGCGAGCCGACTCGTCGACGTCGGGTGAGGTACAGGCGCGGGTCAACGAGGACCCGGCGGCGATGGATGTCGTCCCGACGACACTGGGCGATCCGAGTGGCCCGAGCAAGGGCCGCGTCACGCTCGTGCACCTGTACCCGCGGGAGATGTCGATCTACGGCGACCTCGGCAACACGCGCTGCCTCGAGGCACGCCTGCGCTGGCACGGTTACGAACCGAACGTCGTGAGCCACAACCCCGGCGACGAACTGCCCGACGGCATCCACCTCGTCGTTGGCGGTGGCGGCCAGGATTCGGGGCAGGCGCGTGTCGAGGCCGATCTCGAACGCATCGGCCCGCGCCTCGTCAGCATGGCTGAGGACGGCGTCCCGATGCTCATGATCTGCGGCATGTACCAGTTGTTCGGCAAGGCGTTCCGCACCGTCGAGGGCGAAACGCTGCCCGGTCTCGGCATCCTCGACGTCACGACGCAGGGCAACGCGAAGCGCATGATCGGGCCCGTCGTGCTGTCGACCGAGTTCGGCGACGTCGTCGGGTACGAGAATCACTCGGGTTCGACGGTGCTCGGCGACGGCCAGCGTGCGTTCGGTGACGTGCGTTCCGGTTTTGGCAACAACGGCGAGGACGGCAAGGAGGGCGCGCGCACGCGCAACGTCATCGGGTCGTATCTGCACGGCCCGATCCTGCCGTCGAACCCGAAGCTCGCGGACTTCCTCATCGCCGTCGCCGCCGAGCGCGCGACGGGCCGTCCGTTCGAGCCGGGCGAGATCGACGACCACCTCGCCGACGAAGCCCGCGCCCGCCAGGTCGCACGTCTGACGAAGAAGAACTGACCCCGCCACGTCGGGTGTACCTCAGCCGTGAAGGCCGACGAGATTCGCGAATGAGGTCGAGAATCGCAGGTGGGGTGGGGCCCTGACGCAACCGCGAATCCTGTCCACATTCGCGATTCTTGGTCATATCAGGTCGGCGATGACGACCTGGGCGACGTCGCGGCATCGAGGACGGCTTGCTTCGGCATGAGCCACCACGCCAGCCAGCCCAGTGCGCCAAGAGGCACCTCGAGCAGGTGTGTGAACAAGGCGAAGACGAGGACGCCCGCAGCTGCGGCGGGTTTGTCAGCGCCCCATGCGACGAGGACGGCGAGGGTGCCGGCCTCCGTCACGCCGAGGCCGCCTGGCGTCACGCCGACGGTCGTCAGCAGGCGCCCGACGGCGTATGCCGCGAACAACTTGCTCAGGGGCATGTCGACGCCGACCGCCTCCATCGTCCGCCAGAACAGCACGAAATAGACGGCGAGGTACCCGACGACGCCCACCGTCATCGGCGCCCACCCGTGCGCCGTCACGCCCGCCAGACGGCGTCGTTGATCGACGAGCGTGGCCTCGATCTCGAAACCGGGCCGGCGACGTCGCACACGTCCACCGACGCGGCGATCGAGCCACGCGCCGAACCGCTGCGTCAGACCGGGGGAGAGCAGCACACCGACGAACGCGGCGATGATGACGAGCCCGACGATTCCGCCGGTCAGCGCGCCGCGACGCACTCCCTTCGGCAGGGCGTCCGTCGAGCTGAGCAGCGCGACGCCGAGCAGCGGCATCGCGAGGCGCGCCACGAGGTTCCACACGCCGGTGACGATGACCGACGTCGAGATCGCTGCGGCCTGAAACCCCCAGGAGCGCAGCATCAGGTAGGTCGCGGCGACGCCGGCCGCGCCACCGCCGGGCAGGAGGTTGCCGGCCGCGGACCCCGCGACGTTGACGATGAGCGCCTTGACGTGCCCCAGCCCGGGTATGGAGCCGGTCAGCGCGAAGGTGTAGAGCCACAGCCCGAACGCGACGAGCGCGAACAGTTCGAGGCTGCTCACCCACCCGAGCAGTTGCAGATGCCGCCCGATCTCGGGCCATGTCGTCTCGCCGAACCACGGCACGCCCCAGTACAGGATCGCCGCGGCCAGGCCGATGCCGATGACGGCCTGCGCGCTCTGCCACGCGTTGGGACGCGGCATCGCGGGCGACAGAGGTGAATCCTCGGAACGGGATCCATGGCCGGACGAGGCGTCAGGCGAGGTGCTCCCGGGCTGACGGGACGACGAGGGCGAACTCACTCGGCGCGGTCCTCGTGCTCGGTCAGCCCCGCGAAGATGTCGTGGCTGACGGGGCCGACGTGGGCGGGGTCGCGGAACCATTCGCGTCCGAAGACGATGTCGTACAGCGGCCGCGGGATGCGCAGGAACGCGGCGAGGGTGCGGTCGGCGTCACCGTCAGCACTCGCCTGTGACGCGTGCGCCGCCATCGACGCTCGCTTCGCGCCCGCTTGACGGAGGACGTTGACGCGATGAGTGATGTCCTTGCGGGCCGAGTAGGCGCGTTCGAAGCCGGCCATGTCGAAGTCGTCGGGGAAACGGTAGAAACGCGCCACGAGGTGCAGCGCGCGCACGAGCAGGTCGCGGGGCACCGTCGCCTCGAGTACGCGCGGCGTGCCCGCCAGCTCAGCCGCGCGCGCGCCGACCTCATGGACGCGCACGTGGTCGCGGTGTCCGTAGCCGCCGGCCGCGTCGTAGGTGAGCAGGACGTCGGCGTCCTCCTCGCGCAGGATGACGGCGAGCGCCTCGGCTGCTTCCTCGACGGGCACCGTGACGAAGCGCCGCTTGCCCGGCGGGTCGGGAAACACCTGCGGGCCCATGCCCGAATCGGCGTAGCCGAGCGTCTCGAGCCGGGCGACGCCGAGCCCGCGGGCGCTGGCCGATACTTCGTCCCAACGTCGCGCCGCGAGCTCGTCAGCCGTGCCGTATTCCGACCCGGCGAGGCCGAGCGCGCCGTCCGTCGCCACGACGAGGACGACGTGATGCCCCTGCGCCGCGGCCTTCGCCATGGTGCCGGAGGTGAGCAGCGCCTCGTCGTCGGGGTGGGCATGGAATGCGACGAGGGTGCGTCGCGGCTGGCCGTCTGGGGTGGTGATCATCGTCTTCATCCTCTCGCATGAAAGACTCGTGCCGTGAAGATCGCCCTCGTGTCCGACTGCTATCTGCCGCGTCTGGGCGGCATCGAGGTGCAGGTGCACGACCTCGCGCAGCGCCTGGTGGCGCAGGGGCACGAGGTCGTTGCGTACACCGTCACCCCGGCTCACCGTGAGCAGCACAGCGGCCTCGAGATCGTCGACGGCATCCCGGTGCATCGGTTTTCGCTCGGGTTGCCGCACGATGTCGCGCTCAATCCGATGGCCGTCTCGCAGCTTCGCCTGGCGCTGTCGAACGGCGGTTTCGACGTCGTCCACGCGCACATCGGCGTCATCAGCGTGTTCTCCTTCGACGCCGTCCGCCTCGCCCTCGATCTGGGCCTGCCGACGGCGGTGACGTGGCACTCCGTCATGGCGTGGGCCGGTCCGCTGCTCAAGCCGCTCGGTTTCGTACGCCGCTGGGCCAAGGGCGGCGCTGCGTTGTCGGCGGTCTCGCAGGTCGCGGCGCGCCCGATCCGCGACATGGCCGGCCGCGGCCACGAGGTCGTCGTGCTGCCGAACGGCATCGACGCCGACGCGTGGACGCCCGGCGAGCCGCGCACGGGCGACGAGGTGCGTGTCATCTCGGCGATGCGGCTGGCCACGCGCAAGCGTCCGCTCGAGTTCTTCTCGGTGATGAAGGCGGTGCACCGCGAGGCACCGAACGTCCGGCTCGAGATCGCGGGGGAGGGCGACCTGCGCCCGAAGCTCGTGCGCGCCGTCGACCTCGCCGACGCCCACGAGTGGGTCTCCTTGCCAGGACGCATGACGCGCGCGCAACTGCACGACCGCTACCGCGCCTCAGACCTGTACGTCGCGCCGGCGCGGCTCGAGTCGTTCGGCATCGCGGCGCTCGAGGCGCGCTCGTCAGGGCTGCCCGTCGTCGCGCCGTCGACGAGCGGCGTCTCGGAGTTTGTCACCTCGGGCGTCAACGGGCTGCTCGCGGGCGATGACGACGACCTCGCGCAGGCCATCATCCGCCTCGCTCTCGACACCGACCTGCGCCGGACGATGGCCGAGTACAACCGCACGCATCGCCCGGCGCAGACGTGGGATCAGGTCGTCCGTCTCGCCGAGGCCGAGTACGCACGGGCCGCGGCACTGCGAGCGGCGCGATGAAGGGCGACGGCGTCCCCGACATCCCGATCTTCGTGCGGGGTCTGGAGGACGGTCGCGAGGTGCTGCGTGCCCGGTTGGCGCAGGGCATCGCGCCGCGGCGTCAGGTGCGCGACGCGGGGTTCAAACCGGTCGCCCTACGCACGGCGACACTCGTGCATGACGGCGTCGAGCTGACGTTCGAGGTCGCGCGCATGCATGCGGCTCATCATCGCCTCGCGGGTGTCGCGCGCGCCGCCGGCCCGGTCGATCTGGTGCGCCAACGCCTGGCTGCGTACGCGGTCGTGACGAGCGAGAGGGGCGTGCTGCTGACGCAGCTGTCGCGCGAGACGGGGCGTCCGGGGCTGTGGATCCTGCCCGGGGGCGGGGTCGAGGCCGGCGAGGCGCCCGAGGCGGCCGCCGCGCGCGAGGTCTGGGAGGAGGCCGGGCAGCGCATCAGCGACGCGCGGTTGTGGGACGTCTCGTCCTCGCACCGCGTCGGCGATGGCAGGGAGGGGATGGTCGAGGACTTCCACGCCGTCCGCCTCATCTACTCGGCCCGCTGCGACGAGCCCAGCGAACCCACCGTCCACGACGTCGGGGGCTCGACGCAGCACGCGGCGTGGTTCGCGGCGGCCGACGTGGTCGACCCCACCTCCGACGGCTACCCGAGCGGCGGCATGGCTCCCTGGGCGCTCGAATCGGTGCGGCAGGTGCTCGGCTCCTCAGGTTGACGCCGAGCCACCCACGAGCCGAGCCCGGCGACCGGATGCGTCGACGGGGCGTGGCCACCGACGACGAAGCGGGTGCGTCGACGCCTCATGCGTCGTCGCACCCGCTCGTCATGCGGGGTGGTCGGTCAGTGCCAGAAGATCGCGACGATGACGTTGATGACGGCGAGCGCAGCGGCGGCCTGGACGAGCGGCGCGGCGCTGTCGCCCTTCTTCTCCTTCGACGAGGAGACTTCGAGCAGACCTGCGACGATGAGGGCGATGACGAGCTTCACCGCGACCCACGTGTGGTCGAGCGACCAGTGCTGCGACTCGGCGACGCCGACCATCGCGAGCCCGCTGAGCAGCTGCAGGCGCGCGCCCCACACCATCGCGGGGATGGCGCGCGGCGCCTTGAGGACAGCGAGGAAGCCACCGACGATGGCGGCCATGCCGAGCAGGTGGACGAGCAGGAGGATTTCGTTGAGCGTGGACATGCCACAAGGGTAGGCGTTCGTCGCTCCAGCCATGCTCGGGTGAGCGTCCGTCAGCTCACCGCGCGCGGATCGGCGGGGTTGATCTCTTCACCGGCGGCGCGCTTGCGTTCGGCGTACTCGGCGACGTTGGCGCTGATGCGCTTGCGGGCGACCGTCGTCAACACGATGCCGAGGACGACGGCGGCGCCGAGCCCGATGTAGGAGAAGTTCTTCATCCACTTCTCGGCGATCTTGCCGAGGAAGTGGACGCCGTAGGCGGTGCCGCCGGCCCAGCAGATGGCGCCGAGCACGTTGGCGGCCAGGAAGCGCGCATACTTCATGTGCAGCGAGCCGGCGAGCGGGCCGGCGAAGATGCGCAGCAGCGCGACGAAGCGTCCGAAGAACACCGCCCAGATGCCGTGGGTGTGGAAGGCGTGCTTGGCGTACCCGATCGTCTCGTCGTTGACGTGATGGGGGAAGCGTGTGCCGAGCCACGCGAACAGGCGCTCACCGAAGTGTCGACCGACGTAGTAGCCGATCGAGTCGCCGATGACGGCGCCGAGGATGGCGGCCAGTGCGACGAGGTGGATGCTGACGTGCGGGTGCGGCCCTGAGGCGAACAGCGACGCGGTGACGAGCATGATCTCGCCGGGCAGGGGGATGCCGACGCTCTCGAGCAGGATGATGAGACCGGTCAGAACGTAGACGGCCGGGGCCGGAATCGCATCGAGAATCGCCTGAACATCCACGCCCCAAGGGTAGGCGACGATGCCGCCCGCCCCTGCCGCCTCGAGCCCGATGCCCGCAGCCGTCCTCGGCCGCGCGGCCGCCGCGCTCGTCGACTGAGCGGTTGTCGCTTCTCACTCCTAGACTGGCCTCATCATGAGTGGCCTCTTCGACGACCTTCCGCTGACCGCTGCCGACGCCTCCCGTCCCTCCTCCAGGAGCGGTACCGGCGCGTCGCCGTCGCGTACCCCGAGCACGGAGGCTCCCGGGGCCGCCGCGGTCGATCCGGGGGCGGTCGACGCGTCCGGCATCCCGTTGTGGGCCCTGCAGGAACCGCCGCCCGACGAGGCCCCCGCCGACGCCGGCACATGGGGCGACGACGCGCCGATGCTGGGTCGCGGATCGCACTGGGGTAGCCCCGATTCGGGGCGCGGCACGCGACGTTTCGAGGCCGATCCTGCGAGCCTGCTCGAGGGCATGAACCCGCAGCAGGCGCAGGCCGTCGAGCACTTCGGGACGCCGTTGCTCATCGTCGCGGGCGCCGGTTCGGGCAAGACGCGCGTGCTGACGCATCGCATCGCCTACCTGATGGCGGCGCGTGGCGCGCAGCCCGGCCAGATCCTCGCGATCACCTTCACGAACAAGGCGGCCGCCGAGATGCGTGAGCGCGTGGAGCAGCTCGTCGGGGGTGCGGCGAACGCGATGTGGGTGAGCACGTTCCACTCCGCGTGCGTGCGCATCCTGCGCCGTGAAGCCAAGCATGTGGGGTTGCGCTCGACGTTCTCGATCTACGACGCGGCCGACAGTCAGCGCCTCATGGCGATGGTGACGCGCGATCTCGACCTCGATCCGAAGCGCTACCCGCCGAAGTCGTTCAGTTTCCAGGTGAGCAACCTGAAGAACGAGCTGATCGACGCCGAGGAGGCCGCGAAGCGCGCCGAGACGGATCAGGAGCGCAAGGTCGCCGAGGCCTACCGTCTCTACCAGCAGCGCCTGCGGCAGGCGAACGCGCTTGACTTCGACGACATCATCATGACGACCGTCACCATCCTGCAGGCGTTCCCGCAGGTGGCCGAGCACTACCGGCGCCGCTTCCGGCACATCCTCGTCGACGAATACCAGGACACGAACCACGCGCAGTACGTCCTCGTGCGCGAGCTCGCCGGCGGGGAGCACGCCTCGGGCGGCATGGCGAGCCAGGACGCCGAGGGCGATTCGCGCGCCACGAGCGCGGTACCCATGGCCGACCTGTGCGTCGTCGGTGACGCCGATCAGTCGATCTACGCCTTCCGTGGGGCGACGATCCGCAACATCGTCGAGTTCGAGGAGGACTACCCGAACGCGACGACGATCCTGCTCGAGCAGAACTACCGTTCGACGCAGAACATCCTCGGCGCGGCGAACTCCGTCATCGAGCGCAACCCGGAGCGTCGCAAGAAGAACCTGTGGTCCGATCAGGGCGACGGCGAGAAGATCGTCGGGTACGTCGCCGATTCCGAGCATGACGAGGCCGCGTTCGTCGCGCGCACGATCGACAAGCTCGGCGACGATCACGGCGTCAAGCCCAAGGACGTCGCGGTGTTCTACCGGACGAACGCGCAATCGCGCGCGCTCGAAGAGGTGTTCGTCCGCGTCGGCCTGCCGTACAAGGTCGTCGGTGGCACGCGGTTCTACGAGCGCAAGGAGATCAAGGACGCGCTCGCGTACCTGCGCGTCATCTCGAACCCGGCCGACACCGTCAACCTGCGCCGCATCCTCAACACGCCGAAGCGCGGCATCGGTGACCGCGCCGAGGCATGCCTCGGCGCGCTCGCGGAGCGGGAGCGCATCACGTTCATCGAGGCGCTCGCGCGGGCCGACGAGGCACCGGGCATCGCGACGCGGTCGGTGAGCGCCGTCAAGGGCTTCACCGAGATCCTCGAGAGCCTGCGGCAGACGCGCGAGTCCGGTAGCGGCGTCGGCCCCCTCATCGAGGCGATCCTCGAGCGCACGGGGTATCTGAAGGAGCTGCGCACGAGCAAGGATCCTCAGGACGAGACGCGCATCGAGAACCTCGCCGAGCTCGTCGCCGTCGCCAACGAGTTCGACGACAACTACCCGGGCGCGACGCTCGAGGACTTCCTCGAGCAGGTCTCCCTCGTGGCCGACGCGGACGAGATACCGAAGGACGCCGAAGATCAGGGCGTCGTCACCCTCATGACGTTGCACACCGCGAAGGGCCTCGAGTTTCCGGTCGTATTCCTCACCGGCATGGAGGACGGCACGTTCCCACACATGCGCGCTCTCGGCGACACGAAGGAGCTCGAGGAGGAGCGGCGCCTCGCCTACGTCGGCATCACCCGGGCGCGCGAGCGCCTGCACCTGTCACGCGCTGCCGTGCGCAGCGCGTGGGGTGCGCCGCAGTACAACCCGCCGTCGCGCTTCCTCGGCGAGATCCCGGAGGAGTTCGTCCACTGGGAGCGCGAGGCCACGGCGTTCGCGTCGTCCCAGCCGCGCGGGTACGCCGCGTTCGGCAGCGGGGGCGGTTCGCCCTACGGCTCGGGTGGCAGCAGGCACGACGATGACGGCCCCGTCATCGGGCGCGGCTCCGCGCCGGTGGCGCGGATGTCGTCGAGCGGTCGCAGCTCCGGGGCCGGTTCGTTCTCGACCACGAAGAACTCCGCCGTCGGCCGCGGCATGCGCGAGATCCCGAACCTCGACGCCGGCGACAAGGTGACGCACGACAGCTTCGGCCTCGGCACCGTCGTGCGCGTCGAGGGTCAGGGCGACCGAGCGATGGCTCACATCGACTTCGGCGACGGCCCACCCAAGCGCCTGCTCCTGCGCTACGCGCCCGTCACGAAGCTGTGACACGCATGAGTTGAGGATCATCAACTGAGCGGAGGGTGTGGCGGGCGTTACAGTGCGAGTAACCGCCCGAGAGGATTGAGTCATGGTCCAGCACGCGCCTGCCACGAACGCCACCCCTACGAATGCCGCCACGAACGGCTCCGATCGACTCCGCGTCGTCGTCGCGAAGCCGGGCCTCGACGGCCACGACCGTGGTGCGAAGGTCATCGCGCGGGCGTTGCGCGACGCCGGCATGGAGGTCATCTACACGGGCCTGCACCAGACGCCGGAGCAGATCGTCACGGCTGCGGTGCAGGAGGACGCCGACGCGATCGGCCTGTCGATCCTGTCCGGTTCGCACATGACGCAGTTCGAGCGCCTGATGACGTTGCTGCGCGAGCAGGGCATCGACGACGTCGTCGTCTTCGGTGGCGGAATCATCCCCGAGGGCGACATCAAGCCGCTGCTCGACATGGGTGTCGCGCGCATCTTCACGCCCGGTGCGCCGACGCACGAGGTCGTCGCGTGGGTGCGCGAGAACGTCGGGGACGCGGCGTCCGCACACGCCTGAGAGCACCGGCGCGAACCCCTGGTTACCCCCGCACGGCAAAGCGCGTTAAAGTCACAAGAGGAACACTCCTTTCAACGATGAGGATGGATTCGCGTGGATCTCTTCGAGTACCAGGCGCGCGACATGTTCGAGGCGCACGGCGTTCCGGTGCTGGCCGGCCAGACGGCCACCACCCCGGAAGAAGCCAAGGCAGCCGCCGAGCAGATCGGTGCGAAGTCGGGCGGTGTCACCGTCGTCAAGGCCCAGGTCAAGACCGGTGGTCGCGGCAAGGCCGGCGGCGTCAAGGTAGCCAAGTCGGCTGACGAGGCCGAGCAGTACGCCAAGGACATCCTGGGCATGGACATCAAGGGCCACACCGTGGGCACCGTGATGATCGCCCAGGGCGCCAAGATCGCCGAGGAGTACTACTTCTCGATCCTGCTCGACCGAGCGAACCGCAGCTACCTCGCGATGTGCTCGAAGGAGGGCGGCGTCGAGATCGAGCAGCTCGCCGTCGAGCGTCCCGAGGCACTCGCGCGCATCGAGGTCGACCCGAACGTCGGCATCGACGGCGCGAAGGCTGACGAGATCGTCAAGGCCGCCGGGTTCGACGACGAGACGGCCGCGAAGGTCGCGCCCGTTCTCGTCAAGCTGTGGGAGACCTACCGCGACGAGGACGCGACGCTGGTCGAGGTGAACCCGCTCGTCAAGACCGAGGATGGCGACATCATTGCGCTCGACGGCAAGGTGACGCTCGACGAGAACGCCGGCTTCCGTCACCCCGACCACGAGGCTCTCGAGGACAAGGCCGCGGCCGACCCGCTGGAGGCCAAGGCCAAGGCGCTCGACCTCAACTACGTGAAGCTCGACGGCAACGTCGGCATCATCGGCAACGGTGCCGGCCTCGTCATGAGCACGCTCGACGTCGTCGCCTACGCCGGTGAGGACTTCACCGGCGGCAAGGCCAAGCCCGCCAACTTCCTCGACATCGGTGGCGGCGCCTCGGCGGAGGTCATGGCCAACGGTCTCGACGTCATCCTGAACGACGAGCAGGTCAAGAGCGTCTTCGTCAACGTCTTCGGTGGCATCACGGCGTGCGACGCCGTCGCCAACGGCATCGTCGGCGCCCTGAAGAAGCTCGGCGACGCGGCGACGAAGCCGCTCGTCGTGCGCCTCGACGGCAACAACGTCGAAGAGGGCCGTGCGATCCTCTCCGACTTCAACCACCCGCTCGTGACGGTCGTGGACACCATGGACGGCGCAGCCCGCAAGGCTGCCGAGCTGGCCGCGGCCAACTGAAAGGGATCTGACTTCCATGTCGATTTTTCTCAACGCTGACTCCAAGGTCATCGTTCAGGGCATGACCGGCTCCGAGGGCATGAAGCACACGGCGCGCATGCTCGCCTCGGGCACGAACGTCGTCGGTGGCGTCAACCCGAAGAAGGCCGGCCAGACGGTTGACTTCGACGTCAACGGCGAGACCAAGCAGGTTCCGGTCTTCGGCTCCGTCAAGGACGCCATGGCCGAGACGGGCGCCAACGTCTCCGTGATCTTCGTGCCGCCGGCCTTCGCCAAGAGCGCCGCGGTCGAGGCCATCGAGGCCGAGATGCCGCTCGCCGTCGTCATCACCGAGGGCATCCCGGTGAAGGACTCGGCCGAGTTCTACAACCTGAGCAAGGGCTCGAAGACGCGCCTGCTCGGCCCGAACTGCCCGGGCATCATCAGCCCCGGTGAGTCGAACGCCGGCATCATCCCGGCGAACATCGCCGGCAAGGGCCGCATCGGCCTCGTCTCGAAGTCGGGCACGCTGACGTACCAGATGATGTACGAACTGCGTGACTTCGGTTTCTCCACGGCCATCGGCATCGGCGGCGACCCGGTCATCGGCACGACGCACATCGATGCGCTCGAGGCGTTCCAGAACGACCCCGACACCGACGCGATCGTCATGATCGGTGAGATCGGCGGCGACGCCGAGGAGCGCGCTGCGGCGTACATCAAGGAGAACGTGACGAAGCCGGTCGTCGGCTACGTCGCGGGCTTCACCGCTCCCGAGGGCAAGACGATGGGCCACGCCGGCGCCATCGTCTCCGGCTCCGCGGGCACGGCTGCCGCGAAGAAGGAGGCCCTCGAGGCCGCCGGCGTCAAGGTCGGCAAGACGCCGTCCGAGACGGCCGCTCTCATGACGGAGATCATGAACAACCTCAGCAAGTGAGGCGGATTCACCGAACGTCGCTTCGGTGATCTCGACGAACGCCCCCGCATCGGCTCGCGCTGGTGCGGGGGCGTTCGTCGTGTCGCCGAGGTGCCGACGACATGGCCGCGAGAAGTCGGCGCACGGATGGAACCAATGATCATGCAGCGGCGTCCCAGTGACGGTTAAGTTATGAATGATGACGCGGGCGAGAGTCCGTCGACCTGGGAGGGATCGTCATGGACTTGAAGCAAGGGTTCGGTCTCGTCGGAGCTGTGGGCGTGACGTTGTCGGTGGGTGCGTGCACGAGCGTCGACGGTTCGTCGCCGGCGGCGAGCGCGTCTGCGCCGCCGAGTGCCGCCGTGTCGTCGAACGCGGCCGCGCAGACTCCGAGCGCGGCGACGTCTGCTGTCGCGCCCGAGTCGTCGTCGGCGCCCGCCACGTCCGCTGGTGCCGCGTCGAGCGAGGCGGCCGCGTCGTCCGCGCCGGCATCCGATCCGCTCGGCTCCGGCCAGCAGGGGCTCGTCACCACGAAGGTCGGTGCAGAGGCGAAGACCTCGAAGTTGTCGGTGAAGGTGACCAAGGTCGTGGACCCGGTGCCGGTCGGCGATTCTGCGGTCTTCAAGCCGGGGGCCGGCAAGAAGTGGGCGGCCGTGTCGATCACGGTGACGAACGTCGGCGGCGCACCGATCAACTTCAGCCCGTCGATGTGCATCGACGCCAAGACGACGACGAACGGGTCGGCGTCGGCGTCACTGTTCGCCGATTACGGTTCGCCGATGGATTCGTCCACCCTGCACAAGGGTGACGCCGCGAGCGGGGACGTGACGTTCGAGCTGCCGAAGAACCAGAAGCTCAAGTCCGTCGACGTGCGATGCTCCCTCGACTTCGCCGGGGATCAGCGCACCATCCGCGTCGACCTCGCCCACTGACCACTTCACCCTCAGCCCGGGCCCGCCGCGGCTCGGACGCACCGAAAGGAACACCCAGATGAAGACCACCGCACGCACGATGGGCCTGGCCCTGCTGGCCGGCACGATGACGCTCGGCATGAGCGCCTGCACCCAGGTCGAGGGCGGCGCGTCCCAGGCCACGTCGGCCGCGAACAGCGCGGCGCCGTCCGTGGCCTCGGCCGCGTCGTCGGCTGCGGGCGAGGCCACCTCGGCGGCCCCGAGCGCCACGTCGCCGGCCTCCACGCCCGATCAGAGCTCGAGCGCGGCTGCACCGACGACGAGCGAGTCCCCGTCCTCCGACACCGGTACGGGCGACTCGGGAGACGCGTCGGGCCCCAAGACCGGCAAGGTCGGTGAAGAGGTCAAGACGAAGGAGATGTCGGCCAAGGTCAACAAGATCGCCGACCCGATCACCCCCGAGAACGACTTCGACAAGCCGGGCAACGGCAACCACTTCGTCGCCGTCAACATCACGATGACGAACCTCGGCGACAAGAACCTCAACGCCGGCACGACGTGTCTCAAGGTGAAGCTCGACGACAACACGTCCGCGCGCGAGGACTTCGCCTCGTACGGGCAGCGTCTCGACTACGGCACCCTCTACAAGGGCGACACGACGACGGGTGACGTCGTCTACAAGGTGCCGAACGGCAAGAAGATCAAGACGATCGACGTCAAGTGCGGTTACGGCGACGAGCAGGCCATCCGCATCCAGGCCAAGTGACGTTAGCGTTCCGTCAGGTCTGAGCGCTCTCGGCGCCACATGGCTTCGACCCGTGCGCCGCTGATCCCGCCACCTGCTGTAAGTGGCGGGATCAGTCGTTCCTGCGGCGAGCCTCGAGCATCGGCCCAGCGCGGCCTGAGAGGATGGCCGGGCCATGAGTGATCGTCGCCCCCGCAGTTCTTCGTCCGCCTCGTCTCCGGCGAACAAACGCCCTCGACCGCAGCGCCCGCAGCGTGCGGGCGGCAGTTCACCCGCGCGCGCGGGTGCCCGTGACGGCGTGGGTGGCGGCTCCCGCCCGCCGCGACAGAGCGCAGCGTCTCGTGACTCGGCGTCACGAGGTTCGACAGGACCGTCTCAACGAGATGCGGCGCGCACCGGGGCGAATGGTCGCTCGACGAACGAATCGCGACCGGCCGGGCGCCCGCACGTCCCGCTCGCCTTCGGGTACGGCATCGTCGCGGCGCTCGCGTCACTCGTCGTCCTCATGGTCCCGGTCTTCGCCGCATGGACGCTCGATGCACAGTCGACGTCGTCGTGGAACGACACACTCGGCGTCGCCATCGACCTGTGGGCGCTCGCACATCGCGGGCACGTCGTCGTCGACGGCATCACGGTCGTCTTCAGCCCGCTGCTGCTGACGCTCGGTTGCGTGCTCGCCGCTTGCTTCGGCGCGCGCGCGGCGTTCCCCGACGAACGGCTGCGCGCCGCGGACCTGCGCGCCATCATGCTCGCGTACGTCGGGGGATACGTGGTCGCGGCACAGGTGCTCGGCATCGTCGCGGGGCTCGGCCACAGCCACATCCACTGGTGGTCGCTCATCGTGGGCCCGGCGCTCGTGGCCGCGCTCGGCGTGGCGTGGACGGCCTGGCACGAACGCAAGCACTCGCCCGAACTCGCGGCGTTCGACGAGGTCGTCGTCGAGGCCACCCCGCTGCTGTTGCGCCGTTCGCTGTCTGCGGGCCTGCGCGGCGCCGGCCTGTTCGCCGCGCTGTCGCTGCTGCTGCTCGTCGTGCTCATCGCCTGGCACGCGCCGCGTGTGTGGGCGGTTCACCAAGCGCTCGCGCCCGGCGTCGTTGGCGGCTGCCTGCTCGTACTGGCGCAGGTGATGGCCCTGCCCAATCTTCTCGCCCACATGGCGGGGTGGACGACGGGCGCGCCGTTCGAGGCGGGTGCCGTCAGCATCGGCCACTCCGGGATGACGCCCGGCACCCTGCCGATGGTCCCCGTCCTCGGGGCGCTGCCCGACCACGTCGGTCCGTGGGCCTGGGCGGCGCTCGCCGTGCCCATCGGCGTCGGCGTCTTCATCGGCTGGGCCTCGGGCCGGGCACTCACCCGGTTCGCGAGTCTGCGTGCGAAGCTGACGGTCGCGGCGAGCGCCGCCGCCGTCACGACGGTGACGTTGTGGCTGCTGTGGTGGTTCTCGACGGCGTCGGTGTCGCGGGGGCTGCTCGAGTACGCCGGCCCGTCGTGGCAGGCGTGGCTCGTCGCGCCGCTACTGCTCGTGCTGCCCGCGCTCGCGACGGCGGCGGCGCGTCACTGGCGTTCAAGCCACCAGACGTGACGCGACGTACGTGGCCCGCGCGGCGGGATCAAATCGTCGTCCTCGATCGTTGGGAGTGCTGTGAGTGAGATGCCCCAGCTGCCGCCCGGTCTGCGCAACAACGTCCTGTCGCTGCGGTATCTGCTGCTCGGGTTCCTGCTGTCGTGGCTGCCGCTGCCCGCGTCGGGCCTGGCCGCCATCCCGCTGGCGTTGTCGCTGTTCTACGGCATCCGCTACCTGCGCGACGTGCGCCGCGCCGGCGTCGCGGGTGCGTTCGGGCCGAACCTCGTCGGCCTCGTGCTCACGGCTCTCCTGCTCGCCATGACGGCCGCGCCGCTCGTGCACTACGAACGCACGAAGAGCTATCAGGAGTGCCTGTGGGGCGCCAACACCAACCAGGCGCGCGAATCCTGCGAGAGCTCCTACAGCCAGAACCCCAACGAGGTCGAGAAGTTCTTCTTCAACTGAGCCCCGCGTGGCGTCCTCGGCATCATCGCCTGGTCACGTGAGGGCCAGAGCCACCGTGAGGGCAGCATCGACGCGCTGCATGATGTGCGGTGGTAACCCGCTCCCGGGGCGCACGTGGTGGTCGTCGTCGAGCACCTCGATGTCGTCGCAGAGGACGCTGCCGAGGAGTTCTTGGCCCGCGCGACTCGCGCCGCTGAGCTCGATCGGGACGATGCTCGGCAGCGGCGGCTTCGTCGAGGTCGTGACGCGCACGACGAGAGCACTGCGCAGATGGGTGTCACGGGCGTTGTTCGAGGCGACGGGCCAGGGTTTCTCCCCGTGGCCGAGGTCGCACCTGTAGATCGGGCCCCGGTGCATCGTCACCGCTGTGAGCCTGCCGCGTGTTCGTCGTTCGAGCGACGCCGTTCGCGCTGATCGCGGCGCGCCCGATTGCTCCGAACATGCTCGAGGTCGTCTCCTGTCTCGTGCGATGCGTACTCGGCATAGGCCGAGTCGAGCCGATATGAAGCATGAAATGCTGCGCCCATCACAGCAGGTCGCAGCCGTGCCTCACGAGCGGGCGCGTGCAGCTTTCCACCCCTCAGGATTACCGGGTTCGCAGTCGCTGCTTCGTCAAGCACGGTCGGTAGGGTTATGCACGTGAGTGCCACGCCGCAGCTGCGCCCCGACACCCGACCGCTCGAGGTCGTCGTCCTCGTCTCCGGCAGCGGTTCGCTGCTGCAGGCGCTCATCGACGCAGAGGCCGACGCGGTCGCTCGCGGTCAGCGCTCGCCGTTCACGATCGTCGCCGTCGGTGCCGACCGCGAGTGCGCCGGTCTCGAGCGCGCGATGCTCGCAGGCATCCCGACATTCGTCGTCGACACCGCCCATTTCGCCGACCGCGACGCCTGGGACAAGGCGCTCGCCGACGCCATCGAGCGCAGCTTCGACGACGACTCGGGCGACCCCGATGCGCCGCCGCACCTCGTCGTCTCGGCCGGCTTCATGAAGATCTTGGGTGCGACGACGCTCGCGCGCCACACCGTCATCAACACGCATCCGGCGCTGCTGCCGAGCTTCCCCGGCGCGCACGGTGTGCGGGATGCCCTCGCCCACGGCGTCAAGATCACGGGTACGACGTGTCACGTCGTCGACGCCGGCGTCGACACGGGCCCGATCATCGCGCAGCGCGCCGTCGAGGTGCGAGCCGATGACGACGAAGACTCGCTCCACGAACGCATCAAGGTCGAGGAGCGCGACATGCTTGTGGACGTCGTCCGCAGGTTCGCACGTGGTTGGTCCATCAACGGCAGGACGGTTTTGATCAATGAGTGACGGTTTGCGCCCCATCAAGCGGGCCCTCGTCTCGGTGTACGACAAGACGGGTCTGGAGGAGTTGGCACGCGCCCTGGCCGACGCCGGCATCGAGATCGTCTCGACCGGTGGTTCGAGCAAGCTCATCGCCGGTCTCGGCATCCCGGTGACGCCCGTCGAGGAGCTGACCGGTTTCCCCGAGTGCCTCGAGGGTCGCGTCAAGACGCTGCACCCCAAGGTGCACGCGGGCATCCTCGCCGACTCGCGCAAGGACGACCACCTGGCGCAGCTGCGTGAGCTCGGCGTCGCACCGTTCGACCTCGTCGTCGTCAACCTGTACCCGTTCGCCGAGACCGTCGCGTCCGGTGCGAGCATCGACGAGTGCGTCGAACAGATCGACATCGGCGGCCCGACGATGGTGCGCGCGGCCGCGAAGAACCACCCCACCGTCGCGATCGTCACCGACCCGTCGCGCTACGACGACGTCATCACCGCCGTCAACGGTGGCGGCTTCACGCTGCAGCAGCGCACCGAGCTCGCGCGTGAGGCGTTCGTCCACACCGCGTCGTACGACGTCGCCGTCGCGACGTGGATGGGGGAGAACCTCGCCGGTTCGGACGACGAGGCGACGGGCGATCAGTTCCCCGACTGGATGGGCGCGACGTTCACGAAGGCTGCGAGCCTGCGCTACGGCGAGAACCCGCACCAGGCGGCGGCCCTCTACACGTCGGCCGACGCGAGCGGCCTCGCCCAGGGCGAGCAGCTGCACGGCAAGGAGATGTCGTACAACAACTACGTCGACGCCGACGCCGCCTACCGCGCCGCGTACGACCACGGTGACGTGCCGACGGTCGCCATCATCAAGCACGCCAACCCGTGCGGCATCGCCGTCGGCGCTCCCGACGAGGACATCGCCGCCGTGCACCAGCGCGCCCACGAGTGCGACTCGACGAGCGCGTTCGGCGGCATCATCGCGACCAACCGCCCGGTGACGAAGGCCATGGCGGACACGGTGAAGGACATCTTCACCGAGGTCGTCGTCGCGCCGGCGTTTGACGACGACGCGCTCGAGGTACTCACCGCGAAGAAGAACCTGCGCCTCGTCACCGTGCCCGCGCCCACTGCGGGTGGTTTCGACATGCGCCCGATCAGCGGTGGTCTGCTCGTGCAGGAGCGCGACATGATCGACGCAGAGGGCGAGGACAAGGACGGTCGCACCACGGGTGACGACCCTGAGCGCTGGCAGCTCGTCGCCGGCGAGGCCGCGGACGAGGCCACGATGCGTGACCTCGAGTTCGCGTGGCGTGCGGTGCGCGCCGTGAAGTCGAACGCGATTCTGCTCGCCAAGGACGGTGCGTCGGTCGGTATCGGCATGGGCCAGGTCAACCGCGTCGACTCGTGCAACCTCGCCGTGACGCGTGCGGGCGCCGAGCGGGCCCGTGGTTCGGTGGCGTCGTCGGACGCGTTCTTCCCGTTCGCCGACGGCCTGCAGATCCTGCTCGACGCGGGCGTCCAGGCCGTTGTCGCGCCGGGTGGGTCCATTCGTGACGCCGAGGTCATCGACGCCGCGAACAAGGCCGGCGTCACCCTGTACTTCACCGGTACGCGTCACTTCGCGCACTGAATGACACCTCTGATCGACAACCCCCAGATGGCGGGTTTGGCTCAAGATGGCCTGAACGTCGGCCACATCTTCGGCCAAACCTGCCATCGTCGCGGTGCCCTGCGATGAAGCGTGACGCCAGAGCCTCCTCCGAGGCGCTTGCCCTCACTGCCGCGTTCTTCGGTGGGGCGTGCCTGTCGTTGCAGGCGCGCTTCAACGGGACGCTCGGTGAGCCGTTGTCCGAGCCGCTCGTCGCGGCGGTGTGGAGCTTCGGTTCGGGGCTCGCGCTGCTCGTGCTGACGCTCGTCGTGCCGAGCCTGCGCCGCGGCGCGGGTCGGCTCGTCGACGCGATTCGGGCGGGGCGTCTGCGCTGGTGGGAGTGCCTCGGCGGCGTTCTCGGCGGTGCGTTCGTGGCGGTGCAGACGAGCACGGTCGCCATCCTCGGGGTAGCGGTCTTCATCGTCGCGAGCGTCGGTGGCCGGGCACTCGGCGGGCTGCTCGCCGACCACGTCGGTGCCGGCCCCAAGGGGCGCACGCCGATCACCCCCGCTCGCGCGCTCGCCGGAGCGTTCGCCGTCGTCGGGGTCGGCATCACGGTGAGCGGCCAGCACGTCCCGGGTGGCATCGCGATCCTGCCGGCCCTCGCCGTCATCATCGCGGGCGTCATGACGCAGTTCCAGCAGGGTCTCAACGGGCGCGTCAGTGCGCGGGCAGGTAGTTCGTACGCGACGACGCTGCAGAACTTCCTCGTCGGCGTGATCGCTCTCGTGGTGTTCGCCGGTGCGCGCGTGCTCCTCGGCTTCACGCAGTGGCAGTGGCCGCACGACGCTCCCTGGTGGGCGTGGCTCGGTGCGCCGCTGGGCATCGCGTTCATCGGGTTGTCGGCGTGGGCGACGGAGCACATCAGCGTGCTCGTGCTCGGGCTCATGGGCATCATGGGGCAGCTCGTCGCGGCGCTCGTCATCGACCTGCTCGACCCGGTGGCGCGCGAAGGTGTCGATGTGCGCACCGTCGTCGGCATGGTCGTCACCGCTGCGGCGGCAGCGGTGGCGGCACGCTCCGGTGGCCGACGGGCTACTTCAGACGCGCGTTCGTGAGCTCGGCGAGGCGCTTGTAGCCCGCGTCGTTGGGGTGCAGGCCGTCAGGGCTGATCCACTCAGGGTGACCGGTGAGCGGGAAGTCGAGATCCAGCCACGTCGCACCTGAGCTGCGCACCACGGGTGCGGCGGCATCGCGCAGCCGTACGAGGTCGGGTGGGGGAGAACTCGCCGGTCCGATCGGTGCGATGATGACGACGCGCGCCTCGGGGACGTGCTTCTTCACCGCCGCGAGCGTCTCGCGCAGGCCCTCGACGATGGTCGCCGTCGGCACGCCGCGGGCGACGTCGTTCCATCCGCCGGAGATGATGACCGTGCCCGGCTTCGACGCTGCGGCTCGTGCGACCTGGGAAAGGTAGTGCTGCGTCGGACGCCCCACGTCGTAGCCCATGCCAGGCACGGCGACGTTGATCTCGTTCCACCCGCGCTCAGCGCTCAGGACGGTGGTCCATCGCTTGTCCGGTGAGCTCGCCTCCGAGCCGGCGGAGTAGCTGTCGCCGACGAAGGCCACCACGGGGCGTCCGCTCAGGCTGGTGAGGGCGCGTCGGCGACCGGGGCTGACGAACGGCGGTCGACGACGAGGAACAACGCCACGACGAGCACCCCGACGACGAGTGCCACGAGCGCGGGAACGCGCCACGCCACTCGCCGCTCGGCACGCTCGTGTCATGCGACGACCGTACGCGTGAGCCCAGGTCGATCACGAGCGTCCCGTCACACCCCGGTGTGAGCGCCGACCGCGCGCCCGGGGCGTCTGGCAGGATTGGGGCCATGACTGCGACGACGCTCGACGGAAAAGCCACCCTCGCGACGATCAAGGACGAGCTGCGCGGGCGCATCGATGCGTTGAAGGCGCGCGGCATCACGCCGGGCCTCGGCACGGTGCTCGTCGGCGATGACCCGGGCTCGCAGTGGTACGTCAATGCCAAGCACAAGGATTGCGCGGAGATCGGCATCACCTCGATCCGCAAGGATCTGCCGGCCACCGCGACACAGGCCGAGGTCGAGGCCGTCATCGACGAACTCAACGACGACGAGAACTGCACGGGCTTCCTCATCCAGCAGCCGACGGGCCTCGACGAGGTCGCGCTACTCTCACGCGTCAAGCCGGAGAAGGACGTCGACGGCCTGCACCCGGTCAACCTCGGCAAGCTCGTGCTCGGCGAGGAGGCGCCGCTGCCGTGCACGCCGATGGGTGTCATCGAACTGCTGCGCCGCTACGACGTGCCGTTGAACGGTGCAGAGGTCGTCGTCGTCGGGCGTGGGCTGACGGTGGGGCGCCCGCTCGGTCTCATCCTCACACGTCGCAGCGAGAACGCGACGGCCATCCTGTGCCACACCGGCACCAAGGACCTCGCGGCTCACACGAAGAACGCAGACGTCATCGTCGCCGCCGCCGGTGTGCCGGGGCTCATCACGAAGGACATGGTCAAGCAGGGTGCCGCAGTGCTCGACGTCGGAGTCAGCCGCGTCGACGGCAAGGTGGCCGGTGACATCGCACCGGACGTCGCTGAGGTCGCCGGATTCATGTCGCCGAACCCCGGCGGCGTCGGCCCGATGACGCGTGCGCTGCTGCTGACGAACGTCGTGGAGGCCGCCGAGCGTGAGGCCGAGGCTCGGGGTCGGTGAGTCACTTCAAGGTCGGCGTCCCGTGGCTCGTCGTCGTGCTGCCGGTCGCGTTGGGCCTCGCCGTCGTCTTCGGCGGGCATGTGCGCGTCGGCGGCATCCTCATGGCCGTGGGTCCGCTGCTGGGGGCGATCATGCGCGCCGTCTTCCCCGAGCGTGTCGTGCCCGATCTCAAGGTGCGTTCGCGGGGCACGGACGTCGCGTTGTACGCGCTCGGTGCGATCGTCACCTTCGTCGCCTTCACGGGCGTCAAGCTCGGTTAGGTCGCAGTCGATGACACGCCCCTCGGACGTCGAGGTGAGCGTCATCATCCCCGTCCGTGGGGCGAGCGCAAGCCTGGCCGTGCAGCTGAGCGTGCTCGCCGCGCAGCTCGACGCGCCGCCGTTCGTCCTCGTCCTTGGCGACAACGGGCGCAACGGCGACCTGCGTGGGGGCCGCGCGCGGCAAATGAGCGTCGCAGCAGGGGCGGCACCCTAGAATCTGCGGCATGGGTTTGAAGATCTCGGTGATCGGCACGGGCTATTTGGGTGCGGTGCATGCGGCGTGCATGGCTGAGTTGGGTCATGACGTGGTGGGTGTCGACACGGATGTGTCGAAGATCGAGGCGTTGGCGGCGGGGCGTAGTCCGATCTTCGAGCCGGGGTTGCCGGAGTTGTTGGCGAGTGCGCAGGCGTCGGGTCGGTTGCGGTGGTCGACGGACATCGCTGATGTGGCGGATGCTGATGTGCATTTCGTGTGTGTGGGGACGCCGCAGAAGCCGGGGGAGTATGCGGCGAACACGGATTATGTGTTCGGTGCGTTCGCGTCGTTGGCGCCGCACATGAAGGCGGGGTCGGTGGCGGTGGGCAAGTCGACGGTGCCGGTGGGGACGGTGCCGCGCGTGCTTGAGGTGCTGCAGGCCGGCGTGTGTGAGGGGGTGGATGCGCGTCTGATCTGGAATCCGGAGTTCTTGCGTGAGGGTTTCGCGGTGAAGGACACGTTGACGCCGGATCGGTTCGTGTATGGCGTGGAGGGGGAGTTCGCGGATGCGGATGTTGCGCGTCTGGATGAGGTGTATGCGCGGGCGTTGGCGGCGGGTACGCCGCGGTTGGTGACGAATTTCGCGACGGCTGAGTTGGTCAAGGTGAGCGCGAATGCGTTCCTCGCGACGAAGATCTCGTTCATCAATGCGATGGCTGAGGTGTGTGAGGCGAGCGGCGGTGATGTCGTCGCGCTCGCGGATGCGATCGGGCATGACGAGCGCATCGGGCGCAAGTTCTTGGGTGCGGGTGTCGGGTTCGGTGGGGGGTGCTTGCCGAAGGACATTCGTGCGTTCATGGCGCGTGGTGAGGAGCTTGGCCTGGCGGAGTCGGTGGAGTTCTTGCGGACGGTGGATGCGACGAACGTGCGTCGTCGTTCGCGGGTGGTGGAGCTCGTGCGTGACGTGTTGGGTGAGGACGTCGTGGGGGCGCCGGTGGCGGTGTTGGGGGCGGCGTTCAAGCCGAATTCGGATGATATTCGGGATAGTCCGGCGTTGGACGTGGCTGAGCGTTTGGTGGCCTTGGGTGTGGATGTGCGGGTGCATGATCCGGAGGCACTGGCTGTGGCGCGGGCGCAGCGTCCGGGGCCGGGTTATGTCGACACGGTTGATGAGGCGTTGGTGGGGGCGCGGGTGGTCGTGTTGTTGACGGAGTGGCAGGTGTACCGCGATCTCGACCCGGCCGATGTTGCTGAGCAGGTCGCGGGTCGTGTGCTCATCGATGGGCGGAATGCGTTGGATCGTCAGCGGTGGGCTGAGGCGGGTTTCACCGTCCACGCCCTCGGCCGCCCGACGATCACCCCCGCGAGCTGACCTCTTCCCTGCGTCCAGATGCACCCGGGTGCACTTGGACGCAGGGTTTCGGGCTGGGCGCGGTTGCGGTCGGTGGGTTCGACACGATCATCCGGCCTTGAAACGATGAGCCCATGCGAGTGATCACGGCGAACGTCAACGGCATCAGGGCGGCGCAGCGTCGCGGGGGTCTGGAGTGGTTGGCGCAGCAGGAGCCGGACGTCGTCGCGATGCAGGAGGTGCGCGCGTCGGCGAAGCAGTTCGCGACCGCACTCGACGGTTCGGCTCTCGCCGAGTTCGAGCTCGCGCACGCCGAGTCGGCCGCTGCGGGCCGTGAGGGCGTCGCCATCCTGACGAAGCATGCGCTCGCGTCGTCGAGCAGCGTCATCGACGGCTTCGACGAGATCGGCCGCTGGGTGGAGGCTGACGTCGTCGTCGACGGGCGCAGCGTCACGATCGCGAGCGTCTACGTGCACACCGGCGAGGCGGGCACCGACAAGCAGAATGCGAAATACGCCTTCCTCGACGCGCTCGAGTCGCGGATGGCGCAGCTCGTCGACCGTCCGGCGCTCGTCATGGGCGATTTCAACGTCGCGCACACGGCGAACGACCTCAAGAACTGGAAGGGAAACCGTGGCAAGGCCGGGTTTCTCGAGGACGAGCAGGCGTACCTGACGCGGCTCACCCAGAACGGCTGGGTCGACGTCGTGCGCGCCAATCACGGCGACGTGCCGGGCCCGTACTCGTGGTGGTCGTGGCGCGGAAAGGCGTTCGACAACGACTCCGGATGGCGCATCGACTACCAGTTCGCGAGCCCGGCGCTCGCCGCCGTCGCACGCGAACCGTGGATCGGGCGCGCCGCAGCCTACGATCAGCGGTGGAGCGACCACGCGGCGGTCGTCGTCGACTACGACCTCGTCGCGCTCGAGACGACGGGGGAGTGACGTGAGCGAACCGCGCGACGCCGCGTCGTCGGGCGAACCGGCCCAGGCTGACGAGGCCGTCGAGCCCGTGACGCCCGGGCAGTGGGGCACGTTCCGCACGCGCGCCGATCAGCGACGGCTCGCGCAGGTGCAGGCCGCGAAGCGCGCGCGTGCGGCAGCGCGAGCCCGCCCGGACGTTTCGCTCAGCCTCGATGCCGGGCCGGCGCCGGTTCGCCCTCAGCAGGCGGGCCCTGAGGTCGACAGCCTGGCCACCGGGGATGATCGCGAGACCTTCACCATCCTCGTCGTGTGCACGGGAAACGTCTGTCGCTCACCGTATTTCGAGCGTGTGCTGGCCGCCGACCTGGCGGGTCTGCCGGTGCGCGTCGAGGGCGCCGGGACGGGCGCGTTGCTCATCGACAGGATGTCGTCGGGATCGCAGGCACTCCTGCGCGAGCGCGGCCTCGACGGCGCGCGCTACCGTCCGCGTCAGGTGACGCCAGCGCTCGTGCGCGAGGCAGACCTCGTGCTGACGGCGTCGCGCGAGCATCGGCGCGTCCTCGTCGAAGAGGCGCCGACGGCGGCGTCGTGCGTCTTCGCGTTGCTCGACTTCGCCGACGTCTGCGCCGCCCCTGTGCCTGGAACCCGAGGCGTCGACGGGCTGCGGGAGTTCGTCGCCAAGTCGCCGGCGGGCAGCGTCGAGCGTCACAGCGCTCGTTCGGATGCCAAGGCGGAGATTCTCGACCCGTTCCGTCAGGGCCCGGAGCTCTTTGCGAGGATGGCGGCGCAGGCCGATCCGGCGCTTGCGACGGTGGCGGCGGCCGTTCGTCGCATCATGGGTTGAACGATTCGGCACGACAGTGAGGATGAGCGGATGAGTAACCACCACGCAGTGGAGTGCTGGCTGACGGACATGGATGGCGTTCTCGTGCATGAGGAGCGCGCCATTCCGGGGGCGGCGGAGTTCCTCCAGGCACTGCAGGAGACCGGCCGACGCTTCCTCGTCCTGACGAACAACTCGATCTACACCCCGCGTGACCTCCGCGCCCGCCTGCAGGGCAGCGGCATCGACATCCCCGAAGAGGCCATCTGGACGTCGGCGCTCGCGACAGCGCAGTTCCTCCACGATCAGCGAGAGGGCGGTTCGGCGTACGTCGTCGGTGAGGCAGGGCTGACGACGGCGCTCTACAACATCGGCTACACGATGACGGAGCGCGACCCCGACTACGTCGTGCTGGGGGAGACGCGCACGTATTCGTTCACGGCGATCACGCGTGCGATCCGTCTCATCGAGGGTGGCGCGCGGTTCATCGCGACGAACCCGGACGTCACAGGCCCGAGCACGGAGGGGCCGTTGCCGGCGACGGGGTCGATCGCTGCGCTCATCACGGCGGCGACGGGCGTCAAGCCGTACTACGTCGGCAAGCCGAATCCGCTCATGATGCGCAGCGCCCTCAACCGCATCGACGCGCACTCGGAGTCGACGGTGATGATCGGTGACCGCCTCGACACGGACGTGCGCAGTGGCCTCGAGGCGGGGTTGCGCAGCATCCTCGTGCTGACTGGCTCGACGAAGCCCGACCAGGTCGACCGCTACCCCTTCGTGCCGACGCGCATCTGCGACTCGATCGCCGACGTCGTGCCGCTCGTCCACGAGCTGGCGCCGCACGAGCATGAGTGACTTCGACCCCTGGGCTGACGAACGCGACACGCCGCCGGCCCCGAGCAGTGCGTCCCAACGGTCTGGAACCGTGCCGGCCACGCAGCCCGATTCATGGTGGGGTGACGAGGACGCCAACGCCGCCGGCGCGACGCTGCGGCCCGCGCGCCGCGCGCAGCCGGCACCGGGGGCGCAGCAGGCGCCGCGTGAGCCGAGCATCCTGACTGTGTGCACCGGCAACATCTGTCGCTCTCCGTACATGGAGCGTGTGTTGGCGCACGAATTGGCGCCGCTCGGGGTGCGCGTCAGCAGTGCGGGCACGGGTGCGCTCGTCGGGCAGCCGATCGAGCCAGGCAGTGCGCGGCTGCTGGAGGCGCGGGGTGTCGACACGTCGAACTATGCGGCGCGTCAGCTCACCGAGGAGATGGTGGCCGGAGCCGAACTCGTGCTGACGGCGACGCGCGAGCATCGTCGTCTCGTCGTGCAGGTGGCGCCGTTCGCGTTGCGCCGGGTGTTCGCCGTCCTCGACTTCGCGGATCTGTGCGACGGGCTCGCCTCCGCTGACGTGGCCCGCGCGACGGGCGACAACGTCGTCGCGCAGCTCGTCGCCGCAGCGGGTGCTCGGCGTGCTCAGGTGCCGGCACGTCAGGACGACGCGGCGGACGTCGTCGACCCGTACATGCGTGGTGACGCAGTGTTTCGCCAGATGCAGGCGCAGCTCGACGGGCCGTTGGCGACGATCTCCAGGGTGCCTAGCCCGTCGGTGTGACGCATCACGAGTCATGGGGATGCCTCGTTCACGCACATGCTCCATCGTTTAGGTGCCCAAGCACTCAGGTCGCGTGGTTGTGTGCTGCGGTTACGATTTCTGACAGCCATTGGGCGAAGGTCGGGCAGCGCTCCAGGATGTCGTCGAACGGCGCCTGCTCGAGCAAGCTGATGCCGATCGCCGTCTTCACGTAGGTCGGGACGCCGCGGCGAGACGGTGCGATGGGCTCGTTTCCCTGCTTCCGTTGATGGCTTCGATGCTCCCACCAAAATTGCGGATGACGTCTCGTAGCGCGCCGAGATCGGCATCGGTCAGGCTGGACCGCGTGCCCGCGTCGATGGCGGCGAAGACCAGCGTCTCGAACTCGGGCATGATGACGTGCGGCTGAACGCGGTAGGAGTTCAGATTTTCGCGCATGCGGCCCAGGAAAGCCTCGCGGTATTCCGCGCCGGAGCGTTTGGCGTCGAAGCCGGGTGTGTCACGGGGAACCCCGTAGAAGTCCATGAGGATGCCCACCGCAGCCTTATCGGGCTGGGCGGCTAGTGCGCAGGCCAGGGGCACATACTTGTGCCAGGGCGCGCCGCCCTTGTGGCTGCCCGTCGGCGTCGATTTGGTCTTGGCGATCGCGGGGATCGCGAACATGTCGGGCCGCGAGAGATATGGATTGAGGATCTGCGTGACGAAGGCTTCCTCCGTCTGCCCTTCCACCACCAGCGCGATGTATTTCATGACGCGCTGACGTCGTCGGCCGTCGGGCGGCCGCCGAGGAGGTTCATCTCCCACATCTCGGCTACGGAGTGGGTGTGGAGGGAGTCGTCGAGTTGCCCGCGGTCGGGTCTGGAGACGTGGGTCGACCCGTCGCGGCGTTCAACGACTGCGATCTCCTCGAGGTCGAACTCACCGAGCAGATCCGTGGACTGGGTTGCGAGGATGACGCGGTGGCTGTCGCGTGCTGCGACCCGCAGAAGTTCGCTCAAGAGGTGAATGGCGAACGGTGCAACCCTAGTTCGGGCTCGTCGAGGACGATCGTGGCGGGACGGTTCGGCAGGCGCCCTCGGTGTGCTGAGGCCCAAATCTGTCCCGGGTGAGGGCGTTCTGGGCTGCGCAGGTACGCTTTTCACAAAGTACGACGTGGCGGGCCCCACACGGAGGAGAAATACGTGACTCACAAGATCATGACCGTCTATGGCACAAGACCCGAAGCGATCAAGATGGCCCCATTGGTTCTGGCCCTTCGCGAGGATCAGCGGTTTGATCCGATTGTCGCGGTAACTGGGCAACATCGCGAAATGCTGGACCAGGTCAACAGTCTCTTCGGGATCAGGCCAAACGTGGACATGAACCTCATGGCTCACGGCGCGAGTCTCGAACAAATCACCTCACGTACCCTCGAGGCGGTCGCCAAGTGCATCGCCGAGGAGAATCCGGACGCCGTGGTTGTGCAAGGCGACACGACAAGTGCGCTCGCGGGGGCCCTCGCGGCGTTTTATCATCGTGCTCCCGTGGTACACCTGGAAGCCGGGTTGCGTACCGGAAACATGAGTTCTCCATTCCCCGAAGAAGCGAATCGTCGGCTGGTCGCTCCACTCGCGGCGCTGCACTTGGCTCCGACATCTACTTCTCGCGCCAACCTCCAGCGTGAGGGTATCGCTGCAGAGGACATCGTGGTGACGGGTAACACGGTCATCGACGCGCTCAAGACCACGACCGGCATCGACACAGACTTCACCGATCCGCAGGTGGCGGACGCGTTGAACAGCGGGCGACGGATCTTGCTCGTGACCGCGCATCGCCGCGAGTCATGGGGGAACCGGATGACTGCCGCAATGTCTGCCGTCGCGGACCTGGCAACCGGGAACCCAGACCTGCTAGTGCTTCTCCCTATGCACAAGAATCCAGTCGTGCGAACGGCGATCGAACCCATCCTCTCGGCGGCCAAGAACGTGGTTCTCACCGAGCCGCTGAGCTACCACGAGTTCGCGCACGTGCTCGCGGCAGCCGACATCGTGCTCACCGATTCCGGCGGGGTGCAGGAGGAAGCTCCGTCTCTGGGCAAGCCCGTTCTCGTCATGCGTGACACGACGGAACGCCCCGAGGCTGTGGAGGCCGGGACTGTGCGTTTGGTGGGCACGGACCGTGCACGGATCCATACCGAGGTCCAGCTTCTCCTTGACAACACCGCGGCCTACGATTCGATGGCTACGGCCGTGAACCCCTACGGCGACGGCCACGCAGCGGAACGCTGCGTGGCCGCCATGGCGGAGCTTCTCGGGGTGGGTCGGAGGGTGGCCGAGTTCACTCCCTGATTACCTGATTACTCTCGCCAGATTCCCCGTGTGTCGACATGGGGGATCTGGCGGATCTCGTTGTTGCTGATGGCCTTGAACCGGTCGTGATCGACAAGCAGCACAACGGCGTCTGCTGATGCTAGGGCAACATCGAGGCTCTCGAGTCGGACGTTTTCCAACGTCTCGAGGGCCGCAGGCAGGTGCTCGACGTGGGGCTCCACGGCAAGAAGCTGCCACGTCGGGTCTGCCTTGCTCAGCCGCGAGACCACGGTGACAGCCGGGCTTTCGCGTAGGTCGTCTATGTTGGCCTTGAATGCGAGCCCGAGGCAGGCGATGGTCGCACCGGGCGGCGCGATGCGCGCAACATCGGCGACAACGGTGTCGGGGCGGGCGTCGTTGGTCTCTCGGGCCGTGCGAATGAGGTTCGCCTGGTCGGGCGCAGCATGCACGATGAACCACGGGTCGACCGCGATGCAGTGACCGCCCACTCCGGGGCCGGGGTTGAGGATGCTCACGCGAGGGTGGCGGTTCGCGAGGCGGATGACCTCCCACACGTCGACCTCGATGTGGCGGCAGATCTCTGCCAACTCGTTTGCAAAGGCAATGTTCACGTCGCGGAATGCGTTCTCGGTGAGCTTGGCCATCTCCGCGGAGGTCGCGTCTGTCAAGAGGATCTCGCCCTCGCAGAAGATTCGGTAGATCTCGGCGGCCTTCTGGGCGCAACGAGGTGAAATACCACCGACGACGCGGTCATTGCTGACCATCTCGATCATGATGCGACCGGGCAGGACTCGCTCGGGGCAGTGCGCGACGAAAACGTCCGGCGACTCGTGGTCGTGGGGGAACGTGAGGTCCGGGCGCGCCTGGGCCAGCCACTCGGAAATCTTGCGAGTCGTGCCGGCGGGGCTCGTGGACTCCAGGATCACGATGTTTCCAGGCTGGAGCACAGGTGCAATGGAGGACACCGCCGACTCGATATACGACAGGTCAGGCTCGTGGTCGCCCTTGAAAGGGGTGGGCACAGCGATGAGAAATGCGTCGGCCCTTTCCACCTGGGTGGAAGCAGTGAGCATGCCGTCTGCCACGGCCTTCTCGACGGCAGAGTCGAGGTCCGGCTCTACGATCGGCACACGGCCGGCGTTGATCTCGTCGACGAAGTGGGTATTGAGGTCGACGCCGAGCACGCGAGCGCCCCGAGAGGCCAAGGCGGCACTTGTGGGCAACCCGATGTAGCCAAGGCCGATAACACTGATCTTCACTTCGTTTCCATTTCGTCGTCGGTGAGGTGAGAAGAACCCAGGACCCACGCCACGACGGGCGCGGATTCCGTTTCCCACGAGAAAGCGCGGGATGTTTCGTGAACCGCCACAGCAAGCCCCGGCAACTGGGCGCGGCGCGCATAGATGTCGAGCAGTGCATTGGTCAAGCCCTCCGAAGTCACGTCGGTCACCCACCCGAGACGGTGTTCACGAACGAACCGGCGGTTCTCAGAAAGGTTCCCGGCGAGGACCGGTCGGCCACTCACGACCGACTCGAAAATCTTGTTCGACAGGGAGTCGTTGGCCGCATCGACGGCCTCGTACAGCGCGGTGCCCACGTGAACGCGGTGATACGCCGCAGGAACCTCCTCCGGAGCGCAAGGCCCGTGGAAGACGATGGCATCGGAATGGCGGCACGAAGCTGCGAGATTTTTCAGTGCGGTCACGTACTCGGCGCCTCCACGGCCCGTTACTTCAAGAACCACCTGAGCGCCGGCCGCCTGAGCTGCATCGGTCGCCTTGATGAGCAGCTCGATTCCGCGGCCCTCGTAGAGGCTGCCCACGCACGCGACGCGCACAACGTCCTCGTCCGGGGTCGGCACAAAGTCACTCCGAAAGGCGGCCGCGGGCGCGTTGCGCGCCACCAACGTCTCAAGCCCGAGTGCGCGGAAGTCGTCGGCGTGACCGTCGCACACTGCCACGACTGCGAGATCCCTGATCCCAGACAACCGCCTCAGCACGGCCGGTTCAACGCGAGAGAACGCCGTGCCCAACGAGCCCTTGGTGTTGATCCCTCCCGGGCGCTCGCGCCCGTTGAGGAGGACCTTGGAACCATGGCGTTTGTGGTGGGCGAGACCAATCCAAAAGAGGGACATGTGGCCAACGACGATGGCGTCGGCTGGCGTGCGGATGGCCCGCCAGGCGAGCGTGGCTATAGCCTTGGGATACGTCCTGACAAGGTTAATGATCGCGGTTCGCGTCGAGGCGCCCTGTGCGGGCGTGGGGGTCGCGATTTTGCGCACCGCGACTCCGTCGACGACCGCGTCATTTTGACTCCCGGCGATGCCCACGCGTCCGACCTGAGACAGTGTGATCGCCTCGCAGATGGCGCCGGCGGCCGCCAGACGCTCTCCGAGCTTTCGCGTCCTTGTCGAGTGCTCGTAAGGCAACAGATCGATTAACAGGGTCTTCATCGTGGTTCTCCATGGGTTTCGTGGTGCCGATGAATCCGGCGATGCGCGCAAGGAGGGCGAAGAACGCGCAGGCGAGGGCGTGAAGCGTGAGCATTCGTAGGAACGAGTCACTTCCGGATTTGACGAGCACGATGGTGTCGGTAGTGAGCATGATTCCGGCGAGTCGCGTGAATGCCGAGGAGGATTGCCACACGCGCTTGCCTGCCCACGCGAGAACGAATGCGGCGGCGGCCAAGTAGGGGATGGCTCCGAGCTTTCCGAACAGATATGGCCCTTCAGCGAGAAGGGAAGGCGGGACACCTGTACCGTCGGCCCAGCGGTCGGGGAAGTACTCCTGAGAGAACGCGATGGAGAGACCATCCGGTTTTCCGGGCCAAATAAACCGGGGCACGAGAGTGAACGGGCCACCCAAGAACTGCAAGATCCCGTTCGCGAATAACGGTTCTCCATGCGCGATGACCGCCCCGAGGGTGCGTAACACGTCGAGCCCACCGAAGACGAAGGGGTCAATGACGGACTTCAAGACGTCGCGTAGGCCCTCGCCTCCGAAGACGGAGCTGCCTGTCGCGCCCTTGCTCGTCTGCCGGACGGCCACTGCGTACCACACGCTAAATGGGACAGCCAGGGCCCCGAGCAGACCGAAAGACGCCAGTGAGATCGGGCGGTGGTGAGCTCGTGCGACGAGCAACGCCAGCAGGAACGCGATGAGCGGGAAGCGGGACCCGCTGACAAAGAGGTAGAGGATGAATTCGAGGGCACACCCCAGCGCCAAGAGCTTTTGAAAGGGCGTGACCCGCTCGCACATCATCGCAAAGAGGGCAGCGGCGCCCGGCACTGCGGCTACACCGTTGAGGAGGCCGAGGCCGGCCAGCGCGTCCCGGCGCGTCCCCAACGAGGACAGGAGAGCGCCAAAGCCTCCGACGGCCAGGTATAGGACCGCCATGGCCACGAGTCCAGCGGCGAACGCAATAAGGAGCGGCACGGTCAGCGCCGAGGGTGAAGGGGCTCGGAAAGTGATCCGTGCTGGCTTGCGGCCAGCCATTGCTGCAGCGCTGACCGCGGTCATGACAGCAAGGAGACCGATAGCGATCCAGATGACGTCGTCGGGCTGGGCGTTGAAGTCGTCCCATGGCGTTGCCAGTCCCACGCGCCACAACACGGGGACGACGAGCACGGAGACCCACAGGTACACCATTGCCATTCCCGACGGGCTGAGCCAGAAGCTCTCGGGCCAGCGTCCGGCAAGGGAACGCAGCGCGAGGAACACCCAGGGGATGGTTAGGACGCACAAGATCCACGCTGTGGAATCGGGTGTGCTGCTCGCCTCACGCGGCGTTGTGAGAACGAGGACAGTTGTCCCGACGACAGTCAAGACCGACGCAAAGATCGTTCGGATGACGGCCGGGTCAGGCGTTGTCCCGGTTGCCCCGTGACGACGCCGTCTTGGTGTGGACGCACGGGACGGGCAAGAAGTCGTGGGCGTGGGGCGGCGTCTGATAGGCGCGGAGTATGGCGCGACGATATGGGCGACAGGCGTCTCGTGAGGCGGGAAGACGCTCGACGGCCTCGTTGCGCCCCCAGCGACGGCGGCCTGGCCGATCGACTGTGCCGCGAACCAGGTCGCGACGGCAAAGCGGAAGGCTGTGGCGCTGAGAATGGCAACCGAACCGAGCAGAACCGGGTCATCTATCGGCAAGACCAAGAGCAGGACGGCCAGGAGTGGGATGGCCAGAAGGCCAAGGAACGCCGACCGCAAGATCGTTCGGCTCGTTCCTGTGGAGCCCAGCACGGCACTAGGGACGACATACGCGAGGCGGAGGGCGCCGGTCAGCGCCAGGAGGTAAACAGCCAGGGGGTTCGGCTGGGTTCGCACGAACATCGTGCCCGACCAGTGGAGGAGCGATCCAAGTATGACGGCCAGGACGATCGAGACGACGCCGGCCGCCGCGAGCATGCGGAGGAAGCGAGCCCTCGTCATAGAGGACGCTCGGCGGACGAGCTCGGGCAGCGCGACGAACCCGAGCACCGAGGCCAAGGTGATGGCCGGGTACACGGTCACGAGCTTGTTCGCCGCATAGGCACCGCCTGCCGCCAGGGTGTAAAACCTGTGTGACAGGAGCGCCTGATCGGCCCAGTCCAGAGCAGCGAAGGTGAGCATCGAGACACCGAAGCCGACACCGACGCGATGAAGCTCCCGGTCGCGGCGCGCCCCGGTGTTGGCCGTGCGCGCGAGCACCGGTAGCGCGACGATGCCACAGGTCACCGAAGAGGCCAGAAGCGCTCCGTTGGCGACGGACGTGGACACTGAACCCATGAGCACGACAACGACGAGGGAGAACGCCGTGAGAAGGCGGTATCCCTGTTGCAGCATCGCAGCGGCTACATACGACCCGTGGGCGCGCAGCACAGCAGCTGCCAGCTCGGTCGATACGACGAAGAGAGGCGCCAGTGCAGCGGCGACGATCGTAATGGCCGAGACGTGGTAGACCGTCGCGACCACGGCGGCGCCGACGGCGCCGATGGCGGCTGCAGCGGCGAACGACCGGCGCACGTAAGGACGGAACAACCCGTCGTCGCCGGTCTCGATTGTTCGCCGCATAAGGGCCTGGTCAATTCCCATGAGGGCGAGGGCAACGACCAGAGGCACGAGTTGCCTGACGATCTGGTACTCACCAAACGTCGTCTCATTCTGAGATCGGCTCAGAAGCAGCTCGGCCAAGAACAGGCCACCTACGGCAACTGCGTAGGCGAGCCCAGCACGGACGGCAGATGATCGCGCGCTCAGGGTCACTGCTGCTCTCGTGCACTCGTGCGGTGACGTCGAACTCTCGCCGGGGCACCCATAGCGAGCGCCATTCGCTCGATCGGCTTCGTCACGAGCGAACAGGCGCCCACGACCGCGCCTTCGCCGATTGTTTGCGTCGCACCGAGCACAGTGCTTCGAGCACCGATCCATGCGCCGCGTCCGATGACGAGTGGACGGGCGACCTTGCCCTGGTCGCGCCAATGGGTGTCGGCATCCTGGAAGTTGTGGTCGTGGCTGAGAAGCAGAGAATCCTCGGAGACGGTGACTCCGTCCTCAATTGTGATGCCTCCCGAGATGTCGAGGATGCAACGCGGCCCAATCTCTACGTCTCGCCCGAGGACTAGTCGTCCACCAAGCTCCGGGTGAGAGCGGTCGAGTCGCACGTTGCTCGACATGCGAAGCCCCGGTGCTTCGAGCAGCCTTTCCAGGCCTTTGCGGCGCATTGTGCGCCATACAGGAATGTCGTTGGTCGACGCGGCGAGGAGGCGTGCCACCCGCAGGCGCGTGAGGAAGGAGTTCAAATCTTTGTCGGTCATCGCGATCCTCCTGGTCGGATTCCCGCCCACTGGTGGTGGCGGTGTGCGGTGGAGAGGATGAAGTTCACCGCTCGTTGGCTGCAGTTGTCGATGAGGTAGTCCTCCGGGGTGATGTTGCTGACGCCGTCGCGCTCGTAGCCTGATTCCATGGCGATGCGCACGGCCGTCACCATGTCGTCGGCGTGCAGGCCGGTCATGATGATGGCGCCCGTGTCAAGCGCTTCGGGGCGTTCGATCGAGTCGCGCAGCGTGACGGCGGGGAAACCCATGAGGGAACTCTCCTCGGCGATCGTGCCCGAATCCGACAACACGCACGCGGCGGAGAGCTGCAGCTTGTTGTAGTCGTGGAAGCCCAGCGGCTCGCTGAACGTGATGCCCTCCGGCTCCGTCCACCCCGGCAACGCTTCGAGACGCTTGCGCGTGCGCGGGTGCGTCGAGACGAACACCGGCATGTCGAAGGCGTCGTGGACGGCGATCAGTCCGTCGAGCAGGGCGCGCAGTCGCTCGGGATTGTCGACGTTCTCCTCGCGGTGCGCGCTGACGAGGAAGTACTTACCCTCCTCGAGCCCGCGCAGAGCGAGAATGTCGGAGGTCTTGATCTGCTCGGTGTACGCCTCGACGACCTCACGGATGGGCGAGCCCGTCTTGATGATGCGGCGCGGGTGCAGGCCTTCGGCGAGAAGGTTGCGGCGGGCGTGCTCGGTGTAGACAAGATTGAAGTCGGCGACGTGATCGACGAGGCGTCGGTTCGTCTCTTCCGGCACGTTCTCGTCGAAGCAACGGTTGCCAGCCTCCATGTGGTACGTCGGGATGCGCAGGCGCTTGGCCATGACGGCGGCGATGCACGAGTTCGTGTCACCGAGCACGAGGACGGCGTCGGGCTGCTCGGCGCGCATCACCTCCTCGCTCTTGATGAGCGTGCCACCGAGCACGGCACCGAGGCTCGAGGTATGGACGGCGAGGAAGTGATCGGGCTTGCGCACGCCGAGGTCGTCGAAGAAGACCCCGTTCAGCTCGTAGTCGTAGTTCTGTCCTGTGTGCACGATGACGTGCTCGACGCCCGGCGTGTTGTCCAGCCGGTTCATCACGCGCGCGAGCCGGATGATCTCCGGGCGCGTGCCGACGATGGTCATGACCTTCATCGTTCAGGCCTCCTTGCTCTCGGCGCGTCGCACCGGTTCCCAGTACGTGTCGGGAGCAGCCGGGTTGAACAGCTGGTCGGCCCAGAACATCGTGATGACGTCCTCATCCCCGGTGTTCGTGATGTTGTGCACCCACAGCGTCGGCATGTCGATGACGGCCGGCTTCGTGCCGTCGACGTCGAAGTCGACGACCTCGTCGGTCAGCACCCTACGCAGCGAGATGCGCGCCTTGCCGCTGATGACGACGAAACGCTCGATCTTGCTCAGGTGGTAGTGCTCGCCGCGTGTCTTGCCCGGCTTCGTGTACGACACGAACGACTGGCCGCCGCTGCCATGAGCGCGCACCGTCTCGATCAGTTCACCGCGCTGGTCGGCGTTGACCATGAGTGAGAACGGGTACTTGTTCGGGAACGTCGCGGCCCGGTAGGTGTTGAACAGGTTCGTGTGGAAACGCGTCGGCAGCTTCGGGATCTCGCCGCGGCCGTAGACGTCGTGGAACTGCTCGAGCAACGACAGCACCTCGGGCACACGCGTGTCGTGGCCATGCGGACGGATGAGGCGGTCGCGCGAAGACAGGGCCTCGATGAGCGAGGCCGCGGCATCCTGCACATGCAGCAGCTCGACGGGGTTGTCGTTGACCGTCGGGGTCTCGCCCTCGACCAGCTTGTCGATGAACGTCGCGACGAACGTGTTGTAGTACGGGCGAGCGTGCTCACCGAAGATGTTGGGCAGGCGTACCTCGACGTAGGCGGCGCCGCTCGCGGTAGCGGCGTCGGCGAGGATCTCGCCCGCGCGCTCCTTGCCGCGGCCGTAGGGAGAGCCGTTGCCGACCTGCGTGGAACTCGAGTAGACGATGCGCACAGGCTTGTCGGCTGCGCGCACGGCGTCGGCGACGTCCTGTGCGAGGTCGACGTTGCCTTGCTCGACGGCAGCGTCCGTCTCCGCACGGTTGATGCCGGCCAGATGCATGACGGCGTCGGCGTCCGCGACGTGCGCCTGAAGTTCGTCCCAGTTCTCGCGGCCGATGGCGACGACGTCATGGTCGGTCAGCGTGTGCAGTCGTGCGCGCGTGTGCCAGCCGAGAAAGCCGTGCGCTCCGGTGATGACGATCTTCATGCGCGGGCCTCAACTATCTGTTGGATCTCGGGCAGGGTCATGAGCAGGTCGACGGCGCCGTCGACGTCGAGCTGCTCGGTGTTGGCGGAGGTGTAGTCCGTCGCGTCCTTGAGTTCGGCCTCGCCCTCGGACGTAAACAGTTCGTACTCGAGGGAGCGAGCGTCGAGTGGCACACGGTAGTAGTCACCCTGGTCGGTGGCCTTCACCATCTCCTCGCTCGACAGGAGCGTCTCGTGCATCTTCTCACCGTGGCGCGCACCGATGACCTTGATCTGCGGGTCGTCGACGCCGAGCACCTTGGCCGTCGCCCGCGCGAGCGTCTCTACGGTGCATCCGGGGGCCTTGCGGACGAACAGGTCGCCGCGCTCGGCGTTCTCAAACGCGTGGAGCACGAGCGAGACCGAGTCGTCGAGTGACATGAGGAAGCGGGTCATGCTTGGCTCGGTGAGGGTGAGCGGCTTGCCGTCCATGATCTGCTTGACGAACAGGGGGATCACCGAGCCGCGGCTGTACATGACGTTGCCGTAGCGCGTCGTCGACACGACACTGGGGGAGCCGGGGTTGTTGCGAGCGAACGCCTGCGCGCTCTTCTCCATGAGGGCCTTCGTCATGCCCATCGCGTTGACGGGGTAGACCGCCTTGTCGGTCGACAGGCACACGACGGAACGAACCCCGGCGCGGCTGGCTGCGCGCAGCACGTTGTTGCTGCCGTCGATGTTGGTGCGCACCGCCTGGTCGGGGAAGAACTCGCAGCTCGGCACCTGCTTGAGGGCTGCCGCGTGGAAGACGTAGTCGGCGCCGACGAAAGCGTCCTCGACAGAGTGTGCGTCACGCACGTCGCCGAGGAACAGCTTGAGCCGCGCATCGTTGAAGCGCTTGCGCATCTCATCCTGCTTCGCCTCGTCGCGAGACAGGACGTGCACCTGCGCGACATCCTGCGTGAGGAGGTGGCGCACCATCGTCGAACCGAACGACCCGGTGCCGCCAGTGATGGCGATGGTCTTGCCGGTGAGGTCAGTCATGCGTGTTCTCCTTCGCGGACGGCACGTCCGAGGGTCATCCAATGATCGAGGGGGGCGACAGGTCTCCAGCCCGCTGCGGTGAGCCACGAGGGTGCTTGTGCCTGCCCGAACCAGAGCATCTCGAGGCGCCTAGCCTGACCGGCCAGTCCCGGCCGCACCCGATTAGCGCGCTTGCCTGCCGAGACCAGGCCCCGCGCGAGCGGGGTCGGCAGGCGACGGGGTGGTCGCCCGCCGAGAGCTTCGAGAAGACCCGAAGTGGTCAGGCCTTCCGAGGGGTGGTGGACGATGGCCGGGGGCAACGTCTCACACGTCGCGAGAAACGCGATGGCATCGGCGACGTTCTCGAGTAGAGCCTGCGCCGTGGGGCGATTCCCGGCCCCCGCGACACTTGAAGCGGGTGAGGCCGCGAGCGAGACGAGTCGCCCGGTCACGCGGCGAGAGGGGTGGTGAACGCCCGGCGGGCGGTACACGACCGCCTCGAGCCCCTCGCGGCGGGCGGTGAGCACTCGCCGCTCACCGTCGGCCTTGCTGCGGGAGTACGGCGAGAACGGGTGCGTTGCCTCTGACGAATCGAGCAGGTCGGCGTTCCCCTGAACTGCCGCACTGCTCACGTGGACGAACCTCGCGGCATGGCGTCGCGACGCCCGCGCGACTGCCGCAGGCAACACACCGTTCGCCGTAGCCATGGCGGCGTCATCCCCCGTCGCCTCCGCGATTCCAGCAGCGTTCACGACGGCGTCGACTCCAGCGAATGACGGGGCTAGCTCGTCGGCGGCCCGTTGCTCCTCGGCATCAGAGGCGGCTGTGAGGCGCGGTGCACGCACCGGCACGACCTCATGGCCCCGCCGCGTCAAGGCCTCGACAACAGCCGATCCGACGAAGCCGCTCGCACCGACGACGGCCACCCGGCTCATCGTGCCCCCTCCGCGACGGAGAGGAGCAGTTCGCTCAGCCGATCACCGATGACCTGCTCGCTGTAGTTGGCCAGGTAGTAGTCACGCGCGAGGCGGCCGAGCGCCGAGCGCTCCTCAGTAGAGCTGGAGGCCATGGCGCCCACAGCGTCCGCGAGTTCATCGGGGCTTTCGGGCGTGACCGCGATGCCGCCGGCGGCTTCGATGAGAGCTCCGCCATCGCCGGCAACCGCGGCGATCGTCGGACGACCGCAGGCGAGATTGGCCTGCAGCTTGCTCGGCAGGGTCGCACGGTACAGCGGCACGTCCTTGAGCGTGACCAGCTGGACGTCTCCCAGTGCGAGTACTTGCGCCATCCGCGAGAACGGCTGAGCACCCGAGAAGACGACATTGGTGAGGCCCTCGTCCTGGACGAGGCGGCGGAGGCGCCCCTCCGCCACGCCGGCGCCGACGAACGCGAAGGTGATGTCGGAGTGATTGCGCAGCAGTGCGGCCGCCCCGATCACGGTTTCGAGTGACTGCTGTTCACCGAGATTTCCCGCGTACATGGCGACGAAACCGCTCGAAGGCAGGCCGAGCTCATCCCGCAGACTGGCGTCTACCGGGACAGGGTGAAAACTTCGTTCCTCGGCCCAGTTGGGCACGAAGTGGATCTTGCCGCGCGGCACACCACGCTCGACGAGAAGGTCGGCCATCCCGGGCGATGTGACGGCGACCCGGGAAGCGAAGCGGTAGACCGTGTTGCAGGCTCGGTGCAGGACCTTTTCCATCGTCCCGACCCGCTCGGCGTCGTTCACGAATCCCGACGAGGTGACGGTGTCGGGCCACAGATCCTGGATCTGGACGAGGTAGGGCTTCCGTTCCACGAGCCGTAGCAGCACACCGGCGGCGCCGACCGTCGCCGGTGTCGAATAGACGAAGACGACGTCGACATCGCGCAGGACCGCCAACGCACCGATCGACCCTGTCGTGGCGAACGAGAGATAGTTCGCCATGCGATGGGCAGCACGATCGTCGTGGCTGGGATAGGCAGGGAAACGATGGACGGTGACGCCGTCCATGCATTCACGCTGGTACGGGCGGATGCGGTACCCGTCGAACACCTTCCCGGCGGGGTAGATGGGGTACCCCGTGACGACGTGAACGTCGTGCCCACGATCACGCAGGGCTCGCGCGATCGTGCCCGGCCCGGCAGCTGCACCGCCCTCCGGGTCATACCAGTGGCTGATCATTCCGATCTTCATGCGGTCTCCTTCGATCCACGGCCCGCGTCGGGACGCGGTCGAGCACTGCGCAGGGCGAAGGGAGCCACGACGTATGCGCCCGCAGCGCCCGCCATGCCGGCCATTCCCGCTGGGTTCCCCACACGCGCCGACGCTGCCGCCGTGATCGCAGCGAAGGCGTGCGCGGCGCTGGCACGTGCGTGGGTCAATCCGACGTGGTCGACGAGGTGCTGGTAGGCGTGTTCCCGATGGGCCTCCGTCAGCGGTTCTCCTGCGCGCGCCCGACGAATGATGGCTTGAGCAGTATCGGTCACGTAGGGCAACAGCGGAGCAGCCGTGGCCATGGCGGCACGCCAACGGGTTGCGGAGGCGCGGCCCTCGCCCCCGCGCGCAGCCGCGACGATCCCGACCGTGAACAGTCCGCCGAACAGGTACGAGCCGGCGTCGCCGAGAAAAACCTTGGCGGTTGGCGCGTTCCACGGGAGGAAACCCAGCCCGGAGCCTGCGGTGACCGCACCGAGTACCGCGAGGGTCACGTCTTGCTCGGCCTGCGCCACGAGGTAGGCGTTCACGCCCCAGACAGCAGCCGTCGAACCGGTGATGCCGTTGATGCCGTCCATGAAGTTGACGACATTGACGAGCCCGGGCATGGCCACGATGGCCGCAGCAGCAACCAGCGGAGGGAGGTCGGCCGTGGCTGTGACGGCCCCGGCCAGTGCCTGAGCCGCAAGCCGGGGGAGAGGCGGCAGCCCACCGGTGTGGTCGTCGGCGTACCCGACCGCTGCCATCGCCAGCGGCGCTGCCACGAGGGCGGCGGGCAAACGGCGGCGCGCCGTCGGTTCCGTCAGCTCGACGGCTGCCACCCCGACCGCTGCGCCGCACACGCAGGCGATGCCGCCACCACGTGGGATCGGCGTGGTGTGGCTCGAACGGTGGTTCGGAATGTCGAGCGTTCCTGCTCGCAGCATCACGCGGCGGACCAGAGGGGCTGCGGTGAAAGTCGTGAAAGCGGCGGCTGTTCCGGCCTTCAGCGCGACGCGCGCGACGGGGGAGGCGTGCATCAGATGTTCTCCCCACCATGGTGATCGGCGACGGAATCGGGGGAGAGGATCGGCCCCTCCGCGGTGATGTCGATGTCCTTGCTCGGGTCGTGGTCGCGATGGCCGCCGGAGTGCTCGACCATCCAGGCGAGTGCGTCGGCGTCCGTTTCGAAGTACTGCGCGCGCACGAGCTGCGGGTCGATCGCCGGCACGCCGACGTGCGAGACGAGCGGGTGCTCGGAGGTCTTGATCTCCTCGCCGGGCGTGAACAACTGCTCCGAGAGCTTCTCACCCGGGCGCAGCCCCGTGTACTGGATCTCGATGTCGTGCTTGCCCGCCATTTCGATGAGCGTGCGCGCCACGTCGACGATCTTCACCGGCTTGCCCATGGCGAGCACCATGACCTCGCCGTCCGTGCCGATCGCCGACGCCTGCAGCACGAGCTGACACGCCTCGGGGATGAGCATGAAGAACCGCTCGACGTCCGGGTGCGTCACCGTCACCGGGCCACCGCGCTCGATCTGCGCCGTGAACGCCGTGATGACCGAGCCGCGCGAGCCGAGCACGTTGCCGAAACGCACACTGACGTACGTGGCGTCACCGGCGCTCGCAAACGACGCCGTGAGGCGCTCCGCGAGACGCTTCGAGTACCCGAGCACCGACGACGGCCAGGCCGCCTTGTCGGTCGAGACGTTGACGAACGTCTCGACGCCGACGGCCTGCGCCGCCTCGAGCACGTTGAGGGTGCCGAGGACGTTCGTCTTCCACGCCTCGATCGGAAACTGCTCGAGCAACGTCAGGTGCTTGAGCGCCGCGGCGTGGAACACGACCTGCGGCTGCTCCCGCTCGAACACCGTCGCGAGCGATTGAGAGTCACGGATGTCGCACAGCGCGAGCGTGCCGTCGTCGAGCAGCGCCCGACCCGTCATCGACATCTGTGCGGCGTGCATCGCAGACTCGTCCCGATCGAGCAGGACGAGCTTGGCCGGGCCGTACTTGTCGAGCTGACGGCACAGCTCCGAACCGATCGAACCGCCCGCACCCGTCACGAGCACACGCTTGCCCGCGATCGACTGACGAATCGCCGTCTGATCCAACTCGATCCGCTGACGCCCGAGCAGGTCCTCGAGGTTGAGCTGACGCAGATCCGCACCCCGTGGGGAGTGGAACATCTCGTTGAGCGGCGGCATGATCAGCACGTCGAGACCGGCCTGGCGGGCGCGCTCGGTGACGTCACGCACGTCCTCGCCCTGCATCGTGGACGCCGCGATGATGAGCGCGCTCGCGTTGGTGCGCTCCGCCTCGCGCGCGATGGCCTCACGCGTGCCGGTGACGCGCAGACCGTCGACGTTCAAGCGGCGCTTGCCCGGGTCGTCGTCGAGGAGCGCGGCGGGTACGTACCGCGTGCCCTCCGAGGTGTCCCGGTGCAAACCGCGCACGAGCTGGCGCCCGCTGTGGCCGGCGCCGAAGACGATGGCCTGCACGTCCTGCTCACGCGAGACGCGCCGCCCCCAGCGCCACGAGCGCACGAGGAAGCGCAGCGTGAACATGCCGAGCAGCGCGAACATCTGCGCCGTGAACGGCATGCTCCGCGGCACGTGTGGCACCCCGAACGCCAGACGCAGCACGGCGAGCACCAGCCCCGTCGCCACCGCCGCTTTGGCGATGTCGGCGGTCTCCTCGAACGAACCGCGCACGTGCCCGATGCGATAGGGGCCGAGGACGAAACCGATGACGGCGTACAACCCGACCGCGAGCAACGCGAACATGGCGATCTCGACGGACGCCGAATCGGAGATGTCGAGGTCGAAGCGCACCCATGCCGCGGCGTAGGCGGCGCACAGGACGAGCACGAGGTCGGTCGCGAACCAGCCGTAACGAACGGCGCGATCACGTTCCCTCAGAGGCAGTCGGGTTGATCCCCCCGGCGCAGACATCGCCTCAGTTGCCCTTTCTCGAGCGGCGGCTCGTCAGGGTGCGGCCCTTGTCGTCGTCGGCGGCGGTGGAGGGGGAGTAGTCGTAGCGGTAGTCGTAGTAGTTGCCGCGCGGGCCCCGCTCGACACGGTTGAGCACGACACCGAGCACCTTCGCGTCGACGGCGTCGAGGTGGTCGAGCGCGTCGAGGAATTGGTCGCGCTTGACGATTCCGGCGCCCGCGATGACCAGCGTGCCGTCCGTGACGCGCGAGAGGACGGCGGCGTCGGTGACGGGCAGCAACGGCGGCGCGTCGATGATGACGTAGTCGAAACGCCCACGCAGATCCTCGAGCATCGCGCGCATCGGCTCACTGCCGAGCAGCTCGCTCGGGTTCGGCGGTGTCGCACCCGAGCCGAGCACCATGAGACGGCGCTCGCCGAAGCGCTGCACCACATCACGCACGGCGACACGGCCGATGAGTACGTCGGTGAGGCCGACGCCACCCTCGAGACCCATGTAGCTGAGCAGCCGCGGACGACGCAGGTCACCCTCGATGAGGCAGATGCTCGCACCCGACTCGGCGAGCGCGAGAGCGAGGTTCGCCGCCGTCGTCGTCTTGCCCTCTCCGGGCAGCGACGAGGTGACGGTGATGACGCGCGGGTGCTCCGTCGCGTCGACGAATTGCAGGTTGGTGCGCAGCGAGCGGAACGCCTCCGCGCGCGTCGAGTGCGGGTCGTCGGCGACGATGAGCGGGTGGGCACTCGCGTCCTTGTCGAAGGGCACGGCGCCGAGGACGGTGACGTCGTCAGCGGCCTGGAGGACGTCGTCCTTCGTGCGCAGCTTGGTGTCGAGACGCTCACGCAGCAGCGCGAGCGCGGTGCCGGCGAGCAGGCCGAGCAGGCCCGCGAGGACGAGGTTCGTCGGCCAGCTCGGGCCGACCTTCGTGCTCGTGGTCGCCTGCTGCACGAGCGTCACCTTGACGGGGCTCGGCTTGTCCTTCGAGACGCTCTCGAGCTCGTCGACGGCCTTGGGGAACTGCTCGCCGAGCGCATGCGCGATGGCGTGCGCGCGCTTCGGGCTCGTGTCGACGACGCTCGTGTTGATGATGACGGTGTCCGGCGCGGCCTGCGCCGTCACCTTCGGCTCGATCGCCGTCGCGCCGCCGGGCATCTTGACCTCGTCTGCGACGGGCTGGAGCACCTTCGGCGTCTTCATGAGCTGGGTGTAGCTCTTGACGCGATCCTGCGTGAACGTGTTGCCCTGCGCGAGCTGCGAGTTGTTCGACGCATCCGCGGTCGAGACGAAGAAGCGCACCGACGAGCTGTACGTCTTGTGCGTGAAGAGAGTGAGGAGCACGGCGAGGGAGAGTGCGATGAGCACGCAGCCGGCAATGATGCGCCAGCGCTTCATGATGGCGCGCATGTACGACTGAAGATCCACCCAGTGCCTCCTGATGTGTTCGCGCATGGCGCGCGAGTGTCATTGAGACCTTACGGACTGTCCTCGAACCGCACCAAAGTCTGTATCTAGGACAACTGACCTGATTCAACGGCAGCGGCGCGGCGCTAATTCGACCTCACCCTTGAGTGTGCCTCGCTGCCGGTCATGAGGATTTCCAAGGGTTTTCGCAGTGTGCGCCCAGCATTTGTCGCCGGCGCGGAGGGGGGTGCGGGGGCGGGTGTCGTCGCCTACCCGCAGGTATGGTGACGAACGTCACATCGTGTCGCTGTTGTGCGATGCCCCGTCGCGGCTCGCAGGCGCTGCGCGCGCCGTGACGACGTTGCGGGGAGCCGGTGGGATGGCGATAGCCTGAGCGCAGCGAACATTCGTCGCACCAACTGATCGAAGGAGCCAGCACAGGCCATGGAGAAGATCAAGGTCAAGAACCCCATCGTCGAACTCGACGGTGACGAGATGACGCGCATCATCTGGCAGTTCATCAAGGACCGCCTGATCCACCCCTACCTCGACGTCGACCTCAAGTACTACGACCTCGGCATCGAGAACCGTGACGCGACGGACGACCAGGTCACCGTCGACGCGGCGAACGCGATCAAGGAGTACGGCGTCGGCGTCAAGTGCGCGACGATCACGCCGGACGAGGCGCGCGTCGAGGAGTTCGGCCTCAAGGAGATGTGGAAGAGCCCCAACGGCACCATCCGCAACATCCTCGGTGGCGTGATCTTCCGCGAGCCGATCATCATCAGCAACGTGCCGCGTCTCGTGCCGGGCTGGACGAAGCCGATCATCGTCGGCCGTCACGCGCACGGCGACCAGTACAAGGCGCAGAACTTCAAGGTGCCCGGTGCGGGCACCGTCGAGATCTCCTACACCCCGGCCGACGGTGGCGAGAAGCAGGTCTACGAGGTCGCCGAGTTCCCCGAGTCCGGCGGCGTCGCGATGGGCATGTACAACTACAACAAGTCGATCGAGGACTTCGCTCGCGCGTCGTTCAACTACGGCCTCGAGCGCAACATGCCCGTCTACCTGTCCACGAAGAACACCATCCTCAAGGCGTACGACGGCGCGTTCAAGGACATCTTCCAGGACGTCTTCGACCGCGAGTTCAAGGCCGAGTTCGACAAGCGCGGCCTCACGTACGAGCACCGCCTCATCGACGACATGGTCGCCTCTGCGCTCAAGTGGGAGGGCGGCTACGTCTGGGCGTGCAAGAACTACGACGGTGATGTGCAGTCCGACATCGTCGCGCAGGGCTTCGGCTCGCTCGGCCTCATGACGTCCGTGCTCATGACGCCCGACGGCAAGACGGTCGAGGCGGAGGCCGCGCACGGCACCGTCACGCGTCACTACCGTCAGCACCAGCAGGGCAAGGAGACGTCGACGAACCCGATCGCGTCGATCTTCGCCTGGACGCGCGGCATCGCCAAGCGTGGCGAGCTCGACGGCACACCCGAGGTGACGAAGTTCGCCGAGACCCTCGAGCGCGTCTGCGTGCAGACGGTCGAGGAGGGCAAGATGACGAAGGACCTCGCGCTGCTCATCAGCAAGGACCAGCCGTACCTCAACACGCAGGACTTCCTCGCCGCCATCGACGAGAACCTCAGCAAGGCCATGGCTGCCTGATCACAGCGGTCTCGCCGGTGACGCCCTCCGTCGCGTGTTCAAGGACACGTGACGGGGGGCGTCATGTTCTGACGCCCGTCATGCCGGGGCGTTAGAGTGGCACGGAGCAACGGGTCACGACGAAGGGCGCCATGCGCATTCTCATCACCGGCGGGGCCGGATTCATCGGTCAACATGTCGCCGTCATGCTGGCCTCGGAGCATGAACTGGTCGCCGTCGACAGTTTGAATGCCCAGGTGCACCAGCATGCAGAAGCTGCCGTGCAGCGCTTTCCGGGGCAAGTCGTCATCGCAGACGTCAGTCAGGCAAGCACGTGGGACGCATTGCCGGGGTTCGATGTCGTCGTTCATCTGGCTGCTGAAACCGGTACGGCACAATCCATGTACGAGGCCGGGCGCTATAGGGCTGTCAACGTGGAGGGGACGCGGCTCGCGGCTGCTGCGGCGGCTTCTTGGGGTGCCGCTCTCGTCGCACTGTCGTCCCGAGCCGTCTACGGCGAGGGACGGTACGAGTGCCGGCGCCACGGCACTCGGTTCGGGGCGCGTTGCTGTCCCCAGGCAGAGGCCGCGCCGTCCCGGGAGGAGGACCCGCACCGCCCTGTTTCCGTCTACGGAGAAACCAAGTCCGAGGCGGAGGCCATCCTCGCGGAGTACGCTGCCGCGATCCCGGTCACTGTTCTACGGCCGCAGAACGTGGTGGGCTTCGGACAGGCACTCCACAATCCCTATACGGGGGTTCTGGCAGCTTTTCTCGCGCGCCTCCGCGAGGGTCGACCGTTGTCGGTCTATGGCGATGGCTCTGCGACGAGGGATTTCGTGCACGTCGACGATGTTGCGCGTCTGATCACCTGGTGCATCGATCACCCGGGTCGACTCGGGAGCCTGCGGGTTCTCAACTGTGGCACCGGTGAGCGTACGTCGTTGACCGACCTGGCGCGGTTTGCTGCTGCTGCGGCCCCGGTCGCGAGTGCGCCGGTGGAGTATGTGGATGTCGGCCGGGCCGGGGACATCGAGCACGCCGTTGCCTCTCTGGAGGGTCTCCGTTCCGCAGGCGCGCCATTGCCCCTGATGAGCAGTGAGCAGGCCGTGGCCGACTTCATTGGTCGATCGTGGGGCTTGCCCGGCGCCGATTCGGAGGCATGGGACGTCGCCCTGCGCGAATTACGGCAGAGAGGTCTGACGAGCTGAGTTCGCCGCGAGGGCAAGGCAAGTTGGCGCTACGCGCCTGTGTGTTGGAACGTGCAAGGCCAGGATAGGGGATGACGAATGGACACGATGACGGCAAACTGCGTCGAGGTCCCTCAGACAGTCCGTGTCCGGCTGCTGCATGCTTATGTACAGCTCATCGCTGACGAGGTCGGTTGCGACCTTCTCCACGTCAAAGGCCCAGCAGTGGATCTCCGCCTGCAGCGGGCGGCGCGGCACAGCGTTGACGTGGACGTCCTCGTTCGCCCCCAGCACGTGCTTGCCTTTGTCGAGGCGCTCCGGGCGCGAGGTTGGCGCGAGATCACAGGTTTCGACGAAGGCTCCGCTTTCGGTCACGCGATGAACCTCCGCCACGAGCTCGGCCTTCTGGATGTACATCGCTGGTGGCCCGGGTTCGATGTCGAGCCCGCGACGGCCTTCGAAGCCATGTGGGGACAGCGCACAACCCGGACCCTCGCCGGGGTGGCCTGTGATGTGCCGTCGCTGAACGATCAGCGACTGGTGCTGCTTCTTCACTTCGCGCGTAGCGGCGGCCACCGGATCGAGGACCTCGAGGCTGCCTGGGGCGGGGCTGAGGAGGGGAGCCGCGCCGCAGTGGTACGGCGCGCCGACGAGATGGAGGCTCGGCTGGCGCTGGCTGCCGCCGTCGGTGGTCTCGAGGAATTCCGTGGGCTGCCTGCCTACGCGTTGTGGAAGTACTTCTCCAGCGGGCAAGGATCACGTCTGGACGAGTGGGGCGGGCGTTTCCGGGCGGCACGCGGGCCACTGGCGAAGGGGCGGGTCTTCCGTGCATTCTTCATGGTCAACAAGGGCCTCTTGAGCGACGAGCTGGGCCACCCTCCCACGCGCCGTGAATATGTGCACGCTTTCCGGCAGCGATTCGTCACGGCCCTCGGTGATGTGCTTCACCGGCTTGAAACGCGGCTGCGTACGAGGGCCGAGCGATGACTCGCCGTGAAGAAACCCAGGGCCGATGGGCCATCCCTGAGGACATCGCTGTGGAGACGGACCCCGATGATCGATCTGCGGTGTGGGTGCTCAGGGCGTCTCGAGGAGTCATCGTGCGGTTGCCGCAGGTAGGGTTGCTGGTCTGGCGGGCGTCCCCGCGGGTCTCCGACACGGAGGGGCTCGTGGCGCTCTTGGCTGCTGAGCACGGATGGCCGTCCGACGAGATCGCGCAGCCCGTGCAGAACTTCGTGATGTCCTTGGTCGATCACGGCCTGCTGGAGGAGAGGTCGGGCCATGAATCGAACTGAGGGGATGGCTCCCGAGTGGCAGCACCTGCTCGGCGCTGAGACCCGCCGAAGTGCGTCTGTGCCTGAATCCCGTAACGTCAAGGCCGCAACGGAAGGACCGCACGCCTCGACGCGCGTGGAAAAGGTCGGGCAGGCCGTCGCCGGCTTCTGGGGGCCGGTGGTTCTCCTGGACCTCGTCATGGGTTTCTCGCTGATGTTCGTCACCACCGCCCTGCCTGGGGGTCTTGTGGGCGGTCTTGCAACGGGTGTCGTGATGGTGGCCGTCAGTGCCTGCCGGCGAGCGAAGCTGACCGTACCGGGCGGTGGTCTCCTGGTCATCGCCTTCCTGGCACTCATGGCCTTCCTCGTCCTGGTTTCCGTCTTCCACGGCATGCCGTGGCAGCAGCGCCTCCTGAAGTTCTTCATTCTCTTCGCCGTGTGCGTTGTCATCGCAACCGGGCGGATCGACATTCGGTCGTTCATCATCGGAGCATGCATGAGCGCATGTGCCAACGTCCTTCTGTTCTATGCCGGGCTGACGGAGAATAATTACCCGCCATATCTGACCGGTTTCTATGGGGACAAGAACGTTGCAGGGATGTACTACGCGATATGGGGGATCCTCGGGCTTGCGGTTCTGTCCCCGCGTTGGCGCATACCGTGGTTCTTCCTCTCGACGTGGTTCGTCTTTCTCACCGGATCGCGAACCGCGCTCGGAGGTATCGTGCTGGCCGCCCTGTGGGTCCTGCTCCGCAACCGGATCGGTGTGGCCTATCGAATCGCCCTCGCGGCGATCGGGTATGCGGTTCTCGTCTTCTCGATCAACAACTATGCCTCCAGTTCCGCGTTCGGTGACCGAACAGGCACCGATTGGTACAGGGCGCAGATCGATCAGGCGATGGAAATCAAAGCATCCCTGACGCCGTGGACGGGCCTCGGTCTCAATCAGGGGTTCGTGGTGATCGGTGATCGACGGCAATGGTTCCATGATTCGTATCTGCAGGCTTTCGTCGAGGGCGGTCATGTTTTTCTCTGGTCAACCGTTCTGGCCTTCGTCCTCCTCGGCCTGGGATTGCTCGATCGACGACTGCATGTCTCATGGGAGATGCTCACAGCAGAGGCGACGGTCATCGTCGTGCTCGTCTGCGCGTGGAAACTGGGAGAGGTGTTCATGACGGTGGGTGCCTTCATCGTGCTCGGAATCTGCATCGCTTACCGTCTCGGCAAACCCGCCGCCGCGTCGAATCTTGCGTGGCGGGCCGCAGAGATCGCCCCGCCACGCGCATCCAACGCGGCGCCGCTGCATCGCGGCGCTCCAGTCGGCGCCTCGCGATCGGAGGTCCAGGCGTGAAGATGACACGAACATTGATCGAGAAGACCCCAGGTGTTCGCTATCGGCGGGCCCAACTCCTGATCCCTTTGTATCGACGGGCCTTCGCGCACTTCGGGTCGAGCAGCGTGCTGGTTTCGCCTCTCATGATCCAGGGGACCGACAGGATCAGCGTCGCGGATCGGGTCATCATTCGAGACGGCGCTTGGCTGGCGGCGGAAGGCCCCGCGGGGCACCTTGCCATCGGTGCGGACACCTACATCGGCCATCGCGTACACCTGCACTCGATCGACCCGGTGAGCATCGGTCGCGGTTGTGTCTTCGCGGACAACGTCATGGTGACGTCGACCGACCATGCCCGAGGAGGCTCACGGCATGAGGTCCGCGGCACCGGGCCCGTCCTCATCGAGGACGACGTCTTCATCGGCCAGAACGCCGTGGTGCTCGGAGGAGTAGCCATCGGCAGAGGGGCGACTGTTGCAGCCGGCGCCGTCGTCGTCAAGGATGTGGCGCCGGGCGCCGTCGTGGGCGGCGTTCCTGCGCGCGTGATGGGAGGTGAAGCGTGACGCGCTCGCGGTCACTGCTCATCATCTCTCCTTCATTCCACGGCTATTACGCAGCCATCGGGCGGGCGTTCGGTGAGTTGGGGTACGAGGTGCTCACCCATTGCTACGACGTCGCCGCGTCGCCCGCTGAGAAGCTCTGGAACAAGACCGCACACGAACTAGCCGGCAAACTTCGAGGTGACGGAGGGCATCTGTCCGGCGCCACGGTCTCGCGCCGCGCCATGGCCCGGGTTCGCGAAGTGTCTCCAGACTTCGTCCTCGTCATTCGCGGGGATGTTCTGACAGAAGAGTTCTGGGCCCTCGCCGCCGAGAACGACCGGCTCGTCGGAGTGTGGATGTATGACGAGATCCGCCGTACCAATTTTGACGCGGACCTCGTCGGGCGGTATGCCCAGTTGGCGACGTACAGCGCCCAGGACGCTGCAACGCTCCGGGCGGCTGGTCATCGTATCGCGCAGGTGCCTTTGGGTTTCGATGCATCGAGCGTCATCGACAACACAACTGCGGGCGCCGGGCTCGTGAGTTTCGTCGGTGCGCCCTTGCCCAAGAGAGAGCATGCGCTCGCGGCGCTTGTCTCTGCAGGTGTCCCCGTTCAGGCCTGGGGGCGGGGCTGGTCGGATCACGTGTTCGACCGCGCGCGCACGTGGCGTGTGCGCTCACTCGGCATCCCGGCCAGACGCGACGTGGCCGGCCCGTCCGCGCACGCCATCATGCGGAACGGCAGGGCCACCTTGAACATCCACGGGGATCAGGACGGCTTCACGATGAGAACGTTCGAGGCCGCCGGGGTGGGTGCGGTGCAGATCATTGATCGTGCCGACGTGGCGGATTTCTACGATCCAGGCGAAGAGATCCTCGTGTACGACGGCCACGAGGAGCTCGTGGACCTGTGCCGACACGCGGTGGCGCGTCCGCAGGACTTCATGATGCTGCGCGAGAGGGCACGTCGACGTACTCTCGCCCAACACACCTTCACGCACCGCGCGGACGCTCTATTGGAGGCGTGGTCGTGAGTGACAGGGGCCGAGCGGTCGTCCTCGCCCCGATGCTTGCCGCGCGCGGCGGCGCCGAGCGCGTAGCGCTCGTCGCAGCTGAAACGCTCAAGGCAGCCGGTTACGACACGGTGATCGTGGCTCCCGGCCAGGTTGATGACCTCGGGGCTTACGCCGATTACTTCGGGATCGACCTCGACGGCGTTGCGTACGAGGAACTTCCCAGCGTCGGGAGGATGGGACGCTTCGAGGCGCTGCGAACGGTGATCGAAGAGTTAGTCTGGGCCCGCATCGTGCGCTCGATGCAGCCGGACGTCTTTCTCACGTGCATGTACGGCGCGACTCTGCCGGGACTCGCCGAGCGCAGTCTGTATTACATCCACTTCCCGCACCAGTTGACGACGCCCGGACTCACGGGTCTTCGTGCACGTTACGTCTCCTGGACGCAGTACGCGCGCCGCCTGCAGAATCGGGGGAGCGACTTTCGAGCCACCTACACGTCATTCCTTGCCAACTCACGGTTCACCGCCTCTCACGCGCGACAGCGTTGGGGTGTCGACCCCTACGTCCTCTACCCGCCCTGTTGCGGCGTCGGGGCAGGACGGGTTTGGCGGCAGCCTTCGATCCTCGCAGTCGGAAGATTTCAGGACCGGCAGCCGGGTCACCCGTACAAGAACCAGGAAGCCCTCATCGTGGCCTTCCGCGCAATGGCGGACCTGCACGCAGAAGGCTGGCAATTGCATCTGGCTGGGAGTGTTGGTTCAGAGGCAGAGCTGGCCAGGCTGCGTGAGATGTCCGTTGGCCTGCCCGTCGCGTTTCATCCCAATGCCTCTCTTGAAGAACTGCACACGCTTTATCGCGAGTCGTCGGTGTACTGGCACGCACAGGGTTTCGGAGAGTCACACCTCATGGCACCGCAGTCACAGGAGCACTTCGGCATCACGACCGTGGAAGCCATGTCCGCGGGAGCTATCGCCATGGTGTATGACACCGCGGGCCCGGCAGAAGTCGTCGCAGACGCGCCAGGAACGGTGCGATGGACGAGCTTGGAGGAGTTGCGGCTGGCTACACGCAATATTGCCCGCGCCGATCCGACAGACTTGGCCAGCTTGCGTCGAGCCGCGCAGCGGCGAGCAGCAGAATTCTCCGAGGCCGCGTTCGCGACACGCCTCCTGACCCTCGTCGAAACCGGGAGTCCTCGTTCATGACTACTTCTGTTGAACCGGAGACCTCCTGGGTGCGCGAGTTGCGCTACCTAGTCTCCAGCTTTCCACGCGGCACCCGCGCACAGCTCGGCTTGTACGCTGCACTGCAGTTCGTGGTCTCATTGCTCGATCTCGCCGGCTTGGCAGTCGTCCTGCCCGTCATGCAGGTGCTTTCCGGGGCGAGCCTCGAGGCCGGTTACCTCGGGGTCATCCATCGCCTTGCGGGCACGCCTGAGCGTGGCCCTTTCGCCGTGATGCTTTGCGTCGCCATGGTGCTGGCTTTCTTGACAAAGAGCATCTTTGCCCTCGCGGTCGCGCGCTGGTCCTTCGACTTCGTGGCCCGTCTCCAAGTCCTGACAGCGACCAGGCTGCTGCACAGCTACTTGAGCGACAGCTATCTCGTGCAACGACGACGGGATGTCGGCGCGGTCGTCCGTACGGTGGGTGCCGCGGTGCAGGCCGCCCACGCCAACGTTCTGGGAGGCGTGCTCGGGGTGTTCGGGCAGCTCCTGTCAATCAGTCTCATTGCCGGTTTCCTCTTCGCCGTGGCCCCTGGCGCGACCCTGGGCGTCATCGTGTACTCCCTCGTGGCGGTCGCGCTGGTCCAGCGATTCTTGGCGCCGAGGAATCGAAGGGCGGGTATCGCTGCGCAAGAGGCCGCGGGGCAGATGAGCCATGCGTTGCTCGAAGCGATCTATGGGGCCCGCGAAGTGCGAATGCACAAGGCTGAGCAGCACTTTCTCGTGACGTACAGTGATGCGGCCACACGTAATGCCGCCGCGTCTCGGGACGCCAACTTCTATGCCCAGGCTCCCAAGTATGTCCTCGAATTCGTCACGATTCTCGGGATCGCGGTTCTGCTGTGTTCGAGCGCGCTGAGCGGCGGGGCGGACAACACAATGCCCACCATCACCCTCTTCGTCGCGGCCGCCGTGAAGTTGCTGCCGTCGTTGACAGCGCTCACCGCCACGCTGGGAAACATCCGATTCGGCATCGAGGGCCTCCATGTCACGACGAAAGCTTTGCGGGGACTGAGCGAAGCCCCCCGCAAGGGGGCCGCCCGAGCTGGACGAGCCCAGAAGGACCCGCACCTGGGCCACGCGGCGACTGCGATGGGATCCGGCGACCTCGTCGTCGACGACGTGCGGTTCCGTTACCCGGATGGGGTCGACGACGTGTTGCAGGGCGTGTCATTCGTGGTTCCCGAGGGATCGTCACTTGCTGTTTGCGGCTTGTCCGGCTCCGGCAAGACAACCCTCATCGACATTGTCCTCGGGCTAATCCAACCTACCTATGGCCAGGTGTCGTTCGATGGGCTCGACATCGTCGCCGATCATGCACAATGGCTTGACAAGGTCGCTTACGTTCCGCAGGACGTCTACCTGCTGGCCGCGACGTTGTGGGAGAACGTGGCGTTCGGAGCCGACGAAGAGTCTGCCGACCGTAGGGCTGTTGAAGCGGCCCTTCGCCTGGCACAACTCGGTGAGCTTGTTGATTCCCTGCCGGGGGGTATCGACGCGATCGTCGGCTTTCAAGGAACCCAATTGTCGGGTGGGCAGAAGCAACGCGTCGGTATCGCGCGGGCACTGTATCGTCGCCCGCAGGTCCTCGTTCTCGACGAGGCCACGTCAGCTCTGGACAACGAGACAGAGGACAAGATCAGCGCAGTCATTCGTGGCCTACACGGAAGCATCACGGTGATTCTCGTGGCCCACCGGCTTTCGACCGTCAAGCATGCCGATTGTGTGATCTACCTGGAGGATGGCCGCGTAGTCGGGTCCGGCACCTTTGCGAAACTACAAACCCAGAGCCCCGCGTTCGCACGCTTGGTGCGTCTCGGTCGACTCGAGGAGGGATGAAGCGAATGGCTGACAACCTCGGAGTCACGGTCGTCGTCGTGTGCTATAATCACGAGCGGTTCGTAGAAGAATTGCTCGATTCGATCCTCGTCCAGACGCGTGCGCCGGAGCGCGTGCTCATCATCGACGATGCATCCGGCGACAGTTCTGTGGCGCGGATTGTATCCTGGCTCTCCCGCCATCCAGAGGCCGGATATGAGCTTGTCGTGCACCCTCAGAACATCGGGTTGTGCCGTGGTCTGAATGAAGCGCTGGAGACGATCACCACACCGTTCTACACGTACGTCTCGGCAGATGATCGGATGATTCCTGAACGGTTGGAGTCGCTCATAGATCGCTGGGTGGGGGATGGGCACCGTGCCGTTGCTGTCTATTCGAACGCCCGGCGGATCGACGAGGAAGGCCAGGTGCTGCAGCCGGACTACCGCACGCTGCACGAGTGGCCCTCAGGCCCAGGGGCACTCGAAGGCAACATCCACACGCGTCTGCTGCATCAGTGCTGGTTACCCGCAGCCTCGGTCCTGGTAGCGACCGAGGCCGTTCGGGCCGTAGGGGGATACGACGAGCGATGGTTCTTCGAGGACTATGACCTGTGGCTACGTCTTGCGGCTCATGGGCGCATCATCTGTGTCGATGAACCGCTCGTGGATTTCCGTGAGGTATCGACGTCGCTCGGGACCACTCGTTTCCGAGACGATGACGCGGGGTTTCTCGCCGCTCGCGTCGGGATACTGCTCAAACAGGTGGGGGTCTCGGATGAGGGGGATGCCTATATTCGGACCGCCATGCCGCCCCTGGCCATCCGGCTGTGGCGAACAGGGGAATACCGTGACCTGGTTGTCGAGGCGCTGCGCGCTGCCACGCAAGAGCGTCCTGCGCTTGGCCTAGGCGTTCGTCTCGCTCTCGCCCGCGTAGGAGTAACGCGTGAGCCAGGGGCAGTTCGCGCCTTGGCCTGTTTGGTCCGTGAGACCCGAGACAGGTGCCGGCGACTCGTCCAGACCCCGCTCTCTGCCGTGATCTCACGAGGTCATGCACCCGCTATGCAGCGCCGTGTCGCGGCCGCTCACGGCGTGCGACGGGTGGCTGTGCTGGCGATCGGAGATCCTCGTGACCCAGGATTGTGGTCGGGCACGCCCAGCAACCTCGTGCAGGGGCTTGAAGAGGCCGGCGTCGATGTGATCACCGTGGACTGCTCCCCGGTCGGCTGGCGCTTCGTCAGACGGGCGGTACAGCTGGCCTGGGGGGTTCCTGGACTCGCGAAGCGGGGGAGGCGAACAGCCATGCGGCGTGCCCTGGCCGGATCCACGCAGTCGATGACGCATCTGCGGCTCGTCAGCTGGACGGCGGCGCGGCGTCTACGGACCGTAGGCCCAGTCGACGGCGTCCTGCAGATGGGCACCGGTTACAGCGTCCGACACCCCCGCACGGCCTCCTACGAAGACATGACCATTCCACAGGCGCTCCAGTGGCCGTCCCGTTTCTGGGGGACCGTTCCCCAGCGCACGACAGTCGCGCGCAGCCGTCATCAGGTTGAATCGTACGCGGCGAATCATGCCGCACTGTTCTCGACGGGGTGGGCGGCCGATTCTGCAGTGAACGACTGTCATTGCCCTTCCGAGAAGGCTCGCGCGGTGGGTATCAGCGCCAATTTCGAGGTCGAGCCGTCGCACCACAAACAATGGTCTCCCCCGAGATTCCTCTTTCCGGCCAGGGAGTGGATCGGAAAGGGAGGTCCTCAGGTGGCGAAGGCTTTCTCGGACGTCCGTCGAGAGTTTCCCGAGGCAGAGTTGCACCTGGTAGGTCAGCATCCGCAGGTCGAGTTTCCGGGGGTGATCTGCCACGGCTGGAAGGACCTTCGGGATCCAGGCGACCGCGCCGACATGGAGGACTTGTGGCGCCGCGCCACCTGTTGTATCGCACTGGCTGACTGTGAACCAGCAGGCATCATCTTCGTCGAAGCCATGCAGGCAGGGGTTCCCAGCATCGGCCCTGCCGTGGGAGGGCCCGGATGGCTTCTGGGAGACACGGGCATCACGGTTGACCGTGACGACCATGCGGCGCTGGTGGCCGCGATGAAGACAGCAGCAGACCCCGAATCGGCTCGTGAGCGGAGTGGTGCGGCCAGGCATAGGGCGAGTGAATTCACACGCGCGGCTGTTGCTCGTCGGATCATGGCAGCGATCGATGAATGACCTCCCGGGGTGGGAAATTTGCTTGTCGACGACGCTGTGAGGCTGACGCCCATCAAGGACCGGAAACTGTGACACCGCCCCGCTCAGGCTTCGCGGCGGGGCGAGGGAACACCGGGGGACGCGCACGGGTGCGTTGATTCGGGACGGGCCTGCGCCGTGGAGGACTCTTCAGAGGGGGCTGGTGGGTCCATGGGAAATAGGGTGTCGAATAGTGCGAGCCAGCGTGCTGCGATGGTCGACGCATCGTACGACCGGGAGCGAGTCAGCGCGCGGTCAGCCCGGCGAGCCCGTTCTTCATCGTTGGTCATGGCGGCTCTGAGCGCCTCGACGTAGGCAGTTTCGTCGCTGGCAGGGACGAGGTACCCAGCCCCGTCCTCCAGCTGCGACCGCACACCCTCAGAGCAATCGAACGCGATCGAAGGGATCCCTGAGCACGCCGCCTCCAAGATCGTCATGCCGAAGCCTTCGAGGCTTGACGTCAGGAGATTCAACGACGCGTCTGACAGCGCGGTGGCTGAATCGTCGACGACACCGGCCAACTCGATCCGCGTATGCATGCCAGAGTGCTCGATCTCGTCGGCAACCTGGGGGCGCTCGACCCCGTCGCCGTAGATGGCCAACGACCACCCATCCGCCTCGGGCACGGTGATCGCCGCGGCGAAGAGACGCACCATGAGAGGGGTCTGCTTTTCGTGCGACAAGCGTGCCAATGCCACCGCTCTCTTCGTCGATTGCGTGGAGAGAGTGCGGCCCTCTGGTGCCGGGTTGGGGATTGCGACGCACGGCACGTCGAGCAGCGAGCCGAAGGAGGCTGCGTCCTCATCGGAGAGCGCGACGAAGGCATCACAGTCAGCGAAGTGTTTCGGAAGAGCCTCCCGGAGCCATGGCTCGTCGTCGAGACTTGCGAACGACGAATGGTGCTGCCCGACGAACAGTGGGCCGGTCGGGGATCGCTCAAAACCGGACTCGTCGACCATCATCTTGCCGAGGACGTGGGTGTAGATGACGACGCTGTTGGCGGGCAACGTGGCCATGGTGCGTCGCAGAGCAGAGAGTCGGCGCCACCGGTCCCATCGCTTGAACAGGGCAAGAGGGGCAGCGCGCAAGGGGCCGTATGAGATGGAGACGGGGTATCGATGCAAGTCCTCACGCTCCAGAACGGTGACGACGTCGTCTGCACCCGTCGGCGATGCGCCCTCCTGGTTCTTGGAACCCGGGTAGATCGATACGACGTCGACCGTGATCCCGCGCTGTCGGAATGCAGTCATGAGGTTCTCCACGACAGTGGCTCCGCCACTGGTGTCGGGAAACCGCGGGACGACGAAACGGATGTGTGAGACCGATTCAGACATGGTGGCTTGTCTCTTCCCCGGAGACGAACCCGGCCCGGGCCGCACTCTCGACGATGAGCGCGATCGCCTTGCGAGCGGCCGGTCGCGGCAGCAGGGGGAGCATTCGATCGATGGTCGAGGCCAGATGTTCGGTGCGGTCGTACGTGAGCATGCGTCCTAGGCCCGACACGGCCGTGTTCCACACGGTCGCGGGGGACGAGTGGGGCGAGGATGAGGAGCCTCGACCGTGGATGTGTTCGAATCGTCGGCGGCCCTGCCCCGACCGAAAAGCTCGGCGCGCCCGTGCCGTCGTCGTCACGGCAGCCATGTGGTGTCGCACTTCCGCTCCGGGTACGAGGAGCAGCGGTATCCCGTGGCGGCGGAGGCGATATCCGAGGTCGAGGTCCTCCCAGCCGTACCCCACATAGCGTGGATCGAATCCGCCCACTTCTTCGAAGATCTCCCGCCGGACGGATGTATTTCCTCCCCAGAGCCGCCAACGATCCTCTGGTGCGGTCCCGTATGCATCCTGTCGGCCCCGCTCGTCAGCGACAGTACCGTAGGCGCGCATGTAGGCATTGTTCGGTGCGATGTTCAGTGGTAAGCCGATCACCCCGCACACACCCCGCCGATGAGGTTCGACATGAGCCGCGATATGGGTTGGGGAGGGTTCGAAATCATCATCCGCCCGGATCAGGACGTCGCCGTCAGCGGCGGCAAAACCCGCGTTCAGTGCTGCTACACGGCCCCTGTTCTCTGGAAAGACGAGGACCTGCACCGGGAGATGCGAGTAGCGCTCGACCACCGATGCTGAGCCGTCGATGTCACCATCGAGCACGATGACGGCCTCCCACGACTCGTAAGTCTGTCGGCTCAGTGCATCGAGGAGCCGAGGTAGGCGCTCTGCTCCTCCGCGGGACGGAACGATGACAGATGCTTTCATGATTTGCCGTCGCCTTTCCTGAGGATGTCAATCAGCAATTGGTGCAGACGCTCCCGGCCCCCTTCCGGTGAATACTTCACGTGCCACCTCTGTTGAGCGCGGTCCACGACGTCCTCAGTGGGTTCACTCAGAGCGTCTTCGATGACGGCGGCGAGAGAGCCGGCATCGTCGCGTGCTGCGACAAACGGATAGCCCGGTCCCGCAACCTCCGGCAGCGCCCCGGCATCGCTCACGACGAACGGGCAGCGCGCGGCCATGGCTTCGGCCACGACAAGTCCGAAGGGCTCGTCCCACACCGAGGGGAAGACGGCCAGATCAACAGACTCGAAGAACTCGGCGCGCTCCATCCACCCCTTTCGGACCGCAGTCGCGCCCAGCGCAGCGATAGCCGCGTCAACGCGCGTGGCGTCGGCCTCGCTCACGAACCGTGATTCGCCGGCGAGCAGGAGCGTCGGGTTGCGATGACCCTCGCGAAGCGTCGCGACTGCCCTGCAAAGGATCGGTACGCCTTTGTCGCTCGAGAGGCGCCCGAGGTATCCAATGACCGGGGACTTCAGATCTCGGCGGACCGAACTGTCCCTGGTGCTGGGCGGCTCATCCACCCAGTTCTCCAACACCCGGGTGCGGGGAATTCTGCGGCCCATGAACTCGGAGGGGACCAGGGTCACCATGGAGCCGACTCGTGCGATCGTCATCAGGACACGTTGGACTCCGTGGGGCTCCTGGTGAAGATGAACGATGCGGCGTCTGTGACCGGCCGTGGCCACGGCGGGCCGCAGCCCGTTGCACCACAGGATGCCCGTGCGCTCACGGGCATCCCACCGTCGGAGACCGCGCATGTACCCGGCTGTCGAGTCCCCGGGGAGGGCGACGGTGCTGAACCCCAGAGCAGCGGCTTCACGGGCGACCTCACAAGGCTGCTCCGGCGCGATGATTGTGACCTCATGACCCAGGCTCCGGGCCGCCTGCGCGATCGCCAAGAGCATGACCTCCCCGCCGCCGACCGCACCTTGGTTGGCGCAGAGATTCAGATGGAGCACGGTTCCTCCGGCGGCCGATACCAGGGAGCGCGCACGGCGATCTGCCCGGCCAGATTGCCGGTGATCCAGCCTGTTCGGCCTGCGAGGGCAAAACGCTCTTCCGCGCTGAGCCCAGGCGCCTTGGCCCAGGCCAGCGGCAGCTTCGCCGTCTCCGTGACCGCCCACCGGAACGACATGCCGCGCACCGGGCGGCCCAGCAGCTGACTGCGGCGCCACAGACCCAGTTGGGCGCGGCTGTAGCGATACCCCTGCGTCATCGCGTCATAGGTGCCGGCGCGAAGTCGGTAGTGAACCGTGGCGTCGGGGTCCACGACGATCGTGCGGCCCGATTCCAACAACCGCCAGGAGAAGTCGACGTCTTCGCTGCCGCCCAGCATGGCTTCGTTCATGCCGCCGAGCTCGAGGTAGGTGCTCCGGCGGATCCCGATGTTGGAGCCGAAGACGAACACCTCGTAGCCCAGATAGGAGAACGGGCCCTGCTCGTACGGATGCGGCACCTGGTCGAGCCCATCAGCGACCGCCTTGGCACGGCACACGAACTCCGAATTGATGACGTCGAGACGCATCATGCCGGTGGCGAGGACGTCGGTCTGAGACACCACCCGATGCAGCGTCGCCACCCACCGCTCGCCCACGACGTCGTCCGCATCGGACATCGCGATGACGTCACCGCGCGCGGCCTTCACCCCCACGTTGCGAGCGTGGCACTGGCCCTGAACGTCATTGGCCGACACCACGCGGATGTCGAGCGCGCCGCGGTAGCGTTCCACGATCCGCGCCAGCTTCGCAGAGCCTTCGTTGTCGGCGACGACGACCTCGAAGGGCGGCGCGTCCACCTGCGCGACGAGGGCGTCGAGCTGCTCGCCGAGCGTGGCGTGATTCTTGTAGTACGCGGTGACGACGCTCACCGCCGGCTTGGCAGCGCGCACCGGCGTGGCCAGCTCACGGCCGAGATCAGCGGGGGCGAGTCCTAGTTCTGCATACACGTCGAGGACGGCGTCGACCATCTCGCTCACGGTCGGGATGTCATCGGGTAGGTGCGGGCGCTTCGACACGTCGAGACCCTGCTCGATCACAGCATCCGCCATGGCCGACTCGTCGCTCAAGGGTGCGAGGCATCGAGGTGGCAGGATCTCTGGGTTGCCCCCGATGTCGCTGGCCACCACACCGAGACCGGAGTTCACCGCGTCAAGCAGGGTGTACGAGAGATTGTCGGCCCTCGACGGCTGGACGAGAACGTCGTGCGACGCGAGCGCTTCGCGAGCATCGACGAACCCAGCGAAATTGGCGGCGTCGTCGACTCCGAGCTCACGCGCCACGGCACGTAGCCGATCGGCCTCAGAGCCCGTGCCCGCGATCGTCAGCGTGGCCCCTGGCTGCTGGGCGCGCACCTGACGGAAGATGCGCAGCGTTGCATCGATGTTCTTCTCAGCATCGAGTCGGGCCAGGGAGAGCAACCGCAACCCGGGGGAGCGAGGAGGCGCCGTCGTCCGATCCACACCGTTCTTGATGACGGTGATCGGCGCGCCCGGACGCCAGTACCTCTCCATGTCGCGCTTCGTGGACTCACTGACGGCGATGAGCCGCGCGACGCGACGCGTCCGGGCGTGGTGCGCGGACTGCCGCGACCACGCCTTCGCCTTGCTCGAGTGGAAGACTCTCGGGTCCTCGGGGATGTGATGTTCGGTGGAGACGAGGGTGACAGGAAGACCGACAGCCGCCATCGTGGCGAGGAAGTCCGCTTTCGCGAGGTGCGAGTGCACGATGTGCGGGTCCAACCGCTTGATGATTCCGCGCAGATCCGCCACAGCCCTGTGGACGGGTTGGTCGACATCGAGGGTGTGAACGGGGATGTCGAGGCCACGGAGCTCATCCAGCAGGGGGCCTTCGGGTGCCGCGACGACGAGTCGCCATCCGGGCAGACCGTGGCGCGCGACATCCAGGATGTGTCGCGCCACGCCTGCAAGATTGGAGACGGGGGAGACCCACAGGGCGACGGGGGCAGGGGTGTTCACAGCCAGGCCTCCAACCGATCCAGGGCGGTCCAGAAGCCCTCGCCATTGTTGACGTGGCCCTGCCAGATCTCCGGGATGAACGGGACGCCGGGGGCGAGACGGTCCAACTGCGCTGCCGTGGCGGGCCAGTCGATCTCGCCGTCGCCGATCTGCGGGCCCTCGCCGTCGACACCCTCGGCGTCGACGACGTGCAGGTGATCGCTGAGCGGCGCGAGCTTCTCGACGTACTCGCTGAACGGCTTCTTCGTGAAGTTCGCCGCGAGCTTCGAGTGCGACAGGTCGAACGTCAGGCGGCGGCCGAACTGCTCGCAGAACCACACCGTGTCGTCGACGTCCATGAACAGGTTGTGGTGCTGCTGGCCGCCCATGAGCCACGGGTACGGCGGCAGGGTCTGCGCGGTCAGGCGCACGTCGGTGTCGTCGACGCGTTCGAGAGCCTTTGCGATGCGCTCGTACTTGACGGTGCGCTGTGCGGGCGTGTCGAAGGCGTCCATCGTGAAGCCGCCCATCGTGCAGATGACGATCGGGGGTTCGCCGTTGCCGTCGAACCAGCGACCGAGATCGCGCGTGATCTCGACGACCTTCTGCACCTCGTGGATCGAACGCTCCCACGTCGCCTCGTCGTCGCTCGCGAGGTTGATGATGAAGTCGCCTGCATACAGGTCGGGGCAGTGGACGGTGTGGAACATGCCGTCGAACTTCGCGTTGCCGAACGCGTCCGCGATCTGCTCGGGGCTCATCTCCACGTCCTTGTAGGACAGGTGGAACTCGAGGAAATCGGGGTTCGTCAGCGTCTCGCCGACGCCGAGCAGCTTGCGCGCGTCGTGGTAGCGCACCGGCAGCCCCCAGGGACGCTCGAACTCGTACGCGCGCCCGTGCGCGACGGCGTCCGTCAGGTCGGTGGCGTAGAAGAAATCGCCCGACTCGATGGTGCGACGCATCGTGCGCCCGACGAGCGCCCCGAGCCGGTTCGGCTGCAGCCCCCGGCCCGGCGACTTGACCGCCACGTCCGCGCGCGTCAGCTTCTCGCCGACCGCGATGTCACGCGTCGCGACGAGCGATTTCGCGAGGTTGGCGCGGTTCATCAACTCGCCGGTGGAAACGGCGCGCGACTCGCCGTTGCCGAGCGCCGACTCGACCTCGCGGATCTTCGTCACCATCTCCGCGAACTCCTCGGGCAGCAACGACACCTGATGGTCGTTGCCCTCGAGCGTCTTGTCGATGGTGAAGTGCTTCTCGACGACGTGCGCGCCGCGCGCCACCGCGGCGATCGGCACGTGATAGCCACGCTCGTGGCCCGAGTAGCCGACCGGGCACTCGCCGAGCTCGGCGAGTCGATCCATGTACTTGAGGTTGATGTCCTTGAACGGCGCCGGGTACGTCGACTGCACCTGCAGCAGGACGAACTCACCGCCCGCCTGACGCATGACGTCGACGCTCGCGACGATCTCGTCCTCCGTCGACATGCCCGTCGAGACGAGCATCGGCAGGTGCTCGGCCGCGCAGGCGCGCAGGAGGTCGTGGTTCGTCATGTCGGCGCTCGCGATCTTGAGCGCGGGCACCCCGTAGTCGGCGAGGACCCTGAGCGACGCTTCGTCCCACGGCGTGCAGAACGCGTCGATGTCGACGCTCTTGCAGTAGTCGAGGATCTCGATCATCTGCTCGTTCGTGAAGGAGTACTTGGCGAGCAGGTTCATCGTGTACTGCGCGCCGAGATCCTCGCCGGCGCTGGAGGCGAAGTCGCCCTGACGGTACAGGCCCGTCAGATCGCGCAGCTGGAACTTGACGGCGTCCGCACCGGACTTCTTGGCGAGGTCGACGAGCTGCTTCGCGAGCTCCATGTCCCCCTGGTGGTTGTTGCCGATCTCGGCGATGACGAGGCAGCGGTTGCCCTCACCGATCGCGTGGCGCCCAATGCGGATCTCGCTGCCGAGCGCGTTGCGCGCAACCGCACGCACGTGGCCGTGCTCGTCGACGAGTGGGATGACGCGCACGCCGTCGCGGAACGCCTGCGAGATCGTCTGCGTCTCGGTGCCGTGCGCGAGTTTCACCGGCGACGTGTGAGCCGCAGCCATGACGGTGGCGTTCAGGTCGGCGCTCGGGTGCGCCGTCACCCACCGGCGGAAATCGCCGTCGGACAGTGCGCCCTGCAGGATGCCGTGTGCGTCGACGCAGAAGACGATGCCGGTCTTGTTGTCACTGATCTTGTTGAGCGCTGCGAGGATCGTGTCGTCGCTGAACACCACGTAGGGAGCGATCTCCCGGGCGATGGTGGTCATGAATCTCCTGAACTCGTTCGGCGCATGCGCCGCGGTGTCGCGGCCGTCGTGCTGCGGTCTGCACACCCCCGTGCGGACCGGGACAGGCCATGGCAACCAACCCGATGCGCCTAATCATAACCGTCTCGACGCCGCCTCGCCGGGGTCCGGACCGCCGATCATTACCGCGCGGTATCGCTCACGCGTCGCGTTCGCTCATCCGGCGCCACAGGCTCTCGGCGAGGGTGAAGTCGTGCTCGGCGTCGATGTCGATGCCCTCGAGCGGATCCATGACGAACAACTCGATCGAGCCGCCGAGACGATTGTGGTGGCGCTCGTAGATCTCGGTGCGGGTGAGGTACAGCGACCCCGTCTCGCGATAGCGCAGCTGCTCGGGAAGCAGATCCTGACGGCGGGGGCGCGCCTCGTACGGGTAGAGGGCCTCGACGTGCGGCACGCGTCGCCACATGAAGATCTCGGCCGGCACGACGCCCACCATCGAGTCGGCGCCCGTGACGGCGAACTCGTCGAGGCAGCGCGCGAGGGTGCCGGGCAGCCGCAGGGGAGAGGTGGCCTGCAGGAACATCACCTGATCCGGCCGGCCGACCTCGGCGGTGATGACCTCGATGGCGTGCTCGATGACGGGCTCCGACGCCGTCGTGTCACCCGCCAACTCGTCGGGACGCTCGATGACCTGCGCGCCGGCGCCACGGGCGACGTCGGCGATCTCGGCGTCCTCGGTCGAGACGTAGGGGGTCAGCCCGCGCGTCGCGAGGACCTGCTCGATCGTCCAGACGATGAGGGGCTTGCCCTCGAGCAGCTTGAGGTTTTTGCGGGGGATGCCCTTCGACCCGCCGCGTGCGGGGATGATGGCGGGCGTCGCGTTCGACATGACGTCCAGCCTAGGTGAGTCGATATGATCGCCCAAAGGGGTGCCGCGGCCGCAGGTCGACGGGGGAGGACGGGGGAGTTCCATGATCGACATCAGTGTGATCATTCCGTGCTACGACGCTAACGCCACGCTCGGGCTGCAGCTCGAGGCGCTGTCGCGTCAGCTCGATCCGCCGATCTTCGAGGTACTCGTCGTCGACAACCGTTCGTCGACGCCACCGGACGAGGTCGTCGAGCAGTTCACCGACCGCATCGCGAATCTGCGCGTCGTGCGGGCGACGGAGGCCCAGGGCATCTCGGTGGCCAGGAACGTCGGGGTGCGCGAGGCCGCCGCCGAACTGGCCGTCCTGTGCGACGCCGACGACGCCGCCGGTCCGACGTTCGTGCGCGCGGCGTACGAGGGGCTGACGCAGGCCGACTTCGTCACGGGCGCCGTGACGATGATCGACGCGGCCGAGTTCACCGAGGGCCTCGATCATGTCTGGGAGGTGCTCGGACCGGGCGCCGATCCATACGGGGCACTCGACTTCTCCGCGGTGGACCTCAACCCCGGCTACCCGATCATGATGGGCGGGGCCTGCGCCTTCAGCAAGGACGCCGTGCGGGCCCTCGACGGCTGGGATCAAGCCTTTTTCCCGGGTGTGGAGGACAACGACTTCGCGCTACGTCTCGTCGCGGCCGGCTACACCCTCGGCAAGAGCTGGGGGATGACCCTGGCCGAGCGGCGACGTGCCACGACCAGCGCCGCGTTCCGGCGGGCCTACGACGCCGGTCTCATGCACATGAAACTCTGCTCCGCGCACGACCTGTGGGCGACCTCGCCGCATCTGCATGCGCCGCGCTGGTACGTGGACATGGCGAAGCTCCCCGGCGCGGCCGCCCGCATGGCGCTGCGTCCCGCCGAGCAACGCGACCTGATCGGACTCGCGGCACGCGCCGGACTCCGAGCCGGCCAGGCGCGGGGATTCGTGCGCTACAAGGTGCGCCGCGAACCCATCGAGCGCCGCACGGGCATCGGGCTGACCTGACCGCCTGCCTTCATCAGTTCGCGTCCGGGAGGGTCGACACCAGCCAGAACACCTCGTGATCCGGCAGGTTCGCCGCCTCGAGCAGACGCCCGCGCTGATCGAGAACCGGCAGCTGCGAGGCGTAGTGACGCAGGTGGGCGTGCTTGCGCTCGACGTCGACGGGCACGGTGACGCGGGTCGCGCCCACGCCACTCGAACGCTCGAGCCGCGCCACCTCGTCGTCGCCGCGCGCGTGCCACAGGTAGGGCAGATCCTCGAACAGCACGAGCTGCACACCCGGGTGGCGGGCCGCGACACGCAACGTCAGATCGCGCAGCGCCAGGTGATCAGGGTTCGCTGCGAGACCGTCCTCACCCATCGTGCGGCGCCGCCGACGCAGATGCTCCTCGTGCAGGAGCCGCTGCGCCGCAGACCGCACACCGCCCTTGACGCTCGCCAGGAGGCCGGCAGAGCCGGGTACGGCAGAGGGGGCTTCAGCCGGCTCGCCCGCGGGCGCCTCGCGCTCGCGGAGCGGTTCGTCGTTCGACGGCGTCGCCGACAAGGCCGCGCCGCGCCGCGCCGCGACGGCGTTCTTGACGCGCTTCGCCGCGTCGAGGGCGGGCTGCCACACGGGCGGCGGCATGTGCAGCCCCGCACAGGCGGGGGTGATGACGACGCCGTCGGGATGCGCCGTCATCCACGCGTCGATCTCGGCCTCGATGCCGGGCAGTGCGGCGCGGTGCTGCTCACGCGTCGCATAGGCGCCTTCGAGAGCGTCGAGGTGACGGGTCCGGGCCGGCGTCCCGGCGAAGGCGCGTGCGTCCTCGTCCTTGCGAGCGGCGATCGTCGCGTCCGAATCCGCGAACCCGCAGCCGAGGTCCCAGGACGTCGTCTGTGGCGGGCGCGGCGCACCCGTGAAGACCGTCCACACCTCGCACGGGTGATCGAGCACCACCGACGAGGCGCTGAGCATGGCATCGTCCATGTGCGGCGACAGGACCAGCACGTCGCGTTCCGCGATCAGGGCGGCCAGGGAGTCAGGTGCGGACGAATCGTTCACGTGGCCATCCTCTCGCATCGCCCACGCACGCCATGGGGGTGAGGTACGCCAGAATGGCCCTGATCCGTTCGGACGACGAGGGGGAGCAGGATGACGAAGACCGTGCCGGGTCTGATGCCCGACCTGGCCGCATGGCAGCAGTGGGCTGATCGCCGGCGGCGGGGTGTCGAGGCGGTCCGTCGCGCCAAGGGCCGGTTCCGGCCGGTGGCGGAGCCTCGTGCCTGGCTGTGGCTGCCGCGCAACGCCGCCACCACCCTCGTCGTCATCGACAAGGGGACGCCGAGCTGCCGGGTGGCGATCGTCGAGCCGCTGCGCCACCTGGATCTCGCTCGAACGGCGGTGCTCGCCCCACGCGACCTCGACATCGATCCGCTCGAGGGTCTCGGCGGCGCGTGGGAAGCGCGGCCCTATGACGGACCGGCCGACCTGCCGGCCACGATCGGCTCCGTGCTCACACTTGGGGCCTACCTCCACTGGAGCGAGGGTGCCGTGCGCTGGGCGCAAGCACGCGACGTCACCGTGCATCTCGTCCAGCACGGTCTGCTCACCCCTTGGTCGCCGCCCGCCCCGGCCGGAGCGCATGTGCTCGCCTGGTGCGACAGTGACGCCGAATACTGGACGCGCGGACGACCCGACGTCACGGCCCAGGTCGTCGGATCTCAGATGTTGTGGGCAGCATCCCACGAAGGCCGGCCACGGATCACGACAGATCGACCCGTCATGCTCGGGCAGCTGCACGGAACGGAGCTGACGCGGCGTGAGACGCTGACGACCTATCTCCATGCGTGCGCCCAGGGCGAGATGCTCTATCGACCGCACCCGAACGAGAAGGACGCCGTCTCGCGAACCCTTCACGCAGTCATGCGGCGGCGAGGCGTCGAGTTCGCGTCGACCAGCACCGCCTTGACCGAGCTCACGCAGCCCGTCGTCTCCATCTTCTCGACAGGCACACTCGAAGCCGCGATGCGGGGCTTGCCCGCCTGGGTCACGGCCACCGATCCACCCCCATGGGTGCGCGACTTCTGGCGCCGCTACGGCCTCGCCGAGTGGGGCGGCGAACCGACCCCGCCTTGGCGCACGCCCGACGAAGAACCCGCCGCCACGCTTGCGCGCGCGATCCGAGGAGCCTGACGATGACCGACGCGCCACCGAACGATGTCGTGCCGCAGGAGTCCGCGGCAGGCCCGGGTCCCGCCCAGCTGTATCAGTTGGCGACCGAGGCGAGCCGCCCCCGCGTCGCCATCGCACATGACTACCTCACGCAACGCGGAGGGGCCGAACGCGTGGTCCTGGCCATTAGCCGCGCGTTCCCCGACGCGCCGATCCACACGACGCTCTACAACCCGTCGACCACGTTCCCGGAGTTCGCCGACAAGAACATCGTCGTCTCCCCCCTCAACCGAATCGGGGTGCTGCGCCGATACCACCGGCTCGCCCTGCCCCTGCTCCCATGGGCCTCGAACCGCATGACGATCGACGCCGACGTGGTCCTGGCATCGTCGAGCGGGTGGGCTCACGGATTTCCCACGACGGGCCACAAGATCGTCTACTGTCACTCGCCCGCCCGATGGCTCTACGCCGCAGACGAGTATCTCGGCGCGGGCGGCCGCCGCAGCGTCAAGGGCGCGGCTCTCGAGGTGCTCAAGCGACCGTTGCTGGCGTGGGACGTGAAGGCTGCCGCCACGGCGGACGCCTACGTCGCCAACGCCAACGTCATCGCCACACGGATCAAGCGAGCGTACGGCTACGACGTCGCCGTCCTCCCGCCGCCGTTCGGCGTGGACGAGACAGGTCGTCGAGCCCCCATCGCCGCCGTTGCGTACTGGGGTCAGACACCGTACTTCCTCGTGGTGTCACGCCTCATGCCGTACAAGAACGTCGACGCCGTCATCGAAGCGATGCGTGGGCGCTCCGAGCGCTTGCTCGTGGTAGGCGCAGGGCCGATGGCTGAGCCTCTGCGGGCGAGCCGCCCCGACAACGTCGAGATCGTCTCCGACATCAGCGACGACGAGCTGCGCTGGGCCTACGCCCATGCTGCAGCCCTCGTCGCGGCGTCCTACGAGGACTTCGGCCTCACACCTCTCGAGGGCAATGCCTTCGGCAAACCCGTCGTCGCGTTGCGCGCCGGGGGGTACCTCGACACCGTCGTAGAGGGAGTCAACGGCGTGTTCATCGAACGGCCCGCTCCCGCCGACATCAACCGAGGAATGGACGCCGTGCGCTCCCAGCCGTGGGACCCGGACGCCATTCGTGCCCATGCCGAAGCGTTCGGCGAGCACAACTTCATCCGGAGGTTGACGGAGCTGGTCGAAGAGCGCTGAGCCGGCTCAGGCGTCGTCGTTCGCGCGGAACCGACGAGCACGGCGGCTCGGAGGCGCACCGTCGGAGTCTGACGTCGCAGGTGTGGCCTGGCGGGGGGCGCGCTCAACGTTCGCAGAGGCGCTCGGCGCCTGCGACGACTCTCCCCGCATCGGGTCGTGCCTCGTCGTGTCGAGAGGGACCCCGGCGTTGCCTCGGTCCACCTGGGGGCCCGCTGCGGGCGTCGATTCGGGTGCGTGAAGAGTGATGTCGGCGAGCTCGTGCGCCGGGGTCAGTGCGGACGCCTCGTCCGACTCGTCCGTGTGTCCGTATCCGTACCCGTAGCCGTATCCATAACCGGCTGTGGCGTAGTTGCCGGCGCCGTAGCCGTAGACCGTGGAACCCATGGATCGCGGCGGGGTCATGTTCAGGATCGAGCCGAAGTAGTGGGCTCCCACCTGATCCAGGATCTTGGTGCACAGAGCGATCTGCTCCTTGTGCGTGGTGCCGTGGTGGTAGACGACGGCCGCACCGCTGGCCGCCACCGACAGCAGACCGGCGTCCGTGACCGGGAGCAGTGGTGGCGCGTCGAGCACCACGAAGTACTCCTCCTCCAGGGCATCAATGACGGCACTCATCCGGCGCGAGCCCAGAAGTTCTGAGGGGTTCGGCGGGATGCGTCCGGACGTGATGATCGACAAGTTCTTGTGGTCGCCGGGCTGGATCGCCTGACGTAGCGAGGCCTGGCCCGTCAACACCTCCGTGAGACCCACGGCGTTGTCCACGTCGAATGTCTCGTGGATCACGGGGCGGCGGAGGTCGGTGTCCACGAGGACGACGTGCTGGCCGGCGGCAGCCAGCACGCGCGCCAGGTTGGACGCGACCGTGGACTTTCCCTCGCTCTGGACGGCCGAGGTGATCACGAGGGATCGGGGTGGCTGCTCAGCCGAGACATACCGCAGATTCGTCCGCAGCATTCGGAAGGCCTCAGACGTGCTGCCGAGCGCCCCCAGGCCTCCCCGACTCTTGGTCTGCAGGTTCTTGGCCTTCGGAATGACTCCCAGGGTGCCCACGCCGGTGACCTTCTCCAGGTCGCTGGTGTGACGAATGCGCGAGTCGAGCTGCTTGCGCAGCACGACCAGGACCGTCCCCGCGACCAGGCCCAGAAAGGCGCCGATGAGAAGGTTGACGGGCCACTTGGGTGACGTCTGCGACGCCGGCAGGCCCGCTCGTGAGAGGGGATAGGCGTCGTACACCGTCGACTTGGCGCCATTGAGGGTCTCGATGTGCTTGATCTCCTGCGAGAGAGCCGCGGGTGCCAGGTTGGCTGCTTGCTGCGCCTTGGCGGCTGAACTCGAGGATGCGGTCAGCGACAGATTCGAGGTGCCCTCAGATCCAGCGCCTGCGAGCACGAAGTCACCAGGCGAGAGGGCCCCCTTGGACAGTGCGACGACGCGGTCGGCGACACCCGATCCTGAGGCCAGCTGGGCGTACGCACCGGAACGCTGGTTGGCCAGTTGCTGGTTGACCATGGCGGCACTCGCATCATTGGAGGCGCCGGCCATGATCTGGGCCGTCGAGGTGGCCTGATACTCGACTGGCCTGGTCAGGGTGTAGCCAGCGGCTACGACGATGCCGAGCAACATGCTGAGCAGCAGCAGTTTGAGGTTCGTCCGAATGATACGAACCAGGTCCAGAATGGTCACGGGTGCTCCTGTCGTCGCCCACGTTGTGCCCCCGTGGCGACGTATCACTGGTGAGAAGGGTCGGGGTCAGTCTAGGACGGCCGTCTGAATGCGGGTGCTTCAAGGCCCGGTTGCGTGTCTCACGTTTGCGCTCGAGGGGGTGGGGGTCACCCGTCGGCCTGATCGCCTGGGGTGTCATCACGCTTGGCCACGATGAGCTGGCCGACCTTGTCGCTCACGAGGCGTCGTGCCTCGACGTCGAGCTGAGCGTCGGTGACGAGCACGTCGACGCGTTCGAGGGGAGCGATGGTCGACAGCCCGACGACGCCCCACTTCGTGTGGTCGGCGACGACGATGACCTTGCGAGCGGCAGCGATGAGAAGACGGTTCGTCTCGGCCTCGAGCAGGTTCGGCGTCGTGAGGCCCGCGTCGAGGTCGATGCCGTGGATCCCGAGGATGAGCGTGTCGACGTGGACGTCGGCCAGCATGCGGTTCGCGACCGGTCCGGCGAGGGCATCGGACGGCGTGCGGACGCCGCCGGTCAGCACGATGTTCTGATCCTCACGCACCGGGTCGTAGAGCAGCTCCGCGACGCGGGGGGAGTTCGTCACGACCGTCAGCCGCTTGACGGGCCGCAGTTCGACGGCGACGGCGTAGGCCGTCGTCCCCGCGCTGACCGCGATCGTCTGGCCGTTGCCGATGAGGCTCGCGGCAGTACGGGCGATCTCCGACTTCTGCACGGGGTTCATCGCCGACTTCACCCAGAAGCCAGGCTCGTCGATGGGGTGATCCCCGACGGCCGTCGCGCCGCCGTGCACCTTGAGTACGAGACCCTTGCCGGCGAGGAACTCGATGTCACGACGGATCGTCATGTCGGAGACACCGAGCCGTTCGACGAGGTCGCTGACGCGCACCCCACCGTCGTCCTCGATGCCGCGCAGGATCGCTTCCTGACGCTGACGTGCGAGCATCCACCCTCCCGATGGTCCGGGGCGCAGCGCGCCCCGCTCGTGCTCGACCGCGGCTCGGAGCGATCGGTCGATTCAACAGAAACCAACATAGACGCAAGTGCGAACCTGTGCGTCGATGCCCGCCCCTCAGGCGGGCGTGAGCCCGCGCCTCAGCCGGCCGGCGTCACCCTTCGAGCCGCCGCGGTGGAGGGCTGGTCGATGATCCGAACGCGCGCGGACGCGTCGGCGGTGTCAGAATGGGGCGCATGTCCGACAACACCTCACCCCTCGTCGCGGGCCAGACCCGCCCGCACATCCTGTCCGGAATGCAGCCGACGTCCGACTCGCTGCATCTCGGCAACTACCTCGGTGCGCAGATCAACTGGGTGAGGATGCAGGAGGGGTTCACGCCGTACTTCTGCGTCGTCGACCTGCACGCGCTCACCGTCAGCCCCGACCCGGCGCTGCTGCGTGAACGCTCCTACGCGACGGCTGCGCAATACCTCGCGGGCGGCGTCGACCCGGCGCGCTCCGCCGTCTTCGTCCAGAGCCACGTGCGCGAGCACACCGAACTGGCGTGGGTGCTCAACTGCATCACCGGCTTCGGTGAGGCGGGGCGCATGACGCAGTTCAAGGACAAGGCCGGCAAACGCGGCAACGACAACACGAGCGTCGGGCTGTTCACCTACCCGATCCTCATGGCCGCGGACATCCTGCTCTATGACGCGCAGTACGTGCCGGTGGGGGAGGACCAGCGTCAGCACCTCGAGCTGACCCGCAACCTCGCGCAGCGCTTCAACTCCCGTTTCGGCGAGACGTTCGTCGTGCCCGAGCCGTACATCCCGGAGGGCACGGCGAGGGTGATGTCGCTGCAGGATCCGACGAAGAAGATGAGCAAGTCGGACGAGAACGCGAACGCCTCGATCAACATGCTCGACGAGACGAAGAAGAACACGAAGAAGATCAAGTCGGCCGTCACCGACCTCGACAACTTCGTGGCGTTCGACGTCGAGAACAAGCCGGGCATCGCGAACCTGCTGCGCATCCACTCGGCCATCTCGGGCGAGTCGATCGAAACCCTCGTCGAACGTTTCGCCGGGGAGAACCGGTACGGCGCGCTCAAGACCGAGGTGGCCGAGGTGGTCGCCTCCGTCCAGGGCCCCTTCCGTGAGCGCTACCTCGAATTCATGGCTGACCGCGGCGAGCTCGACCGCATCCTCGCCGACGGTGCGGCCCGCGCGCGCGAGATCGCCGCGCCGACGCTCGCCCGCGCCTACGACGCCGTCGGCCTGGTGCCGGTGACGCGCTGAGCGGGACGGATCGTGCGCACCGTCGGCGTCAGCATCGCCGTCCCCGAGCCGTACTTCTCGCAGCTGCGCGAGATGCGTCGCGCCGCGGGCGACCCCCAGGCTGACGCGGTGCCGCCGCACGTCACGCTCATGCCGCCGACGGAGGTGGCGGACGGGCTGATCCCCGCGTTCACCACTCACCTGCACGACGTGGCGCGCGACTTCGCGCCCTTCGACATGATCCTGCGCGGCACCGGCACGTTCCGGCCCACCTCTCCGGTCGTCTTCGTCCAGCTCGCGCAGGGCGTCGACTCGTGTGAGCAGCTGGAATCGGCGGTGCGCAGCGGACCCATCGGCCGCGACCTCGAGTTCCGCTACCACCCTCACGTGACGATCGCCCACCACGTCGACGACGGCGCCTTGACGCATGCCTTCGAGGTGAACAAGCACTACGAGGCGGCGTTCACGGTGAGCGAGTTCCACCTCTACTTCCAGGAGGATGACGGCGTGTGGTCGCCCGTCGAGTCGTTCACGCTGCAGGGCCGCGGCTCGGGCGCCGGAGTGTCCTGAACGCGCCTCGAGCGTGAGGCATCTCGCAGCCGGTGGTTAGGTCCTCCTAAGGTCTGTGTGATATGTCACGATTTGCGCACGTTGGGAACACCCGGCCTCCGAGGCGTCGCCCGGACGGCGTAAAGTGCCCTGCGTGGCAACGAATACTCTCCCCGCGAAGCGGACTGGCAAGGCTGGGAGCACCCTCTTCCTGAAGACGCTGATGGCGGGCTCAGGACTCTTCTTTGTGCTCTTCGTTCTTGGGCATATGTACGGAAACCTCAAGCTCCTGTGGGGCGAAGAGACGTTCAACACGTACGCCCATCACCTGCGCACGATCGGCGAGCCCATGCTCCCGCATCGTGGGCTTCTCGACATCATCGAGGTTCTCCTCGTCCTCGCGCTGATCGCGCACGTCTACTCGGCGGTCAAGCTCTGGCAGCGCGCAGGCACGGCGCGCACGCAGCGCTATGCCGTGAAGAAGACGCAGCTCGGCTTCGGTGGGCACGCCGACAAGGCGATGCGTTGGGGCGGGCTGTTCCTGCTCCTGTTCGTCATCTTCCACCTCATCCAGTTCACCCTGCCCAAGGTGAACTTCAACGGTGACGACACGAACAACCCGTACTGGCTCGTCCACGACAGCTTCCGCCTGTGGTGGGTCGCCCTCATCTACATCGCGGCGATGATCGCCCTCGGCATGCACCTCATGCACGGCATCTGGAGCGCGGCGCAGACCCTCGGGTGGACCGGTTCGCCGGCGGCACGCAAGAAGGCCAAGCTCGTGGCGCACCTGACGGCCGCCGTCATCGCCGTCGGCTTCCTCATCCCGCCGCTCGCCGTCCTCTTCCACCTCATCTGACAGGAGACAAGACACCATGAGTACTCCCATGGGTGAAACGGCGCAGAGCGGCTCCGGCGACACGCCGACCGCGACCCAGGAGAAGGGCGGGCGCAACGACGCCCACGCCTTCTTCACCGAGGGCGCGCCGATCAAGGACACCAAGGCTCCCGACGTCGACATCGCGCAGATGTGGACGCAGCACAAGTTCGACGACAAGCTCGTCAACCCCTCGAACCGTCGCAAGCTCGAGGTCATCATCGTCGGCACCGGTCTCGCCGGCGCCTCGGCCGCCGCGACGATGGGTGAGGCCGGGTACAACGTCAAGACGTTCTTCTACCAGGACTCGGCCCGTCGCGCGCACTCGATCGCCGCGCAGGGCGGTATCAACGCCGCGAAGAACTACAACGACGACGGTGACTCCACGTACCGCCTCTTCTACGACACGGTCAAGGGCGGCGACTACCGCAGCCGCGAGACCAACGTCTACCGCCTCGCCGAGGTCAGCACGAACATCATCGACCAGTGCGTCGCCCAGGGTGTTCCGTTCGCGCGTGAGTACGGCGGCTACCTCGACAACCGTTCGTTCGGTGGTGTGCAGGTCGCGCGTACGTTCTACGCCGCGGGTCAGACGGGCCAGCAGCTGCTCATCGGCGCCTACCAGGCCATGGAGCGCCAGGTCGCGAAGGGCACCGTCAAGGAGTACAAGCGCCACGAGATGCTCGAGGTGATCATCAAGGACGGTCGTGCGCGCGGCATCATCACGCGTGACATGGTCACCGGCGCGATCGACACTCACCTCGCCGACGTCGTCGTCCTCGCGACGGGTGGCTACGGCAACGTGTTCTTCCTGTCGACGAACGCGATGGGCTGCAACGTCACCGCGACGTGGCGTGCGCACAAGAAGGGTGCCTACTTCGGCAACCCGTGCTACACGCAGATCCACCCGACCTGCATCCCCGTCTCCGGGGACCACCAGTCGAAGCTGACGCTGATGTCGGAGTCGCTGCGCAACGACGGCCGCATCTGGGTGCCGAAGAACGCAGCCGACTGCGACAAGGACCCGCGCGACATCCCCGAGGAGGCGCGCGACTACTACCTCGAGCGCATCTACCCGGCGTTCGGAAACCTCGTGCCGCGTGACATCGCGTCGCGTCAGGCGAAGAACATGTGTGACGAGGGCCGCGGCGTCGGCCCGCTCGTCGACGAGGTCGACGAGCACGGCAACAAGCGCCAGATGCGTCGCGGTGTCTACCTCGACTTCACCGCCGCCATGGAGCGCATGGGTGAGGCGGCCGTCAAGGAGAAGTACGGCAACCTGTTCGACATGTACGCCCGCATCACCGGTGAGGACCCGTACAAGACGCCGATGCGCATCTATCCGGCCGTGCACTACACGATGGGTGGCCTCTGGGTCGACTACGACCTCGAGACCTCGATCACGGGCCTGTACTGCACGGGTGAGGCGAACTTCTCCGACCACGGTGCCAACCGTCTCGGCGCCAGCTCGCTGATGCAGTGCCTCGCGGACGGCTATTTCGTCCTGCCGAACACGATTCGCAACTACCTCGCCGAGGGGCCGTTCGAGAAGGTCGACGAGAACGACCCGGCCGTCGTCGAGGCGCGCCGCTCGGTCGAGGAGCGCATCGAGAAGTTCTTGTCCATCAACGGAACTCGCACCGTCGACAGCTTCCACAAGGAGCTGGGACGCATCATGTGGGAGTACTGCGGCATGGAGCGTTCGGAGGCCGGCCTCACGAAGGCGATCGGTCTCATCCGCGAGCTCAAGAAGGAGTTCTGGAGCAACGTCCGGGTGCTCGGCGCGGCCGACACTCTCAACCAGTCGCTCGAGAAGGCCGGTCGTGTGGCCGACTTCATCGAGCTGGGCGAGCTCATGTGCATCGACGCGCTGCACCGCCGCGAATCCTGTGGTGGTCACTTCCGCGCGGAGAGCCAGACCGAGGACGGTGAGGCGCTGCGTCACGACGACGAGTTCGCGTACGTCGCTGCCTGGGAGTACGGCGAGGACGGGCTCGCGTCCGAGGATGCCGCCAACACGCCGGTCCTGCACAAGGAGGACCTCGTCTACAAGTTCATCGAACTGAAGCAGCGGAGTTACAAGTGAATCTCACACTCAAGATCTGGCGTCAGGACAACGCGGCCGCCGCTGGGCGTTTCGAGACCTACCCGGTCAAGGACATCAGTGAGGACATGTCGTTCCTCGAGATGCTCGACGTGCTCAACGAGCAGCTCCAGGCTGACGGTATCGAGCCGATCGCGTTCGACTCCGACTGCCGCGAGGGCATCTGTGGCATGTGCGGGCTCATGATCTCGGGCATGGCACATGGCCCCGAGGTCACGACGACGTGCCAGTTGCACATGCGCTCGTTCACGGACGGGGACGAGATCACCGTCGAGCCGTGGCGCGCCGACGCGTTCCCGGTCGTGCGTGACCTCGTCGTCGACCGCAGCGCGTTCGACCGCATCATCCAGTCCGGCGGTTACATCTCCGTCAACACGGGTGCTGCACCGGAGGCTCACAGCCAGCTCGTGCCGAAGCCTCAGGCAGACCGCGCGTTCGAGACGGCGAAGTGCATCGGCTGCGGCGCGTGCGTGGCCGCGTGCCCGAACGCCTCCGGCATGCTCTTCCTGGGCGCGAAGATCACGCACCTCGGTGAGCTGCCGCAGGGCCAGCCGGAGCGCGACGCCCGCGTCGTGTCCATGGTCAACACGCATGACCACGAAGGTTTCGGCGGTTGCACCAACATCGGTGAATGCGCCGCGGCCTGCCCGAAGGAGATCCCGCTCGACGTCATCAGCCAGCTGAACGCCGACTTCCGGACAGCCAGGTCGCGTCACTGACGATCGCCATCTAGATGCCCGAGGAGGGCCCCACTTCGTGCTGGGCGCGGAGCGGGGCCCTCCTGCGTGAAACGAGTGCCTCAGCCTGAGGAATCTGCCGCAATCGCCTGAGGCGTCCACGGGATTCGTGCACCAGTCCATGTGCGCCTGGGGGCATCATGGGCATCGGCTGAGTCAACGTGACGATCATGCCCGGCGAGATCGAGCTCGTCCCTCCTCAATCTGGACCAGAACCACAATCGACCCCACGCCAATCCCCGGCGCCCGCCTCCCGGCGTCGATCGGCTTACTGCAGCCCGTCGGCGGACCCGTATTGCGTGAGGCAATCTCCGATTTCTCCAGCCCCTCGGGGAAGGTGCAGACTTTCGTGGGGCTGGCTTCCCGGCGGCTGGCGAGCGTCATGGGACACACGCCGACCGAGCCGAGCTTCACCCGTTGCCGAACGGCCCGTGAGCTGCACGGTTATGCTCTGCGGGTGACGTCTTCTCCAGCGGCGCGACCCTCCATCAGTGTTCTCACCATCACTTACAACGGAGCCCGCTACCTGCCCACGCTGATGGCCTCCCTCGCGCGACAGGATGCCGATTTCCCTTGGGAGTACGTGGTGGTGGACAACGGTTCGACTGATGGCACCTGGGACGTCGTGAGCGAGCTGGCGCGAACCCTCCCTGCGCCGGTGCGCATGATCGACGGTGGTGCGAAGCCAGGCAACATTCCGTACGTGCGCAACCTTGCGGCTGCATCGGCGCGAGCTGACCACCTCGTGTACTGCGATCAGGACGACATCGTCGAACCGGGCTGGTTGGCGGCGGCGGAGGACGGCTTGCGTCAGCACGAAGCTCTCATGGGCCTCATCCACGACATGACGCCTGTTGATGCTCCCCCCCGCGTCATGAATCCGAGCGTGTACACGGACATGCCCATCGTCGAGTCCTGCAACTTCGCTGTGCGCCGCGCGACGCTCGAGGCTGCAGGCGGATTCGACGAAGATCTAGCAGGGTACGGAATGGATGACTCCGAACTCGCGCTGCGTCTCAGAAAAAAAGGTCATGCAATTGTCGGGTGGCCGTCGATGAGAATTCAAGCCAGACAGACTGTCGGCACGATGAACCGTATACGCAAGGTGTTCAGTTCGGCCCGGACTGAGATGGTCGTCTGGCAGAAGCACGCGGACGTCTACGGTGATCGCAGGAACCGACGCTATCTTTGCAAAGAGACGCGCACGAATCTTCGTACCGGGTGGTTAGCTGTTCGCGGTGGTAGTGGTGTCTCCAAGGACCGGGGTGCTCGGGCGGTCGTCACTTCGGCAGGTCACTTGTATGAGCGCGTTCGGCCCCGAGCGGCTCGCTCGTCCGTCGTCGAGCCTCCCTGCCAGCCCAAAACCAGCGAAAGTTTCGACCACATCGTCATCACGCAATTCTCTGCGGTGTTCGCCCCTGACGCCGAACCCGCATCACAGGAGTGGTGCTGGTACCGGTTGGCGATCTTCCGCAAGCTCCTGTGCCCCAGCATGCGCAGCCAAAGCGGGGCCGCGCCCTTCACGTGGCTCGTGTATTTCGATGAGCGGTGTTCATCGGGGTTCCGTGCCGCCGTGGATGAACTTGCCGCTGGGCTCTTCGTTCCCATCTGGACACATGACGTCTACTGGGACCGCGTCGTGCGCGATGTGGAGAAGCTGAGTACTCGTGAATACCTCATCACGACGCGGGTGGATAGTGACGACGCACTCTCTCGCGGCTTCATCCGAAGCGTGCAGGAAGAGTTTGCCCGCCAGGACCTGCTGTTCGTCACCTTCCCGCGCGGTTTACAACTCGATGACAAGGGCCGGGTGTACTCCTACGACGAACCGTCGGGCCCATTCATGAGCCTCATCGAACGGCGCGGGTCCGAACCGCCGCGCGTCGTGCTCAGCCACGCACACTTCAATCATGGCCTGGTGCGCCGGCATGGCCCGATACGGGAAGTCATCACCGGTGGCCGCCCGATGTGGCTCCAATACATCCACGGGACGAACGTTGCAAATGCCGTCCGGGGGGTAAGGGTGCCAGCCGCGACGCTGTCTCGTTGGTTCGACGTGGAGATGCATGCGAGACCGGACGCCTCATGGCTCATCTTCGCAACGGATCTCGTACGGTCGCACGCGGCGCGCGTGCGGTTCTGGGGCGGGACGCCGTACAACGCTGTGGAGTACGTCGACGCGTTGTTCGATCGTATCCGCGGGACCCATGTCAAGAAGCCTGCGGGGGCGTCCGTCCACGGTCCGCCGTTGCTGAGCGCGCTCGTCAGAAGCCGTAAAGGCGTGAGCATGCTTGTACGACGAGGGGGTAGCTGAAGATGGTCTCGTCCATCAGGCGTCTTGCTCTGCAGACAGGTCCCGGAACCAAACTGCGCCAGCGTTATCGCAGTCTGCGTGCTGTGCAGGTCTTGGGGAATACCGCCCGGGAGCATCCTGAGTACGCGATAGGGCCCATGCCTACGGCAAGATTCGGGTTTTCCATGACGCGGAGCAGCACACGCTCACGATCGGCGACTAATGTTCGCTGGGAGAAGGTTCTGTCTATTGGGTAGGTGGTGGTCACCGCCCGGACTGGGTGATCACATACCCGTTCAACACCCTTGACGCGAGATTCTCAGGAATCCATGGCCATCCGTTGAGCCGTGGGAACGTCGAGGTCGGCAGTGATGTCTGGGTGGGTTTCGAGGCGTTGATCATGTCGGGTGTGACCATCGGCCACGGTGCGGTCGTTGGTGCTCGATCCGTCGTGACGAGGGACATCGAGCCCTATACCATCGTGGCTGGTTCGCGAGCGCGGGTGGTACGTAAGCGCTTCGACGATCGGACGTTAGCGCGTCTACGCGACATCGCTTGGTGGGAGTGGGATGAGGCGGAGGTGTTCGCCGCAGCACCTTTCCTGCAGAATGCTGACATATCGGCCCGTATCGAAGGTGTCGATTCGGGCTCGTAGGGTCCTTCTTCTGCAAGACGGCTGTCTGGTTCGGCTGTTACGCCGCGCGGGAGACCGAGCGGGCCCGGGACCCGGCGATGACGCTCGCGTAGTAGTCGAGCAGACGCTGCGTCATGCCGTTCCAGGAGCGGCCGGCCATCTTGCGCGCGCCCGAGGCGCCCATGCGCTCGCGCATCGCCTCGTCGCTCACGAGCGTCCCGATGCTCTGCCGCAGCGAGCCGGACGCGTCCGGGTTGAACAGCAGACCGGTGACGCCCGGCTTGACGATGTCGAGCGGGCCCCCGGCTGCGGGCGCGACGACGGGCAACCGCGACGCCATCGCCTCTTGCAGCGTCTGTCCGAAGGTCTCCTTCGTGCCCGTGTGGCAGAAGATGTCGAAGCTCGCGTAGCTGTGGGCGAGTGTCGCGCCCTCCTGACGGCCGAGGAAGTGCGCGCGCGGCAGCAGTGCGGCGATCTCATCCCGAGAAGGGCCCTCACCGACCAGCGCGATGCTGATGCCCGGCAGGTCGGCGATCTCGGCGAGGCGGTGCAATTCCTTCTCCGGCGCGAGACGCCCGACGTACCCGACGATCACCTCGCCGTTCGGCGCGAGGCGTGAGCGCAGCTGCGCGACCTGCGGCGAGCGGCGCAGCTCGGGCGAGTAGGTGGCCGTGTCGACGCCGCGCCCCCACAGCGCAACACGCGGCACGCCGTGCGCGGCGAGCTCGGTGATCGCCGCGCTGCTCGGAGCGAGCGTCAGGTCGGCGAGGGAATGCAGGTGACGCACCCAGGTCCACGACGCGCGATGTGCAAGGGGGCCGACGGGCCCACCGTGCTGTGCGACGTAACTGGGCATGTCGGTCTGGTAGATGGCAACCGTGGGGATACCGAGGTTGCGCGCCGCAGCCAACCCTCGCGCGCCGAGGCCGAAGGGTGAGGCGGCATGAACGACGTCCGGAGCGAAATCGCGCAGGATCTGTTCGAGTCTCCGGGTCGGCAGCCCGACACGGAACGCGCGAAGAGTGACGGTCGGCACCGTCGTCACACGAAAGCCGAGGTAATGTGTCGGGGCGGGGGAGGGGCAGATGACGAGAACGTCGTGCCCTCCGGCAGCCGCGAGACAGTCGAGCACCCGGCACACGCTCGTGGTGACGCCGTTGAGCGTCGGCAGGAACGATTCGGTGACGATCGCAATTCGCACGTGCTCAGCACACCCCGCGACGGTGACGCGTGCGCACCCGCGCGATGGCGCCACGCTGAGCGTCAGGTGAACAGCGCGTGGCCCCACGCGAATGCACGCCTCGACCCGCCACGCCCGCCCGGGTGAACTACGGTAAGGGTCATGTCAGACGTGCAGTCGAGCCCGATCGAGGGCTTCTGGGGTGTGATTCCCGCGGGTGGATCGGGAACACGGTTGTGGCCGCTGTCGCGCGCGAACTCGCCGAAGTTCCTGCACGATCTCACCGGGTCGGGGCGCTCGCTGCTGCAGGGGACGGTCGACCGGCTGCAGCCGCTGTGCGGCTCCAACCTCCTCATCGTCACGGGCGCCTCGCACGCCGAGGCCGTGCGTGAGCAGCTGCCCGAGCTCGGCCCGAACGACCTGCTCGTCGAACCCAGCCCGCGCGAGTCGATGCCCGCCATCGGCCTCGCCGCGGCCATGCTCGAACGGCGTGACCCGGACGCCGTGCTCGGCTCGTTCGCCGCCGACCAGGTCGTCGGGGACACGTCCGTGTTCGAGGACACCGTGCGTCAGGCCGTCGAGGTGGCCCGGCAGGGCTACCTCGTCACCGTCGCCATCCGTCCGACATACCCGTCGACCGGCTTCGGGTATATCCGCGCCGGCAGCAACCTCGGCATCGCGGGCGCCCCCGACGCGACCATCGTCAAGGCCTTCGTCGAGAAACCGGACGGCCCGACGGCCCAGGCGTACGTCGCCACCGGCGAATACGCGTGGAACGCCGGCATGTTCGTGGTTCGCGCCGCGACCCTCATGGAGATGATCGAGCACTACCAGCCGCGCCTCGCCGAGTACCTGCGCATCATCGCCGACAACCCGTTCCGCCTGTCGGAGCTGTGGCCGCGCCTGACGAAGATCGCCATCGACAACGCGATCGCCGAGCCCGCCGCCGTCGACGGCCGCGTCGCGACGGTGCCCGGCTCCTTCACGTGGGACGACGTCGGCGACTTCGCCTCACTCGCGTCGCTGCTCGTGGAGTCCGCGGACGCACCCGGCGTCAAGGTGCTCGGCGAGAGCGAACTCGTCGTCATGCAGGACGCGACAGGCGTCGTCGCGCCGCGCTCCGGCCGCACCGTCGTCGCCATGGGCATCGAGGACGTCGTCGTCGTCGACACCGTCGACGCGGTACTCGTCACGACGCGCGAACGAGCGCAGGACGTCAAGAAGATCGTCGAACAACTCAAGCTGAGTGGCCGCGAAGACCTCACCTGAGGTTGACCAAGCTGGAGCACTGAGCTGGGCCAGTCATGTGGTCACCACACCTCATCGAAGCTGGCAGATACCTAGCGGGGGTTATCGAATGGGAATGCGTGTAGCAGTCATGACTTGGAGGGCAAGGGCTGACGCGTTGTTGGGACGCGAATTCACGATCGGAGCTCGGGCCGCAACTGTGCTCGTGAGTGCATCGTTCGTCTTCTTGTGCCTCCCTCGGATCTCGGGATGGACCCTGTCCCATGTCCACAAGGAAGACGGAGTCATATTCCTGCATGACTGGGTGGAGCATGGATGGGGTTCTGTATTCGAGCTGTACACGGGCTACCTTCACGTCGTACCGCGGCTGACCACGGCTTTTGCGGCTTCGTTGCCACCTGAGGCGTTCGCTCCGGTGATTGGTGTTTTGGCCGCGGGGTGGCGCATCTGGCTCGCCACGGTCAGCTACTGGGCGTTCAGATCACTGGACTGGTCACCGAAGAGCAGCGCTGTCGCCGCCTCGATGTTCGTCCTTGTACCGGCAGGGCAGCACGAAGTGCTCGGCAACCTGACCAACGAGCGGTGGTTCTGTGACGCGGGCCTCGTGGTCATCGCGCTCTCACGTCTGACCGGATTGCGCGCAGCATTGGCGAGTGTGACAGGGCTGCTGTGCGCGCTGTCGGATCCGCTGGCCATTGCGTTGATCCCGGTTCTGGCCATGGGCGTGTGGCTGAATCGGGGGCGGGGTTGGCTGGCGCCTCTGACGGCGATCACAGGTGCCCTCATTCACGCGGCAATGCTTGACTCGGGGGCGCGACAAGCTGGTGTATCTGCTTGGCTCCATCTGCCAGGAGAACTCTTGGGTCAGTTCGTGGTGAGAGGGCTTGAGATCCCGCAGTTCGGCGTCACCGGTACGATGGTGGCAAACAAGCTGGCCCCCTGGCCGGTCGTGGCGCTTGGCGTGCTTCTGCCTATTGCCATCCTGCTGAAGTGCCGCGACCGTCGGCTCCTTCTGATGCTTGCCACAGCCTGGTATCTTTTGGCTTGTTCGATCGTCTTCGCGTCACCTCAAGATCTCACCGTCTCAAACTGGTTCGCGGCGGGTCAACCGTCACGGTATTCACTGGTGCCGTCAATTCTTCTCGCCATGGTGGCGGTCGGAGTGGGGAGGCTGCTGTGGGGTCGAGGTCAAAAGACGCTGCCCATCCTCGTGGCGTGCGCGTTCCTCGTTGGCATGATCCTTGATTTTCGCGGGGATCCGCAGAACGCCGAGGGTCCGACATGGGCAAACACCGTTGAGCGAGCACAGACACAGTGTCGTGCTACGCCCCTCGTCGTCACGCCGGTAGAGTTCAACCCGACAAGGCATCCGCAGAAGTGGGAGGCGCCTATCCGCTGCGCGTGGTTGATGCGGTGAGGCTGGTTCCATCGGCGACAATGACGGCATGAACCTCGATCTCGACGCCCTCCGCCGCGCCGCGCTCACCCACGGGTACGAGAAGGCGCTGAGGCCCGCTCTCTTCCGCATCGGCGGGGGAGACGCCGAAGCAGCGCACCACGCGACGATCAAGGCAATGGCGCAACTCGGTGCGCTGCCGGGCAACGGCCTGGCCGTCGACGCCCTCGGCGCCGCGCTCGGTGCGCCGTCGGACCCCGTCACCCTGGCCGGCATCGACTTCCCCGGCCGTGTCGGCCTCGCCGCGGGCGTCGACAAGGACGGCGTCGCCGTCACGTCCTGGCAGGCACTCGGCTTCGGCCATGTCGAGGTCGGCACCGTGACGGCGCACGCGCAGCCCGGCAACCCGACACCGCGCCTGTTCCGCCTCAAGGCGAGCGAGGGCATCATCAACCGGATGGGCTTCAACAACGCCGGCTCCGAAGCGCTCGCCGCCACCCTGCGCGCCGCACGCGCCACGGGGACCGTCAAGATTCCCATCGGTGTGAGCCTCGGCAAGACGAAGACCACACCCGTCGAAGACGCCGTGGGCGACTACCTCACGTCGCTCGGACGCCTGTCGGGCCTCGCCGACTACTTCGCCGTCAACGTCTCGAGCCCCAACACCCCCGGACTGCGCTCGCTGCAGGACAAGGCGCCGCTGCTCGAACTGCTGCAGGCGATCACGACACGCGAGGCGCACCTCGCCGCGCAGCGCGGCACACGCGCGACGCCGGTGTTCGTCAAGATCGCCCCCGATCTCACCGAGGACGCCCTCGAGGACGTGCTCGACGTCGCACACGGCGCTGGAGTCGCCGGCCTCATCGCGACGAACACGACCCTGACGCGCGACGGCGTGGCCCCCTCCGAGCAGCGCCTCGCACACGAGGCCGGCGGCCTGTCCGGCGCGCCCCTGACCCGCCGGGCCCGCGCCGTCGTCGGGTTCCTCGCCGCACGCACCCAACTACCGATCATCGGGGTCGGGGGCGTCATGAACGCCGACGACGGGCTCGCGCTCGTCGACGCCGGAGCCGACCTGGTGCAGGTGTACTCCGGGTTCATCTACCGCGGGCCCGCCCTCGTGCGCGACCTCAACGAAGCACTGCGGATCCGCCGGCGCTGAGCGGGGCGGCCCGCGTCGACGGGCACGCCGCATGGGCCATAGACCGCGGCGGGGACGCCCCACCCCCACGGGCGGACGTGACGCGCGTTACAGTGCCCTCATGAGTGGCGTAGACGATCGCAAGCAGACGACCGAATCGGGTCTCGGCCTCAAACCGGTGTACTCGGCCAACGATCTCGCCGGGTTCGACCCCACGACTCGCCTGGGCGAGCCGGGCTCCTACCCCTTCACGCGCGGCGTCTACCCGTCGATGTACACGGGGCGCCCCTGGACGATGCGTCAGTACGCCGGTTTCGGCACGGCGCGGGAGAGCAACCAGCGTTACCACGAGCTCGTCGCCAACGGCACGGGCGGCTTGTCGGTCGCGTTCGACCTGCCGACGCAGATGGGCTACGACTCCGACGCGGCTCTCGCGCACGGTGAGGTCGGCAAGGTCGGCGTCGCCATCGACTCCCTCGACGACATGCTCGTCCTGTTCGACGGGCTGCCGCTCGACGAGGTCTCGACGTCGATGACGATCAACGCGCCCGCCTCGAGCCTGCTGCTCATGTACCAGCTCGCTGCCGAGCGCCAGGGCATCCCGGGTTCGAAGCTGACGGGCACGATCCAGAACGACGTCCTCAAGGAGTACATCGCCCGCGGCACGTACATCTACCCGCCCGCCGAGTCGCTGCGCCTCATCTCGAACATCTTCGAGTACTGCCACACCGAGATACCCCGCTGGAACACGATCTCCATCTCCGGCTACCACATGGCCGAGGCCGGGGCGACGCCCGCGCAGGAGATCGCCTTCACCCTCGCCAACGCCAAGGAATACGTCCGCGCGGCGCTCGCGGCCGGCCTCGACGTCGACGACTTCGCGCCCCGCCTGTCGTTCTTCTTCGTCGCCCGCACGACGCTGCTCGAAGAGGTCGCCAAGTTCCGTGCGGCGCGCCGCCTCTGGGCGCGCATCATGCGTGAGGAGTTCGGTGCGAAGAACCCCAAGTCGCAGATGCTGCGCTTCCACACCCAGACCGCTGGCGTGCAGCTGACGGCGCAGCAGCCCGAGGTCAACCTCGTGCGCGTCGCGCTGCAGGGCCTCGGCGCCGTCCTCGGCGGCACGCAGAGCCTGCACACCAACAGCTACGACGAAGCCATCGCGCTGCCGACGGCCAAGGCCGCTCGCCTCGCGCTGCGCACCCAGCAGATCCTCGCGTTCGAGACCGACGTGACGAAGACCGTCGACCCGTTCGCCGGCTCCTACGTCGTCGAGTCCATGACGGACGACCTCGAGGAAGAGGCGATGACGCTCATCCAGGCCGTCGAGGACAAGGGCGGGGCGGTGCGCGCCATCGAAGAGGGCTTCCAGAAGAACGAGATCGAGAAGAGCGCCTACGACGTCGCGCTGCAGATCGACTCGGGGGAGCGGGTCGTCGTCGCCGTCAACAAGTACACCCTCGACGAGGAGGAGCCGTACGAGCCGCTGCGCGTCGACCCGGCGATCGAGGCCGAGCAGTGCGAGCGTCTCGCCACGCTGCGGGCAATCCGCGATCAGGGTGCCGTCGACGCGGCGCTGGAGAAGCTGCAGACCGCGGCCTCCGGCGCCGACAACGTCCTGTGGCCGATGCGTGAGGCCCACGCCGTCGGCGCCACCGGCGGCGAGGTGAGCGACGCCCTGCGCGCGGTGTGGGGCAAGTACACGCCGCGCGACGCGTTCTGAGGCATCGCTCGGGCCGGCCGAGGTGAACGAGCGGCGTCGGTGCGCGGCCGCGCGACAATGAGCACGCTCGAGAAATCGTCGATACCTCCGGCCCGGGCTCGGGCCCCCGAACGAGAAGGACGTGGTGGCCCTGAGCTCCCGCAAGTCACCCCTGGCCGGCATGGGGATCGGCCAGAAGATCGCGACGATCGCGCTCGCCGTCCTCGCCGTCATCGCGCTACTCGCTGTCCTCACCGGGCGCGGGGGAGGAGGCGGCTCGAGCAGCTCTCCGTCGTCGAAGTTCTCGCCCGCGACCTACTCGGACGGCCCGTCGTCGTCCGGTGAGAAGTCGGGCGGGGCGAAGTCGGGCGGGGCGGGCCGGGCACCGTCGAGTGCCCCCACATCGGGTGACGGCGATGCCGCCGACGTGGTGCCCGTCGCGCAGCTGCCCGCGCAGGCGCGGGCGACGCTGAAGCTCATCGACGCAGGGGGACCGTTCCCGTACTCGCGTGACGGCATCGTCTTCGCCAACCGTGAGGGCCGCCTGCCCAAGCATCCGCGCGGCTGGTACCACGAGTACACCGTCGAGACGCCGGGGGAATCCGACCGCGGCGCTCGCAGGTTGATCCAAGGCAAGGACGGCACCATCTATTACACGGGCGACCACTACGAGAGCTTCCGGAGGGTGCAGAGATGACGGCTGCGACGGTGCGTGGGCTGATCGAGGCGGGCCAGGGCGGCTGGGTGCCGCGGGGGCTGACAGGCCCGACGTCCGACGAGTTGCGCTCGCTGTGCAAGGACGCGGGGTGGGGCTTCGTCGAGGTGCGCCTCGCCGGGGTGGCGGACAAGCCCGACCTCATGCGCACTCTCGCGCGCCAGCTCGAGCTGCCCGCTTATTTCGGCGGAAACTGGGACGCCCTCGAGGAATGCCTCGGCGACGTCGTCGCGCGCGAGGACGGCATGGTCCTGCGGCTCAAGGGCCTCGGCGCGCTACCCGCGGGCCTGAGCGACCCGCTCGTCGACATCGTCGACGACCTCGTCGAAGATCATGACGGCGCGGGCCGCACGAGCCCGCTCGTCGTCGTCGCCGACCCGCCGTTGCCGCGCTGAGCGGCGCGGCGGGCCCCGGTGAGAACCCACCGCCGGAGGCGGAGCGTGTGCTGTATCTCATCGAGTCGCGGCGGCGCCCAATAACGGTTCGGTCACCTCGGATCGTTGTCGCTTCAACCCGGTGCGCGACCCCGGTAGGCTGAACCGGTCCGGTGGCGTGACGTGCGCCACCTCTGCCAAGACGAAGCCTGTCGTGAGCACGCATCGCGTGCCTGGACGTCGCTCGCCCGCCCCGGGTGCTGACGCACGATGCGGCCTTCGTTCCGATAGACCCAAGGAGTCCCCGTGAAGCGGGTTGTTTCCATCGCTGCCGCCGTCGCCATGACGGCCGGTCTCGCCGCCTGTGGTTCGAACGACAAGTCCTCCGGTTCGTCCTCCGGGGGCACCGACCAGTTCAAGGCCGCCATCGCCTTCGACGTGGGTGGCCGTGGTGACCACTCCTTCAACGACGCCTCCTACCAGGGCCTCGAGGACGCGAAGAAGAAGATCTCGAACCTGTCGATCACGACGGCCGAGGCCTCCGAGTCGGACAACGACCAGGCGCGTGTCAACCGCCTCACGCAGCTCGCCTCCTCGGGCAACAAGGCGATCGTCGCCGTCGGCTTCGTCTACGCGAACGCCGTCGGCCAGGTCGCCAAGAAGTTCCCGAACGTCAAGTTCGCGATCATCGACGACGCGACGCCCGCGTCGGCCGGCTCGAACGTCGAGCAGATCACCTTCAAGGAGAACGAGTCCTCCTACCTCGCCGGTGCCGCGGCCGCCAAGACGAGCAAGACGGGCCACATCGGCTTCGTCGGCGCGCTCAAGGTGCCGCTCATCCAGAAGTTCGAGGCCGGCTACATCGCGGGCGCGAAGAAGGTCAACCCGAACATCAAGGTCGACTCGAAGTACCTCGCCTCCGACGGCAAGGGCTTCAACGACACCCCCGGCGGCAAGGCCGCTGCCGACGCCATGTTCCAGTCCGGCGCCGACATCGTCTTCGCCGCGGCCGGCAAGTCGGGCGACGGCGTCATCTCCTCGGCGCACTCCAAGGGCAAGTGGGCCATCGGCGTCGACTCCGACCAGGCCCTGACGGCTGACAAGTCCGTCGCCGGCTCCGTCCTGACGTCCGCGACGAAGCGCTGCGCGGGCACGGTCGAGGACTTCGTCAACTCGGTCAAGGACGACTCGTTCAAGGGCGGCAACAAGGTCTACGGCCTCAAGGAGGACGGCGTCTCGCTCTCCACGACGGGCAACCACCTGTCCGCCGACACGCTCAAGACCGTCGATGACCTGAAGAAGCAGGTCGTCGACGGCAAGATCACGGTTCCCACGACTCCGTCCAACTGAGTCGCCACCCGGTGAAGGTCCGGCAAGCGGGTGTTCTGCTTGCCGGGCCTTCACGGTTCGAGCAGGAGTGTGCGTCATCGACACCACCGATCCCACGACGACGTCGGCCGCGGCGCCCGACGTCAGCGCGCCCCCGCAGGGGCCCCTCGCCGTCGACCTGCAAGGCATCACGAAGCGATTCCCCGGCGTCGTCGCGAACTCCGACCTGTACCTGCAGGTCGAGCGCGGCACGATCCACGCCATCGTGGGGGAGAACGGTGCCGGCAAGTCGACGCTCATGAAGATCCTCTACGGCGTGCAGAAGCCCGACGAGGGCACGATCCGCATCAACGGCGACGAGGTCTCGTTCTCGTCGCCGAAGGACGCGATCAAGGCCGGCGTCGGCATGGTGTTCCAGCACTTCATGCTCGCGGACAACCTCACCGTCCTCGAAAACGTCGTCCTCGGCGCCGAGAAGCTGCACGGTATCGGGGCGAAGGCGCGCGCGGAGATCACGCGCATCTCGCAGGCCTACGGGCTCGGCGTCCACCCCGACGTGCTCGTCGCCGACCTCGGCGTCGGCGCCCGTCAGCGCGTCGAGATCCTCAAGGTGCTCTACCGCGGGGCGAAGATCCTCATCCTCGACGAGCCGACGGCCGTGCTCGTGCCGCAGGAGGTCGACGAACTGTTCGCGAACCTCGCCGAGATGAAGGCCGAAGGCCTCACGGTGCTGTTCATCTCGCACAAGCTCGACGAGGTGCGCGGCGTCGCCGACGACATCACCGTCATCCGCCGCGGCACGACGATCGACCGCGTCAAGAGCGCGTCGGTGACGAGCAAGCAGCTCGCCGAACTCATGGTCGGCTCGCAGCTGCCCACCCCCGAGACGCAGGAATCGACCGTCACCGACCGCGTCGTCATGCGCCTCGACGGGCTGACGCTCGCCGACCGCGCCGGCGGCCCGGCGCTGCTGTCGAACATCGACCTCGTCATCCGCGCCGGCGAGGTCGTCGGCATCGCCGGTGTCGAGGGCAACGGCCAGGCCGAACTCGTCGAGACGATCCTCGGCATGCGCCGCGCCGACAGCGGCCACGTCGTCATCGGCGACGACGACGTCACGACCTGGCCGACGAAGCAGATCCGCGACAGCGGCGTCGGCTACATCCCCGAGGACCGTCACCGTCACGCGCTGCTGCTCGGTTCGCCGCTGTGGGAGAACCGCATGCTCGGCCACCAGCGACAGGCCCCCGCGAGCAAGGGCTGGCGCCTCACGCCCGGCGCGGCAAAGGAGGACACGCAGCGCATCGTCAGCGAGTACGACGTGCGCACGCCGAGCATCGACGTGACCGCCGGGTCGCTGTCGGGCGGCAACCAGCAGAAGCTCATCTTCGGGCGCGAGATGTCGCACGCACCGCGCGTCCTCGTCGCCGCGCACCCGACGCGCGGTGTCGACGTCGGCGCGCAGGCCGCGATCTGGGATCACATCAAGGACGCACGCCGCGAAGGTCTTGCCGTGCTGCTCATCTCCGCCGACCTCGACGAACTGATCGGCCTGTCCGACACGATCCGAGTCATCCTGCGAGGGCGGCTGTCGGGCGAGTTCGACCCCCATCACGTGACCGCCGAACAGCTCGGCGCCGCGATGACGGGTGCCGGTTCGGACGCGAGCGACTCGAGCGCACCCATTCCCACGACCTCGAAGACCGAGAACACGACCGGCGCCACCGCCGCCGGCACGAGCGAGGACACCGTCCGATGAACTCCACCCTCCGCCGCGTCGGCGTCGCGCTCGCCGCGCCGCTGCTCGCCATTGCCATCGCCGTGGTGCTGACGTCGATCGTCCTGCTCGCGCTCGGAAACTCCGTCGGGCCGGTGTGGCAGGTGTTCCTGTCCTCGCCGATGCCGGGCGTCACCGAGGCGATCATCAACGACACCGCCGTGCTGTACCTGTCGGGCGTCGCCGTCGCCATCGGCTTCCGGATGAACCTGTTCAACATCGGCGTCGACGGCCAGTACCGCGTCGCCGCGTTCGCCGCCGCGCTCTTCGCGGCGCAGGGCTGGCTCCCGGGCTTCCTCAACGTCATCTTCGCGCTGCTGCTCGCGATGCTCGTCGGCGCGGTCTGGGCCGGGATCATCGCCGTGCTCAAGGTGACGCGCGGCGTGTCCGAGGTCATCAGCTCGATCATGCTCAACTCGATCGCGACGGGTGTTGTCGCGTGGCTGCTCAACAAGGTCGCCGATCGCACGCCCGGATCGAACGCCACGGTGACGAAGAGCATCCCCGACAGCTCGCACGTGCCGGCGCTCGCGAACCTGTCCGGTGGGCCGATCTACGGCCTCGGCATCCTCGCCGTCATCGTCGGCCTGGTCTACTGGTTCGTCATCAACCGCACGCGCTTCGGCTTCGACCTGCGCGCGACGGGCACGTCGGAATCCGCGGCCGTCGCGAGCGGTGTCAACGTCAAGCGCATGACGATCTCCGCGATGCTGATGTCGGGCGCCGTCGCCGGTCTCGTCGGCATGCCGCAGCTGTTCGGCCAGGACTACAACTACGGCTCCAACAGCCAGAGCGGTCTCGGCTTCGCGGGCATCGCCGTCGCACTCATCGGACGCAACAACCCGATCGGCATCGCGTTCGGTGCGCTGCTGTGGGCCTACCTCAACGGCCAGTCCGACGCGCTGCAGATCAACGCCGGCGTCAACGCCTCCCTCGTCAACATCATCCAGGGCGTCATGGTGCTCGCCGTCGTCATCGCGTACGAACTCGTGCGCCGCTGGGACAAGAGCATCGAACAGCGCCACGTCGCCGCGGAACTGGCCGCCGGAAACACCGCAGGAGCGAGCGCATGAGCACCGTCGCAACCCGACCCGCGGCAGGGATCACCCACCGTCTCGGTCGCAAGGCCCTGCTGCCGCTCGGCCTGCTCGGCATCCTCGTCGCGCTGTCCGTACTGCGTGTCGCGACGGGCGTCAACGACATCGACTCGGCCAACGCGATCTCCGCGGCCGTCGTCGCCGCCGTCCCGCTGGCGCTGGCGGGCCTCGGTGGTCTGTGGTCAGAGCGCGCGGGCGTCGTCAACATCGGGCTCGAGGGCATGATGATCATGGGCTCCTGGTCGGCGGCATACGCGGCCTACCACTGGGGCGCGTGGGCGGGCGTCATCGCAGCGATCGCCGGCGGCATGCTGTTCGGCGTGCTGCACGCCATCGCGACGGTGTTCTTCGGCGTCGACCAGATCGTCTCCGGTGTCGCGATCAACCTGCTCGGCGCGGGCCTGACGAAGTTCCTCGCCGAACGCTTCTTCTCGAGCCTGCCCGGCGGCGGTGCGACGCAGAGCCCCAGCCTGCCGGACATCGGCACGTTCACCGTGCCCGGTTCGTCAGCGCTGTCGGATCTCGAGGGCAAGCACTGGTTCCTCGTCTCCGACCTCGCCGGCATCCTCGGCGGCCTGTTGACGAACGTGTCGTGGCTGACGCTCATCACCGTCCTGCTCATCGCGGCGACAGCGTACGTGCTGTGGCGCACGCCGTTCGGTCTGCGTCTGCGCAGCTGCGGTGAGGCGCCGCAGGCCGCCGAGACGCTCGGCGTCAACGTCTACCTCTACAAGACGATCGCGGTGCTCGTCTCCGGCGCCCTCGCCGGCCTCGGCGGCGGCTTCCTCGCGATGGTCGCCTCCGACGGCTTCCAGCAGGGCCAGACCGGCGGGCGCGGGTACATCGGTCTCGCCGCGATGATCTTCGGCAACTGGATGCCGCTCGGCACCGCCGTCGGCGCGCTGCTGTTCGGCTACACGCAGGCGCTGCAGCTGCGCGGCGGCGACCAGGTGCATGCGCTGCTGCTGCTCGTCGGCGCGGGCGTCATCGTCGGCGCGATCTGGATGGCGGTGCGTCGTCGCGTGCTGCCGGCGGTGATCCTGGCGGTGACGGCGGTGCTCGTGCTGAGCTGGTACTTCGGTTCGAACACGATCGACCCGAACCTCACGAGCACGGCGCCATACGTCGTGACCCTGCTCGTCATGGCGTTCGCCAGCCAGCACCTTCGCATGCCGGCGGCCGACGGTGACGTCTACCGCAAGGGTGAAGCCGGGTGAGCGAGCACTCACGCGTGACGGCCTCGGCTGCGCAGACACCCGACTGGGCGCACCTGCGCTCCGAGGCCATCGCCGCGTCGCGGCGCGCCTACGTGCCCTACAGCCGGTTCCCGGTCGGCGTCGCCGCGCTCACGACCTCGGGTCGCGTGCTCACCGGCTGCAACGTCGAGAACGCCGCCTATGGCGTCGCGCTGTGCGCCGAGTGCGGGCTCGTGTCGTCACTGTTGAACACGTCTGACCGAGACGGTCTCGGCGGGGGTGTGAACGCTGATGTGGCTGACAACGCGATGGCCGGCGCAGACTGTTCCGACGCCGGCCTGTCTGACGGCGGGGCGGGCCCGGTCGTCGATGCGACTGCGGCGCGCGAGCGGCTCGTCGCGCTGTCGTGCGTCGACGGCAACGGCACCCCGATCACGCCGTGTGGACGCTGCCGTCAGTTGCTGGCCGAGCACGCCGTGGCGCCGTCCGTCGATTCACCTGGCCTGCTCATCGACATGGACGGGCGCGACCCGCTGCCGTTCGTCGAGCTCCTTCCGCACGCGTTCGGTGTCACCAACCTCGACGCCGTCGCCACCTCCGCCACCCAGCTGAAAGGCCAATCATGACCTCCGCTGCCTCCACCCACGAGGCGTTCGACGCCGTCGACCTCATCCGCACGAAGCGCGACCGCGGCACGTTGAGCCGCGACGAGATCGACTGGATCATCGACGCCTACACACGCGGCGCCGTCGCGGACGAGCAGATGTCGGCGATGGCGATGGCGATCCTGCTCAACGGCATGACGCGGGACGAGATCGCACGCTGGACCGCAGCGATGATCGCGAGCGGTGAGCGGATGGACTTCTCGTCCCTGCGCGTGCCCACGGCCGACAAGCACTCGACCGGGGGAGTGGGCGACAAGATCACGCTGCCGCTCGCGCCGCTCGTCGCGGTGTTCGACGTCGCCGTGCCGCAGCTGTCGGGCCGCGGGCTCGGTCACACCGGCGGCACGCTCGACAAGATGGAGGCCATCGCCGGGTGGCGTGCAGGGCTGACGAACGCCGAGATGATGCGTCAGCTCGACGAGGTCGGCGCCGTCATCTGCGCCGCCGGTGACGGGCTGGCACCCGCCGACAAGAAGCTGTACGCGCTGCGTGACGTGACGGGCACCGTCGAGGCCATCCCGCTCATCGCCAGCTCGATCATGAGCAAGAAGATCGCCGAGGGCACCGGCGCGCTCGTGCTCGACGTCAAGGTCGGCTCGGGTGCGTTCATGAAGACGCAGGACGACGCCCGCGAACTGGCGCGCACGATGGTCGACCTCGGCAACGACGCCGGCGTCAACACGGTCGCGCTACTGACCGACATGTCGACGCCGCTCGGGCTGACAGCCGGCAACGCTCTCGAGGTGCGCGAATCGGTCGAGGTGCTCGCCGGAGGCGGCCCGAAGGACGTCGTCGACCTCACGGTGGCACTCGCCGTCGAGATGCTCGCCGGCGCCGGTCGGCCCCAGGACGAAGCGGCCGTACGCGCAGCGCTGAGCGACGGGCGTGCGATGGACGCGTGGCGCCGCATGGTCGCCGCGCAGGGCGGCGACCCCGACGCCGAACTGCCCGTGGCGAAGGAGTCGCACGTCATCACCGCGCCGAGCGACGGCGTGCTGACGCGCCTCGACGCACTCGCCGTCGGCGTCTCGGCGTGGCGACTCGGCGCGGGCCGTGCGCGCAAGGAGGACCCGGTGCAGGCCGGCGCGGGCATCGAACTGCACGCCAAGCCCGGCGAGACCGTCAGCGCCGGCACGCCGCTCATGACGCTGCACACCGACACGCCGGAGCGTTTCGAGCGCGCCGTGGCCGCCCTCGACCGCAGCTACGACATCAGCGCCGACGCCGACGCAGGCTCATCCACGCCGCGCGACATCGTCATCGACCGCATCGCCTGACCCTGCCCCACCTGCGATTTTCGTCCACATCCGCGATTCCTGCCCACCCTTGCGAATCTCGTCCCCATCTCCGATTTTCAGTCACTCTTGCGAGAGTGACCGAAAACCGAAGATGGGGACGAGATGTGCGAATGGGGACGGAAATCGCGAAGGTGGACGCCGCCCTAAGTGCCAGCCTGGTCGTGAGTCACTTGTGTTGAGGAGGCGTGGTGTTCACGGTCGAGGAAAAGCGGGATGCGGTAGTGACGTATCTGGGGTTGGCGTTCGGGCAGAAAACGGCGTGGTTGGCGCAGCAGCCGTTCACGGCGAGTCAGTTACGTCGCTGGCGTAGTGAGTATGTCCGTGGTGATCTTGACCGTGGCCTCACGCCGCGTCAGGGTGGCTCGATGGACCATATTCGCTCTGATCAGATGCGCCGGCTGGAAGAACAACTCGCCGCGCAAGAACGCCGCCACGCCACGGAAGTCGCGCGGCTACGGACCGAGGCTGACGGGCTACGTCAGGCGAACGAGTCGCTGGGAAAAGCTATCGGGCTCTTGCAACACTGGCACGCGCACGAGCCCGATACGCCCCCGACGACGCCACCCGAGCGTTCATCGCAGCCGAGAACGACCTCATCCGAGACCTGAGCGCGCTGGCGGGGTTCAGTCAGCGCCGTGCGCTGCAGGTCGCTGGTGTCTCGCGTGGCACGTGGCACGCCCGCCACCACCATGGCCGTGACGTTGCTGCGGTATCGCCTGTGCCGCAGCGTGAGCGGGAGCAGCCAGCGAGGTTGAGCGCGTCGGTGTGCGCGCGGGTCGCGGGTTTCATCAGTGCGGGGCGCACGGGCGGTTTGGGTGTCGCGGGCGCGTTCGCGAAGGCGTGGGACGAGGGCTTCATGGAAGCGAGTCTGCGTTCGTGGTGGCGTATCGCCGCGCGCGTGCGCCGCGAGCAGGCCACAGTCGAGCAGGCTACAGTCGAGCAGTCGGGCGCGGCGGGTGAGCGGGCGGTGGCGCGGGTGAAACCGCAGGTGTTGGCGACTGGCGCGAACCAGGTGTGGGCGTGGGACATCACCGACCTGCCCACCGCGTTTCGGGGTGTGGCGTTCAAGGCGTACGCGATCATCGACATCTTCAGCCGCAAGGTGATCGTCGCGAGTGTGCACCAGCGTGAGAGCACTGCTGATGCGATGGCGTTGTTCATGGCCGCGATCGCGGCGGAGGGTGGGTGCGTGCCGCAGGTCGTGCACGCCGACAACGGCGCGGTGATGCGTTCGAACCTGCTGAACGAGTTCCTCACGGCACATGGCATCGAGGTGTCGCACTCGCGTCCGCGGGTGTCGAACGACAACCCGTACATCGAGTCCGAGTTCCGCACCCTGAAGAATCGGGCGTCGTATCCGGGCGTGTTCGCGTCGCTGGTGGAGGCGAGCACGTACGTCGCGCAGCACGTGCACTGGTACAACCATGCCCACCACCACAGTGGGATCGCGCTGTACACGCCCGCGCAGGTGCACGACGGGTCGTGGAAGATGCTGCACGCTCGCCGCCAAGTCAGCCTCGCCTACTACCAGGCGCGTCACCCCGAACGTTTCCGCGGCCACCGCGCGCCAGTGCCCGCCCCGAAAGCGTGGGCCGGAATCAACCATCCCGGCCCTGAGTGACTCACCACAGGTTGACATCCACCGCCGTTCGCAGAGGTGGACGAAAATCGCGAATGTGGACAAGAATCGCAGATGGGGACGGGGCAGGTGAGCCCTACACTTGGGCCATGACTGACACCTCTGCGACGACACACAGCTTGGACGAAACGGCGGCGCGGGCACTCACACAGGACGTCGTCGCGGCGCTGCCGAAGGTCGTGCTGCACGATCACCTCGACGGTGGGGTTCGTCCGGCGACCGTCCTCGGACTCGCGCGCAAGACCGGCTACGACGCGCTGCCGGCCGACGACGCCGAGACACTCGCGCGCTGGTTCCGTGACAGCGCCGACTCGGGTTCGCTCGTGCGTTACCTCGAGACGTTCGAGCACACCGTCGGCGTCATGCAGACCCGCGACGCCATCGTCCGCGTCGCCGCCGAGTGCGCCGAGGATCACGCGGCGGACGGCGTCGTCTACGCCGAGGTCCGCTTCGCGCCGGAGCTGCACATCGAGAAGGGTCTGGCCCTCACCGAGGTCGTCGACGCTGTGCTCGAAGGCTTCCGACGCGGTGCCGAACGCGCCGCCGAGCAGGGCAGGCCCATCGTCATGCGCGCCCTGCTGACGGCGATGCGCCACGCGGCGAAGAGCGTCGAGATCGCCGAACTCGCTGTCGCCTACCGCGACCAGGGCGTCGCCGGTTTCGACATCGCCGGCGCCGAGGCCGGTTTCCCTCCCACACGCCACCTCGACGCGTTCGAGTACCTGCGCCGCGAGAACGCGCACTTCACGATCCACGCCGGTGAGGCATTCGGGCTGCCGAGCATCTGGGAGGCCATCCAGTACTGCGGCGCCGAACGGCTCGGGCACGGCGTGCGCATCACCGACGACATCACGATCGACGGCGTCGCCTACCCCGAACTCGACGAGCCGGCTCGCGCCGCGCTGCCTGCGCGTGTTCGGGCGGGGGAGGCCGACGTCCGCCTCGGGCGCCTCGCCGCCTTCGTCCGCGATCGGCGCATCGCGCTCGAGGTGTGCCCGCTCTCGAACCTGCAGACGGGTGCGGCGTTGTCGCTGCGCAGCCACCCCATCTCGTTCCTGCTGGCACTCGGTTTCCGCGTCGCGCTCAGCACCGACAACCGCCTCATGAGCGACACGTCGATGACGAAGGAGATGACCGGGCTCGTCAGCGAGGCAGGCTGGGGTCTCGACGACCTCGAGAAGGTCACCGTCAACGCGATGAAGTCGGCGTTCATCCCGTTCGACGAGCGCCTCGCGATCATCATGGACGTCATCAAACCCGGGTTCGCCGCGGCCCGCGCCTGACGTGCCTGACCTGGTCGGTGACCCACGCTGCTGCGTTCGGTGGCCGAGCACGTGCACCCTGAGCGCCGCCCAGGTGCGCCCGTCAGATCGCTGACGACTGCAGCGCCGCAGCGCGGCGCACGGCCTCGGAGAACGTGACGGGTTGGGCGCCGCGCGCCAGGTGCGCTCTGACGAGTTCGGGTTCGTCCCGCCACAGCCGCGCCCCACGCCGCACGAGGACGAGCGGGGGCTTGCGGCGCTCGGCCACGTCGCGGATGAACCGCCGGGCCGCAGTCACCGTCCGGTTGCGACGCAGGCACCACGCCTCGCCGAGCACACCGCGCTCGGCGAGCGGGGCGATGACGTCGGGCGCGAAGATGCCCTCGGCGACGACGAACCGGGCTCCGTCGAGCGTGACGGAGTGCGTGCCCGTCGCACGACTCTGCGAGATCGAGTACTGCGGCACGTCGGTGGCACCGGTGCGGCACAACCGCTCCAGCGACTGCGCAGCGGCCTCGACGTTCCACGTGCCGGCGTTGTCCCAGTCGATCTCGCCCGAGGCGAACCGCGGCAGATCGGGCGCGTCGTGATCGCGGTAGAAGTCGTCGAGATTGACGAACGGCCACCCGTGGCTCGCGCACAACTGGCGAGCCAGCCGCGACTTGCCGCTGCCCGACGGCCCCGACACGACGATGACGCGGGCGAGCGCTCCCCGCGCGCCCACGACAGGCCCGTCTGCGTCAGCCGGAGCCGGCGGGTGAGTCGTCGAAACCTTCTCGGGGGCAACGTCGCTCGTCGGAAGGGCCCCTTCGGCGGCGCTCTCGTGAGACGTCACAGTGCGGTGAGCTCCTCCATCGCACGCCGCGTCGCGGCGAGACGGCGGGCCGCCTCCGCACGCGCCGCGGCCAGGGCGTCGTCCACGCCGGGCGCCAGGTCGTCCACGGGCACGATCGCCTCGAGGTAGACCTTGACCTTCGGCTCGGTTCCGCTCGGGCGCACGATGACGCGGGTGCCGTCGGCGAGCAGGTAGCGCAGGCCGTCGGTCGGCGGCAGGCCGCCGTCACCGAGGGCGAGGTCGTGGAACTGCGCGACGACGACGTCTCCGATCTGCGTCGCAGGTCGTTCGCGCAGGGCCGCCATGATGGCGGGGATCTGCGCCAGCTCGGCGACGCGGATGCTGAACGAGTCGCTCGCGTACACGCCGTGGCGGCGGGCGAGGTCGTCGAGCAGGTCGACGAGGGTGCGGCCCTCGGCCTTCAACCCGGCCGCCAGTTCCGCGACGGCGAGGCCCGCGGAGATGCCGTCCTTGTCGCGCGCGACGGACGGCGCGGTGCAGTACCCGAGCGCCTCCTCGTAGCCGTAGGCAATGTCGGGCACCCGGGCGATCCACTTGAACCCGGTCAGCGTCTCGACGTGCGCGACGCCCGCATCGGCCGCCATCGCGCCGAGCTGGCGCGAGCTGACGATGCTGTTGGCGAGCACGGGCGCGCCCCCGTCGACGCCGTGCAGCGCGCCGGTCGCAGCGAGGTCGAGTGCACGCTGCCCGAGCAGCACCCCCACCTCGTCACCGCGCAGCATGCGCCACCCCTGGGGGTCCTCAGCCGACGCGCACCTCGGGTCGGGCGCGGCGACGGCGCAGCGGTCGGCGTCCGGGTCGGAGGCGATGACGATGTCGGGCCGCACCTCGCGCGCGAGGTCGAGCGCCGCGTCGATCGCGCCGGGCTCTTCTGGATTCGGGAAGCTGACGGTGGGGAAGCGCGGGTCGGGCTGTTCCTGCGACGCGACGGGCGTCGGGCGCGCGAAACCGGCCTGCTCGAACGCCGCGAGCAGCGTCGTCGACCCGACGCCATGCAGCGCCGTGTGGACGACGGCGACGTCGCGCGGTCCGCCCGGGGTGATCGAGGCGACACAGGCGTCGCGGTAATCGGCCTCGAGGTCGTCGCCGAGGGTCTCCCAGCCGTCCTCGGCGCGCTCGATCGACGCCGCGGACGGGAACGTGTCGATCGCCGCGGCTATTTCGGCGTCGGCGGGCGGGACGATCTGGCTGCCGTCGCCGAGGTAGACCTTGTAGCCGTTGTCCTGCGGCGGGTTGTGGCTCGCCGTCACCATGACGCCCGCATCAGCCCCGACGTACCGGATCGCGAACGCGAGCACCGGCGTCGCCAGCGGACGCGGCAGGACGAGCGCCCGCCCACCCGCAGCGGTGACGACGGCCGCGGTGTCGGCGGCGAACACGTCACTGTTCGTGCGCGCGTCGTACCCGATGACGACCGTGACGTCCCGCTTGCCGAGCGAGGTCTGCAGGTAGCGCGTGAGCCCTGCCGCAGCACGAAGGACGACGACGCGGTTCATGCGGTTGGGCCCTGCTCCGAGCGCGCCGCGCAGGCCCGCGGTACCGAAGGCGAGCAGTCCGCGGAATCGATCGGCCAGATCATCGAGCGCCGCAGCGTCGCCGGATTCGGCTGCCGCCACGACGGATTCGAGTTCTGCGCGTGTCACCTCGTCGGGGTCGTCGGCGATCCAGGCACGTGCCTGGTCGAGCAGGTGGGCCGTGTCGGTCGTCATCGTCGTTCCTCGCTCGCGTCGGTGATCGATTCGGTGGTCGGCGCCGTCACAGCGCCCGGACGATGCCCGACAGCAACTGCCCACACCGCTCGGCCGCTGCCCGCCCGGCTTCGATGACCTCGGCGTGGTCGAGCGGAGTGGGGCTGATACCCGCCGCCGGGTTCGTGACGAGGGAGATGCCGAGCACCTCGAGGCCCGCGTGACGCGCCGCGATGGCCTCGAGGGCCGTCGACATGCCGACGAGGTCGGCGCCGAGCGTCTTCGCCATGCGCACCTCGGCGGGCGTCTCGTAGTGCGGCCCGGTGAACTGCGCGTAGACGCCCTCGTCGAGCGAGGAGTCGATCGAACGCGCCACGTCGCGCAGGCGCGGTGAGTACAGGTCGGTGAGGTCGACGAACGTCGCGCCCTCGAGCGGCGAGGTGGCCGTCAGGTTGATGTGATCGCTCATGAGCACGGGCGTGCCCGGGCCCCACTCCGGGCGCAGGCCGCCGCACCCGTTCGTCAGCACCACGGTGTCGCACCCGGCCGCCGCGGCGGTACGCACGCCGTGGACGACGGCGCGCACCCCCTTGCCCTCGTAGAAGTGCGTGCGCGTGCCGTAGACGAGGGCGCGCTTGCCACTGCCCTCGATCTCGATCGAGCGCATCTGCCCGCTGTGACCAGCGACGGCCGCCGCGCCGAACCCGGGCACGTCGGTGTTGTCGATCGTCGCCTTGACCTCGCCGATGAGGTCGGCGGTCTGGCCCCAGCCGGAGCCGAGGACGAGCGCCACGTCGTGCTTCTCGACGCCCGTGCGTTCGGCGATGACGCGCGCGGCGTCACGCGCGATCTCGAAGGGATCGACGCTCGGATCGGACAGGGGCGAAGTGGTCTGCTGAGTCACCCCTTCAGGGTACGTGGCGAGGCCGACAACCGGTGCCGACCGCGCGAACGTCCCTGTTGCCGATGCGCCCGCCGACGCACCTGCAGGCGCACCTACCGCCGTGCCCTGCTCGCGCCACATGCATCGACGTGCCCGCGATTCGAAGTCTCTTGACGTCAAGTGATTGGATAGGGGGGTGAGCTCACGGAAGAAGTCTGTCGTCGTCATCGGTGGTGGCCCGGGCGGTTATGAATCCGCGCTCGTCGCCGCCCAGCTCGGTGCGCAGGTCACGGTCATCGACCGTGACGGCCTCGGTGGTGCCGCGGTGCTCACCGACTGCGTCCCCTCCAAGACCCTGATCGCCACCTCCGACTTCCTCTCGCGCTTCGAGGCGGCCGGCCGCCTCGGCGTCGGCTTCGAGGGCAACGAGGAGAACCAGCACGCGCACGCCAACCTGGGCCAGGTCAACGAGCGCATCCTGCGCCTGGCGAAGGCGCAGTCCGTCGACATCCAGGCTCAGCTCGAGAGTGTCGGCGTGCGCATCCGGCGCGGCACCGGCCGCGTCAAGGGCCACGGGTGGGTCGAGGCCGAGCTCACGAACGGCGAGACCGAGGACATCCGCGCCGACGTCATCCTCCTCGCGATGGGCACGACCCCGCGCGTCATGGACACCGCGAAGCCCGACGGCGAGCGCATCCTGACGTGGAAGGACATCTACAACCTCACCGAGGTCCCCGAGAAGCTCATCGTCGTCGGTTCTGGTGTCACCGGTGCCGAACTCGCGCACGCCTACCTCGGCCTCGGCGCCGACGTCACGCTCGTCAGCTCGCGTGACCGCGTGCTGCCCGGCCAGGACGCCGACGCGGCCACGGTCATCGAGAACGTCTTCCGCCGCCGCGGCATGACGGTCCTCAACCGCAGCCGCGCCATGGCCGCAACGCGTGAAGGCGACACCGTCGTCGTGACGCTCGAGGACGGACGCAAGGTCGAAGGCACGCACGCGATCCTCGCCGTGGGTTCGATCCCGCAGACGAAGGGCATCGGCCTCGAGGCCGCGGGCGTCGACCTCACCGACTCGGGCCACATCGTCACCGACCGCGTCTCGCGCACGAGCGCGCAGGGCATCTATGCCGCCGGCGACTGCACGGGCGTATACCCGCTCGCGTCCGTCGCAGCGATGCAGGGGCGCGTCGCCATGCACCATGCCCTCGGCGACGCGGTGCAGCCGCTCAACCTGCGCGGCGTCACGGCCAACATCTTCACCGACCCCGAGATCGCGACGGTCGGCTACAGCCAGGCCGACGTCGAGGAGGGCAAGATCGAGGCGCGCGTCGTCACGCTGCCGCTTTCGACGAACCCGCGCGCCAAGATGCGCAACATCACCGACGGCTTCGTCAAGCTGTTCGCCCGCCCGGGATCGAACACGATCATCGGCGGCGTCGTCGTCGCGCCGCAGGCCTCGGAGCTGATCTACCCGATCGGCATGGCCGTCGCGAACCGCCTGACGGTCGACCAGGTCGCCAACACGTTCTCGGTGTACCCGTCGATGACGGGTTCGATCGCCGAGGCCGCACGTCGTCTGCACAGCAGCGACGTCTTCTGATCCCTCGCCGCACGCGATGACGAGGACGAGCGCGCCCAGCGATGCCGCCTGCGAGAACCCACGCCCGGCGGCGCTGCTCGACGCAGCGACGAGCGTCCTCGCGACGAGTGGGCTGCGTGGGCTGACGCACCGGGCGGTCGATCGTCAGGCGGGTTTTCCCGAGGGCACGTGCTCGGTCAGCTTCCGCACGCGCGCCGCGCTGCTCGCCGGCCTGACGACGCACGTCGGCTCCCGCGTGGCCGTGCAGGTCCGCGCGCTGGGCGAGCAGATCCCGTCCGGCACCGACGACCCGCTCGCCACCGCACCGTTCGCGACGGCCCTGCTCGAACGCTGGGTGACGCAGGACGACGGCGCGTTGATGGTCGCGATCCTCGAACTGTCCCTCGAGTCGCTGCGCACGCCCGAGCTCGCGCCGGCCGTGGGGGAGTGGCGCAGCGAGCTCGTCAGCATCGTCGAGACGATCGTGTGCCGCACCTCGGAGACCGGCGCGCGCTCCGATTCGCGTCTGCGCGCCGAGACGGCCGTCGCGAGCATCGAGGGCATCGTCCTGTCGGCGCTCGCGCAGCCTGCGGAGCGTCGCGGCCCGTACATCGACAAGACGCTGCGCATGGTGCTGCTCGGCACCGCGTCGCCAGAGGACGCGCGCCCCACGCACTGAGCTACGGGCGCACTGAGCTACGGGGCATCGAGCCAACCAGCGTTTCGCGTCCATCGTGAGACGTAGGAACCCGTGAGACGCAGGCGCCCCGGCACGCTCGGCGTGCCGGGGCGTTCGAACGTCGGAGCCGTCAGGCGTCGACGTCCTTGATCTGCGCGAGGACCGTGCCGGCCGTCACCGTCTCGCCGACGGTCGCGGCGAGGCCGCTGACGACGCCCGCCTTGTGCGCGGTGATCGGCTGCTCCATCTTCATCGCCTCGATGACGACGATCGTGTCGCCGGCTTCGACCGTGGTGCCGTCCTCTATGGCCACCTTGACGACGGTGCCCTGCATCGGCGCGGTGAGCGAGTCACCGCTCGCCGCGGCGCCGCCACCGCCCTTGCGTGCGGCGCGACGCGGGCCGGCCGAGGAGCCCTTGCCCGCTCCGGAACTCACGGCGAGGGCGCCCGGTAGCGACACCTCGAGGCGCTTGCCGCCGACCTCGACGACGACGCTCTGACGGGCAGCCTGCTCGGCCGCGGCCTCGGGCGTGCCATCGTACGGCGAGATCTGGTTGTCGAACTCCGTCTCGATCCAGCGCGTGTGCACGCTGAACGGCGCGTCGGGGGCGTCGGTGAACTCGGGCGCGAACGCCGGATCCTCGACGACGACGCGGTGGAACGGCAGCACCGTCGGCATGCCCTCGATGACGGTCTCGTCCAGCGCGCGGCGCGAGCGCTCGAGCGCTTCCTTGCGGGTGCGGCCCGTCACGATGATCTTCGCGAGCATCGAGTCGAACGCGCCACCGATGACGTCGCCGGAGACGACACCCGAATCGACGCGCACACCCGGCCCGCTCGGCGCCTCGAACTTCTCGACGGTGCCCGGCGCCGGCAGGAAGTTCCGGCCTGCGTCCTCGCCGTTGAGGCGGAACTCGATCGAGTGTGCGTGCGGCGTCGGGTCGTCATAGCCGAGCTCCTCGCCGCGGGCGATGCGGAACTGCTCGCGCACGAGGTCGATACCCGTCACCTCCTCGGAGACGGGGTGCTCGACCTGCAGGCGCGTGTTGACCTCGAGGAAGCTGATGACGCCGTCGGTGCCGATGAGGTACTCGCAGGTGCCCGCACCCGAGTAACCCGCCTCGCGCAGGATCGCCTTCGACGCCCGCAGCAGCTCGGCGTGCTGCTCGTCACTGACGAACGGCGCCGGCGCCTCCTCCACGAGCTTTTGGTTGCGGCGCTGCAGCGAGCAGTCACGCGTCGAGACGACGACGACGTTGCCGTGGTTGTCGGCGAGGCACTGCGTCTCGACGTGGCGCGGGCTGTCGAGGAAGCGCTCGACGAAGCACTCGCCGCGCCCGAACGCCGTGACGGCCTCGCGCACAGCCGACTCGTACAGCGACGGGATCTCCTCGATCGTTCGCGCGACCTTGAGGCCGCGTCCGCCACCGCCGTAGGCGGCCTTGATGGCAACGGGCAGGCCGTGCTCCTTCGCGAACGCGACGACCTCGTCCGCGTCGTCGACCGGATCCTTCGTACCGGGCACGAGGGGAGCGCCGGCCTTCGTCGCGATGTGACGCGCCTTGACCTTGTCGCCGAGCGAGTCGATGGCGGCGGGCGACGGCCCGATCCACGTCAGGCCCGCATCGAGGACGGACTGCGCGAACTCGGCGTTCTCCGCGAGGAAACCGTACCCGGGGTGGACGGCGTCAGCGCCGGAACGCTTCGCGACGTCGAGGATCTTGTCGACGACGAGATAGGAATCGCCGGGCGTCGAGCCGCCGAGGGAGTAGGCCTCATCGGCGACGCGCACGTGCAGAGCGTCACGGTCGGGTTCGGCGTAGACGGCCACGGAGGCGATGCCGTCGTCCTTCGCCGCGCGCGCAATACGGACTGCGATCTCGCCACGGTTGGCGATCAGGACCTTGGTGACAGAACTCATGTCCGTGACCTTATCGCCGCGGGGGGTGACCGGCGAGAATACCCGGCGGTAGGTTCCTCAGGCGCCGGGATCGACGTCATCCGAGCGCTCAACGCCGGAATACGAGAGCGCGCGGCGTGGTTGCCGCTGACATGGCTGAGAACACGAACGTCCCCACCGTGACCCTCCAGGCCGGCTCGGCGAGCATCGAGATGCCGCAGTTGGGCTTCGGTGTCTGGCAGGTCGAGAACGACGGCGCATCCGCCGCCGTGCAGGAAGCCCTGAAGGTCGGCTACCGCAGCATCGACACCGCCCGCATCTACGACAACGAAGAAGGCGTCGGGCAGGGCATCGCCGCCTCCGACGTGCCGCGCAGCGACATCTTCCTCACGACGAAGGTCTGGAACGACGACCAGGGGGCCGAGGCGACGAAGAAGGCCTTTGACGCGTCCATCGAACGCCTCGGCGGCGAATCGATCCTGCCGCTCGACCTCTACCTCATCCACTGGCCCACGCCCGAGAAGGACACCTACGTCGACACCTTCAAGGCGATGCTCGAACTGCGCGACGCCGGCAAGATCCGCGCCGTCGGCGTCTGCAACTTCGAACCCGAGCACCTGCAGCGCCTCAAGGACGAGACCGGCGAGTTCCCCGCCATCAACCAGGTCGAACTGCACCCCAAGTTCCAGCAGAAGGCCGTCCGCGACTTCTGCGCCGACAACGGCATCGTCGTCGAAGCCTGGAGTCCCCTCGGCCAGGGCGGCGACATCCTCACCAACCCCGTGCTCGAAGGAATAGCCGAACGCGTCGGCAAGACCGTCGCGCAGGTCATCATCCGCTGGCACCTGCAGATCGGCAACGTCGTCATCCCCAAGTCCGTGACGCCCGCCCGCATCGCCGAGAACTTCGACGTCCTCGACTTCGAACTCACCGAAGACGACCTCCACGCCATCAGCGACCTCGACGACAAGGACGGCCGCATCGGCTCTCACCCGAACGACCTGAATTGATCGATGATGTGACGAAGCCCCGCGCGAGCAAGCTCGCGTGGGGCTTCGTCACATCATCGATCAAATGTTTTCTGCCGCATCTTCCGGCCAGGCCCTGGGGGCCTGTCTCGGTGCGACACGGGTTCGTTCCTGGTTGTGGTCACGTAAGCTGAGACCATATTCGAGCAGGCTGCGGGGAGGCAGACGAACCCATGGGTGAGATGTTCGCTGGACGCTACGAACTCATCGACCAGATCGGCGAAGGCGGCATGGGGTCCGTCTGGCGCGTCCACGACCACAAGTCGCGCCGCCTCGTCGCAGCGAAACTGTTGCGCCAGTCCGACGCCGGATCGCTGCTGCGCTTCATGCGCGAACAAGGCATGCGCATCGAGCACAATCACGTCGTCACCCCTCTCGGCTGGGCCGGCGAGGACGGCCGCGTCATCTTCACGATGCCCCTCATCGACGGTGGCTCGCTCAGCGAACTCGTCAAGGAGAACGGCGCCCTGCCCTACCCGCTGGTCGCCGAACTCATGCGCCAGATCCTCGACGGACTCGACGCCTGCCACAGCGCCGGCATCGTGCACCGCGACATCAAGCCCGCCAACATCCTGCTCGAAGCCACCGGAATGGGTGTGCCCTCGGCGTGGATCACCGACTTCGGCATCGCCGTCAGCGTCGACGCGCCCCGCCTGACGAGCAACGAGATGGTTCTCGGCACACCGGGCTACATGTCGCCTGAGCAGGCCAAGGGCGACGATCCCGACCCCCGTCAGGATCTGTACTCCGCCGGAATGATGGGCCTGCACATGCTGACCGGCATCAAACCCGGAGCGAGCATCCGTGTCCGCAAGGACGACGTGCCCCCGCGCCCCGAGGGTATCCCCGACTCGCTGTGGAACCTGCTCGTCGCCCTCGCCGATCCCGTCGCCGACCGGCGGCCCGCCAACGCGCGCGACGCCCTCAGCTGGCTCATGCTCCCGGAGAACGCCTGGCAGGAATGGGCGGCCCGCCCGATCCCCGACCGCCTGCCCGAGATGACGACGTCAGGGGAGTTCGTCCGCCTCGAGGCAGGTGCGGCCGCCCGCGCCCTCGACGGCTTCACGGACTCCTCCGCGGCGCCCGCCACGGTCATCGACGGCGCAGCGGTGCGCCGTCGCCCCACCGTCAAGGCGTGGATCGCGGCTCCGGCCGCTCTGGCGGCGGCCATCGCGGCAGCGTTCGCGCTCTGGCAGCCGTGGGGCGCGGGCGACGGCGCGTACGACCCGCAGCTCGCCAACACCGGCGGCGTCTGCGCCTACGCCGACGCCGGCACGACCGCCCAGACGACGAGCGGCAAGACCCTCACCTGCACCGAGAAGGACGGCTCGTACTCCTGGCAGGGCTGACGCCGGCCGGCAGGACGCGGGCAGCCAAGACGTCGGCCTGCAGCGACAGGCGACGGCTCGAGTGCGTCTGACGGCGTCCGACGAGCGTCAGTGCTTCTCGCGGCGTCGCAGCACGTACCCGAGCCCGACGACCGCGCCGATGCCGAGGACGAGTGCGCCGCCCCACAGCAGCGGGTTAGCCGACGACTTGCCGACGCCGCTGACGTTTCCCGGCTCGGGCTGCTGCACCGCCATCGACGGGCCCGCGTTCGGCGTCCCCGTGACGCGCACGGACAGGACGCTGTCGAACTCCGAGGAATCCTGCAGCTTCGGCTTCGGCGTCGACGACGACGGCGTCACGTCGAGCACCACGTAATACCAGCCCGGGTCGCTGTGCCACTGCAGTGCGTCCGAGCCGCTCGAGTCGACGTTCGCGTTGCCGTAGTCGATCGGAGCGGTGTAGACGCCAAGATCCTTCGAGCCCGAATCCGACGACGACTCGAACAGGTAACCCGACGACGTCCCGGCGCCCGACAGCGTCGCGGAGACGAGGGAGGGGTTGAACATCTGCATCGACAGGTTGAGATCCTGCGACGGGTTGTACGTCGTGCCGTTCTTCGGCGCCTGCCAGCCGAACGACATGCGCTGACCCCACGACAGATGCACGCGGAAGAACATGCGCCGGCCGATGGGCGTCTTCACCGTGTACCCGCCGGGACGCAGGATCGTGGCGCTGGCGAAACCGTCACCGGCCGTCGCCGTCGTGGACGCCTCGAGCGCCTGCGTCGTCATGTCGGGCACCTCGCCCGCAGGCACCTTGACGGTGCCGTTGACGCGGGGCGTGCGCTTCACGGCGATCTGCACGGGCATGGGCGTGGCGTTGTCGCCGTCGATGGTGCGCTTGATCTCGAGCCGATACGACGTCGCGGCCAGGCAGGCGTCAGCGCCCGAACCGAGCGATGACGACGTGCGCGCCGTCTTGGCCTCGTCGACGTCGACGTGCGTCGCGAGCAACCCGGGCGTGCCGCTGCTCGTCAGCGAATCCGAGTCGGAACCGCATGTCGTGGCGCCGTCCGCCGTCGTCAGCGTGAGCTGCAGGCCCTGCGAGCCGGAGTCGACGGACCACGCGTTGCCCTTCCAGCTCGCCGAGCCGTTGATGCTGACGCTGAGGCGCTCGCCCTCGCCGCGCTTGACCTCGACGTACCGTGACGTCGCGTCGACGGGCAGCGTCGAGGAGTACAGCCCCGGCGCCAGCGGCGTGCCCTGGCCGGAGGCGAGGGACAACTCGACCGCGTGGTCGCCGGGAACGAATGTGTTCGTCGCGGCGTCCTCGCCGTACGCCGGTGCTGCCGCGAAGGCGGCCGCGCACGTCAGTGCCGTCAGCGATGCCGCGACGCGCGAGTTGCCCATCGTGTTCCTCCCCATGAGTTCGTGCGCTGACAGTGTCTCAGGTGATCAGGCGCACGGGGGCCGTAAGTGGCCTTTCGATGCGTCGCCCTGTGCCGGACGCGGTGCGGCCAGCTCTCGCCGTCAGGGGTTGACGACAGGGCGACGGATCAGAGTTTCCCCACGCGCCCGTGCGGTGGCCCCTGCTGACCGAGCCAGGTCAGGCTGCCATGTTCCACAGCTCGTGCCAGGCGACGCCGATCTCGGCGAGCATCTCGCGCAGCAGCGGCAGACCGAGGCCGACGACGGTGTGCGGGTCGCCCTCGATGCGTTCGACGTAGGCGCCCGCGAGGCCGTCGATCGTGAACGCGCCCGCCACCCACAGCGGTTCGCCGGTGGCGACGTAGGCGTCGATCTCCGCGTCGTCGAGGTCGGCGAAGTGGACGATCGTCGACGAGACGGCACCGAACGTCGCGCCGGTGCCCTCGACGCGGTCGTCGACGATCCAGTGACCGGTGTGCAGGGTGCCGCTGCGCCCCCGCATCGCCTGCCAGCGCGCGCAGGCGTCGGCGGTGTCCGCGGGCTTGCCGAGGATCGCACCGTCGAACTCGAGCACCGAGTCGCACCCCAGGATGATGCCGCCGTCCTCGATGAACGCGTCGGGCGTCTCGGCCGGAACCTCGTCCTGCGCGAGGACCGACGCGACGGCCTCACACTTCGCGTTCGCGAGCAGGAGCGCCACGTCCTCGGCGGCGAGTTCGCCCGGCCCGTCGTGCTGCGCGCGGGCGGCGACGACGACAGCGTCCTCGTCGACGTCGGAGACGAGGACGAACGGTTCGATGCCGGCGCTGCGCAGGGTCGCGAGGCGGGCGGGGGACTTCGAGGCGAGCACGAGGACGGTCATGGGCTCAAGAATATCGGCGCGCCGAGGCGGGCCGGACGCCCGTCAGCCCGGCAGGTTGTCGACGAAGCACCAGCGCCATTCCTCACCCGCCTCGAACGAGCGCATGACGGGGTGACCGGTCGCGCGGAAGTGCTTCGTCGCGTGTTGACCGGCGGAGGAGTCGCAGCAGCCGACGTACCCGCACTCGGTGCACATGCGCAGGTGCAGCCACGTCCGACCCTCTTCCAGGCAGCCCTGGCAGCCGTCGTGCGACTGGGGTGAGGCGTAGTCGTGCGCGGCCTTCTCCAGGTGTTCGCAGCCGCCCTGACGAACCTCCGGCGTGAGCAGCGGGCCTGCATCGCGCAGCCCGGCGTTGCGCTCCTCGGCGGTGACGATCATCGACTCCTCGATGTCGAGCTGCATCATGATGCTGTCGATGACCTCGTGGTCGACGCGGCCCTCGTTACGCATCTCGAGTGCCTTGTCGCGTTCGGCGTTGATCATCTTCTGACGCAGGATGCGGTACTGCTGCGTCGGGCCCATCGTGTCGTTGTTGCCGAGCAGTTCCCACTGCAGGTTCGCGCGGCGCATGTCCTGCTTCTGCAGCGACTTGATGATTGCCTCGGGGGTGTCCGCCAGTTCCGGGTCGTCGGCGAGGGCCTTGCGCATCGCCGCCTCACCGGCATCGACGGAGGCCTGCATGACCTGGGCGCGCGCGAGGGCGTCCTCACGCGGGTCGGGCGCGCGTAGCTTCATGAGGTTGGCGACGCGGCCGAGGGTGAAGCCCTGGATGACGAGCGTGCCGATCGTCACGACGAGCGCGATGAAGACGAGCGACTCGCGGTGCGGCGTCTCGGGCGGCAGCAGGAACGCGGCGGCGAGCGTCACCACTCCGCGCATGCCCGCCCAGCCTGCGACGGCGCCCTCGCGCAGGCTGAGGGGGCGCGAATCCCAGCGCGAGACCTTGCCGAGCCAAGCCGCCGCGATGATGAACATCGGCCGCACGAGCATGACGGTGACGAGGACGGCGACCGCGTACAGGCTGGTGCGTTGGAGGCCGAGGTCCGATGTTTGGACCTGGTCGATGATCATCGACACCTGCAGGCCGATGAGCAGGAACACCATGTTCTCGAGCAGGAACTGGATCGAGTTCCAGTTCATCCGCGATGCGACCCGCGCCTGCGCCGTGTTGTAGTACGGCGCCTTGAAGCCGAGCAGCACGCCGGTGACGACGACGGCGATGACACCAGATGCCTTGATCGCCTCCGCCGGGAGGTAGGCGACCCACGGCGTGATGATGCTGATCGCGACGCTCGTCACGGCGTCGCGGATGTGCTTCTGCACGAACTCCACGACGTAGAACGCGATGACACCGATGACGATGCCGCCGAGCGCCGCGATGACGAAGGCGAGGCCGGCCCTGCTCGCCGAGAACGACCCCGTCAGCGCGCTCACGGCGGTGCCGACGGTGACGAGGGCCGTCGCGTCGTTGAAGAGCGACTCGCCCTCGAGGACGGCGACGAGACGTCGCGGCAACCCGATGCGGCGGGCGACGGCGGTCGCGGCGACGGCGTCCGGGGGAGCGACGACACCGCCGAGCGCCATCGCGGCGGCGAACCCGACGGGCATGAGCCACCACGAGACGAGCCCGACGGCGAACGCCGTCACGAGGACGAGCAGGATCGACAGCTGGACGATCTGGAACACGTCGCGCTTGAGATCGATGATCGAGGTGCGGATCGCCGTCGCGTACAGCAGTGGCGGCAGGAACCCGAGCAGGATCACTTCGGAGTCGACGTGGACCTCGGGGACCTGCGGCAGGTACGACGCCACCGCGCCGATGGCGACGAGCAGCAGCGGCGCCGACAGGCCGACGCGGCGCGCGAGGACGGAGACACTGATCGTCGTCGCGACGAGCAGGAAGATGGGAAGAGCGATGTGCACGTCGACATTGTCGCGGATGGCGAGCGGATCCGCAGAATACGTCCGGCCGTCATGCGGGGCTCAGAGGATGAGGTGACTCAGGGCAGCATCCACGACAGGGCGTGCGCCTGCAGGTAGACGAGCGTGCACAGCACGAGCAGCATGCCGAGCGACCACAGCACGACGGCGCGGAAGATCTTCGACTCCTTGCCCTGCAGGCCGACGGCTGTCGCCGCGATGGCCAGCGACTGTGGCGAGATCATCTTGCCGACGACTCCACCGGAGGTGTTGGCCGCCGTCATGAGGTGCGGGTCGAGCCCGGCCTTCTCCGCGGCCGTCTGCTGCAGCGTCGAGAACAGGGCGTTCGCCGAGGTGTCCGAGCCGGTGACGGCGGTGCCGACCCAGCCGAGCACGGGCGACAGGAACGCGAACCACGCGCCCAGCCCGGCGACGAACGTGCCGATCGCGATGGTCTGGCCGGAGAAGTTCATGACGTAGGCGAGCGCGAGCACCGACGCGATCGTCAGCGCCGAGAAGCGCATCGTGTAGAAGCAACGCCCGATCTCCTTGAACGCCTCACCCAGCGTGAGCGGGAAGCGGCCGCCGCCGTCACGCAGGGAGTAGACGATCGCGACCATGAGCCCGGTGAGGAACAGCAGCGTGCCCGGGCTCGACAGCCACTGCAGCGTGTAGACGGTCGAGGAGATCGACTTGCCCTTGGCGTTGACGAGCTCGCCGTTGAGGCCCGGCCAGGGAATCTTGACGTCGGTGGCGCTGAGCTTCGCAGGGATGTCGACGCCCAGCTTCCACAGCTTCGCGATGCCGAACACGACGACGACGAGCAGATAGGGCAGCACGGCCATCCAGATGCGGGAGGCGCTGAGCGCCTCGGCGGGAACGGGCGCTTCGATGTCGAGGCTGCGACGCACGTCGTCGGCGCCCTTGGGCTTCCAGAAGCGCAGCAGGACGATGGCGGCCGCGAGCCCGACGAGCGAGGCGACGACGTCCGTCAACTCGTACGAGAAGTACGTCGAACACCACCACTGCGCGATCGCGAACGCGCCACCGGTGACGAGCGCAGCGGGCCACGCCTGGACGAGCCCGCGCTTGCCGTCGATGATCATCATGAGGAAGAAGGGAACGGCTATCGCGAAGAACGGTGCCTGGTGGCCGACGACGGCACCGATGTGCGCGGGGTCGAGGCCCGTCAGGTTCCCGGCGGTCGTGATCGGGATGGCGACGGCGCCGAACGCCACCGGCGCCGTGTTCGCGATGAGGCACACGACGGCCGTCTTGAGCGGCTTGAGCCCGAGGGCGAGCACCATCGTCGCCGTGATGGCGACCGGCGCGCCGAACCCGGCGAGGGCCTCGAGAAGGCCGCCGAAGCAGAACGCGATGAGCATGGCCTGGATGCGAATGTCGCCGCCGCCGATCGCGTCGAAGATCGAGCGCAGGTCGTTGAAGCGGCCCGAGATGACGGTGACCCGGTAGAACCACAGCGCCATGACGACGATCCACACGATCGGCACGAGACCGTAGACGGCGCCCTGTGTCGCCGACAGCAGGGCGAGGTGTGTCGGCATGCCGAACGCGACGACGGCGATGACGAGCGAGACGACGAGGCTCGCGAGGCCTGCGACGTAGGCGCTGGCCTTGGCGATCAACAGCATCGCGAAGAACGTGAGGAGGGGCAACGAGCCCACGAGAGCGGACAGCGCCAGGCTGTCGCCGACGGCGTCGGGGGTCGCGGTGTAGGTGATCACGCGGACTCCTTGCGGGGGTGGGGAGGCTGGCTCAGCTTTGGTCGGACCATTATTGGTCAGACCAAACTGTACATGATGCAGGTCACATCGACGTGATGCAGCTCTCGTTGCGTCTCGGACGGGGAGGGTTGTGGCGCGGCCGGCGCGAGCATGACGAAGCCCGGCATCAGTGAGGACCGATGCCGGGCTCGACCGGGCGGCGAGTGGGTGAGCGACAGACTGCGTGCGGCGTCAGCCCCCGATGATGCGCGGCGCGCCGCGGTAGGCGCGCACGTGGTTCCACGCCGCGATCTGCGCGTACGCCTTGTGCTTCGGGTTGCGCTCCCCGTCGTACTTGAGCGGGTCGGCCCAGCGTCCGCGCTTGACGAGCGCCGCGGCGGCGTCGCGCTCTGCGCCCTTCGGCAGCAGACGCGCGATGGTCTGCGGCGGCAGGACGGTGTAGACGAGGTCGTCGGACGGCGCCGGCGCGGTGACGGGGGAGTTCTCGACGAGGTCGCTGACGAGCTGCTCGGCGACGTTCGCCCCCGAACCGGTGGCGTAGTAGCAGTTGCGTCCGTAGCGCGGGTTGACCTCGAAGAACTTGACGGAACCGTCACGCGGGTCGCGGATGGCGTCGAGGTTGGCGAAGCCGTGATAGTCGGCCGTCTCGAGGATGCGGCGCGAGGCTTCGACGACGTCGGGCATGTCCTGCACGACCTGGACGTCGGGGATGCCGAGGTAGGCCGGGCGCGGATCCTGCAGGAGCACCCGCGACGTGCGCGCCAGCGTGATCTCGCCGTTCTTCGCGCGGTACATCGTGACCGACAGGATCTCGTCGCCGGGGATGAGATCCTGCGCGAGCATCTCGCCGGTGAAACCCGCGTCGACGAGGCGGGTGATGAGCGCGTCGAGCTCGTCGCGCGAGTCGACCTCGTACAGCTTCTTCTTGCCCGGCATCGACAAGGCGTTGTGCAGTGCCGAATCGGCGGGCTTGACGATGATCGGGTAGGGGAACGTGACGTCGTCGGCGCTCGGGCGCCCGGTGGCGAAGTCGAGGACGACGGTGCCCGGCGTCGCGACGCCCGCCTCGGCGCAGACGGCGTTGAAGTGGTTCTTGTCGGAGATGCGCTCGAGCATCGCGGGGCTCTCGTGTGGCACGACGACGTTGGTGCCGAGCGTGTCGCGCTTCGCCGACAACGACTGCACGTAGCCGTCGTTGTTCGTCAGCGGAATGATCGTCAGATCGAGGTTCTCAGCGGCAATACGGCGGATCTCGGTGAGGACGAGGTCGTGGTCGTTGATCGCGGCGAACCCGAGTTCTCGCGTGTCGTGGAACAGCGTTGAGTCGGCCGTCGCGCCCGTCGTGAACGGGACGACGAGGACGCTCGTCAGGCCGTAACGCTCGTGGAACGCGCGCGCCAGGGCGTAGCCCGAGAGGGTGAAGTCGAGCACGACCGGCAGCACCGCGGGAGTGCCGCCCTGACCCGGCGTCGCACCGCGTGCGGGGCCGGCGACCTTCGCGGCGAGGGCGGTGGCGGCGGACGAGGCGGTGCGCATCGTCCGCGACGGCAGGCTGCGAACGGTGCTCGGACCCTTGCTGCGGGCGTCACGCACGAGGGCCTTGGCCTTCGTCGACGCACGGTACGCGGAGAGCACCTGCGGGCGCACGACGAGATCCCACGGGCCCGGGACGTCACGCGCGCCGTCCTTGCCGAACTTGAGCTTGAAACCGTCGAGCGAGCTGAGCGCGGGCGCGCGGTCGCTGCCGAGACCCATGAAGTCGAACGTCGACGCGCCGCGGCTCTTCGCCGCGAGCATGCACTCCCAGACCATGCGGTTGGCAGCGAAGCTCTTGCGGGCGGCCGCGCTCGTCGCGGCGTAGAAGTAACGCGCCTCGCCGTCATAGATGGTGACGAGCGCCCACGCGACGACGGCGCCGCCCGCAGAGGTGTCTCGCACCGTGTAGAGGCGGCAGATGTCGGGGCCGAGCTGGGAGAGCATGTTGAAGTAGAACTGCGCGGGACGCAGGTCGAAGTGGCCGCGTTCGGCGGTCTCGGTGAAGACGGGGAAGACCTGCTCGGCGAAGTCCTGTTCGCTGATGCCCGTCTCGTCGGTGAAGACCAGGGCGTCGTTCTTGAGCCCGTACCGCAGGTCACGGCGGCCGTTCTTCGACATCGACGCCATCAGCTCGTCCTCGCTGAGCGAGAGGTCGAGCACGAGCGTACGGTCGTAGAAGACCTCGGTGAGCGGCTCGGTGAGGTCGGGCGCCGCGTGCGTGGCGTGCAGGCGGACGAGTGCCGCCCTGGGGTGCTCGGCCTTGACGTACGCTGCCAGGGCGTCGCGCAGGGCGCGCTCCTCAGCGGCGCTGGGCGCCGCGTGCGTCAGCCAGATCGGGGCGAACTTGCCCCACAGCTGCACCAGCGTGCGGCCGGCGAACTCCGTCAGGCTCAGTGCGGCGACGTGGGCGCCCGCGGCGTCGTGGACGAGCAGGTAGCGCCAGTGACGGCGGCCCGGCAGCGAATCGTCGTAGCGCGCCCACTCGGGCGACTGCTCGACGGGCACGCGCGCGCCCGCGTCGTGGATCGTCCGGACGAACTCGTCAGCGTCGACGGCGACGATCGAGTAGGGCGAGGTCGTGGCGAGGCTCGACTGGGTGGGCGACATGGTGGCGTAGCGCTCCGAAGGTTGGGGACATCGGCTTGCGCCAGCCTACCGGCGCCCCCGCTCCCACCCCGTCAGGCACGCATGGGGCCCGCCCCATCTGCGTTTTTCGTTCACATTCGCTCAGAGGCGCGAAGGTGGACGCGGTTCGCCGATGGGGACGCGAATCGCGAAGGTGGATAGGAATCGCAGGTGGGTCAGGGGGCGAGGATGGCGTCGCGCAGGACGTCGAGGCCGACGCCGCCGATGTCGAGGGCGCGACGGTGGAAGGCCTTGAGGTCGAAGGCTGCGCCCTCGCGACGACGCGTCTCCTCGCGCAGCGACAGCCACAGGCGCTCGCCGATCGAGTACGACGGCGCCTGCCCCGGCCAGCCGAGGTAGCGGTCGAGCTCGAAGCGCAGGAAGCCCTCGGCCATGTCGGCGTGCGCCGACAGGAATGCCCACGCCTTGTCGTACGTCCAGGCGCCCCCACCAACCTCGGCGGGAGCCTCGAAACCGCAGTGCACGCCGATGTCGACGATGACGCGCGCGGCGCGCAGCGACTGCCCGTCGAGCATGCCGAGGCGGGTGGCGTCGTCCGTGTGGAAGCCGAGCTCGTCCATGAGGCGCTCGGCGTACAGGGCCCAGCCCTCCGCGTGCCCGGATGTCCACGACCCCATGCGGCGCCACCGGTTGAGCAGGCCCGAGCGGTACATCGTCTGCCCGATCTGCAGGTGATGGCCGGGGACGCCCTCGTGGTAGACGGTCGTCAGTTCGCGCCACGTGCCGAACCGTTCGACGCCCTTCGGCACCGCCCACCACATGCGTCCGGGGCGGGAGAAATCCTCGCTCGGGCCGGTGTAGTAGATGCCGCCCGACGACGTGGGCGCGATCATGCACTCGATGCGACGCACCGGGTCGGGGATGTCGAAGTGCGTGTCCGCCAGAGCGCTGACGGCGGCGTCGGCGCTCGCCTGCATCCAGGCGCGCAGCGCGTCGGTGCCGTGCAGGGCGTACGCGTCGTCGGCGTCGAGGGCGGCCATCGCGCCCTTGACGCCGGCGCCGGGCGCGATGCGTTCGGCGAGGCGCGACATCTCGTCGGTGATGCGCGCGAGTTCGTCCTGACCCCAGCGGTAGGTCTCCTCGAGGTCGACTCGCGCGCCGAGGAACTCGCGGCTGTGCAGCGCGTACCGCTCACGCCCCACCCCGTCGTGCTCGGGCGCGCGCGGCAGCAGTTCGTCGCGCAGCCGCGCCCCTGCGTCGGCGTAGGCCCGCGCGGCGAGCGCGGCAGCCTCGCGCACCTCGTCCTGCACCGCGCTGGCATCGCCACCACCCTCGACGGCGGCGCGCTCGGCGAGCGAGAGGAAGTACCCGTCGCGTCCGCCGTGCTCGGCGCATTGCTCGCTGCAGCGTTCGATCTGGCGCTGCGCCGCGACGATGCCCTGCGACGCGGCGTGATCGAGCGACGCGAACCAGCCGTCGAGCGCCTCGGGGACGGCGCGCAGCCGGTGCGCGATCGTCTCCCAGTCCTCGTCGCTGTCGGTCGGCATGAGGTCGAAGGTGTCGCGCATCATCTGCAGCGGCGACGCGATGACGTTGAGGTCGGCGAGGTCGTAGCCGGCGTCATGGATCTCCTCGGCGAGCTCAAGGCGCTCCTGCAGCGCGGCGAGCGTCACGGCGTCCACGTCGTCCTGCGCCGACGCGGTGCGCAGCGCCGACAACGTCGAGCGACGCAGATCGGACGCGGCCGCGTAACCGTCGGGGGAGAAGTCGTCGAGCAGATGATCCTGGCCCGGGATGCCGAGCGCCGTTGCCTCGATCGGCGACAGCGCGACGGACGCGTCGAGGTAGCCGTCCGCGATCTCGTCGAGACGGGTCGTGGCGCGGGGCTCGCTCGAGGTGCTCATGTACCGATCCAACGCGACGCACGTCACAGCGCGCAAGTACATTGACGCCCATGACGACGCCGCCGATGAGTCCAGCTCACCCCGATCCTGACGCCCGGCCCGCTGCGGCGGGTGCGGTGAAGGCAGCGGCAGCGGGGCAGAGGGCGTCGGCCGAGGCCTCGGCATCGGGCTCGGAGGAGCAGGCGAAATCCACCGCGACGACGGCCGCGTCACCGACATCCGGCTCGGCGGAGTCCGCGAGCTCCACCGCGGCGTCCACGGACTTGGCTTCCACCTCAGCGGCGCGGGCCGACGCCACGTCACCCACCGCAGGTGGAGAGCTCGTCGTCGTCGGTGTCCAGATCGGCCGACCAGAGGTGTGGGATGCGAAGAAGCACCGCACGGGGATGCGCAAGCGACCCGTCGCGAGCATCGGCGTCGCCGACCCCGGCCCGCGCGAGGCGGGTGGGCGCAGCGGCGTCAGCGGTGACCACGTCGGTGATCTCGAGCATCACGGGGGCAGCGAGCAGGCGGTGTACGTGGTCGCGCGTGAGGAGCTCGACCACTGGGGCGCCGAGCTAGGGCGTTCGATTCCCGACGGGGCCTTCGGCGAGAACGTCACGACGCGGGGCGTCCGCGTCGACGACGCCGTCATCGGCACCCGCTGGCGCATGGGCACCGCGCTGCTCGAGGTGACCGGCCCCCGCGTTCCCTGCCGAACCTTCGCCTGGGCGATCGACGAGCCGCGCTGGGTCAAGCGCTTCACCGACCACGGACGGCCCGGCGCGTACACCCGCGTCGTCGAGCCCGGGACGATCACGGCGGGCGACATGGTCGACGTCGTCGACGTGCCCGAGCACGGCGTCACCGTCGTCGACGTGTTCCGCGCCTACACCGGCGGTGCCCGCGCGATCATCGAACGCGTCGTCGCGGCCGGCGTGATGGCGCCGCGCTACCAGGCCAAGCTCGAAGCCAAGCTGCGCTGAGCATCATTGCCCGCAATCGCGTCACCTCTGACGCGATTCCGGGCAACGATCATCCGCCGAAGGCGAGCCTCAGCGCGGCAGGCGCGATTCGGCCCAACTGCGCGGACGGGCGTGGCGGACGTGCGCGGGGCGTCCCCACATGGAACGCACCGGGGCGGATGATTCAGTGCCCGACGCCGCAGCCGCTCGCGCCAGGACGACAGCAGTGACGGCGGCGATCTCCTCGTCGGTCGGCGCGCCGCTGACGAACCGGATCGTCGGGCGCGGGCTCTCGGTTGCCTCGCTCACAGCGGGATGTTTCCGTGCTTCTTGGGCGGCAGGTCCTCGCGCTTGTGACGCAGCGCCCGCAGCGCCTTGACGACCTGGACGCGCGTCTCGTGCGGCGGGATGACCGCGTCGACGTAGCCGCGGTCGGCTGAGATGTACGGGTTGGCGAGCGTGTCCTCGTACTCGGCGATGAGCTGCGCGCGACGCTTCTCGACGTCCTCGGCGCTGCCGTTCTCGGCGACCGCCGTCAGCTCCTTGCGGTACACGATGTTGGCCGCGCCCTGCGCACCCATGACGGCGATCTGCGCCGTCGGCCACGCGAGGTTGACGTCGGCGCCGAGGTGCTTGGACCCCATGACGTCGTACGCACCGCCGTACGCCTTGCGCGTGATGACGGTGACGAGCGGCACCGTCGCCTCCGCGTAGGCGTAGAGCAGCTTCGCGCCACGGCGGATGATGCCGCCCCACTCCTGGTCGGTACCGGGCAGGAAGCCGGGCACGTCGACGAGCGTGAGGATCGGGATGTTGAACGAGTCACAGAAGCGGATGAAACGCGCCGCCTTCTCGCTCGCGTTGATGTCGAGCGTGCCGGCGAGCTGAGCCGGCTGGTTTGCGACGATGCCGACGCTGTGCCCCTCGACGCGCGCGAGCCCGCAGATGATGTTGGGTGCGAACAGCGGCTGCACCTCGAGGAAGTCGGGGCCGGAGCCCGCATCGTCAGGATCCGCGGGGTCGACGACGGCGGCGATGACGTCGTTCATGTCGTAGGCGAGGTTCGCCGAATCGGGCACGAGCGTGTCGAGCGCGCGGTCGGCGTCGGTGATCTCGAGGTCGGCGGTGACCTCGAACGAGGGCCCCGGGTCCATGTTGTTGCTCGGCAGGTAGCCGAGCATCGCCTTGACGTACTCGATCGCGTCGTCCTCGTCGCTCGCCATGTAGTGCGAGACGCCGGAGCGCGAGTTGTGCGTGTGCGCGCCGCCGAGCTCCTCGAAGCCGACGTCCTCACCCGTCACCGTCTTGATGACGTCAGGGCCGGTGATGAACATGTGCGACGTCTGATCGACCATGACGGTGAAGTCGGTGATCGCGGGGGAGTAGACGGCGCCACCGGCGCAGGGGCCCATGACGAGCGAGATCTGCGGGATGACACCGCTCGCGTGCACGTTGCGACGGAAGATCTCGGCGTAGAGACCGAGCGCGACGACGCCCTCCTGGATGCGCGCGCCGCCCGAGTCGTTGATGCCGATGACGGGTGCGCCGAGCTTCATCGCGAGATCCATGACCTTGCAGATCTTCTCGCCGAAGACCTCACCGAGGGAGCCGCCGAAGACCGTGAAGTCCTGACTGAACACGCAGACCGTGCGCCCGTCGACCGTGCCGTAGCCGGTGACGACGCCGTCACCGTAGGGGCGGTTCTTGTCCTGCCCGAACTGCGTCGAGCGGTGACGCGCCAGGGCGTCGAGTTCGACGAACGAGCCCTCGTCGAGCAGCCGTTCGACGCGCTCACGAGCCGTCAGCTTGCCCTTGGCGTGCTGCTTCTCCACCGCGCGGGCCGAACCGGCGTGCACCGCCTCCTCCGTGCGGTTCGCCAGATCCTTCAACCTTCCGGCCGTGGTGTGCAGATCGAGGGAGGTGTCCGGGGGCACGTCGTCGAGCGTCATGGGCGACAGCCTAACCTTGTCACGTGACCTCGAACACGAACTCGTCAGTAGCCTTTTCGCCAGGGATGGCGCGGGATCTGCGTGCCGACGGGTGGGCTCGCGTCGACCTGTTCGACGAGGTCGATTCGACGAATGTGGTCGCCCTCGACACCGCCGAGCGCTGGCACCTCGTGGCCGCCCATCGCCAGCGCGCCGGGCGCGGACGCCTCGATCGGGCCTGGGTGACGCCCACGGGCGCCGCCGTCACCGTCTCGATGACGCTGCCGCTGCCACGGGACGCGGCGACGTGGGGTTGGGTGCCGTTGTTCGTCGGTGACGCCGTGCGCGCCGCCCTCGCGCAGCTGGCCGACGAGCGCGGGGCGGACGTCGAGTTCGTCACGAAGTGGCCCAACGACGTCCTGGTGTGGGATGACGACGGCGTCGAGAGCGGCGCCGACGCCGACGCCGGCCCGGGCACCGGCGGGGCGAGCGGCGACTGGCGCAAGGTCGCCGGCGTCCTGTGTCAGGTGGCGTCGGGCAACCTCGTCGTCGCGGGCGTCGGGGTGAACGTGGCTCAGCAGCGCGGCGAGTTGCCCGTCGACACGGCGACGTCGACGTCACTCGTCGGGTTGGACGCCGCGCGTGACGAGGTGCTCGCGGCCGTCGCTGCGCACGTCGCCCGTGCCGCGCGTGCCTGGTGCGAACCCGTGGCGCTCGCGGCCGCCCGCGAGAGCGTGCGTCGACACTGTCGCACGATCGGCAGCCTCGTCGACGTGCACACCCCCGACGGCAAGGTGGCGCGGCGGCGAGGCGTCGGCATCGACGACGGCGGGCGGCTCGTGACGACCGTTCCCGGTGCGCGTCCAGGCTCAGCGCCTACGATGGCGTACTCGGTGGCGGACGTCGTGCATGCCCGCCTGGGCGGCCGCGCGGAGGCCGGCGAGCCACACGGGCGGAACGCCGACGAGTGATCGGTACGAGGCAGAAGGCGAGACGTGATGGCTGACCCGGTGTCCCACCTCGATTCCGACGATTCGATGTTCATCGACGCGGTCGAGCGACGCCTCATGGGCGCGCCGCGCCGCTACAAGCGCCGTGACCTGTCGACGCACGCCGGGGTCGACGCCGACGACACCCGTCGCGTGTGGCGCGCTCTCGGTTTCGCCAACTCGCGTGAGGCGGACGTCGCGTTCTCCGACACCGACCTCGACGCCCTGCGCGCGGTGTCCGCGATGACGGCCGCGCACGATCTCGACGTCGACACCCTCCTCGGGCTGGCGCGTGCGCTGGGGCGCACGACCGATCGACTCGCGATGTGGCAGGTGCAACTCGTCGTCGACATGCTCGCGCAGCGTGACGGCGGCCCGCGCGGCGGCAAGCCCCTCGCCCGCGCCGCAGCGGAGGAGATGGCGAGCCTCGTCGACGACCTCGAGCCGTTGCTCCTCTACGTGTGGCGCCGCAACGTCGGCGTCGCCCTCGCGCGCCTGCTGGCAGACGCGCAGCCCGAGACGCACCTCGGTGTCGTGCGCACCGTCGGTTTCGCCGACCTCGTCTCCTTCACGCGCCTCGCGCGTCAGCTCAGTGAGAGTGATCTCGCGGCGCTCGTCACGCGGTTCGAGGCGGTCGCCTCGGACATCGTCAGCGAGCACGGGGGCGCCGTCGTCAAGACGGTCGGTGACGAGATCCTCTTCTCGCACCAGGACCCGGAGGGCGCCTCGCGCATCGCGCGTGCGCTCAAGGAGATGTCGGAGGTCGACGACCTGCTGCCGCAGATGCGCGTGGGCCTGTCGACGGGTCGCGTGCTCGCGCGTCTCGGCGACATCTACGGCACGACGGTCAACCGCGCCGCACGCCTGACGAACGCCGCCGCGGCGAGTCAGATCCTCGTCGACGAGGCAACGGCCGACGCGCTGCGTCACGACCCGGAGTCGACGCTGCGCGCGCACGAACCGTTGGAACTCGCGGGTATCGGCCTCAGCGCGGCCTGGATCCTGCTCTGACGGACCTTTCTGAAGCACTCTGCTCAGGACGAATCCTGCTGGACGGATCGGGCGTCGGACGCCTGCGGGTGAACGCCAGGTGACGATTCGGCGACAAAGCCCTGCTGTATACATTTCTGTCAAGTCGGCTGGATGGGCAACTGACAATTCGTCGGTCCGCAAGGCACCGCAGGGTATGCCGGGCTGCCTATAGTCGTGCTCATGAACGACGTCCTGGTCGCCCGCGGGGGTTTCGGCGACGACACGGCTCTCATGCGCATGAGCCACGCAGCACACCTCTCGGTCCGCACCGTGGAGGGCACGCTCGAAACCGTGACGCCCGAATCCGTCGGAACGGCGACCGCGTGCATCGTCTTCGCGGCGAACTGCCGCCGCGTCGACGGCGACGCCGACCTGGGCGGCGGCGCCACGGCCGCGCCCGACGGGGTGCGCGAGAGCGCCGCCGCCGTGCGCACCTCTTCCCGCCGGCATCCGGGTGTGGCGTTCGTCGCTGTGCTCGACGACGCGGCGCTCGTCGGGGACGTCGAACGCGCGGCCGCGACCGTCGCGCTGCTCGACGCGGGGGCCGACGACGTCATCTCGTGCGCGATCACGCCGGCGGAGCTCGAAGCGCGGGTCAGCGCCGCGGTGCGCCGGGTCAACCGGGCGCAGGGCGGACCGCGGCTGGTGGCGAACGCCGCCGAGGGGAGCCCACCCCACGTGGACGCGGCGCGGCGCGAGCTTGTCGGCGCCGGCGGGCGGGCGGTGATGACCGCGAAGGAAGCCATCGTCATGGGGGTGCTCGTCGGGCGGGATGACGTCGTCAGTCGCGCAGAGTTCGAGGCTGCACTGTGGACGGGCCAGTGGCGTGGCACACCCAAGGCGGTCGACATGCACATCGCCAAGCTGCGCCCCAAGCTGCGGGTCGCGACGGGCGGGCAGTGGCAGATCGAGACGGTGCGCGGCGCGGGCTTCGTCCTGACGCGGCGCGAGGGCGAGACCCTCGAGTCGGTGGGGGTGGGCCTCGCCCACCCGGCGACGCCCGCCTGACGACCGCGCCACGCGCGTGACGAATCCGCCGGATAATCTTGGCGCGTGAACCAACCCCAGCCCCATGCGCGCAACGCCGCCGAGCCGGACGCTGCGACGCCCGACACCCAGCCCGCCCGCGAGGCGCGCCGCGCGCCGGGCGGATTTCCCGTCGTCGGCATCATCGGCGGCGGCCAGCTCGCCCGCATGTGTGCCGGCCCCGCGGCCGAGCTCGCGCTGACGTTGTCCGTCTTCGCCGAATCCGACGACGCCGCAGCGGCACTCGTCGTCCCGCATGCGCCTGTCGGTGACTACCGCGACGCCGAGCAGGTGCGCGAGTGGGCACACGGGTGCGACGTCGTGACGTTCGATCACGAGCACGTGCCCGCCGACGTCCTCGCCGCCCTCGAGGCCGACGGCGTCGCGCTGCACCCGCGCCCGAGTGCGCTGCGCTTCGCCCAGGACAAGCTCGCGATGCGTCAGCGCCTCAGCGACCTCGACGTGCCGTGCCCCGCCTGGGCTCCCGTTTCCACGAGCGACGAGTTGAGCGCGTTCGGCGAACAGCACGGCTGGCCGCTCGTGCTCAAGACGCCGACGGGCGGGTACGACGGCAAGGGCGTCATGCTCGTGCGCACCCCCGACGACGCGGACGCGTGGTTCGCGCAGGCCGACGGTGCGCCGCTGCTCGCGGAGGAGGCCGTCGCGTTCGAGCGGGAGATCGCCGTCATGATCGCGCGCAGCCCGAGCGGCCAGGTCGCCGTGTGGCCCGTCGTCGAGACCGTTCAGGTCGACGGCATCTGCACCGAGGTCCTCGCCCCCGCACCCGAGCTGAGCGACGACGCCGCCGAACGCATCACCTCCGCCGCCATCAGGATCGCGGGCGAACTCGACGTCACGGGCGTCATGGCCGTCGAGCTGTTCGACCTCGGCGGTGACGAGTTCGTCGTCAACGAGCTCGCGATGCGCCCGCACAACTCGGGACACTGGTCGATGGACGGCTCGATCACCGGTCAGTTCGAGCAGCACCTACGCGCCGTCCTCGATCTGCCCCTCGGCGACACGCGCGCGCGGGCACCGTGGACGGTCATGGGCAACGTGCTCGGCGGCGAGTACGAGGAGTTGTACCCCACCTACAAGCACCTCATGGCGCGTGATCCCGGCCTCAAGATCCACCTCTACGGCAAGGGTGTGCGCCCCGGCCGCAAGATCGGGCACGTCAACGTCTTCGGCGACGACCTCGTCGGCCTGCGCGCACGAGCCCGCCACGCCTGTGACTACCTCCAAGGAACGGTGACCAAATGAGCGACGCGACCACCCCCGACGTGACGACGAACGCTGCGGGTTCGGCGACCCCGGCCACGAGCTCGACGAACCCCACGAGCGCGACGCAGCCGGCGAAGGCGCCCGTCGTCGGGCTCGTCATGGGCAGCAACTCGGACTGGCCGACGATGTCCGCGGCCGCCGACGTCCTCGACGAGTTCGGCATCGGGTACGAGGCCGACGTCGTCTCGGCGCACCGCATGGCGCACGAGATGGTCGAGTACGGCACCCGCGCCGCGGAGCGCGGCCTGCGCGTCATCATCGCCGGCGCCGGGGGAGCGGCGCACCTGCCGGGCATGCTCGCGTCGGTCACGACGCTGCCCGTCATCGGGGTGCCCGTGCCGCTGAAACACCTCGACGGCATGGACTCGCTGCTGTCGATCGTCCAGATGCCCGCCGGCGTGCCCGTCGCGACGGTCTCGGTCGGTGGTGCGCGCAACGCGGGCCTGCTCGCGGCGCGCATCCTCGGCGTCGGTGACTCGGACGAGGCGTGTCGCATCGCCGCCCAGATGATGCAGTTCCAGGCGAGCCTGCGCGACGAGGCCCACGCCAAGGGCGAGGCGCTGCGCCGCGAGGTCGCCGAACGTCAGGCCTGAGTACCCCGATGTTGCCCGGGCCTGGCGGCGCCGACGCCCCGAAACCCGGGCAACATCGACGGAGAGGGGCTGCCGCCGCGACGTACTGGCGGGTAGCATGCCGGTATGGCTGCTAACCCTGACTTCGACCTCTACAAGATCTCCGAGGAGCACGAGGCGCTCCGCGAGGCCATCCGCCCCGTCTGCGAGAACAAGATCGCGCCGCACGCGGCCGACGTCGACGACAAGTCGCGCTTCCCGCAGGAGGCCCTCGACGCCCTGATTGAGGCCGGCATGCAGGCGCCGCACGTCGACGAGCAGTACGGCGGCATGGGCATCGACGCCCTCGGCACGTGCATCGTCATCGAGGAGGTGGCCCGCGTCTGCGCGAGCTCCTCGCTCATCCCGGCCGTCAACAAGCTCGGCTCCATGCCCGTCATCCTCGGCGGCGGCGAGGAGATCAAGGCGAAGTACCTACCGAAGCTCGCCTCCGGTGAGGCGATGTTCTCCTACGGTCTGTCCGAGCGCGAGGCCGGTTCCGACACCGCGTCGATGAAGACGAAGGCCAAGCGCGACGGCGACCACTACGTCCTCAACGGCCAGAAGTCGTGGATCACGAACGCCGGCGAATCCGAGTTCTACACCGTCCTCGCCGTCACCGACCCCAACGGTGAGCGCGGGCGCAACATCTCCGCGTTCGTCGTCGAGAAGAGCGATGAGGGCTTCAGCTTCGGTGAGCCCGAGCGCAAGCTCGGCATCAAGGGTTCGCCGACGCGTGAGCTGCACTTCGACAACTGCCGCATCCCCGCCGACCGCATCGTCGGCGCCGAGGGCGAGGGCCTCAAGATCGCGCTGCGCACCCTTGACCACACGCGTGTGACGATCGGTGCGCAGGCCGTCGGCATCGCGCAGGGCGCGCTCGACTACGCCGTCGGCTACGTCAAGGAGCGTCAGCAGTTCGGCAAGGCCATCGCCGAGTTCCAGGCCATCCAGTTCATGCTCGCCGACATGGCGATGAAGGTCGAGACGGCCCGTCAGATGGTCTACGTCGCGGCCGCGAAGTCGGAGCGTCAGGACGCCGACCTGTCGTTCTTCGGCGCCGCCGCGAAGTGCTTCGCCTCCGACGTCGCGATGGAGGTGACGACCGACGCCGTCCAGCTGCTCGGCGGCGCCGGCTACGTCAAGGACTTCCCCGTCGAGCGCATGATGCGCGACGCGAAGATCACGCAGATCTACGAAGGCACCAACCAGATCCAGCGTCTCGTCATGGGCCGCGCGGTGCTCAAGGGCTACTGAACCCAGCCCTGACGACGAGTGCGGGCCGCAGCTGACCTCAGCTGCGGCCCGCACTCGTCCTCCGTGCCTCGCGCGCTACGACGACGCACCGATATTCGTCCTCACGGGGCGACCCGGTGTCCTGCCGGCCGCGTCACGGAGACGAGTGGCGTCAGTTGGAGACGACGAACCGCTTGTTCGAATGCCGGGGGTTCTCGAGCTCGTCGATGATCGCGACGGCCAGATCCTGGCTTGAGACACTCACGCCGATCATGTGGTCGTCGGACGTCTCATAGTGGCCTGTGCGCTCGCCGGGGGCGAGGACGGGAGCGGGGGAGACAATCGTCCAGGTCGGTTCGGGCGAACCGTCCCGGAACATCGCGAGGGCCGTGCTCGCGGCCTCCGCCTCGGGACGGAAGTCGGCGGGGAAATCCTCGCCCTCCAGCAGCGGACGGCCGTTCGCGTCGAGCGAGCTACCGGCGCCGCCGACCATGAACAGGCGGGCCTCGAGCGGGGTCGCCGCAAGACGCTCGTGCGCCGCGAGCCACGCCTCGGCGCTCGTCGAGCGTGCGGGCGGCACCGAGACGACGACGGCGTCGACGTCCTTCGCGAGGCGGACGACGGCGTCCGTGTCCTCGATCGAGGCGACGACGTCACCCGCACCGGGCCGCGTCGACACGCTGACGATCTCGTGGCCCCGCGAGCGACCCTCACTGACGATGGCCGAGCCGAGCATGCCCGTGGCGCCGAACACTGCGATCTTCATGGTGATCTCCTTCGTGGGGATGAATGACAGCACCAACCACCAGTCGGGATGGATTGTTCCCCGCCGGCCGACGACGCGCCTCGTCGTCCCACCGCTCTCAGGGCGACACCGACAGACGAGGGTGGCCCCACCCCGAGCGGGGTGAGGCCACCGTCACGAGGTTCAGTTCGCCGTCGTCTTCTTGACGAAGGAGGAGGTGTCGCCGTTCTCCTTGATGGCCTTGAACAGCTCGGCCGAACGCGTCGCGTCCCATTCGACGGCCTCGCCGGCGGGGGTGGGCAGCGCCGCGTTGCCGATGGGCACGACGACAGAGTTGCCGCCGTCTCCGGAGAACTTCTTGAGGTTCCACATCGTCCGCAGGCCCTGCATCATCGACATGCCCTTGTCGACCGTGAGCCCCTGCGCGCCCGATTCGCCGAGGCCCTTGAGCCTCCACGGCACGAGCAGGTTGGAGGGCGAGCTGATCTCCTTCATGAGCGCCGCGAGGAACTGACGCTGACGCTTGGCGCGCCCGAGGTCGCCCTCCGGGTCGGAATAACGGGCTCGCACGTACCCCAGGGCCGTCGGCCCGTCCATCTGCTGGCACCCCTTCTTGAGGTTGATGTGGGCCTTGGGGTCGTCCATGTCGCGGGCGACACAGATGTTGACACCGCCGACGGCGTCGACGACGGAGGCGAACCCGCCGAAACCGATCTCCATGTAGTTGTCGATGTGGATGCCGGTGTTCGTCTCGATCGTCTTGACGAGCAGCTGCGGGCCGCCGATCGAGAACGACGCGTTGATCTTGTTCTTCGCGTGCCCCGGAATGGAGACGTAGCTGTCGCGCGGGATCGACATGAGGGTCGGCTTGTCGCCGCCCGTGTGCAGGATCATGATCGAGTCGGTGCGCTGGCCCTCCGCGTCACCCGTGCCGAGCTTCTTCTTCTGCTCGGTCGTGAGGCCACTGCGCCCGTCTGATCCGACGATGAGCGTATTGTGGCCCGCGCCCGAATCGGCGAGGTGCTCCGAGGGGATCGCGTCGACCTTCTGCACCTTGCCCCACGCGGACATGCCGGCCCAGACGAGGCCGCCGACCCACAGCAGGAGCAGCACGAGCACCCCTGCGACGATCTTCTTGCCGCGCCCGAACCGGCCGCGTGGACGAGGCGGTTCCTCGCCCGAGTCGCCCGGCCCGCCGGGGCCACCCTGTGCGCCGGGGCCGCCCTGTCCGACGGGGCCGCTGGCTTCGGCGGGTCCGTGAGGGCCGCCAGGACGGAGGTCGCGGTGGGGGCCGCGCTGGGCGTCGATGTCACGGACATTGGGCCCCACGCCGGCGGCGCGAGCGTGCCCGGACGCGGCGGCGCCCGCGGCCCCGGCCGCCGCAGCACCTCCGATGACGCGACGTCGTCCGCCCTGGCGGGGGGCACCCTCCTGCGGCATGGCGCGCGTGGAGTCGCGGCCCGGGGCATCTTCCTGCGGCATGGCACGGGTCGAGTCGCGGTCCGGGGCGTCGGGTGAGGTGCGGCGGCGCTCGTCGGCGGAGGCCGCCGAACCTGCGGCTGCAGCACCTGCGCCCGCCGAACCCGCGGCTGCAGCACCTGCGCCCGCCGAACCTGCGGCTGCAGCACCTGCGCCCGCCGAACCCGCGGCTGCAGCACCTGCGCCCGCCGAACCTGCGGCTGCAGCACCTGCGCCCGCCGAACCCGCGGCTGCAGCACCTGCGCCCGCCGCGGCAGCGCCACCGGGACGCCTCGGAAGACGCCCCGCCGGGCGGCCGTCACCGGTGCGGGCGTCGCCGTCACGGCGCTCGCCGATGCGAGCCTCGGTCGGGCGGGCGTTCGAGGCGCGGGGATCGCTCCAACGTCCTGCGGGGCCCGCGTTGTCGCGCCGCGCGCCGCGCACGGGGATCGCCTGGGCTCCTGCGACGTCCTGGTTTCGGGGCGTGCCGCCGGGCGTCGGGCGTTCCTGCGGCGGAAGCTGCTCCTGTGGGTGGGGACGTCGGGCGACGGCGTCACGGGGTGCGGCTGGCCCACGGTCGGCATCGGGCGCGCGACGGGGTGCGTCGGGCCGCCGCTGAGGTTGTTCGGCCCCGCGGCGGGGACCTTCGGCGTCGCGCGGTGCGTCACCCGCGCACGGTGTGTCGGCGCGCTGCGGCATCGCGCGTCGATTGCCCTTCGAACGGCGCGTGTCGACGACGAACGCGTCGTGCTCGCGAGGGCCGCCATGCCCGTCGGGGCGGGGGCGGGGCTGACGAGGGTCACGGGGATCATTCGGCTGCGGCACCCCTCGAGGTTAGACAACTGCGCTGTGATTTTCGGGGCAGCGCCACGCGGGGCGAGCAGGTCGGGGCCCCGCCGCCCGCGCCCTGGCCCCCGGTAGGCTGACGAACGCATCCGCGCCGCGGCGGGCCCAGGACGGGGCCGCCGACGGCGCACCGAGCTCGATCAGGAGACGTCGTTCCGTGTCAGATGAGCATTCGCCCGCCGCACAACCGGCCGGAGCCGACGACGGGGAACGTCGCGGCATCTCCGTCTTCATGCCGATCCTCGACGAGGAGAAGCACCTCGCCGAGTCGGTGCGCGCCATCCTCGCGCAGGAATACGACGGCCCGCTCGAGGTCGTCCTCGCCATCGGGCCGTGCCACGACCGAACGTGGGACGTCGCGCGCGAGCTCGCAGACGCCGACGATCGCATCACCCTCGTCGAGAACCCCACGGGCCGCACGCCGGACGGCCTCAACGCCGCGCTCGCTGCGACGCGCCACGACATCCTCGTACGCGTCGACGGCCACGGCATCCTCTCGCCGGGCTACCTGCGCACGGTCGAGCGGCTGCTCGCCGAGACGGGCGCCGCGAACGTCGGCGGCATCATGGACGCTGAGGGAACGACCGACTTCGAGCAGGCCGTCGAGTGCGCGATGAAGTCGAAGATCGGCGTCGGGGGCGTGAAGTTCAAGCAAGGCGGTGACGCCGGCGCGGTCGAGACGGTCTACCTCGGCAACTTCGCGCGCGAGTGGATCGAGCGCGTCGGGATGTACGACCCGCGCTACACGCGGGCACAGGACTGGGAGATGAACTACCGCATCCGCCGCGCGGGCGGCACCGTCTGGTTCACCCCCGAACTGCGCGTCACCTATCGTCCGCGGGCGAGCTTCAAGGCGCTCGCCAAGCAGTACTTCGAGTACGGCATGTGGCGTCGCGTCGTCGCGCGTCAGCACAAGGGGTCGATCAACCTGCGCTATCTCGCGCCGCCCGTCGCGGTCGTCGGTGTCGTCGGGGGTGCTGCGCTCGGCGCGTTCTGGCGCCCGGCGCTCGCAGCGCCGCTCGGGTACGCGGCCCTCGTCACCGCCGGAGGCGTGCACGCGGCGCGCGGGCGCGACGCGGCCGTCGTCGTCCGCATGCCGGCCGTGCTCGCGACGATGCACCTGGCCTGGGGCCTGGGCTTCCTCACCTCCCGCGTCGAGCTCGAACCCGCCGAACCGGGGCAGGCCCCGCGAGCCTGAGCGAACTCCCAGCGCGTGCTCGGTAGGCTGAGATGCCTGCGTCGTGGCACCGCCAGGTGCCGCTGCCCTCGAGCCGGTGGGCGAAGCAGCTGGTCAGCATGAAGGAAGACATGAACTCATCGAACCGCTTGGCGCGGATCTGGGACCATCGAGCGACGCTCGACACCCTCGTCCGACGTGACCTTCGCGTGCGTTATTCGCGCTCGGCGTTGGGTTACCTCTGGACCCTGATCGACCCCCTCGCCATGGCGCTGGTCTACTCGTTCGTCTTCGGCGTCATCTGGGCGAGCGACCCCTCACCGGGTGAGCCGATGGCTCAGCGGTTCAAGAACACCGACGGTGTGCCGATCGTGCTCTTCATCGTCGCCGGCATGCTCGCCTGGAACTGGTTCAACAACGTCATCAACGAGAGCGCGCGAGCGCTCTACGCGGAGCGGTTGCTCGTCCGCTCGACGAACCTTCCGCGCGAGTTGTGGGTGGCGCGCGTGGTCATCTCCAAGGGCATCGAGCACCTGCTGTCACTGCCGATCCTCATCGGATTCATGCTCTACTACTGGGCCAACGGGGAGGTGCAGCTCAGCTGGGAGCTGGTGTACTGGATCCCGGCGCTGCTCATCCAGTTCATCCTGCTCATGGGCATGGGCCTCGTCATCGCCCCGGTGGCAGCGCTCGTCGACGACTTCATCCGGATCGTCCGCATCATCCTGCGCGTGCTGTTCTACCTGACACCCATCATCTACTCGATCCATCTGCTCGCCGAGAAGGCCTCGCAGCACGGGTTCGGCTGGGCGACGACGCTCATGCAGATCAACCCGCTCACCGGCATCATCGACATGTACCGGGCGGGCTTCGTCAGCGAGCACGGCCCCGACTGGCACAGCTGGATCTTCGCCTTCGTCCTCTCGCTCGGGTGGCTCGCCTTCGGCTCCTGGGTGTTCCGCAAGCTCGAGCCCGCGATCCTCAAGGAGATCTGAGATGCCCGTCGAATGGCAGACCCCCGAGGGCAAGCCGGTCATCGAGGTCGACGACCTGGGCGTCGAGTTCCTCAAGGGCCGCAAGCGCAACCTGTCGCTGCGCGAGATCATCTACAAGCGCAAGACCTCCTACGACAAGGAGACGTTCTGGGCGCTGCGCAACGTCTCGTTCGACGTCGGCCGTGGGGAGGCCGTCGGTCTCGTCGGGGCCAACGGTGGCGGCAAGTCGACGCTGCTCAAGATGATCGCCGGCACCTTGCTTCCCGACGAGGGCTCAGCGCGCATCCACGAGGGCGTCGCCCCGATGATCGAACTCACCGGTGGCTTCATCGGCGAGTTGTCGGCTCGCGAGAACATCTACCTCATGGCCGGCCTGCACGGCATGAAGAAGGAGACGGTCGACGAGCGATTCGACGACATCGTCAAGTTCGCCGGGCCGCAGGTGCAGCGGGGGCTCGACCTGCCGTTCCGCCACTTCAGCTCCGGCATGCAGGTGCGGCTAGGCTTCTCCGTCATCACGCAGCTCGACGAGCCCATCCTCCTCGTCGACGAGGTGCTCGCCGTCGGCGACCGTGCCTTCCGCGAGCAGTGCTACGAGCGGATGGAAGGGCTTCTCGCCGAGGGACGCACGCTGTTCCTCGTCAGCCACTCCGAAGGTGACCTCACGCGCTTCTGCACGCGCGGCATCTACCTGCAGGGCGGCACCCTCGTCGGCGACGGGCCGATGAAGGAGATCATCGACCGTTACAACAAGGATCTCGACGCCGGCGTCAGCTGACCTACCTGCGATTCCCGTCCCCATCGGCGATCTTCGTCCACATTCGCGAATCGCGTCCACCTTCGCGATTTCCGTGCACCTCGGCGAATTTCGTCCACCTTCGTGCACGCCTGGCGACGACGCCTCATCGAGGCTGCGCGGACTCCTGCTCCAGTAGGCGCGCCAGGTCAGCGGCCTCCATGTCGCCTCGCACGAGCACGACGCTGCCGCCGCCCGCCAGGACGCCGGCGAGAAGCTCCGGCGACGGCGAGGCCAGGAAGTGCCGGCCGGCGTCGGTGAGTGGCGTCGTGAGGTCGGCGTACGACGTCTGATGCTCGTCGCCCGGGCCCGTCACCACGGTCAGCGCGGCGGCCGTCGGCGCCGGGACATCGAACGGGGTGAACACGTCGCCGAAGGTGCTGAGCTCCTGCGCCTCATCGATCGCATCGGTCGGCAGGGGAGCGGACGATCGACGCGCCAGCATCGCGAGCGTGACGACGACGATGTCGCTGTCGACCTCGTCCGCAGGGTTCGAGGTGACGAGCACGTCGGCCTCCCGCACGATGGGGGCAGACGGCAGGGCGCCATCGTCGTCGGCATCGACGAAGACGACCTGCGCTCCGAGCGACCACACGGCGAGGCACCAGTAGGCCGTGCGCCAGTGAGCAGCAGGCAGGTGCACGACGACGCTCGAGGACGCGTCGACGTCGAGCTCCTCGTTCAAGAGGTTGGCGGCCTTGCTCACCCAGTTCGTCAGCACCTTGGCGGACAGCTCGATGCGTTCACCCTGCGTCGGGCCGGGCGTGCGCTCGTAGAACGTCACCCGTGGTGCCGTCTGATCCGTCGCGACGAGGTGTTCGAGCACCTGCCACGGGGTGCGGGTCGTCATCAGGACACCACCGCGTCGAGGCGTTCCTCGACGGCGTCGCGCTCGTCGGCCGTCAGCGGGGCGTTGAGGCAGTAGGCGAGGTCGTCGATCATCTGCTGGTTGCTGCGGGTGCCGATCGCGAGGGAGTCGACGAACTGGTGCGACAAGCTGTAGGCGACGCACAGGTCGGCGACGTTGGCGCGTCCCAGTTCGTGTGCAAGAAGCACGAGCTGACGGTTGAGTTCGCTCGGGTCGAACACGGTGCCGCCGGCGAACGTCGCGTGCGTCGTGACGACGACGTCGCGCCCTCCGAGCAGCTCTCCCGCCGCGCGCAGTTGCCGGTCGGCGACACCGAGCGGGAACTGCACGTAGCCGAGCCCGGTGAGGTCGAGGGCGCGTTCGAGTTCTTCGAGCGATTCGACGTTGACGCCGATGCGGCCGACCTCGCCGCTGTCCTGGTAGTCGCGCAGGCGGTGCCAGCCGGCGCCGTCGGCGTCGTGCGCCTCGTCGACGTTCGCCATGAGCACGGCGGACGCCCGACGCCGGCCGAGTTCGGCGAAGGAACGTTCGAGCTGGGCCTCGATGACGGCGGCCGCGAGTCGCGGGTCGTTGGTGCGCATCTCGCGCAGGCGGGAGATGAAGTGCAGCCGCTGTGTCAGCTGCGGCTCGCCGCACTTGTGGAGGATCTCCTCGGCGTTGTGGTCGCCTCGACCAACCTCGACGTGGTTGACGCCGCGGTTTACGGCCGTCGCGAGCATCGCGCGGATCTCCGCGGCCGACGGCGCGTTGGGGCCGGCGAACGCCTGGCCGCCGAGGATCATGACGGACTGATCGAGTTCGCTGTCGTCGCGGCGCGGCACGCTGGGACCGGCGGTGAAGGCGGGCCCGCCGATCTCCGCGATGAGGTCCGTCCATGGGACGGCGACGGGGTCGGCCTTGTCGGCGAACAGGCGGCACACCCGGTCGTAGTCGGAGAGGACATCGACGGTGCAGCGGAAGCGCTCGGGGTCGCCGGGGTTCGCTGCGGGGACGAAGTCGAGGGTCTTGACGTTGCGGCGCAACCACGGGGTCACGTGCTCGCGGTCGTACGGGTCGCTCGTCGATGCGGCGGCGCGCCGCAGATCGCGTACGCGGAAGACCTCGCATCCGAGCCCCTCGGGCATGTGTGAGACGTCGTTGCGGCCGTATTCGTAACCGCCCGCATCCATGGCCTCGACGAGTTCGTCGATGAGGCTCGAGTCGCCGACGGGGTTGTCGCCGGTCAGGCGGACGACGCGGTCGTCGTCGTCCATGTCCTTCGTCGCCTCGACGAAGCGGCCGAGCACGTCGTCGAGTGAGCCACGCATCGCCGGGATGTCGACGCGGGCGAGGTGGTCGAAGATGCGGGTGTCGTACTGCTCCTCACTCGTGGCGACGACGACCTCGTGGCCATCACGCGAGGCTCGGCGCGCGACGAGCTCGATCAGCGGCATCCCGCCTATCGTCATGAGCGCCTTGCCGGGCAGCCGGCTCGAGTTCAGGCGGGATTGGATGACGACGCGGGTGCGGGTCACGGTGAGCCTCCGGAGCTGCTGGGACGGTGCTGTTCGAAACAGTGCCGATTCGACGAGGGTGCGTTCGCCAGCCTAGCGAGCCAGGCTGACAAGAGCCTCCGCCACGCGGGCGCGACCCCGACCGTCGAGCAACTCCTGAGCCCGTGCGGCCCGCTCGACGCGCACGTCGCGGTCGGTGAACGCCTCGCGCAGCGCGCTCACGGCCGCGGCGCGCGCGTCATCGTCGCGTCGCAGCATCTCGAGGTCGCCGAGCCCGAGCGCCAGATCTGCATCGGCCACCATGTCGTAACCCGGGCGCTGGTTGTCGATGACGCAGACGACGCCGAGCGGGACACCGAGGCACATGAGTTCCCACACGGACGACCCGCTCGCGGTCACGACGAGGTCGCTGGCCGCGGCGCGCGCGGCGAGGTCGCTCACCGGTCCGCTCGCTCGCAGTTCGACACCGGGGGGTGCATCCGCGGCGAGGGGGGCGACCCACGTCCGGTCAGGCGTGACGACGGTGATGTCGGCGGCCAGGCCGCTGCATGCCTGCAGTACGAGAGGTGTGACGACGGGCGCCGCGCCGCACGGGTCGGTGCCGCCGAACACCTCGAGCACGCGCAGCGGGCGCTGCTCCTCGTCGGCGACGTCATCGACGGCGACGTCACCGACGGGGCGGCGCAGCGCGAGCACGTCGTCACGAAAGAGGGTGTAGTCCGCCCCTGCGAGGGCGAGCTGTCCCGCGCCGACGGCACGAGGCGTCGCACCGGGATTCTGGTCGACGTAGAGGTCGGCGTCTTGATCAGCCGAGAACGGCCCGTCCACCATCGCCATGACGACGACGCCGGCTCGCCGCAGCCACACGCCCCAGCGCGGACCCAGGTCGTAGCGATCCAGTACGCACCACCGCGCGTCGAGATCGAGCACGAGCGTGACGAGGTCGTCGGGGTCGGTGGGGCAGGGGTGCACGAGAACGCCGGCCTCGGCGTAGGCCGACGCCACCCATGCCACATCGAGATCGCCCGCGAGGTGCACCTCGATGCCTCGTCCGCGCAACTCCTGGGCGAGCGCAAGCAATCGCATCGCGTGCCCGACGCCGATGGTCGGTGTGGCATCGGCGCGCAGCACGACGCGACGGGTGGGGGAGGAAGGCGTCGTCGCGGCGGGCTCCCCGGGCCACGCAGCGGGAGACGGGGAACGAGAAGCGTCCATGCGTCGATGCTCTCACCCCGCCTGCACGGTCGGGGGGCGCCTACGGGCCGGGTGCTAGCCTTGACCTGATATCGAGCAGAACGGTGAGGCGCCACGTCGCGTGGCGTTTGCTCCGGCGTCACCGACGTACGACATGATTTGGGAGCCCGCGTGAGCATTCTTGACGGTTCGTCCATCCTGGTCACCGGTGGTACCGGTTCCTTCGGCAAGGCCTTCATCACGAAGCTGCTCGCCGAGCACAACCCCAAGCGCGTCGTCATCTACTCGCGCGACGAACTGAAGCAGTGGGAGTGCCGCGCGCTGTTCAAGGACGACCCGCGCCTGCGCTGGTTCATCGGTGACATCCGTGACCTCGACCGTCTCAAGCGCGCCATGCACGGCGTCGACTACGTCGTGCACGCCGCGGCGCTCAAGCAGGTCGACACGGCCGAGTACAACCCGTACGAGTTCGTCAAGACGAACGTCATCGGTTCGCAGAACGTCATCGAGGCGTGCATCGACGCGGGCGTCAAGAAGGTCGTCGCACTGTCGACCGACAAGGCCTCTAGCCCGATCAACCTCTACGGCGCGACGAAGCTGACGGCCGACAAGCTGTTCATCCTCGGCAACCACTACGCCGCCGCCTACCCGACGCGCTTCGCCGTCGTGCGCTACGGCAACGTCATGGGCTCGCGCGGCTCGATCATCCCGAAGTTCAAGGCGATGCACGAGGCCGGCGAGTCGCTGCCGATCACCGATCTGCGCTGCACCCGCTTCTTCATCACCCTCGACGACGCCGTGCAGATGGTGCTCGACACCTTCGACCTCATGCAGGGCGGCGAGTTGCTCGTGCCGCGCATCCCGTCGATGAAGGTCACCGACCTCGCGCAGGCCATCGCCCCCGGCGCGCAGATGCACGACGTCGGCCTGCGCCCCGGCGAGAAGCTGCACGAGGAGATGATCTCCCCGGAGGAGGGCCGCCGCGCGGTGATCGTCAAGGACGGCAAGTACTTCGTCCTGCAGCCCGACTTCGCGACGTGGGGCTACGAGCCGCCGAAGGACGGCAAGCCCGTCGAGGACGGCTTCCACTACTCCTCGGGCGACAACGACCAGTGGTACACGATCGAGCAGCTGCAGCAGATGCTCGCCTCGGGCATCTGAGGGCGCGCGGATGCTGCCCTACGGCCGTCAGTCCATCAACGACGCCGACATCGCCGCCGTGCAGGAGGTGCTGTCGGGTGACTGGCTGACCACCGGCCCGTACGTCGAGACGTTCGAGAAGCAGATCGGCGAACTGGCCGGCGTCGCCGAGCCGGCGGTCTCCGTCACCTCCGGCACGGCTGCGCTGCACGTCGCGTACGCCGCGGCCGAGGTCGGCCCGGGCGACGAGGTCATCACGACCCCGCTGACGTTCCTCGCAACGGCGACCGCGGCGGCGCTGCTGGGCGCTAAGATCGTCTTCGCCGACATCAGCGAGGACACGGGCAACCTCGACCCCGAGGCCGCCGCCGCCGAGGTCACCGCCTCGACGAAGGTGATCGCGGGCGTCGACTACGGCGGCCACCCCGTCGACGCCCCCGCGCTGTCGAAGGTCGCGAAGGATGCGGGCGCGTACCTGCTCGAGGACGCGGCGCACTCCGTCGGCGGCTCCCTGAACGGTGTGCCGGTCGGTTCCCTCGCGGACATCACGACGTTCTCCTTCTTCCCGACGAAGAACCTCACGACGGGTGAGGGCGGCGCCGTCGTCGCGAAGGACGCCGACGTCCTCGAGCGCGCGCGCCGGTTCAAGGGCATCGGCATGGTGCGCGAGGCCGACCAGCTGCGTCATCCCGACGAGGGCGCGTGGTGGTACGAGATGCCCGAACTGGGCCTCAACTACCGGCTCAACGACCTGCAGGCCGCGCTCGGCTCGAGCCAGCTGACGCGACTGGAGCAGTTCAAGACGCGCCGTCAGGAGCTGACGGACCGCTACAACGAGGGCCTCGCGGGCATCGAGCAGCTGACGTTGCCCGGCCACCGCGCGGGCGCGGAACCGGTCTGGCACCTCTATCCGCTGCGCATCACCGACGGCCGACGCCGCGAGCTGTTCGACCATCTGCGTGCGCAGGGCATCGGTGTGCAGGTCAACTACATCCCGGTCTACTGGCAGCCGTACTTCGCCGATCTCGGCTACAAGCGCGGCATGTGCCCGAAGGCCGAGGCCTACTACGAGCAGGAGATCAGTCTGCCGATGTTTCCCGACCTCGCCGACTCGGACGTCGATCGGGTCATCGAGATCATTCGGACGTTCTGCGGGGCGTGACTCACATCGTCGATTCGTGAAGAAGGCGTTCGCCCCGGCATCGGGGTGAGCGCCTTCTTCGTGGGCGTCGCCCTTCGCTCGCGTCGTCGCAGGCGGGGCTCCAGCTGTGCTGGCCGGGCCTGGTCAGACGTCGCCGAACGCCGCCGGGAGCTTGCGCAGCAGCGCGCGCCCGCGGCCGTCGCGCGCGAGCTGCACCCGGGCGCCGTCGGGCAAAGACACCTCGAGCGGGCCCGCCGAACCGGAGATGAGCAACGGGCGGCGCTCCCCGTCCTCGATTCCCAGCAGTGCGGCCTCGTGGATACCGTCGACGGGGTTGATGGGCGCGTCCCCGGCGAACATCTCAGCAGGGTCGAGGCGGACGGCGCCCGCCGTCACCACCACATCGAGCGGATCGATCGGTGCGCGACGATGCACCTGAAGGGCCGAGACGCCGGCCGGAAGGGCGAGGACGAAGGCGTCGCTGACGAGCCGAGCGCCGGCGAGCACGACCTCGTCGCCCGCGAGGACCGCCAGGCCTGCTCGCGGCTGCGTGACGGGCTGCACCCAGCCTGCTCGTGGAATCGATGCGCGCGTGGCGCGAGGTGGGGCGGTCGCGGTCCTCGTGGGGCCGGCGAGCACATCGGGGGAGCCTTCCACCTGGCCGCGCCAGCGCTGCAGACCGCCGGGCAGGCTCAAGCGCAGGTCGAGGGCGTAGTGGCCCAGATCGACGCGCGTGCCCAGCGCGGCGCTCAGGTGCAGTCGAACACCCCACGGCATCGACTCACGGGTCGTCACCTGCAGCGCCACGGCGCCCACATCGCTCGGCGAGTGTGTCATGCCGGGGGAGGCCGCCTGGCCGTGCGAGGGCCCTTCGACATGTGACGACCGCTCGTCACGCACTGACGTCGAAGGGATGAGCTGTGCACTGACGGTGGCATGGCGCGCGAGCGCCGGATTGAGGCGCGTGTCGATGACGACGTCGATCCGCGCAGCGTTCGTCGAGACGGCGTGCAGGCTGGAGCGCAGTCGGCGCTCCTTGAGTGGGTGCTGGGGTGTGCGCGAGGCGATGAGCGCGACCGCGACTTCGCTTGCGGCGCGCGGGTCGCGCAACCGGGCGACGTCCCGCACGAGCGTCTTTTTCGAGCCGCCATTGCGCCAGCGCGCCAGCGCGCGGGCGAACGGCAGGTCGCAACGGCGCAGGGCGGTGTGGATCAACTTCGAGACCTGCGTCTGATCGCTTGCTTCGCGTGGGTCGATCATCGCCGCGAGCTCGCACGCCATGCGCTCCAACCCCGGGCGATCGGCCTCGGGTGCGCTCACCATCGTGCCGGCGAGAGAGACGAGGTCGACACGGGCGAAGTAGCTCGCGACGCGACGCGTCACCTCGGCCGGGGCATCGTGGGCGTGCAGGACATCCATCACCAGGCGGGCTGACTCGAAGCGTTCGGCGGCGTTGCGCGCATCACCCGTCTGCTGGGTGATCGACGTGCCCGACTCGCGATCGCGCCACAGGTAGACGTGCTCGTCGACGATGTCGACACTGCGTGCTTCGAGGTAGGCGCGCAGGGTGACGGGGTAGTCCTCGTACCGGATCGGTGGAAAGGCGAAGTCACCGCGCTCCCAGAACGAACGCCGGTACACCTTGTTCCACACCATCCGGTCGCGGATCAGGTCGGGGCGTTCGGCGAGAGTGGTGCGGCGGGCCGGTGTCGCGAACGGCAGGGCGTGCGTCCACGACTGGTAGGTGCCGGCCGCGTCGGTGAACCGCAGCGCATTGCCGGCGGCGAAGTCGGAACCGGTGGCTTCGAGCGTGGTCACGAGCGTCCAGTACCCGCGTGCGGTCAGGAGGTCGTCGCTGTCGAGGAAGGTCAGGTACTCACCTGTCGCGTGTGCGGCCCCGGCGTTGCGTGCGGGCCCGAGGCCGGCGTTCTCCTGCGTGACGAGCAGGAAGCGCGCGTCCTCGTCGACGAAGCCTTGGGCGATGGCGCGAGAACCGTCCCGCGAGCCGTCGTCGACGAGGATGACCTCGACGTCGTGCAGGAGCTGGTCGCGCACGGAGACGAGGCACGCCTCGAGGTAGTCCTCAACTCCGTAGAAGGGGATGACGACGCTGAGCTTGGGCACGGGGCCTCCTGATGGCGTGGGCGGACGGGGCGAGTCTAGTCAGCGAGCGGGGGAGCGGCCGGTGCCCACGCACGTGGGCGGCGATCTGCGTTCGATGTTGCCTGCCCCGCTGTGGCACCATGGTGTGTCGCCGTCTAGCCTCGGGACTGCCCGGTGGCGACGCGCGGCAAGCCGCCACGAGACGAATCCGGAGGAGCCGCCACCGTGGACTCCAGCAACCACTGGTACGGGCACGCCCACCTGCTCGCCGAGTACTGCGGGCTCGACCGCGAGCACCCCCCACGGATCAACGGCGTGATCCAGCACGGCTGGACGTTCGTTCACGGATTCGGCTACGGCCACCGCCCCCCGCACGGCTTCGCCAAGTACGTGTGGGGTGACGTCAACCGCCGACGGGGCCAGGCCATCGGCTGGCGTGACTACGTGACGATCGGCGCGCCTTTCCTTTATCTCGACCGCATGCGCCCGCAGACCGGAACCGATATGGGCGCGCGCGAAGGCACCATCTGGTTTCCGTTCCACGGAACTGTGGATTACGAGGCCGTCGACGGAGACCATGATCGCCTCATTGCACAGATCAAGGACGTCGAGGGTGACGGTCCTGTGACGATGTGCCTGTACTACGTCGAGTACGAACAGGAGGAGGTTCGCCGGCGTTACGAGGACGCGGGTTTCCGCGTCATCACGCTCGGCAAGCGCGGCACGTTCTATCAGGGCGGTACCTCGAACTTTCTCGAACGACAGCTCGTCGAGCTGCGACGGCACGAGCGCGTCGCCTCGAACCGCTTGTCGACCGCGATCTTCTACGGCATTGCCGCCGGTCTCGACCCGGCTGTGTACGGCGATCCCATGGACATCCCGGGCATCAAGCAGGGCTTCGACGGCACGCACCTACTGGAGAAGACCTTTCCAGAACTGCACGGAGAGCACCTCGACCTCGACCTCGCTCGTCAGGTCGCGGACGAGGAACTTGGCCGTGACTTCCTCATGACACCCGAAGAACTCGGCCTCGTTCTGGGCTGGGGCGAAGAGATGGAACTGCTGCGATGACGATCGACCTGGAGAACACCGGCCTCATGCGCCTCGAGCGCGGCGCGATGCAGAACTGGTCGGACGTGGCACGGATGGGGGCACCTGCCTCCGCCGCGGTGCGTGAGGTCGTCGCCAACCTCGTCGACGCCGGAGACCGTGTCCTCGTCGTCGGCCCGACGGCCCTCGACCTCGTGACCGAGTTGGCCGACCTCGCCGGCGCGTTGACCGTGCTCACCCGATCGATCCCCGACGGCGCGACATACGCCGAAGCGCTCGTCGACCGCCCCACCGCACAGGTCGTGTGCGGCGACATCCTGAACGTCGAGCAGAAGCTCGGTGAGTACGACGTCGTTCTCGTTCTCGACGACCTGGCCAGGGTGCCCTCGCTCGAGGACGTGACACCCACGTGGACCGCGGTGTTCGAAGCGGTCGTCGCGTGCGTCGCACCCGGTGGCCGCCTCGCGCTCGCGGTGGAGAACGAGCTCGGCCTGCATCGCATCACGAGCCTGCGCTCGCGCTACACCCAGAACGATGATGCTGCGTGGGATGTCCTCGCGACGTTCGATGCCTCGCGCCCGCGTCATCGAGATGCCCTCGACGCGGCACTCGCCACCACGGAGCTACGCGAGGTGAGCGTCGCCGACTTGCTGCCCACCTGGGACGAGCACACCCTGCTCGCCTGGAACACCATGTCGATCGATGATGAGGGTCGAACCCTGCTCGATGCCCTCACTCTCGCGTCCCCAGCGCTGCGGCGCATCGGCGCGGACCCGACCCGGGTCACACGCGCCGCCGTGCTGGGCGGACGCCTCGCGCAGATGCCGTCGGGCTGGTTCGTCGTGGCAGGTCGCCCGGTCGCGGCGAGCGGGGAACTCGAGGTGCTCGCCTCGACCCTCGATGGTGGCGTCATCCGCTTCGAGTGCGCGGCCGGGACGATCCGCCAGGGTGATCGGCAGATCGCCATCGCGGCGCAGGCACGCCCGTTCGCAGAAGAGGCGCTCGACGCCTGCGCGAGCGGCGACGCCTCTCGACTTCGCACCCTCCTGGCACGATGGGTGGGGTGGGCCCGTGGGCAAGCGCGTGAGGGCCGTCTCGATGCGGAGGTCGGCGACCTGCGCTTCGACAACCTGCTCGTTGCCTTGGCTCGCGATGACGACCACGCGTTCACCACCGTTGCCCCGGCGCCGGCCTCGAGCCGGCTGGATGACGCACTGTGGGCGGCGGTCGTCGACTTCGTCGCTGTCATCCGAGCACGTGGCTCGCTCCACCTGTGGCCGGCAGCCACCGATGATCGGACGATGGCCGCGACGATCGGCGCGATGGCGGGCCTCGCAGCCCCGGATGACCTGGACGCATTGCTCGCCCAACGCGCCAGCATGCTCGACCTACCCGCGCACGACGTCTCCGGCTTGCTCGCCGTCATCGAGCGCCTGGAAGAGAAGAACAAAGCCCTCGCCTCGCGCGCGAACTGGTTCGAGAGCCGCCTCAACCTGCGTGAGCGTGAGCTGCGAAGCCGGGCGCAGCGACAGTCGGCCGAGCTGGCCCTCGCCCGCCAGCAGCAGGAGGCCTTGCGCAAGTCCGCCGAGGACCTGCGACGTTCGATGACGTATCGCCTCGGCAACGTCGCCATGGGTCCGCTCAAGCAGGCCAAGAGACGCTTTCTCGACTGAGATACGCGCGAGAGCGCACCGCTCACCCCTCAGAGGAGCGGCCGTGCGCTCTTGCACGTATCCGGTCTGTCGGCCCCACTCAGCCCGCGCGTCGCAGGGCACGAACTCGCGTGTCAGCAGCCTTGCCGAGTTCGCGCACGAGGAGCTTGGGACGGGTGATCAGCGCAGCCTTGCGGAACTGAGACGCGAGTTTGAACGCGGCCGAGCCCTTGATGTCGGCGTTGGCCTTGGCCATGAGGTCGCGGTTCTTCGACGCACTCAACACCTGGCCGCGAAGTGAGCGAATCGCCCGGGCGCGCACGGCCATCTCGGTGTCGCGTAGGCGCAAGGTGGCTTGGAGCGCCGCAATTTCGTCCTCCAGTGCGGCGATGCGTCGCGTCGCTGCCGCTGCAGCATGCCGAGCAGCCCACAGTCCGTCGTCGTCCGTCGTGGCGCGCGCGCGCCCCTCGACCAACTCACGCACGCGCTCCTCGCCGACGCCGCTCATGGACAGCCACAGGTGCACGAGTTCGTCGTCCGTCAGCGCGTCAGGCCAGGGCAGTTCGGGTTGATCGATGCGAGCGGCAGCGACGAAATGGGACCAGCAGCGACAGAGCAACTCGTCGCGGGGGAGCGGGTCAACCGCGTGGCCACCACTCGGCGCCCCCAGCGTGAGACTGACCGTGTCGCCCTCGACGACTACGTCGCGCCAAGTGAGATCACGGCGCGAGTCGAGCGAGGACGAGGTGGCCACCCACTGTGCGAGGCGTGTGGCAAGGTCACGGAAGGCACCGGTGTCGCTCGCAGCCGCAGCCGTGAGCAAGAGACGGTGCGCGGTTGGCGCGAGTGCCACGGTGCTGGGACGATCCGGGTCGTCACTCGAACCGCCGACAACCCACCGACGATCCGCCGCAGAGCCATCGAGCCATTGCACGTCTTGACCGGCGCCCCCGAGGTAGATGCTGCGGCCGCGGCCGCCGACGACAGCGACGAACGCGTCGGCTGCAGTGAACAGAGCGTTCGCTGCCGCCAGAGCCTCCGTGAACTGCTCGGCCGGCAGCACCGGGGCCCGATCCACGGCCGAGCAGGCCGAGGCTACGAGACCGGAGAGCGAATCGGCCGTCCGTGCGGCCTCGAGAGCGTACTCGTCTAGGACGCACCAGCGCTCGTTCGTACCGAAGAGGCTGTGGATGCTCGCCGCAGCGAACCCGACCTGGCGCAGCGCCTCGGTGAACGCTCGCGGCGACGCGGGCCGAGTTTCATCCTGGGCGCTGGCGTCCACGTCGTGCGACGCCAGTGCACGCGGCGTGGCCGTGAGCAGACGAGCTGTCGAATGGGGATTGTCGAGCGCCACGACCATCGTGGCGCCGGACCGCACCTGGCCGGCGAGGCGGGCCAGCCGTTCGACGAAGGTGCGCTCATCCGTCTCCGAGAATGCGGCCTCCCAACCGGGCCCGGCGAGAAGCGTCTCGGTGTCCGCAGGTAGGTCGGCGATCCGGTCCACGAATAACACCGTGCCCGGGGCGCTGTGGGCCCGCATGGCCGCGCGAGCGTCGTCTTCGAATCCCAGCACGACGACATCTACGCCGCTGGGCACAGCGTCAGCGAGGAGGGTGAACAGGGCCTCAGACATGAGTGCTCCAATCGAAGATCGCACGAAGTTCTTGGGCGGGCATGACGCATGACGGGCCGAGTTCGCGCTCGACCAGGGCATCGAGGCGCTCACGTGGTACATGCGCCTCGACGATGGCGCCGGCGCTGTGGGCGAAGAGCGCATACGTGCCCACGACATCGGTGCGCACGGAACGATGAACTCGTATGAGTTGGAGAATTCGCTGCAGGAAGAAAGGGGCGACGCTGCCCACCTCCTGGCGCGCCGGCCCGAGATCCACGACGCGCGCACCGACATCCTCGTAAGCCCGGCGCGTCGCCTCGGACGCAGCCTGTTCGTGGGTCAGTGCGATTGTTGTCTCAGGGGCCTGCGACCCCAGTGCTATGGCTGTTCTTCGGGCGGCAAGCTCGCCCTGCAGCCCGTGGTGCGGGAAATAGAGCAACCGGTTCGGCTCTGGTTCGGGCGGCAGCAGTGCCTTGCGAACCGGAGGCACCGGGATGGCCGAATTCGCCTCGAGCGCCAACAGGTACAGCCATGGTGCGCCGATGGGAGTGTGATTGCGATAGCCGGCACGGTGGCGCCGTTCCCTTGCGGCTGGGCCCCACACGAATGCAGGAACGCCACGAGGATGATCGGAAGTGCTGGACTCCTGACCGAGCCATGGCTGGACGTAGCCGGGGATCGTCGGCGGGAACAGCGGCTGAGGCAGACGTGCTGCCGCAGCCAGGACGACGGAATTTCCGAAGGATTGGTTGGTCGGGAACATCAGCGCACCTGCACTCGAGTACTACCGGCGATGGAGGTGACGAGCACGTTGCGCCCGGCCACGAGGCGTTCGATCGGCAAGGCACCGAGGGCCGAGGGCACGATCGGCGCCGGGGTGTCATACCCCTGCGTCTGGAAGAAGAGGCTGTAGTCCGCTGCGGGAGCGCCCGGCTGGGTCGGGCGATCGACGTCGGGCAGCAGGGAGCTCAGGGTGGTGCGCGACGACCAGCGGGAACCGTCGACGTCCACGGCCACGGGGATGTCGAGATGTTCGTCCGAATCCGGCAGATACAGGCGCCACATGAGACCTTCCTGGACCGGCAGACCCAGGTGGGTACCTTCGAGCAGCAGGTCGTCGCCGACCTGACGGGCGGAGTCCACGTGTGGCACGAGGGGGCCGAAGGTCAGGGTGGCGTTCCCGAAGCGGCTGCGCGTGAGTGCGACGCGGCGACCGTCCTGGGTGATCTCGACGTCTGCGTCGTAGCCGGGCCAGGTGAGGTCGACGTCGCCGAACTCCGTACGCATTGCGACGCGTCGCGTTGCCGTATGCAGGAACGGGTCGTCGCTCGAATCGCCGTCGAGCACGACGGCGGGGTCAAGGCGGGCCGTGAAGTGCTGGATGCCGTCGAGGCCGGATTCCAGCGTGGCGGGAAAGGTCAGAGCACCGTCGGGGCGGACGACGACGACGGCCGCGTTGCGGGCCGGTTCGGCGATGGTGCCACGCACGACGAACGCGCCGTCCGAGGCCTCCAGCACCTCGACGACCGTGGGGAAGGCAACCCGATGGATGCAGTACACGTTGCCCGAGGTGAGGCCCGGCTGGAGGAACTGGCTTGGGCCGAAGAAGGCTCCCTGCGGGTACTGGGCGGACCCTGCGCCCGCGCCCGTCAGCGGGCTCGTGCGGGTGACGCCAGCGCTCGTGCGGGTCACCTCGAAGCGGAGGGGCCAGACGAGGTCGTGGCGGCCACGCAACGACTCGAGATCGACGCCGAAGCGAAGGCCGACGCGGCTGCGGCCGCGGAAGGCGTCGATCGTGTCGAAGGTCTCGACCTCCAGCGGGATGCGGGTGATGCCGTTGACGAGGTTCACCGCGACGGCGTCGTCGTCGCCCGCCTGGAGATGGCCGATCTGAGCAGTCGCCTCGATGTCGAGGCGCTCGCTCGTCGCTCGCGCGGACGTGACCAAGGTCTGCAACTTCAAGGCGGTGAAGGGCAGTTCGTACAGGTTGTTCGGCGTCGCCCGATGGGTGCGGCCGGGGTAGTTGAGGTTCCACCGCCAGGGCTTGAGACGGGATCGGCTCACACTCGTGCCGCCGGCCAGCCCGCCGGCGTCACGGAAGATAGCGAGTTCGCGCAAGAGATCGGCGTCACCGGCCTTCAGCGCGTGATACTGCAGGGTATTGTACCGCGATTCACCCGAGTGCGGCGGTTCGAGGCGCTCGACGAAGCGCAACGAGAGCTCCAGCAGACGGGGAACATCGGACGCCTCGGCGACGGCGAACGCCTGCGCGATAGCCACCATGTCGATCTCCAACAGGTGTCGGTGCGCCATCGAACGCACCACGGGGGAGGCCTGGCGATCCAGGACGTCGAAGACCTGCTCGGCGCTGATGACGCGGTCAAGCAGGTTCTCGTACTTGAACACCTGCTGCGTGATCGAGTCGCCGGACTCGCGCTCACGCCAGTAGTACGTAGGCGTCTTGAGCACGTCGACCGTGAGCGCATCGAGGTGGGCCCGCATCGTCACCGGCCAGTCCTCGTACTTGATCGGCGGGAAGGCGTACCTGTACTCCTCGTAGAAGTCGCGCCGGTATATCTTGTTCCACACCATGCGGTCGTACGCGAGGGTAGGCCGCTCCAGGATGTGGGTCGCGATGGCGTCCTTCGCGCACGGTCGTGCGTGGGCCCACGACTGGCGGACGCCCGACGTGCGCGAGAAGCGGCGCGCGTTGCCCACCGCGAAGCTCGAACCGGACGAGCGCAGCGACGCGACCATCTGCTCGTACGCGCGGTGCGGCACGATGTCGTCGGAGTCGACGAACGTGAGAAACTCGCCGACCGCGTGGGCCTGGCCTGTGTTGCGGGCCGGGCCGAGGCCTGCATTCGCCTGGCGCACGACCTGAAAACGCTCGTCGGAGGCCGCGACGGCCTCGGCGATCTCGATGCTGTCGTCGGGGGAGCCGTCGTCGACGAGCACGACCTGGATGTCTCGCAGCGTCTGGGCCTGCAACGACTGAAGGCATTCGAGCAGGTAGTCCTCGACCCCGTAGAACGGGACGACAACCGACAGCAGGGGCGTATCACTCACGGCGATGCGTTTCCTTCGTTAGGCGCGTATCAGACCAGGTCCCAGGACATGGGGGTGCCCTTGGGAGCGTCCTGAGTGAAGGTGCGACCCGCGAGCGTGTCGAAGGTGTCGGTGGGCAGGCCGTTCGCGGGGCGGATGGAGCGCACGTTCTGCGCCGTCACGACGTCGCCGGCCTTGACGTCCTCGACGACGTAAAGGCTGCGGCGGAAGCGCAGGCCCTCCTTCTCCTGCGCGCGGGCGCCGATGCGCGGCTCGCCGAGGCACTGCCACGCGATCTTCGTCTGCGTGACGAGCTGGTTCAGCTCCTCCGGCTCGGACGAGAACGCCGAGTCCACGCCGCCGTCCTCGCGGTTCAGCGTCACGTGCTTCTCGACGAGAACCGCGCCGAGCGCGACGGAGGCGACAGCCGCGCCGATGCCCATCGTGTGGTCGGAGTAGCCGATGAGCGTGCCGAGGGCGTCGCGCATCACGGGGATGCCGCGCAGGTTCGACTCGCTCGGGTCGGCCGGGTAGTTGGCCGTGCAGGCGAGCACGATGATCTGCTCATTGCCCGTGCTGCGCGCCGCCTCGACGGCCGCGTTGATCTCACCCAGCGAGGCCATCCCCGTCGAGATGATGATCGGCTTGCCCTTGCTTGCCGCGTAGCGGATGAGAGGCAGGTCGACGATCTCGCTGCTCGCGATCTTGTACGCGGGCACGTCGAGCTTCTCGAGGTAGTCGACGGCCGTGGGGTCGAAGGGGGAGGAGAAGGCGTGGATGCCGAGCTCCTTCGCGAGCGCGAAGATCGGCTCGTGCCACTCCCACGGGGTGTGCGCCTCCGTGTAGAGGTCGTAGAGGTAGCGATCGCCCCACAGCTCGTGCCCGCCGGAGATCTTGAACTCGTCGGTGCGCACGTCGATCGTGATCGTGTCGGCCGTGTACGTCTGCAGCTTGATGGCGTGCGCGCCCTGTGCTGCGGCCATGCGGACGATGTCGAGCGCGGTCTCGAGGCTGCCGTTGTGGTTGCCCGACATCTCCGCGATGATGTACGGCTCGGCGCCTGGGCCGACCTCGACGTCACCGATGCGGATGTTCTGGTTCGGGTTCTGCGTCATGATGTCGGCTCCTGGCGGTCGGTGCGGGGGCGCTCGCGGCGCACGTGGATGACGGCGACGTTCTCGCCGCCGATCTCGCGGGTCTGCGTCTCCAGCTCGGTGAAGCCGTTGCGCTTGTTGAACCGGCGCACGCCTTCGTTGATCTCGAGCACCTCGGCGTCGAGAGAGTCCAGACCGAGTTCGGCGTCGGCGTACTTGACGGCCTCGCGCTGGATCTGGATCCACGCCGGCAGCAGCTCACCGCGCGCGGTGAGGCCGTCGTTGTCGAGGTAGTAACCCCACCACGACGTCTTCGCGTCGACGTCGAGGTCGAAGAAGGTGACGACGCCCGACGGCACGCCACCGCGTTCGTAGATGAGCACGTGACGCGACGGGTTGTCCTTCGTGTTCGCCCACCACGCGGCATGCTCGTCAGCGCTGATGACGTGCTGCGTCAGCGACACGGCTCGCACCTCGTCATGGTTGCGCCAGGTGCGCACGTTCTCCTGGTCGGCGTCGGTGGCGGGACGAAGCATCGTCGATCTCCCTCGAATACGGCTGGGCCGGGTGCCGAAACGCACGAAATGGCGCAGACAGCCGGAATGTCTAGACTACCCCGTAAGGAAACAGGCCACGGCAGGCATGCTGCGCCCCCAGCGGCGCGCAGAGTGAGCGCCGGGCCGTCACAGCATCGAGCAAAGGTGAAGTCATGAGCACGCTCAGCCGCGATCAGGTCCGCACGATGATGGGCGAGGTCCTCGCCGCCCAGGGCAAGGAACTGCCCGCCGACGACGCCGCGCGCCTCGACACCATCGGCTTCCGCTCGCTCGACTTCTCCGAACTGGCCCTGCAGGTCGAGGACGAGCTCGACACCGAACTCAACTTCGACGCGCCCGGCCTGCGCTCCATCGAGACCGTCGGAGACGTCCTCGACTTCATCGACGAGCTTCAGAAGGCCGAATGACGGGGGTGCTCGACTCGCGTCCTGCGGGCGCGGGCAACCGCGTCGTCGTCGGCGAGTTCGACGGCACGTGGGCTGAGTTGGCGCAGGCGCCGTACGGCGCATCGTCCGACACACCGACGCTGCCGCCCGCCGCGGCCTGCCTGGTCTCGGGGCACCGAGCGGCGGCTCAGGCCGCCTGGAACGCAGCGCTCGACCCGGGCCGCGAGACGCTCATCGCGACCGCGTCGCGCATCGGGGACGAGCAGGCGGCGCAGCTGCGTGACGGGGGGCTGACGCTCGTGCGCGACAGCGCCGGCGGCGTCACGCTCGAGGCCGCTACGGCGCCGCGCGAGCCCGAGGCGGGCCGCATCTGGTTGCTGACGTCCGGTTCGACCGGGCGTCCGAAGCAGGTGGCACACACCCTGGAGTCGTTGACGACCGTCGGGGGGCAGCAGCCTGCGCGCACCTGGTTGTGCCCCTACACCCCGGGCGCCTACGCCTGGTGGCAGGTCGTCACCCTCTCGCTCACGATGCCCGGGCAGGACGTCGTCTTCGTCGAACCCTCGCAGCTCGACGAGTGGCCGCAGCAGGCGCTCGCGGCGGGCGTGACGGCGGCATCCGGCACGCCGACGTTCTGGCGTCAAGCGCTGTGGCGCAACGGTGACGTGCTCGCCCAGCTGAAGCTCGAACAGATCACGCTCGGCGGCGAACCCGTCGACCAGGGCATCCTCGACCGACTGCGTGAGGTCTTCCCCGACGCACGTATCTCATGGATCTACGCGAGCTCCGAGGCCGGTGCGGCGATCGCCGTCCACGACGGGCTCGCCGGATTCCCCGAAACCTGGCTGGAGCGCGAGGTCGCCGGGCGCCCGCGCCTGAGCGTCGAGGACGGTGAGCTGCTCATCGCTTCGCCGAAGGCCGCCGAGGGCATGGACGCCGTCATCCACACCGGCGACCACGTCGAGATCGCCGAAGGACGCGTCGTCATCACCGGCCGCATCGCGAGCGACGAGATCAACGTCGGCGGGTCGAAGGCGTCCGCGGGCGCCGTGCGGGCAGTGCTGCTCGAGCACCCCGACGTCGCCTGGGCCGCCGTGCGCGGGCGCAAGGCGCCGCTCGTCGGCAACGTCGTCGCAGCGGACGTCGTCCTGCGCGACGGCCTCGCCAAGGGTGACCCCGATGCCCCCGACCAGGCTGCGCTGCAGGCGTGGTGCGCCGAGCGACTGCCCGAATACGCGGTGCCACGCCGCGTCAAGTACCTGAGTGAGATCCCGATCAAGGAGAGCCTGAAGAGCGATGTCTGAGACCACGAACGAGCCGAACGTCATCCCCGCAGCCTCCTGCGTCCTCATCTCCGGAGGCTCGCGCGGCCTCGGCCTCGCGTTCGTCGAGGAGGTGCTCGCGAACGGCGCGAAGGTCGCGGCGTTCGCCCGCACCGTCACGCCCGAACTGCAGCAGCTCATGGACGCCAACCCGGAGCGCGTGTACGTCGGCTCGGTCGACATCACGGATTCGAAGGCCGTCACGTCGTTCATCAAGGACGCCGCGAAGGTGCTCGGCCCGATCGACGCACTCGTCAACAACGCGGCGATCGGTCAGGACTCGCTGCACCTGCACACGACGCCGGAGCGCATCGAGGACATCATCTCGACCAACCTGACGGCGACGCTGCTCGTCACGCGCGCGTTCATGCGTCACGCGATGGCGAAGGTCGGCAAGGGCCGCATCGTCAACGTGACGAGCGTCTGCGCGCAGCGCGGTTACGCCGGCCTCGTCGCGTACTCGGCGACGAAGGGTGGCCTCGACGCCGCGACGCGCTCGCTCGCGCGGGAGATGCACGGGCGATTCCTCGTCAACTCGATCGCGCCCGGCTTCTTCGCCTCGGAGATGAGCTCCGTGCTCGGCACCGAGCAGCTGTCGACGATCACCCGCCGGACGCCGACGAACCGTCTCGTCGAGCCGGAGAACATCACGCCGACGCTGCGCATGCTGCTGTTCGAAGACACGAACATCAACGGCATGGTGCTGACGATCGACGGCGGCGGCTCGATCTGAACGACCCCACGACGCGGCCACCGGCCTCGAACACCTCACCCGCATGTGTGGTGCTCGAGGCCGCCGTGCGTGACGGCGACGTCGTGCGCGCCGCCGACGTCAACGCGACGACGTTTCCCGACGCCGCGCGTAGCTACCTCGCCGACGGGACCGGCCTCGGCTGGTGTGTGCCCGAACGGGTGAGGGAGAGCGCGCGTTTCGTCATCGACGCCGAGATCGTCGCGCCGGTGCGGGCGTCCTTGGTACGGCGGTTCGGGGTGGACGACCCGGTCGAGTTCGCCGGGGCCTGGACGCGCGCCGAAGCGTTGGCCAAGCTCGCCGACGTCCCGATCATCACGTGGCTCTCGCGCCATGGGCTCGCCGTGCCGGCCGACGTGCTGGAGGATGCCGCGGTGGGTCGGGTGGCGTGGCGCACGGAGGTTCGAGGTGACGTCGTCATGACGCGCGCGGCGGCGTTGAGCGGCGCAAAACCCCGAGATTCCGGGGTTGTCGGCGGCGCACTCTAGCCTGGCAGCTGAGTCGAGGTGCGGTGAGCGCCACGGTTTCCCATGACGGAGGAAAGACATGATGATGACACAACCGGGTGCGGAACCGGGCTCGTCCGAGGGCAGGGCGCTGCCGAGGGTCGGCGTCGTCCTCATGACGATGGGCAACCGCCCCGACGATCTGCGGGCGGCGCTCGACTCGCTCATCGCCCAGCGCGACGTCGAACTCGACGTCGTGCTGCTCGGCAACGGGTGGGATCCGGCCGAGAACCCGTGGCCGTTCCCCGACCTCGTGCGCGCCCTGTACTCGCCGGAGAACCTCGGCATCCCGGGCGGGCGCAACATCGGGGCAGCCAAGGCGCGCGGTGACTACCTCTTCTTCTACGACGACGACGCGACCCTGCCGAACGACCACGTCCTCGCCGACATGGTGCGAGAGATGGAACGCGACCCGAAGAACGCCGTCATCGGCCCGCTGGGGCAGGATCCGACGGGCAAGCCGACGCCGCGGCGATGGATTCCGCGCCTGCGTGTCGAAGGCGGCGGCAAGCCCGGGCCCGCGACGTGGTTCCTCGAAGGCATCCACCTGTCCCGGCGTACCGCGTTCGAGGAAGTCGGCGGCTGGCCCGGGGCGTTCTTCTACGGCCACGAGGGCATCGACCTCGCCTGGCGGCTCATCGACGCCGGCTGGGTCATCCAGTACGTGCCGAGCATCACCGTCCAGCACCCCGCGACGAGCCCCGCGCGTCACGCCGTGTACTACCGGATGAACGCGCGCAACCGGGTGTGGGTCGCCAAGCGCAACCTGCCGGCGCCGCTCGTGCCCCTCTACCTCGGCAACTGGGCCGCCATCACCGTGCTGCGCGTCAAGGACAAGGACGCACTCAAGACCTGGTTCGACGGTTTCGTCGAGGGCGTGCGGACCGACGCGGGGGAGCGGCGCGTCATGTCGTGGTCGACCGTCGCCCGGCTGACGCGTCTCGGCCGGCCCCCGGTGCTGTGATGGGGGCCGCAACCTCGCTGCGTCGCAGACTCACTCGTTCGAGCGGCCGCCCAGCGTCGCTCGACGCGCAGGGCACGCGGGGCATCCACGTCGCCATCACCGGGGTGAAGAACCGCAGTCACCTCGTCTACATCGCCTCCTACGTGCGCACCCTCGTCGACGGGGTCACGCCGATCCGCGTCTCGTTCGTCGCCGCGCCCGCGTTCCTCGCCTCCGCCGCCGTCACCGTCGACGACGCGCGCGAGCTGCTGCCTCAGGGCGGGAGCGTCACCGTCGAAGACGGGATGCCCGGATGGCGATTCGACGACGCGGCCCGCTGCCTCTACGTCGCCGTGGGCGCGCCGGGGCTCAAGGCCGTCGCCCGGCTGCGACGAGCCAACCCGACGCGGCGCATCGAGGTCGTCGTCACGGACGAGGGCATCGGCTCCTACGCTTCGCGTGACTCGCGGCGGGCGGCGCTGGAGCGTCACGGCACCCCGGCGGCGAAGGCCGCAGCGCGCACGCTCGTCACCGCGGCCATCGCGCGCGCCTGCACGACGCTGCGGTGGCCGACGTTCCGTTCGGTCGGATCATCGTGGGAGGTGTTGCCGGCCGTCGCCGCCGAGTTCGGACGCGAGCTGGGCGACGCGCGCCCCGGCAGCGACGCGAGCGCCGTCATCCTCACCCAGCCGGTCGTCGACCTCGGCTGGTGCTCGCCGGAGGCCTACCTCGCGTACGTGCGACGCCTCGCGGACGCCGCGGCCGCGGCCGGGCTGCGACCGCTCGTGCGTCCGCACCCCGCCGAAGATCGCGCCCGGTACGCGGAGTTCGACATCATGCTCTCGCGGGGCACCGCCGAGCTCGACCCGGACGTCGTGCGTGCGAGCCTGGCGCTCGGCGGGCCGAGCACGGCCCTCATCAACCTGTCGGCCATGGTCGGCATGCCCGTCGTGTGGGTGAGTGAGCCGAGCGTGGCGCACCTCGACACCGACGTCTCGCCCGAGCAAGCCGGGATCTTCGAGGCGTTCCTCGGTGAGCGGGTTCCACTCGACGAGGTGGAGCGCGAGGTGAGTGCTGTGGTCTCCCGCGGCCTCGAGGAGCGTGGGTCTGATGGACGTCGCTGACGCGGCCGAGGGGGCCGGCGGGGGCGACACAGTCCACGGGGCCGACGGGGCGGGCGCGCCCGGCGCCATGTCGGCCGACCTGTTCGAGGTGTGGGAACCCGGCCGGCCGGTGCCGCTAGCGCAGATCCTCGGCGCCCTGCGCCGCGGCGTGGGCGACCCGAGCATGGTCATCGGCGAACGGCAGTTGTGGTGGGCGGTGACGACGCCCCTCGGGCCGGCGTTGACGTGGTGGCGCTCGATGCCCGTGCGTGGCGGTGCACCCGTAGCGACGCCCGGAGCCGCACGAGCGGATAGGCCGGGCCTCGGTGGGATGGCGGGCTGTGAGCCGCGAACCGCCGCCATGCCCGATGGCAGCGCGCGCGCCGAGCGTCCCGACCGCGTCGAGCTGCGGGCCTACGGCCCGGGTGCGGCGTGGTTCCAGGGTCGGGTGCCTCGCATCCTGGGCGGTGACGACGACCCGTCCGGGTTCGTGGCCCGTCACGACCGGGTGACGGCGGCACTGCGCCAGCCGCACCATCGTCACTGGCGCGCCCCGCGCACGGGACTCGTCATCACCTCGCTCGTGCCGAGCATCCTCGAGCAGAAGGTCACCGGCAAGCAGGCGTTCGGCGGGTTTCGGGTGCTCGTACGCCGCTACGGCACGCCCATCCCGACGCCCGCGGAGGTCGTGCGCGCAGCCGGCCCGCAGGCGCATGCCGTCGCCCGCATGCACGCCGCGCCGGACGCACGGGGGTGGCGACGCATCCCGTCCTGGGCGTGGTTGCAGGCCGGCGTCGAGCCACCGCAGTCGCGCACGATCATGCGAGCGCTCGACCACGCCGACGCGCTCGAGCGGACGGCGGACCTGCCGCACGCCGAGGCCCACGCTCGCCTGCGGTCCGTGCCCGGGCTCGGAGTGTGGACGAGTGCCAAGGTCGCGCAGACGGCCTGGGGTGACGCCGATGCGCCGACGTTCAGGGATTACCACGTCGCGAAGCAGATCGGGCACGCGCTGATCGGCCAGGACACCGATGACGCCGGCATGGCGCGCCTGCTGGAGCCATACCGTGGGCACCGGTTTCGCGCCGAGCGCCTCATCCTCGCCGGCGGCCCGCCGCGCCCACGCCACGGCGCACGCATGACGTTGCCGTCGCACCTGCCGACGCGCACCTGGTGAAACGCATACGCCGCGGGGGAGCTGACTACGACAACAGGGCAGCGTCACCCAGGACGACGGCGCGCAGCCGGGCGGCGGCGTCGACGTCACCCGCGAGGGCGGCCCGCATGGGCGCTCGCGTCACGGTGAGTGACGACGGGTAGCGCGTCGGCGCCTCGGCGTCGTCGATGACGAGGGCGTCGACGAAGTCGGCGTACAGGCGGGCGAGGGTTGCTGATGACGCAGTCGCCCCGGTGAGTCGCCAGCTCGCGGCGTCGACGCCGGCGGGGCGGTGCCCGTCGAGGCCGATGGGGCTGAGCGCCACGACGCGCGCCGACGTGCCGCGCAGAGCGTCGCGGATCCCGCGCACCGCGAGGAATCCGGCCATGTCGAGGATCGGCGACATCGGCGGCAGGACGACGACGTCGGCGCTGCGCACGGCGTCGAGCACGCCGGGCGCGGCGTCGGCGTGATCGACGCCGGCGACGACGAACCCCTCGGGCTCGCGGCGGTCGGTGTCCTCGATCCAGCGCAGCGCGTGACGGCTGACCTGCCCACCGTCGCCGTCGGGTTCGAGCACGTGCAGTTCGATGGGTTCTTCGGTGAGCGGCAGGACGGCAGCCGTCTCGCTCTGCGCGCCGCGGCACTGCGTCCACTGCTGCTGAGCTGCGGCGACGGCGCCGGTGCCCCGCGCGTGGCGATAGGTGCGGGCCACGGCCTGGGCGAGGGCCTCATCGTCGAGCCAGCCCCACGCGCCGGTCGGAATGAGACCGGCGTCCCGCAGAGAGACGACCGCTGTGCGCGTCCCCGGCACCGCATCGTCCGCAATTCGGCACACCGCGTCGAGGTTGGGGCAGAACCTGAGACCTGCGAGACTGATGTCATGCGACGTGTTGGTGACGTAGATCACATCGAGCAAAGGCGTGTTGGTGATGGACTCTCGCCCGAACAGCGCATCTAGTGCCGGGCGGGAGAGGGGGCCACTAGATAGGACGCTCACATGCATTGTGTCAGTGTGACACGGGGGCGCAGCAGGGCCTCGACCACCCCCGCCGAGGGCTGATCGGGGTCACCCGTTCGGCTTGACTCACTCGAATGACACCGATGTAATAACACCGTTGGTTCTCGCCACCGCTTCGCTCTCGCTGCCACCTGCCCGCTGCGCACGACGCCCTTCGTCCGGGCGTCACCGTCGACCTTCTCGACGGCTCGCCATCGGCGGATCATCGGCTGGATCGTCGCGTCACCAGGGGGTTGTCACCGCTCGGTGATATGGCCGCCGCGAGCGGCGGATCACGATGACCACACGACCGACGTGCCGATGATCGGGACGTACCGCAGAGCCCGGCCCACCCGCCGCGACCGCCGACCACGAAAGGACGGACATGCAGGAATTCATGCAGTTGATCAGCCTGCACGACGCCCTGGACGACACGGAAGAGCTGTCGTGGCAGGAGCGCGCCCTGTGCGCGCAGACCGACCCCGAGGCCTTCTTCCCCGAGAAGGGCGGCTCGACCCGTGAGGCGAAGCGCGTCTGCGTCGGGTGCGAGGTGCGCTCCGAATGCCTCGAGTACGCCCTCGAGAACGACGAGCGATTCGGCATCTGGGGCGGGCTGTCCGAGCGCGAACGCCGCAAGCTGAAGAAGCGCGCGGTCTGAGCGAAGTGTCGGCGACCCAGGTCAACGGCGTCGACGAGTTGCACGACGGCTCCCCAGCACACCCCTTCGTCACCGCTGTCCTCATCGCGCGGGACGCCCATCAGCCCTGGCTCGACGCCACCGTCACCGCCGTCTGCGCGCAGACGCGCCGCCCCGACCGCCTTGTCATCGTCGACGGTAGCGCCGCCGGACGCGTGCGCGACACCCTCGACGCGATGGCCCGCGAGCGCGCCGACCTGCGGGCGCTCGACGTCACCGTCGTCACCGCCTCGCACGACGAGGCGTTCGCCGCGCTCGTCGACCGCGCCGTCCAGGCGCTGCCCGCACGCTCCAGCGACCACGTCGTCGCGCTACGCACCCGACGCCGTGCACGTCGCCGCGAGAGCCACCCGAACGACCGGTACAACTGGCTCTGGTTGCTCCACGAGGATTCGGCGCCGCTGCCGACGGCCCTCGCCGCCCAGCTGAGGGCGGCCGGACGCAGCGAACGACTCGGCATCCTCGGCTGCAAGATCCACGAACTCGACCGCCCAGACCGGCTCGTCAACGTGGGCATCGACGTCACGACGAGCGGCCGGCACGTCGCGCGCACGCATGGCGGCGAACTCGACCAGGGCCAGCACGATCTTCGCCGCGACGTGCTCGCCGTCGCGAGCTCCGGCATGCTCGTGCGCCAGGACGTCTATCTCGAACTCGGCGGATTCGACCCCGCCTTCGACGGTGACGGCGACGGGCTCGACCTGTGTTGGCGCGCCCACCTCGCCGGGCACGCGGTGGCCGTCATCCCCGACGCCGTCGCCCATCAGGATCTCGACGCGGCGCACCTGCTGCGCTCCATCGACGGGGGTGGCTCGCGCCCTACCCGCCGCGAGCGACGTGCGCTGTCGCGCCGTGCGGGTGACCCCGATCGTCCTGCGCCGCACTCGGCTGCGACGCTGCGTCGTCACCGTCAGGTGGCCCTCGCGCGCACACCGGCGTGGCGCCTGCCGTTCGCGATGGTCTGGACGACGCTGACGTCGCTGCTGCTCGCGCTCGCGCTGCTGCTCGTCAAGCGGCCGCGGCGTGCCGCGGCCGAGTTGGGGCAGGCGAGCGCATCCTTCGGCCTGGCCCGCATCTTCGGCGCGCGCCGGCGCTTCCGCGGTCGCGCCGTCGTCAGCACTGCGCAGTTGCGGTCGTTGTTCGTGCCCGCCTCCGTCGGCCGCGCCCGCGCGTGGGAGGCGTTCGTCGAGGCCGTCACGCCCAGCGGTTCGCGGACGGCCGGTGCGAGCCCGGCGTCGTCGGAGACCGGGCCCACGTCCCAGGACGCCGAGTACCTGACGGCTCCGCGCGGCATCGTCGCGCGCGGCATGCGTCACCCCGGCCTGTGGTTGTTCCTGGCTCTCGTCGCACTGAGCGCCGTGCTCGCGCGTCGCACGTTCGACACCGACCTGCTGAGTGGCGGAGCGGGCCTGGCGGGCGGCGCTCTCGAGCCGAGCTTCACTTCCGCGAGCGCGTGGTGGCACGCGTGGCGCGACGCCTGGCAGGGCGACGGGTACGGGCATCCCGCCTCGTCGGCGCCGTATCTGCCGTTCCTCGCGGCGGGCGCGTGGCTCGTCTCGGTGTTCCCGTGGACGGATGACGCCGCGAGCGCCCAGGCCGCGCTCACGTGGTTGTTCCTCGCCGCGCCCGTCCTGGCCGGCCTCGCCGCCTATTGGGCCGGCCGCGTCGTGACGCGGCGTCCCTGGCCGCGTGCCGTCGTCGCGTTGCTGTGGGGCAGCGCCGCGCCGCTGACGGGGGCCATGGCGGACGGGCGTCTGGGCGCCCTCGTCGCCGCGATCATGGTGCCGTTGACGCTGGCCGGGTTGGCCGCGATCGCGCGTCGCTCGGGCGGCGCCGGTGCGGTGGCCGCATGCGCTCTCGCCGCGACCGTGCTCGTCGCGTTCGCCCCGCCCTTCCTGCCGGCGCTCACTGTCCTCCTGCTCGTCATCGTCGTGTTCGGTCGCCGCGCGGCGAAATGGCGGGCGCTTGCCGTCGCCGTCCTCGTGCCGCTGCTGCTGGGGCACTGGAGCGTCGAGGTGTGGCGTCACCCCGCCCGGCTCGTCGCCGGCCCCGGCACCCTCACGCAGGAGGCGGCCACCGACCCCGTCGCGATGCTGTTCGCCCACCCCGGCGGGCCCGGGTCGACGCCGCTCGTCCTCGGCATCCCCGTGCTGCTCGCGGGGCTGTTCGGCGCCGTGCGCGGACGCTCGTTCGCCGCCGCGCGGTGGGTGCTCGTCGTCGGTGCCCTCGCGTCGCTGGGGGCGGCCATGATCGTGCCGCGCCACTCCTTCGGCGCGAACCCCGGTTGGCACGTGTGGGCCGGCCTGCCGCTGCTGGCCTTCGTCGCCTGCCTGCTCGCCCTCGCGCTCGTCGCGGCCGGCGAGACCACCGTTCCGCGTACCCGCCGCGCAGCGCGCGGCACCCCGCTGCGCTGGGCCACCGCGGGCACCGTCCTCGTCACCGTCGGGACGGCGGCCTGCGCGGCCTGGACGTCGCCGACGACCACGCGGTTGATGTGCGTCGAGGACCCGTTGCCGGCCATCGCCGCCCACGACGCACACAGCGCCCGCGCGGCTCTCGTGCTCGAACTTCACGCGCGTGCGGACGCCGCCGACTTCACCGTCCGCAGCCGCGAGGCCGGGCTGCCGGCTGCCGACGCCGGCGTCCCGACGATGCGGACCCCCGCCGCCGTCACGCGGGCGATCGGGTCGCTGACGGACGCCACGGCCGATCGATCCGACGCGGCGCGCGCGCTGCGCGAAGCCGGCGTCGCGTACGTGAGCGCAACCCAGGAGCCCGGGGCACGCTCGCTCGAACTCGACGGCGTGGACGGCCTCACGCCCATGGCGAGCACCGCCGGCACCTCGCTCTACCACGTCGACGGAGAGGGCGCCGAGCGCGCCGCCCGCGTCGTCGTCACGGACGGCGAGAATCGCACGATCGTGCCCGTGAGCGGCGACCATGCGCGCGTCTCGACGACGCTGCCCGCGGGCGCTGCCGCGCGACGCGTGGCCGTCGCGGCTGGGCCGGGCTTCGCCGAGCACGCGAGCGTGACGCTCGACGGCCGCCCCCTGCGGCACGTCGCAGGCGACCTGCCGACCTACGAACTGGGCGCTGCGGGCGGTCGTCTGGAGATCGATCCCGGGACGGCGTGGCGCGGCTGGCGCTGGGCGCAGCTCGGCCTGTTCGGTGTCGTCGCGTTCCTCGCGCTGCCGTTCGGAACGCGGAAGAAGGTGCGCGCATGAGCCGTTCGCGCACGAGTCGGCCACGCACGTGGGGCGCTCAGGGGTGGATCCGCGCCGGCGTCCTTGCCGCCGGGACGGGCGCCGTCGTCCTGGCAGCGCAGGCCGCGCCCGTCCACCCGCCGAAGGCAGCGGCGCCGACGGCCCGCGCCGCCGCGATGCCCGTCGACGCGGCGTCGCTCGTGTGCCCGGGCGGCGAGGGCAAGGACGCGGCGACGCTGGCGCTCGCGTCGGCGCCGATGCAGCTGTCGTCGATGCTCGGCGGCGGGGGGCAGCTGCAGGTGAACGAGGCGGGTCACAGCTCAGCCGTGACGCTCGCGCGCGGCCACAGCATGACCCGCACCTGGAAGAACGGGCCCCTCGACGTCGTCGCGCGAGGCGCCTCGGCGCCCGGCATCACGGCAACGCAGTTCCACGAGGCGAACGGCGCCGTGAGCGCGCAGGCCTGCACCCAGGCCACGGCCGAGGCGTGGATTCCGGTGGGGGACAAGCAACCCGGCAGGCTGCTCACCGTCACCCTCGTCAACCCGGGCGCACGCGCGGTGTCCGTCGACGTCGACGTCCGCGCGGCTGACGGCGCGCTCGACTCCGCCGCGATCGCCGACAAGGCCGTGCCCGCGCATGGACGCGTCAGCGTCAACATCCCCGCGGACGCTCTCGCGCACGCTGCGGTCGTCGTTCACGTCCGTAGTGAGGACGGTGCGGTCGTCGCGAGTGTCCGCGACCGCGTCGGCGAAACCGAGCGCAAGGGCGACGACGTCGCCGCCCAGTACGCACCGCCCGCGCCGGTGCAGGAGATGCCCGGCGTGCCGGTCGTCGACCGCTCCGTACGTGTGCGTCTCGCGGCGCCAGGCTCCCGCGCGGCCGTCGTGCGCCTCCAGGCGTCCGGGAAGGACGCCGGTGACGTGAGTGAACGCGTCGTGACGGTGCCCGTCGGGCGCAGCCTCGACGTCACGCTCGACGGCATCGACGACGACGTCGCCGCGGTGCGCGCGAGCTCGCAGGAGAACATCATCGCCTCCGCCTTTGCGTCCTCGGCGTCCAAGAAATCGCGCGACTTCACCTGGGTGCCCGCCGCCCCGGCGCTTGATGCCGCAGCCGGTGCCAGTCTCGACGGGGCGCGCCACGCCGGCCGACTCGTCGTCATGGGCGAAGGGAGGGCGACGTCGGTGACGCTCGTCGTCAGCGATCCGTCCGGGAAAGCGACGCGCCGACGTCTCGACGTCCCGGCGAACGGCTGGGCGAGTGTGGACGTGCCGAAGAACGCCACGGTGTGGCTGCTGCGAGATGACGGATCAGCGGACGCCGCGCCCGTCCACGCCGCGGTGCTCGTCCGCGATGTGGGCGCCGATCAGCCGGTGACGAGCGTGCCGCTCGTGCCGACGCCGTGGCTGCGCGCGCCGGTCGAAGTCACCCAGCGCTGAGGCGCGAACCGCCGAGCCGCAGCAACTCACTCCCGAGCTTCCCCGACACCGAACCACGCCGCCGCCTGAACGCGGCGCGGCGTCCTACCGGTAGGTCAGTGTTCTTCGGCCGAGAGCCACTGCGCGTAGGTGCGTCCACCGATCTGTGTCTGCTCGCTCGGCAGATGCGCGCCGCGGGTGAAGGCGCGCATCGTCACCCCGATCGTCGGCAGCGGGGCCGTGCACGGCGCGCGTCGGCGATCGAGGTGTGCGGTGAGCGTCGCGATGTCGGCGAGGGTGAACGTCTCCGGCCCGGCGAGCTCCATCGGCGTGGGCAGGCTCGTGAGCAGCGACGCCACGTCGACGAGTTTCGTCGCCACCCAGCGCGGGTCGACGGGGCTCACCTCGATGTCCTCGACGGCGCCCAGGGCGCGAGCGCCCGCGCCGCGCACGAGCTGCGCGACGAACGGATGGAACTGGGTGGCGCGCACGATGCTCGCGCGACCGTGCCAGGCCTCGACGACGTTCTCGGCGTCGGCCTTCGCCCGGTAGTAGGGGTAGGGGTTCTCGAAGCAGCCGACGATCGAGACGTGGACGAGGTGCGCGCTCGGTGCCCACGCGTCGAGCGCGTCGACGAGGCGTCTCGTGCCCTCGACGTCGACGCGGCGCGCGTCCTTCGGGTTGCCTGCGCAGTGGATGACGGCCTCGACGCCGTCGAGCGCCGCGTCGAGCCCGGCGCCGGTGCCGAGGTCGCCGGTGACGTGCTCGAGGCGCGCCGGGATGCCGGCCGCCGCCTCGGGCAGGTCGACGTCGCGTCGGTGCGTCAGCGCGCGCACGGGGATGGAGGAGGTGAGCAGCTCCTCGACGACGCAGCGCCCGAGCACCCCCGACGCGCCCGTCACGAGCACGGGTGCGCGCCCGGCGACGAGGATGTCGGCGGGCAGCAGCGGGGCGGCGGTGGGCGTCAATCTCATTGGTCGTCCTCGTCGAGTTCGCGCCCGAGCAGGGCCGCGATTTGGGTGGTGACGACGTGCTCGACGAGCAGGTCGCGTTCGTACAGGTCGGCGGAGCGCGTCTGGATCGGCAGGCGATAAATCACCATGCGCGCGCGGTGCTTGCCCTCGGCTGGGAAGGCGCGCCCGAGCGGCACGGCGTCCTCCCACGCGCTCGGATCGGACGGCGGCACCTCCTCGACGCCGATCTCGATGTGCTCCAGGCTCTCGCCCCAACGCGCCTCGAGCCGTTCGACGCTGCGCAGCACCGCCTCGTCGAACGAGCGCGCCCGCGACAGCATCGACGGCGTGGGCGGCCACGCGAGCGGCCCACGATGGCGGCGCCCGTGACGATCGCGCCGCGTCGGGGCGTCCCCGCGCGGCGCGCGTGGGGTGGGGCGAGGAGTCACCCGGCGAGCCTAACGTGGTGCCCGCCGTGGCGTACCCTTGTGCCTCGTGACGTTGATGCGACAGTGTTCCCGATCGGCCTGCTCCCAGCCCGCCGTGGCCACGCTGACGTACGTCTACGCCGATTCGACGGTCGTGCTCGGCCCGCTCGCGACATACGCGGAGCCGCACACCTACGACCTGTGCGCCGACCACGCGACGCGCCTCACCGCGCCGCGCGGGTGGGACATCGTCCGCCTCGCCGTCGACATGACGCCGCCCGAGCCGACGCCCGACGATCTCGTCGCGCTCGCCGAGGCCGTGCGTCAGGCGGCGGTACGCCCGGCGCCGGGGGAGCCCGAGCCGACGCGCCGTTCGACGCGCAGCGTCGCCGCGAGTGACCCGACGCTGCTGTCGGCGACGGAGCGCCGCCGTCACCTTCGGGTGCTGCCCGGTCAGACGCCCGCGGACGCGCTCTCTGACGCTTCCGATGACGACGACGCCGACGGGGGCCGGTTCGACAGGCCCTTCGACGGTCGGGAAGGGCCCTCGCGCCGGTAGAGTGAACGTCGTGACTGCACCCGCGCTCAACGACTTCATCAAGGCCTACGACGTGCGTGGCCTCGTGCCCGACCAGCTCTCCCCGCGCGTCGCCCGCGAGCTCGGCGCCGCGTTCGCGCAGGTTGTCGTGCGCCCCGAGGGCGCGAACGCCATCGTCGTCGGGCACGACATGCGCCCGAGTTCTCCGGAGCTGTCGCGCGCGTTCGCCGACGGCGCCGCCGCGTACGGCGTCGACGTCACCCTCATCGGGCTGTGCTCGACTGACGGGCTCTACTTCGCCTCCGGTGCGCTCGATCTGCCGGGCGCGATGTTCACCGCGAGCCACAACCCGGCGCAGTACAACGGCATCAAGCTGTGCCGCGCGGGCGCTCGCCCCGTCTCCCTCGAGACCGGTCTCGCCGAGATCCGCGACCTCGCGCAATGGGCGCTCGATCGAGGTCAGGGTGTGCCGTTCGACGGCCCGGCGGGCAGCGTCACCGAGCGCGAGATGCTGCGCGAGTACGCCGAGTTCCTGCGCGGTCTCGTCGACCTGTCGGGCGGACGCCCGCTCAAGGTCGTCGTCGACGCGGGCAACGGCATGGGCGGCCACACCGTCCCGGCCGTGCTCGGCACCGACGCGGGCCTGGCGCAGCTGCCGCTCGACATCGTCCCGCTGTACTTCGAGCTCGACGGCACGTTCCCCAACCACGAGGCCAACCCGCTCGAGCCGGCCAACCTCGTCGACCTGCAGCAGGCCGTCGTCGAGCACGGTGCCGACATCGGCCTCGCCTTCGACGGCGATGCCGACCGCTGCTTCGTCATCGACGAACGCGGCCAGCCCGTCACGCCGTCCGCGGTGACGGCGCTCGTCGCGGAGCGCGAGATCGCGAAGGAGGTCGCGCGGGGGGCCGCAGCGGCCGACGTCAAGGTCGTCGCGAACCTCATCTCGAGCCGCGCCGTCGGCGAGGTCATCGCCGAGAACGGCGCACAGCCGGTGCGCACGCGCGTCGGGCACTCGTTCATCAAGGCGCAGATGGCCGAGCACGACGCCGTCTTCGGTGGCGAGCACAGCGCGCACTACTACTTCCGCGACTTCTGGTTCGCCGACACCGGCATGCTCGCCGCGATGCACGTGCTCGCGGCGCTGGGGGAGCGGGACGCACCGTTGTCGCAGCTCGTCGCCGCGTATGCGCGCTACGAGGCGTCGGGGGAGATCAACTCGACGGTGAGCGACGCCGCCGCGGCCACGGGCCGCGTGCGCACGTGGGTCGCGTCGCAGGGCGAGTTCACCGAGGACGCGCTCGACGGCGTGACGTTCGTCCACGAGGGCGCGGGGGAGAGCGATCCGATGTGGTGGCTCAACCTGCGCGCGTCCAACACCGAGCCGCTGCTGCGCCTCAACGTCGAGGCCGCCGACACCGCCACCATGGAGCGCGTGCGCGACGCCGCGCTCGCCGCCGTCCGCGAAGGAGAAGCTCAGTGAACGACGACAAGAGCCGCCGGCCCCTGACGATCGACCCGTGGCTGCGCGAGATCCTGCGCTGCCCCGTCACCGGCACCGAGCTGGAGGACGCGAGTGACGCCTCGGGCGCGCCCGTCCTCGTCAGCACCGGGGTCGACGCAGAACGCGGCGGGCGCCTGCAGTACCCGATACGCGACGGCATCCCCGTCCTGCTCGCCGACGACGCGAGCGTGCTGCCCGCCTGACGCTCGCGCGCGCGGTCATCGACCGCGCGGCCCGCGAACACGCTCGACGTGAGCAACGACGGCGGCGTCGCCGCGCCCCGAATGTCTGAGACGAACCCCCGAGCCGAGGAGAAGTCATGGCCCATCTCGACGAGAGCTGGCTCGACGACGCCGGCCACCTCGAACGTTGCGACTCACGCGGATCGCTGCGTGCGCTCGCCACGGCGGGCGCGCAGGTGCGTGAGGCCCTGACGCTCGCGCGCGAAGCGGGCATCGACGACGTCGCCGGGTACGAACGACCGCGTTCGGTTCTCGTAGGGGCGCTCGGCGGGTCGGAGCGCGTCGGCGATGTGTTGCAGACTCTCGCGCAGCCGAGTTCGCCGGTGCCCGTCATGACGCGGCGCGACGTGCCGCTGCCCGGTTGGGTCGGGCCGCTCGACCTCGTCATCGCGGTCTCCTTGTCCGGGCGCGCTGAGGGGCCGCTCGCACTCGCTGCGGAGGCGGCACGGCGGGGCGCGTCGCTACTGACGGTCGGTGCCGACGACTCGCCGCTCGCCGACGTCTGTGCCCGCGCTCGCGGCGTGCACATCGGTGTCGGCCGCGGGCGGGTCTCGAGCCGGACCTCGCTGTGGTCGCTGCTCACCCCCGTGCTCATGGGCGCCCGTCGGTTGGGGCTGGTCGACGTCAGCGACGACGACCTGCTCGTCGCCGCCGCGATGCTGGATGCCGAATCGGAGACGCTGCGACCGTCGTCGGAGCACTTCGTCAACCCGGCCAAGCTCGCCGCGCTCCAGCTCGCCGGGACGGTGCCCGTCGCCCTCGCCGACGGCCCTGTCGCGGCGCTCGCGGCGCGTCGGGCCTCGTCGATGTTCGCCCGCACGGCGCGCGTGCCGATGACGTGGGGTGAGCTGCCCGACGACGCGGCCGACCTCGTCGCGACGCTCGACGGCCCGTTCACTGCCGGCGCGGGGGAAGGCGCCGTCTCCGCGCCGGACGACATCTTCGCCGACCCGTTCCTCGACGCCCCGCGCCAACCGAGCCTCGGGTTCCTCACGCTGCACTCGGACGCGACGGGCGGGTCCGGCGCGGCGCGTGACGGAGCCGATGGCTTCTTCGTCAGCGATGCGCCCGGCGGAGCGAGTGGGCTGGGCGGCAACGGCACCGGTGGCGTGGGAGCACTGGCCTGGGTCGCGAGCGGCATCCAGGAGAGCGCTCGCGCGGCGGGAGCTGTCGTCGTCGAGATGCATCCCGACGCAGGCCCGGCCATCGCGCGGGCCGCGCAGCTCATGCACCGCGTCGACTTCACTGCGACGTACCTCGCGCTCGGGCAGGGCCTCGACCCCGCAGTCTCGCGTCACGTCACCGAACTGCGCGACCGGCTCGGCCGCTGACGTCCGAGCGCGCGGGCTCGCGGTCAGACCCATGTGCCCGAGGCGCGGCCGACGAGGCGGAGTGCGGCCTGCGACGGGCGCATCCTCCCGTCCCGTCACTGGGTAGGCTGAGTGGTATGAACACCGCTGCTTCGTCCTCATCAGGCTCCCCGTTCGACCGCGCGCACGTCGCGTCGATCGTCGACCACACCCTGCTCAAGCCGGAGGCGACGCGCGCGGACGTCGACGCCCTCGCCCGTGAGGCCGAGGCGCTCGGCGCGTACTCGATCTGCGTGTCGCCGTCGATGCTCCCCGTGGAGACGAGCGTCAAGGTTGCGACGGTCTGCGGGTTCCCCAGCGGCAAGCACACGAGCGCCGTCAAGGCCGCAGAGGCCGCAGAATCCGTGGCGCGGGGGGCTGACGAGGTCGACATGGTCATCGACGTGGGCGCCGCGAAGGACGGGCGTTTCGACGACGTCGAGGCCGACGTGCGGGCCGTGCGCGAGGCCACCGAGGGCCGCGTGCTCAAGGTCATCATCGAATCCGCAGCACTGAGCGATGACGAGATCGTCGCCGTCTGCCGTGCTGCCGTCGCGGCGGGCGCGGACTTCGTCAAGACGTCCACCGGCTTCCACCCCGCCGGCGGTGCGAGCGAGCACGCCGTCCGCCTCATGCGCCAGACCGTCGGCCCCGACATCGGCGTCAAGGCCAGCGGCGGAATCCGCGACGCTGCCGCCGCCCACGCGATGATCGCGGCCGGTGCCAGCCGTCTCGGCCTCTCGGGTACTCGGGTGGTTCTCGACGGGCTCGACGGCGACGCCACCGGCGCGGACGCCCCGCAGGCCGCGGCCGGTTACTGACCCGCCGCGGCCAGTACGTCAGGCGTCACGCCATGCCTGAAGCGCCCGAACTCCGACCGCGCTCGCGCGAAGGGTGACGTCTCGCTGCGGTTGAGCCCAGCCCGTCAGGGCGTCACAGCCGCGCGACGGTTCGGCACGCGCCACACGACGGCCGTGCCGCCACTGCGCCTCGCGCGGATGACGCAGGTGCCGCCGAGTCGCTCGGCCCGCGCGACGAGGTGGGCGATCCCCGAGCGTCGTTCGAGGTGCTCGGGCAGGCCGCGTCCGTCGTCGGTGACCTTGACGAGCACCTCGTCGCCGACGTCGAGCACGACCCGCACGGCGCTCGCGTGCGCGTGCCGCGCCGCGTTGCTCAGTGCCTCACGCATCACGGCGAGCAGGTCGGTGACGAGGGCGTCGTCGAGCGTCCAGTAGGCACCACTGACGCTGACGCTCGGCGCGAATCCGAGGGCGTCCTGCGCCTGCGCGGCGAGCTGGTCGACGGTGTGCGCGAGCGCCAACGCGGCGCCACCGGTGTGCAGGTCGAAGATCGCGCGGCGCACGTCGGTGACGGTCTCGTCGAGGTCGGTGATGACGGCGTCGAGCTTCTCGACGGCGACCTCGTCGTCGATGCGCGGCAGCGCACTCTGCACGCGCATGCCGGCGGCGAAGATGCGTTGGATGACGTGGTCGTGCAGGTCCTGCGCGATGCGGTCGCGATCTTCGAGGATGGCGACGCGTTCGGCCTCGGCGTGCCGGTAGGCGAGCAACGTCGCGACCGAGAGTCGGTCCGCGATCGTCTGCCCGATGGCCTCCATGGGTTCGGGGTCGAGCGAAAGCGTCGGGCGGTCCCAGGCGAACAGCAGCAGCTCCGGGTTCTCGCCGTCACTGGCGAGCGGCACGACCATCGCGCAGCGCATGCGCTCGTCGACGAGGCGCGCCGCGACGTCGTGCGTGAAGAATCGTGCGCGCGGCGCGAGGAGCAGTTCTTCGGCGAGGTCGCCGAGGCGCGCTGCGCTGCGGTGACCCGGCACGTGTTCGACGTGGTTGGCGGTGAGGATCGAGTCGAACCGCGCGACGACCTGCGGCCACGCTTGCGCCGGCGGCAGTTGCGAGAGGAGCTGCGCGGCCTCGGCCGCCGCGCGGTGCCAGCGCTCGCGGGCCCCCGCCTCGGCGAGCGTCCGAGCGTGCGCGATGGCGGACGCCGCGGCCGACGCGAGCGCCTCGAGCACCCGTTCGTCGCGGGCGGAGAACTCCTCGGCGTCGCGCTTGTTCGTCAGGTAGATGTTGCCGTAGACCTGCCCGCGGATGACGACGGGGCAGCCGAGGAACGACGACATCGGCGGGTGGTGCTCGGGAAAGCCGACGCTCGCCTCGTGCGCGGCGATGTCGGGCACGCGCAGCGTGTGCGGGTGGGCGATGATCGCGCCGAGGACGCCCTCGCCGTGGGGGCCGTCGCCGATGAGTGCGGCCGTCTCGGCGTCGATGCCGTGGATGACGACGTCGTCGAAGCGCCCCTCGGCGTTGAGCACGCCGAGCGCCCCGTACTGGGCGCCGGTGAGTTCCGCTGCGGTCTCGACGAATCGGCGCAGCAGTGGTTTGAGCTCGAGATCCTTGCTCAGTTCGATGACGGCGGCCAGCAGAGCCTCGTCAGGCTCGTTCGGCAAGACCGGATCGAAGGAGCGGATCGACGCGGTGACCATGCGCCGATGATAGGCACTCGGCGCTGAACAGAGCCTCCCGCGTCGGCAGGACGACATCGCCGCGCTGCGGTGCATCCGACGTCGAGCGAATGGCGAGCGGGCCGGTGACGCTGATCGACCAGCACGTTCCGTCGATGAGCGCCTCGACCTGCACGGCCGCGATGTCGCGTCGCTGCGCGCCGCGTGTGACGCTCGGGTGGGCCGTCTCGACGACGACGTCGCCACCCGTAACACGCACGCCACAGGGCATGACGAACGGAAGAGCACCCCGCGAGACGCTGACGTGCGCCCGACCGGTCCGTCCCATGGCATCGAGCATCTGCTCCGGTGTCGGTTCGCTCGGTGAGGGCATGCTTCATCCTCACCCGCGCCTCACCGCAGCGCCCGGGGACCTTCGTCCTCACCTGCGCGCCGGTGATGTGGCAGGAACCTCCTGAGCTGACGCGGCGTCAGCGCCGTGTTTTGTGCATGGGCGTCGACATTCGGCTGCGTGACGACGGTGATCGGGACGCGCTCGTGCGGCTGCTGTGCGAGCAGCAGCCGGTGTCGGGGTATCCGGTGCGGTGGCCGCTGCCCGGGCCGGTCGAGGGCTTCATCTTCCGCGATCGTGACGAGATCGCGTGGGTGGCGTGTGACGCCGACGCGGCTGACGGGCTGGAACGAGACCAGGGTCAAGTCCGTCATGCGCCCATCCTGGGGGAGCGCGCGGCGCGAACTCAACGCAGCGGCCACAATGGGGTCATGACTGTGCGCGTGTATCTGCTCGACGACCACGAGATCGTCCGTCGCGGCCTGGCCGAGTTGCTGGCGTCATCGGGGCGCTGCGAGGTCGTCGGCGAGAGCGGCAGCGCAGAGGAGGCGACGCGGCGCATCCCGGCGGCGCGCCCCGACGTCGCCATCCTCGACGGCCGGCTGCCAGACGGCACGGGCATGGAGGTGTGCCGCGCCGTGCGCAGCGTCGACGAGAACATCCGCTGCCTCATCCTCACCTCCTACGACGATGACGAGGCCCTGCTCGCCGCGATCCTCGCGGGCGCGAGTGGGTACGTCCTCAAGCAGGTGCGCGGCGCCGACCTCATCGAGACGATCGAACGCGTCGCGGCGGGGGAGTCGCTGCTCGACACCGCCGACGCCGACGTCATCCGCGCGCGCCTGCGCGGTGACGGTGCCCTCGAGAGCCCCGAACTCGCCGCGCTCACCGAGCAGGAGAAGCGCGTGCTCGACCTCATCACGCAGGGGTACACGAACCGTCAGATCGCGGGGCGCCTGCACCTCGCGGAGAAGACGGTGAAGAACTACGTCACCAGCCTGCTCGCGAAACTCGGCCTCGAATCGCGCACGCAGGCGGCGGTCCTCATGGAGCGCCTGCGCCACCCGCACTGACGCCCATCGTTCGACGCCTCGAGGCTCGGGAGGCTCGCTCGCGCAGAGAGGTCCGTGAGAAGAAATGCCCGGCGTTCCGGGGTTGTCCCCGCCTGCGCCTAGGGTTGGGGCATGGCTCATTTCGACCTCGTCATCATCGGCACCGGCTCGGGCAACTCGCTCGTGACGCCCGACTTCGCCGACAAGCGCGTCGCCGTCATCGAGAAGGGTGTCTTCGGCGGCACCTGCCTCAACGTCGGCTGCATCCCGACGAAGATGTTCGTCCAGGCCGCCGAGGTGGCGCGCAGCGCGCGGGAGGCGTCGCGCCTCGGCGTCGACGCGCACGTCGATCAGGTGCGCTGGGACGACATCCGCGACCGCGTCTTCGAGCGCATCGACGCGATCTCCGCGGGCGGACGCGCGTACCGCGAGCGCGGCAGCGACGACGGCAACACGACCGTGTTCAGCGGCCACGCGCGCTTCACCGGCGACCGCACGCTGCGCGTCGAGGGCTACGACGAGGAGATCAGCGGCGACCAGATCGTCATCGCGACCGGCGCGCGTCCCAACATCCCGCCCGTCGTCACCGACAGCGGCGTGCCCTACGAGACGAGCGACACGATCATGCGCATCGAGAAGTTGCCGCGTTCGCTCGTCATCGCCGGCGCCGGGTACATCGCCCTCGAGTTCGCCCACGTGTTCTCGTCCCTCGGCGTCGAGGTGACGATGCTCGCACGCGGAAAGCGCGTGCTGCGCCACGCCGACGACGACGTCAGCCGCGTCCTCACCCACGCCGCCACCGACCAGTGGGCTCTCGAACGTGATGCGGTCATGGAGTCGATCGAACAGCGCGACGGGACGATCCGCGTGACGCTGAGAGGTGGGCGCGTCGTCGAGGGCGAGATGCTCCTCGTCGCCACGGGCCGCATCCCCAACACCGACGACCTCGGCCTCGAGAACACCCGCGTCGAGGTGCGCGACGACGGGCGCATCGTCGTCGACGAGTACGGACGCACGGGCGCTGACGGCGTCTGGTCACTCGGCGACTGCTCCTCGCGCTACCAGCTCAAGCACGTCGCCAACGCCGAGGAGCGCTGCGTCGCGCACAACCTCGTCCACCCCGACGACCTGCGCGCGTTCCCGCACGACGTCGTGCCGGCGGCGGTCTTCACGCACCCGCAGGTCGCCACCGTCGGGCTGACGGAGGACGAGGCGCGCGAGGGCGGGCACGCCATCACGACGAAGGTGCAGAAGTACGGCGACATCGCCTACGGCTGGGCCCTCGAGGACACGACGAGCATCTGCAAGGTCATCGCCGACAAGGCGACGAAGAAGCTGCTCGGCGTGCACCTCGTCGGCCCGGAGGCCTCGATCGTCATCCAGCCTGCAGTCCAGGCGATGTCGTTCGGGCTCACCGCCGACGAGATGGCACGCGGGCAGTACTGGATTCACCCGGCGCTCACCGAGGTGCTCGAGAACGCGCTGCTGGGGCTCGAATTCGACTGAGCCCCAGGACGCGCCCCGAATGAACCCCGGGGTGCGACGGCGAGACTGAGCCCCAGGATGCGCCCCGAATGAACCCCGGGGTGCGACGGCGAGTGAGCCCTGGCAGCGATGTCAGAGCGGCAGCGGCGTCCCGACCCCGGCGCGCTGGGCGGCCTCCTGTACCGCGACGGCCGCGGCAGCGTCCTGCAACCCGATCCCGACCGAGGCGTAGAGCGTCACGCGCGGGCGACGCTCACCGTGGGCGCCTGCGTCGCTGTCGGCGGCGCCGTGGTTCATGGCGCCGTTGTTCGAGGAGTCGTCGTTCCAGACGTGACGTTCTGCGTCATCATCATCGGCATGTGCGGCGTCGCGCACGAGCACCTCGCCGAGCGTCTCGACGCTGCCGGTCTCGAGCACCCCGGCCATGAGGGCCGCGACGACGCACCCGTTGTCGGCCAGTGCCGTCTCGCGGTCGTCGACGACGACGCGTGCCTGAGCGACGAGGTCGCTCGGCACCTCGGATCGCTCGGCGCTGAACGAGCCCACGGAGATGACGAGGGCGCCGTCACGCACCCAGGTCGCCTCGAGCACGGGCGTCGTCGACGTCGTGCACACCGCGATGACGTCGGCGTCCGCGCACGCCTGCTCGACCGTGTCGACGAGTTCCATGTCGGGTGCGCCCTCGGGCCTCGTCGTATGCCAGCGCGCGACCAACTCGTCGGCACTCGCGCGGTCGCGCGCCGCGAGCCGGATGCGACCCACCGTGTGCTCACCGCCGACGGCGCACAACGCGTGCGCGTGCGCCTCGGCCTGCACGCCGCTCCCGACGATCGCGACATGAACACCGGTGCCGTCCCGGGCACCGACACCTGCGCCGTCGGCCACACGGACGTCGTCGCGCCCGCTCGAGTCAGGCGACCACAACGCCTCCATCGCGACGGCGCTCGCTGCCGCCGTGCGGCGTGTCGTCAGCGTCGTGCCTGCCATGACGCACGTCGGCACACCTGTCGTCGGGTCGAGCACCGTGACGAGCGCGTGCACCGCGGGCAGCCCCGCGTCGACGTTGCCGGCGTGTACCGAACCGAACTTGCTGACGGCCGGTGCGCTCGCCTCGGCCCGCGCGGCGTAGCAGAACGCGACGTCGTCGCCGCGCCCCGGCAGCAGCAGACGTGCGGGCAGCAGCGCCTCTCCTCGTCCGAGCGCGGTGAACGCCGCGTGCTGCGAGGCGTGCGCGACGTCTGCCGTGAACGCTGCCCGGACGTCGGATTCGCTGAGATAGAGCAGAGTCGGCACGGCGGGTCCTTCGCTGGATCGAGGGAGTGTGACGGCGCCGTCGCGGTTGGCGGCGCGAGAGGCGCCACCTATTCTCGGGGTCATGAGTGACGAGAAGGAAACCGGATCGGGCGGGCACAGCGGCAACAACACGGCGATCTTCGCCGCGCTGGCCGCCAATCTGGGCATCGCCGTCACGAAGATCATCGCGTGGTTGCTCACCGGCATGAGTTCGATGCTCGCCGAGGGCATCCACTCCGCCGCCGATTCGGGCAACCAGATCCTCCTGCTCATCGGCGGCAAGAAGGCCCAGAAGGACGCGGACGAGGATCACCCGTTCGGTTACGGGCGTGAGCGTTACCTTGCGGGCTTCGTCGTCAGCATCATCGTGTTCTCCCTCGGTGGCCTGTTCTCGCTGTTCGAGGCGTACGAGAAGTTCCATCAGATGCGCGAGCCCGGCGCGAAGCAGCCGTCGACGGACGAGGCCTGGTGGTGGGTGCCGATCGTCGTGCTCGTGCTGGCGATCCTCATGGAGGGCCGTTCCCTCATGACGGCGGCCAAGGAGGCACGCGAGCAGAAGGGCGAACAGAGCTGGGGGCAGTTCCTCAAGTCGGCGAAGAGCCCCGAGTTGCCCGTGCTCCTGTGCGAGGACTCGGCGGCCGTCACCGGTCTCGTCTTCGCCCTCGTCGGCATCTCGCTCGCCCTCGTCACGCAGAACGGCATCTGGGACGCCGTGGGCGCCGGCCTCATCGGCATCCTGCTCATCCTCGTCGCGATCTTCCTGTTCCGTGAGACGAAGTCCATGCTCCTCGGCGAGGCGGCGACCCCCGAGACGGTGCGCGACATCCGACGTGCCATCGAGTCGGCGGACGGCGTGAACCGCGTCATCCACATGAAGACGAGCCACCTCGGCCCCGAGGAGTTGCTCGTCGCCGTCAAGTTCGCCGTCGACAAGAGCGACACGGGTGAGGAGATCGCCCACGCCATCGACATGGCTGAACAGGCGGCACGTGCCGCGAAGCCCGACATGAAGTTGCTCATGTACCTCGAACCCGACATCGACCTCGGGCGCGTCGGCAGCCGTATCGGGCACCGCTCGTCCGCGGTGCACACCGACCTGCCCGACGAGCGGGTGAACGACGGCGGCTCCACCCAGCACGGTGCGACGCGCATCGAGGGCTGAAGCTCGGAGTCGATAGCTTCCCTCAGCGTATTTCGTGAGCCTCCCAGGTTTCTCTAGGCTGTGCGCATGATGCCCGCCGCTCCGCACCCGAGGCCTGACGCCATGCCGCCGTCGCACCGAAGCGCGCAGGTGCGCTGATGGCGGGCGGACTGTTCGCACTGCTCGACGACGTTGCCGCGCTCGCGCGCATGGCTGCGGCGTCCGTCGACGACGTCGCCGCCGCTGCCGGCAAGGCGAGCACGCAGGCCGTGGGCGTCGTCGTCGACGACACGGCCGTGACGCCGCGCTACGTGCAGGGTCTCGCCGCGGAACGCGAGCTGCCGATCATCGCGAAGATCGCGAAGGGCTCGATCCGCAACAAGCTGCTCATCATCCTGCCCGTCATCCTCGTGCTGTCACAGTTCTTGCCCATCGCGGTGACGATCCTGCTCATCCTCGGTGGCCTCTACCTGTCCTACGAGGGCGCGGAGAAGATCCGTCACGCCCTCGCGCACCGCCGCGCCCACCGCGAGGAGACCCCGGCCGAGCACCTGGCCGAGGACGTCGCCACCGAGTCCGTCGACGAGAACAAGGTCATCGCCGAGGCCGTCCGCACCGACCTCATCCTGTCGACCGAGATCATGGTCATCTCGCTGCAGACCGTCGATCACGAACCGTTCCTCACCCGCACCATCGTCCTCATCGTCGTCGCGTTCCTCATCACCGCGCTCGTCTATGGCGTCGTCGCACTGATCGTCAAGATGGACGACGTGGGCCTGCACCTCGTCGAGTCGGGCAAGAACGAGAAGCTCGGCCGTGGACTCGTGACGGCGATGCCCAAGGTGATGTCGTTCCTGTCGACGCTGGGCGTCGTGGCGATGCTGTGGGTCGGTGGGCACATCCTGCTGGCGAACTCCGCCGAACTGGGCTGGCACGCGCCGTACGACGCCGTCCACCACGTCGAGCACGCCGTGGCCGACGCCACCGGAGCGCTCGGGGGAGTGCTCGCCTGGCTGACGAACACCCTCATCAGCGCCATCGTCGGCGTCCTCGTCGGTCTCGTCCTCGTCGCCCTCGTGACGCCCGCGCTCGCCCGCCGCAGCGGCGACCAGGCCGCCGCGCACTGAGCGATGCGGCGCCCCCGGCGGCCTGTCAGTGATGGCGGATAGACTGACGAGCACGCGTTCGGCGTGGGTGATGACCCATGCGCGAAGCAGCCCAGAGGGGCGCGCCGGCGACGCCTGATCGAGAACGTCATTCGACAACCGAAGGGAACGACATCCCCATGTCCTTCGACTACAAGATCCGCGACATCAGCCTCGCCGAAGCCGGCCGCCACCAGCTGCGCCTCGCCGAGCACGAGATGCCCGGCCTCATGAGCCTGCGCGAGGAATACGCCGAGTCGCAGCCGCTCGCCGGCGCCAAGATCGCCGGCTCGCTGCACATGACCGTCCAGACGGCCGTCCTGATCGAGACTCTGACGGCGCTCGGCGCCGAGGTCCGCTGGGCGAGCTGCAACATCTACTCGACGGACGACGCCGCGGCCGCTGCCGTCGTCGTCGGCCCCGACGGCACGCCCGAGGACCCGAAGGGCGTCCCCGTGTTCGCCTGGAAGGGCGAGAGCCTCGAGGAGTACTGGGCCTGCACGAACGAGATTCTCACCTGGTCCGGTGACGACGCCCCCAACATGATCCTCGACGACGGCGGTGACGCCACGATGCTCGTGCACAAGGGCACCGAGTGGGAGAAGGCCGGCCAGGTGCCGCCCACCACCGAAGCCGACTCCGAGGAGTTCAGCGTCTTCAAGGCCCTCGTGCGCTCCACGATGGCCGACGACCCGCAGAAGTGGACGAAGGTCGGCGAGCGCATCAAGGGCGTCACCGAGGAGACGACCACCGGCGTGCACCGCCTCTACGAACTCGCGCGCGCGGGAGAACTGCTGTTCCCGGCAATCAACGTCAACGACTCCGTGACGAAGTCGAAGTTCGACAACAAGTACGGCACCCGCCACTCCGTCATCGACGGCCTCAACCGCGCCACCGACGTCCTCATCGGCGGCAAGGTTGCCGTCGTCGCCGGCTACGGTGACGTGGGCAAGGGCGTCGCCGCCGCCCTCGCCGGACAGGGCGCCCGCGTCGTCATCACCGAGATCGACCCCATCTGCGCGCTCCAGGCCGCGATGGAAGGCTTCCAGGTGACGACGATGGACAAGGCCTGCGAGTACGGCGACATCTTCGTCACGACGACTGGCAACTTCGACATCATCACCGCCGACCACATGGCACGCATGAAGAACAAGGCCATCGTGTCCAACATCGGCCACTTTGACAACGAGATCGACATGGCCGGCCTCGCCAAGATCCCCGGCATCGAAAAGGTCGAGATCAAGCCGCAGGTCCATGAATGGACGTTCGACAAGGGCACCGACGACGAACGCTCCATCATCGTGCTGTCCGAAGGCCGCCTCATGAACCTCGGCAACGCCACCGGCCACCCCAGCTTCGTCATGTCCAACTCGTTCGCCAACCAGACGATCGCCCAGATCGAACTGTGGACCAACGGCAACGCCTACACCGACAACGGCAAACCCCTCGTCAAGACGCTCCCCAAGCACCTCGACGAAAAGGTCGCCCGCGCCCACCTCAACGCCCTCGGCGTCGAACTCACCGAACTGCGCAAGGACCAAGCCGAATACATCGGCGTGGACGTTGCCGGCCCGTACAAGCCGGAGCACTACCGCTACTGACCGCGCGCAAGCGCGCGTCAGTAGCGGGAGTGCTCCGGCTTGATTCTCTCTGGCGCGTCTTGTGGCCGGGCCCTGGCGGGCCCGTCTCACTGCGACACGCAGGCCGTCCACGTTGCGACGTGGTACGGCCCGCACGATCCGGAACGTGCCGATGCTGGCCGGCTCGCAAGCTCGCCGGTCCAGTCTCGGCGCGTTACGGCTTGATTCTCTCTGGCGCGTCTTGTGGCCGGGCCCTGGCGGGCCCGTCTCACTGCGACACGCGGGCCGTCCACGTTGCGACGTGGTACGGCCCGCGTGGCTGTCGCCGTTTCAACCGTGGGCGCGGGGTGTGCACACCTGCCATTTACGGTCACATTCGCGAATCTCGCCCACCTGTGCGAATCACGTCCACATTCGGTCAGACAGAACGCACGCGCAGGCAGAGTGGGGACGAACGTCCCGGGGACGGCAGGACGCGCGAAGAGGTCCGGGGTGGGCCCGCAGGCATGTGTGACAATGAGCCGAGGACGGCGCCCCACCGGGCGCACGCGCCGCACGAAGGAAGGGGCCCCCACGTGATGAACCGTGTGCTGATAGTCGACGACGACCCGGCACTCGCCGAGATGCTCGGCATCGTTCTGCGCGGCGAGGGCTACCACGTCACCCACTGCGGCGACGGCACGTCAGCACTCGCCACGTTCCGCGACGCGAAACCCGACCTCGTCCTGCTCGACGTCATGCTGCCCGGCAAGAACGGCGTCGAAGTGTGCCGCGCCATCCGCGCCGAATCCGACGTCCCCATCGTCATGCTGACCGCCCGCACCGACACCCTCGACGTCGTCGCCGGCCTCGAAGCCGGCGCCGACGACTACGTCAACAAGCCCTTCAAACCCGCCGAACTCGTCGCCCGCGTCCGCGCCCGCCTGCGCCGCGGCGACGCCGAACCCGAAACCGTCACCATCGGCGACCTGACGATCGACCTCGCCGCCCACTCCGTCACCCGCGACGGCACCCCGATCTCCCTCACTCCCCTCGAGTTCGACCTCCTGCTCGCCCTCGCCCGCAAGCCATGGCAGGTGTTCAGTCGCGAAGTGTTGCTGGAACAGGTCTGGGGTTACCGCCACGCCGCCGACACGCGCCTCGTCAACGTGCACGTCCAGCGCCTGCGCGCCAAGGTCGAGAAGGACCCGGAGAGGCCCGAGATCGTCGTGACCGTGCGAGGTGTGGGATACAAGGCCGGTGCCAGCACACCCGCCACCTGAGGCACCCCGCAGCGTCCTACGACGCGCCTACGACGCGTCCCGCCGCGCAATCAGGCGCCTCGTCACGTTCTGCGTGCGCAGCTGGCGACGCAGCCTGCACGTGCGCGTCATCAGCCTGACGATGCTCATGGGCCTCACCGTCGTCATCGCCGTCGGATCCCTCATGTACCAGGGCATCGCCGACGGGCTCGTGCGCAGCAAGACCGCGTCCGCGCAACAGATCGCGCTGAGCGAGACCGCTGACGTCCAGAGCGCGTTCGACGCGACCGACAAGACCGACATGACGACGCTCTACAACCTCTCGCGTGACTCCGTGCAACGCATCGCGAGCCCGCTCGACGACTCCGCGCGCCTCGTCATCCTCATGCGCGCCAGCGACAACACGCGCCCCGGCATCCCCCTCGTCGCGACGGCCCGTGCGCGCGGCTTCACCCCACCCGCCGACGTGCGCGGCGCCCTCGCCCGCGACCCCGCGCATCAGCAGACGAAGATCATCTCCCTCGACGCGACCGGCCGCCACATCCCCGCCGTCATGGTCGGCTCACGCGTCAGCATCCCCAACGCCGGCGCGTACGACCTGTACCTCATCTTCCCGATGGACAAGGAAGCCGACTCGCTCAGCATCGTGCGCACCTCGTTCGCCGCCGGCGGCCTCGCGCTCATCCTGCTCCTCGGCGCCTGCGCCTACCTCGCGACGCGCCTCGTCGTGACCCCCGTCCGCTCCGCCGCGCACGTCTCCGAGCGCCTCGCCGCCGGCAACCTCGACGAACGCATGCCGGTGCGCGGAGAGGACGACATCGCGCGCCTCGCGACGAGCTTCAACGCCATGGCCTCGAGCCTGCAACGTCAGATCGGCCAGCTCGAGGACCTGTCGCACCTGCAGCAACGCTTCACCTCCGACGTCTCGCACGAACTGCGCACACCGCTGACGACGATCCGCATGGCCGCCGACATGATCCACGACTCACGCGGCGACTTCGCGGCGCACGTCGCGCGTTCTTCCGAACTGCTGTCGAAGGAGCTCGACCGCTTCGAGTCGCTGCTCGCGGACCTGCTGGAGATCAGCCGATTCGACGCCGGCGGCGCCGTGCTGAGCCGCACACCGACGTCGATGCGCCAGCTGTGCGCCGAGGTGAACGACATGCACGCGCAGCTCGCCGACAAGCTCGGCTGCCGCCTCGTGCTCGACGCGCCGAACGACGTCACGATCGACGTCACGATCGACGTCGACCGCCGCCGCGTCGAGCGCATCCTGCGCAACCTCGTCGCCAACGCCATCGAGCACGGCCAGGGCCAGCCCGTCGTCGTGACGTTGCGCGCCAACTCGACTGCCGTCAGCGTCAGCGTCCGCGACTACGGCATCGGACTCAAGGAGGGCGAGGCGGACAAGGTCTTCGACCGGTTCTGGCGCGCCGACCCCGCCCGCGCCCGCACGACGGGCGGCACGGGCCTCGGATTGTCGATCTCTCTCGAGGACGCCCGCCTGCACGACGGTTTTCTCGAGGCGTGGGGCGCACCCGGCGAGGGCTCCTGCTTCCGGTTGACGCTGCCGCGCGTGCAGGGCGTCGCCATCGCCGCGAGTCCGGGCCCGCTGCAGCCCGGCCTCACCGCGAGGACGAAACAGATCTCGAGCGGCACGATGCGCACCTCCGACGGCGGGGCACGCCTGGCGTCGGGCTACCCGGTCGCGATCGATGCGAAGAAGCGCTCGAACTCACTGCCCCAGGTCATCGACGGTGAGGGCGCCGTCGACGCCGGCGAGGCCCCACGATGAGCCCACGACGCAGGCTGCCGCGCGCCTTGGTGGCCGTGGCCGCCGCGGCGAGCGTGTTCGCGACCGCCGGGTGCGTCGGGTTGCCCTCGACGTCGAGCGTCGCGCCGGGCAAGGCCGTCGACGCGAAGGACGACAGCGAACCGCTCGCCGTCGAGCCGCTGACGGCGTCGGCCTACGACGATCCGCGCCAGATCGCGACTGGTTTCCTACGCGCCCAGATGTCCGCGCACGACGACTACCAGGCTGCCCGCACCTTCCTCACCGGCGACGCGAGCCGTCGCTGGAAACCGGGCAGCGCCGTCACGGTCTTCGCGGGCGACAGCGACATCACGGCCACCCGCCCCGACACGACGACGGTGCGTCTCAGCGTCCCCGTCGTCGCGACGATCGACGCCGATGGCCACCTCGTGCGCCAACCGTCGACGACCCGCCGCGACCTGCGCTTCACGGTGGGTTCCACGGCCGGGGGATGGCGCCTCAGCCAGGTGCCCGACGGGCTGGGCGTGTGGATCAGCAGCACGGACGTCGCGCGCCTGTTCAGCCGCGTCAACGTGTACTACCCGGCCGCCTACGGACGCTCGCTCGTACCCGACCCGCGCCTGCTGCCGCGCCAGGGTCTCGCGACGGCGCTCGCGCGCGCGGCGCTCTCCGCCCCACCGCAGTGGCTGCGCCCCGCCATCGCGACGAGCCTGCCGACGGGGACGGCGCTCGCCGTCGACGCCGTGCCCGTGCGCGACGGCGAGGCGGACGTCGCGCTCTCCAGCCGCGCGAGCGCTGCCGACAACCCCGCGCGCGCCGCGCTGTGGGCGTCGGTGACGGCGACCGTCATGCAGGCGCCGGAGGTGCGCTCGGTCTCAGTGCGCGTCGGCGGGGCGCGCCTGGAGACCGACAACCTGCCTGCGCAGGTGAGCGACCCGAGCCAGGTCGGCTACTCGATCACCGCCGACAGCCTCGACGAGGTCATCTCCCGCAGTGGCGCCTACCTCGCCTGGACGCACGCCCAGGCGAACGACTCCGTCTCGGGCACCGACGCCCGCGCGGCGCAGGGACGCCCCGTGCTGCCCGCGGTGCCGGCCGACTGGTCGTTGCTCGCCGCCGGCCAGGGCGGGCGGCAGATCGCGGCGATCTCGAAGGACCGCACGTCGGTACGACGTTGGCTCAACGGCACCGACGTCACCGTCCCCGATCTCGGAAACCAGCTCGTGCGTCCCGCGTTCGACAGCTCCGGATGGTTGTGGGTGGCAGGCCGCACGTCGTCGGCATCACCGTCGTCGCAGGCGTCCAGGTCGAAGAGGACAGGCGACACCTCGAGCGCCGCGCTGTGGGCGCTCGACACGACGTCGACCTCGCCGACGCGAACACCGACAGCCCTCGACGTCCCGTGGCTCGGCGCGTCCTCCGTCACGTCGCTCAGCGTGTCGCCCGAGGGCTCCCGCGTCGCTCTCACCATCCGTGACCGCGACGACGCCCGCGCCGTCGTCGCAGCCGTCGAACGCGACGAGCGCGGTCGACCTGTCTCCCTCGGCCCGGCGCACGACATCGCGCCGGGCGTGCACGACGTCAAGGACGTCGTGTGGGCGGACGGAACGTCACTTGCCGTCCTCGGCACGAGCGACGGTCTCCTGCAACCGACCCTCGTGCCGCTCGACGACGCCCCGGTGCCCCTCGGCGGCGTCACGGGCGCGAGCAGCCTCGTGTCTACTCTCGACGGGCGAAGCGGCCTGTTCGTGCGAACCGACGCGAACACCGTCTTCACGCGCCAGGGCTCCTCGTGGAGCAGTTTCCTCACCCGGGGCGACCTCATCGCCCCGCGATCCTGACACCCGTCTCCGCTTGGGACGCCGTCGTTCGGCGCGCGCCGAACGTGCTCGTCGCTCTGGATGAGGTGGTCGAAAGCGCGCCGGACAGCGTGGGCCGAGACTCCGTCGTCCACAACCGGTGACGGCTGTGGCCCGGGGGAGCGCTGCGGCGCACCCTCGTCCACAGGGGCGAGCGCGTGTCGGTGGTGACGTCGTCGCGCGGGCGGCATCATCGCGGGTGTGCCCCGCCAGTCTCGCGACGTCGGCGCCCGGCTCACGCCGCCGGTCGCGTGGGTGAGGGGCGCGCTGCGTGACGTCGTCGATCTGGCGTGGCCGTCGAACTGTCTCGGCTGCGGCGCATGGGGCCCGAGCTGGTGCGCGACGTGCGACGCCGGTCTGTGCCGTGAAGCGTTCACGGTGCGAGCCCATCACGCCCCCGAACTCGACGTCGCCGTCGCTGCGGCGTTCGACGGGCCGTTGCGCGAGGCCATCACGGCGTTCAAGGATCGTGGACGCAGCGACGGCCTCGACGTCCTCGTGCGCCTCGCGCGCCGCTCGCTCGCTCGCGCACTCACCGACGCCACACTCGAAGATGCCGCGCTGGGCGCGCGGCCATCGGCCGGCGCCGGGCCACTCGTCCTCGTGCCCATTCCGTCCCGGGCCGCGGCCTACCGTGAGCGGGGACGCTTTCCGTTGGGCGAACTGTGCGACGCCGTGTGTCGGGGCACCAGCCTCGTCAGCGGACGGAGCCTGCTGCGGCACCGCGATCGGGGCGTCGCGGATCAGGCGCGGCTGACTCTCGCCGAGCGACGCCGCAACGTCGAAGGGGCCTTCAGGATCGAGCCGCGGACGGCGGAGCGTCTCGTTCGCGCCGGCGCGCGCGTCGTCCTGTTCGACGACGTCGTGACGAGCGGCGCGACGCTCGCCGCGGCGCACGCGACGCTGGAACGAGCGGGCGTGCGGGTCGTCGCCGTCGCGGCGCTCGCGGCGACGCCGCACGAGCCGAACGCCCGCTCGGCAGGCTGACCGCGGGACGATCACACCCCGCCGGCGCCCGCAGCGGGGGCGGCCGGAATCGACCGTTCCCGAACCCTTCCCCGGGCGTCGATGGGGGGTTAGGTTGGAGGACATCGAACAAGCATCCCCGCAGGAGGTGGTGGCGCGCACGAAGCGGCTCCCGACGCCTGCAGCCGGGCTGACGGGGCCGATTTCTCACCGAAGTTTCTCTCGATCCGAGGAGTCGATTTCCATGGAGATCACCGTGACCGGCCGACACGTCGAGGTTCCTGCCCGCCTCGCGCGACACGTCGAGGACAAGCTGGCCAAGGTTCCGCAGCTCGACCCGCGCGTCATGCGCTGCGACGTCGTCATCACGCACGAGCCGAACCCGCGCCGCGCCAAGGAGGCCTACCGCGTCGAGGTGACGTGCCGCTCGAAGCGGTCCGTCGTGCGCGCGGAGGCGTCGGCGGACGAGGAGTACGCGGCCCTCGACCTCGTCATGGGAAAGCTCGGTGAGCGATTGCGCCGCCAGCACGACCGTCGTCGTATCCAGCGCGGCCAGCACCGCACGATGTCCGTCGCGGAGGCGACGGCGGATCTGCCGGTGCTCGAGATCATGCCCGACACGCGCGACGACGCGCCGGAGGCCGCCCAGCTCGGTGAGGATCCGGACTGCCCGGTGCAGCTGCGCGAGAAGGTGCACGCGAGCGCGCCCATGGACGTCGACGAGGCCCTGCGCGAGATGGAACTCGTCGGCCACGACTTCTACCTCTACCAGGACAAGAGCAGCGGTCGTCCGAGCCTCGTCTACCGCCGCCGTGGGTGGAGCTATGGAGTGATCCACCTCGACCTCGTCGACGAAGCACCGGACACGCTGGAGGAGACAGCCTGAGCAGCGCGCCCGATGACGCCGGGCTGCGGGTGCGTCACGGACCGCCCGCCGCCCGGCGAACGCGCCCTGACGCCTCCATGGGGTCGGGTTCGTGCACGCGAGCGCTCTCGTCCAACAGGCTCGAACGATGAACGTCGCCGGCGCGCCGCGCGACCTTCTCAGGGGTCGCCGACCTGATGCCGGCGTCATCACCGGCGGCCAGGTGCCGTGGCGGTGGTGTGCGCCGCGCAGCGCCGCGGAGCTGCTCGCGCAGCTCGAACACGCCACCCCCGAGCACCTGCTCGTCGTCACCGATGACGACGACATCCTCGCCACCGCCATCCGCTGCGGTGTTCACGGTGTGCTCGCCGAGGTGCCCACGCCACTCGACGAAGCGGCGCTCGCCCGGATGTTGCGTGCCGACGAGCCGTACGTGGCACCCGAGCGAGCGGCTCAGGTGTGGGCGGTGGCATGCGCCCTCGCCCGGGCGCCCCACCCGACGTATGCCCTGTCCGCGCGCGAACGCGAGGTGCTCGACCTTGTGGCTCGTGGCCGCTCGAACCGCAGCATCGCCGCGACGCTCTTCCTGTCGGAGAACACCGTGCGCAACCACCTTGCCCGGATCTATCGCACGCTCGGGGTGTCCTCGCGCGCCGAGGCGCGCGCGCTGCTGCGTCAGGCGCCGGGGGAACAGGCAACCGCAGACGCACCCGACCCAGCGGACTCTGACGGGGCGGCGCCGCCGCTCACCCATTACTCTTAGGGGAACTGTGCCCGCGCGTCGGGCGCCACCTCGCGTGAGGGCCCGTGAGAACGGCCCGTCGCCCGAGGTGATCGATCAACGATTTACGGAGTCTCGCGTGCCCAAAATTGTCGAACGTGTTCTGCGCGCCGGCGAAGGACGAACGCTCAAGAAGCTCGAGGCGATCGCCGCTCAGGTGAACATCGTCGAAGAGGATTTCGAAAAGCTCACCGACGCCGAACTGCGGGAGGAGACCGACCGGTTCCGCAAGCGACTCGCGGACGGGCAGAGCCTTGATCAGATCCTGCCCGAGGCGTTCGCCGCCGTGCGCGAGGCGAGCAAGCGCACGATCGGCAAGCGTCACTTCGACGTGCAGATCATGGGTGGTGCCGCGCTGCACATGGGCAACGTCGCCGAGATGCGCACCGGTGAGGGCAAGACGCTCGTCGCGACACTGCCGAGCTACCTCAACGCGATCGAAGGCAAGGGCGTCCACGTCGTCACCGTCAACGACTACCTCGCCGAGTACCAGTCCGAGCTCATGGGCCGCGTGCACCGCGCGCTCGGGCTCGAGACGGGCTGCATCCTGTCGTCGATGACGCCGGCGCAGCGCCGAGACGAGTACAACAAGGACATCACGTACGGCACGAACAACGAGTTCGGCTTCGACTACCTGCGCGACAACATGGCCTGGTCGACGGACGAGCTCGTGCAGCGCGGCCACAACTTCGCCATCGTCGACGAGGTCGACTCGATCCTCATCGACGAGGCCCGCACGCCGCTCATCATCTCCGGCCCTGCCGACGCGGCGACGAAGTGGTACGTCGAGTTCGCCTCGATCGTCGAGCACCTGACGCGCGCGGAGAAAGGCAAGGACGGCAAGATCACGAAGCCGGGCGACTACGAGATCGACGAGAAGAAGAAGACCGTCGGCCTGCTCGAGCCGGGCATCGAGAAGGTCGAGGATCTGCTCGGCATCGAAAACCTCTACGAGGCGCAGAACTCGCCGCTCATCGGCTACCTCAACAACGCCATCAAGGCGAAGGAACTGTTCAAGCGCGACAAGGACTACGTCGCGATGAACGGCGAGATCCTCATCGTCGACGAGCACACCGGCCGCATGCTCGCCGGACGTCGCTACAACGAGGGTGTGCACCAGGCGATCGAGGCCAAGGAAGGCGTCGAGATCCAGAACGAGAACCAGACGCTCGCGACGGTGACGCTGCAGAACTACTTCCGCATGTACGACAAGCTGTCGGGCATGACGGGTACGGCCCAGACCGAGGCCGCCGAGCTGTACCAGATCTACAAGTTGGGCGTCGTCACGATCCCGACGAACAACCCGCCGCAGCGCGTCGACCAGCCCGACCGCATCTACCGCACCGAGGACGCGAAGTTCCGTGCCGTCACCGACGACATCGCCGAGCGTCACCGCAAGGGCCAGCCAGTCCTCGTCGGTACGACGAGCGTCGAGAAGTCGGAGCGCCTGTCGGAGCTGCTGCGCAAGAAGGGCGTCGCGCACGAGGTGCTCAATGCGAAGCACCACGAGCGTGAGGCCGCCATCGTCGCGCAGGCCGGGCGCAAGGGCGGCGTCACCGTGGCGACCAACATGGCCGGTCGAGGCACCGACATCATGCTCGGTGGCAACCCCGAGTTCATGGCCGTCGCCGCGCTCAAGCAGCGGGGCCTCGACCCGGAGGAGACGCCCCAGGAGTACGAGGCGAGCTGGGACGAGGCCCTCGCGAAGGCGGAGGCCGCGGTCAAGGCCGAGCACGATGAGGTGAAGGAGCTCGGCGGCCTGTACGTCCTCGGCACCGAGCGTCACGAGTCGCGCCGCATCGACAACCAGCTGCGCGGACGCTCCGGTCGCCAGGGCGACCCCGGTGAGTCGCGTTTCTACCTGTCGCTGCAGGACGACCTCATGCGCCTGTTCAACGCGGCGCTCGTCGACCGGTTCATGTCGGGCTCCGGCATGGACGACGACCAGCCGATCGAGAACAAGATCGTCTCGCGCTCGATCCAGTCCGCCCAGGGCCAGGTCGAGGGCCAGAACTTCGAGATCCGCAAGAACGTCCTCAAGTACGACGACGTGCTCAACCGTCAGCGTGAGACGATCTACGCCGAACGCAAGCGTGTGCTCGAGGGTGACATCGACGGCCAGATGCGCCACTTCATCAACGACACGATCGACACGTACGTCGCGACGGCGACCGCGGACGGTTTCTCCGAGCACTGGGATCTCGAGCGACTCTGGGGCGCCCTCGAGGAGCTCTACCCGATCACGATCGGTCTCGAGGAGCTCGAGGCGGAGCTCGGCGGGCGCGCCGGCATCACGCCGGAGATCCTCGGCGAGGAACTGCGCTCCGATGCGCAGCACGCGTTCGACGACCGCGTCGCCTTCCTCGGTTCGAGCGTTGCGCGCGAGGTCGAACGACGCGTGGTGCTCACCGTCCTCGACCGCCAGTGGCGCGAGCACCTGTACGAGATGGACTACCTCAAGGAGGGCATCCACCTGCGGCAGATGGCTCAGCGCGACCCGCTCGTCGAGTACCAGCGCGAGGGCTTCCAGATGTTCGAGGCGATGACGGAGTCGATCAAGGAGGAGTCCACGCAGCTGTTCTTCCACGTCGACGTCGACCCCGCCGAGGTCGAGGCATCCACGCCCGCACCCAAGCAGGAGCAGCTGCACTTCACGGCGCCCAACGAGGAGGGCCTCGCTGAGGATCACGTCGTCGCCAAGGACGGGCACGTCATGGACGACGAGGAGCAGATGTCGCGCGAACAGCGTCGCTCCGCAGCGCGCAGCCGCAAGAGCAAGGGCGGCAAGAAGCGCAAGCGCTGAGGCGCGAACACGCTCAGATCAGCTCGAGGACGGTGACCTGCCAGCGCCCGTCGACCCCGTTGAGGCGCAGGGCGATCGGCGTCGCACGGCCGTTGACGCGGGCGACGACGGCCGCTTCGACGACACCGTCGCACGGCTGGCACACCTGAACGCGCCGCACGCCCGTCGGTCCGGGCGCGGCACCGCGACGCAGTGTCGTGCGGTGGCGTCGCTGGATGCGCGCCAGCACGTCCGTGTTCGTGTGCGGCGTGAGCTGCGTCGGTGAGCGACGCCCCGCCAGAGCCTCGACGAGCGCCAGGGCGAAGCGCTGCGTCCACACCCGTGCGTCCGGCAACGCGGACGTCGCCGTGTGCTGCGGGCCGAAGATCTCGTCGTGCTCGCCGCGGTGCGGCAGGCGCTCGCGGCTGACGTCGACCGCGAGGCGCGCGCTGATGGCCGGCACGTCGGCGACGCGCAGCGAGCCGTCGAGCAACCCGCCGATCTCGTGCAGATCGAGTTCACGCGGCATTTCGTGGGCCGCGCGCGGGGGTGCGACACTCGCTCGTTCGAGGGTGAGGGTGGTCATCGGTGGGCTCCGAACGCTGAGGTGGTCGAGACGAAGGACGCAGGAAGGGTGAGCTGCTGGCCGACCTCGATCGTGTCCGGATCGAGCCGCAGCAGCGGGTTGGCCTCGAGCCAGCCCGGCAGGGACGCCGCGACGTCTTCCGCCGGTGCGCCCGGGGCGAGGTAGGACGCCGCGATGCTCCACAGCGTGTCGCCGCGCACGACGACGTGCGTCCTGTGTTCCGCGGCCGTGCCTGAACCGCGCGGCGTGCCCAGCACGATGGCGGACAGCTCGTTCGAGGTACTGAACGGATCCGGCGTCCAGCCGGGACGCGGCACCGCTGGCTGGGGCGTGTCGGACGTGGCCGAGTCGGATGTGCGTGCCTCGAACGGGGCCGACACGGACGCTGGGGAACCGAACGCGGGGGAGTCGAGGTCAGGGGCGTCGAGGTCGGGGTTTTCGAAGTCCGGGGCGTCGACGTCGGGGGCCTCGCGGTCGGGCCAGTGCGAGCTGGTTGTGCCAGACGCAGGTGCCGCGCCCGAGGGAGTGGCGGCCGCTGGCGAGACCGCCCCGGAAGGGGCCGCTGCGTCGGTGACAGAGGCCGAGGCGGGCGGCATCACCTCGGCCGAGACGGAGAACGACGGGCGCGGCGCGGGTTCGGCGGCCCCGGCCGACTGCGCGCCGACGGTGATGAGTGCCGCGACGGCGAGGAACAGACTCGCCGTGCGGGTTCTCGACCCCGTCGCGTCCGCCGTTACCGGTGCAGAGCGCGCCACGACAGAGCGCGAATCGCAGACCTGAACTCGGACGAGCGCCGATCGGCCACACTCGAGGTCGCCCGCCACGAGCAGCCGTGCCTCGCACCGCAGGTCGAGGGCAGAGCGAAGACTGAGCCACGCCAGGCGGGCCAGCGCGAGCGTGAGGACGGCGCCCGCGGCGACGCCGATGACGTCCTCGCTCGTCGCGCCGGGCCCGGGCAGCGCCCGTCGGGTCGTGACGGCGACGGCCACGGCTGCTGTCGCGAGCAGCGGTGCGCTGAGGCCCGCCAGGATGCCGGCGCTCCTCAGCTGCTGCGGCGTGACAGGTGTGTTCGAGGGGTTCGACGTGCTCGCCCTGGTCGTCGTGATCATCGCGTTCCGCCTTCGTCGTCGCGTCATGCGCCTCGGCGCGACTCGTGTCGCCGCCGATCAACATCCATGACGAACGATGACGTTCAGTGACGTGTGATGTCGATGAATGCAATGTAACGACACATCGTGTCGAGTGGGGGCGTGGAAGATGAAAAACTTTTTTCGCCCGTCCGAGCTCCTCGCTGCTCTAGCGTCGAGCCATGCGAATGGAGCGATTGCTGGCCGACCTCGAGGCTGCCCAGGAGGCACAGGAACGTGCCGAGGCGCGGGCAGAGGTCGCTGAGAGCGTGCGCGTCGAGCACGCCGGCGTCACGCTGGTCGACCGGCTGCGTGCCGGGATCGGCAGTGTCGTCGCACTGAGCGTCGGCACCGAGACTCTGCGCGGGCACCTCCTCGACGTGGGGGAGGGCTGGCTCGCTCTCGATCGTGACGGCGTGCATGCGGTGCACGGTGTCGACGACCTCGTGCGTGCCGGGCTCCGTCTCGTGCCCGTCAGTGCGATCGCCTGCGTCAGCGGGCTGGGGCGCCCCCACGTCGCGGCCGACGGTTCGTCGATCGGACGCGGATGGAGCAGCGTGCTGCGTGCCATGGCGCGTTCACGTGCCCCTCTCGCCTGGCATCGCCTCGGCGGGCACACGATCGTCGGGACGATCGACGCGGTGAGCGCCGATCACGTCGTCCTCACCCCGGCGCGCGGCGCGGCGAGTCTCGTGCTCCCGCTCGCCCATCTCGCGTGGATCGACGTCAACGCCAGCGGACGCTGAGCCGCTGCCGCTGACTGAGTTCACACCTCACGCCGGCCCCCCGAGCAGGTGATCAGGCGCGCGTGGACGAACGTCGAGCCCTCAGAAGTCCTCGCCCATTCCGCCGGCGGCGACGGCGGATCGCGTTGCGGCGTAGGCGCGTTCGATGTAGCGCTCCACCTCGGCTGCCTCGACGCGCCACTGGTTGTTGATCTTGATCGCCGGCAGCTCACCCGACTTGACGAGTCCGTAGACCTGCCGCGCCGAGACGTTGAGGGTCTCCGCCACGTCGGCGATCTGGACGAAGCGCTGCGCCATGGGGTGCCTTTCGACGGGTGCGGAGATTCTTACCAAAACCTGACGATCATTCTAGGCGTCGGGCCCGCTCGCCCGCGTGACGATGGATCTCGGCTGTGGACGAACGAGGAGGAACATCGTGGGTGAGCGTGGGGTACGCAGGTTGAAGGACGTCTCGCCGGGGGCGCAGGCGGCGCGGCGGTTCGTGCCGACCGGCATGAAGGACGTGCGCTGGGTCGTAGGCATCGTGCTGCTCGCCCTCGGCGTGCTCGGCACGTTGCGTGTCATCGGCTCGTTCGACGATTCGGTGCAGGTGTGGAGTGCGAAGAGCGCCCTCGTGCCTGGTCAGCGCCTCACCTCGTCCGACCTCGTGCCGACGAGGGTTCGTCTCGACGATCGCGGCGGGCAGTACCTGTCGAGCGCGACCCAGCCGGGCGGCGTCGTCCAGCGCGCCGTCGGGGCCGGGGAGCTCGTGCCGAAGAACGCCGTCGGGGACGCCTCCGGTGTGACGGTTCGCGCCCTGTCGGTCAACGTCGAGCGCGGGCAGGCCGACGTCATCCGCTCCGGCGGGGACGTCGAGGTCTGGGTTTCGGACAAGAAGGAGGGCGCCGGCTCGACCGGCTTCGACAAGCCGCACCAGAGCGTCGAGCGGGCCCTGGTGTCGCACGTCGGTTCGCGCAGCGGCGGTGTCGTCGCCGTCGCCGACGGCTCGCCCGTCGAGATCCTCGTCCCGCGCGAGTCGTTGCCGGCAATGATCGATGCCGTCAACTCGGGCGCGCGCATCACGCTGGTGCCGCTCGACTCGGCGGCCCGCTCGTGACGACGATGACGGTGTGCACCGTCGCGACCGCGATCTCGGCGCGTCTCGAGGCGCGGTTCGCCGAGGAGCTCGCCTCCGTCGAGGACGCGACCCTCGTGCGGCGCTGCGCCGATGTCACCGAACTACTCAGCGCCGCCGAGTCGGGCGCCGTCACCGTCGCCGCGATCAGCCCTGATTTCCCGGGCATGAACGGCAGCGTCGTCGCGGAACTGACCGTGCGGGGTGCGTCGGTGCTCGGTGTCGTCTCAGCCACATCCGCTCTGGACGCTCGCCAGTGCGAGGCGTGGTCCCTGCGACGGACCCACGTCGTCGGATCGGGCGAGCTGGAGCAGGCCTTCGAGACCCTCGCGCACACCGGCCCCGCCGAGCACGAGCTCTCGGCCGCCGCAGAACAGGCCGAGACGAGCCTGGCCACCGACGGGCCCGATGACGGCGCAGCGGCCGCGTCATCGCCGACGAGCACCACCGTCGTCGTGTGGGGCCCGCCCGGCGCTCCGGGGCGCACGACGTGCGCCACCCATCTCGCGCAGGCCCTGAGCGAGAGCGGGCCGACGCTGCTCGTCGACGCCGACACAGTCGCGCCGTCCTGCTCGGCGCATCTCGGGCTGCTCGACGAGGCACCCGGCGTGCTCGCGGCCGCGCGTCTCGTCGATGCGGGCACCCTCAACCTGCACCAGTTACGTTCCATCGCCGCGCACGTCACGCCCGGCTTCGACGTGCTCACCGGCATAGGGCATTCCGGGCGCTGGCACGAGCTGACCCGATTTCACCTCGGCCGCGTCCTCGATCTCGCCGCCCAGCACTACCGCTGGGTCGTCATCGACGTGGCGGCCGAGGTCGAGGCCGACGAGAGCCTGCTGTTCGACACCGTCGCTCCCTCCCGGGTCGGGGTCTCGAGTGAGGCGTTCGCGCGCGCCGACCACGTCGTCGCGCTCGCCGGCTGCGACCCTGTCTCGCTGCAACGGTTCGTGCAACACGCGCCGGCGATCATCGACCTGCACGACGACGTCCGCGTCGTCGTGTCGAAGGCCCGCGAACGAGCGGTCGGCGGGAGCGCCTCGTCGGTCGTCGCGGACGCGTTGGAACGCTTCCTCGGTGTGCGACCCGTGGCGGTGCTGCCCGACGTGCGCGATGCGCTGGACGCCGCGGTGCTGCGCGGAACCCTGCTCGAGGGCGCTGATGGCGCACCGTACCTCGCCGCCGTGCGCGATCTCGCGAGCGAGCTGGGCGCCGACGTGGCACCGCATGCGACGCGTCGTCGTCGCGCATGGCGGCGCCGCTAGGCTCGAGGCGTCGCCCCACCGCTCGAAAGGCTTTCCGATGACTCGCCTGTACTGCCCCGTGACCGCTGACGGTGTCGCGGCGCTCGCCACCTCGGCTCTGACGGTGGAGGCGGCGTTCGCCGTCACCGACGACGTGCGCGCGCTCGCCCCGCACGGCGACGAGGAACTGCACGAGCACATCGCGACGCAACTCGCAGCCGCAGGCTGTGCCGGGCGCCGCGTCGTCGTCGTGGTCGTCGACGTGCCGGACGCTCGAGTGAGGCCCGCGGCCTCCACCGGTGGCGGCGCACTCCCCGGCCGCGTCGTCGTGGACGGCGACGTGACGCTGCGCGATGTCGTGTGCTTCCTCGTCGGCGACGAGGGTGAGCAGGTGAGCGACGACGCCGACCTCGAACTCAGTTGGTACGACGCGAGCGAGATCGACGCGGTACGCGCACTGCTCTGAGCGGCCCCCGGCGGAGCGTGCCCGCGCTCAGCGCAGGGCCCGCGTGTCACCGCAGCGATCGAGGCAGCGCACGAGCGCTCGTTCGGTGCGGGCCGCCGCGTCGGCGGCCGCCTCACGAGAGCAGCCGGGCCGTGCGAGCGCGGCAGCCACCCGCGCGTAGCCGTGGGCGTAGGTGGAGACGACGCGCGCGAGGCGCCCCACCGCGTCCGCGCAGGGCAGCGCTGCCGTGGACGCGAGCTGTGGGTGCGTGCTCACGAGGTCGCGGATCGAGCGTTCGACGTCGAGCAGATCGTCACGGCTCGTGGTCAAGGAGCGGCCGCTGCCGGGCAGCGTGCCCTCCTCGACGGCGCGCCGCAACGTCACCCCCGCGCGACGCGTCGTCGCCCCGGCGATATGAGGCAGCTCGGGCGCGCGGAACGGTGGCAGGGGAGCGGTGGCCAGCAGCGCCGTCGCGGTGTCGCTCAACTGATCGCTCAACGCCTCGACGACGAGATCGAAGCGTTCACCGCTGCACACCGCCGCAGGCTCGAACGTGACGTCGAGCAGTCGCAGCGCAGCCCGGGTGAGCTGCGGGGCGACGTCCGTGGGTGCGGCGGTGAGTGATTCCATGAACCCCACCGTAGGCGCCGGCACCGACAACGTGCCGAGCCCGAGCCCCCAGCTTGTGGACGACGACGCGAGGCGTCCTGGCGCGTCGGTGAAGTCTGCGACACCGAAGGCCGTCGACGTCGCCGAAGGCCGTCGACGTCGCCGGGGCGCGTTAGAGTCGACGGCAGCGGTACAGCGTCGTACCGCCCGTCGCTCTGCCAGGAGAGGTCATGTCTGCCGAGGCTCCAACGCCTGCTCTGTCCGACGTCGAGGCCCGCACCGGGGTCGCGCTCGAGATCGTCCAGGGGGTGTTGGGCGACATCCCTCCGGCCGAGCTGGCCGGCAAGTCGCTCGACCACCTGGCCTGGGTGGTCGAGGGCCAGATGCAGGCCGCGCAGCGCCGCGCCGGTGCGCACTCGATCGTCGAGGTCGAGGGGGATCTGCCCGCCTCCCTCATCGACGACGCCGTCGAGCACGGGGGCGTCAACCGTCTCACTGCGGGCGCCGTCATCCGCGTCGTCACGGACGACATGCCGTTCGTCGTCGATTCGATCGTCGCCGCCGTCACCTCGCGTGGCGCCGGCATCGGCGACCTGCTGCACCCGCAGATGGCGGTGCGGCGCGACGCCTCGGGGCAGCTGTGCTTCGCGCGCCGCAGCGGTAAGCGTCCCGGCGCGGTGCGCCTGCCCGGCCAGACCGACACGGTGCCGGAGGGCCAGCGCGAGAGCGAGGAGTCGTGGGTCTACCTGCACATCTCGCCGCTGGGCGACTTCACGGGCGCCGACGAGATCGAGCGCACGATCAGCGACGTCATCGACGACGTGCGCGCCGCCGCGAACGACTGGCAGCGCATGCGCGACCAGGCGCTCGCCATCGTCGACGACCTCGGAGCCAACCCGCCCGTGTCGGTGCCGGAGTTCGCGACGGCCGACGTGCGCCGCTTCCTCACCTGGCTCTCCGAGGACAACTTCACCTTCCTCGGCTATCGCGAGTACGCCCTCGACGTCGTCGACGGCGAGGACGTGCTGCGTCCCGTCGACGGCAGCGCCCTCGGCATCCTGCGCTCGGCCTCCGACGCGCCGCGCGGGTTCGAGCGGATGACGCCGCAGAGTCGCGCCGCGGCGCGTTCGCCGCAGCTGCTCACGCTGACGAAGGCCAACTCGCGTTCGCGCGTGCATCGTGACGCCTACCTCGACTACGTCGGCGTGAAGACATTCGACGAGGCGGGCAACGTCACCGGCGAGCGTCGCTTCCTCGGCCTGCACACCGCCCGCACCTACGCGGCGTCGCCGTCGAGCATCCCGATCGTCGCCGAGCGCGTCGCCAAGGTGATCCGCCGGGCGGGCTACTCGCCCGACTCGCACTCGGGCCGCGACCTGCTCCACGTGCTCGAGAGCTACCCGCGCGACGAGCTGTTCCAGACCTCCTCGGAGCGCCTCTACGAGATCGCCACGGAGGTCGTGCGCCTGCAGGCGCGCCGTCACGTCGGCGTCTTCCTGCGCAATGACGACTACGGCCGCTTCGTCGCCGTCCTCGTCTACCTGCCGCGCGATCGCTACAACACCCGCGTGCGCGAGGCCATTGCACAGCACCTCGCCCAGGCGTACGGCTCGGAGACGGTCGACTACACCGCCCGCGTCACCTCCGAGGCGCTCGCACGCATCTACTACACGGTGCGCCTGCCGCGTGGGACGGCGATCCCGGACGTCAGTGCGGACGACATCCGCGCCGCCGTCCTCGAGGTGACGCGCACGTGGAGCGAGCGCGTCACGCAGGCCGCGCACGCGGAGGAGGGGCTCGCGGACGTCGATGCCCGCCAGCTCGTCTCGACCTTCGCAGACGGGTTCCCGGCCGGTTACTCCGACGACTTCACCCCCCGTCAGGCCGTCGCCGACATGCGCCGGCTCGAACGCCTCGGTGACGACGACGCGGCGCTCACGCTGTACGGCACCGACAAGGTCGACTCGCGCGAGCGACGCCTCAAGATCTTCCGCAACGAGCCGCTCATGCTCACCGAGGTATTCCCGATCTTCACGAACCTCGGCGTGCAGGTCTCGGACGAGCGTCCGTACACGCTGACGCGCGCCGACGGCTCCACCTGCCACGTCTACGACTTCGGCCTCGTCGCCGACCGCACGGCGATGTGGGGCAACACGCCGCAGGAGAGCGCGCGTCGGCGCACGAACGTCATGGAGACGGTGCTCGCCGCCTGGCGCGGGCAGGCCGAGAACGACGCGCTCAACCAGCTCGTCCTCGCGGCCGGGTTGTCGTGGCGTCAGATCAACCATCTGCGGGCGCTCGCGCGCTACATGCGTCAGATCGGGTTCTCGCTCAGCTACGAGTACGTCGTCGCGGCGCTGCTCGCGAACACGGATCTGACGTCGCTGCTCGTGCGCCTGTTCGAGGCGCGCTTCGACCCCTCCCTCGACGCCGACGAGCGAGAGGCGCAGACGCAGGCCGTCCGCCAGCGCTTCGCCGACGGTCTCGCGGATGTCACGAGCCTCGACCACGACCGCATCCTGCGCACACTCGAGGGCGTCATCATGGCGATCGTGCGCACGAACGCGTACACGCCGAAGTTGCTCTCCGGTGAGTGTGCGGAGCTCGTGTTCAAGATCCGCTGCGCCGACGTTCCCGGCATCCCCGCGCCCGTGCCGATGTTCGAGATCTGGGTCTACGGCCCGAAGGTCGAGGGTGTGCACCTGCGCTTCGGGCTCGTCGCGCGCGGCGGGCTGCGCTGGAGCGACCGTTTCGAGGACTTCCGCACCGAGATCCTCGGCCTCGTCAAGGCGCAGATGGTCAAGAATGCCGTCATCGTGCCGACCGGGTCGAAGGGCGGTTTCGTCGCGAAGCAGCTACCCGACCCGGCGGATCGCGAGGCATGGCTCGCCGCGGGCGTCGAGGCCTACGAGGCCTTCATCGGCGGTCTGCTCAGCGTCACCGACAACCGTGACGGCGACACGATCATCGCGCCGCAGGACGTCGTGCGCCACGACGACGACGACCCCTACCTCGTCGTCGCCGCCGACAAGGGCACCGCGACGTTCTCCGACAAGGCCAACGCCGTAGCTCGTCGCGAGGGCTTCTGGCTCGACGATGCCTTCGCCTCGGGCGGTTCGAACGGCTACGACCACAAGGCGATGGGCATCACCGCCCGCGGCGCGTGGGAGTCGGTCAAGCGCCACTTCCGCGAGCTGGGCCACGACACGCAGAGCGACGACTTCACCGTCGTCGGCGTCGGCGACATGAGTGGTGACGTGTTCGGCAACGGCATGCTGCTGTCGGAGCACATCCGACTCGTGGCCGCCTTCGACCACCGTGACATCTTCATCGACCCCAACCCGGACGCTGCCGCGTCGTATGCCGAGCGGCGCCGCCTGTTCGAGCTGCCGCGCTCGTCGTGGTCGGACTACTCGCGCGACCTCATCTCCGAGGGCGGCGGCGTCTTCTCCCGCTCGGCCAAGCAGATCAAGCTGACACCGCAGATCCGCGAGGCGCTCGGCATCGACGACGGCGTCGAGACGATGACGCCGAACGAACTGATGCGCGCGGTGCTGCTCGCCCCCGTCGACCTGTTCTGGAACGGTGGCATCGGCACGTACATCAAGGCCTCCGACGAGACGAACGCCGAGATCGGCGACCGTGCCAACGACGCCGTGCGCGTCGACGGTCGCGACCTGCGCGTGCGCGTCATCGGTGAGGGCGGCAACCTGGGCGTCAGCCAGCGCGGGCGCATCGAGGCGGCACAGCACGGCGTCAGCGTCAACACCGACGCCATCGACAACTCGGCCGGCGTCGACACGAGCGACCACGAGGTCAACATCAAGATCCTGCTCGCCGACGCCGTGCGCGACGGTGCGCTCGCGCTCGAGGAGCGCAACGAGCTGCTCGCCTCGATGACGGACGAGGTCGGCTCGAAGGTGCTGCGTCACAACACGGACCAGAACACGCTGCTCGGCAACGCTCGCGTGCAGGGCCCGCAGATGCTGCACGTGCACCGCCGGCTCATCGCCGACCTCGAGTCGGACGGCTTCCTCGACCGCGAGCTCGAGTTCCTGCCCGACGAGGCCGAGATCGATCGGCGCCTCGAGGCCGGCGAGGGGCTGACGTCGCCGGAGTTCAGCGTGCTGCTCGCGTACTCGAAGCTACGGCTGAAGAACGAGGTCGGCGCGAGCGAGCTCGTCGACGACCCGTGGCTCGTGCGTGAGCTGCTCGGCTACTTCCCCGAGGCGCTGCGCGAGCCGTACGCCACGACGATGGAGAACCACCCGCTGCGGCGCGAGATCATCACGAACTCGCTCGTCAACGGCCTCGTCAACCGCGGCGGCATCACCTTCGTCCACCGCGCGGTCGAGGAGACGGGCGCCCGGGCCGAGGAGATCGTCAAGGCCTTCGTGGTCGCGCGTGAGGTGTTCGACGCGCAGAGCTTCATCGACGACGTCGAGGCGCTCGACCACGTCATCAGCACGCAGGTGCAGTCAAGGCTGCTGCTGCGTCTGCGCCGCCTGCTCGACCGCGCGACGCGCTGGTTCGTCCACCACGAGGTGGAGCACACGCCGATCGAGACGCTCGTCGAGCGCTACCGCGAGCCCGTGCAGCAGCTGTCGCCGAAGGTGCCCGACCTCGTCGTCGGCGTCGGGCGCGAGAAGTTCGAAGCCGAGGTCGACCAGCTCGTCGGCGAGGGCGTCCCGACGGCGCTCGCGCGACGTGCGGCGGCCCTGCTCGACGACTTCGTCCTGCTCGACATCGTCGAGCTCGCGCGTGACCTCGGTGAGGACGTCGAGGACGTCGCCGCGGCGTACTACTACGGCGGCGCCCAGATCGGCCTCGGCCGCATGCTCGACGCCATCGCCGAGCTGCCGCGTGACGACCGCTGGGACGCGCTGGCGCGCGGCGCCGTGCGCGACGACGCGTACGCGGTGCTCGCCGACCTCACACGGGATGTGCTCGCCGAGTCGGAGGCATCGCAGACGACGCAGGAGCGCTGGCAGCAGTGGGCGCAGCGCCACTCGCTCGCCGTCGAGCGTGCCCGCGCCGCCGTGACGGGCGTGCAGAACTCGGCGGCCCGCCTGGCCCCGATGTCGGTGGCGCTGCGCACGATGCGCTCACTGACGCGCGCTGCGGCAGGGGAGCGCGACTGAGCGCGGTGAACGCGACGATGCAGGACGTCCTCGGGTCGGCCTCGTCACTCGACGAGGCCGACCACGAGTGGCTGCACCTGCTCGTCGGCGACTGGCAGCTGCTCGCCGACCTCGCCTTCGGCGACCTCATGATGTGGGTGCGCGGCGACGCCGGGTGGCAGGTCGCGGCGCACGTACGCCCGACGACGGGCGTCAGCCTGTTCGCCGACGACCTCGTCGGCGCCAGGCCGCAGGAACTCGACTCGTCGCAGACACAGGACGATGCCGATCGTGGTGGCGTCGCTGAGGTTGCTGCTCGCGCAGGCACCTCTGTCGAGCGGGGGCTGCGTGAGGGTGAAGCCCGCGCGGACGCCTCCGACGTGAGTGACGGCGTTGAGGACGCCGCCCGTTCGAACGATCTGCAGGTGGGCCTCGATCGCGCTCGCCTCCAGGGTGCGGAGACGCGCGTGGACATCGTGGTCGAAGGCGAGCCGGTCTCACGGCGCCTCGTGCCCGTGCGGCGCGGCGGACGCGTCATCGCGGTTCTCGGGTGCCACATGCGCCTGGGCAACGTGCGTCGCCGCGGCCGCCTGGAGACGCGCTACGTGGCGCTCGCGGAGGCGCTGTTCCGCATGATCGCCGAGGGCACCTTTCCCGACGGCGGCGGCGTCATGGGCGGTCGCGGGGGTGCGCCGCGCGTCGGCGACGGTGTCGTCGAGCTCGACGCCAGCGGTCGCGTCACCTACGCGAGCCCCAACGCGGTCTCGGCGCTCCGCAGGCTCGGGGTGGAGAGCAACATCCCCGGCCTGCGCCTCGCCACCGCGCTCGACGAACGCGGCGTCAAGGCGAGCGACGGGCCGGAGGAGGCCACCGTCGTGCTCGCGGGCCGCGCCCCCTGGCAGGCGGAGTTCCGGCGCGGCTCGGCCGCCGTCATGGTGCGTGCCGTGCCGCTCGTGGCCGGCGGACGCCGCCTCGGCGCGGCGCTGCTGCTGCGCGACATCACCGAGCTGCGCCGTCGCGACCGCGAACTGCTGACGAAGGACGCGACGATCCGCGAGATCCATCACCGCGTCAAGAACAACCTGCAGACGGTGGCCGCGGTGCTGCGCCTGCAGGCGCGCCGGCTGCCCGACGAGGAGGCCCGTCAGGCCCTCGCCGACGCGGGGCGCCGTGTCGGCGTCATCGCCGCGGTTCACGAGTCGCTCAGCGAGGGCTTCGGTGGCACGGTCGACTTCGACGACGTCGCTGTCCGCGGCCTCGCCTCGAGCATCGACGTGGCCCGCCGCTCGGACGCCTCGGTGGCCTCCCACCTCGACGGCTCCTTCGGTGTGCTCTCGAGCGAGGACGCGACGTCCCTCGCGATGGTCCTCGGCGAGCTCGTGCAGAACGCCGTCGAGCACGGCCTCGGGGACGCCGGCGGCAACGTCACCGTACGGGCACGTCGCGACGGCGACCGGCTCGACGTCCACGTGATCGACGACGGCCGCGGCTACGAGCGCGGAGGTGCGCCCGGCGGCGAGCGTGGCGGTACCGGCCCGGACGCGCCGACAGGTGCGTCAGCACGCGTGCGCAGCGGGCTCGGGACGCAGATCGTCACGACGTTCGTCGAGGATCTGCACGGCGAGATCGCCTGGCATCGCCTCGAGGGCGGCGGCACCGACGCGCACTTCAGCGCCCGTCTGCGTCCAGTCCCTGCGTCGAACTGACCTACGTCAGCCGCGCCCCAAGTCCTCGATTCTCAACCATTACCCGGTGTGCGAATCCCGTCCCCATCGGCGATTTTCGTCTACCTTCGCGAATCCCGTCCCCATCGGCGATGTTCGTGCCCATGTGCGATCATCGGTCACAGTCGCTCATCGCCGTGTTCACCCGCCGGCGCGCAGATCCCAGCACCAGCAGCCGGGCCCGGACATGACAGAACTGGCGGTCACACCCAGGGTGTGCCGCCAGTCGTCGACGCGGGGCTCAGGTCAGCTGGCGCGGCGGGCGCGGGCGTTGCGGCGCTTGAGAGCGCGACGCTCGTCTTCCGAGAGGCCGCCCCAGACGCCTGCATCCTGACCGGATTCGAGAGCCCACTTCAGGCAGGTGTCGATCACTTCGCAGCGTCGGCACACAGCCTTGGCGTCTTCGATCTGCTGCAGGGCAGGGCCGGTGTTGCCGATCGGGAAGAAAAGCTCCGGGTCCTCGTCCAGGCACGCAGCGCGATTGCGCCAATCCATGTGGCTTGCTCCTTGATGTCTCCGCTGAAACCGGCGGGGTCGGTTCGAACGCTGCCGGGGTGCCGGCGTGTCCACAGTGCGACGCTGGGACGCGCTGCGGAGGTGTTCCGTTATAGGTTCACACCTGGCGCGGGCGAGCACAAGGGGTTTGCCCGAACTTTTTGTGTGCTTATGTGAGCTTTTGCTCACACGATGTTCGTAAATGTCGCGGCGTAAAGTGGAAGCGTGGACACCACCCGCTCGACGTCATCGATCCCCGCTCCCACCTGGAAGGGCTCGCGCGCCCATTGGCTCGCCGCCGCTACGGGCACGGCGATCTCGGCGGCCGCCATCCTCGTCATGGCCGTCATGTCGGTCGTGAGCGCCGTCACCGGATCGGCCAGCACGACGACGCGCGCCCTCACGGAGGCGGCCATGCTCGTCGTCCTCGGGGGAGCGGTGCTGGCCCTCGTCGTCGGCCTGGTGCGTGCCAAGTCACTGGTCAAGACCCCGACGCTGCTGTGGAACGCCATGCTCGTGCCGATCGGCTTCAGCCTCATGGACGGCGGTGCCGCCGCGCTCGGCATCGCGACCGTCGTCGTTGCTGTGGCTACGTTCGTCGTCGCGCTGCCGCTACCGCGCTACGAGGCGGACGTCGAGGACGGCGCGGCGCTCTGAGAGCCGGCGGGTGACGTCGGGGGACTCGCCGAGCCGCGGGACGTCGCAGAACTCGTCGCGCTCGACGACGCACCCGCATCCTTCGTCGACTCACCGGTTCGCAGCTTCGCGCCGAGCAGGTCGAGGAGCGCGGGCACGGTCTTCGTCGTGTACGCGCGGCGCGAATCGGCGTGCGAGTCGGCCAGCGTCGAGAAACCGATGCCGGAGAAACGAACGACCGCCGCAGCCTCCCCCGTGCGCACGAGCGCATAGGTCGTCGTCCCGTCGGTGAAGGAATCGCTGACGCCGTGCGCGCCCTCGCCGTAGAACGTGTAGAGACCGCGGTTGGCCTGGGCGCGCTTCTCGTGCAGGGCCTTGTCACGCTTCCAGGCGGCCTCGACGTCCTTCCACTCACCGGTGTGCGGCAGCGCGATGACGAAGTGGCTGCGGTCGTCAGAGGGTTCACCGGCGATGTTCAACTCGAGCGTGTCGTCGCTGCCGCTCACCCCGTCGAGGTGCGGGATGATCGGCGCGAGCTCGCCGCGGGTGAACAGTGACGTCGCGTCGGGCACGGAGGACGGGTCGACCGTCTTGCCGTCGAGGCGTAGCTGCAGCGGTTTGTCGACGTGCGTCGACCCAGCGGCGGCCGACGAGGAGGCAGATCCCGACGACGAGGCGCTGGGCGACGCGCCCGTGGTCGCGGACGACGGCGTCGCAGCGGACGTGCTCGTCGCCGCGGTGGGGGAGGAGGCCGGCGACGTCTCGGCCGAACCGGTCGTCGCGACGACGACGGGCAGGGCGGCGACGACGAGGCCGGCGACGGCGATCTTGGCGCGGGTTGACATGCCTCAAGCCTGTCACATCGTGGCCCGCCCGTTCGGCTGAGGTTCGTGCCGCAGGTGAACCTGGTGGCCGTGGGGCAGGACGAGCGCGCGCCCGGGCGGCATCGACGCCGGGATCTGAGCGGGACGCAGTCCTGCGAGTGAGTACTCCGTCGCGTCGTTCTGGCGCAGCACCAGCCTGACGTCGAGCAGCGCGCTGAGCTTCGAGGCGAGCACCTGCCGACCACCCGTGACGATGAACGTGTGTCCGTGACGGTGGCCTTCGCTGATGCGTTTCAGCAGGTCTTCGGCGGCCAGGCCGTGGTTGATACGCAGCAGCGTCGCGTGCAGGTCCTCCCATCCATCGATGACGACGACGCTCGACGGCCCCGCGGGGTGCGCCTCGGCGAGGTGCGTGAGCAGGCGGATGACGGCGTCCGCGTCGTCGGATGCGACGTGGACGTCGGCCGCGATCGGGTCGGTGGGGCCGACCCACCACGTCGATGCTGTGCGAGTCGTCGCGCCCGCGGCCGTGCCGCACACCGCCGCCCGGGCGAGCGCCGCGGCGGCGTTCGTCCGTCCGCTGCGAGGGGCTCCCGCGAGGCCGACGTGCACCCCGGCCGGCACGGTGACGGCGGGTTGGCTCTGCGCACCGGGCAGGTCGGCGATGCCGACGACGTGCGCCAGGCCGTCGTCCGTCGCAAACGCGTCGGCTGCTTTCGCGCGATCATGCCCGTCGCTCGAAGACGATGCGCCGAAAAGGGATTCGCTCCTGTCGCACACCGCCGTGTTCGAGTGAGGCGCCGGCGTCGGTCGCTCACCCGTCAGTGCGTCGAGACCGACGACGATCTTCGTCTCGGCGAGAAGTTCGTCGACATTCTCGGGCAGCGGCGGCAGCACGGGTCGGTGGATCGGTGGGAGCTGGTGTGCGGCGGCGAGGGCCTCGTCGACGAACATCCCGAGGTCGCTGCGGGCGCTCGTCCGTCCGGGGCGGCAGGCATCACATCCGTCGCGCAGTTCGTCCAGCCCCGAGGCAGTCACGACCGTGGGGTGGACGTGCACTGCCGCGGTGGTGCCGAGCTCGCGCGGCGCACCGCTGTAGGCGCTCTGGAACTCGACGGGAGCCTCACCGGCCGTCGCGAGGTACCCGCGCCCGGGGGTGCGCGCGGAGATGCGGGAGGCCAGGGGCGAGTCGATGACGTCGATGCTGTCGGAGCGTTCACGCACCCGCAGCGCGACGCGGACGTCGAGGTTGGCGCGCATGTCGGCGCTGACGGCGCCGCCGGGGCGTTGCGTCGCGAGGATGACGTGCATGCCGAGCGACCGTCCCACGGCCGCCAGACGCACCAAACCGGCGACGAAATCGGGCAGTTCGTCTGCCAGCACGCGGAATTCGTCGACGACGACGAAGAACCGCGGCAACGCTAGGTGGGCAGGCGCGGCGGCGAGATAGTCACGGTAGGAGGTCAGCCCGTGACGCCCGAGCAGATGCTCGCGGCGCCCGATCTCGGCGCGCAACGCCGTCAGAGCACGGGTCGCGAGACCATGGTCGAGGTCGGTGACGACGCCGACGACGTGCGGGGCCCGCGCGAGCGGGCCGAACGTCGCACCTCCCTTGTAGTCGATGAGCAGCGCGTTCACGTGCTCGGGGGAGTTGAGCGTGAACAGCCCGCGCAGGTACGTGAGCAGAAACTCGGACTTGCCCGATCCCGTCGTGCCCGCGACGAGGGCGTGTGGCCCGGTGCGGGCGAGGTCGAGCGTCATGATGCCGTCGTGATCGTGGCCGATCGGCACGTTCGTGCTCGGGGTGCGCCACGCGCCGGCCACGTCGGACGGCAGCAGGGCAGCGCTCGTCGAGGCGCGCAGCGGCGCGCTATTGCCACCGGTGGCGCCCGCAGCCCAGCGGCGGTGCAGCCGCATGACAGCGGGAAACCACGTCTCACCCGGGCTGTCGAGGGTGAACGTGTGCCCGCCCGGCAGGCGGGCGGCGCGGTGTCCCGCGGCGCACGTGACGCGGACCGTCGCGGCCAATGTCGTCACGCCCGTCTCGATGCTGGGTGGCTGCGCAGCCCCCACCCAGACGACGGCCGCGCCGGCGATGACGAGGCGTCGCGCGAGGCGCGTAGCGTCGGCGCTGCCGACTTCGAGCACGACGAGGGGGAGGTCGTCACTGCCGGGGCGACGCACCCCGTCGTCGAGTCGTGCGAGGAGGGTCTCCGGCACGCTCGTGTGGACGTGAACACGCGCCGAATCGAGCGCCCAGGCCCAGCGTCGCGACGCCGCTTGCCGGGTGACGACGACGGGCGGGGCGTCAGTCGGATCGTGCAGGACGGCGAGTTGCGCGACGACGAGTTCGAGGACTTGCGGTGTCGTAGCCGCATCGGCGTCGAGATGGACGAGGCCGCCCGGCGCCACGACGAGGGTGACGGGTGCCTCGCTGAGCCCGAGCGGGCGTGCCGAGCCGTTGCGGGCGAGACGGTGCGCGGATGGCGCGTCACCGTACCCGAGACGCAGCAGACGTGCGCTCGGCCCGCGTCGCAGGCCGAGCCCGTCGCGGGAGCCGGCGGCGACGGCGAGCAATTGGTCGGGGCTCGGCGCCAGACGCGCGAGAGTGACGACTTCCGCGTCGAGCGCATCAGCGACGCGGCGGCCGACGTCCTGCACTTCGCGCGCATGGTCGCGGGCTGCGCTGCGCCCACCTCGACGTCCGCGACGGCGGTCGTCGAGGTGCGTGGCCACCATGACCAGCGGGCCCACGAGCATGAAGCACAACATGTAGGCCGCGTGCATGACGATCGCGAGAACCAGTGCGACGGGCACCGGGGCGAGCACCGCGATCCAGCGCAGCGGCACCCGACGTGGGGGTGTCGGGGCCGCGGGCCACTCGAACGTCCGCGGTTCGGGCAGACAGTTCGACGTCCCGGCGCGCAGGGCTGAGCCGGCGTTTGCAGGGGCGGCACTCATGGGGTCGGTTTCCGCAGGTTTGATGCCGGAGAGATCGGACCCCGCAAGGTCAGGAGGTGCTGGCTCAGCATTCGCCAGGTCGAGACGCAGCACGCTGGCGCCGAGACGCACTGATTCGCCCACACGCCAGGGGTGGCCCACGTGCGGTTGGAGGCGCGCCCCGCGGCTCGTCACGCCGTTGCTGCTGCCGAGGTCGGTGATCGTCACCTGCCCGCGCGCGACGCTGACGAGGGCGTGTCGACGTGAAGCGAGGGAATCGTCGCCGAGCAGGTGATGGTGGCGTCCGAGGGTGACGTGGCCGGCGGCGAGGGGGAGCGCACAGCCCTGATGCGGGCCGCTCGCGCTGACGAGCGTCAGGATGGCCGCGTGCTCTTCCTCGTCCGGGCGGCGGGGTGGTTCGAGCAGCGCGCCGTCGACGAGCGGTGCTCGGCCGAGGACGTCGTCGTCACGGATCGCTCGACCGGCGTGCGTCGGCGCGTAGGGAAGGTCGAGTGCGGGGCGGATCGCGGCGAAGGGTGTGCCGTCGGGGGCATCGACGACGATCGGGTCGCTGGGGGAGCCGTCAGCGGTGACGACGGCCAGGCGGATGCTGGTGCTCACCTGTCCAGCCTGCGGCCTGCGACATCGCGCCGTCGGAACTGATCTGCACCTGTGGACAACGCTCGTGCCGGAGCCAGAACGGGTGCTTTGGTAAGACTTTGGTAAGAGTTTTTCCGAAACCCCCTTCGGCCCCGCGCGGCCTCTTTGATGGCTCCTGAGAGCAGGCATCGAAGAGGAGAGACGATGACGATCACGCTCATCGAGGACGAGGTGCGCGAGCAGTTGCGCGCCAAGGCCATCGACCCAGGAGCCGACCCCGAGGCGGTGCGTGGCGTCATCGCCGACGTCGTCGCCGCGACGGAGGTCGCCCGCGCCCGGGCGGGTCTGCCGGCGTCGTCGCGTTCGACGAGCGAGGCGAAGGCCGTGTTCGACGCCGTCGCGGGCTACGGGCCGCTGCAGGAGTACCTCGACGACCCCAGCGTCGAGGAAATTTGGTTGAACGAACCCGCGCGGGTCTTCGTCGCGCGCTCCGGGGTCTCCGAACTGACGCCGACGATCCTGACGCATGACCAGATCCGCGTTCTCGTCGAACGAATGCTGCGCACGTCGGGGCGGCGTCTCGACCTCAGCTCGCCCTTCGTCGATGCCTCGCTCCCGGACGGCTCGCGCCTTCACGTCGCGATTCCGGACGTGACCCGCGAGTACTGGGCGATCAACATTCGAAAATTCGTCGCGACGAGTCATTCGATGGACGAGCTCGTCAACCGCGGGTCACTGTCGCCGGGGTTGGCGGCCATCCTCGCGGCGTGCGTCAAGGCAGGGCTCAACGTCCTCGTCTCCGGTCAGACGCAGGCCGGAAAAACGACGATGTTGAACTGCCTCGCGAGTGCCATTCCGCAGACCGAGCGCGTCATCACGTGCGAGGAGGTCTTCGAGGTGCAGCTCGCGGCGCGTGACTGGGTCGCGCTCCAGTGCCGTCAGCCCAACCTCGAGGGTTCGGGCGAGGTGACGCTGCGCATGCTCGTCAAAGAGGCGCTGCGCATGCGGCCGTCGCGACTCGTCGTGGGGGAGGTTCGTCAGGCCGAGTCGCTCGACCTGTTGCTCGCACTCAACTCGGGTCTGCCGGGTCTCGCGACGCTGCACGCCAACTCGGCCCGCGAGGCGCTCACGAAACTCTGCACGTTACCGCTGCTCGCGGGCCCCAACATCTCGCCCTCGTTCGTCGTCCCGACGGTCGCGTCGGCGATCGACGTCGTCGTCCACCTCGGCCTCGATCGGCACGGGCGACGCTCCGTGCGCGAGGTCGTGCGCGTCACCGGACGAGTCGAGGGCGACACCGTCGAGACGATCCCGCTGTTCACCGAGGGCCAGGTCGGTTTCCCGCGCCTGTTGCCCGCGCTCGACGGAGAGGTTCGCTTCGCTCGCGCCGGCATCGACGTCGCCGCTCTCGCCGCCGAGGTGAACGCCGCGTGACGCGCCTGCTCAGCGCCGCCGCCGTCGGCACCGCCCTACTGCTCCTGTGGCGGGCGATGACGTCCCCGGCTCCGCCGCGCCCCCTTCATGGTCTGCGCCGCAGCCGCCGGTACGCCGCGGTGCGTGAACTGCTCGACCAGTCCGGGCTCGTCACCTGGCGCGTGCGCACTCTCGTCGCCGCGTGCCTGGGCGCGGCGACCGTGGCCTTCTGCCTCGGCTTCGTCATCACCGGCGTGCCAGCCCTCGCCGTGGTCCTCGCGTGCGTCGGTGGTTGGGCACCTGCAGCATTCGTCCGGGGCCGGGCGACGAGCCTGCGCCGCCGCCGGCGTGAGGCCTGGCCCGATGCCGTCGACCATGTCGCCTCCGCCGTCCGCGCCGGCCTGTCGATCCCCGAAGCGCTGCGCCAACTGTCGTTGCACGGCCCGGAGGTGCTGCGTGAGGACTTCGCCGCCTTCGCCCGTCACGACGCGGCGCACGGCCGGTTCGACGACTCGCTCGACGTCCTCAAGGCCCGCCTTGCCGACCCGGCCGCCGATCGGCTCATCGAGTCGCTGCGCCTCGCCCGCAACGTCGGCGGCAGCGACGTCGGTCGCCTGCTTCGCACCCTCAGCTCCTTCCTGCGTGAGGACGCCTCGACGCGCGCCGAACTCGCCGCCAAGCAGAGCTGGACGGTGAGCGCGGCACGGTTGGCGCTCGCCGCACCGTGGCTCGCGTTGTGCGTCGTCGGTTTCCGCGGTGAGGGGCTGGCGGCCTACCGCACACCGCAGGGGGTGCTCGTGCTCGTCGCCGGGGCGCTCGTGTCGTGGATCGCGTACGTCGCGATGAAGGCCATCGGGCGTCTGCCTCACGAGGAACGGGTCATGCGATGACGACGCCAGCCGCGCTGTCGGCCGCCGCCATCGGGCTGGGGCTCGCACTGGTCGGCATCTGGGTGGCGCGCCCGCGCGTCAGCGTGCTCGAGCAGCGTCTCGAGGCAATGCTCGCCGTAGACTCACCCGCCGCCGCGCCGCGTCGCGGTCTCGACGCCGTCGCGGCGGCCCTGGCGCGCCTGCTCGGGCGGGTCCTGGGCGGCGCCGATCACGTGCGCTCCCGGATGGAGCGCGCGGGCCTCGTCCCGGACGTCGACACGTTCCGCACGAGCCAGGCCCTGTGGGCGATGACGGGCTTCGCCGGCGCGGCGTGCATCGTCCTCGTCACGGGCAACTCGACGCGCGGACCGCTGTCTGCCTCGGCGCTCGTGCTGCTCGCTGCCGGGTTCGGTGTCGTGCTGCGCGATCAGCAGCTCACCCGGCTCGCCGAGAGGCGCGAGGCCCGCATGATCGTCGAGTTCCCCGCGATCGCCGACATGCTCGCCCTCGCCGTCGCCGCCGGCCAGGGCCCGCTCGGCGCGCTCGAACACGTCACGACTCTGTGCCGCGGCCCCCTCGCCGAGGAACTGCGCACCGCCCTCGAGCAGGCGCGCGCCGGTACTCCGTTGTCCGACGCGCTGGCCGGCGTCGCGCGGCGTACGAGCGTCGTCAGCGTGGCGCGCTTCGTCGAGGGCGTCATCGTCGCACTCGAGCGTGGCACGCCACTCGCCGACGTCCTGCGCGCGCAGGCCCAGGACGCGCGCGAGAGCGTGCGCACCGAGCTCGTCGAGAAAGCCGGCCGCAAGGAGGTCGTCATGATGGCGCCCGTCGTCTTCCTCGTCCTGCCCGTCACGGTGCTGTTCGCCGTGTACCCCGGGCTCGCAGCTCTCGATCTGACGCTGTGATGCCTCCCCACGACTCCCGCGAACGCTCGCGGGCCACACCCCGACGAAAGGTCACCTCCCATGAACCGCATCCTCAGTGCCCGCTCTGCTCTGCGACGACGCGTCGCGCTCACCCTCCGACCGGTGAACGGGACGGACAGCGACGGCGAGCGCGGCGACGTGCCGGGCTGGGTGCTCGTCACGCTCATGACGGCGGGCCTCGTCACGCTGTTGTGGCAGACGGCCGGGCCGCTGCTGCAGACGATGTTCACGAGCGCCATGAGCAAGGTCTCCGGCGGCTGAACCGCATCACGGCCGCGATGCGCTTCCGGGTCGCGTGGCGGGACGAGCGCGGATCCGCGGTCGCCGAGAACGCGATGACGAGCGTCGTCATCGTCGCCGTCTTCCTGCTCGTGTGCCAGTTCGCCTACGCCGCGCACGTGCGGTCGTCGCTGACGATGGCGGCGGCCGAAGCGGCCCGCGCGGGCGCTCGCGTCGATGGAGGCGTCGACGCCGCTCAGGCGAAGGCACGCGACCTGCTCGCCGAGGGTGGCGGCCGGCACGCACGCGTGAGCGCCGGGTCGACGAGCGAGGCGGGCGTCGCGGTCATGCGCGTCGACATCACCGCCCAGGTGCCCGTGCTCGGTCCGTTCGGCGTCGGACTCGACCTGCACACCAGCGGGCGAGCCGTCATCGAGGACCGCGGCCCATGAGGGCCCGTCGAGACGTGGCCGCCGCGGCCCAAGGTGCGGGCCGCCTGGGACGAAGCCCCGGTGGTCCTGACCAGGCTGGCGAAGAAGGCGGCGTAGCGGACACGAGAGGTCATGGCCTCGATGCGGACGAAGGGTCGGCGCTCGTCGAGGCGATCGTCGTCATCGCGGTGTTGTTGTTGCCGCTGCTGTGGGTCGCGACGTCTCTCGTCCGTGTCGAGGCGGCGTCGTTCGCGGTGCGCTCGGCGGCCCGTGAGGCGGCGCGCACATACGTGACGGCGCCCTCTTCGGGCGCGGGCAGCGTGCGCGCGAATGTCGCGGCGCGTCTCGCGTTCGAGGATCAGCGCAGCCCCGTCGGCACGGCGACGATCACCTGCACGGCGAGCCCGTGCCTGACGCCCGGCGCTCAGGTCAGTGCGACGGCGCGCACGAGCGTCGGCCTGCCGTTCGTGCCGCGATGGCTCAGCGGCCCCGCGGGGCTCGAGATCCACCTGAGCTCTCGGCACGTCGAGAAGGTCGAACAGTACGGAGGGCAACGGTGACTCCCGCACCTGACGCGTGCGCCACGAGGCGTGACGCCCTCAGCGGACCCCTGCGCCACATGCCGGCGAGGCTCAGACAGCTCGCCTCGTCCCTCGTGAACCGAACGCGCGCCGACGACGGCGGGATCGCCCTTCTCGGCATCGGGCTGTGTGCGTGCGTCGTCATGCTGCTGCTCGGCGGTATCTGCGTGCACACCGCGCAGGTGGCGCGCGTCGATGTCCTCGACGCCGCCGACCATGCGGGCGCCGCAGCCGCCGACCGCATCTCGGTCGCGCATGCCTACGCTCACGGCGTCGAGGCGCCGCAGCTCGACGCGGCATCGGTGCGCGCCGAGGCGCAGGCGGCGCTGTCCGCCACCGAGCGCCCGGCGCACGTCACGTCGTGGAGCCTGACGTCGGCGAGCGTCGACGGCAAGGATCTCGTGCTCGCCGTCGCGGCCGTCGTCGAACCGCCGGCGGTCGGGGGAGCGCTGTCTGCGCTCGGTGCACCGATCACCGTTCACGTCACCACGCGGGCCGAAGCGCACTTCGAACGATGAGTGTTCACTCGCCGGTTGGGGCGCGGCCCGTCACAGGCGATACTCTGGAAGGCGTGGCTGTCGACTTTCCCAACGAAATCAAGAACCTGCGCACGACGATGGCGTCGGTGCGCGAGGTGCTCGACCTCGAGAAGCTGAAGAAGCAGATCGTCGACCTCGAGGAGCAGTCCGCGGCCCCCGATCTGTGGGACGACCCGGATGCGGCGCAGAAGATCACCTCCGCGCTGTCGCGCGCGAACGCCGAGAACGACCGCGTCGAGAACATGGACGCGGCGATCGACGACCTCGAGGTGCTCGTCGAGATGGGCACCGAGGAGAACGACGCCGACACCCTCGCCGAGGCCGAGCGCGAACTGAAGAAGCTGCAGAAGGCCGTCGGCGAACTCGAGGTGCGCACCCTGCTCAACGGCGAGTTCGACGAGCGCGAGGCCGTCGTCACGATCCGCGCCGGCGCCGGTGGCGTCGACGCCGCCGACTTCGCCGAGATGCTCATGCGCATGTACCTGCGCTGGGCCGAGCGTCACGGCTACCCGACGAAGGTCATGGACACCTCCTACGCCGAAGAGGCGGGCCTCAAGTCCGTCACGTTCGAGGTCAACGTGCCCTACGCGTTCGGCAACCTGTCGGTCGAGGCCGGCACGCACCGTCTCGTGCGCATCTCGCCGTTCGACAACCAGGGCCGACGTCAGACGTCGTTCGCCGCCGTCGAGGTCGTGCCGCTCATCGAGACGACCGACACGATCGAGATCCCCGAGAACGAGCTGAAGATCGACGTGTTCCGCTCCTCGGGCCCCGGTGGCCAGAGCGTCAACACGACCGACTCGGCTGTGCGCATGACGCACATCCCGACCGGCACCGTCGTGTCGATGCAGAACGAGAAGAGCCAGATCCAGAACCGCGCCGCCGCGCTGCGCGTCATGCAGTCCCGCCTGCTGCTGCTCAAGAAGCAGGAGGAGGACGCGCAGAAGAAGGAACTCGCCGGCGACATCAAGGCGAGCTGGGGCGACCAGATGCGCTCCTACGTCCTGCACCCCTACCAGATGGTCAAGGATCTGCGCACCGAGTACGAGGTCGGCAACACCTCCGGCGTGTTCGACGGCGACATTGACGGGTTCATCGAGGCCGGCATCCGTTGGAAGCGCGCCGCCGCTCGCGACGCCGAGTGACACCGGCTCACACGCGGGGTAGGTAGCGAGCACGCATCGAGCACGGCGGGGGAGCCATGATTCGTTTCGACCATGTGAGTCTGACGTACGGCAGAAAGCTGGCGCCTGCGCTCGACGACGTCAGCTTCGACATCGAGCGCGGCGAGTTCGTCTTCCTCGTCGGCCAGTCCGGCTCGGGCAAGAGCTCGCTCATGCGTCTCATGACGCACGAGGTGACGGCTACGTCCGGCCAGATCCACATCGCCGGGCGAGACCTCATGACGATGCCGCGCCGCAAGGTGCCGTCGCTGCGCCGCGACATCGGCGTCGTCTTCCAGGATTTCCGGCTGCTCGAGAACAAGACGGTCGCCGAGAACGTCGCGTTCGTCCTCGAGATCCTCGGCTGGCGTCGGGGCGCGGTGCGCACGGCCGTGCCCGAGGCGCTCGAACTCGTCGGCCTCGCCGAGAAGTCGCGCCGCTTCCCGCACGAACTCTCCGGCGGTGAGCAGCAGCGCGTCGCCATCGCGCGCGCCGTCGTCAAGCAGCCCGCCATCCTGCTCGCAGACGAACCGACCGGCAACCTCGACCCCGAGAACTCCGAAGAGGTCGTCGGCGTGCTCGACCGCGTCAACCGCACGAGCACGACGCTCGTCATGGCAACGCACGACAACTCGCTCGTCGACCGCCTGCAGCGGCGCGTCATCGAGATGAGCGACGGCCGTCTCGTGCGCGACTCGACCGGCGGCTACCGCTCCGAGGCCACCTCACGACGCTCCGGCGCGCGCCGCCTCGACGCCGTCGCAGAACAGGACGGCCACGACAGTCACGACGCCCACGACGATCCGCCAGCTCTCGACGGCACGACCACCGCAATCCCGGGCGCCCGCGCCACGCGCCGGGGGCGCGACATCACGGGAGCTGCGTCGTGAACCTGCGTTTCCTCGCCTCCGAGGTCGCTCAGGGGGTGCGTCGCAACACCTCGATGATCGCCTCGGTCGTACTCGTGTCGATGGTGTCGATGATCTTCGTCGGTGCCGGGCTGCTCGCGCAGCGTCAGGTCGACGCCGCCAAGGGCGATTGGTACGACAAGGTCCACGCGTTCGTGTTCCTGTGCACCGACTCCGACACGGGCGTCGCCTCGTGCGCCGGCGGCAAGGCGAGCGCAGCGCAGACCGAGACGGTGCGCATCAACCTGACGAACCTCGCGCCGCTCGTCACGAAGGTCGACTACAGGACGAGCGAGCAGGCCGTCGCGATGTTCCGCGAGCAGTACCACGACTCGCCGTACGTCAGCAGCGTCGACGCGTCGTCGATGCCCGCATTCTTCGAGGTGCGCCTCGACGACCCACGGCGTTTCGACGAGATAGCGAGCGGATTCACCGGCATGCCGGGCGTCGCGCACGTGAGCAACCTGCACGAGGTGCTCGCACCGTTCTTCTCGTTCCTCACGATGCTCGGCGTCGGCTCGGCCATCATCGCGACGCTCATGGTCGTGTGCTGCGTGCTGCTCATGGTGACGACGATCCGGCAGGTGGCGTTCACGCGGCGCCGGCAGGTCGGCATCATGCGCCTCGTCGGTGCCTCGAGCGCGACGATCTACCTGCCGTTCGTGGCCGAGGTGCTGCTCGCCTCGCTCGTCGGCGCGACCCTTGCCTCGGCCATGCTGTGGGCGATGGTCCACTTCGGCGTGAGCAGCCTCGCCGGCTCCGGGGGCGGCTTCGTCAACCTCGTCGGGGACGACGACGTCCTCGCCGTCGTGCCGTGGCTGTACCTCGGCGCGCTCCTGCTCGCGATCGTCACGTCGTGGCTCACGCTGCGTCGCTACCTCAAGGTGTGACGGTGGCGCCCACCAAATCCCGTCGCCGACTCTGCGCCGCAGCCCTCGCCGGGACCTGCGCGCTCGGTGTCGCGTCCGGGTCGAGCCACGCCGTCGGTGACGACGTCGACGACAAGATCAAGAACAGCAAGTCCGAGATCGACGACATCTCGAAGTCGCTCGCCGACGCCGACGCGACGCTGACGAAGACGAACAAGGCCGTCGCGGCCGCCGACAAGAAGGCAAAGGACGCGAAGAGCGCCCTGACGAAGGCCCAGCAGAAGCAGCGTGACGCCGCGTCCGACTACGACGTCGCCAAGGCCGACGAGGACGCCTCGCGCACCGCCCTCGCGACGAACCGCGCCGACCAGGCGAAGGCACGCACCGAGGTCGGTGGCCTCGCGCGCAACGCGTTCGAGACGGGCGGGCTCGGCGACCTCACGTTCACCATCGAGGTGCTCACCTCGAACTCGGGTGTCTCCGGGTCGATGGCGCTCGCCGACATCGTCATGCGCCGCCAGCAGGGCGTCATCACGAATCTCAAGAGCTCGGCCGCAGCCGGGCAGAGCGAGGCGACACGTCTCGCGGAGATCCGGCGTCGTGCGAGCCTGGCGAAGACGAAGCAGGACGCCGCCGTCACCGCCGCGAGCACGGCGAAGACTGACGCCGACACCGCCGAGGCGAGTCTCGTGGCGTTGCAGAAGACGCAGAAGGACGACAAGAAGAAGCTCGAGGCCGAGAAGAAGAAGGAGGAGGCGAAGCTCGCGGCGTTGCAGGCTGAGAGCACGCGCCTGAAGAACGTCACGACGACGAGCAAGGATGTCGACACCAGCGTCCACGACGTGCCGCAGGGCACCGGTTTCCTCGCTTCCCCGGGCCCGATCTCGAGCATCGTGTCGGGCTACGGCTACCGCTTCCACCCCGTCCTCAAGATCGACAAGCTGCACGAGGGCGACGACTTCCCGTTCGCGTGCGGCACGCCCGTCTATGCCGCGGGTGACGGCACCGTCATCGAGGCGAACTACAACGACGTCTCCGGCAATCACGTCTACATCAGCCACGGAACCGTCAACGGTGCGCAGCTGACGAGCGCCTACATGCACTTCACGTCCCTGTCGGTCAGCGTCGGGCAGAAGGTCAAGAAGGGCCAGCAGATCGGGGTCTCCGGGATGACGGGGCGCGTCACCGGCTGCCACCTGCACTTCGAGACCCGCGAGAATGGTGTGGCCGTCAACCCGCTGAAGTGGATAAAGTGACAGCTTCGGAAATGCCCGGCATGCCTGCGATGTTGTCTTCACCGACGTCGACCACGCCGAACGCGACCGCATCGAAGCAGAAGGGGGTGAGCCCATGCCGAAGGAACACGGCACGAAGGTGATCGCCAACAACAAGAAGGCGCGCCACGACTACCACATCGAGGAAACGCTCGAGGCCGGGCTGTCCCTCATGGGCACCGAGGTGAAGAGCCTGCGCATGGGGCGCGCGTCCCTCGTCGACGGTTACGTGCTCGAGCGCGACGGTGAGATGTGGCTCGAGAACGTCCACATCCCCGAGTACCTCCAGGGCACGTGGACGAACCACTCCGCGCGTCGGCGACGCAAGCTGCTGCTGCACAAGGCCGAGATCCTCAAGCTCGCGAACAAGGCGCAGTCGAAGGGGTACACCATCGTGCCGCTGTCGCTGTATTTCAAGGACGGGCGCGCGAAGGTCGAGATCGCCCTCGCGCGAGGCAAGCAACTGCACGACAAGCGCCAGACGCTGCGCGAGCGTCAGGACAACCTCGAGGCGCAGCGCGAGATGCAGGTACGCCTCAAGCGCGGCGGCTGAGAACCGAGCGAGCGCGCCGGTTGACCCGCCGGCACGCCCCCGCCTCGCCCACGTGGCAAGGTAGGGGCATGAGTCGTCTCAGGGGAGCACCTACACCGTCGGCCCGCACCGCACTCGGCGCCGCCGCCGTCGCGCTCGTCGCCATGAGCGCAGCGCCCGCTCAGGCCGCGAGCAACGACAACATCCGCATCACGAACTACGACATCCGCTACGACGTGGGCGCCGACGGTGGCGTCGACGTCACGGAGAATCTCGACGTCCGCTTCAGCGACAGCAGTCATCACGGGCTCGATCGCATCGTCATCACCGGCCAGGGCGTGAGCGACACCCAGCACCGTGAGTACCCGATGACGAACGTCTCCGTCACCTCCTCGACGGGAGCGCCGACGCAGCTGCAGCGCTCCCGTGACGGCGGCGCTGAGCGGTTGCGCATCGGCAGCCCGAACCGCACCGTGTACGGCACGCAGCACTACACGCTCAAGTACCACCTCGCCGGTGTTGTCAACAAGCAGTCGAACTCGTCGACCGAGTTCTTGATCAACGCGACGGGCAACGACTGGAAGATCCCGATCGACACCGCGCGTGTCACCGTCAAGGGCCCGGGCGCAGTCTCTCGGGCCAAGTGCTGGTACGGCGAGAAGAACTCGAAGCAGGAGTGCAGGGCGACGCCGGGGACGGAGGCGTCGTTCTCGGCGAACAACGTCGGCAACGGGCGCGGCATGACGATCGACGCCGACCTGCCGACGTCGGTGTTCACGAACACCGCCCCCATCCTCAAGGACGGCTCGGCCGAGGACGCGTTCGGCGTCAACGGGCCGCTGACGTCTTCGCAGCGCCAGGCCGTCAACATCGGCGGCGGGGCTCTGGCGGCGGCACTTGCGGGGCTCGGCGGGCTGTGGTTCGTCCGCGACCGTCGGCGCAACGCCGACGAGCGCTACAGCGGAATCGCACCCGGTCAGCTCCCCGCGCCCGGCCAGGAGGTGCCGGTCGAGCGGACGCGCGAGCCCGAGGTCGCCGTCCGGTTCGAGCCGCCCAACGACGCCACCGCGGGCCTTGCGGGCCTCGTCATCGACCGTCGCGCCGACAACCGTGACGTCGCGGGCACCATCGTCGACCTCGCGGTGCGCGGGTACCTGCGAATGGAACAGGTCGACAAGAGCGACTGGCTGCTCATCTCGAACCCGCAGCCCCCGGCGGGGCAGCTGCTGGCCTACGAGGCAGACCTACTCAACGCGCTGTTCTCCGACGGCTCGCAGGTGTGCCTGTCCGATCTGAAGAACCACTTCGCGGGCCACCTGGCGAACGCGAAGGAGGGCATCGAGGACGAGGCCGTCGCGCGCGGCTGGTTCAAGCAGCGCCCGAGCGCGAGTGAGGCCGGGGCCAAGGGCCTCGCGAGCCTGTTCGCGGTGCTCGCCGTCGTCTCGTTCTTCGCCGCGAACCACTTCCACCTCAACGGCTTCCTGTTCGGTGCGGGTTTCGCGATCGTCGCCGTCCTCGCGCTCGTGCGTTCGAAGAACGCTGCCGCGCGCACGCCCGTCGGCTCGGCGGTGTACGACCAGACGCGCGGGTTCGAGCTGTATCTCAAGACGGCTGAGGCGAAGCAGATCAAGTTCGAGGAAGCCGAGCAGATCTTCAGCCGCTACATGCCGTACGCGGTCGTGCTCGGTCTCGCCGACCGCTGGGCGAAGGTCTTCGGCCAGGTCGCCGCTGCCGCGCAGGCGCAGGGCTACCCGATGGTCATGCCCTACTGGTACGTGCCGTACGGCGGCTTCGGCGGCGGTTTCGGGGGCTTCGACAACTTCGGCGCCTCGATGGAGGCCTTCAGCGACGCGGCGTCGTCCGCGTTGTCGTCCACGCCCGGTTCGAGCGGCGGTAGCGGCTTCTCCGGCGGGGGAGGCTTCTCCGGCGGCGGCATCAGCGGTGGTGGTGGCGGCGGCTGGTGAGCCGGCCCGCCTGAACGACGCCGAAAGGGGCACCCGTCTCGAGTCAAGACGGGCGCCCCTTTCGCCTGCGCCGCACGACCTGACGGGCTCGAGCGGAGGCCGCGAGCCGTCAGGTCACGGCGGCGGACATCACTCGATGACGATGACGAGGTCGCCGCCCTCGACCTGCGTCTCGTGCGTCAGAGCGACGCGCTTGACGGTACCGGCGATGGGCGTCGTGATGGAGGCCTCCATCTTCATCGCCTCGATCGTCGCGACCGTGTCGCCTGCCGCGACCTCGTCACCCTCGGCGACGCTGACGGACACCATGCCCGCGAACGGAGCGGCGACATGGCCGGCGTTCTTCGGGTCGGCCTTCTCGACGGCGGCGACGTCGACCTTGACGGCGTGGTCGCGCACCTGGACGGGACGCAGCTGGCCGTTCACGGTCGCGAGCACGGTGCGCATGCCGCGCTCGTCGGGCTCGGAGACCGACGCGACCGACAGCAGGATCTTCTTGCCCGGCTCGAGGTCGACCTCGTGCTCCTGCCCGGGTGCGAGGCCGTGGAGGAACTCCTTCGTCGACAGCACCGACAGGTCGCTGTAGAGCTCGCGGGCGCGTGCGTAGTCCTGCGTCGGGCCGGGGAACAGCAGGCGGTTGAGCGTGCCGCGCGGGTCGCGTGCGAGGTCGGCCTCGTCATGGTCGCTCAGCTCCTCGACGCGCGTGCGCACCGTGCGTCCGGCGAGGGCCTTCGTGCGGAACGGCTCGGGCCAGCCACCGGGCGGGTCGCCGAGCTCGCCGCCGAGGAAGCCGATGACAGAGTCCGGGATGTCGTAGTTCTGCGGGTTGGCCTCGAAGTCCTTCGGGTCGGCGTTCGCGCTGACGAGCGCGAGCGCGAGGTCGCCGACGACCTTCGAGCTCGGCGTCACCTTGACGACGTTGCCGAGGATGTCGTTGGCCGCGGCGTACGTGTCCTCGATCGCCTCGAAGCGGTCGCCGAGGCCGAGCGCGATCGCCTGCTGGCGCAGGTTCGACAGCTGCCCACCCGGGATCTCGTGACGGTACACGCGACCCGTCGGCGCGGGGAGGCCCGACTCGAACGGCTTGTAGAGGGTGCGCACGGCCTCCCAGTACGGCTCGAGGTCGCACACGTTCGCGAGGTCGAGCCCCGTCGCACGGTCCGTGCCGTCCGTCGCCGCGACGAGCGCCGACATCGACGGCTGGCTCGTCGTGCCCGACATCGCGGCGCTCGCGACGTCGACCGCGTCGACGCCCGCGTCGATGGCGGCGAGCAGCGTCGCGAGCTGGCCACCGGCCGTGTCGTGGGTGTGCAGGTGCACGGGCAGGTCGAAGCGCTCCCGCAACGCGGTGACGAGGGTACGCGCCGCCGGGGCGCGCAGCAGACCCGCCATGTCCTTGATCGCGAGGACGTGGGCGCCGGCGTCGACGATCTTCTCGGCGAGCGCGAGGTAGTAGTCGAGCGTGTAGAGCTTCTCGTCGGGGGAGGCGAGGTTGCCGGTGTAGCACAGGGCCACCTCGGCGACGGCGGTGCCCGTCTCGCGCACCGCTTCGATGGCGGGACGCATCTGCTCGACGTCGTTGAGGGCGTCGAAGATGCGGAAGATGTCGACACCCGTGCGCGCGGCCTCGGTGACGAACGCGTCGGTCACCTTGGTCGGGTACGGCGTGTAGCCAACGGTGTTGCGCCCGCGCAGCAGCATCTGGATCGGGATGTTCGGCATCGCCTCGCGCAGCTTCGCGAGGCGGTCCCACGGGTCTTCGGACAGGAAGCGCAGCGCGACGTCGTACGTCGCGCCGCCCCAGGCCTCCATCGACAGCAGCTGCGGCGTCATGCGTGCGACGTACGGCGCGACGTGCAGCAGGTCGCGGGTGCGGATGCGCGTCGCGAGCAGGGACTGGTGGGCGTCGCGCATCGTCGTCTCGGTGACGGCGACGGCCTGCTGCTCGCGCAGAGCGCGGGCGAACGCCTCGGGCCCTTCGGTGATCAGCCGGTCGCGCGCGCCGGGCGGGACGGGGCCGCTGATGTCGAACGCGGGCAGCTTCTCGCGCGCCGTGATGGCGAGTGCTGAGTGGTCGCCGTACGGCTTGTTGACGGTCGTCTCGGCGAGGTAGGTGAGCAGCTTCGTACCGCGATCGCCGGGGGTGCGCGCGTCGAGCAGGTGCGGGTGGGTCTCGATGAACGACGTCGTCACATGGCCGGAGATGAATGCCGGGTCCTCGAGCAGGGCCTGCAGGAAGGGGATGTTCGTGCTGACACCGCGCACGCGGAACTCGGCGAGGGCGCGGCGGGCGCGGCGCACGGCCGTCGCGAAGTCGCGGCCGCGGCAGGTGAGCTTGACGAGCATCGAGTCGAAGTGGGCGCTGACCTCGGCGCCCATGTGGATCGTGCCGCCGTCGAGGCGAACGCCCGAGCCGCCCGCGGAACGGTAGGCGGTGATCGTGCCGGTGTCGGGGCGGAAGCCGTTGGCCGGGTCCTCGGTCGTGATGCGGCACTGCAGCGCCGCGCCGTGCAGGTGGATGTTCTCCTGAGCGAGGCCGAGGTCGTCGAGGGTGTCGCCGGAGGCGATGCGCATCTGCGCGGCGACGAGGTCGACGTCGGTGACCTCCTCGGTGACGGTGTGCTCGACCTGGATGCGCGGGTTCATCTCGATGAACACGTAGCGGCCGCGGGTGTCGAGCAGGAACTCGACGGTGCCGGCGCACGAGTAGCCGATCTCCTTCGCGAACGCGACGGCGTCGGCGCACATGCGTTCGCGCAGTTCGGGGGAGAGGTTCGGTGCCGGCGCGATCTCGACGACCTTCTGGTGGCGTCGCTGCACGGAGCAGTCGCGTTCGAAGAGGTGGACGACGTCGCCCTCACCGTCGGCGAGGATCTGCACCTCGATGTGGCGCGGGTCGACGACGGCTTCCTCGATGAAGCAGGTCGCGTCACCGAAGGCGGATTCGGCTTCGCGCATCGCGGCCTCGAGGTTCTCGCGCAGCGCCTCGGGCTTCTCGACGCGACGCATGCCGCGCCCGCCGCCGCCGGCGACGGCCTTGACGAAGACGGGGTAGCCGATGTCGTCGGCGCCCTTGACGAGTTCGTCGATGTCGGACGACGGCGGCACACTGCGCAGCGTCGGCAGGCCGGCGCGCTTGGCGGCGGCGATGGCCGTCGCCTTGTTGCCCGTCATGTGCAGCACGTCGGGCTTGGGGCCGATGAAGGTGATGCCGGCGTCGGCGCACGCCTCGGCGAGCAGCGGGTTCTCGGACAGGAAGCCGTAGCCGGGGTAGATCGCGTCGGCGCCCGATTCGCGGGCGACGCGGATGATCTCATCGACGTCGAGGTAGGCGCGCACGGGGTGGCCGACCTCGCCGATCTGGTAGGCCTCGTCGGCCTTGAGACGATGCTCGCTGCCGCGGTCCTCGTGGGGGAAGACGGCGACGGTGGTGGCGCCCAGCTCGGTGGCGGCGCGGAACGCGCGCACGGCGATCTCGCCTCGGTTGGCGACCAGGACCTTGCGGAACATGCACATCTCCGTTCGGGGTGGGGCGCCGCGGCGGCGCAGTTGGTGCTGACACTACCGGTCGCTCAGGGCTGAAAACCGCAGAGTTTCGCGGCAAAACCGACCAATAGCGAACAGTTGGCAACACACGCGTGTCTCGCACCACACCGGACGTGAGAAAAGCCTCTGGGCGGGCCCGACGCAGGGTCGAGCCCGCCCAGAGGCGAGGGTGTGCAAGCTGAAGCGACCGCGTCAGCCCACGTGCGCGGTGGGCGCTGCCCCGTCGGTCTGCAGTTCGTCGCTGCGAATCGTGATGAAGATCAGGATGAGCAGGGCTCCGACGAGAAGCATGCCGGAGGCCACCCAGAACCCGTGCGTCGAGGCGAAGGTCTGCACGTCGAGCGCTCCGGCTGCCTGCTGGGCCTGCATCTTCGACTTGAACTCAGCCGTTCCCTGCACCGACGTCGGCACCTTCGCCATCGCGGCAGCGGCGGCGGCCTTGAGCTCGTCGGCACGCTGCGTCGCATAGTGCGAATACACCGTGGTGAGAGCGGCGAGACCGATCGAACCACCGATCTGCTGCGCGGTGTTGAGCGCGGAGGCGGCGGCCCCCGAGTCCTTCGCTTCGACGCCGTGGGAGGCGGCGAGCGTCATCGGGATGAAGACGAAGCCCATGCCGAGGGCCATGACGAAGATGCCGGGCAGCAGGTGCGTCGCGTAGCTCGAGTGCGTGTCGAGCTGGGTGAACGACCACATGCCCGCTGCTGCGAGCAGGCCGCCGAAGCCCGAGAGGTAGCGCGGCTTGATGCGCGTGACGAGGTTTTGCGACAGGCCCGCGGCGATGACGATGCCGAGGCTGAACGGCAGGAACGCGAAACCGGACTTGACCGGCGAATAACCGAGCACCTGCTGGATGTACAGGCCGAGGAAGAAGAACATCGCGAACATCGCGGCACCCATGATGAGCATCGCGAGGATCGCGGTGCCTCGCGTGCGGTCGGCGAGGATGCGCATCGGCAACAGGGCGTGCTCGGTGCGGCTCTCGATGGCAGCGAACGCGATGACGAGCAGGGTGCCCACGATCAGCGGCACGAGGGTCCAGGTGTCGCCCCACGAGTGGGACGCGGCGTTGGACAGGCCGTAGACGATGCCGAACAGACCCGCGGTCGCCGTGACGGCGCCGATGATGTCGAGGGTGCCCTCGTGACCGTCGGATTCGACGAGCACGCGGGGTGCGAGCACGGCGACGGCGATGCCGATGGGCACGTTGATGAGCATCGTCCAGCGCCAGTCGATCTCGGTCAGCACGCCGCCGAGGATGAGGCCGATCGCTGCACCGGCGCCGGACATCGCGGCGTAGACACCCATGGCGCGGTTGCGCTCCTTGCCGGGCGGGAACGTCGTGTTGACGAGGGCCAGTGCCGCCGGCTGAGCCAGCGCCGCACCGGCACCCTGGAGCACGCGCGCGGCGAGCAGGAGGGTGGGGTTGGGCGCGATGCCGCCGAGCAGCGAGGCGAGAGCGAACACGGCGATGCCGACGGTGAACATGCGGCGGCGTCCGAAGATGTCGCCGAGGCGCCCGCCCAGCAGCAGGAGCGAACCGAGAGCCAGCGCGTAGGAGGTGACGACCCACTGAAGGCCGGACTGGCTGAAGTGCAGATCGGTCTGGATGTGGGGTAGCGCGATGTTCACGACCGTCCCATCGAGCACGATCATGAGCTGGGCGCAGGCGATCACGAAGAGCGCGAGGCTGAGGTTGGGCTTCGCGGGGTTGTCGGTGGATGACTCCACGGGTGCGTCGGGGCCGTGAGTGCTGACAGCAGCAGTCGACATCAGCCCCTCCTTTCTCGAGTTGGCGCCCTTGAGGGGCCGGGGCAGGCGTGGGGGAGAGGCCGGCGAGGAACCGACGGAGTGTGATGCGCGCGGGATCGAACGCGGGCAGCAGGGCGATCGGGCGCTGCCCTGGGGAGTGCAGCCGCGCGTTGGCCGCCGTTCGTCGGGATGGGGTCGGCCGTGGCGCGACGCAACGTGTCCGTGCGGCGAAGTGATTGAAGATGCAACGACCGAGGAACAACGATAGTCTTCGCGGGGTGAGGCGCCAAGCGATCCTCGTGTGGCGCATGACACGGCAGAGGCGCAGCGGGTGGGAATGCGCTCGCGTCCTTCGCTGTTGAACCGCTAGACTGACGGACGCTGATTCGTCAGTAAGCACAACTCCACAGAGCGAACAGTTTCCATGGGGATGATCGGTTTCGACATCGGTCGCCGTCCCAGGGGAAGCGGGCCGAGGATGCAGAGTTATCTCGTTAACGCTCTCTGCAAACTTATAGGTGCCGATTCCAAGCGCACCGACTTCGCCCTCGCCGCCTGAGCGAGCCCGAAGTCTGTCAGCCTGAGCTAGTTCTCGACTCAGTGTCTGGCATCAGCTAGAGAACTTGCTGCAACGTCTTGTCGAGGGGCGTTGTGGGACTCTCACTCGACTGGGCCTGTCGCGGAATGTGTCATTCCTTGCCGCGGGGCCGAGAAAATCCGCAGGATGACTGCGCCCGGAGAAGCCCTGGATCGCCGTCGATGGACGGGGGTTCAATTCCCCCCATCTCCACCACCTCCATGCATCGGTCGCGAGGCCGAGCGGCTGTTCGCAGAACTCGTCACGCAGCGTGAATCAGGCTGCTGCGTGACGCGTGTGGCACGGAGCCCGCCGTCATCCCTCCCGAGGGGTGACGGCGGGCTCTTGCACGTCGTGCGGTCCGGCTTTCACCACTCGCCGATGCCGAGCCACCGCTGCACGATCGGCGTCATAGATCGGGACAAACCCGGCCGGGTTGATGGCCGTCCCGCCCGACTTCTCGATCAATAGATCGCCCATGGACGAGCTCGTGGCGTCCACCGATCCCTACCAGTACGCACGCGGGAGGGCTCTGGCCAGCTCTGCGCCGCTGAAGGATTGAGAGATGAGCGGCGCCGCCATCAGCGTCTCGACGTCGGTCGACGGTGAGGACATGACGGTCGGTACGTGGCATCCGCATCCACGAAGCGGTGGCACTTTCCGCTATGAGAAGTCGTGGGCGAGCGCTGAGTACGGCTACTCGCTGTCGCCGGCGCTGCCCGTGCTGGCAGGCAGTGCGCCTCAGGTGACATATGCCGAGAAGGGGCCCCTGCCGCAGGTCTTCTCGGACAGCGCACCTGCTCGGTGGGGCCGGCAGATCATCGAACGGACGTGGCAGGCCGACGGCAGGGGTGTGCCTGACGCAGTCGACATCCTTCTCGCCGTGCGCGACCGGCTACGGATGGGCGCAATTCGCTTCGCGCGCGACGGAGTCGAGATGAGCGAGAGCGCACGCGTGCCCAAGATGCTCGACCAGGCTCACCTCGAGGCGGTGGCGCGGCGAGCGGAGAGTCACACGGACAGCGACGCGGACATCAAGGAACCGTTCGATGCGGGTTCGTCGATGGGTGGTGCGCGCCCCAAGGCCGTCGTCGTGGACGAGAACGGGCACCTCATGTTGGCGAAGTTCACCTCGACCAAGGACGACACCGACGTCGTCGCATGGGAGAAGGTCTGCCTGGACATCGCCGCACACGCTGGGATCACCGTTGGTGGCGGTGGCCGAAGCGTTCGAACCGCACATGGCCGCCTCCGGCCGTGTGGATCTCGCGGAGCTGTGGAAGCGCACAGTGCTGAACCTCCTCGTGGGAAACAAGGACAACCACCTGCGTAACCACGGCTTCCAACCGCACCACGATCGAGCCGTGCGCGACGGGTTCGACGGTGTGATGAGGCAGCGAACCCGCGAGGTGTTGGGGGAGCGCCCGGCCCCGTCGTGTTGGATCTCGCCCCACATGACGCCTCCGCTGGATCGGTGGGGCGATGCCGTGTCTGTGGGCGCCCGCTTCGCTCACCGGAGTCCATTGCACGTGGCTCCGGCCCCGAATGCTCCAAGAAGGTGTGAGCGTCGGGGTCGAGCCGTGAAAGGGGCACGGGCCGTGTGAGGCAGCAGAACGCAGTGTCCTCAGGCCGCCGGGACGCACACCACCTGGTCGAGGTCGGCGGCCAGCGGCTGGCCGACGTTGTTCTTCACGACGTGCTTGACGCGTGCAACGCAGCGGACGCGCTTGTCGTCCTTCGTCAGGTAGGTCGTGCCGTGCGCGGCGATCGTCGCGGTGTCCTGGCCGGTCGAGTCGACCTCGATGCGGCTTCGCGCGTACGTCTCTGTCAGCCCGTTCTTCTTCTGCGCGGCGACGCTGAGGGCGTGCAGGTCATCGGGCGACCACGTCACGTCACTCGAGGCCGGCGCGGCGACGGCCTTCGCCTCCGGGCGCCAGTCCTTCTCAGGGACGGCGGCGGCACGCGCTGCGCTCAACGCGTCGGCGCGCTCGATCGTCGCCGTGGCCGACGCGATGGGCGCCGGGCCCGCCACGCGATGACGCATCGACGGCACCGCCGCCACGAGCGCGACGACGGCGAGCGCCGCGATCACGCCGAAGCGCCACGGGTGGGCCTGCTCCAGGCACATCGACGCGAACATCCACGCGATCGCGCCGATCAGCACGGCGCAGAACGCGAGCGCGGCGAGCGTCGAGACGACCGTCGCGTGGGTGGGGGACAGCTGCGGCAGCCACATCGTCGCGACGTGGGCGGCGTGATCGAAGTGCACCGTCATGAGAGCTCCTTGGGCGCGGGGCTGCCTCGTCGCAGCCGCTCGAAGCTAGGCCGACAGCCTGAGAACCCGCCGAGAGGGCGCCGGACGTGCGCGGTGCGATACTGCACGGGATGCCCCCTTCCGACTCCCGCCTCGTCCGCGCCTGCCGCGCGCTGCTCGTGCTCGCCCTCGCACTGCAGACGTACCTCCTGTACGTGTTCCATTCGAGCGGGGCAGAAGGTGAGCTGTTCCCCCACGCCGACAAGGTGGTCCACGCCTGCATGTTCGGCGGACCCGCCCTCCTGGCACTGCTCGGACGGTGGCGATGGGTGGCGCTCATGCTCGCGTTCTATGCGCCGATCTCCGAACTGATCCAGGGCACGGACGTCGTGGAGCGCGACGCGGACTGGCGCGACGCACTCGCCGATGTGACAGGAATCATCCTGGCGTGGGGGTTGACGCGTCAGCTGCGCCGCCGGGCGTGACGTAGACTTGGGGGACCATTGATCTTGCGTTCAGTAGGTTTGCTTTCGGTTTGAGCGTGCCCGCAGCTACTCCCTGTGGCGGCACGTGGTGGTGAGAGTAGGCCCGTTCTCTGAGCGTCACCCACGATGTGACGCCGTCATGTGAGCGCCGAGATCCCACGCAACAGCGCCGATCCACCCAGTACGCAATCCTTCCAGCCCACGTGCTCCACGGGCTCTCTGGCGTGCTCGCCTTCGGTGCTCTCGACCGAGAGGTTCACACCCATGTCTTCGACGAACAACAACAACGGCAAGAAGCCGCGCTGGTCGCACGCCGACAAGGCCGGCGCCAAGCGCGGCCAGGACCGCTCCGGCGGCCGCGACTTCGGAGGACGCCGCGACGGCGCCGCGGGCGGACGCGACGAGCGACGCGGCGGTTTCAGCCGTGACAACGACCGCCGTGAGGGCGGGTTCCGCGGCGGTGACGAGCGTCGTGGCGGCTTCCAGGCCCGTGACGACCGCCGTGACGGTGGTTTCCGCGGCCGCGATGAGCGACGCGGTGGCTTCAACCGTGACAACGACCGCCGTGAGGGCGGGTTCCGCGGCGGCGACGACCGTCGTGGTGGTTTCAACCGCGGTAGCGACGAGCGCCGTGGCGGCTTCCAGGGCCGTGATGATCGCCGTGGTGGTTTCAGCCGTGACAACGACCGCCGTGAGGGCGGCTTCCGCGGCGGTGATGACCGTCGTGGTGGTTTCAACCGCGACAACGACCGACGTGACGGCGGCTTCCGCGGCGACGACCGCCGTGGCGGTTTCAACCGCGGTGGCGACGACCGTCGTGGTGGTTTCGGGGGCCGCGACGAGCGTCGCGAGGGTGGCTTCCAGCGTCGCGATGACCGCGGTGGTTTCAACCGTGGTGGCGATGACCGTCGTGGTGGTTTCAACCGCGACAACGATCGTCGCGAGGGCGGTTTCCGTGGCGGTGACGACCGTCGCGGTGGCTTCAACCGTGATGACCGTCGTGGTGGCTACCAGGGCCGTGACGACCGGCGCGGTGGGTTCAACCGTGACAACGACCGTCGCGAGGGCGGCTTCCAGCGTCGCGACGACCGCGGCGGTTTCAACCGTGGCGACCGCCGTGACGGCGGCTTCCAGCGCCGCGACGACCGCCGTGAGGGCGGTTTCGACCGCGAGAAGCGCTTCGGGCGCCCCGACCGCTCGTTCGACGACGCCCCCGTGCGTGACGAGTCCCGCGTCGAGGACGCGCAGGTCGAGAACGTGACGGCGGCGAACGCCGACGTCGCGGCGACCACCGTCGAGGCCGACGCGGCCACGAGCGAGAACATCCAGCGCGAGAACGTCGACGTCGTCGGCGAACAGAACCCCGACGAGCGCGTCCACGTCGACGGCGACGTCGAGGGTGACGTCCGCGTCGACGACGCTCCCACCGCCGACGCCACGGACGCCGAGCGCGACGGTGTTGACGCCGCCGACTCCGACACGACCAACTCTGACGCCGACAACACCGACGCGCAGAACACCGACCCCGCCGACGCCACGAACGCCACCGCGGGCACGGCCGACGGCGAGCACGCGGGCTTCGACGAGAGCGAGTCGGACGAGATCGACGAGAGCGTCATCATGACGTTCACCGAGCTCGGGCTGCCCGAGGCGCTCGTCGAGCGCATGGCGCGTGACGGCATCACGAAGCCGTTCCCGATCCAGGCGGCGACCATTCCCGACGCGATGGCCGGCAAGGACGTCCTCGGCCGCGGTCGCACGGGTTCGGGCAAGACGCTCGGCTTCGGTCTGCCGATGCTGGCGCGTCTCGCCGAGGGCGGCAAGGCTCGCGCGCACCAGCCGCGCGCCATCGTCCTCGTGCCGACGCGTGAACTTGCGATGCAGGTGAGCGATGCGCTGCAGCCGCTCGTCCACGTCGTCGGTCTCAAGCACAAGCTCGTCGCCGGTGGCATGCCGTACGAGCCGCAGCTGTCCGCGCTGGAGCGCGGCGTCGACGTCCTCATCGCCACGCCGGGTCGCCTGTCCGACCTCATCGAGCGTGGCGCGGCCGACCTGAGCCGCGTCGAGATCGCCGTGCTCGACGAGGCCGACCACATGGCCGAGATGGGCTTCCTCGAGGCCATCACCGAGATCCTCGACCTCGTGCCCGAAGGCGGCCAGCGCCTGCTGTTCTCCGCGACGCTCGACCGTGGCATCGACACCGTCGTCGACAAGTACCTCGTCGACCCGGTGACGCACTCGACGGACGACGGCACCGCCACCGTCACGACGATGGAGCACCACGCGCTGCTCATCGAGCCGCGCGACAAGAAGGTCGTGACGGCCGAGGTCGCGAACCGTGAGGGACGCACCGTGGTGTTCGTCCGCACCAAGATGGGCGCCGACCGTGTCGCCGCAGAGCTGCGCGAGCAGGGCGTCATGGCTGCCGCGCTGCACGGTGGCCTCAACCAGGGTCAGCGCAACCGTGTCCTGTCGGCGTTCAAGGACGGGCGTGTGCCCGTGCTCGTCGCGACCGACGTCGCGGCGCGCGGCATCCACGTCGACGAGGTCGGCGTCGTGCTCCAGGTCGACCCGCCGGCCGACCACAAGGACTACCTGCACCGCGCCGGCCGTACGGCCCGCGCAGGGGAGAAGGGCACCGTCATCACCCTGGCGCTGCCGCACCAGCGCCGCTCGATGCAGCGTCTACTCGACTCCGCCGGCGTCGACGTGAGCCTCGTGCGCACGCGCCCCGGTGACGAGGCGATCGTCGCCGCGGGCGGTTCGACGCCCGAGGGCCGTTCGATCTCCGAGGACGACCTGCGTCGCACCCTCGCGCCGCGCAACGACCGTGGTGGTCGCGGCGGCCGTGGCTACGAGCGCGGTGGCCGGGGTGGTTACGACCGCGGTGGTCGTGACGGCGGGCGCGGCGGTTACGGCCGTGGCGGCGGCTTCGACCGTGGTGGTCGTGGACGTTTCAACGACCGCGACGACCGTGGCCAGGGCCGCGGACGCGGCGACGACCGCGGCTTCGGTGGCGGGCGCGGTTACCGCGACGACATCGACGGTGGTTTCGAGCGCGAGAACCGTCGTCAGAGCTTCGGTGGTCGCGGCGGCCAGGGGGGTCGTGGTGGGTACGGCGGCGACCGTGGTGGCTACCGTGGCAACCGCGACTGACGCCGACTGAATCTGCGCTGATGTTGCCCGGTGATCCGGGGCCCCGTGCCCGATCACCGGGCAACATCGCGTTCGGGGCGGGCGTGTTCCACAATGGACGGGTGACCTCGTTGACCGGCCGACTGCTCCTCGCGGTGCCTCGTGCCCACGACCGCGACGAGGGTGACATCTTCACCCGTAGCGTCGTGTTCGTCCTCCACCACGGTGACGACGGCGCCCAGGGCGTCGTGCTCACCGAACCGCTCGAGGCCGGTGTCGACTCGGTCCTTCCGGGGTGGCAGTCCGCGTGCTCGACGCCCGATCGTCTCTTCCAGGGCGGGCCCGTCGGCCTCGACACGGCGGTCGCGCTCGCGGGCGTGCCGGGGCGCGGTGACGTCGTGGGCGCCACGCGACTGTTCGGTTCGCTCGCCGTCGTCGACCTCGACGCGCCGCCGGAGATCGTCGCCCCGCAGCTGTCGGGGCTGCGCGTGTTCGCCGGCAACTGCGGCTGGGAGCCGGGCCAACTCGACGTCGAACTCGCCGACGGGTGGTGGGTGCGCGCCGAACCCGAGATCGCCGACCTGTTCGACGCCGACCCCGAGACGTTGTGGGCGCGCGTCCTCGCACGCCAACCCATCCCGACGTGCCTCCTGGCGTCGTTCCCCGACGACCCGACGCTCAACTGACCCGCCGCCTGACGCCTCGGCTCGCTGCCCCCTGGCCCGCCGCGGGCGGCGCGCCTACACTGGCGCCCATGAACCCGGTTGTGTGGAACTCTTCGATCGACGACCCGTCATCGCCCCTCGGCGCGCCCGACGGCCCGGGCGGCCTCGGAGGGCCGGGCACGTCGACGGCGGTGCTGGAGCGAGAGCAGGTCGACCACCAGCTCTCCGAGCCCGGCGATCACGAGCGCTTCGCGCACTACGTGCGCAAGGAGAAGATCATGGAGTCGGCGCTGTCGGGCGAGCCCGTCACCGCGCTGTGCGGCAAGGTGTGGGTACCGGGCCGCGACCCGGAGAAGTTTCCGGTGTGCCCGACGTGCAAGGAGATCTACCAGGGCCTGCGTCCGCCGCAGGACGGCGGGGAGTGACGCCGACGGGCGTCAGCTCGCCTTCGCGACAGGCTGCCTGACGTCGCCCGTGACCGGGGCCGCACCGACGGCGCCGGTGACGACCGGTCCCGCGGCGGTGGACGCCGTCGCGGAACCGCCGTCCACCCCCGTCAGGTGCTCACGAACCTCGACTGCGGGCGCGTGCGATTCGGCCATGCGGATGAGCACCGTGCGGACGGCCTCGACGCTGACGCCGGCCGCCTCGGCGATGGCGCTCTTCGTCACCTTCGCCTGATCGGCGGCGGCGACCGCCCGCCGGTACTCCGCTTCGGCGGCGAGACGCGCTTCGCGCGCCGCAGTGACGGCGCTGAGCTTCTCGCGTTGAGCATCGGTGAGTTGGGCTCTCGTGCGAACCATGACTCTCGTCCTTTCCCTGCGAGCCCCGGCCAGGGGTGAGCGGCCTCGATGGACCGATCGGCGACGCGCCGCTGGGGCCATCGAGTGCTCGATGTCCATGACTGACTCCACCCTAGGCGCGCGGACGCCCCGCATGGTGGGTTGAGCGCTACTCAACTCCAGGGTGTGATGCTCACCCCACCCTCCGCCGTCGCCCGGCGCGGCGCCGACACCCTTCGACGCGCCGTCGGGACCCAGCCCGTCTCGTCAGCTGGGAGCCTGCTGGGTGAAGCGACGAAGCGGCGACGAGAGTGCTCCCGCGGTGGCGGCCTGCCCCCATCACGCTCGTGCTGTGCGCGGGGGCTCGGTTCGGTGGCGCGGGAGTTCCTCGCCGCGCGCGGCGGCACGACGCGCAGCCTGCGCGTCGGCTTCGCCGCCATCGTCGTCGCGCTGCCGCACATCGGCCTCGCGCACGGCGTCGGCGCACTGGAGTCGGTGATGGCTGCGTATGGCCTGGGCCTCGGCCTGGTCGACGCCGGGTGCAACATGCAGGCCGTCGCCATCGAGCACCATTACGGGCGCCCGCTCATGTCGACGTTCCACGGGGCGTGGACGCGCGGCGGCGTCCTCGGCACGCTCATCGCGCTCGCGACGCATCGCTGGGGCTTCGCGTCGCCGCCGCGGTGCTCATGATCCTGCCCGCCGCCGCGACGCTCGCGCCGTACGTCCCGCACGCGCGGCCGGAACCGGCGCCCATCGCATCCGGGGCCGACGCCCCCGCCGCGCGCAGCCTGCCCTGGCGCCGCATCCTCACCCTCGCCCTCGCGCTCGTCGTGTTCTACATGGTCGACATCGCCGTGACGACGTGGGCGCCCACCTACCTGCACCACACCTTCGCCTCACCGGCCTCGCTCGTCGCCGTCGCCACCCTGCCGTACCTCGTGTGCTCGCTGCTCAGCCGCAGCTGCGGCGACTGGCTGACGGCGCGGCTCGGCCCCGCGGCGCTCGTCGCGCCGTTGTCGTACTCGGTGGCCGCGCGCCTCGCCCGCGACGCACACCCGGAGGCGGACGCGGCGTCCGTCCAAGCCGGCAGCGACGCGATCAACGCGCGCTTCAACCAGTTCAACTACGTCGGCGCCCTGCTCGGAGCCGTGCTGACGGGGACGGGCGCGCTCGGCGACACGTCCCTGCGCTACGGATTCGCCGTCCCGATGGTGCTCGTCCCCGGCCTCGTGGGGGCTGTCGCGCGCGTTCCGGCCGGCCTGAACGGTCGGTGGCGGCGGCCAGGTCGGGGAGTTCGTTCGGCGCCGGTAGACTGCTCGGCCTATGAGTACCTCGGCTGCAGAGCACCTCTCACCCGCCTTCCCGGAGCGCGCCGCGTGGGGTACCGCGGGCAAGCTGCGCGCCTGGCAGGCCGGTGCGCTGGAGCGGTACCTGAGCACCGATCCGCGCGATTTTCTCGCCGTCGCAACCCCCGGCGCCGGCAAGACGACGTTCGCGCTGCGCCTCGCGACGGAGCTGCTGGGGCGCGGCATCGTCAAGAAGGTGACGATCGTCGCGCCGACCGAGCACCTCAAGACGCAGTGGGCCGACGCGGCCGCGCGCGTCGGCATCCAGATCGACCCGAGGTTCACGAACCGTCAGGTCGATGAGGCGTCCGACTACGACGGGGTCGCCCTCACCTACCAGGGCGTCGCGAGCAACCCCGAGGTGCACCGCATCCGCACCGAGCGCACGCCGACGCTCGTCATCCTCGACGAGGTGCACCACGGCGGCGACAACAAGAGCTGGGGCGAGGCGCTGCGCACTGCATTCGACGGCGCCGCGCGACGCGTCTGCCTCACCGGTACCCCGTTCCGCAGCGACACGAGCCCCATCCCCTTCGTGCGCTACGAGGTCGACGACGCCGGCATCCGTCGCTCGGCGAGCGACTACGCGTACGGCTACGCCGAGGCGCTCGCCGACGGCGTCGTCCGGCCCGTGCTGTTCATGGCCTACGGCGGCAACATGCGATGGCGCACCCGGGCCGGCGACGAGATCGCGGCGCGTCTCGGCACACCGATGACGAAGGACGCCATTGCAGGCGCCTGGCGCACCGCGCTCGACCCGAACGGCGCGTGGATCCCGTCCGTGCTTCAGGCCGCCGACAAGCGCCTGTCGGAGGTGCGACGTCACGTGCCCGACGCGGGCGGCCTCGTCATCGCCTCGAACCAGACGGCCGCGCGCGCCTACGCGCGCACGCTCGAGGCGATCACTGGCACCAAACCGACCGTCGTGCTCTCCGACGACGCGGGCGCGAGCTCCCGGATCGAGGACTTCGCCAAGAGCAGCGAGCGGTGGATGGTCGCCGTCCGCATGGTCTCCGAGGGTGTCGACGTGCCGCGTCTTTGCGTCGGCGTCTACGCGACGTCGACGTCGACGCCGCTGTTCTTCGCCCAGGCCGTCGGACGCTTCGTGCGCGCCCGCAAGCGCGGCGAGACGGCGTCGGTGTTCCTGCCGACCGTGCCGATCATCCTCGAGCACGCCTCGCGTCTCGAGGAGCAGCGCGACCACGCCCTCGACCGTCCGCAGCGCGCGGGGGAGAACCCCGAGGACAACATGTGGTCGGAGGAGGAGGGGCTGCTCGCCGAGGCCAACCGTGAGGAGAAGGCCTCCGGGATGCTCGCCGACGACGGCACCTTCGAGGCGCTCGAGTCGCAGGCCGAGTTCGACCACGTCCTATTCGACGCGCAGCAGTGGGGCATGGGCGGTGACGTCGGCAGCCAGGACGAGCAGGAATACCTCGGCTTGCCCGGTCTGCTCGAGCCCGATCAGATGGCGAGCCTGCTGCGTGAACGTCAGGCCAAGCAGGCCAAGGCCGGGCGCACGCGACGCACCGACGACGACGAACCCGTCGCCGCGCACCGTGCCCTCGCCAAGCAGCGCAAGGAGCTCAACGGCCTCGTCGCGCAGTACGCGCGCAAGAGCGGCCAGCCGCATGCCGTCATCCACAACGACCTGCGTCAGCAGTGCGGGGGGCCGACGCTCGACAAGGCCTCCTCCGAACAGGTCGGCGAACGCATCGAGTTGATCCGTCGCTGGTTCGTCGGTCGGCGCTGAGCCTGCGAGGCCCTCAGCCCGCGAGGCCCTCAGCATGCGGGTGTCATGTGGGATGCAGTGCGGTACGAGGCACTGCCTGCCTGGCTCATCCGCACGGCTCATCGCGCCCGGCGCGTCATGCCGGGGCGGATAGGGTAGACGCATGACTGAGCAGCCGCACGCGCCCGTTTCGTCGGGCTGGTACGACGACCCCCGCGACGCCACCCAGCTGAGGTACTGGGACGGCATCCTGTGGACCGAGCGCACCATGCCGAAGCTGCGCCCGGGCCTCGACCACGTCGGGGAGGCTCGCCCGGTCCAGCACCTCGACGCACCGCCGCGCCGTGACGGCGAGCCGCGCACCTATCCGGCTCACTGGGGCCCCGAGGGCAGCGGGGAGCAGCAGCATCGCTTCGGTGCCCCGCAGCCGCGGGCTCATGATCAGCGCCCGACGGCGTTCGGAACGAGCGCGGGGGAGCCGTCGGGGGTGTGGCGCCGCTTCTTCGCCTACTTCCTCGACCGCATCATCTTCGGGGTGCCCGTCACCCTCGCGATGCTGCCGTTCCTGCACTCGTGGATCGACGAGTTCCGCGACTTCATCGACGAGGCGAGCACCGCCGCGAGCAACGGTGGGCAGATGCCGGCCTTCCCCGACGACCTGACGTCGCCGCCGCTCGTGTTGGCGCTCGCGCTGTTCGTGGCGGGATTCGTCTACGACACCCTGATGACGTCACTGCGCGGTGCGACGCTCGGCAAGTCGGCGCTCGGCATCCGCGTGGCGCCCATCGAGGAGGGCGACCCCCGCTCGCCGCAGAAGTTGCCGATGGCACGCAGCGCCGTGCGCGCTCTCATCAAGTACGTGCCGGATCTGATGTCGCTCGTCGCCGTGCTCGCCGGCATCGCGGGCCTGCTGCAGATCGCGATCCTGCTGTGGGCGCTGAGCAACCGCCTCCGTCAGGGCCTCGACGACCTCGCGGCGCGCAGCGTCGTGCGCCGCACCCGCTGACCCCGCCCCACCTGCGTTTTTCGTCCACCTTCGCGAATCCCGTCCACATCGGCGATTCTCGTCCATCTTCGTGCCCGGCACGCGGGCCGCGTTCTCAGCCGACGACGGGTTGACCGACGAGCTCGACGCCCGCGTCGCGCATGGTCGTGAGCGCCGCGTCGGTGCTGTCGGCTGCGACGCCGGCCGTCATGCCGAGCAGCACGCGCGTGCCGAAGCCTTCGCTGACGGCGTCGAGCGCGGTCGCGCGGACGCAGTGGTCGGTCGCGATGCCGACGACGTCGACGCTGCCGACGCCCGCGTCACGCAACCAGGAGGCGAGCGACTCATCGCCACCGGCGAAAGACCCCTCGAATCCTGAGTAGGCCGCGGCGTACCTGCCCTTGGGGAAGATCGCGTCGAGCCGATCGACGGCGGGCGCGAATCCGTCGTGGAACGCCGCGCCGTCGGACTCGGCGCGGCAGTGCACGGGCCACGAGTCGCGGTAGTCGGGGGTCTCGCTCCAGTGCTCGCCGGGGTCGACGTGCCAGTCCTGCGTCGCGACGACGACGTCGTAATCGGCGAGCGCGACGTAGTCGGCGATCGCCGCGGCGACCTGGGCGCCCCCGGCCACGGCGAGCGAACCGCCCTCGCAGAAGTCGTTCTGCACGTCGACGACGACGAGTGCCCGGCGCGTGCCGGCATCAACGTTCGGTGCGCTCATCGCTGCGTCACCCCGCCCAAACCGGGACCCTCGTACCGGGTCGGGATGACGGGCTCACCGCGCGACATCTGACGCGCCTTCGCGGGCAATTCCGCGCGGGCACGCTCGTACACCGCGCGGGCGCTCGCGGCGTCCGTCGGCGCGACGACCTCGCCGTTCCTGACGAGCGGGACGAGCAGCGCACGGTCGTCGCCGTCGTCGACCGGCTGCTCGCCGATGCCGATGATCTCGGCCTCGGCCACTCCCTGTGCGTTTCGGCGACGCAGCGCCCACTTGCGTCCGCCGACGGAGATCTTGTCCTTGCTCTTCTTCGCGACGTCGATCATCTGCTCGTCGTCGCTCGCGTGCTGGACGAGCTTGTAGACCATGCCGGCCGTCGGCGCGCCGGAGCCGGTGACGAGGGAGGTGCCGACGCCGTACGCGTCGACCGGCCCGGCTGCGAGGGCGGCGATGGCGTACTCGTCGAGGTCGCTCGTCACGACGATCTTCGTGCTTGTGGCACCGAGTGAGTCGAGCTGCTCGCGCACCTCGCGGGCCTGCACGAGCAGGTCGCCGGAATCCAGACGCACCCCACCGAGTTCGGGGCCCGCGACCTCGACGGCGATCTTGACGGCGTTCTTCACGTCGTAGGTGTCGACGAGCAGCGTCGTGTCCTTGCCGAGCGAGTCGACCTGCGCGGTGAACGCGGCGCGCTCGTCGTCGTGCAGCAGCGTGAACGCGTGCGCCGACGTGCCCGTCGTCGGCACGTCGTAGCGACGTCCCGCCTCGAGGTTGGAGGAGGCCGCGAACCCCGTGATGTACGCGGCGCGCGCGGCTGCGACCGCTGCCTCCTCGTGCGTGCGACGCGAGCCCATCTCGATGCACGGACGGCCGTCGGCGGCGAGCACCATGCGCGACGCAGCGGCGGCGACGGCTGAGTCGTGGTTGAGGATCGACAGGATCAACGTCTCGAGGATGACGCCCTCGGCGAACGTCGACTCGACGACGACGAGCGGCGAGCCCGGGAAGTAGCACTCACCCTCGGCGTAGCCGTGGATGTCACCGGAGAAGCGGTAGTTGGCGAGCCACTCGAGCGTCGGCTCATCGACGACGGCGCGTCGACGCAGGTCGTCGATCTCGGCCTCGGTGAACCGGAACTCTTTCAACGCCTCGAGAAAACGACCCGTGCCCGCGACGACGCCGAAGCGGCGGCCGTCGGGCAGGCGGCGGGCGAAGACCTCGAAGACGCTCTTGCGGTGGGCCGCACCGGAGCGCAGCGCCGCCTGAAGCATCGTGAGCTCGTAGTGGTCGGTGAGCAGGGCCGTCGAGGCCGAGATGGTGGAAGTCACGTATCGAACTCTAAGGTGGTTGACGTGTCGATCGCGCCTCCAGACATCGATTTCGAGCAACTGGCCAAGCAGCTCGCCGACCCTGACCCCCAGGACGTGGGGGAGCGGGCGTGGGTGACGCTCGTGTGGAACGACCCCGTCAACCTCATGAGCTACGTCAGCTTCGTGTTCCAGGACTACTTCGGCTACTCCCGCGAGGAGGCTGAGCGGCTCATGATGCAGGTGCACACCGAGGGCCGCGCCGTCGTCAGCAAGGGCAGCCGTGAGAAGGCCGAGGCCGACACGATCGCCATGCACGGCTACAGCCTGTGGGCGACCTACGAGCAGGAGGGCTGATGGCCGAGGCATTCCGGCGTGACCCGTCCGACGAGCGGCGCATCGTCGGACGTCTCGACGACGTCGAACGCGCCGTCGTCGTCGATCTCATGCACCAGACGAGCGTCCTGCTCTCCGACGGTAGTGACGACGCACCCGACGCGCCGCGCGGCACCGACGAGGACGAGCTGTTCGCGGCGCTCGGACGCTCTATGAGCGCCCGGGAGGCTCCACGCGACCCGGCGCTTCGTCGGCTGCTGCCCGACGGTGTCAAGGACGATGACGGCGCGGCCGCCGAGTTCCGCCGCCTCACCGAGGCCTCCTTGCGCGATCGCAAGCTGCGTAACCTCGCTACGGCGATGACGGCGTTCGAGCGCGCGGGTGCGAACGTCGACCTCGCGCAGACGATGAGCGCCGGCGAACCCCGCGACGTCGTCCTCGACGAGGCCGAGGCGCGCGCGACGATGATGGCGCTGACGGACGTGCGGCTCGTGCTCGCCGAGCGCCTCGGCGTGCGCACCGATGCGGATGCCGACGCACTCGTCGAACAGGTCGAGCGTGGGCAGGTGCCGAGCGACGAGGAACAGCTCATGGCCGCCTACTACGACTTCCTCACCTGGCTCGCCGAATCGGTGACGCTCGCGGTGATGCGCGAGGCCTGAGGCGCAGCGCAACGGCCGTCTACGATGGAGACATCATGAGCGACTCGACTGCCACCTCAGCCCCCACCCCCTCGACGCCCGGCGAGACGAGCCCCGGCGCCGTCCGTCTGCGCGTCGCGCCGTCGCCGACGGGTGACCCGCACGTCGGCACCGCCTACATGGCGATGTTCGACCTTGCGTTCGCGCGTCAGCAGGGCGGAAAGTTCGTCCTGCGCATCGAGGACACCGACCGGGCGCGCTTCCAGGCCGATTCCGAGCAGCAGATCTTCGACACGCTGCACTGGCTCGACCTGAACTGGGACGAGGGCCCCGACGTCGGCGGCCCGTACGCGCCGTACCGTCAGAGTGAGCGGCTCGACACGTACAAGCCGTACGTCGACAAGCTCATCGACGAGGGCAAGGCCTACTACTGCTACTGCACGAGCGAGCGGCTCGCCGAGATGCGCGAGCTCCAGCAGAAGCAGAAGCTGCCGACCGGCTACGACCGCATGTGCTACGGCAAGTCGCGTGAGGAGCGCGCCGCCGAGCCCGGCTTCAGCGAGAACCCCGTCGTGCGCATGTTCATCCCCGACGACGCGCCGCTCGTGTTCGACGACCTCATCCGAGGCGAGGTCAAGGCGCCCCGCCCGGACGATCAGGTCATCATGAAGGCCGACGGTTTCCCGACGTACCACCTCGCCGTCGTCGTCGACGACCACGAGATGGGCATCACGCACGTCGTGCGCGGTGAGGAGTGGATCAGCTCGACGCCGAAGCACATCCTGCTCTACCAGGGCCTCGGCCTCGAACCGCCGAAGTTCGCGCACATGCCGCTGCTGCGCGATGAGAAGAAGGCGAAGATCTCCAAGCGCAAGAGCCCGTGGGCGCGCCTCACGTGGTTCAAGGAGCAGGGTTACCTGCCGGAGGCGCTGCTCAACTTCCTCGCGCTGCTCGGCTACCCGCCGATCATCGAGGCGGACGGCACCGAGCGCGAGGTGTTCACCTTCGAGGAGTTCAGCGAGAACTTCGAATGGAGCAAGGTCAACACCGTCGGCCCGATCTTCAACCTCGACAAGCTGAACTGGCTCAACGGTCACTACATCCGCGAGCTCGAGCCTCGCGACTTCGCCGCGCGTATCCTGCCGTTCCTCGTCGCGGACGGCGTGCTGCCGGAGCAGCCGTCGCTGCCGCAGCTGGGTCGCCTCAACCTCGTCGCCGAGCTGATCCAGACTCGCATCAACCTGCTGTCGGAGGCGACGCCGCTCGTCGCACCGTTCTTCACCGACGACGCCGAGCTGCCCATCGCGGACGACGCCCGCGCGCAGCTCAAGGAGACCGCCCCGCAGGTGCTAGACGCCGCCATCGCGGCCCTCGAGCCCATCTCGGGTTCGCTCGGCAAGCCTGACGGCACGGGCATCGAGTGGGTGCACGAGCGCATCGAGGCCGCGTTGCGCGAGGCCGTCGTCGACGGCCTGGGCATCAAGCCGAAGTTCGCCTTCGGCCCGTTGCGCACCGCCGTGTCCGGTCAGCGGATCTCACCGCCGCTGTTCGAGTCGATGGAGATCCTCGGCAAGCACTCGACGATGGAACGCTTGAAGAACCTGCGCGCGAGCCTGTGATCGACCGGGGCGCGCCTGCCTGTCGGCCCTGACGGATGCGTCAGGGCCGGCGCGGCAGGGCGCCGGTCGATTTGTCGTCCCGGGAAACCTCCGGTAAAGTTTTCACTCGGTTCGGGGAACGAACGGAAGGCCTCGCGAGGCGCGCTGTTCGATCACTGCAACCCCCATTGGGGTATGGTGTAATTGGCAACACGGATGATTCTGGTTCATTTGTTCTAGGTTCGAGTCCTGGTACCCCAGCGCAGATCGCTTGTGCAGAAGGTGACGCCCGCGTCACGCGCGCACAGAGTGATTTCGGGAAAACGATGACATGAGTTAAAGTTTTCCTCGCTGCTGAAGGGCCGAAAGGTTGACGAAGCAGGCCATGGCCCCGTTGTGTAGTGGCCTAGCACGCCGCCCTCTCAAGGCGGTAGCGCGGGTTCGAATCCCGTCGGGGCTACATCGAGACAAGAAATCCTCACCGTAGAAATGCGGTGGGGATTTCTTGTTTGCCTTCTCTTTCTGTCGCCGTCTCGGCTCAGACCGACCTTTTTCGGGTCCTGATCATTCGTGCGCTCGAATGCGGGATCCAGGAATCGCCACCGGACGGCCGCAGGTCACGTGCACCTGCCCAAGGGCATCGTCGCCAGAGGTGGATCAGCGCGTCGTGGGTGGTGCGACGCTCTTCTGCTGCGCGGCGGCGCGCGCGAGCACCTCCGTCAGCTTGTTGGCGCCGGCGACGACCGTTGCGGCGTGCAGCCGCCCGGGCTGACGGGAGACGCGCTCGACGGGGCCGGAGATCGACACGGCGGCGATGACGCGGCCGCTGGGCGAGCGCACCGGCGCGGAGACGGACGCGACGCCCTGCTCGCGCTCGCTCACCGACTGAGCCCATCCGCGGCGGCGCACGCCGGAGAGCATCGTCGCGGTGAACTTGGAGCCCTGCAGGCCACGGTGCAGACGGTCGGGCTCCTCCCAGGCGAGCAGCACCTGGGCCGCTGAGCCGGCCTGCATCGACAGCGTCGCGCCGACGGGGATGGAATCGCGCAGACCCATCGGGCGATCGGCGGCCGCCACGCAGATGCGCTGGTCGCCCTGGCGGCGGAAGAGCTGGGCGCTCTCGTTCGTGTGGTCGCGCAGCGCGCCGAGGACGGGCCCGGCGGCGGCGAGCAGGCGGTCCTCACCGGCGGCGGCGGCGAGTTCGACGAGTCGGGGGCCGAGGACGAAGCGTCCCTGCATGTCACGGGCCACGAGGCGGTGATGCTCCAGCGCGACCGCGAGGCGGTGGGCGGTCGGGCGAGCGAGGCCGGTGGCTGCGACGAGCTGGGCGAGGGTGGAGGGCCCTGCCTCGAGGGCGGAGAGCACGACTGCAGCCTTGTCGAGGACTCCGACGCCACTTGAATTGTCCATGTACTGATATTGCAGTCTCATGAACCGAGACGCAAGTCCGGTCCGCCGGTAAAAGGGTAACGCTTGTCGCAGAACGGTGTCTCGTGGGTCGGACGACCCGTCGATCGAAGGAGGATGACGTGGGTTCCACGTTGGCCGAGAAGGTGTGGCAGCAGCACGTCGTGCGAAGCGCGGAGGGCGAGCCCGACCTGCTCTACATCGACCTTCACCTGCTCCACGAGGTCACGAGCCCGCAGGCGTTCGACGGGCTGCGGCTCGCGGGGCGCACCGTGCGTCGCACCGACCTCACGCTCGCCACCGAGGACCACAACGTCCCGACGACGCCGGGCCCGATCACCGACCTCGTCAGCCGCACCCAGGTCGAGACGCTGCGCCGCAACTGCGAGGAGTTCGGCATCCGCCTGTTCCCGATGGGCGACGCCGAGCAGGGCATCGTCCACATCATCGGCCCGCAGCTGGGCCTCACCCAGCCCGGCGCGACGATCGTCTGCGGCGACAGCCACACCTCGACGCACGGTGCGTTCGGCGCGCTCGCGTTCGGCATCGGCACGAGCGAGGTCGAGCACGTCCTCGCGACGCAGACGCTGCCGCTCAAGCCGTTCAAGACGATGGCGATCACCCTGGAGGGCGACCTGCCGGACGGCGTCAGCGCGAAGGACATCATCCTCGCCGTCATCGCCGAGATCGGCACCGGCGGCGGCCAGGGCTACGTCCTCGAGTACCGCGGCAAGGCGATCGAAGCGCTGTCGATGGAAGCGCGCATGACGATCTGCAACATGTCGATCGAGGCGGGCGCCCGTGCCGGCATGGTGGCGCCCGACCAGACGACGTTCGACTACCTGGAAGGCCGCCCCCATGCGCCGCAGGGCGCCGAGTGGGATGACGCGGTCGAGGCGTGGAAGCAGCTGCGCACCGACGACGACGCGGTGTTCGACGCCGAGGTCGTCATCGACGCGACGAAGCTCGCGCCGTTCGTCACCTGGGGCACCAACCCGGGCCAGGGCCTGCCGCTGACGGCGGCCGTGCCCGACCCCGAGCAGATGGGCGACGACTCGGAGAAGGATGCCGCCGCGAGCGCCATCGAGTACATGGGGCTGAGCGTCGGTCAGCCGCTCAAGGAGATCGCGATCGACACCGTCTTCCTCGGTTCCTGCACCAATGGGCGTCTCGAGGATCTGCGCGCCGCGGCGGACGTGCTGCGCGGGCGCAAGGTCGCCGACAGCGTGCGCATGCTCGTCGTGCCCGGTTCGGCGAAGGTGCGTCTCGACGCCGAGGCGGAGGGGCTCGACGCCGTCTTCACCGACGCCGGCGCCGAGTGGCGCCTGCCCGGCTGCTCGATGTGCCTCGGCATGAACCCCGATCAGCTCGAGCCGGGGGAGCGCAGCGCGTCGACCTCGAACCGCAACTTCGAAGGGCGCCAGGGCAAGGGCGGACGCACGCACCTCGTCAGCCCACAGGTCGCCGCCGCGACCGCCGTCACCGGCACGCTTGCCTCGCCCGCCGATCTGTGACCCGCTGAGCCGTCAGGAGACATCGATGGACAAGTTCACCACCCACACCGGCGTCGGGGTGCCGCTGCGCCGCAGCAACGTCGACACCGACCAGATCATTCCAGCCGTCTACCTCAAGCGCGTCACCCGCACGGGCTTCGAGGACGGGCTGTTCTCCGCATGGCGCAAGGACCCGTCGTTCGTGCTCAACACCGAGGCCTACCGTGACGGTTCGGTCCTGGTCGCAGGCCCCGACTTCGGGACGGGCTCCTCGCGCGAGCATGCCGTCTGGGCGCTCATGGACTACGGCTTCCGCGTCGTCATCAGTTCGCGCTTCGCCGACATCTTCCGCGGCAACTCGGGCAAGGCCGGCCTGCTCACCGCGCAGGTCGAGCAGGGCGACGTCGAACTGCTGTGGAAGTACCTCGACAACGAACCGGGCGCGCAGATCACGGTCGACCTGGGCTCGCGCACGATCCACGCGGGGGAGCTCGTCGTGCCGTTCGCTGTCGACGACTACATCCGCTGGCGCCTCATGGAGGGCCTCGACGACATCTCGCTGACGCTGCGTCACGAGGACGACATCGAAGCGTTCGAAGACGCTCGTCCGAGTTGGAAGCCGTCGACGCTCGTCCGATAGATGATATCGCGCGCCGCGCGGGAGGCCTCGCGCTCGTGGCGCGCGTGTATGAGGTTCGACGCCCGGGGAGGTGTCTGCGAATCGCTTACGGCCGCAACATGGTCGGGCGACCGCCATGATGATCTATGACGATCGGCCTACGCGTGTTCGGTGCGTGGGCGCCGCACGGCGGACGACGAAGATTTCACCCAATGGACGGGGATGCAACCACTCGGTACCGTTGGCCCACGTCGAGACGCAGGACGGGATCGAGCCGTGACGGACGGACGAGAAGGGGTAGGACGAAAGATGAACAAGGCAGACCTGGTCGATCGCCTCGAGGTGCGCCTCGGCAGCAAGGAGGCCGCACTGGAGGCCGTGGAGGCCGTCGTCGACGTGATCATCCGAGAGGTCGCTGCCGGCAACAAGGTAGGGATCACCGGATTCGGCACGTTCGAGCGCGTCGACCGCGCCGCCCGCACGGGCCGCAACCCGCGCACGGGCGAAGCGGTGCGCATCGGTGCGACCTCCGTGCCCAAGTTCACCCCTGGTACGAACTTCAAGGCCGTCACGGCCGACCCGTCGAAGCTGCCCCGCTCCGGCAACGCCGGTGGTCGCGCGCGCGTCGAGCGCTGAGACGCACCGCGTCGGGCGGCGTCAGCGGATCTGCTGGCCCGTCCCGATGCCCTCGATCCACAACCGGCGGATTCCGTCTGGCCCGTGATCGACATTGAGACGCTGCCCCACGCGCAGCGTGCGCAGGCCGCTGCGCGCGAAGGCGTCGGCGTCGAACGGCAGCACCCGGCCGGCGTCGGTGATGAGCTCACCCGTGAACGTCGCCTCGTCGAAGCGGTGGACGCTGGCCTGCGTGTGATGGGTCATGGCGGCTCCTTCGGCGGCTCGGACCGGTGACGGCGAGGTGCGCGGGTCTCGTACCCTCTCACAGCGATCCCTCCCATGCTGTCAGATGCCCCGGCCTCATGGATCGCAACGCTGCGACGAATGCCCTGGACGTGTCGTGCCACTAGAGTGCGAGACGAACAGGAGGTGCCCATGGCGAAGATCTCGCTCGATGCGGGAGAGCGCAACGCCGTCGTCTCCGTCATCACGAAAGCCGTCGCCCCGGCGGTGGCGCCGTGGCTGCGTGAGGCGTGGCGAGGCGCCGAGCACGTTCCCGCCACCGGCGGCGCCGTCATCGCCGCGAACCACCTCAGCTACTCCGACCCGTTCGTCATCGGCCGCTTCCTCCTCTACGGCGCGGGTCGCCTGCCGCACTTCCTCGGCAAGGCCGAGGTCTTCGCCGTCCCCGTCCTCGGGCCGCTGCTGCGCCGCGCCGGGCAGATCCCCGTCCACCGCGGCACCGCACGGGCCAAGGACAGCTTCGTCGAAGCCGTCGACGCCGTCGCGGCCGGCCGCCTCGTCTGCCTGCTGCCGGAGGGCACACTGACGCGGGATCGCGCGTTCTGGCCGATGACGGGCAAGTCCGGCGCCGCGCGCATCGCGCTGACGACGGGCGTCCCGCTCGTCCCCGTCGCGATGTGGGGGCCCGAACGAATCATCCCGCCGACCAGTCGCGCCCGCCACGTCGTGCCGCACCTGCTGACGCGCCGTCATGACGTCACCGTCGTCGCGGGCGAGCCGGTCGACCTCGACGATCTGCGCGGGCGCGACCTCGACACCGAGGTGCTGACGGAGGCCACCAGGCGCCTCATGGCCGCCATCCTCGAGCTGCTGTGCGAGATCCGCGGCGAGCGACCCGGCGCGCCGCCGCTCGACAACCCGCGCACCGTCTCGCGCCCGACCGACGCGCGAGGCTCGCGATGAACGCGCCGACCTGGCCCAGTGGCCTCCGCGCCGACCTGCCTCACAGCGCCGATCTGTCCGACCGCACCGAACTCCACGAAAGGACGAGACGATGACACGCGCCGCAATCATGGGGGCCGGAAGCTGGGGCACGGCGTTCGCCGCCGTCATGGCCGACGCAGGCACCGACGTCACGCTGTGGGCGCGCCGTGCGGAGGCTGCTGACGCGATCAACACCGAGCGCCGCAACGTCGCCTACCTGCCCGAGCTGCAGCTCGACGAGCGCATCAGCGCGACGGCGGACGCCGCGCAGGCGCTCGAGGGCGCCGACCTCGTCGTCCTCGCCGTCCCGTCGCAGTCGCTGCGCGGCAACCTCGAGCAGTGGCGCGACGTGCTGCCGCAGGGCGCGCCGCTCGTGTCGCTCATGAAGGGCATCGAACTCGGCACGCACCTGCGGATGAGCGACGTCATCGCGGAGGTCGCCGGCGTGCCGCTCGCGCAGGTCGCCGTCGTCTCCGGGCCGAACCTCGCGAAGGAGATCGCGCAGAAGCAGCCGGCCGCCGCCGTCGTCGCAGCGCCGCATCACGGGCTGCGCGCCAAGGTGGCAGAGGCCTGCGCCGCCCCGTACTTCCGCCCCTACACGAACGCGGACGTCGTCGGCACGGAGATCGCGGGCGCGGTGAAGAACGTCATCGCGCTCGCCGTCGGCATGGCCCATGGCCTGGGCCTCGGCGAGAACACGACGGCGACGCTCCTGACGCGCGGTCTCGCAGAGACGGCCCGCCTCGGCGCGGCGCTCGGCGCCGACCCGCAGACGTTCCTCGGTCTCGCCGGTGTGGGCGACATGGCCGCGACGTGCAGTTCGCGCCTGTCGCGCAACCATGCCTTCGGGCTGGCCCTCGGCGAGGGGCAGACGCTCGAAGAGGTGACCGCACAGGCCAGCCAGACGGCCGAGGGCGTCAAGTCGTGCCGCTCCATCGTCGAACTCGCACGCAGCGTCGACGTCGACATGCCGATCTGCGACGGCGTGCACGCCATCCTCTACGAAGGGTGGGGCCCGCAGGAGATGGTGCGCGCCCTCATGTCGCGTTCGCGCAAGAGCGAACGCGTCTGACGACCGGCCGGGCGCGCCCGTTGTTTCGGGCGTCGGCCGGGGCAGCCTGGGCGGGGCAGTCGCGTGACCGGGTCAGTCGGCTGACGCGGCGTGCGCCCGGCGCAGGGCGTCGTCGAGGTCCGCCCACAGATCCTCGACGTCCTCGACCCCGGCCGACAGGCGCAGCAGGTTCTCCGGAACGCTGGCCGGTTCGAGCGCATGTCGACGGCGGCGCTCCAGCATCGACTCGACGCCACCGAGGCTCGTGGCGGGCAACCACACCTCGACGAGCTGTTCGACGGCGCGTGCGGCGTCTGCGCCACCGCGCAGTTCGAGCGCGATCATCGCGCCCGTTCCCGGGTGGCGCACGCGTGCGACGTCGTCGTGCTCGCGCAATCTCGCAGCGAGCGTCGCCGCGTTCGCGCAGGCGCGCTCCCAGCGCAGGTGCAGCGTCCGCATGCCTCGCAGCGCGAGCCACGTCTCCTGCGGGCCGGGGATGGCGCCGCCCAGCGTGCGTGCTGTGAGCAGCCGCGCGGCGAGGTCGGCGTCGTTCGTCACCGCCGCGCCGAGCAGGACGTCGCTGTGGCCCGCGAGGTACTTCGTCACCGAATGCACGACGACGTCGACGCCGTCGTCGAGGGGGCGGCGCCCGAGCGGCGTGTTGAACGTGTTGTCCTCGATGACGAGCGCGCCCGCCGCGTGGGCGCGGCGCGTCACGGCGGCGACGTCGCACGTCTCGAGCATCGGGTTGCTCGGCGACTCGACCCAGACGAGATCGCAGCCGGCAGCTAGGGCGGTGTCGAGGGCGCCGTCGTCGGCGAGGTCGACGCGCGTGAGGTGCGCGCGGCCGGCCTCGTGCCAGGTGTCGAGGAGGGCCGAGGTGCCGTTGTAGAAGTGTGGCGGCGCGATGACACGGCCGCCGTGCGGCAGGAGGGACAGCGCGGCGGAGATGGCGCCCATGCCGCTGGCGAAGGCGAGCGCGGTCGTCGAGGCGTCACCTTCGAGGGAGGCAAGGGTCGTCTCGAGCGCGCTCCACGTCGGGTTGCCGACCCGCGCGTAGTTGAGGTCCGCGCCGGCCACGTAGGTCGAGGTGAGCGTGAGTTCCGGGCTGACGCTCGCGCCCGGCGCGCGGGCAGGGCGTCCACCGCCGACGAGGCGTGTCGCAGCAGCGAGCGGGCGGGCGGGACGATCGGCGTGCGCAACCATGCGAACACCCTGGCACGGCGGCGCCACCGCGCGCCGTGGCGTCCGGCGACTGACCGCGCGCGGGCGCTATTGTGGCTCTTCACAGATGAGGGTGTAGCGCGTAGTCAAGGATCGAACGGCGTGGCGCTGCCCGGGTAGGCGTCGAGGCCTTCCGATGATGGAAGTTCTCACACTGCCCATCTGGAAGACCTCGACGTGCCTGACGCTACCTTCACCGACCCTGACCTGACCATGTTCTGCCGCTTGAATGAGCTCGGCCTTGAGGCCACCGGTCAGCGCCTCGAGCCCGCCGGTGCGGTCCTGGCCTGTCGAGTCGTCGAACCCGACCGCTGGTGCCGACGCTGTGGCTGTGAAGGAACCGCGCGCGGCACGGTTGTCCGCCGGCTGGCCCACGAGCCGTTGGGGTGGCGTCCGACGACGTTGGAGGTCACGGTCCGCCGCTACCGGTGCACCGGCTGCGGCCACGTGTGGCGCCAAGACACGTCTTTGGCGGCCGAGCCACGCGCGAAGCTCTCCCGGCGAGGGCTGGCGTGGGCGCTGGAGGGCATCGTCATCGCACACCTGACGGTCGCGCGGGTCGCTGAGGGGCTCGGGGTTGCGTGGAACACCGCCAACGATGCCGTCCTGGCCCAGGGCACACGCGTCCTGATCGAGGACCCGAACCGCTTCGACGGCGTCCGCGTGCTCGGCGTCGACGAGCACGTCTGGCGGCACACACGCAAAGGCGACAAATACGTGACCGTGATCATCGACCTGACCCCGATCCGCGACCGCAGCGGCCCAGCACGACTGCTGGACATGGTCGAGGGCCGCTCCAAGCGAGTCTTCAAGGAGTGGCTCGCCGCTCGCCCTCAGGCATGGCGTGAGGCCATCGAAGTCGTCGCGATGGATGGCTTCACCGGGTTCAAGAGCGCCACCGCCGAGGAACTGCCCGACGCGGCTGCGGTGATGGATCCCTTCCACGTCGTGCGCCTTGCCGGTGATGCCCTCGACCAGTGCCGACGCCGAGTCCAGCAGGAACTGCACGGGCACCGCGGCCGCAAAGACGACCCGCTCTACCGTGCGCGTAGAACGTTGCACACCGGCGCGGGCCTGCTCACCGACAAGCAGCAGACCCGCCTGCAGGAGCTGTTCGTGCTCGAGGAGCACGTGCCCGTCGAGGCGACCTGGGGGATCTACCAGCGGATGATCGCGGCCTACCGCGAGAAGGACCGATCCCTCGGCCGCGCGGCGATGGAGGCGCTCATCGACGCCGTCAGCCAAGACGTCCCCGCCGGGCTGGACGAGTTGCGCAAGCTCGGTCGGACCCTGAAGGCTCGCGCCACCGACGTGCTGGCCTACTTCGAGCGGCCTGGCACCAGCAATGGCCCCACAGAGGCGATCAACGGACGCCTGGAGCACCTGCGCGGCTCGGCCCTGGGCTTCCGCAACCTGACCAACTACATCGCCAGATCCCTGCTCGAGTCCGGCGGATTCAGACCTCAACTACACCCTCATCTGTGAAGAGCCGCTATTGTTGGCCGCGATGAGCACTTCGCAGCCCCGCACCCGCGTCGCCGTCGTCTTCGGTGGGCGTTCCTCCGAGCACGCCATCTCGTGCGCCACCGCCGCCGGCGTTCTCGCCGCGATCGACCGTGAGCGCTACGACGTCGTGCCGATCGGCATCAGCAGGGCCGGCCAGTGGGTGCTCATGCCCGACGACCCGTCGGCGCTCGCGATCCAGGGCAAGAAGCTGCCGGAGGTGACGAACGACGCCGGCCGCGAGGTCGTCATCGCACCGTCGCCCGACCAGCACGACATCCTCGTGCTCGATGCGGGGCAGACCCCGCAGGCACTGACGTCCGTCGACGTCGTCCTGCCGCTGCTGCACGGGCCGTTCGGTGAGGACGGCACCCTGCAGGGCCTGCTCGAACTCGCCGACCTGCGCTACGTCGGCTCGGGCGTCACGGCGTCGGCCGTCATGATGGACAAGCACATGATGAAGATCGTGTTCGAGGCCGCCGGGCTGCCCGTCGGCCCCTACGTCGTCATCACCGACAAGCAGTGGCGCCGCGACAAGGAAGCCGCGATGGCGAGCGTCGCACCGCTGCGCTACCCCGTCTTCGTCAAACCGGCACGCGCGGGTTCGTCGGTCGGCATCTCGAAGGTCGATTCGCGCGACCAGCTCGAGGCCGCCATCGAACTGGCGCGCGAGAGCGACCCGAAGGTTGTCATCGAGGCCGGCATCGTGGGCCGCGAGGTCGAATGCGGTGTGCTCGAAGGCCACGGCAGCGACCTGCCGCGCGCGTCCGAACTCGGTGAGATCGAGGAGATCGGCGAGCACGCCTTCTACGACTTCGAGGCCAAGTATCTCAACGACGACGGGCTGCGCCTCGCGTGCCCCGCCGATGTCAGCGCCGAGGACACCGCGCGCATCAAGGAGCTGTCGATCAAGGCGTTCGACGCCGCCGGCTGCGAGGGCCTCGCGCGCGTCGACTGGTTCTACACCGCCGACGGCACGCTCTTCCTCAACGAGATCAACACCCTGCCCGGCTTCACGCCCGTGTCGATGTTCCCGGCCGTGTGGCGCGAGAGCGGCCTCGACTACACCGACCTCATCACCGATCTCATCGAATTGGCGCGCGAGCGCAAGACCGGTCTGCGCTGACGGCAGCTCCGCGTCCGCGGGTCCCGTGGGGGAGTCCGGGGGTCTTTTGGGTCGTGACGCGGCGACGATGGCCGGGTCGGGGGAACCGGAGCCGAACCGAATCGGCGCCGCCCGTCAGGAACAGCGGTGTGGACCCTGAGCGATCTTCTTCGCCGCGGGGGCGAACGCGGCGAGCAGCGTGCCGTCGAGGTTCGCCGACGACGGGACGAGCACCTCGATCGCCGGCTCACGACCGTAGGTGACGTACCGCGTGCCGCCCGAGACCGGGATCTGCACCCAGTCGACGTCGTTCGCGGAGAAGCAGGCGTCGCTCGTCGGGCCGGGTGAGGTGACGCCGCAGCGCGCGATGAGGGCCTCGTCAGCGTGCTTGCCCCAGGCGTGCACGGTCGGCGAATTGGCCGAGTCGGGGTAGGAATCGAGCCCCGAGACCGTCTTCGGCCACGACTTCGCGACAGCCGCGCACTCGGACGATGACGCCTGCGCAGCAGGCTTCGCAGCGACGGGCGAGTCACCGCATGCGGTGAGCGCCAGCGTTGCCGCACCGGCGAGAGTTAGAGCGACGCGTGCTGACATGACCCATAGGCTATCGACCCTCGTCTGCCCACCCCGCGCCTGCCCGGCCCGCAACCATCCAACCCGCACCGGCGCCCGGGGCTGATCGGGGGACCGAGATGCTTGGGAGCTGCGATCCCGCCTAACAGAGTTTCAGCTCCCGGGAACGTCCCTGAGAGCTGCGATCCTGCCTGACGGGGGGTTTCAGCTCTGACGATCGGAATTTCGCGTGGGGCCCCACGATTCCGCAGGGCGGCGTTTCAGCTCGCAGCAGCGTGCTTGCGAGCTGCGGTCCTGCCTGACGGGGGTTTCAGCTCTGAAGCTCGCCGTGTGCTGCGCGCGGCGCTCGCGCCGTCGTCAGGATGAAGCGGCTGATTGAATGGCGTGGTGACCGACCTCGCGACCCCCCCGTGGCTCAGACCGACCTGGACACCGCGGGTCGGCGGCGACGCGGCGACCGTCGCCGACGTCGGGGAGGCCGGCGTCCTTGCGGCGATCACCCCCCACCTCGCGGCGGCCGACGCCGAGATCGGGCCCGGTGACGACGCAGCCGTCCTGCCCCTCGCGACGGGCCGTACCGTCGTCACGACCGACTCGGTGGTGCTCGATCTCGACTGGCGCGACGACTGGTCGAGCGCCCACGACGTCGGGGTCAAGGTGATCGCCCAGAACCTCGCCGACGTCGTCGCGATGGGCGCGCGGCCCACCGGCGTCGTCGTGGCGCTCGCCACGGAGGAGCGCACGCGTGTCGACTGGCTCGTCGAGCTCACCGACGGCATGGCTGACGAACTGCGTCGCGCGGGTTGCGGATCCCTCGGCGGCGACCTGTCGGGCGCGCCCGCAGGCACCGTCGTCATCACCGTCACCGCGCTCGGCGAACTCGCCCCCGGCGTGCCGGCGCTGACACGCTCCGCCGCCCGGCCCGGCCAGGTGGTCGTCGTCTCCGACCGGCTGGGACGCTCGCAAGCCGGTCTGCTCGTTCTCAGCGGCGAAGTGGCCTGGCCGCCACGAGATGCGGGGGCGACGACCCGTCGTGATCCCGGCCCGTCCGTCGCTGACGAATTTCTCCACGCAGACGCAGACGCGAACCAAGCGCTCCGCACATGCGCAGACGATCGCCAAGCGCCCCCCACAGACGGCGAGGCCGCGTCCCGCGCAGCCGTGGGTGCAGGGCCCCCCCCAGCCGCGAACGGGGCGGCCGAAGCCGTCGCACGCGAGTGTGTGACGTTCCATCGCGCACCCCGGCCGCGCTATGCAGGCGACGAGGCCGTGAGCGCGGGGATGGGCGTCGCGATGGACGTCTCCGACGGGTTGGGGCGGGACGCGGCGCGTCTGGCCGCGGCGTCCGGCGTCGGCATCGAACTCGATCGCGCCGCGCTGGAACGCATGGCGGCGCCGCTGCGGCCGCTGCTGGGGGATCGGGCGCTCGACTGCGTCCTCGCGAGCGGCGAGGAGCACGCGCTGCTCGGCACCTGCGACGCCGACGCGGTGCCGCCGGGCTGGCACGTCATCGGTCGCGTCGTCGCACCCGCAGCAAGCACGTCCGGCCGGCGGGCCGCGGTGACGCTCGACGGCGTCGACGTCGTCGAACGCGGCTGGTCGCACTACGAACGGGCGCGCCCCCCGTCGTCCGACTGACGGCGTTCGCTCGTCACGCGGGCGCCGTGCGCCGGCCGTCCGGGTCGAGGGCCCCATGCCGCTCCAGCACCTCAGCGCCGGCGCAGCGCGCGTGCCGTAGCCGCGAGACGCCACCCGGGCGCGGCGCCGAACATTGCAAACGGGTCTCGATTCCGAGTGTGAGCCCCTTCACCATGGCGCGCGGTGCGAGCTTGGCGTTACCGTCGAGGGTCACTTTCCTCCACGACTGTCCGGGAGCCAGCCTTGCTGCCTATGGATTCCTCAGCTCTGCGCCTCGACGCGGGGCCGGTCGACTACGTGCTCATCGCGTTGTACTTCGTGTTCGTGCTCGGCATCGGCCTGTTGGCCCGCCGACAGGTGAGCTCCAGCATCGACTTCTTCATGTCCGGCCGATCCCTGCCCGCCTGGGTCACCGGCCTTGCCTTCATCTCCGCGAACCTCGGTGCGGTGGAGATCATGGGCATGTCCGCGTCGGGCGCCAAGATGGGCATGCCGACGTTCCACTACTACTGGATCGGCGCGATCCCGGCGATGTTGTTCCTCGCCATCGTCATGATGCCGTTCTACTACGGCTCGGGCGTGCGCTCGGTGCCTGAGTTCATGAAGCGTCGCTTCGGCACGGGCGCCCACCTCGTCAACGCGATCTCGTTCGCGCTCGCGCAGGTGCTCATCGCCGGCGTCAACCTGTTCCTGCTCGCCAAGATCGTCAACATGCTGCTCGGCTGGGACATGACGGTCTCGACGATAGTCGCCGCCGTCATCGTCCTCAGCTACATCACCCTCGGTGGCCTCTCGGCCGCGATCTACAACGAGGTGCTGCAGTTCTTCGTCATCGTGGCGGCGCTGCTGCCGTTGACGCTCGCCGCCCTGCACAAGGTCGGCGGTTGGGACGGGCTGCAGGCCAAGATGAAGGCCGCGGGCACGGACGGCGAGCTGTCGTCGTGGCCGGGCAACTCGCTGACCGGCTTCACCGATTCGGTGTGGTCCGTCATCGGCATCGTCTTCGGTCTCGGCTTCGTGCTGTCGTTCGGTTACTGGACGACGAACTTCGTCGAGGTGCAGCGCGTCATGGCCTCGAAGGACATGAACTCCGCGCGTCGCGCGCCGATCATCGGCACGTTCCCGAAGATGTTCATCCCGTTCATCATCATCATCCCGGGCATCATCGCCGGCGCGCTCGTGCCTGAGATCGCGAAGGCGAAGGCCAGCGGCGGCAACCCGGACTACAACAACTCCCTGCTGTACCTCATGAGCGACCTGCTGCCGAACGGTCTTCTCGGTGTGGCCATCGCGGGCATGCTCGCCGCGTTCATGGCTGGCATGGCCGCGAACATCTCGGCGTTCAACACGGTGTTCAGCTACGACATCTGGCAGGAGTACGTCGTCAAGGATCGTGACGACGCGTACTACATCAAGATCGGCCGCATCATGACAGTCGTCGCGACGATCATCGCGATCGGCACGTCCCTCCTGGCGCGAAGCTACTCGAACGCGATGGACTACCTGCAGACGCTGTTCGGCTTCTTCAACGCGCCGCTGTTCGCGACGTTCATCCTCGGCATGTTCTGGAAGCGCATGACGCCGACGGCCGGTTGGGCCGGCCTCGTCTCCGGTACGGTCGGCGCGCTCGTCGTCGCCGTCCTGTCGGAGAACGCGCTCGGCGATCTGTCGCAGGACGTCATCCACATCGGTGGTCAGGGCGCGTCGTTCGTCGCGGCTGGTACGGCGTTCGTCGTCGACATCGTCGTAAGCGTCATCGTCAGTCTCATGACGCAGCCGAAACCGGCGGAGAGCCTGCGCGGTCTCGTCTACAGCGAGACGCCGAAGGAGGACTTCGAGGAAGACACGAACACGTCGTTCTTCAAGTCGCCGACGAAGCTCGCGGGCCTGTCGCTGCTGCTCGTCATCATCCTCAACGTCGTCTTCCACTAAGGGGCATCGATCATGAGTACACCGATCAACGACGCGCACGACGCCCCGCGCGGGCGTGACGAGGCCGTGCACACCGGGCGTGACAGCGCGGACGAGGTGACGACGACCAAGGCCGGCAACTCGGCCCGTCACGGCGCCGGCCTGTTCGACATCCGCAACATCATCGGGTTGCTGATGGCGCTCTACGGCCTCATCCTGCTCGTCACGAGCTTCACGACGAGCACCGCCGACAAGGCGAAGGCCGACGGCGTCAACCTCAACCTGTGGACGGGCATCGGCCTCATCGTCATCGGCGCCGCGCTCATCGCGTGGGCCGTGACGCGCCCCATCGTCGTCGACGAGCGCGAGCTGGAGGCCGACAAGGCCGCCGCCGAGCGTCAGGGCAAGCCCACCGCGCACTGAACGCCTCGCGCGGGGCCTGAGCGTTTCCGCGCGGCGTCGTCAGACGAATCCCCCGGTCTCCTTCGAGGAGGCCGGGGATTCGTCGGTTCGCGGGCGTCGAGCAGGCAACAAAAAACCCGGCCGAAGCCGGGTTTTTCGAACAAGTGCCGAGATCAGCGCTTGACCTTGCCTGCCTTGAGGCAGGAGGTGCAGACGTTGAGACGCTTCGGGGTCACGCCAGCCTCGCCGACCAGGGCGCGAACGCGCTGGATGTTCGGGTTCCAACGACGCTTCGTGCGGCGGTTGGAGTGCGAGATGTTGTGACCGAAGCCCGGTCCCTTGCCGCAGACGTCGCAGGTGGCAGCCACGGTTTCTCCTGAAGTCGATGTGTTCGGGCGGATGCCCTTCGGTTGCTTCGCGCAAGACCTGACGGTCTCGCTCGCCCCCATCGATCCGCAGCGTCGAGATGATGCGCGTGATGTCATGGGGGCAACCTGGACAGCATAGCCGGAGGCAGCGGGTGGGATCAAAACGGCGACGCGGTCGGGTGCGTGGAGGCCGGCCTGTCGAGCGCGGCGCGCCGCATGCGGAGCCGCCCGAGCGTCGCCGGTTCGCCGTGCGTGTGGCGTCCGCCCGGAGTGGCGTGGACGGCTTTTCACCCCGTCCTGCCGCGGTTGTCAGACCCGTGTGCCAAGGTACTCGTGACATGCCGCGATGACGATTCACGTCTCGCGGGAGACGCCCGCGGCGGTCGCCGGAGCGAGAGGCAGGAGGGTGCATGACGCAACGCCTGAATGCGCGTGACCTTGCCCGCGCCCTCGTCTCCGCACGCGTCGAACTGTCGTCGGCGGAGTCGACGCTCAACGCGCTCAACGTCTTTCCCGTGCCCGACGGCGACACCGGCACCAACATGCGCGCCAGCCTCGAAGCGGGCTTCGTCGCACTCTCACAGACCGGTTCGGACGATGCGCCGCGCGTGCGCACCAAGGCGTTCGTCACCGGCATGACGCGGGCGGCGCAGGGCAACTCCGGCGTCATCCTCTCCGAATACGTGCGCGGTTTCGTCCGCGTGCTGCTGGCCGATCCCGCCGTCCTCGAGGTCGGCCTCGACGGTCCGGGCCTCGCGGAGGCGCTCGGGTCCGCCTCGGCCTGCGCCCGCGGGGCGGTGGGCGAACCGGTGGAGGGCACGATCCTGTCGGTCGCGCAGGCCGCGGCCCTCGCCGCCCGTCGATGCGTCGACGAGGCGGCCGGCGCAGGACGCGAGGCCGATGCCGCCGAGGTGGCGCGGGCGGCACACCAGGCTGCGCAGGAGGCGTTGGACGCGACGCCCGCACAGTTGGAGGCGCTCGTGCGTTCGCGCGTCGTCGACGCCGGGGGTGCGGGTCTGCTGCTCGTCCTCGATGCCCTCGACCGCGTCGCCTCGGGTGCGGGGGGCCTGCCCCGGACGAACACCCGCTCGTGGCTCGACGCGCGTCGGACGACGTCGTTGGAGGAGGACGCGGGCTGCCACGTCGCCGCGGGTGGCCCGGCCTTCGAGGTCGTGTGCGTCGCCGAGGGCCTCGACGACGAGGGCGCCTCGGCGCTGCGTGACGTGCTCGCGCGGTGGGGCGATTCGGTTGTCGTCGCGGGCGACGAACGGCTGCATCGCGTCCACCTGCACACGGACGAGCCCTTGACGGCCGTTTCCGTCATGCGTGAGCGCGCGACGATCAGCGCCGTCACGATGACGCATTTCGACGGCCCGCTGCCGGGGTGTGAACCCTTGCTCGTCGCCGCGCGCGACGAGGCGGTGCGCGCCTACGCGTTCGCCCTCGGTGCGCAGACGCGCGATTCGCGGGAGCCGGGAGCGCCGTGGGGCCACGCAGCCGGTGACGTTCTCGCGGACGTCGACGCCGGTGACGGCGCGCGCTCGAGCAACCTCCTCGCGCTGCTCGAACGACTCGACGATGCAGCCTCGCCGTTCGGTGATTGGGAGGGCGAGCAAGCCGCCGTCTGGGAGGACGACGACCCAGGTGACGACGTCGAATTCCTGCGGGCCGACTCGTGGCGGGCCGCGCGCGACCTGGCCCGTCTGCATCTCCCCGGCGCCGAGTCGGTGCTCGTGTGCCTCGCGCCCGGCGCCGACGAAAGTGCCGCGCAGAAGTTCCTGTCGCTCGCTCGCACGCGCGTCGGTGACGGCGGCAGCATCGACGTCTTGCGTCTCGATGCCGGTTCGCTCGTCCTCATGGAGGTGACCCATGGGTGAGGTGACGCTCGAGTCGCCACTGCTCGCCGTCCTCGGATCCGGCGCGAAGAAGCTCGCGAAGGCGCGTGACCTCGTGACGGTGCGCGACCTGCTCGACTACTTCCCGCGCCGCTACATCGACGCGCACGCCGGCAGCACGTTCGGCGAGTTCGAACTCGGCGAGCACGTCGTGCTCACCGCCCGCGTCGAGACGATGACGCAACGACGCATGCAGACGCGCAAGGGTTCGATGGCGAACGCCGTCATCGTCGACGACGAAGGCCGCCGCGCCGCCGTCACGTTCTTCCGTGCGCAGCCTCACTACAACGTCCTGCGCCCGGGCAAACGCGCGCTGTTCAGCGGCCAGCTCGGCCTGTTCAACAAGCAGCTTCAGCTGTCACACCCGCAGTACACGCTGATGGACGGCGCCGACATGAGCGTGTATCCGGGCAGCCTCGTGCCGGTCTACAAGCAGGTCGAGAAGATCACCAACCTCAACCTCACCCTGTCGATCAGCACCGTCCTCGACGCGCTCGGCGAGATCCCCGACCCCCTCGGCGAGCCGCTGCGCGCGCGTCACGGCCTCGTCACGACGACCCGCGCCTACCGCGGCCTGCACCTGCCGGCGAGCATGGCCGACGTTCGGGCGGGGCGTGAGCGGCTGCGGTTCGACGAGGCGTTCACCACCCAGATCGTGCTGGCCCAGCGGCGCCACGAGGCGCGCTCCGAGCCGTCGACACCGCGCGTTGCGAAGCCCGGCGGTTTGCTCGAACGCTTCGATGCGACGTTGCCGTTCGAGCTCACCGAGGGCCAGCGCGAGGTGGGGGAGCAGATCGCGCGCGATCTCGCCGAGCCTGTCGCGATGCACCGCTTGCTGCAGGGTGAGGTCGGTTCGGGCAAGACGCTCGTCGCGTTGCGCGCCATGCTCGCCGTCGTCGACTCGGGCGCGCAGGCCGCACTGCTCGCGCCGACGGAGGTGCTCGCTGCCCAGCACGCCGCGTCGATGCGCGCGATGCTCGGCCCGCTCGCCGAACGCGGACGCCTCGGCGGCGCGGACGACGGCACCCGCGTCACGCTGCTCACCGGCTCGATGTCGGCCTCGGCGCGCACGCAGGCGCTGCTCGACATCGTCTCGGGCGAGGCGGGCATCGTCATCGGCACGCACGCGCTGCTGCAGAAGCACGTCGAGTTCGCCGACCTCGGTCTCGTCGTCGTCGACGAGCAGCACCGCTTCGGCGTCGAGCAGCGCGCGGCGCTCAGCTCGAAGGCGCACCGCCCGCCGCACGTGCTCGTCATGACGGCCACGCCGATCCCGCGCACCGTCGCGATGACGGCGTTCGGCGACCTCGACGTCTCGACGCTTCGTCAGCTGCCGCGTGGGCGTGCGCCGATCGTCTCGCACGTCGTGCCGACGCACGTCGCGTCGTGGATGAACCGGGTGTGGGAGCGCATCGCGGAGGAGTGCCACGCCGGGCGTCAGGTCTACGTCGTCGCCGGACGCATCGGTGACGGCAGCGAGCCCGTCGCGCCGGGCCTCGTCGACGGGCCCGACGCCCATGGTGCCGGGGAGGGCGATGCCGCGGCGCGCCCCATCGGCGTCGTCGACCTCATCGACGAGATGCGCCGCCTGCCTGCGCTCGCTGGGCTGCGGATCGATCTCATGCACGGCCGGCTGCCCGCCGAGGAGAAGGACGACGTCATGCGCCGCTTCGGCGCCGGCGAGGTCGACGTTCTCGTCGCGACGACCGTCATCGAGGTGGGCGTCGACGTGCCGAACGCGTCGATGATCGTCATCGTCGACGCGGACCGGTTCGGCCTGTCGCAGCTGCACCAGCTGCGCGGACGCGTCGGGCGGGGCGAGCACGGCGGGCTGTGCCTGCTCGTGACACGCAACGAGAACCCCGACACGCTCGAGCGTCTGCGGCGCGTCGCGGAGACCAACGACGGATTCGCCATCGCCGATCTGGATCTAGACTTGAGACGGGAAGGAGACGTGCTCGGCGCCGCGCAGAGCGGACGGCGATCGTCTCTCGACTGGTTGGAGCTGACGAAGGCGTCCGATCTCGCCGTCATCGAGGCCGCGCGCACCGAGGCCGCCGCCATCGTCGAAGCGGATCCGTCTCTGACCGAGCATCCCCTGCTGGCGCAGGCCGCGCATGCCCGCGTGGACGCGTCGCAGGCCGAATTTCTGGAAAGAAGCTGATGACGCGCATCATTGCCGGCTCCGCCGGTGGCCGCAGGCTCGACACGCCCCCCGGAGCGGGCACCCGCCCGACGTCCGACCGCGTCCGTGAGGCGCTGTTCTCCCGGCTGGAGCATCTCGGTGCGATGCTCGGCGCGGACGTGCTCGACCTGTACGCGGGCTCCGGCGCGCTCGGGCTGGAGGCGTTCAGCCGCGGCGCCGCGTCCGCGACGTTCGTCGAGGTCGACCGCCGCGTCGCGACCGTCATCCGCACGAACGTGCGCAACCTCGGGTTCTCGCCGGTGCGTGTCGTGACGCAGGCCGTCGAGAAGTTCCTCGAGGGCCCACCGAGCGTCAAGGCCGGGCTCGTGCTCATGGACCCGCCGTACAGCGTGAGCGAGGAGCAGCTGCGGCAGGCCATCGACCTGCTCGTCGAGCGGGAGTGGCTCGCCGAGCGCGCTCTCGTCGTCGTCGAACGCTCGTCGCGTTCGCCGCAGCCGACGTGGCACCCGCGCCTGGAGGCCTGGGAGCCGCGCGTCTACGGGGAGACGACGATGTGGTTCGCCGAGCTCGCCCAGGACGACGCGCCCGAGCCCGACGACGTCGAGGCCGTCGTCGCGACGCTCGATCAGGTCGTGCCCGAGATCGTCGTCACCGGTACGCCCGAGGACATCGCGAAGGTCACATCATGACGACGTGCGTCTGCCCCGGCTCGTTCGACCCGCTGACGCTGGGACACCTCGACGTCATCGAGCGGTGCGCGGCGCTGTTCGACGACGTCGTCGTCACGGTGCTGCACAACCCCGACAAGCAGGGGACATTCAGCGCCGACGAGCGCGTCGACCTCATCGAGCGCTCGGTCGCGCATCTCGACAACGTCCGTGCCGCGGCCTACGCCAACACGCTGCTCGTCGACGTGTGCCGTGAGCTGGGCGCACCGCTCGTCGTCAAGGGGCTCCGCGGGGAGACCGACTTCAGCTATGAGACGCCGATGGCGACGATGAACCGCGCGCTATCGGGTCTCGAGACGGTGTTCATCCCCGGAAACCCGGGCATGGATCACCTGTCGAGCTCGCTCATCAAGCAGGTCGCGGGCCTCGGCGGCGACGTCACGGGCATGGTTCCGGAGCCCGTCATCGGCCCGCTGCTTGAGCGTGTCGGCGCGTCGCGTTGACCTGCGCAGGCCCGCACATTCTGGGATTTGGGAGAGTGCGCGCCCGCGGCGTAGACTTGCACGTCGGCCTACGCCATCGCTGTGGCCGAAAGATGTTCGAAGTTCTCGACCGACGAAGAGTGCAAGGTAATGACCCAGGCTGATTCCCGCCGCCCGCTGGTGCTCGACACCAGGGAGCTCGGTCGTCGACCCGGAAATTCGCTGCGCCTCCACCGCGACGTCGAGGCTCCGGCAGATTTCGGTACCGACGTCATCGGCATCGAGGAGGGTCAGCCCGTTGGGCTCGACCTGCGTCTCGAATCGGTGATGGAAGGAGTCCTCATCACCGGTGAGGTCGAGGCGACGGCAACCGGCGCGTGCGTGCGGTGCCTGGAGGACGTGACCTACCCGGTCGACGTCCACTTTCAGGAGCTGTTCGTCTACGCCGATCGTGCTGCGCACCACCGCGAGGTGGCAGGCGGCGATGATGAGGACGAACTGCACGAGCTCGACGGCGACGACGCCGACCTCGAGCCCGTGCTGCGGGACGCTGTGGTGCCCACCCTGCCGTTCCAACCGGTGTGTCACGAGGACTGCCTCGGGTTGTGCTCCGAATGCGGTGCACGACTCGATGACGACCCCGATCACCATCACGAAGCTATCGACCCCCGCTGGTCGGCCCTGGTCAACCTGACCGAGGCTGGATCGGCAGAAGACGAGAAGAGGAACTGACGTGGCTGTCCCGAAGCGGAAGATGTCCCGCGCCAACACCCGCTCGCGCCGAGCCAACTGGAAGGCGACGCCCGTCGCCGTGCAGGCGTGCCCCGCGTGTGGTGCCAACAAGCAGTCGCACATGGCGTGCCCGGCGTGCGGTACGTACAACGGCCGCCACTACGGTGCAGCGGAGCGCACCGAGCACCAGGCCTGATCGGCCGATCGCAGACCGTGGGCAAGAAGTCTTCGAAGCGGTCAGCTGCTGACGTGTCGCAGCGGCCCGTCGGCGACCTCGTCCGGATCCTCTCTGAGGTTTCGGGTGTGGACGTCGACGAGTCGCTGCTTCGTCGTGCCCTGACCCACCGTTCGTTCGCGTACGAGAACGGCGGCATTCCGCACAACGAGCGCCAGGAGTTCCTCGGCGACGCCGTGCTGGGCCTCGTCGTTACCGAGACGCTGTACACGGATCAGCCCGACGCGCCGGAGGGGCACCTCGCGAAGCAGCGGGCGGCGGTCGTCAACTCGAGGGCCCTCGCTGAGGTCGCGCGCGGTCTCGAGCTGGGGGAGTACCTGCTGCTCGGGCGTGGCGAGCTCGCCACGGGTGGGCGCGACAAGGATTCGATCCTCGCCGACACGACGGAGGCCGTCATCGGCACGGTGTTCCTCTCGGGCGGCATCGAGGCGGGGCGTCGCATCGTCCACCACCTCATCGATCCGTTGATGAACCGATCGTCGACGATGGGGGCCGCGCTCGACTGGAAGACGTCGCTGCAGGAGGCCACCGCTGCGGCCGGTCTCGGTGCGCCGACGTACGTCGTCGAGGGTGAAGGGCCGGATCACGACAAGGTCTTCACCGCGACCGTCGTAGTCGACGGGCGCACCCTTGGTGCCGGCACGGGGCGCAACAAGAAGTCGGCCGAGATGATCGCCGCCGAGAACGCCTGGGTGAGCCTGCGCGACGAAGCGGCGAAGAACGCCGGTTCGGCCGGCGGTGACGTCGTACGCGACGAGGCGGACGCGGTCGCCGTCACGGACGGTGCGCATGCCTGAGCTTCCCGAGGTGGAAGTCGTACGACGAGGCCTGGACGACCACGTGGTCGGCCGGGCCTTCGTCACGTCCCGGGTGACGGGCTCGCGCGTCGCACGCCGTCACCTGCCGGGGCCGCAGCATCTGGCCGACGCATTGCTCGGACGACGGGTAGCGTCGGCCCAACGGCGCGGCAAGTACCTGTGGATGACGTTCGAAGACGCCGCGCCTGGTTCTGATGGCTCGGCGGACGCGACGGTGCCGCTGGACCGGCGCGAGGGTGCGGTGGCCGACGACGCCCTCGTCATCCACCTCGGCATGAGTGGACAGGTGCTCGTCGAGAGCGCCGACTCGCCGCTGGAGAAGCATGCGCATGCGGTGTTCGACCTGTCGGCGCCTGTGAAGCTCTCGCCGCCCAGGAAGTCGGGGGAGCGCGCTGGCTCGGGTGAGGCGGTGGATGCGCCGGGGGTGACTGACGCATCGGAGAGGCCGCGCTCGGAACCATCGGCCCAGCAGATGCGCTTCGTCGACCAACGGACGTTCGGCGGGTTGTTCCTCGACGACCTGACGGTGGCGCACGGGCGCGAGGTGCCCGCGTCGATCGCGCACATCGCGCCTGACCCGCTCGAGGAGGCGTTCGACGCGGGCGCCGCCGCGCGGCTCATGCGCAGCAAGGATGTCGCGATCAAGCGGATGCTGCTCGATCAGGGCATCGTCAGCGGTATCGGCAACATCTACGCCGACGAGGCGCTGTGGCGCGCGCAGGTGCACGGTCGACGCCCGGGGCGCATGCTGACGAAGACGCAGCTCATCGGCGTGCTCACGGCGGCGCAGGACGTCATGCGTTCTGCGCTCGATCATGGCGGCACAAGCTTCGACGCCCTCTACGTTAACGTCAACGGTGCGAGCGGCTACTTCGATCGCTCTCTCGACGCCTACGGCCAGCAGGGCAAGCCGTGCCGCCGCTGCGGCACGCTGATCGTCAGGGAGCAGTTCATGAACCGCTCGTCGCACTTCTGCCCGACGTGCCAGAAGCCGCCCCGGACGATGAACCGTTCCTGAACAACGGGTCGATCACCGCACGCGCTCCGATGCCGGCGACCTCCGCGATGCGCGCGAAGTCCGACTCGCCCGCCGCGACCCCCATCCAGCGGCGTCCCAGTTCTGCGGGCTTTCCTCCGTCACGATCAACCATTGTGTGACTGCGGGGTCGTTGCGGAAGCCGGCGATGATGTCGTCGTCCCACGCGACGGGATCGCGCAGGACGACGTCGCCGACATGACGCGGCCACGGATGCTTTGAGGACATGGACGAAGCACGAGTTCGTGCCCGCGGGTGACAACCGAATTCCGCGCCGGATGGCGCATCTGCATCAAAGTGAACCGATGACACAAATATGCGCATACGCGAAGAGATGTGTCATGGAGATGACGCTGGCCGACGTGGCGCGCCGTCAAGGATGCGCGATCCGAACCGCGCAGGCTGCTGTCGTCGATGGGTCCCTTTCTGCGCATCGCCGCGTCGAACGTGCCCTCGTCGTCGATGATCTCGCAGCGCAAGCTTGGCAGCGCTCTGCCGCGCGGGGGCGCACGTGGAACGAGGCGGGCCGAAATGCGGCGCTCGACCTTCTCACGTCGGGCGCTACCGCTGAGCTCCGCGGATCCGAGAGGTCACGATTGACGGCTCGGCTCCGCCGGATGACGGCGCGTCAGATCGCCCATGCGAGTGGGGGACTCGGATCGTGGGCGAGGTATCGGTCCGATGTCCGTTACCTTCTTCGTGTCCCCGATGATGGGGATGCTGGCCGCTAGGCCCGGTATGACTGACTGCCCCTGTCGCACGCATGATCCGGGGGGTGTTGTCGCCGGGCGCTAGTGGCGTCGGATGACCGCTCATAGGGACACGGCCTCAAGCATGAAGGTCTCTTCGTAACGTGGCTGCCGGCACCCCGTTACCTTCTTCGTGTCCCCGATGATGGGGATGCTGGCCGCTAGGCCCGGTATGACTGACTGCCCCTGTCGCACGCATGATCCGGGGGGTGTTGTCGCCGGGCGCTAGTGGCGTCGGATGACCGCTCATAGGGACACGGCCTCAAGCATGAAGGTCTCTTCGTAACGTGGCTGCCGGCACCCCTCGCCCGCCACGCGGCCAGCACGGGTTGAACACCGTGCACCGCCTCGAAGGAGGGCCCTGATGAACGGACTACCCGAGCGCACCTACGCGGTCTACCTCGGCCTCGACGTCGGCAAAGAACACCACCACGCCTGCGCCCTCGATCCAGCAGGAAAACGACTGCACGACAAGACGCTGCCGCAAGACGAGCAACGCATCCGTGACCTACTCACTGACCTCAGTGTGCACGGTGACGTCCTCGTCGTCGTCGACCAGCCCGCCTCGATCGGTGCGCTCCCCGTGGCCGTCGCCCGTTCGATGAATATTCAGGTCGCCTACCTGCCCGGCCTTGCGATGCGCCGAATCGCCGACCTACACCCCGGCAACGCGAAAACTGACGCCCGCGACGCGTACGTCATCGCTGATGCCGCACGCACCCTGCCCCACGCGCTACGCCGTGTCGACGTCGGTGACGACGCGCTGGCCGACCTCGAAGTGATCGTCGGGTTCGACGACGACCTCGCTGCCGAAACCACTCGCGTCACCAACCGCGTCCACGGCCTGCTGACCCAGATCCACCCCGCCCTGGAACGCGCGATCGGCGGGAGCCTGCACCACCCGGCGGTCCTTGAGTTGCTGTCCCGCTTCGGTGGGCCCAGTGGCTTGCGCACCGCCGGACGCCGACGCCTGCTCGCGGTCGCGAAGCCCCGCGCGCCCCGCAAGTACCAAGCGTTCGTCGACGCGATCATGACTGCCTTGGACGAGCAAACAGTCACGGTGCCGGGCACGCGGGCTGCTGACCTCGTCCTACCGAAACTCGCCGATCAACTCGCCGGCCTGCTCGCGCAGCGCGCGGAGGCAGCGACGCAGGTGGAGGAAATGCTCGATGCGCACCCTCTTGCCCAGGTCCTGACGTCCATGCCCGGCGTGGGTGTCAGGACCGGTGCGCGCATCCTGCTCGAAGTCGGCGACGCCTCCTCTTTCGCCACACCAGGGCACTTGGCGGCCTACGCCGGGCTTGCGCCCGTCACGCGCCGCTCGGGCACCTCGATCCGCGGTGAGCATCCCAGTAGGTCGGGCAACAAGAACCTCAAACGAGCGTTCTTCCTCGCCGCGTTCGCAGCGCTCAAAGACCCCGCCTCACGCGCGTACTACGACCGCAAACGAGCTGAAGGTAAACGCCACAACGCCGCCCTGATCTGCCTCGCGCGCCGCCGCTGCGACGTCTTGTACGCCATGCTGCGCGACGGCACGACCTACCAACCAGGCCGCCCCGTCACACCGATCGCCGCTTGACGAAGACCATAGGGACACCCCCCTGGACATCGACCCGATCGGCCCGAGTCGTGCTGACCTGCATCAGTTCGGTGTCGTCGGAAAGCGGAGCTGGCTGCGCTTCGGTCGCGTCGTCGATCTCGATGAATTCGAGTACGCCTCAGATGTGCGCGTAGACGTGAACGAGAAAGTCGGGGTGGTCGAACGACCCGTGCGCGATGATCGCATCGCGCGCACACTCATCGACACGTATCTGCTCGGGGACGCTCGCGTGAGCGCCGCCGCCGGCCGCGCGATCGAGGAGCGTGCTCGTGCTCTGCGACCCCTTCGACACGCTCGAAGCCGTGGCTGGTGGTGGAGATCAGGGTTTCTTCGTGCGGCGAAGCCGCGCGAGCCGTTCAGAGCATCGGCTTCGATCTCCAGGAGCCCCTCGACGTTCGCGCACCTGTCCATCGGTTCGTTCGTGCTGACGGTGCGGTGATCGACCTCATGGTTGCCGACCGTGAGAGTCGCCCACCGGTCCACCGGGGGAGGCGAGTGGTGGACGTTCCGGTTTCAGCTCCGGCCATGAAACGAACCACTGATCACACCCTCCCCACCGGCACGCGGGTTCGTCTGCAGTCGTCATCCTGGTCGTCGCGACAGGCCGTCGCGACACGATCTACCGCTGACGCTTCGCGAGGCTCGACGGTGTCCGGGCGCGGGCTGCACTACCGTAGTCGGGTGATCGAACTGCGTACGCCCCGAGAGATCGACGAGATGAAGCCCGCCGGGGCGTTCGTCGCATCCGTCCTGACCGCCCTGCGCGAGGCCGCCGACGTCGGCGTCAACCTGCTCGAACTCGACGCTCTGGCGCACCGCATGATCACCGACGCCGGTGCGGAGTCGTGCTACATCGACTACCACCCGAGCTTCGGCGCGAGCGCGTTCGGCAAGGTGCTGTGCACGAGCGTCAACGACGCCGTCCTGCACGGCCTGCCGCACGACTACGCCCTCAAGGACGGCGACCTGCTCAGCGTCGACTTCGCCGCATCACTCGACCGCTGGGTGAGCGATTCGGCGATCTCCTTCGTCGTCGGCACGCCGCGCGAGGCCGACCTGCGCCTCATCGACACGACCGAGCGAGCCCTCGCCGCAGGGATTGCGGCCGCGCAGCCCGGCAACAAGCTCGGCGACATCTCGGCCGCCATCGCCGACGTCTGCGCAGGCGCCGGATACCGCGTCAACACGCAGTTCGGCGGCCACGGCGTCGGCCGCACGATGCACGGCGAACCGCACGTGCCCAACGACGGTCGTGCAGGCCGCGGCCTCAAGCTCAAGCCTGGCCTCGTCATCGCGATCGAGCCCTGGATCATGGCGGGCACCGACCAGATCATCCAGGACCGGGACGGGTGGACGCTGCGCAGCGTCGACGGTTCCCGTGGCGCGCACTCCGAGCACACCGTCGCGATCACCGCCGAGGGCCCGCTCGTCCTCACGGCGCGCGACACGGCCGCCGCCGGCGCGCCGCAGCGGACGGCCTGAACCGCGCGCCGTGTACGTCAAGTCGCTGACCCTCAAGGGGTTCAAGTCGTTCGCGTCGGCGACGAACCTCGTCCTCGAACCGGGCATCACCTGCATCGTCGGTCCGAACGGTTCCGGCAAGAGCAACGTCGTCGACGCGCTCGCCTGGGTCATGGGCGAGGGCAGTGCCCGCAGCCTGCGCGGCGGCAAGATGGACGACGTCATCTTCGCCGGCACCTCCGGGCGCCAGCCGCTCGGGCGCGCCGAAGTGACGATGACGATCGACAACTCCGACGGCGCACTGCCGATCGACTACACCGAGGTGACGATCAGCCGCACCATGTTCCGCGGCGGCGGCTCCGAATACGCGATCAACCGCACGCCGTGCCGACTGCTCGACATCCAGGAGCTGCTGAGCGACTCCGGCATCGGCAAGGAGATGCACGTCATCGTCGGCCAGGGCCAGCTCGACGCGGTGCTGCGCGCGACGCCCGAGGAACGTCGCGGGTTCATCGAAGAAGCGGCCGGCGTGCTCAAGCACCGCCGTCGCAAGGAGAAGGCGCTGCGCAAGCTCGACGGCATGGAGGCCAACCTCACGCGCGTCGCCGACCTGACGGCCGAGGTTCGCCGCCAACTCGGGCCGCTGGGGCGCCAGGCCGAGACGGCGCGTCGGGCGCAAGCCATCCAGATGACGGTGCGTGACGCACGGCTGCGGCTGCTCGCCGACGACCTCGTCCAGCAGCGCGCGCGGCTCGAGGCCGACGTCGCGGACGAACAGGCGATGGTGCGGCGTCGCGCCGAACTCGACGACGCGGTGCGCGCCGCGAAGGCCGGCGTCGAGGAGATCGAGGCCGAGATGGCAGCCCGCGCTCCGGTGCTCGAACGGCTGCAGTCGCAGTGGTACGCGCTGTCGTCACTGGAGGAGAAACTCGATTCGACGCGCCGGCTCGCCGCGGAACGAGCCACCTCGCTGACGGCGGCGCAGGACGAGACGCCCGGTTCGGGCCGGGATCCCGAGCAGCTGCGGCGTCAGGCCGAGCGGGTCCGGGGGGAAGAGCTGGAGCTGCAGGCCAAGGTCGAGCGAGCCCAGGAGGCGCTCGACGCCGCCGTCGAGGTGCGCGAGAAGACTGAACGTGAACATCAGGTCGAGCAGCAGCGACTCGTGCGGATCGCGCGGGCAGCCGCAGATCGACGCGAGGGTCTGGCCAAGCTTCACGGTCAGGTCGAGGTTCGGCGTTCACGCGTGGAAGCAGGCGAGGCCGAACTCGCGCGGTTGCGCGCCAGCATCGGGGAGTCCGCGACGCGAGTGGCCGAGGCCCAGGAGGAGCTGGCGCCTCTCGAGGAGGCGCTGCGCGACGCGGAAGCCGCCGAAGCGGCGCTCAATGATGCTGCGGAGAAGCTGAGGGCTGATTACGCTGCCCTGCTCGAACGTCGTCGCGTGCTGCGCGACGAACGCAATACTTCAGCCCAACGCCGCAGCGCCTCAGCCGCACGCGCGCAGGCGCTCGATGAGACGCTCGGTTCCGACACGGCGGGGCTCGAGAACCTCCCCGCCGAAGCGTCGGGCGTGCTCGGCGACGTCGTCAGCTGCCTCGAGGTGGAGCCAGGTCACGAAGCCGGCGTCTCGCTCGCTCTGGGGTGGGCTGCCGAGGCCCTGCTCGTCGACTCCCACACCGACGCCGCAGCTCTGTTGGCCGCCCTGCGAGCGCAGGACGGCGGCCGCGTCGCTCTCCTCGTCGCCGGAGACGCGCCGCACGACGTCACGACCCACGACTGGCCGACCCTTCCCGAGGGTGGCGTCTGGGTGCGCGACGTCGCGAGCGTACCGGCGACGATGCAGAGCGCGTTCGACGTCCTCGTCGACCGACTCGCGATCGTTCCCGACGCCGACGGCGCGCTCGCGCTCGTCCACGCCGGTGCGCGGGCCGTCACCCTCGACGGGGACGTCTACGAACCCACCGCGGTGCGTGGTGGGGGCCGCCCTGGGCGCTCCCGCCTCGAGGTGCGCGCGGCGCATGAGCAGGCCGTCCGGGACGCGGAGATCGCAGCCGACGCCGAGCAGAACGCGGAAAACGCCCTGGAAGCCCTGACGCAGCCACTCGCGGCCGCGCAGGACGCGGCGGACGATGCTGCGGCGGCGCTCGCCGAGAACGACGCGCGCATCGAGGAACTCATGGCGGCGCTCGCGCGTCACCATCAGGCGATCGCCGCGGCCTCCCGCGAGCGTGACCGCATCAACGACTCGATCGAGCAGGCGAGCGTCGCGCTCGATGCGAACCGTGAAGAGCTCATGGAACTCGAGATGCGTCTCGACGAGGCGCAGGCCGAACCGGGTGAGAGCGAACCGTCCGTCGCCGAACGAGACCGTCTGGCGACGCTCGCCGCGACGGCGCGCGAGCAGGAGACCGAGCAACGTCTGACGCTTCGCACGCTTCAGGAAAGAGTCCGCGCGATCGCTGGGCGCGCTGAATCCCTCGAGGCCGCCGCACGCTCGGAGGTCGCCGCGCGCGAACGGGCGCAGGCGCGCCGCGTCCGACGTCGGGAGGCCACAGCCCTGGCGCAGGCCGTCGAACGGACCGCCGAACTGGCACGCGAGCAGGTGCGTCGCGCGCGCGATGAGGTGACCCGGGCGCGTGACGCCGAGCAGGCAAGCAAGGCGACTCGGGACGAGGCGTTGCGCACCGCCCGCGTCCGCCTGCAGGAATGCAGCGACCAACTGCGCGAGGTCACCGACTCCGTCCACCGCGACGAGATGGCGCGCGCTCAGCAGCGGCTGCGCATCGAGGCGCTGGAGACGAGGGCGGTCGAGGAACTCGGCATCGACCCTGACGTCCTCGTCGAAGAATTCGGGCCGCATCTGCCGGTGCCGCTGTTCGAGGCCGGCGCCGGTATGACGGCCGGCGAGAAAGCCGACACCCAGGCATCGTCGGGACGCGCTCCGTCAGGGCAGGGGAGCGAGGGCGACGACGCAGACGGCGGCCCCCCGAGCGGTACTGAGCCCGTCGCGAGCCGCCCGTTCGAGCGGGCCCTGGAGGAGAAGCGGCTACGCACGGCCGAACGCGACCTCAAGCAGCTCGGCAAGATCAATCCGCTGGCCCTCGAGGAGTACGCGGCCCTGGAGGAACGGCACACGTTCCTCAGCGAGCAGCTCGCCGACCTGCGCGGCTCGAAGAAGGACCTGCTGTCCATCGTCAGCGAGGTCGACGCGCGCGTCGAGCAGGTCTTCACCGAGGCGTTCCACGACGTGGCGCGCGAGTTCGAAGGTGTCTTCTCCCGCCTGTTCCCCGGCGGTGAAGGGCGGCTCGTTCTGACCGACCCCGAGAACATGCTGACGACGGGCCTCGATGTCGAAGCGCGCCCGCCGGGCAAACGCATCAAGCGGTTGTCGCTGCTGTCCGGCGGCGAGCGTTCCCTTGTCGCCGTTGCGCTGCTCGTGTCGATCTTCAAGGCGCGCCCGAGCCCGTTCTACATCATGGACGAGGTCGAGGCGGCCCTCGACGACGCGAACCTCGGTCGCCTCATCACGCTGTTCGAGGAGCTTCGTGACTCGAGCCAGCTCATCGTCATCACGCACCAGAAGCGGACGATGGAGGTCGCCGACGCCCTCTACGGCGTGACGATGCGCGGTGACGGCGTGACGACGGTGGTCTCACAGCGTCTCGCCGACGTGCGGGTCGCACCCGAGCCGGCCGAGGCGTCCTGACGGCGCCGCTGGCCGTTGTGCGACACGAGGGCCGCCTGAGGCGCGTCGACTGGCGCCGTCAGGACGGTTCGGCGACAATCGTGGCGGAGCAGGCCTCATGCGCTCGCTCCCACCCGACGTGCCATCCGCGCGTCACACCCACCCCTCGGAGGATTCGTGTTCTGGATCGTGCTCGGTATGACGCTGACCGTCGTTCTGGCGGCGTTCGTCGTCGGCATCGTCGCGCTGCCGGCGCGACGGGCGGGCCGTCCGGTGCTCACCACGCGTGGCGAGAAGCTCTTTCGTGTCGGGCACGCGCCAGCCGCCCCGCGCGCCGCGACGGCCAAGGACGGCGAGCGCGGCGGTCGGATCCGCCGCTCCTGATCCCCAGCTGACGCGTGCCGTCGCCGCCTCGTTGGGCGGTTGTCGGTGCCGTTTGCAATGATGGCGGCGTGGATCAGCTCTGGGAAATTCTTGGTGTCGTCGCCGTAGCGCTCGTCGCCGCTGTCATGGGCCTCGTGGCCTTCGTCCGCAGCCGTTCGCGCAAGGCTCCGAAGGTTCCGGCGCGCGAGGAATCCGTCGAGATTCCACGCACGCCACCGAAGAAGACGCAGTACACGCCGAGTTCGGGTGTGCGCATCGACACGTCGAAGTCGGCGGCGCCCGCCCCGGCGAAGCCCGCGCAGACCGACGTCGTCGACGCACCGCGCGATGAAGCGCCCGCCCCCGAGGTCGTCGAGCCCGCTGACGTCGTCGACGAGACGCCCACGCCCGAACCGGCTGCGCTCGAGCGCCCCGAGTCGGCCCGTGGGCGCATGGTTCGCCTGCGTGAGCGACTGTCGCGCTCGAACACTGCGCTCGGCAAGGGCCTGCTCGCCATGCTGTCCGGCGGCAGCCTCGACGACGAGGCGTGGGAGGACGTCGAGGACACGTTGCTGCAGGCCGACCTGGGTGTCGAGGCGACGACGCAGATCGTCGACAACCTCAAACGCCGCATCGCCGTGCACGGTGCCACGGACGAGGAAACCGTCTCCGGCTGGTTGCACGAGGAGCTGCTCGCGCAGGTCGGCCCCGACATGGATCGCCGCATCGCGGCGAGCCGTGTGGGCGATCGACCCGCTGTCGTCCTCGTCGTCGGCGTCAACGGCACGGGCAAGACGACGACCGTCGGCAAGCTCGCGCGCGTTCTCGTCGCCGAGGACAAGGACGTCATCCTCGGCGCAGCCGACACGTTCCGTGCCGCCGCAGCCGACCAGCTCGAGACGTGGGGCGCCCGCGTCGGCGTGCCCACCGTTCGCTCCGAGAAGGAGGGCGCCGACCCGGCCGCCGTCGCGTTCGACGCTGTCAAGGCCGGTCAGGAGAACGAGTGCGACGTCGTGCTGCTCGACACCGCGGGGCGCCTGCACAACAAGGTCGGTCTCATGGACGAGCTCGCCAAGATGAAGCGCGTCATCGAGAAGCGCAGCCCCATCGACGAGGTGCTGCTCGTCCTCGACGCGACGACCGGCCAGAACGGCATGCGTCAGGCCAAGGTGTTCGGCCAGGCGGTCGACGTCACGGGTGTCGTACTGACGAAGCTCGACGGCACCGCCAAGGGCGGCATCGTCGTCAACGTCCAGCGTGAGCTCGGCGTGCCCGTCAAGCTCGTCGGGCTCGGCGAGGGCCCCGACGACCTCGCGCCGTTCGACCCGGAGGCCTACGTCAACGCCGTGCTCGACTGAGCAGGCCGGGCTCGAGCCCCGCAGCGCCCACCCGCCGTCACGGCCGGTGGGCGCTCGTGCGTCCACGCTTCGACACGAAACGTCTCACATGGCGTGCATACCCTCAGGATGTGACCGCGATTTCACGTCAGCGCCGCATCCGAAACATAGGCGAAACATCGCGAGCCGCATGCTGAAACGTGGCGAGGGCAGGATCACTGAGCATGAACGCACACCTTCTGGCGGCAGAGGCCGCCCCGAAACTCGACTATGCGGCCACCGCATTCGTCCTCGTGTGCGCATCGCTCGTGCTCATGATGACGCCCGCGCTGGCGTTGTTCTACGGCGGGATGACGCGCTCCAAGTCGGTGCTCAACATGATGATGATGTCGTTCGGCGCCCTCGGCGTCGTCGGCATCATCTATGTGCTCTACGGCTACTCGATGTCGTTCGGCACCCACGACATCGCCGGGCTGATCGCGAACCCGGGTGACAAGTTCGGTCTGCACAACGTCGCCGACGTGTTCAACTCGTTCGGGTACGAGGGCTACGGAAACATCCCCGAGCTCGCGTTCGTGGGCTTCCAGCTCACCTTCGCGGGCCTGACGGTCGCGCTCATCTCCGGCGCCATCGCCGACCGTGTGAAGTTCTCGACGTGGCTCGTCTTCTCCGCGATCTGGGCGACGATCGTGTACTTCCCGATCGCGCACATGGTGTGGGGCGGCGGGTTCCTCGGCGGCACCGACCAGGGCGTCGCCGCGACGATGTTCGGTTCGACCGACGGCAAGGCCACGTTCGCACCGATCGACTTCGCGGGCGGCACCGTCGTGCACATCAACGCGGGCATGGCGGGCCTCGTCCTCGCTCTCATCGTCGGGCGCCGCGCCGGTTTCGGCCGCGTGCCCATGCGCCCCCACAACGTGCCGCTGACCATGCTCGGCGCCGGTCTGCTCTGGTTCGGCTGGTTCGGGTTCAACGCGGGTTCCGAGCTCGCCGCAGACGGTTCGGCGGCCCTCGTGTGGGTCAACACGGCCGCCGCGACGTGTGCGGCGATGATCGGTTGGCTCGCGGTCGAGAAGATCAAGGACGGTGAGGCGACGTCGATCGGTGCCGCCTCCGGCGTCGTAGCCGGTCTCGTCGCGATCACCCCCGCCTGTGGTGCGCTCAGCCCCGTCGGCTCGCTCATTCTCGGCGCGGTCGCCGGCATCCTCAGCGCCCTGGCCGTCAGCCTGAAGTTCAAGTTCAACCTGGACGACTCGCTCGACGTCGTCGGCGTCCACCTCGTCTCCGGCCTGTGGGGCACGATCGGCGCCGGCCTGCTGTCGACGACGAACGGCCTGCTTTACGGCAAGGGCTACGAGCAGACGGTCGTGCAGATCGTCATCGCGCTCGGTTGCGTCGCGTTCACGGGCGTGCTCACCGCCGTCATCGGTCTCGCCCTCAAGGCGACGATGGGCTGGCGCATCGACCACGACGACGAGCTCGCGGGCATCGACTCCGCCGAGCACGCCGAATCCGCCTACGATTTCGGTGGGTTCGCCTCCGGTACCCGCGTCGGCCACGGCCTACTGCCGTCCGGCCACGGCCCCCTCGGTGGCAGCACCACCGGCGCAGAACACAACGACCCGCGAGGAGTGCAGGCATGAAACTCGTCACCGCCATCATCAAGCCGTTCAAGCTCGACGACGTCAAGGAAGCCCTCGAGGCCTTTGGCATCGCCGGGATGACGGTGAGCGAGGTCAGCGGCTACGGCCGCCAGCGCGGCCACAGCGAGGTTTACCGCGGCGCCGAGTACAGCGTCGACTTCGTGCCGAAGCTGCGCATCGAGGTCGTCATCGACGACGCCGACGCGCCCGCCGTCGTCGACGCCGTCGTGCGTGCCGCTCAGACGGGACGCATCGGTGACGGCAAGGTGTGGACCGTTCCCGTCGACGACATCGTGCGCGTGCGCACCGGCGAGACCGGCGCTGCCGCGGTCTGAGCGCCCCTGGGACGTGAGCCTCGACGACGTGAGCCTCGCCGACGTGGCGTACGAGTCCTCGTGGCCCGAGTGCCGACGGTGACGGTCGGCCGCCCCGGTTCGGTCGAGACCCTGACGAACGCCGTCGCTACGCGAGGATCGCCGGCCCGGCGTTCGTCGGCGTCCGTCCCGCTTCGTGAGGCGCACCGCGCCGCGCGCCACGCCGTCGTAGTCGCCGTAGACGCACAACCCCAGCCATCGACGGCGCAGAACCCCCGCCCAGCCCTCCCAGAGAGGACGATGCAGCCATGAGCGCCGTCTCCGCCCACTACGCCGCACGTCTCGACCTCGCGCGCACGCGCGAGTTCGAGCAACCCGGCGCGGGCCCCGCACGTCGGGAGCGGCTCGCGGCGTCGGCCCATGCCTTCATGGCGCAGGCCTGGCGCGATGCGTGTGCGGCGACGGGGCTGCCCGAGCGTCAGAGCGGTGTGGCGCTCGCCGTCGTCGGCTCGCAGGCCCGGGGCGATGCGGGGCCGTTGAGCGATTACGATCTCGTCCTCCTGCACGACGGGCGCAGCGTCGGCTCGAAACGCATCACCGAGCTCGCGGGCGCCCTGTGGTACCCGTTGTGGGATGCAGGGGTGCGCTTCGATCACTCCGTGCGCACGCTGGCGCAGTGCCGCCAGGCCGCGTCGTCAGACCTCGCCGCTGCGGTCGGCATGCTCGACATCGCGTCCGTGGCCGGTGACGACGTCCTCGTCGCCGGGGTACGCCAGGCGATCGCCGCCGACTGGCGCGGTGCCGCGCGCAAGCGGCTGCCGGAGGTCGTCGAGTCGTTGCGGGCGCGGCACGCGCGTTTCGGTGACATCGCGACGACGCTCGATCCGGACCTCAAGGAATCCGGGGGAGGCCTGCGCGACCTCAGCCTCGTCGGCGCGCTGACGACGGCGTGGCTCGCCGACCCTCACCGCGCCAGCGCAGAACGCGCCCGAGCGCAATTGCTCGACGTGCGCGACGCGTTGCACGTCGTCACCGGGCGGGGTCGGGAGCGGCTCACCCTGCAGGATCAGGACGCCGTCGCGGCGCTGCTCGGGTGCTCCGACAGCGACGAGTTGCTGACGCGCGTCGTCGACGCGGCGCGCACGATCACGTACGTGACGGACGCGGCCGTGCGCGCGGCCGGCCAGTCGCAGCGAGCCCGGGCGTTGCGCGTCGGGCCGCGCCGACCGTCGCTGACGTCGCTCGGGCACGGGTTGCACCTGCACGACGGCGAGGTCGTCCTCGGCGCGGGGCGCCGCGACGGCGGGCACCTGACGTTGCTGCGCGCCGCCGCTGCGGCGGCCTCGCGGGGTGCGCTCATCGGGCCGACGACCCTCGCGAACCTCGTCGCGAGCTGCGGGCCGCTGCCCGCCCCGTGGCCGCGAGAGATCCGGGAGGGTTTCGTGGGGTTCCTCGCGAGCGGGCCCGGCATCGTCGACGTGTGGGAGGGCCTCGATCTGAGCGGCATCGTCGACGTCTGGCTGCCCGAGTGGTCGACGGTGCGTTCGCGCCCGCAACGAAACGCGATCCACCAGTTCACCGTCGACCGACACAGCATCGAGGCCGTCGTCATCGCGGCGGGCCTGCGCGAGCACGTGGCACGGCCCGACCTGCTCCTCGTCGCCGCGCTGCTGCACGACATCGGCAAGGTCGCAGGCGCGCGTGACCACAGCGCGGAGGGCGCACCCGTCACGCGCGCGATCTGCCAGCGCATGGGCTTCGATCGCGCCGACTGCGACCTCGTCGAACGTCTCGTGCGCGAACACCTCACGCTCGTCGATCTGGCGACGAAACGCGACCCCGACGACCCTGCGACCGTCAGGATGCTCTGCGAGGCGGCCGGCAGCGCCGAAGGCCTCGACCTGCTCGACGCGCTGACGGAGGCCGACGCGCGAGCAGCGGGACCACAGGCATGGACGACGTGGCGCGCCGGCCTCGTGCGCGACCTCGCCGCGCGAGCACGCAGGCGTTTCGCGTCGGGGGAGACGGTCGCAGGCGTGCCCGCACCTGCCGCGACCTTCGAGGGTGCCTCGTCCCCCGACAGGTCATCGCCCGGGGCGACGGCCGAGCAGCGGCCGTCCGAGGACGTGGCGACCGGACGCGCCGTTTCTCTTCCTGCGGTCTCTCGACCCTCAAGTCGCGCCCCCGCGGCGTCAGCCCAGGCCCTGGGCGAGACCGATTCGGTCGCGGAAGGCGACGGGGTGCAGGCGCAGGTCGACGCTGGCAGCCCGTCGGGCATCGTGAGCGCGGACGAGCGGGGACGCGTCGCGGCGGGGGAGGTGGTCGTCGAGATCGAGCCGCTGGAGGGCGTGAGCGGCGTTGTGACCGTCCGCATCGTCGACGTCGACCGGCTCGGCCTCTTCGCCGACATGGCGGGCGTGCTCGGGCTGCGACGCACGTCCGTGCGGTCGGCGAACCTGCGGACGATCGACGGCCTCGCCGTCGACACGTGGGTCGTCGAGGTGCCGCACGGCGACGTGCCGCGCACGAGCGACCTGGCGCGGTCGCTGCGAACGTTGCGCGAGGGCGAGCGCCTGCCGCTGCGTGCCCTCGAGGCGGACGCGCGCCGTCGCGCCGCCGCGGGGCCGTCACGCGCGACGATGCCGCGGGCGTCCGCGTTCGTCGTCCCGGGTGCATCGCAGCACGCGACCGTCATCGAGGTGCGCGCCGCCGACCGTCTCGGATTGTTGTTCGACGTGGGGTCGGCATTCGCCGCCGAGCGGGTCTCCGTGCGCTCCGCGCACATCGCGACATATGCGGGACGCAGCGCCGACACCTTCTACGTCACGGACGAGCAGGGCTCGCCGCTGGCGCCACCGCACGCGGCGCGCGTCATCGGCGCCGTGCTCGACGCCGTCGGCACCGCCGGCTGACGCATCTCTTCGCTCGAACCGCTACCTCGAGGAACTCCGGCACCCGTCCCCATCGACGATCTGCATCCCCATCCGCGAATCCCGTCCCCCTCTGCGATTTTCGTCTACATCTGCATCTACGCCCATGTGGACGAGCATCGCAGATGGGGACAGTCGCCACGATGCGTCGTTCCTCGAGGGCATTCCCGCCGAGACCGAGCGTCGACATCGACGAACGCCGACGCGACGGGCTCGGCATCGGCGCCACTGCACGGTCGATCTGACGGGGCCGCATGGGAGCGGGTAATCTGGGCCGGTGTTCAATAGCCTCTCAGACCGCCTGACAGCGACCTTCGCCAACCTCAAGGGCAAGGGGCGTCTCACCGAGTCAGACATCAACGCGACCATCCGTGACATCCGGATGGCGTTGCTCGATGCCGACGTCGCGCTGCCCGTCGTCAAGCAGTTCACGCGGGGGGTGCGTGAGCGTGCGCTCGGTGCGGAGGTCAGCCAGGCGCTGAACCCCGGCCAGCAGGTCGTCAAGATCGTCAACGAGGAGCTCGTCGCGATCCTCGGCGGCCAGACGCGGTCGATCCAGTACGCGAAGACGGGCCCGACCGTCATCATGCTCGCCGGTCTGCAGGGTTCCGGTAAGACGACGTTCGCGGGCAAGCTCGCGCGTCGGCTGCGCGACGAGGGTCACTTCCCGGTGCTCGTCGCCGCCGACCTGCAGCGTCCGAACGCCGTGCGTCAGCTCGAGGTCGTCGGTGAGCGTGCGGGCGTGCCGGTGTTTGCGCCCGAGCGTGGCAACGAGGGTGGCCACGACGCGGTCTCGGAGACGGGCGAGGGCACACGCAGCCACGGCGACCCCGTCTGGGTTGCCCAGGCCGGTGTCGCACAGGCGAAGGTACGCCAGTACGACGTCGTCATCGTCGACACCGCGGGTCGTCTCGCTGTCGACGAGAACCTCATGCAGCAGGCCGCCGACATCCGTGAGGCGATCCAGCCGAACGAGGTGCTGTTCGTCATCGACGCGATGATCGGTCAGGCCGCCATCGAGACGGCGATCGCGTTCCAGGACGGCGTCGACTTCACGGGTGTCGTCCTGTCGAAGCTCGACGGTGACGCCCGCGGTGGTGCCGCCCTCTCGGTGGCCTCGGTGACGGGTCGCCCGATCATGTTCGCCTCGACGGGCGAGGGCGTGAAGGACATCGAGGTCTTCCACCCCGATCGCATGGCGAGCCGCATCCTCGACATGGGTGACGTGCTGACGCTCATCGAGCAGGCGGAGCGCGCGTTCGACAAGCGCCAGGCCGCCGAGATGGCGCGCAAGTTCATGGACGAGGAGGATTTCACGTTCGACGACTTCCTCCAGCAGATGTCGGCCATCAAGAAGATGGGCAACATCAAGGGCCTGCTCGGCATGATGCCGGGCATGGGCCAGATGCGTGACCAGCTCAACTCGCTCGACGAGCGCGAGTTCGACCGTGTCGAGGCCATCGTCCGCTCGATGACGCCGTTCGAACGCACGCACCCCAAGCAGATCAACGGTTCGCGACGCGCGCGCATCGCGCGAGGTTCGGGCGTCTCGGTCTCCGAGGTCAACCAGTTGCTGCAGCGTTTCGGCGAGGCGCAGAAGATGATGCGTCAGCTGAAGCGTGGCGGCGGCATGCCGGGCATGCCGGGCATGGGTGCGATGCCTGGTGGCGGCGGTGGCAAGAAGGCGAAGAGCCAGCCGAAGAAGAAGGGCAAGAGCGGCAACCCCGCCAAGCGTGCGCAGGAAGAGGCGGCCGCAGCGGCCAAGGCCGAAGCGGCGCGTGCGGCCGCGATGGAGAACGCCTTCGGCCAGATGAACGACGAGCCCGACTACTCGAACATGAAGCTGCCGAAGGGCTTCGAGAAGTTCCTCGGCCCGGGGGCGGACAAGGACTAGTCGAAAAACCGCGTCATTCCGGGCTTTGTGAAGCCCTGACCTGAGAACCGTAGCACGCACAGCGCTTGTAGTGAAGAAATTGATATGATGAGTGTGTGCAGCGGCAGGCAAGTGAACCCGGATTGCGTCTCGACGAGGCGCGCGAACTCGTGGACGACTGGCTCGTGCACCTTCGCGGGATGGGCAAGTCTGACGGCACGCTCGTGACCTACCGCCGAGGCGCGACGCAGTACCTCACCTTCTGCGCCGAGCGAGGCCACGACGAGCCCATCCGTCGCCGGGCGCTGTCCGCGTGGCTGGCGTACCTGCGCGACGAGAAGCAGATGCAGGGCTACACCGCCCGATCTCGCCTGACCGCAGTGCGCCAGTTCGCGAAGTGGCTGCTCGACGAGGGCGAGATCGAGTTCAACCCCTTCACGGACATGAGCCAACCGGCCGTCGACGAGAAACTCGTCGAGCCGCTCACCCCCGAGCAGATCAAGGCGATGCTCAAGGCCTGCGAGACGCCCAAGGGCGCTACGCCCGAACGCGTGTACGTCGACACGCGCGACATGGCCCTCGTGCACGTGCTCGCTGAGACCGGCATGCGAGCAGGGGAGGTGCTGGCCCTCGAAGTCGACGACGTGCACAGCCGCGAGGTGTCGCCGTTCCTCATCGTCCAGCGCTCGAAGAACCGTCGCGGACGAACGGTGCCAATCTCTGCGCAGTGTGCCGAGAGACTCAACCGTTACGCGCGCGCCCGCCGTCGCCGGGGCCACGCCGACTCGCGAGAGTTCTGGCTCGCCGCGCGCGGTGGCCCGCTGCAGTACGCGGGACTGTACGACGCGCTGACTAAGCGCGCCGACGCCGCTGGCATCGCAGGCTGGCACCCGCACCGGATGCGGCACACTGCTGCGCACCGATGGCTCGCCGCCGGTGGGAGCGAGGGCGGACTCATGTCCGTCGCGGGCTGGCAGTCGCCGCAGATGCTCATGCGCTACACGCGGGCCCAAGCCGCGGCCCGCGCCGCCGAGGAAGCCAAGCGATTGAACCTGGGGGAGCTGTGAGTCGACCTGTGGAGCGCCGCTACGGAAACGGAATAAGTGACCTTCCAGAGGACGACAAGAGTCTGTACACAGGGATCGTGGTCAATGGCCGGTGGCCCCGTGTGCGAGAAACCGACCGGTGGCAGCCCGTGGCGCGTGTGCGTTGCGCTGGCTGCGCCATCGTTGCTGTGATCGCAGCTGTGATGCGTAACGGGCGTCCTGAACTGCTCGCCGTGAACGCTCAGGTCGTCACCGATGCGGAAGCGCGCCCCGTGAGGACGCAGACCGTGCGTTACGAGGTCGGGATGAATCAGGATCTCGTAGCGGCATGCCCGGCGCATGGAGTAGTGCGCGTCAGAGGTGAGGAGTGCGTCGCCGCGGCGCAGCGTGGCCTCGTCGAGGTGGCCCAAGGAGCCACGGTGACCCATGTCATCCACGCGCACCCGGAAAGCGCTGTGCAAACCGAGAACGCATAGTGTACTCTTCGATCATCAGCGCCTCTGTCTTGGACGAGAGCTAGCGGGGTAGGCACCTGCTCGAGCCGAAAGGTTTGAGCCAATGGGTGCTACCCAAGCAGAGAAGCGACTTGCAGCTTCCATCGCCGCTCACGAATCGTGGGCATCCACCGAAGATCGCGCATCACGTACCGCCCCTGCGCGCCGCGCCCTCGAGGACAAGTTCCTTGAGCAAGCTGGCGGCGATCCGCAGCGGGCGGAGCATCTGAAGAAGGCCCACTTCCAGCGCCTCGCGCTGAAGTCTGCGCAGGCCCGTCGACATGCCAAAGCGGCTGTCGACGCCGCCGCGGCTGCGGACGAAGAACTCGCCGCGCTGCGAGGCGGTGCCGCATGAGCCTCGCAACCGCACCCCAGCCCCACGGCGCGCACCACGAAGCGCCGAACGTCGAGACGCTGATCCGTCACGCGCATGACGCTCTCGCTGCTGCTCACGTCCCGGTGAGCCCCGCGAAGGTCTCGCGCCTGTGCCGCCAGTACGTGCGCACCGTGGCGCCGCATGGTGTCGCGTTCACGTCATGGTTCGTCTCTCAGGTCGCCGCGCACGGCCCCGCGCGCGAGACGCTGACCGCCGACCTCTACAAGCGCATTTCGTACCGCGACAAGACGGGCGAGACGGCCGCGAGCAACGTCGACAAGGCGCGTCAGGCGGTGAACGCATGACGACCTCGCAGACACACGAAAAACGCCGCCCCGCTGTGAACGAGACGGCGATCCCGACACCCGCCAAGGTGAATGAGTACGACGCCAGTCTACCTGCTCCCAGCGGCACGCTGCTGGCCGTCGTCGTGCGTCGGCAACTCGCATCCGGTGGCACCCGGACGACGATCTATCGCACGCTGGCACCCGCCGAGCGCGCGCTCGACCGTGCAGCGAAGGCCGGCCTTTCCGCCGTCGTCGAGTTCGTCAAGCTCGTGCCCATCGACGCGCCTACGCCCGCCGACCTCGCCGAGCTCGAGGGGGGTGCAGAGTGAGCAGCCCCCTGCAGCGCAAGCGACGACTGGCGCGAGCGTTCGAGCGCGAGCTCGGGCACGACGTCTACACCCGCCCCCACGACTCGGCACAGCCGCACGTCATCGCATGGTCACTGACCGCGACGCCGGCCACGGTCGAGGCGACGGAGGTGGCCGAATGAGACACGCCTACGTCTACGACCTCGCATCGTCCACCCGGTACGTCCTCGTGCGCGGCCGCGTCGGTGACACGCTGCGCGCGGCAGGGATCCCCGCTCAGTGGGCACCCCTGCGTCGCGGGTGGCAGGTGCGCAAGGAACGCGCCGCCGACGTGAGCGCGATCCTCGAGGCCGCTGGGATGCTCGTCCATCACGTCGGTGGTGATCCCCGATGACCGCCGAGAGCATGCCCGCCGACGCCTACGACGAGCACGGCAACCTCGTCTCGTGCGACGGCGAGCAGCACAGCGGCCAGGTGCGCATGGCGTACCGCCTCGCTCGCGCGGCGCGCGGCCGGCTCATGCACGTGCACGGCATCGGGTGGATGCACTACGACGGTGCCCGGTGGTGTGAGGACGTGCGCGGCATCGCCCGGCGCGAGGTGCTCGAGGTGCTGCGCGACGCGCTGGCCGAATCTCTCGGCGGTGATGCTGCGCTGCGTCGTGACGTCGCCAAGTGTGAGAGCGCGGCCGGGATCGACGGCGTGTTGTCCATCGCCGCGTCGCTCGTCGAGTTCGCGGCGACCGTCGACGACCTCGACGCCGACCCGTACCTCGTCAATACGCCTGCCGGCACGCTCGACCTGCAGACGGGCACGGTGCGCGCGCACGACGCCGGCGACCGCCTGACGAAGATCACGCGCGGTAACTACGTTCCCGGCCATGAGCCGGGCGCGTGGGCGACGTTCCTCGAGCAGGTGCTCCCCGATGCGGACGAGCGCGCGTATCTGGCACGCCTCGTCGGACAAGCTCTCTATGGGCGCGTCACCGAGAACGTGTTCCCGGTGCTGACCGGGACGGGTGCCAACGGCAAGTCGACCGCGACGACCGCGCTGGCGTTCGCGCTCGGCGACTACGTGACGGCCATCGACCCGGCGTTGCTCATGGTGCAAGATCGCGCCCGCAGTAGCTCGACCGAGCTCATGCAGTTGCTCGGCACGCGCCTCGTCATCGGGCAAGAGACCGACGAGGGTCGCAAGCTCGACGAGGCGACGATGAAGCGTCTGACGGGCGGCGACGTGTTGACCGCGCGCCGGCTGTACCGCGATCCCGTCTCGTGGGTTCCGACGCACACGCTCGTGTACGTCTCGAATCATCTTCCAGCGGTCAAGGGCAATGATCCGGCGACGTGGCGGCGTATGCGCGTCGTGCCGTTCAACATCGTGGTGCCGCCCGACAAGCGCGACGGCAGGCTCGGTGAACGCCTCGAGTTGGCTGCCGACGAGGTGGTCTCGTGGGCCGTCGAGGGATACCGCGACTACCTCGAAGGTGGGATGCGCGAGCCGGCGTCGGTGCTTCGTGCAACGGACGCGTACAAGGCGGAATCGGATCACGTGCGCCAGTTCATCGACGACGCGTGCGAGACCGGCCCGAACGCCACCGCGACCTCCCGGCAGCTTTACGGCGCGTGGCAGGCGTGGGCGATGCGCAACGGCGCCGAGGCAAAGACCGAGAAGGCGTTCGGCGCCGAGCTCGACCGGCTTGGCTACCCGGCCAGGCGCACGAAGAACGGCGCGCTTCGCGACGGGCTGGCACCGCTCGATCTGGCCGGTTTCTGACCATCGGGTGACGGGTTGTGACGGGTTCCCCACACTTTTCCCACGCGTATAGGGATAGCAAAAGTTCGGGAAGTGCGTCACCACCCGTCACCCTCACCCAACATTCCCCGTCATTCCGGGGTTTTTCGCAGATCGCAGACAAGCCCCGCAGACCTCACAGAAGGCAACATGACCGCACAGAATCAAACACTCGAGGCGCTCACCCTCGAGCTCACCCACCGCGCCGAGCGTGGCGAGTCCGAACCACCCTGCAGCGGCGATGACCGCTTCACGAGCGAGTCGGCGGACGAGCGGCGCGAGGTCGTCGAACTGTGCTCGCCCTGCCCCATCCGCACCCCGTGTGCGGCCGCGTCCCGGCGCATGACTCACGGCATCTGGGCGGGCGTCGACAAGAGCACCCCATCCGTCACCAAGACCAGCACCACCCGACGAAAGGACACCGCAGCATGAGCACCACCAAGACGACCACGACCACCGACACGAAGGGCACCACCACCATGAGCACGAACACCACGACCACGACCACGACGACGTTCACCCTCGAGCAGGCCAGCGCCGGCGTGAGCAGCCTGTCCGGCGAGATCACCGCCCGCATGGCCGGCGCGCACGGCGCGATCGTCGCCGCCGAGGCGATGGGCTACCCGCGATCCAAGCCCATCACCGACGCGCTCGAGGCGTTCTCGACGGCGTACGCACGCCTCGAGTCCCTGCCCGAGCCGCGCCCGTTCACCGGCGATGACCTCATGGCCGACGACTGGCAGGAGCGCCTGACCGCCCGCACCATCGAGCGCGAGACCCTCGAGGCGCGCCGCGCGATGTCCGTCCACGGGCTGCGCGAGGTGCAGCGCAACGTGTTCCGCGCGTGCGTCGACGAGCTCGACACGCTCGGCGACTGGCTCGAGGCGTGGCTCATCGAGCACGCCGAGGACTTCGCAGCGGCCGAGGGGCGCCCCGATTCGTCAGAGTCCGTGGCCCGCATCGAGGCACGCGAGGACAGCCTCGCGCAGTTCGACCGGGCGGTGCGCAGCCTGCGCCGCGCCAACTCCCGCAGCGCGGAAAGCGTGACCGACTACCGCGCTCGGTGGTGGATGCTGCACGCCTTCACCCCGGCGCAGTGGCAGGAGCTCGAGGACAACACCGGCCCGCAGCTGTCCCACCCTCGCCCGTTCACCCTGGCCCAGCAAATCGGTGCGACGCTGCGCCTGGCTCGCACGTACGAGCAGCCGTGGCAGGACTTCGTCGCGATGCAGCAGCCCGTCGAGGACGAGCGCATCGAGCGCATGTTCGCCGAGCATCGCGTCACCATCATCGGCGCCCGCGTCTGAGCAGCGCCACCAAGCCTGGCGGCCAGGCCGGGGCGGGTCACCTTTCCCCGCCCCGGCTCGCGCGGACTAGGAACCCGTAGGCCGCCACCCTCGCGCCCCGCTGCTCGTGACCGCGAGCAGCGGGGCGCACCCCCGACACATAGGGCCAGCACCCGAGCAAGAGGAGCACCCGCGATGCCATTCGCGAACAAGGCAGTACGAGAACGCGCACGGCGTCGCATCGCCCAGCAGGTCAAGGCCGGCGAGCCGTGCCACCTGTGCGGGCGCCCCATCGACCTGACGGTGCGCTACCCCGACCCCGAGGCGTTCACCGTCGATCACGTCGTGCCGACCAGTCTCGGCGGCAGCGACGCACTCGAGACGCTGCGCCCGGCACACAACCGCTGCAACCGCCAACGCTCGAACCTGCCGATTGGAACCGTCGGACGTAACTCCGGCGTGCTCGGCTGACTCGCCGCCACCCCCACGGGGGCATTCCCCTTCCCACCTTCCTCCCGACTGCTCAAGGCATAGGGAACTATCTGGAGCCCCGAATGACCCACACGACTGAACCGACCACGACCGCCCGCCTGGAGGCGCTGAGAGACCGTCTCGAGGCCGTTCTGCGCGATCCTGAGACGAGCCCGCGCGACCTGGCGACCGTCTCTCGTGAGTACCGCCTGACCCTGGAAAAGCTCGAGGCGAGTGCGCCGGCGGCGGCCTCGTCACCGTTGGACGAGATCGCCAAGCGTCGCGCGAAGCGGGGTGCGTGATGGTAGCCGTCGAGACGCGTCCGACGTTCTCGTGCGTGCCTGAGGGCGATGAGTCGACCGGGCAGGAGGCCGTCGAGTTGGCCCTCGCCTACGGCGTCGGCCTCGATGCGTGGCAGTGCGACATCGTGCGCGGCGTGCTGCGCGAGTCTGGCGGCGGGTGGGCCGCCTCGCAGGCCGGCCTCGTCGTCGGCCGCCAGAACGGCAAGGGCCAGATCATCCTCGCCCTGGAGCTCGCCGGCCTGTTGCTGTTCGACGAGCAGATCCTGCACACGGCGCACGCGGTGAAGACCTCGAGCGATGCGTTCCGTCGCCTGTGGCGCATCATCGAGGCGCACGATGACCTCGCCCGGCGCGTGCGGCGCCATTCGCAGCAGGTCGGCCTCGAGTACGTCGAGTTCGATACCGGCGCGCGGGTGGCGTTCACGACGCGGAGCGCGTCGGCGGGGCGTGGGTTGTCGATCGACCGTCTCGTGATCGACGAGGCCGAGGACTTGCCGGCCGCCGAGGTCGGTGCGCTGGCGCCGACGGTGTTCTCGCGCCCGCGCGCTCAGTCGTTGTACTTCGGCACCGCGCCCGGCCCGTCGCACGATTCGGAGGCGTTCGCGACGATGCGCCGCGCCGCGCACGACGGGCTCAATCCGCGCCTGGCGTGGTGGGAGTGGTGCGCCGAGTACGGCGACGACGTCGACGATCGCGCGCTGTGGGCTCGCGTGAATCCTGCCGTCGCATCCGGGCGCGTTCCGGTGCAGGCGATCATCGACGACCGCGCCGTGCTGCCTGTTGACCAGTTCCGCGCCGAGCGGCTGAGCATGTGGCTCCCGACCGGGGGCGCGGGCGCGTTCGACGCGCAAGAGTGGGATGCGCTGTGCGACCCCGCCTCGTCGGCGGTCAAGGCGCTGAGCATCGGGGTGGACGCGCCGCCGTCACGTGAGTCCGCGACGGTGTGCGTGGCTGGGCTGCGCGCCGATGGGGCGCTGCACGTGGAGTGGTACGAGACGCAAGAGGGCGTGACGTGGCTGCCGGCGTGGCTCGCGCCGCGTCTGGGGCCGAAGGTGCGCGCCGTCGTCGTCGACGCGCGTAACCCGCTGGCCGAGCTCGAGTGGCGCGCGGCCGGCATCCGCCCGACGCTGACCGGGGCGCGTGACGTCGCCGCGGCTGCGGGTGGGTTGTTCGACGCCGTGGCCGATGGGCGGGTGCGTCATCGTGGCCAGGTGGAGCTCACGCGCGGCGCGCTGGGGGCGAAGGTGCGCCCGATGGTCGGCGGGCAGGGGTTCGGCTGGGATCGCAAGGCACCCGGCTCGTCCGCGCTGATCGCGGCATCACTGGCGCTGTGGGGTGTTGAGGCGCCCAAGCCGCTGCGCCCTCGTGTCTCGCGGCCGGGGGAGGGGCGCGGCGCCATCACCGTGCTGTGAGTCGGGACAAGAATGGCTGCGCAGCGCGCCGAGCTCGGATACCGTTCAGGCATGCCATTCACCTTGACTTATCCCGGGCAACTCAAACCCCGACAGCGAGTGTCGAACGTCGCAAACCGGGGCGAGTTGCGGGGGTGTTTTTCCTCGCAGCTGGCCGAGCGATTCGGCTGGGTCATGGACGATACCGACCTCCCCGTAGTGGAGGTGCAAGGGCGTCAGTACATGCCTGTGATTCGCAGGAATCTTGGAATCGCCGTAGCGCTCGACATGATCCTCCTAGCGCCCAAGCAACTCCTAAGGGTCGGGGACACGGACAACCGCGCGAAGGCCGTGATCGACGCGCTCACACTCCCCGGGCCACAGCAGGGCCACCCCGGCGATTCGACGGACACCTCTCAGCCGACGTTCTGCCTATTGGAAGACGACTCGCTCGTATCGGAACTGTCGGTGTCGGCCCGCCCTTGGTATGGCCGGCCACCGGGCGCGCATGACGGGTTGGCCTTGGTGACAGTGACCGTCGTGACAGATGGACGGATCACGATTACTGGAATCGGCTTCCTGGGGTAGTGCTCAGCTGAGGCTATGGCGCGGAGCGCTGCGGGCAGGGGTGCTGGCTTGTTCGAGACCCTCCCAAGGCCTCGCCCTCCCAATCGACCGTTCACGCGTCTCGCCCACGCCGACGAGGCCCGCCTCGAATCGAGACGCGCCTACACCGCGAACCCCTGAGAGCGCGTGCACTCGTCCTCTGAGGCCACCACAGCCGGTTCTGTGATGTCGGAACTATCACCGGGGGCGTTCGTGTTGGTGGTGCGGCTGATGCCCTGTCAGCGCCGCGTGTTGGTCAGGTGTTCCGGTTGAAACACCTGCGGGGGGTGGGCGTGTGGTGCCTACCCTCACCGCGCCGCACGTCCTCGCATGGGGGAGCGTGCGGCCCGGTGAAGGCCCGTCGACGTGCCGACGTCGACGGGTGCGGGGTCATCGCCCGGCTGCGCCCTCCCAGACGACGCCTCGCCACGGTTCCCCTCGATGCGACGTCAGCCAGGTGGAGAACTCACCGGTATCGGCTGCGAAGTCGTCGAGGATGTCCTCAACGTGCTTGACCAGACGCAGCAGTTGGGGCGCCGGCATCGTGTCCTCGTACTCGAGGCGCGTTACGACGTCGGCGCCGTTGCGCCACTGCTTCAGGCGCGCCGCTACCTCGCCGCGCCGGATCGTGCCCGGATCGCGCGGCTCGATCTGCACCCCGGCGGCGCGTAGGCGTCCGAGTCGTGCCTCGAGGCGTCGCTCGTCCTCACGTCGGCGCCGTTCGTCGCGTTCGAGCAGGACGAGCTGACGGTCGAGGTCGCGCTGATCCCACGGGATTTCGCTTAAGGGCTGCGAGTCGGCGGGACGCTCGACGAGCACCAGTTGATCGGTACGACGGTGGACCCACGCTCGGGGCTTGCCGGATGCTGTCAGGGCGTCGACGGGGCGCAACGTCGCGCCCGTGTAGCTGCTCGTGCGTGCCACGCGCTCGACGACGTAGGTGAGCGCGCCATGCTCGAGGCGCACGACGTCGCCGGGGCGAATGTCGGGCATCGCCTCGTCGGGGACGAACCGCGTGTGCCTCATGCGGCCCACCCCTCAAGGGTGTCGGTAGTAGTGACACCCTTTTTCGTGGCGCCACGAAGGTCGATGACGTCACCCGCGGTTACGTCATCCGCTGGCGGCATCGTCTCGAAGTGATGCACCCACAGCAGCAGCGGCACCACGGCCATGACGGCGAAGGGTGCGAGGCGGTCGCACAAGGCGCACCACACGTCTAGAATCGTGTTCACGTCAGACTCCTCGTGTCTGTCGTCACGCCCCCGGAGGTTGCAGCCTCGCGGGGGTCTTCCTCTAACTGAGGAAATTGCGGCCCACAGCGCTCGGAATGACGTGGCTCAACTACTGACCTCGCGTGAAAACGCACAGCGCTAACCGTCCGGGCTTCGAGAAGTTCCTCGGCCCGGGGGCGGACAAGGACTAACCGCGTCGGTCGTCCTTCGGCCCGGAGGAGTTGTGCAGGTTCGTGCGACCGGTATCGCGAACATGCACGACCTCTCGGGCGATCAGCGCCGACGTCGCGCGATAGTGTCGGTTCATGAATGACGATGTGCTTCACCTCACCGGCTGCATCCTGGCCGGGCCTGACGATGAGGTGGGGGAGGCCTGGGTCGTCGACGGACGCATCACCTACGCGCGTCCCGAGACGAACCTCGACGACGCCGTCGAGCTCGACGGCTGGTTCCTGCCGGGGCTCGTCGACGCGCACTGCCACGTCGGGCTCGAGTCGCATGGGGGAGTGCCGCCCGAACGCGCCGAAGAGCATGCCCTCGCCGACCGCGCGGCCGGCGCGCTCCTGCTGCGCGACTGCGGCTCACCCGTCGACACGCACTGGATCGACGAACGTGACGACCTGCCCCGCATCGTCCGCGCCGGCCGCCACATCGCCCGCACCAAGCGCTACATCCGCAACTACGCCCACGAGATCGAGCCCGAAGATCTCGTCGCGTACGTGCGCCAGGAGGCGCGCCGCGGTGACGGCTGGGTCAAGCTCGTCGGCGACTGGATCGATCGCGACGCCGGCGACCTCACCCCGTGCTGGCCCGCAGAGGCACTGAAACCCGCCATCGACGCCGCCCACGCCGAGGGCGCGCGCGTCACCGCGCACTGCTCGACAACTTCCCGACGTTCGCCGCTGCCGGCGAGGCCAAGTTTCCCGCCTACGCTGCGCACATGCGCGACCTGCACGCCCGCCGGTACACCACGATCGGCGCGGCCCGCGACGCCGGCATCCGCATCTACGCCGGCACCGACGCGGGCGGTCAACTGCCGCACGGCCTCATCGCGAGCGAGGTCGCCGAGATGACGAACGCCGGGATGAGCAACAGCGAAGCACTCGCGACGGCGACGTGGGGCGCGCGCGAATGGCTCGGCCACGAACGCCTGACGGAGGGTGCGCCGGCCGACATCGTGATGCTCGACGCTGACCCGCGCGACGACGTGCGCGTCCTCGCCGCGCCGCGCCACGTCGTCCTGCGCGGACGCATCGTCGAGTGAGGCCAAACGTATGAGCAGCGCCGAATTCCTCCACGCCGACGGCGAACGTGTCAGCGTCAGCGTTGCCCGGCGAGCCGACATCGAGCCCTACCGACGCGCGATGACGCGCTCCGCGGCACGCATCGGCTCGTGGAACCCCGTCAATCCGGGCGATCTCGTCCACCACCTCGCGGCGCAATCCGAGAAACACCGCACCTTCCTCATCCGCGCCCATGACGACGTGCGCGCCCCGCACGACACGGCCGGTCTCGTCGGCTGCGTCAACGTGTCGAACGTCGTGCAGGGGCGGTTCATGAGCGCGACGATGGGGTACAACGCATTCGACCCGTACGTCGGGCAGGGGCTGTTCCGCGAAGGTCTCGCGCTCGTCGTCGACATCGCTCTGCGCCCCACCCCGTCGGGCATGGGCCTGCACCGCGTCGAGGCGAACGTGCGCACGACCAACGCGACGTCGGCGGGCGTCCTGCGGTCGCTCGGTTTCAGACGCGAACGCACCGTCCGCCGCATGTTGTGGCTCGCCGACGGCCCGTCGGGCGCCAACGCCTGGCGCGATCACGACTCCTACGCGATCACCCGCGAAGAATGGCCGGCACGCGCCTACGCCGAGCATGACTCTCCGGCCGGCGTCATCGTCCTCGACGACGCGATCAGTGAACTGGTCGCCGTTGCGCTGGCGCGTGAGCTGACGGCGGTGGCCCTGTTCGGACTGCCTTACGCGGCGGCCCTCGACGTCGCTGCGTACGCCGGTGCGCCGATCGTGTGGTGCGCGGGTTCCTCAGCTGAGCGCGCCCTCGTCGATCTGACGGCTCGCGGCGTGCGCGCCGCGCGGCCCGATGACGTCACTGCCGCGCAACTGCGGAAACTCAACGACAGTCCCCACGATGCGCGAGCCTTCGTCCAGCAGGCGCTGAACTTGCGTCCGCGTCTCAGCTGACCACCGCTTCGAGCGTTCCCCGCCGAACCACACCGGACGTCGAGCCACGCTGAGGTCGCGCCACACCGAGCATGCTGCCGGGCCCTCACCACGCGTGTGGTGAGGGCCCGGCAGCATGCTCGGTCAGCGCGTCACTTGACGGTGACGTTCACCGAGTCCGAAGCGAACTGCGAGCCGTTCTCGAGGAACTTGATCGAGTAGGTGCCCGACTGCTCCATCGGTACCTTGACGGTCAGCGTGACAGCCTGGCCGTCAGCGTTCGAGGTGCCCTTGGAGTCGAGCGTGCCCTTCTTCGACTGTGAACCGTTCGAGATCTCATAGCTGTACTTCGCGCTGGACTTGAACTGCACGGCTGTCGTGAAGTAGACCCGCTGGCCCTTGTACGAGGCGTCAATGCTGCTCGCGTCCTCCTTGCAGAACTGAGCCGACGACACGTAAGCCAGGTTCTTGCTGAGGCACGAACGCGTCTCGTGGCTCGAGGCGAAGCCGATGATGTCGCTCTTCGTCACCTTTGCAGAACTGGCTGCCTGCGAGCTGGGCGACGAAGACGAGTCGGGACTGCTGCACGATCTGGTGACAGTTGGGGTCTCAGGCCGCGGTAGCGGTCTGGGTGGTCATGATGGTCTCGTACTCGATGGGGGTCAATCGTCCCAGTCGGGCTTGGCGGCGGCGTCGATGGTAGGTCCGTTCGATCCAGGTGACGATGGCGGTCCGTAGCTGCTCGCGGGTGGCCCAGGGGCGGCGGTTCAGGACGTTCTTCTGCAGCAGTGCCCAGAAGCTCTCGATGGCCGCGTTGTCGGCACAGGTCGCGACGCGGCCCATGCTCCCGCGCAGCCCGTTGCGGTGCAGGGCGGCCACGAACTTCCTTGATCTGAACTGCGATCCACGGTCAGCGTGGACGATGCACCCGGTCACGGTCATGCCCTGCGCGGCGCGGGCGGCGACCGCGTTGTCCAAGGCGTTCACGGCCAGACGCGACTTCATCCGCGAGTCGATGGAGTAGCCCACGATCCGTCCCGACCAGGCGTCCTTCATCGCGCACATGTACACCTTCCCCTCAGCGGTCTTGTGCTCGGTGATGTCGGTGAACCACACCTGGTTCGGGCCTGTCGCCAAGGTGGTGAACTCGCGGTTGACGAGGTCGTCGTGCACCGGCGGTCCCGGACGGCGGGCCTTGGACCTGCGGGGCTTGCCGAAGGAGCTCCACCAGGCGTTGTCCGAGCAGATCGCCCACGCTGTCCGGGCCGACATGGGCTGCCCGCCGTGGTGACGGGCCTCGTCGGCCAGGTAGCGGTACCCGAACTCGGGGTCGTCACGGTGGGCGTCGAACAACGCGTTCGCCCGGTACGCCTGCGCGTACTCGGCGTCGGTGACGGGCTTGGTGAGCCACCGGTAGTAGGGCTGGCGAGCGATCTTCAAGACCCGGCACGTGACCGCGACAGGGATGCCGTCGGCGGCGAGCTCGCTCACGAGCGGGTACAACCTTTTCCCGGCAGGTTCGCCTGGGACAGGTACGCCGCCGCGCGGCGCAGGACCTCGTTCTCCTGCTCCAGCAACCGGATCCGCCGGCGGGCCTCGGCCAGCTCGGCCAGGTCGCTGCCCGACACCGGTATCGGGGGCCGGGTGCCGTCGTCGATATCGGCTTTGCGCATCCACGTCGACAACGTCATCGGGTGGATCCCGAAGTCCTTCGCGACCTGCTCGAGCGTCACCCCCGGCTCACGGTTACGGGCCACGCGCACAACGTCGTCGCGAAACTCCTGCGGATAGGGCTGAGGCATGAGTGCATCCTTCCAGGCCACCCTGGCGGGCAAGCCACGTCAGATGTCACCTATCCGTGCAGCAGTCCCGTCGGTCGATGCTGACGAGCTCGTCTCCGAGGTCGCGGGCGACGACTCGGGCGACGATTCAGCGGCGCTCGACGTCTCGGGCGCAGCCGACGTGGCCTGCGACTGGGCGGCCGTGGGGCTCGACGACATGGGGTTGCTCGGCACAGCGGCGCCCGACGATGAGCTGCCGCCGCTCTCGACGGTGCTGCATCCTGCAAGCGTGAGCGAGGCCAGTGCGAGCGTCGGGACGATGGTTCGGCTGATCTTCATGGCTTCCTCCTGGTTGTCGGTGTCATCATTCTGATGCGTTGGACCCGGATCCGGTTCCATCTCGGAGCAAAGAATTCATGAAGCCTCGATAGATCCTGAATGCGGCCTGGTCTCAGCCGTTCACGACGACCCGGAAGTCGCGCCGCACGAGCAGCTTCTCGCCCTTGTAGACCTCGCAGCGGGCGTCATCGCTGCCCGCGACGGTGATGCTCGCCGTCACCACCCCGAGGTTCTTGTCGGCGCGCCCTGCCTCGAACGGGAAGTCGAACACCCGCGTGCCCTTGCGGATCCGGACGCGCAGTGGCGACCCCTTCGCCCCCGCGACGACGGCGGAGCACTGCAGGCCCTTGCCGCGCTCGAGGTGGATCACATCAGAGGTCTCGGCGCACGAGAGCGATTTCTTCTTGCGCCCCGGGGTGTCCTTGATCTCGGTGCACATGCGCACCTGGCTGGCGCCGTCGGCGCCCTGTGGGCCCTTGACCTTGACGGAGCCGCTCACCGGCTTGGCGCCGTCGACGGTGAACTCGCACGCGTAGATGCTGGCGGGCATGGCTGGCGGAGCGACGCCGATGTCGCCGCTCAGTGCGACCTCGCCGTCCGAACCGGGCTTGCCGACGTCGCCGGTCTGCGACGTCAGCTCCTCGCCGTCCTTGAGCACACGCATCTTCACCTTGCGTCCCGGTTTGACCGTGGTCGCGCAGGCGAGGTCGCCCCCCTCGTGATCGGCGTCAGTCGACGCTGATCTCGCCCATCTCGTCCCAGCCGTCGCCCTCGACCTGACGCGAGACGATCTTGGGCGTGGCCGTGAGCCATTCAGCCGTCGACGACGTGAAGGCCTTGAAGTGGTCCGAGGAGACGTGCGCCACGGCCGCGTCGTCCTGGAACGCCTCGACGAGCACGAACTCGTTCGGCTTCTCGACGCTGCGGCTCCACTCGAACCACAGGTTGCCCGCCTCGGCGCGCGTGGCCGCGGTGAAGTCGGCGACGTGGTCCATCCACCCGTCGACCTTGTCGGGGCGGACGTCGAACTTGACAACGATGAAGATCATGGTGAGTACCTCTCGAGTGCGCCCGCTGGACGTGACGATGACGTGGCGTGCACCTGCGCGACGCCACGTCATCTTTCTATCACCTCATACCGACAACGCCCCCGGGCGACGGCTCGACGCGCTCACGCGCACGCAGATCGCTCGCCGTACCCGTCTGCGTCACACGGCCGAGCTCAGGCGACCTCGTCGACCTTCTCCGACTGACGAAGGTCGTCGGAGTCGATGCTGCGCGGCATGCGCAGCCCCTCGTCGAGCAGGAAGCGGACGTAGGCGTAGTTGGAGAAGAATCCGGGCAGCTCGTCGGTGAGCGCGCTGCGTTCGAGCACCTCGCGGGCCTCGTCGAGGCGCTCGGACTCGTCGGCGTCGGCGGTGCGCTTGAGCTTGGTCATCTCCTCGTCGATGACGCGCCCGAGCAGCTCCCGCGTCACCTGCGGGCCCTCGGCGAGCTGCGTCGAGTGGTGCAGCCACTGCCATAGCTGGGCGCGGCAGATCTCGACGGTCGCCGCATCCTCCATGAAGTTGCCGATGGCGACGGCGCCCTTGCCGTCGATCCACGCCGCGAGGTACTGCAGCGCGACGCTGACGTTGTGGCGCACGCCCTGCAGGCTCGTCGTCTGCATCGTGCCCTCGAGGCTGACGAGGGCCGCCGCGTCGAAGCGCTGCGGGCGCTTGACGTCGATCTGGTCGAGCTTGTCGCCGAGGACGTGGGTGAAGGCGGACAGCACCGTGTCGACCATCGCGGGGTGGGCGACCCACGAACCGTCGAAACCCTCCTCGGCCTCGCGCTCCTTCTCGGTGTGGACGACGTTGAGGACGCGGTGACGCATGTCGTCGTCCTGCAGCGTCGGGTTGTTCGCGGCGGGCGCGGCGATCGCGTGCGTGCCGCGCTTGTGCGCCGTCGCGACCAGCAGTTCGGTGAACTCGCGCATGAACGGCGTCGTCATCGTGATGCGCTCGCGGTCGGGCAGGACGTACTCGTCGCCGCGGTGGGCGAAGGTACGCACGTAGCTGAAGATGTAGTCCCAGCGGCCCGCGTTGAGACCGGCGGCATGCTCGCGCAGTTCGTAGAGGATCTCCTCCATCGCGAACGCGGCGGGCAGCGTCTCGATGAGGATGCTCGCACGGATCGTGCCGCGCTCGATGCCGAGGGCGTCCTGAGCCTCGACGAAGACGTCGTTCCACAGGCGCGCCTCGGCCGCCGACTCGATCTTCGGCAGGTAGAAGTACGGGCCGAACCCGGCGTCGATGAGAGTCTGCGCGTTGTGGAAGAAGAACAGGCCGAAGTCGACGAGCGTCGCCGAGATCGGGCGGCCGTCGACCGTCAGGTGCTTCTCGCACAGGTGCCAGGCGCGCGGGCGCATGATGAGCGTTGGACGCTTGCGCTCCGGGTGCGCGCGGTACTCGCGCACCGCGTCGGCGAGCACGATCTGGCCCTCGATCATGTTGAACCACGTCGGTGACGTCGCGTCCTCGAGGTCCGCGAGCCACGTCGAGGCGTTCGACTCCATCGCGTGCTGCGTCATCGAGCGCGTGACGGGGGAGACGAGCTCGACGCGGCGATCGAGCAGCCCCGGCGCGGCGGGCGCGACCTGCCACGACGCGTCGTCACGCACGGACTGCGTCGCGGGGTCGAAGTCGAGGTCGGTGCCCGTGTTGATGCGGCGTGACAGGTCGCGACGCTGAGCGAGTAGTTCGGCGCGACGCCCGGCGAACGCTCCGTCGAGCCGGCCGAGGAAGGCGAGGGCGCCGGGCGTCAGGATCTCCTCGAACCGAGGGTGCAGCTGACCGCGGACGGTGGGGGAAGAGCTCATGAGCCCTCCTTCGGGTGCGCTGTGGGCGTCGTCGGGGCGACGGCTGGGCTGGGCTTGGACTCCATCATGACCGATCGCGACGCCCGGGCGGGCGGCGCTCGCGACGCGGACACGGCGGCCGCGGCACGCATGGTCGCGGGATCGGGCGATCAGGGTGCGCGGCGCGACGGGGGTAGGGGTGAGCCCCCACCCCCACGCGATCGGAGCCAGGTGATCGCGCGGGGGGTGGGGGCCGGTTCAGTGGCGGGAGCAGCTCAGAACTGAGCGCTCTCCGTCGACTCCTTCAGCGCGGTCGTCGACGACTCGGGGTTGAGCGTCGTGGCGACCAGGTCGAAGTAGCCCGTGCCGACCTCGCGCTGGTGACGCGTGGCCGTGTAGCCGCGGCTCTCGGAGGCGAACTCGCGCTCCTGCAGCTCGACGTACGCCTTCATCTGCTCGCGGGCGTAGCCGTGGGCCAGGTCGAACATCGAGTAGTTGAGAGCGTGGAAGCCGGCGAGGGTGATGAACTGGAACTTGAAGCCCATCGCGCCCAGCTCGCGCTGGAACTTGGCGATCGTGTCGTCGTCGAGGTGCTTCTTCCAGTTGAACGACGGCGAGCAGTTGTACGCCAGCATCTGGTCGGGGAACTCGGCCTTGACGGACTCGGCGAACTTCTTCGCGAGCTCGAGGTCGGGCGTGCCCGTCTCCATCCAGATGAGGTCGGCGTAGGGCGCGTAGGCCTTCGCACGCTCGATGCAGGGCTCGATGCCGTTCTTGACCTTGTAGAAGCCCTCGTTCGTGCGCTCGCCGGTGAGGAACTGCTGGTCGCGCTCGTCGACGTCGGACGTGATGAGCGTCGCGGCCTCGGCGTCCGTACGGGCGATGACGACGGTCGGCGTGTTCGACACGTCGGTGGCGAGGCGGGCGGCGTTCAGCGTACGAACGTGCTGCTTCGTCGGGATGAGCACCTTGCCACCGAGGTGGCCGCACTTCTTCTCGGAGGCCAGCTGGTCCTCCCAGTGCACGCCGGCGGCGCCAGCGGCGATCATCGACTTCATGAGCTCGTACGCGTTGAGCGGGCCACCGAAGCCGGCCTCGGCGTCGGCGACGATCGGCACGAGCCACTCATCGACGCTCTTGATGCCCTCGGAGAACTCGATCTGGTCGGCGCGCATCAGGGCGTTGTTGATGCGGCGGACGACCTGCGGCACCGAGTTGGCCGGGTAGAGCGACTGGTCCGGGTACGTCTGGGCGGCGAGGTTCGCGTCACCGGCGACCTGCCAACCGGACAGGTAGATGGCCTTGAGGCCGGCCTTGACCTGCTGGACGGCCTGGTTGCCCGTCAGCGCGCCGAGGGCGTTGACGAAGTCCTCGGTGTGCAGCTTCTCCCAGAGGTTCTCGGCGCCGTGCTTGGCGAGGGTGAACTCCTCCTGGATGCTGCCCTGGAGACGGACGACGTCCTCAGCGCTGTAGTCACGCTTGACGTTCTTCCAGCGCTCGTTGGTGTCCCAGTCCTTCTGGATCTCGGCGGCGCGTGCCTGGATGTTCTCGCCAGTCATGGCTCCTGGTCCTTTCCTCGGTGAAGCCTCAGCCGGGTGGCGGTGGGGCTCGATGTGTCCACTCTGGCCGATCGAACTGGCAAGTAACAAGAGTTTTCCGATAAAGATCTGCGATTATTGACACATCGACAGGTTTTTCGGGGTCTTTGGCTCCGAGTGAGCACGAGGTGACGCATGGCGCGGGCGAAGGTGAACGGTATGAGCGACACGAGCGCACCGCGCGAGGGGCGGCTGTCGCGCCCCCGCGTCTCCACCGAGACGGCCACCCGACCCGAGCGCGCCGCACCCGACGCCCTGACGATCGGACGGCGCCTGCGTCACGTACGTCAGGGCGCCGAGCGGACGCTCGGAGACGTCGCGGCCGCCGTCGGCATGAGCCCGTCGGCGCTCTCGCTCATCGAGAACGGCAAGCGCGAGCCGCGACTGTCGGTGCTGACGTCGCTGGCCGAGGTGCTCGACGTCCCCCTCGCCGACCTGCTCGCGACCGCGCCGCCGTCACGGCGTGCCGCGCTGGAGATCCGACTCGAACGCGCGCAGCGCGCCGAGCAGTACTCGGCGCTCGGGCTGCCGACGGTTCGGGTCGGGCCGCGATTGCCGACGGAGGCGCTCGAGGCGCTCGTCGGGATGCACGAGGCGCTCGCGTCGATGCAGAGCGAGCGCGCCGCGACGCCCGAGCACGCCCGGCGTGCGAACGCCGAACTCCGCACGCGCATGCGGGAGGCCGACAACTACTTCGGTGACATCGAGCAGGCAGCCGCCGACCTGCTCGCCGGCGTCGGGCATGCGGGCGGGCCGGTCTCGCGCACCTCCGTCGATCGGATGGCGGAGCACCTCGGGTTCTCGCTCGTGCACACCTCGGATCTGCCGAACTCGACGCGCACCGTCAGCGATCTGGCCAATCGCCGGATCTACCTGCCGCAGCCGGAGGCGGGCCAGCACGACGCGCGTTCGCTCGCGCTGCAGGCGCTCGGGCACCTCGTCCTCGGCCACGAGGTGCCGGCCGACTACGCCGAGTTCCTCTCCCAGCGCGTCGAGATCAACTACTTCGCGGCGGCCGTCCTCATGCCGGAGAAGGAGCTGGGGGCGCGGCTGCTCGAGGCCAAGGCGGCCAAGGACATCTCTATCGAGGACCTGCGCGACGCGTACGGCGTCTCCTACGAGACGGCCGCGCACCGGTTCACGAACCTCGCGACGAAGGTGCTCGACATCCCCGTCCACTTCATGCGCATCAGCGCCGACGGCGTCATCTACAAGGCGTACGAGAACGACGGCATCGTCTTCCCGGCGGACGCGACAGGCGCCATCGAGGGCCAGCGGGTGTGCAAGCACTGGACGGCGCGTGTCGTGTTCGACCAGCCCGATCTGTCGCGCTCGTACCAGCAATACACGGACACGCGCTCGGGCACGTACTGGTGCTCGGCGTTCGTCGATCGCACCTCGTCGGGCTTGTTCAGCGTCAACGTCGGCACTCCGTACCAGCACGTCAAGTGGTTCCGCGGGCGCGAGACGACGTCGCGCTCGCAGTCGCGATGCCCCGACCCGTCGTGCTGCACACAGCCGCCGGGGGAGCTGACGGCGCGCTGGGGCGGGCACGCCTGGCCGAGTGCTCGCGTGCATTCGCACCTGCTCGCCGCGATGCCGCCCGGCACGTTTCCGGGCGTCGACGACACCGAGGTGTACCAGTTCCTCGAACGCCACGCGCGCGAGAGCTGACGTCCCTTCCTGATGTCGCCCGGGTTCTCGGGCGCCCGCGCCCGAGAACCCGGGCGACATCACGAGGGAACGCGGCGATTGGGCGTAGCTGGCGCCCTCTGGCAGAATGGCGGGGTACCCGTGTGTCTGCCACCGCAGATGCGCGCCTACCCCGAGTCACGGTTCCCCGCGAGGTTCGGTGTGCGTCCGTACAACGCTCGCCGTCACACCCCCTTCGGTCTTGCCGTGGTTCACACGAACAGAAAGTGAGACCGCCACCATGGCAGTCAAGATTCGCCTCAAGCGCCTCGGCAAGATCCGTCAGCCCCAGTACCGCGTCGTCGTCATGGACAGCCGGACGAAGCGTGACGGCCGCGCGATCGAGGAGATCGGCAAGTACCACCCCAAGGAGGAGCCGAGCCTCATCGAGATCGACTCCGAGCGTGCGCAGTACTGGCTCTCCGTCGGCGCGCAGCCGACCGAGCAGGTCGCCGCGCTGCTCAAGATCACGGGTGACTGGCAGAAGTTCAAGGGCGAGCCGGGTGCCGAGGGCACGCTGAAGAAGGCCGAGCCGAAGGCCGACAAGAAGGCCCTCTACGAGGCCGCTCTCAAGGCTGCGCAGAACGCGACGGACTCCTCGAAGGACGGCGCTACCACGGCCAAGAAGAAGGCTGACGCCCCCAAGGCCGAGGCGCCCGCCGCCGAGGCCCCCGCCGCTGACGCTCCGGCTGCCGAGGCCGAGAAGACCGAAGAGGCCTGATCCTCGTGCTCGAAGAAGCACTGGAGCACCTCGTCAAGGGCATCGTCGACCACGACGGCGACGTCGTCGTGCGTCACAAGGACGGGCGCCGCGGCGAACTCCTCGAGGTTCGCGTGCACCCCGACGACCTGGGGCGCGTCATCGGCCGCTCCGGTCGCACCGCCTCCGCCCTTCGCACCGTGGTCTCCGCGCTGGCCGGCGGTCGCCCGGTTCGTGTCGACATCGTCGACACCGACCGCGCCCGCTGAGCTGTCGCACCGACGAAACCGCCTCCGCCGTCACGGTGGGGGCGGTTTTGTATTGCCGGATGCGTCGGCCGGGCGAGCGGCCGGGGTGTGGTCGCGCCGCGAAGGGCTTGGGCGCGTCGGGCCGGTGGCGGACCTGCGGGGTGCGCCCGCGACACGGGCGCCAGGGCTGTGCTGGTGCGATGCGACAATAGGCGGCATGGATGACGTCGTCGTGGCACGGATCGGCAAGGCTCACGGGTTGAAGGGCGAGGTGACCGTGCAGCTGCACACGGATTCGCCGGAGCAGCGGTTCGTGCCCGGCGAAACGTTCGAGACGGAACCGGCCTCACGCGGCCCGCTGACCCTGCGCTCGGCGCGCGTTCACAACGGCCTCCACCTGCTCGCCTTCGACGAGGCGCCCGATCGCACGGCCGCCGAAGGGTTGCGCGGCATCAAGCTGCTCGCCGAGGCCGACGACCTCGACGAGGACGACGCCTGGTACGAGGAGGACCTGCTCGGGTTCGACGTCGTCGTCGCCGGTGAGAAGGTCGGCGTCGTCAAGGCGCTCGAATCACGCGAGGTGCAGGATCTGCTCGTCGTCGACGGTGTCGAGGGCTACGACATCCTCGTGCCGTTCGTCGAGGAGATCGTGCCCGAGATCGACGAGGACGCGCGCGTCGTCGTCGTCACGCCCCCGCCGGGGCTGCTCGATCTCGCACGTCCCGATGCGCCCGACGCCCCCGACGACAGCGCCGCGCTCGAGGCCACCGATCCGGCGGAGGCGAACTGAACTCGTGCGCTGCGACATCATCTCGATCTTCCCTGAATACCTCGAACCGCTGAAGCTCAGCCTGCCCGGTCAGGCGCAGCGCAAGGGCCTGCTCGACGTGGCCGTGCACGACCTGCGCGACTTCGCGCACGACCGTCACCGCACCGTCGACGACACGCCCTACGGCGGTGGGGCCGGCATGGTGATGAAGCCGCAGCCGTGGTGGGAAGCGCTCGAGCATGTGCGCACCCTGGGCGACGGCACGCCGACGCTCATCGTCCCCGGCCCCGGTGGTGAGGTGTTGACGCAGCGGCTCGCGCGCGAACTCGCAGACGAGGACTGGCTGATCTTCGCGTGCGGCCGATACGAGGGTATCGACGAACGCGTCTTCGAGGCTGCGGCCGACGTCATGCCGGTGCGCGTCATCTCCCTCGGTGACTACGTGCTCAACGGGGGAGAGGTCGCCGTCCTCGCGATGATCGAGGCCGCGGCCCGGCTGCTGCCGGGGTTCATGGGCAACGCAGAGTCGCTCGTCGAGGAGTCGCACGAGGACGGTCTGCTCGAGTACCCCGTCTACACGAAACCCGCGACCTGGCAGGGACGTGAGGTGCCGCCGGTGCTGCTCTCCGGCGATCACGGCAAGGTCGCCGCGTGGCGACACCAGCAGCGCCTCGAGCGGACGGCCGCGCGTCGTCCCGACCTGCTGCACGCCTCCTCGGCCCTGACGCCCGGTGGCGTCGACGATCGCTGGGGCGGTGCCCTGATCGCGAAGGCGACGCCCGCCGACGTCGGCGATCTGCTGACGTGCACGCACGCGTGCTGGCTGCGTGAGGGCATCCTCAACGACACGCTGACGATCCCCGCACAGCACGAGACGGTCGAATCGCTCACGGCGTCGCTCCATGAGTGGGACACGTACGTCCTGCGTCATGACGGCCGGTTCATCGGTTCGGTGCGGGGCAAGCTCGTCGACGACACCTGGCACATCGGCCGGCTCATGGTGGTGCCCGACCTGCACGGACGCGGCCTGGGGCGCGCGTTGCTGGAGTTCATCCAGGAGGTCGCCCCGAGCGATGCGACGCGGTTCGAGCTCTTCACCGGAACGGGCAGCGAGCACAACCTCAAGCTCTACAAGAAGGCCGGGTTCCGCGGTGTCGTGCAGCCGAACGGCACGACGGTCGTGTTCACCAAGCGTCGCCGGGGGCGCTGAGCGTCGTACCGCGCCTCTCCATGTACCCACGTCCCTGCCTGCCCGGCGGGCAGGGGGGCATCTTTCGCCGGGGCGCCGGGGCTGCGGATTTCCTCATGGCAGCCGTTCCTGGCAGGATGAACCCTTGCGTCATGTCGCCATGAGTCCCCGCCGCAGGGGGAGTGACTCGTGCGGCAGGTACCCCGGGGTTTCGATGTAGATCATCCCGGGCATCACCTCGCCGATCACGCGGGTCATGAGACTCGACATGCCGCACGTTCCGAACAGCTTTCCGGCCACCATGGCCGGAACTGACCGTGGCAACCTGCGCGTGCCACAGATACGAGAGATCGACATGAACAAGTTCGACGCGATCGAAGCGGCGAGCCTGCGCTCCGACGTCCCGGAATTCCGCGCCGGCGACACGCTCAACGTCCACGTCAAGGTCATCGAAGGCACGCGTTCGCGTGTCCAGGTGTTCAAGGGCGTCGTCATCCGTCGCCACGGCGGCGGCGTCGGCGAGACCTTCACCGTCCGCAAGGTGTCCTTCGGCGTCGGTGTGGAGCGCACGTTCCCCGTCCACACGCCCGTGATCGAGAAGATCGAGGTCGTGACGCGCGGTGACGTGCGCCGCGCCAAGCTGTACTACCTGCGCGACCTGCGCGGCAAGGCAGCCAAGATCAAGGAGAAGCGCGACGCGGTTCCCGCCAAGAAGGCCTGAGAACGCGCACAGCTCCCAGACGGCTCATGACGTCCATGGACGACGAGCATCACCCCGAAGGCGCGACCCCCACGCGGGGCCGCGCCTTCGGCGCATCCCGACGCACGCGTTCGCTGCGTCCTCGTTCGCTGCGGCGCGTGCTCGGGTGGGTGTTGTCGGGCGTCCTCGTCGCGCTGCTGCTCGTCCACGCGTTCGTCGCGGAGACGTTCACCGTGCCGTCGCGTTCGATGCAGCCGTCGTATCAGGTGGGGGATCGCATCGTGGTGGACAAGCTGCACGATCATCCACGGCGGGGTGACGTCATCGTCTTCTCCGGTGCCGACGTGTTCTACGAGCAGACACCGCGCGACGGGGTGCTCGGCGCACTCGACACCGCCGCGGGGTGGCTGGGGTTCCGCCCGAACGACCAGGACTACCTCAAGCGCGTCATCGGGGTCGGCGGAGACACGGTGAGCGTCGGCCACGACGGCAGGCTGCGCGTCGACGGGCGCGTCGTCGACGAGCCGTATCTGCCCCAGGGGCAGCGATGCGCCTCGGCGGAGCCGTTCTCGGTGCGGGTCCCAGCCGATCACCTGTTCGTCCTCGGTGACAACCGCGACTTCTCGGATGACTCCCGCGGACACCTCGGTGACCCGGGTGGAGGGTTCGTCCCACTCGAATCCGTGATCGGCACCGTCGCCGGCACGTACTGGAGCGCACGATGAGACGGCACGATCGATGACGGGAACGCACGCATGACGAGTTCGACCCCGACCCTGCGCCTCGAACGTCAGCTGCTGCGCACGGGGTACACACTTGTCGCAGGCATGGACGAGGTAGGACGCGGTGCGCTCGCGGGCCCCGTCAGCGTGGGCGTCAGCGTCGTCGATGCGGCGACGTCGACGGTGCCGCAGGGTGTCAAGGACTCCAAGCTCGTGCCCGAGCCGAGGCGCCCCGATCTCGCGCGCCGCGTTCGGCGCTGGGCGTTAGACGGCGCCGTCGGCCACGCCTCGCCCGCCGAGATCGACGCGCTCGGCATGACGCGCGCGCTGCGCCTGGCCGGCACCCGCGCCCTCGCGCAGCTGAGCGTGCGCCCGGACGTCGTCATCCTCGACGGCAAGCACGACTGGCTGAGCGAGCCCGAGACGGTCGGACTGCTGGGCCTGCTCGAGCCGGAGAGCGCCCCGACGTGGCACGTCGTCACCCAGATCAAGGCCGACATGCGGTGCTCGTCGGTGGCCGGAGCCAGTTTGCTCGCCAAGGTGGAGCGTGATGCCATGATGGTCGACGCGGCCCGCGACCACCCGGTGTACGGCTGGGGGATCAACAAGGGATACTCCGCGCCCGACCACCTCGCGGCCATCGCCGCGCACGGCGCATGCGACCTGCATCGACGCTCGTGGAAGACTTTCCGCGACACGGGCGCGGTGCCCGCCCCGACGAGCGACGAGGAGTGAGATCCCGATGAGTGCTGAGGATCTCGAACAGTACGAGAACGAGCAGGAACTGGCGCTGTACCGCGAATATCGCGACGTCGTCGGCCTGTTCCGCTACGTCGTGGAGACCGAGCGACGTTTCTACCTCTGCAACGCCGTCGACATGACGGTGCGCGGTGAGGGCGCCGACGTGTTCTTCGACGTGACGATGCAGGACGCGTGGGTGTGGGACATCTACCGCCCTGCGCGGTTCGTCAAGAACGTGCGCGTCGTGACGTTCAAGGACGTCAACGTCGAAGAACTCGCCAAGAACGACCTCGAGATCCCCGACGGGCCGGGCTTCACGAACTGAACCGCCCGGCCTGGACCCTATGGCGCTCGCGCTGTGCGCCGCCGCTCGCGTGGCGCCGGTGTCGACGGGCGGGTCGGCGGCCTGGCGCGTCTCGCTCCTGGGGACGGTGACGGCTGCAGGGGCTGATCGGACCGTGCTGCACCCCTGTTCCACAGGGTGGCCTCCGGCGACGAGCGCTGAGGTGCCCGCACCCGCTTCGCTGGGGTGCGGAGGTGGTCACCATGACCGACAATTCGACGCGGCCACGCGCCGGGAGCACCACGACTGAGCACGAACTCGCCCGACCTGCCGGGCGGGCGCGACCCACGCGCGAGGCCCCGGCCGCGGCCCGTTCGACCCCCTCGACGGGCGCCGCATCACCGCCGGACCCGCGGCGCACGCTCGGTGCGCAGGGCGAGCGTCATGCCTGTGCCTACCTCGCCTCGCTCGGCTACGAGATCCTCGAGACGAACTGGCGATGCAGCGAGGGTGAGATCGACGTCGTCGCGCGTGACGGGCGCGAGATCGTCGTCGTCGAGGTGAAGACGCGACGCTCGCAACGCTTCGGGCCCGCGGTTGAGGCGGTGACGCACGAGAAGCACCTGCGTCTGCGCCGCCTGGCCTGCCTGTGGCTCCGCGAGCGCGAGGTGTCCGCCGCCGCGGTGCGCATCGACGTCATCGGCGTCGACGTGCTGGCCACCGGCGTCCGCGTCGACCATCGTCGGCGGGTGATCCTGTGAGCTTCGGGATGACGAAGGGCGTCGTCGTCTCCGGCATCGAGGGCACCGTCGTCGACGTCGAGGTGAGCGTCGGGCAGGGGTTGCCCCGCGTCATCATCTCCGGGATGCCGGACACGGCGATCTCGCAGTCGCCGAACCGTTTGCGCTCGGCGATGATCCAGTCGGAGCTCGCCTTTCCGGACACGCGCCTGACGATCAACCTCGCGCCCGCGTCGCTGCCCAAGGCCGGTGCCGGGCTCGACCTCGCGATCGGTGTGGCCGTGCTCGCCGCGACCCGGCAGGTGGGTCCTGCCGAGGCGGCCGGCGTCATGCACATCGGTGAGTTGGGGATGGACGGCACGGTGCGGCCCGTCCACGGTGTGCTCCCGGCCTGCCTCGCGGCGTTGGAGGCCGGGCAGCGGGAGGTGATCGTGCCGACGGCGAACGCGGCCGAGGCCGCTCTCGTGTGGGGGCTGAGAATCCACCCGGTGCGCTCGCTGTCGGACGTCGTGGCGTTCCACCGAGTCAGGGCCGAAGGACGCACTCTCGACCTGCCCTGGCCGGAGCCCGCCGACGACGACGTCGAGGCCCCGCCCAGCGACGACATGCGCGACGTCGTCGGCCAGTACGAGGCGCGAACCGCCCTCGAGGTGGCGGCGGCCGGCGGGCACAACGTCTCGCTCATCGGACCGCCCGGTGCTGGCAAGACGCTGCTCGCGAGCCGGCTGCCGGGCATCCTGCCGCCCCTGACGCGGGAGGAGGCGATGGCCGTGACGAGCATCCAGTCCGTCATGGGCGTCTTCCGCGGCGGGCCGCTCGTCGAGAAACCTCCGTTCGTCGCGCCGCACCACGGCACGACGATGCCCGCCCTCATCGGCGGTGGGCCAGGGCGCCCACGGCCCGGGGCGGTGACGCAGGCACACGCCGGCGTCCTCTTCCTCGACGAGGCCCCCGAGTTTCGTCGCGAGGTGCTCGACAGCCTGCGCCAGCCACTCGAACGCGGCAGCGTGACGATCGCGCGGTCGGAGCAGGTCGTGCGCTATCCGTGCCGCTTCCAGCTCGTCCTTGCGAGCAACCCGTGCCCCTGCGGGCACTACATCGGCCGCGGCGCGGCCTGCACGTGCACGTCGAAGGCGCGCCGCACCTACCTCAAACGACTGTCCGGCCCGCTGCTCGATCGCATCGACGTCCACCTCCAGGTCAACGCGGTCACCCGCAGCGACCTCGCGGCCGGGCCGGGGGAAGCGAGCGCGAGCGTCGCCGACCGGGTCCTCGAGGTGCGCGAGCGATCCGCCGCCCGATGGGCGCCGCTCGGGCACCGCCTCAACGCTCAGGTTCCGGGCGCCGTGCTGCGTTCGTCACCCTGGGCGCTCGAGGCGGGCGACATCGCGGTGCTCGACCAGGCGCTCGACACCGGTTCCCTGACGTTGCGTGGCTACGACCGCATCCTGCGGCTCGCGTGGACGCTGTGCGACCTGCGTGGAGCGAACCGCCCCACCCGTGAGGACGTCTTCACGGCCCTCACCCTCAGAGAAGGACACCCCGAGTCATGACCGATCTCGACCCTGTTCCCGACGACGGCATCTCGGCGTTCGGCGCTGCGACGCTCGATGCCTCGATGCTCGATCCCCAAACCCGGCGCGCCGCGCCCCTGGGCGGGGCGTTGTTCTCCATCACCGAGTCGACAACCCCGGGGGCCTGCCTCGATCCCGGCCCTGCCCACGCGGCTGCGCGAGCGGATCGAGCGGGGGCGCGCGACGATGCGCCGGCCCCGGCCATGAGTGCGGGCGAGCGGGCGGCGCGCCTCGTGTGGGCCCACATCGCGGAACCGCGCGATCCCAAGGCTCACGCCCTCGTCGACGCCCTCGGGCACGAGGAGGCGCTCTCCGCCGTCGAGGAATCCCCTGACAAATGGGAGAACTTCACGACGCGGCTACGCGCCCTCGACCTCGACGAGCAACGCCGGCGCCTCGACGTTGTGGGAGCGCGGGTGCTCGTACCCGGCGACGAGGAGTGGCCCACCGGGCTCGACGAGCTACCCGAGACGCCGCACGCACTCTTCGTCATCGGGGAGGGGGATCTCGCCTGCGCCGCAGAACGTTCCGTCGCGCTCGTCGGGGCGCGCGCCGCGACGCACTACGGGCAGCGGATCGCGGCGCAGATCGCGCTGGGCGTCGGCGCGCACGGGGTGAGCGTCGTGTCCGGGGGAGCCTTCGGCATCGACGCCGCGGCGCACCGCGGGGCGCTCGCCGGAGACGCCGACACCGTCTGCGTCGTCGCGGGAGGCGTGGATCGCGTGTATCCCACGGCGCACGAAGAACTGTTCGCGCGCGTCAGGGAGCGCGGCGTCATCGTCAGCGAGATGCCCCTGGGATTCGCGCCGATGCGCCAGCGTTTCCTTCATCGCAACCGGCTCATCGCCGCGCTAGCTCCCGGGACGGTCGTCGTCGAAGCGGGGCTGCGTTCCGGATCGCTCAGCACGGCCCGGCGAGCGGAGGAACTCAACCGCGTCGTCGGCGCGGTGCCCGGCCCGGTCACGTCAGCGGCGAGCGCCGGCTGCCACGAGCTCGTGCGTGACGGAGTCGCCGTGCTCGTCACCGGGGCGGAGGACGTCATGGAACTCGTCGGCTCCTACGGCCCGCGCGCCACGACACGTGACACGCTGCCCGTGCTCGCGCGGCCCGAGGACGCCGTCGGCCCGCGGGCGCGCCTGGTCTGGGACGCGCTGCCGCTGCGTGAGCCGACCTCCCTGGAACGGGTGGCGCGCACCGCGGGACGCCCGGAGCGCGAGGTCGTCTCAGCCCTCGGGGAGCTGCTCGCAGCCGGTCTGGCAGCGCGTGAGGACGGAGGGTGGCGCAAGGCGTGAACGGATCGCCCACCCACACAGCACCAGGGGATCGCGAACGCCACTTTCGCGGTCGTTCGTGGGAACGCCCCCGGCGCGGGACCAGGGGCGAGGCGCGCTTCCTGCGACGTGTGCTGCGAGCGGTGTGACGCGGCGGGACGTACTCTCGTCGGGTGAGTGGACCGAGCCAGCCACGTGGGCCGAGTGAACGGGTGATCGAGCAGTTCCTCGATCACCTGAGCGCCGAACGCGACCGTTCGACCAACACGGTGCGTGCCTACTCCGTCGACCTGGCGTCCCTGCGCCTCCACCTGACGGAGGCCGGCGTCGCCTCGTGGTCCGACCTCACCCTCAACGACCTGCGCAGCTGGCTGGCCGCGCAGAGCGAGGCGGGCAACTCGCGCAGCACCCTGGCTCGACGGGTGTCGACGGTCAAGACGTTCTGTCGTTGGGCGCGCCGCAGGGGCGTCATCGCGACCGACCCGTCGGTGCGACTCAGCGCGCCGCGCCGCATGACGTCACTGCCCGAGGTGTTGCGAGTCGATCAGGCCGCCGCGATCCTCGATGCGGCGGACGAGGCAGCGGCCGCGGCCGTCCCCGCCGCACGCGGCTGCGGTGAAACAGCCGCTGATGCCGGCTCCGCCACACGCCAGTCAGTTGAGGCGGCCGTCGACGTCGACTCCGAAGCGGGTGAGGCAGGGGCAGCGCCGACGGAGACCGTCTCGCCCCATCAGTCAGCACCGACACCTGCGGCCGGTCCCGAAGAGCGCGCCGTCAGGGCTCGGGACGCCGCCGTCCTCGAACTGCTCTACGCCTCCGGCATGCGCGTGGGCGAGCTGGCCTCCCTCGACGTGAGTGCGCTCGACGAGGCGAACCAGCTCGTGCGTGTCATGGGCAAGGGCCGCAAGGAACGGATGGTGCCGTACGGTCTGCCTGCGCGGGAGGCACTGGAACGGTGGCTGAGGTGCCGTGGGGCGCTCGCGGCCGATGGGGAGCGAGCCCTGTTCGTCGGGGTGCGGGGGCGTCGGATCGACCAACGCATCGTCCGGGAACTCGTCAACCGCGCGACAGCGTCCGTCGACGGCGCGCCGACGCTGTCGCCGCACGCTCTGCGACACAGTGCCGCCACGCACCTCGTCGAGGGCGGCGCCGACCTGCGCACCGTCCAGGAATACCTCGGCCATGCCTCGCTCGCGACGACGCAGATCTATACCCACGTCTCCGCCGAACGCCTCCGGGCCGGGTTCGAACAGGCCCACCCACGCGCGTGAGGCGCGCGTGTCGAGAAACCGCGTCTCTGGTGCCGCGGGGGCCAACCCAAGCCCCCTGACGTGTCGGCGCCGCCGACGAGGCCAGATGCTCACAGGGGCGGAAGAAGTACGGGGCGTCGGTGCGCGATGAGCGTCAGCGGGTCGCGGTAGCTCTTCGGCCCCACCTTGTAACCCCAGTGCAGGCATGCCGGCTCGCAGTGCCCGGGTTCGAGATCGGCCACGTGCTCCCCGCGATGCACGCTCGCCCCCTTGGACACCTGGTGACTGACAGGTTCGTAGGTCGTGTCGAACCCCTGGGGGTGACGGATCGTCAGCACGCCGCGCCCGGCGACACTGCCGCTGAAGGTGACGACCCCGTCAGAGGGCGCGACGACGGGTGCTCCCGGTGACGAGCGCAGGTCGACGCCGCGGTGACCGGCGCCCCACACGACCTCCGGCGGGTCGAAGCGACGCACGACCTCGTGCGGCGTGACCGGCCAGGCGAACCCGGCACTGGGCGCATCGTCCAGCGCGCCGACGCTGGGTCGGGCGAGCGCTTGCGCGGTGGTTGCTTTCCGGCTCGTGTCGACGCTCGCCTGAGTGAGGGCCTGCGTGATGGGCTCTCCGCGGTGCGTGCCGACGACCGCCATGGGCTCCAGCGACGGTTGCGGTGGTGCCGAACGTCGTGGCGGCAGCGGCGCAACGCCCGGGCGTTCGACCCTTGGCCGGGTGAGCCGCGGCCGGACGGGCATCGAGGCCCTCGGTTTCTCAGCCCCGCCCACCACAGAGGGGCCCACCACCGACGATCCCACCACCGACGGGCTCACCACGGCGAACCCCACGAGGCCGGCGGAACCCACGGCGAGCAGGGACGAGACGATGCGCAGGATGGCCATGTCGGCAGTCTGCAGCGCACACGCCGTGGGGCCGCGGCGTCAGCCCGAGACCCTGTGGACGGGCCTGCAGATCACGTCGTTCGCGCGCTGCGGCCGTACGTATCCACAAGCCGCTCGATCGCAGCGTCGATGACGGAGCGCTGCTTGCAGAACGCGAAGCGCAGCACACTCGTCATGCCGGAGGCGTCCGGATCGTCGCAGAACGCCGACGCCGGAATCGCGACGACCCCCGCCTCCGTCGGCAGGCGCAGCGCGAACTCGGCTGCGTCGTCGACGCCGAGGGGCGCCGCGTCGGCGAGGACGAAATAGCCGCCCTGTGGCGCAACGGCGTCGAACCCGGCGCGCGTCAGTCCGTCGACGAGCAGAGCACTGCGGGCCGCCATCTCGGCGCGCTGTTCGGCGAAGAACGCGTCGGGCAGGCACAGCCCGGCCGCGATGCCGTGCTGCAGCGGCGTGCCGCTCGCAAAGGTCAAGAACTGCTTGACGCTCGCCACCGCGGCGACGAGGTCGGCAGGGCCACTGACCCACCCGATCTTCCACCCCGTCGTGCTGAACGTCTTGCCACCCGAACTGATCGTCAGCGTGCGCTCGGGCATGCCGGGGGTGCTCGCGAAGGGCATGTGCTCGTGCGGCGCGAACGCGAGGTGTTCGTACACCTCGTCGCTGATGACGACGGCGTCGTGGCGCGCGGCGTGCTCGGCGATCGTCGCGCACTCCGCCGCGGTGAAGACCTTGCCGGTCGGATTGTGCGGCGTGTTGAGCAGGACGAGCGCGGTGCGCTCGCTGAACGCCGCGGCGAGGGCGTCCTCGTCGAGCGCGAAGTCGGGGAAACGTAGCGGCACCGTGCGCCGCACGCCGCCGGCACGCGCGATGTCAGCGGCGTAGGAGTCGTAGGTGGGTTCGAACACGACGACCTCGTCGCCGGGTTCGACGAACGCGAGGATCGCGCTCGCCAGCGCCTCCGTCGCTCCGACGGTGACGAGGACGTCGGTGTCGGGGGAGACCTCCAGCCCGTACCAGTGGTGCTGGTGCGCGGCTATCGCCTCGAGCAGCGTCCGCTCACCACGCGCCGGCGGGTACTGGTTCGCGCCGTCGGCGATGGCCTGGCGGGCCGCTGCGAGCACGGCCTCGGGGCCGTCGGCGTCGGGGAAGCCCTGGCCGAGGTTGAGCGCGCCGGTCTCGGCCGCGAGCGCCGTCATGCGCGAGAAGATCGTCTGCCCGCCGGCGGGGCGGATGGCGCTGCGTCGGCCCGCACGGGGCGCGGGCGAGGTCTGCGGTGCTGGCGTCGTCGAGTCGCTCATCGCTCCAATCTAGGACCCCTGGCGGCGATTTCGGGTTGCCCCCTCGAGCCGGTACGCTGGAGGCACGTCTTGTGTGCCCTGATGCGCGTCGCCCACCTGATCGCACCTCCGGCTTCGAGTTCCGTCTCGAGAGCCGGGTCGAGCAGAGGTGATGTGTGGGCGGGCCGCGAGACGAATTCGCGTGGCCTCACGCCTCGTACATCCTGCTCTCGCAGGGCGTACGTCGCGGGCCCTCGCCCTTCGGTCCGTCGATCGTGAACCTCTGTGAGGGGAATGGCCGACGGTGGGTGATGGTCGGGCCGCCAGGGCAGCAATCCGGCTGCACGAACTGAAACCTCGACATGAAAGGGGACTTCGGCATGGCCGTCGTCACCATGCGCCAGCTCCTCGAGAGCGGCGTCCACTTCGGACACCAGACCCGTCGTTGGAACCCGAAGATGAAGCGCTTCATCATGACGGAGCGCAACGGCATCTACATCATCGACCTCCAGCAGTCGCTGACCTACATCAACGACGCCTACGAGTTCGTCAAGCAGACGGTCGCCCACGGCGGCACGATCCTGTTCGTCGGCACGAAGAAGCAGGCTCAGGAGTCGATCGCCGAGCAGGCCACCCGCGTCGGCATGCCGTACATCAACCACCGTTGGCTCGGTGGCATGCTCACGAACTTCCAGACGATCAGCAAGCGCCTCGCGCGCCTGAAGGAGCTCGAGGCTCTCGACTTCGACGACGTCGCCGGCTCCGGCTACACGAAGAAGGAGCTGCTGCTCCTGTCGCGTGAGAAGGCGAAGCTCGAGCTCGTCCTCGGCGGCATCCGTGAGATGTCGAAGATCCCGTCGGCCGTCTGGATCGTCGACACGAAGAAGGAGCACCTCGCCGTCGACGAGGCGCGCAAGCTGGGCCTGCCGGTCATCGCGATCCTCGACACGAACTGCGACCCCGACGAGGTCGACTACAAGATCCCGGGCAACGACGACGCCATCCGTTCGGTCGGCATCCTCACCCGCGTGATCGCCGACGCCGTCGCCGAGGGCCTCGTCGCCCGATCGTCCGGCAAGTCGGGCGAGTCGGCCGCCGAGCCGATGGCCGAGTGGGAGCGCGAGCTGCTCGCCTCCGACGCCGGCGCGAAGGCCGCCGCTGACACGGACACCGAGACGGGTCCGTCGTCGATCAAGAAGGCTGCTGACGAGACGGCTGCCGCTGACTCGACGAACGCTGACGAGGCCGCTGCCGTGGCCGAGGTCGACGAGAAGACGGCGACCGAGGTCGCCGACTCCCAGGCCTGAGAAACTGGCTCGACGTTCATGACGTCTTCCCCCGGCGCCGGCACTGCTCGTGGCAGTGTCGGCGCCGGGGGAGCGTAAACCCCCTGCATTCTTTCGACTCAGAGGAGCGAAACACTCATGGCGAACTACACCGCCGCTGACATCAAGGCGCTGCGCGAAGCTACCGGCGCCGGCATGATGGACGTCAAGAAGGCACTCGACGAGGCTGACGGCGACAAGGCCAAGGCCACCGAGATCCTGCGCGTCAAGGGCCTCAAGGGCGTGACGAAGCGCGAGGGTCGTTCCGCTTCGAACGGCCTCGTCGCCGCGAAGGTCGAGAACGGAGTCGGCACGCTGGTCGAGGTCAACTGCGAGACCGACTTCGTCGCGAAGGGCGACAAGTTCATCGCCCTCGCCGAGCAGGTTCTCGACCAGGCTGTCGCGGTCGAGGCCGCTGACGCCGATGCGCTGCTGAAGAGCAACATGGGCGGCAAGACGGTCGCGGAGGTTCTCGACGAGGCCAACGCGACGATCGGCGAGAAGATCGAGGTGCGTCGTGTGGCGCGTCTCGAGGGCGAGAACGTGACGGCGTACCTGCACAAGACGAGCCCTGACCTGCCGGCGCAGATCGGTGTTCTCGTGGCACTCAAGGGTGGCGACGAGGCGACGGCTCGTGACATCGCGATGCACATCGCCGCGTTCTCCCCGTCGGTGCTGACGCGCGACGAGATCGACGCCGAGGTCGTGGAGAACGAGCGTCGTGTCGCTGAGGCCACGGCCAAGGAGGAGGGCAAGCCGGAGGCTGCTCTGCCGAAGATCATCGAGGGCCGTGTCAACGGGTACTTCAAGGAGAACGTGCTGCTGGAGCAGCCGTTCGCGAAGGACGCGAAGAAGACGGTCAAGAAGGTCGCTGATGAGGCAGGCGCGGAGGTTTCGGGCTTTGCGCGGTTCAAGGTCGGTGTGTGACCGAGCGGGAACCGGAGGTTGAGGCCCAGACGCGCGCAGCGCGTCCGGGCCTCGGCCGTAGGTGAGCGCGAAGTCAGACGCCAGAAAGAATGGCGTCTGGCACCGCTCGTTCAACTCACCGCATGGCGCCAGACGAGGCCCGGATCGCGCGCAGCGCGTCCGGGCCTCGCGGCGTGAGGTGGGGGCTCGTCACGTCGCTGGAGGGACTAGCGTGTGTCCATGAGTGGCTTCATGGTGGATCTGCCGGAGTGCGTGCGTCGCGTCGAGGGGGTCTCGGGCCTGCCGGCGCTGGAGGTATTAGGGCCGCGGTCGTCGGGTGTCGTGCAGTTGCACGGCGGTCAGGTGACGAGTTTCGTGCCGCGTGGTGGGCGTGAGCTGTTGTGGCTGAGTCCGTTGGCACAGGCGGGTCCGTCGACGGCGATCCGCGGCGGCGTCCCGGTGTGTCTCCCGTGGTTCGGTGCGGGCCGTGACGGCGGGCTGTCGCCGTCGCACGGCCTGGCGCGTCGGGCGCGGTGGAGGCTGCACTCGGTGCGCGAGGAGGGCGAGGCGGTCATCGTCTCGCTCGTGGTCACTCCCGAGGCGGTCGCGCAGCTCGACGGCGCCGAGCACTGGCCGCTGGGGCTGTTCGCAACCCTCGAGATCACGTTCGGCGATGCTCTCGGGCTGCGCCTCGTCGTGCGCAACGAGGGCTCAGACCCGCTGACGTTCGAGGCAGCGCTGCACACGTATCTCGCGGTCGACGACGTGCGCACGGTGCGTGTCGAAGGGCTGACGGGTGCGTCGATGCTCGATCAGGCCAGCGGGGAGCGCTCACGCGTCGAGGGTGACCTGACGTTCGACGGCGAGGTCGACGTCGTCGTCACGGCGCCGAAACAGCCCATCACCGTCGTCCAGGGGCGGACGGAGGGGCGGACGCCGATCTACCGCATCGAGCGCGAGAATCTGCCGGATGCGGTCGTGTGGAACCCCGCCCAGCAGAAGACCGCCTCGCTCGCGGACGTGCCCGACGACGCGTGGCCGCGGTTCGTCTGCGTCGAGGCGGCCACGATCAAGGACGACGCCGTCACCCTCACCCCCGGGCAAGACACAGCACTGGGCGCGACGTACGCTCCGCTCGCAGACTGAAGTTTTTCGGCTGCCCTCAGCAGTGTGAAAAGATTGGCCGACTCATGCCCGACGAAGCGCCAGGAGGCGAAGTGAGCGACACCGACGCGAGCGAGAGGGTGAACGCCTCCCCGGCGATCCCCAGGTACGACCGAGTGCTGCTCAAGCTCTCCGGTGAGGTCTTCGGCGGCGGCAGCGTCGGCGTCGACCCCGACGTCGTGCGGGGCATCGCTCGCCAGATCGCGCCGGCCGTGCGCAGCGGCATCCAGGTCGCGGTCGTCGTCGGTGGCGGCAACTTCTTCCGCGGTGCCGAGCTGCAGCAGAAGGGCATGGATCGTGCGCGTGCCGACTACATCGGCATGCTCGGTACCGTCATGAACTGCCTGGCGCTGCAGGACTTCCTCGAGAAGGAGGGCATCGACACGCGCGTGCAGTCGGCCATCGAGATGACGCAGGTCGCCGAGCCGTACATCCCGCGCCGTGCGATCCGTCACATGGAGAAGGGCCGCGTCGTCATCTTCGGTGCCGGCGCGGGCATGCCGTACTTCTCGACCGACACCGTCTCCGCGCAGCGTGCGCTCGAGACGAAATGCGACGCCGTGCTCGTCGCGAAGAACGGTGTCGACGGCGTCTACTCCGATGACCCGCGCAAGAACCCCGACGCGGTGAAGCTGGATGTCGTCACGCACGCCGACGCGTTGGCGCGCGGGCTCAAGATCGTCGACGCCGCAGCGTTCAGCCTGTGCATGGACAACAAGCTGCCGATGGTCGTGTTCGGCATGGAGGGTGAAGGCAACATCACCCGCGCCCTGCAGGGTGAGAAGATCGGCACGGTGGTCTCCGCGTCCTGACGCGGGGCCGAACGTGGCTGTTCCCGAGAACGTCCGAGAAACGAGAGCGAAACCATGGATATTGACGAGATCCTCCTCGAGGCCGAGGAGAAGATGGACAAGGCGATCGAGGCCACGAAGGAGGACTTCGCCTCCATCCGCACCGGCCGTGCGAACGCGGCGATGTTCAACCGCCTGACGGTCGACTACTACGGTGCGCCGACGCCGCTGCAGCAGCTCGCGTCGTTCCAGACGCCCGAGGCGCGCACGATCCTCATCATCCCGTTCGACAAGTCGGCCATCTCCGAGATCGAGAAGACGCTGCGCGACTCCGACCTCGGCGTCAACCCGAGCAACGACGGCAACCAGATCCGCTGCATCCTGCCTGCCCTCACCGAGGAGCGCCGCAAGGACTACATCAAGATGGCCAAGGACAAGGCCGAGAACGGCCGCGTCAGCGTGCGCAACGTGCGCCGCAAGGCGAACCAGGACATCGACAAGCTGGTCAAGGACAAGGAGGTCGGCGAGGACGACGGCGCCCGCGCCGAGAAGGACCTCGACGCCATGACGAAGAAGCGCGTCGACACCGTCGACGCGCTGCTCAAGGGCAAGGAGGCCGAGCTGCTCGAGGTCTGACCTCGACGCACGCTCGCATTCGGCATGCCCGCTTCGGCGCAGCCTTCGAGCCCACCCCCGCCGGGGGTGGGCTCGAAGGTCGTGTCCGAGACGCTCGCGCCCGCCCCCGCGAAGAAGAACAAGGCCGGGCGCGACCTCAAGGCCGCCATCACGGCTGCACTCGTGCTCGGCGTGCTCGTCCTCGCGTCTCTGCTCATCCGCAAGGAGGCGTTCGTCGTCCTCGCGACGGCCGCGTCCGTCGTCGGCACGCGCGAGCTGCTCATGGCGATGCCGCCGGCCAAGTTCCGCCCGCCGTGGATCCCCGCTCTCGCCTCGGCGGCCGTCATCCCCGTCGCGGCGTACCTGCTCGGGCCGTCGGCGATGCTCGCGGCGCTCGTCGGCAGCGTCCTCGTCTTCATCGTCTGGGGTGCGGCGAGCAACCGCCTCGCGCCCGACACCGCGTCGGCGGCGCTCATCGCGCTGTACGTGCCGGCGCTCGTGTCGTTCGCGATGATGCTCCTGCATGCTGATGACGGCGTCAGCCGCATCATCACGTTCATCCTCGTGACGATCGGCAGTGACATCGGCGGCTACGTCGCCGGCGTGCTGTTCGGCAAGCACCCGATGGCGCCGACCGTCAGCCCCAAGAAGTCGTGGGAGGGCTTCGCCGGGTCGTGGCTGAGCTGCGTCGTCATCGGCGTGCTGACGGTGACCCTCATCCTGCACGCGCCGTTCTGGGTCGGCATCCTGCTCGGCTCGCTCGTCGTCGTCGCGGCCACCGTCGGCGATCTGTGCGAGTCGATGATCAAGCGCGATCTCGGCATCAAGGACATGAGCAACCTCATCCCGGGTCACGGCGGTCTCATGGACCGTCTCGACTCGCTCGTTCTCGCGGCCCCCGTCACCTGGGCCGTTCTCACCGCGTTCGCCAGCTGAGGCGAGGAGTTCTTCCATTGAGCACCACCGAATCGACCACGACCGACCTGCCCGAGCCGACGGCGAAGCGTCCCGTTCCGGGCCAGCTGACGTTCACCGCGCCGCGGCGCGGCAAGCCGCCGAAGCACCTGGCGGACTTCGACCTCGCCGGGCGTCAGGCGTTAGCGAAGGAGCTCGGGCTGCCCGCGTTCCGCGCCAAGCAGCTGTCGAACCACTACTTCGAACGCTTCGTCGCCGACCCTGCCGAGATGACGGACCTGCCGAAGAACGGGCGCGAGGAGATGGTCGCGCAGCTCATGCCGACGCTGCTGACGAGCATCAAGACGCTCGTCGCCGACGGCGGCAACACGCTCAAGCAGGTGCACCGCCTGTTCGACGGCGCGCTCGTCGAGAGCGTCATCATGCGCTACCCCGGCCGCGTCACGATGTGCATCTCCAGCCAGGCCGGCTGCGGCATGAACTGCCCGTTCTGCGCGACCGGGCAGGAAGGGCTGACGCGCAACCTCACGACGGCGGAGATCGTCGAGCAGGTCGTCGCCGGCGCGCGGTTGCTGCGCTCCGGCGAGCTGCCCGGCCTCGACGACGACGAGCGCGAGACGCCGCTGCGCGTCAGCAACGTCGTGTTCATGGGCATGGGGGAGGCTCTTGCGAACTACCGCCAGGCGATCGACGCGATCAAGCGGCTCGTCTCGCCCGCCCCGGAGGGGCTCGGCATGTCGGCTCGCGGCGTGACGATGTCGACGGTCGGTCTCGTGCCGGCCATCGACAAGCTCGCGGCCGAGGGCATTCCGGTGACGCTGGCGCTGTCGCTGCACGCGCCCGACGACGAACTGCGCAACGAGCTGGTGCCCATCAACACGCGCTGGAGCGTCGACGAGGCCCTCGATGCGGCGCATCGCTACTTCGAGGCGACGGGGCGTCGCGTCAGCATCGAGTACGCGCTCATCAAGGACATCAACGACCAGGGCTGGCGCGCGGATCTGCTCGCGAAGAAGCTCAACGCGCGTGGCAAGGGGTGGGTGCACGTGAACCCGATCCCGCTCAACCCGACGCCGGGCTCGAAGTGGACGGCGTCGCGCAAGGGCGTCGAGCAGAACTTCGTCGAGCGCCTACGCGCGGGCGGCATCCCGACGACGGTGCGCGACACGCGTGGTTCCGACATCGACGGAGCGTGCGGGCAGCTCGCCGCCAAGACGGCCTGACACGAGCAGCTCGCCCCGATCGTCGCCCCAAATGCGTCATTCGTGATGCGTTTGGGCCGATGATGCGTCAAGCCTGAGGCTGCGATGAGCTCAGGCGCCCGTCAACACTGCGAACGCCTCCGCGGGCGTCTCGACGAGGTGGAGGTGGTCGGCGAAGCGTCGCCCCGCCGCGAGCGCGGTGAGCGCCGGCCAGACGGGGACGACGTCCGTCCACTGTGCGCGCCCGACGAGGACGAGGTGCGGCAGCGGCACGTCGTCGGCGGCGTAGTACAGCGGCGTGACGCTCTGGAAGATCTCCTGCACGGTGCCCGCGGCGCCCTCGAGGACGATGATGCCGCCGCTGGCGCCGGCGAGCAGGTCGTCCTCGCGCAGGGCGTTGGAGAAGAACTTGGCGATGACGTCACCGAAGACGTTGGGCGGTTCGTGGCCGTAGAACCACGTCGGGATGCCGACGCTGCGCACGTCGTCACCCGCGCCATCAGCCACGCCCAGCAGCTCGCGCGACGCGAAAGCGCTGTGCGCCCAGGCGTCGATGCTCGGACGGAACGACTCGACGCTCGCCAGGCACTCCAGCGCCGTGTCGAGGCCGCCGACGCGGTCAGCCGCGCCGAGGTTCGCAGCCTCCATCGCGCCGGGCCCGCCGCCGGTCAGGACGACGTGGCCGCCGCCGGCGAGATCACGCGCCAACCGGGCGATCTCGGCGTACGCGGTACTCGTGCGTCCCATCGCGTGACCACCCATGATGCCGACGGTGCGTCGGCCCTCGAGGCTCTCGTGCAGGGCGTCGCGCATCGACTCGTCGTGCAGCCCGCGCATGGCGCCCGCATAGGCGTCATGCGCCACGCGGCAGTCACGCGACCAGCGATACGCCTGCGCGTCAGGGGTGTGTTCGTAGCCGCGCTCGAGGCCAGCATAGAGCTCGCCGGCGGAGTAGAGACGCGCGCGGTAGGGGTCGATCGGCAGGTGCGGATCGCTGGGAAACAGGATGGCGCCGCGGTCGGTCAACGTCCGAGCCGTGGACGCCGGCACGTGGCCGCCGAGCACGACGAGACCGTCGAAGCGGTTCGGCAGAGCGATCAACGCCTCGCCGGCAGCGCTGGCGAGGTCGACGCCCTGCAGCCGCAGACCGCTGACGGTTCCGCCGTCCTGCAGATGGGCGAGCAGCTCGTCGGCCGAGTGGATCTCACGAAGCATGAGGCCAAGCGTGGCACACGAGCGATTCGTCGCCGAGCACGGCGGCGAACTCACCCGGAACCTCGCGATCACGAGGCAAGATGGGTGTATGACCGACGTCACGTTCGACCACGCCTCACTCCACGTGCGCAGCCTCGACGACCCCGAGGGGTTCTGGCTCGAGGCCGCCAGCGGCGTCGACTGGATCACCCGACCCAAGGGGGCGCTCGACGCCTCGAGCGCCCCGCTGTACCGCTGGTTTCCCGACGCGCGGCTCAACACCTGCTACAACGCGCTCGACCGGCACGTCATCGCCGGCCGCGCCGATCAGCCGGCGCTCATCCACGACAGCGCCGTCACCGGCACGAGCCGCACGTACACCTACGCCGAACTGCTCGACGAGGTCGCCCGCCTCGCCGGGGTGCTCCAGGCGCTCGGGGTGGAGAAGGGCGACCGGGTCGTCATCTACATGCCGATGATCGCGGAGGCCGTCATCTCGATGCTCGCCTGCGCGCGCATCGGGGCGGTGCACTCGGTTGTGTTCGGCGGCTTTGCGCCCACCGAGCTGGCCGCACGCATCGACGACGCCCAGCCCAAGGTCGTGCTGTCCGCGAGCTGCGGCGTCGAGCGCACCCGCGTCATCGAGTACAAGCCGATGCTCGACGCGGCACTCGCCCGCGCGTCGCACGAGGTGGGGCACTGCGTCATCGTGCAGCGCCCGCAGTGCGAGGCGAGCCTGGGGGAGAAGGACTTCGACTGGGCGCAGGTCATGGCGCCTGGTGCGGTGCAGCCCGCCGGCTGCGTCGCCGTCGCGGCCACCGACCCGCTCTACATCCTCTACACCTCCGGCACGACGGGGCGGCCGAAGGGCATCGTGCGTGACAACGGTGGCCATGCCGTGGCCCTGACGTGGTCGATGAAGCACGTCTACGGCATGGAGGCCGGTGACGTGTGGTTCACGGCCAGCGACGTCGGCTGGGTGGTCGGCCACTCCTACATCGTCTACGCGCCGCTGTTCGCGGGCCTGACGACGGTGCTGTACGAGGGCAAGCCCGTCGGCACCCCGGACGCCGGCGCGTTCTGGCGCATCGTCGAGCAGTACGGCGTCGCGGGCCTGTTCACGGCGCCGACGGCGATCCGCGCGATCAAGAAGGAGGATCCGGACGGCTCGTTGATCGCCGGGCACGACCTGTCGTCGTTGCGGACGCTCTTCCTCGCCGGTGAGCGCCTCGACCCCGACACCTACGCCTGGGCGCACGACAAGCTCGGGGTGCCGGTCGTCGACAACTGGTGGCAGACGGAGACGGGGTGGCCCATCGTCGCGAACCCGGTCGGCATCGAGTCGTTCGCGCCGAAGCCCGGATCGGCGACCAAGCCCCTGCCCGGCTACGACGTGCAGGTGCTCGCGCCCGACGGCTCGCCCGTCGAACCAGGCGTCGAGGGTGCCGTGTGCCTCAAGCTGCCGCTGCCGCCCGGTACGCTCGCGACGCTGTGGGGTGGCGACGAGCGCTACGTCAGCTCCTACCTGTCCGCGTTCGAGGGCTACTACCTCACCGGTGACGGCGGCTACATCGACGACGACGGGTACGTGTGGGTCATGGGCCGCACCGACGACGTGCTCAACGTCGCGGGGCATCGCCTGTCGACGGGCGCCCTCGAGGCCGCGCTCGCGGGGCACCCCGCCGTCGCCGAGTGCGCCGTCATCGGGGTCGCCGACCAGCTCAAGGGCCAGGTGCCGCGGGCGCTCGTCGTGCTCAAGGCCGGGCGGGAGTACACCGACGACGAGTTGCTCACCGTCCGCGACGAACTCAAGGCGCGCGTGCGCGCCGAGGTCGGGGCGCTCGCCTCGCTCAGCGACGTCGACGTCGTCCAGGCCCTGCCGAAGACGCGATCGGGCAAGATCCTGCGCAAGACGATGCGCCAGATGGCCGACGGTGAGACGCCCCAGGTGCCCGGCACGATCGAGGATGCCAGCGTCCTCGACGCTCTCGGTGAGGTGCTGCGCCACCACTCGTGACGTTCGCGACGCCGCGCGGCGTCGTCCGCGCCGGCTATGACGAGCTGGTGCTGCACCTCGGCGCGGCGGCTGCCGATCTCGGCGCATGCCGAGAACGGTTCGTCCCCGGCACCGCATCGGTCCCGGGGACGAACGCTACGTCACTCGAACTCAGCCGAGCTTTCGAAATCAGCCGAGCTTCGTCACCTCGAGCGTCACGCCGTGCTGACGCAGGCGCTCGGCATACGGCGCCCCGAGGGCGACGGCGGGCGTGAGGACGCCGCCGTCCGCCTCGCCGGGCAGCGTCGGCAGGTCGCCGAGCGCCAGCGTCACGGCCGCCTCGCCGAGCATGACGGCCGTCGCCTTGTAGCCCGGGTCGCCCTGCGAGGCGACGATCGAGCGGTAGCGGGCGCCGCTCGTCGTCGTCGAGCGGATGTCCATGCGGAAGAAGCCCTTCTCGCGCGCTTCCTCGCTCGGGCCGCTGCCCGGCGCGGGGACGAGGCGTTCGAGCAGCGGGCGCAGACGCTTGACGCCCATCGCGCCGAAGCCCGCCCCCAGCGCACCCGCGACGGCGTACGCCATCGCGCGACCCTTGACGCCCTTGCCGGCCTTCATCACCTCGCGGTAGCGGAAACCCGAGCCGTACGCGTGGCCGAGCAGCGCGTTGCTGCGGCGCACGATGCGCGTGTTGTAGGAGGCCATGAGGAACGGCGCGACCCACGCGTCGACGTCGTCGGAGTACCACACCGACAGCGAGTCCTTGAACTCGCCGCTCGGCTCGCGCGAGCGGTCGGGGGAGAGGGAGAACTTGTCGCCGGCGATCTTGCGGCGAGCGGGGTCGTCGGCGATGTCGTCGGCCTGCTGCATCGCCGAGGCGATCGTCCCGCCGCTCATGCCGCCCTTCATCGACGCGTACTCGGTCGTCGCCGTGAGCTCCCCGTCACCGGCCTCACGCGCCGTCTGGGCGAGCAGGAAGACGCCGAGGTCGGAGGGCACCGAGTCGTAGCCGCACGAGTTGACGATGCGTGCGCCGTTCGCGCGGGCCGTCGCGTCGTAGCGGTCGATGCAGTCGTGGGCGAAGAGCACCTCGCCGGTGAGGTCGACGTAGTGGGTGCCGGCCTCGGCACAGGCGCCGACGAGCGGCAGACCGTGGCGCGCGTACGGGCCGACGGTGGAGATGACGACGCGTGCCCGGTTCGCGAGGGCGTGCAGCGACGCCTCGTCGCCGGAGTCGGCTGTCACGATGCCCCAACCGGCGGCGGCTGCGGCCTCGGTGCTCAGGTCGTCGCGCACCTTCTCGACCTTCGAGGCGGTGCGTCCGGCGAGGGCGATGCGGATGTCATTCGGCGCGTGCTCGGGGAGGTGCTTCGCGACGAGCCGGCCGACGAACCCGGTCGCGCCGTAGAGGACGATGTCGAATTCTCGCGTCGTATCAGTCATGCTCCGCAGGCTACCGGTGAGTCACCTGCGCTGCCCACATACCTGAGGGGGGCCTCGATTACTCGTGTGGCCACATTGTGTGCGAATCTGTCCGCATGATGGATGGTGTGGCATGGCGCTGAGTGCATTCGAACTGTACTCGATCGGTATCGGACCCTCGTCGTCCCACACCGTCGGTCCGATGCGAGCCGCGGGGCGGTTCCTCGAATCCCTGCGCGAGGCAGGGCTCTTCGACGACGTCGCGCGCGTCCAGGTCGAATTGTGCGGGTCGCTCGGGCAGACCGGCCACGGGCACGGCTCCGACAAGGCGGTCGTCCTCGGCCTGATGGGTGAGGACCCGGAGACGGTCGACACCGACACCGCGGACGCGCGTTTCCACGCGGTCAAGGAGACCCACCGCCTTCTGCTCGGCGGCCTGCGCGCGGTGCCCCTCGACGACGACGACCTCGTCCTGCACCGCCGCAAGACGCTGCCCGGGCACCCGAACGGCATGATCGCTCGGGCGCTCGGCGCTGACGGATCGGTGCTTCTCGAGCGCGTCTACTACTCCGTCGGAGGCGGGTTCGTCGTCGACGAGGACGCGCTCGGCGCCGACCGTGTCGTGCAGGACACGACGCCCGTCGAGTTCCCGTTCAACACGGGCAAGGAACTGCTCGAGATCTGTGCGCGCACGGGTCTGCCGATCAGCGAGGTCATGATGCGCAACGAGCTGTCGTGGCGCACCGAGGAGGAGGTGCGCTCGGGCATGCTGCACCTGTGGTCGGTCATGGATCAGTGCATCACCAACGGTTTCTCGACCGAGGGCACCCTCCCCGGCGGGCTCAAGGTGCCGCGCCGCGCCCCCGCCATCCACCGTGCGCTGCAGCAGCAGGTCGAGCCCGGCTACCCGATCGACCCGCTCGATGTCATGGACTGGGTCAACCTGTTCGCCATGGCCGTCAACGAGGAGAACGCCGCGGGCGGGCGCGTCGTCACCGCGCCGACGAACGGTGCGGCCGGCATCATCCCCGCCGTCCTCAAGTACTACGTCAAGTTCGTCCCCGGCGCGGATGAGGACGGCATCGTCCGGTTCCTGCTGACGGCTGCGGCCATCGGCATCCTGTTCAAGGAGAACGCCTCCATCTCGGGCGCCGAGGTCGGCTGCCAGGGCGAGGTCGGCTCGGCGTGCGCGATGGCGTCCGGTGCGTTGTGCGAGGTCATCGGCGGCAACCCCGAGCAGGTCGAGAACGCCGCCGAGATCGGCATCGAGCACAACCTCGGCCTGACGTGCGACCCTGTCGGCGGGCTCGTGCAGATCCCGTGCATCGAACGCAACGCGATCGCCTCGATGAAGGCGATCAACGCCGCTCGCCTGTCGCGTCGCGGTGACGGCAAGCACACCGTCAGCCTCGACCAGGCGATGAAGACGATGCGCGAGACCGGCCGAGACATGAGCGTCAAGTACAAGGAGACGGCACGCGGCGGGCTGGCCGTCAACGTCATCGAGTGCTGACGTCCGGGCGAGCGGCGGCCGTCACCGGGTCTCACTGAGGCGCTGAGTGGCGACGCCTCGCGTCGTGAGCGATGGTTCGTCGCAGCGGGCTCGGGGGCGGTTGTCAGACGTCTCGTACACAATGGGGGCGTGACCACCCAGCGCACCGTCTCCCTGCTCGGCTCCACCGGTTCGATCGGCACCCAGGCGTGCCAGATCGCGCGGAACAACCCCGAGCGCTTCCGCATCGTCGCGCTCAGCTCCGGCGGGCGTGACCTCGAGCTCGTCGCGCGTCAGGCCGTCGAGTTCGACGTCGAGCTCGTCGGTATCGCCTCCGGTGACGCGGCACGGCTCGAGACGCTCATCGCCGATGCGGCGTCGGGCGCAGGCAAGCAGGTTGTCAGCCGCGTCGTCAGTGGTGACGACGCGTCGGTGCAGGTCGCGAGCGTCGGCGCGGACGTCGTGCTCAACGGCATCACCGGTTCGATCGGTCTGCGCCCGACGATCGCAGCGCTCGAGGCGGGCAGCACGCTGGCGCTCGCGAACAAGGAGTCGCTCATCGTCGGTGGCCCGATCGTCAAGCGTCTCGAAAGGCCCGGGCAGATCGTGCCCGTCGACTCGGAGCACTCGGCCATCGCGCAGGCGCTCACCTCCGGTACGCACGACGAGGTTCGCAAACTCGTCGTCACCGCCAGTGGAGGGCCGTTTCGCGGCATGAGCCGCGCCGAGCTGGCCGACGTCACACCCGCACAAGCCCTGAAGCACCCCAACTTCGCGATGGGCAAGGTCATCACGACCAACTCGGCGACGCTCGTCAACAAGGGCCTCGAGGTGATCGAGGCCCACCTGCTGTTCGACATCCCGATCGATCGTGTCGAGACGGTTGTGCACCCGCAGCAGTACATCCACTCGATGGTCGAGTTCGTCGACGGCGCCGTCGTCGCACAGCTCGGCCTGCCGACGATGCTCGTGCCGATCGCGATGGGCCTCGACTGGCCGCACCGCATCGCGGGCGTGGAGACACCGATCGACTGGACGAAGGCGATGGACTGGCGGTTCGAACCTCTCGACGACGAGGCGTTCCCCGCCGTTCGCCTCGCCCGTCAGGTGGGCGAGGCGGGCTCGACGTACCCGGCCGTCTACAACGCGGCCAACGAGGAGTGCGTCGAGGCCTTCCACGGTGGGCGCATCGGCTTCCTCGACATCGTCGAGACCGTCGAGAAGGTCGTCGACCAGCACGCGCCCGAGAGCGGCGAACCTGACGTCGACGCCGTCCTCGCCGCAGAGACATGGGCGCGCCGCGCCGCGCACACGCTGATCGAGAAGGGGCTGCGCTGATGCTGTTCGTCCTCGGGGTGCTGTTCATGATCGTCGGCGTGGCTGCCTCGATCGCGCTGCACGAGATGGGGCACATGGTGCCCGCGAAGAAGTTCGGCGTCCGCGTGCCGCAGTACATGATCGGCTTCGGCCCGACGCTGTGGTCGAAGAAGCGCGGCGAGACCGAGTACGGCGTCAAAGGCATCCCGCTCGGCGGTTACGTGCGCATGATCGGCATGTACCCGCCGAAGGCGGGCGACCCGGACGGCTCCGTGCGCGCCTCGTCGACCGGTCGGTTCAGCCAGCTCGCCGACGAGGTGCGTGAGCAGACCTTCGAGGAGCTGCGCCCCGGTGACGAGAACCGCGTCTTCTACAAGCTCAAGACGTGGCAGAAGGTCACCGTCATGTTCGGTGGGCCGTTCATGAACCTCGTCATCGCTGCGGTCGTCATGACCGTCATGGTGTGCGGCGTCGGCCTGCCGAAGCTCACCGGCACGAAGGTGACGTCGCTGACGACGTGCCTCACGAAGGTCGAACCCGGTCAGAAGTGCCCGGCGGGGCAGGAGGCGCCGGCGGCCTCGAGCGGGTTGAAGCTCGATGACGTCATCATCTCGGTCGCGGGGCAGAAGGTGAACAGCAACCTCGAGGCGACCCGCGTCATCCGCGCGCACGGCGGCGAGAAGATCCCGTTCGTCGTCGAGCGTGACGGCCGGCAGCAGACGCTGCAGGTCACGCCGAAGACGACGAAGGTGGCGAAGCTCGACGCCGACGGCAACCCCGTCACCGACGCGGGTGGCCAGAACGTCATGATCGACGCCGGGTACGTCGGGCTGTCGATCGGTCAGTACACGTTGCAGCGTCAGGGCCCGGGTGCTGTCCCCGGCATGCTCGGCACGAGCATCAAGCAGACGGCGGGCGTCGTGCTGCACATCCCGGAGAAGATGAAGGGCGTCGCCCAGGCGGCGTTCAGCGACGAGGCGCGCGATCCGAACGGGCCGATCTCCGTCGTCGGGGTGACGCGCATCGCGGGCGACGTCGCCGAGTCGTCGAAGGTCGAACTCGGCCAGAAGGTGCTGCTGCTGCTCAACCTGCTCGCCTCGCTCAACCTCGCGTTGTTCGTGTTCAACCTCATCCCGCTGCTGCCCCTCGACGGCGGCCACATCGCGGGTGCGCTGTGGGAGGCAATCAAGCGGCCCATCGCGCGGGCGCGCGGCGTCGCCGGCCCCGTCTACGTCGACGTGACGAAGGCGCTGCCGGTCGCGTACGCCGTCTCGCTCGTCCTCATCGGGATGTCGGTGCTGCTCATCTACGCCGACGTCGTGAAACCCATCACCATCCAGTGAGTCTCGGCCCAGCCCAGGGCGTCGCGCGGCAGTCGTAAGATGGGCTCATGTCGGTTTCTCTCGGTATGCCCTCGGCGCCCGCGCCGGTCATCGCTCCTCGTCGCAAGACGCGCAAGATCAAGGTCGGCAAGGTCGAGGTCGGGGGAGACGCCCCCATCTCGGTGCAGTCGATGACGACGACGCCGACGACCGACATCAACGCCACGCTCCAGCAGATCGCCGAGCTGACGGCCACCGGGTGCGACATCGTCCGTGTCGCGTGCCCGAGCCAGGACGACGCGGAGGCGCTGCCCGCCATCGCTCGCAAGGCGCAGATCCCCGTCATCGCCGACATCCACTTCCAGCCGAAGTACGTCTACGCGGCGATCGAGGCGGGGTGTGCGGGTGTGCGCGTCAACCCGGGCAACATCCGCAAGTTCGACGATCAGGTCAAGCAGATCGCCAAGGAGGCGAAGGACGCCGGGGTCTCCATCCGCATCGGTGTCAACGCCGGTTCGCTCGACAAGCGACTGCTCGAGAAGTACGGCAAGCCGACGGCCGAGGCGCTCGTCGAGTCGGCCGTGTGGGAGGCGTCGCTGTTCGAGGAGCACGACTTCCACGACTTCAAGATCTCCGTCAAGCACAACGACCCCGTCGTCATGGTGCGCGCCTACGAGATGCTCTCCGAGCGGGGCGACTGGCCGCTGCACCTCGGTGTGACCGAGGCCGGGCCCGCGTTCCAGGGCACGATCAAGTCGGCGACCGCGTTCGGCGCGCTGCTGAGCCGCGGCATCGGCGATACGATCCGCGTCAGCCTCTCGGCCCCGCCGGTCGAGGAGGTCAAGGTCGGCAACATGATCCTGCAGTCGCTCAACCTCAAGCCGCGCAAGCTCGAGATCGTCAGCTGCCCGAGCTGCGGGCGCGCGCAGGTCGACGTCTACACCCTCGCCGAGCAGGTGACGAAGGGCCTCGAGGGCATGGAGGTGCCGCTGCGCGTCGCCGTGATGGGCTGCGTCGTCAACGGCCCCGGTGAGGCGCGCGAGGCCGACCTCGGCGTCGCCTCCGGCAACGGCAAGGGCCAGATCTTCGTCAAGGGTGAGGTCATCAAGACGGTGCCGGAGAGCCAGATCGTCGAGACGCTCATCGAGGAGGCGATGCGCATCGCCGAGGAGATGGGCGAGGACGCGGGCGCCGACGGCGCCGGCCCCACCGTCTCGGTCGGCTGACGCCGGCATGCTGCGACGTTCGGGGGTGCGAGCCCTCGACGCCGGCGACCGCGCCGGCGCGCGGGCGTTGTGCGACCTCGACCCGGTGACGAACGTCTTCGTCGCCGCCCGCCTCGACGAGGGCGCGCTCGGTTCGACGAGCGCTGCCTTCGGTCTCGACGGTGACGTTGGCCAGCCACTCGCGGCAGGGGCGGACTCTTCGGGGTTCGATGCCGACGGGCTGGGTCGAGGCGGCGCTCGCTCGCTCGAGTCCAGTCAACGGCCGCTGCGCTCGATGCTGTGGGCGTCGGCGAATCTCGTCCCCGTCGAGGCGAGCCCTGACGATCTGGAACGCTACGCGGCCCGCGTCAAGTGTGCGCGACGCCGCGTCAGTTCGCTGTTCGGGCCGGCCGAGCAGGTGCTGCCGCTGTGGCAGCTCGTGTCGCGTTCGTACGCGCCGGCGCGCTCGTTCCGCCCCGAGCAGCCGCTCATGGTCGCCTCGCGGGAGGCGCGCGAGCGTCAGGGCATCGAGCCCGAACCGCGCGTGCGCCTGGCCCGACTCGACGAGGTCGACGCCATCGTGCCTGCGGCCGCGGCGATGTTCACCGAGGAGATCGGCTACGCGCCCTACGTCGGCAGTGCCGCGGCCTACCGCGCCGGGGTGCAGCGCCTCGTCATGGGTGGGCGCACCTTCGTCCTGATGGACGGTGCGCGCGTACGGTTCAAGGCCGACGTCGGATCGCTCGCCTCGGGCGTGGCACAGATTCAGGGTGTGTGGATCGACCCCGCCTGGCGCGGCCGCGGGCTCGCCGCACCGTGCATGGCGCGCGTCGTCGACCTGGTCGAGGCGGAGCTCGCGCCCACCGTCAGCCTCTACGTCAACGGGTACAACACCCCCGCGCTGCGTGCGTACGAACGCGCCGGGTTCGAACGCGTCGGGACGTTCGCGACCGTCATCCTCTGATGCGGCGGCGCCGTCGCAGAGGCGACGCGGTGGCACCGCTTATCGATGGGACGAGCGCCCTGCCCCCGCACTTCGACCCGTTTCAACGGCGTTGTCAGGGCGATGTGATGGGGTGGGGGCATGAATCCTGTCACCGGTCTTCGTGAACTTCCGCCCCTGATGCGCGGGCTCGTCGGCGCGTACGTCGTCTCCGGCGTGACGCACCTCGTGCGCCCGCAGGTGTTCGAGCCGACCATTCCGCCGCTGCTACCCAAGGCGCGCGAACTCGTCTACCTCAGCGGTGTCGCCGAACTCGTCTGCGCCGCGGGTCTCGTCAACCCTGCGACGCGCCGAGCCGCGGGTTACGCCTCTGCCGCCCTGCTCGTCGCCGTGCTGCCCGCGAACGTCGAGATGGCGCGTCAGGCGCAGGCGAGTGTCCGACGCCGCTCCACGCCGGGCAAGCAGGCGCGCCTCGCCGGCATGCTCGCGCGGGTCCCGGCGCAGTGGCCGCTCATCAAGGCGAGCCTCGACATCGCTCGCCGCTGACGAGGGCTCGCGAGGCCGACCGTGCGCCGTGCGTGGGTCGCCGTCACTGTGGGTGACGGTTCGCGCCGGACTGATGGGCCCGCGCCGCATTGGCGGGCCCGCGCCGTGCGGTCGGCGTAGACTCCTGCGCGCAGACGCCGCCCGGGCACCGGGCCGGCGATCTACAGTGGCGGCATGACTGACGTGTTCGCGCTCACACCAACCAATCAGGCCGACGTCATGGCCGGGTTCGACGCCGTCGACGCCGACGAGGCGCTCAAGGACGCGGCGAGCGCGTTCGCCTCGCACGAGCATGCCGACGTTCTCGGCCCCCTGCGCGAGCTCGGTGTCATGGCCGGCAGCGAGGAGGCTCGCGAACACGGCATGGCTGCGAACACGTTCACGCCGCGGCATCGCGCCGTCGACCGGTTCGGCGCGCGTACCGACGCCGTCGAGTTCCACCCGTCCTGGCACTGGCTCATGCGCCGCGGCGTCGAGTTCGGTCTCGCGGGCGCGCCCTGGCAGGACGCGTCGGCGGACGCTCACCTGCGGCGGGCAGCGGGCTTCATCACGTGGTCCGGTGTCGAGCCCGGGCACGTCTGTCCGCTGACGATGACCCATGCCGCCGTCCCCGCCCTGCGCGCGGACGAGGCGCTGACGCAGCGTTACGCCGACGGCCTCGCGGCGAGCGTCTACGAGCCCGGCGATCTGCCCGCGGCGAGCAAGGAGGGGCTGCTCGCGGGGATGGGGATGACGGAGAAACAGGGCGGCTCCGACGTGCGCACCAACGTCACCGAGGCCACCCCGTCGGGTTTCGACGACGACGGCGCCGCCGTCTATTCGCTGCGCGGGCACAAGTGGTTCACGAGCGCGCCGACGAACGATCTGTTCCTCGTCCTCGCGCAGGCTCCCGGCGGGCTGACCTGCTTCGTCGTGCCGCGCGTGCACCCTGACGGCACTCGCAACGCGCTGCGCATCGTCCGGCTCAAGGACAAGCTCGGCAACCGCTCCAACGCGAGCAGCGAACTCGAGTTCCACGACGCCTACGCCACTCGCCTCGGTGACGAGGGTGCGGGCGTGCGCACGATCATCGAGATGGTGAGCGCGACGCGGCTCGACTGCGTCCTCGGCTCGGCCGGGCTCATGCGTCGCGCGACGAGCGAGGCGGCCTGGTACACCGCGCGTCGGCATGCCTTCGGCGGCGTCCTCGCCGACAAGCCCGCGATGCAGAACGTCCTCGCCGATCTCGCGATCGAGTCGGAGGCCGCGACGGCGCTCGGCATGCGCCTCGCGGCGAGCGTCGACCGTATCGAATCAGGCGATCCCGGCAGCGAGCACGAGCGCGCGTTCCGTCGCTTCGCACTGCCGCTCGCAAAGTTCTGGGTGTGCAAGCGCACGCCGATGCACGTCGCCGAGGCCCTCGAATGCCTCGGCGGCAACGGGTACGTCGAGGAGTCGGGCATGCCGCTGCTGTTCCGCGAGTCGCCGCTCAACTCGATCTGGGAGGGCTCGGGCAGCGTCAACGCCCTCGACGTCCTGCGCGCCCTGACGCGTTCGCCGGAGGCGTTCGAGGCCTTCAGCCGCGAGCTCGACGTGACCCGCGGCGACCACCCCGGGCTCGACGTCGCGACGAAACAGGTGCTCGCCGACGTCGTGTCGTTGACGCCCGACGACGCGGAGTACCGCGCCCGCGACATCAGCGCTCGAATGGCCGTCGTCCTCCAGGCGAGCCTGCTGCTGCGCAGCGCGCCGTCGAGCGTCAGCGACGCGTTCATCGCGAGCCGCGTGCAGGGGGAGTGGGGCGGCGTGTTCGGCACCCTCGGCACGTCGGCCGCGAGCGCCGCCATCGCCCGACGCGCGACGCCGCGGCCCTGACGCCCTGGCGGTCAGGTGAACAGCCCGCCGAGGCCGCCCTGCTCGTTCGTCGAGGGCATGAGCTTGGCGGCCCACTCCGCGAACGCCTGCGGGTTGCGTGACTGCAGGAGCACGCGCCCGGGCCCGACGAAGTTGAAACGAGCCCTTCACCGGACTTCATCGACTGGATCGAGCGTCCTTCGACCGCCCGACGCGTTGTGAACTGCATCCCCAGGTCGTAGGCGATGACGTGCCCGGTGTGGATGACGTCACGCTCGCCCGGAGCGAGGTCCATGACGTCGACCGCGCCGTAGACGCTGAGGCACTGACCGCTGGCCTCGAGGCCGAAGCCGCCCTCGCCGCCGAAGAGGTTCGTCATGCCACCGAACTGCGAGGTGACCTCCGTGCCCTCGCTGTTGGCCATCCAGTTGCCGCGGGCGACGAAGCAGGGGCGATCGGGCTGGATCTCGAGCGCCAGCATGCCGCCGGGCAGGACGCCGGCGATGTCGCCCCACCCGCCCTCGGCGGGGGCGGTGTACGTCGTCGAGAAGAAGGACTCACCGCAGAGCACGGAGCGCTTGAGCCCCTTCATGATGCCGCCGCTGGCGGCCTTGCTGGAGATCTGCACGCCGGGCGAGTGCGCAGGAGACGGGAGACGGCGAAGGACGGATTGTGACGCAGTCGAATCTGCATGGATCTCAGGAAGGCCTCGCGGCCCGAGCGTCGGGTGGATGCGGGCCGTGCACGCCCTGGGCGGGCCGGGATAGTGTGGGGCCGAGTCACGCGGAGCGACCGCGACACGACCCGAGGAGAGACCGTGGCCCAGCGCATGTCCAACCTGTTCCTGCGAACGCTTCGCGAGGATCCGGCGGACGCCGAGCTGCCGGGCCACAAGCTGCTCGTGCGCGCCGGCTACATCCGACGCGCCGCGCCCGGCGTGTACACGTGGTTGCCGCTCGGGCTCAAGGTGCTGCGTAACGTCGAGACCATCGTCCGCGAGGAGATGGAGGCCATCGGCGCCCAGGAGCTGAGCTTCCCCGCGCTGCTGCCGCGCGAACCCTATGAGGCGACGAACCGCTGGGACGAGTACGGCCCCAACCTGTTCCGCCTGCAGGACCGCAAGGGCGTCGACATGCTCCTCGGCCCGACGCACGAGGAGATGTTCACTATCACGGTGAAGGACATGTTCTCGAGCTACAAGGACCTGCCGACGACGCTGTTCCAGATCCAGACGAAGTACCGCGACGAGGCCCGCCCGCGCGCCGGCCTGCTGCGCGGGCGCGAGTTCATCATGAAGGACTCGTACTCCTTCGATCACACGAAGCAGGGCCTCGAGGAGAGCTACGCCAAGCACCGCGGCGCGTACGTCAAGATCTTCGACCGCCTCGGCTTCGAGTACGTCGTCGTCCACGCCGACTCGGGCGCGATGGGCGGTTCGGCGTCGGAGGAGTTCCTCGCCGTCAGCCGCCACGGTGAGGACACGTTCGTCCGCTCGCCCGGCGGTTTCGCCGCGAACGTCGAGGCCGTCGTCGTGCCGCAGGCCGAGCCCGTCGAGGTGAGCGTCGGCCCCGCACACATCGAGGACACCCCCGAGACCCCGACCATCGAGACGCTCGTCGCGGCCCTCAACGCGAATCACCCGCGCGACGACGGACGCGAGTGGACGGCTGCCGACACACTGAAGAACGTCATCGTCATGCTCGTCCACCCCGACGGCACGCGCGAACCGCTCGCGATCGGCGTGCCCGGCGATCGCGAGGTCGACGCCAAGCGCCTCGAGGCTCAGGTCGCTCCGGCCGACGTCGAGGCGTTCGAGGAGAAGGACTTCGCCGCCTACCCGATGCTCGCGAAGGGCTACATCGGCCCGGGCGTGCTCGGCGAGGAAAAGGCCTCCGGCATCCGTTACCTGCTCGACCCCAGCATCGCCGAGGGCTCGGCGTGGGTGACGGGCGCCGACGTCAGCGGCAAGCACGTCATCGACCTCGTCCACGGCCGCGATTTCACCGCCGACGGCACGATCCAGGCGGCGCAGATCAAGGAGGGCGACCCGGCCCCCGACGGTTCGGGCCCCCTGACGCTCGCGCGCGGCATCGAGATGGGTCACATCTTCCAGCTCGGCACGAAGTATGCCGAGGCGCTCGGGCTCAAGGTGCTCGACGAGAACGGCAAGCTCGTGACGGTGACGATGGGCTCCTACGGCATCGGCGTCTCCCGCGCCGTCGCCGCCATCGCTGAGGACAACCTCGACGACAAGGGCCTCATCTGGCCGCGTCACATCGCGCCGTTCGACGTCCACGTCGTCGCCACGGGCAAGGACGCCGCGGTCTTCGAGAAGGCGGAGCAGGTCGTCGCCGACCTCGAGTCGGCCGGGCTCGGCGTCCTGTTCGACGACCGTCCGAAGGTCAGCCCCGGCGTGAAGTTCAAGGACGCCGAGCTCATCGGCGTCCCGACGATCGTCGTGCTCGGGCGCGGCCTCTCCGACGGCACGATCGAAGTCAAGGACCGCCGCTCGGGCACCTCGCGTGACGTCGGCGTCGACGAGGTGGCGGCCGAGGTGCTCTCCGAGGTGCGCGGCGCCTGATCCCACCCTGCGTCACGAGAGCCACCACGGCCCGACGTGGTGGCTCTCGCGCGTCGAACGGCCGCCGCCCCGGTCACGAGCGGCGCGGGCGCGGCGGTCACGGACTGAGAGACGTTTGCGGGCACGCGGCGCGCGGCCCAGGATGACGGGGTGAACGACCCGGGAACCCTGACGCTCACCCTGCTGGCGCTCGCGGCGGCCTGCGCGGGATGGATCGACGCCGTCGTCGGCGGAGGCGGGCTCGTGCAGTTGCCGGCCCTCATGGTCGCGTTCCCGCACGCCGCGCCGGCCCAACTGCTCGCGACGAACAAGCTGGGTTCGATCTGTGGCACATCGGTGAGCTCGGCGACGTACCTTCGGCGGGTGCGTCCCGATCTGCGCACCGCGCTGCCGCTCGCCGTGATGGCATTCGCCGGTTCGATGGCGGGTGCGGCGCTCGCCAGTCACATCCCGCGCAGCGCGTTCAACCCGATCATCCTCGTCGTCCTCGTCGCCGTCGGCGCGTACACGCTGTTCAAGCCCTCGATGGGGCAGCTCGAGAACCTGCGGCACGCGGGCAGCCGGCGCCATTACGCGACGGCGGGTGCCATCGGCCTGGGCGTCGGCCTGTACGACGGCGCGCTCGGCCCGGGGACGGGCTCGTTCTTCGTCTTCGCGCTCGTCAGCCTGCTCGGCTACCGCTTCCTCGAGGCCTCCGCCAAGGCCAAGCTCGCCAACTTCGCGACGAACCTCGCCGCCCTCGTCGTGTTCATCCCGGCAGGTGCGGTGGCCTGGCGTGTCGGCCTCGTGCTCGGCGTCGCGAACCTCGCAGGCGGCTATCTCGGCGCCCGGACCGCCGTCTCGAAGGGGGCCGGGTTCGTGCGCGCCGTGTTCGTCGTCGTCGTGGGGGCCTTCGTCGTCAAGCTCAGCTACGACACCACCGCGCAGTTCGGCCTGCTCTGACGCTCAGCCGCGCCCGGCGTCTCACCGGCCACCACGGCTCGAGCGTCCGGCGGCGGCGGGTGCCGTCACCCGTCAGGACGCCGGCTTGGCGTCGCAGCCGAACGCACCCATCGTCGCGGTCGTCTTGGCGTAGGATGCTGGGTTCTGCGACGGGGTGGCCAGCTCGACGACGCGCGTCTTCTGGTCCTGATAGGTGGGCTGGTACGTCATCGATTGGCTGATCTTGCCGCCCGCGTCGCGCGTGAAGGTGACGCTCGCGTACGCGCCGTCCGCCGTGCCCGGCAGATATGCGGCCTGCTGGCCGGAGAACAGGTTGCCGAGGGCGTAGGAGACGTACCGTCCGTCGATCTTCTGGCACGGCTGCACGATGTGCGGATGGTTGCCGATGATCCAGTCGACCTGCCCAGAGCGCAGCAACGCGTCCGCGTACTTCTTCTGCTCCGCCGAGACAGGCTTGTACTCGATGCCCCAGTGCATCGAGACGACGACGATGTCGGCGCCCTGCTTGCGTGCTTCGGCGGCATCGGCCTCGATGCCTTCCGGGGTGCGCACCGAGTACAGGTTGTCCGCGACCCAGGGCGCGTCCTTGGGAGTGCCCGTCTGGTCGCCGTTGATACGGTTGTCGAGCGTGTAGCTGTACGACAGTTGCGCGACCTTGAACCCCTTGGCCTCGTAGAACACGGGCTGGCCCTTCTCGCCGGCGGACGCGGCCGGGCCGGCCGCCTGCAGACCGTTCGCGGCCATGACGCTGCGCGTGCTCGCCAGCCCTGAGAGGCCGCGGTCGTAGGCGTGGTTGTTGGCCGTCGAGCACCCGTCGAACCCGATGGACTTCACCGTCGTCGCGAACTCGTGGGGCGCGTTGAAGCTCAGCTCGCGCGCCAGGTTCGTGTCGTCACGCGACAGCGGGTTCTCCATCTGGCAGATGCGTAGATCGCCCGCCTTCGTGACGGGGGAGACCTGGCCGAAGAACTGATCGAAGCGGTACCCCGTGCCGCCTGCGGCACGACGGGCCATCTGCGTGATCGACGGGTGGACGATGAGGTCGCCCGACGCGCCGATCGTGATGCTGCCCGGCTTGTTCTTGACCGGCTCCGGGGGAGCGAGCGAAGAGCTCGCCGAGGGGCTCGCACTCCGACCGGAACTGCTCGACGCGCCGGCCTTCGATGACGCCCCGGAGCCCGAAGCGCCGCCCGTGTCGTGCGAGCTGCCCGAACAGGCCGTGAGAGCGAGCAGCGAGATCAGTGGTGCGGCGGCGGCCGCGCGTCCCCGAATGCGCATGGAACAAGTTTATTCCCGGCAGGCCTGCTCAGGTCGCGAGGCCCGGGAACGGCGACACGCTGCCCCCACCGAAGCGCACCGTGCGGGCCGCGCTCGACCACGCGAGCAGCAGCCCGTTGACATCATCGGCGCTGCGCGTGCCCGTCGCCGCGACGGCGCACGCCGACATCACAGCCGCGGCCGCCTTGCCCGCATCGGCGCGGGCCGCGGCGAGCGAGTCGTAGCGGCGCGCGGGCGCAGCGGGGCTCGCGGAAGCAGACGATGACGACGACGGCGACCCCGATGACGCCGACGATTCCGCGAGCGAGCGCACGGCGTAGAGGTCGTCGAGCAGGCCGGGGACGTCGCCGCGATCGTCGGGATCGGTGCGCGCCGCCCACCACTCGAGCGCGTGGATCGTCACCGCGTTCGCCTCGAGCAGCGCCGACGACGAGGGCACCGACGCCGTCGCGGACCACGGCACGGAAACGCCACCCGGCAGCGAGCTGAGCCCGCGCGCGGCGATCGACAGGGCGAGAGGCCTCGATGTCGCCGAAACCTTCTGCAGGCTCGCGCACAGCGCGGGGGAGGCCCAGTCGCTCTCGGCGCGGGTCCACGCCGTCGCGGCGGGGCTGCTGCTCGCCGAGGGCGACGACGCCGGGACGCTCGCGCGGGAGCTCTTTCCGGACGCCGACGCCGATGGCGACGCGGACGCTGACGCCGACACGCTGGGCGCGGCAGTGGCGCTGACGCTGGGCAGCGACGTCGCGCCGATGCCGCGCAGCGTCGCGTCGAGTCGTTTGAGTTCGGCGACGTGGGCGCCGCGCGCGTCGGCGGCCTCCCGGCGGTGGTTCGTCTCCTGGCTCGCCGCGCTCATCGCGACCACGAGGTGACGACGCACAGCCTCGAGGGGGCCCGAATCGGGCGCCGGTGCCGCCGTCGGCCCCGGCAGGGGCGCGTCCTTCTCCACGCGCAGCCTGCATGCGCTCGTGGTGGTGAGGACGACGGCGGCGAGCGCGGTGCGGCGGGTGAGACGAGCATCGGGCATGGGCACAGTCTGGCACGCACTGGCCGCGCGTTCCGGCGGGCGGTGACGCCAGGCGCACCGTGGGCGCGTCAGGCTCACCGCGCCTTCCCACAGGATGAACACCCCGTTATCCATCATTTGCAGTTTTGCTGAACCGAAGACAAGGTTATGTACTTCGAGCCCGAGAGAAACGACGAAGGAGCGGACGATGACGACGACGAGTGAACGTCCCCGCGCCACGCAGCGCACGGCCAAGCCCGAGGGGCAGTGGGCCAAGGGCGAGTTCGACCCGCTCAACCCGAACGAGGTCTTCAAGGCCGAGGACGCGCCCCTCAACGTGCGCGCCCGCATCCTCGAGCAGTACGCCCGCGAGGGCTTCGACAGCATCTCGGGCACTGACCTGCGCGGCCGCATGCGCTGGATGGGCCTGTACACCCAGCGCAAGCAGGGCATCGACGGCGGCAAGACGGCGACGCTGGCGCCCGAGGAGCTCGACGACGAGTACTTCATGATGCGCGTGCGCATCGACGGCGGGCAGCTCTCCCGCGAGCAGCTGCGGGTGCTCGCGAGCATCTCCACCGATTTCGCACGTGGTACGGCCGACATCACCGACCGCAACAACATCCAGTACCACTGGATCGCGATCGAGGACGTGCCGGAGATCTGGCGCCGTCTCGAGGCCGTCGGTCTCGACACGCTCGAGGCCTGCGGTGACTGCACGCGCACCACGCTCGGTTCGCCGGTGGCCGGCGTGCACCCCGACGAGGTGATCGACGCGACCCCCGCGATCGACTTCATCAAGGCCAACTACGTGGGCGACCCGGATCTCGCGAACCTGCCGCGCAAGTTCAAGTCGTCGATCGCGTGGCTGCCCGACGCCGCCCCTGAGATCAACGACATCAGCTTCGTCGGCGTCGTCCACCCCGACCACGGCCCCGGCTTCGATCTGCAGATCGGGGGAGGGCTGTCGACGAAGGCGTTCTTCGCGCTGCGCCTCGGTGCCTGGGTGCCGCTCGAAGAGGTGCCCGAGGTCTGGCTCGCGACCGTCAAGCTGTTCCGCGACCACGGCTACCGCCGGCTGCGCAACCGCGCGCGTCTCAAGTACCTCGTCGAGGACTGGGGCGCCGACAAGACGCGTGAGGTGCTGGAGCGCGAGTACCTCGGGCGCCCCCTGCTCGACGGGCCCGCCGCGCCCACGCCGAAGCACACGATCGACCACGTCGGTGTGCATCGTCAGAAGGACGGACGCAACCTCGTCGGGTTCGCGCCGATCGCAGGGCGCACGAGCGGCGCGGCGCTCGCGGGCGTCGCCGACGCGATGGAGGCCGCCGGCAGCGACCGGCTGCGCCTGACCGCCTACCAGAAGCTCGTCGTCCTCGACGTGCCCGACGACGCCGTCGAGCCGCTGCTCGAGACGATGCGGCCGCTGGGCTTCGACGGGCGTCCGTCGCCGTGGCGCCGCGCGACGATGGCGTGCACGGGCCTGGAGTTCTGCAAGCTCGCCATCGTCGAGACGAAGCAGCGAGCCCACGACCTCGTCGCCGAGCTCGAAGAGCGTCTCGCTCACCTCGACGACCAGCTCGAGCACCCCATCGCGATCCATCTCAACGGCTGCCCCAACAGCTGCGCCCGCATCCAGGTGGCGGACATCGGTCTCAAGGGCCAGATCATCACCGACACCGCCGGCGAGCAGGTGCCCGGCTACCAGGTCCACCTCGGCGGTGGCCTGGGCGAGGATCTCGTCGTCGGGCGCAAGCTGCGCGCCCACAAGGTCGCCGCGAGCGAGCTGGGCGACTACGTCGAGCGCGTCGTGACGCGGTACATAGCCGCACGCGAGAGCGGCGAGAGCTTCGGCGACTGGGCCCGCCGCGCCGACGAGGAGGAGCTGCGATGACGCAGGTCGTGCGCGAGCCCGACGAGCTGCGTCGGATCGCCATTCGGGCCGCTGGCCAGCTCGACGGTGCACCGGCGGACGCCGTGCTCGATTGGGCGGCCGCGGAGTTCGGGGAACGCTTCGCCGTGGCCACCTCCATGCAGGACGCCGTGCTGACGCATCTCGCGTCGCGCAGCCTGCCCGGCGTCGACGTGCTCTTCCTCGACACCGGGTACCACTTCGAAGAGACGCTGCAGACCCGCGACGCGGTCGCCTCGACGTACGACGTCACGCTGCGCACCCTCGAACCGTCCCAGAGTGTCGCGCAGCAGGACGCGACGTACGGAGCGAACCTCTTCGAACGCGACCCCGATCTGTGCTGCACGCTGCGCAAGACCCACCCGCTCGACGAGGCCCTCGACGGCTACGAGGCGTGGGCCACCGGGGTGCGTCGCAGCGAGGCGATCACGCGGCGCGACACACCGGTCGTCAGCTTCGACGAGCGCCGCGAACGCATCAAGGTCGCGCCGATCGTCGCGTGGAGCGACGCCGACGTCGAGGCCTACATCGCCGAGCACGCCATCGTCACGAACCCGCTGCTCACCCAGGGCTACCCCTCGATCGGGTGCGCCACGTGCACCCGCCGGGTGGCGCCGGGCGAGGACGCGCGCGCCGGACGCTGGGCGGGCCGCGACAAGGTCGAATGCGGGATCAACACATGAGCGCCGCGACCGTGTGGCTCACGGGCCTGTCCGGAGCGGGCAAGTCGACGCTCGCCGAGCGCCTCGTCGCCACCCTGCGCGAGCGGGGCGAACGCGTCGAACTGCTCGACGGCGACGAACTGCGCACCTCCCTCAGCGCCGGCCTCGGGTTCTCCCGGGCGGACCGGAACACCCACGTGACGCGCGTCGGTTTCGTCGCCGACCTGCTCGCCCGCAACGGTGTGTGGGCGATCGTGCCGGTCATCGCCCCGTACGCCGATGCACGCGCCGAGAACCGCGCACGCCACGAGCGCAGCGGTAGTCGCTACCTCGAGGTCTTCGTCGCAACGTCGCTCGAGGAGTGCGCGCGACGCGACGTCAAGGGCCTGTACGCCCGGGCCGAGGCCGGCGAATTCACCGGAATGACAGGCCTCGACGACCCCTACGAGGTTCCGACCAACCCCGAATTGCGTCTCGAGGCCCAGGGCCGCTCGATCGAGGAATCCCTCGCCGAGATCCTGCGTCTCATCGACGAGGAGAGGACACCCGCATGACCGAGACGATGACGCCACCGGACGTCTCCACGAACCCCGCCGGCGAGCTGTCGACGTTGCGGGCACTCGAGGCCGAGGCCATCGAGATCATCCGCGAGGTCATCGCCGAGTTCGAACGCCCTGCGCTGCTGTTCAGCGGCGGCAAGGACTCCGCAGTGCTGCTGCACGTCGCACTCAAGGCGCTCGCCCCCGCGCCGTTGCCGCTGACGCTGCTGCACGTCGACACCGGCCACAACCTGCCTGAGGTCATCGCGTTCCGGGACGAGGTCGTCGCCCGTCATGGCCTGCGCCTCCACGTCGCGGCGGTCGAGGACTGGATCGCCGACGGCCGCCTGCAGGAACGCCCCGACGGCACCCGCAACCCCCTGCAGACCGTGCCGCTCGTCGACACCATCGAGACCGAGCGCTTCGACGCGCTGCTCGGTGGGGCGCGCCGTGACGAGGACAGGGCGCGCGCGAAGGAACGAATCTTCTCCGTCCGCAGCGCGATGGGCGGTTGGGACCCGCGCGGGCAGCGTCCGGAGCTGTGGAACCTCTACAACGGCCGTCACGCCCCCGGCGAGAACACGCGTGTGTTCCCGCTGAGCAACTGGACCGAACTGGACGTCTGGCGCTACATCGAGGCCGAGGACGTCGCGCTGCCACCCATCTACTACGCCCACGAACGGGACGTATTCCTGCGCGACGGGATGTGGTTGACACCTGGGCCGTGGTTCGGCCCACGTGACGACGAACCGCTCGTCACGAGGACGGTTCGCTACCGAACCGTCGGTGACGGCTCCTGCACGGGCGCCGTCGCCTCCGAGGCGCGGACGACGAGCGACATCATCGCCGAGGTCGCAGCCAGCCATCTGAGCGAACGCGGTGCCACCCGCGCCGACGACCGCCTGTCCGAGGCAGCGATGGAAGACCGCAAGCGAGAAGGGTACTTCTAGAGATGACGACAACCACAGCACAGCCACCCGCGCCGCATAGCGCCCGCAACGGGCTCGGCCAACTCCGTCTGGTCGTCGCCGGGAGCGTCGACGACGGCAAGTCCACCCTCGTCGGCCGGCTCCTGCACGACACGAAGAACATCCTGGCCGACACCTACGACTCGATGGTGGCCGCGAGCACCTCGCGCGGCGCCGAGCAGGTCGACCTTGCTCTCCTGACGGACGGGCTGCGCGCCGAGCGCGAACAGGGCATCACGATCGACGTGGCGTACCGGTACTTCTCCACGCCCCGGCGCACCTTCGTCCTCGCCGACACCCCGGGGCACGTGCAGTACACGCGCAACATGGTCACTGGCGCCTCCACCGCTGACGCAGCCGTCGTCCTCGTGGACGCGCGACACGGGGTCAGCGACCAGACGCGTCGTCACGCCGCGTTGATGGCGCTGCTGCGTGTTCCGCACGTCATCTTCGCCGTCAACAAGATGGATGCCCTCGAGTGGTCGCGCTCGCGGTTCGACGAGGTCCGGACCCAGGCGATCGACCTGGCCGACAGGGTGGGCCTCAGCGATCCCCGCGTCGTCGCGCTATCTGCGCTGACGGGCGAGGGGGTCGTCGCTCCGGCCCCCGACGGGTACGACCACCCGCCGCTGCTCGACCTGCTCGAGTCGCTACCCGTCCGCGATGACCTGCGGGCCGAGTCGTTCCGCATGCCGGTCCAGCTCGTCATCCGGCCTCGCACCGCCGAGCATCCGGATTATCGCGGTCTCGCCGGCCGCATCGCCTCCGGCGTCCTGCACGTCGGTGACCGTGTGCGCGCGGTGTCCGCGGGCCTGACGAGCCGGGTCGTCGCGATCGACACTCCGGTGGGCTCGCGTGAGGTGGCCGTAGCGGGCGAGTCAGTGACGGTGCGTCTCGGCGACGAACTTGACGTCGCTCGTGGTGAGGTCCTGTCGCTCGTGGCCGACCCCGATCAACCGGTTGCCGACTCCGAGGTGAGCGGAGTGCTCGCGTGGCTCGCGGCCGCGGACGGGCGTGTCCGTCAGCGCGTCCTCGTCAAGGCGGGCACCAAGGTGGTGCGCGCGGTCGTCGACGACATCACGCATCTGTGGGACGTCGAGACGAGCACGTGGCACGCAGCCGGCCCTGAAGCAGTGATGACGCTCAACACGATCGGACGAGTCCGTCTGCGTCTGGCCGAGCCCGTGGTGCTCGACCCGTACGACAGCCACCGGGCGACCGGCGCGTTCCTCGTCATCGATCCCGCGAGCGGCGCCACGCTCGGAGCCGGCATGTCGGGTGCGGGGCTCGGTTCGGGTGCGGACGACGACGCCGCGCAGCTCGAATCCGAAGAGGATTGGCTGGCTGGCTGACATGCGCGACGATCACGCACCTGTCGATGCCGTACACCGATCCCGGGCCCGATCACCCCAGATCGGGCGCCGGACGCTCCTCGGCGCCGGCCTCGCCGCCCCCTTCATGACACCGGCCCTGTCGGGGTGCGGGGCGGCTGAGGCGAGCCCGCATCGCCTGCGATTGGGGCACTTCTCGAACCTGACCCACGGCGTGGCCCTCGCAGGCATGGCCCGCGGAACGTTCGCGCGCCACCTGGGCAGCACGGCCATCGAGCGGCAGGTCTTCGACAACGGGCCCGCCGCCGTCCAGGCCATGCTCGCCGGCGCGATCGACGTCGCCTACCTCGGCCCGAACCCGGCGATCACGGCGTGGGTGCGGACGAAGGGCGCCGGAGTGCGCCTCCTCGCCGGAGCAGCGGAGAACGGCGCTGCGCTCGTTGCTCGTCCCGGAGTGAAGAAGATCGACGATCTGCGTGGGTGCAGCGTCTCCACGCCGCAGATCGGCGGCACCCAGGACGTAGCCCTCAAGACACTGCTCGCCGAGCACCACCTGACGACGGGGCCGGGAGCGGACGAGGTGGAGACCGTGTGGATGGCCAACTCACAGACTCTCGATCAGTTCCGCCAGGGGCGCCTCGACGCCAGCTACCAGGCCGAGCCATGGGTCTCTCGCCTCGTCGTCGAAGCCGGCGCGCACGTGCTCGTCGACGAGCGCACCCAGTGGCCCGACCACCGATTCGTGACGACGTGCCTGCTCGTCACCCAGGAGTACCTCGAACGCGCGCCTGCTCAGGTGGAGCAGCTCCTGGCGGCCCACGTCGAGACCGTGGAATGGATCAACAGCCATCGGGGCGCCGCGAGTGTGCTGCTCAACGCCGAGATCGGCAAGCTCAGCGGCAAGAAGTTGAAGCGATCGGTCGCCGAGCGGGCCATGGACAACGTGCAGTTCTCCTGGGATCCGTTGATGGCAAACATCGCGCAGGTCGCCGAACACACGTGGCGAACGGGCGGCATCGACGTCCGTCCCGACCTGCGCGGGTTGGCGGACCTCGACCCGCTCCGGCAGGTCCTTGCTGCACGCGCCCTGCCTGCGATCACCGACGCCGGTCTCGGCGTGCACAGAAAGGGCTGACATGACGTTCGACACCACCACGGCAGGCGAGCGACACCCGATCGCCCCGCCGAGCGACGCACGCTCGACGGCACAGCCGGCCGCCGTCGACATCCGCGGTCTGCACAAGGTCTTCGGCCAGGGCGACGACGCCGTCGAGGCGATCGGCGGGCTCGACCTGAGGGTCGAACAGGGGGAGTTCGTCAGCGTTCTCGGCGCCTCCGGCTGCGGCAAGTCGACCCTGCTGTCGATCATCGCCGGGCTCGAACCCGCCAGCGCGGGCGACGTGCACGTCGACGGCCCTCAACCGGCGCTGATGTTTCAGGATTCCGCGCTCTTCCCGTGGCTGAGCGTCGGCGAGAACGTCGAGGCTCCCCTGCGATTCAGGGGCGTGCCCTCCGCCGAACGCCGCCAGCGGGCGCAGGAGCTGCTCGCGACGGTGCGGCTCGACGGCGCAGTGGATCGACGACCCCACGAACTGTCCGGAGGCCAACGCCAACGCGTCGCCCTCGCGCGCGCACTCGCCCAGAACGCGCGCCTGCTGCTCATGGACGAACCATTCGCCGCCCTCGACGCCATGACGCGCGACCTGCTCCACGGGGAACTTAGCGACGTGTGGCATCGCGACGGCATGGCCGTCATCTTCGTCACCCACAACGTGCGTGAAGCAGTGCGTCTCGGCCAACGTGTCGTCCTGCTCTCTTCGCGCCCGGGACGCGTCAGCCAGACGTGGGACGTCGACCTGCCACAGCCGCGTGCCATCGAGGACGCAGGCGTCGGTGAGCTGTCCCGCGAGATCACCTCGCGCCTGCGAGAGGAGATCAGTCGTCATGCCCACGCCTGAGTTCGACATGCGCGAGGAGGATCCGTTCGAGGCCAGTGCCCGACGGCACCGCTCGCCCGGCCCCACGAGATCGATGATCAGTGACGACGACGTCACCTCCGGACTAGACGCGCTCGAACAGGCTCAGGCGCAGCGCCGACGCCGCGTCGACCCGCTGTCCGTGCTAGCGCCGCTGGGTGCGCTCGCGATCGTGGTCCTCGCCTGGCAGGTTCTCGTGTGGGCACACGTCAAACCGGCCTGGGTGCTCCCTCCGGTCACCGACATCGCTCGGGCCCTGTGGACCTCCCTCACCTCGGGGGAGGCGCTCGACGCGATCTGGGTCAGCCTGCGACGCGGCGCGGTGGGCTTCGCGCTCTCTCTCGTGCTCGGCACGACACTCGGGCTCGTCGTCGGCCGCGCGAGACTGGCGCGGCGCGCCTTCCGACCGCTGCTCGCAGCGATGCAGTCCCTGCCGTCGGTCGCGTGGGTGCCCTTCGCCGTCATGATGTTCTACCTCAGCGACACGACGATGTACGCCGTGATCCTGCTGTCCGCAGTGCCCTCGATCGCCATGGGATTGATCGGCGGGTTGGATCAGGTCCCGCCTCTGTTCGAACGAGCCGGCCGGGCCCTCGGAGCGAGTCGCACGCAACTCGTGCGTCACGTCCTCCTGCCGGCGGCCATGCCGACCTATCTCGGCGGCATCAAGCAGGGCTGGGCGTTCGCCTGGCGTTCCCTCATGGCCGCCGAGCTCATCGTGCAGTCGCCCAAGCTCGGATTCGGTCTCGGTTCGATGCTCAACCAGGGGCAGGCGAACTCGGACATGCCAGCCGTGATGGCCGCGATCGTTCTCGTGCTCGTCGTCGGGTTGGCCGTGGAGGTGCTGCTCTTCGGCCCGATCGAGCGGCGCATGCTGCACCGTCGGGGCCTCGCGCCGTCGTAGGGCTGACCTGCGGCGAGCCGGGACGCTCCGGTCTCGGGCGACGACGGCTCCTCGCGCGTCACGATAGACTCAGGGGCGATGCGCAGGCACGACGCCTGCGCATTCGTCACCTCACGGCTCGTGCCGCGGGCGACGGGTGCACGGCACGGCGACAACTCCAGGAGGCGCGAGTGAGCAACTCGGAACAGACGATCATCGACACGATTCTGCCGAAGCTCGAACCACTGGGTCTCCTCGTCGAGGACGTCACCGTCGTGCCTGCCGGCAAGCGCCGCCTCGTGCGCGTGCTCGTCGACCGCGACGTCGCCCTCGAGACGGCGGTCGAGGAATCGATCGAGCCCGTCACGCTCGACGAGGTCACGGACGCCACGCGCGTCATCGACGCAGAACTCGAGGCGAGCGACGTCATGGGCGAACAGCCCTACGTCCTCGAGGTCAGCTCACCCGGCACCGACCGTCCGCTGACGCTGCCGCGCCACTTCGCGCGCAATGTCGGCCGCCTCGTCACCGTCACCCTCGACGACGAGTCGAAGGTCGCCGGTCGCATCACCCGCGCCGACGCCCAGACGGTGGAGGTGACGCCCGAGCAGGGCGGCAAGAAGGCGGGGGCGGCCGTTGACGCCGAGCCCGCCCGACTCAATTACACATCGATCACCGGCGCCAAGGTGCAGGTGGAATTCACGCGCGGCGACGACGCCGACGCCGTGGGAGAGGACGTCTGATGGACATCGACATGGCTGCACTGCGCGCCCTGGAGCGGGAGCGCGAGATTCCGATGGACGTCATCGTCCCCGCCATCGAGCAGGCGCTGCTGCTCGCGTACCAGAAGGAGGAGGGCTCCTACCGCCGGGCGCGCGTCGAGCTCGACCGCCGCACGGGTCATGTCGTCGTGTGGGCGCGCGAGGACGGCGAGAAGCAGGAGGACGGCACCTGGAGCGAGCCCGGCCCCGAGTTCGACGACACCCCCAAGAACTTCGGGCGCGTCGCCGCGGGTACGGCCCGTCAGGTCATCATGCAGCGCATGCGTGACGTCGAGGACGAGGCCATCCTCGGTGACTTCATCGGCAAGGAAGGCGACATCGTCTCCGGCACGATCCAGCAGAGCCTCGACTCGCGGTTCGTCAAGGTCGACTTCGGCACCGTGGAGGGCATCCTGCCGACTGCGGAGCAGGTGCCAGGGGAGACCTACCGTCACGGCGAGCGTCTGCGCTGCTACGTCGTGTCCGTGCGCCGCGGCCCGAAGGGCCCGCAGATCTCGCTGTCGCGCACCCACCCCAACCTCGTGCGCAAGCTGTTCGCGATGGAGGTGCCCGAGATCGCCGACGGTAGCGTCGAGATCGCCGCGCTCGCGCGCGAGGCGGGTCACCGCACCAAGATCGCGGTGCACGCCACGAAGCCCGGCATCAACGCCAAGGGCGCCTGTATCGGCCCGATGGGTCAGCGCGTGCGCGCCGTCATGAGCGAGCTGCAGGGCGAGAAGATCGACATCGTCGACTACTCGCGCCAGCCCGATGAGTTCATCGCCGCGGCGCTGTCGCCGTCGCGCGTCGAGTCGGTCGAGGTCGTCGACCCGAAGGCCCGAGCCGCCCGCGTCGTCGTGCCCGACTTCCAGCTCAGCCTCGCCATCGGCAAGGAGGGCCAGAACGCCCGTCTCGCGGCGAAGCTGACGGGGTGGCGCATCGACATCCGGCCCGACACCGCGCTCGCCGACGGCGGGCGTGACGACGAGTCGGCCCGCTGAGCGCGCGCCCTCAGACGTCTCGCGCGCACCCCGGCCATCGAGCGTGGCCGGGGTGCGCGCATTTCGTCGCGGAGCTGTGCGGGGGTAGGGTAGGTCTTGAACGGTGACAGATGTGAAGGTGGGGTGCGTGTGAACGTGCCGATCCCGAACGTCGAGCTCTCCCGGCCCGCAGAACCGCAGCGAACCTGCATCGGGTGCCGGGGCAAGGGCGGCCGTTCCGTTTTGCTGCGCATCGCAGTGAGCGAGGACGGCGCCACCCTGGTGCTCGACTCGCGCAAGGCGATGCCCGGTCGAGGAGCCTGGCTCCACGCCGACACGACGTGCCTCGAACAGGCCACCAAGCGTCGGGCATGGGCACGAGCACTTCGTCTGCACACCGCGGTCCACACCGCGACGCTGCAGGAACACGTGGCGGCCGAGATCGCCCGCCTGCCGTCGCCCGACGGCGAACACACCATGACCGAAAGCGGGTTTGACGCGATGAGCAACCGATGAGTTCTCACCGATGAACACCTACCCCTCGGCGGTCGGCTGATCCTCCGGGCAAGCAATTGCTCGAAGCCTTGGCCGCCCGTCACCATCTGACAGGAGAAACGTGGCCAAGGTTCGAGTCCACGAGCTCGCCAAGGAGCTCGGAGTCGAGAGCAAGGAACTGCTCGCGCACCTCAAGGCGCAGGGCGAGTTCGTGAAGTCCGCCAGTTCGACGATCGAAGCGCCCGTCGTGCGCAAGATCAAGGAGAACCCCCCGAAGCCGACGAAGGCCGGTGGCGACGCCGCCGACGTGCCGTCGAGCTCCCCGAAGCCGGCTGGCGGTTCGTCCGCCAAGCCCGGCGCCCCCAAGCCGGGCCCGAAGGCGCCTGCTCCCAAGGCTGCCCCAGCCGATGCCGCACCCGCGGCGCCGTCGAAGCCGGCCGAGAGCGCCACCCCGAAGCCTGCGGCCAAGACCGAGTCGGACGCTGCCCCGGCAGCACCCGCCGCGGCGACGCCGTCCGCGCCCAAGCCCGCTGCGGCCGCACCGTCGGCACCGAAGCCCGCTGCTGCGCGCCCCGGCCCCAAGCCCGGGCCAGCCGCGAAGCCGGCGAGCACGTCGGGTCCGTCGCGTGGCGAGCGTTCGGAGTGCCCCGAGCGTTCCGGCAACCGTCCCGGCCCGCGCCCCGGCGCACCGCGTCCGGGCAACAACCCGTTCAGCTCCAACCAGGGCATGGGCCGTGGTGGCGAGCGTCGTGGCGGCGAGCGCACCGAGCGCCGTGACGGCGGTGAGCGTCGCGAGAGCGGCGCACGCCCCGGCAACAATCCGTTCGCGCCGAGCCAGGGCATGCCGCGTCCCGGCGGCAACCGTGGCCCCGCAGGCTCCGGTGGCCCCCGTCCCGCGGGTGCGGCAGGTCCGCGTCCCGGCGGTTCCGCCGGTGCCGGTGGCCCCCGTCCCGGTGGTCCGCGCCCCAACCCGGGCATGATGCCGTCGCAGGCGGCCGTGCCGCGTCCCGGTGAGCGTCCCGCCCGTGGTGGCGGTGGCGGTCGTCCCGGTGCGGGTGGTCGTCCCGGCGGCGGCGGTTTCGCCGGTCGTCCCGGTGGCGGCGGTCGTGGCCCCGGTGGCCGCGGCGGCACCCAGGGTGCGTTCGGTCGCGGTGGCAGCAAGGTGCGCGGCCGCAAGAGCAAGCGCGCGAAGCGTCAAGAGTTCGAGCAGATGCAGGCGCCGTCGATCGGTGGTGTGAGCGTTCCTCGCGGCAACGGTTCGACGATCATCCAGGTGCGTCGCGGTGCGTCGCTGACGGACTTCGCCGACAAGATCGACGCGAACCCCGCATCGCTCGTCACCGTGCTGTTCCACCTCGGTGAGATGGCGACGGCGACGCAGTCGCTGGACGAGGACACGTTCCAGCTGCTCGGCGCCGAGCTCGGCTACGACATCCGTGTCGTCTCCCCGGAGGAGGAGGAGCGCGAGCTCTTCGGCCAGTTCAACATCGACCTCGACGCCGAGGCCGAGGGCGAGAGCGACGACGTGCTCGAGCAGCGTCCGCCGGTCGTCACCGTCATGGGTCACGTCGACCACGGAAAGACGCGCCTGCTCGACGCGATCCGCAACGCGGACGTCGCGCAGGGCGAGGCCGGCGGCATCACCCAGCACATCGGTGCCTACCAGGTCCACAAGGAGCACGAGGGCGTCGACCGTCCGATCACGTTCATCGACACCCCGGGTCACGAGGCGTTCACCGCCATGCGTGCCCGTGGAGCGAAGGTCACCGACATCGCGATCCTCGTGGTCGCCGCCGATGACGGCGTGATGCCGCAGACGATCGAGGCGCTCAACCACGCCCAGGCGGCGAACGTGCCGATCGTCGTCGCGGTCAACAAGATCGACGTCGACGGCGCGAACCCGGCGAAGGTGCGTCAGCAGCTCACCGAGTACAACCTCATCGCCGAGGAGTACGGCGGCGACACGATGTTCGTCGACGTCTCGGCCCGCCAGGGTCAGAACATCGACTCGCTGCTCGAGGCCGTGCTGCTCACCGCCGACGCCGCGCTCGACCTGCGTGCGAACCCGAACAAGGACGCCCGTGGTGTCGCGATCGAGGCCAACCTCGACCGTGGTCGCGGTGCCGTCGCGACGGTTCTCGTGCAGTCCGGTACGTTGCGCGTCGGTGACGCCATCGTCACGGGTCAGGCCTACGGACGCGTTCGCGCCATGCTCGACGAGCACGGCCAGAACGTCGCCGAAGCGGGCCCGAGCCGCCCGGTGCTCGTCACCGGTCTGGCCTCGGTGCCGCGCGCCGGTGACACGTTCATCGTCGCTCCGGACGACCGCACGGCCCGTCAGATCGCCGAGAAGCGTGAAGCGGCCGACCGTCAGGCCTCGCTGGCCAAGGCGCGCAAGCGCATCAGCCTCGAGGACCTCAACGAGCACCTCGCGGCGGGCAAGGTCGAGACCCTCAACCTCATCCTCAAGGGTGACGTGTCGGGTTCGGTCGAAGCCCTCGAGGACGCGTTGCTGCAGATCGACGTGGGCGACGACGTCGACCTGCGGATCATCGACCGTGGTGTCGGCGCGATCACGATGAACAACATCAACCTCGCCGTCGCCTCAGACGCCATCATCGTCGGCTTCAACGTTCGCGCCGAAGGCCAGAACGCGGAGTACGCCGAGAAGGAAGGCGTCGAGATCCGCTACTACTCGGTCATCTACCAGGCGATCGAGGAGATCGAGCTCGCCCTCAAGGGCATGCTCAAGCCGGAGTACGAGGAGCGCGAGACGGGCTCCGCCGAGATCCGCGAGATCTTCCGCTCGTCCAAGTTCGGCAACATCGCCGGATCGATGGTCAGGAGCGGCGAGATCAAGCGTGGCGCCAAGGCGCGCATCACGCGCGACGGTGTCGTCATCGTCGAAGGCCTCGAGATCGCCGGTCTGCGACGCTTCAAGGACGACGTCACCGAGGTCCGCGAGGGCTTCGAGTGCGGTATCAACCTCGGTTCGCACAACGACGTCCAGACGGGCGACCTCATCACCACGTACGAGATGGTGGAGATCCCCCGAGCCTGACGCCTCGCCGTGTCCGAGGCGATGACCTCATCGCCTCGGACACATGGTCGGATGCGACCCCGCTCGAACCCCGCACACCGGGGTTCGGGCGGGGTCGCCGTCGTGTATGTCGTGAGTCAGCCGTGGCACCGGGCCACGGCGCTGCGCGGCGCCATGCGGCATCGGCCGCGCGCGGCAGATCGGGCAGAATGGGGCCCGTGACTCTCGACGCTCCCGTGCTGAACCCCGATGTCTCGCCCCCGCCCGACGTGGCGCCGGACGGGCGCCTGCTGCTGCTCGCGCCGTCGTCGAACCGCGTGTACGCGGGGGACGCGGCGCGCCTCAACGCTGCGGAGATCACGCTGCTCGCGGGTGCGCTCGGCATCGAGGCGAGCGTCGAACCCGTCACCGTGGCAGGGGTCGACTACCTCGCCGTCGCCGGTGACGACGACCGGCTCGACCGCGTCGTCTCCGAGGCCAGCGGCGCGTTCGCGCTCTTCGGCGCGCGCGACGGGCTGCTGAGCCCGACCCCGCTGGAGCGACGAAGGCTCTACACCGATGACGTCGTCACGATCCAGAAGTACCAGGGCAAGACGAACGAGCAGTTCACGCACCTGCTGCTCAACGTCACCGCGGCGCTGAGCAAGCGTCCCGCACAGCTGCTCGACGGCACGCTGCACGTCCTCGACCCCATGTGCGGGCGCGGCACAACGCTCAACACGTGTCTGCTGCGCGGCCTCGACATCACCGGCATCGAGGTCGACAAGGGCGACTTCGAGCAGTACCAGGCGTTCATCACGACGTGGCTGCGCACGCACCGCCTCAAGCACGAGATCGACGCGACACAGATCCGTCGCAGCGGCCGCACGTACGGTCGCGCCCTCGAGCTAGAGACGGCTCCCAGCAAGGAGGACTGGAAGGCGGGGCGCACCCAGCAGGTGACGTACCTGTCGATGGACACCACCAAGCTGCCGGACGTCATGCGCCGCGCGAGCGTCGACGTCGTCGTCACTGACCTGCCCTACGGCGTGCAGCACGGCAGCCACGGTAGCAATGGCGAGCGGCTCGCCCGTTCACCGTTGCGCCTGCTCGATCGCGCGCTGCCCGGCTGGCACGACGCGCTGCGCACCGGCGGCACGATCGGCCTCGCGTACAACCGTCACGTCGCCGGGCCCGAGGCGATGGCAGAAGTGCTCGAGGCTCACGGCTTCACCGTCGTGCACGGCCACGGCGTGGACGGCCCGACGCAGGGGCACGTCGCCGCCGACGCCTTCCGTCACCGCGTCGACGCCTCGATCGATCGCGACATCGTCGTCGCGCGCAAGGGCTGAGCGGTACATACGGGACACCCTGATCGGTAACGGCCGCGCCCGGCTGCGTCGTCGAGCCGCCGCCTGCGCCCATCGCCTAGGGTTGGGGCAGTTCACTTCAGCATCAGGAGGCATCCATGGCCGACCAGGCCCGCGCCCGCAAGGTCGCCGACCGCATCAAGTCCCTCGTCGCCGAGTACGTCGAGTTCCGTCTCAAGGACGAGCGCGTCGGCTTCCTCACGATCACCGACGTGCGCGTCACCGGCGACCTGCAGAACGCGTCCGTGTTCTACACCGTCTTCGGCAGCGACGAGGAGCGCGCCGCGACGGCCGAAGCGCTCGCCGACAACAAGGGCCGCATCCGCAGCCACGTCGGCAAGGGCCTCGGCATCCGTCTCACGCCGACGCTCGAGTTCATCGCCGACGCGATCCCCGAGGGCGCCGCACACCTCGAGGACGTGCTCGCCCAGACGCGCGCCCGCGACGAGGAACTGGCCCGTAACCGCTCTACCGCCGCCTACGCGGGCGAGGCGGACCCGTACAAGAAGCCGGCCGAACCCGCCGACGAGGCGTGAGCGAGTCCGCTGCCGAGCAGCGCCCCCGCCGCGAGGCGCGTCCGCAGACGCCCGACGGGCTCGTCCTCGTCGACAAGCCCGCCGGATGGACCTCGCACGACGTCGTCGGCCGCATGCGGCGCCTCGCGAACACGCGCCGCGTCGGCCACGCCGGCACACTCGACCCGATGGCGACGGGCGTGCTCGTGCTCGGCGTCAACAAGGCGACGAAGCTGCTGACGTTCTTCGTCGGGTGCGACAAGGAGTACACCGCGACGATTCGCCTCGGCCAGACGACGATCACCGACGACGCGGAGGGCGGCGTCACGGCCTCGACGCCGTTGACGCGCGCGGAGCTGAGCGACGAGGCCCTCGCGGCGGCCGTCGCCTCGCTCAGCGGCGACATCGAGCAGGTGCCGAGCAGCGTCAGCGCGATCAAGGTCGACGGTAAGCGCTCCTACGCCCGCGTGCGTGGGGGAGAGGACGTCGCCCTCGCCGCGCGTTCCGTCACCGTCAGCCGCTTCGAGGTGCTCGACGTGCGTGAGGCGAGCACGGACGACGGCATGCCCGTGGTCGACCTCGACGTCGTCGTCGAGGTGACCTCGGGTACCTACGTGCGCGCCCTCGCCCGCGATCTCGGCGCCGCGCTCGGCGTCGGCGGGCACCTGACAGCGCTGCGGCGCACCCGCGTCGGCGCGTTCACCCTCGAGGACGCGGCGACGCTGGAGACGATCGCCGAGCAGGCCGGGCACGGCGGCGTCCCGCGCGTCATCCCGATGGCGCAGGCCGCGGCGGATTCCTTCGTCGTCCACGATCTCGACGCCGAGGAAGAACGCGCCCTCGGGTACGGCCAGCGGATCGCCTCGGCGCACCGCGGGGAGGAGACGGTCGCGGCGATCGCGCCCGACGGGCGTCTCGCCGCGATCCTGGACGAGCGAGCCGCCACCGCGAAGTCGCGCGTCACCTTCCCGGCCTGAGCCTTCAGGCAGCGCGCGCCGCGGTCACCACCCGCGGCGCCCGCAGCGCCCGCGACGCACGCCACGCTCGCGCAGGTGCGAAGCTGTCGCACCGGGCGGTAAGGTGACGCTGCAACGCACGACGAGACGAAGGATGGGTGATGAGCCGTCTGACCGGCTGGTGGCACGGGTTCAACGCCCACGAGAAGCGCTCGATCCTCGGCATGGCGGGTTTCGTCGCGCTGCTGCACGTCGTGGGGTGGGGGGTGCTCGCGTTCGTCGTCGAACCGCAGAACCTGCAGATCACCTCGGACGGGCACAAGCAGCTGTTCGGCATCGGCCTCGGCCTCACCGCCTATACCCTCGGCATGCGTCACGCCTTCGACGCCGACCACATCGCGGCCATCGACAACACGACGCGCAAGCTGCTCACCGACCGTCGCGAGAACAAGCCCGTGTCGGTCGGTTTCTGGTTCTCCCTCGGCCACTCGAGCGTCGTGTTCACGATGTGTCTGCTGCTCGCGCTCGGGATCAAGGCCATCGCCGGGCCGGTGAAGGACGACGACTCGACGCTGCACCAGTGGCTCGGCGTCTTCGGCCCGACGGTCTCCGGCGTCTTCCTGTGGGTCATCGGCATCCTCAACCTCATGAGTCTCATCGGCATCGTGCGCGTCTGGCGCGGGGCGCGTGAAGGCCGCCTCGACGAGCAAGCGCTCGAGGGGCACCTCGATGGCCGCGGATTCTTCGCCCGCATCCTGCGGGGCGCGACGAAGTCGATCACGAAGCCGGTGCAGATGTACCCGACAGGGTTCCTGTTCGGCCTCGGCTTCGACACGGCCACCGAGATCTCGCTGCTCGTCCTCGCGAGCGGGGCGGCGGCCTTCGCGCTGCCGTGGTATGCGATCCTCACCCTGCCGATCATCTTCGCCGCCGGCATGAGCCTGCTCGACTCGATCGACGGCATCTTCATGTCCCGCGCCTACGAATGGGCCTTCGCCAAACCGCTGCGACGGCTCTACTACAACGCGACCGTGACGGGCCTGTCGGTGTTCGTCGCCCTCGTCATCGGCACGATCGAACTGGCCGGCGTCGTGAGCGACAAGTGGAACATCACGAGCGGCCCGGTCGCCTGGCTGGGTTCGATCCCGCTCGACTCGGTCGGGTACGTCATCGTCGCGCTCTTCGTGCTGACGTGGGCCGGCGCGCTCGCCGTGTGGCGTCTCGCACGCATGGACGAGCGAGAGCTGTCCACGGGCGGATAAGGTGGCGTCGTGCTGCGCCTGACTGACCCCCACGACCTGCCCGCCGACTTCGGGCCCACCGTCGTCACACTCGGAAACTTCGACGGCGTCCACCGCGGCCACGCCGCCGTGATGCAGCGCGTCGCGCAAGAGGCTCACGCCCGTGGGCTCAAGAGCGTCGCCGTGACGTTCGAGCCGCACCCCCTCGCCGTCCTCGCGCCCGACAAGGCGCCCGAGATGCTGACGGGCATGAAGGACCGGCTGTTCCTGCTCGAACAGCTCGGCCTCGACGCCGTCGTCGTCATGCCGTTCACCCGCGAGCTCGCCGCGCAGACGCCGCGCGAGTTCGTAGAGGCGACGTTCGTCGACGCCCTGCATGCGCGCTGCGTCGTCGTCGGCAAGGACACCCGCTTCGGCGTGAAGAACTCCGGCGACATCAGGACGCTGAGCGAGCTGGGGGGCGAGTTCGGCTTCGACGTCATCGCCCTCGACGACGTCGGCCCGGGCGTGCGCTGGTCGTCCTCGCAGGTGCGCGAACTCATCGCGGGCGGCAAGGTCGATGAGGCCGCCGAGGTACTTGGGCGCAACCACTGCGTCGTCGGGGAGGTCGTCAAGGGCTTCCAGCGCGGGCGCGAACTCGGTTTCCCGACGGCCAACCTCGCGCGGGACGCCGAGGGCGTCGTCCCCGCTGACGGTGTGTACGCGGGGTGGCTCGTACGTCGCTCGCTCGCCCAGGACGACCCCGAATACCGCTTGCCCGCCGCCATCAGCGTCGGCACGAACCCGACGTTCGACATCCCCGAGCGCACGGTCGAGGCGTACGTCCTCGACCGCACCGACCTCGACCTGTACGGCGAGATCGTCGCCGTCGAGTTCGTGCAGCACCTGCGCGGCAACGTAAAATTCGACTCGATCGAGGCACTGATCGAGCAGATGACGCGCGACGTCGAGGCGGCACGCGACCTGCTCGCGCCTGCGTGAACGCAGCGCGACGCGAGCCGCGACGCGTCCTCGCCGACCTCGCACGCCTCGACCTCGGCCTGCTGACGGCGGCGGCCGGCCTCACCGTCATCGGCATCCTGCTGACGTGGTCGGCCACCGCACACGTCTCCGGCACCGCCTTCGCCGTGCGCGGCGTCATCAACGCCGTCATCGGAGTGGGCCTCGCGGCGCTCATCATGCGCCTCGATCCGCGGACGTTGCGCGCGCTCGCCCCGGCGATCTACCTCGTCGCGTTGCTCGCCCTCCTCGCCGTCTTGACACCCCTCGGCAGCACGATCAACGGTTCGCGCTCGTGGATCGAAGTGCCCGGCTTCTCGATCCAGCCGTCGGAGATGGCCAAGGTCGCGCTCGCCGTGACGCTCGCGTCCGTCCTCGCCGACCGCGACGACCCGCGCCCCCTCGGCCTGCGGCAGCTGCGGTTGCCGCTCGCCGTCGTCGCCGTGCCCCTGGCGCTCATCATGCTGCAACCCGACTTCGGCTCAGCCGTCGTCCTCACCCTGCTCGCGGTCTCGGCGCTGCTCGTCCCCGGGGTGCGCCGGCGGGTGCTGCTCGGCGCGGGCACCGCGCTCGCGGGAGTCGTCGCCGTCGCCCTGTTCACCCCCGTGCTCGCGCCGTATCAGCGCGACCGGCTGCTCGCGTTCGTCGACCCCACCGCCGACCCGAGTGGCATCGGCTACCAGGTGGCGCAGGTCAAGACGGCCATCGGTTCCGGGGGGTTGTTCGGTGAGGGCTTGTTCGAGGGACGTTCGACGCAGGGCGGGTTCATCCCGTTCCAGTACACCGACTTCGTATTCTCCGTCGCGGGGGAGGAGCTCGGGTTCGTCGGGGCCGTGGGCGTCGTCGCGCTCGAGCTGTTCGTCGTCGTCCGCATGCTGCACGTGGCGCGCCGTTCGGAGGACGATTTCGCGCGCCTCGTCTGCGTCGCGCTCGCCGGATGGTTCCTCGTCCAGACGCTCGAGAACCTCGGGATGAACCTCGGTCTCATGCCCGTCACGGGGGTGCCGCTGCCGTTCGTCTCGTACGGTGGATCGAGCATGTTTTCGTGCTGGGCCGCCATCGGGCTCGTCGGAAACATCCAAAAGACCCGCCGCTCTCGCCTAGGGTGAGGGCTACACCGAAGAAAACTGGCGAGTAACCACTCTGCCGAGTTGCGACTGGAGGCGCCTACCCATGGTCATGAACATCGCCGACGAGAAGTTCGAGCGCGATCTCATCGACAACCGAGCCCGCAGCGTCGCGCATCTGTTCATCGACCGCGTCGCGAAGTCGGGCCAGGACGAGGCGTACCGCTTCCCGCAGGGCGGCGCCTGGAAGTCGATGACGTGGGCGCAGACCGACACGCACGCCCGTCAGATCGCGGCGGGCCTCGTCGCGCTCGGCGTGGACGCCGAGGACCGCGTCGCCATCGCCTCCTCGACCCGCCTGGAGTGGGTCCTCGCGGACCTGGGCAACATGCTCGCCGGCGCGGCGACGACGACCGTGTACCCGACGAGCCAGCTCGCCGACGTCGTCCACATCCTCACCGACTCGGGCTCGCGCGTCGTGTTCGCCGAGGACACCGATCAGGTCGAGAAGCTGCGTAGTGGGCGCGAGCAGATCCCCGACGTCGTCAAGGTCGTCGTCTTCGACGGCGAGGGTGACGGCGAGTGGGTCATGACGCTCGACGAGCTGCGCGAGCTCGGCCGCACCCGTCTCGAGGAGACGCCCGACGTCATCGACGACCGCGTCGCCGGCATCAAGCCGCAGCACCTCGCGACCCTCATCTACACCTCGGGCACGACGGGCAAGGCGAAGGGTGTGCGCCTGTCGCACGACTGCTGGACGTACGAGGCGTCCGCCGTCGACTCGACCGGTCTGCTCAACGTGGGTGACGTGCAGTACCTGTGGCTGCCCTTGTCGCACGTGTTCGGCAAGATGCTGCTGTGCCTGCCGATCCAGGTCGGTTTCCCGACGGTCGTCGACGGTCGCGTCGACAAGATCATCGACAACCTGCCCGAGACGCAGCCGACGTGGATGGGCGCCGCGCCGCGCATCTTCGAGAAGGTGTACGGCAAGATCAACACGATGATGGAGGCCGACGGCGGCGCGAAGCTCAAGCTGTACCGCTGGGCCGTGGAGGTCGGCACGAAGGTGGCCAACGAGCGCGCCGACGGCCGCGAGCCGTCCGGGCGTCTCGCGATCGAGTACAAGCTGGCCGACAAGATCATCCTGTCGAAGATCCGTGCCCGCTTCGGCGGCCACGTGCGCTACTTCATCTCGGGCTCGGCGGCGCTCAACAAGGACATCGCGCTCTGGTTCTCCGCGATCGGCCTGCCGATCCTCGAGGGTTACGGCCTGTCGGAGTCGTCGGCGGCGGCGAGCGTCAACCGTCCCTACCTCGGCGCGAACCAGGTCGGTACCGTCGGTTGGCCGCTGCCGGGCACCGAGTTCAAGCTCGGTGAGGACGACGAACTGCTCGTCAAGGGTCCCGGCGTCATGCAGGGCTACTGGAACCTCGAGCGCGAGACCGCCGAGGTGCTGACAGACGGCTGGTTCCACACCGGTGACATCGGTGAGATCTCCGAGTCGGGCCACATCCGCATCACCGACCGCAAGAAGGATCTGTTCAAGACCTCGAACGGCAAGTACGTCTCGCCCGGCGCCATCGAGGCGATGTTCAAGGGCGTGTGCCCCTACGCCTCGAACCTCGTCGTCGAGGGCGACGGCCGCAAGTTCGTCTCCGCGATCATCACGCTCGACGAGGACGCCATCGCCGAGTGGGCCGAGAAGAACGGCATGGCCGGCAAGAGCTACCGCGACGTCGTGACGAGCGACGCGTGCCGCGAGATGGTGCAGGGCTACGTCGACGAGATGAACCTGCAGCTCAACCGCTGGGAGCAGATCAAGCGCTTCATCATCCTGCCCCGCGACCTGTCGGTCGAGGAGGGCGAGATCACGCCCAGCATGAAGATCAAGCGCCGCGTCGTCGTCAAGAAGTTCAAGGACGACCTCGACGAGCTCTACACCGACTGACGCCCGCCCGCCGCGCGGGCCGACGAACGGGGCATTCGAGGCGATGACGCTCGGGTGCCCCGTTCGCGTGCCCGCACGCGCGCCGAGTCCGCGCAGGTCACGTGTGCCTCAGGTCATCACCACCCTTCGTCTCGCGATAATGTGAGGGGCGTCAAGTCCCTTTGCCGCTTACATCGGCTCGCACTCAGCGATCGGAGGTTGTCCATGTCCAGTGCCCAGCTGCTCACGTCCACCCGTGAGGTCAAGGCCGTCGTCGGGGAGCCCGAGGTCGTCGAGGACACCACCGCGTGGAGCGAGCTCAAGGCCGCATGCGAGGCCATCGCCGCCATGCAGGTCAAGGACGGCTCTCTCGCCCCCGAGGCTGACGCCGGCGCCGCAGGCGCCGAGCTCGAGCGCGCCGTGACGGCGATCGAGGCGCTCGCGCCGTCGTTCCCGCACGACGCCGCCTACCTCGACGCGCTCGTCGTCGACCTGCGCCGGTGGGCCGACCACGGTTTCGGCGTGCCCGACTTCCTCGACTCGCTCGTCGCATTCGACCCGCAGAACCAGCGCGAGGACGGCGTTCGCCACCTCGTCGTGTTCCCGATGTACACCCAGAACGGTTCGTCGAACCGTCACCTCGAGGCCGTCCTCGTCGAGGTGATCTGGCCGGAGTTCATCGACACCCTCGAGCGCGAGTACGAGAACCCGCTGTTCGTGCCGCTGCGCTTCGTCGACTTCACCTCCGGCTACGACACGAACTCGGCGGTGCTGTTCACGGAGACCGTCGCGACGCGTGAGACGCCCGTCTTCACCTGGGGTGCGATCTTCCAGGACCGTGAGGCAGCGCGCTACCGGCGCGTCGTCAGCGAAGCCGCGCGCATCACGAAGCTCGAACTGCCGAGCGGGGCGCAGGCGATGCTCGAGGATCAGTCGCTCACCGAGGCGACCTTCATCATGTGGGATCTCATCCACGACCGCAGCCACATGCGCGGCGATCTCCCGTTCGACCCGTTCATGATCAAGCAGCGCATGCCGTACTTCCTCTACTCGCTCGAGGAGTTGCGCTGCGACCTCACGGCGTTCCGTCACTGCGTCGACCTCGAGCGTCGTCTCGGCGAGCGCGTCGTCGCGGGGGAGAACCTGACCGCCGTGGAGCGTGACACGCTGACGCATGCGCGCGGCGTGCAGTACGCCGTCCTGCTCGATCGGATCTTCCGGTTCGCGCTCACCGGCGGCCGTGTGCGCAACTACGACGGTCTCGGCGGGCAGCTGCTGTTCGCGTGGCTGCACCAGCGTGGCGTGATGAACTGGACGGACTCGAAGCTCACGGTCGAGTGGTCGCGCCTGCCCGCCTGCATCATCGAACTCGCCGACGCCGTCGACGAGCTGTACTGGCGCTCGATCGACCGCCCCAAGGTCGCGCACTGGCTCGCGGCGTACGAGCTGATCCGTTCCGTTCTGACGCCGCACCCGGCGTCGGTGTGGGCGCGCGGGCTGCCCGACGAGGTGCTCGCGGGGCCGCCGAAGGGCTACACCGACGCGGTGCTCGACGACGAGTTCCCGCTGTCGATGTTCTTCGAGGCGCTCGAGCGCAAGATGGCGCCCGTCATCGCCTCGACGCGAGGCATCACGGGCCGCGATGACTGAGGAGACGACGATGAAGCACGAACCGTTCGAGGCGCTGCACGACACCGCGCGGCGCGACTTCGCGTCCGACAACTACGCGGGGATGCACCCCCGCGTCGTCGAGGCGCTCGCCGCGGCCAACGGCGGCCACCAGGGCGCCTACGGTGCGGACGACTACACGCAGCGGCTGCAGGAGGTCGTGCGGGGCCACTTCGGTGACGACGCGATCGCCTACCCGGTCTTCAACGGCACGGGCGCGAACGTCCTCGCGCTGCAGTCGATGCTGCCGCGCTGGGGCGCCGTCATCGCCGCGACGACGGCGCACATCCATGTCGACGAGGGTGGCGCGCCGGAGCGCACCGGCGGGCTCAAGCTGCTCACGGTCGAGACCGAGGACGGCAAGCTCACCCCGGAGCTCATCGACCGCGAGGCGTGGGGTTTCGGGGATGAGCACCGCGCCCAGGCCGGCGTCGTGTCGATCACGCAGTCGAGCGAACTGGGTACGCTCTACACGCCCGACGAGATCGCCGCGATCGCCGAACACGCGCACCGATTGGGGCTCAAGGTGCACCTCGACGGCGCGCGGTTGTCGAACGCCGCCGCCGCGCTGGAGGTGCCGCTGCGCGCCATCACGACGGACGCCGGCGTCGACGCCATCAGCCTCGGTGGCACGAAGAACGGCGCGATGCTCGCCGAGGCCGTCGTGGCGCTGACGCCCGAGGCGTGTGCGGGGCTCGGGTTCTCGCGCAAGTTCCTCATGCAGCTGACGTCGAAGATGCGCTTCGTCTCCGCGCAGTTGCTCGCGCTCTACGACGGTGAGCTGTGGCGCGAGAACGCGACGCGGGCCAACGCTGCGGCGCGGCGCCTGCGGGCCGGGATCGAGGCCGAGCAGGCGCGCGGTGCGCTCGGTGAGGTCGCGTTCACGCAGCCGACGCAGGTCAACGCCGTCTTCGCGACGCTGCCGGCCGACGTCGCGAACCGACTGCGCGAGAGCTACCGGTTCTACGACTGGGACGAGGCACGCGGCGAGGTGCGCTGGATGTGCTCGTTCGACACCCGCGACGAGGACGTCGACGCGTTCGTCGCCGCGCTCGTGGCGGCGTCACGCCGTGGAGGTGAGACGGGCAGCGCCTGAGCGGGCGCCCCGGCGACGATTGGGCGCTCGTCCTGGGCCGAACTACCCTGGTGGACATGTCTGGTGAGTCTGTCTTCCACGATCTCGAGCCGCTGCTGGAGCAGGTGAACAAGCCGATCCAGTACGTCGGTGGCGAGCTCAACGCCCAGGTCAAGGACTGGAACTGCGGCGGCTACGGCCCCGACGGACAGGAGCTGACGACGCGCTGGGCCCTCATGTACCCCGACGCCTACGAGGTCGGCGTGCCCAACCAGGGCGTCATGATCCTGTACGAAGTGCTCAACGAGCGTGACGACGCGCTCGCCGAGCGCACCTACTCCATGTGGCCGGACATGGAGGCGAAGATGCGTGAGGCGGGCGTGCCGCAGTTCACCGTCGACGGCCACCGCAGCGTGCGCGACTTCGACGTGCTCGGCATGTCGTTCTCGACCGAGCTCGGCTACACGAACATGCTGACGGCGCTCGACCTCGGCGGAATCCCCCTGCACGCCGACGAGCGCACGATCGACCACCCGATCGTCCTCGCGGGCGGGCACTCGGCGTTCAACCCCGAGCCGATCGCCGACTTCATCGACGCCGCCGTCATCGGTGACGGCGAAGAGGCCGTCCTGCTCATCACCGACATCATCAAGGAGTGGAAGCTCGCCGAGCGCCCCGGCGGGCGTCGCGGGCTGCTGCTCGAACTCGCGCGCACGGGCAGCGTCTACGTGCCGTCGATGTACGAGGTCGATTACCTGCCCGACGGGCGCATCCAGCGTGTCGTGCTGAGCGAGGAGGCGCACGGTGTGCCGTGGCGCGTCGCGAAGCACACCGTCATGGATCTCGACGAGTGGCCTTACCCGAAGCAGCCGCTCGTGCCGATGGCCGAGTCCGTCCACGAGCGGATGAGCGTCGAGATCTTCCGCGGCTGCACGCGTGGTTGCCGTTTCTGCCAGGCCGGCATGATCACGCGCCCCGTGCGCGAGCGTTCGATCACCGGCATCGGCGAGATGGTCGAGAAGGGCCTCGCCGCGACCGGCTTCGAGGAGGTGGGCCTGCTCTCGCTGAGCTCCGCCGACCACACCGAGATCGCCGAGATCTCCAAGGGCCTCGCCGACCGCTACGAGGGCACGCAGACGGGTCTGTCGCTGCCGTCGACGCGCGTCGACGCGTTCAACATCGACCTCGCCAACGAGCTGACGCGCAACGGCCGCCGCTCGGGTCTGACGTTCGCGCCCGAGGGCGGCAGCGAGCGCATCCGTAAGGTCATCAACAAGATGGTCTCCGAGGACGACCTCATCAACACCGTCGCCGCCGCATACGGCGCGGGCTGGCGTCAGGTGAAGCTGTACTTCATGTGCGGCCTGCCCACCGAGACCGACGAGGACGTCCTGCAGATCGCCGACATGGCGCGCCGCGTCATCGAGACCGGGCGCCAGGTGAGCGGCCGCAAGGACATCCGCTGCACCGTCTCCATCGGCGGGTTCGTACCGAAGCCGCACACGCCGTTCCAGTGGTGCGCTCAGCTGTCGGCCGAGGCCACGGACGAGCGGCTCAAGAAGCTCAAGGACGCCATCCGAGCCGACAAGAAGTTCGGTTCGAGCATCGGCATGCGCTACCACGACGGCAAGCCCGGCATCGTCGAGGGCCTGCTGAGCCGCGGCGACCGCCGCGTCGGCGCCGTCATCGAGGCCGTGTGGCGTGACGGCGGCCGCTTCGACGGCTGGAGCGAGCACTTCAGCTACGAGCGCTGGATGGGGCAGGCTGACGCGGTCTTCGCCGCCTCCGAGCACCCGATCGACGTCGACTGGTACACGACGCGTGAGCGCGGCGAGCTCGAGGTGCTGCCCTGGGATCACCTCGACTCCGGTCTCGACAAGGACTGGCTGTGGCAGGACTGGCAGGATGCCCTCTCCGAGGAAGAAGTCGACGACTGCCGCTGGACGCCGTGCTTCGACTGCGGCGTGTGCCCGCAGATGGACACCGACATCCAGATCGGCCCCACGGGCAAGACGCTGCTGCCGCTCACCGTCCTCGGTGAGGGTGCGAAGAAGTTGGCCGCCGCCGACCACGCGCACTGACGTGGGCGCGGCGTCATGACGATGCGACTCGTCTCGACGGGGCGCCGGTGAGACGCCGATGAGCCCACGACGTGCTCGCCGCGGCGTCCACAGGCGCGATGCGCGCGTCGACATGCTGCGCGGGCTCGCCCTCGTGTCGATGTTCGTCGCCTACTGCGCCCCGGACGACGGCCCGTTCCGACTGGCGGCGTTGACCGAGTTCGCGACGGCGCCGTTGTTCGCGCTTCTCATCGGCATCAGCGCGATGCTCGCGGACCGGGGCAACGCCGGGCTGACCGTCTCGTTCGTCCGGGCCGGGGTGCGCGCGGCCGTGCTCGTCGCGCTCGGGTTGTGGATCGAGCCGTGGGGTGCGCAGGTCGACGTCGTCCTCGTCTACCTCGCCCTGCCGACGCTGCTCGCGCCCCTGCTGGCGCGGCTGCCCGACACGGTGCTGCTCGGGATCGCCACGATGTCGTGGGCTGCCGCACCCGCCCTGCTGAGCTGGGGCCGCACCCGCAGCACCGAGGCTCTCGTCGCCGGCGACGACGTGGGCCACCGTTTGTGGGACGTCGTGGTCGCGGGACCGCACTACCGCCTGACGACGCTGCTCGTCTTCACCTGCCTCGGCATCGTGCTGTGGCGCTGGACGCGCGCCGTCCCCGCGTGGAGCGCGGGCCTGGCGGGCCTGGTCGCACTCGCAGGGGCCGCGTTGCTCATGGCGGTGAAGACGTCGGGGCGCCTCGCGTTCGAACCGTACGACGGCAGTCACCTCGAGATCGTGCTCGAGGCGCTGCTCGTCGGGGGATTCGCGCTCGCCTGGTTCGCCGTCGTGCCGGAGCGCTTCTGCCTGCCGGCGCTCGCCGCCGCGGGGTCGATGACGTTGAGTGTCTACGTCCTGCAGATCGCCTACCTCGCCTGGTACGTGCGTGAGCTGCATCCCGGCGAACGCGACGACGCGTGGGGCAACGTCGGCGTCCTGTGCGTCGGCGCCCTCGTGTTGCCGATGGCGTGGCGCTCGCTGGTCTCGCGCGAACCGTGGTCGCGTGGGCCCCTCGAGGGCGCGACGGCCGCCGTCACCCGCGGCATCCGCTGAATCGCGTGCCTCGTCGTGCCGGCGAGCCGAGTGACGGTGCGGTGATCCGCGCGCCCTTGCGTCGACGGTAGGCTCGTGCTCGTGGCACGTCAGCGAGTTCCCGAAGGTCCGCCCCCCGCACCCGCCGTCCAGAAGGTCTCGGTGAGGTACGCCAAGCGCGGACGTCTGCGTTTCTCCTCGACGCGTGACTTCCAGCGCGCCCTCGAGCGTGCCGTGCGTCGCGCGGGGGTGCCGATGGCGTTCTCCGCAGGCTTCCACCCGCACCCGCGTATCTCGTACGCGAACGCCGCGCCGACGGGGGCCGCCTCCGAGGCCGAGTACTTCCAGCTGCAGTTGACGCAGCAGTGCGACCTCGAGGCGCTGCGCGCAGCGCTCGACGAATCGTTGCCGCAGGACATGGCCGTGCTGCGCGTCGTCGAGGCCGCACCGGGAGCGCTCGCCGACCTGCTCCAGGCCAGCGTGTGGCAGCTCGACTTCGAAGGCGTCACGCTCAAGACAATCACCGACGCCGTGGCGACGTTCATGGATCGCGCCGAGCTGCTCGTCACCCGCATGACGAAGTCGGGTGCGCGCGAGTTCGACGTGCGTCAGGCCGTCCTCGCCTCCGACGTCGTGCTCGTGCGCGCCGGAGATGCCGACGGACGTGACCTCGTGCGCTGGACGATGACGATCCAGCACACGACGCCCGCGGTGCGCCCCATCGACGTCATGACCGGTCTCACCGAGCTGACGGGCCTGCAGGTGCCGCGCTCGCCCCTCATGACGCGTCTCGCACAAGGCGCCCTCGAAGCCGGCGGCCGCGTCAGCGACCCGTTCGACGCCTGAGACCTCCATCCGAACGAAGCCCCCGGGCGGGAGGCGTCGGTCGGGAGGCGCAGCGTGGGGGAGGCGCTGTGACGCCATGTGGACACGAGGGTGCCGACCTGCCGGCACTCGTGGGGTGACTGTGCGATAATGCGGGTGGAACGTGCAGGTCTCACAGAGCCTGTCGCTCCCGCAGAACCTTCCGACCGCGCCGTCGGAGCGCAGGTGACGCGGCGCGAGCCGCAGCCGGTGCACCGCGAATCGCGCGAGGGTGGCCGACGCATCGTCATGCGAAGCCGCCGACCGAGAAGCTCTGCGGCGTGACGTCCGGTGCCGCGCGCAGCGCGAGCCGACGAGCCACGTAGAAGACGACTTCCGTCCTGCGGACACGAACGATCGCAGGCGATACGAACGATCCGCGCCGCGGCGCGTGCAAGGCCCAGGTGGTCTTTCTGTGGCACACGTCGTGCCGACGAAGAAGGAGGGCCCCGTGGCCCCCGAAAATCTTGAATTCCCCTTCGCCAGCCCGTTCGCGGCCGGCAGCCCCTTCACAGCGCCGCAGGCCGAGCCCGCGCAGGACGCTGACACGAGCGACGAGGTCGAGGCCATCGACGGTGACGAGGACGTCACCGATGGCGACTCGGGCCAGGGCGCGCCCGCCGGCGCCGCGTTCGGCCTCGTGTTCCAGGCCGCCGACCCGATGACGCGCGTGCCCCGCCGCTCGCGCCGCGCCGATGACGAGTCGCCGCGTGACGAGGCACCCGCGGGCCGCGCAGGTGGCGACGACGAGGCCGACGAGCAGCCGCGCCCCGCGCGTTCGCGCAGCCGCCGCCGTCGCGGTGATGACGCGCAGCACGACGAAAATGGCGACGCGTCGTCCGACGACGCCGCTCACGGCTCGCGCGAGGACGCGGACGATGCGGGCGCGAAGCAGTCGGCCGACACCGACGACAACCACGACGCGAACGACGAGAACGATGAGAACGACGACGAGCAGACCCCGCGTCGGCGCCGACGCGGCGGCCGTGGCCGTCGCGGCAACAAGGGTGACGACGCCCGCGACGGTTCGCAGGCTCAGCACGACGACGCCGACGACCGCGACTCCGGTTCCAAGGGTGGCAACGCGAAGCACGACGACGCGGCGCAGGGCGACGGCTCCAAGCGCGACGGCAACGCCGCGCAGGACGACAGCTCGAAGCACGACGACGCCCAGGACGACGCGGGGTCGCGCAAGCGCACGCGCCGTCGCCGTCGCAGCGGCTCGGGTCAGGGCTCGGACGGCGACGACGCGAACACCGTGACGAAGGTGCGCGAGCCGCGTCGCGCGAAGGACGAGATCACGTCCATCAAGGGCTCGGTGCGCCTCGAGGCGAAGAAGCAGCGCCGCCGCGAGGGCCGTGAGGCGGGACGCCGCCGCACCGTCATCACCGAGGCCGAGTTCCTCGCACGCCGCGAGAGCGTCGAGCGCGTCATGGTCGTGCGCGAGCAGGAGGGGCGCACTCAGATCGGCGTCCTCGAGGACGGGGTGCTCGCCGAGCACTATGTCTCGCGTCAGGAGCAGGCGAGCTCGATGGCGGGCAACGTCTACCTCGGCCGGGTGCAGAACGTGCTGCCGTCGATGGAGGCGGCGTTCGTCGACATCGGCCGCGGGCGCAACGCCGTCCTGTACGCCGGCGAGGTCAACTGGGACGCCGCCGGTCTCGACAACCAGCCCAAGCGCATCGAGCACGCCCTCAAGGCGGGCGAGAGCGTCCTCGTCCAGGTGACGAAGGACCCGATCGGCCACAAGGGCGCCCGCCTGACGTCGCAGATCTCGCTACCGGGACGCTTCGTCGTCTTCGTGCCGGGCAACTCGATGACGGGCATCAGCCGCAAGCTGCCCGACACCGAGCGCGCGCGCCTCAAGCGCATCCTCAAGGAGGTCGTGCCGGCCGACGCGGGCGTCATCGTCCGCACCGCCGCCGAGGGTGCTTCCGAGGAGGAGTTGCGCGCCGACGTCGAGCGCCTCATGAAGATGTGGGAGCGCATCCAGGCGAAGGCCGAGACGGCCAACGCGCCGTCGCTGCTGCACGGCGAACCGGATCTGACGGTCCGCGTCATCCGCGACGTGTTCAACGAGGACTTCGCGAAGATGGTCGTCTCCGGCGAGCGTGCCTGGAACGAGGTGCACACCTACATCTCCGAGGTCGCGCCCGACCTCGTCGAGCGCCTCGAGAAGTGGGAGGGCGACGAAGACGTCTTCGCCGAGCACCGCATCGACGAGCAGCTAGCCAAGGCCATGGACCGCAAGGTGTGGTTGCCGTCGGGCGGTTCGCTCGTCATCGACCGCACCGAGGCGATGACGGTCGTCGACGTCAACACCGGCAAGTTCGTCGGCTCCGGGGGCAACCTCGAGGAGACCGTGACGAAGAACAACATCGAGGCGGCCGAGGAAATCGTGCGTCAGCTGCGCCTGCGCGACATCGGCGGCATCATCGTCGTCGACTTCATCGACATGGTGCTCGAGGCGAACCGCGAGCTCGTCGTGCGTCGCCTGCTCGAGTGCCTGGGCCGCGACCGCACGAAGCACCAGGTCGCCGAGGTCACCTCGCTCGGCCTCGTGCAGATGACGCGCAAGCGCGTCGGCGCGGGCCTCGTCGAGGTCTTCTCCGAGACGTGCGAGTCGTGCCAGGGGCGCGGCATCGTCATCCACGACCACCCGGTCGAGAACCGCGACATCAACGGCAACGACACGAACCGCAAGGGTCGTGGCGGGCGCGGTGGTCGTGGTGGCCGTGACACCCCGGGCAACGGTTCGCACGGTTCGACCGGCGGCTCGAACGGCGGTCAGCACCAGGGTCGTCAGGACGAGGCCGGCGAGTCGAAGGCGGAGCGCGACAACGGTTTCGCGCAGATCGCCGCGGCCGCGCACGCCGCAGCGATCTCCGCGGGCGACAAGTCGGCGACGTCGAAGCCCGTCTCCACCGCGTCTGACGACGACGCCGTCATGACGGTGTCGCCGCAGGACGGCGCTGGCTCGGCTGAGGCTGCTCCCGAGACAAGTGCGCCCAAGAAGTCGGGCACGCGCCGCTCCGGTCGCGTCAAGCCGCGCTCGGAGCGCGTCGCCCAGGCTGCTGCCGACGCCTCGACGGACGCGGGCGACGTGACGAGCGCGCCTGCGGCGAACGAGGGTGCCGCTGCCGACATCGCGACGAACGGCACGACGGTGAGCGGTTCGGCTCCTGCCGACGCGGGCAGCGCTGCCACTGCGACGGCGTCGACGGCGCAGGCCCCGACGGCGCGTCGTCGCGGTTCGCGTCGCGCGGCGGCGTCGACGGGTGCGCCCGCACGAGCCGGTGAGGCGAGCGTCATGACGGTGCCGGCGGCATCGGCGTCGGCATCGACCGCACCGTCCGAGGCATTTGAGTCGGGCACGTCGACCTCGGCTACGCCGTCGACTTCGGCGGCACTGGCGAGCTCCGGCACGGACACGGCATCGACCGACGGCCCGACGCTGGGTGCCGCATCGACGTCGGATGCTCCGGCGAACGCCACGTCATCGGCAGTCGTCACCTCGTCGGCCGGCACGACGCCGGCGCCGATGAAGCGTCCGCGTCGCCGCGCCGGTTCGAGCGCGGGTGCGCCCGTCACTCTGCAGCCGGTCGACCTCAGCGCGCCGGCGTCGTCGTCGGCCCCGTTGACGAAGGTCGCAGGGGAGGACGGCTCGGCGTCGAACTCGACGGGTTCGACCACGACGAGCGACGCGACCACCGCGAACGACACGGCCACGGCCCACAACACGGCTACGGCGAGCAACACGTCTGACGCGGCGTCGGCTGCCGTTGGCGAGCAGAAGGCTCCGGCACGCAAGAAGCGTGCTCGCGTCAGCTCGCCCGCCGGGGCACCCGCGCCGAAGGCAGCGAGCGACGACTGATCGATCGCGCGGGGCGCGCACCACGTCGTCCCGACGATCTTGGGGGCCGAAACTCCGCATGGCGGATTTTCGGCCCCCAACCGTCGTCGTGAAGACTTCAATCCGGCACCGCGGAGTTTCAGACCTCAAGCGTCCTGGCGAGGCGAGGCACCGACAGCCGGCGGGCCATCAGGACGATTTGGGCCCCGCACCCGCCGCCAGGTATTCTTTACGTTTGGTGCGCCCACCGCGCCCGATGTCCCGTCACCGCCAGCCTGCGCCTCGTGCGTGTGCGCGGCGAAACCGGGGTAGCTATCGGCCGGTCAGACAGAGCGAGCGTGCCATGACGAAAGAGAGTCCAACGTGTACGCGATTGTTCGCGCGGGTGGTCGCCAGGAGAAGGTCTCCGTCGGCGATGTCCTCCTCATCGACAAGGTCTCGGCGCAGCCGGGCGAGAGCATCGAGCTGAAGCCGCTCATGCTCGTCGACGGTGCCGACATCACGGTCGAGGCCGACAAGCTGGCCGGTGTCAAGGTGGCCGCCGAGGTCGTCAAGGCCGCCAAGGGCCCGAAGATCACCATCATGAAGTACAAGAACAAGACGGGTTACCGCAAGCGCCAGGGCCACCGTCAGCCGCTGACGCAGATCAAGGTCACCAAGATCGGCTGAGCCTCGCGCTCACCCCTGATCTTCCACAGATTTCGAAAGAGGCTCTGACATGGCACACAAGAAGGGTGCATCCTCGACCCGCAACGGTCGTGACTCCAATGCACAGCGACTCGGCGTGAAGCGCTTCGGCGGCCAGGTCGTCGGCACGGGCGAGATCATCGTCCGCCAGCGCGGCACGCACTTCCACCCCGGCGAGAACGTCGGCCGTGGCGGCGACGACACGCTTTTCGCCCTCGCCCCGGGCGCCGTCAAGTTCGGCGAGCGCAAGGGCCGCAAGGTCGTCGACATCGTCGTCGAGCCGGAGATCACGGCCTGATCGCTCACGCGATCATCTGATCACCCCGCGTGAGGGGGTGAGCCCGCGCGTCGCGGCTCACCCCCTCACGTGCGTCTCGGAACGCTCATAGAATCAACGTGGTGACGCATCGACGCGGCACCGCATCACGGCGGCACCACGGGCCTCACGGGCCCGGCCGCGCCACGCGCCTCGCGCGCGCCGAAAGGAATCACCCATGGCAACCAACTTCGTCGACCGCGTCGTCCTCAACGTGACGGCCGGCAACGGTGGGCACGGCGTCGCCTCCGTGCATCGTGAGAAGTTCAAGCCGCTCGGTGGCCCGGACGGCGGCAACGGCGGGCACGGCGGTGACGTCGTCCTCGAGGTCGACCCGCAGGTGACGACGCTGCTCGAGTACCACAAGAGCCCGCACCGCAGCGCGCAGAACGGCAAGCCGGGTGCCGGTGACGAACGCAACGGCGCCGACGGCGACGACCTCGTCCTGCCCGTGCCGGAGGGCACCGTCGTCAAGGATCGCGACGGCACGATCCTCGCCGACCTCGTCGGTTTCGGCAGCCGTTACGTCGCGGCCGCCGGTGGCCGCGGCGGCCTCGGCAACAAGGCCCTCGCGAGCCAGCGGCGCAAGGCGCCCGGTTTCGCGCTGCTCGGCGAGCCGGGGGAGAGCAACGACATCGTGCTCGAGCTGAAGACGCTCGCCGACGTCGCCCTCATCGGTTTCCCGAGCGCCGGCAAGAGCTCGCTCGTTTCCGTCGTCAGCGCCGCGAAGCCGAAGATCGCCGACTACCCGTTCACGACGCTCGTGCCCAATCTCGGTGTCGTGACGGCTGGTTCGCAGCGTTTCACGATCGCCGACGTGCCCGGTCTCATCCCCGGCGCGAGCCAGGGCAAGGGCCTCGGCCTGGAGTTCCTGCGTCACGTCGAGCGCTGCTCGGTCCTCGTCCACGTCATCGACTGCGCGACGCTCGAGCCGGGCCGTGACCCGATGAGCGACCTCGACACGATCGAGCACGAACTGAGCGAGTACGTCGCCGACGAATCCCTCGGCGGCAAGCCCCTTTCCGAGCGCACCCGCATCGTCGTGCTCAACAAGGCCGACGTGCCGGACGCCCGCGAACTCGCCGAGATGGTCAAGCCCGACCTCGAAGCACGCGGCCTCGAGGTGTTCATCGTCTCCGCCGTTGCGCACCAGGGCCTCAAGGAGCTGACGTTCGCGCTCGCCAAGCACGTCGAGCAGGCGCGTCAGGAGGTCGAGTCGGCCGTGCCGGCGCGCGTCATCGTGCGTCCGAAGGCCATGGACGACGCCGGGTTCCGCATCGTGAAGGAGGGTGGCACGCACGGCACGCTGTTCCGTATCGTCGGGGATCGCCCGACGCGCTGGGTGCGCCAGACCGACTTCAGCAACGACGAGGCCGTCGGCTACCTCGCCGATCGTCTCAACCGACTCGGTATCGAGGAGGAGTTGTTCAAGGCGGGCGCGGTGCCCGGCTCGACCGTCCTCATCGGTCCCGGCGACAACGCTGTCGTCTTCGACTGGGAGCCCACCCTGCAGGCCGGCGCCGAACTGCTCGGCGCCCGCGGCACCGACCTACGCCTCGAGGAGGCGTCGCGTCCGTCGCGCGCCGAGAAGCGCGACGAGTTCCACAACCGCAAGGACGGTCAGCGTCTGGCGCGCGAAGAGCTCGCGGCCGAACGTCAGGCCGGAGTCTGGACCGAGCACGAGAGCTACCGCACCGAGGAGTGACGCGCCCCGCGCGTCGGTGCAGCAAGGAGTCGCCCGATGAACGCAGACGCCACGACGACCATGCCCGACGAGCACGCCACGCGTGCGGCTGACGTGCGCGACGAGCACGATCATGCCGAGCACGCCCCGCAGACGCCCCCGACGACCCCTGCCGTCGACGGCGACGCGGTGCGCGCGCAGGTCCGCGAAGCCAAGCGCGTCGTCGTCAAGGTGGGGTCGAGTTCGATCACCCACACGAGCGGCGGCATCAACCACGAGGCGCTGACGGAGCTCGTCGGGGTGCTGGCCGAGCGTCGGCACGCGGGCAAGGAGGTGCTGCTCGTCTCCTCCGGAGCCATCTCTGCGGGGATGGGCCAGCTCGGCATGCCGACGCGCCCGACGGAGCTGCCGCAGGCGCAGGCCGCAGCTGCCGTCGGGCAGGGACAGCTCATGTCCGCGTACTCGCTGCTGTTCCAGGGTCTCGGGCTGACGATGGGGCAGGTGCTGCTGACGACGGAGGACGTCACCCGCCGCGCCACGTACCTCAACGGCCGCTCGACGCTGCAGACGCTGCTCGAGTTCGGCGCGGTGCCCGTCATCAACGAGAACGACACGGTCGCGACGCAGGAGATCCGCTTCGGTGACAACGACCGGCTCGCGGCGCTCGTCGCACACCTCGTCGACGCCGACGCGCTCATCCTGCTCTCGGACGTCGACGCCCTCTATGACGGTCCGCCGAGCCGCGAGGGCACCTCGCGGATCCCGTTCGTCGCGGACGTCGCCGCGATGGATGACGTCGAGATCGGCGGCACCGGATCCGGTGTCGGCACCGGGGGCATGCGGACGAAGGTCGACGCGGCGCGCATCGCGACCGCAGCCGACATCCCGACGATGCTGACGTCGATGCCGAACGCGCGCCACGCGCTGCTCGGCGAGCAGGTGGGCACGGCATTTGCGCCGACAGGTCGTCGTCGCAGCGCGCGACGCCTGTGGCTCGCGCACGCGACGCACCCGGCCGGGCGCCTCGTGCTCGACGATGGCGCAGTCGAGGCCGTGCGGACGAAGGGGCGCTCGCTGCTTCACGCGGGTGTCATCGAGGCGCAGGGGCGATTCCTCGCAGGCGACGCCGTCGACCTCGCCGACCGTCACGGCCACGTGTTCGCGCGCGGGCTCGTCAACTACGACGTCGCCGACGTGCACCGTGCCATGGGGCGCACGACTCGCGATCTGAGCGACGCCATCGGCCCGGCTTTCGAGCGCAGCCTCGTCCACCGCGATCATCTGGTGCTGCTGCCCTGAGCCACTTGTTCGGCCCGGGGGAGTAAAGTGAGCCTTGCCTATGATCGCCGCGTCCCGCGACGATGCGAGTGCTCCGAAGGTGAGGCCCATGACGACTCTCGACCTGCTGCGGCCCGGCTCCCACGCCACCGTCGTCGGATTCGATGCGTCCCGGTGCGCCGACGCCGTCCTGTGTCGCCTGCGCGAGCTCGGCTTCCGCGAGGGTGAACAGATCGAGGTCGTGCGCCGTGCGCCGATGGGCGATCCGATGGTCTTCCGTGTCTGCGAATACGAACTCTGCCTGCGTCGGCGTGACGCGGGTGCCATCCGCGTCGACGTCCTGTGAGCTGCCACGCCCCCGATGACGTCGCGACAGCGGACGCCGCGACGAGCACCCGCGTCGCGCTGCTGGGCGCGCCGAACGCCGGCAAGTCAAGCCTCTTCAACCGACTCACCGGTCTGCGCGCGAAGACGGGCAACTACCCGGGCGTGACGGTGTCGCGTTCGTTCGGAGACGTGCGCGCAGGCGAGACGAACCTCGTCCTCGAGGATCTGCCGGGCACCTACAGCCTCGAGGCCGTGAGCCCCGACGAGCAGGTCGTCGTCGATGCCCTCGCCGGCCGACTCGACGGCGTGCCGGCACCCGACGCGCTCATCGTCGTCGCCGACGCCACGACGTTGCGACGCTCGCTGCCCTTCCTCGCGCGCGCGATCGCGTTGGGCAAGCCGACGATGCTGGCCCTCACGATGATCGACGAACTGCACGCGCGCGGCGGCCGCCTCGACGTCGCAGCCCTCGAGCGGGCCCTCGGCGTGCCGGTGCGGGCCGTCATGGCGGCGACGGGCGCGGGGGTCGACGACATCCGCGCCCTGCTCGCCGACGTCCCCGCCTGGACGCGGCCCGTCGTCAGCCCGCCGACGCAGGATGCGCAGCTCGCGCCATGGTCGCGTTCGGTGCTCGCGGCCGCCGAGTACACGCCCGCCGGGCAGGACACGCGCTCGCGGCGCATCGACGCGGTGCTGCTGCACCCGGTCGCCGGTCTCGCCGTGTTCTTCGCGACGATGTTCCTGTTCTTCCAGGCCATCTTCACCGTCGCCGCGCCGCTGCAGGATCTCGTCGAGCAGGGGTTCGCGTGGCTCGGCGCCCAGGCGCAACACATCCCGAACGACACGCTCGCCTCACTCGTCGGCAACGGCATCATCGGTGGTGTCGGCGCGACGCTCGTCTTCGTGCCGCAGATCATGCTGCTGTTCCTCGTCCTGTCACTGCTCGAGAACGTCGGGTACTTGTCGCGCGCGGCGTTCCTCATGGACCGGATCATGGCCGCCACGGGGCTGGAGGGCCGCGCGTTCGTCGCGATGCTCAGCTCGTTCGCATGCGCGGTGCCAGGCATCATGGCGACGCGCACCATCCCTTCGTCACGCAACCGCATCGCGACGATCATCACTGCGCCGCTCATGACGTGCTCGGCGCGCCTGCCTGTCTACGTGTTGCTGACGTCGCTGCTCGTCGAACCGGGGCAGCGGTACGGGCCGTTCAACGCGCAGGGCCTCGTGCTCTTCGGGTTGTACGTGCTCGGCGGGCTGTCGGCCCTCGTCGCGGTCGCCGTGTTCAAGGCGACGGCGCTGCGCGATGCGTCGCTGCCGTTCTACATGGAGATGCCGCCGTACCGCTTCCCGTCGATCCGCAACGTCGTGACGACGATGTAACACTCGGTGCGTATGTTCCTGCGCAAGGCCGGCGGCATCATCCTGACGACGACGGTCGCGCTGTGGGTGCTGCTCAACTTCCCGGCCCGCGGCGCCGAGACCGCCGGGATGGGCGACACCGAGAAGGCCGCGTACGTCATCGACCACTCGTATGCCGCCTCGATCGGGCGGTTCATCGAGCCGATCTTCGCGCCGCTCGGGTTCGACTGGCACATCTGCGTCGGGCTGCTCGGCGCGACGAGTGCGCGCGAGGTCTTCGTCGCGACGCTCGGGCAGGTGGCGAGCGCGACCGACCCCGAGGACCCGCGCGCGGCGCTCATGAAGATGACGTTCAGCGACGGCCCGCACGCCGGGCAGCTCGTCTTCACGACGGCGACGGTCGTCGCGCTGCTCGTGTTCTTCGTCTACGCCCTGCAGTGCGTCTCGACCATCGCGATCATGCGTCGCGAGACGAACACGTGGCGCTGGCCGGCGATCGCGTGGGCGTACATGTTCGTCCTCGCATGGGGCATGGCGTTCCTCGCTCGCCACATCGTGCTCGCGCTCACATGAGCGACCTCGCCCTGCACCCGGAGGCAACACCCGATCCAGACGTCGTGCGGTGGCGCTTCTCCGGAGCGCGGTGCGACGTCCCGCTCGGAGCGCTCGCGGCGTGGCCCGAGGCGCTGACGCGCGCGGGCGCCGGCGACATGGTCAGCGAACCGGGCGCGCTCGTCGTCAGGCTGCGCGCGCCGCACACGTGGGCGAGTGACGGAGCAGCCGTGCGCGACGCGCTGAGCGACGTGCTTGCTGACACGTCGAGCCGATTCGTTGCGCGTGAGCCCGGCGGCGTCGAGCCGAGCGATGCCTCGAGCAACGCCGACGGGGACGCCGTGGGCGAATTCGACGAGGGCGCTGCCGACGACACCGAGATCGCCGAGCAGGCCCGAGTGGTCGTCGCGGACGTCGCCGAGCAAGTGGCGCACTCGCACGGCGGCGACATCACGCTGATCGGCGTCGAGCGCGGCGTCGTCACCGTCAGCCTCACGGGCGCGTGCGACGGCTGCCCCGCGGCGGCGATGACGCTGCACCGGCGCATCGAGGACGAGCTGCGCGCGCGGGTCGGCGTGGTGCGCGAGGTGCGTGCCCACACCGTGAAGAAGCGCTCGGGCGGACTGGAGCGAGGCGGGCGTGCGCTCCTACAGTGGGCGCATGAGCGACGTCGCTGAAGAAACCCGTCACCGCATCGAGACCGCCGGTCGCGCGGCGCGCGCCGCGTCGAAACGCCTCGCGCTGCTCTCGCGCGCCGAGAAGGATACCGCGCTGCTGACGCTCGCCGACGCCGTCGAGGCCGCGTCCGCGACGATCGTCGCGGCGAACGAGGAGGACCTGGCGCGGGGCGCTGCGGGCGGCATGAGCGAGAGCCTGCAGGATCGGCTGCGGATGACGCCCGAACGCGTCACCCAGGTCGCGCAGGCGCTGCGCGACGTCGCGGCGCTGCCCGACCCCGTCGGCGAGGTGACGCGCGGCAACACTCTCGCCAACGGCTTGCAGATCAAGCAGGTGCGCGTGCCGATGGGGGTCGTCGGCATGATCTACGAGGCGCGCCCCAACGTCACCGTCGACGCAGCGGGGCTCGGATTGAAGAGCGGCAACGCGATGATCCTGCGCGGCGGCTCGGCCGCGGCGGCGACGAACGCCGCGATCGTCGAGGCACTGCGCGCCTCGTACGAACAGCAGGGACTCCCCGCCGATGCGGTGCAGTTGCTCGACGGCGGCCACGACGACGTGACGGCGCTCATCACCGCGCGCGGTCTCGTCGATCTCGTCATCCCGCGCGGTGGGGCCGCGCTCATCGAGGCGGTCGTCACCGGTTCGAGCGTGCCGGTCATCGAGACGGGCACGGGCAACGTCCATGTCTACGTCGATCGCGCGGCGGATCTCGACATGGCGCTCGACATCACCGTGAACTCCAAGACGCACCGGCCGAGCGTGTGCAACGCGGCCGAGAGTCTGCTCGTGCACGCCGACGTCGCCGAGACGTTTCTGCCCCGCGTGCTCACCGAGCTCGCCCAGCGCGGTGTCGTCCTGCACGCCGACGAACGCGCCGCTGCCCTCGCCGGTGGCGTCGCGACCCAGCCCGTCACGGATGAGGCGTGGGGCACCGAGTTCCACGGCCTCGAGATGTCGGTCGGTGTCGTGGACAGCCTCGAGGGGGCGATCGCCCACATCGATGGCTACTCGACGCATCACACCGACTGCATCGTCACCGAGGACCGCGCGGCAGCGCGCACGTTCGCCGCGCAGGTCGACTCGGCCGTCGTCATGATCAACGCCTCGACGCGTTTCACCGACGGCGGCGAGTTCGGCTTCGGCGCCGAGATCGGCATCTCGACGCAGAAGCTGCACGCACGCGGCCCGATGGCGCTCGCGGAGCTGACGACGACGAAGTGGATCGTCGACGGCGACGGCCAGATCCGCTGACGTCACTCGCGCCGCATCCTGACGACGGTCCCGACGTTTCGGGGTGACGCTCGGCGCCTGAAGCGCGTTCGTCGCGGCCCGGCGCCCACCGCCCGGCGCCCGGAGCGTCATGACGCCTGGGCGAGCACCTCGAACCCGGGTTCGGCGACGGGGTGTGTTCCGTCTGCGCGGGAACCACTCTGTGTCTCGACGCCGGAGCGAGCATCATCGCCCGTGCCCTGGCCCCCGGCCTCGAACGAGTCGTAGGCGACGTAGTGGGTCGGGCGTGCCTGGGCCGTTTGGAACAGGCGGCCCACGTACTCGCCGAGCACGCCGAGGCACAGCAGCTGCAGCGCGCCGAAGCCGCTGACGACGACGATCGTGGACGCCCATCCGGTGATCGAGTGACCCGTCAGCTTCGAGACGACGGCGAATGCGGCCACCGCGAAGGCGAGGACGAAGCCGGCGAGACCGAACCACGTCGCGAGGCGCAGCGGAGCGCTGGAGACGCCCGTGACGGAGTCGAGCGTCAGCCTGATCATCTTGCTCAACGGGTACTTCGACTCGCCGGCGGCCCGCTCGTCGCGGCGGTAGCCGACGTCGGCCGACGGAAAGCCCAGGGCCGGCACGACGAGGCGCAGCACCCGGTTGGTCTCCGGCAGCGCGAGGACGGCGTCGACGGTCGTGCGCGACATGAGTCGGAAGTCGCCGGCGTTCATTGCCCCACGCGCGCCGAGGCGATGCATGAGTGCGTAGAACGCCTCGGCGGTGACGCGCTTGAAGGCGGTGTCGGTGCTGCGGTCGGTGCGCACGCCGTAGACGACGTCGACGTGTTCTCGCTCGGCCACCTCGAGCATCTGGGCGATCACCTCGGGTGGATCCTGCAGATCGGCGTCGATCGTCACCATCCAGCGTCCCCGGGCTCGGGCGAGGCCCGCGCTGATCGCCGCCTGGTGCCCGGAGTTCGCGCGCAGCTGGATGAGACGCACCTGCGGCCACGTCCGACGCATCGCGTGCAGGAGCGACGCGGTCGCGTCGCGGGATCCGTCGTCGACGCACACGACCTCGTACGGCACCTCGAGCCCGTCGAGGACGGGGCGCAGGCGTTCGGCGAACAGGGGCAGGACCTCTTGCTCGTCGTACATCGGGACGACGACGGACAGGTGGGGTGCGCCGTTGGGGAGGGTGTCGAGGCTGGGGTGGGAGGTCATGGCTACCTTCTCGGCGGATCGGCTCGTGCGCGGTGGCACCGTGTCGATCGAGACGTTAGGAAGGGTCGCTGTCATCGGGCTGTGCTGAGGCAGTATCCTTGCTTTCATGACGTCGTTCGTTTCGCTTGTCGCCGCTGTGGATGTTCCGGAGCTCGAGGAGAACCACATCGCCATGCCGCCGTGGGCCTTCGGTCTGATGGCCCTGTGCATCTTCGGCCTGTTGTTCGCGCTGCTGTGGGCCTTCCGCAACACCGCGGCCCGCTACGGTGCCCCCAAGGGCCACGGCCCCGCCGGTGTGCGAGGTGGGGGTCAGAACCAGGGTGTGAACCACTGACATCACGAATCGGGGTCATGGGCGGCACGTTCGACCCCATTCACCACGGTCACCTCGTCGCGGCGAGTGAGGTTCAAAGCCTCCTCGACCTCGACGAGGTGATCTTCGTGCCCACGGGTCAGCCGTGGCAGAAGGCCGGACGAGATGTCGCGCCGGCCGAGCACCGTTATCTCATGACGGTCATCGCGACGGCGTCTAACCCGCGCTTCAGCGTGAGCCGCGTCGACGTCGACCGTCAGGGCCCGACGTATACGCGCGACACGTTGACGGACCTCAAGCGGCTGCGTCCCGATTCGGAGTTGTTCTTCATCACAGGGGCCGACGCGCTCGCGCAGATCCTGTCGTGGAAGGGCGTCGACGAGCTGTGGGAGCTGGCGCACTTCATCGGCGTCACGCGCCCCGGGCACGAGCTCAGTGACGCGGGGCTGCCGCACGATCGCGTCACCCTGCTCGAGATCCCGGCCATGGCGATCAGCTCGACCGACTGCCGTGACCGGGTGCGTGCGAGCAAACCCGTGTGGTACCTCGTGCCCGACGGCGTCGTGCAGTACATCCACAAGTACCAGCTTTACGGGCCCCGAGCGGGCTCCCTCCAGGAGGACTGAGTGTCCGCAACAGACCGTTCCCTCGAGCTGACGCGAGCTGCCGCCCAGGCCGCCGCGGACAAGCTCGCCACGTCGATCACCGCGATCGACGTGAGTGATCAGCTCGCCATCACCGACACGTTCGTGATCGCCTCCGCGGAGAGCGAGCGTCAGGTCAACGCCATCGTCGACGCCGTCGAGGAGGCGCTGCTGCCGCTCGGCGCGAAGCCTCAGCGACGTGAGGGCCGCGCCTCCGGGCGTTGGGTGCTCATCGACTTCGGTGACATCGTCCTGCAGGCCTTCCACGAGGAGGACCGCGAGTTCTACGACCTCGAGCGCCTGTGGCAGGACTGCCCCGTCATCGAACTCGAGCTCGACGAGCCCGCCGACGCGTGACGCCGACGTCCCCCGAGAATGACCCGCTGCGGCGGGTCATTCTCTTGCGTCATGGGCGCACGGCGTGGAACGAGCAGGGGCGCTGGCAGGGCCGCCTGGACGTGCCGATCGACGACGTGGGGCTCCGCCAGGCCGAGCGTGCCGCGGCGCTGCTCGTGCGCGACGGTTCGATCACGCGCCTCGTGACGTCGCCGGCGCGGCGCGCGGCGCAGACCACGTCCGTGCTCAAGGGTGCATTCGACCTGGCCGGTCGGCCGCTCGTGCGCACCGAGGACGCTCGGCTCGTCGAGATCGACATGGGTGCGTGGGCCGGTCTGACGCACGCCGAGGTCGCTGCGAGCTGGCCCGACGCGTCGGCCGCGATCGCGCGTGGCGACGACGTCCGGCGCGGTGACGGCGGCGAGACGCTCGCCGAGGCGACGGCACGCGTCGAGGCGGGCGTGCGTGATGCCGTGTCGTCGGCAACCCCGGGGGAGAGTGTGCTCGTCGTGACGCACGGCGCCGTCATCCGCGGGGTGGCGGGTGCGTTGGCGGGGCTGACGCCGCAGACCGTGCGCACGTCGTTCCGGAGCATCGACAACTGCCACTGGGTGACGCTCGTCGAGCGTCGCGATGGTGGTTGGGCCATCGAACGCTGGAACGCGGGGGAGTGAGCCTGCGGGCTCGTGGGCTCTGTGGTGCGGCCGCGTCTTGCCGTGTCGGCGGATCGGCATTCATGTCTCGGTTTCCGGGCTTGGTGCTCGCGGCGGAGTGGGGGTGGGGCAACCTCGTGAAGGGGCCGTCGGCGCCGCGTCAGGCGTGGCATGATCAGGGCGGATCGCACGCGGACGAGGAGAGAGGCTCAAGTGAGCGAGCACGGCAGCAGCACGTCGATGGAGCGATGGTTGGGGATCGAGGGTGGTTCTCGACCGATGGGGCGCCCGGAGTGGCTTCGCGTTCTCGCGGCTCTCGCGCTCGGGTTGGTGGCCTTCGTCGCCGTCATTCTCGTGGCGCGGTCCCTCCTTCCTGACAGCGTCCTCGACGACGCGTTCGGGGCGTGGTTGCCGCCGATCCTCGGTGGTGTCGGGATGGGCTTGGCCTCACCGGCGATCAACCGTCTCGTGGGTGTGCCCGTCGCGGGCCGTGCGGACGAGGCCCGTCGCGGGGACGAGGTGCGGCGATGAGTCGGCACGCGGGGCGCGAGCGCAAGCGGATGTCGCCGCGCACGTTCGGGCGGCTCATGAACTTCTACCCGCCGCTGGTGGGCATGGGATTGCGGGTGAAGTCGTTCTCGGACGACTGGAGCGAAGCGCGCGTCGAACTCAAGCTCAATCGGCTGAATCGCAACCAGAACGGCACGGCGTTCGGTGGGTCGATCAACGCGATGACGGATGCCTTCTTCCCGTTGCTGCTCATGCATCAGTTGGGTCCGGAGTATCTCGTGTGGGATCAGGCGTGTGAGATCGAGTTCCGTTCGCCGGGCACATCGACGGTGTACGGCGTGTACGAGATGCCCAAGGACGTCGTCGAGGAGATCCGTGCGCAGGCCGCTGACGGGTCGAAGGTATTGCGCTGGTTCGTGTGTGATCTGACGTTGGTTGACGGCACGGTCGTCGCGCATGCGAGGCGTCTCGTGTACGTGCGCAAGAAGCGTCCGAAGGCGGCGTGACCGTTCGTGGGTCGAGGTTCGCGGCGTGCGTGCGGGTGATTTGCTTCGTGGGTGACCGGCCGGTTAAGGTACACGGGTTGCTCACGAGCTGAGTGCGGGGCTATGGCGCAGTTGGTAGCGCGCTTCCATGGCATGGAAGAGGTCTGGGGTTCGAATCCCCATAGCTCCACAAGACAGAGACAGAGGACCACCCAGACACGCTTTTCGTCTGGGTGGTCCTCTGTTTCTGTCTTTGATCGAACTCTGTGATTCGAGGAGCAGGGCGAGCGTCAGCGAGCCCGACAGAGTCCCCATAGGTCCGACGCGCGAAGCCCGTGTGCCTGCGCGACGCTGGGACGCGCGACGCCCCAGCGGTGCACGCACGCAGCGCGTGACCCTGAGGAGTCGTCGCATCGGGGTGAACTCGAGTTGGACTTGCTGCGTCGAGGAGGTAACGTTCTGCGAGTTCCCACGCGAGTGGGTCTCGGGGCTATGGCGCAGTTGGTAGCGCGCTTCCATGGCATGGAAGAGGTCTGGGGTTCGAATCCCCATAGCTCCACCGAGACAGATAAAGACCCTCACCGTACACGGTTTTCGTTCGGTGAGGGTCTTTCTCTATCTCTGTTGAACTCTGTGACTCGAGGAGGAGGGCGAGCGCTAGCGAGCCCGACGGAGTCCCCATAGCTCCACGACGCGCGAAGCGCTTGGACCTCGCGCCGCCACGCCACGACGCGCGAAGCGCGTGAACCTCGCCGCCACGCCGCGTGAGCCCATCGTCACGCCATCGCCACGGCTTTGTCATCGGCAGGCATCGTCCCGCGCAGCGCCGGCATGAGTATCAGCGACGTGATGATGGCGAGCACAGGGGCGATCGTCATGGCGGCAGCGGCTCCGACAACACCGGCGATGCCTCCGATGAGCAGCGCGCCGGCGGCTTGGTCGACCATGGTGCCTGTGCTGAGCAGGCCGAAGGCTTGGCCCTTGGTGGCGAGGTCGATGGATACGACGAGGCGTTCTTGCAGGGGCAGGGCGGCCGCGTAGCCGATGGCGGCGAGGCCGCCCAAAAGCGCGGCGAGCACGATCGGCGGGTGGAGGGCGAACACGAGGAACGGTGCGGCGAGCAGCAGGCGCAGCGGCAGCAGGAGTCGTTGGCCGGTAGTCCTGCAGGCCGATGCGGGTGCCGATGACGGCGACGACGGCCGCCCCGGCGGAGATGAGGAACAGGTTCGTGGGGGCCAACCACTCAGCAGGATGGCGCCGAGGGCGTTGCCGACGACCTGGACGGTGCTCACCGTCATGTTGAGCGTTTGCGCGCCCGAGGACGAACGCTTCCTTGGGCACGATGTCCGACAGCAGCGCGATGGTCGCGGCGAGGGCGGAGTGCATGACGGCGACGAGCACGAAGCGCATCCACCACGGCAGTGACGGGATGACCTGGATGCTGTCGACGCAGGCGGCGACGACGCCCGTCATCATCATGGCGGTGCGCGGGCGCAGGAGGTCGCTCGAGGCGAGCAGGTAGCGCGACGTGACGAGCTGGACCAGTGGCCGGCCGAACATGACCAGCGCGGTCAACAAGGGGGAGCGGGTCTGGTCGAACATCACGACGCCCAGCGCGAACGTCCCCCATGACGGCACTGACCATGAGCAGCATCCGAGAGATGAACAGCGCGCGGCACTTGGCGTTCGCGAAGAGGCTGCATCAGGTGGTCACACCACAATCTGACCCATGTCTCGTATGGCTGTGACACCGGGGGTCACTTCACGATTCAACTTCACGAGCGATGCTTCTGGTGAGAAGGCCGCCGCCCCGCGCGCAGTGCGCCCCGCCGAACGATCATCGCCCGCAAACGCGTCAGGGACGAGGCGTTTCCGGGCGATGATCGACAAGGGGAGCGAGATTACTTCAGCTGCCCACTTGTCAGACCCAGCAGGCGACGAGCGACGACGAGCAACTGGATCTGCTGCGTGCCTTCGAAGATGTCGAGGATCTTCGCGTCACGCGCCCACTTCTCGAGCAGCTCGCTCTCGGCGTAGCCGTCGACTCCGACGAGTTCGACGCACTGCAGCGCGACGTTGACGCACGTGCGGCCCGCCTTCGCCTTCGCCATCGACGCCTCCATCGAGTTGGGCTTGCCGTTGTCGGCCATCCACGCGGCACGCAACGTCAGCAGTAGCGCCGACTCGTAGTCGGCCTCCATCTGCACGAGGCGCGCCGAGGCGTACGTCTGGGCGGCGACGGGTGCGTCCCAGTCCTGGCCGTGGCCGGCCTTCTCGAGGGCGGTGCGGGTGAAGTCGAGGCAGGCGCGCGTCAGACCGACGGCCATCGCCGCGACGAGGGGGCGCGTGTTGTCGAACGTCTGCATCGCGCCACCGAAGCCGCCCTCGGTGCGGATCTCGGGGTCACCGAGCAGATCGTTCGCGGGCACACGGCAGTCCTCGAGGACGAACGCCGCCGTGTCGGAGGCGCGGATGCCGAGCTTGTGCTCGAGACGCACGAGTTTGAGGCCAGGGTTGGAGCGCTCGACGACGAACGACTTGATCGCCTTCTTGCCGAGCGAACGCTCGAGCGTCGCCCATACGACGACGAGTTCGGCGCGCTCACCGGAGGTGACGAAGATCTTCTCGCCGTTGAGGACGTACTCGTCGCCGTCCTTCGTCGCGGTCGTACGGATGTTGCCCGAATCCGAGCCGGTGTCGGGCTCGGTGATCGCCATGGCAGCCCAGCGGTTGCCGTAGCGCTCCTTCTGCTCGTCGTTCGCGACGGCGGCGATGGCGGCGTTGCCGAGGCCCTGACGCGGGATCGACAGCGTCAGCCCGACGTCACCACGGCACGTCTGCATGATCGACAGCGCCGAGCTCATGTTGGCGCCGTTCTTGTTGACCTTGCCGGCCTTCGTGCCGGACGCGGGCTTCGTCACGCCCGTCGCCTCGTCGGCGTCAGTGCTGGCCGGGGCCTGGTCGGTGCCGTCCTTGGCGCGCGTGGAACCGGCGGCGCCCGCGCCGTTGTTCGCACCCGAGTCGGTCATGCCGTCGATGAGGGCGGAGACGAGGTCGAGCTCGGCGGGGTAGGTGTGCTCGGCGAGGTCGTACTTGCGGCTGACGGGGCGGAAGACCTCGTCGGCCATCGAGCCGGCCTGCTTGACAAGGGGGACGAACTTCTTCGGGATCTCGAGGTCGATCATCACTGGGTCCTTTGCTGAAAAGACGCGGAAAGAGGAGGGCTGGTGGCGCAGCGGAGCGGCGAGCTCAGACGCTGACGCCACCTTCGAGGACGCCGGCGCCGCGCAGGTCGCGGTACCAACGCTCGTTGTCGAACTCCTTGACGAAGCCGTGTCCGCCGAGCAGTTGCACGGCGTCGGAGCCGATCTGCGTGGCGTGCATCCCGACGAGCGCACGGGCGTGAGCGATGGTCTCGGCGGCACCGGCGTCGTCTCCGGCGTCGAGACGCGCCGCGGCGCGCAGGGTGACGAGGCGCAGCCCATCGAGTTCGATCGCGATGTTCGACACGGTGAACGCGACGGCCTGACGGTGACCGATCGGCTCACCGAACGCCTTGCGCTCGACGACGTACTGCCTGACCTGATCGAGCACGGCGCGGCCGGTGCCGCACGCGAGGGCGGCCCACGCGAGGCGCGAGCGGCGGATGGCATCGAGGGTGTCGTCAGCCTTGCCGAGCAGGTTCTCGGCGGGCACGCGCACCCCGGCGAGGTGCAGGCGCCCGGTGTGCGCAGCGCGCACGCCCATCGCCGGCTCGTCGCTCGTCGTCAGGCCCTCGGTGCCGGCTTCGACGATGACGAGGCGCGCGGCGCCGTCGAGCATGACGCTGATGACGAACAGTTCGGCGGCATCGGCGCACGGCACGAGCGCCTTCTCGCCGGTGATGACGAGGTCGGCGCCGTCCCGGGTGGCCGTCGTCGCGGGGGTGCGCGGGTCGGCGAGCGGGCCCGCTTCGGCGAGCGCGAGCGCGGCGACGGCGGGCTTCTTCTCGTCGGTGAAGGCGGGCAGGTAGGTCTCCTGCTGCGCGGACGTGCCGTAGCCCGCGATGGCGGTCGCGACGGCGGCCGGTGCCATGATCGCAACGGCGAGGCCCATGTCGCCGCGGGCGAGCTGCTCGAGAACGAGGGCCGTCATCACGGCGCTGCGCTCCTCGGCGATGCCGCCGAGCTCGGCCGGGACGCCGACGAGCGTCAGGCCCATCTCGGTGGCCTGCGCACGGATCTCGTCGGGCAGGGCGCGCTCCGCGTCGGCCTTCGCCGCGGCGGGACGCAGCAGTTCGTCGGCCAGTTCGGCGGCGACGGCGGCGATCGTCTCCTGATCCTCGGTGGGCGTCAGGTCGAACTCGCGGCGCGGCTTCGTCGGGGCGGTGCGTGCCGCGTCGCCCGAGCCGGCCTTCTTGGTGAAGGCGCGCCCGGCCACCGTCTGAGCCTTGAAACCGGACTTGCTGCCCTGGTAGAGGGCACGCTCGACCTTGGAGCGGATCGCCGGGTTCTTGAGCAGATCGTGCCCGCCGGCCTTGGCGAGAAGGCGCAGTGCGATGGCCTGGCCCTTGTCGGCGAGGGAGGCCTGGTTGGTGGTCGAAGTCATCTCGGCCCTTTCCGTGAGTGGCGGTGCGTCGGGGTGTGCGAGCGCCGTTCGAGGCGGCGTGACACGCGGCTGAAGCCGAGGTTACCTGAACGTAGGTACGCGCGGTATCGGTAACCGGGGACTGGCGTGCGGGCGAGGACGACCCGCTCCGGGGCGTGCCGCGCTAGGGTGCGGATCGTGAACATTCGCCGCGCCACCCAGGATGACGTCCCCGAGATCGTGCGCCTCAAGGCGCTGCTCATGATCGACGGGTGGCCCTTCGACATCGAACTCGACGACGCGTGGCGCGAACGGTGCGCCCGCGTCGCGCGCCAGCTGCTCGCCTCCGACGGGTACGCGTGCTTCGTCATCGACCGCGTCGAGGGCGCGGGCCCCGGCTCGCCGCTCGCGTCGTGCGTGACGGCGACCGTCGAACAGCACCTGCCCGGCCCCGACGGCTCGGGTCGCTCGGCGTACGTCGGCGACATGTGCACCGACGCCGAGTTCCGCGGCCGCGGCTGCGGCACGGCACTGCTCGACGCCGCACTGCAGTGGTGTCGCGAGCAGGAGGCCGGCTGGGTCTCGCTGTTCTCCACCGAGAGCGGCGACGCGCTCTACCGCAAGGCCGGTTTCAGCGACGAAGGGCCGTTCCAGCACCTGTCGATGGCGTTGTGACTCTCGGCCGCCCGCTGCGTCGATGACGTCGCGCGAATGTGACCGAGCTTCGCAGAGGTGGACGACAATCGCCGATGTGGACGGGATTCGCCGTTGGGGCGGGTGCTCAGCGGCCCAGGGAGCGGGTGCGGGCGGCGGCGACGACGGCGTCGAACGTCTGCTCGTCGATGTGTGAACCCTCGCGTCGCACCCTGGTGACGTCGAGTTGCAGGACTCGGTCGAGGCGCACCTCGCTGCGTCGTCCGCGGTTGTCCCAGGCGCCGGAGCCGACGTCCATCCAGTGACGCCCCGCCTGAGCTTCCTGCGCGGCGTCACGGTCGTGATCCTTGCTCGTCAGTGGAAGCGCGAGGACGACGTCTTCCAGCTCCGGGTGCCGGGCGATGACGAGAACCGGACGATCCTTGCCCTGCGAGTGGTCCTCCTCGTACGGCACCCACGCCCACACGACCTCACCCGGATCGGGATGCCCGTCGTCATGCGGCGCATAGGCCGTCGCGGGTAGCGGGGCCGTCCAGTCGCCACCATACGGGTGCGCAGAGCCGGCCGGACGAGCGTTGGGCGCGTCGTCGTGACGGTGCGACGTCGGTGCACCCGCGCGGCGTCCGTCGGGCCCGACCGTGGCGTCGGCGCGGCGCCGCGTGGACGACGTTCCACGGCGTTCGGGGTCGAGGAGCGCATTCATGCCCCCACGTGCGAGGGCGCGGGAGAGGCGGACGGCGACGGTGCGCAGGTTCATGGTCCGAACGTAGCCCGTCCGGGCGAGCGCCGGGTGCGGGGCACGCGCCGGCCGCCCGGTTGCGCTCTCACACGAACGACGGACGCAGGTGACGACGGGTGATGAAACGCACGCCGTGCGCACCCCCTCAGCGGCTCGGGGTAGGGGTACGGGTGCGGAAGAATGGATCGGTGACCGAAGCAACCGCGCTGCATGACATCTGCGACGACGAGGCCGTCGACGCCGAACGCTCGAACCGCCACGGCAGCTACCCGCGAGCCGGTCTGGCGATCCTGGCGCTGGCGCTCGGCGGTTTCGCCATCGGCACGACGGAGTTCGTCACGATGGGTCTGCTGCCGCAGATCGCGCGGGGTCTCGGCATCTCGATTCCGAGCGCCGGTCACGCGGTGTCGGCGTACGCGCTCGGCGTGGTCGTCGGTGCGCCTCTCGTCACGATGCTGTTCGCGAAGGTGCCGCGCAAGAACGTCCTGCTCGGACTCATGGTCGCGTTCTTCGTCGGCAACATCGGCTCGGCGCTCGCCTCGAGCTACCCGATGCTGCTGCTCGCGCGCTTCGTCGCGGGCATGCCGCACGGCGCGTTCTTCGGCATCGGCGCCGTCGTCGCGGCCACCCTCGTCGAGAAGCACCGGCGCACCTGGGCCGTGTCGATGATGCTCGCTGGCCTGACGGTGGCGAACATCGTCGGCGTGCCCGTCTCGACGTGGCTCGGGCAGCATCTGGGCTGGCAGTGGCCGTACGCCCTCGTCGCCGTCATCGCGTTGCTCACCGTCGTTGCGGTGTGGTTGTGGATCCCGCACCAGGGCTCCCTGGGCGTCACGTCCGTCACCGGTGAACTGAAGGCGTTGACGCGCCCGCAGGTGTGGTTCGCGCTCGCGATCGGTGTCGTCGGCTTCGGCGGCATGTTCTCGACGTTCAGCTACATCGCGCCGACGATGACGGAGCTCACCGGCTTCTCGGACGCCGTCGTGCCGGTCATCCTGGTCATCTACGGCATCGGCATGACGGCGGGTGCGTTCCTGTCCGAACGCGTCGCCATGCGCGGGCTCATGCGCGGCATCTTCGGCTGCCTCGTGACGATCGCGATCATCCTGTCGCTCTTCGGCTTCGCCGCGCACAACAAGGTCAGCGCGGTCGTGTTCGTGTTCCTGCTCGGCTGCGTGCCGACGATCATGGTGCCGATGATCCAGACGCGGCTCATGGACGTCGCCCACGAGGGCCAGTCGCTCGCGGCCGCTCTCAACCACGCGACGCTCAACGCCGCCAACGCCCTCGGCGCCTGGCTCGGCGGCGTCGTCCTCGACGCGGGGCTCGGGTACGAGTGGTGCTCGCGCGTCGGTGCCGTGCTCGCGGCGGCGGGCGCCGTCATCACGCTGGTCTCGGCATGGACGTCGCGCCGCGCCGCCGTCGCAGGCTGAGCGCGCCCCTGGTGGCGCGAGGTGGCCGCGCTGATTCGCCCAGCTCTGCCGTCATCGTGGGCACGCTCGGGCCGTGCGGATCAGCCTGAGGACGCCGTCCGATCGCTGACGAGCTTCGCGGCGAGAACACCGCCGATCGCGCCACCGAGGTGACCCTGCCACGAAACGTGGGTGCTCTGCGGAAGCACACCCCACAGCACGCTGCCGTAGACGACGGCGAGGACGAGCCCCACGACGACCTCGGGCCAGCGGCGCGTCCAGAATCCTCGGACCATGAGGTACGTCAGCCACCCGAAGACGACGCCCGAGGCACCAGCGACGGCCGTGTACGGCGGGCTGAGCAGCCACGCGGCGAGCCCCGACGTGCACGTGACGATGAACGTCACACGCGCGAGGACGGCCAGGCCGCTGAGGGCGAGGACGAACCCGAGCGGCAGCAGCAACGCACTGTTCGCCTCGAGATGAGCCCACCCGTAGTGTGCGAACGGCATGGTGAAGATCGACCACAGGTCGCTCACCTCCCAGGCCTTCAGGGAGGCGGCGGCGTCGATGGCGTGGTGCGTCAGCACGTCGAGGGCCTCGATGATCCACAGCGCGGCGACGATCAGTGCGGAGACGACGGCGGATTGCTTGACGCGCTCTGCCGCGGGGCGAAGGGTGTGGTCGAGATCCATGGGCTGGCCTCCTGTGGGGAGTGGCTCGTCGGGTCCACCGGTATGGCGTGGGTGATGCGTCGTCGGTTCGACAACGCGTGCTCGACGACACCCGATCGACGCGTATCTGTCTCGCATCGTAGTGGGGCTCTCTTCGCGTGCGCTGGATGCACGTGTCGCGTCGGCCGTCGTACGTGACGCGTGCGGCAGGGGTGTCGGGGCGTGAAAGAATGAAGGGTCGCCGGTGTGCTCCTCGCGGGGCGCGACGGGCGGCCGCAGATCGATGCGTCATCGCCGCCTCCAGGGCGCGCGGCGGCGAACACCGACCCGACGAACTTCGAGGTATCACGTTGTCACCCATGGCCCGCAAGGCACTCGAGCCCGCCGCGACGCCGCCGGAGCAGATCCGCAACTTCTGCATCATCGCGCACATCGACCACGGCAAGTCGACGCTCGCCGACCGGATGCTGAGCAAGACGGGCGTCGTCGAGGATCGGGCCATGCGTGCGCAGTACCTCGACCGCATGGACATCGAGCGCGAGCGCGGCATCACGATCAAGAGCCAGGCTGTGCGCATGCCGTGGGAGCTCGACGGTACGACCTACTGCCTCAACATGATCGACACGCCGGGGCACGTCGACTTCACCTACGAGGTGTCGCGTTCGCTCGCCGCGTGCGAGGGCGCCGTCCTGCTCGTCGACGCCGCGCAGGGCATCGAGGCGCAGACGCTCGCCAACCTGTACCTGGCGATGGAGAACGACCTCACGATCATCCCGGTACTCAACAAGATCGACCTGCCGGCCGCGCAGCCCGAGAAGTACGCCGCGGAGATCGCCGGCCTCATCGGCTGCGAACCGGAGGACGTACTCAAGGTCTCCGGCAAGACGGGCGTCGGTGTCGAGGAACTGCTCGACGTCATCGTCGAGAAGCTGCCTGCCCCCGTCGGTGACGCCGACGCGCCGGCCCGCGCCATGATCTTCGACTCCGTCTACGACACCTACCGCGGCGTCGTTACCTACGTCCGCGTCGTCGACGGACGGCTCAGCCCGCGCGAGAAGATCGAGATGATGTCGACGCGCGCGACGCACGAGCTGCTCGAGATCGGCGTCAACTCGCCCGAGCCGATCCCGACGAAGGGCCTGTCCGTCGGCGAAGTCGGCTACCTCATCACCGGCGTGAAGGACGTGCGCCAGTCGAAGGTCGGTGACACGGTCACGAACGCCGCGAAGCCCGCGTCCGAGGCGATCGGCGGCTACTCCGACCCGAAGCCGATGGTGTTCTCGGGTCTGTATCCGATCGACGGTTCCGACTACCCGATCCTGCGTGACGCCCTCGACAAGCTGAAGCTCAACGACGCGGCGCTCGTCTACGAACCGGAGACGTCGGCAGCGCTCGGGTTCGGTTTCCGCGTCGGCTTCCTCGGCATGCTGCACCTGGAGATCACGCGTGAACGCCTCGAGCGAGAGTTCAACCTCGACCTCATCTCGACCCTGCCGAACGTCGTCTACCGGGTGACGACGGACGACGGCGTCGTCAGCGAGGTGACGAACCCGAGCGAGTTCCCCGAGGGCAAGATCGCCGACATCACCGAACCCGTCGTGCGTTCGACGATCCTCGTGCCGAGCGAGTACATCGGCGCCGTCATGGAGCTGTGCCAGGCCCGTCGCGGCAACCTGCTCGGCATGGACTACCTGTCCGAGGAGCGCGTCGAGATGCGCTACACGCTGCCGCTCGCGGAGATCGTGTTCGACTTCTTCGACGCCCTCAAGTCGAAGACGCGCGGATATGCCTCGCTCGACTACGAACCCGCGGGGGAGCAGAGCGCCAACCTCGTCAAGGTCGACATCCTGCTGCAGGGCGACACCGTCGACGCGTTCAGCGCCATCGTGCACCGCGACGAGGCGTACGCCTACGGCACGATGATGGCGACGAAGCTCAAGGAGCTCATCCCGCGTCAGCAGTTCGAGGTGCCGATCCAGGCGGCCATCGGCACGCGCGTCATCGCCCGTGAGAACATCCGCGCCATCCGCAAGGACGTGCTCGCCAAGTGCTACGGCGGCGACATCAGCCGCAAGCGCAAGCTGCTCGAGAAGCAGAAGGAGGGCAAGAAGCGCATGAAGATGGTCGGTTCCGTCGAGGTGCCGCAGGAGGCCTTCATCGCCGCGCTCAGCCAGGGCGAGTCGGCGGAGAAGAAGAAGTGAGCAAGCCCGGTTACGTTCCGGGTGCGACGTCCGGCCAGCCGTCGGAGGGCGCGGGGGAGCACCCGCAGGTCGGGCCGCGCCCGCTCGCACGCACGCGCTCGTTCACGCGCCGCGGCGGCCGGATGCCGGAGCGTCACCATCGTGCGCTGAGTGACAACGGTGAGCAGTACGTCCTCGACGTTCCCCGCAAGCCGGGGACGACCGAGCCCGTCGATGGTTTCCGGCTCGACATCGCCGAGGTGTTCGGACGCCGGGCGAAGCTCGTCGTCGAGATCGGTTCGGGCGCGGGGGATCAGATCGTCCATGCAGCGCTCGAGCACCCCGAGACGGATTTCATCGCTCTGGAGGTGTGGCGTCCCGGCATCGCGCAGACGATCTCGAAGGCCGTCCACGCGGGCGTGACGAACGTGCGTCTCATCGAGATCGACGCCTCCGAAGCGCTCGATCGGCTCTTCGCGCCGGGCAGCGTCGACGAGGTGTGGACGTTCTTCCCCGACCCGTGGCCGAAGACGAAGCACCACAAGCGTCGTCTCGTGCAGCTCGGCTTCGCCGACGTCGTCGCCGACGTCCTCGTGCCCGGCGGCACCTGGCGCCTCGCGACCGACTGGGCCGACTATGCCTGGCACATGCGTGACGTCGCCGAGGCGTCGCCGCGCTTCACCAACCCGTGGACCGGGCGCCTCGCGGACGCCGGGGACGCCCACGTCGATCCCGAGGGCGCGCGCGGAGGGTTCGCGCCGCGCTTCGAGGGCCGCACGACGACCCGCTTCGAGACGAAGGGTCTCAAGGTCGAGCGCATCGTGCGCGACCTCGAGGTGAAGCGAGCCAACTGAGCGGTGCCGCGCGGCCCCCACGGCGTTCGGGCTCGGTGTCCCCGGCGCGGCTGATCGGGCGCGAACGCGATACTCGCGGGTAACCTTGGGGCCATGAATCAGGTCTACGGCATGTACAAGAAGCTCACAGCGAAGAACGACAAGGCGGGGCGCGCAGCGTTCTCGGCCGCGTTCGCGCTCAAGGCGCCCTACTTCCGCACGGTCGCCCCGATGATCCAGACGATGGAGCCGCACCGCGGCGTCGTGAAGATCAAGAAGTGGTGGGGTGTGCAGAACCACATCGGCACCGTGCACGCCATCGCCATCGCCAACGGCATGGAGTGCGCCATGGGGCTGCTCGCGGAGGCGACGACGCCCGACGACATGCGCTGGATCCCCAAGGGCATCACGCTCGACTACGTCGCGAAGACGCCCGGCGACATCGAGTGCATCGCCGAGACGACGCCGGAGGACTGGGACAAGGAGCCGCCGTTCCAGGTCGACGTCAAGGTGACGGGGCGCCTCGTCGAGGACGGCACGGTCGCCGTCGAGGGCATCATCCCGATCTACGTCTCGGCCAAGAAGAAGAAGTGACGTTCACCCCGCCGCCGTGGCCAGAAGCGCCGCGGCGGCGGGGTTCGTCAACCGCCGTGGGCCGGCCCAGACGGCCCTCAGGTTGCGGGTGAGGTCGACGCCGTCGACGCCGACCTCCACGAGGGTGCCCGCACGCAGCGCGTCGTCGACAGCGAGCCGGCTGAGGACGGCGGGAGCCGTCCCGGCCGCGGCGGAAACCCGCACGGCGGCGTTGCTCGCCAGCTCGAGCGCCGGGGGAGCGACATCGAGCGGCGCGAGGGCGCGGCGCAAGGCCACCCGCGTGCCCGAGCCCGACTCGCGCGCGACGAGCGGTGTGGCCGCCAGTTCCTCGGCGCGGACACGTGAGCGCGCGGCCCACGGATGCTGCGGCGCGACGACGAGGACGAGGTCGTCATGCGCGACGACGACGGAGTTCAACCCTGGCGGAGCGCCGGGGCCCTCGATGAACCCCAGATCCACCTCACCGCCGCGTGCCGCGGCGAGCACCTCCGTCGTGTTGCCGACGGCTACCGAGATGCCGCGCGTCTCGCCAAGCGATGGGTCGTGAGGGGAAGCGCCACCGGCGCCCGCGCCACCCGCGGCGTGCTGCCACCCCGCGATCCATCCCGGTAACAGGTGTTCGGCGACCGTCTGGCTCGCCATGACGACGAGGGGCGCCTGCGTACGAGCGCGCAGTGCCGCGACTCCCGTCTCGAGGGCGCGCGCCGCCTCGAGCGTCGCGCGCGCCCATTCGACGACGAGCAGGCCGTCGGTCGTGACGCGGGCACCGGTCGTCGCGCGATGGATGAGCGACAGGCCGAGCCCGCGCTCCAGCCGGGCGATGCTGCGACTCGCGTTGGGTTGCGCCACCCCGCAGCGTCGGGCGGCCGCACTGAGCGAGCCCTCATCGGCGAGTGCCACGAGCAGTTCGAGCGTCGCGAGGTCGGGCCAGGTCGTCACCACTCCAGCCTATATGCGAAACGCATACCCCCATGCCGGATATAGGGCTACCGGGCGAGCCGACACGGCGGGAGCATGGAACCCATGAGCACAGCCACCGCCACCGACGTCATGCCTCACCGCACCACCGGCTCGTTCTTCGCGAACACGACGGTGCCCGCGGCGTCGCCGGCTTGGTACGGCAGTGTCATGGGCAGCGCCATCCTGGCGACGCTGAGCGAACTGCGCACCGACGTCATCCCGTTCGGTCACCTGCTCGCCGTGGTGTTCTGGCTCATCGCCTGTACGTTGCTCGTCGCCCTCACCGCCGCGTTCGTCGTCCGTATCGCTCGTGACCGCGACGCGTTGCGTGCGAGCATCGCGAACCCCGTCGCGATGGCGCAGTGGGGCATGGTCTCGATGGGCGTCCTCGCCGTCGGTTCGGCGACATCGGCGGTGCTCCCGACAATCTCCGCGGGCCTGAGGGACGCAGCCTGGCGGGCCGACCTCGTCCTGTGGGTCATCGGCACCGTCATCGGCCTCGCCACCGCCGTCGCCGTGCCGGCCCGTCTGCTCGTCGCCGACCCGAGCACACCGACGACCGCGTGGGGTCTGGCGGTCGTGCCGCCGATGGTCTCGGCGACCGCCGGCGCCGGCATCGTCGGTTGGCTGAGCGACCCGCAGGCGCGCGTATGGGTGCTGCTCGCGAGCGCGGCCTGCTTCTTCGTCGCGCTCGTGCTCGGGGTCATCATCTTCGCGATCGCCTACCGCCACCACTGGCTCGTCGAGCCGCTGCCGCTCGCGGCGTCGATCACCGCGTGGCTGCCGCTCGGCGTCGTCGGTCAGTCGACGGCGGCTGCGCAGGCCATCGCGAGGCAATCGGCGTCGATGCTGCAGGGCCCGATCGCGACGACGGTGACCCAGGCCGGGCACGTCTACGGCTACGTCATGCTGACGATCGGGGTGCCGCTCGTCGCGTGGGCGCTCGCCATGACGGTGCGTGGCTTCACGAAGCGCATGCCGTTCAGCCCAGGCTGGTGGGGCATGACGTTCCCCGTCGGCACGCTCGTGCTTGGCTCGTCGATGCTGGGGCTCAGCTCGCACCACGCGATCTTCACCTGGGCCGGTGCGGCGCTGTATCTCTTCCTGCTCGGCACCTGGAGCGTCTGCGCGATCAGCTCGCTGCTCGCGGTGTGTCACCAGCGCGCTCTGCGTCACGCCTGAACGCGGCGATGAGCTGGGCGCGGCAGGGATGGACGGCAACGGTGCGACGCCGAGCGGTGCGACAATGACCAGATGCCGCAGATGCCCGACGGAATCCCCGCCCCTGACGACGGTGCCCTCCCGTCCGCTGCGCTCGCGACGCTGGCGGGCGGTGCGTTCGGGCTGTACGTCCACGTGCCGTTCTGCGTGACGCGCTGCGGTTACTGCGACTTCAACACCTACACGCTCACCGAGCTCGGTGAGCCGGGCGCGAGTGTCAGCACATACGCGGACGCCGCGCTGCGCGAGCTGGATCTCGCGGCACGTGAGCTGGGCGAGGCGCCCAGCGGCGTCCCCGTCATCGAGACCGTCTTCATCGGCGGCGGCACCCCGACGATGCTGCCCGCCGACGACCTCGTCCGCATCCTCGCGAAGGCGCGCGAGCTGTTCGGTCTCGCCGAGGGGTGCGAGGTCACGACGGAGGCCAACCCCGATTCGGTCGACGAGACCTACCTGCGCACCCTCGCCGACGGTGGTTTCACGCGCGTCAGCATCGGCATGCAGTCGGCCGTCCCGCACGTGCTCGCGACGCTCGAGCGCACGCACGACCCGGCCAACGTCGAACGCGCCGTGCGCGCCGCGAAGGACGTCGGGCTGCAGGTCAGCATCGATCTCATCTACGGCGCGCCGGGTGAGAGTCTCGACGACTGGCGCACCTCGCTCGACGCGGCGATCGCGCTGGAGCCCGACCACATCAGCGCCTACGCCCTCGTCGTCGAGGAGGGCACGAAGATGGGGGCGCAGGTGCGTCGCGGCGAGCTGCCCCTGCCCGATGACGACGACGAGGCCGACAAGTACGAGCTCGCCGACGCCTTGCTCGCGGATGCCGGGTACGACTGGTACGAGGTGTCGAACTGGGCGCGCTCGCCGCAGACGCAGTGCCGCCACAACCTCGCGTACTGGCGCGACGAGCCGTGGTGGGGTGTCGGCCCCGGCGCGCACAGCCACGTCGGCGGCGTGCGCTGGTGGAACGTCAAGCATCCGCGCGCCTACGCCCAACGCGTCAACGCGGGGCTCTCGCCGGCGCTGGCACGCGAACTGCTCGACGAGCGCCAGCGCTATGAGGAACGCGTCCTACTCCAGGTGCGCCTCGCCGAGGGACTTCCTCTCGACATTCTCGACGAGGACGGGCGACGCGCCGTCGCCGGCCTCGTCGCCTCGGGGCTGATCGACGGCCCGTCAGCGGTGCGCGACAAACGAGTTCGTCTGACGCTGCGCGGTCGCCTGCTCACCGACACCGTCGTGCGGGCGCTGCTCGCGATCTGAGCCGCGCGCACCGAGACGCCCGCCTCCCGGGGCTGGCCTGCCTCAGGGGCGATCCCCGGGCCCCTGCGTGCCCGCCTGCGCCGACCCCGACGACCGAAGGGGGCGCCGATGAACGGCTCCGACTACTCGACGACGACGCTGCCGCTCCTGTTCGTCTTCATCTCCTTCGTCGTCACCTTCCTCGTGACGCGCCTCATCCGCGCCGGCAAGGGTCCGTTCAAGGACAACGTCTCCCAGGACGGCGTCCACGTTCACCCCGCCGTCTAAGGCATCTTCGCGCTGCTTGGCCGGCGCGGTCATGAACACGGCGGCCGAGAGTTCGGTCTTCCGCGTCCTGGGGGCGATCCTCATCGGCGCGGGCGCCTCGCTCATCCTGGGCGAGTTCGCGTTTTCCGGAGGCGGTGATCTTGGGCGAGAAGTCGACGCCCCCGAGCAGGTGGTTGGCGCCCCAGACGATGGTGATGGCGGCGATGCCGCCCCGTGCGCCGACGAGCCAGGAACCCAGCGCGCCCTCCTTGACGAAGCCGAGGTCGCGTGAGGTGATGTGCCAGGCCCGGCGGAAGACGAAGGCCGCGATCGCGAGCTGCAGCGCCATCGTCACGACGCCGATCGGCGTCACGAGGCCGTTCTCGCTGTCGCCGAACAGATCACCGACGGCGGCGACGAGACTGCCAGCGAACATGGCGAGCAGCAGGAGGCCGAGGGCACCGAGGACGTTCTTGAGCGCCGAACGCTTGTCGACGGCGGCGACGCCCTCGCGCTAACGGGGGGCCGGGGTCAGGGCAGGGATGATGATTCTTTTCTTAAATCGGGTAGCACGAAGCGCCGCGGCACGGGGTGCCGAGGGAACGTTGTCAGGGGTGGGGGCGAGCCCAGCGCTCACACGAGGTGCGCTGTTGGGGCGGGGCGTCGCGACGTGGGCCGCATCAGTTGAGGATGCGGATCTGGAACGGGTAGTCGTAGCTCTCGCCACGCGCCGAGCGCAGCGCTCCCTTGACGTGGCACCACGCGGCGACGAGGAAGATGACGGCCCAGAGCACGAGCGCGACGGGAATGCCGACGAGGGTTAAGACCAGAACCCAACCGACGATGTAGAGAATCGAGAACGCAACGTTGAAGTTGAACGCCCCGGCCGCTGCGCGGCGCACCGCGGCGGAGCGGTTTCTGTAGATGAACCACACGATGAGCGGGCCGAGGAAGCTCACCCATCCCGCAGACAGGATCGCGGCGGCCGGCGCCGACAGGTGCGCGACGATCGAGGCGGCGCGCTCGTCATCGCTGAGGTGACCCTGGCCGGTGACGGGCGGCTCGGCGCCGTACGGAGCGCCGGCCAGCCGTCCGGCTCCCTGGCCCTGCGTGCGCTCGTCGGGGTAGGGGTACGGCTGGGAGTTGCTCACGACGTCTCCTGGTGTCGAAGGGTGAATCTCTCGTTCACTGACCATGATTCCGTGTCTGCGTCCCGAGCGCATCCCCCGCGGGATCGATATTCGCGGGCCCCGGCGTCCATCCCGGGGATGATGTCGGCGCACGCCGCGCCATCCCGGCGTCTCACTGCTGCGCGGGGTCGGTGACGAAGTCGATGAGCTCCTCGACGCGTCCGAGCAGTTCGGGTTGCAGGTCGGCGTACGTGCGCACGGTGCCGAGGATCTGCTTCCATCCGCGCGCGACGTCCGCCTGCGTCGCGTGCGGCCAGCCGAGCTCGGCGAGGATGCCGTGCTTCCACGACTGCCCCTTGGGGATGACGGGCCACTTCGACCAGCCGAGCCGCTCGGGTCGTACGGACTGCCACACGTCGACGTAGGGGTGGCCGACGATGAGCACGTGGTCGCGTGCCTGCGGCAGGGCGCGTGCCTTCTCGACGATTCGTGCCTCCTTCGTGCCGGGCACGAGGTGGTCGACGAGGATGCCGAGGCGGCGTCCCTTCTCGGGTCGGAAGTCGCGGATGACGGCCGCGAGATCGTCGACGCCCTCGAGGTATTCGACGACGACGCCCTCGATGCGCAGGTCGTCACCCCACACCTTCTCGACGAGTTCGGCGTCGTGCCGTCCCTCGACGAAAATTCGCGAACCCAGCGCGACGCGCGCCTTCGCCCCGGGGACGGCGAGCGAACCGGACGCCGTCCGCCCGGCCTGCGTCTGCTGCTCGGCGAGGCGCGCGGCGGTGGCGGGTCGGGGCGCAACGAGTGTCACGGGTTCGCCGTCGACGAGGAAGCCGGCGCCGAGCGGAAATCCGCGGGCCTTGCCGAAGCGGTCCTCGAGGAAGACGACGTGCTGCCCGCCCGACTTCTCGACGCGCACGACGGCGCCGACGTAACCGCTCTGGGCGTCCTCGACGACGACGTCGAGCTCAGCGGGCACCTCGCGCGAACGCCCACGTCGAGGCGCGCGCCAATCGCCGGAGAGGACGTCGGAGCCGTAACGGTCGGTCATGGCGATCAGGGTAGAACCGCCCACCGACAACCGCCGTCGCGGCGCGCCGAGAACGATGGCCGCGGGCGCAGCCAGGCGCCCGTCGCGGCGTCGCCGAGGGCCGGGGAGCGCGCGCCTGCCGACCGACGGACGATGGACGACGGCGCGAGGGAATCGCCCGCGACGCTGTGGGCGAACACACCCCGCATGATTTGGCACTCGCTCGGCGTGAGTGCCAATCTTGGACGGACTGCAGATCGAAGGACGGTATCGAGGCGCGGGAGGTGAGCGCATGAGCGACGAACGGCGGCTCGAGGTGCTGCGCGCCATCGTGCAGGACTATGTCGCGACGTCCGAACCGGTGGGTTCGAAGGCGTTGCTCGAACGTCATCAGCTCGGCGTCTCCGCCGCGACGATCCGCAATGACATGGCCGCCCTCGAGGACGCCGGTCTCATCTCCGCGCCGCACACCTCGGCCGGTCGCGTGCCCACCGATGCCGGCTACCGAATCTTCGTCGACCGCCTCAGCCAGGTGCGGCCGCTGAGCGCGACACAGCGTCGAGCGATCGAGACGTTCTTGCGTCAGAGCGTCGACCTCGACGACATCGTCGAGCGCACCGCCCGGCTGCTCGCCACGCTGACGAACCAGGCGGCCGTCATGCAGTACCCGTCGCTGCGGCGCTCACGGGTGCGGCACATCGAGCTCGTGCCGGCCGCCGAGGGGCGCCTGTCGCTCGTCGTCATCCTCGACTCAGGTCGCATCGAGCAGCGTCTCGTCTCCGTCGCCTCCGCCGACGACGAGCGCCTCGTCCAGACGCTGCGAGCGCGCGTCAACGAGGTCTCCGGCGCGCGGTTGCTCACCGAGGCCGCCGCGGCCATGACCGAGCTGGGCGCGGAGTTCGAGCCGGGGCAGCGTGCGGACGTCGACACGATCGTCGCGACGATCGCCGCGGTGTTCGCCGAGGACCGGGAGGAGCGCGTCGTGCTCGCGGGGACGGCGAACCTCGCGCGTGCCGGGCTGCGCGACGACGCGGGCCTCAGCGTCAGCCGTGTTCTCGAGGCGCTGGAGGAGCACGTCGTCCTCATGCGCCTCATCAGCACACGCGACGACGATCCGACGCACGAGGTGACCGTCCGCATCGGCGCCGAGAACGACTTCGCAGGCCTCGAGTCGACCTCGCTCGTGACGACGGCCTACGGCAGCGACGCCGTCGCGACGCTCGGCGTGCTCGGCCCGACCCGCATGGACTACCCGCAGACGATGGCGAACGTGCGCGCGGTCGCCCGCTACGTCTCCGAACTTCTCGAGCAGTGATGGCTCGGGCGCACCACGACCACATGAGTGATGAAATCTTCACCCGTCGAAAGCAAGGATGCTCGTGAACGACTACTACGCCGAACTCGGTGTCACGCGTGAGGCCTCCGTCGAGGAGATCAAGCGCGCCTACCGCAAGAAGGCCCGCAAGCTGCACCCCGACGTCAACCCCTCCCCGGAGGCGGCCGAGGAGTTCAAGCGCGTCGGGCAGGCCTACGACGTGCTCGGCGATCCGCAGAAGAAGGCGGCCTACGACCAGGGCGTCGACCCCTACGCGCCCGGCGGTGGCGCCGGGTTCAGCTTCAGCGACATCATGGACGCGTTCTTCACGGGGGGTGCCGCAGGGGGAGGCGGCGGCCCGCGCAGCCGCGTCCAGCACGGCCAGGACGCGTTGCTGCCGCTCGACATCCAACTCGCCACGGCCGTCTTCGGCGGCGAGCAGGAGCTGACGTTCGACACGGCCGTCGTCTGCTCGACCTGTCATGGCGACGGTTCGCGTCCCGGCACGGGCAAGCACACGTGTGACGTGTGCGGCGGTGCGGGGCAGACGCAGCAGGTGCAGCGCAGCTTCCTCGGCCAGGTGTTGACGTCGCGTCCGTGCACCGCGTGCCAGGGGTACGGCGACATCATCGACAGCCCGTGTTTCGAGTGCGACGGCAACGGCCGCAAGCGCGACACGCGCACCATCACGATCAAGGTACCCGCCGGCGTCGACACCGGCACGCGCATCCAGCTGCGTGGTGAAGGCGAGGTCGGCCCCGGCGGCGGCCCCGCCGGTGACCTGTACGTCGAGGTACGCGTCGAGAAGCACCCGATGTTCCAGCGTCAGGGCGACGATCTGCACTGCTCGCTCGAGCTGCCGATGTCGGCCGCGGCGCTCGGCGCCACGGTGCCGTTCGAGACGCTCGACGGCTCGCGCGACATCGACATCAAGGCCGGCACGCAGCCCGGCGACGTCATCACCCTCAAGGGCCTCGGCGTCACGCGGCTGCGCACCGACAACCGCGGCGACCTGCTCGTGCACGCCAACGTGCGCACCCCGAGCAAGCTGACGGCCGAGCAGGCCGACCTGCTGCGTCAGTTCGCCGAGTCGCGCGGAGAGGACTCGCCGGCGCCGAAGTTCCAGCCCGTCAACCAGGGCCTGCTCGGCAAGCTGCGTCAGGCCTGGAAGGGCTGAGGCGTGACCGCGCACCTCTACTTCGTCGCACCCGGCGCTCTGTCCGACGACATGGCGCCGGGTGCACCCGTCGTGCTCGCGGGTGACGAGGGACGCCACGCCGTCACCGTCAAGCGGATGGGTGTCGGTGAGCAGATCCTGCTCGCCGACGGCGAGGGCCTCGTCGCGCACGCCGTGGTCGCAGAGACCACGAAGGGCGAGCTGACGGCGCACGTGAGCGAGGTGACGCGCGAGACGCCGCCGGCGGTGACGTTCACGCTCGTCCAGGCGCTCGCTAAGGGTGATCGCGACCTGCAGGCGGTGGAGGCGGCGACGGAGCTCGGCGTCGACGCCGTCGTGCCGTGGCAGGCGGAGCGTTCCATCGTGCAGTGGAGGGGTGAGCGCGCCGAGAAGGCCCGCCGTAAATGGGTGGCGCAGGCCGAGGCGGCCACGAAACAATCACGACGGGCGACGCCCCCGCGCATCAGTGACCTCGTGACGAAGAACGCTGCGGCGCAGGCGATCTCGGCCACCGTCGCGGAGGGCGGCCTCGCGCTCGTCCTGCACGAGGACGCCGAGGCGAGTCTCGCGCAGGTCGAGCTGCCGTCGGCCGGTGACGTGATGCTCGTCGTCGGCCCCGAGGGCGGCATCACGCCCGCCGAGCTCGACGCGTTCGTCGCGGCCGGTGCCACGCCGGTGCGGATGGGCGCCACCGTGCTGCGTTCGTCGTCGGCCGGCCCGGCGGCGCTCGCCGCCCTGCTCGCGCGCTCGCGCTGGGTCTGAGCGCCCGAGCGACCACTAGACTGGAGACACGATGACTGACGCTTCCGCGCCCTCCGAGCGCACCCCTCACGACCCTGACGGCCAGGCTGCCTCGCAGCAGACGCGCATCGTCATCCCGCCCGACGTCGCGATGGTGCAGTTGCTCGGGCCGCAGGATCAGCTGATGCGCACGATCGAGCGCGCCTTCCCGCGCCTGTTCGTCTTTGCGCGCGGCAATGAGCTGACGATCGACGGCCCGCGCGAGGACGCGGCGATCGTCGAGACCCTCGTCGGTGAGCTGCTCACGATGATCGATGCGGGCCACCAGATCAACCGTGACGCCGTCGAGCGCTCTATCGGCATGCTGCGCGGCAAGAACGCGCAGCGCCCCGCCGACGTGCTGACGACGAACATCATCTCCAGCCGCGGGCGCACGATCCGCCCGAAGACACTGGGGCAGAAGGAGTACGTCGACGCGATCGACCGCAACACGATCGTCTTCGGCATCGGCCCGGCCGGTACGGGCAAGACGTATCTGGCGATGGCGAAGGCCGTCGCGGCGCTGCAGGCCAAACAGGTCAACCGCATCATCCTGACGCGCCCTGCCGTCGAGGCCGGTGAGCGCCTCGGCTTCCTGCCCGGCACGCTCAACGACAAGATCGACCCGTATCTGCGTCCGCTCTACGACGCGCTGCACGACATGATCGACCCCGACTCGATCCCGAAGCTCATGGCCGCAGGCACGATCGAGGTCGCGCCGCTCGCGTACATGCGCGGGCGCACGCTCAACGACTCGTTCATCATCCTCGACGAGGCGCAGAACACGAGCAGCGAGCAGATGCGCATGTTCCTCACGCGCCTCGGCTTCGGTTCGAAGATCGTCGTGACGGGTGACGTCACGCAGGTCGACCTGCCGGGTGGCACGACGTCGGGCCTGCGGGTCATCGAGGACGTGCTCACCGGAATCGACGACGTCCACTTCGCCCACCTCGACTCGAGCGACGTCGTGCGTCACCGCCTCGTCTCCGACATCGTCGACGCCTACGGCCGCTACGACGCGGCAGCCGAACGTCGCCGCGCCGAGGCGAAGAAGCGCCGCGAGGCGCGCGCCGGCGGCGAGGGGCAGCCGGCATGACGATCGACATCGCCAACGAGACCGACGTCGACGTCGAGCTGGACGAGATCCACGACTGCGCGCGCTACGCGATGGACGCGATGTTCGTCCACCCCAACGTCGAGCTGAGCATCCGCATCATCGACGAGGCAGCGATGGAGACGCTGCACGTGCAGTGGATGGATCTGCCGGGCCCGACGGACGTCATGAGCTTCCCGATGGACGAGCTGACGCCCGGCAGCGAGCGCGAGCCGTCCCAGGAGGGCATGCTCGGCGACATCGTCCTGTGCCCGAGCGTCGCCGCCGCGCAGGCGGCCGCAGCCGGGCACGACACGATGGAGGAGCTGCTGCTGCTCACCGTCCACGGTGTGCTGCACCTGCTCGGCTACGACCACGCCGAACCGGACGAGCGCGTCGAGATGTTCGAACTGCAGCGCACGATCCTGCTCACCTACCTCGCGAGCCGCGGGCGCAGCACGGAGGCGGGCACCATCCGCATCGCGCCGCCGTCCGGGCGCGAGTGACCCCGCAGACCTTGGGAGTGAACCGCACGTGACCATCGTGCTGATCGCCGCGCTCGTCAGCGTGGTCATGGGCTTCGTCTTCGCCCTCGTCGAGTCGGCGCTCGGGCGCGTGACGCGTCACCGCGTCGTCGCGCTCGCCGAGGAGGGCCACGCCGGCGCCTCGGCGCTCGGACGCATCGTCGACAACCACGCGACGGCGCTCATGGTGCTGACATTCCTGCGCGTCGGCGCCGAGATGACGGCCGCCGTCCTCGTCACCGTCGCCGCGACACGCGCGTTCGACGGCGCGTTCTGGCCGAGCCTCGCGACGGCCGTCGCCGTCATGGCGATCGCCTCGTTCGTGCTCGTCGGCGTCTCGCCGCGCACGCTGGGCCACCAGCACGCCGACAAGGTGGCGCTCGCGACGGCGCGGCCCGTCCTCGTCGCGCTCACGGTGCTCTCACCGCTCGCGCGGCTGCTCGTGACGCTGGGCAACGCGGTCACCCCGGGTGAGGGCTACAAGGACGGCCCATTCGACTCCGAGGCGGAGTTGCGCGAGTTCGTCGACCTCGCTGAGGATTCCGACCTCATCGAGGCCGACGAGCGGCGCATGATCCACAGCGTGTTCGAGCTCGGCGACACGATCGTGCGCGAGGTCATGGTGCCGCGCACCGACATGATCACGATCGACGGCTACAAGAGCCTGCACCAGGCGATGAACCTGTTCGTGCGCTCCGGCTACTCGCGCGTGCCCGTCATCGGCGAGAACTCCGACGACCTCGTCGGCCTGCTGTACTTCAAAGACGTCGTGCGGCGCACGCTCACCGGCGACGCGGACGCCATCGCCATCTCCGAGGTGATGCGCGATCTCGCGTTCGTGCCCGAGTCGAAGCCCGTCGACGCGTTGCTCAAGGAGATGCAGCGCGACCGCGTCCACTTCGCCGTCGTCATCGACGAGTACGGCGGCACCGCCGGCATCGTGACGATGGAGGACATCGTCGAGGAGATCGTCGGCGAGATCGACGACGAGTACGACCGCGTGACGCCCGGCGTCGAGGAACTGGGGGACGGCCGCACGCGCGTTCCGGCTCGCATGTCGATCGACGACCTGAGCGAGATGTACGGCGTCAGCATCGACGAGGACGACATCGACACCGTCGGTGGTCTGCTCGCCAAGCTCGTCGGGCGCGTGCCGCTCGTCGGCGCGAGCGGCGAGATCGACGGGCTGCGCCTCACGGCTGAGAAGATGGCAGGACGACGCCACCAGCTCGCGACGTTGATCGTCGAGCGTGTGGAACCCGAAGATCCCACCGACCCGGACGGGCGTGGGGACGAGCGCAGCGCCGAGACGCGCGGCGAGGAGACGGATCGATGACCGAGCACGACACGACCCACGACGGCGAGATCTACCGCGCCGGTTTCGCCTGCCTCGTCGGGCGGCCCAACGCGGGCAAGTCGACGCTGACGAACGCGCTCGTCGGCGACAAGGTGGCGATCACCTCGAGCAAGCCGCAGACGACGCGTCACACGATCCGTGGGATCGTGACGCGCCCCGACGGCCAGATCGTCCTCGTCGACACCCCCGGCCTGCACAAGCCGCGCACGCTGCTCGGTGAGCGCCTCAACGACGTCGTGCGCGAGACGCTGCTCGACGTCGACGTCATCGGGTTCTGCCTGCCCGCCGACCAGAAGATCGGCCCGGGCGATCAGTTCATCGCGAAGGACCTCGCCGAGCTGCAGCGCGTGCGCAAGCGCCCCGTCGTCGCGCTCGTGACGAAGACCGACACCGTCGATCGGGAGCGACTCGCCGAGCACCTCATCGAGGTCGACCGTCTCGGGGAGTGGGCCGCGATCGTTCCGTGTTCGGCAGTTTCGGGCAAGCAGGTCGATGATGTGGCGAACGTGCTGCTGGGTTACCTGCCCGAGTCGCCTCAGCTGTACCCCGACGACGTGCTGACCGACGAGTCGGACACCGTCATGATCGCCGAGCTCATCCGCGAGGCCGCGCTCGAGGGCGTGCGTGACGAGTTGCCGCACTCGTTGGCCGTCGTCGTCGAGGAGATGGTGCCGCGTGAGGATCGCCCGGCCGACAAGCCGCTCATGGACGTGCGCGTCAACATCTTCGTCGAGCGTCCCAGCCAGAAGGCCATCATCATCGGCCGCGGCGGTTCGCGGCTGCGCGAGGTCGGCACCACGGCGCGCGAGGGCATCGAGAAGCTGCTCGGGCAGCGGGTCTACCTCGACCTGCACGTCAAGGTGGCGAAGGACTGGCAGCGCGACCCGAAGCAGCTGGGCAAGCTGGGATTCAACTTCTGAGGTTTTCGTATGAGTGAGCACATGAAGGACCACGAGGCGTGGGCCGAGTTCGGTGACGTGCTGCGGTTGCCGATCAACCCCGAGACCGACTATGTCGGCGGGATTCCCTGGGAGGGAGCCGGGTTCAAGCCTGAGTTGCCGCTCGTCGACATCGGCCCCGGCTCGGGCCTGACGACGGTCGCGCTCGCCGAGCAGTTCCCCGACGCCGAGATCATCGCCGTCGAACCCGACCCGTGGATGCGCTCGATGCTCATGATGCGCATCGCCGAGCGCGACTCGCTGCGTGCACGCGCCACCGTCGTGCCGAACTCGATCCTCGACGCGTGGATGCCCGAGCAGATCGGTGGCGCGCTGCTGTTCAACGTCATCTACTTCCTCGGCGGACGCGCGCGCCTCGCGTTCTGGGATCGCATGGCGCAGGTGCTGCCCGAGGGCGCACCGATCCTCATGAGCCGCGCGTACGGCGTCGTCGACACGGGTGAGGAGCTCGTGCGCACGGCGAGTTCGACGATGGGGCGCAACACCTACGAGCGGTGGCGTCAGACGGTTCCGGTCAAGGACGGGCGCGTCGAGATCACCAACACGTACAAGACGATCCGCGGCGGCGAGGTCGTGCGTGAGGTGACGACGAAGATCGCGCCGTTCTCGCTCGACGAGGAACTCGTCGTCTCCGAGATCCCGATCGGCAAGTTCGCCATCGAGGAACTGAGCGAGAAGTACCTCGTCATCCGCCGCGCGCCCGACATCCGACGCTGAGCGCTCGTCGCCGACCGCTTGCCTGAGGTCTGAAAGTCCGCAATTCGTGATTGCAGTCCTCACGAGATGAGTTGAGGTCCGAAACCCTGCAGTGCAGAGTGTCGGACCTCAACTCGTCTGGGCCGGGTTCGCACAGCGTGGGAGGTCACACGACGCGCAGGGCCTCTCCGGGCGTCACCGTCGTGGCGCGACGCGCGGGCGGCAGGGCCGCGACGAGGACCAGCGCGAGAGCTGCGACGACGATGACGGCGAGCACCTCGAACGGTAGACCCCAGACGAAGCCGTCGTTGCCGGCCCCGATGAGCGACTGCGCGCCGAGCGAACCGAGCAGCACGCCGAGGGCGATGCCGACGAGCACGGCCGTCAACCCGAGCGCGAGCGACTCGCGCGTCACCATGCCGCGGATCTGACGCGCCGTGAAGCCCATGGCGCGCAGCATGCCGATCTCGCGGCGGCGCTGGATGACGACGAGCGACATCGTGCTGACGAAGCCGACGCCCGCGATGATCGAGGCGATGACGACGAGCGACATCATGAGGATCGAGACCATGTGCATGACGTCGAGCGCTTGTGCCCTCTCAGCGGCGCTCAGATCTCACGTCGTGATCGACTCCGACAGCGCGGCGCTGCCGGAGGCGAACGTCGTGACGAGGCCGACGCCGATGACGAGGCCGAGCGTGGCGCGCGTCGTGCGCATCGGGTCAGCGACGGCGTTGCGGCGTGCGATGCGCGCGTCGGGGCCGGCTCCGAGCAGGCGTCCGAAGATGGCGACCAGGCGCGGCAGGACGAAGGGCGCGCCCGTGATGAGGCCGAGACGGCGCACGCGCGCGTCGCGGTGCACGCCGAGCTCGGCGCAGATCGGGGCGTAGAGAAAGTCACCGAAGATGATGAAGGCGTGCGGGTCGACGAGCTGCATGGCGCCGCCTGCTGCCGCCAGGTCGAACATCAGGCGCAGGGTGTGACGGCGGACAAGGAACGCAATGAAGATCGCGACGCTCGCCGCCACGCCCCACCCGGAGCCGTTGCGGCCCGACATGACGCTGAGCGACAGCCCTGTCAGGGCAAGTGCAAAGAGCCCCTCGGCCGCCATGATCCAGCGTCGCGCACGTGGCCCGCGGCTCCAGATGTCGTTCACCCGCCCAGCTATTCACGCCGCGCGCCGGGCCGTCGTCATCCTGTGGTGGGATGAGCGCGCGGTAACGACGCACCGCCGGCGAGGAAGCTTGCGGCAGCCCGCCGCCGTCCGCCTGCTGGACGACGGCGACGTGCGGGTGGTGGTGTGGGGCGCGTCACCCCTAGGTTGGTGGCATGCGCACGGTTCGGGGAGTGAGTCTCCTTCTTCGTTGCCGCGGTGGGGCCAACTAGTCGGCCATCCTCACCGCGGGGTTGAATGGTGCTCGGCCGGCACCCGCAACGAACGCAGTGAGGCGAACACCACCCATGCACGGATCTCAGCAGCCGACGACGATGCCGATCGGCAAGTACGTCCCCTTCCACGAGCAGATCAAGGTCGACCTGCCCGACCGCACGTGGCCCGACAAGATCATCGAGAAGGCGCCGCGTTGGTGCGCCGTCGATCTGCGTGACGGCAACCAGGCGCTCATCGACCCGATGGATTCCGAGCGCAAGATGCGCATGTTCAAGCTGCTCGTGCAGATGGGCTACAAGGACATCGAGGTCGGTTTCCCGTCGGCGTCCGACACGGACTTCAACTTCGTCCGCGAACTGATCGACGGCGGCCACATCCCCGACGACGTGACGATCCAGGTGCTGACGCAGTGCCGCGACCACCTCATCGAGAAGACGTTCGACGCCATCAAGGGTGCGCCGAGCGCGATCGTCCACTTCTACAACTCGACGTCGGTGCTGCAGCGTCGCGTGGTGTTCAACCTCGACGAGGACGGCATCGTCGACATCGCCCTGCAGGGGGCGCGGTTGTGCAAGAAGCTCGCCGAGACGATCCCCGAGACGAAGGTGTACTTCGAGTACTCGCCCGAGTCGTACACGGGAACCGAGCTCGAATTCGCGGCGCGCATCTGCAACGAGGTCATCGGCGTCATCGAGCCGACGCCCGATCACAAGATGATCATCAACCTGCCGGCGACCGTCGAGATGGCGACGCCGAACGTGTACGCCGACTCGGTCGAGTGGATGTCGCGTCACCTCGACAGTCGCGAGTCCGTCGTGCTGTCGCTGCACCCGCACAACGACCGCGGCGAGGGTGTCGCGGCTGCGGAGCTGGGCTACATGGCGGGCGCCGACCGCATCGAGGGCTGCCTGTTCGGCAACGGTGAGCGCACCGGCAACGTCTGCCTCGTCACCCTGGGCATGAACCTGTTCGGTCAGGGCATCGACCCGATGATCGACTTCTCCGACATCCAGACGATCCGTTCGACGGTCGAGTACTGCAACCAGCTGCCCGTCGGCGAACGTCACCCGTACGGCGGCGACCTCGTCTTCACGGCGTTCTCCGGTTCGCACCAGGACGCCATCAAGAAGGGCTTCGACGACATGGAGCGTCAGTCGAAGGAGACGGGCAAGTCGATCGACGAGCTCGTCTGGGGTGTGCCGTATCTGCCCGTCGACCCGCACGACGTCGGGCGCTCGTACGAGGCCGTCGTGCGCGTCAACAGCCAGAGCGGCAAGGGTGGCGTGTCGTACCTGCTGAAGAGCGAGTACAACCTCGACCTGCCGCGCCGCCTGCAGATCGAGTTCGCTGGCGTCGTGCAGCAGTGGACGGACACAGCCGGCGGCGAGGTGACGCCGCAGTGGCTGTGGTCGACCTTCTCCGACGAGTACCTGCCCGGCACCGGTGAGGGCGAGCGCGCCTGGGGTCGTTTCAAGCCGGTCGGCAGCCAGCTCGACTCGACGGACGACGGCCGCGACAAGATCACCGTCCGTCTGCTCGATCGCGGCGAGCCCGTGACGATCTCGGGTGAGGGTAACGGACCCATCGACGCCTTCTTCGACGCGCTGAGCACCATTGACGTCGACGTGCGCCTCCTCGACTACACGGAGCACACGCTCTCGTCCGGCGAGGATTCGAAGGCTGCGGCGTACGTCGAGTGCGCCATCGGCGACCGCGTGCTGTGGGGCGTCGGCATCCACGAATCGACGGTGCGTGCGTCGCTCATGGCGATCCTGTCGGCCGTCAACCGTGCCGAGCGTGACGCGGAGGCGGCTGCGGCCTGACGGCTGGGCCAAGGGTTGTGGAGGTTCGCGCTCTGGGTAGCGCGAACTTCCACAACTATTTCGGTGTTCCGCGACGCATGAGGCACTCGGTGCAACACGGCATAATGGGACGAGCGGGTGGAACCCAGCGACCGGGGAAGGTGCTGGGCTCCACCCGCTTCGTCGTGTCAGGGTGACGGGCGTTGTGCGACATACCGCGGGGAGCGCTCAGAAGAGCGCCGCATCCGATGACATGCCCGGTCGCCGATGCTTGGACGGGGGCAGCGGAGCGCGACAGGAATCGTGGGGGAGGCGTCGCAACTCTCGCTCGATCCAGCGCATGATGACGGCGACGACGTAGACCTGATGCTCGTCTGTCAGCGGGTGGTGCTTGACGATGCCGTGGTGCTTCGCGAGGCATCCGCGGCAACAGGTCGCCGTCGCGTGTTGAGCCAGGAAGACCGGATGGCCGCGCATCGGGGTCTGCCGGCCGTCGTTGTCGGGATTGGCAGCGGCGAGGCGCTCGCCGATGAAGCGCGCGGCATGGGTTTCGATCTCGCGACGCCCCCGATCGCGCGCGTACCGCGCATCGGCCGGGCTGAGATGGAACTTCGCCCTGAACGATGATCGCCCGATCCGGTCGAGCACGCCGTCAAGGGTTTCGACACTGCGGGTCGCAAGAGTGGGCGTCGAAGAACGGGGCCGTGGGTCGGGCATGGCTACTGCTCCCCAGGTCGTCGAGGCGCGGGCGCCGTGGGCGCGTCCTGTGGTCCCACGCCCCTCGGCTGCAGGCTGACGGCATGCGTCACGGGGTTGAATCTCATCTCACGTCGTAGGGCCGGAACTGGATGCTGATGCGAGGCCCGACGGACTTCGTCGTCTTCGGAACGGCATGCTCCCAGGTCCGTTGACAAGAGCCACCCATGACGAGCAGGTCGCCGTGGCCGATCTGGAAGCGCAGGCTCTGCCCGCCACCGACGGGGCGAAGCGCCAGTGTGCGCGGCGAGCCGATCGAGACGATGGCGATCATCGTGTCCTTCGTGCTCGAGCGGCCCTCCTTGTCGCCGTGCCACGCGACGGAATCACGGCCGTCACGGTAGAGGCACATGCCGGCGGTGGTGAATGGCTCGCCGAGTTCGGGGGCGTAATGGTCGCTCAGCGCGCGTTGGGCGTCGCGCATCACGGGGTCGGGCCAGCGTTCGTCGCCGCGGTAGAAGCGCAGCAAGCGGGGCGTGGTGACCTCCTTGTCCCACATGACGCGACGCTCGCCCCGCCAGTCGACGCCCGCGCTGCCACCGAGCATGAGGCGGCCGAACAACTCGTCAGCGCCGGTGATGAAGCCGGGGCGCAGGTCGACCCAGGCCCCGCGCGTCAGCTGGGTGCGACGGACGGCGCCTACGAGCGGACGCACGCCGACCTCCTCGACCTGGTCGAGCAGCGACCCCTGCAACCCTGCGAACATGTGTTCGATTATGCGCCTCTTGTCCTGACTCGTCCAGCCCCGCCCTTTACGCCCAGATGCACCCGGGTGCAGTTGGACGCAGGGGGAAACGGCGGGGGTGGGGGAGCAGAACGCATGTCGGCGGCTGAGGCATGCCTGGGGACGCATCCGCCCGACGAGTTGCGCCGTCAGCGGACGAGACGCGGGCCCGCTATCGCTGACGCAGGCAACCGCGAGACAATGGAGACATGCCTCCCCTCTACCGTGACGCCGCCATCGTGCTGCGCACCCACAAGCTGGGGGAGGCCGATCGCATCATCACGATGCTGACGCGCAATCACGGCAAGAAGCGCGCCGTCGCGAAGGGCGTGCGCAAGACGAAGTCGAAGTTCGGGGCGCGTCTCGAGCCGGGCATGGTCGTCGACATCCAGCTGCACGAGGGGCGCAACCTCGACGTCGTCACTCAGGTCGACCTCCTCGCCTCCTACGGCGACGCCATCGCGCAGGACTATCCCTCCTACACCGCGTGTGCCGCGATGCTCGAGACGGCAGACCGGCTCTGCGAGGATTCCGACCGCGTCGTGGCCCACTTCAACCTTCTCGCCGGGGCGCTCGCAGCGCTCGCGCAGCGTCAGATCCCCGCGCATCTCGTACTCGACGCCTACCTCGTGCGTTCCGTCGCGACGGCCGGGTGGACGCCGAGCTTCATCGACTGCGCCGGCTGCGGCGACCCCGGCCCGCAGCGTGCGTTCAACCTCGCCGTCGGTGGCGCCGTCTGCCCGCAGTGCCGCCCGCCCGGATCGACCGCGCCGATGCCCGAGACGTTCGTCCTCATGGACGCCCTGCTGCGCGGCCACTGGAACGCCGTCGCCGCGACGAGCGACGACGCGCGTCGACAGTCGAGCAACCTCATCGCCGCATACGTCCAATGGCACCTCGAACACGGCGTGCGCTCGCTCAGGCACGTCGATCGCGGCGACTACACCGTCGTCGCTCGCTCGACCCCACCCGCGACACCCGCCGAGCCTGCGACGCACGACGCGCACCCGGCGTCCTGAGAGACTGTCCTCACCGAGACGTCGGGACACCTACGTCACGCAGCACGACGACAAGAATCACGACCCGAAGGACGACGCCCGTGCCGATCTCACCCGACCCGCACCCCAGCGGCGCCACGCCGCCCGCGATTCCTGCTGAGCTGGTGCCGCAGCACATCGCGATGGTCATGGACGGCAACGGGCGTTGGGCCAACGAGCGCGGTCTGCCGCGCACGAAGGGCCACGAGGCGGGTGAGGCGATGCTGATCGACGTCGTCGCCGGCTGCATCCAACTCGGCGTCAAGAACATCAGCGCCTACGCGTTCTCGACGGAGAACTGGCGCCGTTCGCCGGAGGAGGTGCGCTTCCTCATGGGCTTCAACCGCGACACGATCCGTCGTCGCGTCGACCTGCTCGACTCGTGGGGCGTGCGCGTCATCTGGTCGGGGCGCAAGCCGCGGCTGTGGCGTTCTGTCGTGCGCGAGCTCGAAGTCGCCCAGGAGCGCACGAAGAACAACACCGTCTGCACCCTGCAGATGTGCGTCAACTACGGCGGGCGCGCAGAGCTCGTCGATGCCACACGCTCGCTCGCTGACGACGTCGCGGCCGGCCGGTTGAACCCGAAGAAGATCACCGAGAAGACGATCCAGAGCTACCTCTACGCGCCGGGCCTGCCGGACGTCGACCTGTTCGTGCGCAGCTCCGGCGAGCAGCGGACGAGCAACTTCCAGCTATGGCAGAGCGCCTACGCCGAGATGGTCTTCCTCGACACGCTGTGGCCCGACTTCGACCGTCGCAAGCTGTGGGAGGCCGTCGACATCTACGCCCGGCGCGACCGTCGCTATGGCGGAGCCGTCGACGCCGTCGCCGCTCAGCAGGCTGCGGACGACGCTGCGGCGGCAGCTCGTGCGCCGTCGAAGCCCAAGCCGTCCTACGACCCGGTGCTCATGGGGGACCCCGACGCTGACGGCGGCGGCATCTACGAGGACGACGGCCTCATCGACTGACCCGGCCCCCCTGCGATTTACGAAGGTCGACGAAAAGCGCACAGAGGGACGCAGTTCGCAGTGGTGTCAGATGCCGGCCGCGTCGCCTGATTCACCCCTCGAGACCGGAGTCCGGGGCAGTGCCGTCATGGTATTCAGTGCCGCCGTGACGCGTCAGCGCCGCCGTGACACGGTGGAGACGGCGCCTTCGTGAGGTGTTTGCGCCGTCGCCATGCGGCAGGGTCAGTGCCGTCGAGACATTCGGTGCGGTCCTGACGGGAGAACCCGCCGCAACGCTTCGGGCGACTCAAGGCCCCGCGTCAGAGGGGGCGGAAGCAGAGGCAGCGGCGGCGTCCTGACTGCACGCGCGACACAGCCCGAAGATCTCGAGCTGGTGGCTGACGGCGGTGAAGCCGTGCTCGGCGGCGATGCCGGAGGCCCAGCGTTCGACCGTCGGGCCCTCGACCTCGACGGTGCGTCCGCACCGTCGGCACACGAGGTGGTGGTGGTGCGTGGGGGAGCAGCTGCGGTAGACGGCTTCACCGTCGTCGGTGCGCAGCACGTCGACGGTGCCGTCCCCGGCGAGCGCCTGCAGGGTGCGGTACACCGTTGCGAGGCCGATCGTCTCACCGTCGGCGCGCAGCTTCGCGTGCAGATCCTGCGCGGAGCAGAACTCGCCGCAGCCGTCGAGCCTCTCGGCGACGGCGCGCTGCTGGCGTGTCGGTTTGCGCGCACTCATCGGACATCCGTCCAGACTCGTCGAAGCTCGAAGCGTCCTGCGCTGTCACACCGCATCATGCGTGCCTTTCGAGGTCTCGACGGCGGGTCGGTGGGCGTCCCAGTGGTCGCCGTGCGGCGCGTGGAACTCACCGTCGTGAAGGTAGTCGACGTGGTCGCCGTGAGGGACGGACGGGTGCCCGCAGCCCTGCCGGTGCTCGTGCGCGTGGTGCGCCACCCGTCGCGCCTGACGAGCGCGCACGGCGTGCACGGTCATCGCCACGAACGACGCGAGCAGGAACAGCGCGATCGCCGCGAGCACGACGGTACCGCCGGGCGGGGTGTCGAGGTAGTACGCGCTGGTGACGCCCAGCGCACCGCTGAGGCAGCCCACGACGACGGCTGCGGCCGTCGTCTGACGGAAGCTACGACCGATCAGCTGGCCCGTCGCGTTGGGCAGGATCATGAGCGCCGAGATGAGCAACAGGCCGATGACGCGCATCGACAACACGACCGTCACCGACGTCAGAATCGACAGCAGCAGATTGAGCGGCACGACGGGCAGCCCCACGGCCCGCGCGTACTCCTCGTCGTTGGCGACGGCGAACAGGCGCTTGCGCAGCACCGTCGTCGCGCCGACGGCGACGAGGGCGAGCGCGCCGAACTGCCACAGCTGGTCGCTCGTCGTCGTGAGGATCGAGCCGAACAGGTACTGACTGATCGACGTCTGCCCCGCGTTGTCGGCGCGTGAGAGCAGTACGACGCCCGCCGCGATACCGCCGTAGAACATGACGGCGAGGGCGACGTCGGCGTTCGTCGTCCCGCGCAGGCGGATGAACTCGATGATGCACGCCGCGACGACGGCCGCGATGAGCGCCGTCAGGATCGGCGAGGCGTGCAGGAGCACCCCGATCGCGACGCCGGCGAGCGCGACGTGGCCGATGCCGTCACCGATGAGCGACAGCCGTCGTTGCACGAGGAACACCCCGACGGACGGCGCGGCCGCCCCGACGAGCAGCGCGGCGACGAACGCGTATCGCATCGCCTCGAGGACGAACAGGTCACCCACGGTGGCCTCCGATCAGAGCGTGGAAGGGAGCGACGGGACGCACGGGCGCCCCATCAGAACACGTAGCGAGCGACTCAGCCACGACGATCCCCCTCCCTGAATCGCCCGTGATCGGGCGCGAACCTGGCGTCGTCGAAGGGTCCGCGCGCGTAGCCCGGCGCGTGGTGCGGCAGGTCCTCGGCGTGGTGGTCGTGGCCGCCGAGCGACGCCCCACCGAGCGACGCGCTGACGCGCTCGCCGTAGCGCGCGGGCGGTCCGTCGAACGTCACGGCGCCGTGCGCGACCTCGACGATGCGCGTGACGATGCCGTGCAGCGCCTCGATCTCGTGCGTGACGATGATCATCGTCACGCCACTCGCGGCGAGGCGCTCGAGCACCTCGGCGAGTACCTCCTGACTGGCGGTGTCGACGCCGGCCGTCGGCTCGTCCATGACGAGGATGTCGGGCTGCGCGGCCAGCGCGCGGGCGATGAGGACGCGTCGGTGCTGACCCCCGGAGAGGGTGGCGACGTCGTCGCGGGAGCGATCGGCGAGCCCGACCTCGGCGAGGGCCGCGGTGACGAGCCGGCGATCCACGGCGTCCGCGCGTCGGTACCAGGGCCGGTGCGGCAGGCGACCCACCTCGACGACCTCTTCCACCGTCGCGCGCACCGACGCCGACAGCGTGTGCCGCTGCGGCACGTAGCCGATGCGCGTGCGCGCCTTGAACGAAGATGCGGGCGTGCCGAACAGCTCGACCTGCCCGCTGACGTGGTCGTTGAGGCCGAGGATGCCGCGCATCAGCGTCGACTTGCCGGAGCCGTTCGGCCCGAGAACCGCGATGATCTCGCCGGGGTTCACCTCGAGCGAGACACCGCTGACGACCGCGCGGCCGTCGTAGCCGAACGCGGCGTCGCGCAGTCGCAGGATGGGGGAGACGCTCACGAGCAGCCCTGGCCCTTCTTCAATGTGGCGAGGTTGGATCTCATCACGGCGAGGTAGTCGCTGCCCTTGCTCGCGTCCGTCAACCCTTCGATCGGGTCGAGGACGTCGACGCGGGCGCCGGTCTGGGAGGCGATGGTCTGAGCCACCTTCGGCGAGACGAGGGTCTCAGCGTAGATCGTCGTCACCTTGTTCTTCTTCACGTAATCGCTGATCGACGACAGCTGCGCCGGCGTCGGCTCGGCCTCGGGGGAGACACCCGACGCGCCGCGCTGCGTCAGCCCATATCGTGCCGCGAGGTAGGCGAACGCCTCGTGGCCGGTCACGATCGTCCGGTTCGTGCAGTGAGCGAGGCCGCCACGGTACTCGGCATCGAGGGCATCGAGATCCTTGACGAGTGACGCGGTGCGCGTGTGGTATCCGTCGGCGTGCTCGGGGTCGTCCTTGGCGAGCCGGTCACCGATCGCCTGGACGACGGCCTTGTAGCGCACCGGGTCGAGCCAGAAGTGCGGGTCGGAACCGCCGGCATGGGAAGCGTGCTCGTGCTCGCTCTCGTCATGGTGGCCCTCCTCTTCGGCTGTGAGGTCGAGGTCGGCCTGCGGCGAGACGTCGAGTGCGCGCCCGGCCTTGGCGCTCGAGGCGACGGCGTCGTCGACGCTGGCCTGGAAGCCCTTCGCGTAGACGATGAGGCCGGCGTCCGCGACGGAGGCGACCTGGCGGGGCGTGAGCTCGACGTCGTGCGGCTCCTGGCCGGCCTTCGTCAGGTTCTTGACGGTGACGTCTGGTCCGCCGATGCGTTCGAGCGCGTACTGCATCGGATAGAAGCTCGCCAGTGTCTGGACGCGGCCGTCGTCGGTGCGCCCGTTCTCGGAGCCGCAGGCGGTGACGCCGAGCCCCAGGGCGGCGGTGAGAGCAACGGTGAACGAGCGACGCATGAACATGACAATGATTCTCACTCAAAGTGAGAATCATTGTCAAAACATGGGGTTACCTCGGGAACGCCAGCACGATCGTCACGCCCAGCGTCAGCACGATGACGGCGGCGCGCGCGAGGCGGTCGAGCGGGCGCAGCTGCTGCCACGACAGGTACAGCAGCCAGGTGAGGAAGGCGGTGACGAGGCCGAACGCGACGGCTCCGACGACGCCGCGCACCGCGATGCCGACGATCATGAGGACGGCGAGGACAGCGAGGATGACCCACTGCGGCAGGCGCGCCAGCGCCCCGATCGCCGGGTCGGAGGCGTGCATGGCCTTCGCGCGGCTCGTGCTGACGGAGACTTCGGGTCGTGGTTCGTTGCGTGACACGGCACCAGGGTAGTGGGCGCGGGCCGGGTGCTGCTCCAGTCGTCATGTCGCCCGCCTTGCGCGCGAGTGGGACACTGGAAGGCGATGACTGTTCTCGAAGCCCCTCCCGCACCCGGTGCGCTCGTGCGCGACCCGTCGGCGCTGCCGCCGCTGCAGATCGGACGGCACACCATCACCTCGCCCGTCGTACTCGCGCCGATGGCGGGCATCACCAACCGTGCGTTCCGGCGCCTGTGTCGTCAGTACGGCGATGACGGCTCCGTCGCCGCGGGTGCGAGCGGCGCGACGTCGCTCTACGTCAGCGAGATGATCACCTCGCGCGCTCTCGTCGAGCGCGTTCCGCTCACGATGAAGCTCATCGAGACCGACCCCGACGAGAACCCGCGCTCCATCCAGCTCTACTGCACCGACCCGCTCAACGCCGGCAAGGCGGCGCGCATCCTCGCCTCGGAGGGCCGTGCGGACCACATCGACCTCAACTTCGGCTGCCCGGTGCCCAAGGTGACGCGCAAGGGCGGCGGTTCCGCGCTGCCATGGAAGACCGAGCTGTTCCGCGGCATCGTCAGCGCCGTCGTGCGCGAGGCGAGCCCGTACGACATCCCCGTCACCGTCAAGATGCGCAAGGGCATCGACACCGATCACCTCACCTACCTCGAGGCGGCGCGCATCGCCGAGGGTGAGGGCGTCGCGGCCGTCGCGCTGCACGCCCGCACGGCCGCACAGGCGTACTCGGGCCACGCGGACTGGTCGGCGATCCGCACCCTCAAGGAGACCGTGACGAGCATCCCGGTGCTCGGAAACGGTGACATCTGGTCGGCCGAGGACGCCATGCGCATGGTCGCCGAGACAGGCTGCGACGGCGTCGTCGTCGGGCGCGGCTGCCTCGGACGGCCCTGGCTGTTCACCGACCTCGCCGCGGCCTTCGCCGGTTCCGACGCCCGCGTCGACCCGACGCTCGGTGAGGTCTGCGCGACGTTGCGCCGCCACGCGGAGTACCTCGTCGAGTTCTACGACGACGAGCTCAAGGGCTGCCGCGACATCCGCAAGCACATCGCCTGGTACTTCAAGGGCTTTCCGGTCGGCTCGCAGCTGCGTCATCAGCTCGCGCTCGTCGACTCCCTCGCCGCGCTCGACGACCTCGTCGCCGGGCTCGACCTCGACGCCCCGTGGCCCGGCGCTGCGGCGGACGGGCCGCGCGGTCGCGCGGGCAGCGAGCGACGCGTCGTCCTGCCCGACGGGTGGCTCGACACGCAGGAGCTCACCGCCGAACAGGCCGCCTGGGTGGCCGAGGCGGAGGCGGAGAACTCCGGGGGCTGACACGCCAGGCGTGTCACGGATCACATCACCCCGGTAGTTCATCGCCCCGTTGCACGCTCGGCATCCAGGAGGACTACCGTGGAGAACAAAGCGTCGCGATGCGGCGCGCCAGCAACACGACACATCAGCGCGTAAGGGGCATGTGGTGAACAACGTGGAGGGCGCGAAGAGCGCATCCGATTCCGTCGACGTCCTGCTCGTCGGCGGCGGCATCGTCAGCGCGACGCTCGGTGCCATGATCCAGCGGGTGCACCCCGAGTGGTCGCTCACCGTCTTCGAACGTCTCGACGAGGTCGCCCTCGAGAGCTCGAACGGCTGGAACAACGCGGGCACCGGCCACGCCGCGCTGTGCGAGCTCAACTACACGCCCGAGGCGGCCGACGGCAGCGTCAACATCTCGAAGGCCATTGCGATCAACGGCCAGTTCCTCACGACGAAGACGTTCTGGGGTTCCCTCGTCACCGAGGGCGCGATGCGTGAGCCGTCGACGTTCATCAACAACACGCCGCACATGGCGTTCGTGCGCGGCGATGCGAACCAGAAGTTCCTGCGCGAGCGCTTCCGCCTCATGAGCGAGCACCCGTTCTTCCACGACATGGAGCACTCGGAGGACTACGGCCAGATCGAGCAGTGGTCGCCGCTGCTCATCGAGGGCCGCCCGGCCGGTGAGAAGATCGCCGCGACCTACGCCCCGAGCGGCACCGACGTCGACTTCGGCGCCGTCACCCGTCAGCTGTTCGAGGACTTCGTCGCCCGCGGCGGCGCACTCGAGCTCAAGCACGAGGTCACCGACATCGAGCGCAATGCCGACGGCTCGTGGAACGTCACCGTCAAGAACCTGCGGGACGGCGCGACGCGCGTCGTGCGCACGAAGGTGCTCATGCTCGGCGCGGGCGGTTACACGCTCAAGCTGCTGCGCAAGGCCGGGGTGCCCGAGGTGAAGGGCTACGGTTTGTTCCCCGTCTCCGGCACGTTCCTGTCGACCGAGAACCCGGCCGTCACCGCCAAGCACCAGACGAAGGTGTACGGCAAGGCCGCCGAGGGCGCGCCGCCCATGTCGATGCCGCACCTCGATGCACGCATCATCGACGGCCAGCGCACCGCGCTGTTCGGCCCGTTCGCCGGTCTCGTGCCGAAGTTCCTCAAGGAGGGCTCGGTTCTCGACCTCTTCCAGTCGCTGCGCACCGACAACGTGCTGCCGATCGCGACCGCCGGCCTTGAGAACCTCGGCCTGACGAAAGTGCTCGCGCAGGATCTGCTCGCGAACCAGGCCAAGCGCATCGAGGCGCTGCACGACTTCGCGCCGACGGCCGTCTCGGACGACTGGAAGCTGTTCACCGCCGGCCAGCGCGCGCAGATCATCAAGCCCATCTCGGGCACGAAGGGCACGCTGCAGTTCGGCACCGAGGTGATCACCTCCGCGAACGGCACGATCGCGGGTGTGCTAGGCGCGTCGCCGGGTGCGTCGACCGCCGTCCCGATCGCGCTCGACATCCTGCGTTCGTCGTTCAAGGACGAATGGGAGCGTTGGGAGAACGAGCTGCGCAGCGTCATCCCGATGCTCGGCACCGACGTTGCGAGCGACCCCCACCGCGCGCTCGAACTCGAGGCCGAGGCTGACACGAAGCTGGGTCTGCCCAAGCGCGGCTGACCCACGCTGACACGACGAACGGCCGGCCCCTGCACGAGCGGGGGCCGGCCGTTCGCGTCTGTCACGGGTGGGGCAGCGAAGGGTGCGAGATCGCCGAGGGGCGCGACGGCTCGGTTCAGTCGCGTTCGACGGGTCGTTCGGGGTCGCTGATCCAGTCCGACCACGACCCGATGTAGACCGCCGGGTCGTCGAACACGCCGCTCACCTCGAGCGCGAGCGCGAGATGCGCGGCCTGCACGCCGGAGCCGCAGTAGACCCCGACGCGTTCATGACGTGGGATGCCACGCGCGGTGAAGCGCGTGGCGAGGTCGTCGCTCGTGAGAAAGCAGCCGTCGGCGCCGATGTTGCTCAGCGCCGGGATGTTGACGGCGCCGGGGATGTGCCCGGCGACCGGGTCGATCGTCTCGTTCTGGCCGGCGAAGCGGTCGGCGGGGCGGGCGTCGACGAGCAGGTGACGCGCGGCGAGCTCCTCCGCGCCGTCGGCATCGACGAGAGTGAGGTGGCGGGGCGTCGCGATGAAGTCACCGCGTTGCGTTGGCGTCGGATCGCCCCCCTCGAGCGCCCCGCCGGCCTGCTTCCACGCGGCGAGACCGCCGTCGAGCACCTGCACGTCGAGCTTGCCGAAATAGCGCAGCAACCACCAGCAGCGGGCCGCGGCGAGGCCGTTCGCGGCGTCGTAGACAACGACGGGCACATCGTTGCGGACGCCGGCGGCGCGCATCGCGTCCTGGAACCGATCGAGCGACGGCATCGGATGACGCCCGCCCGCGCCGTCGTCGCTGACCGCGTCGCTGAGGGCGTCCTCGAACTCAACCCAGCAGGCGCCGGGCAGGTGTGCGTGCAGGTACGCCTCGTGCATCGAGGGCTGCCCGAGCGCCCACCGCACGTCGAGCAGGTGGAAGCGTTCGCCGGCTTCTAGGCGTGCGGCGAGTCGGTGAGCTGACACGAGCGGGTGCGGCAGGTGCGTCATGCTGTCAGCGTAGCGAGCCGGGGCCCGGCGTGGCGCCCGATGCGACGGCTGTTGTCGGCGTCGTGTGGCACGCTTTAGGCATGTGCCGCAACATCCGCCCGCTCAACAACTTCGCGCCCCCCGCGACTGACGAGGAGGTGCGTGCCGCAGCCCTGCAGTACGTGCGCAAGATCGGCGGCTCGGCCAAGCCGTCGAGCGCCAACGAAGCCGCCTACGAGCGCGCCGTCGACGTCATCGCGCAGGCCTCGCGCGAGCTGATCGACTCTCTCGTGACGAGCGCGCCGCCCAAGGACCGCGAGGTCGAGGCGAGCAAGGCGCGCGCCCGCGCGGCGCAGCGCTACGCGGCGGTGGCGAGCTGATGGCCGACATCATCGTCGAACCCGTCGGCGAGGCCGAGCAGACCGTTCTCGACGGCTGGCTCGATGACGCGGCGCGCTGGAACATAGACGTCACCGACGTCGCGACGATCGACGCGGCGTACGAGAGTTACGTCGACCGGGTCATCGCGCAGGACGAGACCGAGCGCGAGGATCCGACGCCGTTCGTCGCGATGATCGGCTTCGCGCTGGGGCAGTGGTTGACCCTGGAGACGGTGCTCGAGTGGCGGGTCATCACGGACGCCGAGGGCCGCGACATCGGGCTGTCGCTGCCGGACGAGTCGAGCATCATGTTCCCGAGCGACTTCGTCGCCGATGCCTGGAACGAGATGCAGCGCGACTGGCTCGCCGACTGGGCACGCGACCTACGCACGCAGCTCGAGGTGCTTCGCTGAGCACGTACGCGGCGCGCGATCGGGAGCGCTTCGTCGCGGAGGATCGCACCCGCAAGCGCAGTGATCGTGACGACTTCGCGCGCGATCGAGCGCGCATCGTGCACAGCGCCTCGCTGCGGAGGCTGTCGACGAAGACGCAGGTGTGGCAGGCCGGGACGGACGACTTCGTGCGCAACCGGTTGACGCACTCGCTCGAGGTCGCGCAGATCGGGCGCGAACTCGCGGACGCGCTCGGTTGCAACTCGGACGTCGTCGACGCCGCATGTCTCGCGCACGACATCGGCCACCCGCCGTTCGGGCACTTCGGCGAGAGCGTGCTCGACGCGCTCGCGGCCGACATCGGCGGGTTCGAGGGCAACGCGCAGACCTTCCGGCTGCTGACGCGCCTCGAGGCGAAGCGGCACACCTCGGGAGGGCGCTCCGTCGGGCTCAATCTCACGCGCGCGACGCTGGATGCGGCGACGAAGTACCCGTGGCGCCGTGGCGAGGGCCCGGCGGGCACCACGAAGTTCGGTGTCTACGAAGACGACGCGGACGTCTTCGCGTTCGTGCGCACCGAGGCGCCGGCACGCACGTGCCTCGAGGCGCAGGTCATGGACTGGGCCGACGACGTCGCCTACAGCGTCCATGACATCGAGGACGCCGTCGCGGCCGGTGCGCTGGAGTTGCGGGCGTTGCGCTCGCCGGCTGAGCGTGCCGGCGTCATCGCCGCGGCGCGCGCCCGGTACGCGCCCGATCTGAGTGATGACGCGCTCGCGGAGGCCTTCGACGCCCTGCTGCACGACGACCTGCCGGCATCGTTCGTCGGTTCGCGCCGCGATCTGGCGGCGTTGAAGGACATGACGAGCAAGCTCATCGGCCGTTTCGCAGCGGCACCCGAGGACGCCACGCGCGCCGCGTACGGCCACCAGCCGCTCGCGCGGTACGACGCTGTGCTCGTCGTGCCCGACGACGTGCGTGCACAGGTCGCGGTCCTCAAGGGAATGTCGGCGCACTTCGTCATGTTCACGCAGGCACGCGAGGCGCAGCACCGGGTGCAGCGCGAGGTCGTCGAGTCACTCGTCGCCCGTCTCGTCGCTGATCCCGAGCGCATGGACGTACCTTTTCTCGACGACGCGCGCGCCGCGGCCGACGATGCCGGCGTGCTCCGCGTCGTCATCGACCAGGTCGCGTCGTTGACGGACGGGCGAGCGCTCGCGGAGGCGGCGCACGCCCCGTCGTGACGATCGGATGGGGTTGTCGGTGGCCGCGCCTACACTTACGGTGCGTGCCGAGCCGGCCGTGGCCGGGCATCGCGTGAGGTGGGAAGGAGTGACGTGGCGGGGCTGATCAAGGCAGAGGACATCGCTGCCGTGAAGGATCGCGTCAACATCGAGGACGTCGTCTCCGAGCACGTGACGCTGCGGCGCGCGGGCGCCGGTTCGCTCAAGGGGTTGTGCCCGTTCCACGACGAGAAGACGCCGAGCTTCACCGTGCGTCCCGCCGTCGGTGTCTATCACTGTTTCGGGTGCGGTCAGTCGGGTGACGTCATCTCGTTCGTCATGGAGACCGAGCACCTGTCGTTCACCGAGTCCGTCGAGCGCCTCGCCGCGAAGGCCGGGATGGTGCTGCGTTACGAGGAGGGCGAGCGGCCCGACCGTGAGCCGCCGGGGCGGCGCATGCGGCTCGTCGAGGCGCACCGCGTGGCGGAGGAGTTCTACACCGAGGCGCTGCTTCGCGACCCGTCTGCCCGCGCCGGGCGGGATTTCCTGCGCGCCAAGGGTTTCGACGGCAAGGCCGCGCAGCACTTCGGCGTCGGCTTCGCGCCACGCACCGGCGACGCGCTGACGGCGCACCTGCGCGCCAAGGGTTTCAGCCCCGAGGAGATGACGACTGCCGGGCTCGTCGGTCAGTCGTCGCGGGGCCTCTACGACCGGTTCCGTGGCCGCGTCGTCTGGCCGATCCGCGACATCACGGGCGACACCGTCGGCTTCGGCGCGCGCCGCATCTTCGAAGACGACCGCATCGAGGCGAAGTACCTCAACACGAGCGAGACGCCGGTCTACAAGAAGACCCACGTCCTGTACGGGTTGGACCTCGCGAAGAAGACGATCGCGCGCGAGCGACGCGCTGTCGTCGTCGAGGGCTACACCGACGTCATGGCCGCGCACCTCGCGGGCGTCGACAATGCCGTCGCGACGTGTGGCACGGCGTTCGGCGTGGATCACATCAAGTCGTTGCGTCGCATCATGCGTGACGAGGCCGGGGGCACCCCCGCGCGCGTCATCTTCACGTTCGACGGTGACGCCGCCGGCCAGAAGGCGGCGATGAAGGCGTTCGACGAGGATCAGCGCTGGGCGAGCCAGTCGTTCGTCGCCGTCGCGAAGGACGGGATGGACCCGTGCGACCTGCGCCTGCGCCAGGGCGATGAGGCGGTGCGCGGTCTCATCGAAGACGCGGTGCCGATGTTCGAGTTCGCCGTGCGCACGACGATCGCGGGGTTCGACCTCGACCACGCGGAGGGGCGCGTCGCCGCCATGCGCGCGGTGGCCCCCATCATCGCCGGCATCCGTGACCAGACGCTGCGGCCCGAGTACGTGCGCACGGTCGCCGGGTGGATCGGAGTCGAGATCGAGCAGCTCAGCGCAGCCGTGCGCACCGCGCCGCGCGGCAAGCTGAGCGAGCGACGCCCGCCGCGGCGGGAGGAGTCGCCGGCCGCATCGCGGCAGGGTTCTCAGCAGCCATCGTCGGGCCCCGGCGGTGGGCAGCGCGAGGGCCAGAGCGTGTCGGAGGCCGCTGAGCCGCAGCGTCCGAGCATCCCGAAGCCGAACCCGCGTGATCCGTCGATCGCGGGGGAGCGGCAGCTGTTGCAGGTGATGCTGCAGTACCCGGAGTCGTTGAAGGGCACCGTGTTCGATCAGCTCGTACCGGGGGACTTCAGCGCGCCGGCGCACCAGCTCATCCTGGCGGCGGCGATCGTGGCCGGCGGACCGGGTTCCGTGGCGTCGATCGGGGCGTGGAACGAGGCCGTGCGGCGCGGCACCGACCCGCAGCTGCATGACGTGCTCAACGAGCTCGTCGTCCGTGACCTGCCGACGAAACTCGACGAGGCGACGGGCCGCCCGGATGAGCGTTATGTCGCGGCGCTCATCCAGAACGTGCAGGAGGGCGCGCTCAGCTCGGCGATCGCCGATGCCATGGGGCAGCTTCGCCGGCTCGACCCGAACGCGCCGGGTTACGCAGACGCCTCCCGTGCAGCGAGTGCGCACCTGTTCCAGTTGCAGACGCAGCTCAACGCGCTGCGCGAGGCCGGTCTGAGATAGGTGCCCCGGGCGAGCGCAAGGCTGCGATTGTGAACGCGCGTCTAACCTTTGCTATAGTTACGGCGCGCCAAACGTTCGGGTGAGAGCCTGAACCGCTGGGTCGAGCATTCCCCTATAGCTCAATTGGCAGAGCATTCGACTGTTAATCGGAGGGTTCTTGGTTCGAGTCCAAGTGGGGGAGCATCACCGAGAACCGCCTCGTATCACCATGATACGGGGCGGTTCTCGCATGCTGTGGCGGCTCGTGCGCCGCTGAGCGCGTCCTGACGCAACACGACGCGGGGGCCTCGACCGATCATGGTCGAGGCCCCCGCGTCGTGTGCGCGAACGTCAGGTCGTGTGTTGCTCGCCGAAGTTGACGCCCGGGGCGCCGGTGACGGCGACCCCGGCGGTCACGCCCGCGCCCGGCCCGTCGCCGTGTTCGCCCGCGCCGGCTGCCTGCCCGCGGTTCTGCAGGCGCTTCTCGACGAGGACGGCGATCTTCGAGATCGTGTAGTTGAGCGCGATGTAGATGAGCGCCACGACGAAGATCATCGGCACGATGTTCGCCGACGAGACCGCGGCGTTCTTGGCCTTGTAGAGCATCTCGCCGTAGAGCACGTTGTACCCCAGCGCGGTGTCCTTGAGCACGACGACGAGCTGGCTGATGAGCGTCGGCATCATCGCGGTGATCGCCTGCGGCAGCAGGATCGAGCGCAGGGTCTGCGTCTGTGTCAGACCGACGGACAGACCCCCCTCACGCTGCCCGTTCGGCAGCTGGTCGACGCCGGAGCGGATGACCTCGGCGACGACCGCACCGTTGTAGATGACGAGGGCGACGACCGTCGCGATGAACGGGTTGTTGTCGTTGTCACCGCGGGTCGAGAGCCAGCCGTAGACGAACAGCATCATGAGCAACACGGGCACGGCGCGGCCCAGCTCGACGATGACGCCGGCGACCCACCGCAGGGGCCGCACATGCGACATGCGGGCCATCGCGAAGACGATGCCGAAGACGGCGGCGCCGATCATGGCGGTGCCGGCGGCCTTCAACGTGCCGAGCAGGCCCGGCAGGATGTAGTCCTGCCACGTCGAGGCCTCGAGGAACGGCTTCCACATGGCCGAGGTGAGCTGGCCCTTGTCGTCGAGACGGCGGTAGACGAGCCACAGCAGGCCGAGAAGGACGAGGGCGCCGAGCACCGTCAGGACGGCGTGTCGCCGGCGGGCCTTCGGGCCCGGGGCGTCGAAGAGAACTCCGCTACTCATCGCTTCACCGCCAGTTTCTTGCCGAGGTAGCCGACGAGCAGACCCGTCGGCAGGGTCAGTGCCACGAAGGCGAGGGCCGAGGCGGAGAACGCCTGGTTGAGCAGGCCCGGGTCGTCCTCGGTCACCTTCGCCAGCATCGCGGCCATCTCCATGACGCCGATGACGACGGCGACCGTGGTGTTCTTCGTCAGCGCGATGAGCGCGTTGCCGAGGGGGACGATCGCGCCGCGGAACGCCTGCGGCAGGATGACCTCACGCAGTGACTGGCTGAACGTGAGCCCGATCGAACGCGCGGCCTCGGCCTGCCCGAGCGGGATCGTGTTGACGCCGGAACGCAGCGCCTCGCAGACGTAGGCGGCGTGGTACACCGTCAGGCCGAGCACCGCCAGGCGGAAGTTGTTCGTCGTGAAGAAGTCGGGGCTCTTGCTGTCCGCGAGCTCGACGCCGAGCTTGGCCCACAGCACGAGGTTGCACGACAGGATGATGAGCGTCAGGGGAGTGTTGCGGAAGATGTTGATGTAGGACGTGCCGAGGAAGCGCAGCATCGGCACCGGCGACATGCGCAGGACGGCGACGAGCGTGCCGAGGACGAGGGAGCCCACGGCAGCCACGAGGGTCAGCTTGATCGTCATCCACAACGCGTCGAGCAGATGATAATCGCTGAAAAGCGTTGACATGCAAGGCCTTTCAATGGGTGACGGTGACGGGCGCGGCGGGTGCCGCGCCCGACACCGCGCGTGGATCAGGAGCAGGCTGCCGGCTTCGGCGGGTTGAGCTTCGTGTCGTAGCGGAAGTCGGCGCCGAGGTTCGACTCGACGGCCTTCTTCCACTCACCGGAGTCGACCATCTTCGTGATGGCCTTGTTGACCTTCTCGCAGGTGTCCTTGTCGCCCTTCTTGAGGCCGACGCCGTACTTCTCCTCGGTGAAGGCATCGCCGACGAGCTTGAACTTGCCCTTGTAGGCATCCTGGTTGGCGTAGCCGGCGAGGATCGTGTTGTCCGTCGTCATCGCGTCGATGGCGCCGGAGGCGAGCGCGTCCGCGCACTCGGAGTACTTGTCGTACTGCTGGGGGACGAGGTTCGGCTGCTGCTTCTTCAGGTTGTCGACCGACGTCGAGCCGGTGACGGAGCAGACCTTCTTGCCCGCGAGGTCCTTGACGCTCTTGATGTCGCTGTCCGCCTTCGTCAGGACCGACTGGCCGGCGACGAAGTAGGGGCCGCCGAAGGAGACCTGCTGCTTGCGCTTGTCGGTGATCGAGTACGTGGCGAAGATCATCTTGACGGTGCCCGCCTCGAGCATCTTCTCGCGCTGCTTGGAGGGCGACTCGACGAAGTCGATCTTGTCCTCGCCGTAGCCCATCTCCTTCGCGACGTACTTGGCGACGTCGACGTCGAGGCCCTTGTAGTCCGAGCCGGCCTTGAGTCCGAGGCCGGGCTGGTCGTACTTGATGCCGATCTTGATCTTGTCGCCCGAGCCGGACGAGCTCTTGTCGTCGCTGCCGCCACAGGCCGTCAGGCCGAGGGCGAGGGCGGCGACACCTGCGGTGGCGATGGCACGCTTCATGTCTGTTTCCTCCTGGGTTTGCTGACGGCCTGCGTCAGTGGGTGAGAATCTTGCCGAGGAAGTCCCGGGCACGATCGGTCGTCGGGTTGCTGAAGAACTGTTCGGGGGCCGCCTGCTCGAGGATGGCGCCGTCCGCCATGAAGATCACGCGGTCGGCGGCGCGGCGGGCGAAGCCCATCTCGTGGGTGACGCAGATCATCGTCATGCCGTCGGCGGCGAGCTGCGCCATGACGTCGAGGACCTCGTTGATCATCTCGGGGTCGAGCGCTGACGTCGGCTCGTCGAAGAGCATCACCTTCGGTTCCATCGCGAGGGAGCGGGCGATGGCGACGCGTTGCTGCTGGCCGCCGGAGAGCTGGGCCGGGAACTTCTTCGCCTGGTGGGCGACACCGACGCGTTCGAGCAGCTCCATCGCCTTCGCCTCCGCGTCGGCCTTGCTCTGCTTGCGGACCTTGATGGGGCCGAGGGTGACATTGTCGAGAATCGTCTTGTGGGCGAACAGGTTGAACGACTGGAACACCATGCCGACGTCGGCGCGCAGCTTCGCCAGCGCCGCGCCCTCCTCGGGCAGCGCCTTGCCGTCGATCGTGATCGTTCCGGACTCGATCGTCTCGAGCCGGTTGATCGTGCGGCACAGCGTCGACTTGCCGGATCCCGAGGGGCCGAGCACGACGACGACCTCACCGCGATTGACGCTCAGGTCGATGTCCTTGAGGACGTGCAGGTCGCCGAAGTGCTTGTTCACTCCGTCGAGCACGACGAGGGGTTCGCCTCGCTGGGCGGTGATGTCACTGTGCGCTGGGGCAGTGGTGGCTCCGGTCATGGCAGTGATCGTAGTCACGCCCACAGGCCGCTACGGCGCCGCCGCGCTCATTCGTGACCTAATTGCTACACATGAGCGTGGATAGGTTGTCGATATCTACTGACCCGTCAGATCCCGCAGCACCCGCGCTCGTCTCACGCTGTTGACGACTCACGACCCCGGCTCCACCTGGTGGCCGGGGTCGCGAGCGAATCTGTGAGTGTCTCAGGCGGCGAGGACGCGTTGTGACGCTGCCGCGCGCTGCGCCGACTGGATCAGGGCGCGCGACGAACCCGACGTGAGCGTGCCGGTGAGCGACATCGTCAGCACCGGGGAACCGTCGACGCTCGTGAGCTGGAGGCCGACGCGCACACCGTCAACGTCGAGGTGGGCGCGCAGCTGCCCGACCGTCTCGGTCGGGATGCCGTCGATGACGAGCCGCCCCTGGACGTGCCTGCCCTCGGCGCCGGTGACGAACATGCCGAGGCGCTCGCCGTCATGGACGATCTCGGCGATGTGCGCGACGGGGGTGTCGTCCTCCTCGAGGACCCAGTAGATACGGGGCGCGACGGCGTCGCGGGCCGGCTGCGCGAGCATGAGGACGCGGCCGTCCGTGCGGCCACAGGCGGCGAGAACGTCACGCTTACGCGCGGCGAACTCATCCGCGGTGAACGCGCCGAGGTCGTACGAGCGGAAGCCATGCGCCCACCGGGAGAGGCGTACGGGCAGGGCGAGGTCGGCGAGCCACAGTTCAGCTGCCTGGGTAGAGCTGACGGGCAGCGGCGCCGTCCAGGTCTGGTGCAGCCGCAGGCGGGCCAGTGCGGGCAGGCTCAGACCAAGGTCACTGAAAGATGTGTCGGTCTCGAGTGCCGTGCTCATGGTCGCCCCCTTCTGGTCGGCAGCTGCGGCGGGCGCCGACGAATGGGAACTCGCTGTGTGCGGCGTTCCTTTGAACGTAAGGCGGGGTGACAGGCGCCGACAAACCTTTGTCTAACGTTCTCAAGGTCGCTAATCTCTGCGTATGTCAACGCATGTCGAGGGGCTGCAGATCGGCGAACTCGCCGAACGCGTCGGGGTGTCGACTCACACCCTTCGCGCCTGGGAGCGCCGTTACGGCATCCTCAAACCGTCGCGCACGACGGGCGGCTACCGCGTCTACAGCGAACTCGACGTCCGTCGCGTCTCTGCGGTGCTGGGCCTACGCGAGCAAGGTGTGTCCATCGCGGAGGCCGCGCGCCGCGTCAACGCGAACGTCGTCGCCCAGATCCCGGCCGGCCGACGTATCGATGCCGCAGCCATCGTCTACGAGATGCACCGCGCTGTCGACCGGTTCGACGAGTTCGCCCTGAGTGCCGCGCTGGATCGGCTGCTGTCGTCGCATCGGCTCGAGGAAGCCTTGCGTGACGGCCTCATGCCGTTCCTCGTGCAGTTGGGCGGGCGTTGGGAGCGGGGTGAGGTGTCCGTCGCGCACGAGCACTTCGCGACGCAACTCATCCGCCGTCGCCTCGACAGCTACAGCCTCATGTGGGCCGATGGTGACGGGCCCCTCGTCGTCCTCGCCTGCCCGCCGGGGGAGCAGCACGACTTTCCACTGCTCGTGCTCGGGGTGCTTCTCGCGCGCTCGGGGTGGCGTATTCGCTACATCGGCCAGGAGACGCCTGTCGCTGATCTTGCGCAGGCGTGCTCGATCCTGCAGCCCGATCTCGTCGTCATGGCTGCGACGCGTGACACGACGTTCCGTCGCTCGCTCGACGAGCTGCGTGACCTCGCGCGCTCCTACCGCCTCCTCATCGGCGGGCGCGGCGCCACCGAAACCATCTGCGCCGACCTCGGCGTCGAGGCGATGTCGCAGGACGTCGTCGCCGCAGCTTCTGCACTCATCGACGAATCGGGGCGCACCGGACGATCCGACTCCGACGCCGCCGCACAGTTGGTCGGCTGACGCCACGTGGGTAACCCCACGTCACGGGGGTTAAACTCTCTTGCGGCCCGCGACGAGCGGGCGAGGGGCGGTAGCTCAGCTGGTCAGAGCAGGGGACTCATAATCCCTGGGTCGCGGGTTCAAGCCCCGCCCGCCCTACTCGGACGTCGTCACGCCGTCACGCCGAGGACGTCGTCATCTCGAGGCGAGCCGCCTTCTCGCAGGGCGTATGTCGGCGGCCGTCGGTGCGCGAGGGCGCGCCTCCCCCTACGATGGGCGCATGAGCAACGCGCCGTGGGTGAGCACCGGCCCGGCATCATCCGGTGAAGGCGCGCGGGAGAAGTGGCAGGAGACGACGCGCGTCCCTCTCGGCATCCTGGCGCTCGTCTTCATCGCCTCGTATGCCGCACCCATTCTCCGGCCGAGCCTGCCGACCGATGTCATCCTGACGTTCCATGCACTCAACGTCATCACCTACCTCGCGTTCGTCGGTGACTACTTCGCGCGCCTCCACCTCTCCCGCGACCGTCGCGGCTTCCTGCGCCACTCCGGGCTTGACGTGCTCGTCCTCGTCCTGCCCGCGCTGCAACCGCTGCGCACGATGCAGCTCATCGCCCTGCTGCGGCTGCTCGACAAGCGCCTCGGACGCACCCTGCGCGGCCGCATCGTCGCCTACCTCGGGTTCGCGACGCTGACGGTGCTGTTGCTCGGCGCACTCGCCGTCCTCGACGCCGAACGCAAGGCGCCGGGCGCCAACATCCACACCTTCGGCGACGCCCTGTGGTGGGCGACGACGACGATCACGACGGTCGGCTACGGCGAGCACCACCCCGTGACACCGAGCGGACGTGTCGTCGCCGCCTGCCTCATGTTCAGCGGCATCGCGCTGTTCAGTGTCGTCACGGGTTCGGTGGCGTCATGGATCCTCGATCGCGTCCGCGAGGAGGACGGCGAGGTCGCCGCCGACGACCGCATGCGCGACGAGGTCGAAGCACTCACCCATGAGATCCGAGCCCTGCGCGCCGACGTCGCGGAACTACGGGGCCGGACGGCGTCGCACCGGGCCGCAGCGCCCGAGAGCGACGACATCCTCTGAGCGGGCACTGCGAGACAGCTCGCCAGGACACGCGGGCGTGTCGCTCCCACGGGGTGAGCACCGCATGCGCCAGAGTGACAGGTTGATTCTTAGCCACGCCGCACGGGTGCTGGCCTGCAGCGTCGCCATCGTGCAGAATGGCGGCACACATCATCGGATTCCTGGGTGTGGCTGAGGTCGTTGGGGAAGACGTCCCTCGCGAACACCAGGAGGTTCGGATGTCGATGACTCGCGTCATGACGCGCGGGGTGGTTTTCGTGCACTCCACCCCCGCTGCGCTGTGCCCTCACATCGAGTGGGCGCTCGAGAGCGTCCTCGGCGCCGACGTCAACCTCGAGTGGACGCAGCAGCCCGTCGCGCCGGGCCTCGTGCGCAGCGAGTTCAGCTGGAGCGGCGAACCAGGCAGCGGCGCAAAGCTCGCGAGCGCGCTGCGCGGCTGGGATCACGTGCGCTACGAAGTCACCGAAGAACCCTCACCCGGCAACGACGGCTCACGCTGGTCGCACACCCCGAACCTCGGCATCCACCACACGTGGACGTCGGCGAGCGGCGACGCCGTCGTCAGCGAGGACCGCCTGCGCAGCGCCCTCGTCGCGAGCCAGGGCGACCCTGAGGAGTTCCGGGCCGAGATGGCCGAGCTGCTCGGCACCGCCTGGGACCAGGAGCTCGAGCCCTTCCGCTACGCCGGCGACGGCGCTCCCGTGCGCTGGCTGCACCGCGTCGGCTGACGCACCACACACGTCGAAGGCCGCTTGCTCTCTGGGGGAGCAAGCGGCCTTCGTCATGCCGGGTGGGCGTCAGATCACAGTGGGATGTTGCCGTGCTGCCCGCGACGCGCGGGTGCGGCGGCCAGTGCCGAAGCGAGCGCTCCGCGCGTCTCGGCCGGCTCGACGACCTCGTCGACGACACCGATCTCCTGGGCGCGTTCCAGTCCACCCGCGAGCACGGCATGCTCGGCGGCTAGTTCCTCCTCGACCCGGGGACGCGCGGCCTCGTCGACCTCCGCGAGCCGGCGACGGTGCAGGATGCGCACGGCAGCGACGTGACCCATGACGGCGACCTCCGCGCTCGGCCACGCGAACACGCGCGTCGCGCCGAGGGAGCGGCTGTTCATCGCGATGTACGCGCCGCCGTACGTCTTGCGCGTCACGAGCGTCACGCGCGGCACGACCGCCTCGGCGAACGCGTGCAGCAGCTTCGCGCCGCGGCGCACCACGCCGTCCCACTCCTGACCGACGCCAGGCAGGTAGCCGGGGACGTCGACGAGCACGACGAGGGGGATGCCGAACGCGTCGCACATGCGCACGAAACGGGACGTCTTCTCCGCGGCGGGGGAGTCGAGGCACCCGCCGAGACGCATCGGGTTGTTCGCGATGACGCCGACGGTGCGCCCGCCGAGGCGCCCGAGCGAGGTGACGATGTTGGGCGCCCACTTCGCGTGCAGCTCGACCTGCTCACCCGCATCGTCGAACAGGTCGTCGACGAGGGGGTGCACGTCGTAGGCGCGCTTCGGGTTCTCGGGGAACGTGGCGCCGAGGTCGCGCTCTTCGAGCGATCCGAGGTCGAACTCGCCCTGATTCGCCATGAGCGAGGCGAGCAGACGGCCTCGCTCGAAGGCCTCATCCTCTGTGGCCGTGACGACGTGGACCACGCCCGAGCGTCGACCGTGCGGTTCGGGCCCGCCGAGGCGTGCGGCGTCGACGTTCTCGCCCGTCACCGAGCGCACGACGTCGGGGCCCGTCACGAAGATGCGGCCCTGATCGGCCATGATGACCACGTCCGTCAGCGCCGGCCCGTAGGCGGCACCACCGGCGGCGGCGCCGATGACCACGGAGATCTGCGGGATCTTGCCCGACGCCCGCGTCATGATGGCGAACACCTCGCCGACGGCATGCAGGCTGACGACGCCCTCGGCCAGTCGCGCACCGCCGGAGTGCCACAGCCCGATGACGGGCAGGTTCTCGGCGAGGGCGATCTCGTAGGCCTCGACGATCGCCTTGCACCCCTCGACACCCATCGCGCCGCCCTGCACCCGCGCGTCGGAGCAGAACACGACGACGGGCGTGCCGTCGGCGGTGCCGCGAGCGGAGACGAAGCCGGAGCGCTCGACCTCGGCGATGACGTCGACGCTGCCGGCGTCGAGGAAGTTCTCGAGGCGGCGATACGGGTCGCGCGGGTCGACGTCGGCCTCGGCCGGCGCGGTGGCGGTGAGGGCGTTCATGAGGCGCTCCGAATCGTGAGGGCGACGTTGTGGCCGCCGAAGCCGAACGAGTTGTTGAGGGCCGCGATGTCGCCCTCGGGCAGCGTGCGGGCCTCGCTGCGCACGACGTCGAGGTCGATGGCGGGGTCGAGGTCGTCGATGTTGATGGCCGCCGGAACGAGGCGGTGGTGCACCGACAGCACCGTGATGACGGCCTCCAGCGCGCCCGCAGCGCCGAGCAGGTGACCCGTCATCGACTTCGTCGCGGCCACCGCCATGTGGTCGGCGTCGGCGCCGAACGCGGCGCGGATCGCGTTCGCCTCGGCGACGTCACCGACGGGCGTCGAGGTTGCGTGGGCGTTGATGTGGCAGATGTCGGCGGGCGTCAGACCGGCGGCATCGACGGCCTGACGCATCGCCCGCTTGGCACCGGCACCCTCGGGTTCGGGCGCGGTGATGTGGTGGGCGTCGGCGGACATGCCGATGCTCGCGAGCTCGGCGTAGATCCGCGTGCCGCGCGCCTTCGCGTGCTCCTCGGACTCGAGCACGACGACCGCAGCACCCTCGCCCATGACGAAGCCGTCACGGCCAGTGTCGTACGGGCGGGAGGCGGCCTGCGGGTCGTCGTTGCGCGTCGAGAGGGCCTTCATCGCCGCGAACCCGGCGAACGGCAGCGGGTGCATCGGCGCCTCGGTGCCGCCGGCGATGACGACGTCGGCGCGGCCCGAGCGGATGATGTCGATCGCGAGACCCATCGCCTCGGCGCCGGAGGCGCACGCGGAGACGGTCGTGTGGGCGCCTGCGCGCGCACCGAACTCGAGCGACAGGTTGCCCGCAGAGGTGTTGGGCATGAGCATCGGCACCGTCAGCGGGTACACGCGACGCGGGCCCTTCTCGCGCATGACATCCCACTGGTCGAGCAGCGTCGTCACCCCGCCGATGCCGGTGCCGAACGCGACTGCGAGTCGCTCCGGCTCCACCTCGGGGCTGCCCGCGTCTGCCCACGCCTCGCGCCCTGCGATGAGCGCGTACTGGGCGCTGCGGTCCATGCGGCGCGTCTCGACCTTCGTCAGCACCTCGGCCGGGTCCTGGGCGATGGACGCGGCGAACGTCACGGGCAGCTCGAACTGCTCCAGCCATTCGGCGGGCAGCGCGCGAGCACCGGAACGACCGGCGAGCAGGGCGTCCCACGTCTCGGGTGCGGTGCCGCCGAGCGGGGTCGTCGCACCGATGCCGGTGACGACGATGCGGGCGTCGCGGTTCGGGGTCATGCTGGCTCCTTGGTGGGGCACGAAAGAATGGGGTGCGACGCGCCGCCCGGGCGGGCGAGGTGCCGGGGCGGCGCGTCGACGGGGGCCGTTCAGGCCTGGGCGTTCTTGATGTAGCTGACGGCGTCGCCGACGGTGACGAGGTTCTTGACCTCTTCGTCGGGGATGCGGACGCCGAACTTCTCCTCGGCGTTGACGACGATCGTCATCATCGACAGCGAGTCGATGTCGAGGTCGTCGGTGAACGACTTGTCGCTCTGCACGGAGGCGGCGTCGATGCCGGTCTCCTCGTTGACGATCTCGGCGAGGCCGGCGAGGATCTCCTGCTCGGAAGCAGCCATGGTGTTTCTCCTTGTCGTGACGTCGACCGTTCGTCGATCGACTCCGTCTGCGGTTCTTTCCTTGCCCCGGATGGCCCGCCGAGGCGCGGGAGCTGAATGCTGAGTCGCGGTGCGGCTCAGGGGATCTCGACGACCTGCGCCGCGTAGGCGAGGCCCGCGCCGAAACCGATCTGCAGCGCGAGATCGCCGCTCTTGGCCTGCCCCTCGCGCACGAGTCGTTCGGCGGCGAGCGGCACCGACGCGGCGGACGTGTTGGCCGTGTCGACGATGTCGCGCGCGATGACGACGCGTTCGGGTAGCTTCATCTGCTTGGCCATGGCGTCGATGATGCGGACGTTCGCCTGATGCGGGATGAACACGTCGATGTCGTCGACGCTCAGGCCCGCGGCGTCGATGGCGCGCAGCGCGACGGGAGCCATGCTCCACACCGCCCAGCGGAAGACGCTCTGACCTTGCATCGTGATCGTCGGGCCGGGCGAGCCGTCCTCGAGCACGTTGGGGCGGATGGCCTCCCACGCCGCTCCGTCACTGCCCCAGATCGTCGGGCCGATGCCGACGTGGTCGCTCGCGCCGACGATCGCCGCGCCCGCGCCGTCACCGAAGATGAAGGCGGTGCCGCGGTCGCTCGGATCGAGCACGGACGTCAGGCGCTCGGCGCCGAGGACGAGGACAGTGCTCGCGCTACCGGCCCGCACGAGGTCGGAGGCGACACCGATGCCGTGGCAGTACCCGGCGCAGGCGGCGGACAGGTCGAACGCGACGGGGGAGTCCAGCCCCAGTCGATCCGCGAGCATCGGCGCAGCGGCGGGCGTGAACATGTCGTGCGTGACCGAGCCGAGGATGACGCCGTCGATCGTCGCCGGGTCGACACCGGAGCGTGCGATCGCGTCGCGCGCCGCCGACTCGGCCATGTCGAGCATCGTCTCGTCGTCGCGCGCGAAATGACGCGTGCGGACACCGGAGCGCTCCTGGATCCACTCGTCGGAGGAGTCGATGGCCTCGACGATCTCGCTGTTCGGCACGAGCCGCTGCGGGCGGTAACCGCCGAAACCGAGGATGCGGGTGTACTGCGCGCCGGTGCGCTGCGCGAGGGCCTTCACTGCGCCTCCTTCGGATGAAGACGCACGAGGGGCTGGCCGGGAGAGACAGGGTCGCCCTCACTGACGAGCCACTCGATGATGCGCCCGCCGTGCGGCGCGACGACGTTGTACGCGTCGCGCGCCGTGACGACCTGTCCGATCGTCTCGCCGGGGGTGATGGTGTCGCCCTCGTCGAGGGGCGCGCGCTCGATCGTCCCCTTGGCCGGCGCGATGACGAGTCGCCACGCGGGTTCGAGATCGGTGTCGACCTGGCCGTGCTCGCGCACCATGCGGTGCGCCGCGTCGAGGTCGTCGGGGGTCTTGAGCGCCAGGGTCTCGACACCAGGCAGGGCACGCTTGGCGAGGCCCGTCAGGGTGCCGGCCGGCGGCACCTCGATGAGGCCCGTCACGCCCATCGCCTTGAACGTCTCCATCGTCAGATCCCAGCGCACCGGGTTGCTCACCTGGCTGACGAGGCGGCGCAGCACCCGCGTGCCGTCGTGGACGACGAGCCCGTCCTTGTTCGACACGAGGGGGATGCGAGGGTCGTGCGTCGAGATGGCCCGCGCGAAGACACTGAGCCGCTCCACGGCCGGCGTCATGTGCTCGGTGTGGAAGGCACCCGCGACCTGGAGCGGGATCACGCGTGCCTTCGCCGGCGGCTCGGCCTTGAGCCGCTCGATCTGCTCGAGGGTGCCGGCCGCGACGATCTGACCGGAACCGTTCATGTTGGCCGGCGTGAGGCCGAGGGCTTCGAGGTGGCTGACGACGTCCTTCGCCTCGCCGCCGACGACGGCGGCCATGCCGGTCGGCGTGACGGCCGAGGCCTGCGCCATGCCCGCACCGCGCTCGCGGACGAAGACCATGGCCTGCTCGGCGCTCAGGACGCCGGCCGAGGCCGCGGCAGTGATCTCACCGACGCTGTGGCCGGCGCCGACACCGACGGAACGGAATCCGTCGACGGGGTGGGCGAACAGCGCGAGCATCGAGACGAGGCCGCTCCCGACGATGAGGGGCTGTGCGACGGCGGTGTCCTTGATGGTCTCCGCGTCACCCTCGGTGCCGAGGTGGACGAGATCCATCCCGGCGCAGGCCGACAGCCACGCCATGCGGGAGTGAAACTCTGGCAGCTCGAGCCAAGGGCGGAGGAAACCGGGGGTCTGAGAGCCCTGTCCGGGGCACACGATCGCTAGCACCCCTCAACCTTGCCCTGGAGGTGGTGGGCGAGGCGACGAGCGGGCCGACGAACTTCGCCGGTGTGATTTGTAGGAAACCTCCAATCACACCTGGCTGGGTTGCTCCCGTGCGGCGCGGGAGGCGTCCGGCCGGGTGCGCGGGCGGGACCGAGCTGCGTCGAGGTCGGCGTACATGAGGCCCAGTCGGATGGCGAAGGCGTCCTCGGGGCAGGTGAGGTCGTAACCGGTGAGGTCGTGGGTGCGCCCCAGGCGGTAGCGCACGGTGTTCGCATGGACGAACAACTCGCGCGCCGTGGCCTCCAGCGAGCCGAGACGGATGTAGGCGCGCGCCGTCTCGCGCATGACCGAATCGGGCTGGAGCGCGGCCGTCACCCGTGCGGCGAGCGCGCGGCGTGCCTTGTCGTCACCGGAGACGGCGCGTGCGGCGAGCAGGTCGTCGCTGTGCACCGGGCGGCGGCAGGAGGTGGCCGCCGGCGCGGCGTCGTAGCCGCGCAGCGCGTCCCGTGCAGAGCGGCCCGCCGCATAGAGGTGCGGCACGCGGGGCCCGCACACGAGGGGGCCGTCGCCGAAGTGGTCGGCGAGCAGTCGCGCCGCGGCGAGCGGGTCGGCGTGCGGGGCGGCCTGAGACGACGTGCTTGCTGCATTGCCTGACGATGTGCCGCTGCGTGGCGTCGCGAGGGTGGCCGCGTCGAGCCCGCCGACGACGGCGATCATCCGCCGTCCTTCGACGGAGACGAGGATCTCGAGCCCGGCATGACGCGCGGCGCGTCGTAGTGGGTCGACGACGCTCGTCTGGCTGCCGAGAGGGCTCGCGCCGACGACGACGGTGACGCCGCGCACCTCGGCCCAGCCGAGGGCATTGACGCGGGAGCCGAGCGTCTCGTCGGGTTCGCCGCGCACGACGGCGTCGACGACGAGCGACTCGAGGCGTGCATCCCACGCGCCGCGCGATTCCGCGGCGCGCGCGTAGACGTGGGCGGCGCCGAACGCGACCTCACGGGAGTAGCGCAGGACAGCTTCGCGCACGGCCGCGCGTTCGTCGGCCCGCGCGAGGGCGGGTGCTTCGTCCTCGACGATCTCGATGACGGTGCGCAGCAGGTCGAGGGTCTGTTCGAGGCTGATACTGCGCGTCAGTTCGCTTGGTGCGTCGGCGAACACGTCGATGGCGCCGGCGCCTTCGACGTGCGGGTTCTCGAGCCACGACAGGAACGACGTGATGCCGCCGTGCGCGATGACGCCGATCCAGCTGCGATCCTCGGCGCTGAGCGCGGCGAACCAGGCGTGGTCGGCTTCGACGCGCGCCGCGGCCGACGTCGCCATCGCCCCGACGCCGCGGCGCATCGCCGTCAGAGATTCACGCGAGGGCACCCTGGGTTCCGCCATGCCCGTCACCGTAACCGAGCCTTGTGGGAACCCACGAGTAGCAACGACACCGGTCGGCCGACCGACCCCGGAAAGCACGAAGCCGTGCGCACTCACGGACGGTGAGTGCGCACGGCCAACGTGCGATGCAGGGGACGTGGACGCGCCCCCGTGGCGGTGTCGCACCTCGGGCCGGGAGAGCTTGCGACTCCGGACCGATGGAAGACGCCGCGAGGGAATCGTCAGGCTTCTCCGCGCACCATTTGGCGCAGAAGCCCGACGGGCAGAACCGTCGCCCAGTTCTGCCCGTCGCTGTTCGCATTGCCCGTCAGGCTTCTCCGCCGGCGTTGCCGGAGGTGCCGGCCTTGACGTTGAGCAGCTCGTACTTCTCGGCTGCCTGACGCGGGATCGACGGGTCGAGTTCGCCGCGGTCGGCGAGCGACTGCAGGGCGCGCACCGCCATCGACGGGCCGTCGATGTGGAGGAAGCGTCGTGCTGCAGCTCGCGTGTCGGAGAAGCCGAATCCGTCGGCGCCCAGCGAGTGGAATTCGCCGGGCACGTACTGGCGGATCTGGTCGTGCACCTGGCGCATCGAGTCGCTCGTCGCGATGACGGGACCGGGTGCGTCCTTGAGGCGCGACGTGATGAACGGCTCGCGGCGCTCGTCCTCGGGGTGGAGGAAGTTGTGCTCGTCGGCCTCGAGGCCGTCACGGCGCAATTCGTTCCACGACGTCACGGACCAGACGTCGGCGACGACGCCCCAGTCCTCCTTGAGTAGTTCCTGTGCCTCGAGGGCCCAGGCGACTCCGACGCCGGAGGCGAGCAGCTGCACGCGGCGCGCGTCGTCGCCGAGGCCGTCGAACGAGCCGTCCTTGAGCTTGTAGATGCCGCGCTTGATACCTTCGACGTCGACGTTCTCGGGCTCGGCCGGCTGCACGATCGGCTCGTTGTAGACGGTCAGGTAGTAGATGACGTTCTCGGCGTTCTCGCCGTACATCTTCTCCAGGCCGTCCTGCACGATGTGCGCGATCTCGTAGCCGTAGGCCGGGTCGTAGGAGCGGATGGCGGGGTTCGTCGCGGCGAGCACGTGGCTGTGACCGTCGGCGTGCTGCAGACCCTCACCCGTCAGCGTCGTACGGCCCGCGGTGGCGCCGATGAGGAAACCCTTGGCCATCTGGTCGGCGGCCGCCCAGATCGAGTCACCAGTGCGCTGGAAGCCGAACATCGAGTAGAAGACGTAGACCGGCACCATCGGGATGTCGTTCGTCTCGTACGCGGCGCCGACGGCGGTGAACGCCGCGACGGAGCCGGCCTCGTTGATGCCGAGGTGCAACAGCTGGCCCTGCGGGCTCTCCTTGTACGCGAGCATGAGCTCGGCATCGACGGAGCGGTAGTGCTGCCCGTGCGGGTTGTAGATCTTCGCCGTCGGGAAGAACGCGTCCATGCCGAACGTGCGCGCCTCGTCGGGGATGATCGGCACGATGTGCTTGCCGAACTCCTTGTCGCGCATCAGCTCCTTGAGGATGCGGACGAACGCCATCGTCGTCGCGACCTCCTGCTTGCCGGAGCCCTTCTTCGCGATCTTGTACGCCTCGTCACCGGGCAACGGCAGCTGCGAGCTGCGGCCCTTGCGCGACGGCAGCCCACCGCCGAGCTTCGCGCGACGCTCGAGCAGGTACTTGATCGCCGGGTCGTCGTTGCCGGGGTGGTAGTACGGCGGACGGTACGGGTCCTTCTCGAGCTGCTCGTCGCTGATCGGGATGTCGAGCGAGTCGCGGAACTGCTTGAGGTCCTCGAGCGTCATCTTCTTCATCTGGTGCGTCGCGTTGCGGCCCGCGAAGTGCGTGCCGAGGCTGTAGCCCTTGATGGTGTGCGCGAGGATGACCGTCGGCTGGCCCGTGTGCTCCATCGCAGCCTTGTAGGCGGCGTACACCTTGCGGTAGTCGTGGCCACCTCGCTTGAGCTTCCACCACAGGTCGTCGTCGGACCAGTTCTCGACCATCTTCGCCGTGCGCGGGTCCTGACCGAAGAAGTACTCGCGGACGTAGGCACCGTCATTGGCGCGGATCGTCTGGTAGTCGCCGTCACGCGTCTTGTTCATGATGTTCACGAGCGCACCGTCACGATCCTGGGCGAGCAGAGGATCCCAGCCGCGGCCCCACAGCACCTTGATGACGTTCCAGCCGGCGCCGCGGAAGAATGCCTCGAGCTCCTGCACGATCTTGCCGTTGCCGCGCACGGGGCCGTCGAGACGCTGCAGGTTGCAGTTGACGACGAACGTGAGGTTGTCGAGGCCCTCGTTGGCGGCCCACTGCAGGGCGCCACGCGACTCGACCTCGTCCATCTCGCCGTCACCGAGGAAGGCCCAGACGTGCTGGTCGGACGTGTCCTTGAGGCCGCGGTCGTTGAGGTAGCGGTTGACCATCGCCTGGTAGATGGCGTTCATCGGGCCGATGCCCATGGAGACGGTCGGGAACTCCCAGAACTCCGGCATGTTGCGCGGGTGCGGGTAGCTCGGCAGGCCGGCGGACTCACCGTCGATGAAGTGGCTCTTCTCCTGACGGAAGCCGTCGAGCTGCTCCTCGGTCAGGCGGCCCTCGAGGTAGGCGCGCGAGTAGATGCCGGGGGAGGCGTGGCCCTGGATGAAGACCTGGTCACCGCCGCCCGGGTGGTCCTTGCCGCGGAAGAAGTGGTTGAAGCCGACCTCGTAGAGCGTCGCGGCGGAGGCGTACGTCGAGATGTGGCCGCCCACGCCGATGTCGGGGCGTTGCGCGCGGTGCACCATGACGGCGGCGTTCCAGCGGATCCAGGCGCGGTACTTGCGCTCCATCTCCTCATCGCCGGGGAACCACGGCTCGGCCTCGGGGCCGATCGTGTTGATGTAGTCGGTCGCAGTCAGCGACGGCACGCCGATCTGCTGCTCGCGGGCGCGCTCCAGCAGCTTGAGCATGACGTAGCGGGCACGGTTGCGTCCGGCTTCGTCGACGAGGCCGTCGAGCGAGTCGAGCCACTCCTGCGTCTCGTCGGGATCGATGTCCGGCAACTGACTGGGAATGCCATTCAGGATCGGGCCGGCTTCCTCAAGCGACACTTAGGTCACGTCCTCTCGTCCACTGCGTCGGCGCTACCTGGCACGCGCCACATGCTCCCATCCTGCCCCCCGTGAGCACCCTGCGCGAAACCGGGACGGGGTTACTCGTGGGTACTCGGTTTGGCGGGCGGGACGAGGGGTTTCGAGGCTCATCAGGCCAGGGCGACCGGGCCCACGAGACGGTCGTCATGAGGGCGCCTTCTTGCAATGCGCGAGACAACCTTGTGGACTACCCTTCGAACAAGGCTGCATCCACCCGGCGTGGTCGCAGCGTCCAGAACAGAAAGTGAGCACAGCACGTGAACCAGACCGCAGGGGCACATCCGGCGGCCAAGATCGGCTTCTCCGCGGACGACATCGTCATGGAGATCGGTTGGGACGACGACGTCGACGAGTCGTGGCGCGAAGCCATTGAGGAGATCGTCGGCTCCGAGATCGAGGACGAGACGTACGACGGCGTCGTCGACTCCGTCCTCGTGTGGTTCCGTGACGGCGACGGCGACCTCACCGACGACGTCGTCGACGCGCTCGCCACGCTGGAGGACAAGGGGTTCGTCCTCCTCATGACGCCGAAGGCCGGCTCGGATCTTGCGATCGACGCCGCGGACGTGCAGGAAGCTGCGACGACCGCCGGTCTCAAGGCCAGCTCGACCTTCAAGGTCGGCGACGACTGGATCGGCACGAAGCTCGTCCAGGGTGGCGCGGCGAAGCAGCGCTGAGCGCGGCCGCCGCACGAGACGAAGAGGGAGTGACATGAGCGGTCTCGAGGTGGGTGCTGCGGCGCCCGATTTCACGCTCAGGAACCAGTTCGGTGAGGACGTGACATTGTCCGGCCTCGTCGCCGAGCGCCCGACGCTGCTCGTCTTCTACCCCTTCGCGTTCTCCGGCATCTGCACGGGGGAGCTGTGCCACATCCGCGACAACCTGCCCCGCTACGACGGTGACGCGATGCAGGTCGTCGGCATCAGCTGCGATGCGATGTTCACGCAGCGCGCGTGGGCGGACGCCGAGGGCTTCGACTTCCCACTGCTCAGCGACTTCTGGCCGCACGGCGCGATCGCGCGCGCCTACGGCGTCTTCGACGACGAGCGCGGGTTCGCCGTGCGCGGCACCTTCCTCATCGACGCGTCGATGACGGTGCTCTGGTCGCTCATCAACGGCCCCGGCGAGGCGCGCGACTTCTCGCCCGCCCTCGAGGTGGCCGAGAACCTGTGACGCGGCGCGGCGTCGTGGCGCCGCCCCTCGATGACGCCGAACTCGACGTGGCCACGCGGCGGGTAGGATTCAGCTGCATCCGCGCCGTCTCGGCGCGCGCTCAGGGCCTCTAGCTCAGCTGGTAGAGCAACGCGTTTACACCGCGTCGGTCGTCGGTTCGATCCCGGCGGGGCCCACATGAACAACTCCACCACGACCCTCGCGGACGTCACGCGAATCCTCGACGGCTTCTACCCGCCGTCGACGGCTCAGTCGTGGGATGCCGTCGGCCTCGTCACCGGCGACCCGGAGCAGCCGATCGAACGTGTCCTGTTCGCCGTCGACCCGGCGATGAGCGTCATCGACGAAGCCGTCACCGGCGGTTACGACCTGCTCGTCACGCATCACCCGCTGCTCATGCGTGGGGTCAAGTCGGTCGCGACGACGTCAGGCAAGGGGCGCGCGGTGACAGCGCTCGTCGTCGGCGACGTCGCCCTGTACGCGGCGCATACGAACGCCGACGTGGCCACACCCGGCGTCAACGACGCGCTCGCGGCCGCATGCGGCCTGCAGGACGTCGAACCCCTGGTCGAGAGCGAGGGGCAGCCGCTGGGCCGCGTCGGTGAGCTGCCTCAGAGCATGACGCTGCGCGCCTTCTGCGAAAGCCTCGCCGCGGCGCTACCACCCGCCCCCGTCGGCCTGCGCGTCAGCGGAGAGGCCGAGGCGAGCGTCCAGCGCGTCGCGGTGCTCGGCGGCGCCGGTGACGGCGAGTTCGGCGCGGCACGACGCGCGGGGGCGGACGTCTACGTCACCGCCGACCTGCGTCATCATCCCGCCATCGAGGCGCGCGAGGAGGACGACCCGGCGGCGCCGATGTTCCTCGTCGACGCCGGACACTGGGCTACCGAATGGTTGTGGCTGCAGCACGCCTGCGAGCGTCTCGTGAAGGCCGTGCGCGAGAGCGGCGGCGACATCGAGGTGCACGTCTCGACGACGTGCACCGACCCCTGGAATTTCCTCGTGCCCACCAATGAAGGAGAGATGCAGTGAAGGCAGAACTTCAGCAGCAGTGGAGGCTGCTCGACCTGCAGAAGCTCGACACCCGCCTCGACCAGATCGATCACCGTCTCGCGAACCTGCCGCAGGCGAAGGAGCTCGCGGAGCTGACGAAGAAGGCGGACACCGCGACGGAGGAGATGATTCTCGCGCAGACGGCCGTCATGGACGTCGAGCGTGAGATCGCGCGCAGCGAGGCCGACGTGCAGCAGGTGCGCGACCGCATGGCCCGCAACGAGAAGCGCCTCGCCTCGGGTGAGGGCAGCGCGAAGGATCTGCAGGCGCTGCAGCACGAGACGGACACGCTCGCTCGCCGTCAGGTCGTCCTCGAGGACGCCGAGCTCGAGATCATGGAGCGCGCCGAGGGCCTGCGCGAGCGGCTGACCGCGTTCACGACGGTCGCTGACGAGGCCGAGGCCAAGGTCAAGCAGCTCAAGGCGGAGATGGGCGAGGCAGCCAAGGAGCTCGAGACCGAGCGCGCCGAGGTGCAGCGCAAGCGCGACGACATGGCCCCGTCGTTCGCCGCCGACCTGCTCGCGGAATACGACGGCATCCGGGCCCGCAGCGGTGTCGCCGCGGCGGCGCTGCACGGTCGTCGCTGCCTCGGTTGCGGCCTCGAACTCAACCACTCGGATCTGCAGCGCATTCGCTCGAGCGCCGCCGACCAGGTCGTCTACTGCGACGAGTGCGGACGCATCCTCGTGCGCACGGCCGAATCCGACCTCTGACCGGGCAGAGAGTACAGCGCTCGGCGCGTCGCCTCGCGGTGACGGCGCCGGGCGCTGTTCGTCGTCCGAAATGCCTGTGGGCGAAGGAGATTCATCATGACGCGACGTCTCATCGTCGAAGCTGACGGCGGTTCGCGCGGCAACCCCGGCGTCGCCGGGTACGGCAGCCTCGTGCGCGACGCGGACACCGGTGCGCTGCTCGCCGAACGCGCCGCGCCGCTCGGCAAGGAGTCGAACAACGTCGCCGAGTACACCGGCCTCATCGAGGGGCTGCGGGCCGTCGTCGATCATGCCCCGGGCGCTGCCGTGACGGTGCGGATGGATTCGAAGCTCGTCGTCGAGCAGATGTCGGGCCGCTGGAAGATCAAGCATGAGGACATGAAACGCCTCGCCGCCGAGGCCCAGGCGCTCGCGGCGGAGATCTCGAGCGCGGGCGGCGCCGTCACGTACGAGTGGATCCCGCGTGCCAAGAACAAGGACGCCGACAAGCTGTCCAACGACGGCATGGACGGCGTCACCGTGCGACGCGACACATGGGGTGACGACGTCGAGCGCGCGTCGCAGGGTGGTGGTGGCGAGCGCACTGACGGTGCTGGTGCTGACGTGGACGGCGCCAGTAGCGCGGGCGCGGGTGCGGGCGACCCGAACGGTGGGGGCGAAGTGGGCGGCGAGGCCGTCGTTGAGCCCGACGAGAAGCCGAGGGGGCCGGCGGATCTCGGACGGCCGACGCGCATCGTCCTCGTGCGCCACGGCGTCACCGACTTCACGACGAGGGGGCTGCTCGACGGTCGCGGTGGCGCGGACCCGTCGCTCAGCACCGAGGGTCGCGATCAGGCACGCGGCGTCGCGGGCGCGCTCGACGGGCTCGTCGGTGACAGCGACGTGCACGTCGTGACGTCGTCGCTCGCCCGTGGGGTCGAGACAGGCACGCTGATCGCCGAACGTCTCGGGGTGACGCCGCGGGTCGACGCCGACTGGGACGAGCAGGCCTTCGGCGAGTGGGACGGGTTGTCGTTCAAGGAGATCCGCGCCAAGGACGCGGCGGGACTGTCGAAGCTGCGTCACGAACCGACTCACCGCGCGCCGGGCGGCGAGACGCGCGACGAGCTCGACGAGCGCGTCGCTGCAGCCCTCGGTCGGGCGGTGGAACGCGGCGGTGTCGTCATCATCGTGACGCACCGCATCGTCATCATGTCGGTGCTCGCCAAGGTGCTCGATCTGAGCATGGACGGCGCGTGGCGCGTTGCGGCGGCCCCGGCGTCGCTGACCGGCATCGAGGTGTGGCGCGACGGCAACGCGCAGGTCGCGTTCACGAACGACACGCATCACCTGCGGGGCTGACAGAGCCTCAGAGCCTCCGATGCAGGCGTCAAGGGGCGTGCGCCGGCGTCCAAGGCGGGTCGTCCGGTGCGCGGACGATCATCCATCCTGTGTGGCGAGCGGCGCCGAAGATCCATAAGTTGCAGTTATGGATATTCAGCGCGGGCAAGAAGACTGGCGACCCGACACCCTCGCGGTGCGCAGCGGCCTCGCGCGCAGCGGTTTCGAGGAGACGGCGGAGGCGCTGTACCTGACGTCGGGGTTCGTCTACGACTCCGCCGAGGCCGCCGAGGCCGCGTTCTCGGGTGAGAGCGACCGGTTCGTCTACAGCCGATACGGCAACCCGACAACGGCGATGCTGCAGGAGCGGCTCGCCGCTCTCGAGGGAGCCGAGGCGTGCACGGCGACGGCGTCCGGCATGTCGGCGGTGTTCACGGCCCTGGCCGCGCTGCTGGGGGCGGGCGACCGCGTCGTCGCCTCACGCGGGTTGTTCGGCTCGTGCTTCGTCATCCTCGACGAGATCCTGCCGCGCTGGGGCGTCGAGACGGTCTTCGTCGACGGGCCTGACCTCGAGCAGTGGCGCCAGGCGCTGTCGCAGCCGACGACGGCGGTGTTCTTCGAGTCGCCGAGCAACCCGATGCAGGAACTCGTCGACATGCGCGCCGTCAGCGACCTCGCCCATGCGGCCGGGGCGCAGGTCGTCGTCGACAACGTCTTCGGCACGCCTGTGTTCAGCCGGCCGCTCGACCACGGCGCCGACGTCGTCGTCTACTCCGCGACCAAGCACATCGACGGGCAGGGACGCGTGCTCGGTGGCGCCATCCTCGGCAGGCGCGAGTTCATCGACGGGCCGGTGCAGAACCTCGTGCGCCACACCGGCCCGACGATGTCGGCGTTCAACGCGTGGGTGCTGCTCAAGGGCCTGGAGACGCTGCGGCTACGCGTCGAGGCGCAGGCGGCGACAGCGCTGAAGCTGGCCGAGGTGCTCGAGGCGCATCCGAAGGTGTCACGTGTCGTGCATCCGTTCCTCGTCTCGCACCCGCAGCACGAGCTCGCGAAACGGCAGATGAGCGGTGGCGGCTCGGTCGTGACGTTCCAGATCGACGGTGACAAGGCGGAGGCATTTGCCCTGATGAACGCGCTGCGCATCGTCGACATCTCCAACAATCTCGGCGATTCGAAGTCGATGATCACCCACCCCGCGACGACGACGCATCGTCGGATGAGTGCCGACGCGCGGGCCGCGATCGGCATCACGGACGGCACTCTGCGCCTGTCGGTCGGGCTCGAGGATGCGGGTGATCTGGTCGACGACGTCCGTCAGGCGCTGCAGGTCGCTCTCGGCTGACGGGGGTCGCCGGCGCCATGCGTCATGCTTTTGGGGCCAGCAGGTCAAGCAGCTACGGACCAGTAGCTCATCGCGTCAGGGCGAGGACGGCAAGAGCCGCGGCGGTCGTGATGAACGTCGTCGATCCGGTGAGCAGCAGGTGACGGCGCCAGGACACGGTGACGCCCTCGCGGCGCAGGCGCTCGCGCCACAGCAGCGTCGCCACCGACCCCCACCACGTCAGCCCACTTGCGACGTTGACGCCGATGAGCAGGGCGAGCACACGCGTCGCGTCGTGGGCGGCGGGTTCGAGGGCGAGGTAGGCGGGCAGGTTGTTCGTCGCGTTGGCGAGGCCCGCGCCACTGAGCGTGAGGGCCCAGGCGGGCGCGTCGTCGAGCGTCCGGACGAGCGGGTCGAGCGCGCCGGACCCATGCAGCACCGCGACGGCGACGAACAGGGCCGTCGTGATGAGCAGGCTGCGCCACGGCAGGGTGATCTCGCGGAGACGCTCAGGGGTGAGCAGTGCGAGAGCGAGGACGCAGCACAGCGCCGCGACGCCGGCCGTCATCCACGGTTCGACGACGAGGATCGCCGCGCACATGAGCAGGGTGATGACGGCGACGCTTCGACGCGCGGATCTTTGCTGCGGCAGTGGTGCTGACGCCGATGTGTCATCGGGCGCCGTGGTGCACGGTGATTGCCGCCCGGGGCGATCGTGCCAGTCGAATGGCCGGAATGCGGGGCGCCAGATGACGGCGGCGCACAGGAGCGGCACGAGCGTCGTCGTCAGTGCGACGGGCCACGCCAGCGCGAGGAAGCCGAGGCTGCTCGTGGTGTCCAGGTGCCCGCGCGCCAGCAGGTTGGTGAGATTGGAGACGGGCAGCCACAGCGAGGCCATGTTCGCGAGCCACAGCGTCGGGAAGGCGAACATCGCGACCGGCGCCCGCAGTCGACGCGCGACGACGACGGCCGCGCTCGTCATGAGCACGGCAGTCGTGTCGAGGCCGAGCAGGGCGGTGACGACGCCGGTGGTGAGCAGGAACAGCAGCCACGTCGCGGGCACGTGACCGCGCCCTACAGTGACGAGACGCCGGGCCAGGTCGTCGAAGACGCCTGCGGCGGAGCAGCATTCGGCGACGATCGTCAGCGCCAGAAGAAACGCGAGAACGCCCGGCACCCGGGCGAGCAAGTCGAGCGCTTCATGCATGAGAACACCGCGTCGTGCACCTGGTGTGGGCAGTCGTCATCGGGCCGTGGCGTCGAGGATCCACGGTTTCGTCGCGCTCTTGGGCGCGGTGAGGGCGACGTCGAACGTCTCGGCGAGCTGCTCGGCGAGGGCTGCCGGCGTGCGCGGGTCACGCGGGTCGGTGACGAGGGCGCGCGTGACGAGGCCACGCGTGTGCTTCGCCATGTGAGTCGCCCCGGGCACCCGGATGTGCACCCAGCGTTTCGCAAGGTCGCCGGATGGCGCCCACGACGCGGCGTACGTCGATGATCGACAGTCGATGACGAGGCCGCGCCCGGCGGCCTCGGTCAAGGGCGCGTCGAGCAGTGGCTTCCAGAAGCTCGCGAGCGGGCCGATGCCCGGCAGGTTGACGGCCATCGACAGCCGGTATGGAGCGACCGCATCGCGCAGACGCACGGCTCCGTAGAGGGCGGAGGAGATGACGACGCGCCGCCCGGCACGTGTCTTGTCCGCCCCGGTGAGCGAGGCGAGATCGAGCGCGTCGTAGAGCACGCCGGTGTAGAGGCCCGACGCGGGCAGGGCGGGTGCCGTCGTCAGGCGCGTGTTGCGGGCGATGTCGTCGGTGAGGTTGGGGGAGACGTTGAGGGCGGACGCAGCGTCGGGGCGAGCGCTCACCGCCGTCAGGGCGTTGATGACATTGCGGCGCGCGTCGTTCAGTTCGGGGTTGCTCAGCGAGTCGAGGTTCATGGCGCGACCGCGGGCACGCGTCGCTTTGGTCTCCGACGGCGGCAGAAGGATGATCACCGGCACAGGGTAGTGGGCGAGGCGCTCGGTCACCCGCCGGCGCTGAGTCGCTCGCCTTCGCGCGCGGTGGGGGCAGCCGCGTCGCGTGCCGGTGTGGAACGGGCCATGCCGAGGCGCTCGCCGCGTAGGCTCGGGCCATGCCGAGCACACGCATCCTGCTGCAGAACACCGACGCCTCCGGCGAGCTCGCGCGCTCGTTCGAGGCCCTGCGCGCCGAGAACGAGCTGGCCACCGACTACCCGGCCGACGCCGTGGCCGACGCTCTCGACGCGCTCGCGCACGTCGAGAAACCGGAGCGCGACGAGACGTCCGTGCCGTTCTTCACGATCGACCCGGCCGGTTCGATGGACCTAGATCAGGCCATGCACCTGGAGCGTGACGGCGAGGGTTTCCACGTGCGCTACGCCATCGCCGATGTGCCGCTGTACGTGCGTCCCGGCGGCGCTCTCGACGCCGAGACGCGCCGTCGCGGGCAGACGATCTACATGCCCGACATGCGGATTCCGTTGCACCCCGAGGAACTCAGTGAAGGTGCGGCGAGCCTGCTCGAGGGGCAGATCTGCTCGGCGTTCGTGTGGGACATGCATCTCGACGCACGCGGCGAGGTGACGTCGGCGAGTTTGTACCGCGCGCAGGTCCGCAGCGTCGAACGGCTCGACTACACGCAGGTGCAGGGGAATGTCGACGGCGGGGGCGCGATGGGCGGCGCCGTCGACGAGCGCTTCGCGCTGCTGCGTCAGATCGGTGAGTTACGCGCGCAGCTGGAGATCGAGCGTGGTGGCGCGTCGCTGCCGATGCCCGAGCAGGAGGTGAGCGAGCCGAGCCCCGGCGACTACGAGGTGCACTTCCGCCCACCCGTACCGAGCGAGGACTGGAACGCGCAGATTTCCCTCATGACGGGCATGGTGGCGGCGCGGATGATGCTCGACGCCGGCATCGGCATCCTGCGCACGATGCCGAAGGCCGACGAGCGCGACGTCGCGCGGTTCCGCCTGCAGGCGAAAGCGCTCGGCGTGGCATGGGCCGAGGACCAGACGTACGGCGCGTTCCTGCGCTCCCTCGATCGTGATGACCCGCACCATCTCGCGCTCGTCCACGAGGCCGTCGGGCTGTTCCGCGGTGCCGCGTACACGCCGTTCGACCGCGACAACCCGGCCATCGCGACGCCCGAGATCACCGAGCAGGCCGCCGTCGCGGCGCCGTACGCGCACGTCACCGCGCCGCTGCGGCGGCTCGTCGACCGCTTCGGGCTCGTCATCTGCGAGGCCGTCTCCAACGGACGCGAGGTACCGGCTTGGGCGCGCGAGGCGCTCGTCGAGCTGCCCGAGATCATGAAGCGCACCGACTCGCTGGCGCGCAAGATCGACCGCGCGTGCGTCGACCGCGTCGAGGCGGCCGCGCTGTCGTCCGACGTCGGGGAGACGTTCGCGGCGTTCGTCGTCGAGGACGGAGACCACGGCCACGGCAAGGGCGAGCCGACGATCCAGCTCGTCGACCACGCCGTTGTCGCGACGGTGAAGGTCGGTGACGCTGCGGCCCCTGCGCTCGGTGAGGCGTGTGAGGTGACGTTGACGGGCGCCGACATCGCGACGGGGAAGCTGACGTTCGCCCTCGCGTGAGGTACTGACGCCTCGCTGCGTCACATCGTGCTGGGTGCGTCAGGCGTGACCGACTCGGGCGGCATCATGTGACGCAGCTGGGTCGTCGCCCGTCATGGGCCGGTCGGATGCGTCGGCACCCGCAGGCAAAGGTAAGCTTGCGCGCGGATGAGTCGGCCGGGCGGTCGCGTCGAGAGTTCGCTCTCGCCGAGGAAAGTCCGGGCTCCACAGGGCAGGGTGATGGCTAACAGCCACCCGGGGCGACCCGCGGGAAAGTGCCACAGAGAACAGACCGCCACGCTCATGAGCGCGGCAAGGGTGAAACGGTGGTGCAAGAGACCACCAGCGCCCCAGGCGACTGGGGCGGCTCGGTAAACCCCACCCGGAGCAAGATCAGACAGCATGCGTCGAAGCGGCCCGCTGAGCATGTGGGTAGATCGCTCGAGCCCTGCAGCAATGCAGGGCCTAGATGGATGATCGCCGAAGCGATGCCAGCAATGGCGCGCGGAACACAACCCGGCTTATAGGCCGACTCATCCCCCGAACATCGCGGGCGCCAGCCCGCAACAGCAGGCGGGAAGGCGCCATCCGGCAGGAGTGGCGCCTTCCTGCCTGTCGCGATCGTGGGGCCGTCAGTGCGTCGCCGCGCTGCTGCACATGTTGAGCAGCAGCGTGAGCACGATCGAGGCGATGACCGAGAACAGGATCATGCCGAGACACCCGGGCAGGCCCCCGACGGGACGGATCTGGACGCGAGGACGTTCGTTCATGGCCTGAAAAGTACACGGTGAGCGCACGGGGCGCTCCCACCCCCAGGGGTGCCCCGTTTGCTTCACCGCCCGTCCCACATCGACGATACTGGCGCGATGACGACACGCATGACGGCCGTGCTCACCGGGCAGGTGCTCAGCTGGCTGGGTGATGCCTTCCAGGTGGTGGCATTGCCCGTGGCGATCGTCGTGGCGGGCGGTAGCGCCGGGCAGATGGCCGCGGCCATCACCGCGACGACGGTGGCACGCCTCGTGTTCACGTTGTTCGGTGGGGTCTGGGCGGATCGGGTGCAGCCACGCATCGTCATGGCCGCCTCGGACGCGGTGCGCGCAGCGTGCGGGCTCGTCCTCGCCTGCTGCTTCTGGGCCGGCGCATGGTCGACGCCGGTCATCGTCGGATGCGCCTTCGTCACCGCGGCTGCCGGTGCGTTCTACGGGCCTGCGTTCATGACGTGGCGGCGCGCCGTGGTGCCGGCGGGGGCGCGTCGGCGCACGAACGGGACCATCACGAGCCTGCGTCAGCTCATGCTCATGTTGGGCCCGGTGCTCGGGGGAGCCGTCGTCGGGTTCGCCGGCGCGGGAGTCGGCTTCGCCGTCAACGCGGCGACGTTCGTCGTCTCCCTGGGGGCGGTGCTCGTCTGGGCGGGTCAGGTCGACACGACGGCGAGCGAGCTCACGGAAGCGGGCGAGGGCACCGAAGTGGATGAGAGCTTCGGCGAGCAACTCGTCGCCGGGTGGCGCGCGGTGCGCTCGCGCTCGTGGCTGCTCTTCGGCTTGCTCGCGGCCGGTTTCTACCACATCGGCAACGGCGCGATCCTCGTGCTGGCACCCTTGCTCGTCGCCAGAGAGGCGGGTGGCGCCCACGCCGTCGGCATCGTCGCCGCCGCCGAGGGGCTCGGTGGGTTTGTCGGCGCAGCTCTCGGGTCGCGCATCCACCTGCGACGTCCGCTCTTCAGCGGGTGGGCGCCGCTGCTGCTCATGCCGTTGTGGGCCTTCAGCTTCGCGGTCTTTCACTCGGTGTGGCCGATCGCGGTGCTCGCCGCCGTCGGATACGCGGGTCTGCTCTTCTACGACGTGCATTGGGAGACGGCCATTCAGCAGGCTGTGCCCGGCGAGCTGCAGGGCCGCGTGCATTCCTGGGACATCCTCATGTCCTTCGTCGCGCTACCGCTCGGTTCGATGCTCGCCGCACCCCTTGCCCAGACGTTCGGCGCCCGCCAGGTCATTGCCGTCGCCGCGTGCTTCCTTCTCATCGCGAGTGTCGTGCCCTTGTTCATCCGCAGCATGCGCGAGTTCACCCTCGAACCGTCGCAGACGGACCAGCCCGCCCCATCCCGGTGACGCATCGTGTGCTCGATGCGGCCCGGGTGAGGCCGGCCTGCGTAGGCTCCGCCGTCACCAACTCGTGTGGCGCGGGCGCCCTTCGTCGTAGCCCGAGGCGCTCTGCACACCCACGCGGGCACGTTCGTGGAACTCGTCGATCGTCTTGGCGCCCGCGTAGGTGAACGAGCTGCGCACGCCGGCGATGATCGAGTCCATGAGGTCTTCGACACCCGGCCGCTGCGGGTCGAGGTACATGCGCGAGGACGAGATGCCCTCCTCGAACAGCGCCGAACGTGCACGCTCGAACGCACCCTGCGATGACGTGCGGCCACGCACGGCACGAGCCGACGCCATGCCGAACGACTCCTTGTAGAGGCGCCCGTCGGCGTCGCGGTTGAGGTCGCCGGGCGACTCCCAGGTGCCAGCGAACCACGACCCGATCATGACGCTCGCGCCCCCGGCCGCGAGGGCGAGCGCGACGTCACGCGGATACTTGACGCCGCCGTCAGCCCAGACGTGAGCGCCGAGTTCGCGCGCGGCGGCTGCGCATTCGAGCACCGCGCTGAACTGCGGGCGCCCGACACCCGTCATCATGCGGGTCGTGCACATCGCTCCCGGCCCGACGCCGACCTTCACGATATCGGCGCCCGCTTCGACGAGGTCACGGGCACCGTCGGCAGTGACGACGTTGCCCGCCGCGATGGGGATGCGGCGCCCCGAGGACGTCTCGTGAGCGTCACGGGCTGCCCGCACGACGCCGAGCGCGTCGATCATCTTCTCCTGATGCCCGTGGGCGGTGTCGACGACGAGGACGTCGGCACCCGATTCGAGCATCGTCGTCGCCTTGCCCTCGACGTCACCGTTGATGCCGATGGCGACGCCGATCGACAGCTTGCCGTCGGGGTCGAGCGCGGGGGAGTAGATCGTGGAGCGCAGGATGCCGCGTTTCGTCAGGACACCGACGAGGGCGCCGCCCGCCTCGACGACGACGGCGATGTCGCGGTGCGTACGCTCGAGCAGGTCGAACGTGTCGTGCAGGTCGGCTCCGGATTCCACGGTCGTGATGTCGCGCGTCATGACGTCGGCGATGACGCTGAAGCGGTCGACCTCGAGGCAGTGCGCCTCGCTCACGAGGCCGAGGGGGCGGCGGTCGTCGTCGATGACGACGGCGACGCGGTGTGCGCGTTTGCCGAGCAGCGCGAGCACGTCGCTGACGGGGGCGTCCGGCGCGATCGTCACCGGCGTCTCGTAGGTCGGGTGGCTCGCCTTCACTTGCCGGATGGTCTCCTGAACGGCTGCGATCGGAATGTCCTGCGGCAGGACGGCGACCGCGCCGCGCCGGGCGACCGTCTCGGCCATGCGGCGACCCGAGATCGCCGTCATGTTTGCGACGACGAGCGGGATCGTCGTGCCGACCCCGTCGTTCGTCGTGAGGTCGACATCGAGACGGCTCGTGACGCGCGAGCGCGACGGCACCATGAAGACGTCGTTGTACGTGAGGTCGTAGGCCGTTTTTCCGGTGATGAGTTCCACGTCACTCACCCTAGGCTGACGCGCCGACAACCGCGGAATTGCGGGGTCTTTCTTGTTCGAGGCGGCCTTCGCCCGAATGCCCGAACGGATGCCTGCCCGGCGTCGTGTGGGGCCGGCAGCTGGCCACACGGCCCGCCGCGACCGTCCCGAGCAGACGCGGGGGCGGCGGCGGGCCTACGGTTGAGGCATGAAGCTCACGCATCACGGTCACTCCTGTATCGAACTCGACGCCGGCGGCGTTCGCGTGCTGTTCGACCCCGGCACGTTCAGCTCGTTCGACGACGTCAAGGGCGTCGACGCGATCGTCGTCACGCACCAGCACGCCGACCATCTCGACCCCGACGCCATCGACAGCCTGCGGGCCGAGAACCCTGATGCGGTGTGGTTCGCCGAGCCGCAGACGGCACAGTTGCTCGCGGACAAGGGCGTCGAGGCCACCGCGACGAAGGCCGGCGAGACGTACGACGTCGCGGGCGTCACGCTCGAGGGCGTCGGTTCGACGCACGCCGAGATCCACCCCTACATCCCGCGCGTCGGCAACGTAGGCATCGTCGTGAGCGCGCCGGGTGAGCCGCGCGTCTTCCATCCCGGTGACTCGCTCGAGGGGCGCCCCGAGAACATCGATCTTCTGTGTGTGCCGCTCGCCGCGCCGTGGTCGGCCGTCAAGGAGACCATTGCCTTCGTCCGCGCGGTCGCGCCGCAGCACGTCGTGCCGATCCACGACCAGATCATCGCCCCCGCCGCGCGCGGCATCTTCCTGAACCACGTCGCCGACTTCGGCCGCGACGGCGGCGTCGACGTCATCGATGTGCCCGTCGGCGACAGCGTCGAATTGTCCGCTTGACCCGCCCGGGATGACGCGGGTGGTGCGATCGGCGGCAGGCCGCTTCAGTGCTGCCAATGACGCCGTGTGCGGACACGTGCTGAATGAATGGGAGCCGCTAGCTGGGCTCCCGGCAGCGCTGGGCGGGGGGATCAGGCTGTCGTCGCACGAGAGTGCAGCCGACGGCGCCCGCTCGGTGGGATAGTCCCCGGCGAGTGCCCGACAGGCGTGGCCGCCGACGCGACGTGTCGCGGCCGGGGCGTCGGGCTTTGTGGGGTGTTGGCGCCTGCCGATAACCTGGGCGCATGACGCTCTCGGTGACTTCGTGCCACGACCGCGACGAGTGGGATGCCCTCGTCAACTCCTCCGGCGGCCACCCGCTGCAGTTGTGGGGTTGGGGCGAGCTGAAGTCGCAGTACGAGTGGTCGGCCGACCGCGTCGTCGTGCGTGACGGTGACGACGTCGTCGGCTCGGCGCAGGTGTTGCTGCGCCGCCTACCGGCCCCGTTCAAGTCGCTCGCCTACGTGCCGCGTGGCCCGCAGGCCGCCGAGGCAGACCGCGCGCGTGTCGTCGCGGCGCTCGCGCAGCACGTCAAGAACACGCACGGCCCGATCGGCCTGACGATCGAGCCCGACTGGGAGGCGCCGTTCGCGCCGCTCGAGAAGGGCGCGTCCGACGACGAGATCGCGTCCCTCGTCGCGCGGCCGACGTCCGGGTGGCTCGCCGACGTCGAGGCTGCGGGGTACGTGCGCAGTGACAACACGGGGCTCATCCCGCACACGCTGATCGTCGACGTCACTCGTGACGAGGACACGATCATGAAGGAGCTGAGCAGCTCCACCCGTCAGAACGTGCGCAAGTCGTTCAAGGCCGAGAACGTCCGGTTCGGTCTCGTCACCGAGCAGGCCGATCTCGATCAGGTGCTCGCGATCAACAAGGAGACGGCGAAGCGCGCGAACTTCGCAGTCCACTCCGACCTCTACCACGAGCAGATCCGCGACTTCATGGGCCCCGCCTCGCAGCTCATCGCGGCGTGGGAGGGCGACGAGGTCGTCGCGTTCGTGTGGCTCGTGGTCTCCGGCAAGACCGCGTTCGAGCTGTACGGCGGCGTCAGCCCGCGTGGCATGAAGCTGCGCCTCAACTATGGCCTCAAGTTCTGGGCGATGACGCACGTCAAGGCGCAGGGCGTCGAACGTTATGACTTCAACGGGCTCCTCAATGACGGCATCAGCGACTTCAAGCGCCAGTTCGCCAAGCACGAGGACATGCTCGTCGGCACGTACGACAAGTCGCTCTCGCCGATGTTCCCCGTTTTCGCGACGGCCCTGCCCGTGGTGCGCTCGACGCTCAAGCGCGGCGTGCCCGCGGCGAAGAAGACGGCTGTGTCGCTCAAGAACGACCCGAAGGGGACGCTCGTCGGCGCCGCAGCGGGCGCCCGCTCCAAGGCATCTGACGTTCGCGCCAAGCGCGCTGACGCAGCGTGGCACCGCCTCGACTGACGCCGACCTGACCCGCGACGACCCGCCTGATGTCCCATCGGGCGGGTCGTCGGTTATTCGACGTGTGGCGAGCCGGAGTTTGCGCGGCGGTCGACTGCCTGTTCTGCGCATGCCTTGTCCTGCGCGGCCGAACGCCGCCGCTCCTTGCCGGTCGTCGGGGCTGGCCGCGGCGGGGGCCAGCTGGCTGACCCTCGCGTCGGACGGCGAGGAGCGCTCGTTCGGCTCAGTTCACTGATTCGGCGCCTGCCGGCGATCGTCATCACGGCAACCGGCATTGGCTGACTGACTTCCTCGGCGCGTACGACGGCGGTTGCCACCGAGCGACTTGTCGACTCGTGTGCCCTGCCACGTCGCTTCCGCTCGACCCACCTCGAGGCCGAACGGCGACGTCGCCATCGGCTGCCCAGAAGCCTCAAGATCGCCTGCCGGGCGTTGCCGCTGATTTCGCGAGGCCGTCCGCCACGATGCGGGAAGCAACGAAGCCTCGCGCGCGTGATTTCCGCGGCCCACTATGCCGCGTGGAAGCGCGGCGCGGCCTTTTCGATGTGACAGCCCGGGTAGGTGAGCCACAGGTGGAGTGTCGTGCTGACGCGGCTGTTCTCCAGTGCGAGGTCGAGAAGCGCCTTGACGCGCAGCGATCCGGCCGGGGGAGCCGCTCCGGGCGGGCTGTTCTCGCGCAACGACTGCGCGTGTTCCTCGATGACGGCGTCGAGCGCCACCGCGTCGCCCGTGTCGAGGGTGACGTGCAGTTGCGTCAACGCGTCGAAATCGAGGTGCGGAGTGAACCAGACGGCGTGTTCACGTGCGGTCTCATCAGGGTCGCGCGGTTTCGCGAGACCCTGCCGGTGGAGCAGGGTGAGCGCCCGCGCACGTGCCGCGTCGGCTCCGAGGCGGTGGGCGCCGGCCTTCGTCAGGTCGGCCTCGATGCCGGACGCGACCTCGGGCTCGAGGTGCTGCAGCTCGTGCAGGATGGCGCGCACCGCAGGCATGCGCGCGTCACCGTGTGCAGCTGCTCGAGCGACCGCGGGTGCGGCTGCGCAGTGCGGCGACGTCATCGGACATCGCCGCGACCGTACCGGGTTGCATCCCGGGCACCGCAGCGAGGTGGGCGGGGGCGAACTCGCCTGGCCCGAGCGGGTACGACTCGTCAGCACGTGCGAAGCGTTCGAACTCAAGATGATCCTGAGCCCGCACCGTGTCGTGATGAGCATGTGCGGTGAGGTCGACGACGGTCTGCGCCATCCGGGTGACCATGCGCGCCGCCTCTGCCGCTCGCTCGAGGTCGCGGCGGGTCGCCGCGAGGGTTGCGCACTGGTCGTCGAGGGTCACGCCGTCGTCCGCATCGGACGTCAGCGCGGAACCGCTCGCGAGCGCCCGGTCTGCCGCCACGCGCGTCAGTGCCTGCCATGTCTCGACGAGTTCGTCGCCGGGCAGGCAGGTGAGCGCCTCGAGGCTCTCCCGCACGATGCTGTCCATGCTGCATTATCGCACATATGTTCGAATGACGGAAGATTGTTGCACGCCGGGTTGACCGGTCGAAGCCGGGCTGGTCCGTACCTTTGCGAGAAACCCCCAGCGGATCGGCTGCCCCTCGCCAGCTATGGTGCCGTGCAGCGACCCCAGCGATGCCGAGCGCAGCGGGCCTGTGACTGAGTCAACGTCCGCTGTCGCGCACCGTCGGTCACGGGATGGCCCGTCCCGCCGCCGACCCCATTGCGCCGAGGAAACGCCACGCGTCATCGCACGGTCAGGCCCACCGGAGGTTCACGAAATGCGCCCGGTCGCCAGCACGGCGCGAGCATCGAAGGTCAGCGTCCCCTCGGCACTCATCGTGCGGGCCGTCTCGAAGAAGAGCTCCCGCATCCGGGCCCTCACCTCGGGTGATTGAGCAAGGTACGTCATGCCCGGCGTCGCCACGCCGGCCGTGATGCCCGCCCACAGGTCCTCGGGCGTCACCGTCCACGTCCAGCTGATGTCGGTGGATCGGACATCGTCGAGCCCCGCCGCGGCGAAGAGGGAACCGAGGCCCCGGCGGGTTCGCTCGAAGTCCTGATCGGCAGGTAGGGACTGGTCAGGCAGCGGCGTCAGATCGGGGCAGGAGAGCACCTCGCGGAGCAAGGGGCCGAACCCTGCGCCACCGGCGGGCCAGATCGTCGCCGCCACGATCCCGTCACGACGGCAGACGCGGGACAGCTCGCGCATCGACGCGCACGGTGCCTCGACGTGATTGATGACGAAATTGGCCGTCACGATGTCGAAGCTGCCGGAGCAGAAAGGGAGTTCAGGCAGCGCTGCTTTCAGAGTGGCCACGTGGGGTGCCGAAGAGCGGGTGAGTTCGCACATCGTCGCGTCCGCGTCGCACGCGACGACCGCACGACCGGTCTCTGACGCGGCAGCGGCCAAGCGACCGTCGCCGCACCCGACGTCGAGATGGCGCACGACGTCGTCGCTGTGGCCGCGCTGGTCATTCGTTGCGGCCAGGAGCGGCCCGGTGGCGCCCGCGCAAGCCCGTGCAAACGATCGGCGGTAGCCCTCCGCGACGTCGGCCCAGTCCCTCATCGCCCGGCGGGCGTGCAGATGCAGTGACGGTTGCCGTCGGCGTCCTCGACGACCCAGAACGACGGGGCGTGGGCGTCGCTGACGAGGCGGCCGCCGGCATCGAGAACGGCTGCCAGCCGCTGCTCGGCGGCCTCCGCCGCCACCCAGACGTCGAAGTGCCAACGCTGCTCGTGATCCGCCGGCGGGAGCTGGGAATCGTCGGCCGCATCGCCATCGGGGGAGTCTGCATCATCCGGGGCCTGCCACCACACCGTCGGCGTCTGGCCGCTCGGGTCGACGGGCTCACCGTCACGCAGCGGCGCAGCGAAGAGCGCCGAGTAGAACGGAGCGACCTCGTCCGCGTGTGCAGTGTCGAGCCCCGGATCGATCTGGGTGAGACCGGCCACGTCCGGTTCGAGGCCCAGGTGCGCCGCGTGCTCGGCGCTCAACCTCGCCATCCGTAGATCGCGGCTCGTGATGCCGCGGACGTCATGGCTGACGAGGCTGACGATGACGTCCCCGTACGTCAGGGTGACGTCGGGATGGTGATCCCACCGTTCCGCCGACTCGCCGATGAGGTTCACGAGCCGCAACCCCGTCGCGAAGTCGCCAGTGCGGTAGCGCGCCCGCAGTGACCCCATGATCTGCGTCCACCCGGCCGGGGCCTGCGCGGCCACCTCCGCCGCCGTCAGGGTGCGCATCGGATCGGGCCGCCCGCCGGGACGCTGCGTCATGTCGTCGCTCATGGCTCCAGTCGACCACACCCGCGCCCGTGCTGGGAGCGTGTCGGTCGCCTCGGTTCCGCCGTGCCCAGCACCGCGGGCGACTGCGTGAGGTGCAGCGTCGGCTCCCACGCTTGACCGCCGGAACTGCTAGCAGCTCCTCGAGCACGTGGCTCGGTTCCACACCGCGATGCGCCTCACGCACCCACGACGTCGTCGCCCGCCCCGTCCCGCCGCCTCACCCCCGCCGGTCGCGCGCAGACGTCGGTTCGTCGATGCCTTCGCGCAACAGCGGGTCGATACGGTAGGGGATGACGCGGCGCAGGTAGACGCTCGTGCGGGTTCGAGTGACGCCGGGGCACAGGCGGATCTCCTCGCTGACGCGATAGAGGTCGTCAGGGTCGCGCGCGACGACGCGCACGAGCAGGTCCGTCTCGCCGGCCGGCGCGAAGCACTCGAGCACCTCGGGGATTTGCGCCAACCCGTCGATCGCGCCCGAGATGTCGTGCTGATCCAGCTCGACCGCCACCATCGCGCTCATGGGCCGTCCGAGCGTCGCCGGGTCGACGCGCGCACTGTTGAGTCGCAGGATGCCGCGCTCGCGAAACCGCTCCAGCCGCGCGTGCACCGTGCCGCGCGCCAGGCCGCAACGCTGCGCGAGCGCCATCGTCGTCATACGCGGGTCCTCGTCGAGAGCGAGCAGGAGCAGCCGATCCGTCTCGTCGAGCTGCGGCGGTGAGGTCGGGCGCGGCGACCCAGATGACGTCGCGGTCGCGGACGTCGTCGCCGTGCGTGGCCCCGTGTCTGTTTGTCGAGCTGCGCCGCGTCGGGCGTGGGAGCGTCGATCCATGATCATCCTCGTTCCAGTCGTGACGCGTGCTCAGCGCACCGCATCCATGGCCTGAAGCACAGTGCAGTGCGCTGCCCCGCGCAGGTCGCACGAGCAGTTCACGCCCACCCGAGCCTGACGCTGGAAGGGCCCGGTGCCTGCCGACCTGGGCGTCGTGGCCAAGCAACGACGCATGACGCCCCGCCACCTTGATCATAATGACCAATCAAGGCGGTGGGTGTTGCGCAGCATGATCGACATTGCAAGAGTTGAGGCATCGCGTTCGACGCGCTCACCACCCCGAGTGCGCGAACCGGCAGGTGACTCGGAGCCCCACCACGGCCCGAACAGCCGCGCACCACCACCCTGGGTGAGCACGCCACGAAGCGACCGAGGCCGGCTCCCGAACACTGCGGGAAGCCGGCCTCGTCGTCATCGGGCGAGTTCTCGGGCGCGCCTGGTCGCAGGTGACGGCCGAGCAGTGGCCGCTACTTCACGTGCCGATCGTGCGCGAGGCGCGCTGCACCGACGATGCCGGCGGCGTTCTCGAGCTTGGCGGGCACGATGGGCGTGCGGATGTCGAGCAGTGGCAGGAACTTCTCGGCCTTCTTCGACACGCCACCGCCGACGACGAACAGGTCGGGCCACAGCAGGTTCTCCAGCGAGGTGTAGTACTTCGTGAGTCGCTTGGCCCACTTGCCGTACGACAGTTCCTCGCGCTCCTTCGCCGAGTGAGCGGCCCGCGTCTCGGCGTCGTGGCCCTCGACCTCGATGTGGCCGAGCTCAGAGTTCGGTACGAGCACACCGTCGTTGATGACGGCGGTGCCGATGCCGGTGCCGAGCGTCGTGACGAGCACGAGCCCGTCCGTGTCCTTCGCCGCGCCGTAGAAGTTCTCTGCAATGCCGGCCGCGTCGGCGTCGTTGACCACGAGCACGTCGCGCCCGATATGCGCCGAGATGAGCTCTTCGGCGTTCGTCCCGATCCACGCCTTGTCGATGTTCGCGGCCGTACGCACGACGCCGTGCTGCACGACGCCGGGAATCGTCACGCCGATCGGTTCGTCGCCGATCATGTCGGCGAAGTGCTCGACGATCTGGGCGATGACGTCCGCGACAGCGTCAGGCGAGGCACCCGCGGGCGTCTCGAAACGGATGCGCTCCGAAGCGAACGCGCCCTTGTCGAGGTCGACGGGGGCACCCTTGATGCCGGTTCCGCCGACGTCGATGCCGAGGGGATAGGACGTGCGGGTCATGCTCGGGCTCCTTGATCAACTGCAGGGGAATCGCACTGCACGGGACGGGGCCACCGACATCTCGCGTGCGGCGACGAACTCGTCGACAGCCTAACCGCGCCGCCCGTCAGCCCTCGTGCGCAGGCGCTGGGCCTGCGGCAACGTCAGTCGACGCTGGTGAGGATCTGCGGGCCCGTCTCGGTGATGACGAGGGTGTTCTCGAACTGCGCCGAACGCGAGCCGTCGGCCGTCACGACCGTCCAGCCGTCGTCCCATGTCGGGGCCGACTCGCCCGAACCCAGGTTGAGCATGGGCTCGACCGTGAAGACCATGCCCACCTCGATGACGTCGTCGTAGTGGGGCGCCGCGTCGTAATGCGGGATGATGAGGCCGTTGTGGAACTCGGTGCCGATGCCGTGGCCCGTGTAGTCACGCACGACGCCGTAGCCGAACCGCTTCGCGTACTGCTCGATGACACGGCCGATGATGTTGACCTGCCGCCCCGGCTTCGCGGCGCGGATGCCGCGCATCATCGCCTCCTTCGTGCGTTCGACGAGCAGGCGCGACTCGTCGTCGACGTCGCCGCACAGGTATGTCGCGCAGTTGTCGCCGTGCACGCCGTCCTTGTAGGCCGTGACGTCGAGCTTCACGATGTCGCCGTCCTCGAGCACCGTCGAGTCGGGGATGCCGTGGCAGATGACCTCGTTGACGCTCGTGCACAGCGACTTCGGGAAGCCGAGGTAGTCGAGCGTCGAGGGGTAGGCGCCGTGGTCGAGCATGTACTCGTGGGCGATGCGGTCGAGCTCGTCGGTCGTGACACCGGGGGCGACGGCCTTGCCCGCCTCCTCCATCGCGCCCGCGGCGATGCGCCCGGCGACGCGCAGGCGTTCGATCGTCTCCGCGTCCTTGACGTACGACTCGAAGCCCTCGCGCGCCTCGTCGCGCCCGACGTACTCGGGGCGGGCGATCTTCTGAGGCACGCTGCGGCGCGGGCTGATCGTGCCCGCGGTGATCGTGCGGCCGGACGTGGTCGTGGAGCGCGTCGTCGTCATAGGGTTGAGTCTAGAGGCCGGGTCCGACAGGGCTCGGCGCCCGCACAAGACGCGCCCGCAGGCGCGAGGAGGTGAGCCGTCATGGCCTACTGGTACAACGTCAACACCGGTGCCGTGGAGCAGGGGGAGGAGACCAACGCCAAGAGCGACATGCTCGGCCCCTACGCCACCGAGGCCGCGGCGCGCGACGCCATCGAATCCGCGCACAAGCGCAGCGAGGAGTGGGACGCTGAAGAGCGTCGTTTCAACGGCGACGACTGACGCACCCATCCACGCGCGACGGGCCGCATCCCACGAGGGATGCGGCCCGTCGTCATGATCTGGCGCGGCGTGATGCGGCTGATCCGACGCGCGCATCTGGCCAGGAATGTCACCGTTGCCTGCCGGGTAGGGCCGCCCATGAGCCCCACGTGAGACGCTGACGCGCCCCACGCCATCGACGCATAGCATCGCAATGCAACGACGGGTGCGAAGAAGGGGAGCACAGGTGAGCGAGCTCGGGTTCGATCTGCGGCGGCTCGCGATCCCCGCCTATGGCCCGACGCTGCTGTTCGGTGCCGCTGAGGGCGCCATCCTGCCCGTCATCCCCTCGACGGCCGTGGCGCGCGGCGCGTCGGTGGCGCTCGCGGCTTTCGTCGCGATGCTCATCGGGCTCGGCTCGCTCGTGTCGAACATCCCCGCCTCACTCATCACGCAGCGCCTCGGCGAACGTCGCGCGCTCGTGCTCGCGGGCGTCGTCACGGCCGCGGGATGCCTGCTGTGCCTCGCGCCGAGCCTCGTCGCGCTCATGCTCGGTGTCGTCATCATCGGCATGGCGTCGTCGGTCTACATGCTCGCGCGCCAGAAGTACCTGACGGAGGCCGTCCCGCCCACGCACCGGGCGCGCGCGTTGTCGCTGCTCGGCGGCGTGGGTCGCATCGGCATGTTCGTCGGCCCCCTCGTCGGCGCCGCCCTCATCGGAGTGTTCGGCGGGCGTTCCGTCTTCGTCCTCGCCATCGTCTTCCTCGCGCTCGCGACGTGGTGCGCGCTGCTCATGGAGGATGTCGAGCGGGCCGGAACCGGGCCCGTCGAACGGGTCTCCACCCGCACCGTCGCACGCTCGTTCGCGCGCGTGCTGCTGACGGCCGGGCTCGGCGTCCTGCTCGTGTCGGCCGTGCGCGCGACACGGCAGGTCGTCATCCCGCTGTGGTGCACGCACATCGGCCTCGACGAGCAGTCGACGAGCGCCATCTACGGGATCGCGGGCGGCATCGACATGCTCGTGTTCTACCCGGCCGGCAAGGTCATGGACGTGCGGGGGCGCGCCGCCGTCGCCGTACCGTCGATGCTCATCATGGCCGCAGCCCTCGTCGCGCTGCCGTTCGCCCACACCTTCGCCGCGGTGCTCGCCGCGAGCTGCGCGCTCGGGTTCGGCAACGGCATCGGCTCTGGCATGGTGATGACGCTCGGCGCCGACTTCTCGCCCGACGTCGGACGCGCGCCGTTCCTCGGCCTGTGGCGCCAGCTCAGTGACACCGGTTCGACGATCGGGCCGCTCGCCCTGTCCGGCATGACGGCGCTGGCCGGCCTGAGCGCCGCCGTCGTCGTGAACGCGATCTTCGGCGTCCTCGCCGCCGCGATGCTCGCCTACTGGCCCGCCAAGCTCATGCGCGCCGGATGGGGTGCCGCCCGGCCCGAACCTGACGCCGCCGACTCAGCACCCTCACACCAGCGCTGACATACCCGATCCTCTCGCGTCCCGCGCGAACGACGAGCGCGGGCGTCAGCTCTCGAAGCTGTGCTCGGGCGCCGGGAACGTGCCGGAGGCGACGTCTTCGCGGTAGGTGCGCGCCGCGTCGAGCAGCACGCTGCGCACGTCGGCGAACTTCTTGGCGAAGCGCGGATAGCGGCCGTCACGCAGGCCGGCGAAGTCGGTCCACACGAGCACCTGACCGTCGCATCCGGCGCCGGCGCCGATGCCGATCGTCGGCACGCGCAGCGCGTCCGTCACCTGCTGCGCGACGGGCGCCGGCACCATCTCCATGAGCACGCAGAAAGCCCCCGCGTCCTGCAGCGCCCGCGCCTCGGCGACCATGCGCTCGGCGTCGTCGCCGCGGCCCTGGACTCGGTACCCGCCGAGCGTGTGCTCGCTCTGCGGCGTGAACCCGATGTGCGCGATGACGGGGATGCCGCCGCGCACGAGATGCTCGACGGTGGGCGCCATGTGCGCCCCGCCCTCGAGCTTGACCGCGTGAGCGCGCCCTTCCTTCATGAGTCGCGCGGCGCTCGCGAACGCCTGCTGCGGCGATTCCTGGTAGCTGCCGAACGGCAGATCCGCGACGACGAGGGCGTGCTGCGCAGCGCCGCTGACGGCACGCACGAGGGGGATGAGTTCGTCGAGGGTGACGGGCAGCGTCGTGTCGTAACCGAGCACGTTGTTGCCCGCCGAGTCGCCGACGAGGAGCGTCTCGATGCCGGCCTCGTCGAAGATCTCGGCCGTGTACATGTCGTAGGAGGTGAGCATCGAGAAACGCTCACCGCGCTCCTTCAACTGCTGCAGCGTGACGGTGCGGATGCGCTTGCGTTCGGCGGTGCGGTACGGGGCGGCCTCTTCACTCATGGCTCCAGCGTAATCAGCAGCCGTTGGAGCCGTTCCCATCCGCTGGCGGGGGCGGATCGTGATAGCACCCTTCGTTACGCAAATGTTGTAAGCGACATCACCGTTCGCTGAGGGGAGGCTGGGTATCTTCACAGTGTTCACGTGCTGGACGTGGGCGCCCTTCTGCTCCTGGAGTACTCATGACACATCGTCGTTCGAACACGCCGCGCATGGCCGCGGCTCTCGTCGGCACGGTGACGGCCTTCGGTCTCATCGCAGCCCCGGTCGCCTCCGCCAACAACGCCCCGCCCGCAGGCGAGGGCCAGACCCGCGTCGGCAAGTCCGACGACCGTCCGAACCCGCTCGCGGAGAAGAAGGCCGACCTGCGTGACGCCGCCGTCAGCGCTCTCGTCACGGGCAAGGCGGCCACGAAGAAGGTCAACGGCAAGCGCGTCATCGAGGTCAAGGGCAAGGACAAGAAGGGCAAGACGAAGCCGCGTTACGTCCAGTACGACGTCAACCAGAAGGCGAACATCCTGAGCTTCCTCGTCGAGTTCGGTGACCAGACGAAGCCCGCCGCCGGTGGCGCGCCCGGCCCGCTGCACAACAAGATCGCCCAGCCCGACCGCAAGATGGACGGCGGCGCGACCGACAACAACAGCACGATCTGGAAGGCCGACTTCAACCGTCAGCACTACTTCGACATGATGTTCGGCAGCTCGGAGTCGTTCAAGGACTTCTACTCCAAGCAGTCGAACGGCCGCTTCGACGTCGAGGGCGACGTGAGCGACTGGGTCAAGGTGCCTTTCAACGAGGCGCGCTACGGCCACAACCCCGTCTCGGGTGATGGCACGAGCGAGGCCGAGGGCTCCTGGTCCTTCATCGCCGACAGCGCCACGGCGTGGGTCAACGCGCAGAAGGCAGCGGGCAAGAGCGACGCCCAGATCAAGGCGTACCTGCAGAGCTTCGACAAGTGGGACCGTTACGACTACGACGGCGACGGCAACTTCGACGAGCCCGACGGCTACATCGACCACTTCCAGGCCATCCACGCCGGCGAGGGCGAAGAGGCCGGCGGTGGCGCCCAGGGTGATGACGCCATCTGGAGCCACCGCTGGTACGCGTACCAGAACCTCGCGGGCAAGGCCGGCCCGTCGCAGAACAAGCTCGGTGGTGTGCCGCTCGGCGACACGGGCCTGTGGATCGGTGACTACACGACCGAGCCGGAGAACGGTGGTCTCGGTGTCTTCACGCACGAGTTCGGTCACGACCTCGGCCTGCCGGACCTGTACGACACGACGAACAAGGCTCAGAACGACGTCTCGTACTGGTCGCTCATGAGCGCCGGTTCGTGGCTCGGCGACGGCAAGACCGACATCGGTTCGCGCCCGGGCTACATGGGTCCGTGGGAGAAGCTGCAGCTCGGCTGGCTCGACGCCACGAAGGTGAGCTACGGCAAGAGCAAGAAGGTCCAGATCGGTCCGAGCGACCGTGACTCGGCGACGCTCGGCCAGGCGGCCCTGATCAACCTGCCAGACAAGACGATCACGACGACGTACAACAAGCCCCAGTCGGGGGCCAACGAGTGGTGGGGCGGCAGCGCCGACAACCTCAACTCGACGTTGACGCGTTCGATCGACCTCACGGGCAAGAAGTCCGCGAGCGTGACGACGGCCGCCTGGTACGACACCGAGGAGGGCTACGACTTCTTCTACGGCGAGGTCAGCACCGACGGTGGCGCCACCTGGGCGCAGGTCGGCAAGGAGGTCTCCGGTGAGAAGAAGAACTGGAGCGACCTCACGTACGACCTGAGCGCTTACGCGGGCAAGAAGGTCGACTTCCGCTTCCGCTACGCGAGTGACGGCGGCGTCCACGGGGCGGGCCCGTTCCTCGACGACATCCGCATCGTCGCCGACGGCGCGACACTGCTGTCGGACGACGTCGAGAAGGGCACGAACGGCTGGGTCGCGAAGGGCTTCACCCTCTCATCGGGCACGACGAGCGAGAAGAAGACGCACTACTACCTCGCAGAGAACCGTCAGTACAACGGCTACGACCGCTACCTCAAGACGGGTCCGTACAACTTCGGTTATCTCAAGCAGCAGGCAGAGCGTGTCGAGCACTTCGCCTTCCAGCCCGGTGTTCTCATGTGGTACGTCGACAACGAGTACGCGAACAACAACGTCTCCGAGCACCCCGGCCACGGCCAGGTGTTGCCCATCGACTCGCACGCGCAGGCGATGAAGTGGAAGGACGGCACGCTCGTGTCGAACAAGCTGCAGCCCTGGGACGCGGTGTTCGGCTCGTCCTCGATGCCGTCGCTGACGCTGCACCGCAACGGTGACGCCACGACGTTCCCGAAGAGCAAGGGCGTGTCGACGTTCGACGACACGAAGGCGACGAACTACTACGACGCCTCCAACCCGACGGGTTCGACGCTGACGGCAGGCAGCGGCGTCCAGGTCACCGTCAGGGGTGTGAGCAAGGACAAGGCGCACCTCGACGTGCTTTTCCGCCGCTGACGCGCTGAGGCGAGCGGCTGAGTCCGACATGTGAGCGGCCCCGGGGATCATCCCCGGGGCCGCTCGTCGTCGGGTGACGCGGTGAGGCAGGATGGCGTCATGAACCGTCAGCAAGAGTTCGTGCTCCGCACGATCGAGGAACGTGACATCCGATTCGTGCGTCTGTGGTTCACGGACGTGCTCGGAACCCTCAAGTCGGTCGCCGTGGCGCCGGCGGAACTCGAGGGGGCGTTCGCCGAGGGCATCGGCTTCGACGGTTCGTCGATCGACGGTCTCGCGCGGGTCTACGAGGCCGACATGCTGCTGCGCCCGGACGCCTCGACGTTCCAGGTGCTGCCGTGGCGCGGCGAGAACCCCGGCACTGCGCGCATGTTCGCCGACATCCTGCTGCCCGACGGCACCCCGAGCCTCGCCGACCCGCGTGACGTGCTGCGCCGCTCGCTGACGAAGGCCGCCGACCTGGGGTTCACCTTCTACACCCATCCCGAGATCGAGTTCTACTTGTTCGAGCAGGACCTTGACCACGGCCGTCCCGTGCCGGTCGACTCGGCCGGGTTCTTCGACCACGTGCCGCACGGCACGGGCCACGACTTCCGGCGCGCCGCCATCACGATGCTCGAGAACATGGGCATCTCCGTGGAGTTCAGTCACCACGAGGGCGGGCCGGGGCAGAACGAGATCGACCTGCGCTACGCCGACGCGTTGTCGATGGCCGACAACATCCAGACGTTCAAGGCCGTCATCAAGGAGGTCGCGCTCGAGCAGGGCATCTTCGCGAGCTTCATGCCGAAGCCGATGGCAGGCCAGCCCGGCAGCGGCATGCACACGCACCTGTCGCTGTTCGAGGGTGACACGAACGCGTTCCACGAGCCGGGTTCGCCGTATCAGCTCTCGCGCACGGGCCGCCAGTTCGTCGCCGGCCTGCTCCACCACGCGCCGGAGTTCACGGCGATCACGAACCAGTTCGTCAACAGCTACAAGCGCATCTGGGGCGGTTCCGAGGCGCCGGCGCACATCTGCTGGGGGCACAACAACCGCAGCGCGATGATCCGCATCCCCATGTACAAGCCCGACAAGGGCCAGAGCACGCGCATCGAGGTGCGCACCCTCGACGCAGCGTGCAACCCCTACCTCGCGTACGCCGTCATGCTGGGCGCAGGCCTCAAGGGCATCGAGCAGGGCATGGAGCTGCCGCCCGAGGCCGAGGACGACGTGTGGACGCTCACCGAGCGCGAGCGTCGCGCCATGGGCATCCGACCGTTGCCGGCCTCGCTCGACGAGGCGATCCGCACGATGGAGGAGAGCGATTTCGTCGCCGAGGTGCTCGGCGAGCACGTCTTCGACTTCGTGCTGCGCAACAAGCACAACGAGTGGGCCGCCTACCGCGACCAGGTGACCGAGTTCGAGATCAAGCAGGATCTGCGCCGGTTGTGAGTCGTACGCAGCAGACCAAGAGTTCCGCGGCCTGGCGCAAGGCGGGCTACACCGACACCGAACGCGCCGGCTCGATGGCCCAGGAGGTCGCCGACCTCGTCCCGACCGACGTCCTGCTCGACGTCACGGGCGCGGTCGCCGACCCCGACCAGGCGCTGCTCGCGTTCGTTCGGTTGCGCGAGGCGCTCGATGCTCCCGGCCGGCGCGCGCTGACGGAGGCGCTGACGCAGCCGCTCGCACGAGCGCGCTTGTTCGGCGTGCTCGGCGCCTCGAGCGCCCTCGGTGATCACCTCGTCGCCAAGCCCGAGCAGTGGCGCGACGTGGTCGCCGCGGAGCGTCGCGACCAGGCGGCGTTCGCTCAGGCGCTCATCGCCGAGATCGACGGGCGGGACGACGACGTCAGCGCCTACGACGCGCTGCGCGTGGCCTACCGTCGTCAGCTCGTGCAGATCGCGGCGCTCGACGTCACCGACGTCCCCGCCAATGTCCTGCCCGCGACGGCAGCGTCACTCGCCGACCTCGCGGGTGCCGCGCTCGAGGCGGGGCTGCACATCGCGACGCAGAGCGTCGAGGGCGCCGAGCAGGCTCGACTCGCCGTCATCGGCATGGGCAAGACGGGCGGGCGCGAGCTCAACTACATCTCCGACGTCGACGTCATCTTCGTCGCGCAGCCCGCGGACGGGGTCGACGAGGACGTCGCCCTGCGCTTCGCTACGGAGCTCGCGACCGAGCTGATGCGCGCTTGCTCGGCGAGCACGGGGGAGGGTTCGCTGTGGCAGGTCGACGCCGCGCTGCGCCCGGAGGGCAAGCAGGGCCCCCTCGTGCGCACCGTCGCGAGCCACCGCAACTACTACGAGCGCTGGGCGAAGGGCTGGGAGTTCCAGGCGCTCCTCAAGGCGCGCCCCATCGCGGGCGACCGTGAGGTCGGCGAGGCCTACATCGCCGCGATGCGGCCGATGGTGTGGCAGGCCAGCAAGCGCGAGAACTTCGTGGAGGACGCGCAGGCGATGCGCCGTCGCGTCGAGTCGCACGTGCCCGTCAGCGAGCAGGCACGCCAGATCAAGCTCGGCCCGGGCGGTCTGCGCGACATCGAGTTCTCCGTGCAACTGCTGCAGCTCGTCCACGGACGCACCGACGAGCGGGTGCGCGCCCGCTCGACGCTCGACGCCCTCGAGGCGCTCAGTTCGTGGGGTTACGTCGGGCGCACGGATGCCTCGGCGCTCGACCGCTCCTACCGTCAGCTGCGCGTGCTCGAGCACCGCATCCAGCTGAGCAAGATGCGTCGCACCCACCTCATGCCGACGTCGAGCGCAGACCTGCGCCGCCTCGGACGCGGCGTCGGGTTGATGCGCGACCCCGACGAGGCCGTCACCGCCCACTGGCAGGAGCTCGCGCGCTCGGTGCGCCGCCTGCACGAGAAGCTGTTCTACCGGCCGCTGCTGTCGGCCGTCGCGCGTCTCGACGACGATGAGGCGAAGTTGTCGGACGAGGGCGCGCGCGATCGTCTCGCCGCGCTCGGTTACGCCGACCCGAGCGGCGCGCTGCGCCACCTGCAGGCGCTGACGTCGGGGCTGTCGCGGCGTGCGCAGATCCAGCGCACGCTCATGCCCGTCATCCTGCAGTGGCTCGCCGACGGCCCGACCCCCGACGCCGGGCTGCTCGCCTACCGCCGCATCAGTGACGAGCTCGGCACCTCGCACTGGTACCTCAACACACTGCGCGAGGGCAGCACCGCGGAACTGTTCGCCGAGGTGCTGTCGAAGTCGCGCTACGTCTCGGAACTGCTCGAACGCGCGCCCGAGAGCGTCAAGCTGTTCGCCGACCCTGCGCTGCGCGTGCCGCGTGACGAGAAGGCGATCAGCGCGACGATGACGTCCGTCGCCGGTCGCCACGACGACGTCGACAAGGCGATGCTCGCGGCGCGCACCGTCCGCCGCACCGAGCTGACGCGCATCGCCATCGCCGACGTGCTCGGCGAACTCGACCTCGAGGGCGTCGAGAAGGCCCTCACCGACGTCATGGCCGCGATGCTGCAGACCGGGCTCGACCTCGCATGGCGCGCCGTCTGCGATGACTCGGACGCACGCCTCACCGACGTCACGATCATCGGTATGGGACGCTTCGGCGGGCGTGAGCTCGGCTACAGCTCCGACGCCGACGTCATGTACGTCCACCGCCCGCGCGACGGCGCCGACGCCGGTGCTGCGCAGGACCAGGCGCTCGCCGTCGTCACCGAGTTGCGACGCCTCGCGGCGCTCGCCGGGCCAGATCCGAAGCTCGAGATCGACGCGGCGCTGCGTCCCGAGGGCAAGCAGGGCCCCCTGGTGCGTTCCCTCGACTCCTACGCCTCGTACTACGAGCGCTGGTCGGAGGGCTGGGAGGCCCAGGCGTTGCTGCGCGCCTACCCGCTCGCCGGTGACGCCGACCTGGGCCGCGCCTTCGTCGACCTCGTCGATCCGCTGCGCTGGCCCGAGGGCGGCATCAGTGACGCCGCGGTGCGTCGCATCCGCACGCTCAAGGCGCGGATGGAGGCCGAGCGCATTCCCCGCGGGGCCGATCCGCGCACCCACTTCAAGCTGGGGCGCGGCGGGTTGTCCGACGTCGAGTGGTGCGTGCAACTGCACCAGTTGCAGCACGCCCACGCCCACCCACAGTTGCGTCGGACCGGCACGATCTCGACGCTGCGGCTGCTCGCCGAGCTCGAGCTCATGGACGCCCACGACGCCGAGGTACTCGCCGACGCGTGGACCTTCGCCTCCCGGGTGCGCAACGCCTCGGTGCTGTGGCGCGGCCGCCCCGTCGAGTCGCTGCCGAGCGACCTGCGCGACGCGGAGGGCATCGCGACGCTGCTCGGACTGCCCGCCGGTGACGGTCGTCAGCTCGGCGAGGAGTACCGCAAGGTCTCGCGGCGCGCCCGGCTCGTCGTCGACCGCGTGTTCTACGGTGAGGATCCTCACAACAGCACCGGACCGAGCTTCCGACGCTGAGACGGGCGGGCAGGCGCTCGGTGCCGCCGCCTAGAATGGAGCGGTGATTTCGCGTCGTGACCTTCGTGGTTCAGCCCTGACCTCCCTCGATGCACGCGGCCTGCGCGATGCGCTGCCGCGCGCACAGTTCGACATTGAGGCGGCCCTCGACGTCGTGCGTCCGCTGTGCGAGCAGGTGCGCCATGACGGGGCCGACGCGCTGCGCGAGCTGGGGGAGCGATTCGACAAGGTGCGTCCGACGCACCTGCGGGTGCCCGCGGAGGTGCTCGCAGCCGCCGAAGCGCAGCTCGACCCCGCGATCAAGGACGCCCTCGTCGAAGCCATCCGCCGCGTGCGGATCGTCCACGCCGCGCAGGCGCGCGAGGACGTCACGACGCAGGTGAGCGACGGCGGCAGCGTCACCGAACGTTGGATCCCCGTCGAGCGCGTCGGGCTCTACGTGCCCGGCGGCCTCGCCGTGTACCCTAGCTCGGTCGTCATGAACGTCGTGCCCGCGCAGGTCGCGGGCGTCGACTCGGTCGCCGTCGCGAGCCCGCCGCAGGCGCAGAACACCGGCGAGTTCGCCGGTTACCCGCACCCGACGATCCTCGCCGCGTGCTCCCTGCTCGGCGTCGACGAGGTGTACGCCGTCGGCGGCGCGCAGGCCGTCGCGATGTTCGCCTACGGCGCACGGGAGAAGGATGGCACGAGCGTGTGCGAGCCCGTCGACCTCGTCACCGGCCCGGGCAACATCTACGTCGCAGCCGCGAAGCGCCTGCTCAAGGGCCTCATCGGCATCGACGCCGAGGCGGGCCCGACGGAGATCGGCATCCTCGCCGACGACACCGCGGACGCCGAGCACGTCGCCGCAGACCTCATCAGCCAGGCCGAGCACGACAACCTCGCGGCCTCCGTCCTCGTCACCGACTCGACGCGCCTCGCCGACGACGTCGAGGCAGCCCTCGAGCGCCGCGCCCGCGCGACGAAGCACAGCGAGCGCGTGCTCACGGCCCTCGGCGGTCCGCAGTCGGCCATCGTCCTCGTCGACGACGTCACGGCCGGGCTGCGCGTCGTCGACGCCTACGGCGCCGAGCACCTCGAGATCCACACCGCCAGCTCGCGCGAGGACGCGCTGCGCGTGCGCAACGCGGGTGCTATCTTCGTCGGCACCTACTCGCCCGTCAGCCTCGGCGACTACGCCGCCGGGTCGAACCACGTCCTGCCGACCGGCGGGTGCGCCTGCCACTCGAGCGGGCTGTCGGTGCAGTCGTTCCTCAAGGGCGTCCACATCGTCGACTATTCGCGCGAGGCCCTCGCGGAGGTCGCGGACGTCGTCGTCACGCTCGCGAACGCGGAGGACCTGCCGGCGCACGGCGAGGCCGTGACGGCGCGCTTCGAGCGTCGGGACGAGGCAGAGGCCGGGACGGAGAACGCGCCCGCATGAGCGAACCCACGATCACGCAGCTGCTGCGCGAAGACCTGCGAAACCAGAGCGCGTACGGCGCGCCGCAGCTCGACGTGCCCATCGCGCTCAACACGAACGAGTCGTCCTACGACGTGCCGGAGACGGTCGTGCGCAGCATCGTCGAGCGAGTCGAGAAGGCCGCGGGCGGGCTGAACCGCTACCCGGATCGCGAGTTCACCGAACTGCGCGCGGCCCTCGCCGACTACCTCGATCGCGTGACGGGCGTCCGGTTGCCCGTCGAGCAGATCTGGGCCGCCAACGGCAGCAACGAGGTGCTCAGCCACATCGTGCAGGCCTTCGGGGGCCCGGGCCGCGTCGCGCTCGGCTTCACGCCGAGCTACTCGATGCACCCGATCATCGCGCGCGGCGCGGGAACGACATGGGTCGACGGCCTGCGCGATCGTCGTGAGGGCGTCTATGACCTCGACGTCGACCTCGCAGTCGAGCAGGTGCGCGAGCACCGTCCGAACGTCGTGTTCGTCTGCACGCCGAACAATCCGACGGGCACCGCGGTGAGCAACGACGTCGTGCGCGCCATCTACGACGCGGCGCCGAACGCCGTCGTCATCGTCGACGAGGCGTACGTCGAGTTCGCGCGCCCGGGCACGCCGAGCGCCCTCGAGCTGCTCGCCGATCACCCGCGCCTGATCGTCAGCCGCACGATGAGCAAGGCGTTCGCGTTCGCCGGCGCGCGCGTCGGTTACATGGCCGCCTCGCGCGAGATCTGCGACGCGATGCGTCTCGTGCGTCTGCCCTACCACCTGTCGTCGGTGACGCAGGCGACCGCGCTGGCGGCCCTCGACCACGCCGAAGAGATGCTCGCCATGGTCGATGCGATCAAGGCCCAGCGCGACCGCATCGTCGAGGCCGCGCGAGTGGCGGGGCTCACGCCGACGCCGAGCGATGCGAACTTCGTTCTCATCGGTGGTCTCACCGACGCGCACGCCACGTGGCAGGCCCTGCTCGATCGCGGCATCCTCGTGCGCGACGTCGGCATCGCGCACCACCTGCGCATCACGGCCGGCACGCCCGCCGAGACGGACGCCGTCATCGCGGCCCTCACCGACCTCGCCCCCACGCACGCCCTCCAGGAGGAGAAAGCATGAGCGACGCGACCGACTTCGTCATCCCCGACGTGCCCGCCGACCACCGGACAGCGCTCATCGAGCGCACGACGAAGGAAGCCTCGATCAGGCTGTGGCTCGACCTCGACGGTACGGGCACGTCCGACATCCGCACCGGGGTGCGCTTCTACGACCACATGCTCGACTCGCTGAGCAAGCACAGCCTCATCGACCTGCGCATCCGCGCCAGCGGCGACCTCGACGTGGACGCCCACCACACGGTCGAGGACACCGCGATCGTGCTCGGCCAGGCCCTGCGCGAAGCGCTCGGCGACAAGTCGGGCATCTCGCGTTTCGGGGACGCGAAGGTGCCGCTCGACGAGGCGCTCGTCGAGGCGGTCGTCGACGTCGCGGGCCGCCCGTACGTCGTCCACACCGGTGAACCGGACGGCCAGATCTACGCGGTCATCGGGGGCAACTACATCGGCTCCCTGACGCAGCACGTCATCGAATCGCTCGGCTACAACGCGGGCATCGCGCTGCACGTCAACGTCATCTCCGGGCGCGACCCGCACCACATCGTCGAGGCCCAGTTCAAGGCGATCGCCCGCGCGCTGCGCGCCGCGGTGGCGAAGGACCCGCGCGTGCAGGGAATCCCGAGCGCGAAGGGTGCTCTCTGAGTCATGCCGAGACTAGGTCGGCAGTCGAACTTCACCGGCGCGCTCGACGCCGTCGTCGTCATACGCGGCGATGCCGAGCGTGTGGCTCGCTGGGTCGAACAGGGCACCGTGCCGGCGTACGTCGTCGACCTCGACGGGCCGTGGTGCGCCGTCGTCGCGGCGGGCCCTGGGCATGCGGCCGCGCCCTTTGACGACGCCGCGACGGTGCTCGTCGCCCGCCCCGTTCCGCAGATGATGCGCCCGGCCGCCGGGTTCTTCGTCCACGGCGACGACGCCGTCGTCCTCGTCCAGCCGCGACGGTGGCGCTCCCTGCCGCGTTGGTTCGTCGTCCGCCGCGGTTTCGGGGTCGTGCGCGCGGTGCTGCCGCAGGCGAGCCTCGCGGATCTGCTCGCGGTGGGGGAGAACTCGCACCCGGAGACCCTCGAACGCGTCCTCGCGCAGCGCGGCGCCGAGCCGATCGAGGTGCTGCGTGGCGTCATGGTCGCCCTCGGCATCCGCGCCGGGCATCTGCTCGCGCTGCATCCGCGCGCGGCGATCGAGGCCGATCTCGTCGAACCTGATGCGAAGGCAGTACGACGCTTCGACAAGCACACCCGCGAGGAACGGGAAGAACGGCGAGAGATCGAAGGGCACGCCCTGATGGAGGAGAAGCGATGAAGAAGGTCGTCGTGCTCGACTACGGCAGCGGCAACATCCACTCCGCCGTGCGCATGCTCGAACGCATCGGCGCCGACGTCGAACTCACCGCCGATCCCACGTCCGTGGCGCGCGCAGACGGGCTGTTCGTGCCCGGCGTCGGCAACTTCCACGCGTGCGCCGCGGGGCTCGTCGCCGCGGGCGGGCGTGAGCTCATCGCAGAGCGACTGACACGTCAGGCCCCCGTGCTCGGTATCTGCGTCGGCATGCAGGTCATGTTCGACGGCTCGAGCGAGCCGTCGCCGTCGCCGGTCGACGGGCTGGGGCTGTGGCATGGTCGAGTCGAGCGTCTCGACGCCCCGGTCGTACCGCACATGGGCTGGTCGCAGCTCGAACCGGCGCCCGGCAGCCGACTGTTCGCCGGTGTCGAGGACGAACGGTTCTACTTCGTCCACTCGTTCGCGGCCCCCGCGACCGTCGCCGACCTCAACTCGGGCGCGCGCGTCACGCTCGCGACGCACGGCACCCCCTTCGCCGCGGCCATGGAGCAGGGTGCGCTGAGCGCCACCCAGTTCCACCCCGAGAAGTCGGGTGACGCCGGCGCCGCGCTGCTGACAAACTGGCTCGACACCCTCTGATGCCATGCCCAGCCACCCCGATCCGACGGCTCGAAGGAGCACCATGACCACCGAACCCCGCCTCGAACTGCTGCCGGCCGTCGACGTCGCCGGCGGTGAGGCCGTCCAACTCGTCCAGGGCATCGCCGGGACGGGCGGCCAGTTCGGCGACCCCGTCGCCGCTGCACTCGCGTGGCAGGAAGCGGGCGCCGAGTGGCTGCACCTCGTTGACCTCGATGCCGCGTTCGGACGCGGCGAGAACCGCGGCCTGCTCGCCAAGATCGTCGGCACGCTCGACATCAAGGTCGAGATGAGCGGCGGCATCCGTGACGCCGAGTCACTCGAGGCTGCGCTCGCCACGGGCTGCCGTCGCGTCAACCTCGGCACCGCAGCCCTGGAGAACCCCGAGTGGACCGCTGCCGCCATCGCCGAGCACGGCGACCGCATCGCCGTCGGCCTCGACGTGCGCGGCACCACCCTCGCCGCCCGCGGCTGGACGAAGGAGGGCGGCGACCTGTGGGAGACCCTCGCCCGCCTCGACCGTGAGGGCTGCGCGCGCTACGTCGTCACCGACGTCGCGAAAGACGGGATGCTCGCCGGCCCCAACACCGCGCTGCTGCAGCAGGTGTGCGAGCGCACCGACCGCCCCGTCGTCGCCTCCGGCGGCGTGACGACGCTCGACGACCTGCGCGCGCTGCGCGAGCTCGTGCCGTACGGGGTCGAAGGCGCCATCATCGGCTCGGCCCTCTACAAGGGCACGATGACGCTCGCCGACGCCCTCGACGTCGCGGGGCGCCCCGAGTGAGCGGCCCGGGGCCGAGCGACACGGCCGGCATCCCGTTCAGCGGCCGCGAGGTGACGAGCACCGGTTTCGACGACGACCGCGGCGAGGCCGATGCGGCTCTCGTGGCGGCGCTGGCGAGTGGTGACGAGGAGGCGTGGGTCGCAGCGTTGGCCGAGAGCAGGTTGCTCGTGCCGATCGTCGCCGCCCCCACCGAGGTCGACACGAGCGGGGAGCACGCCGTCGAGAAGTCGACCGACATGGCTGTCGTGACGCTGACCGCGCCGGACGGTACAAAGGGCCTGCCCGTCTTCACGAGCCTCGAAGCGCTCGCCGCCTGGGATCCGGCGGCCCGCCCGTCACCCGTCAAGGCCGCGTTCGCGGCGCAGGCGGCCATCTCAGAGGAATGCGACGTCCTGCTGCTCGACATGGCCAGCGAGCATCGCGTCGTCGTGCGCGCGAGCATGGTCTGGGCGCTCGCGCAGCAGCAGGCCTGGGTGCCCGCCTACCGTGACACGCACGTGCGCTCCGCCATCGGGCAGGCTGTGCGCGTCGAGGAGGCCGTGCTCGCGCAGGAGTGCGTCGACGGGGGAGAGGGCGTGCTGCGGCTGCGTCTCACCCTCGCCCCGGGTTTGAGCCAGGACGAGGTCCGCGCGCTCGCCACACGCGTCGGCGAGCGGCTGGCCGCCGACGGTGAGACTCGCGCCCGCATCGAAGCTCTCGCCTTCGAGTTCGTCGCGGCGTGAGGCGCGGGCGGCACTGAAAACCCCGGAAGAGCCGGGGGGCACATGACGCAGGGGCCGGACGGTGAGATCTCACCGTCCGGCCCCTGCGTCATGCGTCGGCGCGTCGACACCTGGCGTGCGGTCTGACGTCGTGCTCAGTCGAACTCGTCGTGCAGCGGGAACCCGCACTCGTGCAGGTGGTCGAGCACCCGGTCCATTTCCTGTGGGCTGGGCAGCTCCTGGGTCACCTTCGTGATGCCGACACCCACATCGACCCGGTCAGCGGGCACGAGCCCGTCGGCGACGAGGTGGTTGCCCAGTTCGTGCATCTCCTCAGGAGAGAGCCTGCGCCGCATGAGCGCGAGCAACGGCTGGTAGTCGCGCTCCGGTACCCCCGTGGGGTAGCTGACGCGCAGCCAGTTGACGATGCGCTCGAGGGATGGGTTCATCGCCTCACTTCTTCTCGGCGAAGGTCGGGAACACGTGCTCGAACGACACCTTGTAGCCGAAGCCCGACGCGATGATGATGGCGAGGCCCAGCGCCACCGCGACGGCGACGAGCGCGAAGCAGAGCAGGCCGACGGGCTTGCCCCAGGACTTGGCGCTCTCGCCGGTCGTGAGAGCGCCTTCACCGGCGGCGATGCCACGCACGCCGAAGGCGAACAGGGCAGGCACGCCTGCACCGAGGACGATGGCGACGAGAAGCACCTTCCAGGCGCTCTCGAACGCGAGGGAGAGAGTGTTCATCGGGAACCAACCTTGGTCGCGGGGTGGACGGTGTTGCGGTCGGACTCGGCCACGACGTCGGGGATGTGCGTCGCCGCGAGGTCCTGCGGGTCCCACTCCTCGTTGACGTTGTTGTGGTCGACCGGCGTCTTGCGCGAGTGGTAGAACATGTATGCCGCGAACGCGCACAGGATGGCGAAGACGACGATGCCGCCGGCGCCACCACCGATGACGTCACCGAGGTACCACATGAGCGCACCGACGACCGCGGCGGCGGGCAGGGTGATGAACCAGGCGAGCACCATGCGTCCGGCGACACCCCAGCGGACCTCCGCGCCCTTCTTGCCCAGGCCGGTACCGAGGATCGAACCCGTCGCGACGTGCGTCGTCGACAGCGCGAAGCCGAGGTGGCTCGAGACGAGGATGACGGCGGAGCTGGCCGACTCGGCAGCCATGCCCTGCGGCGACTCGATCTCGACGAGGCCCTTGCCGAGCGTGCGGATGATGCGCCAGCCGCCGAGGTAGGTGCCGGCCGCGATGGCGAGCGCACAGGCGAACTTCACCCACAGCGGAACGCTGTGCGTGTCGGTCCAGGAGCCGTAGCCGATGAGGGCGAGGGTGATGACACCCATCGTCTTCTGCGCGTCGTTGGTGCCGTGAGCGAGCGAGACGAGCGAGGCGCTGCAGATCTGACCCCAGCGGAAACCACGCTCGGACTCGGCGTGACTGACCTTCTTCGTGATGGCGTAGATGAGCTTCGTGCCCAGCGCCGCAACGACCGCCGCGATGAAGGGCGACAAGAACGCGGGGATGATGACCTTGCCGACGACACCGTCGAGCTTCGATCCGTCACCCGTCCACTTGACGCCCGCCATGCCGATCGCGGCGATGGCCGAACCGATGAGACCACCGAACAGTGCGTGGCTCGAACTGCTCGGGATGCCGAGCAGCCACGTGAGCAGGTTCCACACGATGCCACCGACGAGGCCGGCGAGCACGATGAGCAGCAGGGCCTGGCCGTGGTCGGCGACGAATTCCGGTTTCGGAGCGCCGTCCTTGGCCTGGATCTTGATGACTGCGTTGGTGACGGTGAGGGCGACCTCGACCGACAGGAAGGCACCGATCAGGTTGAGGATGCCGGAGAGGGCGACTGCCACCTTGGGCTTGAGGGCACCGGTGGCGATGGACGTCGCCATCGCGTTGCCGGTGTCGTGGAAGCCGTTGGTGAAGTCGAACGCCAGTGCCGTGACGATGACGAGCACGAGAAGAATGAACGAGAAATCCACACGGCAAGTGTGCAACCGCGCAGTGGCCGCCGAGTGCGCTGTACGCAAACGGGTGTTGGCACTGCGGGAAATTCGCGGGAGCGCCCGATATCTGTTCACCGGAAGTTCACCTCCCGTGAGGCGATTCTTTGCCGGACGGGCACGCGCGAGGGCGCCCCGGCGTCTCGCGCGGTTGACGCGGGCGGCCCGCTCGACCACGTGACGCAACGAGACCGCCGGGTCCGGAGCATGAGCTCCGGACCCGGCGGTCTCGAATCGATCGCGCTGAGGTACAGGCGCGATCAGTGGATCTGCGCGATCAGAGGTTGATCATGTGCCCGGCGATGCCGTGCACGGCTTCCTTCACGGCCTCTCCCAGCGTCGGGTGGGCGAAGATGTTGCGCGAGACCTCGTCGGCCGTCAGATCCCACTGCTGCGCGAGCGTCAGCACCGGGAGCATCTCGGTGACGTCGGGGCCGATCATCGCGGCGCCGAGCAGTTCGTCGTGCTTCGCGTCTGCGATGACCTTGACGAAGCCCACGGCCTCGCCGAGGCCCTGCGCCTTGCCGTTCGCGGAGAACGGGAACGTCGCCGTCTTGACGTCGTAGCCCTTCTCCTTGGCCTGAGCCTCGGAGTAACCGAACGAGGCGACCTGCGGCTGGCAGTACGTCGCGCGCGGGATCATGTCGTAGTTGATCTCCATCGTCTCGACGCCCGCGATGGTCTCGGCGGCGACGATGCCCATGGCCTCGGCGGTGTGCGCGAGCATGAGCTTGGCCGTCACGTCACCGATGGCGTAGACCTTGTCGACGTTGGTGCGGCCGCGCCCGTCGATCTCGATGGCGCCGCGCTCGGTGAGCTTGACGCCGAGATCCTCCAGGCCGTAGCCCTCGACGCGCGGCTTGAAGCCGAACGCCGACAGCATCTTGTCGGCCTCGAGCACCTGCGAGTCGCCGCCCTTGGCGGGGGAGACGGTGACCTTGACGCCGGAGCCGGTGTCCTCGGCCTTCTCGACCTTCGTGCCGGTCATGACCTTGATGCCGAGCTTCTTGTACTGCTTGAGCAGCTCCTTGGACACGTCCGCGTCCTCGGTCGGCACCATGCGGTCGGCGAACTCGACGATCGTCACGTCGACGCCGAAGTTCTTCATGACGTAGGCGAACTCGACGCCGATGGCGCCCGAACCGCCGATGATGATGGAGCCCGGCAGCTCCTCCGAGAGGATCTGCTCCTCGTAGGAGACGATGTTCTTGCTGAGGTCGACCCCGGGCATCGTGCGCACGGTGGCGCCCGTCGCGACGATGAGGTTGTCGTAGGTGACGCTCTGGGTGGAGCCGTCCTCACCCTTCACGTCGATGGAGTGGTCGGCCTTGAGCGTGCCGTGACCGTTGATCTCCGTGATCTTGTTCTTCTTCATCAGGTAGTGAACACCCTTGACGATGTTCGACGAGACCTGACGGGAACGCTTGTGCGTGGGCCCGAACGCCATCGTGGCGTCGCCCTCGATGCCGAACTTCTCCTTCTCGTGCGTGAGCACGTGCGCGAGTTCGGCGTTCTTCAGCAGAGCTTTCGAGGGGATGCACCCGACGTTGAGGCAGACACCTCCCCAGTACTTCTGCTCGATAACGGCGGCGCTCAGGCCGAGCTGGGAGGCGCGGATAGCCGCGACGTACCCACCCGGGCCGGCGCCGAGGACGACGACATCAAAATGATTGGCCACGAGGCAGAGCCTAGACCCATCGGGGCGCAGGGTGTGAGTGCAGGTAGTTACTGACGGGTAGAAGTTTGCGGCGCCCGGTCCCGACCGTTCCCGTGCGCCTCGCGGCGCGTGGGGCTCAGTCGTCCGCCGCCTCGGTGTGCTGCGCGAGCAGCTCATGCGCCAAGGGCGTGTCGACGACGATCGAGGTGAGGTAGCCCCCGCGGATGCCGGCCGCGACGGCCGCGGCGCGCGCCCGACCGTGCGACAGGGCCACGACGTGGGTGATGAGCCGCAGATCGTCGGGGCGCATGCTGACCAGACGTGCCGTCAGGCCCGCGTGCACCGGCGCGCCGGTCACGTCGAACAGGGAGCCGGCGATCTCGCCGACGACCTGCAGGCGCGCGAGATCGTCGCGCTCGTCGTCGCTCGCGAGGTCGAACAGGGTGCTCTCGCCGCTGCTCCACCCGCCGACGCCGACGAGTGCGAGGGAGCAGTGCTTGGCGTCGTCGAGGGTGCCTGCGACGCTCGCCTGAGCGCGGATGACGGCGGCCGCAGCGGCGTCGTCGGCAACGAGCGGCGCGTAGAAGACGCGGGGTTCTCCGCCGGTGAGGCGGGCGGCGTCACGCACGACGTCGACGGGGGAGGATTCGTACGCCGGCAGGTCGAGGGCCCCGGAGAGCTGGACGATCGGCACGGGTGGCAGACCGTCGAAGTGGCGCACCGCCTTGGCGACCATCCGGCTCCATGGCAGCCCGATGACGTCGGTCGGCTGCGCGAGGCGCCGCATGAGGTCGGCGCCGCGGCGGGCGAGCTCGTCCTGCGCGGCGTCCGTCTCGAGTTCCTCGACGTCGACGACGACGGCGTGTGCGAGCCCGAACGCGTCGCGCAGGCGGCGTTCGAGGTGCTCGCACCCGGCGCCGGGGTCGACGACGTCGATGCGGACGATTCCCTGGTCGCGGGCCTCCTCGAGCAGGCGCGCCACCTTGAACCGACTGATGTCGAGCTCTTCGGCGATGGCCACCTTGGAGGCGTCGTCGAGGTAGTAGCGACGTGCTGCGTGGACCATGAGGCGCTGATGCTGCGGTGCGCTCGCGTCGACCATGGGAACTCCCGGCGTTCGTAGCGTGAATCGTGGGTTGACATTGTGTGTCGAATCACACTTTACTCATATGTGCCTGCTAGTGCTCAAGTGAGCATGGTGCTCGTTCGAGCATTGCACACCAGGCACGACGACATGGGAGGTTTCGTGGGACGACGACGAAATGGCATCGCCCTCCTCGCCGCGGCAGCACTGGTGGGCGGTTCTACGACCGCGTGCGCGGGCTGGGGTGGCGGGGTCTCATCGGGTGGCAAGGACAGCATCAACGTCCTCATGGTCAACAACCCGCAGATGATGGACCTGCAGAAGCTCGCGCCGGATTTCGAGAAGGAGACGGGCATCCACGTCAACTTCACGGTGCTGCCGGAGGACGACCTGCGCGACAAGACGAGTCAGGAGTTCAGCGCCCAGGCCGGTCAGTACGACGTCGCGACGTTGAGCAACTTCGAGATCCCGATCTACGCGAAGGCCGGCTGGGTCGCGGATCTCACGAGCCACGTCAAGGCCGACACCCAGTTTGACCAGGACGACATCCTCGCTCCCATGACGAAGGCGCTCAGCGTCGACGGGAAGATCTACGGCGAGCCGTTCTACGGCGAGTCGAGCTTTCTCATGTACCGCAAGGACATCCTGGCGTCGAAGGGCATCACGATGCCCGCGAACCCGACGTGGCCGCAGGTCGCCGACATCGCGGCCAAGGTCGACGGCGCCCAGCCGGGCATGCGCGGCATCTGCCTGCGTGGTCAGCCAGGATGGGGTCAGCTGTTCGCGCCGCTGACGACCGTCGTCAACACCTTCGGGGGCACCTGGTTCACGAAGGACTGGCAGGCGCAGGTCGACTCGCCCGAGTTCAAGCAGGCGACGAACTTCTACGTCGACCTCGTCAGGAAGCACGGTGAGGCCGGAGCGCCGCAGGCGGGCTTCACCGAGTGCCTCAACAACACCCAGCAGGGCAAGACGGCGATGTGGTACGACGCGACGTCGGCCGCCGGTTCCCTCGAGGCCAAGGGCTCGCCGGTGGCCGGGAAGATGGGCTACGCGCCGGCTCCCGTCGTCAAGACCAAGAATGCCGGTTGGCTGTACGCCTGGGCGTGGGCGATCGAGCAGAAGTCCGAGAAGAAGGACGCCGCCTGGAAGTTCGTCTCGTGGGCCTCGGGCAAGAAGTACGAGAAGCTCGTCGGCGAGAAGATCGGCTGGTCGTCGGTCCCCTCCGGCAAGCGCGCCTCGACGTACGAGATCCCCGAGTACGTCGCCTCCGCGAAGGCGTTCGCCGAACCGGCGAAGAAGGCCATCGAGTCGGCTCAGCCCGACAACCCGGGCGTCCAGCCCCGACCCGCCGGCGGCATCCAGTTCGTCGACATCCCCGAGTTTCCGGCCCTGGGCACCCAGGTCAGCCAGGAGGTCAGCTCGGCCATCGCCGGCAAGCAGAGCGTCGATGCGGCGCTCGAGACGGGCCAGGAGCTCGCGAGCGACGTGGCCGAGGACTATCGCAAGCGTGAAGGGAAGTGAGTGACGTGAGCACCAACGCGCTCGCACGAGGGGACGAGGACGACTTCGATCACCGCGACCCCGACAACCACGATCTCGAACCGGCTCCGGGCGGCAAGACAGCCCTGGCCCGGACGGGAGCGTGGGCGCGCCGCGCGCCGCTGCTGCCGGCGCTGATCTTCATGATCATCGCGACGCAGCTGCCGTTCGTCGCGACCATCGTCATCTCGATGATGCGCTGGAACGCGTACTACCCCGATGACGTCGGATTCGCCGGCTTCGACAACTTCGTCACGGTGTTCACGAACGTCAACACCCGCAAGGCGATCTGGGTGACAATCCTGCTCACGCTCATGGTCGTCATCATCAGCCTGCTGCTCGGGCTCGGCATCGCGCTGCTGCTCGATCGCAAGTTCAAGGGCCGCGGCATCGTCCGAACCCTCATGATCACGCCGTTCCTCATCGTGCCCGTCGCCGCGGCGCTGCTGTGGAAGCACGCGCTGTTCAACCCCGAGTACGGCCTGTTCAATGGATTCCTCAAGATGGTTCTCGGCGACGACGCTCCGCAGCCGGACTGGATCACGAACAACCCGCTGCTCGCGGTGGCGGTCTCGCTCATCTGGCAGTGGACGCCGTTCATGATGCTCATCTTGCTCGCGGGTCTGCAGTCGCGCCCGATGGACGTCGTCGAGGCCGCGCGCATCGACGGTGCGTCGAACTGGCAGATCTTCAAGCACATGACGCTGCCGCACCTGCGCCCGTACATCGAGCTGAGCACCCTGCTCGGCGCGATCTACATCGTGCAGAACTTCGACGCCGTCTTCACGATCACCTCGGGTGGTCTCGGCACTGCGAACCTGCCGTACCTCATCTACCAGACCTTCTACCAGGCCCACGACTACGGTCAGGCCTCCGCAGCCGGTGTGATCGTCGTCCTCGGCACGATCATCATCGCGACGGCCGCTCTGCGCACCGTCCTCAGCCTCTTCAAGGAGGAGAACTGATGAGCACTCCCGCCTCCGCGGCCGCTGCACCCGCCGCGACGCCGAAGTCCTCCGGGCCCGCGTACACGCCGAACCCGAAGAAGAGGTCGGGCGCCCTGCTCGGCGTCCTCGCCTGGATCATCGGCCTGCTGTTCGTCCTGCCCGTCGTGTGGATGGTGTGGATCTCGTTCCACTCCGAGAACGACGCGGCCACCAACCCGCCCAAGTTCGACGCTCCCTTCTCGACGGAGGGCTACAAGAACTTCTTCGACTCGAACCCGTGGCCGTCCCTGGCGAACTCGCTGACGGCGAGCGTCGTCTCGACCCTCATCGTCCTGCTGCTCGCCCTGCCGGCCGCGTACGCCCTGTCGATCCGTCCGGTGAAGAAGTGGTCGGACGTGTTGTTCTTCTTCCTGTCGACGAAGTTCATGCCCGTGGTCGCAGCGCTGCTGCCGATCTACCTGTTCGCGCAGAAGGTCAACCTGCTCGACAACATCTGGCTTCTCATCCTGCTGTACACGTCGATGAACCTGCCGATCGCGATCTGGATGCTGCGCAGCTTCCTCGCCGAGGTTCCGAGCGAGATGCTCGAGGCCGCCCAGGTCGACGGCGCCGGTCTCGTGCGCACGCTGCGTGAGGTCATCGCGCCGGTCGTCATGCCCGGCATCGCCTCGGCCGCGCTCATCTGCTTCATCTTCAGCTGGAACGAGATGCTGTTCGCCCGCGTGCTCACCGGTACGGTGGCGGAGACCGCGCCCGTGTTCCTCACGGGCTTCGTGACGAGTCAGGGCCTATTCCTCGCCAAGGTGTGCGCCGCGTCGATCGTCGTGTCGCTGCCCGTCCTCGCCGCAGGTTTCGCCGCGCAGGACAAGCTGGTCCAGGGCCTGTCGATGGGAGCTGTTCGCTGATGGCCGTCCGCCTTTTGCAATCCACGTTGGCCGAGCTGCCGGAACAGGTGGCGCGCCCCACCTACGACCGCGCGAAGCTGACGACGGGCATCGTCCACTTCGGCGTCGGCGGCTTCCACCGCGCGCATGAGGCGATGTACCTCGATCGTCTCATGAACGACGGCGAGGCCCTCGACTCGGCCATCACGGGCGTGGGGGTGCTGCCGCACGACAAGCGCATCGTCGACACCCTCAATGCGCAGGACGGGCTCTACACCCTCGTCCTCAAGCACCCGGACGGCACCCGCGAGCCGCGCGTCATCGGCTCGATCCAGAAGATGCTGTTCGCGCCCGACGACCCCGACGCGGTCATCGACCTCATGGTGAGCCCGGAGGTCAAGATCGTCTCGCTGACGATCACCGAGGGCGGCTACCTCGTCAACCAGGTGACGGGGGAGTTCGAGGCATCCAACCCGGGCATCCAGCACGACCTGGCCGACGGGGCGTCACCGCAGACGGCGTTCGGGCTCATCGTCGAGGCGATCCGACGCCGTCGCGACGCGGGGCTCACGCCGTTCACCGTCATGAGCTGCGACAACCTGCCGGGCAACGGCGAGATCGCGCGGCGCATGATGACGGCGTACGCCGAGCTGAAGGACCCGTCGGTCGCGCAGTACATGCGCGATCACGTCGCGTTCCCGAACTCCATGGTCGACCGCATCACGCCCGTCACGGCGCCGGAGGACATCGCCGAGCTTGCCGACACGTTCGGTGTCGAGGACGGCTGGCCGGTCGTGTGCGAACCGTTCGCCCAGTGGGTGCTGCAGGACGAGTTCACCAACGGGCGCCCGCCGTTCGAGGATGCCGGGGTCCAGATCGTCGACGACGTCGAACCGTACGAGCTGATGAAGCTGCGCCTGCTCAACTGCGGCCACCAGACGCTCTGCTACGTCGGCTACCTCGCCGGTTACCGCTACGCGCACGAGGTGTGCAGCGACCCGTTGTTCGTCGACTTTCTGCTCGGTTACATGGAGAAGGAGGGTTCGGCGACGCTGCCGGAGGTGCCCGGGGTCGACCTCGACGCCTACCGTCACGAGCTCATCGCGCGGTTCGCCAACCCCGAGGTGCGCGACACGCTCGCCCGGCTGTGCATGGAGAGCAGCGACCGCATCCCCAAGTGGCTCGTGCCGGTCGTCAAGCACAACCTGGCGCACGGCGGCGAGATCGACCGCTCGGCCCTTGTCATCGCGTCGTGGGCGCGCTACGCCGAGGGCGCCGACGAGCAGGGCGACCCGATCGACGTCAACGATCGCGCCAAGGAGGCCGTCATGGCGGCCGCAGCGGCGCAGCAGGACGACAAGCTCGCGTTCCTGCGCAACCCGGACTTCTTCGGCGACCTCGTCGACGACGAACGATTCACGACGGCCTACGTCGCGGCACTCGACTCGCTGCACGAGGTCGGAGCCCGAGCCACGCTCGAGGCCCGCGCCGCCCAGGACGCCCGCCCCGGCGCGTGAGCCGGCACGGTGACGTCGGGGTGACCTGACGAGGCGTGGTCGGCGCCGCCGGCATCGTGCCTGCGGCGCCGGCCGCGTCGGAGTCCTCGGGGGTGAATGGAACCCCAGGACGACAGAGGAGACCGGATGACGTGTGACGAGAGGAACCCCATGCGCGTGCTCGAACTGAGCGCACCCGAGACGCTCACCCTGACCCAGCGTGACGTGCCGACGCCCGGCCCCGGGCAGGTGCTCGTGCGCATGACGTGCGTCGGCGTGTGCGGCAGTGACACGCACTACCTCACGCATGGGCGCATCGGCAGCTACGCCGTCGACTACCCGATGGTGCTCGGGCATGAGGGTGCCGGTGTCGTCGAAGCGGTCGGTGAGGGCGTCGACGCCTCGCGCATCGGCGAGCGCGTCAGCATCGAACCGGGCGTGCCGTGCCGCACGTGTGCGCAGTGCCTCGCCGGCGCCTACAACCTGTGCCCTGACATGGTGTTCCACGCGACGCCGCCGTACGACGGCTCGCTCGCCGAATGCATCGTCCACGACGCCGCCTTCGCGCATCCGGTGCCCGACGGCGTGAGCGACGAGGCTGCTGCGATGGTCGAACCGCTGTCGGTCGGATTGTGGGCCTGCCGCAAGGCCGATGTGACGCTCGGAGATCGCGTCCTCATCACCGGCTGCGGCCCCATCGGGCTCATGTGCCTGCTGGCCGCCCGGGCGCGCGGCGCGCGTGACATCACCGTCGTCGACCTCAACCCCGAACGCCTCGAGCGTGCCCGGGCGCTCGGTGCGCGGGTCGTCGACTCACGTCACGAGAGGTTCGACGAGCGCGAGTACGACGTTCTGCTCGAGTGCTCCGGGGTCGCCTCAGTCACGCTCGCCGGGATGCGGGCCCTGGCGCGAGGCGCTCGCGCCGTGCTCGTCGGGATGGGCGGCGACACCGTCGAACTGCCCCTGTCTGCGCTGCAGGAGCGTGAGGTCAGCGCCACCGGGGTGTTCCGCTACGCAAACACATGGCCGCAGGCGCTCGCGATGCTCGCGGGCGGCGTCGTCGAGGTCGACGATCTCGTGACGGGGCGTTTCGACCTCGCCGACGGCGAGCAGGCCCTGCGCGCGGGCCTCGACGACCCGGCATCCGTCAAGGCCATGATCTATCCGAACGGACTGCCGACGGTCTGATCTCACCGTACGGTTACCGCCGTCCGAACCGCGCGTCGCCCCCGGCGACGCCTGAGAAGGGAAACCATGTCACCTCGACTCGTCGCCGGAGTGGATTCGTCCACGCAATCGACCAAGATCGTCGTCTGTGATGCCGAGACGGGCGCCGTGGTGCGCACCTCGCGCGCGCCTCACCCCGACGGCACGAGCGTCGACCCCGAGGTGTGGTGGCGCGCTTATGAGGACGCGACGGCGGACGGGATGCTCGACGACGTCGAGGCGATCGCCGTCGGCGGTCAGCAGCACGGCATGGTCGCCCTCGATTCGGACGGCGCCGTCATCCGAGAGGCGTTGCTGTGGAACGACGTTCGCTCGGCGGGCGCGGCGCGTGACCTCGTCGACGAACTCGGGGGAGCGGGCGCCTGGGTGGATCGGCTCGACGTCGTGCCCGTCGCGGCGTTCACCGTCGCGAAGGTGCGGTGGCTGCGTGATTCCGAACCGGACAACGCCGCCCGCCTCGACACCGTCGTCCTGCCCCACGACTGGCTGACGGGGCGCATCCTGCAGGCCGGCGGCGGCTTGCGAGGATGGACGACCGACCGTGGCGACGCGAGCGGCACCGGGTACTGGTCACCCGTCACCGGCGAGTACGACGCCGGCATCCAACGTCTCGCCCTGGGCCGTGAGTTCGGCGTCCCGCGCGTCCTCGGCCCCGCCGAGCCCGCCGGCGTCACCGACGCGGGCCTCGTCGTCGGGGCGGGCACGGGCGACAACATGGGCGCGGCGCTCGGTCTCGGCCTGCAGCCCGGCGACGTCGTCGTCAGCCTCGGCACGTCGGGCACCGTCTTCGCCGTCCAGGACACGCCGACGCGGGACGCGAGCGGGCAGATCGCCGGATTCGCCTCGGCCGACGGGCGGCACCTGCCGCTCATGTGCACCCTCAACGCAGCCCGCGTGCTGACGACAGGTGCCCAGCTGCTCGGCGTCGACCTCGACGAGTTCTCCCGCCTCGCGCTCGCGGCACCCATCGGCGCGCAGGGCCTGACGTTGCTGCCCTACCTCGACGGTGAGCGCACGCCCGACCTGCCCGACGCCACGGGCACGCTCGGCGGCCTCACCCGAGCGAACGCGACGCCGGAGAACCTTGCGCGCGCCTGCGTCGAGGGGATGCTCGCGAACCTCGTCGCGGGCGTCGAGGGGCTGAAGCAGCACGGCCTGAGCGCGCGACGCATCGTCCTCATCGGGGGCGCTGCGGCTTCGGCGGCGGTGCGCGAGATCGCACCGATCCTGTTCGGGTTGCCGGTGCACATCCCGGCGCCGGGGGAGTACGTCGGTATCGGCGCGGCGCGCCAGGCGGCGTGGGCGCTGGCCGGAGGTGACGAGCCTCCGGCCTGGCATGTCGCCTATGACCACGAACTCGAGGCCACGGACGACGACGTCACCGCCGGACGCGCGGTCTACGAGCGCTACCTACGTCTGCAGCGGCAACTGCACGGCTGAACGGGCAACCTCGAGGCGGTGGACGAAAGGGGTTCGCCCACCACCGCACGCCCGTGACACCATGACGCCACCATGCCCGCCACCCGTTACCGCCGCGTTCTTGCCAACCGCCGCACCCGCCAGCTGCTGCTGCTCGGCTTCGCCATCCGCATCCCGACGTTCGGGGTGTCGGTGCTGCTCACGATCCACGTCGTCGAGACGCTGCACCGCACCTGGTCGCAGGCAGGTCTCGTCGCGGCGGCCTCGACCCTCGCCGTCGCGCTGTCGGGGCCGTGGCGCGGGCGCCTGCTCGACACCCTCGGGCTGCGCCGGGTCGTCGCGCCGTCGATCCTGGTCACGGCCGGGTGCTGGGCCGTGGCGCCCTTCGTCGGCTATGTGCCGCTGCTCATGCTCGCGGCACTGGCCGGGCTGTTCGCCGTGCCGACGTTCACCGTCATCCGTCAGGGCATCATCGCCGCGACGAGCGACGAGGATCGCCGCACGGCGCTCGCGACCGACGGCATCATCGTCGAGCTGTCCTTCATGCTCGGGCCCGTCATCGCGATCGCTTTCGGCGGTCACTTCCCGACGTCGTGGGTGATCTTCTGCCTCGAGATGGCCTCCGCGGCGCTCGCGGCGCTGCTGTGGTGGATCGACCCGCCGATCCGGCAGGCGCTCGACGAAGAGGCTGCCGCGGACGTCGACCTGCCACGCGAACGCTGGGTGACGCCGCGTTTCCTGGCGGTGTGCCTCGTCGGGTTCGCGGCCGTCGTCGTCCTCAGCGGCAGTGACGTCTCGTTCGTCGCCGCAGCCCGTCACTTCGACGCATCCGCCCAGCTCGGCCTCGTGCTGGCCGTGTGGGGGCTGGGCTCCGTCCTCGGTGGGCTCGTCTACGGCGCGATGACGTCGCCTCCGCCCATGTTCGCGCTGCTCGTCCTGCTCGCCCTGACGACGGCGCCGATCGGCTTCGCCCACGGCGTGCTCGGGCTGTGCGTGTGGGGTTTCGTCGCGGGCCTGTTCTGCGCGCCGACGATGACTGCGTCCGTCGATGCACTCACGCGCGTCGTCCCCGAACGGGTGCGCGGTGAGGCGATGGGGTGGCACGGTTCGTTCCTCACCCTCGGCGGTGCGCTCGGTGGGCCGCTCGCAGGCGTGTTCATCGACCGTCACGGCTTCGCGGGCGGTTTCGCGTCCGTCGGGCTGACGGGGGCGGCCATCGCCGGCCTCGGCGCCGTCATGGTCGGGGCGCGACGGGGGCTGCGGTCACGACGGGCCGGTCTGCCGGCGTCTTCACAGGCGCAGGGCACCGACGTCGAAACCGCCCGCCGCGCCGATTAGGGCGGAGCCACACCGGCTGCTATCGTAGTGGCAACCAGCCGAACGTTCGCATGGCCTCATCGAGGCAGTGAAAGCGCTCGGTGCGCAAGAGGGGCTTCGGTCTCCACCCTCGGTCTCCTTCGGGAGGCAGGGTCTTGGTCACGATGCACGACGAGGCACCCGCCTCGATGGCGACGGAACAATCATCGCGTCGTGCGTGTTGAACGAAGACTTCTTGCGCTCGCAAGAAGTCTTTTTTGTTGCCCGAACACCGTCGGTGGCCGGGCACACCGCAACAACTCGTGAACATCACACTCGTGAAGGAGCAGGCCATCAGCGCTGAGCCACGCATCAACGACCGAATCCGAGTCCCGGAAGTTCGGTTGGTGGGCCCCAATGGTGAGCAGGTGGGCATCGTCCGAGTCGAGGACGCGCTGCGCCTCGCCGCCGAGGCCGACCTCGACCTCGTCGAGGTGGCCCCCCAGGCCAAGCCGCCCGTCGCCAAGCTCATGGACTTCGGCAAGTTCAAGTACGAAGCGGCCATGAAGGCGCGCGAGTCGCGCAAGAACCAGGTCAACACGGTCATCAAGGAGATCAAGCTCCGACCGAAGATCGACCAGCACGACTACGACACCAAGAAGGGTCACGTCGTCCGGTTCCTGTCGGCCGGTGACAAGGTCAAGGTCACCATCATGTTCCGCGGCCGTGAGCAGTCGCGCCCCGAGCTCGGCTTCCGCCTCCTGCAGAAGCTCGCTGAGGACGTGCAGGAGCTCGCGTTCATCGAGAGCGCGCCGAAGCAGGACGGGCGCAACATGGTGATGGTGCTCGGCCCGACGAAGAAGAAGGCCGAGGCGCGCGCCGAGGACCGTCGTCGTCGTGAGGCCGAGAAGGCAGCCAATGCCGCCCCGGAGCCGCAGGCCGAGACGCCTGTCTCGAGCGAGGCCCCTGAGGCCGAGCAGGTCGCGGCCGGAGAGGCTGCGAAGTAACACCCCCTTCACCCTCGGGTGGAGAACCCTCGTCCCGGGTGATCGGGCGAGGCAGTCAGACAGCCGACGCGCACACGAGCGCGTCGAGGTAGCGAAGGAGTCGGCCATGCCGAAGATGAAGACGCACTCCGGTGCGAAGAAGCGTTTCCGCGTCACCGGTAAGGGCAAGATCATGCGGCAGCGCGCCCGCCACGTGCACAAGTTCGAGGAGCGCGCCAAGCGTCAGTCGCGTCGTCTCGTCAACGACGTCGTTCTCGCGCCGGCCGACGAGAAGAAGATCAAGCGCCTTCTCGGCCTCTGAGCCGTCCACACCCACCAACTAACTTCGCGGCAGGCGTCAGGCGCCGCCGCCCCACTCAAGGAGTGATCACGTGGCACGCGTGAAGCGGGCAGTCAATGCCCACAAGAAGCGTCGTACCGTTCTCGAGCAGGCCAGCGGCTACCGCGGCCAGCGCTCGCGCCTTTACCGCAAGGCCAAGGAGCAGGTGACGCACAGCCTCGGTTACGCCTACCGTGACCGTCGCGCCAAGAAGGGCGACTTCCGTCGCCTCTGGATCCAGCGCATCAACGCTGCGGCTCGCCTCAACGGCATGACGTACAACCGCTTCATCCAGGGCCTGAAGGTCGCCGGCATCGAGGTCGACCGTCGCATGCTCGCCGAGCTGGCCGTCAACGACGCCCCGGCCTTCGCCAAGCTCGTCGAGATCGCCAAGGCGAACGTCCCGGCCCAGACGCCGGCTGCCTGATCCAGGCACCTCTTTCGCACCGAACGCCGCTCCACGCCGAAGGGCTCGCTCGACCATGATCACGAACGTCCGTTCCGATCGGGTCAAGCAGGTCAAGGCGCTGGGGCGGCGTTCTGCACGTGACAAGGCCGGGCTGTTCCTCGTCGAGGGGCGCCAGGCCGTGCGCGAGCTCATCCGGTTCGCGCCGATGTCGATCCGCGACGTCTACCTCGACGCCGACGCCGCCGAGCGTCACCCCGACCTGCGCGAACTCGCCGGGGAATGGGCTGACGGCGCCGCAGCAGGCGAGCGGCGCTTCGTCCACGACTGCTCGCCGCAGGTGCTCGCCGCGATGTGCGACACCGAACAGCCGCAGGGCATCATCGCCGTCGCCAGGCCGATCGATCGCCCGCTGGCCGACGTGCTCGCGGGCTCGCCGAAGTTCGTCGTCATTTGCACGAACGTGCGCGACCCCGGAAACGCGGGCACCGTCATCCGCGGCGCCGATGCGACGGGGGCGGACGCCGTGATCCTCAGCGACGCGAGCGTCGACCTCTACAACCCGAAGCTCGTGCGTTCGAGCGTCGGCTCGCTGTGGCACCTGCCGATCTCGCGCGGGTCGTCGATCGAGGAGATCTTCGCCGCTTGTCGCGCCGCAGGGCTGACACTGCACGCCGCCGACGGCGTTGGCGAGACATTTCTGCCCGACGTCGACCTCGCCACCCCGCACGCGTGGGTCATGGGCAACGAGGCATGGGGCCTCGAGCCCGAGGTGCGCGAGCAGTGCGACGACGTCGTCCGCGTGCCGATCTACGGCCACGCCGAGTCGCTCAACCTCGCGATGGCCGCCACCGTCTGCCTCTACGCCTCGGCTGCCGCCCAGAACTGAGCACCCCTCGCCCGCGCGGACGCGTGGGAATCGGTTTGCGCGCACTCGATAGACTCGGGCGCATGTCTGGCCCCAACACGAACTACGACCCCGTCGAGGTCGCTGCCCTCGACCCCGAGGTGGTCGAGTCCAACGTCACCGCCGCTCTCGCGGCCATCGCCGCCGCGTCCTCGCTCGAGGAGCTCAAGGAGGTGCGCACGGCGCACGCGGGTGACAAGTCCCCGTTGGCGCTGGCCAACCGCGAGATCGGCGCGTTGCCGCCGTCGGCGAAGGCCGAGGCGGGCAAGCGCGTCGGCCAGGCACGTGGCCGTGTGGGCGCCGCGCTGAAGACCCGCCAGGGCGAGCTCGAGGCCGAGCGCGACGAGCGCATCCTCACCGAAGAGGCCGTCGACGTGACGACGGCGACCGCGCTGCGTCGCCCCGTCGGCGGGCGTCACCCCGTCGAACTCATGCAGCAGCTCATGGTCGACATCATGGTCGGCATGGGGTGGGAGGTCGCCGAAGGGCCAGAGGTCGAGGCCGAGTGGTTCGTGTTCGACGCCCTCAACTTCGACGAGGACCACCCCGCGCGCCAGATGCAGGACACGTTCTACCTCGACCCCGCCGACGGCGGCCTCGTCATGCGCACGCACACCTCGCCCGTGCAGGCACGCTCGATGCTCGATCGTGGGGTGCCGCTCTACATCGTCGCGCCCGGCAAGGCGTACCGCACCGACGAACTCGACGCGACGCACCTGCCCGTCTTCCACCAGATGGAGGGCCTCGCGGTCGACAAGGGCATCACGATGGCGCACCTCAAGGGCACGCTCGACCACCTCGCGACGCAGTTGTTCGGTGAGGGCATCACGACGCGCCTGCGCCCCAACTACTTCCCGTTCACCGAGCCGAGCGCCGAGATGGATCTGCGGTGCTTCGTCTGCCGTGGGGAGGACGCGGCCTGCCGCACCTGCGGCGGCACCGGCTGGATCGAGTGGGGCGGCTGCGGCATGGTCAACGAGAACGTGCTGCGCGCCTGCGGCGTCGACCCGGCCGAGTACAGCGGTTTCGCGTTCGGCATGGGCGTCGAACGCGCCCTGATGTTCCGCACGGGCGCATCCGACATGCGCGAGATGATCGAGGGCGACGTCCGCTTCGACGCCCAGTTCGGCTTGGAGGTCTGAGACAATGCGAGTTCCCATCGAATGGCTGCGCGAGTACGTCGACGTGCCCGAAGGGGCAACCGGCCTGCAGGTCGCCGCGGACCTCGTGCGCGTCGGACTCGAGGAGGAGGCCATCCACGGCGGCGGCGTTACCGGCCCCCTCGTCGTCGGCCGCGTGCTGACGAAGACGCCCGAGGAGCAGAAGAACGGCAAGGTCATCAACTGGTGCACCGTCGACGTCGGTGACGCGAACGGCACCGGTGAACCTCAGGGCATCGTGTGCGGCGCGCACAACTTCGAGGTCGGCGACACCGTCGTCGTCGCGCTGCCGGGTGCCGTGCTGCCGGGCGGCTTCGCCATCAGCGCCCGCAAGACGTACGGTCACCTGTCGGCCGGGATGATCTGTGCCGCAGATGAACTGGGCCTGCCCGACGACGGCTCGGGCGGCATCATCCTGCTGCCGCAGCGCCTCGGTGTCGACGCCTCGTCGCTCACGCCGGGCCAGGACGCACTGCCGCTGCTCGGGCTCGACCGCGAGACCGTCGAGGTCAACGTCACCCCCGATCGCGGTTATTGCTTCTCGATGCGCGGCATCGCGCGCGAGTACGGCCACGCCACCGGCGCGAGCTTCACCGACCCGGTCGATGCGCTGACGACGAGGGCGCCGGCAGCGAACGACTTGGGTTACCCGGTGCGCGTCGACGACCCCCAGGGGCTGCGTGGCGCGGTCGGCTGCGACCGGTACGTCGCACGCGTCGTGCGCGGCATCGACCCGAACGCTCCGGTGCCCGCGTGGCTTGCGACGGCCGTCACCGAGGTGGGCATGCGCTCGATCTCGCTGCCGGTCGACGTCACCAACTACGTCATGATGGCGCTCGGCCAGCCCCTGCACGCGTTCGATCTCGGGGCGCTGGGCGAGGAGATCGTCGTGCGACGCGCCCGCGCGGGGGAGAAGCTGACGACGCTCGACGGCGTCGAGCGCACCCTGTTCGCCGAGGATCTGCTCATCACCGACGGCGGTGCACGCCCGCTGGCGCTGGCCGGCGTCATGGGCGGTTCCGACAGCGAGGTGAGCGACTCGACGACCGACGTCCTCATCGAGGCCGCCCACTTCGACCCGGTCTCCGTCGCCCGCACCGCGCGCCGCCACAAGCTCGGCAGCGAGGCGTCCAAGCGCTACGAGCGTGGCGTCGACCCGCAGATCGCGGCAGCCGCGGCGCAGCTCGCCGTCGAACTGCTCGTGCAGTACGGCGGCGGCGTCGTCGACGACGGCGTCACCGACCTCGACACGACGCGCGCGCCGCAGCCGATCGACTTCGACCCGCAGCAGCCGACGCGGCTCGTCGGTGTCGCGTACTCCGACGACGAGGTCGCCGAGAGCCTTGATGCCGTCGGGTGCCGGGTCGAGCGCAACGAACCGTTGTGGAGCGTCACACCGCCCACGTGGCGCCCCGACCTGACGAGCGGGCCCGACCTCGTCGAGGAAGTGGCGCGTCTGCGCGGGTATGACGCCATCCCATCCGTCCTGCCGCGACCCCTCGCCGGGCGTGGGCTGACGGCGTCGCAGCGCTACCGCCGCAACGTGGCGAATGCGCTCGCGATGGCTGGCCTGACGGAGATCATCTCGCTGCCGTTCGTCAGTGATGACGTACACGACAAGCTCGGCTTCGCAGCCGACGACGCGCGGCGCACGAGCGTGCGCCTGACCAACCCGCTGTCGGACGAGCTGCCGCTCATCCGCACGAGTGTTCTCGCCACGATGATGGACTCGCTCAAGCGCAACGTCGCGCGCGGGTTCAAGGACGTGGCGCTGTTCGAGATCGGTCTCGTCGTCGCCGGTGAGGCGGGCCAGGCGCCGACGTCACCGGTCGGCGTGCACCCGGCGCCTGAGGTGCTCGACGCGATCCGCTCGGCCGTGCCGGCGCAGCCGCGCCACGTCGCCTGGGTCGCCGCCGGTGACAGCGAGCGCAAGGGCTGGTGGGGTGCCGGGCGCGGCGCGGACTGGAGCGACGCGATCGCCGTGGCGCTGCAGATCGGGCGCGTGCTCGGCGTCGACCTGACGATCGAGCAGGCGCAGGTGGCGCCGTTCCACCCGGGACGCTGCGCGAGCATCGCGCTGCCGGACGGCACCGTCATCGGCGCAGCGGGCGAGCTGCACCCCAAGGTCGTCGCGGCGTTCTCGCTGCCGGCCCGCACGGTCGGGGGCGAACTCGACCTCGACGCGCTGTCGGCGTACGCCGAGCGCCCCGGTGTCGCTTCGAGCATCGCGACGTTCCCGCAGGCGCATTCCGACGTCGCGCTCGTCGTCGACGCGTCCGTCCCTGCGGCTCGCGTCGAGACGGCGTTGCGCTCGGGGGCCGGTGAACACCTCGAGTCGGTCGCGCTGTTCGACATCTACACGGGCGATCAGGTCGGTGAGGGCAAGAAGTCCCTCGCGTACCGCCTGTTCTTCCGTTCCCCCGAGCGGACGCTGACGACCGACGAGGTGAACGCGGCACGCGACGCGGCAGTGCGCGCCGTCGACGAGAGTGTTGGAGCGAGCCTGCGCGGCGCCTGATTCCGGCATGATCGACAGGGTGGGGGCGGCGTGACGCCGTCTCCACCCTGTGTGCATGAGTATGACCTAAAAATGCATGGGTATGCGATCTGCGCTAGGCTGGGGGCATGGTCACAGCAGCTGTCGCCGGGGCGAGTGGATATGCGGGCGGGGAGATCCTGCGCCTCTTGCTCGCCCATCCCGACGTCGAGATCGGCGCACTGACGGCGGGTTCCTCCGCCGGTTCGCGCCTCGGCGATCATCACCCGTCGTTGTTCTCCCTCGCCGAGCGACCCGTGCTTGCCACGAACGCTGACGCCCTCGCCGGCCACGACGTCGTCTTCCTCGCACTGCCGCACGGGCAGAGCGCTGCGCTCGCCGCGCAGCTCGACGCAGACGTCGTCGTCATCGACTGTGGCGCGGATTTTCGGCTCGAGCGCGAGAGCGACTGGCAGCGTTTTTACGACACGCCCTACGCGGGGTCCTGGGCCTACGGGATGCCCGAACTCGTCTCGAAGGGCGTCAAGCGGCGCGAGCAGCTGCGCGGCGCGCGCCGCGTCGCCGTCCCCGGGTGCTATCCGACGGCCGTCTCGCTCGCTCTCGCGCCGCTCGCGGCGGCGTCCCTCATCGCGCTCGACGACGTGGTCGTCGTCGCGTCCTCGGGTGTCTCGGGGGCCGGCAAGGGCCTCAAGCCACACCTGCTCGGCGCCGAGGTCATGGGGTCGATGAGCCCGTACGGCGTCGGCGGCGGGCACCGTCACACGCCCGAGATCGCGCAGAACCTGCGTCTCGCCGCCGGCGGTGAGCGCGAGGTGACGCTGTCGTTCACGCCGACGCTCGCCCCCATGCCGCGCGGCATCCTCGCGACGTCGACGGCTCGGCTGGCGCCCGGCACGACGGCTGATGACGTCGCGCGCGCCTTCGCCGAGGCCTATGCCGACGAACCCTTCGTCGAGCTCCTGGCTGCCGGGTCGTGGCCCGCGACCGGTTCGGTGCTCGGGTCGAACGTCGTCACCCTGCAGTTCGCGCTCGACGAGGTGGCGGGGCGCGTCGTCGTCACCTCCGCCGTCGACAACCTGACGAAGGGGACGGCCGGTGCAGCCGTGCAGTCGATGAACCTGTCGCTCGGCCTGGGCGAGACCACGGGCCTGCCGCTCGCGGGGGTGAGCCCCTGATGGTCGCGTTCGGAGCTCGGTTCACCCTCATCGCCCACCCCGAGGAGCTGTCGTACGTGCGCCTCGGCGCGCAGGAGGTCGTGCCCGAATGGGCGCTCACGGACGCGCCGCTCGTCTCCGTCAGTGCGACGGCGTCGGAGACGTCGGTGCTGTGCCTCACCTCAGCGATCCCGCGGGACGCGGTCGTGCGTCAGCAGGGCCCGTTCCACGTGTTCGAGGTCGAGGGTCCGCTCGACTTCGCGCTGACGGGTCTGCTCTCGGCCATCGTCGCGCCGCTCGGCGAGGCCGACGTCACCGTCTTCACCGTCTCGACGTTCGACACCGACTGGATCATGGTGCCGACGTACGAATCCGCGCGCGCTCGTGAGCTGTGGGCTCGTGGCGGGCACATCATCAAGGAGAAACCATGAGTGTCACCGCTGCCGCAGGCTTCCGCGCGGCGGGCGTGACGGCGGGGCTGAAGCCCAGCGGGCGCCCCGACGTCGCCCTCGTCGTCAACGACGGGCCCGAGCACGTCGTCGCCGCCGTGTTCACCTCGAACCGCGTCGAGGCGGCGCCGGTGACCTGGTCGCGCCAGGTGGTGACGGACGGGCGCGCCGACGTCGTTCTGCTCAACTCCGGTGGCGCCAACGCCTGCACCGGGGCGCAGGGTTTCCTCGACACGCACCGCAGTGCCGAACTCGCCGCCGAGGCCGTCGGTGTGAGCGCCGGTGACGTCGTCGTCTGCTCGACGGGCCTCATCGGTGAGTTGCTGCCGATGGACAAGATCGAATCCGGTATCACCGCGGCGGCCGGTTCGTTGAGCGCTGACGGCGGGGAGGACGCCGCGACCGCCATCATGACGACGGACACGGTCGCGAAGGAGTGCACCGGGTTCGGTTCCGGCTACACGATCGGCGGCATGGCGAAGGGCGCCGGCATGCTCGCGCCGTCCCTCGCGACGATGCTCGTCGTCATCACGACCGACGCGGTCCTCACCGCCGAGCAGGCCGGCGAGGCGTTGCGCGCGGCGACGGCGATGTCGTTCGATCGCATCGACTCGGACGGTTGCCAGTCGACGAACGACACCGTCGTGCTCATGGCCTCGGGAGCGAGCGGGGTGAGCCCGCAGATGGGGGAGTTCACGGCCATCCTCACGCAAGTCTGCGTCGACCTGGCCGAACAGCTCATCGCCGACGCGGAGGGCGCCGCGCACGACATCACGATCGACGTCCAGGGCGCCGCCAACGTTGACGATGCACTTGAGGTTGCACGTTCGATAGCCCGCAACAACCTCTTCAAGTGCGCCGTGTTCGGCAACGATCCCAACTGGGGGCGGGTTCTCGCGGCCGTCGGGACGACCTCGGCCGCGTTCGAGCCGACGCAGCTCGACGTCGCGATCAACGGCGTCATGGTGTGCCGCAGCGGCGGGGTCGGTGACGACCGCGCTGGCGTCGACATGTCTCAGCGTGAAGTGAAGGTCGAGGTGTTTCTCCACGCCGGTGACGCCGACGCCACCGTCCTGACGAACGACCTCACGCACGACTACGTCCACGAGAACTCGGCGTACAGCACATGAGCGGGACGGAGAACGAGACGACCCAGCCTCGAGACCTCTCGTCGCTTGCGTCGGCGGGTCTCAAGGCGGGCACCCTCGTCGAGGCGCTGCCGTGGCTGCAGAAGTATCAGGACGCTCTCGTCGTCGTGAAGTACGGCGGCAACGCCATGACGGACGACGCCCTCAAGCGCGCCTTCGCCGAGGACATCGCCTTCCTGCGTTACGCCGGGCTACGCCCCGTCGTCGTCCACGGCGGCGGCCCGCAGATCGCCGCGATGCTCAACCGGCTCGGGATGAAGAGCGAGTTCCGCGGCGGCCTGCGCGTCACGACGCCCGAGACGATGGAAGTCGTGCGCATGGTGCTGACGGGCCAGGTCTCGCGCGAACTCGTCGGCCTCATCAACAATCACGGCCCGATGGCGTTCGGCCTCTCCGGCGAGGATGCAGGCCTGTTCGGCGCCCGCCGCCGCCCCGCCATCGTCGACGGTGAGGCCGTCGACGTCGGCCTCGTCGGTGACGTCGAGATGGTCGACCCGCAGATCGTGCGTGACCTCGCGCACTCGGGGCGCATCCCCGTCATCTCGTCCGTGGCGCCCGACCTCGAGCGCGAGGGGCAGGTGCTCAACGTCAACGCCGACACCGCCGCGAGTGCTCTCGCCGTCGCGCTCGGCGCGCACAAGCTCGTCGTGCTCACGGACGTCGAGGGGGTCTACGCGAACTGGCCGGACGAGTCGTCGCTGCTGTCGAAGCTGCCCGTCGACGAGGCCGAACGCATGCTCGCGACGGTCGACTCGGGCATGGTTCCCAAGCTCGAGGCCTGCATCCGCGCCGTGCGCGGGGGCGTGCCGCACACCCACGTCGTCAACGGGCGACGCCCGCACTCCATCCTGCTCGAGATCTTCACGGACGAAGGGATCGGCACGATGATCACCTCAGGAGGACGCCGATGAACCCGGCCGACCATGACGCCCCGGCGTCCACGATGCCGACGCACGGGGATCTGACGCAGCGCTACGGCGCCTCCCTCATGGGGGTCTTCGGGGCGCCCGGGCTCGTCCTCGAGCGCGGCGAGGGCGCCGTTGTTCGCGACGTCGAGGGCCGCGAGTACCTCGATCTGCTCGCCGGTATCGCGGTCAACGTTCTCGGCCATGCCCACCCCGCGCTCGTCGCCGCGGTGAGCGAGCAGGCGGCGAAGCTCATCCACGTGTCCAACTTCTTCACGACGCGCCCGCAGATCGAGCTCGCCGAACGCTTGGTCGCCGCGTCGGGTGGCGACGGCGACACTCGCGTCTTCTTCTGCAACTCCGGCGCCGAGGCCAACGAGGCGGCGTTCAAGCTGGCGCGCCGTACCGCTCGCCCCGGTGTCGTCGTCGCGGACGGCGGCTTCCATGGCCGCACGCTGGGCGCGCTGTCGCTCACCTCCAAGCAGGCCTACCGCGAGCCGTTCGAACCGCTGGTCCCGGGCGTCACGCGCGTGCCCTACGACGACGTCGAGGCGCTGCGGGCAGCCGTCGACGACACGGTGGGCGCGGTGATCCTCGAACCCATCCAGGGTGAGGCGGGCGTCATCGAGGCCTCGCCCGAATACCTGCGCGCGGCCCGCGAGGTGACGCGCGAACGCGGGGCGTTGCTCATCATCGACGAAGTGCAGACGGGCGTTGCACGCACCGGCGAGTGGTTCGGCTTCCAGACGATCGCACCCGAGGTCATGCCGGACGCCATCACGCTCGCCAAGGGCCTCGGCGGCGGTGTGCCGATCGGTGCGCTCGTCACCTTAGGTGCCGCCTCGACGATGTTCGAGGCCGGCCAGCACGGTTCGACGTTCGGTGGCAACCCGCTGGCGTGCGCCGCGGGCGTCGCCGTCATGCGCACGATCGAGGACGAACGCCTGCGAGAGCAGGCGCGGCGGCTGGGGGAGCACCTCGTCGCGGCTGTCGAGAACCTCGACGACGAACGCGTCGTTACCGTCCGCGGCCGCGGTCTGCTGCGCGGCATCGTGCTGCGCGACCCGCTCGCGCAGCGTGTCGTCGTCCGAGCCCGCGAGGCGGGTTTCATCATCAACGCGACGGGCCCGGACGTCATCCGCCTGGCCCCGCCACTCGTCATCACGGCCGAGCAGGTCGACACCTTCGTCGCCGCGCTGCCCGGCCTGCTCGATGCCGCCGAGACCGAGGAGAACGCCTCATGACCCGCCACTTCCTGCGTGACGACGACCTGAGCCCCGCCGAGCAGGCCGAGGTGCTCGCGCTCGCGGCGACGCTCAAACGAGACCGGCACGCCAAGCAGCCGTTCGCGGGTCCCCAGGGCGTCGCCATCATCTTCGACAAGCCGACGCTGCGCACTCAGCTCAGCTTCAGCGTGGGGGTCGCCGAGCTCGGCGGGCACCCGATGATCGTCGACGGCAAGCTCGCGCAGATCGGCACGCGTGAGTCGATCCACGACGTCGCGAAGGTGCTTGGGCGCCAGGTCAGCGCGATCGTGTGGCGCACCTACGGCCAGGACCGCCTCGAAGAGATGGCCGAGCACGCGGGCGTGCCCGTGGTCAACGCCCTGACGGACGCCTTCCACCCCTGCCAGATCCTCGCCGACCTGCTGACGGTCGCCGAACACAAGGGCAGCGCTGCCGGTCGCAAGGTCGCCTACGTCGGTGACGCTGCGAACAACATGGCCCACAGCTACCTGCTCGGTTTCGCGACGGCCGGCGCCGACATCACCGTCGCCGGCCCGCACGGGTACGGCCCGGATCCGGCGATCCTCGAGCGCGCCAAGGAGATCGCCGCGACGACCTGCGGCGGCGCGCATGCGAGCGAGGACGCCATCGAAGCCGTGACGGGCGCGGACGTCGTCATCACCGACACGTGGGTGTCGATGGGCATGGAGGACGAGGCGAGCACGCGCAAGGGCGAGAGCAATCCGTTCAGCGCCTTCAGCGTGACGAGCGAGCTGATGGCGCACGCGGCGCCTGACGCGATCGTCATGCACTGCCTGCCGGCATACCGTGGTTTCGAGATCGCCGCGGACGTCATCGACGGCCCCGCCTCGGTCGTGTGGGACGAGGCGGAGAACCGGCTGCATGCGCAGAAGGCGCTGCTGACGTTCCTCGCGGAGCACGCATGATGGCGCAGACGAAGGGTGCGCGCCATCAGCGCATCCGCGAGATCCTCGGGCGCGAGTCCATCCGGTCGCAGACGGATCTCGCCGAGCGGCTGCTCGCTGACGGCGTCGACGTCACGCAGGCGACGCTGTCACGTGATCTCGTCGAGCTCGGCGCGGTCAAGGTGCGTCAGGGCCGCACGCTCGTCTACGCCGTGCCCGGCGAGGGCGGTGACCGCACGCCTCGGGCGGGCGCCGCGCGCACCGAGGCGGTCCAACGATTGCGCCGGCTGTCGGGCGAGTTGCTCGTGACAGCGGAGTCGTCGGCGAACCTCGTCATCCTGCGCACCCCGCCGGGCGCGGCGAACTTTCTCGCCTCGGCGATCGACCACGCGGAGTTCACCGACGTCCTCGGCACGATCGCCGGCGACGACACGATCATGGTGATCTGCCGCGACCCGCAGGGGGCGGCGCCCGTCGCCAAGCGCTTCCTGGAACTCGCCGGCCGTACGGACGATCTCGCCTCCACCGACCACGATGACGACGCCCAGGAAAGCGGCGATCCCGACGCCGGTTCACGCGGCGACATTCGCGGCGTCTGAGCCCTCGAGCCCTGCTCCAACCGTTCCAATCTCCCCGGCGCCCCGCGCCCGATCCATCCGATGAAGGAGAGGTTCACCCCATGACCCAGCCCGACGCCCGCCTCAGCCTCTGGGGAGGTCGCTTCGCCGGTGGCCCGGCGGATGCGCTCGCCGCGCTGAGCAAGTCGACGCACTTCGACTGGCGCCTCGCGCCCTATGACATCGCCGGTTCGCGGGCGCACGCGCGCGTGCTGCACCGCGCCGGTCTGCTCGACGACGAGGCGCTCGCGGCCATGCTCGCGGCGCTGCAGCAGTTGCTCGACGACGTCGAGTCGGGCGCGTTCACGCCGGCGCAGGAGGACGAGGACGTCCACACGGCCCTCGAGCGCGGCCTCATCGAGCGCGCCGGCGCCGACGTCGGCGGTCGCCTGCGGGCCGGACGTTCGCGCAACGACCAGGTCGCGACGCTGTTCCGCATGTACCTGCGTGATCACGCGCGCTCGGTCGCGGCGCTGCTGCTCGACGTCGTCGACGCGCTCGTCGCGCAGGCGCAGACGCATCTCGGTGTCGCGATGCCGGGGCGCACGCACCTGCAGCACGCGCAGCCCGTGCTGCTGAGCCACCACCTGCTCGCGCACTCGTGGGCGTTGCTGCGCGACGTCGAGCGCTTCGGCGACTGGGATCGACGCACCGACGCCTCGCCGTATGGCTCGGGCGCGCTCGCGGGGTCGTCGCTGGGTCTCGACCCGGCCTCGGTGGCCGACGATCTGGGCTTCTCGCGCCCCGTCGAGAACAGCATCGACGGCACCGCGTCGCGTGACTTCGTCGCCGAGTTCGCGTTCGTCGCCGCAATGTCGGCGGTCGACATCAGCCGCATCGCGGAGGAGGTGGTGCTGTGGGCGACGAAGGAGTTCAGCTTCGTCACCCTCGACGACGCGTTCTCGACCGGCTCGAGCATCATGCCGCAGAAGAAGAACCCCGACGTCGCCGAGCTGGCGCGCGGCAAGGCGGGCCGTCTCGTCGGGGATCTCGCAGGCCTGATGACGACGCTCAAGGCGCTCCCGCTCGCCTACAACCGAGATCTGCAGGAGGACAAAGAGCCGGTCTTCGACGCCGTCGACACCCTCGAGCTGCTGCTGCCGGCCTTCGCGGGCATGACGGCGACGCTCACCTTCCACCCGGAGCGTCTCGAATCCCTCGCGCCGCAGGGCTTCTCGCTCGCCACCGACATCGCCGAGTGGCTCGTGCGTGAGGGCGTGCCGTTCCGTGTCGCGCACGAGGTCGCAGGGGAGTGCGTCCAGGCGTGCGAGCAGCGCGGAATCGAGCTGTGGGATCTGAGCGACGATGACCTCGCCGCCATCAGCGAGCACCTGACGCCGGGTGTGCGCGAGGTGCTGAGCGTGCCCGGTTCACTCGCCTCCCGCAACGCGACGGGCGGGACGGCTCCCGACCGCGTCGCCGAGCAGCTCGAGGCCGCGCACGCGAAGTCGAGCGAACTGCGTACCTGGGCGAGCCGACCCATCGACATCCGCTGACGCTCGACGTCCGCTCACGCTGACGCTCGATGTTGCCCGGGTTTCGGGGGCCGACGCCCCCGAAACCTGGGCAACATCGCGTGCGGGGCCTCACGCCGAGGGAGGTGGCCCGAATCGGGCGTGGGCGGCACAATGTCGGCGTGCCGGATCTCGACTCATCGTTCTTCGCCCATCCGCCCGTCGACGTCGCGCCGAAGCTCTTGGGCCTCACCGTCTCGCACGCGGGGGTGACGCTGCGTATCACCGAGGTGGAGGCCTACCATGGCGCCGTCGACCCGGGTTCGCACGGCTTCAAGCGCCGCACCGACCGCAACTCCGCGCTGTTCGGCCCGCCCGGCACCTGCTACGTCTACATCAACTACGGCATCCACCGGGCCCTGAACCTCGTCTGCGGGGCTGACGGAGAGTCGGCCGGTTGCCTCGTCCGTTCTGGCGAGATCATCGACGGCCTCGACCTCGCGCGGGAGCGGCGCATGGCGAGTGCACGCGAGGGCGCGCCGCTTCCCAAGGACGCCCATCTCGCTCGTGGCCCGGGCAACCTCGCGAAGGCGCTCGCGATCGAGCCGATCCTCGGCGGCACTCCCGTCGTCGGGCCGGATGCCCAGGTCGTCGTCCGTCGACCGGACGGCCACGTCGCGCCCGAGTACCTCACCGGCCCGCGTGTCGGCGTGAGCGGGCCGGGCGGTGAGGGCGAGAGCTTCCCCTGGCGCTTCTGGATCCCGGGCGAGCCGAGCGTATCCGCCTACCGCGCCGCGGTGACGCGGGTGCGCAAGCGCTGACGCAGCCCGTTGCAGCGGCGCCCTCCACGCAGCAGGCGCGCCGGATCGGGCGGTCGTGGGAGACTCTGGGGTGGGTGCGTGATCCGCGCAACCGAAGCATCTGACGAAAGGGACGACGTGAGCAACATCCTCGACGAGCTGCAGTGGCGCGGAGCGGTGGCGCAGACCACCGACGAGACGCAGCTGCGTGACGCGCTCGCGAACGGACCGCTCACGGTGTATTGCGGCTTCGACCCGACGGCGCCGTCCCTGCACTTCGGCAACCTCGTCCAGCTGATCCAGCTGCGACGGCTGCAGCGCGCCGGGCATCGCGTCATCGTCCTCGTCGGAGGTTCGACGGGTCTCATCGGTGATCCGCGCCCCAGCGCGGAGCGCGTGCTCAAGACGAAGGACCAGACGGCGCAGTGGGTCGCGCGCATTCGTGAGCAGGTGCAGCCGTTCCTCGACTTCGACGGCGACAACCCCGCCATCGCGGTCAACAACCTCGACTGGACTCAGGGCATCTCGGCCCTCGACTTCCTGCGTGACTACGGCAAGCACTTCCGCGTCAACGGGATGATCAAGAAGGACGCCGTCGCGGCGCGCCTCAACTCCGAGCAGGGCATCAGCTACACGGAGTTCAGCTACCAGATCCTCCAGGCCCTCGACTACCTGCACCTGTTCCGCGAGTACGGCTGCACCTTGCAGCTCGGCGGCTCCGATCAGTGGGGCAACCTCATCGCCGGCTCTGATCTCATCCGTTCGGTGGAGGGCAAGAGTGTGCACGTGCTCACCTCGCCGCTGCTCACGGACGCGTCCGGGCAGAAGTACGGCAAGTCGGAGGGCAATGCCATCTGGCTCGACGCGCAGATGACGAGCCCGTACGCCTTCTACCAGTACTTCCTCAACGTCGAGGATTCCGAGGTCATCAAGCTCATCAAGTTCATGACCGATCGGACGAAGGACGAGGTCGCGGAGCTCGAACGCGCCGTGGCCGAGGAACCCTTCAAGCGAGTGGCGCAGAAGACGCTGGCGGCCGACGTCACGACGCTCGTGCACGGTGAGGCGGCGACGGCCGGCGCCATCGCGGCGAGTGAGGCGATGTTCGGCAGGGGTGACGTGACGGCCCTCGACGCGGGGACGCTGCGTGACGCCGTCGCGGAGTTGCCTGGGGGAGAGGTTTCGCCGGGTACCACCCTGACGGACGCGCTCATCGCGGTGGGCATCGCGGAGTCTCGCAATGCGGCCCGACGTCTCATCGGGGACGGCGCCATCTCCGTGAACAACGCGAAGCTCGACGACCCGGAGCACGAACTGAGCGCTGACGACTTCCTCCACGGCGTGGCCGCGATCATCAAGCGTGGGCGCAAGCACCAGGCAGCCGCGCGGCTCGCGCACTGACCGAGACGACAACGGGGGCTCACCATGACGGTGGGTCCCCGTTGCGCATCCCGGGGTGGTGGCCGCACCCGGGCGGTCGATTTGGCAGCACCCGCCGCGCTGTGTAATGTTCTCTGAGTCGCCGCGAGCGGGGAGCTGGAAACAGCCACTCACTCGGACGGCTCTTGGTCACCAATTCGACTGGGACGCAACGAATTACAGCAATGTGGTTCCAAGCGCCGAGTTGAAGTCGGGGAGCGAGGGTGGTAAGGTTGACGAGTTGCCCCGAGCGGGGCGGGAAACAAACAGGGTTCCTGCTTCGTGCGGTGTGCGATGGTGTTTTGAGAACTCAACAGCGTGCCGATGTGATCATCGCCAAACATTTTAGTGGCACTTATGGAGTGTCGCGTGTTTTGGCTGAGTGATTAATGATTGTACAGAACAACGATGACCCTTCTGGGGTTGTTGTTTGTCACCGTTTTTTTCTCGGCCAGGGTAACAAATTTTTTCTACGGAGAGTTTGATCCTGGCTCAGGACGAACGCTGGCGGCGTGCTTAACACATGCAAGTCGAACGATGAAGCACCAGCTTGCTGGTGTGGATTAGTGGCGAACGGGTGAGTAACACGTGAGTAACCTGCCCCTCACTCTGGGATAAGCCTGGGAAACTGGGTCTAATACTGGATACGACCGATCTCCGCATGGAGTGTTGGTGGAAAGTTTTTGTGGTGGGGGATGGACTCGCGGCCTATCAGCTTGTTGGTGGGGTAATGGCCTACCAAGGCGACGACGGGTAGCCGGCCTGAGAGGGCGACCGGCCACACTGGGACTGAGACACGGCCCAGACTCCTACGGGAGGCAGCAGTGGGGAATATTGCACAATGGGCGAAAGCCTGATGCAGCGACGCCGCGTGAGGGATGACGGCCTTCGGGTTGTAAACCTCTTTCACCAGGGACGAAGCTAACGTGACGGTACCTGGAGAAGAAGCACCGGCTAACTACGTGCCAGCAGCCGCGGTAATACGTAGGGTGCGAGCGTTGTCCGGAATTATTGGGCGTAAAGAGCTTGTAGGCGGTTTGTCGCGTCTGCTGTGAAAGACCGGGGCTTAACTCCGGTTCTGCAGTGGGTACGGGCAGACTAGAGTGTGGTAGGGGAGACTGGAATTCCTGGTGTAGCGGTGAAATGCGCAGATATCAGGAGGAACACCGATGGCGAAGGCAGGTCTCTGGGCCATTACTGACGCTGAGAAGCGAAAGCATGGGGAGCGAACAGGATTAGATACCCTGGTAGTCCATGCCGTAAACGTTGGGCGCTAGGTGTGGGACTCATTCCACGAGTTCCGTGCCGCAGCTAACGCATTAAGCGCCCCGCCTGGGGAGTACGGCCGCAAGGCTAAAACTCAAAGGAATTGACGGGGGCCCGCACAAGCGGCGGAGCATGCGGATTAATTCGATGCAACGCGAAGAACCTTACCAAGGCTTGACATACACCGGAATCATGCAGAGATGTGTGCGTCTTCGGACTGGTGTACAGGTGGTGCATGGTTGTCGTCAGCTCGTGTCGTGAGATGTTGGGTTAAGTCCCGCAACGAGCGCAACCCTCGTTCCATGTTGCCAGCACTTCGGGTGGGGACTCATGGGAGACTGCCGGGGTCAACTCGGAGGAAGGTGGGGATGACGTCAAATCATCATGCCCCTTATGTCTTGGGCTTCACGCATGCTACAATGGCCGGTACAGAGGGTTGCGAAACCGTGAGGTGGAGCTAATCCCAAAAAACCGGTCTCAGTTCGGATTGGGGTCTGCAACTCGACCCCATGAAGTCGGAGTCGCTAGTAATCGCAGATCAGCAACGCTGCGGTGAATACGTTCCCGGGCCTTGTACACACCGCCCGTCAAGTCACGAAAGTCGGTAACACCCGAAGCCGGTGGCCTAACCCTTGTGGGGGGAGCCGTCGAAGGTGGGACTGGCGATTGGGACTAAGTCGTAACAAGGTAGCCGTACCGGAAGGTGCGGCTGGATCACCTCCTTTCTAAGGAGCATCAAGCCCTTGCCACACCGTACGTGTGTGGGGGGTGCTCATGGGTGGAACGATGATCATGGTGCAGCCTGCATGGTTGCCGGCATCAGCGAGTACGAACCAGTCATACGCATCTTGATCCCTTGATGGGGTGAGGATGTGGGGCTGGTTGGGGAAAGCATGGTGGTGGTGAGTGTGTTGAGGTTGTGTTCGGCGCGTTGTTGGGTTCTCAGGACACGGATCGTGTTCTGGGGTTGTGGTCAACACAAGATCACACACCAAGTGAAGACTCTTCATCTTGTTGGATGGGGTTTGGGTGTGTGGGGTTGTGTGTGGCGTGTTGTTTGAGAATTACACAGTGGACGCGAGCATCTAGTATCTGTGATCTTAAGTTTTTAAGGGCACACGGTGGATGCCTTGGCACCAGGAACCGATGAAGGACGTTGTAATCTGCGATATGCCTCGGGGAGTCGATAAACAGGCTGTGATCCGGGGATTTCCGAATGGGGAAACCCGCCATGAATCATGTCATGGCACCTGCACCTGAACACATAGGGTGTTGGGAGGGAACGTGGGGAAGTGAAACATCTCAGTACCCACAGGAAGAGAAAACAAGAGTGATTCCGTGAGTAGTGGCGAGCGAAAGCGGATGAGGCTAAACCATGATCGTGTGAGACCTGTCAGGGGTTGCGGTTGTGGGGTTGTGGGACAGTGCTGATCCTCACTGACATGAGGGTGCGCAGTAAGAAACCATGTGCGTAGTTGAACAATCTTGAATGGTTGAGCGTAGAGGGTGCGACTCCCGTAGACGAAACGTGTGTGGCTGTGTTGTGCTGTTTCCCAAGTAGCACGGGGCCCGTGAAATCTCGTGTGAATCTGGCAGGACCACCTGCTAAGCCTAAATATTCCCTGGTGACCGATAGCGGACTAGTACCGTGAGGGAAAGGTGAAAAGAACCCCGGGAGGGGAGTGAAATAGATCCTGAAACCGTGTGCTTACAATCCGTCGGAGCCTCTGTGTGGGGTGACGGCGTGCCTTTTGAAGAATGAGCCTGCGAGTTAGTGCTCAGTGGCGAGGTTAACCCGTGTGGGGTAGCCGTAGCGAAAGCGAGTCCGAATAGGGCGTTTGAGTCGCTGGGTCTAGACCCGAAGCGGAGTGATCTACCCATGGCCAGGTTGAAGCGCCGGTAAGACGGCGTGGAGGACCGAACCCACTTAGGTTGAAAACTGAGGGGATGAGCTGTGGGTAGGGGTGAAAGGCCAATCAAACTCCGTGATAGCTGGTTCTCCCCGAAATGCATTTAGGTGCAGCGTCGCGTGTTTCTTGCCGGAGGTAGAGCTACTGGATGGCTGATGGGCCCCACCGGGTTACTGACGTCAACCAAACTCCGAATGCCGGTAAGTGAGAGCGTGGCAGTGAGACTGCGGGGGATAAGCTTCGTAGTCGAGAGGGAAACAGCCCAGATCATCAGCTAAGGTCCCTAAGCGTGTGCTAAGTGGGAAAGGATGTGGAGTTGCTGTGACAACCAGGAGGTTGGCTTAGAAGCAGCCACCCTTTAAAGAGTGCGTAATAGCTCACTGGTCAAGTGATTCCGCGCCGACAATGTAGCGGGGCTCAAGCACATCACCGAAGCTGTGGCAATGACACACTGACCCTTAACGGGGGTGTTGTTGGGTAGGGGAGCGTCGTGTGGCGAGTGAAGCGGCCGAGTGATCGAGTCGTGGATGCTACACGAGTGAGAATGCAGGCATGAGTAGCGAATGACGGGTGAGAAACCCGTCCGCCGAATAACCAAGGGTTCCAGGGTCAAGCTAATCTGCCCTGGGTAAGTCGGGACCTAAGGCGAGGCCGACAGGCGTAGTCGATGGACATCCGGTTGATATTCCGGAACCGGCGAAGAACCGCCCATACTGAACCATGGGATGCTAAACACCCGAACCATGCCAACCGGTCCTTCGGGATCATCTGGTGTGGGGAGCGTGTGACCCGATCGTGTAGTAGGTAAGCGATGGAGTGACGCAGGAAGGTAGCCTCCGCGGGGCGATGGTAGTCCCCGTCCAAGCATGTAGGCCCACTGGTAGGTAAATCCGTCAGTGATGTGGCTGAGATGTGATGGTGACCACGTATGTGGGAAGCAGGGTGATCCTATGCTGTCGAGAAAAACTTCTAGCGAGGTTCGAGCCGCCCGTACCCCAAACCGACTCAGGTGGTTAGGTAGAGAATACTAAGGCGATCGAGTGAATCGTGGTTAAGGAATTCGGCAAAATGCCCCCGTAACTTCGGGAGAAGGGGGGCCCAAGCCTTGAAGCCCGTACGGGCTAGGGGTGAGGGTCGCAGAGACCAGGGAGAAGCGACTGTTTACTAAAAACACAGGTCCGTGCGAAGAAGTAATTCGATGTATACGGACTGACGCCTGCCCGGTGCTGGAAGGTTAAGAGGACTGGTTAATCACTTCGGTGGTGAAGCTGAGAATTTAAGCCCCAGTAAACGGCGGTGGTAACTATAACCATCCTAAGGTAGCGAAATTCCTTGTCGGGTAAGTTCCGACCTGCACGAATGGCGTAACGACTTCTCCACTGTCTCAACCACGAACTCGGCGAAATTGCAGTACGAGTAAAGATGCTCGTTACGCGCAGCAGGACGGAAAGACCCCGGGACCTTTACTACAGTTTGGTATTGGTGTTCGGTACGGCTTGTGTAGGATAGGTGGGAGACTGTGAAGCATGCACGCCAGTGTGTGTGGAGTCATTGTTGAAATACCACTCTGGTCGTATTGGGCTCCTAACTTCGGTCCGTGATCCGGATCAGGGACAGTGCCTGATGGGTAGTTTAACTGGGGCGGTTGCCTCCTAAAGGGTAACGGAGGCGCCCAAAGGTTCCCTCAGCCTGGTTGGCAATCAGGTTTTGAGTGTAAGTGCACAAGGGAGCTTGACTGTGAGACAGACATGTCGAGCAGGCACGAAAGTGGGGACTAGTGACCCGACGGTGGCTTGTGGAAGCGCCGTCGCTCAACGGATAAAAGGTACCCCGGGGATAACAGGCTGATCTTGCCCAAGAGCTCATATCGACGGCATGGTTTGGCACCTCGATGTCGGCTCGTCGCATCCTGGGGCTGGAGTAGGTCCCAAGGGTTGGGCTGTTCGCCCATTAAAGCGGTACGCGAGCTGGGTTTAGAACGTCGTGAGACAGTTCGGTCCCTATCCGCTGTGCGCGTAGGAAACTTGAGAAGACCTGTCCCTAGTACGAGAGGACCGGGATGGACGAACCTCTGGTGTGTCAGTTGTTCCGCCAGGAGCACCGCTGATTGGCTACGTTCGGAAGTGATAACCGCTGAAAGCATCTAAGCGGGAAGCACGCTTCGAGATGAGGTTTCCATACACCTTGTGTGTGAGAGGTTCCCTAGAGACGATGGGGTTGATAGGCCGGATGTGGAAGACCAGTAATGGTTGTAGCTGACCGGTACTAATGAACCGATAACTTATTATCACACTCAGTATTGTTGTGCTAGTGCTCGCGTCCCTGTGTAATTCTGAAACAATACACTCGCCATGATGGGTTGATATGTTTCATAGTGTTACGGTGGTTATAGCGAAGTGGGAAACGCCCGGTCACATTCCGAACCCGGAAGCTAAGCCCTTCAGCGCCGATGGTACTGCACTCGGTAGGGTGTGGGAGAGTAGGACACCGCCGGACTTCTTCAACAGAAGGGTCCTTGATCTGATGAACGTCGTGTTCCTTGAAGCCCCCGACGGGTGGCTCGGAGCTTGAACAGTTCTTGGATCAAGGGCCCTTCTTTCATGTATGCCCTGGCTGCGCAGCCGTGGTCGATGCCCTCGCTCCGTCGTAGCAATGGGTGCCGGCTCGCCCGAGGCGCCGCCCTCGTGCCACGATGTCTATTGCCCGTCCTGAGAAGAGGAAGACATGCCTGACGAGAACACCGAGAACACGCCAGAGCGTCGCGAACGCAGTTCGCGCTGGTCGCAGGGAGGTCGCGAGGCGGCCTCCGGCGAGCGTCGCCCGGCTCGTGACGACAGGGGTTCCCGTGAGCAGCGGGGTCGGTTCGAGCGCGACGATCGTCGCTCGTCAGGTCGCGACGAGCGAAGCAGCTATGGACGGGGCAGCGACCGTCGTGACGACCGTAGAGGTGTCCGCCGCGATGAGCGTGGCTACGGTGGCCCGCGTCGGGACGACGAGCGGGGTCGTGACGATCGCCGTTCCTTCGGTCGTGACGATCGTGGGGGTTTCCGTCGGGACGACCGTGGCGGGGACGAGCGCAGCTATGACAGACCGCGTCGGGATGACGAGCGGGGTCGTGAGGATCGTGGGGGTTTCCGTCGTGATGACCGTGGCCGGGACGACCGCCGCTCGTCTGGGCGTGATGAGCGTGTTGGTTACGGACGCGGTTCGGATCGTCGTGACGAGCGGGGTGGCGGTTTCCGTCGGGATGACCGCAGCGAAAACCGTGGCGGGTTCACCGGCCGGGGGGACCGCGGTGCCGGCTGGTCGGACGAGCAGTCGTCGATTCGTGGCCCGCGCAGCTGGGACGCGAAGGCCGTGGGGGACGAGCGTCCCCGTCGCAAGCCGGAGCCGGTGCTGCCGGAGGACATCACGGGCTATGAGCTCGACAAGGCGGTTCGTCAGCAGCTGCGTACCCTGAGCAAGGAGAACGCCGAGGGCGTCGCCAAGCACCTCGTCGCTGCCGCCGAACTGCTGGACGAGAACCCGGAGAAGGCGCTCGACCACGCGCAGCACGCCGTGAGCCGGGCCGGCCGGGTTCCGGCAGCGCGCGAGGCGCTCGGTCTGGTCCTCTACCGAACGGGCGAGTTCGCCGAGGCACTGCGTGAGTTCCGGACCGCGCGCCGGCTGTCCGGCTCCGACCACCTGCTGCCGTACATGGTCGACTGCGAGCGTGGCCTGGGGCGCTACGAGCGGGCCCTCGAGCTGGCGAACTCTCCGGAAGCGCAACGCCTCTCTGAGGCCGACAACATCGAGTTGGCCATCGTCGTCTCCGGCGTGCGCCGCGACATGGGACAGTCGCGGGCTGCCGTCGTCGGACTGCGCATTCCCGCCCTGCAGAAGGCGACGACGCAGCCCTGGGCCGCTCGTCTGTTCTACGCGTATGCTGACGCGCTGCTCGACCTGGGTGAGCGGGAGGAAGCGCGGGCGTGGTTCGTCAAGGCCGACGCGGCCGACCGTGATGGCGAGACGGACGCCGCCGACCGCATCGACCAGATCGACGGCTTCGAGCTGACCGACCTCGCGCCGGAGGACGAGCAGGACGTCGACCCGCATCTCGCCGAGCTCGACCTGAGCGCGTTCGGCGCCGTACCGCCGAACGAACCGTCAGCGTCGGTCGGGGAACAGGACCCCCGTGACTGAAGGCCTGCTCGACCGGTACGACGGCATCGTCTGCGACCTCGACGGCGTCGTCTACGCAGGGCCCGGCGCCATCCCGCATGCCATCGCGAGCCTCCAGAGCGCGCGCGAACATGGGACGCGCGTCGTCTACGCGACGAACAACGCCTCGCGTCCCCCGTCGGCCGTCGCGGCGCATCTGCGTGAGCTCGGGCTGCGTCTAGACGACGAGGACGTCGTCAACTCGTCGATGGCGGCAGCGCACGTGCTGCGCGAGAGTGGCGCGCAGGTGCGTATCGTCCTGCCGATCGGCGGGGAGGGCGTCGCCCGAGCGCTGAGGGAGGCCGGTTTCGTCTGCGTCGGCGACGACGATGCAGGTGCAGCGACCGGCGACATCGATGCCGTCGTCCAGGGCTACGGGCCGGATGTCCGTGCGACGGACCTCGCGGCCGCAGCGCACGCCGTCAACGGTGGTGCGCGCTGGGTCGCGACGAACACTGACCTGACCTTGCCGACCGAGAAAGGGATCGCACCCGGCAACGGCTCGCTCGTCCAGGCCGTCCGCAATGCGGTGGCGGTCGATCCCGAAGTGGCCGGCAAGCCCATGCCCGTCATGTACGACATGGCGAGTGAGCGCATCGGCGCGGCCGACGCGGCGCGCGTCCTTGCTGTCGGCGACCGGCTCGAGACGGATATCGAAGGCGCGACCCGCGGCGGGTACGACAGCGTGCTCGTGCTCACCGGCGTTCACGGCCTCGCGGACGCAGCCGCGGCACCGAAGGAGCGTCGCCCGACGTACGTGCTCGCGGATCTGCGCGGGTTGACGCAGCCGTACGAGGTCGAGACTGCCGGGAAATGCGACGCGGGGGCGAGCATCGCTCGCGTGCGCGGTCTGCTGACGTCCCTGTGGGAGCGCGTCGATGCGGGAGACCTCTCCGCCGAGGACGCGGCGCGCGAGATGCGTCAGGCGTGCGGGTCATGAGCATCGGGGTGCCCAGCCCGGGTGAGCTCGCCCAGCGGGCCGAGGGCCGTCGTGTGATCGCCGGGGACGGCCCGGTCGGTGACACAGAACTGGACGATGCCGTGAGCCGCCTGCGCGAGAGCGTCGATGCGATGGCCGGCGAGTCGACGGGCGGCAATGGGTCGGTCGGCAGAGCGTCGAATGACAGCGGGTCCGAAAGCTGTGGGCCCGACGTCGATGCCGCCGACGTCATCGCTCGTGCACACGACGTCCATGAGAGCTTGCAGCGACGCCTCGAACAGGCCCAGGCATGAGTGGTGTGCGACTCGACGCCGCCCTCGTGGCGCGCGGCCTCGTGCGTTCTCGCGCCCAGGCGAAGGAGCTGCTCGACGCGGGGAGGGTGCTTGTCGACGGCAAGGTCGAGGCGAAGGCGTCGACCAAGGTGAGCGACGCGCAGAACGTCGAGATCGAGGGCGACCTCGACCACTACGTGGGCCGTGCCGCACACAAGCTCCTCGCCGCGTGCGAGGCCTTTCCGGGTGTCGCGACCCGCGTCGCCGGAGCGCACGCCATCGACGTCGGCGCCTCGACCGGTGGGTTCACGCAGGTGCTGCTCGAACGGGGGGCGGCTCACGTCGTCGCTCTCGACGTCGGGCACGGCCAGCTCGCCGAACCGGTCAAGAGCGACCCGCGCGTCACCGATCTCGAGGGCGTCAACGTCCGCGACGTCGTGAGCGCGACGCAGCTCGACGGCTCACCGTTCGCACTCGTCGTCAGCGATCTGTCGTTCATCTCGCTGACGCTGGCGCTGCCCCACATGTCCTTTCTGCTCGCCGACGACGGTGATCTCATCGCGCTCATCAAGCCGCAGTTCGAGGTCGGACGCGAGAGACTGGGCAGGACGGGCGTCGTGACGTCAGTCGAGCAGCGTCGCGAGAGCATCGAGAAGGTGCTCGCGTGCGCGTCCGAACTCGGCCTCGCCGTGCACGGTCTCGCGTGGAGCCCGATGGTGGGCAGCCACGGCAACCACGAATACCTCGTCTGGTTGCGTCGCGCCGCGGTCGGTGGCGCACTCGACGACGCCTCCGCCAACCAGCGAATCCGCGACCTCACGCGAAGGAGCGAGTGATGAACCGCCGCGTCCTGCTCATCGGCCACCCGCGCCGGCCCGAGGCCTACGAGGTCGCCGAGCGACTCGTCGAAGGGCTGACGGCCGCCGGGATAGAGGTCGCGGGCATCGCCGACGAGCTGGCGGCCTTCGGGATCGCGCAGCGGCCGGGCGTCGTCACCGTCGCGCCGGAGGAAGCCGGGGTGGCGTGCGAGCTCGCCGTCGTCCTGGGCGGTGACGGCACGATCCTGCGCGCCGCCGAACTGTCGCGCGACTGCGGGGTGCCGCTGCTCGGCATCAATCTCGGCCACGTCGGGTTTCTCGCCGAGGCGGAGAAGGAGGACGTCGAGCGGATCGTCGCCTGCGTGCGTGAGCGCTCGTGGATCGTCGAGACCCGCGCGACGCTCGAGGTCGTCGCGACCGACGGGCGCGGTGAGGTGGAACTGCACCGCGGGTGGGCGCTCAACGAGGCGAGCATCGAGAAGGCCGCACGAGAGCGCATGCTCGAACTGACCGTCGAGATCGACGGCCGTCCCCTCGCGTCCTGGGGCGCTGACGGCGTCGTCATCGCGACGCCGACGGGGTCGACGGCCTATGCCTTCAGCGCGGGAGGACCGGTCGTGTGGCCGGACACCGAGGCCATCCTCCTCGTGCCGATCTCGGCGCATGCGCTGTTCGCGCGCCCGCTCGTGCTGGGGCCGCTCGCGCAACTTGCCGTCGAACTCGTGCCCGGTGCGCAGGGGCGCGCCGTGCTGTGGTGTGACGGGCGGCGCCCGTTCGATCTGCCCGACGGCGCCCGTGTCGAGGTGCACGCGAGCGACAAGCCCGTCACGCTGGCGCGCCTGAGCACCGCGCCGTTCACGGATCGTCTCGTGCGCAAGTTCGACCTGTCGGTCGAGGGCTGGCGCGGCACGCGACGCGCGCATTGAAAAGTTCATCTGTTCGTAAGCGTGTTCGAATCACCATTCGTCGCGTCGTGCCCCTAGGGTGGGAAGCGTGCTGAGGGAAATCCGGATTCGCAACATGGGTGTCATCGCCGACGCGACGCTCGAACTCAGCCCGGGGCTCAACGTGGTCACCGGCGAGACGGGCGCGGGTAAGACGATGGTCGTCAGCGGTCTCGGGCTGCTGCTCGGTGAGCGTGCTGACGCCGATCGGGTGCGCACGGGGGAGAAGTCGGCGCTCGTCGAGGGGTTCCTCGACGTGCCGGGCGAGCATGTGAGCGCGGCCGCGCTGGCCGATGAGTTCGACGTGGAGGCGGGCGACGAGGTGATCCTCAGCCGCTCGGTGGCCGCGACGGGGCGTTCGCGTGCGCAGGTGGCCGGGCGCAGTGTCCCCGCAGGCGTGCTGGCGCGCATCGGGCATGAGCTGGTCGCGGTGCACGGGCAGGCCGACCAATGGCGGCTCAAGCAGCCCGAGGAGCACCGTCAGATCCTCGACGCGTTCGCAGGCCCCGAACTCTCGGAGGTGGCGCAGCGCTACCGCGACGGGTATGTGAGGCTGAAGGCGCTGCGGGCCGAGCGGCGCGAGTTGACGCTCAAGGCGCAGGAGCGCGCGCAGCGGCTCACGATGCTCGAGGCTGGAATCGCGCGCATCGACGAGATCGAGCCGATCGAGGGTGAGGACGTCGAACTCGCGGCGGAGAGTGAGCGGCTCACGCATGCCGAGGATCTCCTGGCCGCCTCGCGTGGTGCGGGTGCGGCCCTGGCCGGCGACGAGTTGTCGCCCGACGAGCCGAATGCGCTGGCGCTCATGGCTGCTGCGCGCAGTGGGCTCGAGTCGGGTGTGACGCTGGACGCCGACCTCGCACCGTTCATCGAGCGGTTGCGGGAGGTGCAGACGCTCACGGCCGACCTCGCCGCGGACGTGGCGCAGTACGCGGCCGCCATCGACATGGATCCGCAGCGGTTGCAGGAGGTGCATCAGCGGCGCGCCGCCATCACCCAGCTGCTCAAGGCGTACGGGCCCGAACTCGACGACGTGCTCACGTGGCGTGAACAGGCCGGGCGTGAGGCGCAGGAGCTCGCCGGCTCGGACGATCGCATCGCCGCGATCGACGCCGAGGTCGCGGGGCTCACGCCGAAGGTCGGGGCTGATGCTCTCGCGCTGCACGATCTGCGTCGATCCGCGGCCGAGCGACTGGGTGAGGCTGTCACGCAGGAGCTGCATCACCTCGCGATGGGCTCGGCTCGCCTCGTCGTCGAGGTCTCGATCGCCGAAGCCGACAAGGGCCTCGAACTGCCCGACGGGCGCCTCGTCAAACCCTCGGAGCACGGCATCGACGACGTCACGATCCTGCTGTCGGCCAACCGCGGCATGGATCCGAAGCCGGTGACGAAGGCCGCCTCCGGTGGTGAGCTGTCGCGCGTCATGCTCGCCCTCGAGGTGGTGACGTCGACGGGCAGCGTGCCCACGTTCGTGTTCGACGAGGTGGACGCCGGCGTCGGGGGCGAGGCGGCGCACGACATCGGCGCGCGCCTGGCGCGGCTCGCGCAGAGCGCACAGGTCATCGTCGTGACGCACCTCGCGCAGGTCGCGGCGTACGCCGACAACCACCTCGTCGTCCACAAATCGCATGACGGCGCCGTCACCGAGAGCGGCGTCGCCGCCGTCACGGGTGACGCGCGCGTCACCGAGATCGCGCGCATGCTGGGTGGCGACACGACAAGCGCGGTCGCGCGCGAGCACGCCGAATCGCTGCTGACGGCCGCCGGCGCGTCACAGAAGGCGAGCGCCTGAGCGTTCTCTCGGTTCACATCCATCGTGCGGCAACCCTGTCGCCCGAACACCTCTCGATGAAGTAGGCTGGCATTCCGTGGTGGATCAGACGACGAAGCATATTTTTGTCACCGGAGGCGTGGCCTCCTCCCTCGGAAAGGGCCTTTCGGCATCCAGTCTCGGCCGTTTGCTGCGTTCGCGCGGCCTGCGCGTTACGATGCAGAAGCTCGACCCCTACTTGAACGTCGACCCGGGGACGATGAACCCGTTCCAGCACGGTGAGGTGTTCGTCACCGAAGACGGCGCGGAGACCGACCTTGACATCGGTCACTACGAGCGATTCCTCGACGTCAACCTGCACGGGCGCGCCAACGTCACGACCGGCCAGGTGTACTCCGACGTCATCGCCCGCGAGCGCCGCGGGGAATACCTGGGTGACACGGTGCAGGTCATCCCGCACATCACGAACGAGATCGTCGAGCGCATGCGCGCCGAGGCGAACGGTGACGACGCACCCGACATCATCATCACCGAGATCGGTGGCACCGTCGGCGACATCGAGTCCTTGCCGTTCCTCGAGGCCGCACGCCAGGTGCGCCACAACGTGGGCCGCGACAACGTCTTCTTCCTCCACGTCTCGCTCGTGCCGTACATCGGCCCCAGCGGTGAGCTGAAGACGAAGCCTACGCAGCACTCCGTCGCTGCACTGCGTCAGGTCGGCATCCAGCCCGACGGGCTCATCCTGCGCGCCGATCGCGAGATCCCCGAGCCGATCAAGCGCAAGATCTCGCTCATGTGCGACGTCGACTCCGAGGCCGTCGCGGCCGCCGTCGACGCGCCGAGCATCTACGACATCCCGCGCGTGCTGCACTCTGAGGGGCTCGACGCGTACGTCATCCGCCGCCTTGGCCTGCCGTTCCGTGACGTCGACTGGGCCCAGTGGGACAAGCTCCTCGACCACGTCCACCGTCCGGCGCACGAGGTCGAGATCGCCCTCGTCGGCAAGTACATCGACCTGCCCGACGCCTACCTGTCGATCACCGAGGCGATGCGCGCCGGCGGTTTCCATCACGACACGAAGGTGAAGATCCGCTGGGTCGCCTCCGACACCTGCACGAGCGACGCGGGCGCGAAGAAGGCGCTGTCGGGTGTCGACGCGGTGCTCGTGCCCGGCGGGTTCGGCGTGCGCGGCATCGAGGGCAAGCTCGGCGCGCTGAAGTGGGCCCGTGAGAACAAGGTGCCGACGCTCGGCATCTGCCTCGGCCTGCAGTGCATGGTCATCGAGTACGCGCGCAACGTCGCGGGCATCGCTGACGCGTCGAGCTCCGAGTTCGACCCCGAGACGTCACACCCCGTCATCGCGACGATGGAGGAGCAGAAGTCGTTCGTCGAGGGCGCCGGCGACCTCGGTGGCACGATGCGCCTCGGCGCCTACCCGGCGAAGCTGCTCGACGGCTCGGTCGTGTCGAACGCCTACGGCACGACGGAGGTGAGCGAGCGTCACCGTCACCGCTACGAGGTGAACAATGACTACCTCGAGCAGGTCACCGACGCTGGACTCGTCGTCTCGGGTACGCACCCCGAGCTCGGGCTCGTCGAGTTCGTCGAACTGCCGAAGGACGTCCACCCGTACTACGTCTCGACGCAGGCTCATCCGGAGTTCAAGTCGCGACCGCACCGCGCGCACCCGCTGTTCGCGGGGCTCGTCCAGGCCGCGCTGGAGCGACCGAGCAAGTGACGACGTGCGGCTGCTGTTCGGGCCGCGTGTCATGAATCGAGGAGGGCGATGCCGGAGACGGCGCCGCCCTCCTCGGCGTTTCTTGGGACGTCGGCCTGCGACGTAGCGGCCGGGCGCGACCGGGTGCCAGTCCGGTGTGTCAGGATCGGTGGCATGACTTCCATGCACCCCACGATCACCCCCAGCGAACTCGTCGACGACTACACCCCCGCGCCCGTCGTGCGCAGCGACGTCGTCTACGAGGGATGGGTCTGGGACGTCGTCCAGGAGGAAGCCGATCTCGGCGATGCCGGGCGCGTCACCCGTGACTTCGTCCGCCATCCGGGCGCCGTCGCCGTCCTCGCGATGCGCGGCGAACCCGGCGCCGAGGAGGTGCTCGTCATTCGCCAGTACCGGCACCCCATCGGTGCGCAGGAGTGGGAGATCCCGGCGGGGCTGCTCGACGTCGACGGCGAGCTGCCGCACGAGGCGGCGCTGCGTGAGCTCTACGAAGAGGCCGACCTGCGCGCCGGGCGTCTCGACCTGCTCATCGACTACGCCTCGTCACCGGGCGGGCTCTCGGAGCAGCTTCGCGTCTTCCTCGCCCGCGACCTCACCGACGTGTCGGAAGATGACCGGTTCGAGCGCGAGGAGGAAGAACTCGACATGCCGACCGGCTGGGCTCGCCTCGACGACGTCGTCGACGCAGCGCTCGCCGGGCGCCTCCACAACCCGGCGCTGCTCATGTCATGCCTCGCGGCTCGCGCGGCGCGCGACGCGGGCTGGGCACCGTTGCGCGCCCCCGACACCCCGTGGTCGGTGCACCCCGCCTTTGCTCCGAAGCAGTAGCGGGTCAGCGGTAGCCGCCGCGGCGGCGCACCTCGGCGGCGATGCTCTCGCGTGAGGCCCCGGTGGCCAGCATCGTCATGACGAGCAATCGCACCTGCACGGCGCGCAGGTAGCCACCCATGACGACGCCGCGGCGCTGGAGGTCGACCTCCGCGCCGACCGCACCGTACGTCTCGACGAGCGCCGGGCCCGAGAAGGTCCGGCTCGTCATGATGACGGGAATGCGGGCCGCGATGTGTCCGACGCTCTCGGCCCACCACCCGGGCACGTGCCCGGCTCCGAGGCCGGCGATGACGAGCGCGTCGGCGCCCGCGCTCACGGCGTCGAGCGCCCGCGCGGACTGCCCGAGTGCCACCGTCAGGACGGGCACCTCGGCGTCGACCGCGTCAGGCCGGGGGAGGGCCGGCAGTCGCACGGGGCGGTGGAAGAGGTGGGTATGACCTTCGAGGACGCGCCCGATCGGGCCGCAGTCGGGGGAGACGAACGTCGTGAGCGATGACGTGTCGCCCTTCGTCACCGAGCGCGCCGCGTGGATCTCATCGGCGAACACGGCGACGACGCCCAGCCCACGCGCGGCGTCGCTCGCGGCGACGCGGATCGCGGCGAGCATGTTGGCGGCTCCGTCGGCCCCGGCCATCGTCGGGTTGCGCATCGCGCCCGTGACGGCGAACGCGCGCCCGTCGTCCCAGAGCAGGTCGAGCAGGTAGGCGCTCTCCTCGAGCGTATCGGTGCCCTGGACGAGGACGAACCCGTCGGCGTCGGAGGCACTCGCGCGCTGCAGCACCTCGAGCAAGTGCGCCGGGGTGAGCGAACCGCTCTGTTCGCGCGCGATCGTCTCGCCGGTGAGGTCGACGTCAGCTGCGTCGAGGCCGGGGACAGCGGCGATGAGGTCGTCGGCGCCGAGCGTGGGGCGCACTCCGGCGCCGTCATCGGAGGACATGGAGATGGTTCCGCCGAGGAAGTACATCGCGATCCGCTTCGTCATGGCGCACAGGTTATCGTCGTGCCAACGAACCGCCGCGCGCCGATCGCTGCGCGAGCCCGTCACCGAGGAGACCCATGCCTGCTGCGGCCGACCCAAGCGTGCGACCCGGCCCGGACGCTGAGTGCCCCTGCGCCTGGGTGCCCGGGCGCTCGTTGCGCGAATGCTGCGGCCCGCTCGTCCTCGACGGCGTGCTCGCGCCGACGCCCGAAGCGCTCATGCGCTCGCGCTACACGGCGTTCGTGCTACGCGACGCCGACCACCTTTGGCGCACCTGGCATCCGCGCACGCGCCCGGCTCAGGTCGGCGACCTCGACGGCGTGACGTGGCTGGCCCTGCGGGTGCTCGACACGGGTGACGGCGGCATGAACGAGGCCGATACGCGCGGCACCGTCACCTTCGAGGCGTCCTACCTCGCCGACGACGGCCGTCGCGGGGTGCTGCGAGAGCACTCGCGCTTCGAACGCCGCGCCGGCCGCTGGTTCTACGTCGACGGGGACGAGCTCGACTGAGCCGCGAAAAACACGGGCGCGTCGCACACGCGGCATCACCTAGAATGAGCAGGTACGCCGTGGCGGCCTGACACCCCGCCCGAGCATGGCCCGTGACGGGCGTGTTCTGCGGCGGACCGCGCGTCCGGCGTCACCGACGAGAGGCCGAAGATCTTTCGGCGAAGGTGTGGTGGCACCGCGACCTGGCCCCCGCCCACACCTCCCGGGCTGCTCCCACGTGGGGCGCCCGGTCGAGCATCGTCCGATCGACGCGTCGCCGCATGGAACGAATCGAGAGGAACATCATGCTTCGAACCCATGAAGCCGGAACCCTTCGCGCAGCCGACGTCGGTGACACCGTCACCCTGACGGGTTGGGTGGCCAAGCGTCGCGACCACGGCGGTGTCGCCTTCGTCGACCTGCGTGACGCCTCGGGCGTCGTCCAGGTCGTCGCACGCGACGAGGTGCTGACGGGAGCCGCGCACGGTCTGCGCTCCGAGTACTGCATCAAGGTCACGGGTGAGGTCGCCGCGCGCGAGCCGAAGGACGTCAACCCGAACCTGCCGACGGGTGAGGTCGACGTCGTCGCGAACGAGATCGAGGTGCTCTCCGAGGCGGCGCCGCTGCCGTTCCAGATCGACGAGCGCATCACCGTCGGAGAGGAGGCGCGCCTCAAGTACCGCTACCTCGACCTGCGTCGCAAGGACCAGGGCGACGCGATCCGTCTGCGCTCGAAGGTGAGCCAGGCTGCGCGCGCCGTGCTCAACGAGCGCGACTTCGTCGAGATCGAGACGCCGACGCTGACGCGTTCGACGCCCGAGGGCGCTCGTGACTTCCTCGTCCCCGCTCGTCTCGCGCCGGGCAGCTGGTACGCGCTGCCGCAGAGCCCGCAGCTGTTCAAGCAGCTGCTCATGGTCGCCGGGATGGAACGCTATTACCAGATCGCGCGCTGCTACCGCGACGAGGACTTCCGCGCCGACCGTCAGCCCGAGTTCACGCAGCTCGACATCGAGATGAGCTTCGTCGAGCAGGACGACGTCATCGAGCTCGGTGAGCAGATCGCGAAGGCCGTGTGGGCGACGATCGGCGTCGACCTGCCGACGCCGTTCCCGCGCATGACGTACGCCGACGCGATGGCGAAGTACGGCTCGGACAAGCCCGACCTGCGCTTCGGCAACGAGCTCGTCGAGTGCACGGAGTTCTTCAGGGACACGACGTTCCGCGTGTTCCAGGCCGAATACGTCGGCGCCGTCGTTATGCCGGGTGGTGCGTCGCAGCCCCGTCGTCAGCTCGACGCGTGGCAGGAGTGGGCGAAGCAGCGCGGCGCGAAGGGCCTCGCGTACGTCCTCGTCCAGGAGGACGGCTCGCTCACCGGCCCGGTGGCCAAGAACCTCACCGAGACCGAGGTGGCGGGCCTCGCCGGCCACGTCGGTGCGAAGCCCGGCGACTGCATCTTCTTCGCCGCGGGTGCGACGAAGGCGTCGCGCGCGCTGCTCGGCGCAGCGCGTCTCGAGATCGGCAAGCGCTGCGACCTCATCGACGAGAACGCGTGGAGCTTCCTGTGGGTCGTCGACGCGCCGCTGTTCGAGCCTGCCGCCGACGCTGTCGCCTCGGGGGACGTCGCCGTCGGCTCCGGTATGTGGACGGCCGTGCACCACGCGTTCACGATGCCGAAGGCCGAGTACCTCGACACGTTCGACACCGAACCAGGCGAGGCGCTCGCGTACGCGTACGACATGGTGTGCAACGGCAACGAGATCGGCGGTGGCTCGATTCGTATCCACCGCAAGGACCTGCAGGAGCGCGTCTTCAAGGTCATGGGTCTGAGCGAGGAGGACGCGCAGGAGAAGTTCGGCTTCCTCCTCGAGGCGTTCAGCTTCGGTGCGCCCCCGCACGGCGGCATCGCGTTCGGCTGGGACCGCATCGTCTCGCTGCTCGCGGGCACCGACTCGATCCGCGACGTCATCGCGTTCCCGAAGAGCGGCGGCGGCTATGACCCGCTGACGGCCGCGCCCGCCCCGATCTCCGCTCAGCAGCGCAAGGAGGCGGGTGTGGACGCCAAGCCTCAGGTCAAGAGTGAGGCTTCTGCGGACGCCGCATCGCCCGCCGCTCCGGCCGAGGTGTCGCCCAACAAGTCGTGATCGGCTGATCGGCGACCGATCAACGGGTCGAGCCCCTGACGTCGCATGACGTCAGGGGCTCGACCGATTCTGCGCGACGCGCCGGGGGTGCTGGGCCCGACAACGGTTTCAGGGCTTGCCCCTTTCAGCCGTAGGGTCGCCACATGCGTGATACGGCTACCGTCCTGTTCGATGCCGACGGTGTGCTGCAGCACGCGCGTCACGGCTGGGTGGGTGCGCTCGACGCGATCGGTGGCGAGGGCTTCGCGTCCGTCGTGTTCGCCCGCGAACTGCCCGCCATGCGGGGCGAGGCGAGGATGCGTGACTGCCTCGTCGCCGCGGCCGAGGAGCACGGGGTCGCGCTCGATCCCGATGACGCGCTGCAGCTGTGGTCGCGTTTCGACATCGACGAAGAGGCGATGGCCGTCGTCGCCAAGGTCAGACGTGCCGGGTACGGCGTGCATCTCGCAACCAACCAGCAGGACGTGCGCCGTGACCTCATGCGCCGCCGCTACGCCGGAGTGTTCGACGAGGAGTTCTATTCCTGCGAGCTCGGCGCGTGCAAACCGGCCGAGGCGTTCTTCGCGTCGATCATCGACCGGCTGGACGTCCCGGCGGGTCAGATCGTGTTCGTCGACGATTCGGCCCGCAACGTCGCGGCGGCGACGTCCTGCGGCATCCGGGCACATCTGCATGACCCCAGCAGCGGCGCGGCCGGCATGCGCCGGATGCTCGAGGGCGCCGGTGTTCGAATGTGACCGCAAATCGCCGTTGGGGACGGGATTCGCAAAGGGGGACGCGATTCGCGGGGGAGTCAGTCGCGGAGGCCGAAGCGGGCGTGCCAGCGTTTCATCGGGGCGGGGGCCCACCAGTTCCACCGGCCCATGACGGTCATCGTCGCGGGCACGAGGATCATGCGGACGAGCGTGGCGTCGAGAATGATCGACAGGGCGAGGCCCACGCCGATCTGCTTGATGATGACCATCTTCGCCGCGGCGAACCCGAGCATGACGATGACCATGAGAAGTGCGGCGCTCGTCACGATGCGTCCGCTGCGCTGGATGCCGACGGCGACGGCGCGCGCGTCGTCGTCACCATGTTCGTGGGCCTCGACGATGCGAGAGAGCAGGAATACCTCGTAGTCCATCGCCAGGCCGAAACCGAACGCGATGAGGATGACGGGGACGGTCGACTCGATCGCGTCGTTGCTCGTGTAGCCGAGCAGCGATTCGAAGTGGCCGTTCTGGAAGATCCACGTCATCGCTCCGAGGCTCGCGCCGAGGGAGAGGGCGTTGAACAGGAGGGCCTTGAGCGGCAGGACGAGCGATCCCGTCATGAGGAACAGCAGCACGAGCGTCGCGAACGCAACGACGAGCACGACGTAGGGGGCTCGCGCAGCGATGGCGTGCGTGTAGTCGTCGAGCTTGGCCTGCTGGCCCGTCACCCATGTCGGAAATCCTGGGCGGTGAGCGTGCAGGTCGTGGACGACGTGCTGCGTGCGCCCGTTGGAGGGGGTGGCCCCGTCGACTCGCAATCCGACGGCGACCTTGCCGTCGCCGAGGTCACGCACGGGGTTGACCCCGGTGACGTATTCGCGGTGTGCGACATCGCTCGAGACCCACTTCGTCATCGTCGCCACGTCGGTCTCGCCGACGATGCTCACGGCGGGTTCGCCGAGCGCAGGGAAGTCGTGGGCGAGGTCGTTCATGAGGGTGCGTTGCGGGTCCGACGTCGGCAGCAACGCGCTCGTCGAGCTCACCTGCCGCATGCCGAGCAGCGGCGCGGCCAGCACGAGCAGGACGACGACGACACCGCAGATCGAGATCCACAGATGACGCTGGACGGCGTGGGCGAGGTCGGCGAATCGTCCCTCGTCCGCGTCAGGCTGCACGCGCTTCTTCGCGAGGCGCGCCGCAGCGAGGCGCGCGCAGGCGGGCACGAGCGTCAGCGCCGCGAGGCAGGCGACGGCGACGACGGACAGGCCGGCGAGGCCGATCGCCTTTGTCACCGATGCGGGGAACAGGACGAGCCCTGCGACGGAGATCGCGACCGTAAGCCCGCTGAAGAGAACGGTGCGCCCGGCCGTCGCGATCGTGCGCTGGGTCGCGAGGTCGTGGTCGGCGCTCGTGAGCACCCCGTCGAGGCCGTCGGCCTCGCGCTGCAGCGCGAGGCGCGACAGTTCCTCGCGGAAGCGTCCGACGATGAGCAGGCCGTAGTCGATCGAGAGGCCGAGACCAAGAATCGTGACGATGTTGACGACGGTCGCATCGAGGTCGGTGACGTGGCTGAACCCGAGCAGCGCGAGCAGCCCGCCGGCGATCGCAGCGATCGCGCCGATGAGGGGGAGGCCCGCCGCGATGAATCCTCCGAACACGATGACCATGACGATGAGGGTCAGCGGGAAGGCGATGCCCTCTCCGGTCTTGAGGTCTTCCTGCACCTGATCGGTGATGCGCTTGAGCACTTCCACGGACCCGCCGGTGCGCACGCGCACCCCCGCGGGCGTCACCGCTTCGACGGCCTTCGTGACCTGCGCGCTCACGTCCTCCTGCACGCTCTTGTCGAGCCCAGCATCGAGCGTGGCGACGAAGACCATCGACTCGGGTGCGCTCGAGGAACGGTAGGCGGCAGCGACGCGCGGGTCGCGTTTCGCCGCGGGTGAGTACGCCGACTCGACCGCCGACGTGTGCACGACGTCGTCGATCACCTGCTGCACCTTCGCGCCGACAGCCGCTTGCTGTGAACTCGCCACCCCGTCGAGTCGGACGGCGACGCTGCCGCCGGCCTTGTCGCCGGTCAGCAGCATGTCGTTGCCGGTGTGTGCCTCACCCGGCACGAACGGCTCGGCCTGCCGCAGGTGTGCGAAGAGTCCGCCGCCACCGAAGGCGCCGGCCGTCGTCGCAAAGGCCAGGACGACGGCGACGAGCCACGTCAGGACGATGGCCATGGCGTGACGCGCGACGAAGGCGCCGTAGCCTCGCCCGCTCGGACGCTCGCCGTCGGTCGGCTCGGGCGAATGGCCCGAACCATTTGACGAGGCAGCCGACGAATCGTCGGCCCGAGAGGCCCCGGCGCGCTGTCGCGTGGCGCCCCACCTCATCCGATGACCGCCACGATGACGCTGACGAGCGCGAGTGCCATGAGGGCGCACGGCAGCGGCAGCCAGCGCACGCGACGACCGGAGGGGACGTCGGCCGGGTTGTCCACCGTCTCGGCGTCCAAGGCCTCGCGCAGCGCGCCGGCAGAGCGCGGAGGCTGCGTCAGGGTGCCCGGCATCGGGCGCAGGGACGCGGTCGGCAGGATGCCGAGACGCGCGTCGTCGGCGTTGCGCGCGCCGCGCGCCTTCTGCGAGCCGATCGCCCACACCGTCGTCTTGTGCCCGTCGTTGTCATGGAGGACGAGGCTGCCCTTCGACGTGGCGTGCGAGATGCCCGGCCAGGGCAGCGTCACCTCACGCACGACGTTGGAGACGACGACGTCGTCCGCGCCGAAGCGGATGCTCGGGCGCACCATGACGCAGAACGACGCCGCGGCGAGGGCGAAGCCGACGAACGCCATCGTGTGCGGCGAGCGGGCCATGAGGCCGCTGACGACGAGGACGATCCCGATGGCGACCCCGAACCACCCGATGACGACGTTGAACGTCTGACGGATCGCGGTGGGTTGGGAGGAATTGCTCATGGGGTGTCCTTCGAGGCGGGCGGCGCGGTGGCGCGGCTCACTCTAGTCGTGCCTTGTCGGTGGTGGCTGGTTGACTGCAGCCATGAGTGATGACCTGTTCTCGAGCCGCCTCGACGGTGAACGAACCTCGGGCAGCGCTGGTGCGTCGGCGATGGCGCCGCTCGCGGTGCGCATGCGCCCGCGCACCCTCGAGGAGGTGCGTGGGCAGGGCGAGGTGCTCAAGCCCGGATCGCCGCTGCGGCGTCTCATCGAGGGCCAGGCGGGTGCGGCGGGGCCGATGAGCGCGATCCTGTGGGGGCCGCCCGGAACGGGCAAGACGACGCTCGCGCACCTCGCGGCGAACAGCGCAGAACGCCGGTTCGTCGAGTTGTCGGCGATCACGGCGGGCGTCAAGGACGTGCGTCAGGCGATGGAGGAGGCGGGCCGCCACCTCGCGATGTACGGCCGTTCGACGGTCCTGTTCCTCGATGAGATCCACCGCTTCAGCAAGGCCCAGCAGGACGCGCTGCTGCCCGGCGTCGAGAACCGCACCGTCATCCTCGTCGCCGCGACGACGGAGAACCCGTCGTTCAGCGTCATCGCCCCGCTGCTGTCGCGTTCGGTGCTCGTCACGCTCACCTCGCTCGACGACGCGCAGATCGCGGACGTCATCGGCGCGGCACTCGTCGACGAGCGCGGTCTCGACGAGCGATTCACCCTCGACGACGACGCGCGCGATCACCTCGTCCGCATGGCCGGCGGTGACGCCCGGAGGGCGCTCACGGCTCTCGAGGCGGGCGCCGGGGTGGCGACGGACGCGGGGGAGAAGACCATCACGCTCGCCCACGTCGAGCAGGCGATGGCGGCAGCCGCGGTGCGCTACGACCGCGCCGGTGACCAGCACTACGACGTCGCTTCCGCCCTCATCAAGTCGATGCGCGGCTCCGACGTCGACGCCGCCCTGCACTATCTGGCACGCATGCTCGAGGCGGGCGAGGATCCGCGATTCATCGCGCGGCGCATCGTCATCGCCGCAAGCGAGGACGTGGGGATGGCGGATCCGACGGCGCTGCAGACGGCGGTGGCGGCGATGCACGCCGTCGCGCAGATCGGCATGCCGGAGGCGCGGATCATCCTCGCGCAGGCGGTCGTGCACAACGCGATCGCGCCGAAGTCGAATGCGGCGTACGCGGCGATCAACGCCGCCATCGCCGACGTCCGGGCGGGCCGCGGCGGCGCCGTGCCGCCGCATCTGCGCGGCTCGGGGTACGCCGGGGCGACGCAGTTGGGGCACGGGGCCGGATACACATACACGCACGATGAACCGGACGGCGTCGGCCCGCAGCAGTTCCTGCCCGACGACCTGCTGCCCGACGCGGACTACTACTACCCGACGTCGCGGGGGTGGGAGGAGCGGCTGGGGGAGCGATGGCGACGCCTGCGCGCCGTCATCCGCGGGGGTGAGAGTGCAACGTGATGCAGCTCACTGCGTGATGTTGCAGAATCGCGTGTTTCGTTAACGCGGTGTTACACCTGCGGCCATTCGCGGGTCAAAGGTAACGATCTGGTGACCCTCGTACTTTGAGGCTGGAATCACAATTTCGATGGGGCATGATCTGGGGTGCATGACGAGCTCGGCCAACCGCCGGGCCGCGTGTGACAGGCGGAGCGCGCACCGAGCGCCCAGAGACGGAAGGACGAAGCCTTGGCAATGGTCACCGGCGATCCCGCGCTCGAAGGGATGGGTCCCGATGGGGCCGAACCCCAGACGCCCGAGGAGCCCAAGGCGATCGAAGGTCGTTCGCTTCGTCAGATCGCCGTGTCTCGACTCAAGCGCGACAAGGCCACCCTTGCTGCGATGACCATCGCGGCGCTGTTCGTCCTCGTGGCGATCATCGCTCCCATCCTCGTGGCCACGGGTGTGCTCGACCCCACGACCAACCATCGCGATCTCCTGTCCCAGGACGGCACGCCGATCGGTAGCTTCAGCGGTGCAAGTTCGCATCACCCGCTCGGCGTCGTGCCCTCCTCGGGTACGGACCTGCTGAGCCGCCTCATGTACGGCGTGACGTTCTCCGTGGTCGTCGGCCTCGGTGCGACGGCGGTCGCGATGCTCATCGGCATGACGGTCGGGCTCATCTCGGGCTTCGCCGGGGGCAAGGCCGACTTCCTGCTCAGCCGGCTTGTAGACCTCGTGCTGTGCTGGCCGCAGACACTGCTGCTCTTGGCGCTGTCGGGGACGATCATCGCGCGCATCCAGAGCTTCGGCGTAAAGAACAGCAACATCGCCGCGGGCATCTACATCATCCTCGTGCTCGGCCTGTTCGGCTGGCCGACGTTCGCTCGCATCATTCGCGGCCAGGTCATGACGCTGCGCAACCGTGAGTTCATCGAGGCGGCCCGCTCCCTGGGTGCGACGAACCGCCGTCTGTACGTGACGGAGCTGCTGCCCAACCTCTGGGCGCCGTTCCTCGTGTACGCCACGCTGACGTTCCCCGCCTTCGTCTCGGCGGAGGCCGCCCTGAGCTTCCTCGGTGTCGGCATCCACGCCCCGACCCCCACGCTCGGAAACATCATCACGGACGCCATCGACTTCTCGCAGGCCGATCCGACGTACTTCTTCGTGCCGGTCATCACGATCTCGGTTCTCGTCCTGAGCTTCAACCTTCTGGGCGACGGCCTGCGCGATGCGCTCGACCCCAAGGCCGATCGCCACTGACGCCACCGCGCGTCTCTCACACGAGCCCACGGGCTCCCTCAGTTTTCCTGGCCACGTCCGGTCAGGTCGGTTGGATCGCCTCGGCGGATCCTTCTTCATCAAGGAGATGACGATGAACAAGAAGTCGGCTTCCATCCTCGCCGTGGCGATGGCTGGTTCGATCAGCCTCGCTGCCTGCGGTGGCGGGTCCAGCGACAACGGTGGCTCCGGCGGTTCCGGGGGCAAGGACTCCGGTGGCACGCTGAACTACCTCAACAAGCGCGGCGCCGAGAACCTCGACCCCCAGCGTGTCTACATCGGACGTGACATCTCGAACTGGGGCCGCCTGTGGTCGCGTTCGCTCGTCACGATGCCGGCCACGGACGACATCAAGAAGGGCGACAAGCCGGTTGCCGACCTCGCCACCGACACGGGCAAGATGTCGGACGGCGGCAAGCAGTGGAGCTTCACGCTGAAGGACGGCGTCAAGTGGCAGGACGGCAAGGACATTACATGTGATGACCTCAAGTACGGCATCTCGCGTACTTTTGCCACGGACGTCATCACGGGTGGCCCGTCCTACGCCCTTGCGTACCTCGACATCCCGCAGAAGAACGGGCTGCCGATCTACGACGGCCCGTACAAGAACCACAACAAGGACGCGTTCGACAAGGCTGTCACCTGTGACGGCAAGACGATCACGTACAAGTTCAACAAGGCGTGGCCGGACTTCAACCTCGCCGTCGCCTCCCTGCGCGCGTTCGACCCGTTCCGCAAGGACCAGGACAAGGGCGACAAGAGCAACCTCACCGCCTTCTCTGACGGCCCCTACAAGCTGCAGGGCACGTGGAAGAAGGGTCAGGGTGGCACCTTCGTCCGCAACGACAAGTGGGACGCCAAGACGGACACCGTGCGCAAGGCGCTGCCGGACAAGATCGTCTTCCAGGAGGGCATCGACCCGGTCAAGATCAACCAGCGTCTTATCGCCGACCGCGGTGACGACCAGACGGCTATCACGACGAGCTCGCTCCAGCCGCAGCTGTACGGCCAGATCACGGGTGCCGTGAAGGACCGGTCCGCGAACGTGCAGTCGCCGTACGTCGACTACCTCGTGCCGAACTTCAAGAAGATGACGAACCAGAAGGTCCGTCAGGCTCTGCTCGCCGCGACGAGTCAGGACGCCTGGATCACCGCTGGCGGCGGTGACAAGGCCTACGCCAAGGCCGACTCCATCATCAACCCGGCGCTCACGACGGCCTACGTCAAGAACCCGGCGTTCAAGTACGGCACGGGCGGAAACATCGAGGAGGCCAAGAAGCTCCTCAAGGAGGCCGGTCAGCCCAACCCGTCGATCAAGTTCACGTACCAGGGCGGCACCCCGCTGGCCGACAAGCAGGCAGGCGCCATTGCGGACGGCTGGAAGAAGGCCGGCTTCAACGTCACCCTGAACGGACTGACGGACACCTACTACGATGTCATCCGCGACCCGAACTCCGACGGCGACGTGTACTGGGCCGGCTGGGGTTCGGACTGGCCGTCCGCCAGCACGGTCATCCCGCCGCTGTTCGACAGCCGTGTCAACCTGACGGCGAAGTCGAACGGTTCCGACTACGGCAACTACAAGTCGGACGAGGTCAACAAGATGATCGACGAGGCCTCCAAGGCCACGTCCGTCGACGCCGCAGGTGAGATCTACAAGAAGATCGACGCCAAGCTCGGCGAAGAGGTCGCCTACATTCCGCTCGAGTCGCAGAAGTTCTACTACCTGCGCGGTTCGAAGGTGACGAACTACATCAACGGCGCCGGCACGTCGATGTACCCCGACCTCGCGGTCATCGGCGTCAAGAAGTAATCGGACGTCTTGGCACCTCGACCGGCGGGGCACCCACCGATGCCCCGCCGGTCGCCCGGTCCTCGCGGCCGACACCGAACCCACCCCCGTTCCCGTTCGAGAGGACTGCCCGCAAGGGCGGAAGCTCATGGTTGCCTACGTCATTCGCCGACTCTTCTCGGGTCTGGTCATGCTGCTCGTCGTGACGCTCGCGACGTTCGTGCTCTTTTTCTCCGCCGGCAAGGACCCGGCCGCCCAGACCTGTGGCAAGAACTGCTCCCCAGCGCTCATCGAGCAGAACCGCAAGGCCCTCGGCTACGACAAGCCCGTTCTCGTGCAGTGGGGTAATTTCGTCAAGGGCGTAGCTACGGGACGCGAATTCCCGGAGGACAAGGAACTACGAAAGAGCGCGCCCGACCTTGCCTTTTCATGTGACGCGCCATGCCTGGGGTATTCGCCGCTGCAGTCCGCGAACGTGACGGATGAAATCAAGGCAGCATTCCCGATCAGTTTCTCCATTGCGCTCGTCGCCTTCGCGCTGACGCTCATCCTCGGCGTCGGGTTCGGTATCCTCGCCGCGTTGAATCGAGGCGGGATCGTCGACAAGACATTGGTGGGGACATCGCTGATCTTCTACGCCCTGCCGACCTTCGCGATCGGCTCGCTCCTGTACCAGTTCGTTGCGATCGACTGGGGCTGGCTGCCGGTTCCCAAGTACTCCACGATCGCCGACGGAGGCATCGGTGGCTGGCTGTCGGGCTTGTTGATGCCAGCCCTCACGCTGGCGCTGTTCACCGCCGCCGGGTACGTCCGCATGACTCGCGCCTACGTGCTCGAGACGATGAGCGAGGACTACCTGCGCACCGCCAAGGCCAAGGGCCTGTCGAAGGGCAAGACACTGTGGAAGCACACGATGCGGGCGGCCATCACGCCGATCATGACGATGGCCGGCATCGACTTCGCCGTGCTCGTCGGCGGCGCACCGATCACGGAGTCGGTGTTCAACTACGACGGCCTGGGCAAGTTAGCGGTCACGTCGACCCAGACGCCGGACCTGCCAACGAACGTCGGTATCGTCGTCGTCCTGTCGGCGCTCGTCATCGTGGCCAACATCATCGTCGACTGCCTCTACGCCGTGGTCGACCCACGCGTGAAGCTGGCCTGAGGAGAGAGACCATGTTCGACAAGCTCAAGAAGAAGGTCGACGACTCCGTCGTCGGCGAGAAGGCCGAAGCTCTCGTTGACAAGGCCAGCGACGTCGTCGCCACCGCGGCCGCAAAGGTCCCCGGGCACGGCGCGGGCCATGGCGTGGGCCGCGAGACGTTCACGGACTCGGGCGCCAAGCCCGGCAAGAAGCAGGTCGACAAGAGTGGCACACCGCTGCTGTCGGTGCGCGACCTCAAGGTGCACTGGCCGACCGATGACGGCATCGTCAAGTCGGTCGACGGCGTGAGCTTCGACCTGTACGAGGGTCAGACGCTCGGCATCGTCGGTGAGTCGGGTTCCGGCAAGTCGGTGACGTCGACGACGATCATGGGCCTCAACCGTGGGACGAACGCTCAGATCTCCGGTGCGATCGACTTCGACGGTGACGACCTGCTCACCATCAAGGAAGACCGCATGCGCGAGTTGCGCGGGCGCAAGATGGCAATGATCTTCCAGGACCCGCTGTCGGCGCTTCACCCGTACTACACGGTGGGCGCGCAGATCATCGAGGCCTACAAGGTGCACCACCCCAAGGCGTCGAAGAAGGAGGCGCGTGAGCACACGATCGACATGCTCGCCCGCGTCGGCATCCCGTCGCCGCAGAAGCGAGTCGATCAGTACCCCCACGAGTTCTCGGGCGGTATGCGTCAGCGGGCGATGACGGCGATGGCGCTCGTCAATGACCCGAAGCTGCTGATCGCCGACGAGCCGACCACGGCACTCGACGTGACGGTGCAGGCGCAGATCCTCGACCTCATGCTCGACCTGCAGCAGGAGTTCAAGTCCGCGATCATCATCATCACCCACGACCTCGGCGTGGTCGCCGACGTCGCGGACGACCTGCTCGTCATGTACGCCGGGCGTCCGGTCGAGAAGGGTGACGTCTACGACACGTTCGCGACGCCGCAACACCCGTACACCGTGGGTCTGCTCAACTCGATGCCCCGTCTCGACGAGGCACGTCGCGAGCAGCTCGACCCCATCCCCGGTAACCCGCCGTCGCTCATCAACCTGCCGAGGGGTTGCTCGTTCGCGCCGCGTTGCGCGTTCAAGTACCTCGTGCCGGGCGATCGCTGCGACACCGAGATGCCCGATCTGCGCCACTTCGGCGACCAGGAAGCCCGCTGCTTCCTGACCGCAGAGCGGAAGGCCGAGCACATGAAGCCCGCGCAGACCCGCACGATCGACGGCGACGACGCGGCTTCCACAACCGGCGCGGCCCACGCCGCGACTGCCGGTGCTGCGGACGCCCACGGCGCGACCAAGGTTGGAGACTGAGCATGACCAACGCAGACACGCACGCGACGAGCGTGCCGCCGGGACCCGACGACGCTCTCGCGAGCGCGACCCAGGTCGCCGTCGGAGAAGAGGTGCTGCGCGTCACCGGGCTGCAGAAGCACTTCCCGCAGAAGAAGGCGGGCCTCATCCGGCGCCCCGACAACCCCGTCAAGGCCGTCGACGGCATCGACCTCGTCGTCCACCGCGGTGAGACGGTCGGCCTCGTCGGCGAGTCGGGCTGTGGCAAGTCGACCGCCGGTCGCACGATGCTCAAGCTCCTCGAGCCCACGGGAGGCCGGATCGAGTTCGCCGGTGAGGACATCACCGACTTCAAGGGCGGCGACCTGCGGCGCATTCGTCGTGAACTGCAGATGGTGTTCCAGGACCCGCACGGCTCGCTCAACCCGCGTCACACCGTCGGCAAGATCATCTCGGCGCCGTTCGAGATCCAGGGCGTCAAGCCCGAGGGCGGCGTGAAGAACGCGGTGCAGGAGCTCATGTCGCGGGTGGGGCTCAACCCCGAGCACTACAACCGCTACCCGCACGAGTTCTCCGGTGGTCAGCGTCAGCGCATCGGTGTCGCGCGTGCGATCGCCCTCAAGCCGCAGGTCATCGTCTGCGACGAGCCGGTCTCGGCGCTCGACGTGTCGATCCAGGCGCAGGTCGTCAACCTGCTCGAGGAGATCCAGGACAGCGACAAGATGGCGTACGTGTTCGTCGCGCACGACCTGTCCGTCGTGCGTCACATCTCCGACCGTGTCGTCGTCATGTACCTCGGCAAGGTCATGGAGGACGCCGACCGCGACACGCTGTACGAGCGCCCGCAGCACCCGTACACGCACGCGCTGCTGTCGGCCGTGCCGATCCCGGACCCGACGCTCAAGGGCAAGCGCGAGCGCATCCTGCTCAAGGGCGACCTGCCGAGCCCGCAGAACCCGCCGTCGGGTTGCGTGTTCCGCACGCGCTGCCCGAAGGCACAGGATCTGTGCGCTCAGGTCGTGCCCGAGCCCGTCGAGGTCGCGCCCGGCCACCGCGTCGCGTGCCACTTCCCGGAGGTGCGCGCCGACGTCGTGTGACGTCACCCGCTCGAAGCCGTCTGGCCCGCCCCACATCGGGGCGGGCCTGACGGCCATGTGCACCCCGTAATCTGGTGGCAGCGCGACATGCGCGCTCGAAGAAGGAGATGACGTGGACCTGACGCTCGGACAGATCGCCGGGTTCATCGCGGCCGTCGCGTTCGCCGTGCTCGTGTGGCGCCTCGGCAGTGTCATCGGCAAGGCTGGCGCCGTGCTCGACGAGGCGAGCGCCGCGGTGCGCAAGGTGAGCGACGAGACGTTGCCGCTCATCACGGAGATGACCTCGACCGTCGCAGCCGCGAACACCCAGGTCGAGCGCCTCGACGCAATCACAGCCAACCTCGCGACGATGACGAATAATCTCAACGCCCTGACGTCGCTGACCGTGGCGACGGTCGGGCGTCCCATGCTGAAGGTCGCCTCCGTCGGTTACACCATCAAGACGGCAATGAGCGGAAAGACCCCGGGGACGCCGCGCCGATTCTGAGTGCTGCGCGGCTAGGGTCACCCCATGAACCAGATCACGACCGGCCCCGTCACGGACGACGCTTCCACCAATCCGTTGCTGACGCGCAGCGACCTGCCGTTCGAGTTGCCGCCGTTCGAACGCATCCGCGCCGATCACTTCGTCCCGGCCTTCGAGCATCTCGAGCAGCAGGTGCGGCGCACCCTCGCGGACATCACGCAGCCGCAGACACCGGCGACGTTCGTCGACGTCGTCGAGCCGTTGGAACGCGATCACGCGGCCACCGAACGCGTGTTGGCGCCGCTTTACACCCTGACCGGTTCTGACACGACACCGCCGTTGCAGGCCCTCGAGGACGAGCTCGCGCCGCGCGTCGCCGCCCTGGCGGACCTGGTCGACGTCGATGCTGCCCTGCTCGAGAAGCTGCGCGAGGTTCGAGCCGGCGACGCCACGATGAGCCCCGAGCAGAGCCACGTCGTCGAGCGCCGGATCAAGGCGATGACGCTTGCCGGCGCGGCGCTCACCCCGGAGGCTGCCGAGCAGGTCAAGGCGATCAACGGCGAGCTCGCGACACTCGGCGCCGAGTTCGACCGCCGCCTGCTGGCCGACACCGCGGCCCTGGCCGTCGTCGTCGAGGAGCGTTCGAGCCTCGCAGGCCTGGACGACGCCGAGATCGACGCCCTGGCACGGCCCGAGCAGGACGGCGGCGGCTACGTCATCCCTCTCACGTATCCGACGGGACATCCCTACCTCGCGCGTCTGCGTGATCGTGACCTGCGTCGACGCATCATGACGGCGTCGACGGCGCGGTGCAGTCGCGGCGACGAGAACGACACGCGGGAGCTGGTTCGGGACATCGCCCGCCTGCGTGCCCGTCGAGCCGCGCTGCTTGGCTTCGACAGCCACGCCGCGTGGGCGACGGCGGACAGCACGGCCAGGACGCCTCAGGCGGTGCTCGACATGCTCGCTCCCATCGCGCGTGCCGCCGGCGAGAACGCCCGCGCCGAGATCGAGGTGCTAGCCGCCACGGCGCGCGAGGACGGGGTGGACACGATCGAGTCGTGGGATCACGCGTACTACGCCGAGCAGGTCAGAGCGCGAGATCACGACGTCGACCTGGAGGCCCTGCGTCCCTACTTCGAGCTCGAACGTGTTCTCGAGCGGGGCGTGTTCGCCGCGGCCGAGCAGCTGTACGGCTTCACGTTCACCCCGCGAGCCGATCTGCGGGGCTGGAACGCCGACACGCGCGTGTTCGAGGTGCACGACGAGGACGGGGGCGCCGTCGGCCTGTACCTGCTCGATCCGTACGCCCGCCCGAGCAAGCGCGGCGGCGCGTGGATGCATCCGCTCGTCGAGCAGAACGACCTCCTCGGCCAGGCCCCGGTTGTCTGCAACAACCTCAACGTGACGCGGCCGTCGCAGGGGGAGCCCACCCTCATGACGTTCGACGAGGTGGAGACGTTCTTCCACGAGTTCGGCCATGCCCTGCACGGGCTGCTGTCGCAGGTGCGTCACCCGTCGGTCTCGGGGCCCAACGTCGAACGGGACTTCGTCGAGTTCCCCAGCAAGGTCAACGAGATGTGGATGCTGTGGCCGAGCGTCGTCGAGCGCTACGCGCAGCACGTCGAGACGGCGGAGACGCTGCCGGAGGCGGTGCGTGATCGCCTCGAGGCCTCGGCGACCTGTAACCAGGGCTTCGCCACCAGTGAGCTGGTGGGCGCCGCATTGCTCGACTTCTCCTGGCACCTGCTCACCGAGCAGGACGAGGTGCCGTCCGTCGAGCAGATGGCCGAGACGGTACGGCGCCGGTACGGACTGGACATCGACGCCGTGCCCTCCCGCTATGCCGCGCCGTACTTTCAGCACGTCTTCTCCGGTGGGTACTCGGCGGGGTACTACGGCTACCTGTGGTCGGAGGTGCTCGATGCGGACGCATGCGAGTGGTTCGTCGAGAACGGGGGAGCGACGCGCGAGAACGGACGGCGGTTCGCCGAACGGATCCTCGGCGTGGGCGGTGGCGCAGACCCCATGGGGGCGTACGAGAGCTTCCGCGGCCGGGCGCCGTCGCCGGGGCCGATGTTCCGCCGTCGCGGCCTCGAGGCCAGGAGTTCCGGGTCGCGCTGATGTCGGCCAGATGTCGTCCTTGTTTCGTGAGTAACGATGTCGTCACGGGCCGTCCCCCAGCCGTTCATCTTCGGCGCCCACCACATATTCTTCAATCGCCGCTGAAGGAAAGACCTTCCGACCAGCGTCCATCACCGTCTCGTGAAGGAGACACGCCCGCGTGCTTCGCTACATCCTCCGAAAAGCGCTGGGGTGGGTGGTCATGATCTTCGTGGCCACCAACCTGACGTTCTTCCTGGCTTCCTTCTTCCTGAAGCCCGAGTCGAACTATCTGGCGCGGCGACCCCCGCTCAGCCACGACCAGATCGTTCGCTCCCTGGACCAGTACAACCTGAACCCCGACGAATCGGTCTTCACGAAGTGGTGGACGTGGTTCCAGGGCGTGTTCTTCCACTGGGACTGGGGTCAGTCGCCGACGGGTGTCGACGTCAACTCCGAGGTCGCCTACCGGGCCGCCATCAGCGCCCAGCTCGTGCTCGGTGCGACGATTCTCAGTGCGGTCCTCGGCATCGCGCTGGCCGTCTACAGCGCAGCTCGCCAGTACCGCTTCGGCGACCGCGTGGCCCAGGCGACGTCGATCATCACGCTCAACATCCCCCTGCCGGTGGCGGCGCTGTGCGTCGTGTTCCTCGGCATCTGGGCCAACCAGAAGCTCGGTCACACCGTCTTCTACGTCGCCGGTGCGCAAGATCCGAACGTCAGTGGGTTCTGGGCGACGCTCGTCAGCCGCCTGGCACACCTCGTGCTGCCGTCGATCACCCTCATCCTCGTGGGTTACGCCAGCTATCACCTGACTCAGCGCACGCTCCTGCTCGACACCGTGGACGCGGACTTCGTGCGCACCGCCCGGGCCAAGGGGCTCACGCGCCAGGAGGCCATCCGCCGCCACGGACTGCGCACGTCGCTCATTCCGACGGCCGCCCAGCTCGCGTTCTCCATCCCGGCGATGTTCACCGGCGCGATCATGACAGAGACGATCTTCGCCTGGAAGGGCATGGGGCAGTACTTCACCCAGACCATCGGGCAGAACGACATCCACGGCACCGTCGCCATCGCGGCCTTCGGCGCCCTCATGACGGCCATCGGCGCGATCCTCGCGGACCTCGCGACCGTCGCCCTCGACCCCCGAGTGCGGGTGAGCTGAGCCATGACGAACGACTTCAACCCCATCGAGCCCGAAAGCGTCGAACAGGCCGCCATCTCGCCGGAAACGGTCCGCGAGACGCGCCTACCGGACGGTTCACCCACCCCTGAGCTGACCGAGGGCGACCCCAAGCGCGACGGCGCCGCCGCTCCGCTCACCCGCCGAAAGCTCTACATGCGCCGTTTCATGCGCAACAAGGGCGGCGTCCTGGGTCTCGTCATCCTCCTGGGTCTCGTCGTGTTCTCGATCGTCGGCGGGTTCTTCACGCAGTGGAACTACACCGACCCCGACTTCCTCACGCTGCAGCAGGGTCCGGGCGGGAGCCACTTCTTCGGCACCAACCAGGCCGGCAACGACACCTACGCCCAGGCCGTCCACGGTCTGCAGCGATCCATCATCATCGGTGTGAGCGTGTCGGCGCTGACGACGATCATCTCGGCGGTCGTCGGAGCCTGGGCCGCCTACGTGGGTGGGCGTCTGGAGAAATTGACGCTCGGTCTCATCCACTTCCTCCTCGTGGTGCCGAGCTTCCTCATCCTGGCGCTCATCTCCACCTATTTCCAGGGCGACTGGCGCGTCCTCATCTTCGTGCTGACCCTCTTCGGCTGGGTGTTCTCGGCCCGCATCGTGTGGACGATCTCGACATCCGTGCGTGAACGCGAATACGTCGCGGCCGCCGAGTTCATGGGAGTGCCCACGACGAAGGTGGTGCTTCGCCACGTCATCCCGAACATCGGGTCGCTGCTCATCGTGAACTTCACCCTCGGCGTCGTCTCCACCATCATGAGCGAGACCGGCCTGTCCTTCCTCGGGTTCGGCATCAAGCAGCCCGACGTGTCGCTCGGTTCGATGCTCGCCGACGGTGCGAATTCCGTCTACTCCGCGCCGTGGCTGTTCGCCTTCCCCTCTCTGCTCCTCGTCATGCTCACCGTCTCGATGGCACTCATCGGTGACGGCCTGCGTGACGCGCTCGACCCGAACTCCAAGGCTGGTGGCAACGCATGAGCACCCCGATCTCCGTCTCCGGTGGCGGCATGCTGGACAAGGCGGGCAGCAGCCCGTTGATCTCGGTCAAGGATCTCGCGGTGTCCTTCCCCTCCGAAGCGGGGCGTGTCGACGCGGTGCGCGGCGTCAGCTTCGACATCGCACGCGGTGAGACGCTCGGCATCGTCGGCGAGTCCGGCTCGGGCAAGTCCGTCACGTCCACGGCCATCATGGGTCTGCTGCCGAGCTACGCGAAGGTGGACGGCAGCATCACCCTCGAGGGTGAAGAGCTGCTGGGACGCACCGACAAGGAGATGTCGAAGGTGCGCGGCAAGCGCATCGGCATGGTGTTTCAGGATCCCCTGTCGGCGCTGACGCCGATCTTCACCGTCGGTGACCAGATCGTCGAAGCGATCCTCATCCATCAGGACATCACCAAGGCGAAGGCGTGGGAGCAGGCCGTCGCGCTGCTCGACCTCGTCGGCATCCCCAACCCGAAGACCCGTGCGAAGTCGTTCCCGCACGAGTTCTCCGGCGGTATGCGTCAGCGTGTCGTCATCGCCCTGGCCATCGCGAACAACCCGGACCTCATCATCGCGGACGAGCCGACCACCGCACTCGATGTGACGGTGCAGGCCCAGGTGCTCGAGGTGCTCAAGAAGGCCCAGCGTGAGACGGGCGCCGCCGTGCTCATGATCACGCACGACCTGGGCGTCGTCGCCGGTCAGGCCGACCGTGTCGGCGTCATGTACGCCGGCCGCCTCATCGAGACGGGGACGGCGGACGACGTCTTCGCCGCACCGCGGATGCCGTACACGATCGGCCTGCTCGGGGCCGTGCCCCGCGTCGACGCGACGGGGCGTGAGGCGCTAGCACCGATCAAGGGCACGCCGCCGTTGCTCGTCGACCTCCCGGACGCGTGCCCGCTCATCCCGCGCTGCCCGATCGCGACCGCGGAGTGCGGCAACGGCGAACCGGCCCTGCGTCCCGTCGGCTCCGCGACGCATCGTGCGGCCTGCATCCGCGCCGACGAGATCTCCGGGCGGGGCTTCATCGGCTCCGAACCCATCTTCCCCCGACCCGTCATCGAGGATCCCGCCGCCGGCATCCCCCGCGAGGAGCGCGCGAGCGTCCTGCGCCTGGACGACGTGACGAAGACGTTTCCGCTCATGAAGGGCGCCGTGCTCAAGCGTCGCGTCGGCTCGGTCTACGCCGTCGCCGGCATCGACCTCGACCTGCGCGAGGGGGAGACCCTCGGTCTCGTCGGGGAGTCCGGCTCGGGCAAGACGACCACCCTCATGGAGATCATGCGGATGGGTCAGCCCGAGACGGGCGACATCGAGATCGCCGGGCAGAGCATCAAGAACGCCTCGAGGTCGCAGCGCAAGGATCTGCGTCGCGACATCCAGATGGTCTTCCAGGACCCGATGGGTGCCCTCGACCCGCGCATGACTGTGCACGGCATCATCAGCGAACCGCTCGTCGCGCTCGGTGGGTCGAGCAAGCACGAGATCGACGAGCGGGTCGAGGAGCTCATGGCGCTCGTCGGGCTCAACCCGCAGCACTCCGACCGTTTCCCAGCAGCCTTCTCCGGCGGACAGCGTCAGCGCATCGGCATCGCCCGTGCGCTCGCCACGAACCCGAAGACGGTCGTGCTCGACGAGCCGGTCTCCGCGCTCGACGTGTCGATCCAGGCCGGCGTCATCAACCTGCTCGCCGAGCTGAAGGCCCGTCTCGGCCTCAGCTACCTCATCGTCGCCCATGACCTCGCCGTCGTGCGTCACATCTCGGATCGGGTCGCGGTCATGTACCTCGGCAAGATCGTCGAGGTCGGTGCCGTCGACGACGTGTTCGAGCGCCCGATGCACCCCTACACCAAGGCGCTCCTGTCCGCCATCCCCGTGCCGAACCCGGTGGTCGAACGTAGCCGTGAGCGGATCCTGCTCACGGGCGACCTGCCCAGCCCGACCTCCTCAGAGCCCGGGTGCCGCTTCGTCTCGCGGTGCCCGTTGTATAAGACCCTCGACGACGCGAAGCAGCAGCTGTGCCGGGACACGACGCCCGAGCTCATGTCTGTGACCGGCGCCGATCATGCCCACGCCTGTCACTTCGCAGGCGGGGCCGACACAAAGGAAGTTCACTGATGAAGTCGATGAAGACGGCGTCCGGCGCCTTCGTTCTCGCCAGCGCTCTGCTGCTCACCGGGTGTTCCGGGGGCTCGTCGGACGACAAGGGCGACGACAGCAAGAAGACGACGAACACCTCGTTGCAGAAGAGCTACAACGAGCAGCCGGCGTCGGCCCTCAAGGATGGTGGCACGTACACCACCGCCACGACCGAGGTCTCTCCGCAGTTCAACCCGTTCCAGCAGGACGGCACCCGCTACACCTCGGACGTGTGGCGCTGGTACAACCCCGTCCTCAAGACGTACTCGGCTGACGGCAGCAAGGTCATCTGGAACAAGGCCTACATCGAGCGCGCCAAGAGCGAGGTCAAGGGTGACAAGCTCGTCGTCACCTACACGATGAACCCGAAGGCGAAGTACAACGACGGTTCGCCGATCGACTGGAAGTCCTTCGAGAACACGTGGAAGGCCAACAGCGGCAAGGACAAGGCGTTCCTGCCCAGTTCGACGGATGGCTTCTCGGCCATCGAGTCCGTGGCGAAGGGCAAGGACGACCACGAGGCCGTCATCACGTTCAACCAGCCGGGCGTGTGGTGGGAAGGTCTGTTCGACTTCCTGCTCAACCCGAAGGTGAGCTCCGCGGACCAGTTCAACAAGTTCTACCTGAACAACCCGCACGCCGAGCTCGGCGCGGGCCCGTACAAGATCGAGAAGTACGACTCGAAGGCCGGCACCATCTCGTTCGTCCGCAACGAGAAGTGGTGGGGCGACAAGGGCAAACTCGACAAGCGCACGTTCATCACGATGGAGGCCTCGGCGTCCATCAACGCGTTCAAGAACGGGCAGATCGACGCGACGAGCGCGAGGACCAAGGACCGTCTGCAGCAGGTGAAGGATGTTCCCAACACCGAGCTGCGCCGCGGTTCCTACCCCTCGAACAGCCTGCTCACCCTCAACGGCAAGAGCCCTCTGCTCGCGGACAAGGCCGTTCGCAAGGCCATCATGGAAGGCGTCGACCGCAGCAAGCTCGCCGAGATCGAGTTCAACGGTCTCGACTACAAGGAGGAGCTGCCCGGCTCGTTCCTGCTCTTCAGCTTCCAGAAGGGCTACGAGAACAACGTCTCGACGAAGTTCGACGCCGAGCAGGCGAAGAAGGACCTCGACGCGGCGGGCTGGAAGGCCGGTTCGGACGGCGTCCGTTCCAAGGACGGCAAGAAGCTGACCCTCAGCTATGTCAACCTCGGTGATGACCCGGTCAGCAAGGCCCAGGCCACGGCGATGCAGGCGATGCTCAAGGGCATCGGCGTCGACATGAAGATCGACCAGCGCGCCTCCTCGGAGTTCTCGAACGTCATCACGAAGAAGGACTTCGACCTCTTCCCGATGGGCTTCAGCTCCTCCGACCCCTACGGTGTGGCGTACGCCTGCCAGGTGTGGTGCTCGGACTCTGGCCTGAACCAGTCCGGTGTCGCGGACAAGTCGCTCGACCCGAAGTTCAAGGACCTGACGAAGATCAGCGACAAGGACAAGCAGATCGCCGAGGCCAACAAGCTGGAGAAGCAGGCCATGGACCAGTACGGCATCCTGCCGCTGACGAACGGCCCGGTCATCATGGCGACGAAGAAGGGGCTCGCGAACGTCGGTGCGTCCGTGTTCTACTTCCCGTTCCCGGAGACCATCGGTTGGCAGAAGTGACGTCAGCGCCGATGCGCGCCTGACATGACGGGCGAGGCCCGGTTCCCGCACAGGGGGCCGGGCCTCGTCCGTTCGTTCGCGCGCCGCGGTGCCCCGCACCGCCCGGCCGGTCACGAGGCCGCCACGATGGGGAAATGGCGCGCACTCGTGGGATGATGAGCGACGCACACCCGTACGACTTCTCACGAATGAGGGCGATTGATGGAAACCGCCGAGATCAGGCGCCGCTGGCTGCAGTTCTTCGAAGGCAAGGGCCACACGGTCGTCCCGAGCGCACCACTCATCTACGACGACCCGAACCTGCTCTTCGTCAACGCCGGCATGGTGCCGTTCAAGCCGTACTTCCTCGGTCAGGCCACGCCGACGTTCACGCGCGCGACCAGCGTGCAGAAGTGCGTGCGCACGGGTGACATCGAAGAGGTCGGCAAGACGAGCCGTCACGGCACGTTCTTCCAGATGAACGGCAACTTCAGCTTCGGTGACTACTTCAAGGAAGACGCGATCAAGTTCGCGTGGGAGCTGCTCACGACGCATCAGAGCCAGGGCGGGTACGGTCTCGACGCCGACCGTCTGTGGCCGACGGTGTTCGAGAGCGACGACGAGGCCTACGCGATCTGGAAGGACGTCATCGGCGTCGACGCCGCGCGCATCACGCGCCGCGACGCGAACGACAACTACTGGAGCATGGGCGTGCCCGGCCCCGGTGGGCCGTGCTCGGAGATCTTCTTCGACCGCGGCGCCGAGTACGGCGTCGAGGGTGGCCCGGCGGTCGACGAGGACCGCTACATGGAGATCTGGAACCTGGTCTTCATGCAGTACGAGCTGTCCGCCGTGCGCAGCAAGGCTGACTTCGACGTCGCCGGCGAACTGCCGCGCCGCAACATCGACACCGGCATGGGCCTGGAGCGCATGGCGTCGGTGCTGCAGGGCGTCGACAACCTCTACGAGATCGACGAGGTCTACCCCGTCCTCGACATGGCCGCCGAGATGACGGGCAAGCGCTACGGCGCGAACTCGGGCCAGTCGGCCGCGAGCAGCCACCCTGACGACGTTCACCTGCGCGTCGTCGCCGACCACGTGCGCAGCTCGCTCATGCTCATCGGTGACGGCGTGACGCCGGGCAACGAGGGGCGCGGGTACGTCCTGCGCCGCATGCTGCGCCGCGCGGTGCGCGCGATGCGCCTGCTCGGCTACGCCGACCCGGCGCTGCCGCACCTGGTCCCGATCTCGATGGAGCGGATGTCGCAGTCGTACCCCGAGCTCAAGACCGACTTCGCGCGCATCTCGCAGATCGCGTACGCCGAGGAGGAGGCATTCCGCCGCACCCTCGTCGCTGGTACGACGATCCTCGACACCGCGGTCGCGAAGGCGAAGCAGACGACGGACCAGCAGGCGGGCGGCGACAAGCCCGTCCTCACCGGCGACCAGGCGTTCAGCCTCCACGACACGTACGGCTTCCCGATCGACCTCACCCTCGAGATGGCGGCCGAGCAGGGAGTCAGCGTCGACGAGGCCGGTTTCTGTCGCCTCATGGACGAGCAGCGTCAGCGCGCCAAGGCCGACGCCAAGGCGAAGAAGGCCGGCCACGGTGACGTCGCCGTCTGGACGCAGCTGCGCGAGGCCGGGGCCACCGAGTTCCTCGCCTACGAGACGCTGCAGGCCGAGGCGAGCGTGCGCGGCCTCGTCGCGAACGGCTCGGCCGTCGAACAGCTCGAGCCGGGTCAGAGCGGCCAGGTCGTGCTCGACCGCACGTCGTTCTACGCCGAATCCGGTGGTCAGATCGCCGACGAGGGCATCATCGTCACGCCCGCCGGTCGCCTCAAGGTCGTCGATGTGCAGCGCCCGGTCAAGGGCCTCATCGCGCACACGGTCGAGGTGCTCGACGGGCCCGTCCGCGTCGGCGAGGGCGTGCACACGCAGGTCGACCCCGAATGGCGCATCTCCGCCTGCCAGGCGCACTCGGGCACGCACGTCGTCCACGCCGCGCTGCGCGAGGTGCTCGGCCCGTCGGCGCTGCAGAGCGGCTCGTACAACAAGCCCGGTTACCTGCGTCTCGACTTCGCGTGGAACTCGGCCCTGTCGCCCGAGACGCGCAGCGAGATCGAGGAGGTCTCCAACCTCGCCCTGCGTCGTGACCTACCCGTCGCCGCGCAGTACATGACGCTGCCCGAGGCAAAGGAGTGGGGCGCGATCGCCCTGTTCGGCGAGACCTACGACGAGCAGGTGCGCGTCATCGAGATCGGCGGCCCCTGGTCGCGAGAGCTCTGTGGTGGCACGCACGTCGCGCACAGCTCGCAGATCGGTGCGCTCACGCTCACCGGCGAGTCGTCCGTCGGTTCGGGCGTGCGCCGTCTCGAGGCGTTCGTCGGGATCGACGCGATGCGCTACCTCGCGAAGGAGCGCGCCCTCGTCGCCGACCTCACGTCGATGACGAAGGCGCAGCCGGGTGAGCTCAAGGACAAGATCTCCGAGATGCTGACGCGCATCAAGGACGCCGAGCGCGAGCTCTCGCGCCTCAAGCAGCAGCAGATGGCCGCTGCGGCCGGCTCCCTCGTCGAGCAGGCGAAGGACGTCTTCGGGGTGCGCTTCATCGGTCATCACGACGACGCGATCGACGCCGACGCGGCCCGGGCGATGGCGACGGACCTGCGCGCCAAGCTCGGCGACGCGACGCCGAGCGTCGTCGCAGTCGGCGGCGTGAGCAAGGGCCGCCCCGTCATCGTCATCGCGACGAACGCGCCGGCACGCGAGTGGCGTGTCAAGGCCGGTGACCTCGTCAAGGTCGCGGCCGGCGTGCTCGGTGGTGGTGGCGGCGGCAAGCCGGACCTCGCACAGGGTGGTGGCCAGGACGCCTCGAAGCTCGGCGCCGCGATCGCCGAGGTCGAGCACACCGTCGGCCGCACGGTCACGAACTGAAGGTGCAGCGGGCTCGTCATGCGTGAGGGGATCAGGTTGGGCGTCGACGTCGGCACCGTGCGTGTCGGCGTCGCCGTCAGCGACCCTGACGGCATCATGGCGACGCCCGTCGAGACCCTCGCGCGCGCGAGCGCGAGCGACAAGGATGTGCAGCGCGTAGCCGAGCTCGCGGACGACGCTCGTGCCCTCGAGGTCGTCGTCGGCCTGCCCCTCAACATGAAGGGTGAGGACACCGCGTCGACACAGGCCGCTCGCGCCTGGGCCAACACGCTGAAGCGTCTTCGGCCCGCGCTTCGCGTCATTCTCGTCGATGAGCGTCTAACATCTGTGTCCGCGCACCAATCGCTCCACGCCAGTGGGGTGGCCGGGCGCGAGCACAGGCAGCACGTCGACCAGCAGGCCGCCGTGCTCATCCTGCAGGCCGCACTCGAGACCGAGCGTGGCACCGGAAGGCCGCCCGGCCTCGAGGTGGGGGGCCGCAAGCCCCGTGCGCGACGACGGACAAGCGAAGGTGACACCCACGATGCCTGATTCTCCCCGCGAGCGTCTCTTCGGGAGCGGCAACGACGAGGTCGACCCCAGCCAGAGCGTCCGTCGCGACGGCGAACGCAGCGCACCCACTCGGGCAGAGCTGCCACAGGCACGACGGCTGCAGTCGCGACGCGAACATCGCGCCCGCGCTGATGCGCAACGCGAGGCCCAGGCTCTCCGCCCAGCCGGCGCGAGCGAGGTCGACTACAACCCGAACAAGCGCCGCGGTCTCGTGACCCTGGCGCTCGCGCTCGTCCTCGTCGTCGCCGCCGGATCCTTCGCGTGGCGCACCCTGGGGCTGAGCCTGCCGTCGTTCAGCAGCTCAGGGGGCGACTACTCGGGCACGGGGGAGAACGAGACCGCCGAGGTCAAGATCAACAAGGGTGACGCGGGCAGCACGATCGGTTCAGCCCTCGTCGCGGCCGGGGTGACGAAGTCGACGTCGGCCTTCGTCGAGGCGATGGCGGCGTCACCGAACGTCAACCTGACGCCCGGCGTCTACAAACTCAGGAAGAAGCAGAGCGCCGATTCGGCGCTCTCCGCGCTGCAGGACCCGAAGAACCGCGTCGGCGGCGGCATCGTCATCCAAGAGGGCCTGTGGCAGAGCGAGATCTTCGCGAAGCTGTCGAAGGGCACCGGCCACCCCGTCAGTGAGTACGAGGCCGTGACGCCCGCGCAGCTCGGCCTGCCGAGCACGATGAACGGCAAGCTCGAGGGCTGGCTGTTCCCCTCGACGTACGACTTCGACAAGTCGATGTCGGCGAAGCAGCAGCTGCAGACGATGGTGACGAACACCAAGGAGCAGATCAACTCGCTCAACATCCCGGCCGACCAGATCCAGAAGGTGCTGACGAAGGCCAGCATCGTGCAGGCCGAGTCGCCCAACGCGGCGAACGACGGCAAGGTGGCCCGCGTCATCGACAACCGCCTGTCGAGCGGGATGAAACTGCAGATGGACTCGAGCGTCCACTACGTCATCCACAAGCGCGGCACGGTGACGACGACCGACGCCGACCGCGCCAACCCGAGCCCGTACAACTCGTACGTGCACGCGGGTCTGCCGCCGACGCCGTACAACAGCCCCGGTCTCGACGCGATCAAGGCCGCCGCGAACCCGACGCCGGGCACGTGGAAGTACTTCGTCGCCGTCAACCTCGACACGGGCGAGACGCTGTTCGCGGACACCTACGACCAGCAGCTCGAGAACGAGAAGAAGTTCCGGGCCTGGTGCAAGGCGAACCCCGGACGCGGCTGCTGATGCCCCGCGCACTCGTCGTCGGCTCGCCGATCGACCATTCGCTCTCGCCTACGCTGCACGAGGCGGGGTATCGAGCGGCGGGCCTGGACGACTGGTCGTACGCACGTGCCGAGGTCGTCGCTGATGAGGTGCGCGCATTCGTGGCCAGGCTCGACCACGATGTCGTCGGACTGTCGGTGACGATGCCGTGCAAGGAAGCGGCGTTGGCTGTGGCTGACGAGGCGTCGGCGCTCGCTGGTGACGTCGGCGCGGCCAACACGCTCGTGCGGCGTGAGGGTGGTTGGTTCGCCGACAACACCGACGTCCACGGCGTCGTCGAAGCCCTGCGCGCCGCCGGGTGCGCGGGTGGCCGGGGCGCCGTCGTCATCGGCTCGGGCGCGACGGCGCGTTCCGTCGTCGCCGCTCTGTCGCGTCTCGGCGTGCGCGAGGTGACGTTCGTCGTGCGCGCGCAGGCGCGCCCCGAGACGCTGGCACTGGCGCGCTCGCTCGGCATGAGCGCCCGCGTCGTGCGCGAGGACGACGAGGACGCGGCGTGGGCGGTCGGCATGGCGCTGCTCGTCGTCCAGACGTCCCCGGCCGGGGGCGCGGACGCCCTCGCTGCGCGCGTCGTCGACGCCCCGTCGTTGCGCATCGGCGCGGCCGGCGGGCCGTTCGTCCTCGACGTCGTCTACGCCGACTGGCCGACGGCATTCGCCCGCACGATGAGCGCGCGCGGTGCGACCGTCGTCAGCGGCCTCGACATGCTCGTGCACCAGGCCGCGGCACAGTTCGAGCTGTTCACCGGCCACACTGCCCCCATCGCGGACATGATGGAGGCCGGGCGCGCCGCCGTGAAATGATCGGCCGCATGCTTCGTTGGTTGACCGCAGGTGAATCGCACGGCCCGGCCCTCATGGGCGTCATCGAGGGGCTGCCCGCCGGCGTCGAGGTGACGTCGCAGAACATCTCCGACGCCCTCGCGCGCCGTCGCCTCGGCTACGGGCGCGGCGCCCGCATGAAGTTCGAGCAGGACGTCGTGACGTTCGTCGGCGGCCTGCGTCACGGCGTGACGCTCGGTTCGCCGCTCGCGCTGCAGATCGGCAACAGCGAATGGCCGAAGTGGGAGACCGTCATGTCGCCCGATCCGGTCGAGGCATCCGCGTACGAGGCGTCGAACGACGTCAACGCCGAGAAGGAGATCGCGCGCAACAAGCCGTTGACGCGCCCGCGCCCCGGCCACGCCGACCTCGTCGGCATGCAGAAGTACGGCTTCGCCGACGCCCGCCCCGTCCTCGAACGCGCCTCCGCGCGCGAGACCGCGGCGCGCGTCGCCCTCGGTGAGGTCGCCGCGCGCTTCCTCGAGCAGGCCTACGGCATCCGGCTCGTCTCGCACACCGTCGCCGTCGGGACGGCCGCCGTCGCCGACGACTCACCGCTGCCGCACCCCGACGACGTCGCGGCCCTCGACGCCGACCCCGTGCGCACCCTCGACGCCGACGGCTCGGCGCGCATGGTCGCCGAGATCGACGCGGCGAAGAAGGCGGGCGACACGCTCGGCGGCGTCGTCGAGGTCTGCGCCTACGGTCTGCCCCCGGGCCTCGGCTCGCACGTACACTGGGACCGCCGCCTCGACGCGCGCCTCGCCGCCGCGATGATGGGCATCCAGGCGATCAAGGGTGTCGAGATCGGTGACGGGTTCACGACGGCCGCGCGCCGCGGTTCGGCCGCTCACGACGAGATGGTGCGCGGTGACGACGGCGTCATCCGTCGCCAGTCGAACCGTGCCGGTGGCACCGAGGGCGGCATGTCGACCGGTGACGTGCTGCGGGTGCGCGCCGCGATGAAGCCCATCTCGACGGTGCCGCGGGCGCTCGCGACCGTCGACGTCGCGACGGGTGAGGCCGCGACGGCGATCCACCAGCGTTCCGACGTCTGCGCCGTTCCGGCGGCTGGCGTCGTCGCGGAGGCGATGGTCGCGCTCGTACTCGCCGAGGCGTGCGTCGAGAAGTTCGGTGGAGACTCGGTCGCCGAGACGCGGCGCAACCTCGAGAGCTACCTCGCCAACATCCCCGATCTGCTCACGACGTGGGAGTGAGCGCGCCACCGACGCCTGCGGCTGACGCCGAGCGCCACCACCCGCGTCCCCGCGCCGTGCTCGTCGGGCCGATGGCGTCCGGCAAGTCGTCCGTCGGGCGCTCCCTCGCGGCGCGCTGGGGCGTCGAACTGCGCGACAGCGACGCGCTCATCGTCGAACGCCTCGGCTGCTCGATCAGTGACTACTTCGCGACGCACGGCGAGGCTGCGTTCCGCGAGGTCGAGCGCGACGTCATCACCGAGCAGCTCGGCACGTTCGACGGAGTCCTCGCGCTCGGTGGCGGGGCGGTGCTCGACGACTCGACGCGGGCGGCGCTGCGCGAGCACACCGTCGTCTACCTGACCGTCGACGAACGCAACGCCGGCTACCGCATCCGCGGCGACGTGACGCGCCCGATCCTCGCGAACGGTGGCATCGACACGTGGCGGCGCATCTTCGCCGAACGCCGACGGCTCTACGAGGAGGTCGCGACGGTCACCGTCGACACCTCGCGCGGGACGACGGGTGCCTCGGCCACGCGCATCATCGAGGCGCTCGTCGCGGCCGAGCACGAGACACCCGTCTCGACCGGTGGAAAGCGCCCGTTGCCGTCTTCGGTGGCAGCGACGATCGCGCGACGACGCATCCTCGGGGCCACACGAGGCGGCCGGACGCGCCGCGACGAAGGAGAGACGCCATGAGCATCATCAGTGTGGGAACCGCGTATGCCGTGCACATCGGCGAGGGGGTGCTGCAAGACCTCGCGGGCACCGTCCCGGCCGGGGTGGCGCGGGCACTGATCGTCGAGCAGGCGGCGGTGACGGCGATTGCCGACCGCGTCGAAGAAGCGCTGCGTGGCCGCGGCATCGACGTCGTGCGCGAGGTCGTGCCCGACGGCGAGGCTGCCAAGACGATCGAGGTGAGCGCGCGCCTGTGGGGCGTCATGGCGCGAGCCGGCTTCACGCGCACCGACGTCGTCGTCGGCGTCGGCGGGGGAGCGGTGACCGACCTCGCCGGCTGGGTTGCCGCGTCGTGGCTGCGCGGCGTGGGCGTCATCCAGGTGCCGACGACGGTGCTCGCGATGGTCGACGCGGCGGTCGGCGGCAAGACCGGCATCAACATCGCCGAGGGCAAGAACCTCGTCGGCGCGTTCCACGAGCCGCTCGCCGTGTTCGCCGACCTCGCCACGGTGCGGACGCTACCCGAACGCGACGTCGCGGCCGGGCTCGCAGAGGTCGTCAAGTGCGGTTTCATCCGCGACGAACGGATCCTCGAACTCGTCGAGGCCGACCCGGCTGCGTGCCTCGACGTGACGAGCCCGCAGCTCGTGGAACTCGTCGAGCGGGCCATCAGCGTCAAGGCCTCGGTCGTGGCGGCCGACCTCAAGGAATCGAACCTGCGCGAGATCCTCAACTACGGCCACACATTCGCGCACGCCATCGAGCAGCTCGAGAACTACACCTGGCGACACGGTGACGCCGTCGCCGTCGGCTGCGTGTTCGCCGCCGAACTGGCCTGCGCGGCAGGCGTGCTCGGGCGCAACGATGTGGAGCGGCAGCGCGCCGTCATCACCTCGCTCGGGCTGCCGACGACGTACGCGGGCGGTGACTTCGACGAGATGCTCACCGTCATGGGGCGTGACAAGAAGACGCGCGGCACGACGCTGCGCTTCGTCGTCCTGCACGGCATCGGCGACGTCCACCGCCTCGAAGGCCCGACGCGCGAGCAGCTGCGCGCAGCCTTCGACGCGGTGACTGGCTGAGACGCACCGTTCAGCGCGTCGGCTGCTCCTTCTTCGCCGTCTCGCGGTCACCGGCGGCGGTGCCGGCGTTCTCGAAGTCGCCGGCGACCATGATGTCGGTGATCTCGCGCGCCAGTTCGTCGCCGAGGCGCCCCCAGTCGGGCTGGTAGCCGAAGACGTCGGCGAGGCCGGTGCCCTTGCGCATCCCGTCGAGCAGTTCGACGTCGTCGGGCGTCAGCAGACCGGGGTGCGCGACGCCGACGGCGTCACTGATCTTCAGCAGGTCCTTGCGCAGCGCGACGAGGTAGTTCGCGAGGCGAACCTTCTTGAGCTCGGGGTCAAGGCCGTGCGCGAGCCACGCGTTCTGCGTCGCGACGCCCGTCGGGCAGGTGTCCTCGTGGCACTTCTGCGTCTGCAGGCAGCCGATCGACAGCATCGCCTCGCGCGCGACGTTGATCATGTCGGCCCCCATCGCGAACGCCTGCGCCGCCGTGATCGGCAGGCCGAGCTTGCCGGAGGCGATGAACACGACGTCGTCGGTGAGGCCGGCCTCCGCGAACAGGGCGTAGACGCGCGAGAAGCCGACGGCCCAGGGGAGCGCGACCGAGTCGGAGAACACGACGGGCGCCGCACCCGTGCCACCCTCGCCGCCGTCGATCGTCACGAAGTCGACTCCGCGGCGCGGGCCGTCGACGCTCGACATCGCTGCCGTCAGCTGCTGCCAGAAACCCATCTCGCCGACGGCCGACTTGATGCCCACGGGCAGGCCGGTGCGCTCGGCGATCGTCTCGACGAGGTCGAGCATCGAGTCGATGTCGTGGAACGCGGTGTGCCGTGACGGCGAGACGACGGTCTCGCCCTGCGGGACGCCGCGGATGTCGGCGATCTCCTTCGTCACCTTCGCGCCGGGCAGGACGCCGCCGAGGCCCGGTTTGGCGCCTTGGGAGAGCTTGATCTCGATGGCCCTGACGGGCGCCGACTCGACGACGGTGACGAGCTTGTCGAGGTCGAAGTGGCCGTCTTCGTCGCGGCAGCCGAAGTAGCCGGTGCCGATCTGCAGGATGAGGTCGCCGCCGCTTCGGTGATAGGTGGACAACCCGCCCTCGCCGGTGTTGTGCATCGCCCCGGCGAGTGCGACGCCCTTGTTGAGCGCGGTGATCGCCGCGCCGGAGAGCGAGCCGAAGCTCATCGCGGAGACGTTGACGACCGAGCGCGGACGGAACGCCTTGGCGCGTCCGCGGGCGCCGCCGAGCACCTTCGCACAGGGGATGGCGTGGTCGTCGGTCTCCGCGGCATGCGACTGCGCGAACGTGCGGTGCTTGACGATCGGGTAGCCCTCGTTCCTCTCGAGGTCGTTGTCGGTGCCGAAGCCGACGTAGTTGTTGACGCCCTTGGCCGAGCGGTAGATCCAGGCGCGCTGGTCGCGGCTGAACGGGCGCTCCTCGTCGTTGCCGGCGACGATGTACTGCCGCATCTCGGGGCCGATCAGCTCGATCGCGTAGCGCGCGTGGCCGAGGACGGGGAAGTTGCGCAGCAGCGAGTGGTTCTTCTGCGTGAGGTCGTAGGCGGCGACACCGGCCGTGCCGAGTGCGGGCAGGGCGGCTACGAGGCGAGTCCACTTCATGCGCCCAGTATGGCGAGGCTCGACGTGAAATGCATCACGCGCAGGTGTGGAACGTCGATCGGGGGAGGTGCGCTCACACGATAGACTTGATGCTGATGCCCGTGCGCCTGCGCGGGCGATTGTTGACCGGCCGCGCGGATCACCGTCCGCAGCGGCATCACCCGGGTGGGCGTTCACGGGGCCGACGAGCCCTGGCGCTGCCCGATGAACGAAGGCGGATCTCCATGGCGAGCACGAACGACCTCAAGAACGGCATGGTTCTCAAGATCGACAACGGGCTGTGGTCCGTCGTCGAGTTCCAGCACGTCAAGCCCGGCAAGGGCCCGGCCTTCGTCCGCACGAAGCTCAAGAACGTCATGAGCGGCAAGATCGTCGACAAGACGTTCAACGCCGGCGTCAAGGTCGAGACGGCCAACGTCGACCGCTCCGACATGCAGTACCTCTACAAGGACGGCGACGACTACGTGTTCATGGACATGAAGACGTACGACCAGATCAACATCCCGGCCACCGCCGTCGGCGACGCCGCGAACTTCCTGCTCGAGAACCAAGAGGCGATCGTCGCGCAGAACGACGGCACCGTCCTCTACGTCGAGCTGCCTGCGTCCGTCGTCCTGGAGATCACGCACACCGAGCCGGGCCTGCAGGGCGACCGCTCCACCGGTGGCACGAAGCCCGCGACGCTCGAGACGGGCGCCGAGATCCAGGTGCCGCTGTTCCTCGAGCAGGGCACGAAGGTCAAGGTCGACACGCGCGACGGCTCCTACCTCGGCCGCGTCTCCTGATCGATGGGTGCTCGCACCAAGGCGCGCAAGCGCGCCCTCGACCTGTTGTTCGAAGCCGAGCAGCGTGAGATCAACGCGAAGGACCTGCTCGACGAGCGCGTCCTCGCGCCCGTGACGCCGGCTCCGTTGCCGGAGTACACCGCGGTGCTCGTGCGCGGCGTCGTCGACCACTGGCGCACGATCAACGAAGCGCTCGAGACGTACGCACGCGGTTGGACGCTCGATCGCATGCCCGCCGTCGATCGCGCGCTGCTGCGCGTCGCGGCCTACGAGGTGCTCTACGTCGACGACGTGCCCGACGGCGTCGCCGTCTCCGAGGCCAAGAACCTCGCGACCGAGCTGTCGACCGACAACTCGCCGCAGTTCATCGGTGGTCTGCTGACCAAGCTGTCCGAAGTGAAGTCGAGCATCGTCGACTGACGGCCCCGTCCACCACTCACATGACACGACCCACCCGTTCGCGCGGGTGGGTCGTGTCATGTCGCTCGCGTGGGCCTGAGTGCCCCGATATGCTCGGATCATGCCCGTCGCCTCCCTCTCCGATGTCGAACACGCGCAGCGAGTGCTGTTGTACGGCGTCACGGGATCGGGCAAGTCGACGGCCGCGGCGCGGCTCGGCGCTGCCCTGGGGCTGCCCGTCCACCTCGTCGACGACGAGGTCGGGTGGCTGCCCGGTTGGATCGAGCGTCCGCAGGATGAGCAGCGGGCTCTGGCGCACCAGATGGCGAGCGCACAGGGCTGGGTCGTCGATTCGGCGTACGGCGCCTGGAGGGACGTCATGCTCGAGCGGGCGCAGGTCGTCATCGCGCTCGACTACTCGCGTGCCCTCACCCTCTCCCGCCTCGTGCGCCGCTGCGTCCATCGCCTCACCACTCGCACGCCCGTGTGCAACGGGAACACGGAGAGCGTGCGACAGCTGTTCTCGCGCAACTCCATCGTGCGGTGGCACTTCTCATCGTTCGCGCGCAAACGCGAGCGCATGCGCCGTTGGGAGGCTGCGCCGGAGGGGGTGCCCGTGCTGCGGCTGACGCATCCGCGCGCGTTCGACCGGCTCGTCCAGTCGCTGGAGCTAGACAACATCGGGGCCGCGTCGCGAGAAGCAGCGCTGCGGCACGGCGGCATCGATGACCTGCCCGCCCCGGCCGGTGACGACGCGGCGCGCTTCGTCGAGTTCTGAACGTTCATTCACGGTGTCCGATCTCGGAGACTGCCAAGAGCAGGTCATTAGGCCGAGTGCCGGGGTCCCAACAGGACGACGCCGGTCAGGCGTGGCCAGCGAGGCGCGATAAGGTGGGCAGCGGAATCATCCTTTAACGATCCGTCCTGTGAGGCGGCGAAGGAGGCCTGCGCATGACGCGCGACGCTCTCGGCGTACCCGGTGACGGGGACGTCTCGACATCACGAACCACTCCTGACGACGGCCGCGTGGTCCTGTCGGCCCCCGAGATCGGTCGCGCTCTGCGCCGCATCTCTCACGAGATCCTCGAACGCAACAAGGGCGCGGACGACCTCGTCCTGCTTGGCATCCCGACGCGTGGCGCGCACCTCGCCCGCCGCCTGGCCGACGCGCTCAAGGACGTCGAAGGCATCGACATCCCCGTCGGCACGCTCGACGTCACGATGTACCGCGATGACCTGCGTGCCAACCCCGCCCGCGTGGCGCATCAGAGCGACATCCCCGCAGCCGGCATCGATGGGCGAACCATCGTCCTCGTCGACGACGTGCTCTTCTCCGGACGCACCGTGCGCGCCGCCCTCGATGCGCTCGGCGACCTCGGGCGCCCCAAGGCCGTCCGCCTCGCCGTCCTCGTCGACCGCGGCCACCGCGAACTGCCGATCCGCGCTGACCACGTCGGCAAGAACCTGCCGACGGCGACGAGCGAGCACGTGCGCGTGCGCGTCGCCGAGACCGACGGCAGCGACGAGGTGCGCATCAGCGGCCCCGCCGCGCCGCAGCAGCGAAAGGACGCGTCGTGAAGCACCTGCTGTCGGCCGCCGACCTCACCCACGACGACGCCGAGATGATCCTCGAGACGGCCGCCGCCATGCACGACGTGCAGAACCGCGAGGTCAAGAAACTGCCCGCGCTGCGCGGACGCACCGTCGTCAACCTGTTCTTCGAGGACTCGACGCGCACCCGCAGCTCCTTCGAGATCGCCGGGAAATGGCTGTCTGCGGACGTCATCAACGTCAGTGCGAAGGGCTCGAGCGTCAGCAAGGGCGAGTCGCTACGCGACACCGTGATGACGGTCGCGGCCATGGGCGTCGATGGCCTCGTCATCCGCCACAACCGCAGCGGGGCGCCGCTGCAGGTGAGCCAGTGGGTCGACTGCATGGTGGTCAACGCCGGCGACGGCACCCACGAGCACCCGACGCAGGCGCTGCTCGACGCCTACACGATGCAGGCGCAGCTCGGCACGCTCGAGGGCAAGCACGTCGCGATCGTCGGTGACCTCACGCACAGTCGCGTCGTGCGCTCCAACCTCATCCTGCTCAAGACCCTCGGCGCGCACGTCACGCTCGTCGCGCCGCCGACGCTCATGCCGTCCGGCATCGCCGCCTGGGCTGCGCGCGACGGCTTCGACGTCAGCTACGACCTCGACGCGGTGCTGCCGCACGTCGACGCCGTCATGATGCTGCGCGTGCAGCGCGAACGCATGTCCGGCGGCTACTTCCCGACGCCGCGCGAGTACACCGTCGGGTACGGCCTGACGCGCGACCGCCTCGCGCTGCTGCCGCAGCATGCCGTCATCTGCCACCCGGGCCCGATGAACCGCGGCCTCGAGATCAGCCCCGACGCCGCCGATGAAGCACGCTCGAGGGTGCTCGACCAGGTGAGCGCCGGTGTCGCCGTGCGCATGAGCGTCCTGTACCACCTGCTCGCCTCGAACTCGACGGAAGGAGCTCAGGCATGAGCGACCACGCAGGCCCCGTTCTCATCACCGGCGCCGACGTCGTCGGCACCGGCGCGGCCGACATCCTCGTGCGTGACGGCGCCATCGCCGAGATCGGTACGAACCTCGACGCCGCCGGCGCGACGCGCGTCGACGCAGACGGACTCGTCGCGCTGCCCGGCCTCGTCGACCTCCACACCCACCTGCGCGAACCGGGCCGCGAGGACGCCGAGACGATCGCGACGGGTTCGGCGGCTGCCGCAGCCGGCGGCTTCACGTCCGTCTTCGCGATGGCCAACACGAACCCCGCGACGGACACCGCCGAGGCCGCGGAGCGCATCGCCGAGCTGGGGGAGCGCGTCGGGCTCGTCGACGTCCACCCCATCGGCGCCGTGACGAAGAACCTCGCCGGCGAGGAACTCGCCGAGCTCGGCCTCATGGCCCGCTCGCGCGCCGCCGTCCGGGTCTTCTCCGACGACGGCAAGTGCGTGCACGACAGCCGCCTCATGCGTCGCGCGCTCGAGTACGTCAAGGCGTTCGACGGCGTCGTCAGCCAGCATGCGCAGGACCCGAACCTCGCGGACGGCCAGGCCTGCTGCCACGAGGGTGAGATCTCCGGACGCCTCGGCCTGCCAGGCTGGCCCGGCGTCGCGGAGGAGGTCATCGTCGCGCGTGACGTCATGCTCGCGCGCCACACCGGCAGCCGCGTCCACGTCGCGCACGCGTCGACGGCGGGCACCGTCGAGGTGCTGCGCTGGGCGAAGTCGCTCGGCATCGCCGTGACCGCGGAGGCCACCCCACACCACCTCATGCTGCCGACGGACCTCGTCGAGAGCTACGACCCGGTCTACAAGGTCAACCCGCCGCTACGCCCGAGCGAGGACATCGAGGCCGTGCGCGAGGCGCTCGCCGACGGCACGATCGACATCGTCGCGACCGACCACGCGCCGCACGCGCGCCACGACAAGGAGCACGCGTTCGCGGACGCCGTGTTCGGCATGCTCGGCCTCGAGCAGGCGCTCGCCGTCGTCCACACGACGATGGTCGCCACGGGCCGCATGACGTGGCAACAGGTCGCCGATGCGATGTCGACGAAGCCCGCCGCGATCGCCCGGCTGGGCTCGCACGGCCAGGGCCTCGTCGCCGGCGCACCCGCCAACATCACGCTCTTCGACCCGTCCGTCACCGTCACGGTGAACAAGGACGACTCGAAGTCGCTTTCCCGCAACAACCCCTGGCACGGCCACACGCTCGAGGGCGCTGTGGTCTCGACGTACCTGCGCGGACGTCGCACCTTCCACGACGGAGAGGTTCAGCAGTGAACGACACCACCCCCGCCACGACGAAGCGCGCCAGTGCGTTCGTCTCGCGCGAACCGGCCTGCCTCGTCCTCGAGGACGGACGCATCTTCCGCGGCCGCAGCTACGGCGCGATCGGCACGACGTTCGGTGAGGCCGTGTTCTCGACCGGCATGTCCGGCTACCAGGAGACGCTGACGGACCCGAGCTACCACAAGCAGGTCGTCGTCATGACGGCCCCGCACGTCGGCAACACGGGCATGAACGACGAGGACTACGAGTCGGGCAAGATCTGGGTGGCCGGCTACGTCGTGCGCGACCCCGCCATCCGCCCGTCGAACTGGCGCTCGGTGCGCACCCTCGAGGACGACCTCGCCGAGCAGGGCATCGTCGGTATCTGCGACATCGACACACGCGCCCTGACGCGCCACCTGCGCGAGCGCGGCGCGATGCGCGTCGGTGTGTTCTCGGGTGCGGACGCCGCGAACAGCGACGCCGACCTGCTCGACGCGGTGAAGAACGCCCCGCAGATGGAGGGCTCCGAGCTCGCATCCGAGGTCGCGACGAAGGAGGCATACGTCGTCGAGGCGAAGGGTGAGAAGAAGTTCACCGTCGCGGCCGTCGACCTCGGTATCAAGTCGAACACGCCGCGGATGATGAGCGAGCGTGGCATCGAGGTGCACGTGCTGCCGGCGACGGTGGCGCTCGACGACATCACGGCGATCAACCCCGACGGCGTGTTCTTCTCGAACGGCCCCGGCGACCCGGCGACGGCGCCGCAGGTCGAGCTGCTGCGCGACGTGCTCGCGGCCGGCATCCCGTACTTCGGCATCTGCTTCGGCAACCAGCTGCTCGGGCGCGCGCTCGGGTTCGGCACGTACAAGCTGAAGTACGGCCACCGCGGCATCAACGTGCCGGTGCTCGACAAGGCGAGCGGCACCGTCGAGATCACCGCGCAGAACCACGGCTTCGCCGTCGACGCCCCGATCGAGGGATCGACGCAGGCGCCCAGCGACGCCGAACACGGCACGAGCTTCGGGCGCGTCGAGGTCTCGCACGTGTGCCTCAACGACGACGTCGTCGAAGGCCTGCGTTGCCTCGACATCCCGGCGTTCTCCGTCCAGTACCACCCCGAAGCCGCGGCCGGCCCGCACGACGCGGCGTACCTGTTCGACCGCTTCGTCGAGATGATGAGCGACAACCAGAAGGTGAACGCCTGATGCCCAAGAACACCGACATCAAGAGCGTCCTCGTCATCGGCTCCGGCCCGATCGTCATCGGTCAGGCCGCCGAGTTCGACTACTCGGGGACGCAGGCCTGCCGCGTCCTGCGCGAGGAGGGCCTGCGCGTCATCCTCGTCAACTCGAACCCGGCGACGATCATGACCGACCCGGAGACGGCCGACGTCACGTACGTCGAGCCGATCACGCCGGAGATCGTGGAATCGATCATCGCCAAGGAGCGCCCGGACGCGGTGCTCGCGACCCTCGGTGGTCAGACCGCGCTCAACACCGCGATCGCGCTGCACAAGAACGGCGTCCTCGAGAAGTACGGCTGCCCGCTCATCGGCGCCAACGTCGAGGCGATCGAGCTCGGCGAGGACCGTGAGAAGTTCAAGGGCGTCGTCGAGCGCTGTGGCGCCGAATCGGCCAAGAGCCACATCTGCCACACGATGGACGAGGTGCTCGCCGCCGCCGACGACCTCGGCTACCCCGTCGTCGTGCGCCCGTCGTTCACGATGGGCGGCCTCGGTTCCGGCTTCGCCTACGACGAGACCGATCTGCGCCGCATGGCCGGCGCGGGCCTGCAGGCGAGCCCCGTGACCGAGGTGCTGCTCGAGGAGTCGATCCTCGGGTGGAAGGAGTACGAGCTCGAGGTGATGAGGGACAACGTCGACAATGTCGTTGTTGTCTGCTCGATCGAGAACTTCGACCCGATGGGCGTGCACACCGGTGACTCGATCACCGTGGCTCCCGCTCTGACGCTCACCGACCGCGAGTACCAGCGCATGCGCGACGTCGGCATCGCCGTCATCCGCGAGGTCGGCGTCGACACCGGTGGCTGCAACATCCAGTTCGCCATCAACCCGGCCGACGGGCGCATGATCGTCATCGAGATGAACCCGCGCGTGTCGCGTTCCTCGGCGCTCGCGTCGAAGGCGACCGGCTTCCCGATCGCGAAGATCGCCGCGAAGATGGCCATCGGTTACTCGCTCGACGAGGTGCCGAACGACATCACCGCCGAGACCCCGGCGAGCTTCGAGCCGACGCTCGATTACATCGTCGTCAAGGTGCCGCGCTTCGCGTTCGAGAAGTTCCCCGCCGCCGACCGCACGCTGACGACGACGATGAAGTCCGTCGGCGAGGCGATGGCGCTGGGCCGCAACTTCACCGAGGCGCTGCAGAAGGCGCTGCGCTCGATCGAACGCAGCGACGGCCAGTTCCACTGGGATCCGGCGAGCGAGGTGACGAGCCGCGACGAGGCACTCGAGATCCTCGAGCGCTCCAAGCAGCCGACGGACGGACGCATCGTCCTCGTGCAGCAGGCGCTGCGCGCGGGCCTCAGCGTCGAGGAGGTGCACGAGGCGACGAAGATCGACCCGTGGTTCCTCGACCAGATGCAGCTCATCAACGACGTCGCGTCCGAGATCGCGGCGGCGCCCCAGCTGACGCCCGACCTGCTGCGCCTGGCGAAGAAGCACGGTTTCTCCGACGCCCAGATCGCGCAGCTGACGGGCATGAAGCAGGACGTCGTGCGCGGCGTGCGTCATGCCCTCGGCGTGCGCCCGGTCTACAAGACGGTCGACACGTGCGCCGCCGAGTTCGCCGCCCAGACGCCGTACTACTACTCCTCCTACGACGAGGAGAGCGAGGTGCTGTCGCGCGAGAAGCCGGCCGTCATCATCCTCGGATCGGGCCCGAACCGCATCGGTCAGGGCATCGAGTTCGACTACTCGTGCGTGCACGCCTCGTTCGCGCTGCGTGACGCCGGGTACGACACGATCATGGTCAACTGCAACCCCGAGACCGTCTCGACGGACTACGACACGAGCTCGCGCCTGTACTTCGAGCCGCTGACGCTCGAGGACGTGCTCGAGGTCGTCCACGCCGAGAGCGAGGCCGGCCCGATCGCGGGCGTCATCGTCCAGCTGGGCGGTCAGACGCCGCTCGGGCTCGCGAAGGCGCTCAAGGACGAGGGGGTGCCGATCGTCGGCACCTCGCCGGAGGCCATCGACCTGGCGGAGGACCGCGGCGCGTTCGGGCGCGTGCTCGCCGACGCGAAGCTGCCCGCGCCGCGTCACGGCATCGCCTTCTCGGCCGAGGAGGCCATCGAGGTCGCCCGCGAGATCGGCTACCCCGTGCTCGTGCGCCCGAGCTACGTGCTCGGCGGGCGCGGCATGGAGATCGTCTACGACGACGAGACGCTGCGCGGCTACGTCACGCGCGCGACGACGGCGTCGCCGGAGCACCCCGTGCTCGTGGACCGCTTCCTCGACGAGGCGATCGAGATCGACGTCGACGCGCTCTTCGACGGCGAGGACATGTACCTCGGCGGCATCATGGAGCACGTCGAGGAGGCCGGCATCCACTCCGGTGACTCCGCGTGCGTCCTGCCGCCCGCGACCCTCGGCACCGAAGAGCTCGAGCGCGTGCGCGCCTCGACGCTGGCGCTCGCGCAGGGCATCGGCGTGCGCGGCCTGATGAACGTGCAGTTCGCGCTCGCGCAAGACGTGCTCTACGTCCTCGAGGCCAACCCGCGTGCCTCGCGCACCGTCCCGTTCGTCGCGAAGGCGACGTCTGTGCCGCTCGCGAAGGCCGCGGCGCGCGTCATGCTCGGCGCCTCGATCGCCGACCTGCGCACCGAAGGGCTGCTACCGCCGAGCGGCGACGGCGCGAAGCTGCCGATGGACGCGCCCGTCGCGGTCAAGGAGGCCGTGCTGCCCTTCCAGCGCTTCCGCACCGCCGAGGGGCAGGTCGTCGACTCGCTGCTCGGGCCGGAGATGCGCTCCACGGGTGAGGTCATGGGCATCGACGCCGACTTCGCCACGTCGTTCGCCAAGGCGCAGCTCGGCGCAGGGCAGGGGCTGCCGACGTCAGGCACCGTGTTCGTCTCGTGCGCGAACCGCGACAAGCGCGCGATGCTGTTCCCGATCAAGCGTCTCGTCGACCTCGGCTTCGAGATCCTCGCGACGCCCGGGACGTCGGATGTGCTGCGCCGCAACGGAATCGCCTCGACCGTGGTGCGCAAGCACTCCGAAGGCCCCGGGCCGGACGGGGAGAAGACGATCGTGTCGCAGATCCTCGACGGCGAGGTCGCGATGATCGTCAACACGCCGTCCGGGTCGGATGCACGCGCTGACGGCTACGCGATCCGCGCGGCAGGGACGTCGATGAACGCGCCGATCCTCACGACGGTGCAGGAGCTCGCGGCCGCCGTGCAGGCCATCGAGGCCAGCATGCACGGCTCGTACGCGGTGAAGTCGCTGCAGGAGCACGCACGCGGCCTCGACATGTACGGCACGCGCTGAGGCAGGTCGACATCGCCGGATCGACGCCGGTGACGGCTGCGACGACCTCGGGTGACGAGGGTGCCGTGAGTGGCTCCCGAGAGCCCAAGGACGTCGTCGCCGTCACCGGTGAACTCATCTCGACGCGACGTGTCGGCGCGTTCGTCGCGCACACGTTCGTCGCGGCGGGCATCGCCGAACTCGCGCGACCGGGGCAGCTCGTCTCGCTCGCCGTCGGGGATGACGCCTCCGCCATCGTGACGCGCCGTGCCCTGCCGCTTCGCTCGGTGACGCCGAGCGGCACGTACGGCGGCACCGTCGAGGTCGTCGTCGACCCCGATGCGGACGCCGGTTCGGCGTGGCTGGCTGCGCGGCGCCTGCACGACGAGGTGAGCATCCTCGGCCCGCTCGGACGCGGTTTCCCGATTCCGACGAACCCGGTGCCCGTCGTCGTCGCAGCGGTCGGGGCGGGCGCGGCGTCGACGGGGTGGCTCGTCGAGACGCTGCGCCGCGCGGGCTGCCAGGTACCGCGGGTCGTCATCGGCGGTGAGGACGAGCGTCGGCTCCTCGGCGTCATCGAGGCGCGACGGCTCGTCGGCAGCGTCACGACGGTGGTGCCCGACGCGGGCGCGGGGGAGGACCTCGCGTACCGCATGCAGGTGGCGCTGGATGCGACGCTGCGTCAGCACGAGACGGCCCTCGTGTATGCGAGTGGCGACGTGACGTCCTTGGCCGCGATCACCGCTGCGGCGCAACGGCATTCGGTTCCCGTGCAGGCCGCGTTCGGCGTGCCGATGCCCTGTGGAACCGGGTTGTGCAGGGCGTGCGCGCTGCCCGTCGCGAACGCGGCCGGGGAGGTGACGCCCGTGCGTTGCTGCACCGAAGGGCCCGTCCTGCCCGCCGATCGGATGGCGTGGGCGCAGTTGCTCGAGGTCTCGGCATGAGCGGGGCACTCTCGACGACGCTGGGGTTGAACAAGCTCGACTCACCCTTCATCGCGGCTTCTGGGTGTGCGGGGTACGGGCACGAACTCGTGCGCTGGGGTGGGCTCGGCGCGTTCGGTGCGCTCGTCACGCCGTCGCTGACGGTGGAGGCGCAGGACGCGTCGCGCGAACGCGTCATCGTCGAATCGCCGTCAGGGATCGTGCACCCGCACGACACGCCCAACGTCGGCGCGAACTCGCTCAGCGCGACGCGTCTGCCGTGGGAGGTGACGGCGCCGACACCCGTCATCGTCTCCATCGCGGGTGCGACGAGCGGCGACTTCGCCGACGCGGCCGCGGCCGTACGGCGACGGACGGCGCTGCGTGGGGTCCTCGGCGTCGAGGTCAATCTTTCGGTCGCCAACGAGGCGAACAACGGGCGAGCGTTCGCCGGCGACGAGTACGCAGTGACGAAGGTGATCGCGCGCGTGCGGGAGCACCTGCCGCGCAACGTCATGCTCGCGGCGAAGCTGACGCTCGGTACCGACCTCGTCGAGTTGTCGCGCGCCTGCCTCAAGTCGGGTGCTGACGCACTCGTGCTCGGGCACGCTCCGGTCGCCTCCAGCATCGACGTGACGACGCTGCGCCCGCGCGCGGGCACCCGTGCTGCGATGGCCGGGCCGGCGTTGCTGCCGCTGACGGTCGGTGGCGTGTTCGAGGTGAAGGCCGCCATGGTGGCCGGTCGGTTGCCGACGGCACCCATCATCGCCGGGGGAGGTATCGCGAGCGTCGACGCCGTCGTGCAGGCGCTCGCCGCGGGAGCTTCGGCCGTCCAGGTGGGTTCGGCGCTGTTCCGCGATCCGCGCGCCGGGGTGACGCTGCGGGACGGGCTTGCCGGTTTCCTCGCCGAGCGCGATCTCACCGTCGCCGGGCTCGTCGGGGCGGCGCATGCGTGACGTGACGCGCCGTGTGGTCGTGCACGAGAGCGACCGCCACCCATGGAAGCGCGCGCATTCCGCTTGTGCGATCGACGGCGGTTCGGCTCGTGCGTGACGCCGCCAACCATGTCATCCAGGCGCGCTGGGCCTCATCCTCGAACGGCCCACGGCGGCCGGGCTCGTGCGCGAGGCAGCCAGGGCCGAAGTCCTTTCCTGTTCATGTTTCATCTTCACGGAGGTTCCCATGACCACATCTGCTGAACCCGCTGCACTTGACGGTGCTGGTTTCGGCGCTCGGCTCGCGGCGGCGCAGGCGCGCTTCGGGCCGGCGTGCGTCGGCATCGACCCGCACCGCTCGCTCGTCGAGTCGTGGGGGCTCGATTACTCCTACTCCGGTGTCGAGCGGTTCGCGCTGACGTGCGTCGAGGCGTTCGGTGGGCGGGTCGCATCGGTGAAACCGCAGTCCGCGTTCTTCGAGGTGTTCGGCGCGCGGGGGGTGGCGCTGCTGGAGCGCGCGACCGCAGAGCTGCGCGCGGCGGGAACGCTCGTCATCCTCGACGTGAAGCGCGGCGACATCGGCACGACGATGACGGCGTACGGCGAGGCGTTCCTCGGCAAGGATGCGCCGGAACCCGCGGATGCCATCACCGTGAGCCCGTACCTCGGATACGAGTCGCTGCGGCCGGCGCTCGATCTCGCGCGTGACACCGGGCGCGGCGTGTTCGTGCTCGCGCTGACGTCGAACCCGGAGGGTGCGGGCGTGCAGCACGCCGTCACGCCGGGCGGCACCGTGGCGGGCGACATCGTCGCCGCCGCGACGCGCGACAACGCCGACGCGGCAGCGCGAGGGGAGTGGGGCCACATCGGGTTCGTCATGGGCGCGACGATCGGTTCGGCCCTCGACGACCTCGGTCTGGGTGGCGCTCTCGCTGCCTCGAACGCGCCGATCCTCGCGCCCGGTTTCGGCGCACAGGGCGGCACCGTCGAGTCGATGCGATCGGTGTTCGGCGAGTCCATCTCACGCGTCATCCCGACGACGTCACGCGACGTCCTCAAGGCTGGCCCCTCCGTCGACGGGCTCGTCGCCGCCGTCGAGCGCACGCGTGAGTCGGTGGCCGGCCTCCGCTGAGCGGAGACAGGCATCGCGAGGCGCCCGGGCCGACTTGTGCCGGCGCTCCCCAGACGGTGCAGAACCGCACCGATCGGCAGATCGGCGGCGTCGGTGCGACCTGAGATGACGCTCGTGTGGTGCGCGCACCCATGTGAAAGGATGAGCGAACCGCTGATCGGGGCGGGCGTTGACGAAAGGGCATGGCGGTGAGTACACGACTGGTCGTTCTGGCCGGGCCGACGGCTGTCGGCAAGGGGACGGTGGCCGCGTACATCCGCGAGCACTATCCCGAGGTGTGGCTGTCGGTGTCAGCGACGACGCGCCCGCCACGTCCGGGTGAGGTGGACGGTGTCCACTACTACTTCATGACGGACGACGAGTTCGCCGAGATGGCCGCGAACGGTGGTTTCCTCGAGCACGCCATCGTCCACGGTCGGGCGTCGTACGGCACGCCGAAGGCGCCCGTGGAGCAGGCCATCGCCGACGGCCGCCTCCCGCTGCTCGAGATCGACCTGCAGGGCGCGCGTCAGGTCAAGCAGAACGCCCCCGATGCGTTCTTCGTCTTCCTCGCGCCGCCGAGCTGGGACGAACTCGTTCGCCGACTCGTCGGCCGCGGCACCGAAACCCCCGAAGAGCGTGAGCGCCGCCTCGAGACCGCGAAGGTCGAACTCGCGGCGCAGAGCGAGTTCGACCACGTCATCGTCAACGACGATGTTCGGCGTGCCTCCGAAGAACTCGTATCATTGATGAGAACACCTGAACACTGAGGCACGTTCGCCTGCCCGCGCGCCGCGCATCACGCGCAGCGACGGCGGCCACGCGCCCCGAGGAGAAGAGGGACACATGTCCGGCACGAAGGCCGAGCCCATCGGCATCACCAATCCGCCCATCGACGACCTGCTCGAGATCGCGGACAGCAAGTACGCCCTCGTCACGTACGCGAGCAAGCGCGCCCGTCAGATCAACGGCTACTACAGCCAGCTCGCCGACGGCCTGCTCGACAACGTCGGCCCGCTCGTCGACGCCCAGCCGCAGGACAAGCCGCTCTCCATCGCGCTGCGCGAGATGAACGAGGGCCTGCTCTCCATCGAGAAGCTCGAAGCCTGAGTCGATCTCGCACATGCGCATCGTTCTCGGTGTGACAGGGGGCATCGCTGCCTACAAGGCGGCGTTGCTCCTTCGTCTTTTCACAGAAGCCGGCCACGACGTGACGGTCGTGCCCACCGCGTCAGCGCTCGAGTTCGTCGGCGCCCCGACGTGGGAGGCACTCTCCGGCAAGCCCGTGCAGACAGGCGTGTTCGAGAACGTCGCGCAGGTTCCGCACGTCCGGCTCGGGCAGAACGCCGACCTCGTCGTCGTCGCCCCCGCGACGGCCGACGTCCTCGCCAAGGCCGCGGCCGGCATGGCGAACGACCTGCTCACCAACACCCTGCTGACGGCGCGCTGCCCCGTCGTCATGGCGCCGGCGATGCACACCGAGATGTGGCTGCACCCCGCGACGCAGGCGAACGTCGCGACGCTGCGCTCGCGTGGCGCGACGATCGTCGAGCCCGCGTCCGGGCGGCTGACGGGCGCCGACACCGGCGCCGGGCGCCTGCCCGACCCCGACGTCATCCGTGACGCGGCCCTCGCGGCTGCGGCGAGCGGAGAGCGACGTGGCGGCGCCACCGCGGGTGGCTTGGCCGAGACCACCGGGCGCGAGGAGGACGCCGTCACCCCGTCAGGCGCTCTGGCCGGCCGGACCGTGCTCGTCACCGCCGGCGGCACGCGCGAGGCCATCGACCCGGTGCGTTACCTCGGCAACCGCAGCAGCGGCAAGATGGGTTTCGCCATTGCGGCGGCGGCCGCCGATCGCGGCGCCGACGTCACGTTCGTCACGACGATGCAGCCCCCGGCCGACCTCGCGCAGCGCGTCCGCGTCGTCAGCGTCGAGAGCGCCCTTCAGATGCGTGACGCGGTGCTCGCCGCGACGCCCGACGTCCTCGTCATGGCGGCCGCGGTCGCCGACTTCCGTCCCGACCACGTCGCGGACGCCAAGATCAAGAAGACCCACGGCGACGACTCGGCGCCCGTCATCACCCTCGTACGCAACCCGGACATCCTCGCCGAGGCGGTGCGTCAGCGTGATGCAGAGCTCCAGCCGACAGCCGCGTCGACGAACGTGTCGAGCCGTGTCATCGTCGGCTTCGCGGCCGAGACGGGTGACGCTGACGGCGATGTTCTCCACCACGCCCGCGCGAAACTGGCCCGCAAGGGCTGCGACGTCCTCGTCGCCAACGAGGTGGGCGACGGCGTGACGTTCGCTCAGGATTCGTCGACGGCTCACCTGCTGCGCCGCGGCAGTGATGACGTCGTCACGGTCGGCCCGGCGCCCAAGTCTCACATCGCGGCGGCGCTGCTCGATCTCGTCGCCGACCTCGTCCCCTCTCAGTAACATCAACGATGGGTGCGTCGCACCCAGCCAGCAGCCGCTGCCCTAAGGAGTCATTCCGTTGTCTCGTCTCTTCACGTCCGAATCCGTCACCGAGGGCCACCCCGACAAGATCTGCGACCAGATCAGTGACGCGATTCTCGACGACATGCTGCGTCAGGACCCGCAGGCCCGCGTGGCCGTCGAGACGATGGTGACGACGGGTCTCGTCCACGTCGCCGGCGAGGTGCGCACCGAGGGGTACACGGACGTCGCGAAGCTCGTGCGCAAGGTGATCACGAACGTCGGCTACGACTCGTCCGAAAAGGGTTTCGACGGCCACAGCTGCGGCATCTCCGTCTCGATCGGCGCTCAGTCCGAGGACATCGCGCAGGGCGTGGACAGCGCTCACGAGCACCGCGTCGGCGGCGGCGAGGACCCCCTCGACAGCCAGGGCGCGGGCGACCAGGGCCTCATGTTCGGCTACGCGTGCGACGACACGCCCGAGTTCATGCCGCTGCCGATCCACCTCGCGCACCGCCTCTCCGAGCGCCTGACGAGCGTCCGCAAGAACGGCGACCTCGACTACCTGCGCCCCGACGGCAAGACGCAGGTGACGATCTCCTACGACGGTGACAAGGCCGTCGCGCTCGACACGCTCGTGCTGTCGACGCAGCACGACGCCGGCATCGACCTGGACGGCCAGCTCACGCCCGACATCACGCGTCACGTCATCGAGCCCATCATCGCGGAGCTCGCGGCGAGCGGCGTCACACTCGACACGAACGAGATGCGTCAGCTCATCAACCCGACCGGCAAGTTCGTCATCGGTGGCCCGATGGGCGACGCGGGCCTCACCGGCCGCAAGATCATCGTCGACACCTACGGCGGCATGGCCCGCCATGGCGGCGGCGCCTTCTCCGGGAAGGACCCGTCGAAGGTCGACCGTTCGGCTGCGTACGCGATGCGCTGGGTGGCGAAGAACGTCGTCGCTGCGGGCCTCGCGAAGCGCTGCGAGGTGCAGGTCGCGTACGCCATCGGCAAGGCGCAGCCCGTCGGCCTCTACGTCGAGTGCTTCGGCACGGAGACGAAGCCGCTCGACGTCATCCAGAAGGCCATCGCGGACACGTTCGACCTGCGTCCGGCCGCTATCGTCGACGCGCTCGACCTGCTGCGCCCCATCTACCAGCCGACGGCCGCGTACGGCCACTTCGGTCGCACGAGCGCCGACGGCGTCGAGAACCCCTTCACGTGGGAGCAGACGAACCGCATCGAAGAGCTGCAGCGCGCGGCCGGCTGAGAGGCGTGATCCGTGCCGTGACCCGCTCGATCGGGCCGCGGCACGGTTGCGTTCAGGCCCCGAAACTCCCGGGATGCCGGGGTTGTCGGAGCACTCGTGTAGAGATGAGGTCATGACGAGCGACGACGTGCACGCCGCGAGCAGCGAACAACTCGCGCTGCTGCGCGACGCCGTGCGCGCCAAGGCACGCGGGGACGATGCGGGCAGCGCGAAGGCTGCTACGCGCGACGGTGGGAGCGAACGGGTCGCCGTCGTCTGGCCGATGCTCGAGGTGCCTCACCTCGACCGCGAGTTCGAGTACCGCATCCCCGCCGAACTGGCCGATGACGTGCGCTTCGGCGTCGCCGTCAAGGTGCGTTTCCACGGCAAGCGCATCACCGGGTACGTCGTCGGCGTGCGCGAGACCCCCGAGTTCACCGGCACGCTGAGCCCGCTGCTCGCCGTCGTGTCGCCCGAGGCCGTGCTCACCGAGCACATCTGGCAGGTGGCGCAAGCCGTCGCCGCTCGCATGGGCGGCACCGTCTCCGATGTCCTGCGCCTCGCGATCCCACCGCGGCACGCACGCGCCGAGAAGGCCCTCGACGAGCGGATGGCGAAGGCGTCGGCGGCGGATCGATCGATGCCCGAGGTGGCTGAGGCCGGGAACGCTGGTCCTGACGCCGCTTCGGCTGTGCCGGCTGAGCCTGACGACGAGGCTTCGGCTGTCACGGGCGGCGCTGCTGCCCATGATGGTGCGGCTGTCGCTGATAACGAGGCTGCTCCTGGCGAGGCGCTCGCGTCGTGCGGCGGGCATGCCTCGACGAGCGCGACGTCCAGCGGCGCGGTTGCGGCCGACGGGCCTACACCGGGCGATGATATGGCCTCGACGAGTCATGCGACGAGCGGCGCGGTGGCGGCCAGTGCGCCGGCGCCGCTCAGCGCGTGGCGTCACTACGCCGGGGGATTGAGCCTGCTCACGCATCTTGCCGCGGGGGAGAACCCGCGTGGTTCCTGGGATGTCGCGCCCGGGCTGTTCGGCCCGGATGCCTGGCCTGCCGCCGTCGCAGACGCCGCGGCAGCGGTGCGCGATTCTGGGCGTTGCACCGTCGTCGTCGTGCCCGACGGGCGGGATGTCGATCGCGTCGCCGCGGCGTGTTCGGCCCGGTTGAGCGACGATCAGGTCGTCACCCTCACGGCGGACATGGGTCCGCAGGCCCGCTACACCGCGTTTCTCAAGGCGCTGCGCGGCCTCGCCGATGTCGTCGTCGGAACGCGCGCGGCGATGTTCGCTCCGGTGCCCGACCTCGGCCTCGTCGTGTGGTGGGACGACGCCGACACCCTTCACGTCGACCCGCACGCGCCGTATCCGCACGTCGGAGCCGTGCTCGAGACTCGCGCCGACCTCGCCCCGGCCGCCCTGTTGAGCGCGGGCGCCGTGCCGTCGGTGCGGGTGCAGGCCCAGGTCGAGGCCGGCGTCAGTGTCCCCGTCGACCCGGTCGAACGCACGAGCGCGCGCGTCGTCGTCACGGGCGACGACCGCAGCGTCGAGCGTCACGGCGCCGCAGCCCGCGCGCGCATCCCCGCCGAGGCATGGCAGGGCGCGACCCGCGCGTTGCAGGACGGGCCGGTGCTCGTCCAGGTGCCGCGCCGCGGGTACATCCCGACGATCGCGTGCGCCCGGTGCCGCACGAAGTCGACCTGCGACGTGTGCCACGGGCCGCTCGGGCTCGACGGCGAGCACAGCGCCCCGACCTGCCGGTGGTGCGGCCACGTCGCGCACGTGCTGACCTGCCCCGAGTGCGGCAGCCACGAGATCCGGTCGCTGACGATCGGGGCCGGACGCACCGCCGAAGAACTGGGCCGTGCGTTTCCCGGGGTGCCGGTGCGGCGCTCCGGGGCGCCGGACGTGCTCGCGAGCGTGCCCGACGAGCCCGCGCTCGTCATCTGCACCCCCGGTGCTGAACCCGTCGCCGAGAACGGGTACAGCGCCGCGATCCTGCTCGACGCATGGGCCCTGCTCGACCGGGGCGGGCTCGACGCCGGTCAGCGTGCCCTCACGCATTGGTGCGCCGCGGCGGGCCTCGTGCGCCCGGCGTCGACGGGCGGCGTCGTCTACCTTGCGGGCGTGCCCCGGCACGTGCCGTTTCCCGCCGTCGAGGCGCTCGTGCGTTGGGCGCCGCGGTGGTTCGCGGCGCGTGAACTCGCCGAGCGCGCCGAGGTGATGCTGCCACCCGCCACGCGGATGGCAGCGCTCGAGGGCCCGCGACGCGCGGCCGCTCGGTACGCCGAAGCGCTCGAGAAGGCGGCGCGCGAGCACGACGTCAGCGTCGGCGTCCTCGGCCCGCTGCCGCTGCGGCGCCGGCACGTGTTCGACCGGGCGACGCCCCAGCGTCAGGCCACGTCGTCGGACGACGACGAGTCGCTCGTGCGCTTCCTCGCGCGGTGGAACGACCCGACCGATGCAGACGTCCCGGCGCTGCTGCGCGCCCTCACCGCGTCACGCTCAGCCGCGCGCGAACCCGTCGTCACGGTGCGCCTCGACCCACTCCTGGACGGCCTGGCATGACGAGCCCGAGCCGCTCCGCCCGCTACGGTGGCGCCATGATGTCTGGACCTAACCTCACGAGCGGCCTCACCTCGAGTGCCGGCCGCCGCGCCCGGGCGATCGACCTCGACGACCTCGACGGCCCCGACGCCGGCGACCTCGCGAGCCTCGCCGACCTGGGTGACGCGCCGCAGCCGAGCCCGGTCGACATGGTCGTGTTCGACATCGGCAACGTGCTCGTGCGCTGGGAGCCGCGCGCGGCACTGCTCGACGCCGTCGGCGAGGACGCGGCGACAGCGCTGCTCACCGACCCCGAACTCGACTTCTTCGCACACAACCTCGCCGCTGACGGCGGGCGCGCGTGGCGCGAGATCGTCGCCGAGATCGACGAGCGACACCCGCACCACACGGCCGCGGCGCAGGCCTACATCGACAACTTCCACCTCGCCATCGCCGAGCCGATCGCGGGCAGCGTCGCCATGGTGCGCGAACTCGCTGAGGCGGGTGTGCCACTGTTCGCGCTGACCAACTTCAGCGCCGAGCTGTTCGAGGTCGCCCGTTCGCTGCACGGCGACGTGCTCGACCTGTTCGAGGAGATCATCGTCTCCGGCGAGGAGGGCGTGACGAAGCCCGACCCGGAGATCTGGGAGATCCTCGAAGAGGTGACGCGCCACCGCGGCGGGTTGAGCGACGCCGTCTTCATCGACGACTCAGCCGCCAACGTCATGGGGGCCGAGCAAGCCGGCCTCGACGCGATCCTGTTCACCGACCCCGACACCCTGCGCGACGATCTGCGCCTGCGCGGGCTGCCGTTGGAGCCGTCAGCCGGCCCGCGCCAGACGAGTGCCGGCGTGTCCGAGACGCCCGACGGCACCGCCGGGGCCGGCGCGGCTCAGCACTAGACTGATTCCTCACGACTCACCCCCTGCGGAGCTGCGCGAGCCGCCCGCTCGAACCGACGAAGGGCCCACCAGCCGATGCGCGTAGTTTTCGCCGGAACCCCGGAGGCGGCTCTGCCGTCGTTGCGGGCCCTGCTCGATTCGGCCCACGAGGTCGTCGCCGTCGTGACGCGCCCCGAGGCGCGTCAGGGGCGCGGGCGCAAGACGTCGCCGTCGCCGGTGCACGAGCTCGCGCTCGAGGCAGGCCTCGAGGTGCTGACGCCGACGAAACCGTCCGACGACGACTTCGTCGCGCGGCTGCGCGAACTCGAGCCCGACGCCGCGCCGATCGTCGCGTACGGCGGGCTCATCCCGCCGTCGGTGCTCGCGATTCCGCGGCACGGCTGGATCAACCTGCACTTCTCGCTGCTGCCCGCCTGGCGTGGCGCCGCACCCGTGCAGCACGCCCTCATGGCCGGTGACGACGTGACGGGCGCCTCGACGTTCCTGCTCGAGGAGGGGCTTGACACCGGGCCCGTCTTCGGCACGATGACGGAGGCGATCGGCCCCACCGACACCTCCGGCGACCTGCTGACACGCCTCGCCGAAGGTGGTGCGTCCCTGCTCGTGTCGACGCTCGACGCCCTCGCGAACGGTGACGTGACGCCGATTCCGCAACCTCGCGACGGTGTCTCGCTCGCGCCCAAGATCCAGGTCGACGACGTGCGTCTCGACTTCTCGGTGCCCGCGTTCGCCGTCGACCGCCGTATCCGCGGCGCGTCTCCGGCGCCCGGGGGGTGGGCGATGCTGCGTGGTGAGCGCGTCAAGCTGCTGCGCAGCCGCCTCGCCGACGCCGACGGGTGCCCGCCGCTGACACCCGGCGAGCTGCACGCCACGAAGAAGCAGGTGTTCGCCGGCGCACTCGGCGGCGTCGTCGAACTGCTCGAGGTGCAGCCGCACGGCAAGAAGGTCATGCGTGCCGCCGACTGGGCCCGCGGGCTGCGTTTGAACGAAGGGGAGAGCTTCGGTGAGTGACGAACGACGCGGCGGCAGCGGCTCCAGCCGCCAGAGTGGCGGACAGGGCGGCCGTGACGAACGACGTACGGGCGGCCCCGGGCGCGACGGCCGAGGCGCGCAGCGGAGCGCCGGTCATGGAGAACAACCTCCACGCGACGATCGCCGTGACGCGCGGGGCCGTCAGCGTTCGGATGCGCGCTTGCGCGGCGCGGGCCACCGCAGTGAGCAGGCGCCGTCAGCGCGCCGGCGCACGGGTGATCCCGCCCGCAGTGCGGCGCTCGCCGTCCTGCGCGCCGTCGACGACGGTGCCTACGCCAACCTCGAGATGCCGAAGGTCCTCACGCGCCATGATCTGAGTGGCCGCGACGCGGCGTTCGCCACGGAGCTGGCCCTCGGCACCATCCGTCGACAAGGGTTCTACGACCGCGTCATCGAGACGGGTTCGGGCCGCGCGCCGTCGCAGATCGACCCGGTCGTGCTCGCCGTGCTGCGCCTCGGCGTCCACCAGATCCTGTCGATGCGCGTGCCCGTCCATGCCGCCACGTCGGAGACCGTCGCCCTCGCCCGCGAGCACGCCGGCTCGGGTGCGGCGGGTTTCGTCAACGCCGTCCTGCGACGCGCGGGGGAGCGCGACCATGAGACGTGGATCGCCGACCTCACGCGCGGTGTCGATGACGCCGACGAGGTGCGCGCCGTCGCGACTTCCCACCCGCGCTGGGTCGTCTCGGCGCTGCGCCAGTCGCTGCGCGGCCACAGAGCCGCGGGCGGGGACGGTCAAGCGAGCCTCGACGACGCACTCGACGCGCTGCTCGAGGCCGACAACACGCCTCCGCGCGTCAGCCTCGTCGCCCGCCCGGGCCTTGCCACCGTCGACGAGCTCGTCGCATCCGGAGCCGAGGCGAGCGACCTGTCGCCGGTCGGCGCGGTGCTGCCGTTCGGCGATCCCGCGAACATTCCCGCGATCCGGCAGACGAGGGCTGCGGTGCAGGACGAAGGTTCGCAGCTGCTCGCCCTCGCACTCGCCGACGCTGACGTGCCGCCGCGCACGGCATCGGGCGGTGACGCACGCGAGGATTGGCTCGACCTGTGCGCCGGCCCCGGCGGCAAGGCCGCGCTGCTCGGCGCGGTCGCGCACCTGCGCGGCGACGTCCTCTACTGCAACGAGGCGAGCGAGCACCGCACGGACCTCGTGCGGCGCACCCTGCGCGCGCTGCTCGACGACGGCGCGGAGATCTACATCGGCACCGGTGACGGGCGCGACCTCGGTCGTGAGGAGCCCGGCACCTACGACCGCGTGCTGCTCGACGCGCCCTGCACCGGCCTCGGCGCGCTGCGCCGTCGCCCCGAGTCGCGCTGGCGCCGTCAACCATCGGACGTCGCGCAGCTTTCCGCTCTGCAGGTCGAACTGCTCGACTCCGCGATCGACGCGACGCGTGCGGGCGGCGTCATCGGATACGCGACGTGCTCGCCGCACCCCGCAGAGACCCTCGCCGTCGTCGCGGAGGTGCTCGGACGGCGCGACGACGTCGTCCAGGAGGACGCCTGGCCGCTGTTCCGCGACGCGTTCGACGAGCCCATCGAGCGCGTCGGCGACCTGCCGTCCGTCCAGTTGTGGCCGCATCTGCACGGCACCGACGCCATGTTCTTCGCCCTCCTGAGAAAGAAGTGACCCGCATGACCGACGCCCGTGACGTCCGCATCTCGCCGAGCATCCTCTCCGCCGATTTCGCCAACCTCGAACGCGAGCTCGACGCCATCAACAACGCCGACTGGGCGCACGTGGACGTCATGGACAACCACTTCGTGCCCAACCTGACGCTCGGGCTGCCGGTCGTCGAGTCGCTGCTGAAGGTGAGCCCGATCCCGCTCGATGCGCACCTCATGATCGACGACCCCGACCGCTGGGCGCCCGCCTACGCCGAGGCCGGGTGCAAGAGCGTGACGTTCCACGTCGAGGCCGCGGCCGACCCGAAAAAGCTCGCACGCGACATCCGCGCGGCCGGAGCTCGCGCGTCGATGGCGATCAAGCCGAACACGCCGTGGGAGCCGTACGCGGATCTGCTGCCCGAGCTCGACATGGTGCTCGTCATGACGGTCGAGCCCGGCTTCGGTGGCCAGTCGTTCATGGCGGAGCAGATGCCGAAGGTGCGCGCGGTGCGCGAGAGCATCCGCACGCACGGCGGTGACGTGTGGGTGCAGGTCGACGGCGGCGTCTCGGCCAAGACGATCGAGCAGTGCGCCGAAGCCGGTGCCGACACCTTCGTCGCGGGATCGGCCGTCTACGGTGCCGAGTCCGCTGCCGCCGCGATCGATCAGCTGCGTGCCCTGGCTGCGGGGCACGCGCACTGAACTGACGTGTGTCGCACCGAGCGGGGTGGCTGAGCTTGCGGGGGAAGGGCGCCGGAAGACGCGCAGAAGAGCGCGAAGGAGTAACATGTCTGGCGTGTACCCGGGGTAGGTGAAATTCCTAGCCGGCGGTGAAAGTCCGCGACCCGGCCCGCTTCGACAGGGGTCGGTTGACTCGGTGAGATTCCGAGACCGACGGTTAAAGTCCGGATGGGAGGTTGCACGCGGTTGTTCGCGCTCTGCGCGGGCGGCCGACGAGCCGCTGCGGCGTGACTGAGGGCATCGCGCGTGGCGTCTCGGCCGATGTCGTCGGCGCCTTCGTGGCGTGCGGCGGGCGTCAGCTTTCTCGTGCCCCGGTGATCGGTTGTTCGATCGGACCGGAAGGCATCTCGTGAGACTCGAGCGTCATAGCGCCATGGAGCGCGCCGCGCAGCTGGCTGCGCTGTCGCCGCGTGTCGACCCCAATCCTCGTGTCGGGTGCGTCGTCGTCGACGCTGACGGCGTCATCCTCGCAGAGGGCTACCACCGCGGCGCGGGCACGTGGCACGCCGAGGCCGCGGCCATCAACGAAGCGATCGCGACGGGCGTCGACCTGCGTAGCGCGACGGCGTACGTCACCCTCGAACCCTGCGCGCACACCGGGCGCACCCCGTCGTGTGCGCGCGCTCTGATCCGCGCCGGCGTCGCCCGTGTTGTCTTCGGTCAACCCGACCCGAACGGCGCGGCCGCCGGGGGAGCGCAGATCCTGCGCGAGGCAGGCGTCGCCGTCGAACAGCACGACACCCTCGCCGCTGCGAGCCAAGACCTCAACGCCGACTGGACGTTCTCCGTCACCCACGCGCGCCCGTTCGTGCGCTGGAAGTACGCCTCGACCCTCGATGGGTTCAGCGCGGCGTCGGACGGCACGTCCCAGTGGATCACCGGCCCGGTCGCGCGCGTCGACGTTCACGCGCAGCGTGCCGAGCACGGCGCGATCGTCGTCGGCACCGGCACCGTTCTCGTCGACGACCCGCAGCTCACAGTCCGCGACGCCCAGGGACGAGCGGGGGTGCAGCAACCGTTGCGCGTCGTCGTCGGCGACACCCCGATCCCCGGCACCGCCCGCGTGCTCGACGACGCCGCTTCCACCCTCGTGCTGCCCCGGCAGAGCCCGACCGACGTCCTCGCCGCGCTGCACGCGCGCGGCATTCACGCCGTCTGGCTCGAAGGTGGACCGACGCTGGCCGCGGGGTTCCTGCGTGCCGGGCTCGTCGACGAGATCGTCGCCTATCTCGCCCCCGCCCTGCTCGGCGCGGGCCGCCCCGCGGCCGCCGACCTCGGCATTACGACGATCGCGGAGGCCCGCCGCTTCGACCTCGTCGACGCCACGACGCTGCCCTCGAACGAACCGTCCGCCACCGACCTGCGCCTGCGCCTGCGTCCCACGAAGGAGATCTGATGTTCACCGGAATCATAGAAGCGACCGGCACGCTCGAGCGCATCGAGCACACCGCCGACGCGGCGATCCTCACGATCGCGGGCGCCGCAGTCCTCGACGACGCCCACCACGGCGACAGCATCGCCGTCAACGGCGTGTGCCTGACGGTGACCACGTTCGACGAGCAGCGTTTCAGCGTCGACGTCATGAAGGAGACGCTCGATCGCACGAGCCTGGGCGCGCTCGTGCCGGGCAGCAGGGTCAACCTCGAACGCGCCATGAGCGCGCAGGCACGGTTCGGCGGTCACGTCGTGCAGGGTCACGTGGATGCGACCGTCCGCATCACCGCCATCGAACCGGGGGAGCGCTGGAGCGTCGTGCGTTTCGACCTGCCCGTCGACCTGGCGCCCTACGTCGTGGAGAAGGGTTCGGTGACGCTCGACGGCGTGTCGCTCACGGTCGCCTCGCGCCAGGAGGCGTCGTTCAGCGTCAGCCTCATCCCGACGACGCTCGAGCTGACGACGTTCGGCGCCGCCCGCGTCGGCGATCTCGTCAACGTGGAGGTCGACGTGCTCGCCAAGTACGTCGAGCAGATGCTCGCGCCGCGCCTCGCTGCGCTCGACATCCGTCTCGTGGAACTCGACGCCCGCCTGGCGGCCTCCGAGGGGCGCGCATGAGCATCTGGGAACAGGCCTACTCGGCGCACCTGACGATCGGCGGTGCGCAGATCACGTGGCGCGAGATCATCGGCAACGCGTTCGGGATGGCGTCCGCGATCGGTGGCATGCGCCGCAAGGTGTGGGCGTGGCCGGTCGGCATCATCGGCAACATGCTGCTGTTCACCGTGTTCGCCGGGCTCGTGTTCGGCATGGACGATCGCGCGCCGATGCTCGGTCAGGCCGGGCGGCAGATCTTCTTCATCATCACGAGCCTGTACGGCTGGTGGGTGTGGCGCGCGAGCCGCCGCGACGGCACGAGCGGTGAGGCCGTCACGCCGCACTGGGCGAGCACGAGCCAGCGCATCGGCTACCTGCTCGCCTGGGGCGCGGGCGTCGTCGTCGTGCACTGGATCTTCACGCTGATCGGCGCGGGTTGGCCGGCGCCGTGGTGGTACTTCTGGTGCGACGCCTGGATCTTCGTCGGCTCCCTGCTCGCGACGTTCGCGATGGCGCGCGGCTGGAACGACTTCTGGCTCATGTGGATCGCAGTCGACGCCGTCGGCGTGCCCGAGCTCATCTATTCCAAGTACTACCCGAGCGCCGTGCTGTACGCGCTCTACGCAGCCCTCGTCGTCGTCGGATTCGTGCAGTGGGTGCGCATCTCACGCCCCCACCGCGTCGCCGAACGCGAGATGGAAGCGGCCTGAGCGATGCACAGCCCGTCGAAGCAGACCGAGACGATGAAAACCGAGACGAGAGAGAGCCTGATGAGCGCCGCACCCAGCGCCGCAACGCCCGAGGACACGCCGCTGGCGCTGTCGAGCATCGAGGACGCGCTCGAGCAACTGCGGCTCGGACGGCCGGTGCTCGTCGCCGACGACGAGAACCGCGAGAACGAGGCCGACATCGTCATGTCGGGCGCGACGATGACGCGCGAGTGGATGGCGTGGGCGATCCGGCACAGCTCCGGGGTCATCTGCGCGCCGATGCCGGACGCGATCGCCGACCGCCTCCTGCTGCCCCCGATGGTGTCGCGCAACGAGGATCCGAAGGGCACCGCCTACACGATCTCCGTCGACGCGAAAGGCGGCGTGCACACCGGCATCTCCGCAGCCGACCGCGCGCTGACGCTGCGGTTGCTCGCCGACCCGAGCACCGAGCCGAGCGCGCTGACGCGCCCCGGGCACGTCTTCCCGCTGCGCGCCAAGCCGGGCGGCGTCCTCGAGCGCGACGGGCACACCGAGGCCTCCGTCGACCTGTGCCGCCTCGCCGGGCTCGAACCGGTCGCGATGATCGTCGAACTCGTCCACGACGACGGCGCGATGATGCGGCTGCCCGGCGCGATCGAGCTGGCGCAGCGCGAGGGCCTCGCCGTCATCACGATCGAGCAGCTCATCGGGTGGCGGCGCCGCCACGACCGCGTCGAACACGTCGCGAGCGCCGACCTGCCGACGCAGGTCGGAACGTTCCGCGTCGAGGCCTACGCCGATCGGGAGAACGGCGCCGAGCACCTCGCGCTCGTCGCGCCGACCGACGGTGATGACGTGCCGCTCGTGCGCGTCCACTCCGAATGCCTGACGGGCGACGCGCTCGGCTCGCTGCGCTGCGACTGCGGGCCGCAGCTCGCCGAGGCGCAGCGGCTCGTCGCGCGTGAGGGCGGGGTCGTCGTCTACCTGCGCGGGCAGGAGGGCCGCGGCGTCGGCCTGCTCAACAAGATCCGCGCGTACGCCCAGCAGGACGCCGGCGCCGACACCGTCGACGCGCAGACGAACCTGGGGTTGCCGATCGAGGCGCGCGAATACGGCGCTGCCGCAGCGATTCTGCGCGACCTCGGCATCGAACGGGTGCGGCTGCTGACGAACAACCCGGCCAAGGTACGCGAGCTCGTCGAGCACGGGATCGACGTCGTCGAGACAGTGCCGCTCGTCGCGGGGCGCACCGTCCAGAACGCCTCCTACCTGCGCACCAAGCGCGAGCGCATGGGGCACACGTTCGACGCGTGAACCGCGCGTCGCATCGGAACCACCAGCCCGGCACACCACCCGCACGCACGAACCACCACTGCAGATCGATCGAAGGAGAACATCATGAGCGGCCACGGAGCCCCCACCCTCAGCACTGACGCGGCGGGCCTGCGCGTCGCCGTCGTCGCGGCGAGCTGGCACGAGAAGGTCATGAACGGCCTCATCGACGGCGCCCGTCGCGGCCTCGCCGACGCCGGCGTCCGTGACGACGACGTGACACTCGTGCGCGTGCCCGGCACGTTCGAGCTGACGGCGGCCTGCGCGCGCCTCGCGCCGCACTTCGACGTCCTCGTCGCGCTCGGCGTCGTCATTCGCGGTGGCACTCCGCACTTCGACTACGTCTGCAGCGCCGCGACGGACGGGCTGACGCAGATCGGCGTCACGACCGGCAAGGCGATCGGTTTCGGCGTCCTCACGTGCGACACCGACGCCCAGGCGCTCGATCGTGCGGGCCTCGAGGGTTCGAGCGAGGACAAGGGTCACGAGGCGGCGACGGCGGCCGTCGTCACGGAGATGACGTTGCGCTCGTTGCAGCTTCCGGCCGCGACGCTGTGAGCGGCGCGACGCCGGGCGCGGTCGGCCCGGCGCGAACGCAGCCGGTAGCCTTGGGCACCGTGAAGAGCTTTGAGCAACTGTGGGAAGAACTGAGCGAGAAGGCGGCCACGCGCCCCGAAGGGTCGGGCACCGTCGCCGAGCTCGACGCGGGCGTCCACTTCATCGGCAAGAAGATCGTCGAGGAGGCCGCCGAGGTGTGGATGGCCGCCGAGCACGAGGGCAACGCCGCCGCCGCCGAGGAGATCAGCCAGTTGCTGTACCACCTGCAGGTGCTCATGCTCGAGCGCGGCATCACGCTCGACGACGTCTACTCCCACCTGTGATCGAAGGGTCCTCCATGCTGCGCGTTGCCGTGCCCAACAAGGGCGCCCTGTCCGAATCCGCCGCGTCGATGCTCAAGGAAGCGGGCTACCGCGGGCGTCGCGAGTCGAAGGAACTCGTCGTCGTCGACCGCGACAACGACGTCGAGTTCTTCTTCCTGCGCCCCAAGGACATCGCCGTCTACGTCGGTTCGGGCACCCTCGACCTCGGCATCACCGGGCGTGACCTGCTGCTCGATTCCGGCTCGAGCGCCGTCGAACACCTGCAGCTCGGCTTCGGCGGTTCGACGTTCCGCTACGCCGGCCGCCCGGGTGTCGCGACGTCCGTCAGCGAGCTGGTGGGGCGCCGCATCGCGACGTCGTTCGCCGGCCTCGTGCGGGCCGATCTCGCCAAGAACGGCGTCGAGGCCGAGGTCGTACGTCTCGACGGCGCCGTCGAGACGGCCGTGACGCTCGGCGTCGCCGACGTCATCGCCGACGTCGTCGAGACCGGCACGACGCTGCGCAACGCGGGCCTCGAGGTCTTCGGCGAGCCGATCCTCACGAGTGAGGCCGTCCTCATCCGCCCGGACGCGCGTGAAGTCGGTGACGCCGCACTGACGCTCGTGCGTCGCCTCGAAGGTGTCCTCACGGCCCGCAACTTCGTCATGATGGACTATGACATCGAAGCTTCCCTCGTCGAACGCGCCGCGGCGCTGACGCCGGGGCTCGAGTCGCCGACCGTCTCGCCGCTGCACGACCCGAACAAGGTCGCGGTGCGCGCGATGGTCAACCGCAAGGTCATCAACCACGTGATGGACGAGCTGTACGCGCTCGGCGCGCGTGCCATCCTCGTCACCGACATCGCAGCCTGCCGCCTGTAGTCGAGCCCGCGAGGAGCAATCATGAGTGACGTCGACGCCTACCGTCCCTTCGTCCCGCGACGCGGGCGGGCGATGGCGTTCACCGCGGCGGCGCTGTCCGTCGTCGTGTTCGGCATCGTCGCGTTCGTCCTCGTGCCCGGTGGCGGTGCGACGGGGTGGACGACGATGGACAAGTGGTCGCTGTTCTTCCTCGGGTGTGCCATCGGCTGGATGCTGTCGCGCTGGGGGCTCGTCAAGGCAGTGCCGAACGAGCGCGGCCTCAAGGTGCGCAACCTCATCCTCACGCGTGAGATCGAGTGGGCCGAGATCCTCGGCGTCCAGTTCGGCGGCGGGCGGGCCTGGGCGACGCTCGACCTCGCCGACACCGAGCAGCTCGCCGTCATGGCCATCCAGCGTGCTGACGGCCCGTCGGCCGAGGCGGAGGCCTCGCGCCTCGCGGCCCTCGTCGAGGTCGCTCGTCAGCGTGCCGCGGCCGCGGCGGGCGCGCACGACTGACGCTCGTTCAGCCCCGAATGGGGTCGTCCGGCACGGGAACGAGCGCGTCGGGGCGCGGTGGGTGCGCCGCGAACCAGGCGTCCTCCTGCAACTCCCACGCGAGCCAGTAGGGCACGAACGTCTCGCCGTCGCGCTCCAGTGCGCGCCGTCTGCGCGTCTCGCGCTCGGCCTCCAGCCACAGGGCGGCGTGGGCGAGCGAACGTCCGACCCAGGTCGCGCCGACGCCTTCTACGATGAGCGGACGATCGGGTGTGACGGTGACGCGTCCTCGCGCCGCCGTGCCCGGCCAGTGGGTCGGCAGGTAGGTGCTCGCGTTGTGACGTGACCACTGCTCGGCGATGTGACGGGCCCGCACGAGCCCCGCCGACAGCCCGTCCCAGTCGCGGTACAGATCGTCGAGGTGGACGATCTGGGCGTCCACGTGACGATCGTGCAGAGCGCCGGCGAGCTGCGTCTTGCCCGAGCCGGAGCGGCCGTCGATCGTGACGAGCCAGCGCGGGCGCGTCATCCGCGCCTCGACGTGCGCGAGGGCGTCGTCGTATTCGACGTGCGGCACGCACGCGAGGGCGGCGGCCTCGGGACGCACGGGGGCCGAGAGCGAGCCGGCGCGTGCGTCATCCACGGATCAAACCTATCGGCGCCGCGTCCGCCGTGGCCTCTAATCTGGTGCCATGACTGTTGCCGTGCGTGTCATCCCGTGCCTCGACGTCGACGCCGGCCGCGTCGTCAAGGGCGTCAACTTCGAGAACCTGCGCGACGCGGGCGACCCCGTCGAGCTCGCCGCGAAGTACGGCGCCCAGGGCGCCGACGAGTTGACGTTCCTCGACGTGACGGCGAGCTCCTCGGATCGTTCGACGACGTACGACGTCGTCTCGCGCACCGCGGAGCAGGTCTTCATCCCGCTGACGGTCGGGGGAGGCGTGCGCACGGTCGACGACGTCGACCGGTTGCTGCGCGCCGGCGCCGACAAGGTCGGCATCAACACGGGCGCCATCGCCCGCCCCGCGGTCATCGGGGAGATCGCCGACCGGTTCGGCGCGCAGGTGCTCGTCCTGTCGGCCGACGTGCGCCGCGTCGATGGCCACTACGTCGTGACGACGCACGGTGGGCGTCGCGCGAGCGACCTCGACGCCGTCGAATGGTGTGCTCGCGCGGAGGCGCTGGGCGCCGGGGAGATTCTGCTCAACTCGATGGACGCCGACGGCACGAAGGCCGGCTTCGACCTCGACCTCGTCGACGCCGTGCGCCGCGAGGTCAGCGTCCCGCTCATCGCGAGCGGCGGCGCGGGCGCCGTCGAGCACTTCGAGCCGGCCGTCGCGCACGGCGCTGACGCGGTGCTCGCCGCGTCGGTGTTCCACTACGGCGAGCTGACGATCGGTGACGTCAAGGGTGCCCTTGCGGCGGCGGGGCACCCGGTGCGCTGACGCTCCGTCGTGCGCTGACGCTCAGATGCCGCGCGGTTCAGCGACGAACCGGTTGATGTCGTCGGGCTCGCCCTCGAACTCGACGAAGCTCATCCGCCCGGCCAGGTGCAGCAGCACCTCGCTCGGCTGGCCGGCGACGATGAACTCGCCGATCGGCTCCGACGGCGAGTTGAGCGCCAGCGGCGCGTGCCCCGGGCACAGCGCCGCGACGCGCATCGCCGAGCGGCGCAGCGTCATCCGTGCGGCCGTGGGCAATGCGTCGTAGAGCGCGTTCTGCAGGTCGGCGCCCAGCACGCGGACGCCGTCCTGGTCGGCGGCCGGCAGCTGAGCGCGCAGGATGTCCTCGTGGTGGATGAAGTACTCCTGCAGGTTCGCGTGCGCATCGACGGCGGGGATGCGGAACGGCGAGAACTCGTGCGGACCCTTGCGCACCATGTCGACGAGATCCTCGAACGGGCGCAACGCGTAGCGCTCCCGGGTGCGTTCGGACGCGTCGCGCACCTGGGGCACGAGGATACCGAGGGCCTCCGGGCGGCGCTCACGCATCGCGAGGTGTGCCATGAGATCCCTGACATTCCAGCCGACGCACAGCGTCGGCGCGTCCGGGCCGAGGCGCAGGGCGGTGTCGCACAGGGCATGACGTTCGGCTTGGGCATACTTGCGCATGCCGCAATGTTGTCACCTGCGCGAATGCGCGAGCAAAGGAACCCCACGTGACCTCAGCCGACCTGGCCCCTGACGCCTCACCTGTGCGCGTGGCCGCCGCCGGCGCCCGCGAGCAGTGGCGAGCGTTCGCGCCCGCCGTCATCGGCGCGACGGCATACGGCATCCTCACCGTCCTCACCGCCCGCGTCATCGGCCACCTCGTCGCGGACGTCGTCACGCCGGCGGTGCGCGATCGTCACCTGGACGGTGCGATGGTCTGGCAGATCGTGTGGCAGCTCGGCGGCGTCGTCGCGCTCAACGCGGCCGCCGTCATCCTGCGCCGCATCGCGGCGGGCGTGGCGTACAACAACCTCATCGCCTCGACGCGGCGGCAGGTGACGCGCCTACCAGCTGCTGCCCATGCGCTGGCACCTCGCGCACCCGTCGGGTCAGCTGCTGTCGCACGCGAACTCGGACGTCGAGGCGATCTGGAACATCTTCCAGCCGCTGCCGATGGCGCTCGGCGTCGCCGTCATGCTGGCGTTCGGGTTCGTCTCGATCTTCCTCGTCGACGTGTGGCTCGGCGTCGTCGCGCTCGTCGTGTTCCCGCTGCTCATCGTCATCAACTACTGGTTCCAGGTCGTCATGCGCGCCCGCGTGGAAGCGTCTCAGGCCGCGCGAGCGCGCGTCAGCGCCGTCGCGGACGAGAGCTTCGACGGCGCACTCGTCGTCAAGGCGCTCGGGCGAGCGGACGCGGAGGTGTCCCGGTTCGGTGACGCCGCGGGCGAGCTGCGCGACGCCAACGTCAGGCTCGGACGCACCGAGGGCATCTTCGACCCGATGACGAACGCGCTGCCGACGATCGGTTCGCTGCTCGTGGTCCTCGTCGGCGCCGAGCGGGTCGCGTCAGGCGCGATCACGGCGGCCGACGTCGTCGAGGTGGCGTACCTGTTCAACCTGCTCGCATGGCCGGTGCGTGCGTTCGGCTGGATCCTGTTCAGCCTGCCGCAGGTCGCGATCGGGTGGAAGCGCGTCAAGCCGATCCTCGACGAGGCGGGCTCGACCGTGGTGCCCGCGCGCACGCTGGAGCTACCCGGTGGGCCGATCGGCGTCGAGGTCGAGCACGTGACGTTCCGTCACGACGCGCGGCCGGCGGTGGGGGCTGATGCTGGGAGCGAGTCGGAGGACGGTTCCGACGTGGCCGAGGGCCTTCAGGAGCGGCGCGCAGCGTTGACCGACGTGACGCTGCGCGTGCCCGCGGGCGGATCCCTTGCCGTCGTCGGGGCGACGGGTGCCGGCAAGACGACGCTCGCGCAGGTCATCGCGGGGCTGACGACGACCGATTCGGGCAGCGTGCTCTATGACGGCGTGCCCGCCGCGCATGCCGTGGCACGCGAGGAGCGGGTGGCCCTCGCGACGCAGGAGGCGTTCGTGTTCAACGAGTCGACGCGTGAGAACGTCGCGCTGGGGCGCGCCGGTGTGGATGCGGGGGCTATTGATGCGGCGCTCGGTGTCGCGCACGCCAAGGGGTTCGTTGCGGCGCTGCCGGAGGGGGAGGACACTTCGCTCGGCGAGCGCGGATCGCGGCTCTCTGGCGGTCAGCGTCAGCGCGTGGCGCTCGCGCGCGTGCTCGCGGGACGCCCCGGGCTCGTCGTGCTCGACGATGCGACGAGTGCCATCGACCCCGCGGTCGAAGGGCAGATCCTCACGTCCCTCGAGGAGGCGACGGACGGCTGCACAAGCGTCATCATCGCGCACCGCCGCTCGAGCATCCTGCTCGCCGACGAGGTCGCGTTCCTCGACGCCGGGCGCGTCGTCGCTCAAGGCACGCACGAAGAACTCATGGCGACGCAGCCGGCTTATGCGCTGTTGCTCACGGCGTACGAGACGCAGGACTCTTCAGCGTCCGGGGACGAGTCTGAGGGCGAGGGCCAAGGCGACTCAGACCGCAGCGCATCGGACGGGGCGACATCGGCTCCGCCTCATGCGGGGTCGGACGAGGCGCCCGCGGGGCAGGGGATCGCAGGGCAGACGGGGGTGTTCCACGAATCGGGTGAAGCGGACGAACGCGGCGCGTTGGGAGCCATGACCGCGGCACCCGAAGCGTCGGTCGTCGATGCCGTCCGCGAGGAAGGCGAGGCGCGATGAAGCGGCGCTCGACAACCGCCACGCAGACAGCCGCCACGGCGCAGGCGGCCGGCGCGACTCCCGTCGTCAGTGATCGCGGCACCCTGCGGCGCGGCCTGCAGCTCGCACCCGAGATGACGCGTGGGCTCGGGTGGACGCTGCTGCTCGCTCTCGTCGCGACGACGAGCAACGTCATCGTCCCCATGACGATCCAGCGCGCGATCGATGACGGCATCCTCGCGCCGGGCGGCATCGACCTCGGTGTCGTGCGCTGGACGTGTGCGCTCGCGGTGGTCGGCGTCGTCGTCGCCGGGCTGTGCTCGTACGTGATGAACGTGCGGCTGTTCAAGGCGTCGGAGGCGGGTCTCGCGACGTTGCGCGTCAAGGCGTTCGCGCACGTGCACGCGCTGTCGACGTTGACGCTCAACGCGTCGCGGCGCGGTTCGATGGTCTCGCGCGTGACGAGTGACGTCGACCAGATCTCGATGTTCGTGCAGCGCGGCGGCATGATGCTCATCGTCTCGATCGGGCAGTTGCTCGTCGCGACGGCCCTGATGCTGTGGTACTCGCCGCTGCTGACGGCCGTCGTGTGGGCGACGTTCGTGCCGCTCGTGTTCCTGCTGCGGCACTTCCAGCGCGTCGTCGGGCGCGCGTACGGCGTCGTGCGTGAGCGCGTCGCGGACATGCTCAGTGCGATCTCGGAGTCGGTCGCGGGTGCCGCGACTGTGCGGTTGTTCGGGGTGCAGGAGCGCACGCAGGCGCGCATGGACGAGACGATCGAACGTCAGCGTCGTGCGGCCATCAGCGCGCAGATCCGCGCGGTCGGTGCGTTCGTGTCGGGGCAGGGCATCTCGGGGCTCGCGCTCGTCCTCGTGCTCGCCGTCGGCGCGTGGCAGGGGGCGCACGGGCGGATGAGCGTCGGTGAGATCACGGCGTTCGGGTTCCTGACGAACCTGTTCACGCAGCCGGTGCAGACGGCGACGGAGGTGCTCAACGACCTGCAGAACGCGCTCGCCGGGTGGCGTCGCATCATCGAGGTGCTCGACACGCCACTCGAGGTCGAGCCGCCCACCGAGCCGGTGACGTTGCCGCGAGGGCCCGTCGGGGTCGCATTCAATGACGTGACGTTCGCGTATCGCGCGGGCGACAAGCCCGCTATCGTCGGGCTGACGGCGTCGGTGGCCGCAGGTCGTCGTGTCGCCGTCGTCGGTGAGACCGGTTCGGGCAAGAGCACGCTCGCGAAGTTGCTGACACGACTCGTCGATCCGTCCGACGGTGTCGTGCGTCTCGGAGGCGTCGATCTGCGCGACCTCGACGACGCGTCGCTACGCGCGTCCGTCGCGTACCTGCCGCAGGAAGGGTTCTTGTTCGACGGCACGATCGCCGACAACGTGCGCTTCGCGCGCCCCGACCTGTCGAATGAGGACGTCGCCGCCGCGTTCGACGCCATCGGCTGCGGCGCGTGGTTAGCGGGGCAGCCCGCCGGAGTGCTGACGCAGGTCGGCGCTCGCGGCGGGCGGTTGAGTGCGGGGGAGCGGCAGCTCGTGGCGCTTGCGCGCACGTACGTCGCGGGCCCTGACGTGCTCGTGCTCGACGAGGCGACCTCCAGCGTCGATCCCACGACGGACGTCGCCGTGGGTCGAGCGCTCGATCAGTTGATGACCGGCCGCACGAGCGTCGTCATCGCGCACCGCCTCGCGAGCGCCGAGAGTGCCGACGAGGTGTGGGTCATGGACGCAGGGCGCCTCGTGCAGCGAGGCCCGCACACGGCGCTCGTCGCCGCCGACGGGCCCTATGCGCGCCTGCACGCCGGCTGGGTGGCGTCGCACGCGCATTGACGTCTGGGCCATGGCGATCTGTGCCGAGTGGCCCGAGCGCCGGGCGCCCGATGGCGGGTAACTCACACGGAGGCAGGTTGCTACTCGCCATCGCGTGAGTTACCCGCCATCCTGCTCGGCGCTCGCTGATTCGTCATCGCCTCGGCTCGTCGCCGAGTTGCCTCCCGGAAGATGGTTGGCCGGCAGGGGGCCTCGGTCGAAGTCCGATGTGAGCCACCTCTCGAGTGATTCGTCGGGGAAGGTTGGCGGTGACCGGCCGGTGACGGCGGGGTCTGCCGCGGCGGAGGTGATCCGGTCGAGGCGGAAAACGCGCCAGTCGCGACGGTGCAGGTCATGGCGGAGGAGGTACCAGCGGCCCTCGCGGATGAAGCAGATGAGCGGATGCACCTGTCGATCGCAGACACGGCCGTCGCCGTCGGAATGGCGAAGTGCACGATGCCACGTTGGGCGGCTGTGTCAACGAGCAGACCGTGCAGGCGCGCGTCGACAGGCTCGAGCCCACTCGTCAGCACGTTGGTCGCCGTCGCGGTCGCGACGGCTCGTCGACGCAGCGACCCCGGCAGCAGGCGTTCGAGCTTGGCGCGCACGACTGTGGCGTCCGTCGCCCCGGCGGTGTCTCCTTCGAGACCTGCCCCCTCGAGCACGAGCAGGGCCGTGACGAGGGTGGACACCTCGTCGGCGTCGAGTACGAGGGGCGGGATCGTGACGCCCGAGTCCAGGCGGTAGCCGCCGCCGGGACCGGGCGTGACCGCACGCTGTAACCGAGGCTGCACAAGCTAGCGACACCGCGTCGGAGGGATCGCGGCCCCGTGGCAAGACGCATGGCGAGATCAGCCACGGAGCACCATCGGCCCGTCTGGAGCAGACCCAACGATTCGAGGGTACGCGACGAAGGACTCGTGACGGGCTTGTGGGACATGCGTTCATTGTCGTGCGAGATGAGGACCGGAATCGTCTGCATCTGGTCCTAGCGTCATTCCACGAGGGCGCGGGCACACCGCCGCTCAGGAAAGGGTGATCGATGCGCATCGCCATCACGACACCCAATGGAAACGTGGGTCGCCACCTGATTCGTATGCTCGTCCGAGTCGGGGTACGGCCCGTGCTCTTGGCACGGCATCCCGCGCAGATCGCGCGGGAACTGCGCCCCCTCGTCGACATCGTCGAGGCGGATTCGCTGGACCGCGACGAGGTCGTCGCCGCGACTCGCGGGATTGATGCCGTGTACTGGGTGAATCCGAGCCCGATGACCGCTGATCCGCTCGCTGAGCATGCTCGGGCGAGCGAGGCAATCGTGGGTGCCGTCCGCGCGAACGGCATCAGGCGCGTCGTGTTCCACAGCAGCGTGGGGGCAGAGAAGCGCCACTGTGTGGGAGGGATCGACGGCCTTGCCGCGACGGAGTTGTCGCTCGACGCGCTCGACGTCGACGTCACGCACCTGCGGTGCGGTTATTTCTTCTCCAACCTCACCCGGCACCTGGCGGCGATCCGCCAGGGCGAAATCGACACGGTGCTCCGGGTTGATCACGCATTCAGCTGGGTGGCGCCGCGTGACGTCGCCGAGATGGCGGCACTCTGCCTCCTTGACGAGGGGTGGCAGGCGCGTCATGTCCGAGCGGTTCACGGGTCGCGGGATCTCTCGTGGCGCGACGTCACGCGCATTCTCTTCGACCACGTGGGAAATGCGGTGGCGGCGCGCCAGATCAGCGATGCGGCGTGATGTCCCGCTACCTGGGGCCGGGCTCGCCCGTGGTCTCGCGCAGGCGTTACTGGGGATGAGCACCGGAATCCGCGATGATTTCCGTCCCGAGCAGGGGCGGACCCCCGCCACCACGACGCCGACGCAGCTCGCGGGCTGGGTGTACGACGAGCTGCTGCCGATCATGGGTGCGTGACGATCGGGTTGGGCAGTCGCGTTTGAGGATCAGCGTTGGAAGCGCCGCCGGCGCCCGCGCGGGCGCGGTCAGTGAGAGCCGGCTCAATGGATCTTTCATGTGACGGAGCCTACCCCTATTCGAACATGTGTGCGATAATTGGGTCATGGAAACGCTAGAGATGACGGACGCGGCGAACATCGTCGCGCGTCTCTCTGAGCTGCCCGGTGAGGCTGTCCTGGCCGTTTGGGGCGAGCTGACGACGCGGGTCGCAGAGGAGGTTCTCACCGATCCGGCATCGCTCGTTCCGCTCACCGATGGAGGCGCGAGCCTGGACGGTCGGTTGGACGCCCTGATGAGTCACCGTCGCCACCTTGAACGCGCTGCGGCGCTCACACAACGTGTTGCACGCAGCGCCGAAGCGGTCACGCACATGCTGGCCTCCGAACACCATGACAGTGTGCGTCGCCACGACGTCCTCAGCGGCGAGGCGATGGGTGAGGGCGCGTCCGACGATTCTCGGGCCTACGACGTCGAGGCCGGCGAGTTCGCGGCCTCAGCGCTCGGCGGCGCACTCGGGCTGACGGCGCCCGCCGCCCGGGCGATGGCGGCGGGGGCTTCGACGCTGCGTGCGCGCCATCCCGGCCTGCTGGCGGCCTCGGCACGCGGAGACGGCTCCGTGCGGGTGGCGGCGATGCTGGCGGGGGAGCTCGCGCACCTCGAGGCGGACGCTGCGCGCTCCGTGGCACAGATGCTCATCGACAGCGGAGATCATCGACGCGCTCACCAGGCGGCGCGGCAGGCGTGCCGCAAGACCCTGCGTCGGCTCGGTCTCACTCGCCCTGCCGACGAGGTCGAGGTGGAGTCGACGCGCGGGGTGTGGTTCGAGCCGCACCTCGAGTTCGAGTCGCTGTGCACGATGACAGCCGTTCTCGACGCCTACGACGCCACGGCCATCCAGGCCGTGATGGAGGAACGTGCGCGGCGCCTGCAGGAGAACTCTGCCCCCGGCGCTCGGCTTTTCGTCGGCGCAGCGCGGGCTGACGCGCTCACCGACCTCATCCTCGAGAACTGCACCGTGACGGCCACGCTGAACCTGCAGGTGCCGATCATCGCGCGACCTCCCGACCCGTCGAGATCCGCCGTCGCGGGGCTCCTCGACCCGCCGAGATCCACGGGCGTCCCGGACGCGGAGGACGTGTCCGACCTGCTTGACGCGAGGGTCCCTCGGCCCGCCATTGGAGTGCCGCCGGGTCATTCCCCGGCGTCGCCCGCAACGTCGTCGATGGTCCTGGGTGCCTGTGGCGTGCGCGGCGTCGGTGTTCTTTCTGCTGGCGTCGTCGCCCGCCTCGCCGCTACGGCTGGTGTGGGATTCACGGCGACGCTCGCGTCGCACCACGGGTGTGGTCGCATCACGACGCTGGCCACCACGACGGCTGCTCACCGCCCAAGTGTCGGCATCGCCAAGCTCGTGCGGGAGCGCGACGGCGTGTGCCGCTTCCCGTTCTGCGAAACGGCCGCCTCGCGGTGCGACCTCGACCACGTCATGCCGTTCGACCAGGGCGGGCCGACGAGCGCGACCAACCTGCAGGCGCTGTGTCGTCACCATCACCGCGCCAAGACCCACGGGGGCTTCCGCGTGAGGATGACGCCCGACGGCGTCTGCACGTGGCTGTCGCCCTCCGGTGCCCGCTGGGTCACCGAACCCGGCGGCATCACACACGCCGACGCCGTTCGCGCCGCCTGACGGCCCTCGCGGCCCTGCGGCCCCGGCTGCCTGCCGAACCCTGATCTCACGTGCTCCGCGCTCTCGGTGCGCCGCCGCTCAATCCTGGTCTGGCGAGGTCTGTGCCCGCTACCTACTGCTCGAACCTGGTCTGACGGCGCAGTCATTCCCCGGCCACAACCCGCGGCCCATTTCATGTCCCGGGCGCGTTCACTTTCCCGGGCGCAGCATCATCGACACGGCGGCACCACGCACGCCGGCGCCACACCTGTTCGCGCGGCCTGACGACCCGGTGACGCCCGCCTCCACCTCGCCAGTCGTGTCGGCGACACCGCGTCCGAACCCTCGCTCGGATGCCTGGGTGAGATCACGCTGAGGGAGAACTCCACCCGTTCATGCGACGTCAGCGTGGGATAAGGCCGCGCTGGATCCCCGCCGTCATCCGCCGTGCGCGGGTGCGGGGTCAGGCGCAGCTGCGTCCCCGTCGCGATCCGCGATGCGCGGGAGCGTGAGGTCAGGCGGCGTTGGGGCCCGCAGTGATCCGCGAGGTGCCAGCGCGAGACACCGCGACGGGTTGTCAGGGCCACTTGGCACAATGGCCCCCATGTCTTCGCCCGAGCCTTCATCGCCGCTCAGCCCTGACGTCGCGCAGCGCCTCAAGCGCGACGACGCGGGTCTCGTCGCCGCGATCATCCAGGACGACACGAACGGTGACGTGCTCATGCTCGGCTGGATGGACGACGAGGCGCTGCGCCGCACGCTGAGCGAGGGGCGCGTGACGTTCTGGTCGCGCAGCCGCGGCGAGTACTGGCGCAAGGGCGACACGTCGGGTCACGCGCAGTACGTGCGCAGCGTCGCTCTCGACTGCGACGGCGACGCGTTGCTCGTCCGCGTCGACCAGGTCGGCGCCGCATGCCACACCGGCGAACGCAGCTGCTTCTTCACCGACCTCGACGCCGCCGTCTGCAGTGATGGCGCGATCGCGTCCACCGGAACCGACGCTGACGCAGCTACCACGGCGCCCACCGGAACCGACGCTGCGGACGCAGCCACGACAACGTCAACCCCAACCGTCGCCGCAGACGTACCCGCCACCATGCCCACCCCCAGGAGCAACGCATGACTGCCGCAGCCGAGCCGGAGACGAGCCTCGCCGCCGACCTCACCTGGGGCGCGACGTGGCCGAGCGTCGAGTTGTTCGAGCACCTCGCGGGTGGGCGTCGCGTCATCCCCGTCGTGCGCAAGCTGCTCGCCGACGCGGAGACACCCATCGGCATCTACCGCAAGCTGGCGCGCGACGAGCCGGGCACGTTCCTGCTGGAATCGGCGGAGCACGGCGGCGTGTGGTCGCGCTACTCGTTCATCGGCGCCGCGAGCCGCGCGACGCTCACCGAGCGTGACGGCGACGTCGTCTGGCTCGGCGACGTGCCGACGGGGCTGCCGACGACAGGCCTGGCGGTCGATGCCCTACGCGCGTCCCTGCAGGCACTTCACACCGAACGCATCGCCGGCCTGCCGCCGCTGACGAGCGGTTTCGTCGGCGCGATCGGCTACGACGCGGTGCGTCGCTGGGAGAAGATCGGCAACCACGCCGACGACGTCCTCGCGATCCCCGAAGTCACGATGTTGCTCGCCACGGATCTCGCCGTCATGGACCATCAGGACGGCTCGCTCCTGCTCGTCGCCAATGCCGTCAACTTCGACGGCCTCGAACCCGGCGCGCGCGCCGCGTACGACGACGCCGTCGCCCGCCTCGACGCGATGCAGACCCGCCTCGTCGAACCGGCGGCTTCGACGGTGGCGATCCCGCACGAGCGCGCCCAGGACGTGCGCAGCAGCCACACGCGCGAGCAGTTCCACGACATGGTCGAGTCGTGCAAGGAGGACATCCGCGCGGGCGAGGCTTTCCAGATCGTCGTCAGCCAGCGATTCAGCGTCGACACGCACGCCGACGCGCTCGATGTCTACCGCGCCCTGCGCGCGAGCAACCCCAGCCCCTACATGTATCTGCTCCGCCTGCCGCACCCTGACGGCGGCGCGTACGACGTCGTCGGCAGCTCGCCGGAGGCGCTCGTCAAGGTGACAGGCGAACGCGTTATCACGCACCCGATCGCCGGTTCGCGCCCGCGCGGCAAGACCCCGGAACACGATCAGGAGCTCGCCGACGACCTGCTGGCCGACCCCAAGGAACGCAGCGAGCACCTCATGCTCGTCGACCTGTCGCGCAACGACCTGCAGCGCGTCTGTCGCGCGGGCACCGTCGAGACGGTCGAGTTCATGAACATCCGCAACTACAGCCACGTCATCCACCTCGAGTCGACCGTCATCGGCGCACGCCGTGACGACGTCACCGCCTACGACGTGCTCGAGGCGGCGTTTCCCGCGGGCACCCTCTCGGGCGCGCCGAAACCACGCGCGATGCAGATCATCGAATCGCGCGAGGGCACCCGTCGGGGCATCTACGGCGGCGTCATCGGCTACTTCGACCTCGCGGGCGACGCCGACGCCGCCATCGCCATCCGCACCGCCGTGCTCAAGGACGGTGTCGCGCACGTCCAGGCGGGCGCCGGCGTCGTCGCCGACTCGGTGCCGGAGAGCGAATACCAGGAGACGATCAACAAGGCCGCCGCGGCGTTACGCGCCGTCGCGACGGCCGACGGCATGACGGGAATCGCATGAGCACCTTCACGACGAAACGCAGCGTCATCCTGCTCAGCCTCATCGCGGCCGTCCTCGCCGCGATCGTCTCGGGGCGCACGTGGATCAACGGCTCCCTCAACGATGGCGTCATCGCGAGCAGCAAGGTCGACGTCACGGGCAACCAGGCGGTGCCCGGCTACTTCGGCATCGCCCTCGTCGCCGTCGCAGGCGTCCTTGCCGCCGCGACGGCCGGCCGCATCGCGCGTTGGCCCGCCGCGCTCGTCTCGCTCATCGCCTCGGTCGCGCTGCTCGTCGTCACGCTGCTGACGCTGGGCGACCCGGCCTCGGCGGTCAAGACGCGGATGACGTCCGTCACCGGCCACAACGGTGAGGCCGTCGCGCGCGGCACGTTCACGCCATGGTTCTGGGCCGCGGTGTTCGCCGGCCTGCTCAGCGTCGCCGCGTCCCTGCTGGCGCTGCTCGGCGTGAGCCGCTGGGCGGGGCTGTCGAGCCGCTACGACGCGCCGACGGAGACCAAGGCGCCGACCACGCACGAGAGCGACTGGGATCTCATGAACCGCGGCATCGACCCGACGGACACCGAGACCGCCCCCGGCTCGCACGAGCCGGACGGGCCTGACACAATGACCCAGAACAGTTCATCAACGCGCGTGACGGAGACGTCGGCTGCGCAGCACGGCTCCAAGGAGAAATGACGATGTCCGGAGACAGCCCGTACCTCGACCACGGCCACAGCCCCGCCGCCTGGACGGGCGTCGGCATCTGCATGGTCGGTTCGCTCCTCATCGCGTTCGGCGTGTACTTCGGCAACGAACTGCTCGACATCATCGGCGCGGTCCTCGTCGTCGTCGGCGGCGTCGTCGGGTGGCTCATGGGCAAGGCGAACCGCCGCAGCGCTGCCGCGCACGGCTCGATGGACTCCGAGCGCAAGCCCGCCTGATCCGCGCCGCGGCCTGACGGGCCCGGCGCGCGCCGTGACCACACGCTGGAACCGGCGGCGCCGTGCCCTGTCACGCTGATTGGATTCGACCGTGACCACTGTTCTCGACTCGATCATCGCCGGGGTGCGAGACGACCTCGCCGAGCGCGTGCGCGCTCGCAGCCTCGCCGACGTCACGCGTGACGCCGACGCCGCACCGCCCGCACGCGACGCGCTCGCCGCGTTCCACGCCGCCCGCGAGGCGCGGCGCATCGCCGTCATCTCCGAGGTGAAGCGATCCAGCCCGAGCAAGGGCGCGCTCGCGCAGATCCCCGATCCGGCCGCGCTCGCCGCGCAGTACGCCGACGGGGGAGCGACCGCGATCTCGGTGCTCACCGAGCAGCGCCGGTTCGGCGGGTCGCTCTCCGATCTCGACGCCGTGCGCGCCGCCGTCGACATCCCGGTGCTGCGCAAGGACTTCATGGTCGAGCCGTACCAGTTCTTCGAGGCCCGCGCCCATGGCGCCGACCTCGTCCTCCTCATCGTCGCCGCCCTCGACGACGCACAGCTGCGCGACTTCGCGGCTCTCACGCGCGAACTCGGGATGACGGCGCTCGTCGAGGTCCACGACACCGCCGAAGCGGAACGGGCACTTGCCGTCGACGCGCAGCTGCTCGGCGTCAACGCCCGTAACCTCAAGACGCTCGACGTCCACCCCGAGGTGTTCGGCCCGATCGCCGCGACGCTGTCGGCGCACGTCGTCAAGGTCGCCGAGTCGGGCATCTCCGGGCCCGCCGATGCCGCCCGCTACGCCCGCGAGGGCGCACAGGCGCTGCTCATCGGCGAGGCACTCGTCAAGAACGGCGACCCCCAGCAGGGGCTTGCCGACATCATCACCGCGTGCGCGGACGCCACGAACGCGTCAGCCGTCGAAGGGACGCCCGCATGACCGACCCCACCCCGCTCGGCGAACCGCGCCACGACGGTCTCGCGCCGCACGGCCTCGGGCGCTTCGGCGACTACGGCGGACGCTACGTCCCCGAGGCCCTCGTCGCCGCGCTCGAAGAGCTCGACGAGCAACGCCAGAAGGCGATGGTGGACGATGAGTTTCGCCACGAACTCGCCGAACTGCACCGCACATACACGGGCCGTCCGAGCCCGATCACGGAGGTCAAGCGCTTCGCCGAGCACTGCGGCGGCGCGCGCGTCCTCCTCAAGCGCGAGGATCTCAACCACACCGGCTCGCACAAGATCAACAACGTCCTCGGCCAGGCGCTGCTGGCCAAGCGCATGGGCAAGACGCGCGTCATCGCGGAGACGGGTGCCGGCCAGCACGGCGTTGCCACCGCGACGGCCGCGGCGCTCATGGGCCTCGAGTGCGTCGTCTACATGGGCAAGGTCGACACCGAGCGTCAGGCCCTCAACGTCGCACGCATGCAGCTGCTCGGCGCAAGCGTCGTGCCCGTCGAGCACGGCAGCCAGACGCTCAAGGACGCCGTCAACGAGGCGTTCCGCGACTGGGTCGCCAACGTCGACACGACGCACTACGTGCTCGGCACGGTGACGGGCCCCTACCCGTTCCCCGAGATGGTGCGCGACTTCCACAAGCTCATCGGTGAGGAGGCCCGCGAGCAGATCCTCGCCGAGGCCGGGCGCCTGCCCGACGCAGTCTGCGCCTGCGTCGGCGGCGGCTCGAACGCGATGGGTATCTTTCACCGCTTCATCGGTGACGACGGCGTTCGCCTCGTCGGCCTCGAGGGCGGCGGCGAGGGCATCGCGAGCGGCAAGCATGCGTCGCGCTTCAGCGGCCAGGGCACGCCGGGCGTCCTGCACGGTGCGTACACCTACGTCATCCAGGACGAGGAGGGCCAGACGATCGAGACGCACTCGGTGTCCGCGGGCCTCGACTACCCGAGCGTCGGTCCGGAGCACAGCTACCTCAAGGACATCGGTCGCGCCGAGTACCACCCGATCACCGACGTCGAGGCGATGGAGGCGTTCCGGCTGCTGTCACAGACCGAGGGCATCCTGCCGGCCATCGAGTCGGCGCACGCCCTCGCGGGCGCGATGAAGGTCGGCGCCGAGCTGGGCGAGGACGGGCTGATCCTCGTCAGCCTCTCCGGGCGCGGCGACAAGGACGTGCACACCGCCGCCCGCTGGTTCGGGCTCATCGATGAAGACGAGACCGTCGTCCGCGGCGAGGACGAGGAGACGAAGCTGTGAGCACCCCCATCCCGCTGGACGCCGTCTTCGCCGCCACCCGTGACGAAGGACGCGCCGCCCTCGTCGGCTACCTTCCCGCAGGCTTCCCGAGCGTCGCGGATTCGATCCGCGCCGCGCAGGTCATGGTCGAGAACGGTTGCGACATCGTCGAGGTCGGCCTGCCGTACACCGATCCGCTCATGGACGGCCCCGTCATCCAGAGCGCCGCGACGCAGGCTCTCGCGGGCGGTGTGCACACCGCGGACGTCTTCCGCGTCGTGCGGGCCGTCACCGACGCCGGTGGCGCGGCCGTCGTCATGACGTACTGGAACCCGGTGCTGCGCTACGGCATCCGCCGTTTCGCGGAGGAGTTGAAGGCCGCCGGGGGAGCCGGCCTCATCACCCCCGACCTCGTGCCCGACGAGGCCGACGAGTGGATCGCCGTCGCCGACGAGCTCGGCCTCGCGAAGATCTTCCTCGTCGCGCCCAGTTCGACGCCCGCCCGCGTCGCGGCGACGACGGCGAACTGCTCGGGCTTCGTCTACGCGGCGTCCGTCATGGGCGTCACGGGTGCGCGCACGAGCGTCGGCGACGCCGCGAAGGGTCTCGTCGAGCGGACGAAGGCCGCCACCGACCTGCCCGTCTGCGTCGGCCTCGGCGTCTCGACGGCGGAACAGGCGCGCGAGATCGGCCGATACGCCGACGGTGTCATCGTCGGTTCCGCGCTCGTCAAGACGCTGCTCGACACCGACCCCGAACGCGGCCTGGCGGCCCTCGCCGAGGCCACGAAGGAACTGAGCGACGGAGTACGACGTTGAGCACCAGCATGGACACGAGCACGACCAAGCCCACCGCCGAGCGCTCGAACCGCTGGCCGTGGATCGCCCTCGTGCTGCGCCTCGTGCTCGCCGGCGTCTTCCTCTATGCAGGCCTGCCGAAGCTCACGCACCTCGACGCCTCGCGCCGCTCGGTGCGCGCATACGACCTGTTCTCCTACGACGTCGCGAACGTCATCGGCACGATCCTGCCGCTGGCGGAGGTGGCGCTCGGCGTCATCCTGCTCGTCGGCCTGTTCACCCGCTTCGCGGCGATCATCTCCGCGCTGCTGCTCGTCATCTTCATCGCGGGCATCGCCTCGGCGTGGGCGCGCGGCATCTCGATCGACTGTGGGTGCTTCTCCGAGGGCGGGGCGGTTGCCGCGAGCCAGACGAAGTATCCGCAGGAGATCGGCCGCGACATCGTCTTTCTCATCCTCGCCGGGCTGCTCGCCTGGCGCCCGCGCAGCCGCTTCAGCGCCGACGGGGCGCTGTGGGGCTGAACGATCTTCGTGACTCAACGCCCCCGCCATCTGTGAAAGGCTTCACCCATGCGACCTGATGCTTCCACCAAGCTGCAATCCGTGGCGCCCAAGCAGGGCCCCAGCAAGGGCTTGATCGCCGCGATCGTCGGCCTCGTGGCCGTCCTCGCGATCGCGGCCGTCGCCTTCCTCTCGCTCAACAAGAGCGATGACACCGACACCCCTGTCGCTGCCGGTGACACCCCGACGGGTGCACTCGCCAACGGCCAGGGCATGCCGGTGTTCGCCGACAAGGCCAAGGCCGACGCGAAGAAGGTCGACGTCTACTTCGACTACCAGTGCCCGTACTGCAAGCAGTTCGAGCAGGCCCAGGGAGCCAAGCTCCTGGACATGGCGAAGGCCGGTGACGTCAAGCTGACGTACCACGTCAAGACCTTCCTCGATGAGAACCTGCCCGGCGACAGCTCTGCCCGAGCCGCGAACGCCGCGTTCTGCACCGCCACCGCCGGAAAGTTCTCCGACTTCACGACGAAGGTGTTCGAGAACCAGCCCAAGGAGGGCGTCGGCTACACGAACGAGACGCTCATCAAGCTCGCGAAGGAGGTGGGCGTCAAGGGCTCGTCCTATGAGAAGTGCGTCAACGACAACCGGTACTCGGCGTACGTCAAGAAGACCGAGTCCGAGACCAACAAGGCCGGGGTCAACTCCACGCCGGTCGTCAAGATCAACGGCAAGGACGTCGACAACGCCGACATGGCCGGCATGATGAACATCGAGAACTCGACGCCCACCACGATCGACAAGGTGCTGGCCAAGTTCTGATGCTGACGGAGATTCCTTCACCGACCGAAGGGGTGCTGTGGCTGGGCCCGGTGCCCCTTCGGGCGTATGCGATCTGCATCCTGGCGGGCGTCGTCATCGCGACGATGATCACCGGGCGGCGCCTCGAAGGGCGCGGCTACTCGCGTGACGCGGCCGTCGACGTCGCCCTGTGGATCGTGCCGTTCGGCATCGTCGGGGGGCGGCTGTACCACGTCATCACGACGCCGCAACCGTACTTCGGCGAGGGCGGGCACCCGCTCGACGCGTTCAAGGTGTGGGAGGGCGGCCTCGGCATCTGGGGCGCCGTCGTCCTGGGCGCCGTCGGCGCCTGGTTGGGCGCGCGCAAGGCGGGCGTCCCGTTCCCGGTGCTCGCCGACTGCGTCGCCCCCGCGCTGCCGCTCGCGCAGGCGATCGGCCGGTTCGGCAACTATTTCAACAACGAGTTGTACGGTCGCGCGACGAACGTGCCGTGGGCCCTCGAGATCCACCAGTGGGACATGAACAAGGGGCGTTCGGTCGTCGACTCGACCGGTGCCCCCGTCGTCCTCGGCACGTTCCACCCGACGTTCCTCTACGAGGCGATCTGGTGCATGCTCATCGCCCTCGTCATCTGGCGCCTGTCGGATTCGGGGCGGCTGCGCCAGGGGCAGGCGTTCGCGCTGTACGTCATGCTGTACCCGCTAGGCCGCATCGTCGTCGAGTTGATGCGCAGCGACTTCGCGAACCGCATCCTCGGTGTGCGCGTCAACGTGTGGGTGTGCGGCATCGTCTTCCTGCTCGGCCTCGCGATCTTCATCGCGCGCCGGCGTGCGTCCGCCGACCCACGGGCGGCGCACCAGCTCGAGCCGGATGCCCACGGTGCACACGATGCGGACACCACGGCCGACGAGGCCTCCTGAGCTGTATCGTCAGCTGAGACGCGCTCGTCCACGTGGTGAGCGCGCATGAACATTCGATAGAATGCATAAAACCCGCAGGCCAATGCCGTCCCGCGGTGGTTTCGACCCGACCCGATGCCTCGTGCGCCCTGCGCTCGGGCGTCCCGACGACGAACAGGACGGTGAGTCATGTCTGCTCATGCTTTCTCCGCCCAGCCCGCTGCCCAGGGGTTGTACGACCCCACGTTCGAGCATGACGCCTGTGGTGTCGCGCTCGTCGCGACGATGCGGGGCCACGCCGGCCACGACATCGTCGACGCGGCGCTGCTGGCCCTGACCAACCTCGACCACCGCGGTGCCACGGGCGCCGACCCGCTCGTCGGCGACGGCGCCGGCATCCTCACGCAGATCCCCGACGCGTTCCTGCGCGAGGTCGTCGACTTCGAGCTGCCCGCGAAGGGCTCCTACGCCGTCGGCATCGCGTTCCTGCCGCAGGACGCCGACGGCCAGTGGCACGTCGGCGAGGGCTTCGACCGCATCGCCGACGAGGAAGGCCTCGTCGTCCTCGGCTGGCGTGACGTCCCCGTCAACCCCGACGTCGTCGGTGAGTCGGCGCGCGGCACGATGCCGGTCTTCCGCGAGGTGTTCGTCGCGGCGAAGGACGGCGACGCCTCGGGCCTCGAACTCGACCGTCTCGCGTTCTGTGCGCGCAAGCGCGCCGAGAACGAGCTCGACGTCTACTTCGCGTCGCTGTCGGCGCGCACCATGGTCCACAAGGGCATGCTGACGACGGCGCAGCTCGAGCAGTTCTACCCCGACCTGTCGGACGAGCGGTTCGAGACGGCGCTGGCCCTCGTGCACAGCCGGTTCTCGACGAACACGTTCCCGAGCTGGCCGCTCGCGCACCCGTTCCGCTTCATCGCGCACAACGGTGAGATCAACACGGTGCGCGGCAACCGCAACTGGATGAGCGCACGCGAGTCGCAGTTGCGCAGCGACATCATCCCCGGCGACCTGTCTCGCCTGCTGCCGATCTGCACCCCGAACGCGTCCGACTCGGCGACGTTCGACGAGGCCCTCGAACTGCTGCACCTGTCGGGTCGCAGCCTGCCGCACTCGGTGCTCATGATGATCCCCGAGGCGTGGGAGAACCACGCGACGATGGACCCGGCGCGTCGCGCGTTCTACGAGTACCACGCCGCGTTCATGGAGCCGTGGGACGGCCCCGCGTGCGTGACGTTCACCGACGGTTCGCTCATCGGCGCCGTCCTCGACCGCAACGGCCTGCGTCCCGGGCGTTACTCGGTGACGAAGGACGGCCTCGTCGTCCTCGCCTCCGAGGCGGGTGTGCTCGGCCTCGCGCCGGAGGACGTCGTCGAGCGTGGGCGCCTGCAGCCGGGCAAGATGTTCCTCATCGACACCGAGGCCGGGCGCATCATCCCGGACGAGGAGATCAAGGGCGAACTCGCCACGGCGAAGCCGTATCAGGAGTGGCTCGACTCGGGCATCGTCAAGGTCGGCGACCTGCCGGATCGTGAGCACATCACCCATTCGTTCAGCTCGGTCACGCGCCGTCAGCAGACGTTCGGCTACACGAACGAGGAGCTGAAGATCCTGCTGACGCCGATGGCGTCGACGGGCGCCGAGGCGCTCGGTTCGATGGGCACCGACACGCCCGTCGCCGTCCTCAGCTCGCGCCCACGCCTGCTGTTCGACTACTTCACGCAGCTGTTCGCGCAGGTGACGAACCCGCCGCTCGACGCGATCCGCGAGGAGCTCGTCACGAGCCTCGGCACGACGATGGGTCCGGAGGGCAACCTGCTCACCGACGGCCCCGAGCACGTCAAGCAGGTCGAGTTCGGCTTCCCCGTCATCGACAACGACGAGCTCGCGAAGATCGTCCACATCAACGCCGACGGCGACCGCGCCGGCTTCGCGGCGTACGTCATCCGCGGCACGTACCGCGTCGACGGTGGTGCGAGCGCGCTCAAGGCGCGCCTGCAGGGCATCTTCGCCGAGGTCGACCAGGCGATCGCCGACGGTCACCGCTTCGTCGTCCTGTCCGATCGTGACTCGAACGCCGAGTTCGCGCCGATCCCGTCGCTGCTGCTGACGGCGGCGGTGCACCACCACCTCATCCGTCAGAAGACGCGTCTGCAGGTCGGGCTCGTCGTCGAGGCCGGCGATGTGCGCGAGGTCCACCACGTCGCGCTGCTCGTCGGCTACGGCGCGGCGCTCGTCAACCCGTACCTCGCGATGGAGTCCGTCGAGCAGCTCGCCCATGAGGGTGCGCTCGGTGACACGACGCCCGAGCAGGCCGTCAAGAACCTCATCAAGGCGCTCGGCAAGGGCCTGCTCAAGGTCATGTCGAAGATGGGCATCTCGACCGTCGCCTCCTACCGCGGCGCGCAGGTGTTCGAGGCGCTCGGCCTCAGCCAGGAGGTCGTCGACGAGTACTTCACCGCGACGACGTCGCGTCTCGGCGGCATCGGTCTCGACGTCATCGCGGCCGAGGTCGCGGCGCGTCACGCGAAGGCCTACCCGAGCGACGGCCAGGGCCCCGCGCATCGCGAGCTCGAGGTCGGTGGCGAGTACAAGTGGCGCCGCGAGGGTGCACCGCACCTGTTCAACCCGACGACGGTGTTCCGCCTCCAGCACTCGACGCGCGCGCGTCGTTACGACATCTTCAAGCAGTACACGCAGGCCGTCGACGACCAGTCGGCAGAGCTCATGACGCTGCGCGGGCTCTTCAAGTTCGCCTCCGACCGTCCGTCGATCTCGATCGACGAGGTGGAGCCGGCGAGCGCCATCGTCAAGCGCTTCTCGACGGGCGCGATGTCGTACGGCTCGATCTCGAAGGAGGCACACGAGACGCTCGCGATCGCGATGAACCGCCTGGGCGCGAAGTCGAACACCGGAGAGGGCGGCGAGGACGTCGATCGCCTGCTCGACCCGAAGCGTCGTTCGGCGATCAAGCAGGTCGCCTCGGGTCGCTTCGGCGTGACGTCGCTGTACCTGACGGAGGCCGACGACATCCAGATCAAGATGGCGCAGGGCGCGAAGCCCGGCGAGGGCGGTCAGCTGCCCGGGCCGAAGGTGTACCCGTGGGTGGCGCGCACGCGTCACGCGACGCCCGGCGTGGGTCTCATCTCGCCGCCGCCGCACCACGACATCTACTCGATCGAGGATCTCGCGCAGCTCATCCACGACCTGAAGAACGCGAACCCGAGCGCGCGCATCCACGTCAAGCTCGTCTCCGAGGTCGGCGTCGGCACCGTCGCCGCGGGTGTCTCGAAGGCCCACGCGGACGTCGTGCTCATCTCCGGCCACGACGGCGGCACGGGAGCCTCACCGCTGACCTCGCTCAAGCACGCCGGTGGGCCGTGGGAGCTCGGCCTCGCCGAAGCGCAGCAGACGCTGTTGCTCAACGGCCTGCGCGACCGCATCGTCGTGCAGACCGACGGCCAGCTCAAGACGGGCCGTGACGTCGTCATCGCCGCGCTGCTCGGCGCGGAGGAGTTCGGTTTCGCAACCGCGCCCCTCGTCGTCAGCGGCTGCATCATGATGCGCGTGTGTCACCTCGACACCTGCCCGGTCGGCATCGCGACGCAGAACCCGGAGCTGCGCGAGCGTTTCAGCGGCAAGCCGGAGTTCGTCGAGACGTTCTTCGAGTACATCGCCGAGGAGGTGCGCGAGATCCTCGCCGAGCTCGGTTTCCGTTCGATCGAGGAGGCCGTCGGGCACGTCGAGGCGCTCGACACAGACGAGGCCGTCGAGCACTGGAAGGCCAGTGGTCTCGACCTCGCGCCGATCTTCGCGAAAGCGGAGATGCCGTTCGGCGGTGAGCTGTTCAACACGCAGGGTCAGGATCACCACCTCGACGCTGCGCTCGACAACGAACTCATCGCGAAGGCGAAGGACGCCATCGAGCACAAGACGCCGGTCGCGTTCGAGACGAAGGTGTCGAACGTCAACCGCACCGTCGGCACGATGCTCGGCCACGAGTTGACCAAGCGCTACCTCGATGAATTGCTCCACGACGACTTCGTCGACATCACGCTGCGCGGTGCGGGCGGGCAGAGCTTCGGCGCCTTCATCCCGAAGGGCCTGACGCTGCGGCTCGTCGGCGAGGGCAACGACTACGTCGGCAAGGGCCTGTCGGGTGGGCGCATCATCATCCGTCCCGACACCGAGACGGCCCTCGTCGCCGAGGAGAACGCCATCGCGGGCAACGTCATCGGTTATGGCGCGACCAGCGGTGAGATCTTCCTGCGCGGCAAGGTCGGCGAACGCTTCTGCGTCCGCAACTCGGGAGCGACGGCCGTCGTCGAGGGCGTGGGCGATCACGGCTGCGAGTACATGACCGGTGGTCGCGTGCTCATCCTCGGCGCGACCGGACGCAACTTCGCGGCCGGCATGTCGGGCGGTGAGGCGTACGTCCTCGATCTCGACGCCGACCTTGTCAACCGCGAGCTCGTCGAGGTCACCGGTCTGCGCGCCGAGGACGAGGACGTCGTCAAGGAGCTGCTGACGAAGCACGCCGCCGAGACGGGTTCATCCGTCGCCGAGTCGTTGCTGAACGACTGGCCTTCGAGCCTCGTCCGTTTCTCGCTCGTCACGCCGCGTGAGTACCAGCGCGTGCTGAGCATCCGCAAGGACGCCGAAGGCATGGGCGTCGACCCCGACAGCGCCCAGGTGTGGGACAAGATCATGGAGGTGAGTTGACGTGGCTGACCCCCGCGGATTCCTCAAGACCCGGGAGCGCGAGCTGCCCGAACGTCGCCCCGTTCCCGTTCGCATCCGCGACTGGAAGGAGGTGTACGAGGAGCAGCAGCTCGGCACCGTGCAGCGTCAGGCCGGCCGATGCATGGACTGCGGCATCCCGTTCTGTCACTCGGGCTGCCCCCTCGGCAACCTCATCCCCGAGTGGAACGACCTGTCGTGGAAGGGTGAGTGGGAGGAGGCCATCGAGCGCCTCCACGCCACGAACAACTTCCCCGAGTTCACCGGACGCCTGTGCCCCGCGCCCTGCGAGACGGCGTGCGTGCTCGGCATCAGCCAGCCCGCCGTCACGATCAAGCAGGTCGAGAAGACGGTCGTCGAGGAGGGCTTCGAGCGTGGTTACGTCACGCCGCAGGTGCCGACGCGCCTGACGGGCAAGACGGTCGCCGTCGTCGGTTCGGGGCCCGCGGGCCTCGCCGCCGCGCAGCAGCTGACGCGCGCCGGGCACACCGTCGCCGTGTTCGAGCGCGACGACGCCCCCGGTGGCCTGATGCGCTACGGCATCCCCGAGTTCAAGATGGAGAAGGGCATCCTCGATCGTCGCATCGAGCAGATGAAGGCCGAGGGCACCCGTTTCCGCTGCAACACCGAGATCGGCGTGACGCTGACGGCGGAGCAGCTGCGCTCGCGCTACGACGCCGTCGTCCTCGCGATGGGCGCGACGGTGCGTCGCGACCTGCCGGTGCCGGGGCGCGAGCACACGGGCACGTACCAGGCGATGGAGTACCTGCCCCAGGCCAACCGCGTCGCGCTCGGCGGCGAGGTCGAGGGTCAGATCCTCGCGACCGGCAAGGACGTCGTCGTCATCGGTGGTGGCGACACCGGAGCCGACTGCATCGGTACGGCGCTGCGTCAGGGCGCGAAGTCGGTGACGAGCCTCGAGATCATGCCGCAGCCCGGCGAGGAGCGTCCGGCCAACCAGCCGTGGCCGACGTACCCGATGATCTTCCGCGTCGCCTCGGCGCACGAGGAGGGTGGCGAGCGCGTCTACTCCGCCTCGACGAAGGAGATCCTCGCGGACGACGACGGCAACGTCAGCGGTCTGAAGATCGTCGAGGTGAAGTTCGTCGACGGCAAGTTCGAGGAGGTCGAAGGCTCGGAGCGAGTCATCCCGGCGCAGCTCGTGCTGCTCGCGATGGGCTTCCTCGGCCCGCAGGGCGAGGGTCTGCTCGAGCAGCTCGGCGTCGACACCGACGAGCGCAGCAACGTGCAGCGCGACGCGAACTACATGTCGAGCGTGCCCGGCGTGTTCGTCGCCGGTGACTGTGGGCGCGGCCAGTCGCTCATCGTGTGGGCGATCGCCGAGGGCCGCAGCGCGGCGCGCGGCGTCGACATGTGGCTCATGGGTGACTCGACGTTGCCCGCGCCGATCAAGCCGACGGATCGTCCGCTGACGGTGTGATCGTCCGCATGTGTTGACGCCTGATCGCGCGTCGTGGAAGCCCCTGCCGCCCTCGTGGCGGCGGGGGTTTCCGCGTCGTCGCGGGCCTACCCGCGAGTACGGTGACGGGGGTCTCACCGGGCGAGATGGTCGACTGAGGGAACGCTCGCGCGGGCGATAGGGTTGGAAGCATGCGTCGCGCGAAAATTGTTGCCACCCTTGGCCCTGCTACCGACTCTGCCGAACGGACGCGTGAGCTCGTCGAGGCCGGCCTCGACGTCGCCCGCTTCAACCTCTCCCACGGTTCGTACGAGGAGCACCAGACCCGGTACGACCACGTCCGCGCCGCCGCTGCGGCGACGGGTCGCGCCGTCGGCGTCCTCGCCGACCTGCAGGGCCCGAAGATCCGCACCGCTCGTTTCTCCGCGGGCCCGGTCGACCTCGCGAAGGGCGACCGCTTCACCATCACGACCGAGGACGTCGACGGTGACTCCGAGCGCGTCGGCACGACGTACAAGGGCCTGCCGGGCGACGTCAACGTCGGCGACATGCTGCTCGTCGACGACGGCAAGGTCGCGCTGCGCGCGGTCGAGGTGACGGCCACGGACGTCGTGACCGAGGTGGTCGTGCCGGGCCGCGTGTCGAACAACAAGGGCATCAACCTGCCCGGTGTCGCGGTGAGCGTGCCCGCGCTCAGCGAGAAGGACGAGGCTGACCTGCGCTGGGCGTTGAAGGCCGGCGCCGACCTCATCGCGCTGTCGTTCGTGCGCGACGCCGCCGACATCACGCGCTGCCACGAGATCATGGACGAGGTGGGCATCCGTCGCCCCGTCATCGCGAAGATCGAGAAGCCGCAGGCGGTCGAGAACCTCATCGAGATCATCGAGGCGTTCGACGGCATCATGGTCGCGCGCGGTGACCTCGGCGTGGAACTGCCGCTCGAGGACGTGCCGATCGTGCAGAAGCGTGCCATCGAGCTCGCGCGCCGCGCGGCGAAGCCCGTCATCGTCGCGACGCAGGTGCTCGAGTCGATGATCGAGAATCCGCGCCCGACGCGCGCCGAGGCCTCCGACTGCGCCAACGCGGTGCTCGACGGCGCGGACGCCGTCATGCTGTCGGGGGAGACGTCGGTCGGTGCGTGGCCGATCGAGACGGTCAAGACGATGGCGCGCATCATCTCCTCGACGGAGGAGCACGGCCTCGAGCGCGTGCCCGACCTCGGCATCCAGCCGCACACGAAGGGCGGCGTCGTGACGAAGGCCGCCGTCGAGGTGGGGGAGACGCTCAGGTGCACGCATCTGGTCAACTTCACGACGACGGGCGACTCGGCGCAGCGCATGTCGCGTCTGCGTCCGCGCCTGCCGATCGTCGCGTTCACGCCGTCGGAGACGGTGCGTTCGCAGCTCGCGCTCGTGTGGGGCGTGCAGACGGAGTGCAGCCCGAAGGTCAAGCACACGGACGAGATGTCGATGCAGGTCGACGAGATCTTCCTCGGCGACGGTCGCTGCATCGAGGGTGACCTCGTCGTCATCGCCGCCGGTTCGCCTCCCGGCATCCCCGGTTCGACGAACGCGCTGCGCGTGCACAAGATCGGCGACGCGAAGAACCGCGTCGCGCCGGCCTACGAGGACCACGAGAAGGCCCGTAGCGCCGCCGCGCAGAACTGATACTGCCTCAGTCCTTGATCGGCGCTGCTGCCCCCGCGCCCGGTGCGCGGGGGCAGCGCGCGTTCGGGTAAGGTGAGCGGGCACCAGCCGACGTGGTGGAATGGCAGACACGGAGCACTCAAAATGCTTTGCCGCAAGGCGTGGGGGTTCGAATCCCCCCGTCGGCACGCGCACAGGGCTCGACCGTCGAGGTCGAGCCCTTCGTCGTTCCGCGGCGGCGGCGCTAGGCTGGCGCGCATGCTCTCCAAGGACACGCAGCTGTGCATCTCGATGTCGGGGCGCCCGAGCAACATCGGCACGCGCTTCCACAACCGGCTCTATGACGAGCTGGGGCTCGACTTCGTCTACAAGGCGTTCTCGCCGGTTGATCTCGCGCAGGCCGTCGCCGGCATCAGGGGGCTGCCGATCCGGGGCGCGGCAGTGAGCATGCCGTTCAAGGAACAGGTCATCCCGATGCTCGACGCGCTCGACGAATCGGCGAAGGCCATCAACTCCGTCAACACGATCGTCAACGACGACGGCGTCCTCACCGGCTACAACACCGATTACGTCGCCGTCGCGTCGCTGCTGCAGACCCACGGCGTGCCGACCGACCTGCGCATCGCCGTGCGCGGCTCGGGCGGCATGGGCAAGGCCGTCGTCGCCGCCTGCCGCGACACCGGCTTCACGCACGGAACGGTCGTCGCGCGCAACGTCGAGGCGGGGGAGAAGCTCGCCGCGCAGTACGGCTGGGAGCACTCGCGCGATGTGCCGGAAGGCACCGACGTCCTCGTCAACGTCACGCCCCTCGGCATGGCCGGCGGCGAGGGCGAGGGGCAGTTGAGCTTCACCACCGACGAGATCGACGCGGCGACCTGGATCTTCGACGTCGTCGCGAGCCCGAGCGACACGCCGCTCGTCGTCGCCGCGCGGGAGCGGGGCAAGAACGTCATCACCGGCGCCGAGGTCATCGCGCTGCAGGCCGCCGAGCAGTTCGTCCTCTACACCGGCGTACGCCCCAGCGACGAGCAGATCCGTACCGCGTCCGAGTTCTCGCGCCAGGACGCGTAGGATTTTCGCCGTGAGTGAGACGAGCGACCAAGACCAGCGCCTGCGCGTCGTCGTGGCGGAGGACGAATCTCTCATCCGCCTCGACCTCGTCGAGATGCTCGATGCGGGCGGCTACGACGTCGTCGCCGCCGTCAGCGACGGGGAAGCGGCCGTGGCTGCGATCGCCGAGCACCGACCCGACCTCGCGCTGCTCGACGTCAAGATGCCCCGCAAGGATGGCATCAGCGCCGCCGAGGAGATCGGCGCCGACGGCCTCACCCCCGTCGTCCTCCTGACGGCGTTCAGCGACCGCCACCTCGTCGAACGCGCGAGCGACGCGGGCGTCATGGCCTACGTCGTCAAACCGTTCACCTGGAACGACCTCGGCCCGGCGCTCACCGTCGCGACCCGCCGATGGCGCGAGATGCGCGCCCTGCGTGACGAACTCGCGGCGATCAACGCCAAGCTCGAGACGCGCAAACAACTCGACCGGGCGAAGGGCATCCTCACCACCAAGCTCGGCCTCGACGAACCCGCGGCGTTCCGCTGGATCCAGAAGACCGCGATGGATCGTCGTCTGTCGATGCAGCAGGTCTGCGACGGCGTCATCGCCGAGTTCGGCGACGCCTGACGCGAGAAGGGTTGTGGAGGTTCGCGCGATGGGTATCGCGAGCCTCCACAACCCTTCGTCGCCAGAGGAGGCGTCTCAGCCCTTCGGCAGATCCCGCAGCATGCACGTGATGCGGGCGGTGCAGGTGCGGTTGCCCTCATCGTCGGTGATGACGACGTCGTACGCCGCGAGGGTGCGCCCGATCGACAGCGCCGTCGCGGTCGCCGTCACGATGCCGCTCCTCGCGGAACGGTGATGCGTCGCGTTGATGTCGAGCCCGACGGCGAATCGTCCCGGCCCGGCGGCCATGTTCGCGCCGATGGAGCCGACGCTCTCGGCGACAACGACGTTCGCGCCGCCGTGCAGCAACCCGAACGGCTGCGTGTTGCCCTCGACGGGCATGGTCGCGACGACACGCTCGGGGGAGGCCTCGAGCACGCGGATGCCCATGCGCTCGTCGAGCGTGCCGCGGCTCATCTGCGCGAGTTCGTCGAGCATCTGCTCCTGCGTCATCTCGGGCGCGTGGGTTGCGGTCTCGGGCGTGGGGGAGCTCGTCATGGTCTCGCCTTTCGGGTTGTCGGTGCTGGGACATAGGCTGCCACGTGTGAAGCGCTTGTTGTTGTTGGACGGACATTCCCTCGCCTACCGGGCCTTCTTCGCGCTGCCCGCGGAGAATTTCTCGACCTCGACGGGGCAGCACACGAACGCCGTGTACGGCTTCACGTCGATGCTCATCAACCTGCTGCGCGACGAGGAACCGACGCACCTCGCCGTCGCGTTCGACGTGTCGCGTCAGACGTTCCGCAGCGAGGAGTACGCCGAGTACAAGGCGGGCCGCGCGACGACGCCGAGCGAGTTCAAGGGGCAGGTGAGCCTCGTCAAGGAGGTGCTCGACGCGATGGGCGTCACGCACCTCGAGGTCGACGGGTACGAGGCCGACGACATCCTCGCGACACTCACCACCCAGGCGACGCAGGCCGGTTTCGACGAGGTGCTCCTGTGCTCCGGCGACCGCGATGCGCTGCAGCTCGTGCGCGACAACGTCACCGTGCTGTACCCCGTCAAGGGCGTCTCGGAGCTGACGCGTATGACGCCCGCCGCCGTCGAGGAGAAGTACAGCGTGCCGCCCGAGCGCTACAGCGACCTCGCCGCGCTCGTCGGCGAGAAGAGCGACAACCTGCCCGGCGTGCCCGGTGTCGGCCCCAAGACGGCCGCGAAGTGGATCGGGCAGTACGGCGACCTCGAGGGCCTCGTCGCCAACGTCGACCAGATCAAGGGCAAGGCCGGCGAGAACGTGCGCGCCCACCTCGATGGCGTGCTGCGCAACCGACGCCTCAACCAGCTGCTCGTCGACGTGCCGCTGCCCGTGACGCCGGACGACCTCGCGCGCCACGACTGGAACCGTGACGAGGTGCACCGCGTCTTCGACGGTCTCGAGTTCAAGGTGCTGCGCGACCGCCTGTTCGCGACGCTCGGCACGGCGCAGCCCGAGGCGGAGGGCGACGTCAGCGTCGACGGCGTCGTGCTCGGCGACGGCGAGGTCGAGACGTGGCTCGCCGGTATCACCGGGCGCGCCGGGCTGTTCGTCGACGGCACGTGGGCGAAGGGCGCGGGTGACGCGAGCGGCCTGGCGATCGCCGACGAGAGCGGCCGCGCCGCGTACGTCGACCTGACGACCCTCGCACCCGAGGACGAGCAGGCGCTTGCCAAGTGGCTCGCCGACGTGACGAAGGCGAAGGCCCTGCATGACGCGAAGGGCCCGATGCACGCCCTCGCCGCGCGCGGTCTCACCCTCGCAGGGCTGACGAACGACACCGCCATCGCGGCCTACCTCGTGCGACCCGACCAGCGCTCGTACGGGTTCGAGGATCTGCTGCTGCGCTACTGCCACATCGAACTGCCCGAGACCAGCAAGCAGGCAGCCGGTCAGGGGATGCTCGACCTCGGTGACGTCGGCGCCACGCAGGGCGACGACGCCATGGCGCGCGCCGCGGCCGTCGCGACCCTGGCCGCCGCGCTCGACGAGGCGGTCGCCGACGTCGGTGGCATCGAGCTCATGGCCGAGCTCGAGCTGCCGATCGTCGAGGTGCTCGCGACGATGGAGCAGGCAGGCATCGCCGTCGACCTCGACGCGCTGCACGAACTCGAAGCCGACTACGACGCGCAGGTCGTCGCCGCGCAGCAGGACGCGTGGGACGCGATCGGTGGCGAGCAGGTCAACCTCGGCTCGCCGAAGCAGTTGCAGGTCGTGCTGTTCGAGACCCTGGGCCTGCCGAAGACCAAGAAGACGAAGACGGGGTACACGACGGATGCCGAGGCGATCGCCGACCTGTCGGAGAAGGCACCGCACCCGTTCCTCGACGCGCTGCTGCGTCACCGTGACGCCTCGAAGCTGCGCTCGACGGTGCAGGGCCTCATCAAGTCGATCGGTGACGACGGCCGCATCCACACCACCTACCAGCAGACGATCGCGGCGACCGGGCGCCTCAGCTCGACCGACCCGAACCTGCAGAACATCCCGATCCGCACCGAATCGGGTCGACGCATCCGTCGCGTCTTCGTGGTCGGCGAGGGCTACGACTGCCTCATGTCCGCCGACTACAGCCAGATCGAGATGCGAGTCATGGCGCACCTGTCCGGCGACGAGGGCCTCATCCAGGCCTTCAACGACGGCGAGGACCTGCACCGGTTCGTCGGATCACGCGTGTTCGGCGTCGAGCCGAGCGAGGTGACCTCCGAGATGCGCGCGAAGGTCAAGGCGATGTCGTACGGCCTCGCGTACGGGCTGTCGGCGTTCGGCCTGAGCAAGCAGCTGCGCATCTCCACGGCCGAGGCGCAGCGCCTCATGGACGGCTACTTCGAACGCTTCGGCGGGGTGCGCGACTACCTGCGTCAGATCGTCGACGACGCGCGCGCGACCGGCTACACCGAGACGATGATGGGCCGGCGCCGCTACCTGCCCGACCTGACGAGCGACAACCGTCAGCGCCGCGACATGGCCGAGCGCATGGCGCTCAACGCGCCGATCCAGGGCTCGGCGGCCGACATCATGAAGAAGGCCATGCTCGGCGTCGACGAGGCGTTGCGCGCGGCGAACCTGCGCTCGCGGGTGCTCCTGCAGGTGCACGACGAACTCATCGTCGAGGTCGGCGCGGGCGAACGCGACGAAGCCGAACGCATCGTGCGCGAGCAGATGGGTGCGGCCGCCGACCTCGCGGTGCCGCTCGACGTCAACGTCGGCACCGGACACAGCTGGCAGGACGCCGAGCACTGACGGCTGCCGCCCGTGAGGGTCGACAGCCGAGACGCAGGGTCGGCCGGCGAGAAGAAAACGCTCGTAGCTGCCCCTCAGACGAGCAGCCGACCGACAGGGGAAGATTCCGGCTGAGGATCTTTTCCATTCATCTCGCAGGCGCTCGGCACCGCTTCGTGCCCGGGGGCCCGAGGTTTCGGCCGGGGACCCTTCGAGCCGTTCATGGGGCTCTTAGCCCAGTCGCTCACCGACGTCGAGTGTCACACGGCGGGCGCGCACACCCGGTGCGACGACGGCGTCGTCACCGATGACGCAGTCCTCCAGCACGGCGCCCGCCCCCACGACCGCGCCGGGCCCGATGATGCAGCCGTTCACGATGGCGTCGGCGGCGACGCGTGATCCGCTCAGCAGCAGGCTGCCGCGGATAGCACCCGCGTCAGGGGTGCCAGCAACCGCCCCCACTCGCAGGTCGACGGCGTCGAGGTCACGCTCACGCGCCCAGGCGAGGTTCGCCGCCAGCAGGGCGGCGGGCGTGCCGATGTCGTGGAACGGTGCGTCGTCGCGGTGGACGAACACCCCGCCGCGCTCGCTCGCCTCAGGAAACACCTCGCGCTCGAGGGAGACGACCGCGTCGACGGGCACGAGATCGACCAGGGCGGGGGAGACGACGTACGTGCCCGCGTTGACGACGCCCGCCGGCGCGCCTGGCGGCTTCTCCTCGAACGCCGTGACGCGCCCGGCCTCGTCGAGGTGCAGCAACCCGTACGCCGACGCGTCGGGCACGGCGCGTCCGTGGATCGTGGCGAGCACCGGGGGTGCGTCGCCGGCGTGAACGGCACACTCCCGGTGCGCCCGGTGCGCGGCGACCTGCGCGCCGAGGTCATGCTCGGTGATGAGGTCGCCGTTGAGGACGAGCACGTCGTCGTCGGACGCGAGATCGAGCAACCCGCACGCGTGACGCAGCGCGCCGGCGGTGCCGAGCGGATGCTCCTCACGGCTGTAGCGCAACCGGACGCCGTACGCGTCGCCGTCACCCAGCGCCGGACGAAAGGCGTCCGCGTGGTACGAGGTCGCGAGCACGACGGATTCGACGCCCGCCGCCGCGAGACGATGAAGTTGGTGCGCGATGACGGGTTCGTCACCGATCGGCAACAGGTGCTTCGGCGTGCGGCGCGTGAACGGCAGCAGCCGGGTGCCGTACCCACCGGCCAGGACGACGGCGTGCAGGCTCATCGGCCGCTGGTGCTCGACGCACTCGTCGAGCTGGTGCTGGACGCGCCCGACCCGTCACCGTGCTGCTGGATCTGCGGTGCGAGCCAGTTCCAGAAGATCGGGCCGGACTCGCTGGTGAAGTGCAGCCCGTCGGCGTAGAGGTTCACGCCGTTGATGCGGCCGTGATACTGCCCGCCGGGGCAGAGGAAGCCGAACTGGTCGATGAGGGTGACTCCGTTGGAACGCGCCCAGCCCTTCGCCACGTCGTTGAGATGCTCGACCTTCGCGGCGTCGTTGGTGGCGACGACGGTCGGGTCGGTTCCTATCGTCGGCACGCGGTGGCACGACAGGTCGACGAGGTAGGGGTGGGTGATGTTCTGCTGCTTCGCCTTCTGCGCGACGCCGTCGAGGCTGGAGCGCACGAACGCGTCGTGCTCGGCGCTGCCGGCGCGCAGCATCCGTCCGTCGACCTCGTAGTCGTTGAGCAGGTTCTGCGGCAGGAAATACAGCATCGTGTCGCGCCCGGCGAGGCCGTAGTACCAGTCGTCGTGGAACTGGTCGCACTTCGACAGCGACGGCACCGGCTGGCCGCCACTGCTCTCCTGCCCGGCGAACGTCGTGCATCCAAAGCTCGCTGATTCCGTCAGCTGCAGGTCGGGAAAGCGTGTCTGCGGGAAGTTGGCGAACAGGCTGTGCGGGATCGAGTTGCCGACGAGGATCGCCTTGACGTCCTCACCGGGCGTGTACGTCTTCATCGCGTACGTCAGTTCGCCGCCACCCGAACCGGCTTCCAGATCGGAACCGCCACCCGAGACGTGCGGTAGCGCCAACGCCCCACCGGCGACGACGAGTGCCGCCGCGGCGGCCGCGATCGGGGCGAGCCGACGAGGTGCAGGCGAGCGCGGCCACAGGGCGCGCACCCCGCCACGGCGCACGGGCTGCTCCACGAAGCGGTAGGTCGCCGTCGCGAGCACGAGGGCGGCGACGGCCTGGACGACGCCCGCCCACGCCGCGTCGAGGCCGAGACGCTCGGGCGCGAGGTAGACGTGCAGCGGCCAGTGCCACAGGTACAGCGCGTAGCTGATGAGCCCGAGCCGGCGCAGCCACTCGAACGACAGCACGTGCTGGAAGCTGTTCGGGTGCGGCGAGGCTGCCGCGAGGATCGGCACGAGCGCGACGACGCAGAACGCGACGAGCCCGCCACGGAACAGCCCGGACGACGACTCGTCGAACGTCAGCATCGCGATGACCAGCGCGAAGAGCGCCGGCCACGCGAGACGTTCGAGCCACAGCAGCCACGGCGCGGGGCGCGCATGACCCCACTGCGACGGCCCGATCCAGGCACCCGCGGCGGCGCCGATGAGCAATTCGAACGCGCGGGTGTCGGTGCCGTAGTAGACGCGCGTCGGGTCGACGCCGGGCACGTACAGGTGCGCCATCCACAGCGCCGACGCAGCAGCGAGCGCGAGCAACCAGAACGCGAGGTGACGGCGGCGCGTGACGAACCGCGTGAGCGCGAGCAGCAGGAGCGGGAACAGCAGGTAGTACTGCTCCTCGATGGCGAGCGACCATGCGTGACGCAGGGGAGAGGGCGTGCCGTTCGAGGCGAAGTAGGCCTCGTCACCGGAGATGAAGTGCCAGTTCGCGACGTACGCGAGGGTCGAGAGCACGTCGAGTGAGACGGCAGGACGACGCGACGGCAGCGTCCAGAACGTCGCCATGACGAGCACCGCGAGAAGGACGACGACGAGCGTCGGCATGAGCCGTCGGGCGCGTGCCAGCCAGAACCCGCGCAAGTCGATGCCGCCGCGTTGGACGTACTCGCGCACGAGCAGCGTCGTGATGAGGTAGCCGGACAGGACGAAGAACAGGTCGACGCGGAGCCACCCGCCGCGCGCCGCGTTCGGCCACAGGTGGAACACGAGGACACCGAGCACCGCGAGCGCGCGCAGGCCGTCGAGGGCCGGGCGGTACGTCAGGGGGGTGTGGGGGCGGCGAGCCACGGTCGATCCTCTTCCACGAGTCATTCGTTCGAAGCCCTGAGTGTATTTGTGACATACACCTCATTGCAGGTGAATCCACCGCTAGCATGCGGTCATGCTGAACACGAACGATGAGGCGGGCCCCACGGGTCTCGCGACCGGCACGAAGATCGCTGCCATCATCTCCGCGCTGCTCCTGGCCGTCGCGGTCTACTTCTTCGTCTCCCCGACGAACTTCCGGGGCAAGGACGGCAGCCTGTTCGGCTGCGGTTCGCCGATGTCCCCCAACACCTCCGGCCTGGCGAAGGGGCAGTGCAACATCATCGAGGGGCAATCGCTGCACCGCGCCCTGCTGTTCCTCGCGCTCGCGCTCACCACCGCCGCGCTCGGCTACCTCCTGTTCGGCACGCACGGCTCCGGGCGCGCCGCACGCGGACGCGAGCGCTACGACCGTTATGACGAGCACGACGACGATGACGACGAGCGTCCGGTGCGTCCCGCGCGGCGCGAGCGTCGTGACGCCGAGGAGCGTCCCGCACGTCGTGCACGCCTCGGTGACGAGGACCGCGACGCAGAGCGCCACGAGCGCGGCGTGCGCATCGAGAAGGTCGAGCGGGCCGCAGGCGACGACGGCGAGGACGACGACGTGCACGAGCGCCGCACCGCGCGCGGGCGCAAGCGCCTGTCGGACCAAGAGCGCGACTGACGCTGCCCGTACCGGCCCCGCGAAACGAGGCCAGGAGAAACGACGATGGCCTCAAAACTGTTCGCCTACCGCCCCGGGCTCGACGGCATCCGCGGCTACGGCATGGTCGTGTTCATGCTGTGGCACGTCGGTGTACTGACGTTCCTGCCAGGCGCGTGGATCCTCATGAACGTCTTCTTCGTCCTCTCGGCGTTCCTCATCACGCGCCTGCTGCTCGCCGAGCAGCGTGAGTTCGGGTGGATCAGCGTGCGTGAGTTCTACCGACGGCGCGTGCGTCGCCTCGCGCCGGCGCTGCTCGTCATGGTCGGCGCCGTCACCCTCGACGGGTGGGCGTTCGCGCCAGCCGGGGAGCGCACGTACCTGCGCGGCGACATCCTCGCGACCCTGACATACGTCATGAACTGGCGCCTCGTGCTGCGCGACGATCAGTACTTCGAGGAGTTCACCCACCCGAGCATCACGCGCCATGCGTGGAGCCTGTCGGTGGAGGAGCAGTTCTACCTCGTCGTGCCGTTGCTCATCATCGCGGCGCTGACGTACGCGCACCGCCGCAGCGCGCGCACCGCGGGGTTCGTCGTCCTCGCGCTCGCGTCGGCGGCGTGGGCGTCGACGATCGATCTCGACTCACCGGGCGGGCAGGCACACGCCTATTACGGCACCGACGTGCGCATGCAGGCCCTCGCCCTCGGTGTCGCCGCGGGCGTGTGGACGGGGCATCGTGGACGTGGTGGTGGGCTGCTGCGGGCACGGGACCGTCGCGATCCGCTCGATGCGGGAGACCGCCGGCTCGAGATCCTCGGCTGGGTCGGCCTCGTCGCGACGCTCACAGGCATCGCGCTCATCGAGCCGCTGAGTGACTGGATGTTCACCCGCGGCGGGATGCTCCTCACGAGCCTCGCCGGCCTCGCGTGGATCATCGGGTGTGCCCAACGCGTGCCGACGCCGCTCGTGCGGCTGCACGCCAACCGTCTCGCGGTGCACACCGGCAAGATCTCCTACGGGCTGTACCTCTACCACTGGCCCATCTACCTGTGGCTCGTGCGCGCCTTCGGTCACGGGCACGTCATCCCGCTCGCGGTGGCGACGCTCGTGCTCTCGTACGCCGCCGCCGACGCGAGCTACCGCTGGCTCGAGAAGCCCGTCATCAAGCGCGGGGTGCGGGCCTTCGGTGGGCGGCGCGCGGGCGGCGCGGGCGCCGTCGGTCTCGTCGGAGTCCTCGTCGCGGCGCTGGCCATCCCCGCCGGGGCGAGCACGGCGGCCCACGAGGTGTCTGCGCCGCAGTACCCGCAGTACGTCGCGCACATCCCGACGCTCGTCGAGGGCCAGGCGACGTACACGCCGCCCGCCCGACCACTCGCCGTCACGCTCTACGGCGACTCGGTGCCGTACTTCCTCGCCCAGCGCATGCCGAAGGACAACTTCTCGAACCTCGTCGTGACGAACGCCGGCGCCCCCGGCTGCGACCTGCTCGACGCGCCCGTGCAGTGGACGGCGACGCGTCAGCAACCCAACGACATGCCGTGTCGCGAAGCGAAGGCGGAGTTCGGGCCCACGGTGCGTTCTTCCGACTCCCGGCTGGCCGTGCTCATGCCGACGCTCTACCTCGCACTGCGACACGACGTCGACGGCAAGGTGCTGTGGCTCGACGACGCGGCCTACCGCGACCTCATCACCCGCACGCTGACGAAGACCCTCACCACCGCGCGCACCTCGGGCGCGGCGAAGTTCGCCGTCACGACCGTGCCGTGCCGCACCATCGACGAACTGCAGGTGCCGCCCGAGTACCGCGGCGACTTCGACAAGTTCCCCCAACTCGTCGCCGAGGCTGGGCACCCGAAACGGGTCAACGCGATCATCACGGCGTGGGCGAAGGAACACCACGTGCCCGTCCTCGACCTCGCGGGCGCGGTGTGCGGTTCGTCGTACCAGCCGACTCGCCACGGCATCACGCTCTACGACGACGGCATCCACTTCTCGCCCGAGGCGACCCCGATGATCTGGGGTTGGCTCGCGCCGCAGATCGTGGCGACCGCCCGATGAACGAGGCAGCCCGATGAACATGGTGGCCAGACGATGAGCACATCCGCACGCTCGCGCGGGAGCCGTGTCGAGCGTCCCCGCACCGATCGTTACGCGGCCATGGACGGCTACCGCGGCCTGTTCGTCCTGCTCGTCATCGCGTATCACTTCGGCGCGACGGGCCTCGTCGGCGGCTGGGTGGGCATCAACCACTTCTTCGTGTTCTCCGGCTTCCTCATCGCGCGCATCCTCATCAAGGAACGTCAGCGCACCGGTCGCATCGACGTGCGCCGCTTCTACCTGCGTCGCGCGCGGCGCGTGCTGCCGGCGATGTTCGTCCTCGTCGCCGCAGTTCTGACGCACACCGCCTTCCTCGAGCAACCCGCCCAGCAGAAGCAGTTCGGCGGCGACGCACTCGCCACCCTGGGCTTCTACCTCAACTGGAGGTTGATCGGCCGGAGCGACAGCTACTTCGACCAGATCGGCAACCCGTCGCCGCTGCGTCACGCCTGGACGCTGTCTGTCGAGGAGCAGTTCTACGTCGTCATCCCGTTCCTCATCCTCGCGATCTGCGCACTCACGCGCTCGCGCCGCCTGCGCTTCACCCTCGTCATGGCGCTCGCCTGCCTGAGTGCGTGGTGGACGGCGCACCTCGGGCTCGCCTCGTTCGAGGATCAGGCGCGCCTTTACTACGGCACCGACACCCGCGTGCAGGCGCTGCTCGTCGGTGTCGCGTTCGGGTTCGCCTTCGGCGTCGGCGCCGACGGACGGGGGCCGCGCCTGCCATCGCGCGAGGTGACACAGACCCTCGGCATCCTCGGCACGATCGTGTCGATCAGCGCGGTATTCCTGCTCGACGCGCAGACCGAGTGGGTCTACGCGAAGGGCGGCGTGCTGCTGTTCGCGCTTGGCGCCTCGCTCATGGGCTGGTCGAGCATCGACCCGCGCGGCCTCGCCATCAACCGCGTCTTCGGCTGGCGGCCGCTGGCCTTCGTCGGACAGATCTCCTACGGCCTCTACCTCTACCACTGGCCGGTGCACCTGTGGCTGCGCCCCGACGTGCCGCAGCCCGCGCTCGGGTTCCTCCAGTTCGTCGTGACGTTCGCGCTCGCGGTCGTGAGCTTCCGCTCCCTCGAGGCGCCGATCCTGCAGGACGGGTTGCGTGGCATGTGGCCGCACCTGCGACGCAGCCGTCGCCGGGCCCTCGCCATCGGCGCGTCGGGGGTGCTCGCGGTGGCGAGCGCCGCCCAGGCCCGCACGAGCGCACCCGGCGTGCCGACGGACGTGCCGCCGCTCGTCGCGGGGACGCCCGCGTACCGCACGGGCGCGCACCAGGACGCCGGCATCGTGGGCGACAGCGTGGGTTCCTCACTCGCGCAGGGTTTTTCGCCGTCGGTCTACACCGACCTGTCGATGAGCGACGCGACGATGATCGGCTGCGACCTCGTGCCCGCGCCGATCAGCCACGACGGCCAGGACGTCGCCGAGTCCACGCGCTGCGCGAGCTGGCGCGCGGGCGTCGAGAAGCAGTTGCGCGACGCGCACGCGCGCACCCTCGTCATCGTCGGTGACGCCCACTTCCTCACGACGCACCGCCTTGACGGCGTGCTCGCCGCGCCGCAGACGCCGCAGGGCGCGAAGTCGATCGAGCTGGCCCTCGACTCGTGGGCGCAGCGAGCCCGCGCCGCAGGCGTCGAGCGCACGGTCGTCGTCAATCTCCCGTGCCGACGCATCGACCCGGTTCGACTCGATCCGTCGTTGCGCTTCTTCGCCGAGCAGGGCTCGAACGACGCCGCCGTCGACTGGGCGAACGGCGTCATCGCGGCGTGGGTGAAGCATCACCCCGATGCGGCGCTCGCCGACCTGCACGCCCAGACGTGCAGCGCCGGGTACCGCTCCGTCATCAACGGGGTGAGCCTCTACGAGGACACGCTGCACTTCACCCCGCGCGGCGCCGCGATGATCTGGACGTGGCTCGCGCCGCAGGTGCAACGCGCGGGCGCCGCACGGTGAGGTTCGCCTCGGGCGGGGCGGCGCGGGAGTTGGCGAACACCGCATGCGAAAGTGCGCCCGACGTGTGACCATGGTCACCAGTTACCGCGCGGTACGCGCGCACACCTCTCGACCCTCACGACGGACGGAACGCCATGGACACCTCGACCTTCTTCCGCGACCTGCCGGCCCTGTTCGCCGGTGAGCCCGCGACGTCGGACCCGATCGACCCGCGTTGGTCGGCCCTGTGCGACGAGGTCGCGGGGTACACCGCGCCCAACGAGCTCGCCGTCCTCAACCATGCCGCCGCGACGATGCCCGCCGACGAGGCCTACCTCGAGGTCGGCACGTTCAAGGGCCGCTCGATCTGCGCCGCCGTGCAGGGCAACGGGGACAAGACGTTCGTCGCGATGGAGAACTTCATGGAGTTCGGCATGGCGGGCGAACTCGCGCGACGCGAACTCATGACGAACCTCGAGACCCACGCCGGGGACGCCGACGTCACGCTGCTCGAAGGTGACTGCTTCAAGCTCATGGTGCGCCCCGACGCGCTCGATCGCCCCGTCGGGGTCTACTTCTACGACGGTGAGCACACGCTGCTGTCGCACTACCTCGCGCTCGCCGCCGTCGAGCCGCTGCTCGCCGACGAGGCGCTCGTCCTCATCGACGACGCGTCGTGGCCGGTCGTGCAGAAGGCGCACAGGCTGTTCCTCAAGCAGCACCCGGGCTGGGAGATCGTCGAGCAGTGGGACGCCGCGCACGCCGACGACCCACGCTGGGCGAACGGCCTGCACGCGCTGACCTTCCGTCGCCGCCCCGGCACCGCGAAGCGCCTCAGCCGTCAGGACGAGATGCTGCGCCGCTACCAGACGACGGTGCAGGACCGCCTCAACGCGGCGATGTGGAAGGCCGTCGGCGTCGTGCCCGGGCCGATCACCGCCGTCGCGAAGGTGCTGCTCGGCCGCTCGCGTCAGATCGGCGACGACGGTGCGAAGAACGACGGCGCAAACAGCGACGGCCAGAAGAGCAATGACCAGCACTGAGCCCTGCTGGGCCACGCCGAGCGAAAGCGGCCCCCGCTGAGGCGGTAGGACGGGGCCGACCAGCCTGAGCGGATTGGTCCGGTTCGAGCGGTGCGAGCCGCCCTCGAAGGTCGAACGACGTCGGGGGTCAGCTCGTGTGATCGAGCACGAGCAGGTCCTCGGCGTCCTCGATGTGCGTGACGCGTCTGCTGCGCGAGCGCCACGCGCCGGCCACGACGACGACGCCGGCGCACGCTGCGGCGAGCGTCACGACCTGCCAGACGCTGTCGTGCCACCACAGCCACCCGACGACGAGTTCGACGGCGACCATGACCCACGTCAGCATGCCGAGGCGCGTGTCGTCGCCCGCCATCTGCGAGAAGAGCCACAGCTGCGCGAGCGCCCAGACGGTGCCGAGTGCGAGGCACGCGATGACGAGGGATCCGTTGCCGTCGAACGCGTGGCCACCGACGGAGGCGACCACGGCGTCAGCGTCGAGCAGCGACCCGACGACGCAGCCGACCACGCCGAGCGCGAGGACGAAACCGGCGGCCCGCCACAACGCGCGGGCGCCGTTCGCCGCGCCTGCAGTGTCACCGGACGCGACGCCACCCGAATCAGCGCCACCCGAATCGGCGGGAGATGCGGAGGCGCTCGAGGCGGCGAGGCGCGGCACGATGAGCAGCGCGAGGAACTGCGTGCCCCAGCACATGGCGCGCGCGAACGTCGAGGCGAGGCCGTAGGCGCCGGACGTCTCGGGGGCGAGGAAGTGACGCACGAGGACGACGTCGACGTTCGTCAGCGCCGTGAACGCGGCGAGCGTCGAGTTGGAGCGCCACATCTCGCGCGCCAACCCGTCGCTGCCCGCGCCGACGCCGACGAGCGCATCACGGCTCGCCCACCAACCGAACGCGGCGGCGCACCACGCGGCGAGCGCCATGACGACGAAGACCTCCGTGACGTTCGCGCCCGCCGCCGCGCACCCGAGCGCGCCGGCGACGCGGGTCGCCGCCGTCACGACGTAGAGCGCGGCGAGGCGGGCGATGGCGCCGCTGCCGAGCAGGACGCCCTGGTAGGCGCCCGTCAGCGTCATCGGCAGGAGCATGAACGCCATCGCGATCGTCGGCGCGAGGCCGCCGAGGTGGAACAGCGCGTCGATGCCGGGGGAGGCGAGCATCGTGACGACGCTCAGCGCGACGCCGACCCGCGCGGCGAGCCCCAGCCCGCTCGAGCGCAGCGACGGGTGCGCCCAACGTCGCGCGATGACGACCTGCAGCGCGCCTGCGGGGATGACGAGGACGATGCCGAGGGTGATGAGCGCCGAGTACGCGCCGAATCCGGCCGGCCCGAGCGCGCGCGTGAGGATGAGGACGAAGACGTAGCTGAGCAGGTTGCCGAGACCCATCGCGACGGCCAGCACGACGCCGCCGCGCCCTGACGGTGCCTCCGACGTGGCCTGCGTCGAGTCGGGAGCCGGAGCCGGGCGCGCGTCGGCGGATGTGGCGTTCACCTGCACGACCCTTCTTCCGAACGCCCGTGTGACGTGGGCTACCTGCTGGTTATATTAGGTGCTTCACGGTCGACCGTCCGTGAACCCCCTCGGCCCAGGCCCGGAAGGACGCTCGTGCGACGACCCATCCTGCGCCGCGGACGCCTCGATGCCTACGCCGTGGCCTGTGCCGTCGCCGCCGTGGTGCTCGCGGCCGTCGTCTTCCTCAACGATCTCGGCCACTTCAACACCGACATCAAGCCCGAGGTGTACCTCGCGCCGTGGGAGATGGTCGGCCGGTACCTGTCGTCGTGGACGGCGTCGCCGTACCTGGGGTCGGCGAACTTCAACGTCGGGCTCGTGCCCGTCCTGCTCGTGCTGTCCGCGCTGCGCGGCATCGGGCTGTCGCCGGAGTGGACGTTCAAGGTCTTCCACCTCGCACTGTGGCTCGTCGCGGCCTGGGGTGCCGCGCGCCTGACGCGCACCGTCGCGCCGCGTTCGACACGCTGGCTCGGGCTCGCTGCAGCCGTGTTCTATCTCGCCAATCCGTACGCGATCGCCGCGGGCAACACGCTCGCCATCGCCCTGCCGATGGCGTTCCTGCCATGGCTGCTGCTGTGCTACCTGCGCGCCCTGCAGCGGCCGTCGTCCTGGGCGTGGCCGGCGCTGTTCGGGCTCGCGTTCTTCGCGATGAGCGGCATGAACGTCGCCGTCGTGCCGCTGTTCCAGCTGTTCGGCATCATCCCGATCGCCGCCGTCGCGCGCTGGCACCTGCACCGCACCTGGCGCGAGGTCGCCGCCGTCACCGCGAAGTGCGCGCTGTTCGTCATCGCCGTGTCGCTGTACTGGCTCGTGCCGGCGATGTCGGCCGTCGCCACCGGCAGCCAGATCGTCGGCACGTCAGAAACTCTCGACGGCATCCACAAGGTCTCCTCGTTCACCGAGGTGCTGCGCGGGCTCGGGCTGTGGCCACTGTACGGCCACGGCGACGCCGGACCGTGGGTGCCGCAGAACGCCGCCTACATCACGAGCCCCTGGGTCATCGCCCTGACGGCCCTGTGGCCCGCGCTGGCGCTCGTGTCGCTGCGCTGGGCCCGCACCGGGGTGCGGCGCGCCGCGGCGCTGACGGCGGCGATCGCGGCCGTCGTCATGGTCGGGCTGTTCCCGGGTGAGAACGATGCGGAGAGTCCCGCGGGTTGGCTCATCCAGGCCGTGCTGGCGTTCCCGCCGCTCGCCGCCTTCCGCACGACCAACAAGATCGGTGCGCTGCTCGCGCTGTCGTTCGCCGTCGCCCTCGCGTTCGGCGCCGTCCATCTCACGCGTCTCGTGCGCCGCCGTTCCGGTCTCGCGCCGATCGCCGCGGCGCTCGCGAGCATCGTCGTCGCCGCCTGGATGCTGCCGGCCCTGGCGAACGGGCTCTACATCTCGCGCATGGACATCCCGTCGTACTGGGACGACGCCGCCCGCGCCGCCGATGACGGCGCCCCGCACTCCTCGACGCTCGTCCTGCCGGGCCAGACGCGCCCGACGTACCGCTGGACGGTGCAGCGCCCCGACGACCTGACGAACTCCCTGCTGAAGCGCGACGCCGTCATCCCCGAGACGACACCGAACGCGAGCGCCCCCGGCGGCAACTTCCTCGCGGCCCTCGACGACACCGTCCAGTCCGGTACGGCGTCGGGCGACATGGTGTCGACGTTCGCGCGCTACCTCGGCTCCGACAACGTCCTCGTGCGCCACGACACCGTCTGGGAGAACGACGGGGGAGCGCGCCCGGCCGTCGTCCAAGCCCTCATCGGCACCGACACCGGCCTGTTCGGTTCCGGCAACTTCGGCAAGCCCGGGCAGAACGTCCTGTCGCCGGTCGCCTCGCCCGCCGGGTACGACGAGGCGAGCCTGCGCCCCGTGCAGCTGTACACCGTGCGTGACCCGCGAACGGCCGTGCGGGCGCAGAGCATGGCGAACTCCCTCGTCGTCGCGGGTGACGGCTGGTCGTTCCCCGAGATGGTGAACGCCGGGCTGCTGCGCACGTCACCGAGCGTGCAGTACGCGCAGGATCTCGACGCCGCAGCCCTGACGCGCGCGCTGCAGGCCAAGGGGCGCCTGGTCATCACCGACACGAACGCGCGACGCTCCGCCATCGCGCAGCGCCTCACCGCGGGCAACGGCGCGCTGCTCGCCGCGGGCGACCCTCTCGGCACGACGCGCACGCTCGGCGATTCGCCCGACGATCAGACGGTGCTGCTGCGCTCCGGGACGCTCGTCACCGCGACCACCTCCGGCGGCACGTTCTTCGACCTGCCGTACGCGGTGCCCGAGAACGCGTTCGACGGCAACCCCGACACGAGCTGGCGCTTCGGCGACTTCCGCCGCGCCGTCGGTCAGCGCCTCGACCTCACCCTGCCCGCGAGCCAGACGCTCGGTGACGTCACGATCGCCCAACCCGACCTCGGCCCCGTCAAGATCGACAAGGCGACGATGACGGCGGGTGGCCGCTCCGTCACGGTGCGCGTCCCCGATTCGGGCAAGGCCACCTTCCACATGGGCGGCGTGAGCGCGGACCGCGTCAGCGTCCACATCGACAGCATCCGCGGCGACGGCTTCAACCTCGTCGGCATCTCCGAACTGGGCCTGCCGGGGCCAAAGGCGACGCGTGCCGCGCGCACCCCGACGACGCTGACACGCCTCTACACAGGCCTCGACGACGCGGGCCGCTCGGCGTTCTCGTCCGCGCCCCTCGACGTCCTGCTGCGCCGCGTCGAGAACACGCCCGCGGCCGCCGACGACAGCGAGATCGCGCTGCGCCGCGTCGTCTCCCTGCCGCAGGGCCGCACCTTCAACGGGGATGCCCGCGTGCGGATCGACGGCGACGACCTGGAGAAGATCTACGACGAGGTCGCCGGGTACAGCGACGCGGTGCGTGCGACGTCGTCGGGCGTGTGGTTCGACAAACGCCAGTACCGTGCCTCGGCCGCGGCCGACGGCAAGAGCGACACGGGCTGGGTGCCCGGGGGAGCCTCGCCCAAGGGCGCCTGGTGGCAGCTGACGACGGCGCCGCGCGACATCACCAGCGTCGACCTCACGCAGAAACCGACGCTCGGCGACGCGAAGCGCACGCAGTGGGCGACGAAGGTGTCGGTGCTCGTCGACGGCAAGAAGGTCGCGAGCTCGTCGGTGAACAAGAACGGCGACACGCACATCGCGCTGCCCGACGGCACCCGCGGCTCGCGCGTGCGGGTCGTCATCGACGCCTCCGACGGCCCGGAGCTCGCGACGCCCGCCGAGTTCACCCGCATCGACACGGGCGCGTCGATGAAGACCTCCGACCTCGGCCCGTTCGACTCACCCGGCAAGAACCGCTGCCTCGACGTCGCGACGATCGACGGGCGCGCCGTGCCGATGCGCCTCGACGACGACACGATCACCCGCTCCTCGCAGGAAGGCACGCGCTGGGTCTCGTGCACGCCAGTGACGCTCGACGCCGGCGATCGCCGCATCGAGCAGGCCCCAGGGTTCGTCCTCGACTCCCTCGACCTGCGCGACAACCGCAAGCAGGCGACGAGCGTGCCCGCGGCGCCCGCGTTCCGCGTCACCGACGACACGCCGACGCACAAGACGATCCGCCTCGAATCGAGCGCGACGCCGAGCGCCGTCGTCATCGGCCAGAGCTACGACGCACGCTGGAGCGCGACGCTCAACGGCAAGGCGCTTCCCGCCCCGACGACGATCGACGGCTACAGCACCGGCTGGATCCTGCCCGCCGGCGCGCAGGGCACCGTCGAGATGCGGTTCGCGCCGCAGCGCTGGGCGAACGTGGCGCTGATCGTCACGCTGCTGACGCTCGCGGCGATCGCCGCCATCGTCATCGTCGCCGCCCGACGCGGCGGCCTGCGCGCGCCCGTGCCGCACCGCAGCGAGACGTACACGCGCAGCATGCGCCGCGCCGACGCACTCGCACGGCGCAGCGACGCTCAGTACCTGCGCCTCGACGTGGCATGCGTCGTCGCCGCGACGTTCGGCGTCGGCGCCGCGGGCCTCGTCGCCTCGCTCGTCGCGGTCGCGGCGCTGCGCCTGACGCGGGTGCGCTCGCGTCATCTCGTCGTCGCGGGGGCGCTGCTCGTGCTCGCAGGCGTCGGGGCGTTCCTCCTGCTCGACCCGAGCCTCGGGCAGGTGAGCGCCGACGCCATCGCCGCGAACATGTGGCCGCACCGCATCGCGGGCGCCGGCTTCGTCATCGCGCTCATTGGGTTGTTGCGTCAGCACGACGCGCCACGAACCGCACGCCGCAGCGGCGGCAGCCACCGCGCGGGGCCGCACACCGAGGCGGCCACGGACCCAGCCACGAAGACAGCCACGACCGACCGGGCGATCGCAGAACGAGGATGATGATGGACGAGCGAACCCCTGACGCGATGTTCGAGCGTGGTGTCAGCGTCATCGTGCCCACGCGCAACAACGAGCGCACCCTCGAAGCGACGCTGCGCTCGGTCAAGGAGCAGAGCGAGCCGGGCGTCACGCTCATCGTCGTGGACAACGCCAGCACGGACGCGACGAAGGACATCGCGCGCCGCTGGGCCGATGTGTACCTCGAGGGCGGGCCGGAACGTTCCGCGCAGCGCAACCGCGGCATCGAGGCCGCGCAGACGCCGTGGATCGTATGGCTCGACAGCGACATGATCCTGCCGCCGCGGGCGATCGAGGTCGCCCTCGACACGGCGCAGCGCACCGGCGCCGACGGCGTCGCGCTGCCCGAGCGCACGATCGGCGACGGTTTCTGGACGGCGTGCCGGGCCCTGGAGCGCGAGTGCTACCTCGACCAGCCGTGGTTGCACAACCCGCGGCTGCTGCGGCGTGACTTCATGCGCACCGACGGCGAGTTCCACCTCGCGATGTCGGGGCCGGAGGACGCGGATCTGCGGCTCAAGATGCGCCGCGCGGGTCAGCGGATCGAGCTCGCCCCCATCATCATCGACCACGACGAGGGCCGCCTCACGCTGCGCGACGTCTTCTCCAAGCGCTATTACTACGGGCGCAGCATCCCTGCGTTCGCGGCCGAGCACGACGGTGCCGTCGGGCAGCAGGGCCGGGACGTGCTGACGGCGTACTGGGCGCACCGCGACGACCTCGCGCGTCGCCCGCTGCACGCGGTCGGCATGGTCGGCATGCGCGCGATGGAGGCCGTCGGCTACGCCCTCGGCGCGGCGAGCGCACGGCGCGATCACGCGCGATGACCCGCGAGCTGCTGTGGCTGTCGCTGCCCGATCAGCGGCCGCGCCGTGAGCTGTATTGGATGTCGCGGATGCCGGGCACACACGTCACGGCGATGGCGCGCGAGGAGCCGTTCGGCGACCTCACCTGGATGCCGACGACGTACCGTCGCCCCGTGACGCGCTTCATCGAGGCCGGCGCGTTCGCGTGGGCGCAGGGGCTCGACGAACAGCTCGAGCGGACGCGCCCCGACTGGGTCGCGAGCCTCGAGCTGTGCTCGCTCGTCACCGGCCAGCTCAGCGCGCGGCGCCGACGCCGCCCGGGGCTGCGGCAGGCCGTCATCACGTGGGAGAACCTGCCGCGCCAACCGTTGTACGCGCTGCCGCCGTACCGTCAGGCGTTCGAGAGCACCCGGGACGCCGACCTCATCCTCTGCATGGTCGACGCGGCGCGCGACCACCTCGAACTCAACGGATTCGACCTGTCGCGCGTGCGCGTCGTCAAGCCGGGCGTCGACGTCGAACTGTTCCACCCCGCAGCCGAACTCGCCGACCGACCGCGGGTCGTGTTCACCTCGCCGCTCGCGGCGAACAAGGGCATCGACACCGTCCTCGACGCGATGCGCCTCGTGCGTCGGCGCGTGCCCGACGCGCAACTCGTCGTCGCAGGTAGCGGGCCGCTCGCGGGGCTCGTCGAGGAGGCCGAGCAGGCCGAACCGGGCGCCGTCGTGCGCGCCGGATCACTCGACGCGCACGGCGTCGCCGAGCTGCTGCGCTCCGCGCGCGTCTTCACGACGGCGCCGCGCCCGACGTGGAAGTGGACCGAACAGCTCGGCCTCGCCTACCTCGAGGCGCAGGCGTGCGGGTTGCCCGTCGTCACGACCGCGTGCGGCACCAATGACGAAGCCGTGCGCGCACCCAACCTGCTGACGGAGTCGGGCGCGTACGCGCTCGCCGAGGGTCTCGTGCACTTCCTCACCGACGACTCGGCCGCGCGTGCGGCGTCGGCGGCGAACCGCGCGCGGATGCTCGCCGAGCACGACATCCGCCGTCAGAGCGCGAAGATGGGCGAGGCCTTTGCCGAGTTCGAGTGACGCCGTCACGACGTCCGGCCGGGGAGCGACGCACGGGGCTGCGTGGGGCGCGACGCGCTGGGCGGGCCGTCACGCCGGGCTGCTCGCGAGCGCGGTGTGCGCCGCCGTCATCCTCGGCCCGATGCTGCTGACGCGCGGGTTCTGGCTGCACTACGACATGGTGTTCGTCCCGCATCTGCCGTTGTCGGACACGACGCTCGGTACGGCCGGGCAGGTGCCGCGCGCGGTGCCGAACGACGCGATCGTCGCGCTGCTCGACCTCGTCCTGGCCGGGGACATCACGCAGAAGATCATCCTGCTCGGGGCGTTCCTCGCCCTCGGCGCAGGCGTCGATCGATGGCGCGCGCCGGTGCTCGCGCGCGTGTGCGCGAGCGTCCTGCTCGCCTGGAACCCGTGGGTCGCCGAGCGTCTCGCGATCGGCCACTGGGGGTACCTCTGGGGCTACGCGGCGTGCGTGTGGGCGATCGTCGGGGCGCTCGAGGCGCGCCGCGCTCGCACACGTTCGTCGGACGGCGTCGCGGCCGGCCGCGCGGAGGCCGAGACTGCTCGCCGCGCTGATTCGGCGGGAGAAGTCGACGCCTGGATCGACACGGACCGCGCCAGAGAGAGCGTCGCTCACCGCGACGCCGATGCGACGCACGCCCGCCGCAGCGTCGCCGTCGCGCTCGTCATGTCGGCGGCGTCCGGTTCGACGGGGGCCGTCCTCGTGGCCTTGGCCCTCGCCGCTGTGACGTTCGCACCCGGCGCGGGACGGCTGGCATGGCGCGCCGGGTGGCGCCCGACGTTGCGGACGGTGCTCGCCTGGGTCGGCCTCAACGCCTCGTGGTGGTGGCCGTTCCTCACGGCCGCGCCGAGCGACGCCGCCGACGCGGCCGGCGTCGAGGCGTTCGCGGCCCGCAGCGACGGCGCGGGGCCCGTGTGGACGTCCCTGCTCGGCGGTGGCGGCATCTGGCACGCGCCGTCATGGTTCGCCGAACGCAGCTCAGCGCCCATCGTGCTCGCCTCCGCCCTCGTGTGCGTCGCCGGCGTCATCGCCGCCCGGCGCCTCGGTCGCGGGCCGATCACGGCGCTCGCCGTCACGGGGCTGTTCCTCGCGGGCGCGAGCACCGTGCCGGGGCTGCGTGACGTCATGACGGCGATCGTCCTGCACGTGCCCGGCGGCGGGCTGCTGCGCGACGGGCAGAAGTTCGTCGCCCTCTGGGTCGTCCCGGCGGCCCTCGGCTGGGGGCTGCTCATCGACGCCGAGGTGCGCCGCGCTCGCGGCAGCATCCTCGCGCCCGTCGCCCTCATCGGCGGCATCGTCGCCCCGCTCGTGCTCCTGCCGGGCCTCGCGTGGGCACGCGGCGGACAGTGGCGCGGCGTCGATTATCCGGCGCCGTGGACGCAGGTCGCGCGCGACCTCGACGCCGGGACCAACGGCGCGACGCTCGTCCTGCCCTGGTCGACCTACCGTCGCTACGCCTGGAACGGCGAGCGCACCGTCCTCGACCCCTGGAACCGTTTGCTCACCGGCCGCGTCATCGCCGACGACGCGCTGGCCGTGCGTCAGGGCTCTGGCGTGCGGGTCGTCGCGGGGGAGGACCCGCACGCCGCCGCCGTCGGTCGCGCTCTCGTTCACCGCTCGGCCGACGAATTGCGTGACGCGATGGCTCGGGCCGACGTCAGCCGCGTCATCGTCCAGACCGACCAGCCGGACGCCGCCGCCGTCGCGGATCTCGTCCGCCGCGCGGGGGCGACGCCGCTCGCCGCCGCGCCGCCGGTCTCGCACCTCACGACGTGGTCCGTCCCCGGTGCGACGCCTCGCCCGGCGACGCCGTGGTGGCGCGCGCTCGGCCTCGCGACGAGCATCATCACCGCCGGCGTGGTCATCGCGCGTGCGAGCCGCACCGGGCGGTTGCGCCGAAAGCGATGCACTCGCGCGCCGGAGCAGCTAAGCTGAACCAAACGCGTCGCCCAGGCGATGCTCCGTCGTGCCACCCCGTGGCGCGGCGGCTGACCACGAGCGAAGGTGAAGGCGGTCAACCCCATGGGCGCGTCCACGAACAAGACGATGTACAACATCATCGGAGCCGTTGTCGGCTTCCTGCTCGCCCTGTTCGCGATCTGGGGTCTCGTCCAGTCGCAGAACTCGAGCCAGCCGCAGCAGTACCAGTCGAAGATCAGCTACGACGGCTGAGCCTCCGGCTCCCTCATCTCAGGCGAGAGCGGGGAACGACCTCTACGGTCGTTCCCCGCTCTGGCATGCCCTGACGGGGCTCAGTGGTCGCCCGCGCCGAGTGGCGCATGACGTCAGTTCAGCTCGGCAGCGCCGCGGCGGGCATCGCGTTCGGCGACGAGCTCGCGCAGGCGTCGCACGTGCAGGGGCGTGTCGGGCGGCTGGGGTGCGCGCTCGGCGCGGCCGAGGACGTCGAGCAGCGTGTGGTGCACGTTGCGGCCGGCCGATTCCCAGCTGAACGAGCGCGCGTACGTCACAGCGTTGCGTCCATAGGCCTCACGCACGTCGTTGCGCGACAGCAGCACGCGCACGTCGTCGATCATCTCCGCCGTCGTCGAGGCGAGCGCGCCCGTCGAGCCGTGCTGGATCGACTCGCTCGGCCCTCCGGCTTGCGCGAACGCGACGGCCGGGGTGCCGTGCAGGCCGGCCTCGACGATCGTCAGGCCCCACCCCTCCTTGTAGGAAGGCATCATGACGACCCAGGACGAAGCGAGCAGCGTGTGCTTCGTCGCCTCGTCGACGAACCCGTGGAAGTGGACGGCGTCCTCGACGCCGCGTTCACGGGCATGGCGCTCGATGTTCGGCTGCCAATAACCCGAGCCGACGACATTGAGGTGCAGGCCCGGGAACTCCTCACGCAGTTCGGCGAGGGTGTCGACGGCGATCTCGACCTGCTTGTGCGGCACGAGCCGGCCGAGGACGGTGAGCGATGGCGCGGCGCTGCGGGGCACGTCGGCGTAGGATTCGAGATCGCGCGGGTGGTCGTTGCCGGAGTAGACGAGGTCGATGCGCTCGGCGTCGACGCCGAGGCTCGCGAGTTCGCTGCGGCTCGCCTTCGAGACGGTGATGTAGCGGCAGCGCCGGTACACCCACGGCGCGACGCGTGACTCGAGCAACCAGCCGAACCTTGCGAGGCGCGGGCTGAAGATGCTCGCCCACTGGTCGCGGTGGACGTGGTGGACGACGGCGACGACGGGGATGCGCGCGACGAGCGGCGACCAGAACGGCACGCCGTTCTGCACGTCGATGACGACGTCGTAGTCACGCTGGTGCCGCACGAGGTGCCACAGCCCCGCGGCGTAGCAGGTGAACCGGTTGCCGGCGCGAATCACGGTGACGTCCCCATGCATCGTGCGGCGTGCGGCGCCGGGGAAACGAGCCGTGTGGATCGTGACGTCGGCGCCAAGCTCGCTCATCACCTCGCTCGTGCGTTCGACGAACACCTCCGAGCCGCCCGCCTCGGGGTTCTCGCGGTCGCGCCACGACAGATAGAGGACGCGCAGAAGCTCGGCGTCGCGCTCGTCGTGCATCCTGTGGCTCTCCTCGCCGTTCGGCTGCCTGCTTCCGGGTCGCCCGTTAGAGTATCGGGGTCGAGGAAGGCAGGTGGCCCGTTTCCATGAGCGCGTGCGAAGTGTGCGGTGGTCCGTGCACGGATCTGCCCCTGGGAGGCTCCGTCCTCGACGCCTGCACCCGTTGCGGGCACCTGCGTCGCGACCTCGATCGCGCGCCCGCGCGCCACCGCGATCATGCCTACGGCGGTGACCCGACCCTCGACGCGGCCCGCCTGCGCCTGACCCACCGTGCCCTCGTCGCCGACGGCGCGCCCGCGTCGGTCTTCGAGATCGGGTACGGCGCCGGGGGATTGCTGCGCGCCTTCCATGACGCGGGGGCGCGCGTCGCGGGCGCCGACCCGGATCAGCTCGACCGGGACGTCGACCCCGTCGTCGTCGCGCACGGTCGCCTGCACGCCTGCGGCATCGAGGAGGTGCCGGCGGGGGAGCCGCCCGTCGACCTCGTCTACGGCATCCACGTCCTCGAGCACGTCGTCGACCCGATCGAGACGCTGCGCCGCACGCACACACTGCTGCGCCCCGGCGGTAGCGCCCACTTCTTCACCCCGGCCGGCGACTGGGCCGGCCTGCGCCTCGCGAGCGACGGCTGGTGGATGCTCGAGGACCCGACGCACGTGCGCTTCTTCACCGCCGATTCCCTCATCCGCGCCGCGTGTGAGGCAGGCTTTGACGACGTCGAGATCCGTCGCCCGCCGCTCGATTCGCTCGTCCACGACGCCGCGAGCGCCGTCCGCCGCGTAAGGCCTGCGCCGCGGCCGCAGGGGGTTCTCGCGCAGCGCTCGACGCTCGCTCTCACCGCTGCGACGCTGCCGCTGACTCTCGCTGCACGCGCGCTCGTGCCCCGGCTGCGCCCGACGCTGCACCTCGTCGCGCGGAGGCCGGAGTGACGTCTCGCCCAGGTGCCGCGACGCGACGGGGCCTCGGGCGTAGCGTCCGGTTGTTCCGTGCGTTCCTCGTCGAGCAGAGCGACCCGCACCGCTTCTACTCGGCTCTCGCCGACGACTCGATCGCGATCCTCGCCGAGCACGTCGACCTCGACGGTGCGCGCGTGCTCGACGTCGGCGCGGGCCCGTCCGAGTTCGCGGACGCCTTCCTCGCGGCCGGCGCCCACTATGTGCCGTTGGACGCCGACGCGAGCGTCCCCTCGGTGCGTGACGGCGGCGTCGTCGCGGACGCGGAGCACCTGCCGTTCGCACCACGAACCTTCGACGTCGTGTTCAGCTCGAACCTGTGGGAGCACGTGAGACGCCCCGAAGCGGTCGCCGATTCGTTGCTCGACGCGCTCGCGCCGGGGGGCGTGCTGTTCCTCGCGTACACGAACTGGTTGAGCCCGTGGGGTGGGCACGAGACGTCGCCGTGGCACTGGCTCGGCGGCGAACGGGCGGCGCGACGCTACGAGCGTCGGCACGGCCACCCGCCGAAGAACCTCGTCGACGAGAGCCTTTTCCGGGTGAGCGTCGCGCAGGGGCTCGCCTGGGCGCGCTCGGTCGAGCAGCGCGGCGGTGAGCTGATCGACGCCCGTCCCCGCTACTGGCCGGATGCCGCCCGCGCCGTCCTGCGGGTGCCGGGGCTGCGCGAGATCGTCACGTGGAACCTGCTCGTCCTCGTGCGCCGCGGATGAACGCGACGCGCGCACGGCTGCTCGCGCTGCGCGTCGCATTGGTCCTCGCGTTCGTGCCGTGGCTCGTGCAGCTGGGCGTCATCCAGCCGGACACGAAGGTCGACCTCGTCGTCTCGCCGTGGCGCTACCTCGCGCGCTCGCTCGACGCGTGGTCGACGCACTCGGGTTTCGGCGAACTGCAGAACCAGGCCTACGGCTACCTGTTCCCGATGGGCCCGTTCTTCGGCGTCCTGCATTCGCTCGGCGTGCCCGGCTGGGCGGCGCAGCGCGCGTGGTGGTCGTTCATCCTCGTCGTCGGCTTTCTCGGCGCGGCCCTCGTCGCGCGCCGCATCGCCGGGCTGAGCGCGGGGGCGGCCTGCGTCACCGGTGTCGCGTACGCGCTGAGCGCACGCGTGCTGACGCTGCTGTCGGAACTCAGCGTCGAGACGTGGCCGGGCATGCTGCTGCCGTGGCTCGTCCTCGCCGTGTGGTGGGGATGGCGCAGCAGCCGCCACATCAGGTTGCTCGCGTCCACCGGTGTGCTCGTCGCGTGCCTCGGCGGCGTCAACGCGACGGCGTCGCTCGTCGCCGTCCTCGGCGCCGGATTGTTCGCGCTCGTCGTGACGCGCGAGTGGCGCCTCGTCGACGCGTACGTGATCGGCGCCGCGCTCGGCAGCGCCTGGTGGCTCGGGCCCCTCGTCGTCCTCGGCGGGTACGCCTACCCGTTCCTCGACTTCATCGAGACCGCGCGCATCACGACGGCCGTGACGACGCTGCCCGCCATCCTGCGCGGTGCGTCCGACTGGGTCGCCTACATCGTCGACGCCGACGGTCACCCTGTCTGGCAGTCGGGGTGGGTCGTCGCGCAGGGCACCCTCAGCATCGTCGCGGGTTCGACGCTCGCCGGCATCGCGCTCGCAGGGCTCATGACGACGCGCGGTGGTGCCTCGCGGGGCGCGCAGGATGACGTCATCCGCGCCGCGCGCCGCGTCCGCGTCGCCTGCGTCATCCTGCTCGCGGGCGGCATCGTGGGCATGGCCCTGCCCTACGCCGGCACGCACAGTGGCCCGTTCTCCGGTCTGATGCGCGATCTGCTCGACGGCCCGCTCGCTGCGGCGCGCAACGTCCACAAGCTCGACCCGCTCGTCAGACTGCCCCTGGCCATCGGCGTTGGTGCGGCGTGGGATGCGCTGGCGCGCAGCGCACCTCGTGCCAAGCGTCCTCGTTCCGCGCGGAGCGCGTGGGCGGCGCAGGTCGGCATCGCCGTCGTCCTCGTCGGCACGCTGGCACCGTTGCTCGTCGGGCGTCTCGGTGACGCGAACGGTGTGCGCGCGTGGCCCGCCTCGCTCGTCGCCACCGCCCGAGACGTGGACGACGCGGCAGCCCGCGACGGCGGATCAAGTCTCGTCCTGCCGTCGACGCGCTCGGCCCAGGCGGACTGGGGGAACGCCACCGACGAACCGCTCACCGCGTTCGCCGCGTCGTCCATCGTCGTGCGCGCCTCGGCTCCGCTCTACCACCCGGGTGCGCAGCGGCTCGTCGATGCCGTCGACACGGCCCTCGCGCCGGGTTCGGCGAGTGATCGGGGACGGGCGAGCGAGGCCGTGCAGGCGGCGGCACGGGCGGGGGTGCACCGCATCGTCGTGCGCTGGGGGAGTTCGACGTCGCAGCAGACGTCACCGCCGCAGGCGTACGTCGCAGCCCTGACACACGCCGACGGAGTGAGCGCCCATCGCGTCCACGGCAGCGGCGCCACGCGCTACGACGTCTTCGACCTGGCCCCCACACCGTCGACTACGGGCGCTGCGGTCTCCGTCCTCGGCGGTCCGGAGTCGACGCTGACGCTCGCCGGCGTCGGCGTCAGCGCGAGGCGCCCGTTCGTCACGGGCCGTGCCGACGGGTGGATCACCGACGACGTGCGACGCCGCGCGTACAACAACGGCCAGGTCGTCGGACGGGCCTTCGGGCCTGCCCTCACCGCCGATGACCCCGCGCCCACGCGCGTCGGCGCGCACGACCTCGACTTCCCCGGCCGTGACGCAGGAAGCAGCGTCCGCCGCGTCACCGGCGCCTCGCGCATCGAGGCGACATCGTCGACCGCCGACCCGTTCGCCTCGCTCTACCTCGGCCCGGGCACGTCTGCGGACGCGGCGTTCGACGGCTCCGACGCCACGCGCTGGCTGACGCGCGCCGACCAGCCCGGCACCCTGAGCGTGACGTGGGACGGCGGCGCCCCCGCTCAGACGATGACGCTCGTCCCTGCGGCCACGGGCGACGCGCGGGTGGCAAGCGTCGACGTGCGCATCGACGGGCGATCGGTGAAGCCGCAGCAGGGCGCCGATAGCACCTGGAGAATCGACGTGCCGGCCGGGACGCGCGCGGTCGCGGTCACCCCGCGCGCGGCGCCGGGGACGGGCACGAAGAATGCAGCCGTCGGGCTGGTCGAGGTGCGCTCCACCCGCCCCGTCGTCAGCGTCGTACACCTGCCGGGCACCGTCGATGGCACCCGAAACGGCGTCGTCGTGACGCGCACGCACCCCTGGTTCGACGGTCACGCGCTGGCGTCGGAGGATGACGGTGCGTGGACGCGAGCATTCACGGTCTCGCGTGCTGCGACCATGATCGTCACGCTGACGTTCAAGGCTGGCGTGGCGCCCGGATCGGTGCGAGAGCCCCTCATGATGCGGTCCGGATCCGGCGCCTGGCAGCCTGCCGGAACACCTGGTGGAGGGGCCGATACTGCAGGGAGAACGAGGTTGATGGCCCTGCCTGCCGGCGAGGCCAACCTGAAGGTTTCACCTGAGGTCGAACGTGTGACACTTGTTCCGGCCGCCGCGGCGGCCAGGGACCAGCTCGGACTCAGTGCGGATTCGAGCACGGACACGCCGGCCAACCCGACGCTCGCCTCGACGCAGGGCGCCAACGCCGGTTGGGCTCTCGACCCGGCATCGCCCACCCCCGCATCTGGCATGACCGCCGGTAGCACGCGCCTCGTGACCCTCGACGGATGGCGTCAGGGCGCCGAGCACGCCGCCCACGGACAACACTTTGTCTTCGCACCGCAGCACCTCCACCGCCTCAGCCTCGTCGTCGGTGCGGCCTGCGCACTCGCGTGCCTCGTGCTGCTCATTGCCACGACGTGGTGTGCCGCGGCGTCATCGCGACGCGCTGCGCCGATACGCCGCCAGGCAGCCTCCGACGACTTCGCGCTGCAGACACCGCGGGCACTCGTAGCGCACGCAGAATCTGCCGTGCCGGCCTCGCGCCCCCGCGCCGCCCTCGCGCTTGCCGTCCTCACCGCCATCGCGGCGGCACTCCTGGGATGGGTGGCGATACCCGTCGTCCTCGTCGCTTGCTTCGTGCCGCGGCGTCGACGGCGGGTGCTCGTCATCGCGCTCATGGTCGCGGTCGGCCCGATCATGGCGGCGCTCGGCGTCGTCGATCGCGGATCGCTCGGCGCGGTCTCCGGCCAGGTGCTGACGGCGCTCGCGCTCGTCGTGTTCAGCCTCGAGGTAAGCAGTGTGCCCAGCGGATGGCGGGTGCTTCGACGACGCGCCAACTGAGTCGCGCCAGTGCGAGTGACACGACGAGCGTCACGATGAGTACGAGAGCGAACGGCGCGTGGAACAGCCTCAGGTGCAGGGTCGTGAACAGCACCTGCAGCACGAGAACATGCCACAGGAACAGGCCGTAGCTGACGTCGCCCGCGCCGCTCAGCAGGGCCTGCGCCTCGGCGCGCGTCGGCCACGTCTCGTCTTCCGACGCTCGGACGGCCGCGCCGAGCAGCAACGCCGCGATGAGCGCGTACGCGAGTTCCTTGACGAGCGCCTGCCCGTGCGTCGGTGTCTCGAGGTGGATCGGCCCGCCGAGCGGTGTGGCCACCGCGACGTACGTGACGCCCGCCCATCCCAGCAGTGCTGACGGCGACGCTTCACGCACCGCGAGCCCCATGCGCGCCCGGCGGCCTGACCCGCCGGTCGTCGGGTCGGCCGTGAACACCCACCCCGCCGCCACACCGACGGCGAACCACGCGGCGTGTCCGATGACGCTCGTGCTGACGGCCCCGAGGTTCGCCCGTCCGCTCGAGGCGGCGAGTGTCTGCACGACGAGACCGGCGACGGCGACGAACATCAGGACCGGCAGCGGAGAGCGACCATCACGGCGACAGCCGCGCAACCACCGGCAGATCAGCGGCACGAGGGCGTAGAACGTCACCTCCGTCGTGATGCTCCAGGCCTGCGTGAATCCACGGAACGACTCGCCCGCGTATCCCTGCAGCAGCGTCAGGTGTGACAGCACCGAGCGCACGTCGACCGCACCCGGTTCGACCGCCAGCGTGACGACGACGACCGCCGCGAGCGCGACGAGATAGGCCGGCAGGATGCGTGCGGCGCGCTTGCGCCAGTAGTGCCTCGTCGGGGCCGCCCCCGCGCTCGCACCACGCGTCAGCAGGTAGGCCGATATGGCGAAGAAGACGGCGACGCCGACGTCACCGCGGGCGAGCAGACGCCCGACGCCGTCGATGCTCGAACCGCCGCTCCAGTAGGCGACGTGGGAGACGAGGACGAGCCCGGCAGCGACGCCTCGCAGCGGATCGATCCATGGAATGCGCTGCATGTGCCGTCCCTCACATCTACCATCGGGTAGCGTGCGTCCGGCACGCATCATCGAATGGAGGCTAGCCGCCCATGAACGACGAGGCGCGATCCACCCCCGAATCTTCTCCCGGGCCTTCGCCCGAGGGTCGGGCGTACGTCGACTACCGACGTCCGGTGCTGCGTGCGCGGGCGCCGCTGCGCGTCAGTTTCGCCGGGGGTGGCACGGACGTCGCGCCTTTCCCCGAACGCGAGGGCGGCTGCGTCCTGTCAGGCACCCTCAGCCAGTTCGCGTACTCGACGCTGCGTCCGCGCACAGACGGCCGCATCACAGTGCAGTCGCTCGACTTCGGTTACTCGATCGGTTTCGGCGTCGACGACCCGGTCGAGTACAACGGTGAGCTCGATCTGCCGAAGGCCGCGATAGCTCGCATCCGCGAGGTGCCGGGTGCGCTACCCGTCAGCGGGTTCGACCTGTTCCTCCACACCGCGGCGCCCCCCGGTTCGGGGCTGGGCAGTTCGAGCGCCGTCATGGTCTCCGTCATCGGCCTCGTCGCGCAGCACTGCGGCCTCGACCTCACGCAGTACGAGATCGCCGAACTCGCCTATCGCCTCGAACGCGAGGATCTCGGCATTCCCGGCGGTTCGCAGGATCAGTACGCCGCAGCGTTCGGCGGGTTCAACTTCATCGAGTTCACCGCCGACCAGGTCGTCGTCAACCCGCTGCGCGTGCGCAGCGCCACCGTCCACGAGCTCGAGCACAACATGTTGTTGGCGTTCACCGGACGGACGCGGGTGAGCGACCACATCATCGAGGATCAACGCAGCCGCTACGAGACGGGCAACGCCGAGGCCCTCGAGGGGTTGCGGGCGCAGAAGGAACTCGCCGAGCGGATGAAGATCGCGCTCGTGCGCGGCGAGGTCGACACGATCGGCCGGCTGCTCGGGGAGGCGTGGCGCGAGAAGCAGAAGATGTCGTCGCGCATCACGACGCCGCTCATCGACGAGGCGATGCGCCGCGCCCTCGACCACGGCGCGCTCGGCGGCAAGGTGACGGGTGCCGGCGGCGGCGGCCACATGGTGTTCATCTGCGAGTTCGAGCGCCGTCACATCGTCGCCCAGCAGCTCATCGACCTCGGCCTCACGGTGAGCGAGCCGATCTTCAGCCATGACGGCGTCACGACGTGGAGGGGGCAGAGCTGATGGAGCACCCCATCCACACCCTGGCCGACGGCGCGGCCTCGCCCGCGCTCACCTCACGTCTCGACGCCGGTATCGCCGCGTGGGTGCAGCTCGTCGACGCCGTGCGCGAGGCGGCGCTGCACGCGCAGGTCGTCGCCGCGGGGGAGGCGGTGACGAACGCGCTCACCGGCGGACACAAGATCCTCGTCGCCGGCAACGGCGGCTCCGCGGCGATCGCCTCGCACGTCGCCGCGGAGTTCCTCGGCAAGTGCGTCCACGACCGTGCGCCGCTGCCGGCGATCAACCTCGCCGAGAGCTTGTCGTCGGTCACGGCCATCGGCAACGACTACGGCTACGAGCAGGTGTTCGTCCGCGGCGTGCGCGGCCTCGGGCGCGCGGGCGACGTCTACGTCGCGATGTCGACGAGCGGACGCAGCCCCAACATCGTCGCGTCCCTGGCCGCAGCGCGCGAGCTCGGGATCACGACGATCGCGATGACGGGCGCCGGGGGAGAGCACCTGCGCGACGACGTCGACCACCTCCTCGTCGTGCCCTCGCACGAGACGCCGCGCATCCAGGAGGTCCACATGCTGTGGGCGCACGCGTGGTGCGAGGCCGTCGACGATCTCAGCCAGCCCGGCGCGTGAGCCCCGATCCGAGCGGACGCACCCACACGCGCCTGCCGCGTCCCGGGGCCGGCGCCCCGTACGACGTCGTCCTGCTCGATCGTGACGGCACACTCAACGCCCTCGCCCCCGGGTATCGCACGCCCGACGACTTCGCGCTCCTGCCGGGGGCCGTCGACGCGGTGGCGCGCCTGAGTGCTGCGGGCTGCGCGATCGTCGTCGTCACCAACCAGCAGGGCCTCGCGACGGGACGGCTGACGTGGGCGCAGCTGAGCGCCGTCAACGCCCGGCTGATCGCCGAGGTCGAGGCCGCCGGCGGCCGCATCGACGACGTCCGCCTCTGCCCGCACGCGGCCGACACCTGCGTGTGCCGCAAGCCGGCGCCCGGCCTGCTGTGCGCGCTGTTCGACGAGAATCCGCACGTGTCGCGCGAGCGCAGCGTCATGGTCGGTGACGCCGAGACGGATGCCGCAGCCGCCACAGCCGCGCGGGTGGCGTTCATGCGATGCGAGCCGACGATCGGGCTCGCCGGCGTGGTCGATTCGCTCGTCGATGACGAAACGGGCACAATTCCATCTCGTTGGTGAAACCGGTCACATTGCCCCTGCTGCAGGTGTTACCGTCGCGTAAGTTCCAGTCCCTGCCTAGGAGGCTCTCCCGTGCGCAAAGCCGCAGTCATGATCGGATTCGGTGCGTTCTTCCTGACGTTGGCGCTCCTGATGCGGTTCTACGCGTACCCGAAGCTGGCCGTGATCCCGAGTGATCAGAATACCCAGCAGACGGTCACCGACGATCACGCCAGCTACTTCGACGCCGACACGGTCAAGCCGGGGTCGGGCAAGATCATCACGAAGGCGACCGTCGTCGCCAACAAGGAGATGACGAAGAAGGCCTCCAAGGAGCTCGGCCGCGACGTCATCGTCATCGACCAGTGGCAGACGACGGACAACGTCAACGACAAGGGCCAGACGGCGTCGCCGCCGATGGATGCCTCGACGCAGCAGTACGCCGTCGACAAGTCCTCGGGTGAGGCCGTCAAGTGGAGCGGCAACATGCTCGACGGCAAGCCCACCAACTACGAGGGCCAGACGATCAAGTTCCCGTTCCAGGTCGACAAGAACAAGACCTACCGCTACTGGGACTCGACGCTCGGCAAGGCCTTCCCGATGAAGTACGCGGGTTCTGAGGACATCAAGGGTCTGAAGACGTACAAGTTCACGCAGACGATCCCGAAGACGAAGTTCACGACGATGGACGTCCCGGGTGAGGTCTTCGGTCTGCCCAAGGGTTCGAAGCTCGCCGACCGGTACTACACGAACGACCGCACGGTGTGGGTCGAGCCGGAGACGGGCGTCATGATGAAGCTGCAGGAGAAGCAGCACCAGACGCTCGAGGTGCCGAACGCGAAGCCCGTCGACGCGATGCTCACCACCTCGACGATGACCGACGAGACGATCAAGAAGAACGTCGACGACTACAAGACGAAGTCGAGCCAGCTCAAGATCCTGCGCCTGTGGGCTCCGCTGCTGCTCGGTCTGCTCGGTCTGTTCGCGCTGCTGCTCGGCCTGTTCGTCTCGCTGCGTGCCGGCCGTGAGCGTCGCGCCGCCCGCCATGAGCGCCGTGACGAGCGCGAGGTCGACGAGGTGCGCCACGACGACGACTCCACGCTCGTGTTCGGTGACCACCCGCACTCGCGTGGCGCGCACTCCGCCGATGAGCGGGGTCAGTACTGAGCATGCGGATCGTCATCACGGGAGGTGCGGGCTTCCTCGGCTCTCACCTGTCCGAGACGCTCGTCGCACGCGGTCACGAGGTCGTCGCCGTCGACAACCTCGTGACCGGGCGCCGCGCGAACGTCACGCAGCTGGAGGCTTCAGGTCGTTTCGAGCTGATCGAGCACGACGTGACGGAGCCCTTCGACGTCGGCGGTGACGTCGACGGCATCCTCCACTTCGCGTCGGCGGCTTCACCGGTCGACTACCTGAAGCTGCCGATCGAGACGCTGCGCGCCGGTTCGCAGGGCACGCAGAACGCGCTCGAACTCGCGGCGCGCAAGGGCGCCCGGCTCGTGTTCGCCTCGACGTCCGAGGTGTACGGCGACCCTCAGGTGCACCCGCAGCCCGAGACGTATTGGGGTCATGTCAACCCGGTCGGCCCGCGCGGCGTCTACGACGAGGCCAAGCGATATGCGGAAGCGCTCGTGCTCGCTTACCGCAAGGCGCGCGGGGTCGATGCCGGCATCGTGCGCATCTTCAACACGTTCGGCCCGCGCATGCGGCCCAACGACGGTCGCGCCATCCCGAACTTCGTCCGCCAGGCCCTCGCCGGTGAGCCGGTCACGGTCAGTGGCGACGGTGATCAGACGCGGTCCATCTGCTACGTCGACGACCTCGTCGCGGCCATCCTCGCGATGCTGCTCGAGACGCACGACCCCGGCCCGGTCAACATCGGCAACCCGCACGAGATCTCGATGCGCGACCTCGCGCAGTGGATCATCGAGCTGGCGGGGTCATCCTCGACACTCGAGTTCATCGAGCGCCCCACGGACGATCCGTCGGTCCGTCGCCCCGACACGACGAAGGCGCAGCGCCTGCTCGGCTGGTCACCGCAGGTGCCCGTGGAGACCGGGCTGCAGCGCACCATCGAGTGGTTTCGCACCGAGGCCGCGTCGACTCCGGTCCTGACACCCGGTCAGACCGAGGAGATCCTCAACCGCTGACGCGATCCCGGCCGCGGCCGACCCTGTTGGCGGTATTCGCGCGACGCACCCTTCAGGCAGGTCTGCGGCCGGCGAGGATGAGCGTGCCCGGCACGAGCCGTCCGCGCAGGGGGCTCCAGCCACCCCAGGTCGACTTGTTCGACTCCTTCCACGGCAGTTCGCGTAACTGCTCGAGTACGAGCCCGGCGTCGAGCAGTTCGCGCACGCGCTGCTCGAGAGTGCGGTGGTGCTCGGCGTAGACGACGTCGTCGCCCGCCGCCTCGGCGTAGGGCGTCGTGTCGAAGTACGAGTGCTGGATCGTCAGCCCGGCGGCGTCGGGCACATCGGGCAGGCTCCAGCGGACGGGGTGCGTCGTCGAGAACGCGACAAGCCCGCCTGGGCGCGTGACGCGCGCCAGTTCCCGCATGAGGGCCGAGGTGTCGGCGATGAACGGAACCGCGCCGAAAGCCGAGAAGACGACGTCGAAGGAGGCGTCCGCGAACGGCAGTCGGCTCGCGTCGCACTGCACGAGCGGCAGTGACGTGCCGGTGCGGGCGTCGAGTTGCACGGCCGTGCGCAGCATCCCGCCGGACAGGTCCGTCGCGACGACGCGTGCACCCTGCCTGGCGCACCAGCGTCCGGCCTGCGCGGCGCCGGCACCGAACTCGAGGAGGTCGCGGCCCGCGAGCCCGCTCGGCTCGCCGAGGACGTGGAGATCGTCCTCGCGCCACCCCTCCGGCCCCCAGACGAACTCGGCGTCACCGAGGAAGGCGCCGTGCTCGTCGAGATAGTCGCGCGCCTCGGCGTCCCACCACGAGCGATTTCCGCGGGCGGAGGAGGCTGCGTCGACGTCGAAGCGTCCGGCACGGTCGGGGGTCTGCATGAACCCACGCTACGATGCCCTTCCCATTTGGCCCTGATCGCCCCGCGTGCCTAGGATGAGAGGGCGTGTCGTACGTGCCCACGCTCCCCGTTGCTCGCAGACGGGGCCGGGCGCGCCCGAGACGTTGTTCGATTTGTCCGCAGAGGCGGTCCACCTGCGCGCGTTGTCGTGCCCGATGGTCTCGCCTCCCGAATTGCCCACCGAAAGTTACTTCTTACACATGACTTCCACCACCACGTCCCCGATCGCTGTCAACGACATCGGTTCGGAGGAGGAGCTGCTCGCCGCGATCGACGCGACGATCAAGCACTTCAACGACGGCGACATCGTCGAAGGTGTCATCGTCAAGGTCGACCGTGACGAGGTTCTCCTCGACATCGGTTACAAGACCGAGGGTGTCATCCCCTCGCGCGAGCTCTCGATCAAGCACGACGTCGACCCGGGCGAGGTCGTCAAGGTCGGCGACGACGTCGAGGCTCTCGTCCTCCAGAAGGAGGACAAGGAAGGCCGCCTGATCCTGTCCAAGAAGCGTGCGCAGTACGAGCGCGCCTGGGGCACGATCGAGCAGATCAAGGAAGACGACGGCGTCGTCACCGGTACGGTCATCGAGGTCGTCAAGGGTGGTCTCATCCTCGACATCGGCCTGCGCGGCTTCCTCCCTGCGTCGCTGGTGGAGATGCGTCGTGTCCGCGACCTGCAGCCGTACGTCGGCAAGGAGATCGAGGCCAAGATCATCGAGCTCGACAAGAACCGCAACAACGTGGTCCTGTCGCGTCGTGCGTGGCTCGAGCAGACGCAGTCCGAGGTTCGCACGACGTTCCTCAAGGAGCTGCAGAAGGGCCAGGTCCGCTCCGGCGTCGTGTCCTCGATCGTCAACTTCGGTGCGTTCGTGGACCTCGGTGGCGTCGACGGTCTCGTCCACGTCTCCGAGCTGTCCTGGAAGCACATCGACCACCCGTCCGAGGTCGTCGAGGTCGGTCAGGAAGTCACCGTCGAGGTGCTCGACGTCGACATGGACCGCGAGCGCGTCTCGCTGTCGCTCAAGGCGACGCAGGAAGACCCGTGGCAGCACTTCGCTCGCACGCACGCCATCGGCCAGGTCGTGCCGGGCAAGGTCACGAAGCTCGTCCCGTTCGGTGCGTTCGTGCGCGTCGAGGACGGTATCGAGGGTCTCGTCCACATCTCCGAGCTCGCCGAGCGTCACGTCGAGCTGCCCGAGCAGGTCGTCACCGTCGGTTCCGACATCTTCGTCAAGGTCATCGACATCGACCTCGAGCGTCGTCGCATCTCCCTGTCGCTGAAGCAGGCGAACGAGGACGGCGCTGCCGCCTCCGAGTTCGACCCGACGCTGTACGGCATGGCTGCGGAGTACGACGAGCAGGGCAACTACAAGTACCCCGAGGGCTTCGACCCGGAGACGAACGAGTGGCTCGAGGGCTTCGACGCGCAGCGTGAGAAGTGGGAGAAGCAGTACGCCGAGGCCCACTCGCGCTGGGAGGCCCACCAGGCCCAGATCGAGCAGGCCCGCAAGGACGACGCCGAAGCTGCGGCGTCCGGTGAGACCGCCCCGACGTCGTACTCGTCGTCGAACTCGGGCTCGAGCTCGCAGGGTTCGTCCTCCTCGTCGTCGAGCTCCAGCTCGAGCTCGGCTCCGGCCGAAGGCACCCTCGCCTCCGACGAGGCGCTGGCTGCTCTGCGCGAGAAGCTCACGGGCAACTGATCCACGCGATCAGCTGAGAGCCACGGCTCTCACCCGCTGAACGTCGGCCCCTCTCACTGCGGTGAGGGGGGCCGACGGCGTTGTCGGGGCACGGGTCGGTAGGCTGCGGGCGTGTCATCGACGAAGGTGCTCGTCCTCGGCGGAACGAGTGAAGCCCGCGCTCTCGCAGCACGCCTCGACGAGCTGGGGATCGCGTTCGTCAGTTCCTTGGCCGGGCGCGTGTCGCGGCCAAGGCTGCCGGTCGGCGACGTCAGGATCGGCGGGTTCGGCGGCGTCGCAGGGCTGACGGCGACGCTGCGCGACGACCGCTTCACGCACGTCGTCGACGCGACGCACCCGTTCGCGGTCACGATGCGTTCCCACGCGGTGGCTGCCTGCGCGGCCGCCGACGTCCCGCTCGTGCGCCTCGCGCGCCCCGGTTGGCGTGAGCACCCGGATGCGCCCACCTGGCACTGGGTCAGCACCTACGCCGGCGCGCGGGCGCTCGTCGACGCGCAAGGGTGGCGTCGACCGTTCGTGACCACAGGGCGTCAGACACTCGAGCACTACCGCGGTTGGGACGACAAGGCCGCGCTCGTGCGCATCGTCGAACCGCTCGACATCCCCGCGCCGCCCGCGTGGACGGTGTTGCACACCCGCGGCCCGTTCGACGTCGACACCGAGATCGCGACGATGCGGGAGCACGCCGTCGACGTCGTCCTGACGAAGGACTCCGGCGGCAGCTACACCGCCGCGAAGCTCACCGCAGCACGCGAACTCGGCGTCCCCGTCGTCGTCGTCGCACGGCCCGCGGCACCGGCCGGGCTGCGTGAGGTGAGCACGCTCGACGAGGTCGTGACGTTCCTGCGGAGCTGACGAGCGGGGCTGTTCCTGCGTTCGAATACGCGCGCGGTTCGGCTGTGCCCGCACACGCGAACCGGTCAGTTCATCGTGCGACGCCGCGCGAGGAGACGCGCGCCGAGCGCGAGGACGAGGACCGTGCGTCCGACGCGTCGGGTGAGCCGTACCGCACGCGGGATGTCAGTGACGTCGACCGCGCGTCCGTCGCCGAGTTCACCGCGATGCTCGGTGCGGCCGGCGTACACGTTCGTCCCGCCGAGGCGCACCCCGAGTGCGCCCGCGGCGGCGGCCTCGACGGGCCCGGCGTTGGGGCTCGGATGCGCGGGGGCGTCACGGCGGACGGCGCGCACGACGTCGCGCACGCGCGACGGCTCGCCCGCCACGACACAGCTGATCGCCGTCGCGAGCACGCTCACACGGGCCGGAACGGCGTTGAGGACGTCGTCGAATCGTGCCGCGGCCCAACCGAACTGCTCGAGCCGCTCGGTCCGGTGCCCGATCATCGCGTCAAGCGTGTTGGCGCAGCGGTGCAGCACGACACCAGGCGCCCCGAACCCCGCGCCCCAGACGAGGGTTGCCGCGACGGCATCCGACTGGTTCTCGGCAAGCGACTCGACGACGGCCCGGGCCATCTCGTCGGGGCCTGCCTGCGACGTGTCGCGTCCGACGAGCGAGCGAATGCGGTGACGAGCGCCGTCGAGGTCGTCCGCAGCGAGCAGGTCGTGCACCGCCATCGCCTCGCGCTCCAGCGAACGTCCGCCGAGGGCCGCCCACGTCACCAGCGCCGTGATGAGGGTGCGCGTCAGCGGCCGGCGTCGATCGAGAACGAGCGCACCGGCGACCGGCGGAGCGAGCGTCACGACGAGATACGCGATGCCCCGCGAGCGTCGCGGCGCCCACAGCCGGTGCTCGCAGGTGGCCGCCCAGCCACCGAACCAGGCGACGGGGTGATGCCGGGCCGGGTCACCCCAGCGCCGGTCGGCGAGATACCCGAGCGCCACACCGGCCGCGATCGGATCCCAGCCGGCGCTCGCGCGCGCTGTCCGCGTCACAAGCCCTGTCCGCGTCAAGAACCTTGGCGCGGCGGTGGTCGTCGCGCCGCGCGAGACCGCACCGTCGAGGTGCGCCATTTGCGTGAGTAGAAGGCCGGTCACGATGCCCCCGATGGGTTCTTGGGCTCGCCCTTGATCACGAGGGGGCAACCCGCCACGACGAGGACGACGTCGTCGCACGCTCGCGCGAGGCGCTGGTTGAGGCGCCCCAGCTCGTCGGTGAAGAGGCGCCCCGACTGGTAGGGAGAGACGAGACCGAAGCCCACCTCGTTCGTCACGATGACGAGGTCGTGTTCGAACGCCGTGATCGCCGCGACGAAGGCATCGGCCCGGGCGGCGTACCGCTGGTGCCACGTCGGCATCGACGGGGGCGGGGGCGTCGATGGCTCCTCGTCGCCTCGGCGAGGGCCTTCGCCGGTGTCAGAAACCCAGGCGCCGGATTCCTCGAGGGCGGAGGTCAGCCACGAGCCGACGTCGTCGAGCAGGAACGGACCGTGGATCTCGGTGAGCGCGCAGGGAACATCGACCGACTCGAGGCTCGACCAGTGTGACGGCCGCCGCTGCTGATGGGCTGCGACGCGGGCACGCCACTCGTCGTCGTCGGGACGTGTCGGCCCCGTGGCCAGGTACGTCGCGGGCGCCTCCCACAGCAGGCGTTCGGCGTACGTCGACTTGCCCGAGCGCACGCCGCCGGTGACGAGGACGCGGCGCGGGGCGCTCATCGCCAGACTCCGAGCGTGAGGACGATGAGCATGACGGTGAGGGCCACCTCGATGCCGGCTCCCATGACGTCACCCGTCAGGCCGCCAAAGGTGCGGGTCGCGCGACGAGCGAGCCATTCCAGCGCGGCGCCGGAGGCGACCGAGGCGGCCAGTGGAGCGGTGAGAAGCGTTGCGCCGGTGGAGAACCCATCGTCACCTGAGGCATCAGCCAGGGCAGATCCGCCGACGAGCACCAGCCATCCCACGACGCTTGCGGCGACGAGCTCCGGGGTCCGGACGGCCGACAGCACGACGGCGCCCATCCCGTCAGGCCGTGCAGCGCTCCACCGTCGGTGGGCGAGGGTCGTGCACGCCACCCGCGAGACGATGACGGCGGCGCCGGCCAGCCACGGCGCGTCGAGGAGCGCCGCGAAGCACGCCGTCTGCACGCCGGCCGTCACGACGACGGCGATGACACCCATCGGGCCGACGTCGCCACGCTTCATCACCTCGAGGGCGCGCTCCCGGTTCCACCCCGCGCCGAATCCGTCGACGGTGTCAGCCAATCCGTCGACGTGCATGGCGCGCGTGCCGGCCGCGAGGGCAGCGACCGCGCAGAAACCGGCCACGAGCGGAGGCGCGTCGACCCAGTGCCCGACGAGCAGGACGAGCGACGTCACCACAGCGAGCGGGACGGCGGCCAGGGGCGCGAGGGTCATCGCCCAGCGCGCCACCGGCGTGGTGATCGGCGGGATCGCGCCGACGGGAATGACGCTCAACGTCCCCGTCGCGAGGCGCAGCCCCTCCCATGCCGGTCGGGTGACGACAGCGTCGCTCATCACGCCGCTCCGGTGTCGTCGGACGACGCATGGAGCCGGGTGCCGTCGAGAGCTGCGACGACGTCGCCGATCACGGTGATGGCAGGTGCGCCGAGGCCGGCGTCGGCGACGGCGTCCGGCAACGTCGCAAGGGTCGCCACGACGCGTCGCTCGCTCGGCATGGCGGCGTCGGCGATCGTTGCGGCGGGCGTCGAGGCGGGCAGGCCACCGTCGACGAGTGCCGATGCGATGGCGCGCAGGTGCGCGACGCCCATGAGGACGACGAGGGTGGTGCGGGTGCGGGCCAGTGCCGCCCAGTCGAGATCCGAGCGCGGGTCGCCGGGCGCGACGTGCCCCGAGACGACCGTGAACCCCTGCGATGACGTCCGGTGCGTCACGGGGATGCCGGCGAGCGCCGGCACGGCGATCGCCGATGTCACCCCCGGCACGACGTCGACGCTGAGACCGGCGTCTCGACAGGCGATCACCTCCTCGCCGCCGCGACCGAAGACGAAGTTGTCGCCGCCCTTGAACCGCACGACGTCACGCCCGGAGAGCGCGTGCTCGACGAGCAATCGGTTGATCTCCTCCTGTGGCGTGAACGCGCCGCGCGGAATCTTGCCGACGTGGATGATCGTCGCGTCGGCTCGGGCGTGTGCGAGGGCGTCGAGGGGAGCGAGGCGATCGCAGACGATGACGTCGGCGCGCTCGATCGCGCCCAACCCGGCGACGGTGAGCAGGCCCGGATCACCCGGGCCGCCGCCGACGAGCGTCACCCGCCCAGGACGCTTGGCCTCACCGGCAGGTCCGTGGGGAGCCTCCTCGCCCGGCTGGTTGGCGGTGAGGCGACGCACTTCGTCATAGCGCAGCGGATCGGCGTCCGTGACGAGTCGACACAGCCCGCGTGAGGCAAGGTCGTCGAGGTGGGGTGCATGAGGGTCGGGAGCCTGGAGGTGGGGAGAGCTGCGGTGAGGAGCGCCGGCGCTCGCGTTCTCACCCACATCCAGAAGGACATCGACCTGTGCCCCCGCGCGGGCGAGCTCGGCGATGATCCCGGGCAGGCTGGGGCCGAACACCCCCGGTCCGTGGAGCAACACGCGCGTCACGATGCGGCCTCCCCGCTCTGGCGGAACGCGTCGAACGCGGTGAGGAGGGCATCCGTCGTCAGCGGGTCTCGGACGGCGAGGCGCACCCACGAGCCGTCGAGGCCGGGAAAGGTGTCGGCGCGGCGTGTCGCGAACCCGGCGTCCCGCCACGCGGCGTGCGCGCCCGCTCCGACGCGCGCGAGTACGAACGGGGCGGCCGACGCCAGCACCGGCAGGCCGCGCGAACGCAGGCCGCGGTCGAGATGCTCGCGCCACTGGCTCGTCTCCTCGGTCCACTCGGCGACCTGACGCGCGGCGGGGGCCGTCATCGCGTACCGCGTCGCCTCGAGGGCGAGTGAGTTCACCGACCAATGCGGCTGCTGCGCGCGCAGCGTCGCGATGAGGGCCGCGTCGCCGACGACATGGCCGGCGCGCAACCCGGCGATCGACCACGTCTTCGTCAGCGATCGCACGACGAGCACCCCGGTCATGTCGCCACCGACGAGGCTCTCGCTCTCACCGGGCACGAGATCCATGAACGCCTCGTCGACGACGAGCACGCATCCGGAACCGCGCAGCTTCTCGAGCTGCGCGCGCGGGTGGAGCACGCCCGTCGGGTTCGTCGGGTTGCCGAGGACGACGAGATCGGCGCCGTCGAGCGCCGCGACGTCAGCGTCGCCGAGGTGCGCACCGGAGCGGACATCGAGCACGTGCGCCCGGGCCGGGCACCCGGCGCGGCGTAGCGCGGCGTCGGGCTCGCTGAACTGCGGGTGGACGACGACGGGTGCGCGCGGCGCCAGCGCCCGCGCGATGAGCGTGAACGCCTCGGCTGCTCCGTTCGTGAGGAGCACCTGCTCACGCGCCAGCCGATGGTGCGCGGCGACCGCGTCGGTGGCGGTGCGTGCATCGGGGTAGTGGGCCGCCTCGTCGAGCACGCCGCGCAGGGCGTGCCGCAGGTTCGCCGGGGGCGTGCTCGCGCGGACGTTCACGGCGAAGTCGACGAGCCCGTCACCGACCTCGGCGTCACCGTGATGCTCGTCGCCGGGCGTCGCACCGCCCGGCAGCGCCGCGTCCACTCGCGCGTCGACACGCGGGCGGGGCAGGCTCGGCACCGGTGTCGAGACGAGGCCCAGGCCCGCCGCGCGATGCGTGGCGGCGGCGAAACGGTCGGCCAACTCGGGGTACCCCGCCCAGTGCGTGTGTAGGTACGAGGCGTGGACGGTGGGCTCGCTGCCGGCGCGGTGGGCGGCGGAGAAGCCGTCGGCACCCGCGTCGAGCAGCCAGGCCGCGTGGCCCCCACCTTCGCCGTCACCGGCGGCCGGCGTCGTCAGCGTGCGGTGGAACTCGTGGCCGCGCACCCGCGTGCCCGCGTCGGCGAGAAGCGTGTCGACGGGTGCCTCGGCCTCGCGGTAGCCCAGCGTCAGCCGTGATGACATCGCCGCCGTCGCGGGCAGTACCCCGGAGAAGCGGTGACCGTCGACGGCCTCGAGGAGATAGAGCATCCCGGCGCACTCGGCCACGGTCGGCAGCCCCGACGTCACGGCGTCCCGCAGCTGGGCCAGCAGGCTCGTGTTGGCCGCCAACGAGCGCGCGTGCACTTCGGGGAAGCCGCCGCCGAGGTAGAGCGCGCGGGTGCCGGCGGGCAGTGCGCGATCACGGACGGGGTCGAACACGACGGGTTCGAGACCTCGCGCGCGCATCATCTCGAGCGTCTCGGCGTAACGGAACGTGAAGGCACGACCCCCAGCGACGGCGACGACGGGGGCGTCCCGCCCGGCCGTCGTCGGCGCCGCAGACATGGGTGCGGGCGACCACGGTTCGTCAGCGAGATCGGGTGCGCCCGAGGCGATCTCGAGCAGCGCATCAAGGTCGATGTGAGCGGCGGTGCGTTCGGCCAGTCGGTCGAGTGTCGCGCGTGCGGCGTCCCGTTCGTCGGCCGGGACGAGTCCCAGATGCCGTGACGGGACGCTCACCCCCGCGTCACGCGGCAGCACACCGAGCACCGGCACGCCGATGCGTTCGCACGCGCGCCGCACCTCGCCTGCGTGACGTTCGGAGCCGGCCTTGTTGAGCACGACGCCCGCGACGTCGAGCTGCGGGTCGAACGTGCGCAACCCGTGGATGCTCGCGGCGACCGAACGCGACGACGAGCTGATGTCGACGACGAGGACGACGGGGGAGTGCGTCAGCGTCGCGACGTGCGCGCTCGAGGCGAACCCCTCCGTGCCGAGGCGCCCGTCGAACAGCCCCATGACGCCCTCGATGACGGCGACGTCGGCGGGCGCCGGCGTCATCGCGCCGTGCACGAGCATCGGTGCGACGCGTTCGGGGCCGACGAGCCACGGGTCGAGGTTGCGCCCGACGCGTCCTGTCGCGAGCGCGTGGTAGCCGGGGTCGATGAAGTCGGGGCCGACCTTCGCGGGCGCCACCTGCAGGCCGCGCGCGGCGAGGGCGGCCATGACGCCGACGCTCACCGTCGTCTTGCCCTGCCCGGACGCCGGCGCGGCGAGCACGACGCGCGGCAGTCGCGTCACCATTCGATACCTCGCTGGCCCTTCTGGCCGGTGTCGAAGGGGTGTTTGACCTTCGTCATCTCGGTGGCGATGTCGGCCACCTCGAGCAGCGCCGGGTGCGGGTCGCGCCCGGTGATGATGACGTGCTGATTGCCGGGTCGCTCCGCCAGGGTGCGCGCGACCTCCTCGCCGTCGATCCAGCCCCACTTGATCGGGTAGGTGAACTCGTCGAGCACGTACATCTGGTGCGTCTCCGCCGCGAGGCGACGCTTGATCTCGCGCCAGCCCTCGAGCGCGTCCGCGGCGTGGTCGGCCTCGGTGCCGCCCTTGCGCGACCACGACCAGCCCGAACCCATCTTGTGCCACTCGACGGGCCCGCCCCGGCCGGTGCGCTCATGCACCTCGCCGAGCGCCATGAGCGCCTCCTGCTCGCCGATCTTCCACTTCGCGGACTTGACGAATTGGAACACGCCGATCGACCACCCCTGGTTCCAGCCGCGCAGTGCCAGCCCGAACGCCGCTGTCGACTTGCCCTTGCCCGCGCCGTAGTGGATGGCGACGACGGGTCGGTTGCGGCGCTGACGCGTCGTCAGGCCGTCGTCCGGGGTGACGGTCGTTTCTCCCTGGGGCATCAGGCGGCCTTTCCGTGCGGCGCGCGAGCGGCGGCGACGGCGTCGACGAGGCCCGAGGCGGAGACGTTCTCGAGGGGCACGTGCGTCGCGCCCATGCGGTGGGCGAGGTCGGCGGCTAGGCGCATGCGGAAGCGTCCGCTCTCGCAGTCGACGACGACGGTGTCGACGCCGAGGCCCGGCCACGCCGACGCGGTGCGCTGGGCGCAAGCGAGGGCATCGGGCCCGCTCGTGGCGCGCCCGTCGGTGACGACGACGACGAGCGCGCGACGGCGCGGGTCGCGGCGGCGTTCACGTTCGAGGGTGCTCGCGGCCAGCGTGAGCCCTTCCGCGAGGGGCGTGCGTCCGCCGTGCGGTAGCTGTGTCAGTGCCGCGGCCGCCCGATCGACGGACGACGTCGGGGCGAGCAGGACGTGCGCGTCGGCGCCGTTGAACGCGACCAGCCCGACCTTGTCGCGACGCTCGTACGCATCGAGCAGCAGCGACAGTACAGCCGTCTTCACCTCGTCCATGCGTTTGCGCGCTGCCATCGAACCGGAGGCGTCGACGCAGAACAGCACGAGATTCGACTCGCGCCCCCGCAGCCGGGCGTGACGGACGTCGTGCGCCGCGATGTCGAGGCGGCCCCGCGTCCCCGCGGTGCGACGCGACGCTGCGCTCGTGATGGTGGCCGTGACGTGGACGCGGCCGGTCGTCGTCGGGGAGACACCGATGACGCGTCCGCGCGTCGTCTCGGCCGCGCTGCGCCGACCGGCCTCACCGCGACCGACACCGCGCACCTCGAAACGGCGCGGACGGTACGGCGTGCCCGCCGAAGCCGTGCCGACGGCGGCGGCTGCGCCGGTTCGCTGCTCGGAGGACGGCTGCTCCTGGGAGGACTCCTCCGCATCGGACGGCGAATCGTGCTGCGGATCAACCGAATCCGACGAGGACTCAGTCGCCCGATCGCTCGATGCCGGTGGCTGCTGCGAGCCAGCCGGCGGAGGCCCGGCGTCGTCGTTGTCAGGCGCGTCGTCACCGTCACCCGGTTCGCCGTTCGGGTCGTCGTCCGAACCACCCGACGGGGGCTGCGGATCGTCGGGGCTTTCGGGGTCGGTCGGCGGTTCGGGTTCTTCGTCGAGCAGCCGGTCGAGCAGCTCCTCGTCGAGGCCGGGCGGGTCGAACGGCCCGCGTCGGCGACGGTGCGACAGCGCGAACCGGGCGGCGACGCGGATGTCCTCACGGGTCACTCGGTCGCGCTCGCACCACGCGGCGTGGGCGCGCGCCGCGCGGGCGATGACGATGTCGGCGCGCATGCCGTCGACGTCGAATCCGGCACACACACGGGCAATGGTGCGTAGCGCCCACGTGCTCAGGTCGACGCCGTCGAGGGCCTCCTGCGCCCGGACGATGCGTGCCCCGAGCTCGGCCTCGGCTGCCGCGTAGCGGGCAGAGAACGCGTCCGGGTCGGCATCGAAGGCGAGACGTCGACGCACGACCTCGGCCCGCTCGTCGGGGTCGCGGGAGGCATTGACATCGACCGACAGCCCGAAGCGGTCGAGCAGCTGCGGGCGCAGCTCGCCTTCCTCGGGGTTCATCGTCCCGACGAGCACGAAGCGGGCCGGGTGCGTCACCGACATGCCGTCACGTTCGACGGTGTTGCGACCCATCGCCGAGGCGTCGAGCAGCAGGTCGACGAGGTGGTCGGCGAGCAGATTGACCTCGTCGACGTACAGCAGCCCGCGGTGCGCCTGCGCGAGCAGACCGGGGTGGAACTCGGTGCGGCCGGCGCCGAGGGCCTGCGCGAGGTCCATCGAGCCGGTGACGCGGTCGTCGCTCGCACCGACAGGAAGTTCGACGAGGCGCGTCGGGCGTCGCTCAGCGGTGACGGCCGCGTCAGCGCCGATCGGGTGCGGGCCGTCCGGGCAGTCCGGCGCGGGCTCGGCGGGGTCGCACGAGAAGCGGCACCCGGCGACGACGTCCACCCGCGGCAGGACGCCGACGAGACCACGCACGATCGTGGACTTCGCGGTGCCCTTCTCACCCCGGACGAGAACGCCGCCGATAGCGGGGGAGATGGCCGTCAGGACGAGGGCGGTGGACAGGTCGTCGGCGCCGACGACGGCGGTGAAGGGAAAACGGGGCATCAGTTCGCCTCCTGGCAAGTGACCACGCTTGCCGCTCGGGGGGCACCGACGCCGGACGACGCCAGTGGTCGCGGCGACGTCCTGGCTTACCCCGTCGGGGATCACAGTGGCGGGACCGCTGCCGGATTCGCACCGGCATTCCTCGCGCGCGACGGCCCCATCATGACAGACGCCGACGCCGCCCGAGGCCCCGGCGGGGCATAGGGTGTCGCCCATGATCGAGGTCGTCGGCATCGAGGACGGTGGGTGGGCGCTGCTGCCCGCCCACCTTCGGCAACTCGTCACGGACGCTGACGTCGTCGTCGGCGGGCGACGGCACCTGGAGCTGCTGCCGCAGGTGGAGGGCCAGGAGCGCCGCACGTGGCCGCGCCCGTTGCGCGACGGGCTGCGCGAGCTCCTGTTCCATGCCGATGACCATGCCCATGGGCGCGCCACGTCGTCCGACGCCCACGAGATGGACGATGCCGCGTCCGGGCGCGTGGTCGTGCTCGCCTCCGGCGATCCGCTGCGCTCGGGTGTCGCGACGACGCTCATCGACGAGTTCGGTGCGGGCGCCGTTCGCGTCCATCCCGCACTGTCGAGCGAAACCCTCGCGCGCGCCCGGATGGGGTGGGCGGCCGAGAGCGTCGACGTCGTGACGACGGTGGGCCGCAGCATCGAGCGAGTGCGCCCGTTCGTCACGCCCAGAGCGCGACTCGTCGTGCTGTGCTCCGACGCGCGCGGCCCGGGCGAGCTCGCCGCGCTGCTCGTGCAGTCGGGAGCACCGGAGGCGAGGCTGACGGCGTGGTGGCACCTCGGCGGGCCCGGGGAAGGGTCGCTACAGGCCACCGCCCAGGGGTGGCCCGACGGGGAACGCGACCTCGCCGAGCCGATTCCCGACCTCGTCCTCGTCTGCGTCGAGGTGCCCGACGAACTGGGCGCGGCCGACGTCGTCGGGACGGTTCCGGGCCGCGCCGAGACGTGGTTCGGCAATGACGGGCTCATCACGAAACGCGACGTGCGGGCTGCAGCACTCGCGCGATTGCGCCCCACGCGCGGCGCGCTGCTCTGGGATCTCGGCGCCGGCTCGGGGGCCGTCGGCATCGAATGGGCGCTCGCCGCGCCCGGTGCTCGCACCGTCGCCGTCGAACGCGATGCCGTACGCGCCGAACGCGCCCGCGAGAACGCCCGCGCCCTCGGAGTCCATCATCGCGTCGACGTCGTCGAGGCGAGCGTCCACGATGTAGCCGTCCACGGCGCGCGGCACCCCGATGGCACCGCCTGCGGCCCCTGCCGTGACGGCGCCGCTCGCGCCACGAGCGACGCCCGTCACAGCGCTCCCGATGCGGTCTTCTTCGGTGGCGGGCTGAGCGCTGAGGCTGTGGACGCTGCCCTCGCGGCTCTACGCCCCGGTGGCCGCCTCGTCGCTCACGCCGTCACGCTCGAGAGCGAGAGCATCCTCCTCGACGCCTGGCGCACGCATGGCGGCGACCTCACGCGCCTGGCCGTCGAACACCTCGAACCCCTCGGCCGACTGCACGGCTGGCGCCCCGCGCGCGCCGTCGTCCAGTGGAGCTACGCGAAGGATCTGACATGACCGTTCACTTCATCGGTGCCGGCCCCGGCGCCGCCGACCTGCTGACGCTGCGCGCGGTGCGCCTGATCGAGAGTTCGCAGGTGTGCTTGTACGCCGGCACCTACCTCGACGACGCCGTCCTCGCCCATTGCCCGCCGGGCGCGCGCCGCGTCGACACACAGCACCTCACCCTCGACGAGATCATCGACGAGATCGTCGCCGCGGATGCGCTGGGGCACGACGTCGCGCGTCTGTGCTCGGGCGACCCTTCCGTCTACAGCGCCGTGGCCGAGCAGGGCCGTCGCCTCGACGCAGCCGGTATCGCCTGGGACGTCTGCCCGGGCGTGCCGTCCTACGCGGCCACAGCCGCGCGTGTCGGACGCGAGCTGACGGTGCCCGAGGTGACGCAGTCGATCGTCCTGACGCGTGCACAGCGCGATTCGACGCCGATGCCGGCGGGTGAGGAGCTCGCGAACTTCGCGCGGACGGGGGCGACACTCGTGCTCCACCTCGCGATCCGTCACACGCGGCGGCTCGCACACGAGCTGGCCGAGCACTACGGCACCGACTGTCCCGTCGTCGTGGGCTCGCAGGTCAGTAGCCCCGACGAACTCATCCTGCGCGGCACGCTCGCCGACATCGCCGATCAGGTCGAGGACGCGGGGCTGCGGCAGGCCGCCGTCATCCTCGTCGGGCCTGCGCTCGCGGCCCACGGCTTCGCCGAGTCGCACCTCTACAGCTGCAGCCGCGAACGAACGTGACGCACGAGAGCCACCGCGTCATCGGCGGTGGCTCTCGGGTGGCCTGCTCGGTCGGTGTCCTGACCGGCGTCGCTCAAAACCGGTGTGTCGGGTTCTGCCCGTCGACGTCGTTCGTGCCGTTCGCGCCGGGGTAGGGGCCCTGTTGCGCCTGGTAGGGGCCGTTCTGGGTCTGACGACGCTGCTGTTGCGCGAAGGCTTGCTCGCGCTGCTTGCGACCGCGACGCACCATGAAGAACAGGACGAGCGCGGCGACGACGAGCAGCGGCAACCCGATGAGCATGAACACGAGCCCGCCGAAGAATCGCCCGACCCCGCTGCTGCGACGCTTCTTGCGGGACGGCGTGCGCCGCCGCTCGGGCTGCTGCCCGATGGACTGATGGTTCGTCGACGCGTCGACGAACGCGACGTTCTGGGCACCGTGCGCCGCAACGCCTGCCGTCCCGACGCCCCCGGTCACAGCTGCGGCTCGTGCTGACGACGCAGACGAGACGCTGGTCGACGCGGCAGTCACCGACGTGGGTTCAGCAGCGGACGCCGGGCCCGCGCCTTCGACGAGCAAGCAAACGGCAGCCGCGCCGGCGACAAGAATTCGACGCATCGTTCTCCCCCTTGAACGGTGATGTTCCGGTATCACGTGCATCTAACCGGGGTTCGTGACGGCCCGCAACCGAACCCGCACCCCGCGTCGGCCTGATATCTGTCTCAGGCAGACTCGCGTGGCTCAGGCGGGCTCGTCCAGCGGGAACTGATCGAGCAGCGCGTCGATCTCGGCGGGGTCGTGTCGGCCCGGCTGCTCCGGAGCCCCGGCTTCGGCGGAGGCCTCGACGAGCGCCTCCCCGAGGTGATGGGCCTCGGCGGGCGAGAGGTTGGTGTCGCGGATGAGGTCGTGGACGTCGCCGCGGGCGACGAGATGCACCTGGGCCCCATCCACCTCGACACCGAGCGTCGAGCCGTCGGGGTAGGTGACCGACGGCGACTCGGAGGAGCCGGTGTGGGGGGTGAAGTCGCTCATACCCCTGACGCTACGTGCCCGCGGGGCTCCTGTGTCCATCGCGACCCGACGGTTTTTCGACCGCCCGACGTGATCACCTCGATGGGACGAATCGCGCCGTCCACACGCGCCCGTCCGCCGTGGTGCGGGTGCCCTGGGAGCCGACGATGACGAGGCAACCCATGTCGATCGTCTCGGGGTCGAGCGCGGCCACGCTCGTCACCTCGAGGGCCTCCTGCTCGCGGCCGACATGACGTGCGACGACGACGGGTCGATCGCCTGGTAGTTCCTCACGCAGCACGGAGAGCGCTTGGTCGAACTGATGGGGGCGGCTCGCCGAGCGGGGGTTGTAGAACGCCATCGCGAGGTCGGCGCGGGCACAGGAGCGCAGGCGTGCGTCGATGACGTCCCACGGCTTGAGGCGGTCGGACAGGGAGATGAGCGCGTGGTCACCTCCGAGCACGGCGCCGGCCAGGGCGGCGGCGGCGTGCGCCGCCGTCACGCCGGGAACGACATGCACGGGCATCCCCGCGAGCGCGGCGTTCTCGGGTCGCTCGCGCGCCTCGAAGACGGCCGACGCCATCCCGAACACCCCGGCGTCGCCCCCGGAGACGACGGCGACATCGTGCCCGTCATGCGCCAGTTCGAGGGCCTGGGTGCCGCGATCGACCTCGACCGTGTTGCCGCTCGGGAGCCGGACGAGGCCATCGCGTGTGGGGACCCGGGCCACGTAAGGCGCATAGCCGATGACGTACGAGACGCGCCCCAGGACGTCAGCCGCCTCGGGCGTCAGCCAGGCGTCGGGGCCGGGCCCGAGCCCGACGACGAACACGGTTCCGGGCTCGCCCGACCTCTCGGACGTCGCTGCGGCGGGCAGCACGCCGGGGACTCGCTGCATCGCGGTCCGGCTCGAACTGCTCGCGCTTCCCGACGCGCGGCCGGCGGCGTCGGCGCGTCGATCGAGCCCGGGCACGACGACGAGCGACATGTACGGCACGTGCGACGGGTCGACCTGTGTGACAGGGAGGAGGCGTTCACCGTCACGGCTCGCCCGCTCGACGTACCAGGCGCGCTCGAGCAGGCCCGCCTGGGCGAGTGCTTCGCGCACGTTCGCGAAGGTGCGGCCCAGCTTCATGATGACGGCGGCGTCGGTGTCGGCGAGGCGGCGCGCCATCTCGGTGACGGGGAGGGTGCCGGGCAGCACGGTGAGCACGTCCTCGTGCCGGCACAACCCTGTCGACAGGCCCGCGGACGCCGCGGAGACCGACGTCACCCCGGGCACGACATGGGCGTCGAAACGCTCGGCGAGCAGGTCGTGGACGTACATCGACGAACCGAAGAACAACGGGTCGCCCTCGGCGAGCAGGACGACGCTGCGTCCGGCCTCGAGGTGGGCGCCGAGGCGCTCGGCGCACTCGAGGTAGAACGCCGCCATCGCACCGTGGTAGCCGCCGGGATGGTCGATCTCACCAGTCGTCACGGGGTAGACGAGCTCTTCCTCGACGACGCCGTCCGGGATGAGATCGGCCGCGATGGCGCGTGCGGTGCTCGGACGATGACCGGCGCGGTGGTAGGCGACGACGTCAGCGGTCTCGATGAGCCGAGCGGCCTTGCGGGTGATGAGCTCGGGGTCACCGGGGCCGACGCCGACGCACCACAGGCTGCCCGTCATCACAGGATCTCCTGCTCGGTCGCGAGGGCGTTGACGGCGGCCGCAGCCATGGCTGAGCCTCCCCGGCGCCCATGGACGGTCAGCCAGGGGATCTGTGATCCGTCGTCGAGACGATGCTCGGCGAGAGCGACCTTGGACTCGGCGGAGCCGACGAAACCGACGGGCATCCCAACGATCGCAGCCGGGCGCGGGGCGCCGTCGCGCAGCATCTCGAGCAGGTGGAACAGGGCCGTCGGGGCGTTGCCGATGGCGACGACGGCGCCGTCGAGGTGCGGTGCCCACAACGACGCGGCGGCGGCCGAGCGAGTCGTCGACCAGGCCTGTGCGAGCGCCGGCACCTGCGGTTCGCGCAGCGTACAGATGACGTCGTTGTCGGCGGGCAGTCGGCTGCGCGTCACGCCCGCGGCGAGCATGTGCGAGTCGGTGATGACGGGCGCGCCGGCGCGCAACGCGGCGAGAGCGGCCTCGCCGACGTCCGTGCTGCCGGCGATCTCGTCGATGACGCCGACGTCGCCTGCGGCATGCGCGACCCGCACCGCAGCACGGTGGACGCCCTCGGGCAGGTGGTCGAGCGTCACCTCACGACGGATCGTCGCGAACGACTCGCGATAGATGACACGCCCGTCACGCTCGTAGTCGTAGCGGCGGGTCGGGGGAGCGATGTCGGTCATGAGCGGCCGTTCGGGTCGAGGATGTCGGTCAGGTTGTGAGGGGCGACGACGAGATGATGCTCGCCGGCGGGGCGGCCGCACGCACGCTCGCACCCGACGACGTGGACGCGGGGTGCGGCGGAAACGGTGGCACGTCGATCATCGGCGCTGGCATGCTCGGGCGTGCTCGCAGCGATGACGCTGCCGATGCGGCTGTCATCGAGCGCCGTGTCACACCAGTTGCCGTCGTCGAAGATCCTCGCCGCGGCCCGCGTGAGGTCGAGCGTCGAGACGTCGGTGCGACGGCAGTACGGTGCGCCGACGCAGGCGCTGAATCGCGCTCGGGCCGAACCGGGTTCGGTGACGAATCCGGCGCCGCGCAGATGCCTGGTCGCGCTGGGCAGGTCGGCGCCGTCGCGCAGCGTACGCACGACGATGCTGCGCTCGGGGGTGACGACGACGTCCTGCGTCACCTCGTCCAGGGCGCGAGCGGCCGGCGCGTCGAGCAGGCCGAGCGGGAGATGAACCTCAAGGCGGCTCTTGGACGTGGCCGCCGCGGTGCCGGTCGCGGGCCGGGCCTCGGCGCGGGGCATATCGGCGGCGCTCACCTCGGCGGCGCGCACCCGCTCGTCGAGTCGGGCGAAGAACGGATGATCGTCGGGCAGGTCGGTGACGTTCCAGAACCGCCCGTCATCATGCTGCGTCGTCGCGACGAAGTCCTCCGCGACAGCGACCAGCGTCGCCGCGGCCTGGTGCGCAGCACATGCGAACGACCGGCCACCGACGCGCACTTCGCCGGCACGCATCTGATCGACGCGCATCTCACCCGTCCACGAGCTGTCGTCGTCCGCGCCGAGAGCGAACGCGACATCGGCCGGCACCGCGGGCAGCGTCTCGTCCCCGGCGGCCAGCGCGAAGATCCATCGCCCCGACAGTGACGCCAACGACGGCGTGTCGACGATCGCCGAATCCAGTTGCTGCACCAGGGAATCGAGCGACGCATCCGGCCCCGCGACGATGTTGCGCACCCGCTCGTGGGTTGCTGACGGCAGCATCCCGAGCGCCGCGACGGCGTCGACGAACGCGCCCGGCAGCGGCTCGTCCAAGCCGCGAAGCTGCAGGTTGCCGCGTGACGTCAGCTGGACGAACGGCTGGCCGAATCGTTCGGCAAGATCGCACACCGTCACGAGGTCATGGCTCGACACGCGGCCACCGGGCACGCGCAGGCGGACAATGGCGCCGTCGGCAGCTGCGAACGGGCGCAGCACACCGGGGCAGCGGTCGTCGACATCTCGTACGGGCACAGCGAGCAGCATACGAGCCGTCTCCGTTAGGCTCGGGCACGGTCGTCAGGTGATGGAACCCGGTGCGAATCCGGGACGGTCCCGCCACTGTGTGTCCGACGCGTGCGTCGGCGAGTCAGGAACGCCCTGACGATCGACTCCCGTGCCACGGGAGCCCTCTCATGACGACGCGGGCGTGGACACCCGCGAAGGAGCTGCCCTCATGGCGCGCATCGCCCTCATCTCGACCTCCGACACCGACCTGCTCAGCGCTCGCGCGAGCGGCGCCGACTACGCCGTCTCCAACCCGGGGCGCGTCCCGACGCACGGCGACGCCTCCGAGGGCGCCGACATCGTCGTCGTCCGCCTGCTCGGCGGCCCGCAGGATCTGTGCAGTGGTTTCGCGGCGTACGCCGCCTCCGGCCGTCCCGTCGTCGTGCTCGGCGGTGAGCAGGAGCCCAACGCGGCCCTCATGGAGCGTTCGACGACGCCGCCCGGTGTCGCGGCGCAGGCCCACGAGTACCTCGCGCAGGGCGGTGCGGCGAACCTCAAGGAGCTGCACGCGTTCCTCAGCGACACGCTGCTCATGACCGGCGAAGGCTTCGAACCGCCCGTCGTCACGCCCTCGTGGGGTGTGCTCGAGCGTGCCGAGATCGCCGATGACGCCGAGAGCACCGACGGCGCCACGGCCACGAAGAAGCCCCGCGTCGCGGTGCTCTTCTATCGTGCCCAGTACGTCGCGGGCAACGACGCGTACGCCCATGCCCTCGCCGACGCGATCGACCGCGCCGGCGGCATCGGGGTGGTGATCTACGTCTCCAGCCTGCGCGAGGCCGACGCCGAACTGCTCGACCACCTCGCCGGTTACGACGCGCTCGTGACGACGGTGCTCGCGGCCGGCGGGTCGCGTCCGGCGTCCGCGGGCGCGGGGGAGGACGACGAGAGCTGGGACGTCCAGGCCCTCGCCGCGCTCGACGTCCCCATCGTCCAGGGGCTGTGCCTGACGTGGAGCCGTGAGCAGTGGGCCGCCTCCGATGACGGGATGACGCCGCTCGACGTCGCGACGCAGGTCGCGGTGCCCGAGTTCGACGGGCGCATCATCTCGGTTCCGTTCAGCTTCAAGGAGTTCGACTCGGACGGCCTGCCGTCCTACGTCGCCGACCCGGAGCGCTGCGACCGCGTCGCGGGCATCGTCGTCGGGCACGCGCGGCTGCGTCATCTCGACCCGTCGGAGCGCCGCATCGCCGTCATGCTGTCGGCGTACCCGACGAAGCACTCGCGCATCGGCAACGCCGTTGGCCTCGACACGCCCGTCTCGACGATCCGGCTGCTGCGCGCCATGCGCGAGGCCGGTTACGACCTCGGCGAACGCGGCGCGATCCCCGGTCTCGACGACGTCGAACCGATCGAGGGCGAGGAGCTCGACACGACCGCGGGCAACGCGCTCATCCACGCCCTGATCGCCGCGGGCGGGCAGGACCCGGAGTGGTTGACGGACGCGCAGCTCACCGACGCGCACGTACGTATCCCCGCAGCGCTCTACCGCGAGTGGTTCGCCCGCCTGCCCGAGGATCTGCGCGAGGGGATGAGCGAGCACTGGGGTGAGGCGCCCGGTGAGCTGTTCGTCGACCGCTCCCATGACGAGGCCGGCGAGATCGTCACCGCGGCACTGCAGGCGGGCAACCTCGTCATCCTCGTGCAGCCGCCGCGCGGCTTCGGTGAGAACCCCATCGCGATCTACCACGACCCCGACCTGCCGCCGACGCACCACTACGTCGCGACCTACCGGTGGATCGAGGAGGAGTTCGGCGCCCACGCCGTCGTCCACATGGGCAAGCACGGCAACCTCGAGTGGATGCCGGGCAAGAGCCTCGGCATGTCCGCCTCGTGCGGCACCGATGCCGCGCTCGGCTCGCTGCCGCTCATCTACCCCTTCCTCGTCAATGACCCCGGCGAGGGCACCGAGGCCAAACGACGCGCGCACGCGACGATCGTCGACCACCTCGTGCCGCCGATGGCGCGCGCCGAGAGCTACGGCGACATCGCCCGCCTCGAGCAGCTGCTCGACGAGTACGGCAACGTCAGCGTCATGGACCCGGCGAAGGCGCCGGCGCTGCAGGGCGAGATCTGGACGCTCATCCGCGCGGCCGAGCTGCACCACGACCTCGGCCTCGAGGACATGCCGGACGAGGATTCGTTCGACGAGTTCGTCATGCACGTCGACGGGTGGCTGTGCGAGATCAAGGACGTGCAGATCCGTGACGGTCTGCACGTGCTCGGCGCCGCGCCCGAGGGCGAGGGCCTGACGAACCTCGTCGTCGCGATGCTGCGCTCCAACCAGCTCTTCGGCGGTGCGAAGGACGGGCTGCCGGGCTTGCGCACCGCGCTCGGCCTCGACCCGACGAGTGACGACCGCGACGCCACCGACAACGCCGAGCGGCACGCGCACGCCCTCGTCACCGCATTGGCTGCTGCCGGGTGGGATGCCGCGTCGGTCTCCGATGTCGTCGAGGCGCACCTCGCGGGGTTGGCGGACGACGAGGTCGCCGGCGTCGACCGCGCCGACGTCGAGGCGTCCCTGCGGTTCGCCTGCACCCAGATCGTGCCGCGTCTGCAGCAGACACCGCAGGAGATCACCTCCGTGCTGCACGCGCTCGACGGTGGGTACGTCGCCGCCGGCCCGAGCGGTTCGCCGCTGCGCGGGCTCGTCAACGTCCTACCGACGGGCCGCAACTTCTACTCGGTCGACCCGAAGGCGATCCCGAGCCGCCTCGCGTACGAGACGGGCCGCGCGATGGCGGATTCGCTCATCGCCCGCTACCGCGAGGACGAGGGCGCGCTGCCCGAATCGGTCGGGCTGTCGGCGTGGGGCACCTCCGCGATGCGCACGAGCGGCGACGACATCGGCGAGATCCTTGCACTGCTGGGCATCATGCCCATCTGGGACGAGCAGTCACGCCGCGTCGTCGGGCTTGAACCGATCAGCCTCGAGGAGCTCGGGCGTCCGCGCATCGACGTCACCGTCCGCGTCTCGGGGTTCTTCCGTGACGCCTTCCCGCACGTCGTCGCGATGATCGACGACGCCGTCAAGCTCGTCGTCGACCTCGACGAGCCGCTCGATCAGAACTTCCCGCGCGCGCACGCCCTCGCCGACGTCGAGACGCACGGCGACGAGCGGCGCGCCCGCACCCGCATCTTCGGTTCGAAACCGGGTGCGTACGGCGCGGGCCTGCTGCAGGTCATGGAGTCGGGCAACTGGCGCAGCAACGACGACCTCGCGGAGGTCTACACGGCGTGGGGTGGGTTCGCGTACGGCCGCGACCTCGACGGCGCGCCCGCACGCGACGACATGGAGCGCAACTATCGACGCATCCAGGTGGCGGCGAAGAACGTCGACAACCGCGAATCCGACATCCTCGACTCCGACGACTACTTCCAGTACCACGGCGGCATGGTCGCGACGGTGAAGGCACTGACGGGTGCCGAACCCAAGGCGTACGTGGGAGATTCGACGAGCCCTGACGCCGTGCGCACCCGCACGCTGACGGAGGAGACCGCCCGCATTTTCCGCGCCCGCGTCGTCAACCCGCGCTGGATCTCGGCGATGCAGCGCCACGGCTACAAGGGCGCGTTCGAGCTCGCCGCGACCGTCGACTACCTGTTCGGTTTCGACGCGACGAGCCAGGTCGTGCCCGACTGGATGTACGAGTCGATCGCGTCCGAGTACGTGCTCGACGAGACGAACCAGGCGTTCATGCGCCATGCGAACCCGTGGGCGCTGCGCGGCATCATCGAGAAGCTCGGCGAGGCGGCCGAGCGTGGACTGTGGGCGGAACCGAACCCCGAGACCGTCGCCGCGATGCAGCAGGTCTACCTCGACGTCGAAGGTGAGCTGGAGGAGTGAGCCCCGACGAGTCGCTGCGTGGAGTGCCGGCAGGGCCTGCGCGGGGTGCGCCGTCCCCGGATGTGGAGGGGATTCTGCGTCACGCCGGGGACGCCTCGCTCGCGGAGTCTTCTCGGATCGCCGACTCGAGCGACGGAGGTGGCTTCCGTCGTCCGACGCCTGTCATCGGTGACGCCTCGTCGGCGCGCGAACGCCGCGATGATCCGGCTGGCTGGTCCATGGGCGCGCAGGTGCAGGAAGCCCTCGCCGACGTCATCGGGGCGCGTCGTGACATTCGGCGTTACCGCCCCGACGCGGTGCCGGACGAGCTCGTGCGCGAGGTGCTCGCTGCGGGTCATGCCGGGCCGTCGGTCGGCCATTCACAGCCGTGGCGGTTCATCGTCGTGAGCGATCCGGCAACCCGGGATCGCGCTGCGCACCTCGCGGACACGGCACGCTTGCGGCAGGCGCGTCAGATGCTGCCCGAGCGGGCGGCGCGGTTGCTCGACCTCAAGCTCGAAGGGCTGCGCGAGGCGCCCGTCGGCGTCGTCGTTGCCTGTGACCGGCGCGTGCCCGCAGCGGGCGTGCTCGGGCGGGCGACGTTCACCGACACGGACGTCTGGTCATGCGCGTGCGCCATCGAGAACATGTGGCTGACGGCGCGCGCCCACGGACTCGGCATGGGGTGGGTGACGCTGTTCGAACCCGCCGATCTGGCTGATCTGCTCGGCCTGCCCGACGGCGTCGAGACCCTCGGCTGGATGTGCCTCGGCTGGCCCGACGAGCGTCCGCCCGAACCAGGTCTGCAGCGCGCCGCATGGTCGGCCAAGCTGGCTCTCGACGACGTCGTGCTGGCAGAACGCTGGCCCGAGACGGGTGAGATCGATGCCACGGCACGCGGACCGGAGACCGTGGGTGTCGACGGCGGCCCGGCGGCGTTCGGTTCAGGGGCCCCCGCGTCAGGCTTGCGTCCGACCGGGCCGCCACCGTCCTACCTCGCAGGACCCGAAGGCGCCCGTCTCGTCGTCGCCAGCGACGACGCCGACCGCCTGCTCGCTCCGCCGGAGGCGCTCGGGGTGCTCGACCGCGTCGTCAACCGGGTCGCCGCCATCGCCGGGCCGGACGTCGCCAGCGGCATACTGGTCCTGGCCGGTGCCGACCACCCGGTCACCCGCCACGGCGTGAGCGCCTACGCCTCGTCCGTGACGGCCGACGTCATGCGCGCGGCCAGGGCGGGCACTTCCCTTGGAGCGGCACATGCGCGTTCGGCCGGCCTTGCCTGTCTTGTCGTCGATGCCGGCGTGGACGGGCGGCAGCCGGCGCCTGCATCGGGTGCCGATGAGCTTCCCGCGGGCGTCCCCACCGAGCGCGTGGACGTCGTGGGGCCACGCGGTGACCTGGTTGACGCCGACGCGCTCACCCCGCATGACGTCGAGGCGTGTCTTGCGGCCGGGCGGCGGCTCGGGGCGAGGGCCGGGGCGAGCGGTCTCGTCGTGCTCGGCGAGGTCGGCGTCGGCAACACGACGATCGCCGCTGCTCTCGCGGCGGCGCTGCTCGAGGCTCCGTCCGACGCTGTGCTCGGCCTCGGATCGGGCGCGGATGCCGCGATGATGGCGCGCAAGAAGCGCGTGGTCGAGGCCGCACTGGCGCGCAGCCAAGGCTCACGTGACGTCGCCACGAATCGGGGCGAGCGTGCCCGCCTGGCACTCACGCAGGTCGGTGGGCCGGAGGTCGCGGTGCTCGCGGGTGTCGTGCTCGGCGCCGCTGAGGCGCACGCGCCGATCGTCCTCGACGGACTGGCGACGTCCGTCGCGGCTTTGGCGGCCGCACGGATGGAGCCGTCGGTCCAGGCGTATCTCGTGGCGGGTCAGCGCAGCCGGGAGAGCGCGCACGGTCTCGTGCTCGACGAACTCGGCCTCGAACCACTGCTCGACCTGCGCCTTCGCGCCGGCGAGGGCGTCGGTGCGTGTCTCGCTGCGGGGATGATCCTGCAGGCGCTGGACGCGCGCCGCGCCTCCGCGCGCACGACCGATGCCGGCGGCGTACTCGGCGACGGTGATGCGGCAGGAGACAGCTGATGGGGCTGTATCTGTCCCACACGACCTGGGACGCGCGCGATCCGTTCGCCGTCGCGCAGTTCTGGCGCGCACTCATGGGATGGGAGATCGACGAGCCGGAGTCATACCGTCCCGGCTCGAACGAGTGCTCACTCGAGGCCCCGAACGGCACCATCGTGCTGTTCTACCGGGTGCCCGATGCGAAGCAGGTGAAGAATCGCGCCCACATGGATCTGCGGGCTCAGGCCTCGACGCGTGATGCCGAGATCGAGCGTGCCCTCGCCCTCGGCGCGACGATGGTCGACGATCGCCGCAGCGACCTCGGCTGGGCCGTCCTCGCCGACCCAGAGGGCAACGAGTTCTGCATCCTCGACGGTTGAGAGCTGAAACCCTGTGTGGCGCGATCGCGGCTCTCACGACACCCCGCCTCTCAGGAACGAGACCCAGGAGTGCGGTGGCCGACGGCGGGGCCACTCGTCAGGATGCCGGCAGGCTCATCGCGTAGACGTCCATGACCCAGCCGTGCTCCTGCTTCAGGCGGGCACGAACGTCGACGATCTCGTCGATGACGTCGACGAGGCGGCCCGCGCGCAGCGTCTGCTGGGGCATACCGACATACGCGCCCCAGTGGATGACGAGGGCAGGGTGCGTCTCGACGAGGTGGCGGCAGGCGAGGTGCCCGTCGAGCATGACGACGACCGTTCCGAGGCCGGGGGACCATTCAGTCACGAGCCGTCGACCGGTCGTGACGTGCACCGGTTGGCCGATCTGGTGCAGCACGATGCCGTGCGCCGCGGCGAGGGTCTGGAACGCCGAGATGCCCGGAATGACAACCGAGTTCACCGGCCGATGGCGCGCCAGACGATCGACGACGCGGATCGTCGAGTCGTAGAACGCGGGGTCACCCCAGACGAGAAATCCGACGACGATTCCCGGCTCTAGCGCGTCGATCACCTCGCCCCACGCGTGAGCGCGCGCGTCGTGCCAATCGAGAACACCGTCGGTGTACTGGCGCGCGTCACGCTCGGCGTCGGGGCCGCGCCGCGGATCGGGGAGCGCGACGAACCGGTAGCTGCCCTCGGCCAGATGCGTGCGGCACAGTGCCTCGCGCACCTCGACGAGCTCGCGCTTCTCATCGCCCTTGTCGGCGACGAGGAAGACGTCGACCTCACGCATCGCGTCGATCGCCTCGAGCGTCAGATGACGCGGGGAGCCCGCGCCGATACCGATGACGCGAACCTCGCGAGGGGTCGTGGTGTCCGTCATGATTCAGCCCTTCCTCATCGCCAGGTCTAGCAGCGCGTCGACGTCGAGGTGTTCGTCGCAGGCGTCGGCGAGGGCGTCGATCATGGCTGAACGTCGGGCACGGAACCCCATCGCGCCGCCGCGAGGCACCCACGCAGAGCCCGACGCGCGGGCGACGTCACTCAGCCACGCCCGCCGGAATCCGTCGTTCTCGAGGGTGCCGTGCCAGATCGTGCCCCACACGGCCCCCGCGCACGTACCGCCGGGAAAGTTCGGTTCGGCGGTGACGACACCGTGGTGGATCTCGTAGCCGTCGACGTCCTCGCCCCGCCACGTTCCAGCGGGCCGAGCCAACGTCTTCTCCGCCTCGAACCTCACCGATCCGCGCAGGTGCCCGAGCCCGTCGACCGCCCCGACACCGGATTCCACGGAATCCTCCAGCCGGTCGACGAGCATCTCGTAGCCGCCGCAGATGCCCAGCACCGGCGCCCCACGCCGAACGCGGTCGGCGACGACGTCGGCGAGCCCGCGGGCGCGCAGCCAAGCCAGATCACTGACGGTCGCGCGACTGCCCGGCAGGACGAGCAGGTCGGCCTCACGGCACAGGTCGGCGTCCGTCGTCACCCGCACGTCGACGCCCGGTTCGGCGGCGAGAGCATCGACGTCGGTCGCGTTGCTCGTGCGCGGAAACCGGACGACGGCGACGCTCAGACGCGCCTCGTCTGCATCGCCGCCCGCAAGACTCGGTCGCCACCGACCGATCGACAAGGCATCCTCAGAGTCGAGCCACACATCCTCGAGCCATGGCAGCACGCCGCGGCAGGGCAGGCCGGTACGTCGCGTGATCTCGTCGAGGCCGGGCTCGAGGACGGACGCGTCGCCGCGAAACTTGTTGATGACGTACGCCGCGAGATGGCGACGATCGTCGTCGTCGAGCAACGCCCACGTCCCGTACAGCGCGGCGAGCACACCGCCGCGGTCGATGTCGCCGACGAGGGCGACGGGCAGGTCGAAGCGGCGCGCGAGCCCCATGTTGACGTAGTCGCCGCCGCGCAGGTTGATCTCGGCGGGGGAGCCGGCACCCTCGGCGATGATGACGTCGACGTCGCCCGCCAGCTCCTCGAAGGCCGTGAACGCCGCGTCCGCGAGGTGACGCCGGCCCGTCGCGTACTCACCGGCGCGCAACCGCCCTGCCGGTCGGCCACGCAGGACGACGAACGCATCCCGGTCGCTGCCCGGCTTGAGCAGGACTGGGTTGTGCACGCTCGCGGCCTCGACGCCCGCAGCCTCGCACTGCAGGTACTGCGCGCGCCCGATCTCGCTGCCGTCACGGCACACCATCGAGTTGTTCGACATGTTCTGCGACTTGAACGGGGCCACACGCACCCCGCGTCGCGCCCACGCCCGCGCGAGCCCGGTGACGACGAGCGACTTGCCCGCATCGGAGGAGGTACCGGTCACGAGGAGGCCATTCACGCCCCCACCCTAAACGTTTCACGAGGTCTCGCTCTGCGGCATGATGGCTGCGTCGGGCCCCGCGAGATCCGCGGGGCCACCAGCTCGAAAGGCGCACCGTGCCTCGTTTCATCTCCTCCCGTTACCAGGCGGGTTCCGCGACGCAGATGTCCGTCATCGCCGACCGTGCGCGCGAGTTCGACGACGTCATCAACTTCAGCCTCGGCGACCCCGACCTGACGACCGACGCCGGCATCATCGAGGCTGCCGCGGCCGACGCGAAGGCCGGCCACACGCACTACACCTCGAGCCTGGGTTACCCGGAGCTGCGCCAGGGCATCGTCGACATGTACCGCGACGACTACGGTCTCGAACGCAGCATCGACGACGTCATGGTGACGACGTCGGGCTGCCACGCGATGTGGCTCGTCATGGAGACACTGCTCGACGACGGTGACGAGGTGCTCGTCATCGAGCCGTACTTCACGCCGTACCCGCACCAGGTGCGTCTCGCGCGCGGCGTGCCCGTCTTCGTGCCGACGACGAAGGAGAACGGCTTCCAGGTGACGATCGCCGACCTCGAGGCCGCCATCACGCCGCGCACGCGCGCCGTCATCGTCAACACGCCGTGCAACCCGACGGGTGTGCAGTGGAGCCGCGAAACGCTCGAAGGCGTCGCGCGGGTCGCGACGGAGCACGACCTCGTCGTCGTCGCGGACGACATCTACACGCTGTTCACCTACCGCGAGCCGTTCGTGCCGTTCGCGTCGCTGCCCGGCATGGCGCAGCGTACCGTGACGATCGGGTCGTTCAGCAAGGACTACCTCATGACGGGCTGGCGCATCGGGTGGATCCTCGCCCCGGCCGACTTCGTCTCGACGGCGCGTGACGTCAACGAGAACAACGTCTTCACCGCGCCCTCGATCTCGCAGCGCGCGGCCCTCAACGCTCTCGAACGACGCGCCGAGCTGCGTCCGCCCGTCAAGGAGCTCTACCGCGGCCGCCTGCAGCGCGCTTACGAGCGCGTGCAGCGGCTGCCGCACATGGACGCTTTCGAGCCGCAAGGCACCATCTACCTGTGGGTCGACATCCGCGAGACCGGTCTGACGTCGCTCGAGTGCGCCGCGCGCATCGTCGAGGAAGCCCACATCCTGACGATCCCCGGCACCGCGTTCGGCGCGTCGGGCGAAGGGTTCCTGCGTCTCGCTGTCACCGTCGGCGAGGAGCAGATCGACGAGGCCTTCGACCGCCTGGAGCGCATGAGCATCTTCGGCGGCTGACGGCGGCCTGGGGGTGCTCGGCGCGAGCCGCGGGCACCACGTAGGGTTGGCCCTCGTGCCACGAGGGCACGACCCGGCTCGTGGCGATCGTCCGCGGGCTTGGGCCCCACCGACCCCGAAGCGTTGATGAGCGCCTTAACCACCCGTCTGCACGACCGTCTCGGCCTACGTACGTCACCGCGGATCTTCTTCGGCTCCGCTGCGCTGATCGTCGTGTTCACCGCGTCCATGGCACTCTTCCCCGACCCGGTGCGTTCCGTCTTCGGTGCGGCGGCACACTGGTTACGTTTCGATCTCGGCTGGTTCTACACGGCGGCCGCGACCCTTCTCGTCGTCTTCTCGCTGGGGCTCGCCGCAAGCCGTTACGGGCGCGTCAAGCTCGGCCCTGACGACGCCGAGCCCGCCTACTCTGGGCTGTCGTGGTTCGCGATGATGTTCGCGGCCGGCGTCGGCGCGACGTTGATGTTCTGGGGCATCGCCGAGCCGATGAACCACTACGCGCGCCCGCCGCTCGGCGCGGCGCCCTACTCGGACGAAGCGGCGTGGGACGCGCTGTCGATCGCGAACTTCCACTTCGGCATCCACATGTGGGCCATCCTCGTCGTGCCCGGCCTGTGCTTCGGGTATTTCACGTACAAGCGCAACCTGCCGCCGCGCGTGTCGTCTGCGTTCCATCCGCTGCTCGGCGACCGCATCCACGGCCCCATCGGCCAGGCCATCGACATCATCGCCGTCGTCTCCACCGTCTTCGGTCTCGCCGTCTCGACGGGTCTCGGTGCGCTGCAGATCAACTCGGGCATGAACGATGTCTTCGGCGTGCCGATCGCCGGGTGGGTGCAGGCCGCGATCCTCGCCGTCATCACGGCGGCTGCGCTGACGTCCGTGCTCGCCGGCATGGACAAGGGCGTCAAGAACCTGTCCTACGCCAACATCCTCATGGCGATCGCGCTGCTCCTCTTCGTGGCGATGACGGCGATGTCCGCCTCCGACGTGGCGCGCGGCATCGTCGAGTCGGCCGGTCGCTACCTGTCGCAGCTGCCGATGCTGTCGACGTTCAACGACACGATGCACCACGGCGCGTGGTCAGGTCAGTGGACGGTCTACTACTGGGCGTGGACGGTGACGTGGGCGCCGTTCGTCGGGATGTTCGTCGCCAAGATCTCGCGCGGACGCACCATCCGCGCGTTCGTGACGGCATCGATCGGGCTGCCCAGCGCCTTCGTCGTCGTGTGGATCGGCGTGTACGGCCTCACGTCGATCACGAGCGATCGAGCGAGCGCGAAGGCTGCGGGACAGGGCGGTTCGCTCGCGCACACGATCGTCGACGAGAACAACCCGCAGGCGGCGCTGTTCCAGTTCTTGCGCGACCTGCCCGGCTACCTGCCCGTCGCGACGCTGGCGCTCGCCGTCATCGTCATCTTCTTCATCACCTCGATCGACTCGGGCGCGCTCGTCATGGACGCCATGGTCAACGGCCACGAGGACGCGTCGGTGCGCCGTCAGCGCGTGTTCTGGTCGCTGTCGGTGGGCGCCGTCTGTGCTGCGATCATCCTCACGGCGGGCGAGGACGGGCTGTCGGCGCTGCAGGAGGTCATCATCGTCATCGGGTTCCCCATCACGGTCCTGACGGTCCTGCAGGCCTGGCTGTTGTTCCAGGCGCTGCGTGAGGACGCCGGAGCGGCACGCCCGATGCGGACCCGCCAGTGGAAGCAGGTGCTGCCCGCCGAGGAGTACGAGCGGCGCGCCGCCGAGGGCGTGCTCGACGAGGACGCCTACGTCGTCCTGCCCGAGTTCGAGGAGGGCACCGAGCCGGAGTTCGAGACGCACGTCCCGACGACGGCGCAGACGCAGCAGCAGGCCGCGGAGCGCGCCGCCGTCTCCATCGGGCTGACAGGGCCGGTCGCCGCGGGCAAGTCGGTCGTCGGCGACGCGTTCGAGCGCCGCGGCGCGGTCGTCGTCGAGTTCGACGAGGTGATGCGCGAACTGCTCGTGCCGGGCGAGGAAGCCCTCGACCGGTTGCGGGAGGTGTTCTCCGAGACGATCGCCCACCCCGACGGCACGATCGACTGGCACACGCTCGACGACCTCACAACGCGCAGCCCCGCGGCGCGCGAGCGGATGTATGCCGTCATCGGCCCGTTCGTGCGTGCGGAGGCCGACGCCCGGGCCAAGGCCGTGGGCGATGACTCGGTGCTCGTGCTCGACCTCGCGCTGCTGACGGACGCCGCGACGCCGCGCGACTTCGACCACGTCGTCGTCGTGGAGGCGCCGGCGGAGGTGCGCGTCGAACGGCTCATGGCCGAGCGTGGACTGGATCTTGAGCAGGCCTGGGCGGAGATCGACGCCGACACGCAGGGGCGCGAGCGCAGCGACGCGGCCGACGTCGTCCTCTCGAACGAGGGCAGCATCGACGAGCTCGACGCCGCTGTCGGTGCGTTCTGGGAGGATGAGGTCGCACCGGCGCTGAACAGTGCCGCGACGCGCGTCTGAGGAGGCGACGATGAAGGTCGGGTTGACGGGTGGGATCGGTTCGGGCAAGTCTGCGGTGGCCCGATTGCTCGTCGAGCAAGGGGCGCTGGTCGTCGACGCCGACGCCGTCGCGCGCGAGGTCGTCGCGCCCGGCAGTGCGGGGCTCGCGCAGATCGCCGACCGCTTCGGTGACGGCGTCCTGACGGCGCGGGGCGAGCTGGATCGCCGGGCGCTGGGGGCCATCGTCTTCGCGGACGAGGGCGCGCGGCGCGACCTCGAAGCCATCACGCACCCGCTCATCGCGGCGCGCACGCTCGAGTTGTTCGCCGCGGCGAAACCGGGGCAGGTGCTCGTGCACGACATTCCGTTGCTCGTCGAGCTGGGGCGCGAGGGCGACTACGACGTCGTCATCGTCGTCGATGCGCCCGTCGAGACGCGTCTGCAGCGGCTCGAGGAGCACCGCGGGATGCCGCGTGAGGTCGCCGAGGCACGCATGCGCAGTCAGGCCAGCGACGAGCAGCGCCGCGCGGTCGCCGATGTGTGGATCGACAACGCGGGGGACGAGGACACGTTGCGTCGCCGCGTCGACGACGTGTGGCGCACGCACTTGCAGGGCTGAGGACCGCGGGATTCCGGGGTTGTCAGTGGGCGGGTCTAGGGTTGCGGCATGCGTCCAGTCACCGATCTGCAGCGTTCTGTCGCACCCATCAAGGTCGAATCCGAGTTCGAGCCCGCCGGCGATCAGCCGAAGGCCATCGCCGAGTTGTCGAAGCGCGTCAAGGCGGGGGAGCAGGACATCGTCCTGCTCGGTGCGACGGGTACCGGAAAGTCGGCAACGACGGCGTGGCTGATCGAGCAGGTGCAGCGCCCGACGCTCGTGCTGGCGCCCAACAAGACGCTCGCGGCGCAGCTCGCCAACGAGTTCCGAGAGTTGTTGCCGCACAACGCCGTCGAGTACTTCGTCAGCTACTACGACTACTACCAGCCCGAGGCGTACGTGCCGCAGACGGACACGTACATCGAGAAGGATTCCTCGATCAACGAGGAGGTCGAGCGGCTGCGTCACTCGGCGACCAACTCGCTGCTGACGCGGCGTGACGTCGTCGTCGTCGCGTCCGTGTCGTGCATCTACGGTCTCGGCACGCCGCAGGAGTATGTCGACCGGATGGCCCGTCTCAAGGTCGGCCAGGAGATCAACCGCGACGAGTTGCTGCGCCGGTTCGTCGAGATGCAGTACACGCGCAACGACCTCGCGTTCACGCGCGGCACGTTCCGCGTGCGCGGCGACACGGTCGAGATCATCCCCGTGTACGAGGAGCTCGCGATCCGTATCGAGTTCTTCGGCGACGAGATCGACCGGCTTTACACGTTGCACCCGTTGACGGGGGAGATCGTCAACGAGGAGTCGGAGATGTACGTCTTCCCGGCGACGCACTACGTCGCCGGGCCCGAGCGCATGGAGCGCGCCATCGCCGGCATCGAGGTCGAGCTGGGCGATCAGCTCAAGCGGTTCGAGGCCGAGGGCAAGATGCTCGAGGCGCAGCGCTTGCGGATGCGGACGACGTACGACATCGAGATGATGCGGCAGGTCGGGTCGTGCGCCGGCATCGAGAACTACAGCCGTCACATGGACGGTCGTGGCCCCGGTACCGCGCCGAACACGCTGCTCGACTACTTCCCGGAGGATTTCCTCCTCGTCATCGACGAGTCGCACCAGACGGTCCCGCAGATCGGCGCGATGTACGAGGGTGACATGTCGCGCAAGCGCACCCTCGTCGACCATGGTTTCCGTCTGCCGAGCGCGATGGACAACCGGCCGTTGAAGTGGGAGGAGTTCCTCGAGCGCATCGGGCAGACGGTGTACCTCTCGGCGACGCCGGGCGACTACGAGATGAGCAAGAGCGACGGCTACGTCGAGCAGGTCATCCGCCCGACGGGTCTCGTCGATCCCGAGATCGTGCTCAAGCCGACGAAGGGGCAGATCGACGATCTGCTCGGCGAGATCCGCACACGGACGGACAAGAACGAGCGTGTCCTCGTCACGACCTTGACGAAGAAGATGGCCGAGGATCTCACCGACTATCTGCTCGACAAGGGTGTGCGGGTGCGCTATCTGCACTCGGAGGTCGACACGTTGCGCCGCGTCGAGTTGCTGCGCGAGTTGCGCATGGGTGAGTTCGACGTCCTCGTCGGCATCAACCTGCTCCGTGAGGGTCTCGACCTACCGGAGGTGTCGCTCGTCGCGATCCTCGACGCCGACAAGGAGGGCTTCCTGCGGTCCGCACGAAGCCTGATCCAGACCATCGGTCGCGCTGCGCGAAACGTCTCCGGTCAGGTGCACATGTACGCCGACAAGGTGACGCCGTCGATGCAGGAGGCGATCGACGAGACGTCGCGCCGCCGTGAGCTGCAGATCGCGTACAACACGGAGAAGGGCATCGACCCACAGCCGTTGCGCAAGAAGATCGCGGACATCACCGACATGCTGCAGCGCGAGTCCGCCGACACGGACGCACTGCTCGGTTCCGGCCGTTCGATGTCGCGTGGTAAGGGTCGCGGCGGCAGCGGTGCGGCGAGTGCCGACGCGAACGTCGCCGCGGGCGCGAAGCGCGAGGCGAGCAGCGCCGCCGACCTCGCGGGCCTCATCCAGGAGTTGCAGGCCCAGATGAGTGAGGCGGCCTCCGAGCTGCAGTTCGAACTCGCAGCGCGTCTGCGCGACGAATTACGTGACCTCAAGAAAGAACTGCGCCAGATGACGGAGGCGCAGAAGTAGCGCCCTGATGGCGTCCGCGGCGCCGGGTGGGATCTCGGCGCCGCGTGGTCATCGCCCCTTGTTGCGAGGATGGTTGCGGGCCTGACGCTCATTGCCGCGGCGATAGTTGCCGGTGAGGCGCGCCATGATCTCCTGAGCGTCACCGTCCTCGACGTCTTCCAAGAAGTCCGCAGCACGCGCGCCCCTAAGAGTCGTCGCTGTGCGTCCGTGATGAGTGATGACAACGACGCCATCACGTTCGAGAAAGGCGAAGCCAGCAGGTTGGGGCATGCTCGACACGCTATGGGCGAGGCAGCCGACCGGCAAGCGAAATACGGTCACGCCACGCCGGGGCTGATGTCATTTGATCGCCCGCATGAGCCTGACGAGGTCCTGACACCCCGCAGGATCGGCCATGGCCAACCGGGGCAGTTCGCTCTCGGCGAACCAGCCGATGTCGTCGTGCTCGTCGGGCGCGATGTTGCGGGGGTTCCCTACCCAGCGCGTCGCGAAGAACGCATGCTTCAACAGGGCTGGATCGCTGCAGGCCATCGGAAATCGCTCTGCATCGATCACCGTCACTCCGAGCTCTTCGACGCACTCGCGACGGGCAGCGCACTCGGCGGACTCGCCGGGTTCGACGTGTCCCCCGGGCAGGTCCCACAGGTCCGGATAATTCATCCGGTTCGGGTGGCGGTGAGCGAGTAGCACCCTCGCGTCCCGAACGAGTGCCACGACGGCAATGTGCGTGGGCAGCGTCGCTGAGGCCATGGGATGAGTCAACCACCAGTCGCCTGTACCTCGTCTGCCGTCAGGCGGTAGACCAAGCGGGTGCAAACCAGCGCCGCCTGATCGCAGGGTTGCACGCGGCGGGTGCTCTTGTGATTCGTGATGCAGCCCTGGCGCGGAGGAAGGGCCGGCCAGTGGGTTCACTCACTATCCCTTTGACCCTACCAAGATTCGAACATGTGTACTAAACTAGTGGCATGGATCAAACGCTGGCAGTGACGGCCGAGACGGTCGCCGCCATGCCGTCCACCGAGCTGGTGGGCGCATGGGTTCTGCTGACGCGCGCGATCGCAGAGCAGGCGCTGGCCGACCCGGAGACATTGGCGCCCTGCTCGGGCGACGCGTTGCCGCGAACCTTCGATGAGCGCCACACGCGCACGTTCACGCTCCAAGCACAACTGGAAGACATCGCCGTTGCTGCGCAGGAGGTGACGAGGGCCGCCGACGCGGTGCTTCACGCCGTCGCCGTCGAACACGAAGACACGGTCGCCCAGCGTGCTCACCTCGACGAGGAGAACTATGGGCTCTGCGAACGCCCTCCGACCGCAGGCGAATTCGCGGGGGATGATCTCGGGAACGCCCTCGGGTGTTCGAGCGCCACCGCGTCGCGCCTCGCTGTCGACGGACGCATGCTCCGCGACCGCGCGCCCGCTCTGCACGAACTGACGCTGCGGGGAGCCTGCCGCACCATGGTGGCCGCCACGCTGGCGCGTGAGATGGCGCACCTCGACGACGAGTTGGCTGCAGAGGTGCTCACGGATCTCGTGAGCGGGGGAGCACACCACCTCAGCGTCGACGGTGCCCGCTCCCGGGCGCGCAAACTGCTGCACGACAGGCGGCTGGCGCAGACCGAGGCCGACACCGTCGACCCCCGTCGTGAGCACGGGCTATGGTTCACGCCCCACCTCGATTTCGACACCCTCACCGAGGTGCGTCTGATCATGGCCACCGAGGACGCTGCCCGTCTCCGCGCCGCGATCGAAGCGCACGCTCAGACGCTCAACGACCATGCGCCAGATCCACGTGACGAACTCGCGCGGTGGCGCGCCGCGAGCCACGTCAGTGTGGCAGGGAGTGGCACCGAACCCCTCGGCGCCGTTCGCGTCGGCGCACTGCTCGACCTTGTCTTCGCGAACTCAACGGTCAACACCGTCATGCACCTCAAGGTGCCCGTCCACGCGAGCCCACCAGCGCCTTCCGACCGGCGGTTCGGAACGCTGGAGCCCCCTGCGTCGCTCGCCTCCGTCCCCAACTGCGGTCTCGACGAGGGCGGTCTTGATGAGGACGGTCTTAGTCGGCCCCGTCAGCACGCTGAGGCCGGGCCGATCGGCGTCATCACGCGACCCCCGGACACATTGGGCGCGGCCCACATCCCCGGCCTGGGCCACGTCGACGCGGCAGCCGTTCGCCTCGTCGCGGCGCTCGTCGACACCACGTTCACGATCGACCTCGTTGACGGTGCGTGGACGACGCTCGCGAGTTGCTCGACGACGTATCGTCCCGGCGCGCGAGTGGCGCGGCTTGTCCGTGAGCGTGACGTGCACTGCCGCTTCCCGCACTGCACCCGGGTCTCGACGAACTGCGACCTCGACCACGTCGTCCCGCACGCCGACGGTGGGCCGACGTGCGTCGGCAACCTGCAGGCCCTGTGCCGCCACCATCACCGCGCCAAGACCTTCGGCGGCTATGCCGTGACCATGACGCCAGACGGAGTTTGCACGTGGGAGTCACCGACCGGCCGCCGCTGGACGACTCTCCCGAGCGGGGAGACGGTCGCGACCACGCTCGCTCCCGCGAGCTGAGCTGTTGGCAGGCACGCTCCATCGGCCGGCACTCAGGCCGTCTCAGTAGAATCGCCGCATGTCTCGAATCTTCAAGATCTTCGCGTTCGCCGAAGCTGTTTCCTGGGGTCTGCTTCTCATCGGCATGTTCTTCAAGTGGGTGCTCAAGACCACTGAGGTCGGAGTGCAGATCGCCGGGCCCATCCACGGCGTCATGTTCATCGGGTACGTCCTGTGCGCGCTCAAGCTGTGGCAGGAGAAGAGCTGGCCGAACAAGACGATCGGCATCGGCCTGCTCTGCGCCGTGATCCCGTTCGCGACGATCTGGTTCGAGAAGCGCGCCGAAGCGCGTGGCGAACTCGGCGACGAACCGCGTCAGAAGCCCCTCGCCGGCTGACGATCCCCCTGCACGTGCGACCGGCGGGGCCGCGAGCTGCGAGGGTTCGCAGCCCCGCCGCTCGTTCGTCATGACACGCCAGTCGACGAGACGCACCGACGACGCCGGCCCCTGCCTGCGCGTCACTCAGCCGCGGCTGCGATACGAGACATCGCCGGCGCTCAAGGCACCAGAGGTGTTCGCGCACCTGGTCGAGGCATGACCATCCGGTTGGTCACCGCGGCGCGCCGCAGACCCGCGTCGTCGTCGGCGCTCAAGTCGCCAGGCCTGCCCGCGCCACGCATCCAGGTGCGGTCATTCACGCAAAGACCGCGTCGTGCAGGCAAGGGCGGCGATGATGTCGGGCGCCCAGGTCGCCAGGCCTGCCCACGCCACGCATCCAGGTGCGGTGGTCACGCAACGACCGCATCGTGCAGTCAGGGGACCATGCAGTCAAGGGCGACGATGATGTCGGGCGCTCAGCTCACCAACCGCGTTCGCGCCACTCGTCGAGGTGCGGGCGTTCGACAGACAGACGCGTGTCGTCGCCGTGGCCCGGGTGAACGTCGGCATCGTCGAAACGCCCGAAGATGCGATCGCGAACCATGGTGAACAGCTCGTCGAACGACTGCTCATCGGAATGCGTCGTCGCGCCGACGCCGCCAGGAAACAGCGTGTCGCCCGTCCACAGCTGAGGCAGAGCGTCGCTGCCGGCGGGTGGCGTCCACGACAACACGACGCTGCCGGGGGTGTGGCCTGGCACGTGGTGCGCGACGAGCGTCTGCGCGCCGAACTGAATCGTGTCACCGTCACTCAGCGTCCGCGCGGGCGCGACCGGGAGGTGCGGTCCGTCCTCGAGACCGGCGAGCGTCGCGTCAGCACGCTCGGCGAGCTCGGGCAGGGCGCGGTGATGATCCCAGTGCTTGTGGGTCGTCACGACGGCATCGAGACGATCGACGCACGCCTCGTCGAGCATCGCCGTGATGGCTCCGGCATCTGCCGCAGCGTCGATGAGCACCGCCGCACCACCCGTCTCGGGCGTCGCATCACGCAGCAGATACACGTTGTTGTGCATGTCGGAAACTGACAGCTTCCACATCGTCAGCCCCGGCAGGTCGAGTCGTGACGGCGCGTCGCCCGGTTTCACATCGGAGAGGTAAGCACTCATGCCTCTACCATCTCACCCACCCAGCCACCGGTGCCACAGGTACCGGCGCCGGGTGGCCCGGGCACGCCGCGCGCAGGGGCGGCCCGGGCCCGTGACAGCGCGAGCGTGCAGCCGATGCCGCGTCATCAGTGTCGTCGCTCTGGGCCGCCGGGGCAGGAAACCCCGCTACCACCGCGTCAGACGTTCGCCCCGCGCGCAGCGACCTGCGCCTCATGCAGGTCGTAGCCGGCGCCGATGAGAGTGAGGTGACTGAAGGCCTGCGGGTAGTTGCCGACCTGGGTCATCTCCTCGGGGTCGTACTCCTCGGCGAGCAGTCCGACGTCGTTCGGCAGGTCGCACAACCGGTCGAACAGCTCCTCGGCCTTGTCGAGCTCACCGATCTTCGCGTACGCGGAGACGAGCCAGAACGAGCAGGCGAGGAACGGGTGCTCGTCTCCGGCGAGGCCGTCGACGCCCGATTCGGTGCGGTAGCGCAGGAGGAAACCGCCGCGCATGAGGTCGTTCTCGATGGCCCGCACCGTGCCGATGACGCGAGGATCGTCGGCGGGCAGGAACCCGACGGCCGGGATGAGCAGCAGCGACGCGTCGACCTCGGTCGTGTTGTAGTGCTGCGTGAACGTGTTCTTCTGCACGTTGAAACCCTTCGTGAGGATCTCCTCACGCACGAGCTCGCGCACCTCGCGCCACCGCTCGACGTCGCCCGGGTGGCCGTGCTTCTCGACGGCGGAGATCGCCGCGTTGAACGCAGCCCACACCATGACGCGCGAGTGCGTGAAGTGCTGCAGCGGCCCGCGGATCTCCCATAAACCGTTGTCCGGCTCGTCCCAGTGCTCGGCGAGCTGGTTGACTAGCGCGGCCTGGATCGCCCAGGTCTGCTCGTTCTCGTACCCACCCTTGGCGCGCGCGTGCTCAAAGGCGATCATGACCTCGCCGAGGACGTCCGTCTGCTTCTGGTCGACGGCGCCGTTGCCGACACGCACCGGCCGCGAATCCGCGTACCCGGGCAGATGGTCGAGTTCACGCTCGGGCAGCTCGCGCCCACCGTCGATCGTGTACATGATCTGCATGTCCTCGGGATCACCGGCGAGGGCACGCACGAGCCACTCGCGCCACTTGATCGTCGCGTCGACGTAGCCGGCGCGCAGCAGCGACTCGAGACCTAGCGAGGCGTCGCGCAGCCAGCAGTAGCGGTAATCCCAGTTGCGTTCACCACCGAAGTCCTCCGGCAGCGACGTCGTCGGCGCCGCGACGATGCCGCCGCGGCGGCTGTCCGTCAGCAGGTTGAGCACGAGCAGGCTGCGACGCACGACGTCGGCGTGCGGCCCGTCGTAGGTGCAGTGGCCGATCCAGTCGTTCCAGCGCCCCAGCGTCGACGCGATGCGCTTGTCGGTGTCGAGCGGGATCGGGATCGGCTTGTAGCTCGGCACCCACGTCATGCTGAAGTCGAGCGCCTCACCGGCGGAGACGTCGAACAGGTCACGGTGACGCCCCTCGTTGCCGACGGGCAGCCGGTCGCCGCGGAAGATGAGCATGTCGGGGCCGGCGATCGCGACGAGCACCTCCTCGTCCTGCACGTGCCCCGGGTGGTGGCTCACCCACGGCTTCACCTTGCCGTAGTTGAGGCGGACGACCCACTCCTGCTCCAACGTCACGGTACCCTCGAGGCCCTCGACGCGACGCAGGACGTCTGCGCGGCCGTCGCTGACGGGCATGAGATCGGTGACCTTCACCTTGCCGGTCGCCGTCTCGTGGATCGTCTCGAGGATGAAACTGTCCTCGCGGTACGCCCGCGTCGTCGTGGCCTCCTCGGCGGGCCCGAGCAGCCAGCGTCCGTGATCCGGCGTGCCGAGCAGCGCCGTGAAGCAGCTCGACGAGTCGAAGCGGGGCAGGCACAACCAGTCGATGGACCCCCGGAGGCTGACGAGCGCCGCCGTCTCGGTGTCACCGATGATGGCGTAGTCCTCGATCGGGGTGGTGTTGACCTCGGAAGGGGTGAAATCCACAGACATGCGCCCCAGACTAATCGGACCGGCGCCATGGCCTGATCCGTCGTCGTGGGCGTGTCCCGGGTGCCCACAGGGGTGGGTTTCCCCGCGCCGTTCGGGGGTTGTCGGTGCGCGCACCTAGCATGGGGGACGTGCCGAAGATTCCAAGCAGCAGCAACGCCGTGGCCCCACGTCGCGGCCACGATCACCTTCTCGTGCGCGGCGCACGGGAGCACAACCTCAAGAACGTCTCGATCGAGATCCCGCGTGACGCGCTCGTCGTGTTCACCGGGCTGTCCGGCTCGGGCAAGTCGTCCCTCGCGTTCGACACGATCTTCGCCGAGGGCCAGCGCCGCTACGTCGAATCCCTGTCGGCGTACGCGCGTCAGTTCCTCGGTCAGATGGACAAGCCGGACGTCGACTTCATCGAAGGCCTCAGCCCCGCCGTCTCCATCGATCAGAAGAGCACGAACCGCAATCCGCGCTCGACGGTGGGCACGATCACGGAGGTCTACGACTACTTCCGTCTGCTCTTCGCCCGCGCCGGTCGCCCGCACTGCCCCGTCTGCGGCGCGCCGGTCGGCAGCCAGACGCCGCAGCAGATCGTCGACTCGATCCAGGAGCTACCGTCTGGCACCCGCTTCCAGGTGCTTGCACCCGTCGTGCGCGCCCGCAAGGGCGAGTACGTCGACCTGTTCGCCGAACTGCAGACGAAGGGCTTCTCCCGTGCCCGTGTCGACGGTGAGACGGTGACGCTGAGCGAACCGCCGACGCTGGAGAAGCAGAAGAAGCACACGATCGACGTCGTCGTCGACCGTCTCGTCGCGAAGGGGCCGGACGACCTCAGCGGCCGCCAGCGCCTCACCGACTCGGTCGAGACGGCCCTCGGCCTCGCGGACGGCCTCGTCGTCATCGAACGCGTCGTGCGCGAGGGCGCCGAGGACGCGCACGACGAGCTGCCGCTCGAGCGCCGTTACTCGGAGAAGCTCGCCTGCCCGAACGACCACGCGCTGTCGATGGACGCGATCGAGCCGCGTTCGTTCTCGTTCAACAGCCCGTTCGGTGCCTGCCCGGCCTGCACCGGTCTCGGCACCGAGCTGCGTGTCGACCCCGACCTCATCATCCCCGACGAGGACAAGACGCTGCGCGAGGGCGCGATCCTGCCGTGGGCGCAGGGCAGCGGTGCCGCCGACTATTTCGTCCGCGTCATGGGCGCGCTCGGCAAGGAGAGCGGGTTCGACCTCGACACCCCGTGGCGCGACCTGCCGGCCAAGGCGAAGACGATGCTGCTCGAGGGCAAGAACCACAAGGTTCACGTCACCTACCGCAACCGTTTCGGGCGTGAGCGCTCCTATTCGACGGGCTTCGAGGGCGTCATCCCGTTCGTCAAGCGTCGCCACACGGAGACGGAGTCGGAGTGGAGCCGTGAGCGCTACGAGGGCTACATGCGCGAGGTGCCATGCCCGACGTGCAACGGCGCACGCCTCAAGCCCGAGTCGCTGTCGGTGACGATCGGCGGCAAGTCGATCGCCGAGGTGTGCGCGCTGCCGATCTCGGAGTCCGCGCACTTCCTCGACGACGTCGACTTCACCTCGCGCGAGCGGCAGATCGCCGAGCGCGTCATCAAGGAGATCGCGGCGCGTCTCGGCTTCCTGCTCGACGTTGGCCTCGACTACCTCTCGCTCGACCGGCCCGCCGGCACGCTGTCGGGTGGCGAGGCGCAGCGCATCCGCCTCGCGACGCAGATCGGCTCAGGTCTCGTCGGCGTGCTCTACGTCCTCGACGAGCCGTCGATCGGTCTTCACCAACGTGACAACCACCGCCTCATCGAGACGCTGACGCGCCTGCGCGACCTCGGCAACACGCTCATCGTCGTCGAGCACGACGAGGACACGATCGCGACGGCCGACTGGATCGTCGACATCGGGCCCGGTGCCGGCGAGCACGGGGGAGAGGTCGTCTACTCCGGCCCGGTCAAGGGCTTGCTCGCGGAGAAGAAGTCCGTCACCGGCGGTTACCTCAGCGGCCGATTGTCCATCCCGGTGCCGCAGACGCGTCGCGGTCAGGACGGTCGCCGCCTCGTCGTCGAGGGAGCGCGTGAGCACACGCTCAAGGACATCGACGTCGCGTTCCCGCTGGGCAACCTCGTCGTCGTCTCCGGCGTGTCGGGGTCGGGCAAATCGACGCTCGTCAACGACATCCTCTACACGACGCTCGCGAACGACCTCAACGGCGCCCGCCAGGTCGCCGGGCGCCACAAGCGCGTCACCGGCACCGAACTGCTCGACAAGGTCGTCCACGTCGACCAGAGCCCCATCGGGCGCACGCCGCGGAGCAACCCGGCCACCTACACGGGCGTGTTCGACGCCATCCGCAAGCTCTTCGCAGAGACACAGGAGGCGAAGATCCGCGGCTACCAGCCGGGGCGCTTCTCCTTCAACGTCAAGGGCGGACGCTGCGAGGCATGTTCGGGTGACGGCACGCTGAAGATCGAGATGAACTTCCTGCCCGACGTGTACGTGCCGTGCGAGGTGTGCCACGGGGCGCGCTACAACCGCGAGACGCTCGAGGTGCACTTCAAGGGCAAGTCGATCGCCGAGGTGCTCGACATGCCGATCGAGGAGGCCGCTGAGTTCTTCGAAGCGGTGCCCGCGATCGCGCGTCACATGCGCACGCTCGTCGACGTCGGTCTCGGCTACGTCCGTCTCGGCCAGCCGGCGCCGACGCTGTCGGGTGGTGAGGCGCAGCGCGTCAAGCTAGCCGCGGAGCTGCAGAAGCGCTCGTCCGGCCGCACGATCTACGTCCTCGACGAGCCGACGACCGGTCTGCACTTCGAGGACATCCGCAAGCTGCTCGAGGTCATCCAGGGCCTCGTCGACAAGGGCAACACGGTCGTCGTCATCGAGCACAACCTCGACGTCATCAAGAGCGCCGACTGGGTCATCGACATGGGCCCCGAGGGTGGTTTCCGCGGCGGTGAGGTCGTCGCCGAGGGCACGCCAGAGCAGATCGCGCAGGTCGAGGCGAGCCACACGGGTCGCTTCCTGCGTCCGCTGCTCGAAGCCGCGGGCGTGACGCCGACGATCGTGGCGCAGAAGCCCGTCATCGACCCGCGCGCGGCGATGAAGAAGACCGCCGCGAAGAAGACGGCGAGCAAGCAGACCGCGGCCGGCAAGACGACCGCAAAGAACACGAGCGCCGCGCCGAGTGCGGCGAAGAAGACGACCCGGAAGAAGGCATGATGAGCGACCTCCAGGCACAGTTCACCCGCCGCAGCGCGATGACCGCGACGATCGCCGTGGCCGGCACCGGCATGCTCGCCGCGTGCGGCGGGGGCGACGACGAGGCCTCGACGAAGTCCGTCGACGCCACGATCGACGCGAGCAAGGTGAGCGTCGGCAGCGGCTTCGTCGACCGCGGCAACTCCATCGTCGTCACTCAGCCGACGAAGGGCACCTTCAAGGCGTTCACGTCCGTGTGCCCGCACCAGGGCTGCCAGGTCGGCGAGGTCACCGACAAGGCGATCGTCTGCCCCTGCCACGGCAGCCGCTTCGACCCGATGACGGGCGCCGTGCTCGCCGGCCCCGCGGACAAGCCGCTCGCCGAGAAGAAGGTCGAGGTCAAGGGCAGCCAGCTGCACGTGACCGGCTGATGGCAGACCCCCGCACCTACCGCCCCAAGACGGGCGACATCCCGACCGAACCCGGCGTCTACCGCTTCCGCGACCGCGACGGGCGCGTCATCTATGTCGGCAAGGCGAAGAACCTGCGCTCGCGCCTGAGCAACTACTTCCAGGATCTGCGGCTGCTGCACCCGCGCACGCGGACGATGGTGACGACGGCCGCCTCGGTGGAGTGGACGATCGTGCGCACCGAGGTCGAGGCGTTGCAGCTCGAGTACGCCTGGATCAAGGAGTTCGACCCGCGCTTCAACGTCAAGTACCGCGACGACAAGTCCTACCCCTACCTCGCGGTGACGATGTCCGACGCGGTGCCGCGCGCGCAGGTGATGCGCGGGCGCAAGCGTCCCGGCACTCGCTACTTCGGCCCGTTCACGCACGCGTGGGCGATCCGCGACACGCTCGATCAACTCATGCGCGTGTTCCCGATGCGCACGTGCAGCAACGGGGTCTACCGACGCGCCGAGGCGTCGGGTCGCCCGTGTCTGCTCGGGTACATCGACAAGTGCAGCGCGCCCTGCGTCGGCAAGGTCACCAAGGCCGAGCACCGTGAGATCGCCCAGGATTTCTGCGATTTCATGGCCGGCGATTCCGCGCGCTTCACCCGGGAGATCGAGCGACGCATGAAGGCTGCCGCCGCCGACCTCGACTTCGAACAAGCGGCGCGCTTGCGCGACGACCTCGGTGCCCTGGAGAAAGTGCTGCAGAAGTCGGCCGTCGTGTTCGACGACGCGACGGATGCCGACGTCTTCGGCGTCGCCGAGGACGACCTCGAGGCAGCCGTCCAGGTCTTCCACGTGCGCGGCGGCCGCATCCGGGGTCAGCGCGGCTGGGTCACCGACAAGGGCAGCGACGCCGGCGTCAACACCGCCGACCTCGTCGAGGCCATGCTGCTCGAGGTCTACGGCGACCTTCAGGGGCGCGACGACGTCCCGCGCGAGGTGCTCGTGCCGTCGCTGCCGCCCGATGTCGAGACGGTCAGCTCGTGGCTGCGCGAACGCCGCGGCAGCAACGTCGACGTCCGCGTGCCGCAGCGCGGCGACAAGCGCGAGCTCGCCGCGACGGTCGCGAAGAACGCCGAGCACGCGCTCGCGCGCCACAAGGTGAGCCGCGCGTCCGACCTGACGGCCCGCTCGCAGGCCCTCGAGGAGTTGCAGGAGAACCTCGGGCTGCCCGAGGCGCCGCTGCGCATCGAGTGCTTCGACATCTCGCACGTGCAGGGCACGAACGTCGTCGGTTCGATGGTCGTGTTCGAGGACGGTCTGCCCCGCAAGTCGGAGTACCGCCGCTTCATCGTCAACGGCATCGAGGGCGAGGATGGCACGCTGCGCAACGACGACGTCGCCGCGATGCACGAGGTGCTGACGCGGCGTTTCGCCCGGCTCGCGAAGGAGAGCGCCGACCTCGCGCCCGCGACGACCGGCGAGATCCCGGCGGACGCGGCGACCGCAGGCCCCTCCCTGCGTGACGAGAACGGCCGCATCAAGCGCTTCGCCTACCGTCCGCAGTTGCTCGTCGTCGACGGCGGACGCCCGCAGGTCGACGCCGCCGCGCGGGCCCTCGCCGACGTCGGGTTCGACGACATCCCCGTCGTCGGGCTCGCGAAGCGTCTCGAGGAGGTGTGGCTCGTCGACGACGACTACCCCGTCATCCTGCCGCGCACGAGCGAGGCCTTGTACCTGCTGCAGCGCGTGCGCGACGAGGCGCATCGCTTCGCGATCACCTTCCATCGCGAGCGGCGCTCGAAGTCGATGACGACGTCCGCGCTCGACGGCATCGCCGGGCTCGGCCCTGCCAAGCAGAAGGCGCTGCTCGCGCACTTCGGCTCGCTCAAGCGCATCCGCGCGGCGGACGCCGACGCGCTGTGCGAGGTCAAGGGCATCGGTCCGACGCTCGCCGAGACCATCGTGCGTTCGCTCCGGCAGGAGCAGGGCGAGCCAGCGGTTAACGTGATGACCGGAGAGGTCGTCGAATGAACGAGCGAGAGGCAGCCATGTCACACCCACCGCGCGCGGAGTTGATGATCGTCACCGGCATGAGCGGCGCCGGCCGCTCGACGGCCGCGAACGTGCTCGAGGATCAGGGCTGGTACGTCGTCGACAACCTGCCGCCTCAGCTGCTGCCCGACCTCGCCGGGCTCGTCGACGCGAGCGCGGAGGACGTCCCGCGCCTCGCCGCCGTCGTCGACGTCCGCAGCCGCGCGTTCTTCACCGACTTCCGCGCGGGCCTCGAACGTCTGCGTGACGACGGCTGGCGCCCGTCGGTCGTGTTCATGGACGCGACCGACGAGGCGCTCGTGCGCCGGTTCGAGTCGGTGCGCCGACCGCACCCGTTGCAGGGCGAGGGGCGCATGCTCGACGGCATCATCCGCGAACGTGAGATCTTGCGCGACCTGCGCTCGAACGCCGACATCCTCATCGACACGAGCGGTCTCAACGTCCACCAACTGTCGGCGAAGGTGCACGAGCTCGTCGGCGACACGGGCGGGCCGGCGTTGCGCGTCGCCGTCATGAGCTTCGGGTTCAAGTACGGCATCCCGCTCGACGCCGACCTCGTCTTCGACATGCGTTTCTTGCCGAACCCGTTCTGGAACCCGGAGCTGCGCCCGTTCAGCGGAAAGGACGAGGTCGTGCGTGATTTCGTCCTCGGTCAGCTGGGCGCCCGTGAGTTCCTCGACGGCGTCCTCGCGCTGCTCGAACCGATGACGCAGGGCTACCTGCGCGAGGGGCGCAGCTACGTCACGCTCGCCGTCGGCTGCACCGGCGGCAAGCACCGCAGTGTCGCGATGGCCGAGGAACTGGCGAAGCGCCTCGCCTCCGATCAGCTCGGGACCCTCGTCGTCCACCGTGATCTGGGGCGGGAGTGAAGCGCCCCGCGGTCGCGGCCCTCGGTGGGGGGCATGGCCTGTTCGCCTCGCTGGAGGCCCTGCGTCTCGTGACGGACAAGATCACCGCCATCGTCACCGTCGCCGACGACGGGGGCTCTTCGGGGCGCCTGCGCGAGGAGTACGACATCCTCCCGCCCGGCGACCTGCGCATGGCGCTGGCCGCTTTGTGCGACAACTCGCAGTGGGGCATCGCCTGGCGTGATGCGCTGCAGCATCGCTTCCCGGGCGAGGGCCCGCTCGGCGGGCACGCCCTCGGCAACCTGCTCATCGCGGGGCTGTGGGATTCGCTGGGAGACCCGATCCAGGGTCTCGACATGGTCGGGCGCCTGCTCAGCGCGCGCGGGCGCGTCCTGCCCATGTCGTTGCAGCCGTTGCGCATCGACGCCAAAGTCCGCGGCGCCGACCCCGCAGATCCGGACGGGGTGCGCGAGGTCTCCGGCCAGGTCGCGGTCGCGCAGACGCCGGGCACCGTGCTCAACCTGCGCCTGTTCCCCGACCCGCCGCAGCCGTGCCGCGAGGCGATCGACGCGGTGCTCGACGCCGACTGGGTCATCCTCGGGCCGGGCTCGTGGTTCACCTCCGTCATGCCGCACCTGCTCGTGCCCGACCTGCTCGACGCGCTCGTGCAGACGAAGGCGAAGCGGATGCTGACGCTCAACGTCCAGATGGACACGGGCGAGACCTCCGGTTTCTCGGCCAGCGATCACCTCGAGGTGCTCGCGGCCCATGCTCCGGCCCTTCACCTCGACGCGATCCTCGCCGACCCGGGCGTCGTCGGTGATGACGCCCGTGCCCGCGAGGCGCTCGAGTCGTCGGCGGCCGCGTTGGGCGCGAGCGTCGTCTACAAGCCGGTCGCCGACCAGGAGAGCGCCGGCGTCCACGACACCCTGCGCCTCGCGACGGCGTACCGCGACGTCATGGAATCGGCCGCCCGCGCCCAGGCGCGGCGTCGCGCGTGACCACCCGTTTGGGCCGGGTGCCACGCGTTCGGCACAATAGATCCTTCGTCCCGCAGGGCGATCGACGAGGAAGGTGCACGACGACATGGCGATGACGGCAGCGGTCAAGGACGAGCTGGCCCGGGTGGTGGTGACGCCGCAGCAGACCCGCAAGTCCGAGGTCGCGGCCATGCTGCGCTTCGCCGGCGGGCTGCACCTCGTCGCCGGGCGGGTCGTCGTCGAGGCGGAGCTCGACACCGGCGTCGCCGCGCGTCGTCTGCGTACGAACATCACGCAGCTCTACGGTCACACGAGCGAGCTCGCCGTCATGAGTGCCGGCGGCATCCGTCGTCAGACGACGTATCTCGTGCGCGTCGCCAAGCCCGAGCTCGCCGTGCAGACCGGCCTCGTCGATGCGAAGGGCCGCCCGGTGCGCGGGCTGCCGCCGAAGATCGTCAACGGCACCCTCGACGACGCCGCCGCCGCGTGGCGCGGCGCGTTCATCGCCCACGGTTCGCTCACCGAGCCGGGCCGTTCGTCGTCGCTGGAGATCACCTGTCCCGGTTCCGAAGTCGCCCTCGCCCTCGTCGGCGCGGCGCGCCGGCTGGGTGTGCCCGCAAAGGCGCGTGAGGTGCGCGGCGTCGACCGCGTCGTCATCCGTGACGGCGAGGCGATCGGCGCGATGCTCACCCACATGGGCGCCGAGGACGCGCGCCTCGTGTGGGAGGAACGCCGCATGCGCCGTGAGGTGAGGGCCACCGCGAACCGTCTCGCGAACTTCGACGACGCCAACCTGCGCCGTTCGGCGCGCGCTGCCGTCGCCGCGGGCAGCCGCGTCGCGCGGGCGATGGAGATCCTCGGCGAGGACGTGCCCGATCATCTTCGTCAGGCCGGTGAGTTGCGCATCGAGCACAAGGAGGCGAGCCTCGAGGAGCTCGGCGCCCTGGCCGACCCACCGATGACGAAGGACGCCGTCGCCGGACGCATCCGCCGGCTGCTCGCGATGGCCGACAAGCGCGCCGCCGATCAGGGCATCCCCGGCACCGACGCGAACCTCACGCCCGACATGCTCGAGGACGACTGACCCTGCCGCGCCCCGGTCAGCGGCCTGACTGACCGGTAACCTGCCCCGCGGTGCCCCGCGGCCCGCCTGCGTGTCATAGGGTGGAGGTGTTGAAAGACCTCGCGCCTTTCTGGGCGCGTGAGCACTCGATTCCTAGGGAAGGGCAGGGTCCTCAAGTGACCGTCCGCGTTGGTATCAATGGCTTTGGCCGCATCGGCCGCAACTTCTTTCGGGCCGTGAAGGCCTCGGGCGCAGACGTCGAGATCGTGGCGGTGAACGACCTCACCGACAACAAGACGCTCGCCAACCTCCTCAAGTACGACTCGATCCTCGGCCGTTTCGACGGCGAGGTCTCCTACGACGAGGACTCCCTCACGGTCGACGGCAAGAAGATCGCCGCGTTCGCCGAGAAGGATCCGGCGAAGCTCGACTGGGCCTCGGTCGGCGCCGACGTCGTCATCGAGTCCACCGGTTTCTTCACGGACGCCGAGAAGGCCAAGGCGCACCTCACCGGTGGCGCGAAGAAGGTCATCATCTCCGCCCCGGCGAAGAACGAGGACATCACGATCGTCATGGGCGTCAACGACGACCAGTACGACGCGTCGAAGCACACGATCATCTCGAACGCCTCGTGCACGACGAACTGCCTCGCCCCGATGGCCAAGGCTCTCAACGACGGCCTCGGCATCGAGCGTGGCCTCATGACGACGATCCACGCCTACACGGGTGACCAGCGTCTGCACGACGCGCCGCACAGCGACCCGCGTCGCGCCCGCGCCGCCGCGATCAACATCGTTCCGACCTCGACGGGTGCCGCCAAGGCCGTCGCGCTGGTGCTGCCGGAGCTCAAGGGCAAGCTCGACGGTTACGCGCTGCGTGTGCCGACCCCCACAGGCTCGGCGACCGACCTGACGTTCGAGGCTCCGCGCGAGACGACCGTCGAAGAGGTCAACGAGATCGTCAAGAAGGCCGCGAGCGAGGGCCCGCTCAAGGGTTACCTGCAGTACACCGAGGACCCGCTGGTCTCGACGGACATCGTCACTGACCCGGCCTCCTGCATCTTCGACTCCGGTCTGACGAAGGTCATCGGCAACCAGGTCAAGGTCGTCGGCTGGTACGACAACGAGTGGGGTTACTCCAACCGCCTCGTCGACCTGACCACGCTCGTCGGCTCCTCCCTCTGATCGGGGTCAGGCGTGAAGTCCATCAGCGATCTGGGTGATCTGCGCGGCAAGACAGTGTTGCTGCGCAGCGACCTCAACGTCCCGCTCGACGGTTCGACGATCACCGACGACGGCCGCATCCGCGCATCGGTCCCGACGATCCAGGAGCTGACGAAGGCCGGCGCTCGCGTCGTCGTCGTCGCGCACCTGGGCCGCCCCAAGGGCGAGCCGGAGGCGAAGTACTCGCTGCAGCCCGTCGTCGGGCGCCTGTCGGAACTGCTCGGTCAGGACGTGGCGTTCGCCACCGACACGGTCGGCGACTCGGCGCGTTCCACGGTCGAATCCCTCGGTGACGGCGACGTCGCCCTGCTCGAGAACCTGCGCTTCAACGTTGGCGAGACGAGCAAGGACGAGGCCGAGCGCAAGAAGTTCGCCGAGCAGCTCGCGTCACTGGCGGACGTGTTCGTCTCCGACGGCTTCGGTGTGGTGCACCGCAAGCAGGCGTCCGTCTACGACGTGGCGCAGCTGCTGCCGTCGGCGATGGGTGGGCTCGTCAAGACCGAGGTCGAGGTGCTGAAGCAGCTCACCGAGAACCCGAAGCGTCCGTACGCCGTGGTCCTCGGTGGCGCGAAGGTCGCCGACAAGCTGGCCGTCATCGAGAACCTCATGCAGACCGCGGATCGGCTGCTCATCGGCGGCGGGATGGTGTTCACCTTCCTCGCGGCCGAGGGGCACGAGGTCGGCAAGAGCCTGCTCGACACCGAGCAGATCGAGACGGTCAAGGGCTACATCGCGAAGGCCAAGGAGCTGGGCGTCGAGATCGTGCTGCCGAGCGACGTCGTCGTCGCGCCGGAGTTCGCGGCCGACAAGGGCCACGAGGTCGTCTCGATCGACGCGATCCCGGCCGACCAGATGGGTCTCGACATCGGCCCGGAGTCGGCGAAGCTGTACGCGAGCAAGCTGACGGACTGCAAGACGGTGTTCTGGAACGGCCCGATGGGCGCGTTCGAGATGGAGCCGTTCGCCGCCGGGACGAAGGCTGTCGCGCAGGCGCTCGTCGAGGCCACCGAGAACGGTGCCCTCACCGTCGTCGGTGGTGGCGACTCGGCCGCCGCCGTGCGTCAGCTCGGCTTCTCCGACGATCAGTTCGGGCACATCTCCACCGGTGGTGGGGCGAGCCTCGAATACCTCGAGGGCAAGGAACTGCCGGGGATCTCCGTGCTCGGCTGATCTGACCTCCACAGCTGCGAGCCCCGCCTCCGTCGCTTCGGCGGGGGCGGGGTTCGCGGTATCCGATCAACGTGAAAGGGGAAGCCGGCATGGCTTCGACGAAGAACACGCGCACGCCGCTCATGGCGGGCAACTGGAAGATGAACCTCGACCACCTCGCGGGCACTCACCTCGTGCAGAAGCTCGCGTGGGGCCTGGAGGACAAGCGCCACGACTTCGGGGCCGTCGAGGTCGCCATCCTGCCGCCGTTCACCGATCTGCGTTCGGTGCAGACGCTCGTCGACGGCGACAAGCTCAAGCTCGTCTACGGCGCACAGGATCTGTCGCAGCATGACGAGGGCGCGTACACCGGTGAGATCTCGGGCGCATTCCTCGCGAAGCTCGGCTGCACCTACGCGTGCGTCGGTCACAGCGAGCGCCGTCAGTACCACGGTGAGACGGACGAGATCGTCCGCGCGAAGGTCGAGGCCGCGTACCGTCACGGCCTCACGCCGATCCTGTGCGTCGGTGAGCCGCTCGAGGTCCGTCAGGCGGGCGAGCACGTCGAGCACTGCGTCGCCCAGGTGCGCGCCGCCGTCGCCGGTCTCACGCCCGAGCAGGCGTCGACGCTCGTCGTCGCCTACGAGCCCGTGTGGGCCATCGGCACCGGCGAGGTCGCGACGCCCGCCGACGCTCAGGAGGTGTGCGCCGCCGTCCGCGTCGCCCTCGCCGACGCGTTCGACCAGGAACTCGCGAACAAGGTCCGCGTTCTCTACGGCGGCTCGGTGAAGCCGGGCAACGTCGCGGAGATCATGGCCGGGGACGACGTGGACGGTGCCCTCGTCGGCGGCGCGTCGCTCGTCGCTGACGACTTCATCGGCATCTGCACCTACCAGAACGCCTGAGGCTCGGGCACGCGGTACGCTGGGGGCTGATTTCGCGCGGGCTCACGCCCGCCCCGTCGTGAGGTGAGATTTCTTCGTGGACATTGTCAAGATCCTGCTGCAGGGCCTGCTCGTGCTGAGCAGCCTGTTTCTCGTGCTGTTGATCCTCATGCACAAGGGCAGCGGCGGCGGTCTGTCCGACATGTTCGGCGGTGGCTCCGGCGCCAACCTCGGCGGATCCTCGCGCGCTGAGCGCAACCTCAACCGCATCACCGTCGGCGCTGCGACGATCTGGATCCTCGCCATCATCGGCTTGGGGCTCGTCGAACGCTTCAACTGACGGATTCCATCGGCGCCCATGAGCGCCGACGCGACGAAGCTCGTCATCTCCAGCGGGAGGTGACGAGCTTCGTCGCGTTGGATGGGTGCTTCAGGCGCCGGGCCCGGCTGCCGCCTCGTCGAGCCACCAGATCGTGCGTTCGCGTCCGTGTACGCCGGAGGCCGGGTGAGCGGTTCGATCCGTCGAAGTCGACGCGGCGCGCACCGCGTCTGCCTTGTCGGCCCCTGCGATCATGAGCCACACCTCGCGCGCCGCGTTGAGCGCAGGGAAGGTGAGGCTGATGCGCTGCGGCGGCGGCTTGGGGGAGTCGTTCTCCGCCACGACGCTCGTGTCGTCGACGCGTGTCGTCGCGTGCCCGGGAAACAGGGACGCCACGTGCGTGTCCGGACCCATCCCGAGCATGACGACGTCGAACCGTGGCGCCACCGTGGCCAGCTCGTCGCGGTAACGCGCAACGGCCGCGTCGAGGTCGTCACCGTCCGGGCCGTCCGACGCCGCCATGGCGTGCACGTTCGCCGCGGGCACGCCGACGACGTCGATGAGCACCACCCGAGCCTGCGTCTCGTTGCGCTCGGCGTCCCCCGCGGGCAGGAACCGTTCGTCGCCCCACCACAGGTGCACGTGCGCCCAGTCGATGTCGTCGAGGGAGGCGAGAGCTCGCGCACTCGCCTCACCCATCGACCCGCCCGTCAGGACGACGTGGGCGACGCCCCGGGAGGCCACCGCGTCGGCGATGACCTCCCGCAGGCGTTCGGCGATCGCGTCGGCCAGATCAGCCTTCGTCGCCGCCACGCGTCGTTCGACGTTCGCAGCGCTCACGCGTCGTCCTCGGCGGCGAGCTTCGGCAGGCCGCGCACGAGGGCGTCACGGTAGACCTCGTCCTTGTCGAGGCGCCGCAGCTCCTCGGCGAGGGATGCGACCGCGTCCGGGCGCTGCAGCGCCATCTGACGGTCCGGCTGGCCGGGCTGGCTCAGGATCGCCTGCTCACCGTGACGCGTCAGCAGGATCGGGCCGGAAGCACGCTCCAGCTCGACGCTGATGAGGCCCAGACCGGGTTCACCGAGTCGACGCTCGACCGGGCAGCCGAGTTCGACGCCGAGCCAGCCGCCGAGCAGGTCGGTGGAGGCCGAGTCGCTCGCTCCGGTGACGATGACCTTCGTGACCGGCTCGTACGGCGGCACGTCGAGTGCCCCCGCGAGCAGGCCGCGCCAGCGCGTCGTCCGGGCCCACGCCATGTCCGTGTCGCCGGCGGTGTAGTGCATCGCGCGGCGCAGGATCTCGCTGCGCGGGTCGGCCGACAGCGACGCGTCGGTGATGCGACGCTGCGCCATCCGACCGATCGGGGTCTCACCGATGTTCTCGTCGGCCTCCATCGGCCACCACGCGACGACGGGGGAGTCGGCGAGCAGTAGTGGCGTCAGGGCCGACGCGCCGTGCTGCGCGAGGTCACCGTGCAGACGCAGCACGATGATCTCGGATGCACCGGCGTCGCCGCCGAGACGGATCTCGGCGTCGAGCCACGCGTCGGCGGCATCCGGGTCGGCGACGAGCGCGATGATGCGACTCGGGTGCAGACGCGTGGCCTCCGCCGCGACGTGCAGCGACTCCTCGACGTCCTCACCGCGGCAGACGGCGACGAGCGTCATGACACGCCCGATCGTCATCGAGCCGACCTCGTTGCGCAGTTGGACGAGCTTCTTGGAGATCTCCGTCGTCGACGTCTTGTCCAGGTTGACGATCACGGCATCCTCCAGTGGCGTCCGTCGCGGGCCATCATGTCGTCAGAGCTCTGCGGCCCCCACGTGCCCGACTCGTACTGATCGGGCTGCGCATCCAGCGAGGCCCAGAAGTTCTCGATCGGGTCGAGGATCTTCCACGACAACTCGACCTCTTCGTGCCGCGGGAACAACGGCGGATCGCCGAGCAGCACGTCGAGGATGAGACGTTCGTACGCCTCCGGGCTCGAGTCGGTGAACGCCGAGCCGTAGCCGAAGTCCATCGTCACGTCGCGCACCTCGAAGCCGTTCGAGCCCGGAATCTTGGAACCGAACCGCATCGTGACGCCCTCGTCGGGCTGCACCCGGATGACGATGGCGTTGCGGCCGAGCTCCTCGGTCTGGTTCTCGTCGAACGGGGTCACCGCGTTCTTGAATACGACGGCGATCTCGGTGACGCGCTTGCCGAGTCGCTTGCCGGTGCGCAGGTAGAACGGCACACCCGCCCAACGCCGCGTGTTGATGCCGAGCTTGACGGCGGCGTACGTCTCGGTCTGCGAGTCGGGCTTGATGCCCTCCTCCTGCAAGAAGCCGGGCACCTTCTCCGCGCCCTGCCAGCCCTCGGCGTACTGCCCGCGAGCCGTCGAGGCCGCGAGATCCTGCGGCAGCTTCACCGCGGCGAGCACCTTCTCCTTCTCCGTGCGCAGATCCTTCGCGTCGAAGGTCAGCGGCTGCTCCATCGCCGTGATGGCGAGCAGCTGGAGCAAGTGGTTCTGGATGACGTCGCGCGCCGCCCCGATGCCGTCGTAGTAGCCCGCGCGGCCACCGATGCCGATGTCCTCGGCCATGGTGATCTGCACGTGGTCGACGTGGTTGTTGTTCCAGATCGGCTCGAACATCTGGTTGGCGAAACGGAACGCCAGGATGTTCTGCACCGTCTCCTTGCCGAGGTAGTGATCGATCCGGAAGATCGAGTCGGGCGGGAAGACGCTCTCGACGATCGCGTTGAGCTCGCGCGCGCTCTCGAGGTCGTGCCCGAAGGGCTTCTCGATGACGACGCGGCGCCACGCGTCCGGCTTCGTCTCGCTCGGCTTCGTCAGGCCGGCCGTCTCGAGCTGCTCGCAGACCTGCGCGAACGATCCCGGGGGGATCGACAGGTAGAAGGCCGTGTTGCCCTCGGTGCCGCGGCTGTCCTCGAGTTCCTTGAGCGTCTTCGCCAGGTTCTCGAAGGCGGAGGCGTCGTCGAAGGTGCCCTGGACGAAACGGATGCCGTCGGCGAGGTTGGTCCAGACCTCCTCGTCGTAGCCCGTGCGCGCACGCTCCTTGACCGACTCCTTGACGATCTGCATGAAGTCCTGGTCCTCCCAGTCACGTCGGGCGAAGCCGACGAGGGAGAAACCGGGTGGCAGCAGACCACGGTGGAACAGGTCGTAGATGGCCGGCATGAGCTTCTTGCGGGCGAGGTCACCCGTGACGCCGAAGAGCACGACGCTGCAGGGCCCGGCGATGCGGGGCAGGCGCTTGTCCTCCTTGGAACGCAGGGGGTTGTGGCCCTTGGAGATCTCCGTCGGCGGCGTCACCGAGCCTCGCCTCCGGACATCTTCGTCAGGGCCGCGACGACCTGCTTCAGGCCCGCGTCGTGGTCGGCGAGGTGCAGCCGCAGGACGGGCCGGCCGTGGTCGGCGAGGACGGAGGCGTCACCACCGGCCTGCGCATCGCAGAACTGCCCGAAGGTGAAGTCGCGCCCGGGCACGGCGAGATCCTCGCCGGGGACGGTCGTGATCTGCAGGTACACACCGTTCGCCGGGCCGCCCTTGTGGTACTGGCCGGTCGAGTGCAGGAAGCGCGGGCCCCACCCGAAGGTGACGGGTCGTTCCAGCGCACTCTGCAGCGGCGCGCGCGTCGCGGCCAGCTCGGTGTCGGCGAGACGGTCGAGGTAGGCCATGACGGCGAGGTAACCCGTCGGCGTCAGCTGTGCGACGAGCGCCTGGAGCGCCGCATCGAGCGTGTCGGCGCCCGCGAGGAAGTCGGGGCCCGCCGTGCGAACCTCAACGGCGCCGTCGACGAACGCAGGAGCATCAGCGGCGCCCATGCCCGCGTCGAGCAGTTCGCGCGCCGCGGCCTTCGCCGACTCGACGTCCGGCTGGTCGAACGGGTTGATGCCGATGAGGCGGCCGGCGACGGCCGTCGCGACCTCCCACAGCAGCATCTGCGCGCCCAGCGAACCCGAGACGGTCGTGACGGAGTCGCCCTCAGGGGTGCGCTCGTCGTCCTCGGCCGTGAGCAGGACCAGGTTCTCGTCCGCGGCGAGGCTCGAGGGCTCGTCACGCCCGACGACGACGGGCAGCAGGCCCTTGCCGTCCTTGCCCGTCGACTCGGCGATGAGCTGCTCGATCCAGTCACCGAAGCCCGGGATCTGCGTCCCGGCGTCGGCGAGGATCACCTTGTCGCGCAGGGGAGAGGTGCCCCCGAGCACGGCGCCCAGCTGTAGGCCCGGGTTGGCCCCGTCGTCCTCGGCGAGCAGGTCCGTGACGGACTCGGCCTCGTCGAGCAGGGCCTCGACGTCCGCGCCGGCGAGGCCGGAGGGGACGAGACCGAAGGCGGTGAGAGCCGAGTAGCGCCCGCCGACGTTCGGGTCGGCGTTGACGACGGTGAAGCCGCCGGCACGCGAGCTCTCGTCGAGCGGCGAACCCGGGTCGGTGACGATGACGATGCGCTCGGTCGGGTCGATGCCCGCGTCCTCGAACGCCTGCTCATACACGCGACGCTGGCTGTCGGTCTCGACCGTCGAGCCCGACTTCGACGAGACGACGACGAGGGTGTGCTCGAGGTCCTCGGCGAGGGCGGTGCGCACCATGTCGGGCTGGGAGGAGTCGAGCACGACGAGCGGAACACCCGCGGTCGCGCAGATGACCTCCGGCGCGAGCGACGAACCGCCCATGCCGCACAGGACGACGCGAGTCAGGCCCTGGGAGGTGAACTTCTCGCGCAGCGCGTCGATCTCACCGACGAGAGGACGGGATGAGCGGGCGAGGCCCACCCAGGACAGTCGTTTCGCGGCTTCGGACTCGGCGTCGGAACCCCACAGCGTGGGATCCTGCGCGAAGAGTCGGCTCGCGAACTTCTCGGCGACGAGCGCCGGGACGGCAGCGTCGATCGCTGCCGCCCCGGCACCCACGGTGCCGAGGCTGACACCGGAGGAGGTCACTTGTTCTCGCCTGCCTTCTCGAGTTCGGAACGGACGGAGCCGAGCAGCTCTTCCCAGGACTTCTCGAACTTGTCGAGGCCCTCGGTCTCGAGCTTGTCGACGACGTCGGCGTAGGAGACGCCGGCGTGCTCGAGGGCGTCCATCGTCGCCTTCGCCTCGTCGTAGGTGCCGGAGATGCGGTCGCCCTCGACCGTGCCGTGGTCGGCGAGCGCGGCGAGCGTCTTCGGCGGCATCGTGTTGACCGTGTTCGGCGCGGCGAGCTCGGTCACGTACAGCGTGTCCGGCAGGCTCGGGTCCTTGACGCCCGTCGAGGCCCACAGGGGACGCTGCACGTGCGCGCCGTCGTCGGCGAGGGTCTGCCAGCGCGGCGTCGAGAAGACCTCCTCGAACGCCTGGTAGGCGAGGCGCGCGTTGGCGATGCCGGCCTTCGACTTGAGGGCCTTCGCCTCGTCGGTGCCGACGGCGTCGAGACGCGCGTCGAACTCGGTGTCGACGCGGCTGACGAAGAAGGAGGCGACGGAGCGGATCTTCGACAGGTCCTTGCCGTTCTCACGGGCCTGTTCGAGGCCGGTGAGGAAGGCGTTCATGACGCCGCGGTAGCGGTCGAGGGAGAAGATCAGCGTGACGTTGACGCTGATGCCCTCGGCGAGCACGGCGCTGATCGCGGGCAGACCCTCGACCGTCGCCGGGATCTTGATCATGCAGTTCTCGCGCCCGATCGTCTCCCACAGCTGCTTCGCCATGGTGACGGTGCCCTCGGTGTCGCGCGCCATGCGCGGGTCGACCTCGATGGAGACGCGCCCGTCCTCACCGTTCGTCGCGTCGTAGACGGGGCGCAGGATGTCGCACGCGGCCATGACGTCCTTCGTCGTGATCGCGAAGACGGCCTCGTCGACGCCCTGGCCGGCTGCTGCCAGCTCGGCGACCTGCTCGTTGTAGGCGGAGCCGTCGGACAGGGCCGTCGCGAAGATCGTCGGGTTCGAGGTGACACCGACGACGTTGTTCGTCTCGACGAGCTTCGACAGCTCGTCACCGGTGACCATCGGACGGTTGAGGTCGTCGAGCCAGATGGAGACGCCCGCGTCGGACAGGGCCTGGGTGTTGGCGTTCTGAGTCATGGATGAATCACTTTCCTTCGACAGCTGCGATGGATGCTTCGGCGGCCTCGACGACCTTCGCGGGCGTGAAACCGAACTCGGTGAAAAGCGTCTTGGCGTCGGCCGAGGCGCCGAAGTGGTCGATGCCGACGACACGACCGTCCGTGCCGACGATGTCGTACCAGCTCATCGGGTGGCCTGCTTCCACGGCGACGCGCGCCTTGATGTTCTTCGGCAGCACGCTCTCCTTGTAGGAGTCGTCCTGTGCGTCGAACCACTCGCGGCACGGCATGGAGACCACACGGGTGGCAACACCCTTGGCCTCGAGTTCCTTCCGCGCCTCGACGGCGAGCGACAGCTCCGACCCCGTGGCGACGAGGATGATGTTCGGCTCGCCCTCGCTGTCGGCGAGAACGTAGCCGCCCTTGGTGGTGCCCTCGGCGGATGCGAACTCGGAGCGGTCGAGCGTCGGCAGCTCCTGACGGCTCAAGATGAGGCCGGTCGGGGCATCCGTCGTCTCGAGGATCTTCTTCCACGCCTGAGCCGTCTCGTTCGCGTCACCGGGGCGCACGACGTTGAGGTTCGGGATGGCGCGCAGCGCGCTCAGGTGCTCGATCGGCTGGTGCGTCGGGCCGTCCTCACCGACGCCGATCGAGTCGTGCGTCCACACGAACGTCGACGGGATCTGCTGGATGGCGGCGAGGCGCACCGCGGGGCGCATGTAGTCGGAGAACACGAGGAACGTGCCGCCGTAGGCGCGCGTCAGGCCCTCGAGCTCGATGCCGTTGAGGATCATGCCCATGGCGTTCTCGCGGATGCCGAAGTGCAGCGTACGGCCGTACGGGTTGCCCTTCCACGTGCTCGTCGAACGCTCTTCGGGAATGAACGACGGCTGGTTGTCCATCGTCGTGTTGTTCGATCCGGCGAGGTCGGCGCTACCGCCCCACAGCTCCGGCACGACGTCGGCGAGTGCGTTGAGCACCTTGCCGGACGCGGCGCGCGAGGCGATGCCCTTGGCGTCGGCCTCGAAGACCGGGAGGACCTCGTCGAAGTTCGCCGGCAGCTTCTTGGCCTGGACGCGCTCGAGCAGCTCCGCCGCCTCGGGGTTGGCCGACTTCCACGCGTCGAACTTCTTCGTCCACTCGGCGTGAGCGGCCTGTCCGCGCTGGATCGCCTTGCGGGTGTGCGCGATGACGGCGTCGTCGACCTCGAAGGTCTGCTCCGGGTCGAACCCGAGCAGCTCCTTCGTCGCCTTGATCTCGTCCTCACCGAGCGCGGAACCGTGGGCCTTGCCCGTGTTCTGCTTCGTCGGCGCGGGGTAGGCGATGATCGTGCGCAGGATGACGATGGACGGCTTGTCCGTGACCTTCTTGCCCTCTTCGATCGCCTCGAACAGCGCGTCGACGTCCTCGGTGTACTTGCCGCCGTCCTTCGCGGAGGCGCGCCAGTCGACGACGCGCACGTCCCAGCCGTACGACTCGTAGCGCTTGGCGACGTCCTCGGAGAAGGAGACGTTCGTGTCGTCCTCGATCGAGATGTAGTTCTCGTCATAGACGAGGGTCAGGTTGCCGAGCTGCTGGTGACCGGCCAGGGAGCTGGCCTCGGCCGTCACACCCTCCATGATGTCGCCGTCGGAGGCGATGACGTAGACGTGGTGGTCGAACGGCGACTCGCCGGCCGGCGTCTTCGGGTCGTACAGGCCCTTCTGACGGCGCTGCGCCATCGCCATGCCGACGGCGGAGGCGAGGCCCGATCCGAGCGGGCCCGTCGTGATGTCGACGCCCTTGGTGTGGTGCACCTCGGGGTGGCCGGGGGTCTTCGAACCCCACGTGCGAAGCGCCTTCAGGTCGTCGAGCTCGAGGCCCGAACCGGACAGGTAGAGCTGGACATACTGCGTGAGCGAGGAGTGACCGCAGGACAGGACGAAACGGTCGCGGCCGATCCACTCGGTGTCGGTGGGGTCGTACGTCATGAGGTTCTGGTAGATGAGGTAGGCGACGGGTGCCAGGCTCATCGCGGTGCCAGGGTGGCCGTTGCCGACCTTCTGGACAGCGTCGGCGGCCAGCAGGCGGGCCGTGTCGACGGCCCGGACGTCGATGTCGCTCCAGCCGGCCTTGTCAGCCTTCGGCAGGGCGAGTGCGTCGGAACGCTCGGGGGTGGACTGATCCGTGGTCACGGGTCTGGCTCCTTCGTGTCGGAATCGAACTCGAGGCGAGCCTAGTCCTCGTCGAGGTCGCGAGTCACCCTGAGTAGACTGGCCTGAGACGGACCCTCGTCCGCCTGCCCCGATCGCACCGATGAAGGACACCGTGACAGCGCTCGAACAGGACACGACCGTGCCGAACCGCGAGGCCACAGGCCCCGTCGGTGACCGCTCGCTCAAGGCGAAGATCGGCGACTACATCGCGCTGACGAAGCCGCGCATCATCGAGTTGCTGCTCGTCACGACGTTCCCGGTGATGTTTCTCGCCGAGCGCGGCGTACCGGAGGCATGGCTCATCGTCGCGACGCTGGTCGGCGGCACGCTGTCGGCGTCCTCGGCGAACGTGCTCAACTGCTACCTCGACCGCGACATCGACAAGCTCATGCACCGCACCGAGGGGCGACCGCTCGTCACGGGGGCGATCACGCCGCGGGCCGCGCTGATCTTCGGCCTCGTGCTCGGCGTCGCCGCGACACTGTGGCTGGGGCTGCTCGTCAACTGGCTGAGCGCATGGCTCTCGCTCGGCGCCATCGTGCTGTACGTGGGCTTCTACACGATTCTGCTGAAGCGCCGCACGTCGCAGAACATCGTGTGGGGCGGCGTCGCCGGATGCATGCCGGTGCTCATCGGCTGGTCCGCCGTCACGAACTCGGTGTCGTGGTCGGCGCTCGTGCTGTTCCTCGTCGTCTTCTTCTGGACGCCGCCGCACTATTGGCCGCTGTCGATGCGTTTCAAGGACGACTACGCGAACGCCGGCGTCCCCATGCTGCCCGTCATCGCCGAGGACGTGACCGTCGGGAAGCAGATCGTCGCCTACTCGTGGGTGACGGTGCTGACGTCGCTCGCGCTCATCCCGATCGCGCCCATGGGATGGATCTACGCCGTCATCGCCGTCGTCTCCGGCGCCGTGTTCCTGCTCGAGGCGCACATGCTGCTCAAGCGCGCAAAGGAAGGCGCCCCGTACTCGGTGCTCAAGCCGATGCGCCTGTTCCACTACTCGATCAGCTACCTGACGCTGCTGTTCATCGGCGTCGCCCTCGACCCGATCTGGTACTACGCGGTCATCCGCTGATCACACCGAGTCACCGAAACGCATCGACTCACTGACGAAGCGGGCCCCACCATCTGGTGAGGCCCGCTTCGTCGTCCGGTGGACACACTCGCGATTCATGTCCACCCCTGCGATTTTCGTCCACATTTGCGGCCACCTGGTCAGGTCCGACGATTGCCGCCGCCAGCGATGAGACGGGTCGTGGTGGAGGGGAAGTCGGCGGAGCAGGCGTCTCAGGGGCGCTCGCGCAGGCAGCAGAGGGCCCAGGTCATCCACGTGACGAGCAGGCACGCGCCGAGCATGTGGAACAGCACCGGCACCCACGGCACGCCCGTGAAGTACTGGACGTAGCCGAGCACGCCCTGCAGCAGAGTGATGACGAGCAGGCCGATCCAGGTGCGTCGCGTGGTGGCAGGGCTGCGCAGGACGAACAGCGAGAGCAGGACGGCGACGACGAGCCCGCAGAACAGCATGACGGCGTCGGCGTGCAGCCACGCGACGCTCCGCGCGTCCCACCCGGTGCGGGCGGGCTCGTCGGCATCGCCGCTGTGCGGACCGGAACCGGTCACCATCGTGCCGAGCACGAGAACGACGAACGCGAGAACGGCGGCGATCTTCGCGACGACGGCGATGGGCGTCGGCACGAGCGGTCGCTTCGGCCCGTCGCCCTCGCGCCCACGCCACACGAGCCACGCGGACGCCGTGACGAGCAGCATCGACAGCATGAAGTGCAAGGCCACGATGAACGGGTTGAGATCCATGTGAACCGTGATGCCACCGACGACGGCCTGCAGCACGATGCCGAGGACGACGCACCCGGCGGGCAGGAGCAGGCGACGACGCGTGCGAGCCCAGAAGAAGATGCCCAGGCACAGCGCGATGGCGACGATACCGACGACGCCCGTCAGCGTCCGGTTGCCGAACTCGATGTACTTGTGCCAGGACTGTTCCTGCTCCGGCACCGGCGTGTACGAGCCGGGAACGCACTGCGGCCATGTCGGGCACCCGAGCCCCGAACCGGTGAGACGCACGAGCCCACCCGTCACGACGATGCCGATCTCGACGACCAGGTTGAGCCAGAACAGCCGCTTCAACCACGGGTTGACGGGACGAGATTCAGGAGGCGCGACGGGCGCGGCGCCAACGGCCGCGTCGGACGTCATCGGGGAGGAGTGAGTCACGACATCCAAGCGTAGTGGGCGCCCATCACAGATCGGACGCCCGGGCGCGCCTGGGGCGGGGGACCTTCGTCACCACCTGCCGGAGCCACGTGGGCGCTAGGCACAGGCTCGCTTGCCACGCAGCAGGGAAAATTTCAGTCGGACCAGCGGAACAACCGCGACGCGGCGAACGTCAGCACAGCACCCCAGATGACGAGCACGACGAGGGGGAGCGCCAGCGGTCCCGAGCCGGTGAGCGCCGAGCGCAGACCGTCGCCGAGCGCGCCGGTGGGCAGGAAGCGCGCGATCGGCTCCCACCACGACGGGTACTGCGTGGTCGCGAGCAGCAGGCCACCGCCGACGGCGAGCAGGACCCACAGCAGGTTTGCGACGACGAGGACACCCTCGGCGCGGATCCGGCCCGCGACGACGAGAGCGAGCGCGACGAATACCCAGCACGCGAGCAGCAGGAACACGATGGCGAGCGGCACGCCCACCCAGTGCGGGTGCCAGCCGAGCACGAGCCCGAGCCCGCCGAGGACGAGCGTCTGCACCGCGACGACACCGGCGACCGCCACCGCCTTGGCGACGAGCAAGCCGCGGCTGCCGAGGGGCGTCACACCGAGCAGTCGCAGCACGCCGTAGCGTCGGTCGAAGCCCGTCGCGATGGCCTGGCCGGTGAACGCCGTCGACACCACGGCGAGCGCGAGGATGCCCGGCGTCGCGAGGTCGATCCGGCGCCCCGGGCCGAGATCCGGCGTCGAGGCGAAGTGCAGTCCGAGCAGGGCCATCGCCGGGAGCAGCAAGGAGACGAGCAGCTGCTCGCCGTTCGCGAGCAACGTGCGGCCCTCGAACGCCGCCTGGGCGCGCATCCGTCGGCCGGGCGCAGCCGCCCGGGTCGTCGCGTCAGCAGCCATCGAGCGCTTGGAGGGCACCTCGGCCATCGATGTCGTCGAGGACGCCGACGTCGCCGGGGTCGAATCGGGGCGGGTCATCGCGCGGCCTCCGTCAGGTCGAAGTAGACGTCCTCGAGGTCACGCCCGTGGGTGACCGCATCCAGCGTGCCCTGCGCCACGCACGTTCCCGCGTTCATGATGACGACGTGGTCGGCGAGGCGTTCAGCCTCCTCGAACGAATGCGTCGTGACGACGACGCTCGCGCCGCGGTCGCGTTCGTCGCTGATGATCGCCCACACCTCGCGGCGGGCGTGCGGGTCGAGGCCGGCGGTGGGTTCGTCGAGGAACAGCAGGTCGGGCTGCCCCACCATCGCCGCCGCGAGTGCGACCCGCTGGCGCTGGCCCCCGGACAGGCGTCGCACGCTCGTGCGGTTGTACGACGGGATCTCCAGGCGCGCGGCGAGCTCGTCGACGTCGCGGGGGGCGCGGTAGAACGACGCGAGGTGACGCAGCAGCGCCATCGGCTTGGTTCCCATCGGCAGCCCGCCGTCCTGCAGCATGACACCGACGCGCGCGCGATGATCGGCATCGGCGTTCCACGGTTCGACCCCGAGCACCTGGATGCTGCCCGAATCGGGGCGCCGCAGCCCCTCTGCCATCTCGATGACGCTCGTCTTGCCCGCGCCGTTGCGGCCGAGAACGGCCGTCACTCGACCGGCGGGAGCGCTCCACGACAGCCCGCGCAGGGCGGGGTTGCCGGAGTAGGCGTGCGTGACGTCGCGGATGTCGACGGCAGCCCTCGCGGCGCCGTCGTCGGGGCTTGCGGGCAGTTTCGGCACCCGTGAAGTCTACGCGCGACCCGGCGCCGGGCCCGGGCGCGTCGACTCCCGCGTCGAGGTGAGGTGAACCTCAGTTTCACTCTCCGAGGGAATTACGCAACATTGGTGTTGTTAATTTAGGTGTGAGCCGTTCACGCGAAGGAGGTCGACCATGAACACGCCCACGAACGTGAGCACGCAGCAGGCGGCCTCGAACGCAACGGCACCGGCCACCTCGACCCGCGAACGCGTCCGTACGGCCGTCTCCGAGCACGGCCCCGTGACGGCGGCCGAGCTGGGGCAGCGGATGAACCTCACGCCCGCGGCCATGCGCCGTCACCTCGACGCTCTGCTCGCTGACGGCCTCATCGCCGAACGCGAGGCCCCGACGACAGGTGCACGCCGGCGCGGTCGCCCTGCGCGCGCCTACGTCCTCACCGAAGCCGGCCACGGCGCGATGCCCGACGGCTACGATGCTCTCGCCTCGCAGGTCATCGAGCACCTCATCGAGCTCGGGGGAGAGCAGGCACTCGTCGCCGTCGCGCAGGAACGTGCCCGCGAGCTGGCCCACAGCGTCCGTCCCGCCGTCGAGGCCGCCGGTGACGACCCCGACGCCCGCGCCGACGCCCTCGCACGCGCCCTGTCCCGTCAGGGCTTTGCCGCCTCGACGCGTCCCGTCGCGGAGGGAACCCCGCTCGCCGGCGTACAGCTGTGCCAGGGGCACTGCCCGGTGCAGCACGTCGCGGCGAGCCACCCCGAGTTCTGCGAGGCCGAGCGTGCCGCGTTCTCCGAGGTCCTGGGCGTGCACGTGCAGCGCCTGGCCTCCCTCGCGCACGGTGACCACGTCTGCACGACGTTCATCCCGACGCCCGCCGTGCCACGAGTGCAGGACGCCGGCCCGCCAGGACCGCACGCCGCGCCCGGCGTAAGCCGCCACCTCGACACCCCCGACCAGACCGACGCCCACCAGAAGAAGGAGCAGCGATGAGCACCATCGAAGAGCTCAACCCGGGTCTTGCCGACCTCGGCCGCTACGAGTACGGATGGGCGGACACCGACACCGCCGGCGCATCCGCGAAGCGTGGCCTCAACCCCGACATCGTCGCGGACATCTCGGACCGCAAGAACGAGCCGGAGTGGATGAAGAAGCTGCGCATGAAGTCGCTCGGCCTCTTCGAGAAGAAGCCGATGCCGAACTGGGGCAGCGACCTCACGGGCATCGACTTCCAGAACATCAAGTACTTCGTGAAGTCGACGGAGAAGCAGGCCACGACGTGGGACGAGCTTCCCGAGGACATCAAGAACACGTACGACAAGCTCGGCATCCCGGAGGCTGAGAAGCAGCGCCTCATCGCGGGCGTCGCCGCGCAGTACGAGTCTGAGGTCGTCTACCACCAGATCCGTGAGGACCTGGAGGAGAAGGGCGTCATCTTCGTCGACACCGACACGGGCCTGCGTGAGCACGAGGAACTCTTCCGCGAGTACTTCGGCACCGTCATCCCCGCCGGTGACAACAAGTTCGCCGCGCTCAACACGGCCGTATGGTCGGGTGGCTCGTTCATCTACGTGCCGAAGGGTGTCCACGTCGACATCCCGCTGCAGGCCTACTTCCGCATCAACACGGAGAACATGGGCCAGTTCGAGCGCACGCTCATCATCGCCGACGAGGGCTCGTACGTTCACTACGTCGAGGGCTGCACCGCGCCGATCTACAAGACCGACTCGCTTCACTCGGCCGTCGTCGAGATCGTCGTGAAGAAGAACGCACGCGTGCGCTACACGACGATCCAGAACTGGTCGAACAACGTCTACAACCTCGTCACGAAGCGCGCCACCTGCGAGGAGGGCGCGACGATGGAGTGGATCGACGGCAACATCGGTTCCAAGGTGACGATGAAGTACCCGGCCGTCTTCCTCATGGGCGAGCACGCGCGCGGCGAGACGCTGTCGATCGCGTTCGCCGGCGAGGGCCAGCACCAGGACGCCGGCGCCAAGATGGTGCACGCCGCCCCGAACACGAGCTCGACGATCGTGTCGAAGTCCGTCGCCCGTGGCGGTGGCCGTACGTCGTACCGCGGTCTCGTGCAGGTGCTCGAGGGCGCCGAACACTCGAAGAGCTCCGTCGTCTGCGACGCGCTGCTCGTCGACCAGATCTCCCGCTCCGACACCTACCCCTACGTCGACGTCCGTGAGGACGACGTGCAGATGGGCCACGAGGCGACCGTCTCGAAGGTGTCCGAGGACCAGCTGTTCTACCTGCGCAGCCGCGGCCTGTCCGAGGAAGAAGCGATGGCGATGATCGTCCGCGGCTTCGTTGAGCCGATCGCCCGCGAGCTGCCGATGGAATACGCGCTCGAACTCAACCGTCTCATCGAACTCCAGATGGAAGGAGCCGTCGGCTGATGACCGCCGAGATCTCTGAACTGGGCAAGACCTCCCAGGCCACCCTCGCAGGCCAGCACACCGACGGCGGGTTCGTGCCGGACCAGTCGCGCGCCGAGCGCAAGAAGTCGTTCGACGTCGCCGACTTCGGCGTGCCGAGCGGGCGCGAGGAGGAGTGGCGCTTCACCCCCGTCGACCGCCTCTCGCCGCTGCTGGCCGAGAAGGTCACGGACGACGACGCGCTCAGCGTCACGATCGAGGGTGAGGGTTTCGAGACCGGCACGCTCGCGATCGGCGAGGCCCCGCGCGGCACCGTCCTGACGCCGGGCGACCGCGCGTCGGTGCTCGCGCACGCGCTGACGCAGGACGCGAGCCACCTCGTCATCCCCGCCGAGGCGGAGCTGACGCAGCCGGTGCGCCTGACGATCCACGGTGAGGGCGCCGACAAGCGCGCCAACGGCCTTGTCGTCATCGAGGCCAAGCACCACTCGAAGGCTCTCGTCATCCTCGATCACACCGGCTCCGCGCAGGTGACGGCCAACGTCGAGATCATCACCGAGGACGGCGCCGATCTCACGCTCGTCTCCGTCCAACGCTGGGACGACGACGCGCTGCACCTCGCCGATCACACGGCCCTCGTCGGTCGTGACGCGTCATACCGCCACATCGCGGTGACGCTCGGTGGCGCCATCGTCCGCATGAACTCGAACGTCCGCTACGCGGGCCCCGGCGGCGAGGCGACGCTGCTCGGCGTCTACTTCTCCGACGCCGGTCAGCACCTCGAGCACCGCTCGTTCGTCGACCACAACGCGCCGCGCTGCACCTCCCTCGTCACGTACAAGGGCGCACTGCAGGGCGAGACGGCCCGTACCGTCTGGGTCGGTGACGTGCTGATCCGCGCCGAGGCCGAGGGCATCGAGACGTACGAGCTCAACCGCAACCTCGTCCTGACGGACGGCGCCCGAGCCGACTCCGTGCCGAACCTCGAGATCGAGACCGGCGAGATCGAGGGCGCTGGCCACGCGAGCTCGACGGGCCGTTTCGACGACGAGCAGTTGTTCTACCTGCAAGCACGCGGTATCCCCGAGGCCGAGGCGCGTCGTCTCGTCGTGCGTGGCTTCTTCGCGGACATCATCAACAAGATCGGTGTCCCCGAGGTCGTCGACCCGCTCATGCAGGCCATCGAGGCCGAGCTCGCGGCGACGCAGGAGATCGTCGAGGAGCAGGCATGAGTGAGAACGTCGAGTGGGTCAACCTTGCGAGCGTCGAGGAGATCCCGCAGCCCGGCGCGATCAAGGTCGACGTCGACGACCTCGTCATCTGCCTCGCGAAGGACTCGAACGGCGTCATCCACGCGCTCGATGACACGTGCACGCACGCGGCCGTGTCCCTGTCCGAGGGTGAGGTCGACGACGACGGCATCGAGTGCTGGTTGCACGGCTCGAAGTTCAACTATGAGACGGGCAAGCCGATGAGCCTTCCCGCGATGCAGCCCGTCAACGTCTACCCGACGAAGATCGACGGCTCGGCCGTGTTCGTCGGCATCCCCGCCTGAGCCTGGCGCCAGCGCACCCACCAACTTTTCGAACGAAGGACGAAACACCATGTCTACGCTTGAGATTCGCGACCTCCACGTCACCGTCGAGACGGAGAACGGGACGAAGGAGATCCTCAAGGGCGTCAACCTGACGATCAACTCGGGGGAGACGCACGCCATCATGGGCCCGAACGGCTCCGGCAAGTCGACCCTCGCGTACTCGATCGCGGGTCACCCGAAGTACACGATCACCTCCGGCACCGTGACGCTCGACGGCGAGGACGTTCTCGCGATGGACGTCGACGAGCGCGCCCGCGCCGGCGTCTTCCTCGCGATGCAGTACCCCGTCGAGGTTCCCGGCGTCACCGTCTCCAACTTCCTGCGCACCGCGAAGACAGCCGTCGACGGCGAGGCGCCGAAGCTGCGCACGTGGGTCAAGGACGTCAAGGACGCCATGGGCAACCTCAAGATGGATCCGGCGTTCGCCGACCGCAACGTCAACGAGGGCTTCTCCGGTGGCGAGAAGAAGCGCCACGAGATCCTCCAGATGGAGCTGCTCAAGCCGAAGATGGCGATCCTCGACGAGACCGACTCCGGCCTCGACGTCGACGCGCTGCGCATCGTCTCCGAAGGCGTGAACCGCGCCAAGGCGGAGACGAACTGCGGCGTCCTGCTCATCACGCACTACACGCGCATCCTGCGCTACATCAAGCCCGACCACGTGCACGTGTTCGTGAACGGCCGCGTCGCCGAGGAGGGTGGCCCCGAGCTGGCCGACCGTCTCGAGGCCGAGGGCTACGACCGGTACGTCAACGCGGCGGTCGGCAGCGAGGTCAAGGCCTGATCATGGCTGACGTTTCGTTCGACGCGGCGCGCGTGCGAGAGGATTTTCCCGTGCTCGCGCGCCGCGTCCGCGACGGCAAGCCGCTGGTCTACCTCGACTCCGGCGCGACGTCGCAGAGCCCCGAAGCCGTCATCACGGCCGAGGGTGATTTCTACCGGACGGTGAACGCCGCGGTGCACCGCGGTGCGCACCAGTTGTCGGAGGCGGCGACGGATGCCTACGAGGCGGCTCGTGCCACGATCTCCGGCTTCATCGGTGGTGAGGCCGACGAGATCGTGTTCACGAAGAACGCGACGGAGGCGCTCAACCTCGTCGCGTACGCCTTCAGCAACGCAGGTTTCGACGGCGCGCTCGACGGCGTCGACCCGGAGCTGGCCGAGCGGCTGCGCATCGGCCCGGGTGACGAGATCGTCATCACGCCGATGGAGCATCACGCCAACCTCGTGCCGTGGCAGGAGCTCGCGCGCCGCACGGGCGCCACGCTGCGCTGGTGCGAGATCACCGACGACGGCCGCATCGACCTCGACTCGATGCGGGCGACCGTCGGCGAGAAGACGAAGATCGTCGCGTTCTCGCACGTGTCGAACGTGCTCGGCACGATCAACCCCGTCGACGAGATCAGCGCGATCGCCCGTGAGGTCGGTGCGTGGGTCGTGCTCGACGCGTGCCAGTCGGTGCCGCACATGCCGGTCGACGTGCGCGAGCTCGACGTCGACTTCCTCGCCTTCTCCGGCCACAAGATGCTCGGCCCCACCGGCATCGGCGTGCTGTGGGCGAAGAACACGACGCTCAACGCCATGCCGCCGTTCCTCACCGGCGGTTCGATGATCGAGATCGTCCGGCTCGAAGGCTCGACATACGCGCCCGCGCCGCAGCGCTTCGAGGCGGGCACGCCGAATGCGGCACAGGCCATCGGTCTCGCCGCAGCGTGCGACTACCTCGACGCGCTCGGGATGGCGAACGTCTTCGCGCACGAGCAGGATCTCATCACCTACGCGCTCGAGGGCTTCGCGGCCCGGCCGTGGACCACCGTCCTCGGCCCCCTCGATGCCGCTTCCCGCACGGGCGCCGTCGCGTTCACCGTCGACGAGGTGCACCCGCACGACGTCGGCCAGATCGTCGACGACGCCGGGGTCGCCATCCGCACCGGCCACCACTGCGCGTGGCCGCTGCACCGGCGTCTCAAGGCCGTCGCGAGCAGCCGCATCAGCTTCAACGTGTACTCGACCCGCGAGGACATCGACGCGTTCTTCGCGGCGCTCGATCGCGTGCCGAGCATCTTCGGACTGGAGGTCTGAGATGGATCTGTACCAGGAACTCATCCTCGATCACTCCAAGCACCCGCAGCACGCGGGGCTGCGCGAGCCGTTCGGGGCAGAGAGCCACCACGTCAACACCTCGTGCGGCGACGAGATCACTCTGCGCGTCGACGTCGAGGGCGAGGGTGACGACGCCGTCATCAAGGACGTCAGCTACGACTCGATCGGTTGCTCGATCTCGGTCGCGTCCGCGTCGATGCTCGCCGACAACCTCGTCGGGCACACGCTGCGCGAGGCGCAGGAGGTCTTCGGCGCGACGCGCAGCATGCTGACGAGCAAGGGCAAGGACGCCGGCGACGAAGAGGTCATCGGTGACGCGATCGCGCTCGCCGGGGTCTCGCAGTACCCGGCGCGCGTCAAGTGCGCGCTGCTGTCGTGGTCGGCCCTGCAGGATTCGCTCGGCAAGCTCGGCCTCGACCTCGCCGGGAGCGCCGCGAACAGCACGAACAGCGACACCACCGCCAGCAGCGACAAGGAGATCACGGCATGAGCGAGACAACCACCCCGCCCGTCGAGTCGGACGTCGAGGACGTCAAGGAGGCCCTGCGCGACGTCGTCGACCCCGAGCTCGGCATTAACGTCGTCGACCTCGGCCTCGTCTACGGCATCACCGTCGACGACTCCAAGCACGCCGTCATCGACATGACCCTGACGTCCGCGGCGTGCCCGCTGACCGACGTCATCGAGGAGCAGGTCGCGACGGCGCTCATGGACGTCGTCGCCGGCCACTCCCTCAACTGGGTCTGGATGCCGCCGTGGGGCCCGGACAAGATCACCGACGACGGCCGCGAGCAGCTGCGCGCCCTCGGGTTCAACGTCTGAGCCACCGCTACCGTACGACGAAGCCCGCCACCTCGATGGAGGTGGCGGGCTTCGCCGCGCTGTGCGGCGTGCGTCAGGATCGAACGGATCAGACGCGGCCGAAGCGGTAGGAGGAACCGGCGCGCGCGAGCTGCACACGAGAGCCGGGTCGCGGTGCGTGCCAGACCATGCCGTTGCCGGCGTAGACGGCCGCGTGGTAGGCGTAGCCACCGGAGGTGAGGAACGCAAGGTCACCCGGGCGAGCCGAAGCGCGCGAGACGCGGTACGAGGCTCGGTACTGCTGGTTGGCCGTGCGGGGGATCGAGCGACCGACCTGGCGGTAGCTCCAGCTCGTCAGACCCGAGCAGTCGAAGCGCCACGGGCCGGCCGCACCGTAGACGTAGGGGGCGCCGCGTCGGGACGAGGCGCTGGAGACGACGCGGCGAGCGCTCGCCGAGGTGACGGAGGCGCTGGCGGACGAGGCGGTGCCGACCGAGACCGCGCCCAGCGCGGAGGTGGCGAGGGCGGTGCCGACGGCGACCTTGGACGTGTTTCCCAGGAACGAGCGGCGGGACATGTTCTTCATGTCGGATCTCTCCAGGAGCGCTTACGAGGCATGACCTGTCGGGTTCGAGATCCTAGATTCTCGGCCGGCCTGAGCCGGCTTCACCCCAAGAGCCACCAAGGTGGCTCGGATGCTGGGTGCACCGCTCCCGTCGCTCCGCGCAATGCGGTGATACCTGGCCTTCGTGACGGGACTCAGCGACGAAGCAGGGCCGCACCGACGTCGGTGCGGCCCTTCAAGATTACCATCGGCTCACGGTCGGAACAAATTGAGCGTGCAATCACTTTTGGTCAATTTTCCGACCCGTCCGAGCGTTTTCACGACCTCACTCGACGCTGTCGACGTTGAACGTGTCACACGAGTTGAGGTCGCCCTTCTCGTAGCCGGTCATGAACCACTTCTGCCGAGCCTCCGACGAACCGTGCGTCCAGCTCTCCGGCGTGACGCGACCCTGGGCCTTCTGCTGGATGCGGTCGTCACCGACGGCCGACGCCGCGGACAGCGCTGACTTGATGTCGTCGTCGGTGACCGGCTTGAGCAGCGTGTTGCCGTTCTTGTCCTTCGACTCCGTCGCGTGGGCGACCCAGATGCCGGCGTAGCAGTCGGCCTGCAGTTCGGTACGCACCGAACCCGATTCGGCACCCTTCGGATCCTGCTGTGCGCGGCCGAGGGCACCGAGCAGGTCCTGCACGTGGTGGCCGTACTCGTGGGCCACGACGTACTCCTTCGCCAGGGCGCCGCCATCGGCACCGTACTTGTTCGTCAGTTCTTGGAAGAAGGCGGCGTCGATGTAGACCTTGCGGTCGGTCGGGCAGTAGAACGGGCCCATCTGCGAGCTGGCCGTACCGCAGCCCGAGGACGTCTGCCCGCTGAAGATCACGGTCGGGACGTTCTCGTACTGCGTCCGGCCGTTCGTGAACTTCGGCAGCGCGCTGCCCCAGTAGTCCTGCACCGCGTTGACGGTGCCGACGATGCGGCAGGTGTCGTCACGGTTGGCGTCCGCACCCGTCTTGCACTGCTTGATCGCCTGCGCGACGGAGTCATTCGAACCCGACACGTCCTGCGTGTCCTGGGCATAGCCGTTGAGGCCTGAGCCGTACGAACTGCCCGATGAGCCGGTGCTGCCGCCGCCCGAACTGTCCGGCCCGCCGGTGAGGTTTCCGCCGAAAAGAGCGAAGATGAGCATGAGGATGAGACCGCCGATGCCGCCGACGACCGGGCCCCCGCCCATGCCACCGCCTCCGCCACCGAAGCCACCTGAACCGCCCGAGGTCACCTGCGAGGTGTCGAGCTGCGCGTTGTCGTTGAACGTCAAGAGAGCCTCCGTCTGTCGAGGCGGACGCTGCGTCCGCCTCCCACCATCTCTCGTAGAATACGTGGGTTGGCTTCCCGCCGCAGCGCCCTCGCCGCTGCGCGTCCCGACGCCGCCCCACACCGCCGTCGGCCCACCTCGACGCACCTGCCGCCCCTGAAGGAGCGATTTCACCCGTGATCACCGCCGAAGGCATCGAACTGCGCGCCGGCTCGCGCATCCTGCTCGAGAACGCGACGTTCCGTGTCGCCCCGGGCGACCGCGTCGGCCTCGTCGGGCGCAACGGAGCCGGCAAGACGACGCTGACGAAGGTGCTCGCCGGAGACGGCATCCCCGCAGCGGGCCGCGTCGTCACCTCCGGCGAGGTCGGCTACCTGCCGCAGGATCCACGCACCGGCGACCTCGACGTCCTCGCCCGCGACCGCATCCTGTCCGCGCGCGGCCTTGACGCCATCGCGCGCGACCTGCGCACCGCCGAGACGAACATGGCCTCCGAGGACGACGCCGTGCGCGAGAAGGCGATGAAGCGCTACACGCGCCTCGACGCCGAGTTCACCGCCGCCGGCGGGTACGCCTCGGAGTCGGAGGCCTCGTCGATCGCGAGCAGCCTCGCCCTCGACGAGCGCATCCTCACCCAGCCGCTGCGCACGCTCTCGGGTGGTCAGCGACGCCGCATCGAACTCGCGCGCATCCTGTTCTCCGGCGCGCAGACGCTGCTGCTCGACGAGCCGACCAACCACCTCGACGCCGACTCGATCCATTGGCTGCGCGACTACCTCAAGGCGTACAAGGGCGGGCTCATCGTCATCAGCCACGACGTCGAACTGCTCGACGCCGTCGTCACCAAGGTCTTCCACCTCGACGCCAACCGCGCCGAGCTCGACCAGTACAACGTCGGCTGGAAGGCCTACCTGCAGGCGCGTGAGCAGGACGAGAAGCGTCGCAAGCGCGAGCGTCAGAACGCGGAGAAGAAGGCCGGAGCGCTCATGGCACAGGCCGACAAGATGCGCGCGAAGGCGTCGAAGGCGACCGCGGCGCAGAACATGGCCAAGCGCGCCGAGCGCCTGCTCGGCAGCCTCGAGGGCGAGCGTCAGCAGGACAAGGTCGCGAAGCTGCGCTTCCCGAAGCCGTCGCCGTGCGGCAAGACGCCGCTCATGGCCGAGGGGCTCTCGCGCTCGTACGGATCGCTCGAGATCTTCACCGACGTCGACCTCGCCATCGACCGCGGCTCGAAGGTCGTCGTCCTCGGTCTCAACGGTGCCGGCAAGACGACGCTGCTGCGGATGCTCGCCGGCGTCGACGCACCCGACACGGGCCGGATCATCGCCGGCCACGGGCTGAAGATCGGCTACTACGCGCAGGAGCACGAGAACCTCGACGTCGAGCGCAGCGTCCTCGACAACATGAAGTCCGCCGCGCCCGATCTCGGCGAGACCGAGGTGCGCAAGGTGCTCGGCTCGTTCCTGTTCTCCGGCGACGACGTCGAGAAGCCAGCCGGCGTGCTCTCCGGTGGTGAGAAGACGCGCCTGTCGCTCGCGCTGCTCGTCGTGTCCGCGGCCAACGTCCTGCTGCTCGACGAACCGACGAACAACCTCGACCCGGCCAGCCGCGAGGAGATCCTGGGCGCGCTGCGCGGCTACGAGGGCGCGGTCGTCCTCGTCAGCCACGACGACGGCGCCGTCGAGGCTCTCGAACCCGAACGCATCCTGCTGCTGCCCGATGGCGTCGAGGATCTGTGGGGCCCCGACTACGCCGACCTCATCTCGCTGGCCTGAGGAGCTCACATGTCCATGGGCGCCGGCTGGCAGATGATGCGCTCGATGTCACGCGACTCGAGCGTCAAGGATCAGCGTCTCGCCCCCGGCACGGTGCGCCGCGTGGCGGGCTACGCCCGCGGTTATCGCCGCACGATCGCGGCGTTCCTCGTCCTCGTCGTGCTCGACGCCGTCATGGTCGTCGCGTCACCGCTGCTGCTCAAGCACATCATCGACGACGGTGTCGTGCCGCGACATCGCGACGTCGTCGTGTGGCTCTCACTCGCCGTCGCGCTCGTCGCCGTGCTCAGCGCGGGCGTCACGATCACGCAGCGCTGGCTATCAGCGCGCCTCGGCGAGGGTCTCATCTTCGACCTGCGCGCCGACGTGTTCCGCCACGTGCTCGCCCAACCCATCGCGTTCTTCACGCGGGCGCAGACGGGTGCCCTCGTCACGCGCATCAACTCTGACGTCGTCGGTGCGCAGCAGGCGTTCACGACGACGTTGTCGACGGTCGTCAGCAATGCCGTGAGCCTCGTCGTGCTGCTCGTCGCGATGACGTCCTTGTCATGGCAGCTGACGCTGGCCGCCCTTGTCCTCGTGCCGTTGTTCCTGCTGCCGACGCGCTTCCTCGGCCGCCGTCTGGCCGGTCTGACGCGCGAGCAGATGACGTTGAACGCCGAACTCGGCGCGCGGATGACGGAGCGGTTCAACGTCGCGGGTGCGCTGCTCGTCAAGCTCTTCGGGCGCCCGGACGAGGAATCGGCGCAGTACGACGCCCGCGCCGCACGCGTGCGCGACATCGGTGTCTCGATCGCCGCGCAACGCAGCATGTTCCTCGTCGCGCTCACCCTCATGGCCTCCCTCGCGACCGCGCTCGTCTACGGCCTCGGCGGGGTGCTCGCGGTCGACGGCGCGATGACGGTCGGCACCCTGCTCGCGCTCGCAGCGCTGCTCGGGCGCCTGTACGCACCACTGACGGCGCTGTCGAACGTCCGCGTCGACGTCATGGCCGCGATGGTCTCGTTCGAGCGCGTATTCGAGGTGCTCGATCTCGAACCGCTCGTGCGCGAATCACCCTCCGCCCGGGCGCTTCCTGACGGGCCACTGGGCGTGAGGTTCGACGACGTCACCTTCGCCTACCCGGACGCCGACGTCGTCTCGCTCGAATCCCTCGAGGCGAACGTGACGGGGGACAGACGCGGGGGAGAGGACGTGCTGCGCGGCATCGACCTCGACGTGCCCGCCGGGGCGCTCGTCGCGCTCGTCGGGCCCAGTGGCGCAGGCAAGACGACGCTGACGAACCTCGTGCCGCGTCTGTTCGACCCCACGTCCGGTGCCGTGCGCGTCGGCGGGCTCGACCTGCGCGAGGCGAGCCTCGCCTCCGTCCGCGACCGCATCGGCGTCGTGACGCAGGAGGCGCACATGTTCCACGACACCGTGCGCGCCAACCTCCTCTACGCCCGTCCCGACAGCACCGACGACGACCTGGAAAGCGCCCTCCGTGCCGCGCACGTGTGGAGCCTCGTCGAGCGGCTGCCGCTCGGGCTCGACACCGTCGTCGGCGATCGTGGACACCGCCTCTCCGGCGGGGAGAAGCAGCGCCTCGCCATCGCACGGCTGCTGCTCAAGACGCCCGACGTCGTCATCCTCGACGAGGCGACCGCGCACCTCGACAGCGAGTCAGAAGCCGCGGTGCAGGCGGCACTCGCGAACGCGCTCGTCGGGCGGACGTCGTTCGTCATCGCCCACCGCCTCTCGACGGTGCGCGACGCGGACGTCATCGTGGTCCTCGAGGCCGGCCGCGTCGTGCAGACCGGCACGCACCGGGAGCTGCTCGCCACCGGTGGGCTCTACGCCCAGCTGCACGCGACCCAGTTCAAGGAGGACTGAGCGCGCTTCAGAGCGTGCGCAGCGCCCCGCCGTCGACGGGGATCGCGATGCCCGTGAGGTAGGACGCGGCCGGGCTCGTGACGAACGCGGCGACGCGGCCGAACTCCTCCGGCGTGCCGTAACGCCCCAGTGGGATGCCCGCCTCGGCCTTCGCCTTCGACGCCTCCGCATCTCCCGTACCGGCGTCGAGGCTCTTGACGCGGTCGGTGTCGATGCGCCCCGGCAGCAGGACGTTGACGCGCCCGCCGCGCGGGCCGTACTCGTCGGCGAGGGTCTTGGCCGCCATCGCGAGGCCTGGACGCAGCCCGTTGGAGATGGCGAGGCCCGGGATGGGCGACTTCACTGACGACGACAGCACGAGCGTCACCGCCATGCCCGAGGCGGGGTCGAAGGGCGTGTCGAGCACGGCGCGGGCCATGCGCAGCCCACCGAGGAAGACGCTCTCGAACGCGTCACGCCACTGCTGTTCGCTCGTGTCCTCGAGGCGGCCGGCGGGCGGGCCGCCGACGGAGATGACGGCGCCGTCGAGGCGTCCGTAGGCTTCCTGCGCCGTGGCGACGAGTCGCTGCGCAGCAGACTCGTCCGCGAGGTCGGCGACGACGGCGCGCACCCCCGCGGGCGAGTCGAGCCGCGCGGCGGCGTCGTCGATGCGCTCCTGATCGCGGGAGGCGATGACGAGGTCGGCACCGTCAGCGGCCAGCGCCTGCGCGCTCGCGAAGCCCAGGCCCGACGAGGCACCGGTGACGATGTAGCTACGGCCGTTCAGTCCACAATCCATGTCACCATCGTGGCACGTCCGGCGCGTGTGCGGAACACGCCGCCCGCCCCTCGTGAAGGGGACGCGCTCAGGCGTCCTCCTCGTCCCAGATGCGCTGCTTGCGCGGGCGGGGTTTCTTCGCGGGCTTCTTCGTCGGGCGCACGGGTGTCGTGGATCCGGTCTCTGTGAAACCTGTCGCCGAGGCGCTGTCACCGCCTGCCTCGGTGTCATGCGCCACCGGTGCCTCGTCCGCCAACTCCAGCGAGTCCAGGTACTCACGGCGTGCACGCAGCAGGACGAAGGCATACCCGGCGATGGCACCGAGCCACCACTGCAGCGCGTAGCTGAGGTTGATGCCGGCCGCGGAACCCTGCGACGGCCGGTCGAGCGCGGCGGGCCGCGGCGGTGTCGAGCCGTCGGCCAGCTTCTCCGAACGCATTCGAACGTACCCCTGCGCGAGCGTCGCGCCGGTGGCACGCTCCACGTCTGCGACGGAGATCGATGAGACCTGACCGTTCACCTCGGCGCGGCCCAACGACTTCTCGCTCGGGCGGACCCAGCCCGTCAGCGTCACCTCGCCCTTCGGTGCCTGCGGGATCGACGCGGGGCGCGCCGCGGTCTCGCCGTTCGCGACCCACCCGCGGTCGACGACGACCTTCATCCCGTCGACCTCGAACACGCCGAGCGTCTCGTATCCGAAATCGCCGCCGGGGCCGGGGCGGTTGCGCACCAAGAGTGGTTCGCCGACGTAGTGGCCGCGCCCGGTGACCTGCTTCCACTCGTCCGACTTCGCCGGCGCCCGCGAGGTGCTCAGCTCGCGGCTCATCGGGGTGGGGGTCGCGTCATAGTTGGCGTCGATGCGGTTCTGGACCGTGCTCTTGTCCTCCCAGCGCCCCCACTGCCAGAACCCGGCAATGACGCACAACGTCGCCCACAACGTGGCCACGAGGAGCCAGGTCAGCCAACGTCGGGTCGTGAGAAGTCTCAGCACCGCACCAGCCTATCGACGGGCGCTGAACGTCGCGTGGGCGGCCGCCTCAGCCGTCGGTGGCGCGCAGCTCGGCCGGCCGCACGGTGTCGCGGTGGAAACCGCGCATCGACAGGAACTCGCGCAGTGTCGGCTCGTGCTCGTCGCAGGCGAGCCACACCTTGCGCCGCTCGGGCGTGTGCAGCGTGGGGTTGTTCCAGCGCAGCGCCCAGGTTGCCTCGGCGCGGCAGCCCTTCGCGCTGCAGCGCAGCGCCGGAAATGCGGTGCCGGGTTCGTCACCGGGGGCGGAATCAGCGAGGTTCGCGCGCAGATCCATGGATCTCCTTGTGTGGCACCGGTGGTGGTGTGACGGCGCCCATCGTGTCGATGCGACGCTTGCCCGTCGCGTTCGCGAAGACGACGGCGACGTACGGCAGGATCGCGGCGAGGGCGAAGAACACGAGGCTGAGAGGGCGAAGGGGTGACCAGGTGAGGACGGCGGCGATGAAGCACACCGTCCTGATGCCCATCGAGATGAGATAGCCGCGAATGCGGCGGCGCTGATCGTCCTGCGCCGATTCGGGCAGGCTCGTGGCCGAGAGCCGTCGCTGCCCCTGATCCGCCATGGCCTCACTGTATTCGAGGGCCCCCGGCTGCCCGAAACGCCCCGGATTGGTCTACCCGGGGGTAGTCGATAGCGTGCGACGAAGAACACACCGCCCCATCCCGGAAGGTCCGCATGCCCACCTCGCCCGAGACCACCAGCGCCCCGTCGCGCCGCCGCACCGTCCTCGTCACCGGGGGCAACCGCGGCATCGGGCTCGCCATCGCGCGACGCTTCCAGGCGCAGGGGGACGCCGTCGTCATCATGTCGCGCTCCGGTGAAGACGTCGAGGGCATCCCGGCCGTCACGGGTGACGTGACGAACTCCGAATCGGTCGACGCGGCGTTCGCGAAGGCCGCGCAGATGGTCGGCGGGCCGATCGAGGTCGTCGTCGCCAACGCGGGTATCACCGACGACGGCCTGCTCATGCGCATGAGCGACGACTCCTTCGAGAACGTCGTCGACACCAACCTCGCCGGCGCCTTCCGCTGCGCTCGTGCGGCGTCGACGGGCATGATCCGGCGCAAGGGCGGGCGCATCATCTTCGTCTCCAGCGTCGTCGGCCTGTTCGGCTCCGCGGGCCAGACCAACTACAGCGCGTCGAAGGCCGGGCTCGTCGGCCTCGCCCGCTCCATCGCGCGTGAGCTCGGCGGGCGCGGCATCACCGCGAACGTCGTCGCGCCCGGCTTCATCGAGACCGACATGACGGCCGCACTGCCCGACGAGCGTCAGGCGGCGTACAAGGCGACGATCCCGGCGGGTCGGTTCGCGCAGCCCGACGAGGTCGCCGCGGCCGTCGCGTTCCTCGCCTCCGACGACTCGGCCTACATCAACGGCGCCGTGATCCCCGTCGACGGTGGCCTCGGCATGGGTCACTGACCGGCGGCCACCCGCCAGTCACCCGCGCACGCATGCCCCCAGTTCCCGCACCATCACGAAAGGCCGGCCATGGGTCTGCTCGAAGGCAAGAAGCTCCTCATCACCGGTGTCCTCATGGACTCCTCGATCGCGTTCCACGTCGCGCGCATCGCGCAGGAGGAGGGCGCGCACGTCGTCCTCACGAGCTTCGGGCGCACGATGAAGATCACCCAGACGATCAGTCGGCGCCTGCCGCAACCCGTCGAGGTCGTCGAACTCGACGTGACGAACACCGAGCACCTCGACACGCTCGCCGAGCGTCTGCGCCCCCTCGTCGGCGAACTCGACGGCGTGCTGCACTCGGTCGGCTTCGCGCCCCAGGGCGCGTTCGACTTCATGAGCGCGACGTGGGAGGACGTCTCGACGGCGCTGCACGCGTCCGCGTACTCGCTCAAGGCCCTGGCCGCCGCCTGCGAACCCCTCATGTCGCCGGGGGGCGCGATCGTCGGGCTGACGTTCGACGCGAAGTTCGCCTGGCCCGTCTACGACTGGATGGGCGTCGCCAAGGCGGCGTTCGAGTCGACCAACCGCTACCTCGCGCGCGACCTCGGCCCCAAGGGGCTGCGCAGCAACCTGGTCGCTGCCGGCCCGATCCGTACGACCGCCGCGAAGTCCATCCCGGGCTTCGAGCAGTTCGAGCAGACCTGGGACGAGCGCGCGCCGCTCGGGTGGAACGTCGGCGACCCGGTGCCCGCCGCGCGCGCCTGCGCGGCGCTACTGTCCGACTGGTTCCCGGCGACCACCGGCGAGATCGTCCACGTCGACGGCGGCGTGCACGCGATGGGGCAGTAGGACCAGGGCCGGCCTCGTCCAACCCGTGTCCCGTGGGTGCGCCCCGCTCGCCGGACGCCTACGCTTTCGCCCATGACTCCTGAACCGGCGCACGCGCGAGTCGAGTTGCTCGGCAACCGTGTTCTCGATGGCCCCAACCTCTACTTCACCCGTCAGGCGATCAAGACGACCCTCGACCTGGGGGCGTGGTGCGCGGCCCCCGAGGAGACAGTCTCCGCTGCGTTTCGGGCCCTCGATTCCCGCCGCCCCAAGATCGGCGAACCAGGCGGGCCCGTGCGCGACCGGTGCGTCATGCGCCTCGCGGAGGTCGTGACGCGTCAGATCGCTCAACTGAGCGGCACGGGCCGTCTTGGCGTGCGCGTGCGCCACGGGGAGGAGCCGGGCGAGTACGTCGTCGCCTTCCCGTGGAACCGGCGCGAACGTGGCCGTGCACTGGGGCGCGCCATCGCGCGTGCCCTCGACGATCTGCTCGACACCGAGCGCGCGAACGGCGCCTGTGTGCGCGCCGCCGCCGACGTGAGAGACGCCGAGCAGGGACCGCGCGAGACGCTGCCGCGGCCGCGCGTCCCCGTCATCTCGATCACCGGCACGAACGGCAAGATGACGACGACGCGCCTCGTCGCGCACATCGCGATGACGGCCGGGCGCACGACGGCGTGGAGCTCGACGGACGGCGTCCTCGTCATGGGTGAGCACATCGAGCACGGCGACTACTCCGGCCCGGCCGGCGCACAGGCCGTCCTCGCGACGCCGGGGCTCGAGGTCGCGGTGCTCGAGACCGCGCGCGGCGGGTTGCTCAACCGCGGCATGGGCGTGCCGTACAACGACGTCAGCGTCGTCACGAACGTCACGTCCGACCACCTCGGCAGCGGCGGCATCAACACCGTCGACCAGCTCGCCGAGGTCAAGGCGATCATCACGAAGGTGACGCGACCCTCCGGCTGGTGCGTGCTCAACGGCGACGACCCGCGCGTGTGGGCGATGCGCGTCGGCACCCCCGCCCAGCTCGTCGCGTTCACTCTCGACCCCAACGCCCCCTGCATCCGCGAGGTGCGCGCGGCGCGCGGCAAGGCGTTCACCGTCATCGACGGCTTCATCGCGTGCATCGAGGATGGCGGCATCGACATGCTCGTCAGCCTCGACGACGTACCGATGACGCTCGCCGGGCTGTCGCGCCACAACGTCGCCAACGCGCTCGCGGGAGCAGCGGGGGCGCTCGCGCTTGGCCTGCCGCGCAGCGCCGTCGTCCAGGGCCTCAAGACCTTCGCGCCCGACGCGACGCTCAACCCGGGGCGCATGAACGTCTACAGCCTCCCGCTCGGGGCAGATCAGCAAGCGAGCGTGATCGTCGACATGGCGCACAACGAAGGTGGCCTCGAGGCCCTGCTCGACGTCGGCCGCGGCCTCGTCGCGCCCGGCTCGCGGCTGCTGCTCGGCCTCGGCACCGGCGGCGATCGCAGCGACGAGATCCTCGTCGCCCTCGGCGAACTCGCCGGGCGCGGCGCCGACGTCGTCCACGTCGTGCACAAGGAGCACTACCTGCGCGGTCGCACGATGGAGGACCTCGAGAAGCACCTGCGCGATGGGCTGTCGCATGTGGGCGCGCACGCGGAGGCGAGCCACGAGACCGAACTCGACGGTCTGCGTGGCTTGCTCGACGTTGCCCACGACGGTGACGTCGTCGCCGTCATGACGCACAGCCACCAGGCCGAACTGCACGCGTGGCTGCTCGAGCACGGCGCGACGACGGACGGCCCACGCGAGATCCGCCGCAAGGTGCGGGCCGCCCGCGGCAGCGGCGACGCCCCCATCGATTCGGTGCCCGACGAGGCACGCGACGACGTCCGTATCGCCATCGACGCGCTCGAACGAGCGGCGTCGCACGACACGTCACCGAGTGTCTTCGGCGACATGGCGACGAGCCTCAAGGCACTGCTCGAGTCGCCCTGACGGCACGCTCGCCGAGGCGACCGGAACACGGACGAGCGCCCGCCACACGACAAACCCCGGCTGCGATCACACAGGATCGCGGCCGGGGTTCGTCGTGTGCCGGCGTCAGCTGCTGGGCAGGAGTTCGTCGATCACGTCGTCCTCGGGCGACTCGAACACGGCGTCGCGGCTGAAGTCGGGGTCGCCGGGGTGAGCGGCCTCGTCGGCGTGGGCGCCGGGCGTCGCGAGATGCGTCAGGTCCTCGAGCGCGGCCATGACACGGGCGTGCTTGTCGGCACAGATGACGACGAGGTCGCCGGCGCGCGCTGAGTCGATCGCCACCTGCGTCGCCTCGAGCTCGTCGAGCACGGTCTCGACGCTCGCGGCGCGTGCCTCACCCGAGTCGATCGCCTGCTGGGCACCTTCGGCGACGAGGGCTGCGGTCTCGCCGGGCGCGCGGCGCCGCAGGTTGTCGTCCTCGCGGATGATGACGTGGTCGAACCACTTCGCGGCCAGTTCGCCCATCTCGCGGATGTCCTGGTCCCGTCGATCCCCGGCGGCGCCGACGACGACGGTGCGCTGCACGCGCGTCGACTTGTTCTTGCCGGCGACGTAGCGGTCGACGAACTCGCCGAGCAGCTGCAGACCGGCCGGGTTGTGGCAGTAATCGACGAACACCTCGGCGTGGTCGACCTCGATGCGGTTGAGGCGGCCGGGGGAGAGGTAGTAGCTCGTCGTGAACGTGCGCAGCCCCTGGCGGATGTCGTGCAGCGGGGCACCCGCGGCGAACGCGGCGCCGGCCGCGGCGAGGGCGTTGGCGACGTTCATGCGCGCAGCGCCGTTGAACGTGCTCGGCAGCAGGTGCGTCCACGCGAGCTGCATGGAGCGTCGGCCCTGCTTGAGGACGATCATCTCGCCCTTGTCCGTCGGCTCGAGCACGACGGCGCGGTCACCACGCACGCAGCGCTCGTCGATGAACTGGCGCACGCGACTACCGGGCGCCTCCATGGAGAACCACACGATCGTGCCGCGGCACACGCGTCGCATGCGGCGCACGTACTCGTCGTCGGCGTTGAGGACGGCGAACCCGTCGCGCGGGACGGCCTCGACGATGACCTGCTTGACGTTCGCGAGATCTTCGAGCGAGTTGATGCCGCGCATGCCGAGGTGGTCGCTCTGGATGTTGGTGACGACGGCGATGTCGTTGCGGTCGTAGCCGAGGCCCTCGCGCAGGATGCCGCCGCGTGCCACCTCGAGCACCGCGAAGTCGACGCGCGGGTTCTGCAGCACCATCTTCGCCGACTTGGGGCCGGAGGCATCACGCGTGATGAGCAGGCGTTCGTCGATGACGATGCCGTCGGTCGAGGTCATGCCGACCTTCTTGCCGAGGCCCTTCATGATGTGCGCGAGCATCCGCGACGTCGTCGTCTTGCCGTTCGTGCCGGTGACGGCGACGATCGGCACGCGCGAGGGTGAGCCGGGCGGAAACAACAGGTCGACGACCGGCTTGGCGATGAACTGCGGCTCACCGACCGTCGGGTGGGTGTGCATGCGGAAACCCGGCGCGGCGTTGACCTCGCAGATGGCGCCGCCGGTCTCACGTACAGGGACGGTGATGTCGGGGCAGATGAAGTCGATGCCCGCGACGTCGAGGCCGATGAGGCGCGCGGCCTCCTCGGCGATCTCGACATTGTCGGGATGCGCGTCCATGGTGCGGTCGATCGAGATGCCCCCGGTCGACATGTTGCCCGTCAGCGCGAGCTTCACCGTCTCGCCCTCGGGCACGACGGCGTCCATCGCGTAGCCCTGGTCGGCGACGAGGTCGCGGGCGGCGTCGTCGACCTTGATCTTCGTCAGCACCTTCTCGTGCCCGTAGCCGCGCCGCGGGTCGGCGTTCGTCAGTTCGATGAGCTCGTCGACGGTGTGCTCGCCGTCACCGACGACGTGCGCGGGCACACGTTCGGCGATGGCCGCCATCCTGCCGTCGATGATGAGGCAGCGGTAGTCCTTGCCGGTGACGAACGACTCGACCTGCAGCACGCCGCGCCGGCTCTGCGCCATCGCGATGTCGTAGGCCTCGCTGACGGCCTCGTCGTCGGTGAGGTCCAGGCACACGCCGCGGCCGTGGTTGCCGTCGAGCGGCTTGACGACGACGGGGAAGCCGATCTCGCGAGCCGCCTGGATCGCGCCCTCACGCGTGCGCACGACCTCCGACTTCGGCACCGGCAGCCCGGCCGAGCCGAGCAGGTCGAGCGTCAGGCTCTTGTCGCACGCAATGTCGACGGCGAGGGCCGACGTGCGGCTCGTCATCGTCGCGCGGATGCGTTGGGCGTGCACGCCCTGGCCGAGCTGAACGAGGGAGGCGCCGTTGAGGCGCGTCCACGGGATGTCGCGGCTGACGGCCTCGTCGATGATCGCCTGCGTCGACGGGCCGAACGCGCGGCGCTGCACGAGGGCGTGGAACGTCTCGAGCGCGGCCTCGACGTCGAAGCCGTCCTCGGGGTGCACGACGTGGTTGACGATGCGCACGGCGAGCTGGCCGGCGGCAATGCCGACGCTCTCCTCGAGGTAGGCGTAGACGACGTTGTAGCGCCCCTCCTCGCCCTTGACTCCGCGCGTCTTGCCGCGGCGCACGTCGTGCCCGGCCTCCTGCTGCAGCTGCAGCGCGAGGTGCTCGGCGACGTGGCCGAGCCAGGTGCCCTCGTGGAGGCGCTCGACGAAGCCGCCCTCCTTGCCACGCGAGCACGAGTGGTGCTGCAGGCCGGGGAAGAGTTCGACGAGGCGATCCGCGAAGCCGGGGATCGCGTGCGTCGGGTAGTACTCGAGCACGCCGAGATCGACGACGAGGTGGATCGCGGGGTCGTAGGACCACACGTTCGGGCCGCGGTAGACGCGCGTGCTGACGATGCGCAGCGACGGCTCGATGGGGCCCGGTGCCTGCGGGATGTCGATGACGGTCATGTTCTGTTCTTCCCCTCGAAACGACGTGGACGCGATCAGTGACGCAGCGCGGCGGCAGCGGTCGCGGTGTCGTGCTGGTCCTTCGCCGCGGTGACCGCGACGTCGGCGTGCTGTTCGACGAAGTCGGTCAGCGTGGCCGTCTCCAGGTCGAAGGTCGCCCCGTAGGGCAGCGAGTGCACGACGGCACCGGTGACGAGCAGCGGCGCGTCGCGGCGTGCCTCGTGTGCGTCCGTCTGCGCCATGCGCGCGTCGACGACGAATACGGCGCCGGAGCCGATGATCGTCATCTCCCGTCCGTTCGTGATCTCCGCGGCGGTGTCCTCGTCGATGCCCATGCCGAGCAGGCTCGGTGAGCCGGCGACGAGGGAGAGCAGGCGCCCGTAACGCGAGCGCTGGTCGAAGTGCTGGTCGATGATGACGCCCGGCACGAGGCCGAGGCCCTGCGTCAGCTGGCTCGCGCGCTGACGGGGCGTCACGCCCTCCTCGCCCATCGAGATCATGAACTGGCTCATGATCGACGCGCCGGCGCTCGTGCCGGCGATGACGGCGCCGCGCTCGTGGGCGCGCAGGATGGCCTTGCCGAGGGGCGTGCCGACGATGAGCTGGCTCAGCTTGAGCTGGTTGCCGCCGGAGATGAAGATGCCGCTCGCGGCGTCGATGCGCTCGGCGAGTTCTTCTGAGGATGAGTCGACGCGCGACTGCGGGTCGACGCTGCCCACGCTCGGGCAGCCGAGGCGTGTGAAGACGGTGGAGTACACCTCGATGACCTCGTCCGCCATCGACGATGCCGTCGGGATGACGACGATGTTCGACTTGCGGCCGCCGGCGAGGCGCACGAAGCGGCGCAGGATGGTCACACGGCCGATCTTGTCCTCGGCGCCGCCGATGATGAGCAGGGAGCGTCGGGGGTCGCTACGTTCAGGCATGCGCCATATGTTAGGCGTCACGCTGCGTCGCCGCAGCGGCGTCCACGTCCGTCGCGTCGAGCATGACGGTCGCACCATCGGGCGTCTCGAGCGCGTCGAGGTCGTCGGCTTCCTCGATGTCGTCGCGGCTGATGCCGAGGAAGAACAGGACACTGTCGAGGTATGGGACGTTGACAGAGGCGTCCGCCTGCGCCCGCACGACGGGCTTGGCATTGAAGGCGATGCCGAGGCCCGCGAGGGCGAGCATGTCGAGGTCATTGGCGCCGTCGCCGATCGCGACGGTGCGCTCCAGCGGCAGGTGCTCGGCCTCGGCGAACGCGGCGAGCGCACGTGCCTTGCCCTCGCGGTCGACGACGTCGCCGAGGACTCGCCCGGTCAGGGCGCCGTCGACGATCTCGAGGGTGTTGGCGCGCGCGTGGTCGATGCCGAGGGAGGCGGCGAGGGGCGCGACGACTTCGATGAAGCCGCCGGAGACGACGCCGACGGTGAAGCCGAGCCGCTTGAGGGTGCGCACGAGCGTGCGGGCGCCGGGCGTGAGGCGGATCTCGGCGCGCACCTCGTCGAGCACGCTCGCGGGTAGCCCCGCGAGGGCCTCGACGCGTTCGTGCAGCGATTCGGCGAAGTCGATCTCGCCGCGCATGGCGCGCTCGGTCACCTCCGCCACCTCGGCCTCGCGGCCCGCGCGGGCGGCGAGCAGTTCGATGACCTCGTCCTGGATGAGCGTCGAATCGACGTCGAGGACGACGAGTCGGCGGCCACGGCGCGCGAGCCCGGCCTCGGCGACGCTCGCGTCACACCCCGTCTCGTGCGAGGCCTCGAGCACCCGGCGGCGAAGCTCGATGACCTCGACGCCCGAGACGTCGAGCTCGATCGCGGTGACCGGCGTGCGCGCGAGGCGGCGCACGCGGTCGATGTTGCCGCCGTGGTGGACGACCTCGGCCGAGATCTCCGCGAGGGCCTCGGCGGGCAGCGTCGGTGCGAGCAGCGTGACGACGGCGCGTCCGGGCAGGCGCACGACGTCGTCGCTCATGCCCTCGGCGAGCGTCAGGGCGAGCGAGCGCAGGCGGGCGAGGCGCTTCATCTCGAGGACGAGTTCGTCGGGTTCGGCTGCGCTGACGAGGAACGACAGCGTGATGCCACCGCCGAGGACGGCCTGGCCGACGTCGACGATCTCGACGCCGAACTTCGTCATCGCGTCGGTGAGCTCGTGGAACAGCCCGGGGGAGTCGGTGCCCTGGAACGTCAGGCCCAACAGGTCGGTGCGGCGCGCGTCGTTGTTCACCCCTCATTCATAGCGTGAAGGCGCCGCGTTCGCATCCGGTGTTCACGACGTGAGGCCGACCCGCGCCCGAGCGCGAATCGGCCTCACCCCCAGGGGCGTAGCTCGATCAGGGGGTCACGACGGTGCCCTTGCCGACGACGACGATGCCGGAGTCGGTGACGGTGAAGCCGCGGGCGCGGTCGGCGTCGTGGTCGATGCCGATGTGGGTGCCCTCGGGCAGCGTCACGTCCTTGTCGATGATGGCGCGGCGCACGATGCACGAGCGTCCGACCTTGACGCCGTCGAGCAGGATCGAGGAGTCGATGTCGCTGAACGAGCGCACGACGACGTTGGGCGAGAGCACCGAGTGGCTGACCGTCGCGCCGGAGATGATGCAGCCGGGGGAGACGATCGAGTCGACGGCGGTGCCGGTGCGCCCGTGGCTGCCATGGACGAACTTCGCGGGCGGCAGGCTCATGCCGGACGTCGTGTGGATCGGCCAGCGGTCGTTGTAGAGGTTGAAGATCGGGTGGATCGAGACGAGGTCCATGTGGGCGTCGAAGTAGGAGTCGATCGTGCCGACGTCGCGCCAGTACCCGCGGTCGCGATCCTCCGCGCCGGGGATCTCGTTGTCCTTGAAGTCGTAGACGAACGCCTCACCCCGCTCGACGAAGGCGGGGATGATGTCGCCGCCCATGTCGTGCTTGCTGTCCTCCAGGTCGGCATCACGTGTGACCGCCTCGATGAGCGCGTCGGTGGAGAAGACGTAGTTGCCCATCGAGGCGAGCACCTCGTCGGGGCTGTCCGGCAGCCCCTGCGGGTCGGTGGGCTTTTCGAGGAAGGCGCGGATGCGCGCCGGGTTCTGCGGGTCGACGTCGATGACGCCGAACTGGTCGGCGAGCGAGATCGGCTGACGGATCGCGGCGACGCTCGCCTTCGCACCCGAGGCGATGTGCGCATCAACCATGTCGGCGAAGTCCATGCGGTAGACGTGGTCGGCACCGACGACGACGACGTAGTCGGGCTTCTCGTCGTGGATGAGGTTGAGGCTCTGGTAGATCGCGTCGGCCGAACCGAGGTACCAGTTCTTGCCGACACGCTGCTGCGCGGGCACCGGCGTCACGTAGTTGCCGAGCAGGGAGCTCATGCGCCACGTCGTGGTGACGTGACGATCGAGGCTGTGCGACTTGTACTGCGTCAGCACGACGATGTGCAGGTAGTTCGAGTTGACGAGGTTGCTCAGCGCGAAGTCGATGAGGCGGTAGATGCCACCGAACGGCACGGCGGGCTTGGCCCGGTCCGCCGTCAGCGGCATGAGACGTTTGCCCTCGCCGCCGGCGAGGACGATGGCGAGAATCTTGGGGCCTCCACGGTTTGGCATGTGACGAGAATATGCCCCGACGTGGCTTCCCTCACACCCCTCGGCGCGGATAACGTTCATGGGTGAGAGTCGACATCCTGACCAAGGAATATCCGCCCAACATCTACGGCGGGGCCGGCGTGCACGTGGCCGAGCTCGTCAAGGCGCTGCGCAGCAGCGGAATCGACACCCAGGTCCGCGCGTTCGGCGAACCGATCGACGAGCCGGGCACGCAGGGCTTTCCCGACCTTCCCGAACTCGCCGACGCGAACGGCGCCCTCAAGACCCTCGGCGTCGACCTGACGATGGTGCCCGCCGTCGCCGGCGCTGACGTCGTGCACTCGCACACCTGGTACGCCAACTTCGCCGGCCACCTCTCCTCGATGCTCCACGGCATCCCGCACGTCGTGAGCGCGCACAGCCTCGAGCCGATGCGGCCATGGAAGGCCGAACAGCTCGGCGGCGGCTACGCGATCTCCTCCTTCATCGAACGCACCGCCTACGAGGGCGCGGCCGCCGTCATCGCCGTCTCCGAGGGCATGCGCAAGGACGTCCTCGCGAGCTACCCGCAGCTCGACCCGGCGAAGGTCCATGTCGTCCACAACGGCATCGACGCACAGGCCTGGGCGCCCGACCGCAGCGACGCCGCCTTCGAGATCGCGCGCCGTCATGGGGTCGACCCCGAGCGTCCGAGCATCGTGTTCGTCGGGCGCATCACGCGTCAGAAGGGCGTGCCGTTCCTGCTGCGTGCGATGCGTCAGGTGCCTGCGAACGTGCAGCTCGTGTTCTGCGCGGGCGCGCCCGACACCCCCGAGATCCTCGCCGAGGTCGAGGGCCTCATCGACCAGCTGCGCGCCGAGCGCGACGGCGTCGTGTGGATTCCCGACATGCTGCCGCGCGAGGAGGTCGTCGCGCTGCTGTCGCAGGCCACGACGTTCGTCTGCCCGTCGGTGTACGAACCCCTCGGCATCGTGAACCTCGAGGCGATGGCGTGCGAAGCGGCCGTCGTCGCAACCGCGACCGGCGGCATCCCCGAGGTCGTCGTCGACGGCGAGACGGGCTGGCTCGTGCCGATCGAGCAGGTGAACGACGGAACCGGTACGCCCGTCGACCCCGATACGTTCGTCGCCGATCTGGCGCGCGCCCTCACCGAGGCGACCTCCGACGTCGAAGAGGCCCGCCGACGGGGTCGAGCCGGGCGTCAGCGCGCCGTCGAGCACTTCGGGTGGGACGCGATCGCCGAGCGCACCCAGCAGGTCTACGCGACGGTGCTCGAAGGCTCCCGTACGGCCTGATACGTCATTGCCGGAGACACGCCGCTCTGAGCACACCGCAACGCGCGATCAACGCTGCCCGTCCTCATCGAGGGCGGGCAGCGTCGTGTGCGAGGCCGATGGCAGCCGCCGTCGCGGCCTGTGCGAGAGCGAGTTCGGCCTCGTCGAGCAGGGAGCGCAGCGTGCGCTCGCGCGCTGCGACGCTACCCGCGTCGAGGCCGCCGCTCGTCGTCAGTGCCTCGTCGAGGGCGGCGACGACGAGGCCGGCCGTCGTGATGATGCGCAGCGCCCGCGGGTGCAGGCCCGGTGGCAACGCCCAGCGCGCGCCGTCGAGGCGTTCGTCGACGCGCTCGCGGGCCGAGGAGCCGAGGAACGGTGCGATCTGCAGGGATTCGAGCACCCCGACATGCGCCAGCAACGCCTCGCGGAAGCGCCGGTCGATGTCGGCCAGGGCGAGTGCCTCGAGGCGGTGGATCGGAATCGGGTCGCTGTCGTGCGGTTCGAGCGTGAGCTTGAGGCCCTCGTCACCGGCCGGCCCGTAATACTCCAGCCGCGGCACGAGAACCCCGCCGAGCGACGGCACGAACAGGCATTCTCCGGCTTCTATCGCAGCCTGCGTCGCGGGTCCGCCGGGCGGCAGCAAACCGCCGTGGAGCCCCGGGCGGGGCAGGTCGACGCAGACGATGCGTTCGCCGAGGTCTCGCCACAGTTCGAGGCGCGGCAGGCCACCCTCGACGGCGTCGACGTCGGGCAGCGCGGCGCCGAGCGCCTCGCTGAGCGGGCGATCGGCGGCGATGGCGTGCGTGGCCCACAGGGCGAGGCGCACGGAGGCAGGCAGTTCGTACACGATCGCCCAGCCTAGTGGCGACAGGTCAGTGCGCCAGAGCCGACGGAAGGTGCTTGCGCGAGAACATCAGGACGACGCCGAGGCTCAGCGCGGCGAGCACGACGCCACCGACGAACATCACGGGGTAGCTCAGCCAGTGGCTGACGACGGCGAGCGCGGCGGGCACGAAGAAGCCGAGGTAGGTGATCGAATAGTAGACAGCCGTCAGTCCCGCGAGGTCCTCGGGACCGGCGATGCGCTGCACCTCCTGCAGGCCGGAGACGAGCAGCATGCCGTAGGCGAGACCGAGGACGGCGGCCGCGACGAGCGCGAGCCACGGGCTGACGAGTCGCGCTGCAAGTGCGGCGATGCCGAGGCCGGGCAGCGTCATCGTCAGGGCGATGATGATGGCGCGCGCGGAGCTGACGTCGTCGAAGCGCTTGCCGACCTGCTGGATGAACAGCCCGCAGCCGAGCGCGACGAGGCACAGCAGGCCCGAGAAGGCGATGCCGAACGAGCCGGTGCGATCACCCATGACGGCGGGCAGCACGGCATAGGCGCATCCCGCGCAGCCGAACACCCACGGCGCCATCGGCAGGACGACGAACAGGAAGCGACGGTGGCCCGCAGCGGGCACGCGCAGGTCGTCGAGGAAGCGTCCCGGCATCTCTTGGGCGGCATGCGTCTCGGGGGCGCGCGTCAGGAGCACGAAGCTCGCCGCCGTGATGACGAGGTGGACGAGGTAGCACAGCTCCGCGGGCAGCGGCGCGAACTGGGCAAGCGCCGCGGCGGTAGCGGCGCCGAGCGCGAATCCGGCCGTCAGGCTGATGGAGGCGCGACGCGCGCCCGCGGCGGCGTCGGCCTCGGCGTCGAACGGCGGGCTCGACAGTTCTTTGATCCACGAGCCGCCGACAACCATGGCGAGCCCGAGCGCCAGGCCGGAGAAGATGCGGCCGACGAAGAGCACGGCCGGCGACCCGGAGCCGACGGCGAGCAGCACCGACGCGATGATCGCGAGGATCGGCGCGGGCAGCATGAGCGGGCGACGGCCCCAGCGGTCGGAGGCCGGCCCGCCGAGCAGCAGCGCTGGCATGATGCCGAGCACGTACGCACCGAGCAGCAGGTCGACGGCGCCCGTCGAGAGCGCGTCGATGTCACGGTAGAGCCCGAGCAGCGGCGTGAACTGGTTGCCACCCCACGCGACGGTGAACATCGCCGCCCCGACCGGCAGCCAGGCGGCCCGCGCGCCCCCGGCGCCGGCGCGCTCGGGGGAGTCGACGCTCGTCGTGACGCGTTCGTGGCTGGTGGTGCGGGTCGGGGTGTCGAGTGACACGCGGGGGCCTTTCGTCGGGTGTGGGTGAGTGGGGTGAACTCGGGTGGGCGAGAGGCTCAGGGGAGCAGCCCGTCGTAGGAGTGGTGCAGGTGCGCCGTCAGCTCCTGCTCGAAACCGGTCGCGTCGCCCGCGGCGACGAGGTCGACGAGACGGGCGTGGGCGGTGAGGACGTCGCGGCAGCGGCGATCGTCCTTCCACAGGATGCGCGCGGCCATGCGGCGCTGACGTTCCCCGAGACGCTCGTAGAACTCGGTGAGGATGGCGTTGCCACCGGCCGCGACGAGGTGGGTGTGGAACACGCAGTCGGTCTCGGTGAAGTCGTCGTGGTCGCCGGTTTCGAGGCTCTGGCGCTGCCGGCGCAGGATCTCGCCGAGATCGATGGCGACGTCGCGGTGCTCCTGCGCCTCGACGACGCTGCGCGCCGCACGCGACTCCACCGCGATGCGCGCCTCGACGACGTCACGCACCTCGCGCGGTTCGACGGCGCGCACGAGCGCGCCGCGCTTGGGGTACAGCGTCATCCACCCCTCGGCCTGCAGCCGGACGAACGCCTCGCGCACGGGGGTGCGGGAGACGTCGAGCAGTTCCGAGATCTCACCCTCGCTGATGAGGGCACCACCGGCGATCGAGCCGTCGAGGATGCGGCCCTTCACCTCGCGGTAGACCGCGTCGGCCGCGGAGATCTTCGGCTCGCTCATGCTCGCTCCTCGTTCGGGTGGTCGATCTGCTGCCCACGGTGGTAAGCGTTCGACGCAACATAGATACAAGTTGTAGCTTACACCGTGTCGGTTGGGCGCCAGGCGCGTCCACGACGTCATCCGTGCCGTGTCGCGTGGCATTCGACCCCGTCGAGTCAGTAGGGTCACGGGTATGAGCGATGTGTTGTCCCTCTCCGGGATCGGTGTCACGCGCGGCGCGCAGAAGCTGCTCGACGACGTCTCGTGGGAGGTGGAGGAAGGCGAGCGCTGGGTCGTCGTCGGCCCCAACGGCGCCGGCAAGTCGACACTGCTCAACGTCGCCGCCGGTCGCATGCATCCCTCGACGGGCGTCGCCGGCATCCTCGGCGAAGTGCTCGGCGCCGTCGACGTGTTCGAGCTTCGCCCCCGCATCGGCCTCGCGACGGCGGCCCTCGCCGAGCGCATCCCCGCCGGTGAGAAGGTCTCCGACGTCGTCGTCACCGCGAGCTACGGCATGGTGGGACGCTGGCGTGAGAAGTACGACAGCTTCGACCACGAACGCGCACGCGAACTGCTCGACGAACTCGGCGCCGCGCACCTCGCCGAGCGTCGCTTCGGCACGCTGAGCGAGGGGGAGCGCAAGCGCGTCCTCATCGCCCGCGCCCTCATGACCGACCCCGAGCTCATGCTGCTCGACGAGCCCGCCGCCGGGCTCGACCTCGGTGCCCGCGAAGACCTCGTGCAGCGCCTCACCGCGCTCGCCGAGGACGTCGACGCACCGGCGCTCGTGCTCGTCACCCACCACGTCGAGGAGATCCCGCCGGGCTTCACCGACATCCTCATGCTGCGCGAGGGCCGCGTCGTCGCCGCCGGCCCGATCGAGTCGACACTGACGGCCGAGAACCTCTCGGAGACGTTCGGTCTCGCGCTCGAGCTCGATCGTCACGGTGAGCGCTGGAGCGCCCGCGCCGCGCAGGCCTGATCGCCGGTGCCGATCCGCATCACCTCACCCGACGACGATCGCGTCGCCGACTACTTCCGCCTCACCGACGTCGCGCTGCGCAAGAAGCTCGAAACCGAGCGCGGCCTCTACATCGCCGAGAGCGAGAAGGTCATCCGCCGCGCCCTCGCGCGCGGCGATCGTCCCCGCAGCTTCCTCATGGGCCAGCGCTGGCTCGACGACCTCGCCGACATCGTCGCGGACGCCGAGGCCGCCGACGTCCCCGTGTACGTGGGGGAGGCCGACGTCATCGAGTCGATGACGGGTTTCCATCTGCACCGCGGGGCTCTCGCGTCGATGAACCGCCCCGCGCTGGCCTTGCCCGAAGAACTGCTGCGTGACGCGCGGCGCGTCGTCGTGCTCGAGGACATCGTCGATCACACGAACGTCGGTGCCATCTTCCGATCGGCCGCGGCGCTCGGCGTCGACGCCGTCCTCGTCACCCCGCGCTGCGCAGATCCGCTGTACCGCCGCTCGGTGCGCGTGTCGATGGGCACCGTGTTCCAGGTGCCGTGGACGCGCATCGACCCGTGGCCCGGCTCGGTGACGCGACTTCAGGAGGCCGGATGGACGGTCGCCGCGATGGCGCTGGCTGACGATTCCGTAACGCTCGACGAACTCGCGGCGCGTGAGCCCGAACGCCTCGCGCTCGTCATGGGCACCGAGGGCGACGGCCTCGGAACGCGAACGGTCGCCGCGTGCGACGTCACCGTCCGCATCCCAATGGCAGGTGGCGTCGACTCGCTCAACGTCGCGGCCGCCAGCGCCGTCGCGATGTACACGCTACGCGTGTGACGGGGCGCGCCGAGGCCCCGACGTCGACGAGCATCCACTCGTGGGCATCGGGGCCTCGTGCTGTGTCGGCTGGCAGCCGCTGAGATCAGTGGCCGGGACGATCAGTGACCGTACAGGCCCGTCGTGACGCCGCGTGCGACGGTCTGGAAGACGGCGTTGAAGCTGAGGACGGCGGGCGTGACCGAGTCGTCGATCGCGAGAGGGTCACCCTCGATCGCGTGGACCGCGAACATGTATCGGTGCTTGCCGTCACCTCCGGGCGGGCACGGCCCCATCCAGCCCTTGACGCCGCCATCACCGGCGACGTGGAAGGCGCCCTCGGGCAACGCGGCGTCACCCGATCCGGCGCCCTCGGCGAGTTCGGTGACGTCCGCCGGGATGCCTGCGATCGCCCAGTGCCAGAAGCCCGACGGGGTCGGCGCATCAGGGTCGAAGCAGGTGACGACGTACGACGTCGTCGTCTCCGGCGCACCGCTCCACGACAGCTGCGGCGAGACGTTCTGCCCGTTCACGCCCCAGCCGTCGTAGACATACGCCTCGGTGAGGTCGCCGCCGTCGCTGAAGCTCGTGCTCGTGACGGTGAGGGCCGGGAACACCGGCAGGTGGTCGTAGGGGTTGGGCGCAGTGGCTCGTTCGATGCTCATGGTTCGACCCTACCGACCGCGCACCAGGATTGAGCGGGTATGGGCCTGAGCCAGCTCAGCGCACGAGCCGGTCGACGAGACGTTCGAGGGTGGCGCCCGGGTCGTTGCTGACCCCGCCGTGCATCGGGCCCGGCTGGACGATCGTCGAACGCGGCGCGCTGATCCAGCCGAAGCGTTGCCCCAGCTTCGGCAGGTCAGGGCGCCCGGGGCACGGCTCGCCGCGCACATCGGCGCACAGCGAGGCGAGCGACTGCTCGACGTCTCCGGCGGCGAGCGTCGGAGCGAACGCGGCGAGGCGGGTCGCGTCGAGGTGGAAACGGGCGTCGAGGAAATCGGCCATCTGCGCGTAGAGCGCGACGCCGACGTTGAGGAACTCCTCGCGCTCGATCGACGGCACGAGACGCAGCACGACGTACTGGTAGCCGACGCTCATCGCATCTCACCCGCGAACGCCGGCGACCATGCTTGCGGGGCGGCGAGGCGCGCGAGCAGGTTCTCGACGTAGGCGGCGCGCACGTCGTCGGCGTGCGGCATCGACTCACTCGTCTCGAGCCATTCGTCGGGCACGAGCGTCAGGATCTCGCGCAACAGGCCAGGGGTGACGAGCGCAGCAAGACGCTCGTGTGCGGCCGCTGCGGCCGCGGGCGAGGGGTCGACCACCCCGGCCATGATGTGGGAGCCCAGATCGAAGCGCTGCGCCGCGAAACGCTCCGGGTGGGAGCCCTTCGACGGCCACGAGTAGTGGAAGTACAGCGCCGCACCGTGGTCGATGCACCACGTCTGCCCGTGCCAGCGCACGAGGTTCGGGTTGTGCGGGGTGCGGTCGATGTTCGCGGTGAACGCATCGAGCCACAGGATCGTGGCGGCCTCGTCGGCGGGCGGCGGGATGGAGCCGTCATAGGCGAAGGCGCCCGGCAGCAGGTCGACGCCGAGGTTGAGCCCGACGCTCGCCGTCAGCAGATCTTGCACCTCCTCGTCGGCCTCGTACTTCGCGATGGCCTCCGGCAGCTCGACGAGCTCGAGCTCGGGCACCCGCAGGCCGAGCGCACGGGCGAGTTCGCCGACGACGACCTCGGCGACGAGCACCTTGAGCCCCTGGCCGGCTCCGCGGAACTTGACGACCCACGTGCCGAGGTCGGAACCCTCGACGACGCCGGGCAGCGAGCCGCCCTCACGCAGGGGGACGACGAAGCGCGTCGCCTCGATCTGTTGCAGCACCGCGTCAGCCTAGCGGGATTAGGCTGGTGGACATGGAACTCGTCTACCCTCCCGTTCTCGCCATTGCGCGCAGCCTCTTCGCCGCGCAGGGGCTCAAGTTCACCCTCGTCGGCTCCGAGAACCTGCCGCGCACCGGTGGCGCCGTCGTCATGATGAACCACTTGTCGTACATGGACTTCACGTACGCGGGCTTCCCGGCGATCAAGCAGCGCCGCGTCATCCGATTCATGGCGAAGAAGGAGGTCTTCGACCACAAGATCTCGGGCCCGCTCATGCGCGGCATGAAGCACATCGCCGTCGAGCGCGGCAACGGCGCGCAGAGCTACCGCGACGCCGTCGCTGCCCTGAAGCGCGGCGAGCTCGTCGGCATCTTCCCGGAGGAGACGATCTCCCGCTCATTCGAGCTCAAGTCCTTCAAGACCGGCGGCGTGCGCATGGCGCAGGAGGCCGGGGTGCCGATCGTGCCGATGATCCTGTGGGGTTCGCAGCGTGTGTGGACGAAGGGCAAGCCGAAGCGTCTCGGGCGCACGAACACGCCGATCACCGTCGCCGTCGGTGAGCCGATGACGTACGACGAGACGCTCAGCCCCGAGGAGAACACGCAGCGCGTCAAGGACGCGATGCAGAAGCTGCTCGACGCGGCACGCGCGAATTACCCGACGCTGAGCGGCGCCGACCTCGAGTTCCTGCCCGCCTCCATGGGTGGCACCGCGCCGACGCTCGAGGAGGCCGAGGCCGACGACGCCCGCATCGCCGCCGAGCGGCGTCGCAAGCGTGCCGAGAAGGCTGCGGCGGCGTCCTCGTCTAAGGCCTGAATCCGCGTCGTTCCGGGGTTGTCGGTGTCTCGTGCCACAGTTCGTCCCATGAACGCTGAACAGGACACCGGCTTCGACACCGTCGCCTCCTCCGTGCTGCGCGCCCTGGCCGGGCCGGACGCTCGCCTGCGCGACGATCAACGTGTCGCGGTCGAGGCGCTCGGTCGGCCCGGCGCGCGCGTCGTCGTCGTCCAGGCGACAGGGTGGGGCAAGTCGGCCGTCTACTGGGTGGCAACGGCGATCGCCCGCAGCCGCGGCGCGGGGCCGACGCTGGTCGTCTCACCACTGCTCAGCCTCATGCGCGACCAGGTGGCCGCCGCCGAGCGTGCGGGGCTGCGGGCCGCTGCGATACATTCCGGCAACCTCGACGCCTGGGGCGCCATCGAGCAGGCCGTGACGGCCGGGCAGCTCGACGTGCTGCTCGTCTCGCCAGAGCGCCTCGCGAACCCGACGTTCGGTGAACGCGTCATGCGTTCGCTCGCGGGTGATCTGGGGCTGCTCGTCATCGACGAGGCGCACGCCCTGTCCGACTGGGGGCACGACTTCCGCCCCGACTATCGCCGCGTCGCCGACGTCCTGACGACGCTCAACCCGGCGACACCCGTGCTCGCGACGACGGCGACGGCCAACGAGCGCGTCACCGAGGATCTGGCGCAGCAGCTGGGGGAGGCCTCCCTCGTGCTGCGGGGGCCGCTCGCCCGCTCGTCGCTGCACCTCGCGGTGCTGCCGGAGATGACGGCGTTGCAGCGCTACGCGTGGGTCGTCGACCATCTCGCGTCACTGCCGGGCAGTGGCATCGTCTACACCCTGACGGTCGCGGACGCCGAACGTCTCGCGGCGGCTGTGACGGCCGCGCACGGTGATGAGCTGCCTGTCGCTGCGTACACCGGTCAGCTCGAGGCCGCTCAGCGAGAACAGCTCGAGGACGATCTGCGCCACAACCGTGTCAAGGCGCTCATCGCGACGTCAGCGCTCGGGATGGGCTACGACAAGCCCGACCTCGGTTTCGTCGTCCACCTCGGCGCGCCGGCGTCACCGGTGTCGTACTACCAGCACATCGGGCGTGCGGGCCGTGCCATCGACTCGGCCGTCGTCGCGCTGCTGCCCGCCGCGGGCGACGAGAACATCTGGGAGTACTTCGCGACGGCGACGATCCCGAAGAAGGAGCAGGTCGCGACGCTCCTGACCGCACTGCAGGCCGCGGCCGAGCCGATGAGCGTCGTGGCCCTCGACGCGGAGACGGGCCTGCGACGCAACCGGGTCGAGCTGCTGCTCAAGCAACTCGCCGTCGACGGCGTCGTCGAGCGCACCCCCGACGGCTGGCGCGCCACCGGCGTCGAGTGGAGCTTCGACGAGGAGCACTACGCGGGCGTCATCGCGACGCGGGAGCGCGAGGCCGACATCATGCGCCGCTACATCGCCGGCGCCCAGTGCCTCATGAAGCTTCTGCGCACGGCCCTCGACGACCCCGAGGCCGCCGACTGCGGCCAGTGCTCGGTCTGCCTGGGCCACCTGCCCGAGCCGCTGACGACGGACATCGACCCCGCGACGCTCGAACGCATCGCGGCGGTGCTGCGCGCCGAGACCATCACCCTCGAACCGCGCAAGATGTGGCCCGGTGGCGCGTTCGGCACCCGCGGGCGCATCCCCGCGAACCTCGCCGCCGACCCCGGGCGGGTGCTCATCCACGCCGACGCAGCCGAGTGGGAGGACGAGCGGCGAGAGGATCGGCGCGCCCAGGGCACGCAGGAGGCGTCGCAGGCGCTGCAGGAATCCGCGGTGCGCGTGCTCGCGGCCTGGTCGAAGACGTGGCGCCAGCGCCCCTCATGCATCGTCGCGCTGCCGACGCGGGTCGGCTCGGGCGAGGTCAGCACCGCCCGGGTCGAGTCGCTGGCCGCGCACCTCGGCGCCGCGGGCAAGCTGCCGCACACGACGTGGAACGTCGTGCCGCCCAACGTCGGCGATGCCTCGGGCGCCGAGGTGGCGACCGCGTGGCGCGAAGCCCTCGCCGGGAGCGCTCCGCAGGTCGCGGGAGCGAGCGTCCTGCTCGTCGTCGACACCTCGTCGACGACGTGGGAGCCCACCGTCGCCGCGGCCGCGCTACGCGAGGCGGGCGCCGTCTGCGTCCTGCCGCTGCTGGTCCACCGAAGCGTCGGATGACCTCCTGCCCGGGGCCTAGAGTTGGAGTCATGCGCGCACTCACCGTCCTGCCCCTGAGCAAGGATTCCCTCGCCGTCACCGACATGCCCGACCCGACGCCCGGGCCCGGCGACCTGCTCGTCGAGGGCATCGCCCTCGGCGTGTGCGGCACCGACCACGAGATCGCCGACGGTGCCTACGGCTGGGCGCCCGAGGGCGCCGAGCGCCTCGTCCTCGGCCACGAGTCGCTCGGGCGCGTCCTGCAGGCTCCCGAGGGCTCCGACTTCGCCGAGGGCGACCTCGTCGTCGGCATCGTCCGCATGCCCGACACCGTGCCGTGCGTCGCGTGCGCCGCGGGGGAGTGGGACATGTGCCGCAACGGCGAGTACACCGAGCACGGCATCAAGCAGATCCACGGGTTCGGTTCGCAGCGCTGGAGCATCCCCGCCGACCACGCCGTCAAGCTCGACCCGTCGCTGGAGAAGGTCGGCGTGCTGCTCGAGCCGACGACCGTCGTGACGAAGGCCTGGAAGCAGGTCGAGCGCATCGGCGCCCGCGCGACGTTCGCGCCGAAGAAGGTACTCGTCACCGGTGCCGGGCCGATCGGTCTGCTCGGCGCGCTCATCGGCGCCCAGAAGGGCCTCGACGTCTACGTCCTCGACCGGCCCACCGACGGTCTCAAGCCCGAGCTCGTGCGCGACCTCGGCGCCACCTACGTCACGGGCGACGTCGTGGAACAGATGCAGCAGATCGCCCCCGACGTCGTCATCGAGGCCACCGGCGCGGTGCCCGTCATCTCGGGCGTGCTCGCCAACAACGTGCCCTACGGCATCGTGTGCCTGACGGGCATCTCCGCGCCGAAGGAGCAAGAGGTCGACCTGGGCCACATCAACCGCGACCTCGTGCTCGACAACGGAGTCGTCGTCGGCTCGGTCAACGCGAACCTGCGTCACTACCAGGGCGCGGCCGAGGTGCTCGCGAAGGCCGACAACGCCTGGCTGGAGCGACTCATCACGCGACGCGTGCCGCTCGAGAAGTTCGCCGAGGCCTTCGAGCGCCGCGACGGCGACGTCAAGGTGGTCATCGACCTGGTGTGAGAGACGACGCCAGCATCGTCCACGTCGACCTCGACGCGTTCTTCGCCTCGGTCGAGCAGCGCGACAAGCCGAGCCTACGTGGACGCCCCGTCATCGTCGGTGGTACCGGCCTGCGCGGCGTCGTCTCGACGGCGTCGTACGAGGCGCGAGCGTTCGGCGCCCGCAGTGCGATGAGCACCGCCGAGGCACGGGCCATCTGCCCGGCCGGCACGGCGTTCCTCTCGCCACGGTTCGAGGCGTACCGCGCGTCGTCGCTCGCCGTCATGGCCGTGCTGCGCGAGCTGTCGCCGCTCGTCGAGCAGGTCTCGATCGATGAGGCGTACGTCGACCTGCGCGGCGCCGACCTCGAGGTCTCGAGCACCGCGCACGTGCGCGAGGTGCTCGAGACCCTACGCCGTGACGTCGCCGACGCAACGGGCGGTTTGAGCGTCAGCGCGGGGGCGGCGTCGTCGAAGATGCTCGCGAAGATCGGCTCCGACCTGAACAAGCCGGCGGGCATCACCGTCGTCGAACCGGGCAGCGAGCTCGAGTTCCTCGCGCCGATGTCGGTGCGCGCGATCAGCGGCGTCGGCCCGGCGACTGCGGCGCGGCTGCGCACCTTCGGTGTCGAGACGGTCGAACAGCTGCGCGCGATGACGCACGTCGATCTCGTCAGCATCTTCGGTGAGCGTCACGGGCATTCCCTCCACGAACTGGCGCGCGCCCGCGACGATCGGGACCTCACCCTCACCCGCGAGGCGAAGAGCGTCTCGCACGAGGAGACGTTCGAACGCGACGTCCACGATCGCGCCGTGCTGCGCCGCGAGATCGAGCGCATCGCGCAGGCCGTCTCCGCTCGCTGCGAGAAGGCCGGAGTCTTCGGGCGCACCGTGCACCTCAAGGTGCGCCTTCCTGACTTCAGTTCGTTGACGCGCAGCTCGACATCACCGACCCCGAGCCGTGACGCCGACGTCATCGCCCGCACGGCTCAGCGCCTGCTCGACGGGCTCGACCTCGCGCAGGGTGTGCGTCTCATCGGTGTGGGCGTCAGCGGTTTCGTCACGCACGCGCAGTCGGGGCTGTTCGAACTCGAGGCTCCCGTCGACACGCCGGCCTTTCCCGAGGCTGTCGGTGAGTCGTCGACAGCCGCCACCCCCAGCAGCGACGACGCTGACCCCGACGCCGACGAGGCGCCGTCGACCCTGCCTCAGGAGTTGACGACGCGTTTCAGCCCCGGCACGACGCCGTCGTGGCGCCCCGGCATGGACGTGCATCACGACGAGTTCGGCGCGGGTTGGGTGTGGGGTTCAGGGCGTGGCCGCGTCACCGTCCGGTTCGAGGGCCCGCTCACCCCGAAGGGTCCGGTGCGTACCTTCGCCGTGGACGATCCGGCGCTGACGCCCGGCGAACCGCCGGCCTGGGACGACGCCGCTGCCGCGTCGCCGTGAGGTAATCGTTAGGTTCTCGGGTCGAACCGGACGAGCGTTCCACGTAGATTGCAGGTACGAAGTCGTCGAAGCGGGGAGCTGGACCGAGCATGAACAACAGTGCATGGCTGATGTGGCTGGGCGTCGCCCTCGCGATGGCCGCCGTCGAGGCTGTCACGGTCGACTTCGTGTTCATCATGCTCGCGCTCGGCGCGCTCGCGGGCGCGATCGCGTCGTACTTCGGTGCGGACTTCGTCATCAGTGCGCCGATCGCGGTGGCCGTCGCCGTCGGGTTGTTGTTCACGCTGCGCCCGATGCTGCGTCGCCGTCTGCGCCCGACGCGCGACAACACCGACATCGGGCCGCGTTCGGTCGTCGGTCAGACGGGGTTCGTCGTCGAGCCGGTCTCCGAGTCGCAGGGCCTCGTCAAGGTGCACGGCGACCTGTGGAGCGCGCGCACCGACGTGCGCACGACGCTGCCCCTCGGTTCGCCCGTCCACGTCATCGACCTGCAGGGCGCGACTCTGCTCGTCGACCCCACCACCACCGAGCGGCGCTGAGCGAGCACTCCCGCCAGCGTCCGCGCATCACGCCGGGTTCGCCCGGCCACAGGGAGGGAACATGTCCCCAGGACTCATCGTCGTCATCCTGCTGCTGGTCTTCGCGGTCGTCGTCGTCATGCGCACGATCCGCATCGTGCCGCAGCAGACGGCTCAGATCGTCGAGCGTCTCGGCTCGTACAACCGCACGCTGACGGACGGTCTGCACATCCTCGTGCCGTTCATCGACCGGGTGCGCGCGAACATCGATCTGCGTGAGCAGGTCGTCACGTTCCCGCCGCAGCCCGTCATCACGAGCGACAACCTCGTCGTCAGCATCGACACCGTCATCTACTACTCGGTGACGGATCCGAAGTCGGCCGTCTACGAGATCGAGAACTTCATCCAGGGTATCGAGCAGCTGACGGTGACGACGCTGCGCAACGTCATCGGTTCGCTCGACCTCGAGCAGACGCTCACCTCGCGTGACCAGATCAACGGGCAGCTGCGCGGCGTGCTCGACGAGGCGACGGGCCGCTGGGGCATCCGCGTGAATCGTGTGGAGCTCAAGGCGATCGACCCGCCGGCGTCGGTGCAGGATTCGATGGAGAAGCAGATGCGCGCCGAGCGTGACCGCCGCGCAGCCATCCTGAACGCCGAGGGTTTCAAGCAGAGCCAGATCCTCACGGCCGAGGGTGAGAAGCAGAGCCAGATCCTGCGCGCCGAGGGTGAGGCGCAGGCCGCCGTCCTCAAGGCCCAGGGTGAGGCGCGCGCCATCCAGCAGGTGTTCGACGCCATCCACCGCGGCAAGCCGACGCAGCGTCTGCTCGCCTACCAGTACCTGCAGACGCTGCCGCAGCTAGCGCAGGGCGATTCGAACAAGATGTGGGTCATCCCCTCGGAGGTCACCGACGCGCTGCGCGGCATCTCGAGCGCTCTCGGCGGCGACGCCGGGCGTCCGGGCGACAACGATGACGAGGAATGGGTCGACCCCGGCACGAACGACGACAACGCGTTCGCCGACACGAAGCTCGAGGACCCTCAGGTCGCGCTCGCCAACGCGCGTGGCCAGGTCGACCAGGCAACGAACGAGGCGGAGGATTCGACGTCCCGCCCGCAGCACCCTTCCGGCGCTGACGACGGTGTGCCCGCCCTCGGCGCATCGGCGATGCCGCAGGCGCCGCGCGGCGCGCAGACGAGGCCCGCCAGCGGGTCCGACGCCGGTCTGCAGCCCGAGCCGGTCGACGCTCCGCGCGAGACCCAGCAGCAGCCGCAGCGTCAGATCCGTCTGCCGCACCGCCCCGAGCAGGACGGCGAGCAGCCGACGGGCCACGCCTGAGCCGAGCCGATGTGCACTCCAAGCGAACGCCTGGTAATGTTTTTCCTCGTTGGAAGGGCGCGAAAGCGGCCGGAAAACACCACCTGTCCGGGTGGCGGAATGGCAGACGCGCTAGCTTGAGGTGCTAGTGTCCTTTATCGGACGTGGGGGTTCAAGTCCCCCCTCGGACACACTTCACGAGAACGCCCCGGTGAGATACCACCGGGGCGTTCTTGCGTGCTGCCCACGCAGGAATGAAAAGGTGGAGCCATGGCTTCTCAGACCTCCTCCGAATCCGACGTCCTGCGCATCTGCCGCGATCTGATCCGCATCGACACGAGCAACTACGGCCCGGGCACCGAGGGCCCCGGCGAGCGTGAGGCGGCCGAGTACGTCGTGGGCCAGCTACAGGAGGTCGGCCTCGAACCCGAACTGTTCGAGAGCGAGCCGGGGCGCGCGAACGTCGTCGTCCGCATCCCGGGGGCCGACCGCGAACGCGGCGCGCTCGTCGTCCACGGCCACCTCGACGTCGTGCCAGCCGACGCCGCCGATTGGTCGCACGACCCGTTCGCCGCCGACGTCGAGGACGGCTGCGTCTGGGGCCGCGGCGCCGTCGACATGAAGGACATGGACGCGATGATCCTCGCGACCGTCCGCGACTTCGCCCGCCGCGGCGTCACTCCGCCGCGCGACCTCGTCGTCGCGTTCTTCGCCGATGAGGAGGCCGGCGGCGTCAAGGGTTCGCACTGGGCCGTCGACCACCGTCCCGAACTGTTCGAGGGCGCCACCGAGGCGATCAGCGAGGTCGGCGGCTACTCCGTCACCGTGCCGAAGAAGGGCGGCGGCGACCAGCGCGCCTACCTGCTGCAGACGGGGGAGAAGGGCATCCGTTGGATCCGCCTCACCGCCCACGGCCGCGCCGGCCACGGCAGCGTCCCCAACGACGAGAACGCCATCGCGCGCCTCGCCGCGGCGATCGGCCGCATCGACGCCCACGTCTGGCCGCGCCAGTACGTCGCGAGCGTCCGCCAGCTGCTCGACGGTCTCGCCGACATCACGGGCACGACCTACACCGACGAGGACACCGACGCGCTGCTCGCGCACATCCCCGGCGCGCGCACCTTCGTCGAGGGGGCCCTCGCGAACGTGTCGAACCCGACGATGCTCGACGCCGGCTACAAGCACAACGTCATCCCGCAGACGGCGTCAGTCAACGTCGACTGCCGCTTCCTGCCCGGGCACGAGGACGAGCTGATGGACGTCATCGCCGAACTCGCCGGCGAGCACGTGACGATCGAGACGCTGCATCGCGACATCGCGCTCGACGCGCCGTTCGAAGGCCACCTCGTCGAGCGGATGAAGGACGCGCTGCGCACCGAGGACCCGGGCTGCGAGATCCTGCCCTACTGCCTGTCGGCGGGCACCGACAACAAGGCACTCAAGCAGCTCGGCATCAACGGCTACGGCTTCACACCGTTGCGGCTGCCGTCCGATCTGCTCTTCGCGCCGATGTTCCACGGCATCGACGAACGCGTGCCCGTCGAAAGCCTCGAGTTCGGGCAGCGGGTGCTCGCGCGTCTGCTCACCGACTGCTGATCAGAGCCAGCCGCCGTTGTCCTGCGGGCGCATGCGGATGATGCGGCGCCGCAACCAGATGCGGCGGACCCCACCGAGGTAGATGCGGGTGCGGGCCAGCTCCCAGTGCCCGTACTCGGCCTCGTCGGTGAGGCTCTGGCGGATGTCGCTGCGGCTCGCGTCACGCGCGAACGTGAGCGTGCGGTATTCGTACTCGGCCATCTGCACATTCTTGCGCGATCGGGGTAGCGTTTTCCACATGAACGCCGACCCGCGCGCTGCCCTCGAAGCCCTCACACTCGCTTTCGAACGTCACCTCGAGGCGTGCTCAGCGCGTCGCGGTGACGACGACCCCGCCGTCATCGCGGCATCCGACGCCCTGGCCGACGCGTTCGAGACCTACGACGACGCGTTGCTCAACGCGTTCAACGAGATGACGCCGCTCGTCCTGCTCGACGACGACGATTTCGATGATGATGACTTCGACGACGACGATTTCGATGACGACTTCGACGACGAGGACGACGATGACCTCGACGATGCTGACGACGAGACGAGCGGCGACGAAAAGCACCGCTCTGCGCGCGGCCGCGGCTGAGGCGAACGCCCCATTGGGCCGAACGCTCGGCCACGGGGGCCGAGCGTTCTGACGACCAAGGCCGCCCGCCGTCAGGCGCCGGCGACCTCGTCGAGCGCCACGACGATCTCGCGCGGCACACTCAGTTCGCCGGCGCGCAGCGCGACACGCAGTTGAGCCGCGGTGCGAGACCCCGCGACGACGGCGTCGATGCCGGGCGCGTGCAACGACCAGGCGAGGGCCAGTTCGGCGGGGTGGACGCCGAGGCCGTCGGCCGCCGTCGCGAGTGATTCGACGACGGCGCGCGTCGTCTCACGTGAGGCTCCGCTCGCCACGAGATCGCCGGAGGCGCGACGCGAATCGGCCGGCGTGCCGTGGCGGTACTTGCCCGTCAGCACGCCGCGCGCGAGCCCGGCGCCCGCGATGACGCCGTAGCCGCGCGCCGCGGCGGCTTCGACGACGTCCGTGGCGTCGGCGCGCAGCAGGTGATGTTCCACAGCGTGCGCGACGAGGTGGACGCCGCGCGCCGCGAGCAGGTGACTGACGTCGACCGCGCGCCATGCGGGCACGTCGCTCAGGCCGACGTCGCTCGCCCGGCCCGTCGTGACGGCCCACTCGAGTGCCGAGGCGACCTCGACGCTCGGGGTGACGCCGTCGTCACCCTCGACGAGCCACAGGTCGACGTGCTCGGTGCCGAGACGCTCCAGCGTCGCATCGAGCGCGGCCATGAGGCCGGCGCGGGAGGTGTCCGGGCCCGGGGCGAAGGGGAGCGCTCCGTGACGGCCGTTGCGCGCGACGAGCTGGTACTCCTCGCGCCGGAGGCCTTCGAGGGCCTCACGCAGCCGCACCTCGGCGGCGCCCGCGTCGACGTCATTCGTCTCGAACGTGTGCCCGCCGGCAGCGAGGTAGGTGCTCGCCATCTCCTGCGCGCTCTCCGCCGTCACGCCGCGGGCCCACCCGGAAACGCCGAGCACGAACGCGCTGACACGCGTCCCGCTGCCGTTGAGCACGCGCGTCGGCACCCGCGGCGCCGCGTCACCGATGTGGCGAACCACCATCACAACCATCCAGACTTCTTGAACGCGCGCCACAGCAGCACGCCGATCGTCGCGAGCACGGCGATCATCAGGTAGTACCCGTAGTAGAACTCGTACCCACCGCCGCGGCCGCCGAAGTGCACGGACGCCTCCAGCTCCGGCACCGAGTGGAAGTTCGTGCCGTAGATGCCGGCGAGCATCGTCGGCACCGTCGCGATGGCGACCCACGCCGAAATCTTGCGCATGTCGTTGTTCTGCTGCACGCCGACCTGCGACAGGTACGCCGACAGCACGTCCGACAGCAACCGATCGTAGGTCTCGATGTGCTCGCTGACGAGTTGCAGGTGATCGAGCACGTCACGGAAGAACGGCGCGAACCCCTCGTCGACGAACGACGACGCGACGAGGCGCCGCGTCGGCTCGATGAGCGGCTGCACAGCCCACCGCGCCTCGAGCAGTTCGCGCTTCAGTTCGTAGATGTCGCTGACGTCCGTCGTCACGCTCGGCGTGAACACCTGATGCTCGATCGCGAGGACGTCGTCGCTCAGCTCCTCGTCGATGGCGAGGTACTTGTCGACGACCGCGTCCATGACCGAGTAGATGACCGCGACGGGGCCCTTCTCCAGCAGCCTCGGATCGTGCTCCAACGCGGCGCGCACCGTCTCCAGCGGCGTCGGCTCACCGCGCCTGACGGTGACGACGAAGCGGTCGCCGACGAACACCATGAGTTCGCCGGTCTCGACGTCGGACGTCGCCTCGATGTAGCGCAACGTGCGCATGACGAGGAACGCCATGCCGTCGTAGACCTCGAACTTGGGGCGTTGCCCACCGCCGAGAGCGTCCTCGACCGCGAGGGGGTGCAGGCCGAGCTCCGTGGCGATGAGCGAGAACTCGCCGGCCGTCGGATCCTTCAACCCGACCCACAGGAAGCCGTGGTCGTGCTCGCGCAGATCGGCGAGCCCGGCGTGCAGGTCGCCGCAGTCGATGCGCTTGCCGCCGCGATAGACGGCCTGGTCGATGATCACCGTCGTATTCTGCGCTACCGCGCTGCCCGCGCCGTGGCGCGACACGGGTCATGGACGGCCGGGCCGGTAGCCTGGTCGCGTGGCCACCATCATCCTGCTGCGGCACGGGCGCACGAGCGCCAACGCCTCCGGCGTCCTCGCCGGTTGGAGCCCCGACGTCCATCTCGACGAGCTGGGGCGCACCCAGGCCGACGCCGCCGCCGCGGCGATCAGCGCCTGCTGCACGCCTGAGCGCATCGTCGCCTCGCCGCTCGTGCGCTGCCAGGAGACGGCGGACGCCCTGCGCGCGGCGAGCGGCGTCGCCGTCGAGACCGACGACACCGTCGGCGAGTGCCGCTACGGCGCCTGGACGGGGCGTAAGCTCAGCGACCTCGCCGGCGAGGAGCTGTGGAAGCAGGTGCAGGAACACCCGTCGCAGGTGACGTTCCCGCCGAGCCCGCAGTTCGAGCACGAGTCGATGCTCGCCATGCAGCGACGCGCCGTCGACGCTGTGCGCGCCCTCGCGCGCGAGCTGGACGAACGCAGCAGCGACGAGCAGGGCGGCTCGGGCGTGGGCGTCGTCGTCAGCCACGGGGACGTCATCAAGTCGATGCTGTCGGACGCGCTCGGTCAGCACCTCGACGACTTCCAGCGCATCGTCCTCGCGCCCGCGTCGATGAGCGTCATCCGCTTCGTCGGCAATCGCCCCTTCGTCCTCGCGATGAACGTGACCTCCGGTGGCCTCGGCGAGGCCGTCGGTCTGGCGCGCTCGACGAGCGCCGAATCCACCGTCGGTGGCGCCACCGGCGCGACGCAGTAGGCTCACGGACATGTCTGTAGTCGAGTTCAACCAGCCCGCGCGCTTCGTGGCGGGCACCGTCGGTGAGCCGGGCTCTCGCGAGTTCTACCTGCAGGTGCGTGACGCGCGCCGCGTCGAGGGCGTCGCCATCGAGAAGCAGCAGGTGGCTCTGCTCGCCGAGCGCCTGGAAGAGCTGCTCGACGAGGTCGGCGCCGACCGCGACGAGCCGGCCACCGCACCCGACAACGACCCGCTCGAACTGCCCGTCGACCCGCTGTTCCGCGTCGGCAGCATGAGCGTCAGCTGGAATCCGATGGAGCGCGTCTTCGCGCTCGAGTGCCACGACCTCGACGCCGAGGTGGACGAGGACGATGAGGGCGCCGCGATCACCGCCATCACGGGCCTGCGCGTCGTGCTCGCCCCGCCCGCCGCGCGCGAGTTCACGCGTCGTTCGCTCGCGCTCGTCGCGCAGGGCCGCCGTCCCTGCCCACTGTGCAACGAACCGCTCGACCCGCGCGGCCACGTCTGCCCCCGCGCGAACGGGTACCGACGCCGGTGAGCGAGACGCCCGACGTCACCTCCCGACCGCTCGAGCTCGGCGCGCCCGAACTGAGCGAGCTCGAGTGGCAGATCGAGGGTCGCCTCGTCGACGCCTCCAACGTCGTCGTGCGGTTGATGACGGCGACGGGGGAGCGCGCCGTGTTCAAACCCGTGCGCGGTGAGCAACCGTTGCGCGACTTCCGGTCGGAGACGCTCGCGCACCGCGAGGTCGCGACCTACCTCGTCGCCGCCGCGGCCGGCATGCGCTGCGTTCCGGAGACGACGTGGCACGTCGACCCGCAGCTCGGCGAGGGATCCCTGCAGCGCTGGGTCGGACCGCTCGAACCGGCCGAGCAGCACCAGGTGGCGTTGCTCGACGAGGACGAGCTGACTGACGACGTGCACGCGATCGCCGCGTTCGACACCGACGAGGGCCCCCTCGTGCTCGCTCACCACGACGGTGACCCACTACGCGACGTCGCGCTGCTGGACGTGCTGACGAACAACGCCGACCGCAAGGGTTCTCACCTCATCGAGGACACATCGGGCGGGGGAGACATGCAGCTCTACGCCATCGATCACGGCCTGACGTTCCACATCGACGACAAGCTGCGCACCGTCCTGTGGGGCTTCGCCGGTGAACCGTTGAGTGCGGCGCACGACGCGTCCCTCGCGGCGCTCCTGGCCGCGCGAGACGGGCTCGGCGCGCAGCTCAGCGCACACCTCGACGATGACGAGGTCGAGGCGTTCTTCGAGCGCGTGGCGGCGCTGCGCACCGCCGGCGTGTTTCCAGAGCCGCCGTCCGATCGCTACCCGCTGCCGTGGCCGCCGCTGTGAGAGCCCACGAGGGCCTCGCCGTGACGCGTCCGCCGGGCGGAGGCGTCGGTCGTACCCGTTAGGCTGAGGCGGTGAAATCCTGGTCTCGCCCTGCGCTCAACCCCGTCGCCTCCCCGGCTGGAGCCGACATCGACGTCCGCCTCTTCGACACGGCAGCCGGTGAGATCGTCCCGATCGATCTCGGCGAGCAGGCCGGGCTGTACGTCTGCGGCATCACGCCGTACGACGCGACGCACCTCGGCCACGCGGCCACCTACGTCACCTTCGACATCGCCCAGCGCGTCATGATCGACGCGGGCGCGCAGGTCACCTACGTGCAGAACGTCACCGACGTCGACGACCCACTGCTCGAGCGGGCCGCCCGCGACGACGTCGACTGGCGTGAGCTCGCGACGAGCGAGATCGAGCTGTTCCACGGCGACATGGAGGCCCTCGGTGTCATCCCGCCGCAGCACTACGTCGGCGTCGTCGAGTCGATGACCTTGCATTCGGCCAACGTCGCCCGGCTGCTCGAGCGCGGCCTCGCCTACACCGTCGACGTGCCCGCCGCCGAGAACGCCGCTGCCGGCGCGAAGGACGTCTACCTCGACCTCGCGCAGCAGCCGACGTTCGGTTCGGTCTCGCACTGGGACCGTGAGCAGATGATGGCCGTCTTCGCCGACCGCGGCGGCGACCCAGAGCGTGAGGGCAAGCGGGACGTCTTCGACCCGCTGCTGTGGCGCGCCGAGCGTGAGGGAGAGCCGGCGTGGGACGGCGGCCCCGGCGTCGGACGCGGCCGACCTGGCTGGCACATCGAGTGCACGTCGATCGCGCTCGAGCACCTCGGCAACGGTTTCACGCTGCAGGGCGGCGGCACCGACCTCATCTTCCCGCACCACGAGATGAGCGCCGTGCAGGCCGACGCGCTGACGGGGCAGCCGCCGTTCGCGCACCACTATGCCCACCAGGGCATGGTCGGCTACGACGGCGAGAAGATGAGCAAGAGCAAGGGCAACCTCGTCAAGGTGTCCGTGCTGCGCCGCGAGGGCGTCGACCCGATGGCGATCCGGCTCGTCCTGCTCGACCAGCACTACCGCACCGACTGGGAGTACACCGACGCGCGGCTCGACGCCGCGAAGGAGCGCCTCGCGACGTGGCGACGCGCCATCGAGGCGGATGGCGTCGACGCGACGCCCACGATCGAAGCGGTCCGCCGCGCCCTGCGCAGCGACCTCGACACGCCCGCCGCGCTCGCCGCGATCGACGCCTGGTGTGCAGCCGAGGGCGAAGAAGCCGTCGGCTCCGCACAGCAGATCCACGACGTCGTCGACGCCCTGCTCGGGGTCAAGCTGTGACCACGACGATCAGCCCGGCCAGCGCCGCGACGATGTTCGTCCTGCTCGAAGGCCCGAGCGACGTCGCGGCCGTCGCGGCCCTCATGGAGCGTGACGGGCTCGCGAGCCCGAACGTCGAACTCGTCAACCTGCAGGGCGCGACGAACGTCGGCCGTGTCCTCGGCGAGATCCGGCAGATCCGATCCGACGCCGACGTCGTCGGGCTCTGCGACGCCGCCGACACCCGCGCGGCCGAGAAGGCGCTCGCCGACGACGGGCTGCCCGTGCTCGACGCGAGCGACCTGCCCGTCTATGGCTTCTTCGTCTGCGAACCCGACCTCGAGGGGGAACTGATCCGCGCGCTCGGCGCCGAGCGCGCGAAGGCCGCCATCGAGGGCGCGGGTCTCGGCAGCAAGTTCGATGCGCTGCGCACACAGGCCGCGTGGGCCGACGAACCGCTCGCGGATCAGCTGCGCCGGTTCGCGCGCGCCGCGTCCGGTCGCAAGGAGAACGCGGCCGCTGTGCTCGCCGCGGCGCTCGGCGCCGACGAGGTGCCCGAGCCGCTCGCGATGCTGCTCGACCGGATCAGGTACGCCTGAGCGCAGCTGCCTCCGGGTGCCCTTCGAGCGCGGTCATGACGTCGACGCGTCGAAAGCCCAGCGCGGCTTTGGGCGCGAGGATGGCGGTGTTCGTCTCGGCGCAGTAGGTCTGGACCGATTGCGTCGCGCTCGCCTGCGGAAGTGACTGCAGGTGCTCGAGATTGACGACCTTGAGTGCCCGCGACGCCCGCATCACGGCAGGGAACGGTCGACGAGCGTGTCGTCCTGCAACGCCATCTGCGGGGCGTCGCTCGCCAGCAGGATCTGCGTGTACCCGGCCGGCCGGCCGTCGAGCCAGGCGAGGGTGCGCACGAGGAGATACCCCTCCTCGGCGTGACGCTCGTCCTCGCGGCGGCGGGCGTCGCCGTCACGCTTGCCAGGGCGGGTGAGGCCGCCGAGCGGGACGTCGTCGGCCATCTGAGCGGCCAGCGCGTCCCAGTGCGGCGCGAGGTCGGCGGCGGGGGAGCCCGACGAACGAGGTGAACGTCAGGCGTTCGCTGATGGCGCGTTCGGCGCGCAGCGCGGCGTGTCGACCGGCAGTGCGCGCAGCAGCCGTTCCTCGCGGGTGGCGCGCCTCGAGGCCGTGAGCCTCGGCGAACCGGACGCCGCCGTCGTCGTACATTTCGCACTGCAGCGTGACGTCGGGGCCCAGCACGTCGAGCACCGCCGCGGCGAGGGCCGAACCGAAACCGCGTCGTCGGGTGGCGTGGGCGTCGTGCGCGCCGCGGGCGACGTGCCCGTCATGGTCGACAACACGTTCGCCACGCCCGTGCTGCAGCAGCCGCTCGCGCTCGGTGCGACGTTGAGCGTGCATTCGGCGACGAAGTTCATGGGTGGTCACGGCGACCTCATGGGCGGCGTCGTCGCGTGTGACGAGGCGTGGGCGCCGCGGCTGCGTCAGGTGCGCGCCATCACGGGGGCGCTGTTGTCGCCCTCGAACGCGTACGGGTTGCACCGTGGGCTGCAGACGCTGCCGATTCGGGTCAAGGCGCAGCAGGAAGGCGCGCGCGCCGTCGCCGAGTGGCTGCTGACGCGCGGCGAGGTGGACGCCGTCATGTGGTCGGGGTTGCCGCAGTTCGACGTCGACGGCATCGCGGCCCGTCAGATGGCCGGGCCCGGTTCGGTGCTCGCGTTCGGCATGGCCGACGGTTTCGATGCGGCCGCCGTCGTGACGTCGGCCTGCCGCCTCATCGTGCACGCCGTCTCGCTCGGGGGAGTCGACACGCTCATCCAGCACCCGGCAGCCCTGACGCACCGTCCCGTGGAGGGGGACGCGAAGCCGTCACAGTCGGTGCTGCGCCTGTCCGTGGGCCTCGAAGACCCCGCCGACCTCATCGCCGACCTCAGCCAGGCCTTCGACGCGGTGCATCAGCGCGGTTGAGCGTGTATCGCTGGGCTACCGGTGGCGGTCACCGCGCTGCGGTGGCCGCCATCGTCCGGGCCGGATGACGCGTGACGCGGCTCAGGTCCTGCACACGCCTGGCGTCAAACCCGATCTCGTCGAGGTCTTCAGCGGCACCCAGCGCCGCCGTCTGCGCGCGATCTGCGCGCGGGCTCATGCGCCGACGCCCCCGCGGGGTTCAGCACGCAGCTCCAGACCCAGCGCGTCGAGGACGGCCGTGAGCTTGTCGAGTCGCACCGTGGCCTTGTTCTGCTCGAGCGAGCAGACGAAGCGTTCGGAGACATTAGCCAGTTCGGCAAGCTCCATCTGGCCGAGGCCGAGGCTGCGCCGCCTCGCTCGCACGTCCTGAACAGGCTCATGCACCCTTCATCGGAACGATCGTGCCGTCAGAGCACTCGTCCTAGGCCGATTCGACCCGAAGCGACACGATCGTTCCGCTTTGGGGTTGAACACACTGCTCGCGCCAACACCAGCACGATCCGACGAGGACCCCTGCTGCCGTCGTCGCGAGAAACTCGGCACGATCATGCCGCTCACGCCAGCCGTTCCGACGGCCCGTCAGACCGTGTCGCCCCCAGGGCCCTGCTCCCCGCGGCGGCTGTCGCCGTCCCGCCGGCGCAGGAACTGCTCGAACTGTTCGGCGATCGCATCGCCGGAGGCCTCGGGCAGTTCGGTGACGTCCATCGAGTGCTCGAGCGTGTCGACGTAGGAGGTCATGTCGCCGTCCTGCGCGACGAGTTCGCTGACGCCACGCTCCCAGGCCCGCGCCTGCTCCTCGAGATCGCCCTCGGGCAGCGCGACGTCGAGCAGTCTCGACAACCCCTGCACCATCGTCCACGTCACCTTCGGCTGCGGGCTGCCCAGCGCGTACTGCGGCATGACGACCCACTGCGCGATCGTCGTCACATCCGAGCGCCCGAGCGCATCGATGAGAATGCCGACGATGCCCGCCGGGCCGACGTACGTCGGCGTCTTCGCGTCATACGCCTCACGCGTCGCCGGCTGCGGCGACGTCAGCGTGACAGGCAGCGGCCGCGTGTGCGGCGTGTCCCCACCGAGCGCACCGCACACCACGACGCGCGCCGGCTCGCTCGCATGGATGGCGTCGAGCAGTTCGGCGAGAAACGCCTTCCACCGGAACGACGGCTCGATGCCCTTGACGATGAGCACGTCGCCCACGGCGTCGAGTCGCGTGTGGAAGATCTCCGTCGTGCGCCAGATGACGCGGCGCTCGCCGTCGACGACGTCGATGCGCGGTTGGTTGACCTGGAAGTCGTAGTAGTCCTCCGGGTCGACGTCGGCCCACAGGCGCGCGCCGGTGGCCTTGACGAGGTGATCCATCGCGTCGAACGCGGCGCCGGTGACGTCGTTCCAGCCCTGGAAGGCGACGAGGACGGTCGGTGGGGTCGACGTGGTGAGGTCGAAGTGACGACGCACAGCGTGTCTCCTTCTGCAGGTCGTGAGAGTGGATCGGGCGCGCGGCGACGATGCGGCGAGGGCCTGACATTCCAGTATGCGGCCAACGGCGTGCACGCTCCAAGGCGGGGCGACGCCGCTCGATAGCATGATGCGACATCCACCCGCCCTCGAAGGGACGTCACGTGAGCAGCCGCTCCAAGGCAACCGACCCGACCACGACCGACCACGACGCCCGCCGCGACGCAGGCGGGGATCGCAGCGAGGAGCTGGCCGCGCTCATGCGTGAGCGAATCCTCGTCATGGACGGCGCGATGGGCACGATGATCCAGCGGCACGGGTTGAGTGAGGACGACTACCGCGGTGAGCGATTCGCCGACTGGCCGAGCGACCTCAAGGGCAACAACGACCTGCTGTCACTGACGCAGCCCGACATCATCGAGGGCATCCACCGCGAGTACCTCGAGGCCGGCGCTGACATCGTCGAGACGAACACGTTCAACGCGCAGCGCATCTCATTGGCTGATTACGACATGTCCGAGTTCGCGTACGAATTCAACGTCGAATCCGCGAAACTCGCTCGCACTGCTGCCGATTCGGTGACCACCGGGGCGCGTCCGAGGTTCGTGGCCGGCGCGATCGGCCCGACGAACCGCACGGCGTCGATCTCACCGGACGTCAACGACCCGGGCGCGCGCAACGTCAGCTTCGACGACCTCGTCGGCGCCTACCTCGAGCAGGCCCGCGGCCTGGCCGACGGCGGCGTCGACCTCATGCTCATCGAGACGATCTTTGACACGCTCAACGCGAAGGCCGCGATCTTCGCGCTGGAGCAGCTGTTCGAGGAACGCGGGCGGCGCTGGCCCGTCATCATCTCCGGCACGATCACCGACGCCTCCGGCCGCACCCTGTCGGGGCAGACGGGCGAGGCGTTCTGGAACTCGGTGCGTCACGCGCGCCCGCTCGCCGTCGGACTCAACTGCGCGCTCGGCGCCGACGAGATGCGCCCCTACGTCGCCGACCTCTCGCGCATCGCCGACTGTTTCGTCTCCTGCTACCCGAACGCTGGCCTGCCCAACGCGTTCGGCGAGTACGACGAGACACCCGAGGCGATGACGCAGACCGTCGCCGCATTCGCGGGCGACGGCCTCGTCAACCTCGTCGGCGGATGCTGCGGCACCTCGCCCGATCACATCGGGGCGATCGCCGACGCGGTCGCCGCCACGGCCCCGCGCAGCGTGCCCGACGTCGCGCCCGCCCTGCGCCTGTCCGGGCTCGAGCCGTTCACCGTCGACGAGGATTCGCTGTTCGTCAACGTCGGTGAGCGCACGAACATCACCGGTTCGGCGCGCTTCCGCAAGCTCATCAAGGACGGCGACTACGCGACGGCGCTGTCCGTCGCCCGTCAGCAGGTCGAGAACGGCGCGCAGATCATCGACGTCAACATGGACGAGGGCATGATCGACGGCGTCGCCGCGATGGATCGCTTCTGCAAGCTCATCGCCTCCGAACCCGACATCTGCCGCGTCCCGGTCATGGTCGACTCCTCGAAGTGGGAGGTCATCGAGGCCGGGCTGAAGTGCATCCAGGGCAAGTCGATCGTCAACTCGATCTCGATGAAGGAGGGCGTCGAACCGTTCATCGAGCACGCCCGGCTGTGCAAGCGCTACGGCGCGGCGATCGTCGTCATGGCGTTCGACGAGGACGGCCAGGCCGACACCCTCGAGCGGCGCAAGACGATCACGAAGCGGGCCTACGACATCCTCACCGGCCCCGACGTCGACTTCCCGGCCGAGGACATCATCTTCGACCCGAACATCTTCGCGATCGGCACGGGCATCGAGGAGCACGCCAACTACGGCGTCGACTTCATCGAGGGCACGCGATGGATCAAGGCGAACCTGCCCGGCGCCCTCGTCAGCGGCGGCGTGTCGAACGTGTCGTTCAGCTTCCGCGGCAACAACCCGGTGCGCGAGGCGATCCACGCCGTCTTCCTCTACCACGCGGTCGCCGCGGGGATGGACATGGGCATCGTCAACGCCGGCGCGCTCGTCGTCTACGACGAGATCGACCCCGAACTGCGCGAGCTGATCGAGGACGTCGTCCTCAACCGGCGCGCCGACGCGACCGAGCGGCTGCTCGAGGCCGCCGAACAGTACAACTCGAGCGGTGAGCAGGCGGAAGCGAAGACGGAACAGTGGCGCGAACTGCCGGTGCGCGAACGCATCACGCATGCGCTCGTCAAGGGCATCGACGACCACGTCGAAGCCGACACCGAGCAGATGCGCGCCGAGCTGGAGGCCGAGGGCAAGCGTCCGCTCGAGGTGATCGAGGGCCCGCTCATGGACGGCATGGGCGTCGTCGGTGACCTGTTCGGCGCCGGCAAGATGTTCCTGCCGCAGGTCGTGAAGTCGGCGCGCGTCATGAAGAAGGCCGTCGCCTACCTCATCCCGTTCATCGAGGCGGAGAAGGAAGCGAGCGGCGTCACGAGCAAGCAGACGAACGGCACCGTCGTGCTCGCCACCGTCAAGGGCGACGTGCACGACATCGGCAAGAACATCGTCGGCGTCGTGCTGCAGTGCAACAACTACGAGGTGATCGACCTCGGCGTCATGGTCGCTCCGCAGAAGATCCTCGACGCTGCGCGCGAGCACGACGCCGACATCATCGGGCTGTCGGGCCTCATCACGCCGTCGCTCGACGAGATGGTGCACCTGGCCTCTGAGATGCAGCGTCAGGGCTTCACTCAGCCGCTGCTCATCGGCGGCGCGACGACGTCGCGTGCGCACACGGCCGTCAAGATCGACGGGCGCTACGACGAGCCCGTCGTGTGGGTGAAGGACGCCTCGCGCTCGGTTCCGGTCGTCGCTGCGCTGTTGTCGACGGGGGAGCGACGCGAGGCGTTGCTCGCCGACGTCGTCGCCGACTACGACGCGTTGCGCGCCCGACACGCGGCCAAGCGCGACGAGCGTCCGTTGCTGACGCTCGACGAGGCGCGGGCCAACGTCACCGAGATGGACTGGGCTGCAGGCGTTCCCGACGCTCCGGCCCTTGCCGTCGACGGCGCCCCCGTGACGAGGGTGTTCACCGACTACCCGGTGAGCGAGCTGCGTGAGTACATCGACTGGCAGCCGTTCTTCGCCGCCTGGGAGATGAAGGGGCGCTTCCCCGACATCCTGAGCAACCCCGCGCAGGGCGAGGCGGCGCGCAAGCTGTACGACGACGCGCAGACGATGCTCGACCGCATCAGTGACGAGGGCTGGTTGCACCCGGCGGGTGTCATCGGGTTCTGGCCGGCGCAGGCCGACGGTGACGACACCGTGCTGTTCGGCGACGCGTCGCGTTCGGCCGAGGTGGCGCGCCTGCACCACCTGCGTCAGCAGGGCACGCACCGTGACGGCGTGCCGAACCGCTCGCTCGCCGACTTCGTCGCCCCTACGGGTGCGGCCGACGACTGGGTCGGTGCGTTCGCCGTGACGGCTGGGACGGAGCTGCCGGAGCGGATCCGCGCGTTCAAGGACGACCTCGACGACTACTCGGCGATCCTGCTCGAGGCCCTCGCCGACCGCCTCGCGGAGGCGTTCGCCGAGCGGCTGCACGAGCGTGTGCGTCGCGAGTTCTGGGGTTACGAGGCAGGGGAGAAGCTGTCGAACGACGAACTCATCAGGGAGCGCTACCAGGGCATCCGTCCCGCGCCCGGCTACCCGGCGTGCCCCGAGCACACCGAGAAGGACACGCTGTTCGACCTGCTCGACGTGACCGCGTCGATCGGGGTCGAACTGACCGAGTCGCGCGCGATGTGGCCCGGCGCGTCCGTGAGCGGGTGGTACTTCGCGCATCCGCAGGCGCAGTACTTCGTCGTCGGGCGGATCGGGCGCGATCAGGTCGCCGACTACGCTGAGCGCAAGGGATGGACGATGGCCGAGGCCGAGCGCCACCTGGCCCCCAACCTCGGATACGACCCGGAGGACTGACGCGTGAACCCGACGCCGCACCTGAACCATCTCGACGCCCGCCTCGACGCGCTCGACTCATCGGCGTCCTCGCGCGCGGCGCATGGTTCGCATGCCCCCCGCGCGATCCTGTGGGACATGGATGGCACCGTCATCGACACCGAGCCGTACTGGATGGAGGCCGAGCGCGGCCTGATCGAGTCGTACGGGGCGTCGTGGAGCGAGGAGCAGGCGTTCCAGCTCGTCGGCAACGCGCTGCCCGTCACGGGTCGGATGATCAAGGATCAGACGGGTATTCCGTTGACGCCGGACGAGATCGTCGACATCCTGCTCGAGCAGGTCATCGAGAAGCTGAAGCAGCACGTGCCGTGGCGCCCCGGCGCGCAGGAGCTGCTGCTCGCCGCCCACGAGGCGGGGATGCCGTGCGCGCTCGTCACGATGTCGTACGAGTCGTTCGCGCGGGTGCTCGTCGACGCGCTGCCGGCCGGGACGTTCGAGGTCGTCGTCACCGGTGACATGGTGAGCGCGGGCAAACCGGACCCGGAGGCGTACGTGCGGGCCGCGGCAGAGCTGGGCCTGCGCCCGGATCAGTGCGTCGCGATCGAGGATTCGGCGACGGGCGTGCGCTCGGCCGTCGCGGCCGGCGTCCCCACGCTCGCCGTGCCGCATCTCGTCGAGATTCCGCAGCTCGACGGCCTCGTCGTCGTCCCCGACCTCGCCGCCGTCAGCCTCGACGACCTGCCGCGTCTGGCGGAGCAAGCTCGCGCGACGCGCTGATGCTCGAGCCGGCCCGGCAGGCCGTGGCACAGGCGAATGTGACCGAAAATCGCAGATGGGTACGCCGTTCGCGAATGTGGACGTAGATCGCAGATGGGGCGGGCACGGACGGAGACAAGAGTCGGTGAGGGGCGGAGTCGAGTTGCTCCACCCCTCACCGTTGCGAACCCGTCAGTCCTGGGGCGTGGGGGTTGCCAGGGCGTGGGCGGTGTCGGGGTCGACGTAGACGCTGCGCCCGAGCTCGACGAACGTCTTCGACATCTGCTGCATGCCCTCGCGCGCCTCGCTCTCGCTGACGACGCGCTGCTGGGCGCCGGCGTCGCCGAAGCGGTCGCGCACGTCCTGGCTGATGCGCATCGAGCAGAACTTCGGCCCGCACATCGAGCAGAAGTGTGCTGTCTTCGCCGCCTCGGCGGGCAGCGATTCGTCGTGGAACTCGCGCGCGGTGTCGGGGTCGAGCGACAGGTTGAACTGGTCGTTCCAACGGAACTCGAAGCGCGCCTTGCTCAACGCGTCGTCCCACGCTCGCGCGCCGGGGTGGCGCTTCGCGACGTCCGCGGCGTGCGCCGCGAGCTTGTACGTGATGACGCCGGTCTTGACGTCATCACGGTTCGGCAGGCCGAGGTGCTCCTTCGGCGTGACGTAGCACAGCATCGCGGTGCCACCCATCGCGATCGTCGTCGCGCCGATGGCGGAAGTGATGTGGTCGTAGCCGGGTGCGACGTCGGTGACGAGCGGGCCGAGCGTGTAGAACGGCGCGCCGTCACACCACTCCTGCTGCAGGCGCACGTTCTCCTCGACGAGGTCGAGCGGCACGTGCCCGGGGCCCTCGACCATGACCTGGACGTCGAACTGCCATGCCCGCTTCGTCAGCTCGGCGAGGGTGCGCAGCTCGGAAAGCTGCGCCTCGTCGTTGGCGTCGGCGGTACAGCCAGGGCGCAGGCCGTCACCGAGGGAGAAGGCGACGTCGTAGCGGGCGAAGATCTCGCACAGCTCGTCGAAGTGGGTGTAGAGGAAGTTCTCCTCGTGGTGCGCGAGACACCAGCCGGCCATGATCGAGCCGCCGCGGCTGACGATGCCCGTGATGCGCTCGGCCGTCATCGGCACGTAGCGCAGCAGCACGCCGGCGTGGATCGTCATGTAGTCGACGCCCTGCTCGCACTGCTCGATGACGGTGTCGCGGAAGATCTCCCACGTCAGCTTGTCGGCCTCACCGTTGACCTTCTCGAGGGCCTGGTAGATCGGCACGGTGCCGATCGGGACGGGGGAGTTGCGGAGGATCCACTCGCGCGTTGTGTGGATGTCGTCACCGGTCGACAGGTCCATGACGGTGTCGGCGCCCCACGTCGTCGCCCACGTCAGCTTGTCGACCTCCTCGGCGATCGACGACGTCACGGCCGAGTTTCCGATGTTCGCGTTGACCTTGACGAGGAAGCGACGCCCGATGATCATCGGCTCGCTCTCCGGGTGGTTGACGTTGGCGGGGATGATCGCGCGTCCGGCGGCGACCTCGTCGCGCACGAGTTCGAGGGCGCAGTTCTCGCGGGCGGCGACGAATCGCATCTCGGGGGTGATCAATCCCTTACGGGCGTAGTGCATCTGGGTGACGACGGCGCCGTCCTTCGAGCGCAGCGGTGCGCGACGTTCGCCGCGCCACTCGTGGCTCGCCTCACCGCGTCGGACGGCCGAGCGGCCGTCGTCGAGCAGGGTGCGCTCTCGGCCGGCGTACGTCTCGACGTCGTCGCGCTCGGCGATCCACTCGGCGCGCAACGGCGGCAGCCCGACCTCGGGGTCACTGCCCGGGCCGGAGGTGTCGTACAGCTCGACGGGAGCGTTGGCCGCGCCGGTGCCGGGGGAGTTGTCGAGGATGACCTCGGTGTAGGGCACGCGCAGGCCGTCCGCGTCTCGGTACTGCTTGCGGCGAGCGTCCGATCCGTCAGCGGGGGTGGTTGCGCGCCTCTGAACCGCGGCCGACGCCGGCGACGTGGCTGCTCGGTCGGTGGTGGCCGCGAGGTCGCGGGCGTTGAACGTCGTCATGATGGTGCCTCCTTCGGATCGGACGAAGGCACGGCAAGACCCCACGCAGCAGGCGTCGACGAACGTCGGCACCGAACGGAGGATGAGCGACCATGAGGTCTCCTTGGCTGCCTGCGCCGGCATGATCCGGGTCAGGTCGGGTAGCGGTCGGAGCAGTATCAGCTCCCTCTCAGCCCTGTTCTCAGGACTCCCACGAAGGACGCTTCCGACTATGGCACATCCCGGCAGACGAACGTGACGAAGGGGTCCGTCAGGTTCGTGACGAACCTGACGGACCCCTCCGGTCACGAGTCGTGCTCAGCGGCGCAACATCTCTTCCATCGTCGGCACCGCGACGAACGGATCGCGCGCCCGATTGCGCGTCTCGGCAAGCGTACGAACCGATTTCGACGATGTTCTCGGCGCTTCCCCATCCTTGGACACGCGCGCGCCAGAACCGCCGTTCACCACCACGTCTGCTCCGCCGAGCACGCGCTCTAGCTGCTGCGTCAACTCACCGGCGGCCTCGCTCGCCCGCGCTTCCAGGCCTCGCCCGGCCCAGTCGTCGGGCGCGGCGTAGACCGCCGTCGGCATGACGAGCGCCTTCATGTACGCGAACAGCGGTCGCAAGGCGGTGTCCGTCACCAGTGAGTGTCGGGCGGAACCGCCCGTCGCGCCGACGATGACGGGCACGCCGCTCAGCACGCCGCCCGCAGTCGCATCCCAGAACGACTTGAACAAGCCCGTGAAGCTCGCCTTGTACGTCGGCGTCACCGCGACCACGGCGTCGGCCGCGCCCAGCACCTCGTAGGCGTCCGCGAGCGCCGGGGGAGCGAACCCCGTCAACGACGCCGTCGTGATGTCGTGCGCCAGCGCCCGCAGGTCGATCCGCTCGACGACGACCTCGCTGCCCTGCTCCCGCGCACTCTCGACAACCGCGTCGCTCAGCAGCTGGGCGAGACGATGCGTCGACGATTCCTCACTCAACCCGCCGCTGATCACGGCGAGGCGTGCCGTCCAGTTCATCATCGTGTTCTCCTTCGTCTCGTTGCTCTGAGTTTGGGCGTAACGCCGCCGCCGGCGTCGCCCGCCCGGCCCGGTCAGCCGAGTTGTCGACGAACCGGGCTGATGCTCAACGGTCTTCGGCGCGCGTTCCCGTCACGTCGTCGGTCTTCGGAGCACGCGGCACACCTGTCTCGACGCCGCCCATCTGACCGGCGTCAGCCGAGGGCGTGTCGGTCGCCTGGGCAGCGCGCGCAGCCAGCAGGCTGGCATGCGTCGGGGCATCAGGCACGCCGGCGGCGCGTCGGATGTCCATCTCGGCGCGCAGCTGCGGCACGACCTTCGTGCCGAGCAGCTCGATCTGGTGCATGACCTCGGCGTGCGGCAGCCCGGCGTGGTCGATGAGGAACAGCTGACGCTGGTAGTCACCGACGTAGTCGCGGAAGCCGAGCGTGGCCTCGACGACCTCGTCCGGCGTGCCGACCGTCAGCGGCGTCTGACGCGTGTAGTCCTCCAACGAACCCGCCCCGCCGTAGACCGGCGCGTGATCGAAGTAGGGGCGGAACGTCTCCATCGCCTTCGCCTTCGACTCGGCCATGAACACCTGCCCACCGAGGCCGACGATCGCGTCCTGCGCCCGGCCGTGACCGTAGTGCTCGAAGCGTTCCCGGTAGAACTGCACCATCTGCGCAGCGTGCTGCGGCGGCCAGAAGATGTGGTTGTGGAAGAAACCGTCACCGTAGTAGGCGGCCTGCTCCGCGATCTCGGGGCTGCGGATCGAGCCGTGCCAGACGAACGGCGCGATGTCGTCGAGCGGGCGCGGCGTCGAGGTGAAACCCTGCAGCGGTGTGCGGAACTTGCCCTCCCACGTCACGTTCTCTTCGTTCCACAGGCGGCGCAGCAGCGCGTAGTTCTCGATGGCGAGCGGGATGCCGTCGCGGATGTCCTTGCCGAACCACGGGTAGACCGGGCCGGTGTTGCCACGCCCCAGCATGAGGTCGACGCGGCCGCCGGCGAGATGCTGCGCGTAGGCGTAGTCCTCGGCGATGCGCACCGGGTCCGTCGTCGTGATGAGCGTCGTCGACGTCGACAGGATGATGTTCTTCGTCACCACCGCGAGGTTCGCCATCAGCACGGCCGGGTTGGCCGGTGCGACGAACGGCGGGTTGTGGTGCTGGCCGGTGGCGAAGACGTCGAGGCCCACCTCGTCGGCGAGCTTCGCCATCTCGACGGTGTTCGCGATGCGCTCGTGCTCGCTGACGGTGCGCCCTGTCGTCGGGTTCGTCGTGACGTCACCGACGGTGAAGATGCCGAACTGCATGAGGGCCTCCCTTGGTCCATGCATTCATGTAGTTGAAAATGCAACTACTTGCGGAACGGGACGGCGCGGCCGGTTATTCCAGCTGCGCGCGCGGTGACCCTGGCCCTGCGCGGCCCAACTGCGATCCCCGTACCCATCTGCGATCTTCGTCTTATTCAATGGACGTTGGTGAATGAGCGGTTGTCGTCAGCCTCGCCGCGGAGGCGGGCGCGGTGCAGGAGGCGATAGATGCCCGCAACGCGTCACTCGGACGGTGGCTGCCGCTTCGACGACCGGCCCGAACGGTCATCCTTCAGTCGCCATCGACGTCTCCGAGGTCGCCGGTGGTGCGGGGACCGAGCGCGAGACGCGCCGCGTGCTCGGGCAGCGGCGGGGGAGTGCCGCCCCATTCCGGGCACAGCGCCTTGTGATCGCACCACGAGCACAAGCGCGACTTCTTGGGCCGCCAGTCACCCGTCCGAGCGCAGCGCTCGATCGCGCGCCACAGCGCCTTGAGCTTGCGTTCGAGCGCGAGCAAGTCGGCCTCGTCGGGTTGATAACGCAAGAACTGACTGTTGCCCAGGTAGACGAGTTGCAGCATGAGCGGCATGACGCCCCGCGTGCGCCAGATGACGAGCGCGTAGAACTTCATCTGGAACAACGCCTTGTTCTCGAAGAGCTCCGACGGCGCCCGTCCCGTCTTGTAGTCGACGACGCGGATCTGCCCGCCGGGAGCGACGTCGAGGCGGTCGATGTACCCGCGCAGCGTGAGCCCGTCGAGGTCGGCCTCGACGTAGAGCTCGCGCTCGGCGGGTTCGAGGAACTGCGGGTTCTCCATCGCGAACCACTTCTCGACGAGCTTCTCCGCATCACGCAGCCACGTCGCGAGATCGTGCGGTGTGCTGCCCGCGAGTTCGGCCAGCTCCGGTTCGTCGGTGAGCATGTCCTCCCAGGCATGGGGGACGAGGTCGAGCGCCCGCTCGAGCGTGCGTTTCGGGGCGTCGACGTCGAAGATGCGCTCGAGCACCGAATGGACGAGCGTCCCCCGCGACGCCGCCGCACTCGGCGACTCCGGCAGCTTGTCGATGACGCGGAAGCGATAGAGCAGGGGACACTGCATGAAGTCGGAGGCGCGCGACGGAGACAACGAAGCGGGCATCCGAGAAGTCTAATCATCCCGGCGCACGAGGCCCACATAGTCTTGGGGCATGCCCCAGCCCACACCCGGCCTCAAGATCGCCTCACTGCGCGGCGTCCCCGTCTACATCGGACGCACGTGGCCGATCATCGCCGTCATCATCGTCGCGATCTTCGGCCCGCAGGTCGCCTCGCTTCACCCCGAATGGGGTTTCGGCGCGTACGTCGTCGGCATCGGGTACGCGTTGTTGCTGCTGCTCAGCGTGCTCGTCCACGAGGCGGCGCACGCCCTCGTCGCACAGGCTTGCCACTACCGCGTCACGCATATCGTCGCCGACCTCATGGGCGGCCACACGAGCTACGACACCCCCGACGCGACGCCCGGACGCAGCGCGCTCGTCGCCGCCGTCGGGCCGCTGTCGAACGCGGTGCTCGCGGTGATCGGCTTCCTCGGCCACCGCGCGAGTGACGGCGACGGCGCCGTGCCGCTGCTGCTCGGGGCGTTCGCGTGGAGCAACGCGTTCGTCGCGGCGTTCAACGCGTTGCCCGGTCTGCCGCTCGATGGTGGGTTCCTCGTCGACGCGCTCGTGTGGAAGCTGACGGGCAACCGCGCCACGGGCATGAAGGCCGCCGGCTGGTGCGGACGCATCGTCGCCATCGGCGTGGCCGCGTGGGCCGTGCTCGGGTTCGTACGCGCGCCCGGCTCGCTGTGGAGCCTCGTGTGGCTGCTGTTCATCGCCTCGTTCCTCTGGCGCGGCGCGAGCGTCGCCGTCAACGTCGGCATCAACCGCGAGTTCCTCGGCGGCATCCGAGTCGCCGACGTCATCCGCCCCGCCGTCGCCGTCCCCGCGAGCACGCCCGTCGCGGCACTGCCGGAGACGGGCGACACGATCGTCCTCATCGACGCAGACGGCGCCGCCAGCGCCCTCGTCGCGCCCGGTGCGCACGTGCGGGTGCCCGTGGATCAGCGCCCGCACGTGCCCGCGAGCGCCCTCGGCGAGGCCCTGCTGCCGCATGCGGGCGCCGTCATCTCCTCACCGCAGGACGACGTGATGGCGATCCTGCCCGCGTTCGAGGGCGATCCGACGCCGGGTGTCGTCACCGTCAGCATGCCGGTGGAAGGGCAGCCCGCAGCTGCCGACGACCCGGTCGCGCTGCGACTGGTCGGCATCGCGACGCTCGCCGACCTCGAGCGTGCGATGCAGCGTCACGCGCACGAGAGCGGCACCATGCCGCGGGGCGCCTAGACTTGCTCCCCATGAGCGAGAGCGATCAGACCCCCGCCCCGTCGACCGGCGCCGAGTACCGCCGCGGCCCCTTCCGGGAGGGCGAGCGCATCCAGCTCACCGACCCCAAGGGGCGCATGCACACGATCACGCTGACGCCCGGCAAGCAGTTCCACACCCACCGCGGTCACATCAAGCACGACGACCTCATCGGTTCGCCCGATGCGGTGACGGTGACGAACACGGCGGGCGTCGAGTACCTCGCGGTGCGTCCGCTGCTGAGCGACTACGTCATGTCGATGCCGCGCGGCGCGGCCGTCGTCTATCCGAAGGACGCCGGGCAGATCGTCACGATGGCCGACATCTTCCCCGGCGCACGCGTCGTCGAAGCGGGCGTCGGTTCGGGTGCGTTGTCGATGTCGCTGCTGCGCGCCGTCGGTGAGGACGGGCGCCTGTACTCGTTCGAGCGTCGCGAGGACTTCGCCGCCATCGCCGCGGGCAACGCGCGCGAGTTCTTCGGCGTCGACCACCCGGCGTGGAGCATCACCGTCGGCGACCTGGTCGAGGCGCTGCCGCAGACCGTCGAGTCGGGCACGATCGACCGCGTCGTGCTCGACATGCTCGCGCCCTGGGAGTGCCTCGACGTCGTTCACGAGGCGCTCGCGCCCGGCGGCGTGCTCATCTGTTACGTCGCGACGGCGACGCAGTTGTCGCGCGTCGCCGAGGCCGCGCGCGATCACGGCGGCTTCACCGAGCCGAACGCGTGGGAGAGCCTCGTGCGCGGCTGGCACCTCGAAGGCCTCGCGGTGCGCCCCGAGCACCGCATGCACGCCCACACCGGCTTCCTCATCTCCACGCGCCGCCTCGCCGACGGCGTCGCCGCGCCGCTCGTCAAGCGCCGCCCTGCCAAGGGTGCCTACGGTGACGACGGCGCTCCCGCCAGCGCCCCGGAGCCCACGCCCGACGACGCGTGGACACCCGAAGCCGTCGGCGAACGCCCCGTCTCCGACAAGAAGATGCGCAAGCTCGTGCGCTCGTTCGAGAACACCCCGACGGCACAGGCGCTCGCGGGCGATGACACCGCACGCGCCCCTGAGTCGGCGGCGCCGGCGGGCTCTGACGACGCTTCGGTGGCGCAGGCGAGCGCCGGCTCGGCCGCCGACGCGGAGACGTCCGTCGCTGCTGAACCGGACGCTGCCGCAGAGAACGCCGAGGCGCCCGTCGCAACCGATCAGGACTGACGCGAGGGTCGTCTCAGACGTCGTCATCGAGGCACCAGCCAGCCATCAGCGCCTCGTCGAACGAGCACGATCCACTTGGGTCGTGCTCGTTCGTCGTCGCGGGTGTGCGCAGGTCGATAGGGTGGAACGAGTGGCTGCTCGGGCCGCGCTTCGGTGCGCACGAGGAGCCGGACGGCTCTGACGAGCACCCCGAAGGCGAAGGAAACGGTGATGAGTGGCCCGAAGTTCGACCCGACGGACCGGACGTCGTCCTCGAACGACACGTCATCAGGCGCGACGTCGCCCGCCGACGTCCTGCGGCTGCGTTCGCAGTTGACGACGGTGTCGTCGCAGAACGAGCGTCTCGTGCGCACGCTCAAGGATGCGCGCGACCAGATCGCGTCGATGAAGGGTGAGATCGAACGTCTCGCGCAGCCGCCGAACAACTACGCCACCGTCATCGCGGCGCATGACGACGGCAGCGCCGACATCTTCTACATGGGCCGAAAGATGCTCGTGTCGTTCTCGCCCGCGATCACGATCGAGGAGCTCGTGCCCGGCCAGGAGGTCATGGTCAACGAGGCCATGAACATCGTCAGGGTCGTCGGGTTCGAGCGCGCCGGCGAGACCGTCACGCTCAAGGAGACGCTCGAGGACGGCCGCCTGCTCGTCGCGACGGGCAACGACGAGGAACGTGTCGTCCGCACCGCCGGGCCGCTCGCGGACGTGACGGTGCGTCCCGGCGACACGCTGCTCATGGAGGCCAAGAGCGGTTTCGTGCTCGAACGGCTGACGCGCGCGGAGGTCTCCGACCTCGGGCTCGAGGAGGTGCCCGACATCGACTACTCCGACATCGGGGGTCTCGCCGGGCAGATCGAGACGATCCGCGACTCCGTCGAGTTGCCGTTCCTGCACGCCGATCTGTACGCCGAGCACCACCTGCGTCCACCGAAGGGCGTGCTGCTCTATGGCCCGCCTGGGTGTGGAAAGACGTTGGTGGCCAAGGCGGTTGCCGCGTCGCTCGCGAAGCAGGTCGCGGCGAAGCAGGGCAACTCGGACGCGACGAGCTACTTCCTCAACATCAAGGGCCCGGAGCTGCTCAACAAGTACGTCGGCGAGACGGAGCGTCACATCCGCGTGCTGTTCCAGCGCGCGCGTGAGGTCGCGAGTTCGGGCACGCCGGTCGTCGTGTTCTTCGACGAGATGGAGTCACTGTTCCGCATCCGTGGCGCCGGCGTCAGCTCGGACGTCGAGACGACGATAGTGCCGCAGCTGCTCGCCGAGATCGACGGCGTCGAGAGCCTCGAGAACGTCATCGTCATCGGCGCGAGCAACCGCGAGGACATGATCGACCCGGCCGTCCTGCGCCCGGGGCGCCTCGACGTCAAGATCCGCATCGAACGCCCCGACGAGGTCGCCGGGCGCGACATCTTCGGCAAGTATCTGACGCCGGCCCTGCCGTTCCACGCCGACGAGATCGCCGCGCACGACGGCGATCCGTCGAAGGTTGCGGCGTCGCTCATCGACATCGCTGCGGGGGAGTTGTATGCCCGCGACGACGCGCACGCCTACCTCGAGGCGACGTACGCGGACGGTTCGCGCGAGGTGCTGTACTTCGCCGACTTCGCGAGCGGCGCGATGATCCAGAACATCGTCGACCGCGCGAAGAAGGCCGCGATCAAGGCCCTCATCACTTCCGAGGAGCGCGGTATTCGCGCGGAGCACGTGCGTCAGGCGTGCCGTGACGAGTTCCGCGAGAACGAGGATCTGCCCGGCACGAGTAACCCCGACGACTGGGCCCGCGTGTCCGGCCGCCGCGGTGAGCGCATCGTCAACATCCGCACGCTCGCGGACAAGAACTGACTGACGCGTCGCCACGGGTCAGTCCCGCAGCACCTCGACGAGCCGCGCGACGCCGCGTTCCAGTTCGGCTTCGTCCGGCGTCCGGCGCCATGCGGGCGAGGACGCGAGGTGCCGTATCGCTGCGGCGATTCCCGAACGGGGAGCCGGATCAGGCGCGACGACGTTCCAGCACGCGCGCGACGAGACGCCAGCCGAGCATGCACGCGCCGTTGAACGCCAGCGCGACGATGACGAACGCGACGGCCGTGCCGTGCCCGGAGACCTGACGCAGGATCATTCCGACGATGACCGTCGTCAGCCACACGATCACTCCCGACGTCAGCGAGCGCCCCGGCAATCGCTTCATGACGACAAGGACGATCCACCCGACGATCGCTCCCACGACGAACGGCCACGCCGTCGTCACGATGCCGGTGAGGGCGTCGGCCTCGCCGTGGTTGCGCCGTCCGACGGCGGCGAAGACGAGGACGACGAGCAGGTCGAGAAGCGGCGCGAGAGCAAGCATGACCCCACCGTATCCGCCGATCTTGCCCGGGTTTCGCAGCGCAGACGCCGCGGAACCCGGACAACATCGACTATATTTATTGTCAATTCAATAGTCGTCGCCCGAGGAGCTTCGTGCCCAGCCGTCACTCACCCGCCCACGCCGAGCCCTCGGCCCGCTCCGGTGCGGGCTCGTCGCGTCAGAGCCTGATCGCCGCCGTCTTGTGCATCGCCGGCACCGTCGTCGCGCTGCAGCAGACGCTCGTCATCCCGCTCATCCCCGAGTGGCCGACGCTGCTGCACACGAGCGCCGACAACACCTCATGGCTCGTCACCGCGACGCTGCTCGCGGGTGCCGTCGCGACGCCCATCCTGGCGCGCCTGGCGGACATGGTCGGCAAGAAGAAGATCATGCTCGTGTCGCTGGCTTTCGTCATCGTCGGCTCGGTCATCGGTGGTATCGGCTCGGGGCTCGGCGCGCTCGTCGTCGCGCGCACGTTCCAGGGCGTGGGCGCGTCGATGATCCCGATCGGCATCAGCATCCTGCGCGACGAGCTGCCACGCGAGAAGGTGGGCGGCGCCGTCGCGACGATGAGCGCGACCCTCGGCATCGGCTCCGCGATCGGGTTGCCGCTCGCCGGTTTCCTCGTCGAGCACTTCTCCTGGCACATGGTGTTCTGGGTGTCGGTCGTCTCCGCGAGCCTCATGTTCGCGGCCGTCGCGCTCGTCGTGCCCGAATCGAAGGTCACCTCGCGCGGACGCTTCGACCTCGTCGGCGCCGTGCTGCTGTCGGCGGCGCTGCTGTGCCTGCTCGTGCCCATCACCAAGGGCGGGCAGTGGGGTTGGGGGAGCGAGCGCGTCCTGCTCCTGTTCGCCGCGAGCATCGCGCTGTTCGCCGTCTGGGCGCCGTACGAACTGCGTCACAACTCGCCGATGGTCGATCTGCGCACCTCGGCGCGACGCCCCGTGCTGCTGACGAACGCCGCGAGCCTGCTCGTCGGCTTCGCCATGTACGCCAACATGATGACGACGACCCAGCAGCTGCAGATGCCCGAAATCACCGGGTACGGCTTCGGCATGTCCGTCATCGCCGCGGGCGTCGCGATGCTGCCCGGTGGCCTCGCGATGGTCGTGCTGTCGCCCGCGAGCGCCGCCGTCACGAAGCGCTTCGGCGCCCGCACGACACTGCTCGCCGGCGCGCTCGGCCTTGCCGCGTCGTACACGCTGCGCGTCTTCCTCACCGGCGCGGTGTGGCAGGTCGTGCTCGGCGCCACGCTGTGCAGCGCCGCGACAGCGTTCGCGTACGCCGCGATGCCGACACTCATCATGCGGTCGGTGCCGCTGACGGAGACCGCGTCCGCGAACGGCCTCAACACGCTGCTGCGCTCGATCGGCACGTCGACGTCGTCCGCCGCCGTCGCGGCGATCCTGACGAACATGGCGATGCACGTCGACGGGCACGACCTGCCGAAGCTCGCCGCGTTCAAGGCCGTCTTCGTCATGGCCGCCATCGCGGCGCTCGCCTCCGCCATCGTCGCTGCGTTCGTGCCGACGGCGCAGCCCGCGTCCGCAAGCGCGCCGAGCGCCACCCCCGCGACGCATCCCGCCCCGGCGAGCGCCGACAAGGACGCCGTGCGTGGTGGCGACAGCCGCGAGATCGTCGCGACCGGAACGCTCGTCGGCCTCGACGGCCACCCCGTACGCCGCGGCGTCGTGACGGCGCTCGCCAGCGACGGCGCGCACCTCGACTGGGGGCGCGTCGACGACGACGGGTGCTACCGCCTCGCCTTGCCCGGCGCGGGACGCTACGTACTCGTCGCCTCCGCCGAGGGCTGGGCCACACGCTCGCGGATCGTCGAGGTCACGGGCCCCGGTCTGCCGCAGTTGAGCCTCGTCGACCCGCTGCAGCTCACGGGCGTCGTGCGGCGCAGCAACGGTTCGCCGGCCGCGCAGGTGCCGGTGACGCTCATCAAGCACTCGGGCGAGTACCACGCCGACACGCTCACCGACGGCGAGGGCCGCTACGTCATGCCGCTGCCGCCGGGCGGGCGCTACGTCGTCGCCGCTCTCGATGCCGAGCACGACGCGACAGCCGCCGCGAGCGTCACCGTGTTGACCGAACCGGTGAGCGCCGACATCACCCTCTGACCCGCCGATGTTGCCCGCGATTTCGGGCGCGGGCACTCGGAATCCCGGGCAACATCACTAGGGTGGCGCCATGACGGTTCAGCGCATCATGGGAATCGAGACCGAGTACGGCGTGCTGCGCCCCGGCGATCAGCGGACGACGCCGATGGTGCTGTCGGGCCTCGTCGTGCGCGCCTACGCGAACGACGTCGGCCTCAACGCGGCGCAGAGTCGGTGGGACTACAGCGACGAGTCGCCGTTGCGCGATCAGCGCGGCTACGACATCGCTCGCGAGGTCGCGCACGAGAGCCAGCTGACCGACGAGATCGACCCGAGCTTCGCCAACGTCGTGCTCAAGAACGGCGCGCGCCTGTACGTCGACCACGCCCACCCCGAGTACAGCTCGCCGGAGGTGACGACGCCCCGCGACGCGGTCGCGTACGACCGCGCGGGCGAGGTCATCATGCGGCACACGGCGGCGTTGCTCGCCGACGACGAGGACGGCCCGACGCAGCTGTACAAGAACAACACCGACGGTCAGGGCGCCTCGTACGGCACGCACGAGAACTACCTGCTGCGCCGCGACGTGCCGTGGGCGCGCGTCGTCGCGGGCATGACGCCGTTCTTCGTCGCGCGTCAGGTCGTCACCGGCAGCGGCCGCGTCGGCATCGGCACCGAGAGCGAGCGGGCCGGTTTCCAGCTCACTCAGCGCGCCGACTTCTTCGAGGCCGAGGTCGGTCTCGAGACGACGTTGAAGCGTCCCATCATCAACACGCGCGACGAGCCGCACGCCGACCACCGCAAGTATCGCCGCCTGCACGTCATCGTCGGCGACGCCAACCACGCCGACGTCGCGAACCTGCTCAAGATGGGCATGACGAGCCTCGTGCTCGGCGCCCTCGAGGACGAGGCCCTGCCGCGGATCGTCCTCGCGCGACCGGTCACGTCGATGCGCGCCGTCAGTCACGACCTGACGCTCGCCGAGCCGCTCGACCTCGTCGACGGCCGCGCGATGAGCGCGCTCGACATCCTCGAGGCGTACCGCGATGCCACGCACACGTGGTGGCAGCGGCGCGGCGACGACCCGGTCGAGGAGCAGACGCGCGAGGTCTTCGAGCACTGGGGGCGCGTCCTCGACGGGCTGCGTCGCGACCCCATGAGCCTCGCGGCCGACCTCGACTGGGTGGCGAAGAAGAGCGTCATGGAGGCGTTCATGACACGCCATGATGTCGGGTGGGACGACCCGCGTCTGCGCGCGCTCGACATCCAGTGGTCCGACGTGCGCGCCGACAAGGGCCTGTTCCACACGTTCGAACGCGCCGGTCGCTTCACCCGCGTCGTGAGTGACGAGGACGTCGCGCGCGCCGTCGTCGAGCCCCCGCGCGACACGCGAGCATGGCTGCGCGGCAAGAGCATCGAGGCGTTCGGCAGCGACGTCGCCTCCGCGTCGTGGGACGGGATGGTCTACCGCACCACGCAGCCGTCGAGCTACACGCGCATCCGCCTGCCCGAGCCACTCGCCGGCAGCGCCGAGCAGACCCGCGGTTGGTTCGACGCCGACGTCGCGCACCTCATCGCTCAGGTCGGGCCCGACCTCGTCGTGGAGTGAGCGAATCGGGGCGGGCTGCGCGACGACGTGGCACAGCTGCTCGAAAATTGTGCACTTGCACGGGGTTTGTGCCGCTCATTCCTCCTGCAGATGCGCATTACTCGTGCAACGAGCGCTCCGGCGTTCGGGCGGCGATAGGGTGGCGAACAGCAACCAGCGACGTCATTTCGAGGAGCAACGATGAGCGGTCAGCAATTCAAGAACGCCGGCGGCAAAAGCGACGACGAGTTCGAGGCAGGCGCAGACGCCGGCCAGGTGCAGGCGGCGTCGTCGACGAGCGACATCGACTCGATGCTCGACGAGATCGACGGCGTGCTCGAGACCAATGCGAGCGAGTTCGTCTCCGGGTTCGTGCAGAAGGGCGGCGAGTGACGCCATGGGCTACGCGCCCGACGCAGGGTTGACGCGATAACGCAATAACGCGACACCACCGCGAGCGGCCCTGACACCGCGTCCAGTCACGACCTCAGCAGCCAGTCAGACGATCAGGAGCAGCCATGGAACGCCGCATCTACGGCATCGAGACGGAGTTCGGCGTCACCGCGACGACGAACGGTCAGCGTCGCCTGACGCCTGACGAGGTGAGCCGCGCGTTGTTCCGCAAGGTCGTCGCGTGGGGGCGTTCGAGCAACGTCTTCCTCGACAACGGCTCGCGCCTCTACCTCGACGTCGGCGCGCACCCCGAGTACGCGACGGCCGAGTGCGATTCGCTGCTTGATCTCGTCGCCCAGGATCGCGCCGGCGAGCGCATCCTCGACGACATGACGAGCGACGCCCAGGCGCGCCTGGCGGAGGACGGCGTCGACGGCACGATCTACGTATTCAAGAACAACACCGACTCGGCGGGCAACTCCTACGGCTGCCACGAGAACTTCCTGCTCGATCGCGGCGCCGACATGAACCGCATCGCGGAGATCTTCGTCGCGTTCCTCGTCTCCCGCCAGCTCGTCGCGGGCGCCGGCAAGCTGCTCGTGCGCGACGGGCGCACCGTGTTCAACCTGACGCAGCGCGCCGAGCACATCTGGGACGGCTACTCGAGCGCGACGACGCGCTCACGCCCCATCATCAACAGCCGCGACGAACCGCACGCCGACTCGGCGCGCTACCGTCGCCTGCACGTCATCGTCGGCGACTCGACGATGAGCGAGGCGACGACGCTGCTCAAGGTCGGCTCCGCCCACCTCGTGCTGCGCATGATCGAGGCGGGGGAGAGCTTCCCGCGCCTGCACCTCGCCAACCAGATCCAGGCGATCCGCGACGTCTCCGCCGACCCCACCGGCCAGTGCGTCATCGAGCTGCAGGGCGGCACGAGCATGACGGCCCTCGCGATGCAGCACATGTTCCTCGAGCGCGCGACGGCGTTCGTCGAGCGCGAGGGCGACCCCGACCCGGCGATCGCGGACGTCCTCGACCTGTGGGGGCGCACCCTCGAGGCGGTCGAATCGCAGAACTTCACCGGCATCGAGACCGAGATCGAATGGGTCATCAAGCGCAAGCTGCTCACCGACTACGCGGCGCGTCAGGGCCTCGAGTTGGACGACCCGAAGCTCGCCCAACTCGACCTCACGTTCCACGACATCCGCGCCGGACGCGGCGTGTTCGGCCTGCTCGAGAAGGCTGGACGCGTGCGACGCATCGTCGACGACGCCCGCGTCACCGAGGCCATGACGACGCCGCCACAGACAACACGCGCGAAGCTGCGCGGCGATTTCGTCAGGGCCGCGCGTGAGGCGGGGCGTGACTTCACCGTCGACTGGGTGCACCTCAAGCTCAACGACCAAGCCGGCCGCACGCTCATGTGCAAGGATCCGTTCCTCGCCACCGATGCCCGCGTCGATCGTCTCGTCGAGAGCCTGACGACGCCCGTCTGAGACGCCTGCGGGCTCGGACGCACAGGCCCTTGCCAGGCAAAGCACACCCCACGCGGGTTATCGTGGCGGACGACCTGTCACCCATCGCGCGAGGATCCTCTGCTGTGACTTCCCCCAAGCGTCTGCTTGCCCTGGCCGCTCTGCCCATCGTCTTCCTGGCCGGATGCGGCAACGACGACTCGAAGGCCTCCAAGAGCTCGAGCGGCTCCTCCGGCGCCAGCGCGTCGTCGAACGCATCGTCACCGTCGTCGTCGAGCGGGCTGTCCGCACCCGCGACGAAGGGCAACCTCGACGACGTCAAGGTCGACACGAAGGACGCTGCGAAGCCCACCGTCTCGATCCCGAAGGACAAGCTGCCGTTCGGCACGAGCAGCACGAAGCCGAAGATCCTGACGCAGGGTTCCGGCAAGACGGTCGGCGACAACGACATCGTCAAGGCCAACTTCGTCATGGTGAACGGCACGACCGGCAAGACGATCGGTTCGACGTTCGGTGAGACCGTGCCCAGCTTCAACATGAGCGACAACAACAACCTGCCGGGCATCATCAGCACCCTGAAGGGCCAGAAGGCCGGGACGAAGCTCGTCGTCTCCCTGCCGCCGAAGGACAGCTTCGGTGCCGCGGGCAACGAGAAGATCGGTGTCGGCGCGAACGACAACCTCGTGCTCTACATGGAGATCAAGGCCACCGACACGCCGCTCAAGGAGGCCCAGGGCACGACCAAGGACGCGCCCGCCGACATGCCGAAGGTCAGCGTCCCCGCCGGCCAGGGCAAGCAGGCGAGCATCACCGTCGCCAAGGGCGCGAAGGCCCCGACGAGCCTCAAGACGGCCACCCTCATCGAGGGCAACGGCAAGAAGGTCGCCTCCGGCGACTCGGTCGCCGTCAGCTACACCGGCCAGATCTGGGGCACGTCGACGATCTTCGACGCCACCGCGAAGCACAACGACGGTGGCAAGCCGTCGGTGTTCGTCATCGGCAAGGGCCAGGTCATCACCGGCTGGGACAAGGCGCTCGTCGGCCAGAAGGTCGGCAGCCGCGTGCTCGTCGTGGTGCCGCCGTCCGAGGGCTATGGCAAGGACGGCAACCAGCAGGCGGGCATCAAGGGCACCGACACCCTCGTGTTCGTCGTCGACATCCTCGCCGCCAACTGACACGCTGAGCCTGTCAGCGACACTTTCTCGAAGGAGCAACCATGGGTTTCGACCCCAAGACGACCAAGCCCGAGATCGACTTCCCCGGTGACACCCCGCCGGCGGAACTCGTCGTCGAGGACATCACCGTTGGTGACGGCGCCACCGTCGAGGCCGGCGACATCATCAAGGCGCACTACGTCGGCGTCTCCTGGTCGACCGGCGAGGAGTTCGACGCCTCGTGGAACCGCGGCGAGCCGCTGGAGTTCACCGCCGGCGTCGGCCAGGTCATCCAGGGCTGGGATGAGGGCCTGCTCGGCATGAAGGTCGGCGGCCGCCGCAAGATCATCATCCCGCCGGCGCTCGGCTACGGCGAGCGCGGCGCGGGTGCCTCGATCGGCCCGAACGAGACGCTGATCTTCGTCGTCGACCTCGTTTCGACGAACAAGCCCGGCGCTGGACGCTCCTTCGGCCTGCGCTGAGGTAGCCTTCGCCGCTCTGGTCGTCCCGCGAGTGGGTTCGGCCTGAGCAACAAGACGGGGTGAGTGCCATCGGTACTCACCCCGTTCTGCGTGCCCGTGGCCATCACGCGGGGCCGAGTGCCGCCAATCGCACACCTGTGCGAATGAGAGGGTAGGCTCTGCAGCAGGACCACGGCGTCAGACCCGACAGCGACGAAGGAGCGAGCGTGGCAGCACGACCCACCCCGGAGGCGAAGACCGAGCGCCTGCTCAACCTCGTCATCGCGCTGCTCTACACGCGCAGGCCGCTGACGAAGGACGCCATCCGTCAGGCCGTGCGCCCGTACACCGAGGCACCGAACGACGAAGCCTTCGACCGGATGTTCGAGCGGGACAAGGACGAGTTGCGTGAGCTCGGCATCCCGCTGCGCGCCGAACCCATCGACATCCTGTTCGAGGACGAGATCGGCTACCGCATCGACAAGCGTGAGTACGAGCTGCCCGACCTGCACTTCGACGCCGACGAACTCGCTGTCCTCGGCCTCGCCTCGCGTGCGTGGCAGCAGGCCAGCCTCGCCGGCCCTGCGGCGGCGGCGATGCGCAAGCTCGAGGCGCTCGACATCAGCCCCGACGTCGAATCGGTCGTCGGCCTCGAACCTCGTATCCGCACCAGCGAACCCGCCTTCGACGCCGTCAAGGACGCGGTGATGACGCGGCGCGCCATCACGTTCACCTACCGCGCGGCCGGGCGGGAGAGCGCTGTGCGTCACGTTCAGCCGTGGACGGTGACGAACCGCCGGGGTCATTGGTACGTCGCCGGGTTCGACACCGACCGTGACGCGCCGCGCGTCTTCCGTCTCTCGCGAATCGAGGGCCCGGTGCGACTCGTCGGCAAGCCGGGCGCCTACGAGGTGCCGGACGATCACGACACGAGCGCCCTCATCGAACGTACCGAACGCACCCCCGACTGGGCGCCTGCCGTCCTGCGGGTGCGCGCGGGGCGAGGACACTCGCTCGTGCGGCGCGCCCGCACCGTCGGCGTCATCGACGAGACGTGGCAGCTCATCGACATCGAGTACGCCGACCCCGGCGTGCTCGCCGACGAAGTCGTCTCCTTCGGCGCCGACGTGCTCGTGGAGAAGCCCGACGAGCTGCGCGAACGTGTCATGGCGCGCCTGCGGGGCGCCTATGAAGCCCAGACGGCGGAGACTGCACCATGAACGCCCGCACTGACAAGGCCGCCCGCTCTGGGGCGATCGACTCTGGGTCCGCCGACACGGGGTCCATCAGCTCGGGGTCGATCAACTCGGGGCCGATCAACTCCGAAGCGGCGACGACGCGCCTGTCACGGCTGCTCACGATGGTGCCGTGGCTGATGAACCGTCAGGGCATCGACATCGAGGAGGCGGCCCGCACCCTCGGCGTCAGCCGCGCGCAGATCGAGGCCGACCTCGAGCTGCTCTTCGTCTGCGGCACACCCGGCCACATGCCCGACGACCTCATCGAGGCCGAGTGGGAGCAGGGGCGTGTCTACATCCGCAACGCCGACGCCATCGCCAAACCGCTGCGCTTCACCCGCGACGAGGCGCTCGCCCTCACCGTCGGGCTGCGCACGCTGCTCGACGTGCCCGGGCTGCAGGAGCGCGACGCCGTCGATCGCGCCCTCGCCAAGCTGAGCGAGGCGACGGGGGAGAGCGGCGCCGCACGCGTCCACGTCAGCCTCGAACGCGATGGTGAGCAGGTGCTCAGCACGCTGCAGGACGCGGTGCGCCGCGCACATCGGGTGCACCTGCGCTACCTTGCGCCGGCCCGGGACGAGGTGACGGAGCGTGACGTCGACCCGCTGCGCCTGTTCACCTCCGACGGCCACTGGTACCTCGAAGGGTGGTGCCGTCGCGCCGAGGGCATGCGCACGTTCCGTCTCGACCGCATCGAGAGCGTCGAGCTCCTCGATGTCCGGGCCGAGATCCCGCAGGACGCGCAGCGCACCGACCTCTCGCGCGGCTTCTTCGCCCCCAGCCCCGACGCGCCGCAGGTGCGTCTGCGGGTGCAGCGGGCCGCGTTCTGGATCATCGACTACTACCCGTGCTTCGACGTCGAACGATCCGACGACGGCGAGCACGCAGACGTCTCGCTCGTCCTCGGCGACGGGCGCTGGTTGCGCCGGTTGCTGCTGCAGCTCGGCCGGGACGCCCAGGTGCTCGCGCCTGCCGCGGTGCGGGCGCAGGTCGCCGACGAGGCCCGCCGCGCCCTCGACGCCTACGCCGAGATGCTCGGGGGCACCGTGCCGTGACGTGGTGGATGTGGCTGCTGTTCTGGGCGATCTTCTGGGTCACGGCCGTCGCCTACCTCGCCTGGCGATGCTGGCGCGTGTGGCCGCACGCGCGCGACTTCGCCCGCACGACGTCCGAGGCGTGGTCGCGTCTCGACGAGGCGCGCAACCTCGCCGAGCAGCGATCCGCCGCCGAGAACAGTGCGGCGCTCGTCACGCAGGGCGTCGACGATCTCGCGTGGAACAAGCCGGCCTCGCACTGGCGAGGCGAGCGTCAGCGGGCCCGCGAACGGCAGCGCGACCTGCGCTTGGACTCCCAGGCCGAGGTGTGGTCGTCTTGGCGCGATCCACTAGAGTGAACGATGACCATGCGGCTGCCGCCGCGCCGGAAACTCCCGGGACTCAAGGACTGGCCATGAAAAACCTGCTCGAACACCCCGCGTCACTGCTCATCCTGGTGCTCGTCATCGTCGTGCTCCTGGGCTGGAAGAAGCTGCCCGACATGGCGCGCAGCCTCGGGCGCAGCTCGCGCATCCTCAAGAGCGAGATCGACGAGATGAAGACGGAGAGCAACCGGTCGAAGGCCTCCGGCGCCACCGTCGAGGGTGAGACGGCGAACCCGGTGCACGACGCCAACGGCAACCCGGTCCACTCCGGTGACCCCGTGACGCGCACCGACGCGCACCGCAACGACGTCTGATCGGATCCCGTTCGCTCGTGGCAATCTTCGGACGACGCAAGGACAACCCCGAAGCGCGGATGTCCATCGGCGACCATCTGCGCGAATTCCGCAACCGCGCGATCGTCGCCGGCGTCGCGATCCTGCTGTGCTGCATCATCGGCTGGCACTACTACCAGAACATCTACGACTTCATCGAGCAGCCGTTCCGCGACTACCAGCACGCCCACCCCGAGGCGCACGTCGAGGTCGCGTTCAACGCCGTCACGGCGCCGTTCAACCTCAAGTTGAAGGTCGTGGCGTGGGCCGGCCTCATCCTCGCGGCGCCCGTGTGGCTGTGGCAGATCTGGGCCTTCCTCGTGCCCGGCCTGACGCCGCGGGAAAAGCGCGTCGGCCGCATCTTCGTCGCCTCAGCGATCGTGCTGTTCGCCTGCGGCGTCTACATGGGGTCGCTGACCTTCGGCAACGCCGTCGAGATGTTCATCAGTGCGACGCCGCGCGGCGCGGCCAACTTCGCCGACGGCGGGATGTACTTCTCGTTCGTCACCCGCTTCATCCTGTCGTTCGGGCTGACGTTCATGCTGCCGATCCTGCTGCTGGCACTCAACGCGGTCGGCGTGCTCAAGGGCCGGATCATGCTCAAGGGGTGGCGCTTCGCCGTCATCATCGCAGTGGCCTTCGCGGCCATCATGACGCCGACGCCGGACGTCTACACGATGTTCCTCATGGCAGTGCCGCTCATCGTGCTGTTCTTCGGCAGCGCAGGGCTAGCCCTCGCACTCGACGCGTGGCGTGCACGCAAGGAGAAGCATGAGCGTCCGGCCTGGATGGACGTCAGCGACGACCAGGCCTCGGCCCTGTGAGGCCCAGGCTGCAGGCACGACACACATGACGCCCGACGGCGGGCTCCCGAGCGGGAGCCCGCCGTTGTCATAGCCTGGGGGCATGTCGTCGCCCGCCGAGAAGTTCGCCCAGGCCGCTCGTCGGCGAAAGTTCGACTCGAGTCACCTCGGCCACTTCGTCGAGACGTTGCCGTACCCACTCGACGACTTCCAGTCGGAGGCGGCGCGGACCGTGCAGGACGGACGCAGCGTCCTCGTCGCAGCGCCGACGGGTGCGGGCAAGTCCGTCGTCGGCGAGTTCGCCTGCTATCTCGCGGTACACACCGGGCGTAAGGCGTTCTACACGACGCCGATCAAGGCGCTGTCGAACCAGAAGTACGCCGACCTCGTCGAGATGCTCGGAACGGAGAATGTCGGGCTGCTGACCGGTGACACCTCGCACAACAGTGAGGCGCCGGTCGTGGTCATGACGACCGAGGTGCTGCGCAACATGCTCTACGCGGGCAGTTCGACGCTGGACGGCCTCGGCTTCGTCGTCATGGACGAGGTCCATTACCTGGCCGACCGCTTCCGCGGCGCCGTGTGGGAAGAGGTGATGATCCACCTGCCCGAGTCGGTGCAGGTCATCGCGCTGTCGGCGACGGTGAGCAATGCCGAGGAGTTCGGCGACTGGATGCAGCAGGTGCGCGGCGACACCGACGTCGTCATCACCGAGCACCGCCCGGTGCCGCTGTACCAGCACATGATGGTCGGTGCGCGCCTGTACGACCTGCTGGCTGAGGACGAACGCGGCGATCGCGTCGTCAACCCCGACCTGCTCTCGCGCATCGCGAGCCTGACAGCGCCCGCACGCGGCGGTCACCGCTTCGACGCCGGCGCCCCGTCCGGTCGACGTGGGCGCGGCCGCCGTCCCGCGCCGCGTCAGCCGCAGGGGGAGACGTTCCGCCCGGCGCCGCGCGCCGAGGTCATCGCCGCACTCGATCGCGCGGGGCTGCTGCCGGCCATCACGTTCATCTTCAGCCGTGCCGGGTGCGAGGGCGCCGTCGCGCAGCTGCTCGGGTACGGCATGCAGTTGGTCACCGACGATGAGAGCGCCACGATCCGCGCCTACGTCGCCGAGCGCGTCGCGCACATCCCCGTGGAGGATCTAGCCGTCATCGGCTACCACGACTTCGTCGAAGGCCTCGCGCGCGGGTTCGCCGCGCACCACGCGGGGATGCTGCCGACGTTCCGCGAGATCGTCGAGGAACTGTTCGTCACCGGCCAGATCAAGGCCGTGTTCGCGACGGAGACACTCGCCCTCGGCATCAACATGCCGGCGCGCAGCGTCGTGCTCGAACGGCTCGTCAAGTACAACGGTGAAGCTCACGTCGACGTCACGCCCGCGGAGTTCACGCAGCTGACGGGGCGCGCGGGCCGGCGCGGCATCGACGTCGAGGGCCACGCGATCGTCCTGTACAACCGCGGCGTGGAGCCGGAGGCAGTCGCGGGCCTCGCATCGCGCCGCACCTACCCGCTGCGTTCGAGCTTCCGCCCGACGTTCAACATGGCCGTCAACCTCGTCCACACCGTCGGACGGGAGCGGGCGCGCGAGGTGCTCGAGTCGTCGTTCGCGCAGTTCCAGGCCGACCGCAGCGTCGTCGGGTTGTCGCGTCAGATCGCCAAGAACAATGAGGGCCTCGAGGGCTACGCCGAGGCGATGCAGTGCCACCTCGGCGATTTCGCGGAGTACGCGGGCATCCGCCGTCGCATCAGCGACCTCGAGAAGAACGCGCAGAAGCGACGCGCCGCCGCCCTGCGCGCCGCCGCGGACCGCTCGCTCGCCGACCTCAGCCCCGGCGACGTCGTGCGCGTGCCGTCCGGGCGACGTGAGGTGCTCGCCATCGTGGTGCGCACCAACCGCGGCGGCAAGCGCGAGGGCCCAAGCCCGTCCGTCGTCACCGAGGACGCACAGCTGCGCCAGATCCGTTCCAGCGACATCCACGCGCCGCTCGAGGTGCTGACGCACCTCGCCATCCCGAAGACGTTCACCGCACGCTCGTCGAAGTCGCGCCGCGACCTCGCGGCGACGCTGCGCGCCAAGGTGCCGCACGATCCGCCGAAGCCGTTGCGACGCACCGAGATCGAACCGGACAAGGCCGTCACCGCGGAGATCGAGGAGTTGCGACGCCGGCTCGCCGCCCATCCGTGCCACGCGTGCGAGTACCGCGAGGAGCACGCGCGCTGGGCGCAACGCTGGTGGACGCTGCGCCGCGAGACCGACGCGCTCGTCACGAAGGTCGAGAACCGGACGAACACCGTCGCGAAGCAGTTCGACCGCATCTGCGACCTGCTGCTCGAGTTCGACTACCTCGCGGCCGATCCGTCGGCTGCCGGTGGAGTGAAGCTGACCAACGACGGCGCGATGCTCATGCGCCTGTACTCGGACAAGGATCTGCTCACCGCCGAGTGCCTGCGCTCGGGTGCGTGGAAGGGCCTTGACGCACCGTCGCTCGCGGCGGCCGTCTCGGCGCTCGTCCACGAGTCGCGGCGTGACGTGGTCGGGGAGACCCCACGCATGCCGAACCGCGATGTCGCCGACGCGCTGGAGCGCACGCACGAGCTGTGGTCGGTCATCGACGACGCGCTCGTCATGCACCGACTGCCCGAGATGGCGGCACCCGACGCGGGCCTGGCCTGGGCCGCGCACCGCTGGGCGAGCGGCCAGGGCCTCGAGACGGTGCTACGCGACGAGGACCTCACCGCCGGCGACTTCGTACGACGCTGCCGTCAGCTCGTCGACGTGCTCCACCAGATCGCCGCCGCCACCGATGACGACGGCATCCGCAGGGCAGCGCGCAAGGCGATCAAGGGCGTGCAGCGCGGCGTCGTCGCGGCTGACCGGATCGACTGAACGTCAGCGGGCGAGGGCTGCGGAAAGGCGTTCAGCGGAGCCGCCCATGTCCCAGCGCGCTGCGAAGTCAGCGAATCCGGCGCCGTCGGCGACGCCCTGCGGGCGCGTCGTGACGAGGTCGTGGGGCACACGGACGTCGAGAGCGACGTCGACGACGCGCGGTGCGACGTCGAGGTAATCGGAGGCTGCCTCGAGACGCGTGCGGCGTGCGCCCTTGATCCGCGGGTCGCCGGAGGCGACGGCTTCACGGATGGCCGCGAGGGAGCCGAACTCGGCGATGAGGGCCGCCGCCGTCTTCTCACCGATGCCGGCGACACCGGGCAGCCCGTCACTCGTGTCGCCGCGCATGACGGCCATGTCGGCGTAGGCGCGGCCCGTCGCGACGCCGTACCTCGCCATGAGGAAGCTCTCGTCGATGAGGTCGGGGGCCCGCACGCCACCCTTGGCCGTGTAGATGACGCGCACGCCCATCGCGTCGTCGACGAGTTGGAACAGGTCACGGTCACCGGTGACGACGTCGACGGGGCCGGCGTCGCGGAATCGGTGCGTCAGGGTGCCGATGACGTCGTCGGCCTCGTACCCGTCGACGCCGAGGCGGGTGATGCCGACGAGTTCGAGCAGTTCGCGGATGAGCGGCACCTGCGGGGTGAGGTTCTCGGGGCTCTCCTCGGCGACGTCGGAGCCCTCTTGCACGCGGTGCGCCTTGTAGCTCGGGATCGCTTCGACGCGGAACGCGGGGCGCCAATCGTTGTCCCAGCAGGCGACCATGTCGGTCGGCTCGTACGTCGTGAACAGCGTCGCGATCATGTCGGCGAAGCCGCGCAGCGCGTTGTTGGGCGCGCCGTCGGCGGCGGTACGCTCGGGCACGCCGTAGAAAGCGCGGAAGTAGAGGCTGGCAGAGTCGAGCAACATGAGTCGGCGCGGCGTCATGGGCGCCATCCTGTCACGGTGCGGCGTCGAGCGTCAGTGCTCGTCAGCACGCGCGATGTCGGCCACGCGGGCGCCGCAGGCACGGACGAGGTCGTCGGGGGAGAGCCGCACGTCGAAGCCGCGACGGCCGCCGGAGACGCAGACCCGCGGATGTTCGTGCGCCTGCGCGTCGATGACGACGTCGAGGCGTGAGCGCGTTCCGAGCGGGCTGACGCCGCCGAGGACGTAGCCGGTGAGACGCCGGACGTCGGCCTCCGCGGCCAGCACAGCTTTCTTCGCGCCGCACGCGGCGGCGACCGCCTTGAGGTCCGCCATCGTCGAGACGGGGACGCAGGCCATCGCGAAGCGGCCGGTGTCGAGCTTCACGACGAGCGTCTTGTAGACCGACGCAGGGTCGAGCCCCAGCGCGGATGCCGCCTCGGCGCCGTAGCTCGTGACGTCGGGATCGTGGGCGTAGGGGAGCGCCTCGTAGGCGATACCGAGCCGGTCGAGGGCGCGGGTCGCGGGCGTGGCGGGTGGTGTGTTCATCGTGCGAGACATCGCGTTCATCCTGCTACCTCATGCGCGACGGATTCAAGGTGAGCGACACGCCTACGCACAGAAGGCATGACGCACCTCGGCCACTGTTCGGCCCCCGTCGGCCGGGCGCCAGTGCGCTCGCCTGCGTTGCTCCTGGGCTGTGGGGCGGCTATGTTGGCTCGAACACGCCCGTTGCGCGCGTCATTGCGGACGGGCCTCACGCCTAGTAGAAAACTTCGCGGTTCACCCCGCGATGGCCCCAACGGCGTGAGCCCGTCCGCCGCCTCTCGCCTGAGAGGCGTACGCTTGGCCGGTGCCCTCGAAAGCTCTCCTTCGCGCATTCGGCTCCATTGTCGCCGGGTTGCTCCTGTGGCTCGCGTTTCCCGACCACGGTCTGTGGTGGACGCCGCCGATAGCCGTCGCCCTCATCACGCTGTGCCTCTGGCGCGTGCGGGCGCGCACCGGCGCGCTGCTCGGTTTCGTCTTCGGCATGGCGTTCTTCCTGCCGACGCTGTCGTGGTCGGGCGTCTACGTCGGCGCGTTCCCGTGGACAGCGCTCGCCGTCCTCGAATCGCTCTACATGGCCGCGCTCGGCGCAGCGGTTGCGCTCGTGCAACGCCGCCGCATCGCGCCGTTCGTCGTCGCCTGCCTGTGGGTGATGCAGGAATGGCTGCGCTCGACGACGCCGTTCGGCGGATTTCCCTGGGCACGCCTGTCGTTCTCCCAGGCCGACGCGCCGTGGGCACCGCTCATCGCGTGGGTCAGCGCACCCGGCCTGACGTTCGTGCTCGCGCTCGCCGGCGCGGCGCTCGCATCGTGCGTGGCCCTGGCCGCGCCGCGGCTCTTCACGGCGGAGCGGCGGGGGAGTGCGGGCCGAACGTCTGCTTCGGATTCGGCTTCGGTTTCGGACGACGCCCACACCTCAGCGAACGCCACGGGCTCCGGGGCCACGCCTGTTGGTGACGCACGGCCCGACGGCGCGCGCGGCATCACGGCTCGTCTCCCGATCGCCGTGCCCGCTGCGGCCGCGTCGACGGCCGTCCTCGCACTGATCGTCGGCTCACTCATCACGCCCGGCACGAGCGGGCGGATGCTGCGCGTCGTCGGCGTGCAGGGCAACGTGCCCACCGAGGGGCTCGAGTTCAACGCGCAGCGCCGCGCCGTGCTCGACAACCACGTCCACGCGACGCTCGACCTCGCCAAGCAGATCGATGCCGGAGCGACGCCGCGCCCCGATGTCGTCGTCTGGCCCGAGAACGCCTCCGACATCGACCCCAAGCGCAACCCCGACGCGGGCGCCGAGATCGCCTCAGCCCTCGCCGCCGTCAACACGCCGCTCATCGTCGGTGCGGTGCTGAACGAACCACGCCCCGAGGTGTCCAACGCGTCGATGCTCTACCTGCCCGGCAAGGGCCTGAGCGACACCTACGTCAAGCAGCACCCGGTGCCGTTCGGCGAATACATCCCGTACCGCTCGTTCTTCCGCACGTTTTCCTCGCAGGTCGATCTCGTCAAGGCCGACTTCGCCTCCGGGCGCAAGGTCGGGTTGTTCACGCTGCCGAACGCGAAGGGTGACGTGAAGCTCGCCCCGATCATCTGCTTCGAGGTCGCCTACGACGATCTGCTGCGCAAACCGGCGAACCAGGGCGCACAGATCTTCGCCGTCCAGACGAACAACGCGACGTTCGGCCACACCGCCGAGTCGACGCAGCAACTCGCGATCTCGCGCCTACGCGCGCTCGAATACGGCCGCTCGATCATCCACGTCTCGACGGTCGGCGTCAGCGCCCTCATCACCCCCGACGGGCAGCTGCACGAGCGCAGCGAACTGTTCACGCAGAAGGTGCTGACCGGGCAGCTGCCCCTGCGTTCGGACGCGACGCCCGCCCAGCGGCTCGGACGCTGGCCCGAGATCGCCGCCTCCGTCGTCAGCGTCGTCGCGCTCGCGTTCGCGCTGCGTCATGCCCGCCTGCCGCGCCGTCGCCGCAAGAACGGTCGCGGCGACGCCTGAGCCCGCTTTCGCTGGTGCCCACCGGGGTTCCACGACCGGCGATCGCTTCACGATTCGTCGACGAATCGGAACTCTTCGAGCGTGCCCGCGCGTTGAACCAGATGTGAACACCACGACTCGACCTCGCCGCCGCGGCTTCGCGCGCTGGCTCATGCTGGCGTTGCTCGTCGTCCCCGTCGTCGAGGTCTTCATCATCCTCAAGGTCGGGCAGCAGATCGGTGGCCTCAGCACCTTCCTGCTGCTCCTGTTCTGGTCGGCGCTCGGCGCGTGGATCGTCAAGCGCGAGTTCTCGCGCGCGTTCGGCTCCCTCCGTCAGGCGTTCGGCTCTGGTCGTATGCCTGCGCGCGAGCTTTCCGACGCGGCGCTCGTCCTCATCGGCGGCACGCTGCTGCTCGCCCCGGGCTTCCTCACGGACGCACTCGGCCTGTTCGTCCTGCTGCCCCTCACGCGCCCGCTGACGCGCCGACTGCTCGAAGGTGCCGTCGCACACAAGCTGTTCGGTGCATCTCCCCTTGGTGCGGCCGCCTTTGGTGCCGCGAACGCGGCGCCCGGCCGAGTGCGCTTCACCCGCGTGCGCGCCGCCGATGCGGGCGGCTCTTCGGCGGCCGGTCCGTTACCCGCGCCCGGGCCATACCCCACCGCCGACGCGTTCGCCACGCAGGCCGGGCGAGACGCTGCCTGGAACTCTCCACGACGGGGTGCGTCCGACGTCGTCGAGGGCGAGATCATCGACTGAGTTCGTGAGACGGCTCGGCCGCAGTGCCCTCCGCCGTCACAGGCTGATACCCAAGGCCCTGAACAAGACAGGCGAGCACACACGAAGGCCGCCCCCGAACCGGGGGCGGCCTTGTTCGTCACGACGTGAGCGTCACTTGGACGCGGCAGCACGCTTTCGCTTCGGCTTTTCGCCGCGCGACTCGCGCAGCAGCGTGAGGCGCTCGTCGAGCAGCTCCTCGAGCTCTTCGACGGAACGGCGCTCGAGCAGCATGTCCCAGTGGGTACGCGCCGGCTTCGTGGGCTTGCGGTCGGGCTCGGGGCCGTCGACGAGCAGCGCCTCGAGGCCGCAACGGCACTCCCACAGCGCGGGCACGTCGGCCTCGACGGAGAACGGCAGCTCGATGACGTGGCCCTGAGCGCACTTGTAGCTGACCATCTGTCGCTCGCTGAACGCGATGCCCTCGTCGGTCTCGAGCGAGAGCGTGCTGAGGTTGGTGCCTCGCAGTGAACGTTCTGCCATGGTGTCTCCCTACGTCACACGGGGTTCGTGTTGGTTCGTGATGCGCTGAGCCTGCAGCCCGCGCGATCCTGACGGAACAACGCCGGCCGGGGGCCGTTTGTTCCGCACGCACGCCGACGCGCTGACACACCAGTCTACGGCGCGGACGGGACGCGTCACGAATCGCGTTCGGGGGAGCGGCCGGCGCGCATCCTGCCGCCGGTCTCGAGCCCGGGGCGTCAGCCGGCGGCGCGTGCCCGGGCGCTGCCTCGCTCGACGTCGACGCGGCGCAGCAGCACCGCGCCGAGCGCGAAGAAGACGACGAGCGCGACGATCGACAGGCGGTAGGAGCCAGTCAGCTGGTGCACGAGACCGAACGTGAGGGTGCCGAACCAGCTCGTCCCTCGCTCCATCGCCTGATAGAGGCTGAAGTACTCCGACTCCCGGCCCGTCGGCACGAGCCGCGAGTACAACGACCGGCTGAGTGCCTGCGACCCGCCGAGCACGATGCCGATGCCGACGCCCAACACGAGCCACAACCCGAACTGCCCCGACGGCAGGAAGAACGCTGCGAACACGACGAGCGTCCACAAGCCGAGGGAGAGCAACACGGCCCGTTTGGCGCCCATCGTCCGCGCGAGCCGACCGAACAGCAGCGCGCCGAGGAAGGCGACGAACTGCACGAGCAGGATCGTCACGATGAGCTGGCTGTCGCCGAAGCCCAGCTCCTCCTTGCCGTACAGGCTCGCCGAGACGATGACCGTCTGGATGCCGTCGTTGAAGAACAGGTACGCGAGCAGGAACGTCATCGTGTCGGGGAAATGCCGCAACTCCGCGAACGTCGAGCGAAGCTGACGGACGCTGCCGCTCACCGCCGCCGTCAGCGAGCCGGTCACGGCCGGGCCGACCCGACGCACGTCCCGTAGGCCGACAACCGGGATGATCGTGAACATGCCCCACCACACGCCGGCACTCAGCAGATTGACGCGCACGGCCTCGCCCGTCGACAGCCCCAACGAGTCGTGCATCGTCATGACGACGAGGTTGACGGCCAGCAGCAGCCCGCCGCCCAGATAGCCGAGCGCCCACCCCCGTGAACTGACGCGGTCACGCTCGTCGTCGCTCGAGATCTGAACGAGCAGCCCGTCGTAGACGACGAGGGAGGCACCCAGACACTGGTTCGCCAGGATGAGCACGACAACACCGAGCTGCCAGTTGCTGCCTGCGACGAAGAACATCGAACTCGCCCCGAGGGCACCGACGAACGCGAACGCGCCCAGCAGGTGCGCCGGGCGCGAGATGCGGTCGGCGATCGCGCCGACGAAGATGAGCAGGATCGCGCTGATGATCGTCGAGACCGTCACCGTGTACGGCGCGAGCGAGCCGGGCGAGATCGGTAGACCGAGCACGTGCAGGTCGGTGTGGCACGCCAGGTCCGTATCCTGCCCCGGGCAGGCCGCCGACTTCGCGACCGCAGTGAGATACGGGGAGAACAGCACCGTCGACGTCGTCGTCACGTACGCCGAGTTGGCCCAGTCGTAGAAGTACCAGCTGCGCTGGCGCCTCGTCCGAACGGTGTCGGGGGGCGGGGTGGGGGCTTCGATCACGGTTGAAGCGTGTCACATCGACGACGCGATTTTCGGTGATGCGAGCCTCTGAGAGGTCAGCGCCGCCGATCGAGGCGCTGCTTGTCGAGGTAGCGCCCAGCCGAGGCGCGCGCCTTCGTGATCTGCGCCGAGTACTTGCGGCCCGTGCGCTGGTCGACGAACTCGCCGGCCTTGTCGGTCATGGCGCGCACCTTCTCGGGATTTTGCTGCACGTAGCGGCGACCCTGCGCGACGAGCTGCCTGGCGATGTTGGTCTTCATGGGGCGTGATCCTAGTGGACGTCCGCCGTCTCGTCCTGTGCCCGGGGCAGCAGCAGTGCCGCGAGCTGCTCGGCGGTGTCGACGACGGCCACGGCTCCCGCGCGCGCGAGCTCGTCGTCCGCGGCGTAGCCCCAGCTCACCCCGATCGTCGCGATGCCGTGACGCGCGGCGCCCTCGACGTCGTGGAGGCGGTCGCCGACCATGACGACGTCCGGCCCGGCGTCGCGACCGAGCGCGGCCAGCGCCCGGACGATGACGTCCGCCTTCGCGTCGTCCGGGCGCGTGATGTCGGCCCCGAAGACGCCGTCGAGACCCCCGGTCAGGTATGGCTCGAGGCCGAAGTGGGCGACGATGCGGCGCGCCGTCGGCTGCGGTTTCGACGTCGCGACGGCGACGCTGACGCCGGCAGCGTGCAGCTCGGCGAGCAGGTCGGCCATGCCGGGGTAGAGGTCGTTGTCGAACAGGCGCCCGGCGTTGTAATCCTCGCGGTAGGTGCCGACGATGCCCGGTACCTGCTCGGCCGGGATACCGATGCCTTCGAGGGCGACCTTGAACGGCGGGCCGACGAACGAGTCGAGCACGTGTTGCTCGGGCACCGCGACGTCGTGCACGCCCAGCGCATGCCGCATCGATGCTGTGATGCCGCGCGCCGAGTCGGACAACGTCCCGTCGAGATCGAACAGCACGAGAGTGAGCGGGCCGTGCGGCCAGGTGGTGTCGGCGTCAGCCTGGTGTGAAGCGCCTGTCATGACGCGGCCTGCGCGGTGCCGTGGGTGGGGTTCGCGGTGATGCGCGCGGAGCCGGCCGCGGCGCGGCGCTCAGCGTCGGCGGTGACGGCGTCGACGAACCACGTGAACACCTGCTGCGAACGCACGTCGGCCCCGCTCATCATCTCCGGGTGCCACTGCACGGCCGCGAGGCACCACGCGTCGTCCGCGTGCTGCACCGCCTCGACGAGGCCGTCGTCGGCGCGCGCGACGACCCGCAGCGCGTCGGCGACGGCGTCGAGCGCCTGGTGGTGGAAGGAGTTGACGGCCGCCTTCGTCACACCCCACGCGTCGTGGAGGAACGAGCGCTCCTCGACGCTGATGTGGTGCAGCGGCGAGGCGGGGTTGCCCATCGCCATGTGCTGCTGGTCGGTGCCCGCGTAGCGCAGATCCTGGAACAGGCTCCCGCCGAGGGCCACGTTGATGAGCTGCATGCCGCGGCAGATGCCGAGCACGGGCAGCCGGTTCTCGCGCGCGAGCCGGAGCGCCTCGATCTCGTACGCGTCGCGGATCGGCGACGTCGTCTGGCATTCCTGCTTCGCGGGCTGGCCGTACAGCAGCGGGTCGACGTCGGAACCACCGGCGAGCAGCAAGCCGTCGAGCAGGGCCAGCTGTTGCGGCAGCGTCGAGTGATCCGTCGACGGCGGCAACATGATCGGAATGCCGCCGGCCTGCGTGATCGAGCGCGAATAGTCCTCATTGACGGCGACGCGCCGGTAGCCGGGGAAGAGGTAGTGCGGGTCGTACTCGACGTTGGTGATGATGCCGATGACGGGTTTGCGGGCGCTCATCGTGCGTCCTTCCTGGCCTGGCCCTCGTGGGGCGGTGCGAATATGACCGTGAATCGCGGATGTATCCGCAGATCGCCGATGTGACCGTAGATCACGAATGTGTCCGTGAATCGCCGATGTGTCAGCTCAGCGGTCCTCGGGGAGCTGCTTCGGGGTGTCGTCGTAGACGCCCAGCTTCCACGGCAAGTACAACGCCGCCGGCAACACGACGTAGCCGACGATCATCGCTGCGACCGCCCACAGGTTGAGGCCGCCGCCAGGGTTGCTGAACTGGCCACGCCAGTCGAACTCGACCATGAGGAACACCGACGCGGCGATCGACAGGATCGGGAACACGACGTCGAGGACGACGCTGCGCTTCACATCGTTCGGGCGGTGCCGCGTGCGCCCGAGGAAGCACAGGATGAGCGCGAGCGGCACCATGACGAACTGCACGAACCGCGTCACCGAACTGATGACCATGATGCCGCGCATCGAGTACCCGAACGCCATCGGCACGACGATCGCGAGCACCGCCGTCACGACGAACGCGACGACCGGCACCCCGCGCTGCGACGTCCGACTTGCCGCGGCGGGCAGCATCCGACGGCGGCTCATCGCGTCGAAGATGCGCGGCGTGTTGAAGCTCGCCGCGACGTTGATGCCGAACATGCTGACGAGGGCGCCGAGGACGATGAGGTCGCGCACGATCGAGTTGTCGAAGGCGCTCGCGAGCACGACGGCGTCCTTCGACTCGAGCACGCCGGTCGGGTTGATCATCATCGCCACGGACACGACGGCCACGTACACGACGATGACGACCGCGACACCGATCGGGATGGCGCGCGGCAGGTTACGGGCCGGGTCTTCCATCTCGCTCGCGGCGCTGCCGGCGCCCTCGAACCCGGTGAACGCGTAGAACGCCGCGAGCATCGCGCCGACGAACGCGGTCGTGTCCATGCTCGGCACGAGAGGGCTGCCGTCGGGGCCCTCGAGATGCGTGAGATCGGAGAAGTGGTTGTCGCCGGTCATCGCCAGCACGACGAGGCCGGCGACGATCGTCAGGACGAGCGCGGCGACCTTACCGATCGTCGAGATGTTGTTGACGACCTTCGTGATGCGTGTGCCCGCCAGGTTGATCGCGAGCAGCACCACCATGAGCAGGACGAAGCCGATCGTGATGTTCGTCGTCGTCACCGCCTCGTGGCCGCCGAAGACGGTGAGCACGGTCGTCACGACGGCCGTCGCCATGACACCCCACGCGATCGCGGCGCCGACGAAGCGCGTCAGGCCGACGTAGAACCCGACGTCGTCACCGAACGCGACCCGCGTGTACGCGAACGCCGCGCCGTTCTCGCTCGTCCAACGGGCCGCGGCGGCGAACATCACGGCGAGGACGGCCGCGAAGACACCGGCGATGACGTAGACGAGCGGCGTCCACGTGCCCGCGACCTTCATGACGGCGCCGGGGGAGAGAAAGATGCCCGAGCCGATGATGCCGTTGATCGTCAGCAGGACGATTGACGCGAGCCCGAACTTGGCGCGCGAGGTCTTGCGCCCGCTGGTGTCATCCCGATTCGCCGCGTCCTGCGGCGTCCCGCCGCGAGTGCGCTGATCAGGCGTCGTCGCGGGCGTCGACGACCCGTCGGCGCTCGCAGACGGGGGTCGAACCCGCCGATGATGCGGCCATGACGACTTCCTCTCCTCGGGCTGTGCCCCGGCGAGGGGACGACGGCGTCAGTCGCGGTGAGTCGCCCACAGACGCATCGCCGCGTGATTCGTCCTCATCTGTCTAGTGCTGCGTTGGCCGCCGGCGACGTGACGTCCGAGGGTTGGGCAGGACGTCAGCGTGGTCACGCCGGCGACGGAGCCGCGGTGCCGTCGGGCCAGGTGAGGGTGCGCGCCGATGTGAAGTGGCGGGGGGTGCCGTCGACGGGGTCGACGAACGCGAGCGTCTTCGCGAGCAACTGCAGCGGACGCGTGAAGTCGTCGATGTCGTCGTCGAGACGCACGTGCGGATAGAGCGGATCGCCGACGATCGGGATGCCGAGACCGTTGAGGTGCAGGCGCAGCTGATGGGTGCGGCCCGTGGCGGGGGTGAGTCGGTAGGTGGCGACGTCGCCGCGCACCTGCCCGAGTTCGATGTCGGTGATGGCGTTGACCGGCGCCCCCGGCACCTCGAACGCCTGCGCGAGGCCGTGCTGCTTGCGGATGTGCGACTCGACCCGACGCGGCAGCTCGAGCGACGGGTCGTACGCCGCGACGGCCTCGTACGTCTTGCTCACCTGCCGCGCTTCGAAGATGCCCTGGTATGCGGCGCGCCAGCGTGGCTCGCGCGTCAGCAGGAGCACCCCCGCGGTGAGCCGGTCGAGGCGGTGAACGGGCACGAGCGTCGGTTCGTCGAGCATCGCGCGCGCCTTGACGACGACCGACTGCGTGACGTGCCTGCCGCGCGGGATGGAAGCGAGGAAGTGCGGCTTGTCGACGACGACGATGCGTTCGTCCTCGTGCAGCACCGTGAGTTCGAACGGCACCTCCGGCTCCTCGCGCAGCTCGCGGTGGAAGTGGACGAACGTGTGCGGCCGGTACGGTTCGTCACCGTTCCAGGATCGGCCGTGGTCGTCGACGAAACGGCCGCGTTCGAGCATCCCGTCGACGTCGACGTGGTCGGGCAGCTTGTCGTGCAGGAACGCCCGCATCGTCGGCCAGGGCATGGGGTTCGTGCGGTCACGATCGGGCGTGCGCACCCATGCGGCACTGAGGCCGTGACGGCGGGGAAGGGGATGAAAATCTGGCACGGACGGCGCTCGCGAACCGTCAGGCGCCCGCGGGCGCGCGGCCCGTCGCGGCGGCGTCGAGGGCGGCGAGGCCCTTGTCGACGTCCTTCGCCACTTTCGCGTTCATGCGGATGAGGGTGAACAGGACGCGCTGCGGCGCGCTCTGCGGACCCGTCATCGTCCAGGTGACGTCGGTTCCGCCGTCAGCGGCGGGGGAGAAGGCGAAGTGGGAGGTGTTCTCCGACTCGAACGGCGCCGTGAACGTGAGCGCGACGGTGATCTCGTGCGGCGTCGAGTCGAGGATCTCCATGTGTCCCGACCCGGCCTTCTTGTCGCCGGCCCACTCGTACTGCGCGCCGACGCCACGTGCGGCCCCCGAATAGGTGCGGCGCAGCTGCGGATCGAGCCCCTCCCACGGTGACCAGTGCACCCACTCGTGGAAGTCGTCGACGAACCCGTGCACCTGCTCGAGCGGCGCAGCGATGTGACGGCTGCGACTGACGCGGAACTCACCCATGCCCCAGAGGATATGCGGGAGCCGCCCGAGCTGCCGCATGCACGGTCCGCTGCCCGTCGGCTGCTCAGCCGAGTGGGATGACAGGGCGGGCTGCGGTCGTCCCCCGGTCGCCCGCGTGGCCTACCTCGCAGCAGGAGTCGCGGAGACAAGGAGCAGGGCGCCGGGCGCCCGCAGGTGCCTCCAGCCACGTAGATTCACGGCATGGGAATCTTTCAGGGCCTCGCCGGCAACATGCAGCAGATCGACCCGCAGCAAGCACATGAGCTCTACGGCCCCTGGCTGCTCGAGGGTGAGCAGATCCAGTCGGCGTACAAGATGCTGCGCGACGGCTTCTGCATGACCAACTTCCGCATCATCACGCTCGATCACCAGGGTGCGACGGGGAAGAAGACTCGCGTCAAGTCGATCCAGCTGGCTGCGATCGTGGACGTCACCGCAGAGACCGCAGGCGGAGGAGTCGACGACTCGGAGATCACGATCACGTACGTCGTGACGCCTTACCTCAGGGCCCACACCCTGCAGTACGGCGAGTACACGTTCGAGTTCCCCAAGAACTTCGACATCGCGGCGCTGTATCGGCATCTCATGGGCATCGCCCTCAACAACCGTCAGAACCTGAACCGCGCGTGACAGTGGTGCCTGCCGGCCTGCGTGCGTAGCCGCTCGACGCGGGGCGGCGCGCCGAGCGAGATGTCGCCTGCGCGCCGAGTTGGGGACTCGACGCGCATGACAGGATCGGGCAATGGTCGAGACGGACGCGTTGATCCCCGAGTCGCTGCGAGCGCTGATGGCCGGTCGGGCGGCTGACGGCGCCGGGCTGCCTGACGGTGAGGCGTGGCTGCGCAGCGTCCCGAAGACGCTCGAGACGCTGCTGGGCACCTGGCGTCTGACGCCGGACGGGCCGTCTATGCACGGTCAGTGCGCGCTCGTCGTGCCGGTGCGGCGGGGTTCGGAGCGGCTCGCGCTCAAGCTCGCGTGGCCGCACGCCGAGGCGCGGCACGAGCACCTGGCGCTGCGCGCGTGGCGCGGTGTCGGAGCGGTCAAGCTCGTCGCGGCCGAACCGTCGTCATGGGCGCTGCTGCTCGAACGGTGTCGGCCGGCGACGCAGCTGGTGGAGATGTCGTCGCTCGACGCGGCGGAGACGATCGGCGCGATCCACCGGCGTCTCGCCGTGCCGGCGTTGCCGCAGCTCGACACGGCGTCTGCGTGGTGCGGCCGGATCGCCGAGCGGCTGACGGGGGAGGAGCTGCCGATGCCGAGGCGGTTCGTCACCCAGGGGGTGTCGTTGGCGAGATCGCTCGCGCAAGAGCGTGGTGTCGACGCGACGCTCGTGCACTCGGATCTGCACGACGACAACGTCATGAGCGTGACGCGAGCCGGAGCTATTGGCGGGCTCGTCGCGATCGATCCGAAACCGGTCGCGGGAAACCTCGCGCTCGCGGTTGCACCGTTGTTGTGGAACCGGTGGGACGAGGCCGCTGACGCCTACAACCTGAGGAATCATCTGCGTTTTCGCGTCGATTACGCGTGCGACCCGATGGGCGTCGCGCCCGAAGCGGCCCGGGCATGGACGATCATTCGGGTGCTTGCCAACGCCTGGTGGGCCTGCCACGACGCGCGCGAGCGACGCGCTCCTGCACCGGATCTGACTCGCGAGGTCGCCATCATCAAGGCCATGCAGGGCTGACGTTCACCCCTGCCCGAACGCCTCGGTTCGAAGGCCTCAGAGAGCTTCCGACTACTGCCCAGCGGCCCCGCCCCACGTGCGATGTACGTCCCCATTCGCGATCTGCGTAGCCATCGGCGACTCACGTCCACCTTCGCGATCTGCGTCCCCATCTGCGATTTTCGGAAGCATTCGCCCCGGCCGTCGCACGTGGCAGGTGAGGTGCCCGGGCCGTGCGGAGCGTCGCGCCACCCGGCGGCGGGCCATCTCGTACGCTGTGGCCATGAGCCATCCCACTGATTCGTCGACGCCCGCCGCGCCCGTCAGCTCGGCCCCGGCGCCTGCGGCGCCACCCGCCGCATCGACCGCCATCCTCACCCCTGAAGCGATCGCGACGGCTGCCGAGGCCGCGATGGCCAAGCGGCCTGTGCGCGAACCGTGGCGCATCGCCATGCTCGCCGTGCTGGGCGGCGCATGGATCGCGCTCGGTTTTGTCTTCTACATCACGACGCAAACGGGCGCGTCGACGATGCCGTGGGGCATCTCGCGCACCATTGGCGGCGTCGCGTTCTCCGTCGGCCTGCTGCTCGTCATCGTGACGGGCGCGGAGCTGTTCACGTCCTCGACGATGACGATCATCGCCAAGGTCGTTGGACGCATCACGTGGCCCCAGTTCGCGCTGCACTGGGTGATCGTGTGGGTGTTCAACTTCGTCGGCGCGCTGCTCGTCGCGGCGCTGTGCTACTTCGGTGGGCTGCAGACGAACGGCAAGAACGGGTGGGGCAAGGTCGTCCTCGACGGCGCGGCCGCCAAGCTGCATCACTCGTGGGGTGAGGCGTTCGTCCTCGGCATCTTCGCGAACCTCGCGGTCTGCCTCGCGGTGTGGATGGCGTTCGCCGGCAAGACGCTCGTCGACAAGGCGTTCGCCGTCGTCGGGCCGGTCGCGCTGTTCGTCGCGACGGGTCTGGAGCACTCGATCGCCAACATGTTCTTCCTGCCGCTCGCCATGATCTTCAAGGATCACGGGGGAGCGAAGTTCCTCAAGGGCCTCGACATGTCGGCGTACTCGGATCTCACCTGGACGCATGTCTTCGTCAACAATCTGCTGCCGGTGACGCTCGGCAACATCATCGGTGGCGGGCTCATCGCGGGCCTGTACCAGTGGTACGCGAACCGTCCGAAGGTCGAGGCAGCTGCGGTCTGAGGATCGCGCTTTACATCCATTAGCTATATTTATGGCGCAGGGGAGTTGCGTCAGGAGGAGACCACCGTGAGCGATGTCGACAAGGCGCAGGTCCTGAAGGACCTCGTCGCACACCTGAGTGAGCGCCTCGACCAGGCCGACGAGGCTGTGCGCCTGCGCCAGCAGGTCGGCGAGGTGATCGAGCAGGACGAACACCGCGTCGACGACGTCTCGCATCAGGAGGACGCTGGCGACATGCACGACACGCTCCAAGAGGTCGACAAGACGCAGCAGCGCATCGTCGAGACGGCGAAGGCGTTGACGACGGCGTGTGACGTCGTCAAGCCCGGCGCGGTCATCAGTTTCGGCGGCGAGCACTTCGTCGTCGGCGTGGCGACGGACGAGTTCACCTCGGGCGGCACTACCTACCTGGGCATCTCACCGGACGCACCGATCTACGCAGCCATCGAGGGCAAGCGAGCCGAAGACACATTCGAGTTCAACGGCACGATGTTGACGCTCGACGACGTGTCCTGACGCTTCGGGCGCGCGGACGTAAGCGTCAGCAGTCTGGCGGCGAGAGCCAGCAGTGGGTCACATCGCACACAGCGGTGTGACCCACTGTCATTGGGACCTCTTCTGCGCCACGTTCGTCATCCGATAATCGACATTATGTTAAGTAAGCGGACGAGGGGCCTTCCCCAGCACCCCCACACGGCCTGTCGCTTTGCTTCCAGGGTGAACCAAGAGCAGATAGCCAGGACCACGCCGCCTATTTGTTGCATCCAATTTGAACCGCGCCGCCCGGTTACAGGCCGACCGGGTGGAATGACCGCTTCTTGTCCCCGATGAGGGAAACGGCCGGTGCTTTCCGACCGGACGTGGGTCGTCGAGCGGTAGCGGCACCCGGTGCACCGCCGCCCGTACGCGGACTAAAAGAGATGGGGACACAGTACGGGCTACGCTGGGCCGTCACGCGCAGAGCGCGCGAGACGCGCCCAGTGCGGCTGTCGCGAACCCACGATCGGGAATACGGATGAACCCCCTACCACCGCCGCCCTTTTCCAACATGTTCAGCGGACCCGGGGCGGAGCGGCCATGAACGACGCCTTGTCCCTCTTGACCGGTGTCGTCGTCGTTCTTGCGATCACCGCAGTGACCGCGTACTTCGTGGCGCAAGAGTTCGCCTACATGTCCGTGGACCGCTCCAAGCTGACGGCTCGCGCGCAGGCAGGCGATGACACGGCACGCCGCACCCTCGCTATCACCCGCCGCACCTCGTTCCTCCTGTCCGGCGCGCAGCTCGGTATCACCGTGACAGGCCTGCTTGTCGGCTACGTGGCCGAACCACTCATCGGAATGGCGCTGTCGTCCATGCTGGGCGGAGTCGGCATCCCCACCGGCATCGGCCTGACCGTGGGCGGCATTCTCGCAATCACCTTCTCCACGTTCGTGCAGATGCTGTTCGGTGAGCTTTACCCGAAGAACTACGCTATAGCTCGCCCCGAGCAGGTCAGCGGCGCTCTCGCACGGTCGAGCGCCCTGTACTTGAAGGTGTTCGGCCCGGCCATCTGGGTGTTCGACAAGTCCGCTGAGCTGCTGTTGAAGCGTGTCGGCATCGAACCGGTGCACGACGTCGAGCAGGCCGCCACAGCGGATGACCTGCACCACGTTGTCGAGGCGTCGAAGCAGACGGGCGACCTCGCGCCGGAACTGTCAGACATGCTGGATCGCATCATCGACTTTCCCACCGAGAACGTCGCTCACGCGATGATCCCCCGCGCTCAGGTCGACTCAGTGCGAACTGAAACAAACATCGCTGAGATGCGCGCTCTCATGGCGAGCGGGCACACGCGCTACCCCGTGATCGACGGCACCGACGACGTCGCCGGTGTCGTGCACCTCGTCGATGTGCTCGCCGCGCAGGATGGCGCTCGGCCGGTCTCGTCGGTGATGCGTCCGGCACTGATCGTTCCTGAGCTGATGGGGTTGTCCACCGCGTTGAGCGAACTCGACCGCGCCAAGCAGCAACTCGCATGTGTCATCGACGAGTTCGGCGGGTTCACCGGCATCATCACCGTCGAAGACCTGGCAGAGGAAGTTGTCGGGGAAATCACCGACGAGCACGACCCGGTCCTACCCGAGTATGCGCCGCTGCCCGATGACGGCCAGTGGGTGATGCAAGGGTCCGTGCACATCGACGAGGTCGAACGTGCTCTTGACGTAGACCTGCCCGAGGGTGAATACGAAACGGTGGCGGGCCTCGTGGTGGGTCGCCTCGGTACGCTCCCGCGCGTCGGTGAGCGTGTCGTCATCGACGTACCCCAGGGCCCGCGTGTACTGGCCGTGGATGAGGACGCCCCGCCATCCCGCCTCGACATCGAAGTTCTTGCTGTGGAACGGCACGTGCCGTCCCTGCTCAGGTTGACCCTGCTCGAACCAGAATCAGCCCCGCACGACACCGAGGAAGAAGGGAGCGACCGATGAATCCCTTCGCCACGACTATCGCGACAATCGCCATCATCGCCCTGTCGGCGTTCTTCGTCGCCGCCGAGTTCTCCCTCATCAACGCGCGCACCCACCGCCTTGAAGACAACCCGTCAGCGTCCGCGCGTGCCGCGCTTCGCAGCTCGGGCGAAATCACGATGCTCCTCGCAGCGTCACAGCTTGGGATCACCGTGTGCACCCTCGCATTGGGTGCCATCACCAAACCTGCCGTGCACCACGCCCTGATGAGACCCCTGGAGATGGTCGGCCTGGGTGAGACGGCTGCCGACGTCGCCGCGTTCGTCCTCGCGCTCATCATCGTCACGTTCCTGCACCTCGTCATCGGGGAAATGGCGCCCAAGTCATGGGCGATCGCACACCCCGAAAAGTCCGCGATCATGCTGGCGCTGCCGATGCGCGCTTTCATGCGTGTCACACGTCCGATCCTTGCGGCGTTGAACCGTGCCGCGAACTGGCTCGTGCGCCGCTCCGGTGTCGAACCGGTCGATGAAGTCAGCGAATCGCAAGACTCGACGTCATTGCGCCAGCTCGTCGAGCACTCAGCGAGCGTCGGAGCGCTCGACCTCGCCTACCGCACCTCACTGACAAGCGCAATCGACCTTGAACGCCTGACGATCGCAGACCTGCTTGACGGGCGTGGCGCCCCTACGGCGGCTCCCGCCACGGCAACCGTCGGTGATGTTCAGGCTGCCGTGATGCGCAAGGGGCACACGCGCGTGTTGCTGATGGAGCCCGCCGGCGCTGGTTCCGGCGTACGGGGCGTCGTGCACGTGCGAGACACGCTGATGCTCCCCGAGGCGACACCTGCGGACACCGTGGCCCGTCCCGTCCTCGAACTGCCCCGCGACACGGCCCTGCATGAAGCGCTTCGGCTGATGCGTGAAGGCAGCCACCAGCTCGCCGTCGTCACCGACAACGGCGCTTTCAGTGGCGTCGTCACCCTGGGCGACATCCTGCCCAAACTGCTGCCCCGCGCAGACGCGGTGACAGACGGCGCCGCGTGACGCTCGCCTCCCCGAGCTATTTGCCTGCTTGGTTCGCTTCGGATGCAAACCTGGAGTCGTCATCGACGCTCCGCGAAGGGCCTGATCCTCACACCGCGCGCGGAGAGGTCAACATTCCTCGGGCCGACGTCGTCATCGAGCCCGGTGGCGACGGTTCGCTCGAGCGTCTGCGAGACGAGGGGACTGCTGCACGGATAGGTGACATGTTGGTCATGCGGCCTGGGTGGCCGCTGTGGTCATGATGGTCTCGTACTCGATGGGGGTCAACTTGCCGAGGCGGGCTTGGCGTCGTCGGCGGTGGTAAGTCCGTTCGGTCCAGGTGACGATGGCCAGCCTCAGCTGGTCGCGGGTGTCCCAGGTTCGGCGGTCCAGGACGTTCTTCTGCAGGAGTGCGAACCAGCTCTCCATGGCGGCGTTGTCCGCGCTCGAGCCGACTTGTCCCATGGATCCGAGCAGGTCGTGCCGGGACAGGGCGCGCAGGTACTTGCGGGACCGGAACTGGGACCCGCGGTCGCTGTGGACGATGCAGCCGGCCACGTCGACGCCCGCTCGGGCGCGGGTGTCCACGGCGTGTTCCAACGCCTGCACGGCCAGGCGGGCCTTCATCCGCGAGCTGATGGAGTACCCGAGGAGCCGGTTGGACCACACGTCCTTGACGGCGCACATGAACACCTTGCCCTCACGGGTGCGGTGCTCCGTGATGTCGGTCAGCCACAGCTGGTTCGGGCCGGTCGCGGTGAAGTCACGCTGGACGCGGTCATCGTGCGCCGGCGGGCCGGGCCGGCCCTTCTTCGCGCGCTTCTTCCCGAACACGCTCCACCACGCGTTGCTCGAACAGATCGCCCACGCGGTGCGGTCGCACATCTCCTGCCCGGCGTCGCGGGCCTCGTCAGCTAGGAGGCGGTACCCGAACTCCGGGTCGTCACGGTGTGCATCGAACAACGCGTTCGCGCGGTGCGCTTCCACCCAGTCGGCGTCGGTCACGGGGTTGGCCAGCCACCGGTAGTACGGCGCCCTGGCAAGTTTCAGGACCCGGCACGTCACCGTCACAGGCACCCTGATCGGGGCATCCTGGGCGGCCAGCTCACGGACGAGCGGGTACATCATTTTCCCGGCAGGTTCGCCTGCGAGAGGTACGCCGCAGCGCGGCGTAGCACCTCGTTCTCTTGCTCGAGCAACCGGATCCGACGGCGAGCCTCACGCAACTCACCAGAGTCGCTCACCGCGGCGGCGGGTTTGTTCCCGTCCTGCCGGTCAGCGATGGCGATCCAGTTCGTCAGGCAGGACTCCGAGATCCCGAAGTCCTTCGCGATCTCCTTCAACGTCGTCCCGGCCTCACGAGAGCGAGCGACCTCGATCACGTTCTGGCGGAACTCCTTGGGGTACGGCTTGGGCATGGTGCACATCCTCTCCTGCGGCACCGAACGGCACCACAGAGTCGATGTCACCTATCCGTGCAGCAGTCCCGAGAGCCACCGCGGCTGGCTGCAGGAGGCTGCGCAGCGAGGTGCCATCGTCGCGAGTGTTTGCACGGTCGCTCGCCTCCTTGCCGCCGCGGGGTTGCTGCACCAGCGCCCGTTCACGACCTACCACGACACGTTCGCCAGCGTCGCGGCCCTCGACCCCAAGGCCCAACCATGCCCGGGTCAGCGATGGATCGACGACGGGCAGGTCATCACGGACGCAGGCGTCTTCGCCGGCATCGACATGGCCCTGCATCTCGTCGGACGCCCCGCCACCCCTGAGCGCGCACGCGAGGTCCAAGATGGGATCGAGTACCGCCCGGCGCCCCCGACGTGGGCGTCCCGATCATGACCGCGCTGTGCCCCGCCGACACGGGGACGAGCACGTCGCACACCTCGTTGGCGTGGCGCGGACGTGTGATCGAACGCGTAGCATCCATCTGAACGCCAACCATTCCAGGAGACCGCCATGAACGCACCCCGTCCCCCTGTCCCACCCTTCACAGCCGAGACAGCGGCCGCAAAGGTGCAAGCTGCCGAGGACGCGTGGAACACGCGAGACCCCGAACGCGTCGCCGGCGCCTATACGCCGCACACCGTGTGGCGAAACCGCGGCGAGAGCATCGTCGGGCGTGACGCCGTCATCGAGTTCCTCACTCGCAAGTGGGCGCGCGAACACGAATACCGGTTGCGCAAGAACCTGTGGGCGTTCACCGACGACCGCATCGCCGTGCGTTTCCAGTACGAGTGGCATGACGATGACGGTCAGTGGTGGCGTTCCTACGGCAACGAGCTGTGGCACTTCGATGCCGACGGTTACATGAGCCGTCGCGAGGCGAGCATCAACGATGTTGCCATCACCGAGGCCGAACGACGCGTACGGCCCGGACGAGGCGAACTTCCACCCTCCTGAACCCGCGCGCTGGCAGCGGTGCCGGCGTTCGAGTCACACCCGGCGCTGCAAGCGTCGATCAGAGGGGCGCACGCGCGATGGAGGTGACGCCTCCAGCGTTGTCGCTACGACCTCGCGAGCGTCGTCCGGGCCGCCACTCGGGACGACTCGACCCCCAGAAGCTCCCGAACCGGATCCAGCGACCCGGGCACACTGCGGTAGTAGACCCACGTGCCGCGACGTTCTGAGGTGACGAGCCCAGCGTCGCGCAGCTTGCGCAGGTGATGCGAGATCGTCGCCTGCGACAATTCCAGGTCCGGCAGGTCGCAGACACAGATCTCCCCTGGCGCCGCCGCGACGATCGCGTCGAACAGGCGTAGACGCGCCGAATCGCCGAGCGCCTTGAACACGGCAGCAGCGCGCGCAACATCTTCGTCGTTCGCCACGACTCGAGGCGCACCATCCCGCGACGTCGCCTCACCCCGCCGCTCACACCCGTCGATCGTCACTCAACTATTTTGACACATGTCGAATCACGCCTCAGGATGGCACCGTATTCACCGATGACGAAAAAAGGCGGCCGACCGTGAACTCCCCTGCATCGCCCCGCGCGAGACTGTCGACGCTCGACCGCTTCCTGCCCGTGTGGATCATCGCCGCCATGGTGGCAGGCCTCCTGTTGGGACGCCTCGTGCCCGGCCTCGACGACGCCTTGTCAGCCGTCGAGATCCAGGGGGTCTCGCTGCCCATCGCCATCGGGTTGCTCATCATGATGTACCCGGTGCTCGCCAAGGTGCGTTACGACAAGCTCGACGCCGTCACGTCCGACCGGCGGCTACTCGGCGCCTCGCTCGCACTCAACTGGATGGTCGGGCCGTTGCTCATGTTCGCCCTCGCGTGGATCTTCCTGCCGGATCTGCCGACCTACCGCACCGGCCTCATCATCGTCGGCCTCGCGCGCTGCATCGCCATGGTCATCATCTGGAATGACCTCGCCTGCGGCGACCGCGACGCGGCTGCTGTGCTCGTCGCGCTCAACGCGCTGTTCCAGATCGTCGCGTTCGCCGCGCTCGGCTGGTTCTACCTCAGCGTCCTGCCCGGCTGGCTCGGCCTCGACCAATCACATCTCGACGTCTCCCCCTGGCACATCGCCGCGTCGGTTCTCGTCTTCCTCGGCCTCCCGCTGCTCGCGGGTTACCTCAGTCGGCGCATCGGCGAGAGGCGTTGGGGCCGTAAGGCGTACGAGTCGCGTTTTCTGCCCCGCATCGGGCCGTGGGCGCTCTACGGCCTGCTGTTCACCATCGTCGTCCTGTTTGCGTTGCAGGGCGCACAGATCACGTCGCACCCCCTCGACGTCGCCCGCATCGCGCTGCCCCTGCTCGCCTACTTCGCGCTCATGTGGGGCGGCGGCTACCTGCTCGGCCGGGCCCTGGGCATGGGCTACGAACGGACGACGACTCTCGCCTTCACCGCTGCCGGCAACAACTTCGAGCTCGCCATCGCCGTCGCCATCGCGACGTTCGGCGTCACCTCCGGCCAGGCACTCGCCGGGGTCGTCGGCCCGCTCATCGAGGTCCCCGTTCTCGTCGCTCTGGTCTACGTCAGCCTGGCCCTGCGCGATCGCTTCCCCCAACCCATGCTCGAGGCCGACCACGATGCCCCGCGCTGACCGTCCCACCTCCTCGCCCGATGGCGCAGCTGACGCGGATCGTCGACCGCGCGTCCTCTTCGTCTGCGTCAAGAACGCTGGCAAGTCGCAGATGGCGGCCGCGCTCACGCGCCATTTCGCTCGCGAGCGCCTCGATGTCCACTCCGCCGGCACTCAGCCCGGCAGGGCCGTGAACGCGGAGTCGGCGACCGCCGTCGCCACCCTCGGCGCAACCTTCGACGGCGAACATCCCAAGGCCATCGACCCCGCCGTGCTGCGCACTGCCGACCGCGTCATCATCGTCGGCTCTGCTGCACGGCTCGAACCGATCGACGGCATGCTCGCAACGATCGAGACGTGGCACACCGATGAGCCGTCGACGCGCGGCATCGAGGGCACCGAGCGCATGCAGCTCATCCGCGACGACATCGCCGAGCGCTGTCGCACGCTCGTCGGCGAGATGCTCCACCGAACTCAGGGGTGAACAGAACTACCTCCCCCAGGCGCAAGATGGCCTTTGTCGACGCCCCGCCCGTTGATGCGTCGCACCTCGCGCCCTCGGGCCCGCCATGACGCTGGGCGACGACGCACAGGACGGACGCTTCTTTGTCAGTGTTGTCGTCGTCTGGAGTGGTTACTGCCGACAGCACGCCTACCGCGCTCGCCACGAGCTGGGTGCGTCAGCGACGCGGGTCGATCATCGTCACGCCGGAGAGCGGCGAGGCGTCGAACGTCGGCAGCATCGCCGCGCCGTCGTCGAGGCTGACGGTGCGGGCGATGAGTCGCCCGGGATCTAGTCGGCCGTCGGCGACGAGCGCCAGCATCGCCGGATAGTCGGCGGCGGCCATGCCATGGCTGCCGAACACGTCGAGCTCCCAACCGATGACGCGCGCCATCGGCACGCGCGGATGCCCGTCCACCGGCGGCAACAACCCCACCTGCACGTGCCGCCCACGACGCCGCAGCGCATGAATCGCGTCAGAACACGTCGATTCGCTGCCCACCGCGTCGACGGCGACGTGCGCTCCGCCACCCGTGATCTCGTGGACGCGGGCCGCCACGTCGACAGGCTCGTTGGTCTCAGCGACCCCGGCGCCCCTGGCCAGGACGACGGCGTCCGCGCCCTCGCACGTCGCGAGCGCCAGCGCGTCGACGTTGCGGTCCACGGCGACGACACGCGCCCCGAGCGACTTCGCGATCATGACGGCGCTGAGTCCGACTCCCCCGGCGCCGACGACGCACACCCATTCACCCGGCTGCACATCAGCACGAGCCGTCAGAGCTCGAAAGGCCGTCGCGAACCGGCACCCGAGGCTCGCGGCGGCCGCGAAGCTCACAGCGTCGGGGATTGCGACGAGGTTCGTGTCCGCGCGTCGCGCGACGACGTACTGCGCGAACGATCCCCAGTGCGTGAACCCCGGCTGATCCTGGGTCGGACAGACCTGCGCGTCACCGGTGCGACACCACTCGCAGGCGCCGCAGCCCTCGACGAACGGCATCGTCACCCGCTGCCCGACCCGCCAGTTCACGACGTCCGAACCGACCTCAGTGATCACCCCGGCGAACTCGTGACCGGGCACGTGCGGCAGCTCGACGTCATCATGACCGGCCCACGTGTGCCAGTCGCTGCGGCACAACCCCGTCGCGCGCACCTCGACGAGGACGGCGTCGTCAGGCAGGGCGGGCACCTCGACCTCCTCGACGCCGACGGCCCCCGCGATCTCTTGCATTACCACTGCGCGCATCGTCATCCCGCCACTGTGGCAGATCGCGAGAACACGTGCTCTACGGAAGCCACCCGATCTCGAGGGGTGTTCAGCGGCCGCCGGTCGTATCGACGTCACCGAATCCCGGCGGCAACCCGGCGATCCCGACCAGCAACTGCGGGTCGATGCTCTCGCCGCGCCGGACGACCGTCAGCGTGCCGCGCGGTTCTAGGACGGCGAGGGCGACGTCGTCGAGGTGCCGCACTCCCCCGGCTCGCAACCGTTCGTGCAACCGCTCGGCGGTGAGGCCGATGTGGCGCAGGGCGTCCGGGCGTGCCCGCCCGTCGATCATGACGGCCCACGCCCGGGCGCGGCCCGCGGCGCGGTGGCTGCGCATCGACATCACCGCGTGCAGCCGTCCGAAACCGAACTCCAGGACGAACAGGGTGGCCATCGCGACGAGCGCACCGCACAACGTCGGCGAGTTGCCCAGCATCGCGCGGGCGCACAGCGCCCCGAGGACGGTGAACACGGCGACGGACATCGTCGAACCGGCCGCCAGATACCGTACGCCCCAGAAATGCAGGATCGCGACGAAGACGGCGTACAGCACCACTGTCGCGACGACGACGCCGACGACGCCACTGGCGCCGATGCCGATGTGCGGCCAGATGTTCACACCGCCCCCTTTCGCACCTGTCCCCCGGCGACCAGTGTCTCCTACCCCCTCATACCGTTCCGAGCCGGCCCCGGCGCGCAGCTGCACGAGTTCTGCGCATCTGCACGAGGAATATCGCGCACATTCCTCGTGCAGATGCTCAAAAGTCATGCAACGTCGCGGCCGTGCGCTGCGCGCCCTCCACCACCTGCCGCACGGGCGTCAGCCGACACAGCGACGCCACAGGTCGGCGACAGCGGACCCCACGGTGCGTCACCTTCACTTGGTCTCAACACGTCGACGCACCGCCGTCGCCGTCGCCCTCGCGCCAACACATCGCGACGCCAGGGACGCACACCATCGCAAGCCCGAGCACTCGCCCCAAGGAGCATCCCATGCGCAGCCCCGCCCTCGTCGCCCTCACCGCAGCATGCTCGGCCGCCATCGCCGCCCCCTTGGCAATCGGCGTGCACGACGGTTCCCTCAGCGCGTTCGACGCCGGCTCCGTCACCCGTCAGCTGCGCAGTCAGCTCGACGCCGCCAGCGCTCGCAGCACCACCGATTCGGGCAGCTCATCCACTGACACGGATCAGGGCGGCGCCTCGACGCCGCAAACCGCACCCGACGGCTCGAGCACATCGCCGTCGAACGGCGGCGCGCAAGCCAGTGGCGCGTCATCCAGCGGAACGACGACGCGCGCCACCGCCGCTCAGAGCAAGGGCGTCGTCATGATCGACGTGGCCACCTCGAGCGGTGAGGCTGCGGGCTCCGGCATGGTGCTCACGGCCGATGGCACCGTCCTGACGAACTACCACGTCGTCTCCGGCTCGACGCAGATCCGCGTCACCGTCCCGAACGGCGGGTCATACACGGCGAGCGTCGTCGGGCACGACGAATCCCACGACGTCGCCGTGCTCAAGCTCAGCGGTGCGAAGAACCTCGATACCGTCACTCTGGACACCGACGGAGTCAGGACGGCCGAAGAGGTTCTCGCCGTCGGCCAAGGCGGCGGCGAGGGCGTGCTCTACGCCGCCTCCGGCATCGTGACGGCGACGGGGCGCTCGATCACCGCCTCCGAACAGGGGTCATTGTCGTCCGGTGAGAACCTGACGAACCTCGTGCAGACGAACGCGCCCATCGTCGGCGGCTACTCCGGCGGGCCTCTGTTCGACGCCGCGGGCTAGGTCGTCGGAATCGACACCGCCGCATCCGCGACGAACTCGCTCACCGGCTATCAGCGCAGCAACGCCGAGGGGTACGCCATCCCGATCACGCAGGCCAAGTCGATCGCCGACGACATCCTCGCCGGCCGCAAGACGACGACGAATCACATCGGCGCGAAGGCCGCCCTCGGCGTGGCCGTCGTCCCGAGCTCGTCGTTGCGGGGCGCCAGCGACACCGGCGTCGTCGTGCAGCAGGTGCTGAACGGCTCGGCTGTCGCAAGCACGGGGATGACGGCGGGTGACACGATCACCGCCCTCGACGGCAAGGCCGTCACCTCGACCGACTCCCTCAGCTCGCTCATGGGCACCCGCTACCCCGGCTCGACGATGAAGGTGACGTGGAGCGACACCTCCGGCGCGTCGCACACGGCGTCCGTCACGCTGCAGAAGTCGACCGCGAACTGACGCGTCGCGGGTCTCGAGGTGGCCTTGCGCCATCTCGAGACCCGCGTGCCCGGCATCGGGACGCACGAGAGCAACTCGCCCCCTTGCATCCCGATCCAGCCGGGCCGGGCGCCACCGTCAGCAGCTCGTCAGGACGCAAGATCCTCGGCGTATGCCTGACCGGCGGCGATCATGTCCTCACGGGACACGACCTTGACGCGCTCGCGGCCGGCGCTCTCGCCGAGGGCGATCTCGTGGGCGTCGAGACGCTCCCAGTGATCCCAGAGCGTGATCTCGACACCCGAATCAAGCAGGTGACGTAGCAGCGCGTCCGGGTCGCCGCCACTGGGCGTGGGCAGCGAGTCGAGGTCCTCGAGCAGGCACGCAATGGTCTCCGATGCATCCGACTTCGTGTGCCCGATGAGCCCGACGGGGCCGCGCTTGATCCACCCCGTCACGTACGTCGCCGGCATCACCTCGCCGCTGACGTCCGTCACGCGGCCCGCCTCGTTGGGCACGACGCCCGCGGCGTCGTCGAAGGGCAGGTCGCGCAGCGGCGAACTGTAGTACCCGACGGCGCGGTAGACGGCCTGTACGTCCCAGTCGCGGAACTCGCCCGTGCCGTGCGTCGTCGCGTCGCCGTTGAACTCCTGGTGCTCGGTGCGCAGGCCGACGACGCGGCCGTCCTCGCCGAGGATCTCGACGGGCGCCTCGCACAGGTGCAGGTGGATCTGGTGCGGCGCGCCGCTCGGCTCGTTCTCGAGGTACTTGAGCAGCGTGTTGACGACGAGCTTCGTCGACTTGCTCGCGTTGATCGCGGCCTGGCCGGCCTCGTCGATCTCGAAGCCCTCCTCGTGCACGATGACGTCGATGCTCGGGCTGTGCGACAGCTCGCGGAACTCCATCGGTGAGAACTTCAACTGCGCCGGGCCGCGGCGCGCGAAGACGTGCACCTCCGTCGCCTGGTTCGCCTTCAACCCGTCGTAGACGTTCTGCGGGATCTCGGTCGTCAGCTGCTCGTCGGCGGGCTTGGCGAGCATGCGCGCGACGTCGAGGGCGACGTTGCCGGCGCCGAGGACGGCGACCTTGCGCGCCGTCAGCGGCCATTCGCGCGGCACGTCGGGGTGGCCGTCGTACCAAGAGACGAAGTCTGCGGCGCCGAAGCTACCGTCGAGGTCGATGCCGGGGATGTCCAGCGGTCGGTCGCTCGAGGCGCCCGTGGAGAAGATGACGGCGTCGTAGTGCTCCTGCAGCTGTTCGAGGTCGAGGTCGGTGCCGTAGTCGACGTTGCCGATGAAGCGGATGCGATCTCCCGACAGCACGCGACGCAGCGCCTTGATGATCTCCTTGATGCGCGGGTGGTCGGGCGCCACGCCATAGCGCACGAGGCCGTACGGTGCGGGCAGCCGGTCGAACAGGTCGACGCGCGCGCCCTCGTGCTGCTTCGTCAGGATGTCCGAGGCGTAGATGCCGGCCGGGCCGGCTCCGATTACGGCGACGCGAAGGTCTCGCATGCAATCCCCTTCTGCAGGTGGCACGGCGTCGGCCGTGCGGTGGTGGCGTCGTCGGGCAGGGTGATGTCCGGCAGGCGTCATGAACGAGTTGTTAGCGTAAACATAACCAGACATTACTTGTCGAACGGTTCGTCGACGCTTCTCATGCCATGTTAGGTCTGCCTAACGTCCAGCACCAATCCCCCACGACGCGAACGGCGCTCGCCTCTCGCGAGACGAACGCCGGTCTGCGGCGGGATGCCGTCAGGCGTCGGCGGGCGAGCGCTTGCGCCCACGATGTGGCAGGAACGTGCCGTCCTGCAGGCTCGACTCGATCTCTTCGAGGCTGCGACCCTTCGTCTCAGGAACGAAGAAGTACACCGTCACCCAGGCGATGACGTTGATGACGGCGTAGAAGATCATCGCGCCCGGCAGCGACAGCCAGTCGATGAGCGTGAGGGCGGTCAGCGTGATGAGCAGGTTCGAACCCCACAGCGCGGCCGCGTGCAGCGCCGTCGCCGCCGAACGCACCTTGAGCGGGTACAGCTCCGAACCCATGAGCCACCCGACGACCTGGATGCCGCCGGCCTGGAAGAACATGAAGGACAGGATGAGCGCGAGCGCGACGCCCGCAGGCGGGTCGTCGTTCGTCACCCAGAACGCGATGCCGAACGCGGCGATAGACACTGCGGCTCCGGGCAGCATGACGAGCATGAGACGGCGACGCCCGATGCGGTCGACGACGAACTTACCGAGCGTCGTCATGACGAGATAGACGACGCCGACGCCGACGTTGCCCGCCTGCGCCATGTCGTCGGAGAAGCCGACGTTGTTCTTCAGGATCGTCGGCGTGTAGTAGATCATCATCTCCAAGCCGGTGATCTGCGTGAAGATCGCGACCATGATGCCGGCGAACAGTGCCGGGCGAATCCACTTCTCGCTGAACAGGGTTCGCCACTCCCCCTCACCGGAGGCCTGCTGCTCCTCGCGGTAGGTGCGCTTGATCTCGGCGATCTCCGCGTCGACCGCGCGCGTGCTCGGACGCACCCAGCGCAGCACCCGACGAGCAGGGTTGACGAACCCCTGCTGCACCAGCCAGCGTGGACTCTCCGGCAACGGCTTCATCCCGATGAGCAGCACGAGCGCCGGCACGACAGCGGCGGCGATGCGGACGCGCCAGCTGATCGCGGAGTCGCCGAAGTAGTTGACGAGGCTCGCGGTGAGGATGCCGACGCCGATCGCGACGTTGAAGAACGTCACATAGCTGCCGCGCTTCGCGGGCGGTGCGAGCTCCGAGATGTACGTCGGGATCGCCATCGTCGAGCCACCCACGGCGAGGCCGAGGAAGACGCGCGCGAGCGACAGCGTCCACCAGTCGTTCGCGGCGCCGCTGAGCAGGACGCCGATCGCGAACACGGCCGCGATGCCGATGATCGCCTTGCGCCGCCCGCCCCTCTTGACGATGACGCTCGTGCCCAGCGCACCGAGCACCGCGCCGAGCAGGATCGATGAGGTGATGATCTCCGTGATGTTGTGCGCCGCCGAGCCGAAGCGCTCCTCGTTGATGTGGAACTCTTCGGTGACGTGCAGCATCGCACCCGAGATCACGCCGGTGTCGTAGCCGTATAGCAGCCCGCCGAACGCGGCGATGAACGACACGTGCAGCACATGTCGACGCGCCAGACGCTCCGCTTCAACGGGGCTGACGTCGTCGTCGCGGGCTGCGTCGGGGATGCCGCCGAGGCGACGCTCGGCGTCGGTCAACTCGTTCGGGGCGCTCTCGGCACCCGGTGCGTCGGACATGCGCCATCCATTCTCGAGGCCTGCCCAGCGACGCGACAGGAGGAACCAGGGTCGAGAGTGAACCTATCCAACGCGCGTTCGGGCTGCGAAACCGGCCGGCGCGGCACCCGAGACCCGGCCACGGCCCCCACTTGCGGCGCTGATGCAGGCCAGCGGGCCGCTGACGTACCGTAGGCGCATGCCAGTCTCGAACCAATCCCGCGCGGTCGATCTGCGCGTCACCGGCACTGTTCAGGGCGTCAGCTACCGCGCCGCGTGCGCCGAGCAGGCGCGTACGCTGGGACTCGTCGGATACGTCGAGAACCTCGATGACGGCGCGGTGCACGTCGTCGCCGAGGGTACGCCGGACGCCGTCGAATCGCTCGTGGACTGGTGCCACGACGGCCCCGCTGCGGCGTCCGTCGACGACGTCGAGGTGCGAGACGTCGCCCCCGAGGGTTACGACGACTTCACCGTCCGCCGCTGAGCGCGTGCACTGCCACTATTTCGACGTCGGTGCGTGCCGCTCGTGCACGAACCTGGCCGTGCCGTACGACGAGCAACTCATGCGCAAGCAGACGTCCGTCGAGCACACCCTCGCCGCACGAGTGGCGCCCGAGGCGTGGCTCTCCCCCGCCGCATCGCGCCCGGCCGCGTTTCGCAACAAGGTGAAGCTCGCCGTCGGCGGCCACGTCGACGCTCCGACGCTCGGGCTCGCACTGCCCGGGCGCCCTGCCGTCGACCTGCGCGAGTGCCCCATCCAGGAACGGCCGATCTGGGACGTCGTGCCCGACCTCGCCGGGTTCATCACCTACGCACGTCTCATGCCCTATGACGTCGACGCGCGCACGGGCGAGCTCAAGTTCGTCATCGTCACCACCAACACTGACGGCGAGTTGCTCGTCCGCTTCGTCGTGCGCACCAATGACGGAGTTGACCGACTCAGCGCCGCCCTGCCCGCCCTGACGGACCGCCTGCCGCAGATCGTCGCCGTCTCTGCGAACATCCATCCGGAGCACAAGGCCGTCGTCGAGGGGGATGTCGAGATCGCCCTGACGCCCACGCAGACGCTGCGTGCGGCCGTCGGCGACGTGACGCTGTACCTGCAGCACCGCAGCTTCTTCCAGACGAACACCGATGTCGCCGCGGCGTTGTACCGCCAGGCGCGCGCGTGGGCCGACGACGTCGACGCTCGTCAGGTGCTCGACCTGTACTGCGGCGTCGGCGGCTTCGCCCTCCATCTTGCGGACGGCACCCGCCGCGTCCACGGCGTCGAGATCGAACCGAGCGCCATCGACAGCGCCCGTCGCAGCGCCACCGAAGCCGGGTCGGACGCGACGGTGACGTTCGACGTCGGCGACGCGAGCACCCTCGTCATGCCCGAGCACGACGTTCCGGATCTCGTCGTCGTCAACCCGCCGCGACGCGGCATCGAAGCGCTCGCCGACGCGCTCGAGCGCAGCTGCGTCGCGCACGTCATCTACTCGAGCTGCAACCCGACGAGCCTCGCCGCCGATCTCGCCGCGATGCCGAGCTTCGACGTGCGGGCCGCGCGACTGTTCGACATGTTTCCGCACACCAACCACGCCGAGGTCGCGGCGCTCCTGTCACGCCGGCCCGCGTGAGTTGAGTCACGGCCCGAACTCGTAGTCGACCGGAGCCCGAGAGCGCCCCCGCCCGCAGACGGCATCGATTTCGTCACAAAATCCGGTGTGGGGCACCCCACCTCATAGGTTGTCTGATCTTCACCCTAGGGTGAACGGCGTCACAGTTCAGCCGCAAGATCGGAAGCCATCCGTGTCGGATCAGTACGACCACGACGTATCGTCGTCGCCCACGCCACCACCGCGCAGTTCCGCCGAGGGCGCGCCGCCGGAGGTCTCCACGGCCGCGACATCCCCCAAGAAGGATCGCAGCCACTACCTCTACATCGGCGTCATCGTCGCCGTCATCGCCGGCATCGTCTTCGGTCTCGTCGCGCCGGACGCGGCGAAGGCCTGGAAGCCGCTCGGTGAGATGTTCGTCAGCCTCATCAAGATGATGATCACGCCGGTCATCTTCTGCACGATCGTGCTGGGCATCGGCTCCGTCCGCAAGGCCGCGACGGTCGGGCGCGCAGGAGGCATGGCGCTCGCCTACTTCCTCACCATGTCGACGTTCGCGCTTGCGATCGGTCTCGTCGTCGGCAACATCATCCAGCCGGGCCACGGGCTGACGGTCAAGCACGGATCGGCCGACAAGTACGTCAAGACGGCCGAGAAGTCGGGCGGGTTCATCGACTTCCTCAAGAGCATCATCCCCGACACGTTCTTCTCCGCGTTCACCTCCGGCAGCGTCCTGCAGGTGCTGTTCATCGCACTGCTCGTCGGCTTCGCCATCCAGCGCATCGGCGACTCCGCCGAACCCGCGCTGCGTGCGATCGCCACGATGCAGAAGATCGTGTTCCGCGTGCTGTCGATGGTGCTGTGGCTCGCCCCGATCGGCGCGTTCGGTGCGATGGCGGCCGTCGTCGGTGAATCCGGCGCCAAGGCCGTCGGTGAGATGGCGAAACTGATGGCGGGCTTCTACGTCACGTGCGCGCTGTTCATCTTCGTCATTCTCGGCGCGCTGCTGTGGGTCGTCGCGCGCGTCAACATCTGGAAGCTGTTCAAGTACCTCGGCCGCGAGTTCCTCCTCATCCTCGCGACATCGTCGTCGGAGTCGGCGCTGCCGAACCTCATGGCAAAGATGGAGCACGCCGGCATCAACCGCTCCACCGTCGGCATCGTCGTGCCGACGGGGTACTCGTTCAACCTCGACGGCACCGCGATCTACCTGACGATGAGTTCGCTCTTCATCGCCGATGCGAAGTGTAAGTTAGGTGCATGGTCACGACTACAGCAATCTACGCCCGCCTATCGACGGCTGACGCTGGCGACTCCATCGCGTCACAGGTGGACACGTGCCGCAGGTGGCTTGAACTACAGGGGGCAGACTCTAGCGATGTGCTGATCTACAGTGAGGACGCACAAAGCGCGTTCTCCAAGTCGATGACGGCACGGCCACAGTGGGCACGCCTAGAGGCAGACATACGGCGCGGGAAGATAACCCGCGTCGTTTCGCGTCACATGGACAGGATCACGCGCTCTGTGGCAGACCTGCTGCACCTGACTGAACTGGTCAAGGCTACTGGGGTACGGCTGGACACGGTTTGGAGCGGTGACCTCGATCTGAACAGCGCCACCGGGCAGCAGATCGCCACGATTACAGCCGCGATCAGTCAAGGTGAGTCTGCTACCAAGTCTGAGCGTGTCAGGGCGTCCAAAGCTCGTGCTCGCGCCCAAGGCCGTGCCTCAGGTGGACGAACCCCGTTCGGCTGGCAGTCGGTGAACGGCGACCTACAAGACGACGAGGCCGACCTGATTCGTAGCGCGATCCACTACGTGATCGACGGTGGCACGCTCCTTGGTGCTGCGCGCATGTTCACGGGCAGCGGGCTACTCCCCCACAACGGTAAAGAGTGGCGACCTACGAGCGTGCGCTACGTCCTGTGCAGGTGGCGCAACGCTGGGCACCTATCCCACCAAGGCGAGGACGCTGGCCCAGCGACCTTCCCCGCCATTGTGAGCCTTGACGAACTCCACGCCGTGCGCGGCATCCTCATGAACAGTTCGCGTCGTCGTAATCGCAACCCTGCGCGCGTCATGGCTGGCCCGTACCCTACGACGCTGCTGAGCGGCCTAGCGACCTGTGGCAAGTGCGGTTCGACCTTCAAGGGTGGCGGTCACGCTAATAACAGTGGGCTAGCCGTGTATCGGTGTCGCTCGTGCAACTCGGCGGTATCGCGCGACCTGCTCGATGGTATGGCGGCAATGGCAATGGTGAGGTTCTGGTCTCGCGTCGATGTGGCCGACGTAGCACCAACCGATGACCTGAGGGCTGAGATTCAAGCCCTGCGCGCACGCATGGCACAGCTTGAGCAAGAGCGCAGCGAGACGATGCAACTTCGCAAGGACGGTCTTGTGTCGGTGTCTGAGTTGCGCGACCTCATGCAGACCATCGCTGAGCGTCAGGAAGCCCTGGACAACGAGATGCGCGACATGCAAGAGCGGTTCGCGCTGGCATCGACGCTGCACCTTGGTAGCGACGTGCTGAGTGACAGCGCAGCCCTGCTACGTCGGTGGAACAGCACTCCCCTAGACCTACAGCGATCCCAACTAGCAGAGGTTTGGGAGATTACGGTCAGACCTGTCGATGCGGTCAAGGCTCAAACTGTCGTCGTGGACGGGCGCGAGTACCGCGAGCATGTCACCAAGGCGCGATCTGTCCAACGTCGAGCCTTGTTCACCTGTCGCCTAGCCCCTGCACTGTCGTTCGATCCTGTCACCGAGGACGTGACTTCCTTCATGGAGACTATAGCCGAAGGTCTTGACAACTAGCCTCATGTTGTGCTAGACGTCCTGGCATTTAAAATAAACTGCTCAGAAAATACCCGAGCGAGAGAAACTGAGTTAGTGCGACCATAATAGGAAACCTCGGATATATTAGAGTTGTATCCCTAAAATAAACCTGCTAACGTCACCCGTGAGCGCAAGGCTCAGCGATCTTGTTAACTCAACAGTGTCCGTGATCCTGAAACTTTTTCCTGAGGACTCGGAATAACTCAGACCGACTAGGCGATATTATATATGTCCCCGGATTGGTTCCGGCATCGGTAACGATCAAGGCTCGACTCAGAGCCGACCATGTTCCCTATATGCCGTGATCCTGTCCCAATGTGTCCCTAGGACATGCCTAGTATAAGTATTAGTAAGAGATTAGTCTTTAGGTCGTTCATGATCTAAGAGAAGAATGATAAAAGGAAAAGAGAATCCTATGTTTGAGTTTAAAGAGTTTCAGCCAGGATCACTAGATCACTCTCGCCAGAGATCAAAGGGCTACTAGTGGAGGGTGGAGTAAGACAGTCCCAGGGCTGCCAGCACTACCAGGATAAGAGTGCTCATTTCAGCCGGGACTACACCCTCTCCTGCCAATGTACCGCAACAAAGATTATAGGTCGCATGTACTGGGCCGGACTCACATACGACGAGGCTCGTCGTCAGTGCTTGGACGCACGACACCGAGGGATGGATGCGATCACTCGCAAGGACGTCGATCCACGGACAGAGTTCAATGCCGTCTGGGATTACGGGCTCTTCACAGATGAGGGTGTAGCGCGTAGTCAAGGATCGAACGGCGTGGCGCTGCCCGGGTAGGCGTCGAGGCCTTCCGATGATGGAAGTTCTCACACTGCCCATCTGGAAGACCTCGACGTGCCTGACGCTACCTTCACCGACCCTGACCTGACCATGTTCTGCCGCTTGAATGAGCTCGGCCTTGAGGCCACCGGTCAGCGCCTCGAGCCCGCCGGTGCGGTCCTGGCCTGTCGAGTCGTCGAACCCGACCGCTGGTGCCGACGCTGTGGCTGTGAAGGAACCGCGCGCGGCACGGTTGTCCGCCGGCTGGCCCACGAGCCGTTGGGGTGGCGTCCGACGACGTTGGAGGTCACGGTCCGCCGCTACCGGTGCACCGGCTGCGGCCACGTGTGGCGCCAAGACACGTCTTTGGCGGCCGAGCCACGCGCGAAGCTCTCCCGGCGAGGGCTGGCGTGGGCGCTGGAGGGCATCGTCATCGCACACCTGACGGTCGCGCGGGTCGCTGAGGGGCTCGGGGTTGCGTGGAACACCGCCAACGATGCCGTCCTGGCCCAGGGCACACGCGTCCTGATCGAGGACCCGAACCGCTTCGACGGCGTCCGCGTGCTCGGCGTCGACGAGCACGTCTGGCGGCACACACGCAAAGGCGACAAATACGTGACCGTGATCATCGACCTGACCCCGATCCGCGACCGCAGCGGCCCAGCACGACTGCTGGACATGGTCGAGGGCCGCTCCAAGCGAGTCTTCAAGGAGTGGCTCGCCGCTCGCCCTCAGGCATGGCGTGAGGCCATCGAAGTCGTCGCGATGGATGGCTTCACCGGGTTCAAGAGCGCCACCGCCGAGGAACTGCCCGACGCGGCTGCGGTGATGGATCCCTTCCACGTCGTGCGCCTTGCCGGTGATGCCCTCGACCAGTGCCGACGCCGAGTCCAGCAGGAACTGCACGGGCACCGCGGCCGCAAAGACGACCCGCTCTACCGTGCGCGTAGAACGTTGCACACCGGCGCGGGCCTGCTCACCGACAAGCAGCAGACCCGCCTGCAGGAGCTGTTCGTGCTCGAGGAGCACGTGCCCGTCGAGGCGACCTGGGGGATCTACCAGCGGATGATCGCGGCCTACCGCGAGAAGGACCGATCCCTCGGCCGCGCGGCGATGGAGGCGCTCATCGACGCCGTCAGCCAAGACGTCCCCGCCGGGCTGGACGAGTTGCGCAAGCTCGGTCGGACCCTGAAGGCTCGCGCCACCGACGTGCTGGCCTACTTCGAGCGGCCTGGCACCAGCAATGGCCCCACAGAGGCGATCAACGGACGCCTGGAGCACCTGCGCGGCTCGGCCCTGGGCTTCCGCAACCTGACCAACTACATCGCCAGATCCCTGCTCGAGTCCGGCGGATTCAGACCTCAACTACACCCTCATCTGTGAAGAGCCGGATTACGTGCGAGAAACTACCACGGATGCCATGCCACCCATAACACGCCCAGAACGTACCCTAGAAGACCGTCAGACGCTCTTTATAGGGCTAGTGGGAGAGATGCCAGGGATCACCAGTTCCGACCTTAGAAAGGCTCTCCCGCTGCGTCATAATGTTGTGGCAGACCTACGCTCTTGGGCACTCGATAACGGATACGTTCGCACTGAGACAGCCGGTCGTAAGGTACTGCACTACAGGACGAACAAGGTTTACGAGCCTCTCGACCGATACGTGACACTAGAGGATTTCCGCCTCTGGGCACCAAGGATGGAGAAGTGCGACAAGCTACCAGACTTCCTAGATTCGGATAACGAACAGGCACGTTCCATCCTTACGGCATTTGTTCAGAAACGTCGGGATTACTCGGTCGAACGTGGTGAGCACATGAGGTTGTCAGACTTCGTGCAGTGTTATGGACTTACGTCGCAAGATCAATGGGATAAACTAGCAGCACTTTCACAAAAGTAACCTCTAGGTAAACAATGATACCCACCTTCATTAGAGGGTGGGTATCGTCATTTCTCGGACGATAATATAAGTATCATCACCAGTGATATCGACGCAAATCCCCGGTAGTGCTCCCTTTTACGTCAGGCAAAGCACTACCGGGGATTTATGTTTACTATGAACTTAGAAGTGAGAATCCAATGATTTCTTTAATGCTCCCCAATACGATGACTGTTCGGCGTAGTGTTGCCGACTACTCGGACGGCTCCCCCTCCTACATCTGGGAGACAGTGGCCGAGAACGTGCCCTGTCTGGTCTCTCGCCGCGATTGGGCCGAGACATACGCCGATGCCTCACCGACCAAGGCCCGAGCCGTAGGGACGCTGTACACCGAGCCAGACGCCGACGTGCAAAGCGGAGACTCATGCATCGTGGCTGGATTGGGAACGTTCACAGTCGGCGTGGATGGCGGTCTAATGACTGACTACTTGCAAAATCCACACCATAAAGAGTTCGCCGTTAGCCAGGTGCGATGATGCCTAGCGCCAAGTACCTCGCCAACTTCGCAGACCGTCCAGACGTGGGAGACCTTGGGTTTCGTCGTCTTAAACCTGCCCTAGATGCCGCTGACGTGGCGCTGTTCAAAGACCTGCCACCCCATGAGGTGCCCGGTACTGGCTCGGTGTTCGTCACAGTCGGCCAGGGGGCGTCGTGGGGCAGGGATGCATACCACCGTGGCGCGCATCATCCGCTCATGGTCGTCAACATCTACGCAGATCACAGCCGAGACGAGCAGGGCGAAGTCACCAAGCACGACGCCCGCAACAAGGCGCTAGCCGTCTACGACTATATAGACGCCCTCCTCGACGGCACGACCCAAGCCACGTGGCCGGAGGTCATCACCTGCCGTCGAGATTCAGAACCAACGTTCATCACGATCCCCGATGGACTCGGCGCAGAACTCTTGCACATTCGATATGAGGTGTCCCACTTATGATGACTGACAGAGATCACCTAGACCAGATTCACTGTGAGGTCTGGGCCTGCGTAGACGCAGCGATCAGCGAGCCTGAGCGCGTCACGGAACTTATCGGACTACTTGACGCCGACGACCTACAGACCTACGCCCAAGTAGCGATAGGCGCACTGGCAGGCACGCTCCTACGTGTCACGCCTACCGCGCAGGACGCACAACAGTACGCGCGCGACATGGCCGGCTACCGCCATGAGTGAGGTATTACGCCCGTGCCTGGACTGCGGCGAACTGTCACCGAACAGCCGATGTGAGCAGCACGCACGGGAGCACCGAGCAGGACGAGAGCGCGAGCAGTACAGCCGCAAGGGTAGACGCACACGCGCCAGCGGCCATGATGACGCAGCGTTCCGACGACTCGGCAGAGCAGCCAAGCGACAGCAACCGTTCTGCCTGGACTGTGGACGCACTGCCGAGCAGGTGCGCGAGTCAGGCGACAGATTGGAGGCAGATCACCTCCCGAGCGCCTGGCACAAGCGAGAACACAAAAAGACGATATTACTCACGGACATAGAAGTTGTTTGCGGCCCGTGCAATATCGCCCGTGGTAGTTCACGAGTAGGAACGCCGCGATACAACCAATGGTTAAATGAGAAAAGAGAATCCAATGACCCAGGAACTATTAGCACTTAAGAATGATCTTATTGCATTAACTCAGTTACTAGGAATGGAGCCACCAAATGAAATTCACGATTAAAGGCGACTTCCCAGACCTAGAACGAGAGTTCGACCAATGGTTCGATGAGAAAAAGTCTGAGGCCACATTTAACGCGGAGGCCACGCTTCCAGCCCTCAAAGAGCATATTCACAAAGAAACAGGCGCTCTAGCCGACACAGCCCGCCTCAATATTGGTACGACACCAAACGTGTGGCGTGCCGAGTTTACCGTAGGACGATCACCCGAAGTCGATTACGCCCTCTACGAAAATGCACGCCAGGGACACGCCATCTGGGGTGAACTAGACGAGGCTGTTGAACGTGACATGTCCGCCATCTGGGGTGGCCCACCATCGTCGGAACATGGCTCGGTCGATCACTCAAAGCGTGAAGTACTGTAATGCATGAATGAATATATGAATGATTCATGCATAAACATACAAGGCCCTGGGGGGTGGAGGGTTCACCCTTTTCTATACGTCCCCCCGTCTTTTGGGCGGGAGGCAGTTAGTTAGAGCGTCGCAGAGGCGCAGTCAATGAATATACATGCATAGTGAGCAGGTGAGGACATGGCAAGTGGTCGTAGTGGTGGCCCACGCAAGGCAGTCAGTAACGCACCTCTGTCTACTCGCGGCCTGCCTGCCTGCGAGCCTGACAGAGCGTGTGCATGGATCGAAAAATATTGTATCGTACCCAAGGGTAGTGGTGCGGGTAAGCCTCTGAGGCTACGTCAGTGGCAACGCGACATTGTTGGAACAGTGTTTGCCGAGCAGATGCCACGCCTCGCCGGTATCAGCCTTCCAAGAGGTAGCGGCAAGAGCACATTATTAGCGGCTATCGCGTTGTACAGCTTCATTGGCCGGGGTGAGATGGGTGCTAGCGTCGTCTGTGCCGCTGTGGATCAAAGACAGGCCGAAATCGTCTTTAAAACTTGCGTAAGATTCGTGGAACTAAACCCACAACTCGAAAAGCGCATCAAAGTTTATCAGGATAAACTTATTCATCCTGCATCCGGCTCAGAACTACGGGTCTACCCTGCCGACCCGAAGAGTCTTGAAGGTCTGGATTTTAGTTTTTGTGTGCTAGATGAGTTCGGCGTAGCCAGCCGTGACACGTTCGAGGTGCTGAGCCACTCCCAAGGGAAACGAGAGCAGTCAACCCTTGCCTGTATCGGCACACCATCACCGATGGGGACAGATAGCGTGATGTGGTCGCTACGTGAGGCGTACCTAGCCAACCCTGACGACACCTCTACCCGATGGATCGAGTACGCAGCGCCGGACGGGTGCGACGTGGACGACGAAGCCGCTTGGGCCATCGCCTCACCTGCCTTGGGTGACTTCCTGCACATTGACGCCTTACGAGCACTACTACCGCCCAAGACCTCTGAAAACGTGTTCCGTCGTGCCCGTCTCGGGCAGTGGGTGCTAGAAAGTGATGCTCAGTGGACGACACGCGCTGTGTGGGACGCGACTTGTGACCCAGACCGCACCGTGCCCGATGGAACGCCCATCGTCATTGGGTTCGACGGCAGTTGGAAAGGTGACTGCACCTGTCTCGTGGGAGCCACCATCGAGCGCACGCCGCACCTGTTCACCATCGACCTGTGGAAGCCACCCGCCAATAACCCTGACTGGCGCGTACCCGTCGAACGTGTCGAGGCAGCCATCGAGGCAGCCTGCCGACGGTGGGCCGTGCAAGAGGTGGCGTGTGACCCGTCACGTTGGCAACGCAGTATTTCAGTGCTGGCCGGGCGCGGTCTGCCAATGGTGGAGTTTGCACAGTCACCTAACCGGATGATCGCGGCGACAAAATCGTTATATGACGCTCTTGTCGATGGCGATATTACCCATGATGATAACCCTGATTTTGCTGAGCACGTCACCAATGCGCGAGCCAAAGACGATGGGTTCGGTACACAAGTCAAAAAGGTCACGAAACACAGCGAAAAGAAGATTGATCTACTCGTAGCCGGAATCATGGCGCACTCGCGCGCGACCTGGCTAGCCAGTAAGAAACCAAAGCGCGCGAAAGTCTATAGGAGTGTTGGATGACACAGCAAGAGGATTTACAAAGACTAAACACACTACTTGACACCCGAGAGGGTGACGTGAGGACGTGGGAGGCTCGCTACTCGGGTAACGTGCCGCTCGCCTTCATCCCCCCTGCCACGCGCAAGAAACTAGGCGACCGACTGCAAAGTCTGTCAATCAACTTCGCGGGCTTGGCCGTCGATGCTCTCTCCGAGCGGCTACGCCTGCAAGGCTTCACCGTCGATGGCAAGGCCGACCTAGACCTGTGGGAGACGTTCCAACGCACGATGGACGCGGGAGCCGGGCAGGTTCACCTAGACGCCCTCGCGCTCGGTTCGTCCTACGTCTCTGTATGGGCAGATAACGGTTTGCCGGTAGCACTGCCTGAGCATCCCGCCCAAGTCGTCGTGACCACCAATCCGGTTACGCGCCAGGTAGATTCAGCCCTCAAGCGTTGGGCAGCTGACGGTAAGGCGTATGCCGTCCTGTACAAGCGCGACAAGATCACAGCGTTCGTCTCAGACTCATATGTGCCGCAGGACACCACTACCCCGCACGCATGGAGTATCGGGGCGATCCCATCGACGGGTTGGACGAGTACGGGTAGTGTGCCCAACCCTCTCGGTCAGGTGCCCATCGTGCCCTTCGTCAACTCAGGTCGCCTCACACAGCCCTACGGCGTCTCTGAGATGGCTGGCATCGCAGACCTGAACGATGCACTGACCAAAATCCTCGTAGACATGTTGGTGACGAGTGAGAGCAGCGCACAGCCGCGCCGATGGGCTACCGGCATCGAAGTTGAGGTGGACGACGACGGCAACGCCTATGACCCGTGGGAGGGACGCACGACCACAGCCCAGAGTGAGAGTCCCGAGGCTAAGTTTGGGCAGTTCGCACCAAGCGACCTGAGCGCCTACCGCAACGCCGCCGAACTACTCGTGCGCCAGATTGGAGCACTGAGCGGTCTACCGCCCCAGATGCTCGGGCTACATGCGGACGCGGCCATGTCTGCCGATGCGATCCGAGCCGCTGAGGCATCACTAACAGCCAAGGCTGAGCAGCGACAACGACTGTTTGGCCGCTCATGGTCAGAGGTAGCACGCCTCATGGTCGCCATCCGCGACGGCAAAGACCCGAAAACGATTGCAGTGCAACCCATTTGGGGTGACCCTGCCTCACGTTCCGTCGCCCAAGTTGCAGATAGCGCCGTAAAATTGTTTGCGTCGAATCTGTTGAGCCGTCGAGCAGCCCTAGCCGATCTGGGCAAGAGTCCTGACGAAATCGCAGCCATCGAACGTGACGCAGCCCGTGAGGCGGCACTAGCGCAGATGGTGGCCGAATGACGCCCTTAGCACGCAAGACACAAGCACTGGCCCTAGCCGTCACGATGGGCGTCATCGACCAAGCGGCGTTCCTCGCCATCACCACAGCCCTACTAGCCGCGATGCGAACACGGGCAGCGACGCGAGCAGAGGCCGACCTATGCCGACAACTCGATGCACCACCGTTCGGGCTGTGGTTACCTGACGCCTCACCTCTATATGAGGCATCACTGACAACCGTTCTCGACTCGCTCGCCAGTGTCACACCCGGCGAACCGGACGCCCTCAGTAATCTAGTCGAGGTCATCGAGGACGATAGCCGCCATGAGGCAACCACCAAGGCGATGACGATTCATCATGTCGAGCGGTACAGGTTTGTTGCTAGTGCCGACGCCTGCGATAAGTGCCGCGACGATGACGGCAAGACCTATCCAGTAAGCAAAAGCCCTTCACATCACAACCATTGTAAATGTGAGGCACAACCCATAAAGGAGAATCCAAAATGAGTGAAGAAATCGAAGCAGTAGAAAACGAAACTACCGAGCCAGATACGTTCGACCGTGATTACGTTGAGAAACTACGGGCAGAGGCAGCAGAACACCGAGTCAAGGCCAAAGAGGCACAGGACGCCCTAGACGCCTCTGTGAGCGCCTACCGCGCGCTAGCCGTCCAGCACGCCGCTAGTGGCATTCTGAGCCGACCAGACGCCCTAGGATGGCGCGATGACTGGCTAGGCGAGGATGGCGCGGCCAACCTCGACGCCATCCGTGAAGCGGCAACCCAGTACGCCCATGACTACCCACACACGGCAGTCGTGGCCGGGAACATAGGACAGGGCTACCAGGGTGAGGAAGGGGGGAATGTTGATCTGGCAGACATGCTGCGCGCGGGTGCGTAGTATGACGCTATGGGATTAGCAGAAGCTAGCAATCAGGACGAATTGAGCAAGGTTCTTGCTCACCTCTTCGACCTTGAGACACAATGCCAATTTGCGGCTTATCATTATGCCAATTTGGAAAACTGTTCTCCTGCGTATATAGATTCCTCTGACTATTTATATTTCGTTACGCTGCCCGAAAACGGGCTGGTGACTGAACTGAACGCCGCTCGTCTAGCTTATACGCGAAATAAGGTCGCAACATGGGCCAGCATCCACGGTTTTCTCTCGTCTTGTGCCAACATATCCCGCACCTTGTGGGAGGGGCGTGATCGCCGAGTGCGGAAGCTGGTCCGTTCCGAACTAGGAATTTCAGGCAGCTGGGCACTCAAATCTCGCAAGCTTCGCGATAATTTCGAGCATTTCGATGAGCGGCTCGACGAGCAAAGCTGGGAATTTGTTCAGGCCTGGAAAGATCTCTCGTTGGAGCAAGATGATCCTCTCAACAGGGGCCTTGAATCCCTAGAGCTAAGACGCCTCGATCCGAATACCATGAATGTGTATCTTCTCGATCAGCGCGTTAGCCTGCCGGAAATGAACCGCGAAATCCACGATATTCACGCGCGGCTTAGTAATCATATAGCCACGCTTCCGCTTACCGATAGAAGTGTATAGCAATTTCCTGCCGATAATATTTACTGAGCCGGGTGCTCAACTAATCTTTTATCGGTGCGTTAGATACCTCCGATGTTATTTCACTTAATCTCATCGGAGGTATTTATTATGTCTGTTAAGACTAACACTGTTCCCGAACTTACACAGGAACAGGTGCAAAAGATTCTACTTCAGCCACTCATGGAAAAATCACAGTTTCTCTCGTGTGGCCCAACCGTCATTAACACGGCTGGCCCTGTGCGTCTGCCCAAGGCGACCAAGTACGACGGTAGCGACCTCGGATGGACGGGCGAGTCTGAGTTGATCCCAGAGGTAAACGCCGAGTTCGATGAAATTCACCTCATGCCATCGACCATGAAGTCTGTCAAGGTCATCACGCGCTATTCTAACGAGTTGGCCCGTCAGTCTGTCATTAGCCTAGATGCAGCGATCAAGGCGCGCATGGTGGGCGACGTTGCAGCGAAACTCGATACTCAGTTCTTTTCGGCAGGGGGCGATGGTGTCACGACGCCGCGCGGTCTGTTCAACCTCCCAGGCACTCAGTCTGTCTCTGTCGGCGGGGCACTATCCTATGACGTGCTACTCGACGCCTGGGGCAAGGCGCTAGGTGCCAACGTTAATATGTCCTCGCTCAAGTGGGTTATGACACCAAGCGATTTCGTCGGCCTACGCAAGATCAAGGATGCTGGCGGCAACTACGTTATGACGCCCGACGTAACGCAGGATGGTGTGTTCCGTCTCTTCGGCTCACCCGTTGTCGTCACGAGCCGCGTGCCCGACACGGGCGGCGACAAGCCAACTGGCCGCGCTGCACTCGTGGACTTCTCACAGGTCGTCGTTGCTCAGGACTTGGCTCCAAGCGTCACGATTCTTAAAGAGCGTTACGCCGACTACGACGAGCAGGCCATCCGTGTTGTCTCGCGCTATGACGTTGCTGCGCTCAATCCTGAAGCCGTCGTCGTGCTCGACAAGATCACGCGCTGAGGCAGCCATGAAGTACACGAGTGAACTACCCACATCGGCTGACGTGCTGGCCCACCTCGGTTGGTCTAACTCTGCCCGTAACGTCGCACTCGTGACGGCTCACCTAGAACACGTCACCGAACTAGCCCGCGCCTACACCCGTGGACGAGGGTTCGATGAGTTCGGCGCGCTAGCCCTGTGTGACCCAAGCGTGCGAGCCGTCATCATCGGCGCGTGTGCTCGCTCGGTCGCCAACCCTGCCCACGCCTACCGCATCGAGGCCGGTTCAGTCGTCGCTACGCCTGCCCGGTTCGAAGGGTTCACACTGGCAGAACAGACAGCCCTCAACCGATTCCGGGTAAGGGTTGCCTAACTAAATCTTGGCTCGGAACGCTCCCAAGGCATGTCCACCGAGTCAACAACGCGAACGCCGCCGTAGTCCTCACGGATTCTCAGCTACGGCGGCGTTCGTCGTCTTATTACACTTTTGATTTATCAAAAATCTGGTTAGCAAGCCCACACTACCACAGGTGAGGGACAGAGCACAAACCGAGGTGTGAGTACACGATGCACCTAACTTGACCCTGGCAGACGCGATGAACATGCCCATGTCGATCGGGGAACAGATCGGCCTGCTCGTCTTCATGATCGTCGCCTCCAAGGGTGCGGCCGGCGTCACCGGCGCCGGTCTCGCCACCCTCGCCGGCGGCCTCAGCAGCCACAAGCCCGAGCTCGTCGACGGCGTCGGCCTCATCGTCGGCATCGACCGCTTCATGTCAGAGGCCCGCGCACTGACGAACTTCGCGGGCAACTCGGTCGCGACCGTCCTGATCGGCACGTGGACGAAGACCATCGACCGCGAGCGCCTCGGTGACGTGCTCGGCGGGCGCGACCCGTTCGACTACTCCTCGATGGAGGACGATCCGCACTCCTCCGGCGTGCGCGGCGCGTCGCCCGTCGCGCAGCACTGACGGTTTCGAGCGTCACGACGCATGACGAGCGGGTCCCCACCTCGAGGTGGGGACCCGCTCGTCATGTCAGTCACGCTGCCGCGGCGACGCGCCGTCGCGCAGCCGGTTTCAGTCAGCGCGGCACCCGCGCGAACCGCTCTCGGTCGCGACGCCTCAGTCCTCGCTGACGGTGACGGTGACGTCGATGTTGCCGCGCGTCGCGTTGGAGTAGGGGCACACCTGGTGCGCCTTGTCGGCGAGCGCCTGCGCCTCGTCATGCGGCAGGTCGGGGATGACGACCTCGAGTTCGACGGCGAGGCCGAAGCCCTCACCGGCCTTGCCGATGGAGACGCGCGCGCCGACGCTCGACTCCCCCAGGTCGGCGCCCGCGCCGCGGGCCACCATCTGCAGTGCCGAGTGGAAGCACGCGGCGTATCCGGCGGCGAAGAGCTGCTCGGGGTTCGCGCCGTCACCCGAACCGCCCATGGCCTGCGGGACGGCGAGGTCGAGGTCGACGCGACCGTCGCTGGAGTGGACGTGGCCGTTGCGGCCGGCGCCGGTGGCGAGTGCTTCTGCGGTGTAGATAGGTTCCATGCTCGGTGCAACCACGCGGGCCCGCCGGCCATTCCATGACGGCGCCGCCGTCGGTGCTGCCATGAGCGCTACCGTCACGGATCGACGACGGCATCCACCCCAACGCAGCGTTATGCAACCTTGATGCGAAAGGCGTGTGTCACGTCACACCGATGAAACATCTTGCTCATAAGCTCCCCTGGACGCGTGACCACGATCAGGAAGGCAGCGCATGTCGACACCCGCAGCGCCGGTTCATGAGGAACCGGCCGGCGAGCACCTCTCCCGGGGGCTCTCCAACCGCCACCTCCAGCTCATCGCCATCGGCGGAACGATCGGCACGGGCCTGTTCATGGGCTCGGGCAAGACGATCAGCGTCGCCGGCCCGTCCGTCATCCTCGTGTACGCGATCATCGGGTTCTTCCTGTACTTCGTGCTGCGCGCCATGGGTGAGTTGCTGCTGAGCAACCTCAACTACAAGTCGTTCGCCGACTTCGCGGGCGACATCCTCGGCCCGTGGGCCTCCTACTTCGTCGGCTGGACGTACTGGTTCTGCTGGATCGCGACGGCGATCGCCGACACGACCGCCATCGCCAAGTACATCCAGTACTGGTGGCCCGACACCTCGTCGTGGATCCCCGCCGTCGGGCTCGTCGCGCTGCTGTTCCTGCTCAACCTGCCGAGCGTCAAGGCGTTCGGCGAGCTCGAGTTCTGGTTCGCGCTCATCAAGGTCCTCGCGATCATCACGCTCATCGTCGTCGGCCTCTACATGATCTTCACAGGCAGCTCGCACGGCGGGCAGAAGTCGTCGTTCTCGAACCTGTGGTCGCACGGCGGCATCTTCCCCATGGGGTTCATGGGCTTCGCCGCGGGCTTCCAGATCGCCGTGTTCGCGTTCGTCGGCGTCGAGCTCGTCGGCACCGCCGCTGCTGAGACGAAGGACCCGGAGAAGAACCTGCCGCGCGCCGTCAACTCGGTGCCGATCCGCATGCTGTTGTTCTACGTCGGCGCGCTCGTCATCCTCATGTCGGTGCGTCCGTGGACGGAGTTCAAGGCCGGCGAGTCGCCGTTCGTCAAGATGTTCGCCCTCGCCGGGCTCGCCGCGGCAGCCGGTGTCGTCAACTTCGTCGTCATGACGTCGGCCGCCTCGTCCGCGAACTCGGGCATCTACTCGACCTCACGCATGGTCTACGGCCTCGCCGAGGAGAACGACGCGCCGCGTGTGTTCTCGCGCCTGTCACGCAACCGCGTGCCGGTGGCTTCCCTCGCCTTGTCGTGCGGGTTGCTGCTGCTCATCGGCCTGCCGCTGCTCGGCGCGAGCGGCAGCGTCGCCGACGCGTTCGACAAGATCACGACGGTCTCCGCGATCTGCTTCATGTTCGTGTGGACGATCATCCTCATCAGCTACGTCGTCTACCGCCGTCGCCGCCCGCACCTGCACGAGGCGAGCACCTTCAAGATGCCCGGTGGCGTCGTCATGTGCTACGCGACGATGGCGTTCTTCGTCTTCGTGCTGTGGACGCTGTGGATCAAGGACGACACCCGTCAGGCGTTGCTGTGGACGCCGCTGTGGTTCGTCATCCTGCTCGCCGCGTACTTCCTCATCGTGCGTCGTCGCCCGGCGCACGAGCAGCTGCGTGCCGAGCACGCCGCGAAGGTGGAGCGGGAGAACGCCGAGGTCACGCGTCGTAGCTGACCCGGCTCGCCCACGACGACGGGGTGTCGTCCGCTCAGGCGGACGTCACCCCGTCGTCATGTCGACACGCGGCTGTGAGTCTCGTGCAGTCGCAGTCGGCTCATCCCCAGGTGTGACGGCTGTGGATGACGAACGCGGCGCCGCGAAGCCAGGCGTCAGGGTGGAGCCATGACTGCTGCGCACGAACCCATCACCGACCTCACCGAGCTCGTCGCGACGTGGACGACGCTGCTCGAGACCGCCCCGCTGCGCGGGCGCAACCTGTGGCTGATGTTCCTCGACCCGAGCGCCCGCCCGCTGCCGGCCCTCACGCAGATCGAGGGCCTCAGCCTCACCCCGGATGCCCGCTCGATCGACAGCCTCGGCGAGCTCGTGCGTCACCTCGTCGACGATGATCGCGTCCCCAGCGGCGCGGCACTGTGCCTCGAACGATCGGGCACGACCGGCGCGTCACCGTTCGAGGAGGGCTGGGCCGACGCCCTGACCCGTGAGCTCGGCGAGCACCTCGCGTGGCCCGTGCTCGTGCGCACACCCGGCGGCATCACACCCGTGCGGTTGTGGTCGAGCGCGGCCTGAGACGTGCGTCGTTCGTCGGCACCGGATCGGCGCGGGCGCCGCCCGGGCCCGATTCGCGGACGCCTACGCTGGAGACATGACGTCCAATCCTGCCGCCGTGACCACACGCATCGTCCCGCCCGCCGTGGCGCACGACCTCGTCCGCACCGTCTGTGACGCGCTCGGCAGCAACGAACGCGAAGCGCGCCTCGTCGCCGACCACCTCGTCGCCGCCAACCTCGCGGGGCACGACTCGCACGGTGTCGGCATGATCCCGACGTACGTCGGCTCGGCCGCCGCGGGTGGGCTCGTCGTCAACGCCGAACTGGAGACGGTGACGGACGCGGGCGCCGTCCTCGTCGTCGACGGCGTGCACGGCTTCGGTCAGGCGATGGCGTTCGACGCGATGGCGGTCGGCATCGAACGGGCCCGCGAGTACGGTCTCGCGCTCGTGGGCCTGCGCAACTCCCACCACGTCGGCCGCATCGGTCACTGGGCCGAGCAGTGCGCGGCGGCGGGGCTCATCAGCATCCACCTCGTCAACGTCGGCGGCAGCCTCATGGTCGCGCCGTTCGGTGGCAGCGACGCCCGTTTCAGCACGAACCCGTTCTGCGTCGCCTTCCCGCGTGTCGGTGAACCGACCATCCTGCTCGACTTCGCGACGAGCGCCATCGCGTACGGCAAGGCGCGTGTCGCGCACAACAAGGGCGTCGAGGCACCCGAGGGCAGCCTCATCGACCACGAGGGGCGCCCGACGAACGACCCGTCGGTGCTGTTCGACGAACCGCACGGCGCGCTGCGTGCCATGGGTCTGCACAAGGGCGGGGGCCTGGCCATCATGTGCGAACTGCTCGGCGGCGCCCTCACAGGCGGGCTGACGACGCGTGAGGAGACGGCGCACGATGCGACCTCGATCTACAACTCGATGACGAGCATCCTCATCGACCCGAACGCACTCGGCTCACTCGACTCCGGCGCGGCCGATGCTTTCCTCGAATGGGTCAAGGCCTCCCCCGCGCCCGCCGGCGCCGAGCATGGGCCGCTGCTGCCCGGCGAGGTCGAACGCGCCACGCGCGCCACCCGCACCCGCGACGGTCTGCCTGTCGACGAGACGACGTGGCGCGGCATCGCCGACGCGGCGCGCGCCGCAGGCGTCCCCGACGACGACACCACCCTCGCCGCCTGGAACGCCTGCGCCGCCGCCTGAATGCGTCAGAGCTCCTGAGCGCGTCAGCCCGCCGTCACGCTGACGTCGTCGACGAGGAAGCTCGTCGCGAGGTCGGCGTCCTCGCTCTCACTGAAACGCAGCGTGACGCTGCGGCCCTTGTACGCCGACAGATCGACGGTGTGACGCACGTAGTCGCTGCTCGCATCGAGGTTCGAGGCTGACGCCACACGCTTCGTCGAGGTGCCGTCGACGACGTCAAGACTGAACGTGTCGTAGGCGCGCGAGCCGGTCTCGGCCGTCACGACACGGCTCCAGTACGTCAGCGTCGGGGTCTTCGCGTTCGCGGGGATCGTGACGCTCTGGCTGAGCGATTCGCTGACGCGTCGGCCGTTGCCGCCCAGCCACGCCTTCGCCGCGCCGCCGTGCGCGGCGTACGTCACATCGGTCGTGATGGCGCCCGTCGTGCCGCCCCAGCCGCGGGTGCCGGATTCGAAGTCACCGTTGACGAGAAGATTCGTGTCCGGTGTAGGAGTCGGCGTCGGGTCGGTCGGCGGCTGCGCGGGCGTCGCGCCGAACAGGGTGCAGCCCTTGAGCCCGAGGTCGATGCGCCCGGCGGTGAAGCACGCGGTGAGCGGGTACGTCTGCTGACCGTAGCTCTGGCCCTGGTGGACGCTGACGTTGCCCGCCGCGTCGACCTCGCACGGATTGTCGAGTGTGCAGCGCTTGCCGTCGTCGTTGCCGGTGTTGTTGATGCCGATGACGGTGCCGCTCGTCGCATCGACGATCGGCGAGCCGGAGCTGCCGTGCGGCGTCTGGCACGTCGAGTAGCGGATCGAGTCGTTCATCGTGTAGCCGCCCTCCTTCAACCGGTACACGAAACCGTTGATCGCGCAGCCGTAGTGCTGCTTCCAGTAGCCCGACGGAATGTCGATGCTCGCCTCGTCGCTCGGGTGCGTGGCCGCGAGCGGGCGAGCGGTGACGTTCTTCGCCGCGAGCTGCGCGTACGTCGACGTGCTGCGGTACACGGCGACATCGGTGCCCGTCATCGTCGCGTACTGGAGGCGATCGAGTGTCAGCTTCGTCACGGTGTGCGCGTCGCTGCCGCCGAGCACGGTCGCCGAACGTGTCTCGGCCTTGTCGTAGACGAACGTCGACGGCTCCGGCATCGTGCCGATGCAGTGCCCGTTCGTCAGGACGAGGGCCTTGTCGGTGTCGGCAGCGCCGGGGAAGCGCACGAGCGAACCCGAGCAGTTGTCGAGCGCGACGATCGCGTCGTACGTGGCGAACCGCGTCGCGGCGCTCGATGCGGGAGCCGAGGCGAGGGTGGCTGCGCCGACGACGGCGCTGAGCGCGACCAACGGGATGCGGGTGCGAACGGCCATGGGGATCTCCTGGTGATGAGGCGGGCGCACCCGCGTCGACACGGCGTTGTCACACCGCAAGTCACACAGTAGAACGACAGGTCATGTCCAGGTGGCGTTGAGCTTCGGAGAATTCTCGCCACGCCCCTACCGGCACGGCATGAAATGATCCAGCCATGAACTATGCGGAGAGCGTCGTCGATCTGGTCGGAAACACCCCTCTGGTCAAGCTGGGCACCGTCGCGCGTGAGGCGGGCGTGCGCGCGACCGTCCTCGCGAAGGTCGAGTACTTCAACCCCGGCGGCTCGGTCAAGGACCGCATCGCCCTCAAGATGATCGAGGCGGCCGAGGCCTCCGGCGAGCTGAAGCCCGGCGGCACCATCGTCGAGCCGACCTCGGGCAACACCGGCGTCGGTCTCGCGCTCGTCGCGCAGCGCAAGGGTTACCGCTGCATCTTCGTCTGCCCCGACAAGGTCGCCAAGGACAAGATGGACGTGCTGCGCGCCTACGGCGCCCAGGTCGTCGTCACGCCGACGTCCGTCGCGCCCGACCACCCCGACTCGTACTACTCGGTCTCCGACCGCATCACGCAGGAGACACCCGGGGCGTGGAAGCCGAACCAGTTCTTCAACCAGCACGGCCCGCAGTCGCACTACGAGACGACCGGCCCGGAGATCTGGCGCGACACCGACGGGCGCGTCACGCACTTCGTCGCGGGCGCCGGCACGGGCGGCACCATCTCGGGCACCGGCCGCTACCTCAAGGAGGTCAGCGCCGAGCGCCCCGAGGCCGACGGTGGGCCCGTGCGCATCATCGGCGCCGACCCGGAGGGCTCGATCTACTCGGGCGGCACCGGGCGTCCCTACCTCGTCGAGGGCGTCGGTGAGGACATGTGGCCCGGCGCCTACGACCCGTCGGTGCCGGACGACGTCATCGCCGTCAACGACGCCGAGGCGTTCGCCATGACGCGTCAGCTCGCCGAGAAGGAGGGCCTGCTCGTCGGCGGTTCGAGCGGCATGGCCGTCGTCGCCGCGCTACGCGTGGCGAAGGACCTGCCCGAGGACGCCGTCGTCGTCGTTCTGCTGCCCGACTCCGGGCGCGGCTACATGTCGAAGATCTTCGACGACGCGTGGATGAACTCCTACGGCTTCATCACCGGCGAGGGCGAGCGCACCGTCGGCGACGTGCTGCAGGCCAAGTCCGGCGACCTGCCCGACCTCGTCCACACCCACCCGCAGGAGACGATCCGCGACGCGATCGACATCATGCGCGAGTACGGCGTCAGCCAGCTCCCCGTCGTCGCCGCCGAGCCGCCCGTCATGCTCGGCGAGGTGCGCGGCGCCGTCAGCGAGCGCACGCTCATGGACCTGTTGTTCGCCGGGGACGCGCAGCTCAGCGACGCCATCGCCGACCACCTCGGCGAGGGCCTGCCGCTCATCGGCCGCGGCGAACCGGTGTCGGCGGCGCGCGAGGCGCTGCATGACGAGGGCGCCGTCCTCGTCGTCGACGGCGGCCGCCCCATCGGCGTCCTCACCCGCTTCGACCTGCTCGAGGCGCTCGCGAACTGACGCCGGACCCTGGCGTCAGGACGCAGGAGTCCCGCCGTGAATCGCATGCCGGTCGGGGCGCAGTTCGTGTTGCTGGCGCTCATGTGGGTTCGAGCTTCCTGGTCACGAAGGTCGGCCTCGAGGTGGCTGTCCGTTGTGCAGGTGCTCGCCCGCATGGCGAGCGGCGCGCTCGCGCTGCTCGCGATCTGTGCGGTGCGGCGCCAACCGCTCCCGCGGGATCGTGCGGTGCGAGGCCACCTGCTCGTCGTCACGATGCTGTTGTGAGTCGTGCCGTTTCTACTCTTCGCGTGGGCCGAGCAGCACGCCTCCTCCATCCTGGCGAGCATCTAAGACGTGACGGCGCCGCTCATGACGATGATCGTCGCCGTCGCGGCGCTGCCGGAGGAACGGCTGACGCGTGATCGCGCCATCGGCCTCGTCCTCGGCTTCGTCGGCGTGCTCACCATCCTGTCGCCGTGGCACTCACTCGGCGGTTCGAGCGCGACGGGTCAGCTCGCATGCCTCGCCGCGACCGCGTGCTACGGCCTCGGCTTCACCTACCTGCGCAAGCAGATCGCTCCGCGTGGGCTGCCGGCGCTCGCCGTCGCGTGCTTCCAGGTCTCGCTCAGCGCGCTCGTGCTCACGCCGTTCGTGGGCCGCGGCGAGGTGCACCTCAGCTGGCGCGTCGTGCTGAGCATGCTCGTTGGGCGCACCTGGCACGGGCATGGCGTTCGTGTGGAACACGAATGTCGTGAGTGCCTGGGGCGCGACGAACGCGTCGAGCGTCACCTACCTCACGCCCGTCGTCGGCGTCGTCTTCGGTGTCATCTTCCTCGGGGAGCACATGACGTGGAGCGAACCGATCGGCGCCGTGCTCGTCGTACTTGGCATCGTCGTGAGCCAAAGACGATTGAAGCGGCTGACGTCCCGCTGAGCTGATCGCGAGAGGACGCGGCGCCGTCGAGGGCTCGTCCGTCAGGCGCTGACGCGGTCGGCGCCGGCGTAGATGTTGAAGTGGTCGCGGCGCATCATGCCGACGAGCACGAGTCCGTATTCCTCGCACAGATCGACGGCCATCGAGCTCGGCGCCGATACCGCGACGATGCCGCTGACGCCCGCCGCGACGGCCTTCTGGACGATCTCGAAAGACACCCGGCCGGACACGACTAGCAGCCGATCCGTCGCGGGCAGCTCACCCTCCATGAGGGCGCGACCGAGCACCTTGTCGACGGCGTTGTGACGCCCGACATCCTCACGCACCGGCCCCAGCACCCCGTCGTACGTCGCGAGGGCTGCCGCGTGCAGCCCCCCGGTGCGTTCGAAGGCACGCTGGCCGCGGCGCAGAGCGTCGGGCAGTTCGCGAGCGACGTCGGCGCTCAACACCTTTTCGCACGTGGCGATGGCGGGTCCGAGCGTCAGCTGGTCGGCGCTGCACACGCCGCATGCCGCGCCGGTGACGAACGAGCGCGGACGCGGTGGTTCGACGCCGGCGGCGAGGGTGATCTCGATGGCGTCGGTCTCGTTCTTCCAGCATCCGCGCAGCTGACGGATGTGCTCCGGCGCGCTCGTTCCCGACTCGACGAGCAGCCACCCGGCGGCGAGTTCGGTGTCGTGCCCGGGCGTGCGCATGAGGACAGCCAGGGTCGTGTCGTCGAGGTGCAGTTCGAGGGGCGCCTCGACGACGAGGTCGTCGGGGCGACGGCTCATGCCCCCGGCGTTGATGCGGTGGACGGGGCGGCGCGTGGTCATCTGCGGCACCTCGCGAGCGTACTCTCATCGCATGAACGGACGCGAGAACACGTACGTGAAGCAGCGAGCCGGCGCGCCGTCCGGCTTCTTCGCCACGGAGGCTGCGGGGTTGCGGTGGCTCGCCGCAGCGAGCGCCGATGGGGGCGTCGACGTCGTCGAGGTGCTCGACCAGGACGCCACGTCGGTGACGTTGGAGCGCCTAGACGAGGCTCGCCCGAGCGACGGCGTCGACGCGGCCGCGGCCCGGTTCGGTGCTGCTCTGGCGGCGACGCATGCGGCGGGTGCCCCCACGTTCGGTGCGCTGCCGCCCGGCGCGTCGACGTACTTCTTCGGTCCGCTCGATCAGCCGCTCACGCTCCCCCATGTCGAATCGGCGACGTTCGGGGCGTTCTACACGCAGGCCCGGCTGCGACCGGTGCTGGAACGCACGCGGCTGGCGGGACGCGACGCTGACCTCGCGCAGCGCGTCTGCGGCGCCGTCGAATCGGGGGCCGTCGACACCTGGGGCGCCTCGGGTGAGTTCGTGCGGCCCGCCCGCGTACACGGCGACCTGTGGAGCGGCAACGTCCTGTGGACGCGCGGCGGCGCCGTCGTCATCGACCCCGCGGCGTGCGGGCACCACCCGCTCGCGGACCTCGCGATGCTGACGATGTTCGGCGCCCCCGGGCTCGAGGCGATTCTCGATTCCTACGCCGAGGCCGCCCACCTGCCCGACGACTGGCGCGAGCAGCTGCCGTTGCATCAGCTGTTCGGCTGGCTCGTCCACCTGCATCTGTTCGGCGCGGGCTACGCCGAGCCCGTCTCGCGGGCCCTCGGCGCGTCGGCCCGGCTGTTGGGCGTGTGAAGCCTTGGAGGCGTGCGCTCAGTCGCGGATCTCACGGTCCATGGCACAGCGTCTGACCGTGGCGTTGCCCCGCTCCTGACGGCTTGCGACGCGACGGCCGACCGTATGCTGATGCCGCTCGCGAGCCGCGGAGCCAGCGCTGCCACATCCCGCGGCGCGTGCGTTCGCCCAGCGGCGCGTCAGGTGGACGAGACGTTGGCGGTGAACCAGGCCGCGAGGTCGCGCGCCGAGGTGTCGACGAGCATCGCCCAGTCGAACGCGGAGGCGTCGGCGTCGTCCGAGACGTGCTTGACGACGCGCACGGGCACGTCGAACGCCTGGCAGGCCGCGACGACGGCGTAGCCCTCCATGTCGACGAGCGACGCGCGCTCGGCAAGAGCATCCCGCACCTGTGCGTCGCTGACGAACAGGTCACCCGTGGCCAGGACGAGCTCTGGGTCGCCTGCCCCGACGCCGAGGCGCTCGCGCACGTCGTGGCCGAGGGCGCGGATCGCGTCGGCACTGATGTCGTGGTTGAGCACGACGCCCGGCTCGAAGACGCCGCGCATGCCGGGGCGCAGGGCTCCACATGAGCCGAGGTTGACGACCTGCAGCCCCGCCCGTTCCTGCGGCGTACGCTCCGCGAGTGCCCGCGTCGTTGCGATTGCCGCCGCGGTCTTGCCCAGGCCGGTCAGGACCATGTCAACGTCAGCGGGAAGATAGCGCGTCTCGCTGGCCGCCGCGGCGACGACGAGCGTCGTCACCGCTGTGCGTCAGCGTTGCCCTGCCACTGCTGCGAGGGCTCGCCCGAGCCGCCCGCGAACTGCTGGCCCATGCTCTGCGACGCCGGCGCATTCCACTGCTGCGCCCCGCCCTGCTGACCCTGGTGCGCCTGCTGCCCGCCCTGCTGGCCGTCAGGTGCGATATAGACGGCCGTGCCGTAGGCGCACACCTCGATGCCGGTCTGTGCGAACTCGTTCGTCTCGAAGCGGAATGCCACGACGGCGTTCGCGCCGCGCGCCTGCGCCTCGGCGGCCAGGCGGGACAACGCTTCACGGCGGCACTCGACGAGCAGTTCGGTGATGCCCTTGAGCTCACCACCGGCCATGGCCTTGAGCCCGGCGCCGATGTTGGAGCCGATGTGGCGCGAGCGCACCGTCAGGCCGAAGCACTCACCCATCGTCGCCTCGATGCGGTGACCGGTCACGTCGTTCGTCGTCACGATGATCATGACGTCGAGTCTAGGCGGCAGGCACCGTCCGCGGGGGTGCATCGCCGCGCCTTCTCCGACCCTTGTTCCAGGCGCCTTCGCGCGGCTACGCGGCGTCAGCCCTCGAAGCGCGCGACGTCGCCGGCACCGACGCGCACCACGGTCGGCGCCGCGTCCGTGTAGTCGATGACGCTCGTCGGGCGCGGCTCGACCTCATCGGCATCGATGACGATGTCGACCTCGTGGTCGAGTGCGTCCTTGACGGCCCAGCCGTAGGTGAACGGCTCGTCCTGGTCGGGCAGAATGAGCGACGTCGACAGCAGCGGCTCGCCCAACTCCGCGACGATGGCACGCGCGATCGGATGGTCGTCGAGGCGCACCCCGACCGTCTTCTTCTTCGGGTGCACGAGCTTGCGCGGCACCTCCGCCGTCGCCGGCAGGATGAACGTGTACGGCCCCGGCGTCGAGGCCTTGATCGCCCGAAACGCGGCGTTGTTGAGCTGTACGAGCTGACCGAGTTGTGCGAAGTCCTCGCACACGAGCGTGAAGTCGTGCTTGGCGTCGAGGTGCCGGATGCGCACCATGCGCTCCTTGCCCTCGGCGTTGCCGAGCGCGCAACCGAGAGCGAAACCTGACGACGTCGGGTAGGCGATGAGCGCGCCGTCACGCAGAGCGTCGACGACCTGACGAACGGTGCGCGGCTGCGGGTTCTGGGGGTGGATGTCGAGGAAGAGCGCCATGCCTCAGGCTACGCCGCGCGGATCACGCGCCGCCACCCTGATCCCCCGCGCGTGACGGCGGGTGTGGGCGACGAACTCGGCGAGGATGAGCGGCCAGTCGCCGTACCGGGCGCGCGCGCCTGCGTTGTCGTCGTCCCAACCGTCGTGCTCGAAGGTGACGCGGGTGCCCCATTCGCTGTCGCTGAACCGGACGCTGACGCGGCTCGGATGACGATGCTCGCCGCGGCGCCAGCAGTCGAAGACGATCGACGAGCGCAGGTCGACGCTGACGACCTCGCCCCACGCGCGATCCTCGCCGCCGATTCGGAAGCTGACGGTCCCGCCCGGACGGGCCTCGATGACGACGCCCGCATGACGCGCGGGGTCAGGCGTCTGCAGCGGCGGCCACCACTGGCCGATCTCGCCGACGAACAGGTAGAACGCGGCCGCCGGCGGCACCGGGACGTCATGGGTGAGCGTGATCTTGTCCACCGACGCATCTCCCTGGCTCTCGACAGCAGCCCGCACACTATGGCACGGGCGACGAGGTCGGATGGGGATTCGCACCCACCCGATACGCAGGGTCCGATTCGTGGGACGACGCGCGGCAAGAACGCGTCCGGGCAGCGGGTCCGGGGACAGCGTCAGGGCGCCGCCGCCACCGCGGCCGTCAGTCGGCGACGTGCATCCTCACCTCGGTGGGCAGCACGACCGTGCGGCTGACGGTGCACAGCTTCTCGTGGGACAACTCGACCGTCTCCGGGTAGACCTTGCGCGCGGCGTCGCCGGCGTCGCCCTCGGGAAAACGGACGGTGAACGTCACGTCGATCGGGCCCATGTGGTTGCCCTGCTCGTCGCGCACCTTGTCGCCCTCGGCGACGACGTCGAACTGCGTCGGCTCGCTGCGGCGCGTGGTGAAGATGTCGACGTCGATGGCGCTGCACCCGGCGATCGCGGTGAGCAACAGCTCGACGGGTGTGAAGTCGGTGTCGTCACCCGAGCCGAACTCGAGGGTGCCGCCGCGCGCGTTCGTCGCGACGAAGCGTCCAGCGCTCGTGCGGGAGATGCTGACGCTGCGGTGGGGGTCGTTGGCGCTCATACGCCCATCGTGCCACTAGGCTGCCAGGCGTGCCCGACGCAGCCAGCCCCAACGCCCCCCGCCCCGACTCCGGACGCCTCGTGCTCGTGCGCCACGGCGAGACGCAGTGGTCACGTGACGGGCGCCACACCGGCACCACGGATCTGCCGTTGCTGCCCGCCGGGGAGGCCGTCGCGCGGGCGGCCGGGCAGGCGCTCGCCGGACACCACTTCGTCGCGGAGTTCGTCTCCCCGCTGCTGCGCGCGCGGCGCACGGCCGAACTCATCGGGCTGCAGAACCTCGAGATCGACGACGACCTGCGCGAGTGGGACTACGGCGGCTACGAGGGCAAGTCGACGCCGCAGATCCGTGAGGAGGTCGGGTACGACTGGGAGATCTTCGCCGACGGCGTCATCCCTGGCGAGACCCCGGGTGAGACGGTCGAGGACGTCGCCGCGCGCGCCTCGCACGTGCTCGCACGGGTGCATCCGCTGCTGGAGCAGGGCGACGTCATCCTCGTCGCCCACGGGCACCTGCTGCGCATCCTCGCCGCCGCGTACCTGCGTCAGCAGCCGCGCTTCGCGGCGTCGCTGCAGCTCGACGCCGGCGCCGTGTGCGCCCTCGACACGCACCACGGAATCCCGACCATCGCCTCGTGGAACACGACGCACCTGCCGTCGGTCTGAGGTCGTACCTGCGTTCTGTGCCCTGGTCGCACGAGCTGTGTGACGTCGATTCAGGCTGCTTCTTCCGCGGGATTCCGCGATTGTCGGCGCTCACCTCTAGCGTGTGAGGCATGCGCATCCTGCACACGTCCGACTGGCACCTGGGCCGCTCGTTCCACGGCGAGGGCCTCGGTGAGGCTCACTCCGCCTACTTCGACCATCTCGTCGACCTCGCGCGCGACGAGCAGGTCGACGCCGTCCTCGTCGCCGGAGACGTGTACGACCGGGCGCTGCCCAACCCGCGCACCGTCGAACTGCTCGACGACGCCCTGTGGCGGTTGCTCGACACCGGCGCTCGCGTCGTCGTCACCTCCGGCAACCACGACTCGGCGTCCCGGCTCAACTTCGGCTCGCGCATCATGGAGCATGCGGGTCTGCACATCCGCGCCGCCTATGAGGGCATCACCCGGCCGGTGGCGGTGCCGCGGCGCGGCAGCGACGAGATCGCCGGTCACGTCGTCGCGCTGCCCTACCTCGAACCGTCGGTAGCTGCGGGCGTGTTCGGCCTCGATGAGGGAACGCATCGGGCGGTGCTGAGCGAGGCGGTCGCGCGCTCGCGAGCCCAGGTGCCTGACAACGGCGCGCCCGTCGTCGCGATGGCGCACGCGTACTTCGCCGGGGCGACGACGAGCGACTCAGAGCGCGACATCAGCGTCGGTGGCCTCGGCCAGGTACCCACGTCCGTCGTGTCAGGCTTCGACTACGCCGCGCTCGGGCACCTGCACGGCCCGCAGACGCTCGAAGAGCACGTGCGCTACAGCGGCAGCCCCGTCGCGATGTCGTTCAGCGAGGCAGGCCACACGAAGGGCACGTGGCTCATCGACGTCACACGTGGTGCCGCGCGTGGGGAATTCATCCAGGCGCCCGTGCACCGCCCGCTCGCGACGCTCGTCGGCGAACTCGACGACCTGCTCGCCGAGCCCGCACTCGCCCATGCCGAGGCGGCTTGGTGCCAGGTGACGCTGACCGATGAGATTCGGCCGGCCGCGGCGATGGATCGGCTGCGAGCCCGCTTCCCGCACACCCTGCGGCTCTCCTTCGAATCGGCCCGCAAGGATGATGCGCCGCTCACGTACGCCGAGCGCCTCGCCGGGCGCGACGACGTCGAGCTGTGCTGCGACTTCCTCGCCCACGTGCGCGGGGGACGCGGTCCCAACGCGACTGAACGCACCGCCATCGGCCACGCCGTCGCCGCGGCGAACCGCCACGACGCCGAGACCATGCGCGACGACGGCTCGATGTTCGACCTGGAGGCCCTGCGATGAGATTGCACTCGCTCACCCTCGAGGCGTTCGGGCCCTTCCCCGGGCGCGAGCACATCGACTTCGACGCCCTCGATCAGGGCATCCTGCTCATCAACGGTCCCACCGGCTCCGGCAAGAGCTCGCTGCTCGACGCCATCGCGTTCGCGCTGTTCGGCGACGTGCCCGGCGCCCGCAAGTCGCTGCGTCAGAGCCTGCGCAGCCACCACGCCGAACCGTTCGCCGAGCCGCGCGTCGAGCTCGAGTTCAGCGTCGGACGCACCCGCTGGCGGGTGCAGCGCACCCCCCAGTGGGAGGCGCCCAAACGCCGCGGCACGGGCACGACGACGCGTCAGGCGTCGGTGCTTCTCAGCCAGTGGCGCGACAACGCATGGCATCTCGTCTCGCAGCGCATCGACGAGGCCGCGGACATGATGAGCGACACCCTGGGCATGCGACTCGAGCAGTTCGCGCAGGTGGTGCTGCTGCCACAGGGCGAGTTCGCTCAATTCCTGCGCGCCAAGCCGGAAGATCGTCGCATCCTGCTCGAACGCCTCTTCGACGTCAGCCGGTTCGACGCCGTCGAGACGTGGTTCACGGAGGCGAAGAATCAGCGTGCCCGCGGGCGCGACGCGTCACTCGAACGCATCCGCAGCCACCTGACGATCATCGACGACGCGCTCGCCCGCCTCGACGAGCCCCTCGAGGCGCCGTTCGACGTCAGCGTCGATGCGCCGAGCGCCGACGCCGTCAGCGCGGACGTACCGGAGCTACCCGAGCGTCTGCGCGCCGTCGTCCGTGAGGTCACCGAACGCCGCGACGCTCTCGAGCACGCGGCGCGCACCAGTGAGGTGCGCGCGCGACGTGCGAGCCGTGCCGCCGACGACGAAGCCGCCCGCACCCTGCTGCGCGCACGCGCCCAGGAGGCGGCGGATGTCATCGCCGAATGGCCCGCCGACCGGCTGGCTTCGGTGCGCCGCACCCTCGACGACGCGGCGTCTGTGGCCGGGGCGCTGAGGCTGCACGCGCGCGCCGGCGCCGCGGCTGCGGATGCCGAACGCGCGGTGGAGGCCGTCACGCGGGCCGAGACGGCGCTGCGCGAACGGGGCGTGCACGTGCCCGAGAGTGGCTGGCCCTCCCCCGAGCTCACCGACGGCTGGTTCGAGGCGGTGAGTGACGCGCTGCGTCACGCCGAGTCGAGCGCACGCGATGTGGCATCGGCGCAGACGCGCGAGGTTCGTGCAGTGGCGCAGCTGCAGGACGCCGAGGCGCGGCTCGCCGAGGCCCAGGCGGCGACCACGCGGGCCGAAGGGGCCGTGACGCGCGCCGGCGAGCAGCATGACCAGGTCGCGACGCTCGTGGCGACGCTGCCTGACCCGTCAGATGCGCGGGCTGCCCTGGCGCGACTGAGCCGTGAGGCGGCGCGTCGCCCTGAGCTGGCCCACGCCCTCGCGAAGGCTGAGGCACGCGAGACCGAAGCCGTACGCGCCCACGCGGCGGCGGAGCGCGAAGTGCTGCGGCTGCGCGAGGCGCGCCTGGCCGGCATCGCGGGGGAACTGGGTGCAGCTCTCGCACCTGACGAACCGTGCCCCGTGTGCGGTTCAGCCACGCATCCGAGCCCGGCGAGCCCCGCCGATGACGCTCCCGGCGCGGAGCAGATCGAGCAGGCCGAGCAGCGGGCCGGCGAGGCCGACGCGGCCCGGCTGCGCGCCGGCGCCTCCGCGAGCGCGGCCCGTGAACGCCTGAGGCACCTCGACGAGGCCGTGACCGCGCATCACGACGAACTGCGCGTCGCGGTCGAGGCGCTCGCCGACGATCTGTCGACGGCACGCGCGCACGATGACCCGGCGCAGCTGCGTCACCTCGACCACGTCGAGACCACCGCGCGCCGTCTGGGCCATGCCGACGCGCTGAGGACGTGGCTCAGCACCGATGATGATGACGACGCACGAAAGGACGTCGTCCTGGCGGCCGACGTTCCGGGCGACAACGGCACGCCGGCCGGCGACGTACAGAACCACGATGCTTCGCTTGACGGTGGCGCCCAAGCCGACGATGAGCGGAACGACGATGCACCGGCCGAAGACGCGCGGGCCGGCGAGGCTTTGGCCGACGCCGTCACGCGCGCGCTCACCGACCTCACGACGACGGCCGCTGCACTGTCTGCCGAAGCAACCCAAGCACGCGCGGCGCTCTCGAGCGCAGAAGCCGCCCACACGAAGGCACTTTCCGCGCTGAGCGCGGCCGAGGAGCGTTGCGTGGGAGCGCAGAGCGCCGTTGGTGAGGCTCGAACTGCCACGGAGCACGCGCTCGGCGTCCTCACCACTGCGCTGCAGGCGGTCCCGTCGGCCACCCTGGCCGCTCTCGGCGTCGATTGGCCGCCGCGCAGCGCGGCCTCCGGGACGGGTTCGTACCAGTCGCAGCAGCCGTCGAGCCCGGCGGCGGGCTCGACGCCGCCGGGGTCGCTGATGCCGGCGCAACGCATGGAGGCAGTCGCCGACGGGCTCGGCGCGCGCGCCGAGGTGGCGAAAGACCAGCCCGGCTCCCCCGCACCGCTCGAGCCGTCGCTCGTCGCGGCGGCGCTGGCGGCCGTCACCGAGCGTCGACGCCTCATCGATGACGTCGAGCGCGCCCAGCGCGACGCTCAGCACGCGGAGCAGGCCGCCAGCAGTGCCGCCCAGGCCGTGGCGGACGAACTCGCCGTCGCCGGACACGACACGATCGAACAGGCGCGCGCACTGGCCCTGCCCGAGGACGAGCGCGCCCGCCTCGACGCCACCTGGAACGACGCCGTCCGCCGGGTCGCCGCGGCACAGACGAGCCTCGAGGACGAGCAGGTGCGCATCGCAGCCTTCACCCCGGCCGCCGATCCGGCGCGGCTCACCCAGCGTGCCGAGGTGCTGACCCGCCGGGCCCAAGAGGCCACGACGGTCGCCGTCAAGTGGCAGCAGACTCAGGCCGTGCTCGACTCGGTGCGCCACCAGGTGGCCGACGCCGTCCGCACCTATCTGCCGATGGCCGAGCGCGCCGCGGAGACGGCCGAACTCGCTGCGAGCTTCACCGGCACCGGCGAGAACACCCGCCGCATGCGGCTGACGAGCTACGTGCTCGCGGCGCACCTCGAGACGGTCACGCAGATGGCCAACGAACGTCTGGCGACGATGACGGACGGGCGCTACCAGCTGCGCTACACCGACGAACGAGCCAAGGGCAACCAGCGCAGCGGCCTCGGGCTGCTCGTCGTCGACGCGTGGACGGGGCGCTCACGCGACACCGCCACGCTCTCAGGCGGCGAGGCGTTCATGGCCTCCCTCGCCCTCGCACTCGGCCTCGGCGATGCCGTGCGCGCCGACTCAGGCGGCCTGGAACTGCACACGCTGTTCGTCGACGAGGGGTTCGGCAGCCTCGATCAGGACACGCTCGAGCAGGTCATGGAAGTGCTTGACTCGCTGCGAGAGGGCGGACGGCTCGTCGGCGTCGTCAGCCACGTCACCGAACTGCGCGCCCGCATCCCCACGCACGTCGAGGTCGTCAAGACCTCCGAGGGCTCGAGCGTGCGGACGACGTCCGCGCCGGGGCACGCCGCCGTCCCGAATGCCGTGTCTACCACGCCCTGAGCGACGCGGTGTGAAAACCTGTGCTCATGCGTGCGATCCGACAGTCGAACAAGCTCCAGAACGTCCGCTACGACGTGCGTGGCCCGATCCTGGAGGAGGCGCAGCGGCTCGAGGCCGAGGGTCACAAGATCCTGAAGCTCAACATCGGCAACACGGCGCCGTTCGGATTCGAGGCGCCGGAGGCGATCCTCGCGGACATGAAGCACCACCTGCACCACGCGCAGGGCTACAGCGACAGCCGCGGCATCTATTCGGCGCGCACGGCCGTCGCGCAGTACTACCAGAGCCGCGGCCTCAAGGACACGCAGGTCGAGGACGTCTACATCGGCAACGGCGTCTCCGAGCTCATCACGATGGTGCTGCAGGCGTTCGTCGACGACGGCAACGAGATCCTCGTGCCCGCCCCCGACTATCCGCTGTGGACCGGTGCGGTCTCCCTCACCGGCGGTACGCCCGTGCACTACCTGTGCGACGAGGAGAACGGCTGGAACCCGGATCTGGCGGACATCGAGTCGAAGATCACCGAGAACACCCACGCCATCGTCATCATCAATCCGAACAACCCCACGGGCGCCGTCTACTCCGAGGATGTCGTGCGCGGCCTCGTCGACATCGCGCGCCGCCACGACCTCGTCGTCATGGCCGACGAGATCTACGAGAAGATCCTGTTCGAGGACGCTGTGCACCACCACGCCGCGACGTTCGCGGGCGACGACGTCCTGTGCCTCACCTTCAGCGGCCTGTCCAAGGCCTACCGCGTGTGCGGTTACCGCGCCGGCTGGGTCATGATCTCCGGGCCGAAGCACCTCGCCGAGGACTTCCTCGAGGGTCTGACGCTGCTCGCCAACATGCGCATGTGCGCCAACGTGCCCGCGCAGCACGCCATCCAGACCGCGCTCGGCGGCTACCAGTCGATCAACGAGCTCATCGGGCCCGACGGCCGCTTCTACGAACAATCGATGCTGGCCTGGCGAATGCTCAACGAGATCCCCGGCGTCAGCTGCGTCAAGCCGATGGGCTCGCTCTACACCTTCCCGCGCCTCGACCCCGAGATCTACCCGATCGACAACGACCAGGACTTCGTCATCGACCTCCTGCGGGCCAAGAAGATCCTCGTCACGCACGGCACGGGCTTCAACTGGGTCGCCCCCGACCACTTCCGACTCGTCACGCTGCCCGACGTCGACGTGCTCGAAGAGGCCATCGGACGCATCGCCGACTTCCTCGAGGACTACCGCCACCGCGCCGGCACCGGCGACCTCGTGCCCGAACGCGCCTGACGGCAGCAGACGACGAACGGCCGCTCACCCCGAGGGTGAGCGGCCGTTCGTCGCGGCGCTGTCAGCAGCGGCGCATCAGCTCCTCATCAGCCTTCGTAAGCCTCGGGCGCCGGGCAGGAGCAGATGAGGTTGCGGTCGCCGTACGCACCGTCGATGCGGCGAACGGGCGCCCAGTACTTGCTGCGCGGGTCGGTCGAGCCCGGGTAGACGGCGTCGCGACGCTCGTACGGGTGCTCCCAGTCGCTCGTCAACGACTCCGCGGTGTGCGGCGCGTGACGCAGGGCCGACTCGTCGGCGGCGACCTTGCCGTCGATGACGTCCTGGATCTCGGCGCGGATGGCGAGCATCGCGTCGACGAAGCGGTCGAGCTCCTCGAGCGACTCGGACTCCGTCGGCTCGACCATGAGCGTGCCCGCGACGGGGAAGCTCATCGTCGGGGCGTGGAAGCCGTAGTCGATGAGGCGCTTGGCGACGTCGTCGACGGTGATGCCCGACTCCTTCGTCAGCGGACGCAGGTCGAGGATGCACTCGTGCGCGACGAGACCGTCGGAACCCGCGTAGAGCACCGGGTAGGCCTCGCGCAGACGCTTCGCGACGTAGTTGGCGTTGACGACGGCCATCTGCGTCGCCTTCGTCAGCCCCTCGCCGCCCATGAGACGCACGTACGCCCACGAGATCGGCAGGATGCTCGCCGAGCCGAACGGCGCCGCCGAGATCGGGCCGACGCCCGTGGCGGGACCGGCCTCCGCGAACAGCGGGTGGTTCGGCAGGTGCGGCGCGAGGTGCTCACGCACCGCGACCGGGCCGACGCCGGGGCCACCGCCGCCGTGCGGGATGCAGAACGTCTTGTGCAGGTTGAGGTGCGACACGTCGCCGCCGAACTTGCCCGGCTGAGCGAGCCCCACCATCGCGTTGAGGTTGGCGCCGTCGACGTACACCTGGCCACCGGCCTCGTGGACGAGGCTGCAGATCTCGGTGATCGTGTCCTCGAACACACCGTGTGTCGAGGGGTAGGTGATCATGATGGCCGCGAGGTTCTCGCCGTGCTCCTTGAGCTTGGCCTTGAAGTCGTCGAGGTCGACCTCACCCGAGGCGGCCGTCTTGACGACGACGACCTTGAGGCCCGCCATGACGGCCGACGCCGCGTTCGTGCCGTGCGCCGAGGCGGGGATGAGGCAGATGTTGCGATGCCCCTCACCGTTCGCCTCGTGGTAGGCGTGGATCGCGAGCAAGCCGGCGAACTCACCCTGCGAGCCGGCGTTCGGCTGCAACGAGATGTCGTCGTAGCCGGTGATCTCGCACAGCCAGCCCTCGAGGTCGGCGATGAGCTCGCGGATGCCCTCGTTCTGGTTGGCGGGCGCGAACGGGTGCAAGTGAGCGAACTCGGGCCACGTCACCGCTTCCATCTCGGTCGTGGCGTTGAGCTTCATCGTGCACGAACCGAGTGGGATCATGCCGCGATCGAGCGCGTAGTCGCGGTCGGCGAGGCGACGCAGGTAGCGCAGCATCGCGGTCTCGCTGTGGTGGCTGTTGAACACCGGGTGCGTGAGGTATTCCTCCGTGCGCTCGATCTCCTTCGGCCACGCTGTGTTCTCCGCCGCCTCACGGGCGCGGAAGCCCCATGCGGCGCCGAGCGCGTCGAGCTCGTCCTCGCTCGTCGTCTCGTCGACGCTGACGTAGACGGTGTCGTCATCGGCCTTCCACACGTTGACGCCGTGCTCGAGGGCCGAGTCGACGAGCGACTGGGCGCGACCCTCGGCGCGCACCGCGAGGGTGTCGAAGAACGTGTCGTGCTCGACCTCGAGGCCGGCCTTCGGCAGCGCCGTCGCGAGGCGGCGAGCGGTCTCGTGGACACGCTCGGCGATCGCCTTCAGCCCCTGAGGGCCGTGGTAGACGGCGTACATCGACGCCATGACGGCGAGCAACACCTGGGCGGTGCAGATGTTCGACGTCGCCTTTTCGCGGCGGATGTGCTGCTCACGCGTCTGCAGCGCGAGGCGGTACGCCTGGTTGCCGTCCGCGTCCACCGAGACGCCGACGAGGCGACCTGGCATGTTGCGCTCCAGCCCGGAGCGGACGGCCATGAATCCGGCGTGCGGGCCACCGAAACCCATCGGGACTCCGAAGCGCTGCGAGCTGCCGACGGCGACGTCGGCTCCCCACGAACCGGGCGAGGCGAGCAGCGTCAGCGCGAGCAGGTCCGTCGCGGCGGTGATGAGGGCGCCGTGCTCGTGCGCGGCGTCGGCGAGCTTCTTCCACGCGACGATCTGACCGTCCGCCGCCGGGTACTGGACGACGACGCCGAACACGCTGCGACCACCGGCCGCCTCGACGAGGGCCTCGGGCGAGTCGACACCGCGCAGGTCGGCGACGATGACGTCGAGCCCGAGCGGCGTCGCGCGGGTCTGCGTCACGGCGATGCTCTGCGGCATGACCTTCGCGTCGACCAGGAGCACCGCATCCTTGGGCGCCTTGCTGACGCGGCGCATCAGCGTCATCGCCTCGGCGACGGCGGTCGCCTCGTCGAGCAGCGACGAACCGGCCGTCGCGAGCCCTGTGAGGTCGATGACGACGGTCTGGAAGTTGAGCAGCGCCTCGAGGCGGCCCTGGCTGATCTCCGGCTGGTACGGCGTGTAGGCGGTGTACCAGGCCGGGTTCTCGAGGATGTTGCGCTTGATGACGCCCGGGGTGTGCGTGCCGTAGTAGCCGAGGCCGATCATCGAGGTGAGCACTGCGTTGCGCGACGCCTTCTCCCGCAACTCGGCGAGGACGGCGGCCTCCGACGGCGCGGCGTCGAGGGCGAGGGGGCGCTGCTGCGCGATCGTCTGCGGCACCGCACGCGCGATGAGATCGTCGAGCGAGCTCGCACCGATCGTTTCGAGCATGTGGTCGAGATCGTCGTCGCCGGGGCCGATGTGGCGGGCGACGAAGGGGGCGAGCGATTCGCTGGTCATGGAGGACTCCCGTGACACGTCGTGGGTGACGGCCAGCCGTTTGGCTGGCTACTCCCCCTCTGTCACACGCACGCGCTCCAGAGTTGCTTCACCTGGACGGTCCACTTCGCCTGAGAGGTTGCGGGGAGGCTTGCCCCTTCGGCGCCCGTGCTCGCGGCAACAGGTCTCTCCCGCCAGGTTCGACAGCGAACACCACAGTACCCGACACCCCTCGCGGGTATCGGGTACTCGAACGGACGAAAAGAGGCGGGTCAGCCGGCCTTCTTCGCGACGCGACGGCGGCGCAACTCGTCGCCGGGGTGCTCGGCCATCTCGGTGGCGTCGGGGCGCTCGCTCGGCAGTTCGGCGAGGGTGCCCTCGACCTCGCGCCAGACCGAACCGAGCGCGATGCCGAACACACCCTGGCCGCCGCGCAGCAAGTCGATGACCTGGTCGTCGCTCGTGCACTCGTACACGGACGCGCCATCGGACATCAGCGTGATGCCCGCCAGCTCGCGCACGCCGTGGTCGCGTAGCGCCGCGACGGCGACCCGGATCTGCTGCAAGGAGACACCCGCGTCGAGCAGGCGCTTGATGACCTTGAGGACGAGGACGTCGCGGAACGAGTACAGACGCTGGTGGCCGGAGCCGCTGACGTTGCGCACCGACGGCTCGAGCAGACCCGTGCGGGCCCAGTAGTCGAGCTGACGGTAGGTGACGCCCGCCGCGCGGCAGGCGGCGGGGCCGCGGTAGCCGAGCGTAGCGTCGTCGAGCGCTGCGGTACGGCTGACATCCGCATCGAGCGGCGCATGAACCTGCTTCTGCGATTCGTGCGCCTTGCCGGTGCTGACCACGGCGACCTCCTGGAAGAACAAAGACGTGAGCACGTGCAGCACGCCCTCTTGACTCCCTCAACGGTACGGGCGCGGGTCGCGCCGGGCAACGATTCGACACGCGACACGCCGGAAAGATTTCCCGTCATGACGCGCCATCACGGTCTGATCACGAACATTCACGTTCGAGTCGACGGTGAGTTCCACCCCTGCGCTACAGCTCAACGTTAAGTTGAGGGTTAACTCATTCGCCCGGTTCCTCGAAGTCGTCGGCGCTCACCTGGTCGAGGAATTCGCGGAATTTCTCGACCTCTTCCTCCTGCTCGTCGGCCACCTCGAGCCCAGCGGCGGTGACGACGGCGTCATCGACGAGGATCGGCGTCTGGGCGCGCACGGCGAGGGCCACGGCATCACTCGCGCGCGCATCGACGCGGCCGCCGTCGTCGAAGACGAGGCTCGCCTCGAAGACGTCGTCGACGAGACGCGAGATCTCGACGTGGTCGAGGGCGCGACCGGAGGCGGCGGCGACGTCGAGGAGCAGATCGTGCGTCAGCGGGCGGGGCGCTTCGACGCCCTCGGCGTACAGGGCGATGATGGAGGCCTCGGACGAACCGATCCACAATGGGACGTGGATGGGGCCCGATTCGATCCGCAGCAGCAGCACGGGGCTTGCGGTGGGGACGTCCATGCGGATTCCGGCGATCTCAGCGCGTTTCACGACGACCACGCTACTCCGTCGACGCCGCATCGGCGCGTGCCGGTCGCTCGCGCTCGGGGCGTGGCGAGCACCGTCAGTGACGCAGGCCGGCCTTGACGAGCGCGACGTGCAGCGCGAGAGCGCGCTGAGCGATCGTCACGCGTTGCGTCGTGTCACGCAGCGGCACCTGCTCCACGAGACCGACCTCACGGTCGGCGGCGAGGCGGAACGGACGCAGGTGACGGGCCTGCACACCGAACTCAGCGAGCCCGGCAGCAGCTGTCGCGACGGCGAGTGCGTCGGCGTCGAAGTGACCACCGGAATCAGCGCGGATGAGGCCGAAGGTCACGAGGTCGTCGATGAGCGAGGTGCTCGCCTGAGCCCCACGGGCCAGTTCGTCGCGCGTCAGCGACAGGTTCTCGCGGGGCGCGGCCGTGAGCTGTTCCTCGCTCGGGACGTCTTCGTCGACGTGTTGAGCGGGGACGGCGGGCACGGCAGTCGCCATGACGTCCTCGTCCGGGGTGAGACCGCGATCGTAGGCGTCGAGGGCGTCACGGATGACCTTGAGCGGCCAGAAGCGGTCACGCTGCGCGCGCAGCACGAAGCGGAGGCGGTCGATGTCCTCGTGTGAGTAGCGGCGGTAGCCCGAATCGGAGCGCTTCGGCGAAACGAGCCCCTGCGCGTCGAGGAAACGGACCTTGGAGACGGTGAGGTCGGGAAACTCCTCGCGCAGTTCCTCGAGAACACCGCTGATCGTGAGACCGTGCGCCATGCGTGAAACCCTCAGGCCTTCGTCGGGGCCGCGTAGTAGGTGAGACGGTACTTGCCGATCATGACCTCGTCACCGGTGCGCAGCTTCGCCTGGTCGACGAGCTGACGCGCGACGTACGTGCCGTTGAGCGAGCCGATGTCCTGCACGCTGTAGCCATCCTCGTCACGCACGAAGATCGCGTGACGTCGCGAGACGGTGATGTCGTCGAGGAAGATGTCGCTCTTCGGGTGACGCCCGGCGCTGACCTCGGCGGCGTCGAGCAGGAAGCGCGCCCCGGCGTTGGGGCCGCTGAGGGCGATGAGCAGGGCGGTGTTCGGGCGCAACGCCTCGACCATGGCCTGGTCGGCGGGCGACAGGCTGCGCGGCGCCTCCGTCGACAAGGTCGCAGCGGCCTCGTGCGAGCCGGGGACGCCGATCGTCGTGGCGTCACCGACGTAGGTGTTCTGCTCGTCAACCATGGTGTGCACCCCCGCGCCGCGACGACGCCGTTCGTGGATCTCGCCTCAGCCGCGAAGGGCTGGAGGGCTCGGAATTGTTGGTCAGAATACCGTCACCCGGCGATCGTCGTGCAATCGCCGGGTGATCTGGTCCTCGAGGAGCTCAGTCGAGCGAGGCGCGGTAGGCCTCGACGTCCATGAGGGCCTCGACGGCGGAGGCGTCGGAGACGCGGATCTCGAACATCCAACCCGACTCGTACGGGTCGGTGTTGACCGTGCCCGGCTCGGCGTCGAGGGTGTCGTTGACGGCGACGATCTCGCCGTCGAGCGGGGAGTACAGGTCGCTGACCGACTTCGTCGACTCGACCTCGCCGCACGACTCACCGGCGGTGACGGTGTCGCCGACGGCCGGCAGGCTGACGTAGACGACGTCACCGAGAGCGTCCTGGGCGTACGACGTGATGCCGACGCGCACTGTGCCCTCGCCCTTGTCGGCCACCCACTCGTGGTCCTCGGTGTAGCGCAGGTCGGCGGGGTACTGAAGATCGCTCATGACTCTCCTTGGTTGGTCGTCGTGGTGTCGGCGAACACGGTGGGGTTCACTTCGCCCCGGCGATCGAGGTGATCTTGTTCGTGGCGCCCTCGGTGACCTTAACCCGGGCGCCTGCTTGTGTCAGCGTATCCGTCACACCACCCGGAATGGCCATTGCGGTGCTCATCGTGTGCGGATCGCCGATGGCCGTGATCGTGAACGTCGAGGGCAGCTTGTCGCCCTGCACGCCGGCCGATCCGTCGACGTCCGAGAACCACGTCGAGGCGATGACGCGGTGACCGCCGACGTCGATCGACTCGGCGCCCGCGTCCCGCAGTTCCTGCACGGCGTCGAGCACGTTCGCGGACGTCACCTTCTCACCGCCGTCGACGCTGATCGTGATGCCGGGGCCGCTGACGGCGACGCTGCCGTTGAGGATGCGCATCTGGTCGAGTCGCTTCTGTGCGTCCTCGACGGCGGCGCGGTCACCGCCGGAGGCGAGCTTCGACTTGCTCTCACGCAGGCCGCCCAGCTCCGTCTCGAGGCGCGCCGACTGATCCTGCACGGTCGACAGCAGCGCCACGAGGTCGGACTGCGACAGGTTGTCCAGGCCGGACTTCTCGTGCTGACGCACCTGCGTCATGACGGCGAAGCCCAGCCCGAGCGCGAGCACGGACGCCGCGAGCGTCCCGACGCCGGTGCCGGGGCCGCCGAACGCGAACCGCTTCCACGGACGGTGGTGCGCCTGGGGAGGCGAGCCCGCGTCTGAGGAGTTCTCGCCCGAGGGGTTCTCGGGCCGAGGCTCGGACCCGTGCGGGGCCTGAGCGTCGAGCTGCCCCTCGGGCGTCGTCTCACGCGGGGTCGCGGGCTCGTCAGCAGGTGTGCGCATGCCGGAGGCGCTCATGCCTTGAAGATGTGACGACGGATTGAGGCGACGTTCGTGAAGATGCGCAAGCCGAGAACGACGACGACACCCGTCGACAGCTGACTGCCGACGCCGAGCTGGTCGCCGAGGAAGACGATGAACGCTGCGACGACGACGTTCGACAGGAACGACACGACGAAGACCTTGTCGTCGAAGATGCCGTCGAGCGCCGCGCGCAGACCACCGAACAGCGCATCGAGCGCGGCGATGACGGCGATCGGCAGGTACGGCTGCATCCACACGGGGACGTCGGGGTGCAGCCACAGCCCGAGGGCGAGGCCGACTGCGAGTCCGATGGCAGGTAACAACGTGTTCTCCTCGGGGGTGGTGCGTCAGGGAACGATGCGGGCGTGCGTGACGTGCACGCTGTCGAGGGCGGGCAGGTCGACGTCGTTCGAGGCGTTGCTCGTCACGCCGAAACCGGACTTGCGCAGACTCGCGGCGTACTGGTCGGCGAACGAGCCGGTGAAGGTCTTCTGCATGTCGTCTGGTCCCATGACGCTGATCTCGTACGGCGGCGCGAGCGGACGGAAGTTGACGAGGACGGCCGAGCCCGCGAACCGGATCGCCGTCATCGACGTGACGCGCTGGCCGTTGATGGCGATACCGGTGGCGCCGGCCTGCCACCACCCGTTGACGAGCTGCTGCAGGTCGGTCGAGGTGACCGCGTCCGCGGCGTTCCCGGTGCGTGGATCGCTGTCAGCCGAGTCGGCGCCCTTGGTGTCGGGGTTCGACACCGTCATGACGACGCCCGGGCCGCGAACCTCGGCGAGGCCCGCCGTCCGCGTCGCGTCGTCGAGCGTCTTCTTCAGCCCCGCCTGCGACTGACGATCGAGAGCGCCCTTCTGCGCCGACGCGACGTCGTCGCGTCGGCGCGTGAGCTCGGCGGAGGCGTCGTCGTTGTCGCTCTGCTTCGTCTCGATCTGGTCGACGAGCTGTGCGTGCCGATCCTGCGCGACGGCGCGGGGCACGCGCAGCGCGTGCGCGGCGGCGCCGACCATGAGGCCGATGAGCAGCAGGGAGATGATGAGCAGCGGTGAGCGTCGCCAGCTGCGCGCAGGCGCGCCCTGAGCCTCGCGGCGCGCCGCCGAGTCGGCGTACGAGGGGTCGATGGGGTGACGCATCGCATCGAAGATGAGCGCCATGCTCGCCGCGGGGTCACGCACCTCGACCTCGCGCGGCGCGGCGCCCGGACGTTCGTGGCGGCGCCAGTGCAGGCGCGTCACCGTGCGGCCTGCGGGGCTCGAACGGCGTTGACCATCTCCCTCACCTGCACGGCGTAGAGCAGCCCGGCGAGCCAGTACAGCGTCACGCCCCAGATGACGAACGCCCAAGCGATGGGAGCGGCGACATCCCCGACGGTGCCGTCGAACTGTGCGACGACGAGTAGCGGGAAGGCGTAGAGGAGGTTGAACGTCGCGGCCTTGCCGATGAAGTGCACGGGCGGCAACGGCAGCCGGTGACGGCGCACCGTCGGCGCGAGAGCGAGGATGAACAGCTCGCGCGCCACGAGGGCGAGCACGACCCACAGCGGCAGGATGCCGCGGATCGCGAGGCAGACGATCGTCGCGGCGATGTAGAGCCGGTCGGCCGCAGGGTCGAGCAGCGCGCCGAGACGCGATTCCATGTGGAACCTGCGGGCGATCTTGCCGTCGGCGTAGTCGGTGAACCCGGCGATCATGAGGACGACGAGACCCACACCGTCGTGATGGGCGAGCAGCAGCCACACGAACAGGGGCACCCCGAGCAGCCGCAGCATCGACAGCGCGTTCGGCACCGTCCACACGCGACTCGTCGGATCCCGGGTCTCGCTCACGGTGCCACCCTAGGTCCGATGACGCCCGGAGGCGAACACGACGCGCCACCCGTGAACACGGGGCCGTCGCCATCCGCGCCTCGGGCCTCGGCGCGCCGCCGGTGGCGCCCGGTGCCTGCGTGGATAGGTTGGAGGGGACCAGCCGTCCATCCGAAGGAGTGACAGGTCTTGTCCATTCGCCACCGCACGCTCGCCTCCGCGAGCGTCGTCGCAGCCATCGCCGCGCTGAGCGCGCCGTCCGCCATGGCGGGTGCTTCGCACCCCGCCCAGCCCGCCGCGAGTGCCACGTCGAAGAACGCTGCGCCGAAGAAGGCGACGCCGAAGAGCACCGGCGCGAAGAACATGACCGCGACGCCCTCGTCAGCGCGCCACGTCTCCACCGCGACGAAGGGTTCGACGAAGCCGGCGACGGTGCGTGGGGCCAAGAGCACGCCCACGACGACGGCGCGAGCTGCGCACGCCGCGCCCAAGCAGGCGACGCCCGACAGCAGCGTCATGGTCCGCCCGAAGGCGACGGTACGCCCGGCGCCCGTCAAGCCCGCCGCGTACGCGAACTGGGCGGGATACCAGGCGAGTATCGCCGGCCCTGAGAGCATCCACGGCACCTGGATCGTGCCCAAGGCATCGTGGCCGGGGCGCGACGGGTACTCGGCCATGTGGGTCGGGCTCGGCGGAGGCACCGCGAAGCAGGGCGAGCTCGTGCAGGCAGGAACGGAGTTCGATGTCGTCTGCACCGCCGTCACGCGCGGGCACTGCACGAAGTGGAAGACGAGCTATTACCCGTGGATCGAGACCTACCCGAGCCGCGCGCAGGAACGCATCACGAACCTGGCGGTCGCGCCCGGCGATGCGGTCGAGGTGACGGTGCGCTACGCGGCGAAGGAAGGCCGTTCGTACTTCACGCTGTGCAACTGGCGCACGAACGACTGCGTCGGCACGGACCGCACGAGTGCGGCACCGCGCGGCGTGGCCGAAGCGGTGCTCGAACGCACGAGCGGCGCGGACGGCCGGGCCCGCGCGCTCGCGAACGTCGGTTCCCCCACCTTCTCCAGCGTCTACGCCAAGGGCAAGGACGGCACGCGCAACCTCGCCGGTTGGCCGTCGACACGCATCACGATGAGCACCGGCGCCGCACTCGCCGTCCCCAGCGGGATCAGCCGCACGGGTGACACGTTCTCCGTGAGCTACCGCCGCCCGGCTTGAGGCGGGTCTCCGAGGCGCGTGATGCCTCAGACCGCCTGTGACGTCGCGCGAGTGACGATGTCGCTGCCGTCCTCGGGGCGCACGGCGCTCGGGCGGATGAGTCGCTGCAGGCGCAGCGGGAACTTGAGCGCGACGAGCAGTATGACGACGCCGGTGAACGTCGCCGACAGCGTCATGAGCGCCGATCCGAGTGGCATGCGTCCGGCGAGCTGCGCTCCGACGACGGGTGAGATGGCGCCGCCGAGTGCGCCGACGTTGTAGGTGAAGCCGAGCCCGGCCGCGCGCTTGTCGAGCGTGAACCAGCTGACCATCCACTTCGGCACGAGCCCGCCGACGCCCGAACCGAAGCACTGCTGGACGAAGAGCATGACGCCGATGAGGACGACGTGCGAGCCGCTCATCGTGAAGATGGGCTACAGCAGCGGGATCGACAGGGCGAGGCTGCCCCAGTAGGCGCGCGTCGTGCCGAAGCGGTCGCCGGTGAACCCGGCCAGGACGGCGCCGGCGGCCGTACCGAAACCAGACCAGAAAAGCACGTCACCGACGGTCGCGGCGCTGAGGTGCAGCTCCGTCTTGAGGTACGTCGGAAGCAGCGCGGTGATGGGCCACGCGAAGAAGAACACGGTGAACACGACGAGCGTGACGCCGAGCGCCGTCGGCCAGCGCTCGGGTTCGAACTGGACGAGGAACCACACGAATGTCGCGGCCGTCATGAGCGCGAGCACCGTCGTCATGAGCGCGCCGCTCGAGTGGCCCGTGAAGATGACGAGCAGCGCGGCGAACACCACCAGAGTCAGGACGACGTTGAGCGCCGCGCGACGGCCGCGGTAGAGCGTCGTGAACATGTCGGGGGCTGCGTCGAGGTCGCCGCTGCGCTTGGCGTGTTCGAAGTCCGCGGGTTCGGGCAGCGCGCGCCGCAGCCACAGCGCGAGGACGATCGGCACGAGCCCGAGCGCGAACAGCGCCCGCCATCCCCACGCCGGGACGACGAAGCGGTACAGCTGCGCGACGAGCACCCCGCCGATCGAGAAGCCGCTGATGAGGAACGCGGACGCCTTGTTGCGCAGGTGCTGCGGCCACGACTCGATGACGTACGTCGCGCTCGCCGAGTACTCCCCCGCCATGCCGAACCCGATGAGCAGACGCGCGACGAACATCATGAGGTAGCCGGTCGAGACGGCGCACAGCGCGGAGCCGACGGAGAACGTCACGATCGCTGCGACCATCGCCTGCCGGCGCCCCATCGTGTCGGCGACGGCGCCGAGGACGAGCCCGCCGAACCAGCGGGAGACGAACGCCGCGCTGATGAGCGTCGTCGCCTGCACCGTCGACAGGTGGAACTCGTCGGCGACCTCCGTCAGCACGAGCGTGATGATGACGAAGTCGAATCCGTCGAGCAGGTAGCCGAGCCAGGCGGCCCAGAACGCCTTCCACTGCGGCCCGCTCACCTCGCGGTACCAGGGCAGGTCGGACGCGGGCGCGTCGTCGTGCGGCGGGCGCTCGGAGGCGGATGGCGTCGTCATGGCGTCAGCATAGGCAAGTCGTTGCAGCGGGGGGCGTAGCGTTGGTGCCATGGATGCCATCACGCTCATGCTGGACCTCGCACAGCGCCCCCTCGACGCGGCCGGGTCCCTGCGCCCGCAGCTGACCCACGAGAAACTCAACGCCCACCCCGGCGGGCACGACAACTCGATCGCATGGTTGCTGTGGCACATCGCGCGCGAGATCGACGCACAGGTCGCGCAGTTGTCCGGCGACGAACCGATCTGGACGGCACAGGGTTTCGATGCGCGCTTCGGGCTCGATGTCGACGATGACGAGATCGGCTTCGGCCACAGCCCTGAGCAGGCGCGGGCAGTCGTTGTCACGGATGTCGCGTTGCTGTTCGAGCACCTCGAGGCGGTCGTGGCGGCGCAGAAGGCGTACATCAGCTCGCTGTCCGCCGCAGACCTCGACGACGTCGTCGATGAGTCGTGGGATCCGCCCGTGACGCGCGGGGCGCGTCTCGTCAGCTGCACGGAGGACGCGCTGCTGCACCTCGGCCAGGCGCTCTACGTCGCCGGCATGACGTCGCTCGGGGAATGACGCCCCGTGGGCTGCATCAGGCCGTGGTTCACCATGTACCAGGCTCGAGGGTGAACACAGAAACGTTCGGGCCTCACGCCATCGCGTGAGGCCCGAACGTCCTCGGTCGGGCTGACAGGATTTGAACCTGCGACCCCTTGACCCCCAGTCAAGTGCGCTACCAAACTGCGCTACAGCCCGTTGCACCTGACGGCGCAAGCCCCGAAGGGCGTGATGAACCATACCCCACGCGGGGCCCGGGCGACCAATCGGCCGGGCCCCGCGACGTCTGGCGGTCGCCCGGAGATCGGGGCAGGCTCCGCCCCTGGATGACTGACCGGCGTCAGAAGTCGAAGATGTCGCCGACGGCGTCACCGATCGAGCCGAAGACGTCGCCGAGACCGTCCGTCAGGCCGCCGAGGTCGAACAGCCCGTCGGCGCCCGAGAGTAGGTCGGCCATTCCGCCGATCGCCTCCGCGCCGAGGAAGACGAGGTCGTCGCCGTAGAACATCCAGAAGAACGGGTCAGAGGCGATGTCGCCCATGATGTTGCCGAAGCCCTCGAGCTGCGCCATCTTCGCGACCTCACCGATGACGCCCGCCCACCGGTCGGCAAGACCGAAGACCATGGCGTACGGCAGGTAACGGTTGAACAGGTCAGCCGCTTCCTCGAACTTGATCTGCTTGGCCTCGGCCGTCGCGATGTATTTCTTGAACCCGAGCGTCTGGATGCGCACCGCAGTGCCGTCGGCGGTGCGCGGCGAGCGCCCCATCCCCAGGAAACCCTTGCGGCGCGGGTCTCGCTCGTACCAGCCCCGATGAATCGTCTCGCGGTACATACCGTCGGCGATGTCGCGCAACGGCCCCCGCAACTGCGCCTTCATCTGCGGCAGCGTCACGTAACGGACGCCGGGCGGGAACAGGGCGTTGAGGAAGTCGGCCTCGACCTGCGTGATGACGTCGCCGCCAGGAAACTCGTTCTGGATGAACACCCAGTCACCCTGCGGCGCCTTGGCACCCCGCCTCGACGTCGGCGCAGGCGGCGCTGCGGGCGCCGAACCGTCAGCGGGCTGCAGCTTCTCGATGCGGAACCAGCCGCGCAGCGACAGGTCGATCATCATCGCGCCGATGTCCTGCGAGTCGACCGACCCGTCGACGACGGTGCCCGCCAGCGCCGCGCTCACGCCCTGCGGCGGATGGAACTGCACGGCCGGCTCACCCGACCACTCCTTCGCACCCTTGACGCGGCGCACCTCGCCCACGCCGTCCGCCGGGCGCATGCCGGGGGTGACGCCGACGTACTCGTAGTCGTGGTTCCAACCGAACACTGCTTCGTCTGCCTCTCACCGTGAATGGGATTCTCACCCGACGTGCGACGCCGGACGCCGATCATGGCAGGTAACGCACGAGTTACCAGCGCACTACGCGCCGACGCGTGAGTCACTCGCCATCCTGGGGCAGGCGTCGCGCGCGACAGCGCACGCCCGCCCCTCGAAGGTAGGCCCCGCTCAGCGCTGCTTGCGCTTCTCGCGCACGCGCACGCTGATCTCGATCGGCGTCCCGTCGAAGCCGAACTCCTCGCGCAGGCGACGCTCGATGAAGCGGCGGTACCCGGCCTCGATGAAGCCGCTGGCGAAGATGACGAAGCGCGGCGGGCGCGTCGAGGCCTGCGTCGCGAACAGGATTCGCGGCTGCTTTCCGCCGCGTACCGGGTGCGGATGCGCCGCGACGACCTCGCCGAGGAAGGCGTTGAGCCGGCCCGTCGGGATGCGCTGGTCCCACGAGTCGAGGGCGACCTCGATGGCGGGAACGAGACGGTCGGTGTGACGTCCCGTCTTCGCCGACAGGTTGACGCGCGGCGCCCACGGCACCTGGACGAGCTCGCGCTCGATCTCCTTCTCCAGGTAGTAGCGGCGCTCCTCGTCGAGTGTGTCCCACTTGTTGTACGCGATGACGAGCGCGCGGCCGGCGTCGATGACCTGCTGCACGACGCGCACGTCCTGTTCGGCGATGCTCTGCTCTGCGTCGATGAGAACGACGGCGACCTCCGCCTTCTCCAACGCCGTCTGCGTGCGCAGGGAGGCGTAGAAGTCGGCGCCGCGCGTCTGGTGCACGCGGCGTCGGATGCCGGCGGTGTCGACGAAACGCCAGGTCTTGCCGCCGAGTTCGATGTACTCATCGACCGGGTCACGCGTCGTGCCGGCGACGTTGTCGACGACGACGCGCTCCTCCCCCGCGAGCTTGTTGAGCAGCGACGACTTGCCGACGTTCGGACGCCCGAGCAGCGCCACGCGACGCGGGCCGCCACGCGGGTACGCGCCGGCGACGGCGGTCTTGTCGGGCAGCAGGTCGATGACGGCGTCGAGCGCGTCACCGGTGCCACGCCCGTGCAGCGACGAGACGGGGTACGGCTCACCGAGGCCGAGCGACCACAGCATGGCCGCGTCGGCCTCCGAACGGTTGTCGTCCACCTTGTTCGCGATGAGGACGACGGGTTTCTTCGAGCGGCGCAGCAGCTTGACGACGGCCTCGTCGGTGTCGGTGGCGCCGACCGTGGCGTCGACCACGAACATCACGGCGTCGGCGAGTTCGATCGCGACCTCGGCCTGTTCGGCGACGCGCAGGTGGATGCCGCTCGCGTCGACCTCCCACCCGCCGGTGTCGACGAGGGTGAACCGGCGTCCGACCCACTCGGCGTCGTAGGCGACGCGGTCACGCGTCACACCCGGCACATCCTCGACGACGGCCTCACGGCGCCCCAGGATGCGGTTGACGAGCGTCGACTTGCCGACGTTGGGACGACCGACGACGGCGACGACGGGCCGCAGGTCTGCCTCGCCGTAGCCGCTGTCCTCGTCGACCTCACCGGACAGCAGCGCACGGTCCTCGTCGCTCAGGTCGAAGTCCTCGAGCCCGACGCGCAGCGCCTGCTCGACCGACTCGTCCGGGGCGGGCGCATCGTGGCGCAGGTCGTCGTGCTCGGCTCGCTCGTCGTGCTCGTCGTGGGGGAAGTACTGGTCGTCGCTCACGCGGATTACCTCAGATCGTGGAGTATCCCGCCGGATCCGGCGGGCTCGGAGGCTCTCCCCCGCCACGTGACGACGCGGCGGCTCGCGCCGTGACGTCGGGTGGGGAGGTCTCGTGTGACGCGCCCGAATGCGCGTCACAAGACCATTCTCGCGCATGGGCACGATTTTTCAGAGTCGAGCGCTCGCGGCCAGCCACGCCCTAGCGACGAGCGCCCGGGGAGACGATCCGGCTCAACCCGCCACGTGGTCGGCGAGGCGGGCACGCAGTTCCTCCGTCGCGGCCGCCAGCCGAGCGCGACCTGTCGCGCCCGCCACCGCCTCGGCGTCACCGAGGCGGAACGCCGGCCCGAACGTCACCTGCAGACGACTGCGCAGCCGCGGCCAGCGTCCCCGCGTGCGCCCGGCCGTGCCGACGAGACGCACCGGCACGATCTGAGCATCCGCACCGAGCGCGAGGAACGCAGCGCCCTGGTGCACCGCCTGCACCGACCCGTCACCGCGCGTGCCCTCGGGGAACACGCCGACGACACCACCCGCCGCCAGGACGCCGCGCGCCGCCGTCATCGCCTCCCGGTCGGCGCTGCGCTGCGTGACGGGGATCTGCCCGAGCCGCGTCAGCAGCGTCCCGAGCGGGCCGACGAAGTACGCACGCTTGACGAGGAAGTGCGCCGGGCGCGGCACGAGCGACGCGGCCAGCGGGCCGTCGATGACGCCGATATGATTCGCGACCACGACGACGGGGCCGTCAGTCGGCACGTTCTCGCGCCCGGTCACCTCGAGGCGGTACAGCGCACCGAACAGGCCCTCGACGGCGGGACGCAATCGGCGCATGAGCCTCTCACACGCGGACGGATCGCGCGGCGTCGAATCACGCGACGCGGCATCCTCGACGTCACGACGCGGGAACATCAGCCGCGCGCCCGTTCGACGAGCGTCAGCACCGCCTCGACGGACTGCTGGAACGTCAGGTCGCTGGTGTCGAGCGTGACGACCCCGTCCGCAGCGCTCATGAACGACGAGACGGTCGAGTCGGCCTTGTCGCGGTCGACGATCTGCGTCCGCGTCGCCGCGATGGCGGCATCGTCCGCGCCGCCGTGCAGCTCCTTCGAGCGGCGCGCGAGCCGTGCGGCCTCGCTCGCGACCATGAGGATGCGCACGTCCGCGTCGGGCGCGACGACCGTCGTGATGTCGCGCCCCTCGGCGACGACGCCACCCTGGTCCGCGGCGATCTGCGCCATCAGCTCACGCTGACGCTGCTGCAGCTTCGGGCGCACCTGCAGGTTGGTCGCGACCTTCGAGACGACCTCGGCGATGCGCGTCGTGCGGATGTCCGTGTCGATGCGCGTACCCCCCATGCTGATCGACGGCGCGCTCGGGTCGGTGCCCATCTCGAGCGGCATCGCGGTGACGGCTTCCGCGACGGCGCCCAGGTCGTCGAGGTCGATGCCCCGATCGAGGCAGTACCAGGTGAGCGCGCGATACATCGCGCCCGTGTCGAGGTAGCCGATGCCGAGGTGCGCCGCCACCTTCTTGCTCACACTCGACTTGCCCGAACCTGAGGGCCCGTCGATCGCTACCCGGATGCCGTTCGCCACGCTCGTCATGAACGCAGATTCTAGGCGGTCTCGACGAGGTGGGCGGCCCACCCCCGCGCGCTGAGCGCGCTGACGAGGGTCTGAGCGCGCAGCGGCACGACGCTGAGCTCGAGCAGACCGGCGGCGACGGCGTCGTCGTGCTCGAGGCGCATGTCCTCGACGCTGATGCCGGTCTCCCCCACGTCCGTGAACACGCGACCGAGCGCACCCGGCTCGTCGGGGATGACGACGGCGACGCTCGCGTACGCCTGCGCCGGCGCGCCGTGCTTGCCCGGGATGCGCGCACGACCCTCCTGGCCACCAGCGATCGTCTGCGCGAGCACGGCCCGGGGGCCGGGGGTGGCGGGAGCGGCAACCGCATCGCGGATACCGACGGCATCCTGTGTCACGGGGGTGGCCGGTGGAGTGACGGCAACCGACGTGCTGCCTACGACCGCCGCATCGGCCAGGCCACGCGTACCGCCCGATGCATCGCCCCCGGACGTGATGACCGACAGGGCGTGAATGACATCGTCGAGCGAGGCGCGCACCCCTTCGAGCAACGGCAGCACTGCAGCCGCGTTGCCGGCGAGGATCTGCGTCCACAGCATCGGGTCGCTCGCCGCGATGCGCGTGACGTCGCGCACGCCCTGCCCGCTGAGAGCGACGGCGTCGTCGGGCAGCTCACGCAGCTGCGCGGCGACGAGGCTCGCGGCGACCTGCGGCACGTGCGAGACGGCGGCGACGGCCTCGTCGTGCGCGGCAGGGCTCATCGTGACGACGTGTGCCCCGCAGACCTGCGCGACGGCTGTCACGTCGGCGACGCGGGCGTCGTCCGCGCCGTCAGGGCAGATGACCCAGGTGCGCCCCTCGAACAGGTCGGAGCGCGCCGCGACCGCGCCGCTGCGCTCACGACCGGCCATCGGATGCCCCGGCACGAAGCGGCGCCGCTCGGCGCCGCAGCGTCGTGCCACCCCTTCGACGACGACGTTCTTCACGCTCGTCACATCCGTCACGGTGGCGTCCGGCCACGCCGTGAGCTCCGCGGCGACGACGTCGACGACCACGTCAGGCGGCGCGGCGACGACGACGAGGTCGGGCGCCTCGTCCTGGGCGTGCGCGACGCGGCCGGCGCCCATGTCGGAGGCGAGCGCCGCCGCCGTCGGCGAGGTGTCGGCGAGGGTGACGTCGACGCCTCGCGCCTGCAGCGCGAGCGCCAGCGACGTGCCGAGCAGGCCGGTGCCGACGACGCGCACGCGCTGCGGCAGTGTCACAGACCGGCAGCCTTGTACAGGCCGGCGACCTCGCGCTTGTTGAGCGGCCGCATCTTGCCGGGGCGCAGATCACCGACCTTCACGGGCCCGACCTGCGGGCGCGCGAGCGCGATGACGGGGTGACCGACCTCGTCGAACATGCGACGCACGATGCGGTTGCGGCCCTCGTGCAGCACGATCTCGACCAGGGCCATGCCCGGCTGAGAGTCGACGACCTTGAACGAGTCGACGGCGGCCGGGCCGTCCTCGAGCTCGATGCCCTCGCGCATCCGCTTGCCGAGGTCGCGCGGCACCGGGCCGGGGATCGTCGCGAGGTAGACCTTCTCGACGCCGTAGCGCGGGTGCTGCAGGCGGTTGGCGAGGTTGCCGTCATTCGTCAGCAGCAGCAGACCCTCGGTGTCGTAGTCGAGTCGGCCGACGTGGAACAGGCGCTCGGTGCGCCCCTCGAGGTACTCACCGACGCACGGGCGACCCTCTTCGTCCTGCATCGTCGACACGACACCCGTGGGCTTGTTGAAGGCGAGGTAGACGAGCGTGTCGTCGAGCTGGATGCGGTCGCCGTCGACGTGGATGACGGCGCTCTCGGGGTCGATGCGCGTGCCCAGTTCGGTGACGACCTGGCCGTCGACCTCGACTCGACCCTCGGCGATGAGGTTCTCGCAGTGGCGTCGCGAACCGACGCCGGCCTGCGCGAGCACCTTCTGCAGACGCGTGCCCTCCTCGACGTGCACGTCGCGCGTCGCGGCCTTCGGTGCACGCTCTCGCGGCGGGGCGACCGGCTGCCCGCTCTTCGTCGTGCCGATGCCGAGGACGTCGGCCTCGTAACGGCTGACGCCGCCGCCGGAGCCGCGGTTGACGCGGCTGCTTCGGTTGTCGCGCTGACCCTGACGGGGTTTCCTGGAGTTCATCCGTGTCCTTGTTCCACTAGTTCGTCGATGATGGCGGCGTCCGGCAGGTAGGGCGCCAGCGGGGGAAGCTCGTCCAGCGAGCCGAGCCCGAGCCGCTCGAGAAAGGTTGGGGTAGTGCCGTAGAGCGTCGCGCCCGTCTCGGGGTCGTCACCAACCTCCGTGACGAGCCCACGCGTGAGCAGGGTGCGGGTCACGCCGTCGACGTTGACGCCGCGGATGGCGCCGACGCGCGAACGCGAGATCGGCTGCCGGTAGGCGATGACGGCGAGCGTCTCGAGTGCCGCCTGCGTCAGCTTGGCCTGCTGCCCGCCCCGCAGGAACGTCTCGACGGCATCCGCGTAGGCCGGCCGCGAGTACATGCGCCACGTGCCGTCGACCTCGCGCAGGGTGAACCCCCGCTGCTGGGCGCGGTATTCCACCTCGAGGCCCTCGAGGTTGGCGCGCACCTCGCTCTCGCCGACGCCGAAGGCCGCGGCGAGATCGGCCACCGAGACGGGCTCGTCGACGACCATCAGCACCGCTTCGAGCGTCGATCGCAAGCCGCCGGGCAGGTGGTGCACGACGACCGGCTCGCGGGCGCCCCGCGCCGGTGGTTGCGCCGTCGTATCGTGCGTCGTCATGCGTTCACCTCCTCCTGCTCCGGGCCGTCGTCGGCGCGGGTCGTTCGTCTCGTGTCCCCACCCATGAGTCGTCGCAGCGCGGCGAAGTGTGAGGTCGCTCGTGTCATTGTCTCAGGACGCAGCGTCATCGCTCGCGCCCACGCCGCCCGAGCCCGGCTCGGCGTCGTACTCGTCGGAGACGAGGATGCGCGCATCGGGCGCCGCGACCCAGCGCACGGTGAGCGGCCGCAGGTGCTCGGCCTGCTCGAACGCGATCGCGGCCTCCTTGAACAGTTCGAGGATGGCGAGGAAACGCCCGACGACGACGAGGTTGTGCTCCGCGTCCGCGACGAGCTGCGCGAACGTCAGCTCACCACCGCGTCGCAGCTTGCTCGTCACGATGCGCGCCTGCTCACGCACGCTGACTTGCACGGCGTGCAGGTGGTCGACGTCGACGCCCGGCGGCGCCTTGGGCGTCAGCGCCCGCGCGGCGACGGCCGCGAGCTGCTCGGGCGTCACCGTCATGACGAGCTCAGGCAGTAGCCCCGAGAAGCGTTCCTCCAACCCGGCCTGACGTGCGACGAGACGCCCGTCGCTCTCCATCCGATCGGCCAGGAACTGCGCCATGTCCTTGAACGCCCGGTACTGCAGCAGCCGGGCGAACAGCAGGTCGCGCGCTTCGATGAGCTCGAAGTCCTCCTCGTCGGAGCCGCCGAGGTTCGGCAACAGCCGCGCTGCCTTGATGTCGAGCAGCGTCGCGGCGATGAGGAGGAACTCGGTCGCCTGCGACAGATCCCACTCGTCACTCGCCTCGCGGGCCGCCCTGATGTGCGCGATGAACTCGTCCGTCACCTGCGACAACGAGATCTGCGTGACGTCGAGACGATGCTTCGCGATGAGGCCCAGCAGCAGGTCGAACGGTCCGTCGAACACCTCGCCCAGGTGGACGTGGAACGGCGTCGCCGCCGCACGCCGCGTCAGGACGCCGCCGGGTGCGCTCGCCGTCGACGCTGCCGTCGGCCCAGAGGTCGTGACCGCCACTGCCGATGCGGGCGCGTCGCCGACGGGCTCGGCCTCGGTCGCCGTCATCGGCGTGCGGCTCAGGGAGCCCCGCCGCGCGAGATGAGCTCGCGCGCGAGCTGGCGGTACGACTCCGCGGCACCGTGCCCGGAGGCGTACTGCGTGATCGGCTCGGCCGCAAGCGTCGCGTCGGGGAACTTGACGGTCCGCGAGATGACGGTGTGGAACACCTTGTCGCCGAAGTGGTCGACGACGGAGCGGACGACGTCGCGGCTGTGCAGGGTGCGCCCGTCGTACATCGTCGCGAGGATGCCGTCGATCTCCAGGCGCGGGTTGAGCCGATCCTGCACCTTCTCGATCGTCTCGACGAGCAGCGCTACGCCGCGCATCGCGAAGAATTCGGCCTCGAGCGGGATGACGACGCCGTGCGACGCCGTCAGCGCGTTGACGGTCAGCAGACCGAGCGACGGCTGGCAGTCGATGAGGATGACGTCGTACTCGTCCGCGACGCTGCGCAGGACGCGCGCGAGCACCATCTCGCGGGCGACCTCACCGACGAGCTGCACCTCCGCGGCCGACAGGTCGATGTTGGCGGGCAGCACATCGAGGTTGTGCACCCGCGTCGTCTGGATGACGTCGTGCGCGTCGTGGCCGCGCTCGACGAGCAGGTTGTAGATCGTCACGTCGAGATCCTGCGAGCGCACGCCGAGGCCGACGGACAAGGCTCCCTGCGGGTCGAAGTCGACGAGCAGGACGCGGCGGCCGTATTCGGCCAGGGCGGCGCCCAGGTTGATCGTCGACGTCGTCTTGCCGACGCCGCCCTTCTGGTTGCACATCGAGATGATGCGCGCGGGGCCGTGCGACTCGAGAGGTCGAGGCGTCGGGAAGCCGGGCAGGGGTCGACCGGTTGGACCCCACTGGCCCGTCGCGTCGATTCCCGGCAAACGGTCAAGTCGAACGTTAGAGTTCGTCGACTTCTGTGAACTCTCGGAAGTCACTCGAAAGCCTCCACTGATAGTTGAGCGTTTGGCATCACGCCAATCAGCACCAGATTAGCGCCCCGGGTGCGGCAACGCCCAAACCGTCGCCCGTCGACCGTCAGTGGGCGCGCGGATGCGCCGCCGCGAACGTCTCGCGCAACTGCTGCACCGACACCATCGTGTAGATCTGCGTCGTCGTCACCGAGGCATGGCCGAGAAGCTCTTGCACGACGCGCACGTCGGCGCCGCCTTCGAGCAGGTGCGTCGCATAGGAATGCCGCAGCGTGTGCGGCGAGATCTCGCCGTCGAGCCCGGCCACCTCGGCCGCGCGACGCACGAGCCCGAACACGCTCTGCCGGCTCAACCTGCCGCCGCGCTGATTGAGGAACACGGCAGCCCCGGCCTTGCCCTTCGCCGCAAGAGCAGGCCGCTCACGCGTCAAGTAGGAGCCGAGCGCGTCGGCGGCGTAGCGCCCGAGCGGGACGATGCGCTCCTTGCTGCCCTTGCCGAACAGTCGCAGCGAACGCGACATCAGGTCGACGTCGTCGACGTCGAGCCCGACGACCTCACTCACGCGCGCACCGACCCCGTAGAGCACCTCGAGCAGCGCACGATCCCGGAGTGAACCGGCGTCCTCGCCATCGCCGGCAGCCGCGAGCAAACGTTCGACGTCAGCTAGAGGGATAGCCTTCGGGAGTTTGCGGGGCAACCTCGGCGGCGCGACGTCCGTCGCCGCGTCGGGCGCGTCCGTCTCGAGCGAAACGAACGCATGGAGGCGGCGGACGGCGACGAGCGCGCGTGCCGCGGAACTGGCCGCCAGCGGCGGATGGCCCTGGCCGCCCCCACGCAGCGATCGCAGGAACGCCTCGACGCGCGCCTCCTCGACCCCGTCGAGCGAGGTGACGCCGGAGGCGGCGAGGTAGCCGAGGTAACGCGTGACGTCACGTCGATATGCCGCGAGCGTGTGCGGCGAGAGGCCCCGCTCGACGCGCAGGTGATGCAGCCACTGCGTCATCACCTGCGTCAGTTCGAGCGAGGGCTCCAGGGCGCTCACGACGCCGGTGACGCCTCGGCGACCTCGAGTCGCACCTGCTCGTCGGCCGCGGGGAGCACCCAGCTCGTCGCGTCCGCATCGAACTGCTCACCGCTGCGGATGTCCTTGATCTGGTCGCCGGTCTCCCCCGCGCCCGGGAACCAGACGTACGGGATGCCGCGACGGTCGGCGAACTGGATCTGCTTGCCGAACTTGGCGGCCTTCGGCGACACGAGCGTCGGGATGCCGCGCTCACGCAGTGCCGCCGCGATCCGCATCGACTCGGCGCGTGAGGTCTCGTCGTTGACGGCGACGAGCACGGCCGTCGGCGTCGGACGGCTCGTGCGCAGGCCGCCGTCACCGATGAGCTTCGCGAGCAGGCGCGAGACACCGATCGACAGGCCGACGCCAGGGTAGGTCCTCTTGCCGTCACTCGCGAGCGAGTCGTAGCGCCCGCCGGAGCAGATCGAGCCGTAGCCCTCCTCGCCGACGAGCTGCGTCTCGTAGACCGTGCCGGTGTAGTAGTCGAGGCCGCGTGCGATCTTCAGCTCCGCGACGAGCAGGCCGGGTGCGTGCTCGGCGGCCGTCTCGACGACGACGCGTAGCTGCTCGAGGCCCTCCTCCAGCGTCGGGTGTTCGACGCCCAGTGCGCGCACCTGCTCGACGAAGGACGTATCGGGCGTCGAGATCGCCGCGAGGGCGAGGATCTTGTCGGCGGCGTCTTCGACGCCTTCGGCGACGAGCAGCTCCCTGACCTTGGCCGGGCCGATCTTGTCGAGCTTGTCGACGATGCGCAGCGTGCCGACGATGTCGTCGATGCCGAGCCCGCGGTAGAAGCCCTCGGGGATCTTGCGGTTGTTGACCTGGATGCGGAACTCACCGATCGGCAGCCGCTTGAACACGTCCGCGATGACGAGCGGCAGCTCGACCTCGTAGTGGAACGGCAGCTCCCCCACGTCGACGATGTCGATGTCGGCCTGGACGAACTCGCGGTAACGCCCCGCCTGCGGGCGCTCGCCGCGCCAGACCGGCTGGATCTGGTATCGGCGGAACGGGAACGTCAGCTTGCCCGCGTTCTCGATGACGTAGCGGCTGAACGGCACGGTGAGGTCGAAGTGCAGGCCGAGGCCCGGCTCGGCCTTGTCGGCCTCGTCCGCAGCGAGGCGGCTGACGGCGTAGATCTCCTTGTCCGCGTCACCGCCCTTGCCCGTGAGGCGCTCGACGGGCTCGACCGCGCGCGTGTTGATCGGCTCGAAACCGTGCAACTCGAACACCTCACGGATGATGTCGAGCACCAGCTGCTCGGTGTAACGCTGCGCCGGCAGCCATTCGAGGAAGCCGGAGATGGGGGTCGGTTTGCTCATGCGCCAGATCCTTGGAGTGCTTGCAGGTACGGGTTGCTCACGCGCTCGCGCGCCATCGTGCTGGCCGGGCCGTGCCCGGGAAGGATGAGGGACGAATCAGGCAGCGGTAGCACCTTCGTGCGCAGGCTCTGCTGCATCGCCGCGTCGCTGCCGCCCTCGAGGTCGGTGCGTCCGATCGAGCCGGCGAACAGGACGTCCCCGGTGATGACGCTCTGGTTCACCGTCGCGGCGACGGCGTCGTCGAGCCCGTCGGGCACCTCGTCGACGGTGAACATGACGGAGCCCTCGGTGTGCCCCGGCGCGTGGGTGACGCCGAACGTCAGCCCCGCGAGTTCGAGGGGTTCGCCCTCGTGGATGGAGACGACCTTCTCGGGCTCGCGCCACGTCGCGCTCTTGCCGAACGACTGCTCGAGCATGCCGCGCAGCTGCGGGCCGAGCTGGTCATAGGGGTTGACGAGGCGGTAGCGATCGTCGGCGTGGATGTGCGCGGCGATCCGCCCACCGCACACCGGCGTCACGGAGAAGGTGTGGTCGAGATGGCCGTGCGTCAGCAGCACCGCCGTGGGCTTGAGATCGAGTTCGCCGAGGACCTCGAACAGCTGGTCGGTGACGCCGATGCCCGGGTCGACGACGACGCACTCGCTGCCGCGTTCACGGGCGAAGACGTAGCAGTTCGTACCCATCGCGGCTGCGGGGAAAGAGACGGTCAACACGTGCCCCAGCCTATCGGGCGCGCGCACGGGCCGTCCGACCCGAGGAACGCCGGGCCGCTGCGGGCACGCGGACAACCTCCTCCCCCTAGACTGATGACGTTGCTGTCCGGTCCGCGCGTACCCGCGGGTCGGCTACGTCGAGAAAAAGGTCATGACCGTGTCCGAGGACTCCACCATCCCCACACCCGCGTCCGTGAAGCCGAGCGTCGTGCCGAAGCCCCCGAGCGCGGCATCCAAGGCGCCGACCCCGGCCGCACCGACGTCGCCGTCGGTTCCTGCGGACACCCCGGCAGCCGCCGCGACCGAGGCGAGCGCACCGGCCACGCAGGCGGCGCCCGCGCCGTCGGCCGCGGTGGAGACGCCGTCGAATTCGAACGCCGCCTCGTTCGGGCGCGTCGACGAGGACGGCACGGTGTACGTACGCACGCCCGACGGTGAGAAGGCCGTCGGCTCCTACCCCGGCAAGAGCGCCGATGAGGCCCTCGCCTACTTCGCGCGCAAGTACGACGAACTGCGCGCCGCGGCCGCCTTGCTGCTGCAGCGCGTGACGCAGACCGACATCAGCGCCCACGACGCCGGCGAGTCGCTCAAGACGCTGCGCAAGCAGGTCGCCGAGACGAACGCCGTCGGCGACCTGCCCGCGCTCGACAGCATCATCGAAGACATCGCGACGGCGCTGCGCGTCAAGCAGCAGGTGGAGGGTGAGGCCCGCGCCGAGGCGAAGAAGGAGGCCCTCGTCCACCGCGAGCAGCTCGTCGCCGAGGCCGAGCAGATCGCCGCACAGGATCCCGAGAAGGTGCAGTGGAAGAAGAGCACGACGCGCATGCGCGAACTGCTCGACGAGTGGAAGAACCACCAGAAGAACGGTGCACGTCTCGACCGTGACGTCGAGTCGGCGCTGTGGCAGCGTTTCTCCGCTGCTCGCAACGGGTTCGACAAGACGCGTCGCACGCACTTCAGCCAGCTCGACGAGCAACACGGCGCGGCGAAGAAGGAGAAGGAGCGTCTCGTCGCCGAGGCCGAGAAGCTCGCCACCTCGAACGACTGGGGGCCCACGGCGTCGGCGTTCAAGCGCCTCATGAGCGAGTGGCGTCAGGCCGGGCGCGCGTCGCGTTCCGACGACGACGCGCTGTGGCAGCGCTTCAAGAAGGCGCAGGATGCGTTCTTCGCGGCGAAGGATGAGGTCGTCGCCGAGGAGAACAAGGTTTTCGAGGCCAACGCCAAGGTCAAGGAGGAGCTGCTGGCCGAGGGCCAGAAGATCCTGCCGGTCAAGGACCTGGGTGCCGCGAAGGCCCAGCTGCGCGCGCTGCAGGAGAAGTGGGACGCCGCGGGCAAGGTTCCGCGCAAGGACATGGACCGCATCGAAAAGGGTATGCGCCGCATCGAGAACGCCGTCCGTGACGCCGAGCAGGCGCAGTGGAAGAAGTCCGACCCCGAGGTGAGCGCGCGCGCCAACTCGATGGTCACCCAGCTCGAGAACGCCGTCGCGTCGCTGCGCAGTGACGTCGAGGCCGCCGAGGCCGCGGGCAACTCGAACAAGGCCGCGAAGCTGCGTCAGGAGCTCGAGGCGAAGCAGTCGTGGCTCGAGCAGGTGCGCTCGACCGCCAACGAGCTGGAGGGCTGAGAGGCATCATGAGTTTCGGATCCGGACGTTTCACGACGGATTCGGCCGCCGAAGGGTTGGTCGCGTACCTGCGCACCAGCCCTTCGCCGTTCCACGCGGTCGCATCCTCTCTGTCGATGCTCGTCGAGGCGGGCTTCACGCCCCTCGACGAGCGTGACGCCTGGGCGAGCGAGCCGGGACGTTACGTCACGACGCGCGGCGGGTCGCTCGTCGCGTGGTCGACGGAGCGCGTGCTCACTCGGCCGTTCGACGGCTCTGGTGGTGGCGCTGATGACGGTGACGCCGGTGGCGAGCGCGGCGCGGTCGCGTTCCGAGTCGTCGGTGCACACACCGACTCCCCCAACCTGCGCATCAAACCGCGCCCCGACCACGAGCGCGTCGGCTGGCAGCTGCTCGGCGTCGAACCGTACGGCGGCCTGCTGCTCAACTCGTGGCTCGATCGCGACCTCGGGCTGTCAGGGCGCGTCGCGGTACGCGAGGCCGACGGCAGCGTCGGTGAACGGCTGTTCGCCGTCGACGAGCCGCTGCTGCGCGTCTCGCAGCTCGCGATCCACCTCGACCGCTCGACCAACGACGCTCTGACGCTCAACAAGCAGCTGCACATGGAACCGTCGTGGGCGCTGTCGCAGGCACCACTGTTCGTCGAGTGGCTCGCCGAGCAGGTTCGCGTCGAACCGGTCGACGTGCTGAGCTGGGACGCGATGACGCACGACGTGCAGCCGGCCGCGCGCACCGGGTTGCACCGCGAGTTCGTCGCGGGCGCCCGGATGGACAACCTCGCGACGAGCTACGCCGCGACGCAGGCACTCATCGACGCCGTCGAGCGCCCGGCACCCGAGGGTGAGGTGCCGCTCGTGCCGCTCATCGCGCTGTTCGACCACGAGGAGATCGGCTCGATGTCGGAGCGCGGCGCGTTCTCGAACCTGCTGCCGACGATCTTCGAACGCATCATCTCGACGCTCGGCGGCGGGCGTGACGACGTGCACCGCGCGATGGCGCGCACCGTCATCGCCTCGGGCGACATGGCGCACGCGACGCACCCGAACTACGCCGATCGTCACGAACCTGCGCACCACATCGCGATGAACGGCGGGCCGGTGCTGAAGATCAACACGAACCTGCGCTACGCGACGGATTCGGTCGGCGCCGCCCACTTCGCCGCCGCGTGTCGGGAGGCGGGCGTGCCGGTGCAGGAGTTCGTCGTGCGCTCTGACCTGCCGTGCGGCTCGACCGTCGGGCCGATGACGGCGGCGCTCACCGGCGCGACGACCGTCGACTTCGGCGCCCCGACTCTGTCGATGCACTCGGCGCGCGAACTCGTCGGCGCCGCCGACCAGGCGATGTACGGCGCGGCCCTCGCAGCGTTCCTCGCTCCGGGGCGTGACTGACGGGTCGGCGCCTGGCGCGCACGGCCGCTGAGGTTGCGCAAAGGTCCCCAGCTCGAGCCACATCGCCCGAGAACGCGTCAGCCGTGACTCGTTCTCGGGCGATGTTCGTGCGGTGACGCCGTACACCGCCGTGAGGTCAACCCTGGGCGGCGTGCTCGTTCAGCCCGGCGAAGATGCCGCACAAGCGCGCGGCGCGCTCGCTCGTGAAGACGTCCTCGAGCCGGATCGGCTCACCGTCGGGGCCGGACAGCGGCACACGCCAGTTCGGGTACTCGTCGGCCGTGCCGGGCTGGTTCTGCACGCGCACGTCGCCGACGGCGTCGACGAGCGCGACGTTGAGCATCCGTGACGGCGTCGTGACGAGGAACGCGTGCAGTGCCTCGACGACCTGTTCGTTCGGCGCGTCGGCGTCATCGAGCAGGCCCTGAGCGACGAGAAACTCGCGCCACCGCCGGCGGTCCGCCTCGTCTCGCGCCAACTCGTCCTCGAGCGAGCCGTCGAGCAGCCCCAGCTCGTGACGCAGCCGCACGTGCGCGGCGTCGAGATAGCCGGCCGTCGGCGGCAGGTCATGCGTCGTCACCGACGCGAGGCACTTCTCGCGCCAATCCTCGGGTGGCAGCGGACGCTGCGCATCCCAGTCCTGTTCGAACCACAGGATCGACGTGCCGTACACGCCGCGCTCGGCGAGGAACGTCTGCACCCACGCCTCGAGCGTGCCGAGATCCTCCCCGACGACGAGCGCACCCGCGCGCTGCGCCTCGAGGACGAGGATGCCGATCATCGCCTCGTGGTCGTACGTCACGTACGTGCCGTCCTTCGGCGTCATGCTCTCCGGCACCCACCACAGGCGGAACAGCCCGAGAATGTGGTCGATGCGCACCCCACCGGCGTGGCGCAGGACGATGCCGACGATCTCGCGGAACGGCGCGTAAGCCGTCTCGGCGAGACGATCCGGGCGCAGTGGTGGCTGCCCCCAGTCCTGCCCGAGCTGGGTGAACTGATCAGGCGGAGCGCCGACGTGGATGCCCGCCGCGAACGCGTCCTGCAGGGCCCAGGCGTCCGCGCCCGCGGGGTTGACGCCGACGGCGAGGTCGTGGACGACGCCGAGCGCCATGCCCGCGGCGACGGCGTCCGACTGCACGCCGCGCAGCTGCTCGTCGAGGCACCACTGCAACCAGCGGTGGAAGTCGACCTCGTCGGCGTGCTCGGCGCCGAACCGCGCGACAGCGGGCGCCGTCGCGTCCTGATAATCGTGCGGCCAGGTTCGCCAGTCGGGCCCGAAGGTGCGGAACAGCACGCACCATGTCGCGAAACGGGTGAGCTGCTCGCCGCCGGCGCGGCAGTAGGCGTCGAACGCGGCCTGACGCCCCGGCGTGCGCCCGATCTGCCACAGGACTCGCAACGCCTGCTCCTTCGCCCCCCACGCAGCGTCGCGGTCGATGCGGTCGACGTCGTCGAGGCGCGCGTGGACATCGCGCGCCAGGTCGTCGATGACCCCGCGGACGTCGGCGGACGCGCTCGCGTACTCCTCGACGTGCTCGACCCGCAGGTAGAGCGGGTTGACGAACCGGCGCGACGTCGGCAGGTACGGCGACGGCTCCATCGGCGCGCTCGGTTGTGCCGCGTGCAGCGGATTGACGAGGACGTAGTCGGCGCCGTGCTCGGCCGCCGACCACACGGCGAGGTCGCGCAGATCAACGAGGTCGCCCACACCCCATGACCCCTGTGAACGCACCGAATACAGTTGCGTCGCCAGGCCCCACACGCGCTTGTCGCGCATCGTCGCCGGCACCTCGAGCACCCGCGGGGTGACGATGAGGCTTGCGCGCGCACCCGCGGCCCTCGTGTCGTGCCCGTCGCCGGCCTCGGTGGACGGGCGATCCTCGCCGTCGACGCGCGTGTCGTCACTGTCGCCGTCGCCCGCAGCAAGGCCAACAGGCGACACGATGACGGTGTGGTACCCCAGCGGCAGGTCGCCGTCCACGCGCGCGACATGCCGTTCGACGACGCGTCCGTCGACCTCGCGGGTCTCCTGCGCGCGCGACGACACCGTCACCGAGACATGCGTCCCGACCTCGGTGACGACGTGCACGGCCACCTGGTCGCACTCAGCGACGTGCACCGGGAACTCGACATCGTCGCCCTCGCGCACGACGACGCACGGCGGGACGATCCGGCGCCATGGCGCGTCACGACGGGCCTGCAACGCCGAGCACACGGCGTCGGGCGTCGAAGCGTCGACGTCGAGCGCCGCCAGGACGGCGACGAGCGTGTCAGCCGCGACGCTGACGCGGGCCTTCTTCCAGTCCTCGTACTCGGTCGTGATGCCGTACGCCTCGGCGAGTTCGACGAGGTCAGGCGTGGCTGCGGAGTCGGTCACGGCGGGCGTCCGTTCGTGCGGGGGCAGGTCGCCGTCAGCCTATCGCTGGGCGCCGACACACCGTCGGCACCGTCAGCGGCTGCGGTTCACTCGTCCTCGTCGGCCGCCGGCGACGCGGCGGGCTTCACCTGCTCCGGCGTCGTGCGATGGTCGGCGCGCGCGCCGGTGCCGGTGATGCGGTAGACGTCGAACACGCCACTGACCTTGCGCACCGCGCGCATGACGTGGTCGAGGTGGCTCGCATCGCCCATCTCGAACGTGAACTTGCTGATGGCGACGCGGTTGGCTTGCGTCGACAGGTTTGCCGACAGGATGTTGACGTGCTGGTCGCTCAGCGCGCGCGTGATGTCGGAGAGCAACCCGCTGCGATCGAGCGCCTCGACCTGCAGCTGCACGAGGAACACGCTCGCCTGTCCGGGCGCCCACGCGACGTCGATGAGCCGCTCGGGCTGGCGACGCAGGTTCTCGATGTTCGTGCAGTCCTCGCGATGCACGGACACGCCCGAGCCCGTCGTGACGAACCCGACGATGTCGTCGCCCGGCACCGGTGTGCAGCAGCGCGCGAGCTTGACCCACACGTCGTCGGTGCCGACGACGGTGACGCCCGGATCGCCCGCACGTGAGCGCGGCGCGGTGCGCGGCGTCGTCGCCTCCGCCATGTCCTCCGTGGCTGCTTCCTCACCGCCGTGCGCCTTGACGAGGGCACGCATGACGGCTTCGGTCGAGACGTGCCCGTCACCGATCGCGGCGTACAGGGCGTCGATGTCGGCGTGGTTCATCCGCGTCGCGACCTCGGTCAACGACTCGTGCGACATGAGGCGCTGCAGGGGCAGACCCTGCTTGCGCAGTGTCTTCGCGAGGGAATCCTTGCCCTTCTCGATGGCCTCCTCGCGGCGTTCCTTCGTGAACCATTGCTTGATCTTGCTCTTGGCACGCGGCGACTTGACGAACGTCAGCCAGTCGCGACTCGGCCCGGCGCCGTCCGCCTTCGAGGTGAGCACCTCGACCGAGTCGCCCGTGACGAGCGTCGTCTCGAGTGGCGCGAGACGCCCGTTGACGCGCGCGCCGATGCAGTGGTGGCCGACCTCGGTGTGCACGGCGTACGCGAAGTCGACGGGCGTCGACCCGGACGGCAACCCGATGACGCCGCCCTTCGGCGTGAAGACGTAGATCTCGCGGCTGCCGACCTCGAAGCGCAACGACTCGAGGAACTCGCCCGGATCCTCCGTCTCGCGCTGCCACTCGAGCAGCTGACGCAGCCACGCCATGTCGTTCGTGCCCGTCGCCGGCGAGGCGCTGACCGTGCCGTCGGCGCTCGTCGCACCCTTCTTCGCGTCGTCCTTGTACTTCCAGTGCGCGGCGACGCCGTACTCGGCGCGACGGTGCATGTCGTAGGTGCGGATCTGGATCTCGACGGGTTTGCCGCCGGGGCCGATGACCGTCGTGTGCAACGACTGGTACATGTTGAACTTCGGCATCGCGATGTAGTCCTTGAACCGCCCCTGGACGGGCGTCCACCGCGTGTGCAGCGTGCCGAGCACGGCGTAGCAGTCGCGCACCGACTCGACGAGGACGCGCACGGCGACGAGGTCGTAGATGTCCTCGAAGTCGCGGCCGCGGACGATCATCTTCTGGTACACGGAGTAGTAGTGCTTGGGCCGGCCCGTCACCTCACCGGCGATGCGCGCGGCCCTTAGATCGGCCGACACCTGCTCCTTGACGGTGCGCAGGTACGACTCGCGCGCCGGTGAGCGGTCGGCGACGAGGCGGACGATCTCGTCGTAGACCTTGGGATAGAGCGTCGCGAACGACAGATCCTCCAGCTCCCACTTGATCGTGTTCATGCCGAGCCGGTGCGCGAGCGGCGCGTAGATCTCGAGCGTCTCCGTCGCCTTGCGCTGGGCGGACTCGGCGGAGACGTACCGCCACGTGCGCGCGTTGTGCAGGCGGTCGGCGAGCTTGATGACGAGCACGCGGATGTCCTGTGCCATCGCGACGACCATCTTGCGCACCGTCTCAGCCTGCGCGGCGTCGCCGTACGTCACCTTGTCGAGCTTCGTCACACCGTCGACGAGACGCGCGATCTCGGGCCCGAAGTCGTCGGTGAGCTGCTCCAGCGAGTAGTCGGTGTCCTCGACCGTGTCGTGCAGGAGGGCCGCGGCGAGCGTCGGCGGGGTCATGCCGAGCTCGGCGAGGATGGTCGCGACGGCGAGCGGGTGGGTGATGTACGGGTCGCCGCTCTTGCGCACCTGATGACGGTGGCAGCGCTCCGCCACCTCGTAGGCGCGCTCGATCAGCGCGGTGTCGGCCTTCGGGTGCGTCTCACGCACCGTGCGCAGCAGCGGGTCGAGCACGCGGTTCAAGCCCGGACGCGGGCCCCCGAAGCGGACGAGACGGGCGCGCACGCGCGAGGTCGCGTTGGAACCGGACTGCTCAGCCATGCGCCGATCGTAGTGCCCCTGGCGTCAGTTGACGACGAGGCCCGTGTGGAGCTCCCACCGATCAAGCCGTTCGCGGCCGGGCAGGAAGGCCAGTTCGACGAGCACGTCGAGGCACGCCACACGCCCGCCGACCTTCTCGATCAGCTCGCAGGCAGCCACGGCCGTGCCCCCGGTCGCGAGCACGTCGTCGACGACGAGGACGTTCGCACCCGGCGTCACCGCGTCCGTCTGCACCTCGATCGTCGCCGAGCCGTACTCGAGGTCATAGGAGGCGGAGACGACGTCACCGGGCAGCTTGCCCTTCTTGCGGATCGGCACGAAACCGACGCCCATGCGCTGCGCCAGCGGCGCGCCGATGATGAACCCGCGCGCCTCGACGCCCGCGACGACGTCGACGCCGTCATGACGCTCGGCCAGCAGGTCGAGCACCTGCCCGAACGCCGCCGGGTCGGCGAACAGGGGCGTCAGATCCTTGAAGACGACACCGGGGCTCGGGAAGTCGGCGATATCACGCGTGTGGCGGGCGACGACGTCGGCGATGCGCTGCTCGATCATCGCGGCGGCCTCAGTCGTCACGCTTGGCAGCGGGGTGGATGCCGCGCGTGCGCGCCGTCTGCGACGCGCCACCGCCCTGGGAAGGGGCCGGCGCCGTCACGACGCCCGAGGCGGACGCCGCGGTGGCGTGCTCGTCGTCGGTCGTGGCACGCGACTGGTAGCTCCCGGCTCGACGCGCGAGCTCCTGGACGCCCTTCTCGCGGCGGCGCAGGTCCGTCAGGGCCGGCGTCGCGATGAAGATCGACGAGAAGGTGCCCACGGCGATACCGATGAACAGGGCGACGGCGATGTCGAGCAGCGTGCTCGGGCCGATGAACAGCGCGCCGACGACGAGGATGGCCGAGATCGGCAGCAACGCCACGACGGAGGTGTTGATCGAGCGCACGAGCGTCTGGTTGACCGCGTAGTTCGCGGCCTGGTCGAAGCTGCGGCGGCCGGTCGCGAACGCCTCGCTCGTGTTCTCGCGCACCTTGTCGAACACGACGACGGTGTCGTAGATCGAGTAGCCGAGGATCGTGAGGAAGCCGATCATCGTCGCCGGCGTCACCTCGAGCCCGGTGAGGGCATAGATGCCGACCGTGAAGAACAGGTCGTGCAGCAGGGCGATGAGCGCGGCGGCGGCCATCGTCCAGGTGCGGAAGTACAACGCGAGCAGGACGGAGACGAACGCGAGGAAGACGAACAGCGCGACGATCGCCTTGTGCGTCACCGTCTCACCCCACGAGGGGCCGATGAACGAGGACGTGACGTTGCTCGGCGACACGCCGAACTCCTTCGCGAGGGACGTCTTGACGGCGTCCGTCGCGTCGGCGGTGCCGTTGCCGAGCTTCTCGCTCTGCACGCGGATCGTGTCGGAGCCGAGCTTCGTCACGACGATGTCGGCGTTCGAGCCGGTCGCCGACTGGACGGCCTTCTCGGCGCGCGTGTCGTAGTCGTGCGTGCTCGAGACGCCGGGCACGCGCAGTTCCGAGCCACCGGTGAACTCGAGGCCGAAGTTGAGCCCCCGCCCGAACAGACCGACGGCGGCGAGCGCGAGCAGCAGCGCCGTCAGGGCGTACCAGCGCTTGCGCTTGCCGATGAAGTCGATCTGGCGGCGACCGGTGAACAGGTCGTTGCCGAATGTTGCGAGGCTGGCCATCAGGCTGTCTCCTCCTGTGCGGCGGCGCGGCGGCGGTCGGCGATCGTCACGCGACCGCGGCCCGCGTATGCGGCCTGACGGGCGCCCAGACGCGCGGGGTCGAGACCGGAGGCGGGGTGGCCGCCACCGAAGAACTTCGTGCGGGCGAGCAGGGCCAGCACCGGGTGGGTGAAGAACATGACGACGACGATGTCGATGATCGTCGTGAGACCGAGGGTGAACGCGAACGCCTTGACGGTGCTCTCTGACAGCACGTAGAGCACGGCGGCGGCGAGGAAGTTCACCGCGTCCGAGATGATGATGGTGCGCTTCGCGCGCGTCCATCCCGTCTCGACGGCGGCCCGCAATGGCCGTCCGGCGCGCACTTCGTCTCTGACGCGTTCGAAGTACACGATGAACGAGTCGGCCGTGATGCCGATGGCGACGATGAGGCCGGTGACACCCGCCATCGACAGGCGGAAGTTGTTGAGCGAGCCGAGCAGCGTGACGGCGAGGTAGGTCATCGCCGCGGCGACGAGCAGGCTCGCGACGGTGACGAGGCCGAGCGCGCGGTACTGGATGAGCGAGTACAGCACGACGAGGCCAAAGCCGATGGCTCCCGCGATGAGACCCTTCGTCAGCTGGTCGGAGCCGAGCTGGGGGCTGACCTGGTCGGAGGTGAGTTCCTTGAAGGACATCGGCAGCGCACCGAACTTCAGCGAGTCTGCGAGCAGCTTGCCGCTCGACTCGGTGAAGCCACCGGTGATCTTCGCCTGACCGTCCGTCAGCGGGGCCTGCACGGTCGGCGCCGAGATCGACTGACCGTCGACGACGATGGCGAAGCGGTTGCGGGGCTGCTCGAGCGGGGCGACGCGACGCGTCACGTTCGCCAGGGCCGTCTTGCCCGAGCCGTTGAGCGACAGGTTGACCGCGACCTCGCCGGTCTGGTTGCCCTGCTGGTTCGTGTCGAGGCCGCTGCTCGCGTCCGTCAGCTGCGAACCCTTGATCTCGACCGGGCCGAGGAGCAGCTTCTCGTTGCCCTCCTTCGCGCACATGACGGTCGGCTTGTTGTCAGGGGCGGCCGCGGCCACCTCCTGGTAGGCCGGGGTGCAGGCGTAGAGCTGCAGCAGCTGGTTGTACGTCGTCGACGGGGTCGCGATACCGGCCTTGACCCAGACCGAGTCGACCTTCTCGTTTCCCCACGCCGGGTCGCTCGCGTTGGCCGGGCCGGCGGTCTTGAATGCGGCCGGCAGTCGGTCCTTCGAACTGGACGACGGTGACGACGAGGCCGAGCTCGACGCAGAACCCGAAGCGGAGGCCGAGGAAGACGGTGACACGGACGCCGAGCCGGAGGCGCCGTTCGAGGGGTTGACGACCTCGGGCAGGCGATACGGCGAGGTACCCGTGGTGCTGCCCTGTGCGGCGGCGATGACTGCGCGGAAGTTGAGCTGCGAGCTGCGCGAGAGCGAGTCGAGCACCTGCTGGCTGGGGTTTCCGGGGATGGAGACGACGATGTCCTTCTCCCCCAGCGTCGTCACCTCCGCCTCGGACGTGCCGGTGGCGTCGACGCGGTTGCGGATGATGTCGACGGCCTGCTTGACCTGGCTCGAGTTGACGCTCTTGCCGCCTGTGACGACCGGTTCGAGGACGACGGTGCGCCCACCTTCGAGGTCGAGCCCCAGCTTCGGTGTCCAATGTCCCGTCGCAGCGATGCCACCGACGAGGACGAGGAACAGGGCGAGAAGCACGGCCAAGCCACGCTTGGGGTTGGTGTGCTTCGGCTTCTTGCGCGCCGCGGGGCGGTTCGAATCGACCGCATAACGGTTCTCGTCGGCGCGCTCGGCGCCTGCGGGCGTGCTCATCGACCCTTCTCCATCTCGTCGGGGGCTGCGGGCAGCAGGGCCCGACGATCGAACCTCACCACGGTGCCGGGGGCGATCTCGAGGTGTCCACTGACGTCGTCGAGTTCGCGCAGCGTGCCGAACAGCCCACTCGTTGTGCGCACCTCGTCACCGACGCGAAGCGCGGCCTGCGCGCGCATCGTCGCCTGGGAGCGCCGACGCTGCGTGAAGAACATCAGCGCGAGCAGGAGGAAGGGCAGCAGCACGAGCAGGATCGGGAAGCCCGAGCTTCCCGCCTGCGACTCGGCGACCAGGTACGGCATGTGGGTCCTCACGTCAGATCTCGAAGCGCCTCGCGCGCTCTCACCGGTGCGCGGTGCGCGGACTCGAGCGGTGGCCGCACCACCCTACCCGGTGAAACGTCCGCCCCCGTCGTCGGTGTCGCGCTGAAATGTCTCGGTGAAGTGCCCGTCCGGCGGGCGCAGCCCGAGGTGCGTCCACGCCCGCGGTGACGCGGCACGCCCACGCGGCGTGCGGATCATGTAGCCCTCGCGCACGAGATACGGCTCGGCCACCGTCTCGACCGTGTCGGGTTCTTCACCGACGGCGACGGCCAACGTCGACAGCCCGACCGGCCCACCCCCGAAGCGTCGGCACAGGGCTTCGAGCACCGCGCGGTCGAGGCGATCGAGGCCGTCGTCGTCGACGTCGAACAGCTCGAGCGCGGCACGCGCGGACGTCAGGTCGACGACGTGGCGCCCGTGCACCTGCGCGTAGTCACGCACCCGGCGCAGCAGCCGGTTGGCGATGCGCGGCGTGCCGCGGGAGCGGCCGGCGATCTCGGTGATGCCCTCACGCGTCGCGGGTACGCCGAGCAGGTCGGCGTTGCGGGCGAGGATGTCGGCGAGGTCGGCCGCGTCGTAGTAGTCGAGATGGCCGGTGAAGCCGAAGCGGTCGCGCAGTGGCGCCGGCAGCAGACCGGCGCGCGTCGTCGCACCGACGACGGTGAAGCGCGGCAGTTCGAGGGGGATCGCGGTGGCCCCTGGGCCCTTGCCGACGATGACGTCGACCCGGAAGTCCTCCATCGCGAGGTAGAGCATCTCCTCCGCGGGGCGGGCCATGCGGTGGATCTCGTCGAGGAAGAGCACCTCCCCCTCGTTGAGCGAGCTCAGGATGGCGGCCAGGTCACCGGCGTGCTGGATGGCAGGGCCGCTCGTGATGCGGATGGGCGCCTCGAGCTCACTCGCGACGATCATCGCGAGCGACGTCTTGCCCAGGCCGGGCGGGCCGGAGAACAGGATGTGGTCGGGCGGCGTCGCTCGGCGCCGGGCCGCCTCGAGGACGAGGCTCAACTGCTCGCGCACGCGTGGCTGCCCGGGGAAATCCGCCAGCTTCTTCGGTCGCAGGGCCGCTTCGAGCTGCTGCTCGTCCTCGGTGCCGTTGGGGTCGACGAGGCGCGGCGAGACGTCGGCGCTGTGGTCCTCGAAGTGCGACGGGCTCATCGGCCCAGCTCGCGCAGCGCCAGCCGGAGCAGGGTGGGCGTGTTCGCGCCCTCGGCCTCAGGACGGGCTGCCACCTTGGCGACGGCGTCCTCCGCCTGTTTCGCGCTCCAGCCGAGCCCGATGAGCGCCTCGGCGACCTGGTCGTCACCGGCAGCGGCCGGGACGACGGCCTGGGCCGCCGCCTGCCCGCCGTCACCACCGGCGGAGACGACCTTGTCCCGCAGTTCGAGGACGATGCGCTCGGCGCCCTTCTTGCCGATGCCGGGCACCTTCGTCAGCGCCCGGACGTCGCCGCCCGCGATCGCGGTGGCGAGTTGCTGCGGCGGGTGCACGGCGAGCATCGCGAGGGCGAGACGCGGCCCCACGCCGCTGACCGTCTGGACCTGTTCGAACAGGGCCCGTTCGTCGTCGTCGGCGAAGCCGAAGAGTGTCAGCGAATCCTCACGCACGACCAGGGACGTCGCGAGGCGCATCGACTCCCCCGGGCGTGCCGCGGCGGCGGTTGCCGGCGTCGTGTGGACGAGCAGACCCACGCCACCGACCTCGACGACGACGCTGTCGAGACGGGCGGTGAGCACCTCACCGGTGAGGCTGGCGATCATGGGCGAACTCCCCTGTTGGCGGGTCGAGTGGCAGGCGCGCTCTGGGACGCGGCGCCGAGGGCGTCACGGTATGTCTTGCTCGCCGAGCGGGAACGTCGCGCCGCGGCAGCCGCAGCCTGCCGGTACGCGACGGCGGCCGGCGCCGTCGATGCTCCGTCAGCGCTCGCACCCCGGCGTGCCAGCCCGCCACCGCGCCAGTGATGACAGATGGCGAGGGCGAGCGCGTCGGCGGCGTCGGCCGGCCTGGGAGCGACCTCGAGGCCGAGGATGCGCGTCACCATCGTCGTCACCTGCGCCTTGTCGGCGCGCCCGTTACCCGTCACCGCCGCCTTGACCTCCGAGGGCGTGTGCAGCCCGAGCGGCAGGCCGCGTTCAGCCGCGGCGAGCATCGGGACGGCCGACGCCTGCGCAGTGCCCATGATCGTCGAGACGTCGTGGCGCGCGAACATCCGCTCGACGGCGACCGCATCGGGTTGGGTGCGCTCGAACACGGCGTCCAGTTCGACGCGCAACTCATAGAGGCGTTCGTGCAACGGCAGGTCTGCCGAGGTACGGATGACCCCCACCGTCACGATCTGCAACGTCGAGCCCTGGCCCGTCGCGACGACGCCCACGCCGCAGCGCGTCAGACCGGGGTCGACAGCGAGCACCCGCACGTCACACCTCCGGCCTCGACGGGTGCGAACGACGCACCCGATAGAACACTTGTTCGCATCCACCGTACCCGATGCACGCGACGGCCGTGCCCCGCGGGGCACGACCGTCGATCACTCACGGAACGACCGGGATCAGTCCTCGGCGTCCAGTTCGGCGAGAACCTCATCGGAGACCTGGCCGTTGGCGAAGACGTTCTGCACGTCGTCCGAGTCCTCGAGGGCCTCGATGACGCGGAACATCTTCTTCGCGCCGTCCTTGTCGAGCGGCACCTCCATCGACGGCACGAACGACGCCTCGGCCGAGTCGTAGTCGATGCCGGCGGCCTGCAGTGCCTCACGCACGCCGACGAAGTCACCCGCCTCGGACACGATCTCGAAGGATTCGCCGAGGTCGTTGACGTCCTCCGCGCCCGCTTCGAGCACGATCTCGAGCAGCGCGTCCTCCGTCGTGTCGGGCTTGTCTCCCTGCGCCTTCGGGACGATGACGATGCCTTTGCGGTTGAACAGGTACGCGACCGAACCGGAGTCCGCCATCGAGCCACCGTTCTTCTGCAACGCGGTGCGCACCTCGGCGACGGCGCGGTTCTTGTTGTCCGTCAGGCACTCGATGAGCAGCGCGACACCACCGGGCGCGTAGCCCTCGTACGTGAGGGCCTGGTACTCAGCGCCACCGGCCTCGGCGCCGGAGCCGCGCTTGACGGCGCGGTCGATGTTGTCGTTGGGCACCGACGACTTCTTCGCCTTCTGGATGGCGTCGTACAGCGTCGGGTTGCCCGTCGGGTCACCGCCGCCGGAGCGGGCCGCGACCTCGATGTTCTTGATCAGCTTCGCGAACAGCTTGCCGCGCTTGGCGTCGATCGCAGCCTTCTTGTGCTTCGTCGTCGCCCACTTGGAGTGACCGCTCATGTCTGCCTCTCGGATGCTCGTGCTGCCGTGCTCGAACACGCCCGATGCGGGGCGCGGGGCGAACGCGACGGCAGATGGGCGCGCTCGCTCGGATCGCGGGCCAGTCTAGCGTCGTCGCGAGCCGCGGCCCCAGTCGTCATCCGCGAGCGTGCTCGACCATGCGCACGAACAGGGCGTGGACGCGCGCGTCGTCCGTCACCTCCGGGTGGAACGACGTGGCGAGCAGATTGCCCTGACGCACGGCGACGACGGCCTCACCGCCCGTCGGCAGAGCGACGCTGGAGAGCACCTCGACGCCGGCGCCGACCTCCTCGACCCAGGGCGCGCGGATGAACACCGCGCGCACCGGGCCGCCGTCCACGCCGTCGACGGTGACGTCCGCCTCGAACGAGGCGACCTGACGACCGAACGCGTTGCGCCGCGCCGTGACGTCGAGCCCGCCGAGCGTCTGCTGACCCGCCGCCCCGTCGAGGATCCGATCGGCGAGCAGGATCATGCCGGCGCACGAGCCGTAGGCCGGCATCCCCGCGGCGATGCGTTCGCGCAGCGGTTCGAGGAGGTCCCCCTGAGCGATGAGGCGCATCATGACCGTCGACTCCCCGCCGGGGATGACGAGTGCGTCGACGTTCGCAAGATCCGCGGCACGACGAACGCGCTCGGTATGCGCGCCGGCGTCCTCCAACATGCGGGCGTGCTCGACGACGTCGCCCTGCACCGCGAGCACCCCGATGACGGTCCGTGGCGTTGATTCCATGCCCGCGACCCTATGACACAGGCGTATCTGCTACTCCGTGTGGCGCGCGCAGGGGCGGTGGCCCCATACTTTCCGGGTGAGTACTGAAGCGAGCGTGACGAGCGAGGGCGCATCCACCCCCGAGTCGACCCCCGGCGGCCATGCGAAGAAGGGCATGGCCGCGCTCATGCTCGGCGCCCTGGGCGTCGTCTTCGGTGATATCGGCACCAGCCCGCTGTACTCGGTGCAGAGCGTCTTCAACGTCGACCACAACGCCGTCGTCGCCAACGAGAGCGACATCTACGGCGTCATCTCCTGGATGTTCTGGGCACTCACCATCATCGTGACGATCAAGTACGTCCTGTTCGTCCTGCGCGCCGACAACGACGGCGAGGGCGGCATCATGGCGCTCGCCGCGCTCGTGCGACAGGGCGTGCCCAAGGGCGGCAAACGCTGGGGCATCGTCATGATCCTCGGTGTCATCGGCGCGTCCCTGTTCTTCGGCGACAGCGTCATCACGCCGGCGATCTCCGTCATGTCGGCCATCGAGGGTCTCGAGACGGTGCATGAAGGGCTCACCGAGTACGTCGTCCCCATCGGCGCGATCGTCATCACAGCGCTGTTCTTCATCCAGCAGAAGGGCACGGACGCCGTCGGCAAGTTCTTCGGCCCCGTCATGATCGTCTGGTTCGTCACCCTCGCCGCGCTCGGCGTCAACCAGATCGTCCGCGACCCGGAGATCTTCCGAGCACTGCTGCCGACGTACGCGGGCAGCTTCGTCATCGGCCACCCCTTCATCGCGTTCGTCGCGGCCGGCTCGATCGTCCTGTGCGTGACGGGCGCCGAGGCACTGTACGCCGACATGGGCCACTTCGGTCGCGCGCCGATCACGCGCGCCTGGTTCGTGCTCGTCTTCCCCGCCCTCATCCTCAACTACATGGGGCAGGGCTCGCTCATCCTCAGCGACCCGAAGAACATCTCCAACCCGTTCTTCCTGCTCGCCCCCGAATGGGCCAAGCTCCCCCTCGTCATCCTCGCGACCGCGGCCACCGTCATCGCCTCGCAGGCCGTCATCTCCGGCGCGTTCTCCGTCGCCCGCCAAGCGGAGCGCTCCGGCTACCTGCCGCGCATGACGGTGCGTCACACCGGCGAGGAGGAAGAGGGCCAGATCTACATCCCCGGCGTCAACTGGGTGCTGTTCATCGGCGTCATAACGCTGCTGCTCGCGTTCCGCAGCTCCGAGAAACTCGCCGTCGCCTACGGCCTCGCCGTGACGGGCACGTTCCTCATGACGACGACACTGTTCCTCGTCTACGCGCAGAGCACGCTCAAGTGGCCCAAGTGGCGCCTCGTCATCCTTGGCTTCTTCCTCTACCTGTTCGAGGGGATCTTCTTCACCGCCAACGTCGCGAAACTGTTCCACGGCGGCTGGCTGCCCGTCGTCATCGCCTGCGGCATCGGCCTGTCGATGCTGACGTGGCAGAAGGGCCGCGACATCGTCGCGCGCCGCCGCCACGACATCGAAGGCCCCCTCGACGACTTCGTGCGCTCCGCCCGCTGCGGTGACCTGCGCGAGGTCCCCGGCACCGCAGTGTTCCTCCACCCCGACCGGACGACGACGCCGCTCGCCATGCGTGAGAACGCCAACTTCAACCACGTCATCCACGAGAACGTCTTCATCGTGACGACGAAGAGCGCCAACGTGCCGCACATCGCACCCGAGGAGACCGTCGTGCTCGACCACCTCGGCAACGACTACGACCGCATCACCCACCTGACGCTGCGCTACGGCTTCCAGGACGACCAGGACGTGCCCGCCGCCCTGCGCATCGCCGCCGACCAAGGCGTCGACATCGACCCCGACACCGCCTACTACTTCGTCTCCGAGATCGGCCTCATCGACGCAGGCCGCCCCGGCATGTCGAAGCTCCGCAAACTGCTGTTCATGGCGATGAGCCACAACGCCGCCGTCCCCGCCGACTACTTCCGCCTCCCCAAGGAACGGACGGTGATGATGGGGGCTCAGATCCTTCTCTGATCCGCGAGCGGATCAGAGAAGGATCTGAGCCGTTCTCCCCGCGTGCTGTCGCACCGAATGAGCACGTGTCCAGGGCAAGCCTGCGCGCCCCGGACACGGCGAACCGGAAGACGAGCCGAGGAACTATCACCAGCCCCGTTCGGACAGGCGGTGGGGTTCGGGGATCTCGTCGACGTTGAGGCCGACCATGGCTTCGCCGAGGCCGCGGGAGACCTTGGCGAGGGTGTCGGGGTCGTCGTAGAAGGTGGTGGCCTTGACGATCGCTTCGGCGCGTTGGGCGGGGTTGCCGCTCTTGAAGATGCCGGAGCCGACGAAGACGCCTTCGGCGCCGAGCTGCATCATCATGGCTGCGTCGGCGGGCGTCGCGATGCCGCCTGCGGTGAACAGGACGACGGGCAGCTTGCCCTTCTCGGCGACCTCACGCACGAGGGCGTAGGGAGCCTGCATCTCCTTGGCCGCGACGTAGAGTTCGTCCTCGGCCATCGACGTCAAGCGGCGGATCTCGCCGCGGATCTTGCGCATGTGCGTCGTCGCGTTCGACACGTCGCCGGTGCCCGCTTCACCCTTGGAGCGGATCATCGCGGCGCCCTCGTTGATGCGTCGCAGCGCCTCACCGAGGTTGGTCGCGCCGCACACGAACGGCACGTCGAAGGCCCACTTGTCGATGTGGTTGGCGTAGTCGGCGGGCGAGAGCACCTCCGATTCGTCGATGTAGTCGACGCCGAGCGCCTGCAGCACCTGCGCTTCGACGAAGTGCCCGATGCGCGCCTTCGCCATGACGGGGATCGACACGGCCTCGATGATGCCGTCGATCATGTCGGGATCACTCATGCGCGAGACACCGCCCTGCGCGCGGATGTCCGCGGGCACACGTTCGAGGGCCATGACGGCGACGGCTCCTGCGTCCTCGGCGATCTTCGCCTGCTCGGGGGTGACGACGTCCATGATGACGCCGCCCTTGAGCATGTCGGCCATGCCGCGCTTGACGCGGTCGGTCGCCACGGCGGTGTTCTGTTCGGAGCCTGCAGAGCTCATGTGTTCGTCCCTCTTTCTGATGGGCGCCGCGGATGCGACGCGAGAGCCCACGCTAGCCCCGAGACGGGCATGAAGGAGACAGATGATCGTCGATGGCAGCTACCGGCCACGGCATGATGGGGCCGACGACGCCAGCCCGAACACGGCTGCTCCGGCAGAAATCAGCGCCACGCGTCGGTGCGACCGAGGCCGTGGACGCGGGTGGCAAACGTGACTTCTTCCGGCAGCTGCGTGCGTCCAGCCAGGTGCAACGCCCGGACGATCGCCTTGGCGCGTACGCGACGTACGTCGCGTACGGCCTCGTTGTGGAATCGGTAGGCGAGTTCGACGCGATCGCATGCGTCCGCGAGACGCTGACGGGCCCCGTCGTCACCCTCCGCGGGCGCGCTGCCTGGGACGTCAGGCACGGTGCTGATCGGGCGGCGCCCAGCTGCTTCCGCCCGCGACGCGGCGCCGTCCGTCGCCGACGCGTCACCCACGACGAGCGCAAGCGTCTGCGTCAGCGCCGTCTCGGCCTGCGCACGCTCGACGGGTACGCCGACCTGTTGCACGTCGTCCGTGATGAGGGCGCCGTCGGCGGCCTGCAGCGAATCGGCCGCCGACGAGGCGAGCAGCAGCGCGCTCGCCGGGTCGAGAGCGGTGGCCTGCGCGTACTCGGCCGCGGCCTCGGCGCGGCGCACGAGCTGCGCGTCGAGCGAGGCCAGCGACCCCTCGACGCGAGCGTGCAGCCGGTCGAGGCGCGCTGCGGTGTAGCTGAGATACCAGGCGAGCGCGAGCAACAGCGCGACGACGACGGCGACGTCGGCCCACACGCCGCTCATGATCGGCGTCCCGCCACCGCGGCGGCCGCGGCATGCGAACTGCGGACCGTCTCGTACGCGGAGATGACCTGCTGCCCGACGGCCGACCAATCGTAGAGCCGCGCGCGCTCTCTCCCGGCCCGGGACAGGGCGTCACGCGCACCGCGGTCAGCGAGCACCCCCGTCACCGCATGCGCCAGCGCCGCCGCGTCGCCGGTGTCGAAGAGGACGCCGCAGCGGCCGTCGTCGAGCACGCGCGCGAAGGCCTCCAGATCGCTGGCGACGACGGGGGCGCCGGCGCTCATCGCCTCGATGAGGATGATCCCGAAGCTCTCGCCACCGATGTTGGGCGCGACATACGCGTCGCACGACGCCAGCAACGACGCCTTCTCGGCGTCGCTGAGCAGCCCGAGGAACTCGACGTGACCCTCAGCCGAGGCGGGCACCTCCCGCCGCGCCGCGTCGACGTCACCCGGCCCCGCGACGAGGACGCGCACCCCGGGGTGCGCCCGGGCGATGAGCGGGACGGCGTCGAGCAGAACGCGCAGGCCCTTGCGCGGCTCCCCCATGCGTCCGAGAAAGGCGATCGTCGGGCGCTCGCCCCCATCCTGCCAGCGCGCCTCGGGGCGAGCCGTCGCGAACCGGTCGACGTAGACGCCGTTCGGCACGAGCGCGGCGTCACCGCCGAGATGGCGCGCGACGGTGTCCCGCGCGGCGCGCGAGACGGCGATGCGCCCGGTGATCTTCTCCAGCGCCGGGCGCAGGAACGGTTGGGCGAGCTGCAGCGCGCGCGAACGCTCGATCGAGGTGTGGAACGTCGCGACGACCGGCCCGTCGTACGTGCGCAGCGCGAGCAGCGACACGCTCGGCGTCATCGGTTCGTGGACGTGCAGGACGTCGAAGTCGCCGCGCTCCACCCAGCGCGCCGTCCGGCTCGCCGCGACCGGACCGAACGCCAGGCGCGCGACGGAACCGTTGTAGCGGATGGGCATCGCTCCCCCGGCACTCGTCACGTACGGCGCACCCGCGTCGTCACCGTCGCTCGGCGCGAGGACGCTGACCTCGTGCCCTTCTGCGAGCAGGTACGTCGCGAGGTCGCGCACGTGCAGCTGCACACCGCCGGGCACGTCGAACGAGTACGGGCTGACGAGGCCGATCCGCACCGCTCAGCCCCGGCGCGCGTCGAGGTCGCGGACGAACACGCGCTGCATCATGTGCCAGTCCTGCGTGTGCTCGCGGATGGCGCCACCGAGCGCGTCGGCGCACGCCTGGACGGCGGTCTGCACGTCGGCGCGGGCATCATCGGTGTGGGCGATGTCGACCGCCGGGTGGAAGCGGATGTCGATGCCCCAGCCGCTGCCGCCGTCGCGCCGGCGGTAGGTGATCGTGATCGGCACGAGTGCCGCACCGGTGCGTCGGGCGATGACGGCGGGGCCGGCAGCGAGGCGGGCCGGCTCGCCGCACAGGTCGACCGTGACGCCGCGGCTCGTGAGGTCGCGATCCGACAGCAGCGGCGCGAACGCACCCGGTTCGCGCACGAGCGTCTCGACCTGGCCGAGGACGTTCTCGCCCTTGGTCAGCGGGATGATCGTCATGCCCAGCTCTTCGCGGAAGTGCAGGAACGCGCGGAAGAGAGCGTCGGGCTCGAGTCGCTCGGCGACCGTCGTCACGTGCGCGAGCTGTGTCGCCGACCAGGCGCCCGCGAGATCCCAGTTGCCGAGGTGGCCGAGGTAGGCGACGACGCTGCGTCCATCGGCGAGCATGCTGCGGGTCGCCTCGAGTTCACCCGAGGTGGTCACCCTCTCGGCGATCTGCTCGCGTGTCAGCGACGGCAGTCGGAACGCCTCGCACCAGTAGCGCAGGTACGAGCGCACGCCGGCGGCGACGAGCGCGTCGAGGGCTGCGTCGTCGAGTTCGGGGCGCGCGATCGCGTAGTTGGAGCGCATCCGCGCGACGCTCGGGCCGCCGCGGCGCGTCGTGACGTCCGCGATGACGTCGAAGAGGCGGTGGGCGGCGCGCTCGGGCAGCGCCCGCACGCCCCACCAGGCGCCCTTGAACGCTGCGACGGTGACGGCGTCGCGGGCGCGCGTCGTCAACCCCTCGGCGGCCACGCGCTCAGCCCTCGAACGGCTTGGCGAGGGCCTGCTTCCGCACCATGAGCATGCGCTGCACGACCGTGATGAACGATGCGACGGCGAGCAGCGTGAGCACGACGGTCAGCACGATCTCGGGCAGGAACCAGCCGACGAGGCCGGTCGTGACGAGCACGGCGACGAGACGGTCGGCGCGCTCGGCGATGCCGACGTTCGCCTGCATGCCGAGACCCTCGGCCCGGGCCTTGGCGTAGGAGACGACCGAGCCGAGCACGAGGCACGCGAGCGCGAGGCACGCCATGAGGAAGTTGTCGCCCTTGCCCGCGTAGTACAGGACGAGGCCGCCGAAGATCGCGGCGTCACCGACGCGGTCGAGCGTCGAGTCGAGGTAGGCACCCCACGTCGACGAGCGGCCCGACAGGCGCGCCATGTTGCCGTCGAGCATGTCCGAGAAGACGAAGACGGTGATGAACAACGTGCCGACGAGGAAGTCGCCGCGCGGATAGAACCACAGTGCACCGAACGCGACACCGACGGTGCCCACGATCGTCACGACGTCGGGGCTGATGCCGAGACGCAGCAGGAGCTGGGCGATGGGCCGGAAGATGGCGGAGAAAAACGCGCGCGCGTACTTGTTGAGCATGGTGGTTCAACTGTAGCGGTTCGATATACCCGTTCGAGGCAGCGCACTGCCCGTGGTGCCCGGTGTCAGTCGTTCGGCCAGTTCGCGACGATGCGCTGACGGCTGTCCTCGAGCAGCACCGGCAGCGCCTTGGTGCGCCCGATGATCGGCATGAAGTTCATGTCGCCACCCCAGCGCGGCACGATGTGCTGATGCAGGTGCGCGGCGACGCCGGCACCTGCGACGTCACCCTGGTTCATCCCGAGGTTGAACCCGCCCGGGTTCGACGCGGCCTTGAGGGCACGCACCCCGGCCTTCGTCAGCTTCGTGAACTCCTCGGTCTCGTCGTCGGTGAGGTCGATGTACGAGGCGACGTGACGGTACGGGCACACGAGCAGGTGGCCCGGGTTGTACGGGAACAGGTTCATCACGACGAAACAGTGCTCACCACGGTGGACGATGAGGCCGTCGGCGTCGGTCTTCGTAGGCGACGCGCAGAACGGGCAGCCGTGGCCGGCGTCCTTTGTCGGACGCTCGCCCTCGATGTACGCCATGCGGTGCGGCGTCCACAGCCGCCCGAACCCGTCGGCCTCGCCCGCGAAGGCGCCGGCTTGCTCGATGAGGATGTCGTCCTGCGAATCAGTGTTGAACTCGTCGACCATGGCCCGATCCTAGAGCCCCGCCTGCCTCGACGCAGCGGCCGCGGGTGGGCTCGCGCGCACCATGCACCCCGGGTGAGCGGTCTCAGACCGCCGCGATCTCGCGCAGACGCGCCGGGACAATGGTTCGGTCGGCTTCCCCCGCGTGCGCGACGTCGCCGACACGGCCCGCCAACGTCCGCGCGACCTCGGCCGCGTCGCCGTCACCGACGACGGCGACGATGCTCGCCAGCCCGGCGAGGCCCGTGACGGCGTCCTCGAGGTCGAGCCAGTCGTCGTCATCGAGGCCGGCCGCCGCCCCCGGCCATGCGACCGAGGCGGCCATGACGCCGTCACGAGCCCACTGCTCGACAGCGTCGCGCGCGAGGGCGCCGTCAGCACCGAGGTGCAGGACGACGGCGTTCGCGACCGGTTTGGACGGGCAGGCGATGCAGCGCTCGCGCTGATCGAGCGCCCAGATGACGTCGTCGCTCATGACGCACGCTCCGCATCGCGGCGGGCGTCGAGGCCGAACGGCGCCACACGCTGCATGTGACGTTCGTCCGGCGGGCCGAAGCCGGCCCGTTCGTACAGCCTGCGGGCACGCGGACGGGCGTTGAGCATCATTCGCGCGACGTCGTGCGCGTCGGCCCAGGCGTCGACGATCCGCAGCATCCGCTCGGCCAGGCCCTGGCCGCGCGCCGACGGCGTGACGAAGACGACCGCGATGTTGAGCGACGGCTGCGCCGGCCGAGCCAGCGCCGGGGGCCGGTGCACGAGCGACGTCTGCACCATGCCGAGAGCCGTCCCGTCAGCACTCGAGGCGAGCCACGTCGGCAGATCGTCGTAGTGCGCGAGCCAGTGATCGGCATACTCGGTGATGAAGCCGGAGCGGTTGCTCTCCCCCGCCTCGAGGTCCATCTGCAGACGCAGCGCCGCGCAGGCGAACGCGTCTTCGCGGCGCGCGCGGACGATCGTCGGTGTCATGGCAACAGTCAAGCACGGCATGAGGGTCGTCGCCCGTAGGCGCGTCGCGTCAGCACGGGGCCGCGACCGGAATGTGAGACAGCATTCCCGCCTGATGACACCACCCGGCCTAGAGTGGCCGCAGGTCACGAGCGCCAGCGTCAAACCCCGGTTTGCTGGCCGGCAACCCTCCCACCGCGGCGGGGTGCTCCGGGTGACGACCTGGCCCGGCGCCGAGCGCGTCCGGGCAAGCGCGGAGGGATTCCCCTTCGGGCACCACACGTACGGTGCGCCGCCCGTGCGTCCACGTACTCCTCGAGAGGGACATCATCATGAGCTCCGAGAACTGGGCCTTCGAGACCAAGCAGATCCACGTCGGCCAGAACGTCGACGGCGACACCGGCGCCCGGGCGCTGCCGATCTACCAGACGACGTCGTTCGTCTTCGACTCCGCCGAGACCGCGGCCAACCGCTTCGGCCTGTCGGATCTCGGCCCCATCTACACGCGCATCGGCAACCCGACGGCGCAGGCGGTCGAAGACCGCATCGCCGCGCTGGAGGGCGGCGTCGGCGCGTTGCTGCTCGCGTCGGGTCAGGCGGCGACGACGTTCGCCATCCTCAACGTCGCTCAGGCCGGCGACCACATCGTCGCCTCGTCCGCGCTGTACGGCGGCACGTACAACCTGCTGAAGTACACGCTCAAGCGACTCGGCGTCGAGACGACGTTCATCGACAACATCAACGATCTCGACGAGTGGCGCGGCGCCATCCGCGACAACACGAAGCTGCTGTTCGGCGAGACGCTGAGCAACCCCGACCAGAAGGTGCTCGACGTGCGCGGCCTCGCCGACATCGCGCATGACGCCGGGGTGCCGCTGTTCGTCGACAACACCGTCGCGACGCCGTACCTGCTGCGCCCGATCGAGCATGGCGCGGACGTCGTCATTCACTCCGCGACGAAGTACCTCGGGGGGCACGGGACGTCGATCGCCGGCGTGCTCGTCGACGCCGGGACGTTCGACTACGCCGCCGACCCGGCGAAGTTCCCGCAGTTCAACGAGCCGTCGGAGAGCTACCACGGTCTCGTGTTCGCCCGCGACCTCGGCGTCGGATCGCCGCTCGGCGCGAACCTCGCCTTCATCCTCAAGGCGCGCGTCGAACTGCTGCGCGACCTCGGCGCGGCCGTCTCCCCGTTCAACGCGTTCCTCATCGCGCAAGGCCTCGAGACGTTGTCGCTGCGTGTGGAGCGACACGTGGAGAACGCGAAGAAGGTCGTCGAGTTCCTGAAGTCGCAGCCGCAGGTCGAGAAGTTGTTCTACGCCTCCGACCCGTCGAGCCCCTACAAGGAACTCGCCGACCGCTACCTGCCCGCCGGCTCCGGCGCCGTGCTGTCGTTCGAGATCGCCGGCGGCGTCGAGGCGGGCAAGAAGTTCGTCGACGCTCTCGAACTGCACTCGCACGTCGCGAACATCGGTGACGTCCGTTCCCTCGCCATCCATCCTGCGTCGACGACGCACTCCCAGGGCAGCGACGAGGACCGCCGCGGCGCCGGCGTGACGCCCGGACTCGTGCGGTTGAGCGTCGGCATCGAGAACTCCGCCGACATCATCGCCGACCTCGAGAAGGGCTTCGCTGCAGCGAAGTGACCGTGCGCTGAGGTGGGTCCCCGCGACGGGTGACGCAACCGGGTTCCCTACCCCGAGCGTGGTCACCCGGCCGTGTCGAACGCCGGCCCTCGGGTGCACATGCCAACACACGAGCGCGCCCCCGAACCGCGAGGTTCGGGGGCGCGCGTCGTCGTCGAGGCAGACGTCAGCCGGCCGTCGGGTCGGTGTTCTGACGTTCGGTGATGACGCGGGTGATCTCGGCGATCGCGTCGGCCACCGGCACGCCGTTCTTCTGCGACCCGTCGCGGAAACGGAACGAGACGGCGCCGTTGTCGCGGTCCTCTTCACCGGCGATCAGGATGAACGGCGCCTTCGACTTGGACGCGTTGCGGATCTTCTTCGGGAAGCGGTCGTCGCTCATGTCGACCTCGACACGCACGCCGGCTTCGCGCAGCTTCATCGCGACGTCCTGCAGGTAGTCGTAGTACTCCTCCGCGACGGGCACGGCGAGCACCTGAACCGGCGCGAGCCACGCCGGGAACGCGCCCGCGTAGTGCTCGACGAGCACGCCGAGGAAGCGTTCGATCGAGCCGAACTTCGCCGAGTGGACCATGACGGGCTGCTGACGCGAACCGTCCGCCGCCTGGTACTCGAGGCCGAAACGAGCGGGCTGGTTGAAGTCGTACTGGATCGTCGACATCTGCCAGGTACGGCCGATGGCGTCGCGCGCCTGCACGGAGATCTTTGGGCCGTAGAACGCGGCACCGCCCGGGTCCGGCACGAGCTCGAGGCCGGACTCGAGCGCGACGTCCGACAGCACCTTCGTCGCGATGTCCCACTGTTCGTCGGTGCCGATGAACTTGTCCTTCTTGTCGCCGTCGACGTCGCGCGTCGAGAGCTCGAGGTAGAAGTCGTTCATGCCGAAGTCGCGCAGTAGGCCGAGGATGAAGTCGAGCAGGTGCTTGATCTCCCCCGGCGCCTGTTCGGGCGTGACGTAGCTGTGCGAGTCGTCCTGGGTGATCATGCGCACGCGCGTCAGACCGGAGAGCACGCCCGACTTCTCGTCGCGGTACACCGTGCCGAACTCGAAGAAGCGCAGCGGCAGCTCGCGGTAGGAGCGCCCACGCGAACGGAAGATCTCGTTGTGCATCGGGCAGTTCATCGCCTTGAGGCGGTAGTTCTGCCCGTCGACGTCGAGGGGCGGGAACATCCCGTCCGCGTAGTACGGCAGGTGACCCGAGGTGTAGAAGAGGTCTTCCTTCGCGATGTGCGGCGTGCCGACGTAGGAGAAGCCCTCCTCGATGTGACGGCGGCGGACGTAGTCCTCCATCTCACGCTTGATGATGCCGCCCTTGGGGTGGAACACGGGCAGGCCGGGGCCGATGTTCTCGGGGAAGCTGAACAGGTCGAGCTCGGCGCCGAGCTTGCGGTGGTCGCGCTTCTCGGCCTCGGCGAGGCGCTCGAGGTAGGCCTTCAGCTCGTCCTTCGTCGGCCACGCAGTGCCGTAGATGCGCTGCAGCTGCGGGTTCTTCTCGCTGCCGCGCCAGTACGCGGCGGCCGAACGCATGAGCTTGAACGCGTTGCCGAGCACCTTCGTCGACGGCACGTGCGGGCCGCGGCACAGGTCGCCCCAGGCGACGGTGCCGTCGCGGCGGACGTTGTCGTAGATCGTCAGCTCACCGCCACCGACCTCGGCCTCCGCGCCCTCGGCCGCATTCGCAGCGTTGCCCTTGAGGCCGATGAGCTCGCACTTGTAGGGCTCGTGCGCCAGTTCTTCGAGGCCCTCGGCGTCGGTGATGACGCGGCGGTTGAACGTCTGGCCCTCGTTGACGATCCTCTGCATCGCCTTCTCGAGCTTCTTGAGGTCGTCGGGCGTGAACGCCTCGGCGACGTCGAAGTCGTAGTAGAAACCGTCGGTGACGGGCGGTCCGATGCCGAGCTTCGCGCTCGGGTTGATCTGCTGCACCGCCTGCGCGAGCACGTGGGCCGCGGAGTGACGCAGGACGGCGAGGCCCTCGGGGTCCTGCGCGGTGACGGGCTCGACGGACGCGCCGTCCGGGATCTCGCGGAACAGGTCGCGCAGTTCACCGTCGATGCGCATGACGAGGACGGCCTTGTCGCCGCCGAACAGGTCCGTGCCCGTCGTGCCCTGCTCGACCTCGCGTGGTTCGCCGTTGACGGTCAGGGTGATGTTCTCGGACACGGCTGTGCTCCTTGTTCGTGACGTGCAGACTCGGCCGCACACGTACGAATGGCACGGCCCGTGCCGCCAAGGCTACCGGGTGCCCCCGACCACCCCACGCCGAGCCGCCGGCACCACCCAGGCGTGACGTTGGTCGCCCGCGGTGATGCGAGGCGGCTGTTGCTGAGGATCTCCTACGAATGTGGACGTAGATCGCCGATGTGGACGAAAATCGCAGGTGGGTCAGGGGCCCGTACTCATCTGCGATTTGCGTCCACATTCGCGATTCCTCTACACCTCGGCGAGCGGCGTCCACAGTCGCGAGGTTCGGCCGCCATTACCAACCTGGGTGACGGTCGTTGACGGCGCCGTGTCCAGCTGGCGACCACACTGCTGTCCGGACGCGACGAAGCCGCCCACCATCCAGTGGGCGGCCTCCTCGCTCGCTGCGAGCGTGCCGACATCGTCGACCGATACCGAGGTCTCGGTCGATCGGCGCCGACGACTCGGCAGGTCAGTCGGTGCCGAACTCCATCGCCGCTTCGTCGAGTGCGAGAGCGTCGGCGTCGACGTTCGGGTTCGACGCGATCTGCTGCGCGCCACCGGGCTCGAGCTGGCCGACGAGGTCGGTCTGCGCCTTGCCCAGCCCGCCGCGTGCGGCGTAGAACTCGAGCTTGCCACGCGTGTCGGCGATGTCGAGGTTGCGCATCGTCAGCTGCCCGATGCGGTCGACGGGGCCGAATGCGGCGTTCTCGGTGCGCTCCATCGACAGCTTGTCGGGGTGGTAGGAGAAGTTGTCGCCCTGGGTGTCGACGATCGAGTAGTCCTCGCCGCGACGAAGGCGCAGCGTCACCTCACCCGTGACGGCGGACGCCACCCAGCGCAGCAGACCCTCGCGGATCATGAGCGACTGCGGGTCGAACCAGCGTCCTTCGTACAGCAGCCGCCCGAGGCGCCGTCCGTCGTCGTGGTACGCGGCGATGGTGTCCTCGTTGTGGACGGCGTTGAGCAGCCGTTCGTACGCGATGAACAACAGCGCCATGCCGGGCGCCTCGTAGATGCCGCGCGACTTGGCCTCGATGATGCGGTTCTCGATCTGGTCGCTCATGCCGAGCCCGTGGCGTCCGCCGACGGCGTTGGCCTCCTGGAACAGGGCGACGACGTCGCCGCCGAAGTCGTCACCGTTGATCGCGACGGGAAGCCCCGATTCGAAGCGGACGACGACGTCCTCGGTGTCGATCTTCACCGCGTCGTCCCAGTAGGCGACGCCCATGATCGGCTTGACGATCTCCATCGACTCGTCGAGGTGCTCGAGCGTCTTCGCCTCGTGCGTCGCGCCGAGGATGTTGGCATCCGTCGAGTAGGCCTTCTCCGCCGAGTCGCGGTAGGGCAGATCGTGCGCCGTCAGCCATTCGGACATCTCCTGGCGCCCACCCAGTTCGCTGACGAAGTCGGCGTCGAGCCACGGCTTGTAGATGCGCAGGCCCGGGTTGGCGAGCAGACCGTAGCGGTAGAAACGCTCGATGTCGTTGCCCTTGAACGTCGAGCCGTCGCCCCAGATCGACACACCGTCGGCCTGCATGGCGCGCACGAGCAGCGTGCCGGTGACGGCGCGGCCCAGCGGCGTCGTGTTGAAGTACGTGCGCCCGCCGGAGCGGATGTGGAACGCGCCGCACGCGATGGCGGCGAGACCCTCCTCGACGAGCGCCTTCTTGCAGTCGACGAGACGCGACAGTTCGGCGCCGTACTGGCCGGCACGGCCCGGGATGCCTTCGATGTCGTCCTCGTCGTACTGGCCGAGGTCGGCGGTGTAGGTGCAGGGGACGGCGCCCTTGTCGCGCATCCAGGCGACGGCCACGGAGGTGTCGAGGCCACCGGAGAAGGCGATGCCGACGCGTTCGCCGACGGGCAGGGAAGTCAAGACCTTGGACATGCCTTCAGAATACCCCGACTGAGTAGTTATGCCAAAACAATGCATAACTACTCAGTCGGAAGGCCTGGGGAGGCGGGACGACGCGCCGGCGCCCCGCAGCGCGAGCCTGGCACCCACGTGTGCACCGACCCGACTGCCCGACCTAGGCGCGCCATCGATCGCTCAGCCGCCGATGGCGCTCATCGGCCGCGGCGGCTGGAGGAATCCGGGTTCGTCGATGCCGTGGCCGGGTTGCTTGCCGGCGAGGCAGGCTCGGATGCGGGCGCGGACCTCGGCGTCCGCGCCACCGCTGCGCAGCACCGAGCGCACGTCGGTCTCGCCGCGCGCGAACAGGCACGAGCGCAGCTGGCCGTCGGAGGTGAGCCGCAGCCGGTCGCACGCGCCGCAGAACGGCATCGTCACGCTCGCGATGATGCCGACGCGGCCCGGGCCTCCGTCGACCTCGTACAGCTCGGCCGGGGCGGCGCCGCGTCCGGGCAGCGCGTCCAGCGAGTGCGTGCGACGCAGCAGGTCGAGCGTCTCGGCAGCCGTCACCATCTCGGCGCGGTTCCACACGTGCCCGCCGTCGAGCGGCATCTGTTCGATGAAACGCAGTTCGTGCCCCTCAGTGAGGGCCCAGTCGAGCAGTGCGGGCGCCTCGTCGTCGTTGACGCCGCGCAGCAGCACCGTGTTGATCTTGATCGGCGCGAAACCGGCGGCGCGCGCCGCGTCGAGGCCGGCCATGACGTCGTCGAGTCGATCCCGACGGGTCATGGTCGCGAAACGCGAGGGCGAGAGCGTGTCGAGGCTGACGTTGAGTCGCGCCAGGCCCGCGTCACGCAACGGTTTCGCCAACTGCGCGAGCCGAACAGCGTTCGTCGTCATCGACAGCTCGGGGCGCCCGCCCGGCCCGTCGAGGGCCGCCAGGCGTTCGACGAGGTCGACGATGTCGGGACGCAGCAGCGGTTCGCCGCCCGTGAGGCGGATCTCGGTGATGCCCGCCTCGACGGCGATGCGAGCCACCGTGACGATCTCGTCGCTCGCCAACAACGTGTCGCGCGGCGCGAGCGGCACACCCTCGGCGGGCATGCAGTAGGTGCAGCGCAGATTGCACTTGTCGGTCAGCGAGATGCGCAGGTCCCGATGCACCCGCCCGAACGAGTCGACGAGCGGACCGTCATCCGAAACGCCTGCAGCGGTGGAGAGTTCGCCGCGCAGGGCACGGCGCACGCGGGGTGTCGGCAGGTCGATCATGACGACAGCCCGGACCACACCGCGCTGCCGTCGCGCAGGTGTTGCTGCTTCCACAGCGGGACGTCGTGCTTGATGCGGTCGACCAGTTCGCCGCACACCGTGAACGCCAGCGCGCGATGCGGCGAGCTGACGGCGGCGACGATGGCGCTCTCCCCCACCGCGACGCGTCCGATGCGGTGGCTGACCGCCACGCGTGTCTCACCGTCCGGATCCAGCTGCGTGACGACGGCCTCCGCCACCTCCCGCAACGTCGCCGCGGCGCTCGGGTGCGCGGTGTAATCGAGCGCGACGACCTCGCCGTCAGCTTCCGGGTCGTGGTTGCGCACCGTCCCGACGAACGTCACGCACGCGCCCTGACGTGCGTCGTCGACGGCGCGCCCGTGGGCGTCGACGTCGAGGGGCGAGTCGGTGACGGCGGCGAGCAGGACGGGCATGGGCGCTCCTTCCATCGGTGGCCCAGCGGTGTCCGCAGGACGCAAAAAACGCGGAATCCGATGATTCCGCGTCCTGATGGTGGATGTAAAGGGACTCGAACCCCTGACCTCTCGCGTGTGAAGCGAACGCTCTAACCAACTGAGCTATACATCCGTGTGGTGCGCGGGAAACACTAGCCCACGGCGTCGATGAACACCAAACGAGCCGGGTGCGTCAGCCGCCGAGCCCCGGCACGTCGTCGAGCCAGTTCTCGGCGAAGTCCGGCAACAATCCCGGCACTCCGGAGACCGCGAACATCGCCCAGAAGATCGCGACGACGAGCACGAACGTCGCGAGACCGGCCAGCGCCTGCGCCCACCAGCCCTTGCGTTCGAGCCAGTCCCACCACGCTTGCACCTTCGCGCGCACCCAGCCGAGCAGCCGCTGCGCGCGCTCGAACTCGCTCGCCCAGATGCCGAGGCCGAGGAAGATGACGAGCCAGCCCGGCCCCGGAAAAGGCAGCAGCACGATGCCCACGATGACGACGAGTGCGCCGAGCACACCGACGCCGATGCGGTACAGTCGCGCGCTCTTCGGGTTGGCGCGGATGCGTCGACGCCACTCCCAGTCGTGCTCCTCGCCCTGCCCGGGCTCTCGAGAATCGCGGGAATCAGCGTCGCGGGCGGTGGTCGTCGAACTCATGGCAGCCAAGCCTAACGGGGGGCGCCTGAGCCGACGATTCCGACGCCGCGCGCGGGAGACTTCACGGCCGGGCGTGAACCGACGTCAACCGACCTCAACCCACATCAACCGCCACGACATCGCGCAGTCGCGTGTCGAGGGAACCCCGCGCCGAGGCAAACCCGGCGGGAACCCGCCGTCAGCCGAGCAGCTCGCCCTGACGCTCGGCGAAGATCGCCGCGATGCGCGACGTCATGGGGCCGGGGGTGCCTTCGTCGCACAGCACCCGGTCGTTGATGGCGTGCACGCCCTGCACGTCGCGCGTCGAGGAGGTGACGAACGCCTCGTCGCATTCGTCGAGCACATCGAAGCTCAGGTGTTCCTCGGCGATCTCGACGCCGAACTCGCGCGCCCACTCGATCGTCAGCGCGCGCGTGATGCCGGCGAGCGGGCCGTCCTCGAGCGGCGGCGTGACGACGCGCTCACCGAGCACGACGAAGATGTTCGACCCGGTTCCCTCGCACAGGTTGCCGAGCGTGTTCGAGAAGATCGCCTCGCTCGCGCCGGCCTCCTTCGCCGCGGCGAGCGCGACGACGTTCTCCGCGTACGACGTCGTCTTCAACCCGGCGACGGCCGAGTTCTCGTTGCGCGTCCAGCGCACCGTCGCGACCTTCGTCGTCGGCGCGGGTCGCGGCACGGCGCCCGCCGTCACGATGTACGTCTGCGGGGCGTCGCCGCGATCCGAACCGAGTGGGCCGACGCCGCCGGTCACGGTGTAGCGCAGGCGCCCGAAGTCGATGTGCTCCCCCTCGAGCACGGCCTTGACGCCCTCGTCGATGCGGTCGCGATCGAGCTTCGGCAGGCCGAGGCCGGCGAGGCTGCGATCCATCCGATCATGATGACGCGACAACGCGAACACGCGGCCGCCGTCGATCTTGGCGGTCTCGAACACACCGTCGCCGACGGTGATGCCGTGGTCGATCGGTGAGATGGCCGCGCCCTCGTCGACGCGGCGACCGTCGACCCAGATCCGGATGCTCATGGTGTCTCCTCCAGTGCCGCGCCCCGCGCGATGGCGAGCAGGCGATGTGCCTTCAGTTCGGTCTCATCCCATTCTGCCGTAGGCACCGAATCCCACGTGATCCCGGCGCCCACCCCGAAGTGGGTCGACGGAGACGATATCCCGTGCCCGTTCGCGGCCGCAGCCCCACCCCCGGCGAGTTTCTGCCAGAACGTACGGATGCCGACGGCCAGCTCCGCGGCGCCCCGATCGGCGTCGATCCACCCGATGGCGCCGCAGTACGGTCCGCGCGCCCCCACCTCGAGTGATTCGATGACGTCGAGAGCCCGCAGTTTCGGGGTGCCCGACACCGAGCCGGGCGGCCCCGTCGCGCTCAGCAGCCGCGCCCACGTCACGTCGTCACAGACCTCGCCCCACACCGTCGAGACGAGGTGGACGAGGCCGGGGTGCTGTTGCATCTCGAGCAGCGGGTCGACGCGCACCGAACCGGGCACGCAGACACGTTGCAGGTCGTTGCGCACGAGGTCGGTGATCATGACGTTCTCCGTCGCGTCCTTCGCGAGCATCGTCTCCGGACACGTCGACGTGCCCTTGATCGGCGCGGAACTGATGACGGCGCCCTCGCGCGCGAGGTACATCTCCGGCGAGGCGCTGACGATCTGCGGCAGGCCCGCGATGTCGATACGCGCGGCGTGACGCGCCGGGTTGTGGGCGAGCACGCCGCGGAACAGGACGTCGAGGTCGAGCGCGGCGTCCGTCGTCAGCGTCCGACAGAGGTTCACCTGGTACACGTCGCCGGCCGCGATGTGCTCGCGGATCCGTCCGACGCCGTCGCAGTAGGCGTCGCGCGACAGCGACGATCGCCATTCGACGTCGCATTCCGCGGGCCTTGACGGCGGCTCGGCCAGGGCCGCACTCCCCCGCCACGGCTGCGTCGGGTGCCGCACCACCGATCGCATGCGCGCGGCCAGCAGCTCGCCCTCGAACGTCTGCACGACGACGTGGAAACCGTGCTCGAGATCGTCGGGATCCGACGTCACCGCCTCGACGTCCCACGCCGTGACGTCGCGAAAGAGCGCACGATCCGTGCTGGCGGCGAGAGCGTCGATCACGAGAGGCCACAGTAGTCCGGCCGCGTCACGCGCGGGCGGATGCGCCGGAGCGGATGAGAGCCCGGCCACGTGGCGACCTACCGAGGACGCACGCCCTCGCGCGCTGCCCCGACGCGGGTCACGGATTCGCGGCGAGGAAGACGTACGCGAACAGCAGCACGAGCAGGATCCACCCGGAGAACCGCGTCGCGCGGCCCTGGACGATCGTCAGGATGCCGACGACGAGGCTGAGCACGAGCAGCACGATGTGCATGCTGCCGAGGCCCAGTTCGAGCGGTGACGACAGGAACGGCGACAGCGCCGCGAGCGTCGGGATCGTCAGGCCGATGCTCGCCATCGCCGAGCCGTACGCGAGATTGAGGCTGTTCTGAACGCGTCCAGCGCGCGCGTAGTTCGCGGCGGCGAGCGTCTCCGGCAGCAGCACGACGAGGGCGATGACGACGCCGACGAAGCTCTGCGGGAAGCCCGCGGCGTCGACGGCCTGTTCGATCGACGGCGACAGCACCTTCGCCAGACCGACGACGGCGACGAGCGCCACGACGAGCAGGCCCAGGCTGACGAGCGCGGCGCGCGTCGACGGGGCCGGGCCGTGGGCGTCCTCGTCTCCCTCGTCGTCGAGCGGCTTGCCGGCGCGGTCGACGGGCACGAAGAAGTCGCGGTGACGCACCGTCTGGGTGAGGACGAACATCGCGTACACACCGATCGAGCTGATCGCGGCGAACGCGAGCTGCGACGGCGAGAACTCCGGCCCGCTGCGGGCCGAGGTGAACGTCGGCAGCACGAGGCACAGCCCCGCGACGGTGACGACGCCCGCCAGCGCGGCCGCCGACCCTTCCGGGTTGAAGCGTGCCAACCCGCGGCGCCCCGCGCCGAGGAAGATGCACAGACCGGCGATGCCGTTGATCGTGATCATGAGCGCCGCGAACACCGTGTCGCGCGCGAGCGTCTCGACGCCGTCCTTGCCGGAGGCCATGAGGGTGACGATGAGCCCCACCTCGATGACGGTGACGGCGACCGCGAGGACGATCGAACCGAGCGGCTCGCCCACCTTCGCGGCGATGACCTCGGCGTGGTGGACGGCGGCGAGAACGGCGCCGAACAACGCCGCGGTGACGAGGACGGCGACGACGCCCGGCAGGCTGCGTCCCCATGTGGCGGCGAGGACGACGGCTCCGAGGACCGGAGCCCACGTCGTCCACTGGGCGATTCCTGGTCGGTGCGTGGCTTCGGCGCTCATGCGCTCCCCTTGGATCGTGCGGCGGTCACGGACGCTGCGTGTTCGGCCCCTGCCTGAGGGAGACGGTTCCTGCGAAAGCGAGTCTCGATCAGTCTTGGCCGGATGTGCATCAAGGCCTCCGGCGACACGCCGAAGGCCTTGATGTGATGGTGGGCGATACTGGGTTTGAACCAGTGACCTCTTCCGTGTCAAGGAAGCGCGCTACCGCTGCGCCAATCGCCCCAGATATGGGAATGGAGCGGACAACCGGGCTCGAACCGGCGACCTCAACCTTGGCAAGGTTGCGCTCTACCAACTGAGCTATGTCCGCCTGTTTCCTCGGGCTTTCCGCCCTCGGCAACGACGAGAACGTTACCCGGATCATCGCGCGTTCACCAAATCGGCATCGCCGAGTCGACGGGGATCGGGGCCCACGCACGCCGCTCGACGAGTGCGCGATCGCGACGACGAAGGCGGGACGGAGGACGCTGGCTTCACGCCGACCGTGCCTCATCACCGCCGTGCTGTCCTCGACCTGGCTCATCGCGCCGCTGCTCGATCCGCAGCTGCATCCGTGGACCGTCGTACGCCTCGGCGTACTTCGTCTCCGGACGCCCAGCCGCGACGCTCCTGCGCACCACCGACGGCCTCTCGGGAGTGCTGCTCGTCGTCATCTCCGCGCTGTCCTACGCCCGCCTGCGCATCGTGTGGCGGGAGCTGCGCCTCGACCACGACGCCGCAGCGGCCGTCGGTCACGTCTCGACCCGCCGTCGCGAACGCGTCGCCGTGCGGACGTGGTGCGCCGCCACGATGCGGCCCGCATCGATTCGCCGGGCCGGGCCACCGCCGGGCGTCCGATTCGTCCTCGGCCTCCCCTGCTGAGCCGTTTCCCGGCGCGCTTCCCAGATGATCAGCGTGACGGGCCGCGCGACGCGCGTTCTCGACGCAGGCGACGGGCCCGCGCTCGCCTGCTCCCCCGGCATCGCGTCGTTCGTGTGGGACTGGGCGCCTGTCGCGCCATGCTTGTCGGCCACCCATCGCGTCATCGCCGTCGAAGGTCCCGCCGACGAGCGACTTGGCACCGGGCACCTTGACGCCCAACGCCTTGATGTCGAGCACCCTGGAGCCGCCGCACGTCCTGATGCCGCACGTCCCGATGTCGAACGCGCGGACGCCGACCGTCCCCAAGAACAGAAACGGCCGGCGCGCCGGCCATGCTCGAGGACGACGCAGCGCACCTGCTGAACGCGCTCGACGCGCTGGGCGTGCCGGGCCCTGTCACATTCGTCGGTCATTCCTTCGGGGCTGTCGTGGCGGAAGCCGCGGCGCGCATGACCCCGGAGCGGGCCGCGGCCCTCGTCCTGCTCGACGGGTCACTCGCCGAGGACGGCTCCGCCGAGCCCGAGACGCCTCGATCGGGCCGACGCGCACGACTCCTGGTGGCGGCCCTGCGAAGCCGCCCGGCCGTCGCTGCCTGGCGGGTCTGCGGCCCCACGATTCTCACGCTGACGGTGCCCGCGCGTCGTTCACTCGCGCGATCGGTCCCCGGCCTGCGCGACGAGATGGCGTCGATCAGCGTGCTCGAGACCTGTCTTCACGAATTGTCGGCATATTCATCCTGCATTCGTGAGCTGCATGCGCTGCGCACGACGTCACCGCTGACGCCGCAGTTGCCGACGCTCGTCGTCGCCGCCACCGGGCGCCTGCCGCGACGCACGCCAACCCGTTGGGTGCGCGCCGTGCTGCGCGAGGCACGCGAAATCGCCGCCGATGCAGACGTGCGGAAGGCCGTTGTCGAGCGATCCGGCCATTTCGTCATGTTCGACCGCCCTCAGCGCATGGCCGACCTCATCCTCATGCTCGGATCCCGCTGACGGCGGCGCACCGCGACGCTCCGGCGGCCTCGCACTCTGCGTCCGCTCGATCAGGCGCCGGGCTCGTCGACGATGCCGTCGTCGAAACCCGCCGCGTCGCGACCGTCCGTGAAGTGCAGCGCAGCCTCTTCGGCGCTCGAGGCGCCACCCGCGAAACCGTCGTCCTCGGCGACGAGTTCGGATTCGCGATCCTCCGCCAGGCCCTCGTCGGGGGCGACGACGCGGCCGACGCGCGTGTCGTCGAACTCGTCGTCAGGTGACGGAACGCCGTCGGGGTTGCCGTACGCCGAGTCGGGGTCGACGTCGGGCACCTCCTCCTCGAGGCGCTCGCCGAGGGTCTCGTGCTCGTTCTCCCAGCGCTCGACGTTCGGCTCGCGCTCCGGTGTCGTGAACCCCTGGTCGAGCATGTTCTCGTACGCCTCGCCCGTGACGTCGTCGGCGGCCTGGGCCTGATCCGCGTAGCCGTCCATGGGGCCGAGGTCGAAGTTCGATTCATTCGTCATGACGCCATCATGCGCACATGAGCCCCACCAAGGAAAGCCGGCCGGCCCGCTGCACGTCGGTCGACGGCCCCGCCCGCATGCGCCGCTCGACTTTGCCCCACAACGCGTCATCCATGACGCGTTTCCGGGCGATGGCCGCCGGGCCCCGTGCCCACGGCGTCCCCCACACACCGGCCCGGGATCTCTCGCCCAGCCGGCAGCTGGCAGCCGGCAGCGGAACAGCACGATGCTCCCGACGGCCGGGCCGTGGGAGCATCGTGGCTGTGTTCTGTTCTGGTGGGCGATACTGGGTTTGAACCAGTGACCTCTTCCGTGTCAAGGAAGCGCGCTACCGCTGCGCCAATCGCCCGAGGTGGAGACGGGATTTGAACCCGTGTAGACGGCTTTGCAGGCCGTTGCCTCGCCTCTCGGCCACTCCACCGAACACGGTTCGCACCGTGCGTGTCCAAGAAGACACAGAGCGGACAACCGGGCTCGAACCGGCGACCTCAACCTTGGCAAGGTTGCGCTCTACCAACTGAGCTATGTCCGCCTGCTACTGCGCTGTCGCGCTGCAACGAGAGGAAACACTAACCGATGCTCACGTTCACGCGCAACGTGGGCGGCGCGGATGCCGCGTCACGCGCTGCGACGCTGCGCCATGTCGTCGGGGCGAGCAGTCTCGGCGGCGGCTTCGCCCTGCGTCGCCACGCCACCGTCGGGCCGCGCCCCACGATCCACCACGGCAGCTCGCTCGCCGTACGGGCGCCCATGCCTTGCGCCGGCCGACGTCTCGTTCTCCTGGTCGTACGGGGCGTCGTCGCCCGCCCGTGAACGCACCTTGGCCACCTGTTCCTCGATGAGCCCACGCGTCCGCGCACGCACTCCGATGGGCGCGGCGGCGACGGGCCACAGCCGCGCGACGGCACTGTTGAGCGCGGCACCGATGAGCACGGCAATCGACAACGAGTACAGCCATATCAGCGCGATGATCGCTGCTGCGAGCGGGCCGTAGATCGAGATGCCGCCGACGGACGCCGACAACCAGCTCCGCAGGAACAGCGAGATGATGACCCAGGCGATGAGGGTGAATCCGGCGCCGGGCAGGTCGCGCACCCATGGCGTGCGCACAGGTGTCGCGATGTAGTAGAGCGTCGCGAACCCGACGATCGTGATGGCGCCGACGACGGGCCAGTACAGCGTCAGCAGGAACAGCAGACCGGGCGGCAGCATGCGTCCGAGCAGATCCGGGCCGATGACGATGAGTGGCAGCACGGCGCCGATGAACAGCAGCGAGACGAAGTACAACGTCACCGACAGCGCACGGGCGCGCACGATGCCGCGCACGCCGCCCTGGCCGTACATGATCGAGATGGTGTCGACGATGACGTTGATCATCCGCGAACCGGACCACAGCGACAGCAGGAAGCCGATGGAGACGACGTCGGGGCGTCCACCCTCGAGCGCGTCGTGCAGCGTCGGCATGACGACGTTCTGCAGCGCCTCCCCCGGCAGGATCCCCTCGAGGTAGCGCTCGATCGTGCGGACGATGTCGTCCACGGTACGTCCGCCGAGGGCGCCGCCGACGTAGCCCATGACGCCGAGCAGGCCGTAGACGAGCGGCGGGAAGGACAGCAACGCGAAGAAACCCGCCTCGGAGGCGAGGCCGGTGACGCGGTAGCGCATGCACTGGCGCAGCGTCTCGAGCACGAGGCGGCACACGGCGTAGAGGCCGGGCACGCGGCGCGCCACGCGGCGGGCGCGGGTACGCAGCATCGACGGTTGATCCTGCTCCGCCTGCTCGCTCACCCGAGCACGTTAGCGGCGTTCGTCGCGGAAGGCGGGGAGGCTCGCCGCAGCCGTGTCCACGCCCGAACCGGCGTGCGACGAGCGCGTCCTACTTCATGGTTAGGTAGACGCCATGGATATCTGGCCGGGCAAGCCCTACCCCCTCGGTGCCACGTTCGACGGCACCGGCGTCAACTTCGCAATCTTCTCGGAAGCGGCCGAGAAGGTCTTCCTCTGCTTGGTCGACGACGACATGGTCGAGACGCGCATCGAGCTGACGGAGGTCGACGGCCACGTCTGGCATGGTTACGTGCCGAGCGTGCAGCCCGGTCAGCGGTACGGCTACCGCGTCGAGGGCCCGTACGACCCCGAGAACGGGCAGCGTTGCAACGTCAACAAGCTGTTGCTCGACCCGTACGCGAAGGCGATCGAGGGTCAGATCGACGGCGACGAGTCTTTGTTCAGCTACTACTTCCTCGAGCAGGACAAGCGCAACGACGACGACTCGCTCGCTCACACGATGCTGAGCGTCGTCATCAACCCCTACTTCGACTGGGGTCACGACCACCCGCCGCAGCACGAGTACCACCAGAGCGTCATCTACGAGGCGCACGTCAAGGGTCTGACGATGACGCACCCGGACGTGCCGGAGGAGATCCGTGGCACGTACGCCGCGATCGGTCACCCCGCGATCGTGCAGCACCTCGTCGACCTCGGCGTGACGGCGATCGAGCTCATGCCGGTGCACCAGTTCGTGCAGGACACGACGCTCGTCGAGAAGGGCCTGACGAACTACTGGGGTTACAACACGATCGGCTTCCTCGCGCCGCACAACGCGTACTCGGCGAGTGGCGAACGCGGTCAGCAGGTCACCGAGTTCAAGGCGATGGTCAAGGCACTGCACGAGGCGGGCATCGAGGTCATCCTCGACGTCGTCTACAACCACACCGCCGAGGGCAACGAGAACGGCCCGACGCTGAGCTTCCGCGGCCTCGACAACGAGAACTACTACCGCCTCGTCGACGACAACAAGGCGCACTACTTCGACACGACGGGCACGGGCAACTCGCTGCTCATGCGCAGCCCGCACGTGCTGCAGCTCATCATGGATTCGCTGCGGTACTGGGTCAACGAGATGCACGTCGACGGTTTCCGCTTCGACCTCGCTGCGACGCTCGCGCGTCAGTTCCACGAGGTCGACCGGTTGAGCGCCTTCTTCGACATCATCCAGCAGGATCCCGTGATCAGCCAGGTCAAGCTCATCGCCGAGCCCTGGGACGTCGGTGACGGCGGCTACCAGGTCGGCAACTTCCCGCCGCTGTGGACGGAGTGGAACGGCAAGTACCGCGACACCGTGCGCGACTACTGGCGTGGTGAGCCGGGTTCGCTCGGCGAGTTCGCCTCCCGTCTCACTGGTTCGAGCGACCTGTACGCGCACTCGGGGCGTCGACCGATCGCGTCGATCAACTTCGTCACCGCGCACGACGGCTTCACGATGCGCGACCTCGTCAGCTACAACGAGAAGCACAACGACGCCAACGGCGAGGGCAACAACGACGGCGAATCGCACAACCGCAGCTGGAACTGCGGCGTCGAGGGCGAGACCGATGACGCGAGCGTGCTCGCGCTGCGGGATCGTCAGATTCGCAACCACCTCGCGACGCTCATGCTGAGCCAAGGCGTGCCGATGCTGCTGCACGGTGACGAGCTGGGACGCACGCAGGGCGGCAACAACAACACGTACTGCCAGGACAACGAGATCTCCTGGATCGACTGGGATCTCGACGACCGTCGCCGTTCGTTGCTGGAGTTCACGCAGCAGCTCATCGCGTTGCGTCGCACGCACCCGGCGTTCCAGCGTCGACGCTTCTTCGCCGGCGACGCCGAGCACGGTGGGCGCAGCGACTGGGGCGACATCGTCTGGTTCGGCGCGAACGGTGAGGAGATGCAGGACGGCGACTGGGCCTCCGGAGCCGGCACGATCATGGTCTACCTCAACGGTGACGCGATCCACGCGCAGGATGCGAAGGGCCAGTCGGTCGTCGACGACCACTTCCTGCTGCTGTTCAACCCCGGCCACGAGGAGACGCACTTCGTCATCCCCGAGGTCGTCAAGAAGGGTTCGGAGTGGAGTTTCGCCATCTCCAGCCTGCCCGAGGACGCCGAGGAAGGCGTCGAACTGAGCGGCGGCGACACCGTCAACCTGCCCCCGCGCACCCTCGCGGTGCTGCAGGCGCCGCGCACAGAGAGCTGACGAACGCATGACGAGGGGCTGACCGGTTCGATCGAACCGGCCAGCCCCTCGTCATGTTCGTCTTCTCGTGCCTCGCGCCGCCGGCCGTGCTCGTACGGACCCGGCCCGCGGCGTGGACGTCAGAGCTTCTCGAGGCGAGCGCGCTGCTCGGGGACATCGAACGTCGCCTCCGGCCACTCGAGGGCGAGGGCGCGCAAGTGCTCGAGGACGAGCTGCTGCACGGCAAGACGCGCATACCACTTGTTGTCGGCCGGGACGACGAACCACGGCGCGACGTCCGTCGACGTCTTCTCCAGCAGCGCCTGGTAGGCCTCGTGGTACTCACTCCAGTAGGAGCGTTCGACGAGGTCGCCCGGGTTGAACTTGTAGAACTTCTCCGGGTCCTCGAGACGCTCGGCAAGGCGCGCCTTCTGCTCGTCGGCGGAGATGTGGAGCATCACCTTGATGATCGTCGTGCCATTCGCGACGGCCGACTCCTCGAACGCGTTGATCTGGCCGTAGCGACGCATCCACACCGGTCGCGAGACGAGGTCGTGGACACGCACGACGAGGACGTCCTCGTACTGGCTACGGTCGAACACCCCGACATAACCGGGCTTGGGCAGCGCATTGCGGATGCGCCACAGAAACGGATGCGCTTGCTCTTCCTTCGTCGGCGTTTTGAAGGCCGTCAGCTCGACGCCCTGTGGGTCCATCGTGCCGACGACGTGACGCATGATGCCGCCCTTGCCGGAGGTGTCCATGCCCTGCACGAGCAGCAGGACGCTGCGCCCGCCGGGGTGACGCTCGCTCGCGTAGAGCCGCTCCTGCAGGTCAGCGAGCTCGTCGCCCGTCTTGCGCATGACCTTCTCGGCCTTCTTGGGCCCGCCGTCGAACGCGGGCGTCGACGACGCGTCCAGGTCGGCGAGGACGAACCCCTCACCGACGCGCAGCGCCGAGGCGAAGTCGCTCTTGACGGCCTTGAACTTCTTCGTCTCCTTGCGCGTCGCCTTGTCACGGCCGACGTTCGCGATGACCTCCTCGGCCTGCTTGAGACGAGCCACCTTGGCGGGCGCAAGGCGAGCCGTGCTCGTCGACGTGTCGACGTTCTTCGCCTCGGACGTGGCGTCGGACGCCGACTTCTTCGCCTTCTTCTCGCCCTTCGCCGTCGGTGCCTCCGCCTCGGCGGTCTTCGACGTGGCCGCCGTCTTGGCCGCGCTCGCCTCGGACTTCTTCGTCGCCTCGGACTTCTTCTTCGCGTCGGACTTCGCCGTCGTGTCAGCCGACTTCTTGCTCGAGGACGACTTCTTCGACGCCTTGCCAGCCGACTTCTTCTTCGGCTGCGAGTCAGACGTCGTGGTCTTCGTGGACGCTCCCCCGGCGGCCGTGGTCTTGGCGGACGTCTTCGACGACGTTCCCGCCTTCTTCGCCGACTTGGTCGTGTCGCTCTTGGTGGCGACCTTCGACGACGAGGAGGCGCTCTTCGCTGCCTTCTCGGGCGCCTCGGGCGACTCGCTCTTGGCCTTCTTGGACATACCAGTCATCGTGGCAGACCCGACCGGCGTTGTCATGCACTTCGCCTCCGCACGGACAAGCGATTCGGCGAGATCACGGTGATCCGTTGGGGCGCAACGCTTTCGAAGGACGCCGATTCAACGCTCGTCGGCGACAGAGCGACCACCACCCGCTCGTTCCGCAGCGATCAGGCGTACGAACGGCCCTCAGCGAGCGAGGAACTCGCGGACGTATCGCTCCCAACGGGCCGGGTCGGTGTTCCACTCGCGCACATGTCGGGCCTGCTCCCAGCGCTGCCAGGTGACGATGTCAGGGCGCAGTCGTGCGAGCTCCGCGCTCGGTCCGTAGGGCACGAACTCGTCGTTGACGGAGTGGATGACGAGCATCGGCTTCGTCAGCTCGTCGGCGCGCGCGACCCAGTTCGTCAGCGTGACGTCGATCGCCTGCGCGAGCCCCGTCATCCGCCGGCTCGATCGGTTGCCGCCCAACAGACGTGCCGCGAGGTCGGCGAGGCGCGGGTGCAGCCGATTGGCCCGCGCATGGTGAGCCATGACGTCGGCCCAGTCGAGCACCGGCCCGTCGAGGACGACGCGACGCACCGCCCCCGCGTGGCCGCTGCGCGCGAGTACCTGCATGACGATCGCGCCGCCCATCGACCAGCCGAGCAGGTCGATGCTGCGCGCGCCCTCCCGCAGCGCGAACTCGAGGGCGAGATCGACGTCTTCCCACTCGGTGAGTCCGAGGGCGTACTTGCCGTCGCTGCTGGCGGGCCCGTCGGAGTCGTTGCGGTAGCTCGGGATGATGCACGAGATGCCGAGGTCGGTGAGCACCGGGACGGCGCGCAACGTCTCCCCGCGACGGGCGCCGCGGCCGTGGACGAGAACCGCCCAGCGGGTGCCGTCGCCGGCGCGCGTCACCCATGCCGGCGCGCGGCCGTTGACGGTGGGAAGCGCGAGTTCTTCGGTTCGGATGCCGTACGCGTCCTGGGGCGAACCGTCGACGTACCAGCCGCTCCAGCGGGCGGGGCCCGGGAGGAGCTCGCCGCGCGTGACGGCGTCGACGGCCCGGATGACGCCGCCCGCGTCGGTGTGACCGAGGATCTCGCCGATGCGAGCGTGGCCGCGTTCGTCGTCCCAGTACAGCCCGTAGCGGCCGGGCGCGAGGGATTCGACGCTCGACGCGAAGACTGCGCTCGTGGCCACCCCGTCGAGGCCGTGACGGACGGTCAGGACGTCCGCGTCGTTCGGTTTTTCCTTCTCAGGTGTGACGAGCTTGCGCGCGAAGACCGCCGCGATGGTGACGGACGCCGCGCTCGTCGTCGCGGCGAGCGCCGCGCCCGTTCCGAGACCGAGCACGACGGACTGGCGGCTACTGAGACGCTTCACTCTTCAATTGTTTCATCGCGGCGGCCTCACGCCGTCGGGCGCCTTCAGCTGCCTCGAGCGCCCCGTTCGTTCATCGGTGATCGAGGGTGTTCGTCGCGCCGACCTCCCCGCTGTCGGGACGCTTCTGGTTTCGGCGACCGCTCGTTCGTTCACTCGTGGCCGGGGTGTGCCGCTGCGCGCGTTCCGGTCGTGATGGTCATGAGTGACGCCTCATCTCGGATCGGAGCAGCGCCGAAGCACGGGCCGCGGCGACACGGATGGGGCGACAATGGGTGGCATGAGCTTGCCCATCACACTGCCCGTCCAACCGATGCTCGCGAAGGCCGTCACGAGCGTGCCGGAGGGTGACGAGTTCACCTACGAACCGAAGTGGGACGGTTTCCGCTGCATCGTCGCGCGGGACGGCGACGACGTCGAGTTGCACTCGCGCGGCTCGAAGTTGCTGACGCGCTACTTCCCGGAACTCGTCGAGGCGCTGAAGTTGGCGCTGCCCGAGCGTGTCGTCCTCGACGGTGAGATCGTGCTGCGTCAGGGCTCGCCCGGGCATGAGCGGCTCAGTTGGGACGCGCTCAGCGCACGCATCCACCCCGCCGCGTCGCGCATCGAGAAGTTGGCCGCAGAGACGCCGGCGCAGTTCGTCGCGTTCGATCTGCTCGCCGAGGGCGACGACGACGTCATGGGCGAGCCGTTCGAGAAACGTCGCGCACGTCTGGAGGCGCTGTTCGCGCAGTGGCCGACGAGCGATTCGGTCTACCTGACGCGCACGACGCGCGACGCCGACGAGGCACGTCGCTGGTTCGAGCAGTTCGAGGGCGCGGGGCTCGACGGCGTCGTCGCGAAGCGTCGCTCCGACGTCTACGAGCCGGGCAAGCGCACGATGCTCAAAATCAAGCACAAGCGCACGGCCGAAGCCGTCGTCGTCGGTTATCGCGTGCACAAGAGCGGCGATGGCGTCGGATCGCTGCTGCTCGCGCTCGCCGACGCGGACGGCGAGTTGCACAACGTCGAGGGCGTCAGCGCGTTCACGGCGGCGCGACGGCGCGAACTCGTCGACGAACTCGACCCGCTCGTCGTGCGCGACGCCGACGGCAACGCCGCGCACGGTGAGACGGATCGCTCACGCTTCAGCAGCTCGAAGGACGTCTCGTTCGTGCCCCTTCGCCCCGAACGCGTCGTCGAGGTCGCGTTCGATCAGTTGGAGGGCAACCGCTTCCGTCATGCCGTGACGTTCCTGCGCTGGCGCCCCGACCGCGAGCCGACTTCCTGCACTCTCGAGCAGGTTGAACGCGCCCCCGACTATGACCTCGGAGAGGTGCTGCGACGCGGCTGACCCGCCGCGCCTGGTTCGCCGTCACGCCCGTTCGTCGTCACGCCCAGCGCCCCGGCATCCCCGTCGTCATCGCTCCCCCGTCGTCCCTACTCCCCTGACGACGACCGTTCTGCGATTCCCGTCCCCTTCGCGAATCCCGTTTCCTTTCTCGATTTGCGTCCACATCTGCGATCTTCGTCCACATTCGCAAGCCAGCAGGTCCCAACGGACGCCGGCGTGAATATGGACGAAGATCGCAGATGTGTACAGGCGAGCGCGTCAGCCCGCCAGCGCGATGTTCTCGTCGACGACGGGCTTGTCGGCCTTCTTGCCGAAGCGCTGCTGCGCCGCCTGCTTGCTGATGCCGAGGCTCTCGCCGATCTGGGCCCACGAGTCGCCCTTGGCGCGACGCTCGGCGACGACCCACTTGATCGTGTCGGACATGAGGTTGTTGAGCATGGCGAGCCCCTCGAGCTCGTCCTTGGTGAACAGGTGCGTCTGCACCCGGAAGCCCTCCATGATGCGCGCGGCCGCCTCTTCGACGGACTTCTCGGAGATTCCGCGCAGTTCCTGGGGCAGGGGCTTACTGATCTTGGGCATGCCCTGAGGCTAGGTCGCGCAGCAGGGCGTGTCAATTAGAGTTGACTGGGTCACAGAGCCGCACCCCATCGAATACTCCACGCACCCCTACGGCTGTCGCCCATCACATCGCGCGACCGCGAGCAACCTCGCCGCTGGGCTCGACGTGGCAACGCACGCGTCGCACGACTACGTCGCTCGCGGCGCCTCCCAGATGACGTGTTCGACGGGTCGCGATCGTGCTGGCGGTCGCTGAGCTACAGCCCCACGCGCTCCGCCACCCGCGCTGACGCCGGGTTGTTCGTCGCCATGACGGCGACGAGCGGCGCGTCAGGCCCCTGGCGCAGCGCCCATTCGACGACGGCGCTGGCGGCCTGGGCCGCGTAACCCGGGCCCCAGTGGTCGGAGTCGAAGCGGTAGTAGAGGTTGAGCACGGGCTCGCCACCGAGGTCACGCAGCTCTACGCCTCAGAAACCGACGACCTCGCCCGTGTCGTCGACGACGGCTGCGTACCCAAACCCGTGCTGACGCCAGTGCGCGCGCCACGACGCGATGAGGTCGACGGCCTCGGAGGCCGCCTTCATGCGCCCCGACGGCAGATGGGCATACGTCCGCGGATCCCCGTGGATGCGCCAGCACGCGTCGACGTCGGCGTCCGAGGGCTCGCGCAGCACGAGCCGCTCGGTCTCGAGCCACGGCGTCACGGCGCGTCTTTCTTGGCGCGGCTCGGCTGCACGCGCGGCGGCTCACCGGGCATTTTCGGGTAATCGGGCGGAAACGGCAACTCGGGCAGGCCGCGTTCGACGTCGGCGTCCCACAGCGCGATGGCCGCGTCGACGTCACCGACATGGTCGTTCATCGACTCCCCCGGCGCCCGCGCCCATGCGTCACCGTCCGCAGCGACGATGCCGGGCACGGTGCGCACCGTGAAGTCGGACGGCGTGACGTCACGCAGCTGCGACCACGCCACCGGCATCGAGACCGGCGCACCCGGCAGCGGCCGCGGCGAATACGCCGCGGCGATCGTCCGGTCGCGGTTCGCCTGGTTGAAGTCGACGAACACCTTCTCGCCGCGCAGCTCCTTCCACCACTCCGTCGTCACCAGATCGGGCAGCCGACGCTCCAACTCGCGCGCAAGGCCGATGACACCGTGACGCACGTCGAGGAACTCCCGCGTCGGCGCGATGCGTGCATACACATGGACGCCACGGTTGCCGGACGTCTTGACGAACGGTGTGAACCCCAGCGACTCCATGAGCTCCTTGAGCGCGAACGCCGCCTCGACGGCATCAGCGAAATCGCGCCCCGGCTGCGGGTCGAGGTCGATGCGCAGCTCGTCAGGATTGTCGTTGTTCTCGGCGCGCACGGGCCACGGATGAAACGTCACCGTGTTCATCTGCACGCACCAGGCGAGCATCGCGGGCTCGTCGAGGACGAGCTGCTCGTGCGCCCGGGCGCTCGGGTACGTGCACATCACACTGCGCGCGTAACTCGGCGCACCCTTGGGCGGGTTCTTGCTGAAGAACGGCTTGTCCGCCAGCCCCTTCGGGTAACGCTCCAACGCGACAGGCCGATCGCCGCTCCAGCGCAGAAACGGCTCGGCCACGGCGAGCACATACTCGACGAGGTCGAGCTTCGTCACCCCGTCGTCGGGATAGACGACGCGATCGGGACTCGACACCCTGACGGTGCGCTCCTCGCCGTCGGGGCCGGGAATCTCGAGGGTCACTGCGGTGGACGCCATGCTCGAAGCGTAGGCGACGGATGCCCGCCCCGCGTTGCCTCGCCCCACTCGCCTTGGCAGGGTTGAGGCATGCCGTCCCCCTCCGCCTCCCGCGTGAGCGAGCCCGACCTGGGCCCGTTCTTCCGCGTGGATGCCATGACGCCGGGGGCGGATTGGCGGCCCCTCGGCGCCGACCTCGCGTCCCGTGGCGCCCTGGGCGCGTGGATCGACCGAGCTCGCGAGCGGACGGCCGCTGCCGGTTCTCTTCACTCCGATGATGTCGACGTCCGTGCGCTCGGCGCCGTCTTGCATCTCGGGGTGTGCGCGCGGGTGCTGTCACCGTGGATCGGGTCGGCGCTGCGGAATACACCCTCCGGGGGCTCGAGAGGTGCCTGCGTCCCCACGCTCGACCAACTGTTCTGGCAGGACGACGGCACGACCACGTTTCCGCTGGCGCTCTCCCCCGAATGGAGTGCCCGGCCGGCGCTCGCCACCCCCGTCGCACACGCCGCCAGCGACGCGAGCGTCGCCGTCAACACGAGCGTCGATCACTTCGCCCGCGCCCTCGTCGATCGACTGGCAATTCCCCTGACGTCGACCGCGCTGACGCCGTCAGCTTCGATTGCCTGGGGCAACGTGGCGTCGGCGCTCCATGGCGCGGCGCGCACCGTCGTCAGGGTCGATCCCGGCCAGTCGACGGCGGTGAGACAGATCGCCGATGCCTGCCTCACGGCACTGACCGCAGCCCGTGGCCGACCACTGACCGACGGCCGCATCGGGACAGTGAGCTTTCGCCGTCACAGCTGCTGTCAGCTCTATCGGCTGCCGGGCAACTCACGCGACACGGTCTGCGGCGACTGCGTCCTGCGGGAACGAACCGGCGCCCCGCGTGGTTGACGATGACGTGAGCCCGAACCGTTTGTCAGGCCGCCCCTGCTCGGGGGACGCTGCCAGCACCAGCGAGAGGGCTCACCGCTCGAGCGACGATGACTCGACACCCCACGGCCCGCCACTCGGCGGCGCCGACGCCCTCGTCCAGGAGGTTCTTCGATGAGCGACCCGACCACCCCGACGTCCGAGCAGGACTGGCGAGCCACGCTCTCCCCCGCCGAGTACGCCGTCCTGCGCGAGGGCGGCACCGAGCCGGCCTTCCGTGGCGAGTACACCGACACCGAGACCGAGGGCGTCTACGCGTGCCGCGCCTGCGGCGCCGAACTGTTCACGAGCCGCGAGAAGTTTCACAGCGGATGCGGCTGGCCCGCGTTCTTCGCGCCCGCCGATGCTGACGACGTCCGTCTCATCGAGGATCGCAGCCACGGCATGATACGCACCGAGGTGCGCTGCGCGAAGTGCGACAGCCACCTCGGCCACGTCTTCCGCGGTGAAGGTTTTTCGACGCCGACGGACGAGCGCTACTGCATCAACTCGATCAGCATGACGTTGCGGCCCGCCACGAACTGACGGTCGCCACGCCCGATCCTGACGTAGCCCCAACCCTGCCGCGGAGGATCTGCTCGAAAATTACGCATCTGCACGAGGAATGTGCCGCACACTCCTCGTGCAGATGCGCATTTCTCGTGCAGTCTGCGTCACCGCGCCCTGTCCGCCGGCCCACGCGCGAGCACGAGCGGCGCTCCAATCTCAGACCGCCCGCTCCCGCGCGACGCGATACGAGCGCACGAGCATCTCGGCGGCACGTCGCCCCTCCTCGAGGGCGTCCTCGTACGGTTCGCGAAGCATGAGCGCGAGCGTCCCGGCGTAGATCGTCATGAGCGCTGACGCCAGGTGCGGCGCCGCCGCCCCTGCAACGGGTTCGCTGTACGCCAGCAGCCTGTCGCGCAGTAGCGCCGTTTCCTCCTCGAGCACGGCGCGCAGATCCGGGCCAGGGTTGACGATGGCGGCGCTCGTCCCGCTGAACGCGCACCACCGCTCGGGCAGGCGCTCCGCCTGGTAGGTCGCGAGCGCCGGCCACAGCGCGAGCAGGCGTTCCTCATCATCGGCGGCGGCGGCGATCGCGTCGTCCCACACCTGGGTCCAGATGTTCAGGCGACGTCGCAGCGCCGCGGCGATCAGCCCCTCCTTGTTGCCGAAGTGGGCGTAGAGGCTGGGCGGCGAGGCGCCCGCGCGCTTGAGGATCGTGTCGACGGGCGTCGCGAAGGCACCTTCGATGAAGAGGAGCGAGTCGGCCGCGTCCAGCAGCCGTTCACGCACGGGTGTTCGGGTGTTCACATCACCAGAATATAACGTGCGTTATCCTGGTGTCGATAACGCACGTTATATCCCCTCTGGCCACCCGCCCGTCGCGTCGCACGGGCAGGCCAGACCCGCGTCGCGCACGTCACGAGACGCCCGCACCCAGGGCGGCCGGCTCGTCGCCTGCGTCACGCACCGAGCACGAGGAGGCCGAATGAACACCCTGTACATCGACGGCGAATGGGTCGCCGCAGCGTCCGGCGAGAAGCGCACCATCACCTGCCCGGCCGACGGCAGCGAGGTCATCGTCGTCGACGAGGCCGGGGCCGAGGACGCGGCGAAGGCCATCGCCGCCGCACGTCGCGCGTTCGACTCGGGTGAGTGGCCGAACACGCCCGCCCCCGAGCGCGCCGCCCTGCTCGCGAAACTCGCCGACCTGCTGGAGCGGGACAAGGAGAAGGTCGCGCGCATGGAGTCGCAGGACACGGGCAAGCGCTACGCCGAGTCGCTCATCGACATGGACGACATCATCGGTGTCTTCCGCCACTTCTCGGCGCTGACGACGCAGCACGCCGGCCGTGTCGTCGAGACGGGCATGCTGGACGTGTCGAGCCGCGTCGTCACCGAGCCCGTGGGTGTGTGCTCGCTCATCACGCCCTGGAACTACCCGCTGCTGCAGACGGCGTGGAAGGTCGCACCGGCGCTCGCGGCGGGCAACACGTTCGTCCTCAAGCCCGCCGAACTGACGCCGCAGAGCGCGATGTGGCTCATGGACGCCCTCGCCGAGGCCGGCCTGCCCGCGGGCGTCGCGAACCTCGTCCTCGGCCCGGGCTCGAGCGTCGGCGTCGAGATGACGGAGAACGTGGAGGTCGACCTCGTCTCCTTCACCGGTGGCGTCGTCACCGGCCGCGCGATCATGGCCGCGGCCGCCCCGACGGTCAAGCGGGTCGCCCTCGAACTCGGCGGCAAGAACCCCAACGTCGTCTTCGCCGACGCCGACCTGCCCGCCGCCATCGACAACGCCCTGACCGCGATCATGCTCGACTCGGGCCAGGTGTGCTCCGCCGGTGCGCGTCTGATCGTCGAGGAGTCGATCCACGACGAGGTCGTCGACGAACTCGTGCGTCGCTGCGAGCTGATCCGCCTCGGCGGCCCGTTCGACGACGACGCCGAGACGGGCCCGCTCATCAGCGAGGCGCACCTCGAGAAGGTCGACGCCTACGTGCAGCGGGCCGTCGCCGACGGCGCCGTGCTGCGCACCGGAGGCAAGCGCGGCGAGGGTGAACTCGCGAAGGGCTCCTACTACCTCCCGACGATCCTCGACGCGTGCCACGCCTCGATGGCGTGCGTCCACGACGAGTCGTTCGGCCCCGTCCTCACGGTCGAGACGTTCTCCGGCGCCACGCGCGAGGAGGCTGAGGACGCCGCCGTCGCCATCGCGAACGACACGATCTACGGCCTCGCCGGCGCGGTGTGGACGGAGAACGCCGGCCGCGCGGAGCGCGTCGCGAAGCGTCTGCGTCACGGAACGATCTGGATCAACGACTACCACCCCTACGTCCCGCAGGCCGAGTGGGGCGGCATGAAGCAGAGCGGCATCGGCCGCGAACTCGGTGAGGCCGGCCTCGGCGAGTACGTCGAGACCAAGCACATCTGGCACAACACGCGCCCCGCGCCCGCCGACTGGTTCTCCGGTCGCGAGCAGGCCTGAGCGCACCCACGACACCGAGACCGATCGAACGACCAGGAGAGACACCATGAAGAAGCGTTACGACTACGTCATCGTCGGCGGTGGATCCGCCGGTTCCGCCCTCGCCAACCGCCTCTCGGCGGACGCCGGCACGAGCGTCCTCGTCCTCGAGGCGGGGCGCGCCGACTTCAAGTTCGACCCGCTCATCCACATGCCCGCCGCGCTCATGTTCCCCTCGGGCAACCCGCTGTACGACTACAAGTACGAGACCGACCCGGAGCCCTACATGGGCGGCCGCCGCGTCGCGCACACGCGCGGCAAGGTGCTCGGTGGTTCGAGCTCGATCAACGGCATGATCTTCCAGCGCGGCAACCCCGGCGACTACGAGAAGTGGGCGTCCTTCGAGGGCATGCAGGACTGGGACTACAAGCACTGCCTGCCGTACTTCAAGCGCATGGAGACGACGCTCGCCGGCGCTGACGCCTGGCGCGGCGGCTCCGGCCCCCTCGTGCTCGAGCGCGGCCCCGCGTCGTCGCCGCTGTTCCAGGCCTTCTTCGAGGCGACGCAGCAGGCCGGCTACGCGCTGACCGACGACGTCAACGGCTACCGCCAGGAGGGCTTCGCGCCCTTCGACCACAACACGTTCAACGGCTCGCGCATGAGCGCGTCGCGCTCGTACCTGTGGCCGATCAAGAACCGCAAGAACCTCGACATCGCGACGCTGTCGTTCGTCACGAAGCTGCGCTGGGACGGCAACCGCGTCACGGGTGTCGACTTCGTGCGCGGCGGCCGTCGTCATCACAGCGTCGACGCCGGCGAGGTCATCCTGTGCGGTGGAGCGTTCAACACCCCGCAGCTGCTGCAGCTTTCGGGCGTCGGCAACCCCGAGTACCTGCGCGAGGCCGGCGTCACGCCGCGCGTCGAGCTGCCCGGAGTCGGTGAGAACCTCCAGGACCACCTCGAGGTGTACCTGCAGCACGAGTCGAAGCAGCCCGTCTCCATCCAGCCGTGGCTGAAGAAGTGGAAGGCCCCGTACATCGGTGCGCAGTGGCTGTTCCTCAACTCCGGTGTCGGCGCCTCCAACCACTTCGAGGCCGGCGGCTTCCTCCGCACGAACGAGGACGTCCAGTACCCCAACCTGATGTTCCACTTCCTGCCCGTCGCCGTCCGTTACGACGGCACCGGCGGTGACCACGAGCACGGCTACCAGGTGCACATCGGCCCGATGAACTCTGACGTGCGCGGTCACGTGCGCATCAAGAACGCCGACCCGAAGCAGCACCCGAGCATCCTGTTCAACTACCTGTCGACGGAGAACGACCGTCGCGAGTGGGTCGAGGTCGTGCGCACCGCGCGTCACATCCTGTCGCAGCCCGCGTTCGCCTCGTTCGACGGCGGCGAGATCAGCCCCGGGCCCGACTGCGCCACCGACCAGGAGATCATCGACTGGATCGCGAAGGACGCGGAGACGGCCCTGCACCCGAGCTGCTCGGTCAAGATGGGCACCGACGAGATGTCGTGCGTCGACCCGAACTCGATGAAGGTGCACGGCACCGAAGGCCTGCGCGTCGCCGACGCCTCGGTCTTCCCGAGCATCACGAACGGCAACATCTACGCGCCCGTCATGATGGTCGCCGAGCGCGCCGCCGACCTCATCGCCGGCAACACGATGCTCGAGCCGCAGGACCCGCCGGTCTACCGTGCGAAGGCCGGGATGCCGCTGTGGCCCCAGGGTGACCCCCGCAACGACGCCTGGGACGCCAAGGACGAGATCCCGAGCGCCGCGAAGGTGATGGCGGAGCAGCCGTGAGCAGCCCCGCCACCGTCACCGCCGAGGACGAACAGGTCGTCGACCCCAAGGTCAAGCCTGTCGTCCTCGGCGGCACGGCCGTCTTCATCGTCCTCGTCGCCGGATGGTGCCTCGTCGCCCCCAAGACCGCCGAGAAGCAGCTCGGTGATCTGACGGCATGGATGGGCGACTGGTTCGGCTGGTTCTACATCCTCCTCGCGACGGCGACGCTCGTCTTCGTCGCGTACATCGCGCTGCGTCACTCGAAGGTGCGCATGGGCGCCGACTCGGACCGGCCCGAGTACTCGACGTTCTCGTGGGCGTGCATGCTGTTCGCCGCCGGCATCGGCACCGACCTCATGTTCTTCGCGGTGGCCGAACCGGCGACGCAGTACCTCAACCCGCCGGCCGGCAAGGGCGGCACCGTCGAATCGGCACGTGAGGCGACGGTCTGGACGCTCTTCCACTACGGCATCACCGGGTGGGGCATGTACACGCTGATGGGCCTCGCCCTCGGCTACTTCGCCCACCGCAAGGGGCTGCCGCTCGCCGTCCGTTCAGCGCTGTACCCGCTGTTCGGCAAGCGCATCAAGGGTGGCATCGGCAACGCAGTCGACATCGCCACCGTCCTCGGCACGATCTTCGGTGTCGCGACGAGCCTGGGTATCGGTGTCGTCATGCTCAACGTCGGCCTCGACGTGCTGTTCGGCGCGCCGCAGGGCCTGCCGGTGCAGATCGGCCTCGTCGTCCTCGCCGTCGTCATGGCGACGATCTCGGCGACGTCCGGCGTCGACAAGGGCATCCGCATCCTCAGCCAGCTCAACGTCATCCTGGCGCTGCTGCTCGCGGGTTGGGTGCTCGTGTTCGGCGACACGTCGTTCCTGCTGCGCGCCGCCGTCATGAACGTCGGCGACTTCGTCTCGATGTTCCCCGGCATGACGATGGACACGATGGCCTACGACTACCCCGCCGACTGGATGAACGGCTGGACGCTGTTCTTCTGGGCCTGGTGGATCGCCTGGGCGAGCTTCGTCGGCATGTTCCTCGCGCGCATCTCGAAGGGGCGCACGATCGGGCAGTTCGTCACCGGCACGCTGACGATCCCGTTCCTCTACATCGTCATGTGGGTGACGATGTTCGGCAACAGCGCGATCGAGCGCATCCGGGGCGGGGACGCGGCGTTCGGCGAATCGGCCGTCAACGCACCGGAGACGGGGTTCTTCGACCTGCTCCAGCAGTACCCGGCCGCGACGTTCATCATCGGGCTCGCGACGTTCGTCGGCCTGCTGTTCTATGTGACCTCGGCCGACTCCGGCGCGCTCGTCATGGCGAACCTTTCGTCGACGCTGCCCGACCCGGAGACGGACGCGAAGCCGTGGGTTCGCATCCTGTGGGCCGCCGCGACCGGTCTGCTGACGGTGGCGATGCTCGTCGTCGGCGGCATCAAGGCGCTGCAGTCGGCGACCGTCGTCATGGGGTTGCCGTTCGCGGTCGTCATGGTGCTCGTCATGATCGGGTTGCATCGCGCGCTCGAGGGCGAGCGGCGTCAGAGCGACGCGCTGCGCGCTTCGCTGCGCTCGTCGATCGTGTCGGCGCCACCCGCGCCGACGCAGGGTTCGTGGCGCAACCGGCTGGCACGCCAGTTCGGCACCGTCTCGCTGCGCACGCTCGAGACGCGCATGACGAGTGTCGTCGAACCGGCCCTCGAGGAGGTCGCGGCCGAACTGCGCAACAGCGGCGTCGACGCCGTCGTCGAGACGAACGCGGATCCGAGCCGTCACGTCGCGCGGACGGTGACGCTCACCGTCCACGCGCAGGGGCCCGGTTTCGACGACTTCCACTACCTCACGCACATCCGACGGGTGAAGGTCGCCTCGTACGGATCGCGCATGGTGGAGGCCGACGACACCTCGTGCCAGCTCGAGGTCGTCGTGCCCGGCGGCGGCACGTACGAGATCGACACGTACACGAAGGAACAGATCGCGCACGACGTGCTCGATCACTACCAGTGGTGGGTCGGCTCCGTCGACGCCGTCGCGACGGAGGCCGCCCGCTGACGCAGCCTCCCCCGCGTCGTTGACGTGCTGACGTGACGGGACGCGGGAGGCCGCGGTGAGGCCGCATGACGAAGGCCCGGTTCGAGTGAGAACTCGAACCGGGCCTTCGTCATGACCGGGCGACGATTGCCTCGCCCCGCGCGGCCTCGCGAGAGCGTCAGCGCAGACGCGAGACGAACTTGTCCATCGTCGTCATCGGGCCGGTGAAGAACGGGATCTCGTGACGCACGTGACGGCGCGCCTCGGTGTAGCGCATCTCGCGCATGAGGTCGAGGATGCGGTGCAGGTCGTCGGCCTCGAACGCGAGGATCCACTCGTAGTCGCCGAGACCGAACGAGGCGATCGTGTTGGCGCGCACGTCGGGGTACTCGCGCGCGGCCATGCCGTGGTCGTGGAGCATCTTCTTGCGCTCCTCGTCGGGCAGCAGGTACCAGTCGTAGCTGCGCACGAACGGGTAGACGCAGATGTACTCCCGGGCACGCTCGTCGGCCATGAACGCGGGGATGTGGCCGCGGTTGAACTCGGCGACACGGTGCATCGCCATGTTCGACCAGAACGGCGTGAGGTGACGCCCGAGCTGCGTCGCGAGGAATCCGCGGTAGGCGCTCTGCAGTTCGTCGACGGATTCGCTGTGCATCCACAGCATGAGGTCGGCCTCGGCGCGCAGGCCGGCGAGGTCGTAGGCGCCGCGGACGGTGACGCCCTTGACGGCGAGCGAATCCAGGAAAGCCTGCGCCTCGGCGGCGATGGCGTCGCGGTCGCCGTCGATCTCCTTGGAGACGGAGAAGACCGACCACATCGCGTACACGAGCGAACCGTTGATGCGATCGACCATGACGTGCTTCGGTTCGGCCTTGCTCGCGGTGTCTGCGGGGGTGTTCGTCTCGGACGTCATCGTCCGCCTCCTTGTCGTCGCACTTCTTCGGATTCTGGTGGAAAGTCTAGGCGCGCGGCGCGCTCGAGGTGACGGCGCGATCGGCGGCCGCGCGAGCCGTCGCGACGCACGCGGGGATGCCGACACCGTGCATCGCAGCCCCTGCGACAGCGAGTCCGGGCAGGTCGGCGAGCGCGTCCTCAGCCCGTTCGATGCGCGCCAGGTGGCCCAGGGCGTACTGAGGCAGCCCGTCCCGCCAGCGCTGCACGTGCTGATCGCGCGGCGTCGGCAGCGGGTGGCCGAGGGCGTGCTCGAGGTCGGCCAGGCCCGCTGCGGCGAGGGCGTCGTCGCTCTCGTCGAGGATCGCGTCGTCGCGGTGACGCCCGAGCGAGACCCGCACGTACGTGACGTCGGGGGCAGCCTCAGCGAGCCACGGCCACTTGATCGACGAGAACGTCGACGCCTTGATCGTGCGGCCGTCGACGGGCGGGACGAGGAAGCCCGTACCCTGCGGAAGCTGCTGTGCGACAGCCGAATCGAACGCGTAGGTGACGATGGCCATCGAGGCGTACTCGATCTCGGCGAGCGCGTCGGCCGCCTCGGGCGCGAGGTCGGCGAGCAATCGGGCTGTGACGGGCGCCGGCGTCGCGAGGACGACGGCGTCGAACGTATGCGGCTCGGGCAGGCCCTCGACGTCGACCTCGACGTGCCAGCCGGCGCGGTGCGCGAGGGCGCGACGCAGGTCTGTGACGGTGGCCCCGGTGCGGATCGCCACTCCCCTGGCGTCGAAGGCTTCGCGAAGTTTCTCGGGCAACGACCCCATGCCCCCGGCGGGTGCGCCGAACACCTGGCGGGCGTCGTTCGACGAAACGGCCGACGACGCCGCCGCAGCAGCCTGCGTCAGCAGGGTGCCGGCGCGTAGCGCGGCGTAAAGGGCGGGGACGCAGGCGCGCGTCGACAGCTCGCGCGCGTGGCCGGCGTACACGCCACCGAGCAGCGGTTCGACCATGCGGTCGACGACGGCCGAGCCAAGTGCCTGCTCGACGGCGTCACCGACGCTGATGTCGGCGTCAGCATCGTCGAGGGTGAGGCTGACGGCCCGTTCGTCGGCGGCGCGCGCGACCTCGGCGTCGTCGAGGAGACCGGCGGCGGCGTGTGGGTCGGACGGGATGCCCATGAGCGTGCCCGCGGGCAGCGCCTCGAGCGAGCCTCGCGACCACAGCATCGCTGGAAAGCGTTGCGGGTGAACGGAATCGACGCCGAGCTCGGCGAGCAGCGCGACGACTTCGGGCCGACGCCAGAGCGCCGACTCGGCGCCGACGTCGACGGCGTGCCCGGCGATCACCTCTTGGCGCAGCTTGCCCCCGACGCGTTCGTTCGCGTCGAACACCGTCACCTGCGTGTCCGGGTGCGTCGTGCTGACGTGCCACGCTGCGACGAGCCCTGAGATGCCACCACCGATGATGCCGACCTTCATGTGATCCAGCATTTCACCTCGCACCCCCAGCCACGTCGTCGAGGGGCGCCTGCGGCCCAGATGGTGACGAAGGTCCTACGTGCGTACCCGCCGTCATCATTGCGCCGCCTCTGCGCCCCTGGACACGACGCGCACGAGACTCGACTCGCCCCTAGGGTGACGCCATGCGCACGCCCCACCCGACCGCCGCCGTTCCAGAGCAGGGCATGCCCACACCGCCACCTGCCGATGCGGCCTCGACCGGCGGCGTGCGGCGCCGTCACCGAACCTTGTCGAACCTGACGCCCGCCGAGCAACTGCGCGCCGGGCGTCTCGGGCTGCGTCTGCCCCAGTTGTTCGTCGGCCTGACGCTGTACGGCGCCGCGATGGGTCTGTTCGTGCGCAGCCATGTCGGCCTCGACCCGTGGGACGTGTTCCACATGGGCGTCAGCGAACACACGGGGCTCGACATGGGCACCGTCACGATCATCACGTCGTTCGCCGTGCTGCTGTTGTGGGTGCCGCTGCGCCAGTGGCCGGGGCTCGGGACGATCGCGAACTCTGTCTGGATCGGGCTCGCCCTCAACGCGACGCTGGCCGTCACGCCCGACGTGCACGGCGTCGCCTGGCAGGTGGCGGTCTTCTCGCTCGGGCTGGTCCTCAACGGCATCGGCGGTGCGATGTACATCGGCAGCCAGCTCGGCCCCGGCCCGCGCGACGGGTTGATGACAGGCCTGCACCACCGCACCGGTGCGAGCCTGCGCCTCATCCGCACCGGCATCGAGGTGAGCGTCCTCGTCATCGGGTGGCTGCTCGGCGGCGTCGTCGGGCTCGGCACCGTGGCCTACGCCCTGCTCATCGGCCCGCTCGTGCAGTTCTTCCTGCCGTGGTTCATCGTCGACCTGCACCGTGGAGCTGCTACGCCCCATGAAGACGTCGGCCCCGAAGCGCACTGATCCACTGCCGCCGCCCTCCACCTTCACCGCGCTGCCCGCCTCCCGAGCGCAGCTGAGTCACTTCGTGCGACCCGCGTCAGTCAGGACTGACTCACGTGGCACGAAGTGACTCAACCGCAAGAACGAGCGCCGAACCTCAGGCACTCAGCCAGCGACGCACCCGTGGTGGTAGGTCGTCGCGACGGCGCGTCAGCGCGAACTGGTGCGACGCGACGACGACGGCCGCAACGAGCAGACTCGCGCCGGCGAGCGTCGTGTCCCACATGACGGTGAGCGCGGACGCCACCCCGAGCGTCATGACGAGGTGGATGCGGCGGGTGCGCATCGCGAGCAGCACACCGCACGGCAGCACGGTGAACGCGTACCAGGAGTGCACGACGGGCGCGAGCAGGACGACTGCGGCGAACACTCCCGCGTTCGTCACCATCGCCGACGGCAGTTTGCCCGTCGGCCGGCGCAGCGCCGCCCAGATGACAAGGATGACGGCGAGACCCATGCCGGCGCCGCGGATGAGCGACATCGCGAGGTCGCCGGCCTCGTCGCTGATGAAGCCGAAGAAGTAGCGGGGCAGGTAACCGAGAGCCGTGGGGATCGAGGCGGGCGTGACGACGACGCCCGGCACGCTGAGCGCGCGGATCCAGCCGACGCCGAGGCCATACGGGATGCCGCACAGCGCCGTCACGAGAGCCCCCAGCAGCCCCGCCTGTGCGAGGCGGGCGAAGCGTCGACGCAGGTCGACGCCCACCGGCAATGACAACAACACGACGGGGACGACGGCCACGATGGCGGTGAACTTGACCCCTGCGGCGATACCGACGAAGACGGTGGCCCACACCCAGCGCCCCGCCGCTGCCCACACGAGCGCGGCCGTGACGAGGCCCATGAGGAGCACGTCGTTGTGCTCGCCACCGAAACCGTGGGCGAGCATGAGCGGGGAGGCCAGCGTCAGGGCGCTCGCGAGCGCGGGGCTGACGTCGAGGCGACGCGCGAGACGCGGCATGGCCCAGGCGGTGAGGACGAGCCCGATGATGATCGGGACGCGCTGCAGCCACACGAGAACCGTCGGTTCCTTCACGACCTCGGTGCACAGGGCGCCCCACGTCAGGGGCAGCGGACCGTATGGCGTCGGGGTGTAGCGCCAGATCGGGTCGACCATCGAGGTGAGCAGTTCGGGCATCTCCCCCGGGGAGACGACGTACGGGTCGCGGCCCGACTGCGTCAGTGCCCCCTGCGCGAGGTAGCTCCAGCCGTCGTGGGAGAACATCGGCGGCGCGATGAGCCACGGCAGGGCCCACAGTGCCGTCAGGCGCCGGACGACGGCCGTCGCCGCGCGTTGCGCGACGCCGTCGCGGGGCGTGTGCCGGGTGGCGCGCACAAGGTCGACCCAGGCCCACGCGAGCAACAGCATGCCGGCAGCGACGATGATCCAGCCCGCGACGCGCCCCAGCTGCTGCTGGTAGAGCCAGTGCAGCGGCGCGAGCACGTCGCGCACCGGGCCCGGCGGCAGGTCGTTCGTCATGAACCCGCCGAGCATGGCGAGCGCGGAGCCGACGACGCCGCGCGCCGTCAGCCCCTTGCTCGTCGTGAGCGCCTGGGCGGGGCGCTCAGCGCGCGGAAACGCTGTGGACACGCTCTACGACCCGGGTGACGACGTCGGGGTCGGTGCTCGGCAGGACGCCGTGACCGAGGTTGAAGATGTGGCCCTTCGCGCGCCGCCCGGCTGCGACGATCTCGTCGACACGCGCCGCGAGCGGCTCCCACGGCGCGAACAGCAGCGCCGGGTCGAGGTTGCCCTGCAGCGCGTACTGGTTGCCGGTGCGCTCGCGGGCCGCGTCGAGGCTGACGCGGAAGTCGACGCCCACGACGTCGGCGCCCGCCTCACCCATCGCACCGAGCAGCTCGCCGGTGCCGACGCCGAAGTGGATCTTCGGCACGTCGATGCCGGGAAGATCGTCGACGGCGGCGAGGGCCGTGCGGGAATGGGGCTGGACGAAGCGCAGATAGTCGTCGAGCGGCAGGTTGCCGACCCACGAGTCGAACAGCTGGATGGCGCTCGCGCCCGCTGCTGCCTGAACGCGCAGGAAGGCGCCCGAGATCTGCGCGAGGCGCGCGCACAGGTCCTTCCACAGCTGCGGATCGCCGTACATGAGCGCCTTGGTGTTCTCGTGGTTCTTCGACGGCCCACCCTCGATGAGGTACGACGCGAGCGTGAACGGCGCGCCGGCGAACCCGATGAGCGGCGTGCCACCGAGCTCGGCGGTGATGAGCTGCACCGACTCGGTGATGTCGGTGACCATGTCGGGCGTCAGCTCGGGCAGACGCGCGAGGTCGGCGCGCGTGCGGAACGGTTGGGCGACGACGGGGCCGACGCCCGCGACGATGTCGAGGTCGACACCGGCCGCAGCCAGCGGCACGACGATGTCGGAGAAGAAGATGGCCGCATCCACGTCGTGGCGGCGCACGGGCTGCAGCGTGATCTCGGTGACGAGGTCGGGGCGGCGGCACGACTCGAGCATCCCGACGCCTTCACGCACCTTGCGGTACTCGGGCAGCGAACGCCCCGCCTGCCGCATGAACCACACCGGCGTGTACGGCACCTCCTCGCCGCGGGCAGCCTTGATGAGGACGGAGTTGCGCGGGTCTGCGTTCACTTCGGTCACGTCGTGGATTCTCTCACGCGCCCCTTGCCGCGACGCGGTCATCCGCGCGTCGAGGGTGTGACGTCTCGTCCGACATGGAGTTGGGCCCTGTCGAAGTCGCTCCCAGTCCGTCCCGCTCCTGCGGCGCGTCAGCCGCCCGCCCACGCTGGCCCCATGACGACCGACACGACGACGACGCCGCACGCCGACGACGCCCGACGTCCCACTGACGAACTGCGCACCCCGCGCCTGACGCTGCGTCGATGGACGAATGACGACGTCGACGCCGCTCACACCGGCCGCGGCTACGTGACGGAGGCTGCGCGCGCCATCCTCGACGAAGCGCTCGCCGGCGGCCTGCGCCGCGGCGTCGCCGTCACCGATCTCGACAACCACGCCTCGCAGCGGGTGGCCCGCAGGATCGGCATGCACCACGTCGGCCGCGCACGCGTCGACGACGACCAGGAACTGGAGTTCTTCGTCAGCTGACGACGGACGCGCGCAGCCCCGAGACGCGCTCGGCGCCGAGCCGACGTCCCGTCACAGCGTCACGAGGACCACGCCGACGACCGTCAGCGCTACCCCGACGAGTTGCACCATTCGCAGCCGCTCGGCGAGCACGACGCGGGCGAGAAGGAGCGTCGCGACGGGGTACAGCGAGCCGAGCACGGCGACGATCGACACCTGCCCCTGCGCGGACGCCGCCGCGAACAGCAGGTTCGCCGTCAGGTCGCCCATGCCCAGCAGCGGCAGCACGAGCACGTCGCGGCGCGTCAGCGGTTCACGGGCGAGCCCCTTCGAGCGCAGGGCGAACAGCGTCGGCAGCAGCAGCGTCAGCGACCCGCAACGCATCGCCAGCATGGCTCCCGACAGGTCGTGCCGCGCACCACCGTCCATGCAGTACAGCGACACCCCGAACCCGAGCGCGGAGATGCACGCGAGGACGACGGGGCGTCGCCCGACGTCGCCGCTCAGTTCCGGTCCGCTCGCGAGCACCGCACCGGCGAGCGCCACGAGCAACCCGATGCCGATCGAGGGCGTCCACGCGTCCCCGCGCACGAGGCCGAGGACGACGGGGACGATCGCGCCCAGCGCCGTGATCGGCGAGACGACACCCATCGTCCCGCTGGACAGCGCCGCATACAGACACATCAGCCCGACGGCGCCGCTCAGCCCCGCGCCGACGCCCCACGTCGCCCACGACGTCCAGTCGGACGAGCCGTGCGTGCCGGAGAGGGAGACGACGCCGAAGAAGATCAGTGCCGCGACGAGTCCCCCGAGCTGCGACAGGGCCACCACCTTGACGGGGTGGAAGCGTTTCGCCCACAGCCCGCCCACGAAGTCGGCCGTGCCCCACACGGCGGAGGAGAGCAGCGCCACGAACGTCACCATTCGCGCCACTCTAGGGCCATACGCCCGGCGAGACCCCAGCGCACCGCCTGTCCCCATCTGCGATTTTCGTCCACATTCACTCCTGGTGAATGTGGACGAAAATCGCAGATGGGGACAGGAATCGCCGATGGGTCCGGGCGGGGCCCTTGACGACCCGCGCGGCGTGGCTCCCAGGTTTCGCGTGATAACGCCCCTAGGGTTACCGCCATGGGCATGCACACGTTGAGGCACGATGACGCGACGTATTTCGCCGACGTCGTCGAAACGGTCAAGGCCGCCGCCGTGCGCCCGCAGGTGCACCTCACCGAGGTGCCCGCGCCGCGTCGCATCGCCCCGCACGCCGTCGCGTTCTCGGCGGAGGTCGTCGACCCCAAGAACGCTGACGACGTCCTCGGCACCGGCCGTTTCGTCCTGCTGCACGACCCCGCCTCCCCCGAGGCGTGGCACGGTACCTGGCGCATCGTGACGTTCGCGCGCGCCGAACTCGAATCCGAGATGGCGACCGACCCTGCGCTCGGCGCCGTCGGTTGGGACTGGCTCCTCGAATCGCTCAAGGACGCAGACGCGACCTACTCCGCGGAGGCCGGCACTGTCACCCGTGTCGTCAACGAGAGCTTCGGCGGTCTCGGCGAGCGCCCCTCCAGCGTCGAACTCGAGGTCCGTGCGTCATGGACGCCCGACGAGTCGAACATCGCCGCGCACCTGCTCGGCTGGTCGAACCTCATGTGCACCGTCGCCGGTCTGCCCCCCGTTCCGGAAGGTGTGACGGCGCTTCCCGGGCGCTTCTGATCCATGAACGACTCCCCCACCTCACGACCCGCGGCGCACCGCGACGAAGCCCCGCCAGCGCGGCGAGCGAGCGCCGAGCCTGTATCGGCCCGCTCTTCCTCGAGTGAATCCCCGGAACCGCAGGAAACGCCTGCGTACCCCCTCCTCGAAGCACCGGCGGACGGCGTCCCGGACGTCATCACGACCGCTGCTCAACTCAAGGAATGCTGCGCCGCCATTCGTGCTGGCCACGGCCCGGTCGCCATCGACGCCGAGCGCGCCTCGGGTTTCCGCTACGGCAACGACGCCTATCTCGTGCAGTTGCGCCGCGAGGGCGCGGGTACGTGGCTCATCGACCCCGTCCCGCTCAACGATCTGAGCAGCCTCAACACCGCGATCGGCAGTGCCGAGTGGGTGCTGCACGCCGCGACGCAGGATCTGCCGTGCCTCAAGGCCCTCGGTCTGCGCCCGCGCAAGCTGTTCGACACCGAACTCGGCTCACGTCTCGCGGGTCTGCCGCGCGTCGGCCTCGCCGCCGTCACCGAGCACTTCGTCGGTGTGACGCTCGCGAAGGAGCACTCGGCGGTCGACTGGTCGACGCGCCCCCTGCCGCACGATTGGCTCGTCTATGCGGCGCTCGACGTGGAGCGGCTCGTCGAGGTGCGTGACGCGCTCGCCGCTGACCTCGAGGCGCAGGGCAAGGCCGAGTGGGCGCGTCAGGAGTTCGAGGCACTGCTCGACTTCGAGGGCCCGACGCCGAAGAAGGAGCCGTGGCGACGCACGTCCGGCCTGCACGCCCTGCGTGATCTGCGTCAGCTCGCCCGCGTTCGCGCCCTGTGGCAGACGCGCGAGGACATCGCGCAACGCCGCGACACGACGCCCGGGCGCGTTTTGCCCGACGCCCTCATCATCGACCTCGCACGACGCAACCCGCACGACACCTCCGGCCTCGTCGGCCCGCCCGCCATCCGCCCGCGCGTCGGTGACGGTTCCGCGCGACGCCGCCGTCCGCGTCCTGCGCACCGGGGTCTCGCGCGCTACGGCGAGCGTTGGCTCGCGGCGCTGAAGGCCGCCGACGCCTTGCCGAACCGCGAGCTGCCGACGGCGACGCAGCGAACCTCGGCTCCCCCGCCGATCCGCGCGTGGCATGACAAGAACCCGGCAGCGGCCGGGCGTCTTGACGACGTCCGTTACGGCTTGCAGCGCTTCAGCGAGGAGCGTCGCGTACCCGTCGAGAATCTCGTGACGCCCGATCTGCTGCGCCGCGTCATCTGGTCACCGCCCGCCGACACGAGCGAGGACGGCTGGCACGCGGCGCTGAGCGCCGGCGGAGCTCGCCCGTGGCAGTGCGACATCGTCGCTCCGCTGCTCGCCGAGGCGGCTCTCGACCACCCGTCGCGCTGACGCCCTGCACGCCCGGCCCACGGGTCCCCGCCGTGCCTGCACGCCCACCGAACGCCCGCTGCAGCTGCGTCACGTGCCGCTGCGTGCGGTCAGTCAGGACTGACGCACGCAGCGCCGGGTGACTCACCCAGCCCCCTCCCGTGCACGAATCCACCCCCTTTCGTACTCAGCGGTAACAAAGCGCGTTAGCCTGGGCACGTCAGCTTCGTCTAGCTTCGGGAGGCATCGTGCCCCGCACGCTCCATGAGGTCGTCTTCGTCGACGGTGTTCGCACGCCGTTCGGCAAGGCCGGTGAGAAGGGCATGTACGCCCAGACCCGCGCCGACGACCTGGTCATCAAGTGCATTCGTGAACTCATGCGCCGTCAGCCGAACCTGCCGCCGGAGCGCGTCGACGAGGTCGCCATCGCGGCCACGACGCAGATCGGCGACCAGGGTCTGACGATCGGGCGCATGGCTGCTCTGTTGTCGGGCCTGCCCAAGTCGGTGCCCGGTTACGCCATCGACCGCATGTGCGCGGGCGCGATGACGGCCGTGACGACGTCCGCGTCCGGCATCGCGTTCGGCGCGTACGACGTCGTCATCGCCGGTGGTGTCGAGCACATGGGCCGTCACCCCATGGGTGAGGGCACCGACCCGAACCCGCGCATCGTCGCCGAGAAGCTCGTCGACCCGAGCGCCCTGGTCATGGGCAAGACGGCCGAGAACCTGCACGACCGTTACCCGGCGATCACGAAGGAGCGCTGCGACGCGTTCGCCGTCGCCAGCCAGAACAAGCTCGCGAAGGCGTACGCGGAGGGCAAGATCCAGCAGGATCTCGTTCCCGTCGCGACGCGCAACGTCGAGAAGGGCTGGGGCCTGGCCACGGCCGACGAGCCGCCGCGCCCCGGCACGACCGTCGAGGAACTGGCCAAGCTGAAGACGCCGTTCCGTGCGCACGGCAACGTGACGGCCGGTAACGCGGCTGGTCTCAACGACGGTGCGACGGCGTGCATCCTCGCCTCCGAGGAGAGCGCGCAGGAGCTCGGCCTGCCCGTCGGCATGCGCCTGGTCGACTTCGCGTTCGTCGGCGTCGACCCCGAGGTCATGGGCATCGGCCCCGTCCCGGCCACCGAGAAGGCTCTCGCCAAGGCGGGCCTGACGATCGACGACATCGACCTGTTCGAACTCAACGAGGCCTTCGCCGTGCAGGTGCTGGCCTTCCTCGACCACTTCGGCATCGACGCCGACGACGAGCGCGTCAACGCCTACGGCGGCGCCATCGCGACGGGTCACCCGCTCGCGAGCTCCGGCGTGCGTCTCATGACGCAGCTGTCGCGCCAGTTCGCCGAGCACCCCGAGGCGCGCTACGGCGTCACCGCGATGTGCATCGGCATCGGCATGGGTGGCTGTGTCATCTGGGAGAACCCCAACCACCCTGACTACGGCAAGGAGAAGACGGCCTGATGAGCGACAACCAGACTCAGTCGAGCGCCGAGAACGCGCGCGCCGAGGTCGTCACGCACGCCCTCAGCCAGGACATCACGCTGCCGTCGACCGACGGCAAGGGCGCCGGGACGTTCGTGCTCGTCACCCTCGACAACGGCTTCGACCACACGAAGCCGAACAGCTTTGGCCCACAGGGCCTCGCGGAGCTGGAGAAGGCCGTCGACGCCGCCGCCGAGCGCGCCGCGAAGGGCGAGATCGTCGGTTTCGGTGTGACGGGCAAGCCGTTCATCATGGCCGTCGGCGCCGACCTCATGGCGTTGCCGTCGATCACCGACCGTGAGCAGGCCGTCGACATCGCCGAGCAGGGTCACCGCGTCTTCTCGAAGATCGCCGACCTCGACGTGCCGACGTTCGCGTTCGTCAACGGCGCATCGATGGGTGGTGGCGTCGAGATCGGTCTCTACTGCGACTACCGCACGATGAGCGCCGACGTGCCCGCCTACTCGCTGCCCGAGTGCTTCCTCGGCCTCGTGCCCGGCTGGGGCGGCACGTACCTGCTGCCGAACCTCATCGGCGTGGAGAACGCGCTGCAGCTCATCATCACGAACCCGCTGAGCAACAACAAGATGGCGACGGGTGCCCAGGCGTTCAAGCTGGGTGTCGCCGACGAGCTGCTCGCCCCCGTCACGTTCCTCGAGGACTCCCTCGCCTTCGCGGCCGCCGTCATCAGCGGCGAGAAGAAGGTCGAGCGCCCGGAGGTCAACAAGGACGAGGCCGCGTGGAAGGCCGCGTGCGACAAGGCCCGCGCCTTCACGATGCAGAAGACCGGTGGCGCCGCCCCCGCTCCGCTGCGCGCCATCGACCTCGTCGAGGCCGCCCGCACGAACACGCGGGCGCAGGGCTTCGCCGGTGAGGACCAGGCGCTCGGCGACCTCATCATGAGCGACGAACTGCGCGCCGGTCTGTACGCGTTCAACCTCGTCCAGAAGCGTGCGAAGCGACCCGCTGGTGCGCCGGACAAGGCGCTCGCGCGCAAGGTGACGAAGGTCGGCGTCGTCGGCGCCGGTCTCATGGCCAGCCAGATGGCGCTGCTGTTCATCCGCCGCCTCGACGTGCCCGTCATCATGACGGACCTCGACCAGGCACGCGTCGACAAGGGTGTCGGCTACGTCCACGACGAGATCGACAAGCTGCTCGCCAAGGGCCGCATCTCGCAGGACAAGGCGAACCGTCTCAAGGGCCTCATCACGGGTTCGACGAGCAAGGACGGCTTCGCGGACGCCGACTTCGTCATCGAGGCCGTCTTCGAAGAGATGGGTGTCAAGAAGAGCGTCTGGGCCGAGGTCGAGCAGATCGTCACGCCCGAGTGCGTCCTCGCGACGAACACCTCCTCGCTGTCGATCACCGAGATGGCAGCGGACCTGAAGCACCCCGAGCGGGTCGTCGGGTTCCACTTCTTCAACCCCGTCGCCGTCATGCCGCTGCTGGAGATCATCCGCGGCGAGAAGACGGACGACGCGACGCTCGCCACGGCGTTCGCCACCGGCAAGTCGCTGAAGAAGACGTGCATCCTCGTGAAGAACTCCCCCTCGTTCGTCGTGAACCGCCTCCTCGGCCGGTTCATGGGCGAGGCGGGCAAGATCGTCGATGAGGGCACGCCCGTCGAGGTCGTCGAGAAGGCGTTCGCCGGTGTCACCCCGATGCCGCCGTTCATGCTCATCTCGCTCGTCGGCCCCGCCATCGCGCTGCACAACTCGGAGACGCTGCACGGCGCCTTCCCGGAGCGCTTCTACGTCTCGCCGAACCTCGCGAAGGTCGTCGAGGAGAAGATCCCGAGCTTCTACGGCGCCGACGGCAAGCTCGACGACTCGATCTTCGAGAAGTTCAGCAAGCCGGCGGACGCGAAGGTGCTCACCGAGGAGCAGGTGCGCGAGCAGGCCCTGTCGGCACTGGCCGACGAGACCCGTCGCATGCTCGACGAGGAGGTCGTCGCGGCCCCGATGGACATCGACCTCGCGATGATCACCGGCGCCGGCTTCCCGTTCTGGAACGGTGGCGTGACGCCGCTGCTCGACCGCACCGGCATCGCCGAGAAGGTCACCGGTCAGCGCTTCCTGCCGAAGGGCGCCGCGAGCGTCGCCCGCTGATCGCGGTCCTGACGGCGGCGTGAGCCGCCCACGCGGGGCGTACCTCTTGACGGGGTGCGCCCCGCGCCCGCGTCTCGACACGCCGACCGCGATGATTCGGGGCGCTCGCGGCGGTGGCATACCATCGTTGAATCGCTGCGCATCGGCGAACCGCGACCGGCCACAGGGCCCGGTCGGCCGGCTCGCACCGGTGCGCGTGGGAATGACGGGGTGAACCGCAGTGTTCTTCCCGCCGACGCGTGACGTGCCCCCGGGTCGCGTCGCCGCTCGTCACACCTCGGCGTGATGGGTTCATCTGCACCAACTGATTCGGAGATTGTCACTGTGTCCAGCAACGCGCCCCTGAACCTTCGGATCATCGGCGGCAAGCAGCTGTCCGGGTCTATCGACGTGCGCACGAGCAAGAACGCCGCCGTCGCCTGCCTGTGCGCCGCGATGCTGAACAAGGGGCGCACGACGCTGCGCAACCTCGCGCGCATCGAAGAGGTCAACCGCATCACCGAGGTGCTCGACTCCATCGGCGTGCAGACGCGCTGGCTGCCGGGCACGAGCGACCTCGAGATCACGCCGCCCGCCAAGATCGACCTGTCGACGATCGACGAGGTCGCGGCGCGCCGCACCCGCACGATCCTCATGTTCCTCGGCCCGCTCATGCACGAGTTCGACTCGTTCGAGCTGCCCAACGCCGGCGGGTGCGACCTCGGTGCGCGCACCGTCGAGCCGCACCTGCACGCGCTGCGCGCGTTCGGCATGGAGGTCGTCGCGAAGGACGGGTACTACAACGTCGAGGTCAACAACTCGATCCGCCCGACGAAGCCGATCGTCCTCATCGAGCGCGGCGACACCGTCACCGAGAACGCCCTGTTCGCCGCAGCCCGCTACGAGGGCACGACGATCATCCGCAACGCCTCGAGCAACTACATGGTCCAGGATCTGTGCTTCTTCCTCGAGAAGCTCGGCGTGACGATCGAGGGCATCGGCACGACGACGCTCAAGATCACCGGCGTCGCCGAGATCAACGAGGACGTCGAGTACTTCCCGAGCGAGGACCCGATCGAGGCGATGAGCCTCATCGCAGCCGCCATCGTCACGAAGTCCGAGATCACGATCAAGCGCGTGCCGATCGAGTTCATGGAGATCGAACTGGCCATCCTCGAGGAGATGGGCTTCCAGTACGAGATGAGCGACGAGTACACCTCGGACAACGGCTTCACGCGCCTCGTCGACATCACGACGAAGCCGGGCCCGCTCAAGGCGCCGACGGACAAGATCCACCCGCTGCCCTTCCCCGGCCTCAACATCGACAACCTGCCGTTCTTCGCCGTCATCGCTGCGTGCGCCGAGGGCAAGACGCTCATCCACGACTGGGTGTACGAGAACCGCGCGATCTACCTCAACGAGCTGACGAAGATCGGTGCGACGGTGCACCTCATGGACCCGCACCGGGTCATGATCGAAGGCCCCGCCAAGTGGCGCGCCGCCGAGGTCATGTGCCCGCCCGCGCTGCGCCCCGGCGTCGTCATCCTGCTCGGCATGCTCGCCTGCCCCGGCACCTCGACGCTGCGCAACATCTATGTCATCAACCGTGGCTACGAGGAGCTCGACGAGCGTCTCAACGCCCTCGGCGCCGACATCACGAGCTTCCAGGACTAATGCTCGACGGCTGCCTGCGCGGTATGCCATGACGAAGCCCGCCCGGTCGCGTACCGGGCGGGCTTCGTCATGTCTGGGGCCGGCGTTCCTCAGACCTCCAGCGTCCGCGCGATCGGCACGCCCGGTCGGTAGCAGAGGTGACGGTGGCTGGGCGCGTCGAGAACGGCGAGGTCGGCGCGCGCACCGGGGCGGATGACGCCCACGTCGTCGCGCCACAGCGCCTGCGCGCCGCCGGCCGTCGCAGCCCACACGGCTTCGGCGGCGCTCATGCCCATCTCGCGCACGGCGAGGGCGATCATGAACGGCATCGAGTCGGAGTAGCACGTGCCCGGGTTGCAGTCGGTCGCGATGGCGACGCTGACGCCCGCGTCGATGAGGCGCCGCGCATCCGGGTAGGGCGAACGGGTCGAGAACTCGACGCCCGGCAGAAGTGTCGCGACGGTCGACGAATCGGCCAGTGCCGCAACGTCACTCGCCGACAGATAGGTGCAGTGGTCGACGCTCGCCGCACCGAGCTCGACGGCGAGTTGGACGCCCGGTCCCTCGCCGAGCTGGCCGCCGTGGACACGCAGTTCGAGCCCCGCGTCTCGACAGGCCCGCAGGATCGTCGCGCTCTCGTCGCCGTCGAAGGCGTGAGCACTGCCCGGCTCGCAGAACACGTCGGCCCAGCGAGCGTACGGGCGGCACGCCTCGAGCATCTCGCCGCAGACGAGGTCGACGTAGGCGGCACGATCGCTGCCGCTCGGCACGACGTGGGCACCGAGATAGGTCGTCTCCGGCGTGAACTCGCGGGCGATGCGCAGCGCTCGTGCCTCGTCCTCGACCGTCAGCCCGTAGCCCGACTTCACCTCGACGCACGTCGTGCCCTGCGCGCGCATCTCGGCGATGCGCCGCGCGACCAGCGCGGTGAGGCGGTCGTCGTCAGCGTCGCGGGTGGCGGCCACCGTGGTGGCGATCCCGCCCCCGTCGTAGCGCTCGCCCACCATGCGGGCGGCGAACTCGGCCGAGCGGTCGCCGTCGAAGACGAGGTGTGCGTGGCTGTCGACGAAGCCGGGCATCAGTGCGGCGCCGTCGACGTCGACGCGGCGGTCGGCGTCCGGCGCTCGGCGCGACTCGCCGACCCAGGCGATGCGGTCGTCTTCGACGACGATCGCCGCGTCGGTGAGGAGACCGAGCAGGCGCTCGTCCTCGCTCGCGCCAGCGCGGGCCTGCTGCGGGTCGTTCGTCACGAGTTCGGCGATGCCGGTGACGAGCGTCGTCGTCATGTCTGCCTCCAGAAGGGGTCGATGGCGTCGTGCAGGAGCCGCCCGATGCCGCCGGGCGCGAGCGTCTCTTCGAGGCGGTGGCACCCGCCGCGCACGACGACGCGTCCGTCGACGATGACGTCCGTGACGTCCTGCGCAATCGCGGCGAGCAGGATCTGGTCAGGCGAACAGCCTGCGGTGCGCGGGGATTCGGCATTGACGGCGACGAGGTCGGCGCGTGCGCCGATGACGATCTCGCCGGCGTCCGCCCAGCCGATGCTCGCCTGCCGCGTCGCCGCCGAGAGCAGGTCGCGCGGGCTCAGGCGGCCGCGCTCGTTGCTCGTCAGCCGCTCGTGCATCTCGAGGCCGCGGGCTTCTTCGAACATGTCGATGACGGCGTGCTGGTCGCTGCCGAGGCTGAGCCGCGCGCCCGCGTCGTACAGTGCAACGGCCGGCCCGATGCCGTCGGCAAGGTCGCGTTCGGTCGTCGGGCAGAAGCAGGCCGTCGCGCCCGCGCGGGCGAGCGTCGAGACGTCGTCGTCGCTCAGATGCGTCGCATGGACGGCGGAGAAGCGCTCGCTCAGTGCGCCGGCCTCGTGGAGCAGACCCACGGGCGTGCGCTGGTAGTGGGCCAGTGCCGCGGCGTTCTCCGCAGGCTGTTCGGAGACATGGGCGTGGAGGATCTCCCCCGGCGTCGCGGCGACGACGTCCGCCAGTTCGTCGCGAGCGACAGCGCGCACCGAGTGAACGGCCGCGCCGACCACGGTGTTCTCGTCACTGAGTGCGTCCTCCCGCAACTGCGCGTGACGCCGCGCCCAGGCGTCGACGGAGCCGTCGCTGAAGCGCTGCTGCTCAGCGCTCACCGCGGCGTGGCCATCGGTGTCGAGGCCTCCGTGGAGGTAACACGTGTCGAGCAGCGTGAGCCGGATGCCGGCCTCGCGGGCCGCTTGACGCAGCGCAGAACCCATGGCGTTCGGGTCGTCGTAGGGCGTGCCGTCGGGGCGGTGGTGGACGTAGTGAAACTCCCCCACCGCCGTGACGCCGGCCAGCGCCATCTCGGCGTACACGGCGCGCGCCAGTGCGAGGTATGTCGACGGATCGAGCTGCGCCGCAACGCGGTACATACGTTCACGCCACGTCCAGAACGTGCCACCGTCGTCATGCGTGCGCCCGCGCAATGCGCGGTGGAACGCATGGCTGTGGCAGTTCGCGAAACCGGGCAGTGCGACCCCGTCGAGCCTGATCACGTCGTCCGAGGATGCGTCGTCAGAGGAAACGCCACTCGGCGCCCCACCCGTCGATCCACCCGACAGCCCATCTCTCGGTGACGCATTCGCCGTCACCTCGACCCATCGCCCGTCCTCCTCGACGAGTCGGACGTCGCGCGCGAGGCCGTCGGGCAGGTGCGCGAACGGCACGTGGTAGATGGTCATGACGCGAGATCCTCGAGCACGCGGACGAGTGCGTCGACGCCGCGCAGGCAGTCATCGGTCTGCGCGAACTCCTCGGGCGAGTGCGACGTGCCCGTCGGGTTGCGCACGAACAACATGACGCTGGGGATGCCGTGGTTGGCGAGGATGCCGGCGTCGTGGCCGGCACCGGTGCCGAGCATCGGCACACCCTCACCGAGCGTGCGGTGCACGCGCGCGACGAGGTCGGCGTCGAACGGGGTCGTCGGCGTCCATGACTCCTCCCGCCATTCGCCACCGAGTTCCGCTGCGCGACCTGCGATCTCGTCGATCGCTGCGCGCACGTCGTCCTCGCAGACGCCGCGTGCGTCGACCCACGCCGTCACGTGGGAGGCGATGGCGTTGATGCCGCCGGGCGTGACGTCGAGCTTTCCGACGGTCGCGACGACGCGGCGCGCGGCACCGTCGTCACGCGAGGTGGCCGCCGCCCGCACCAGCTCGATGAACCGGGCGGCCTTGACCAGCGCGTCGTCGCGGTCGCCGAGCGCCGTCGTCCCGGCGTGGTCGGCGCGCCCGGGCAGGTCGGCGCGAAACCGTCCGTGCGGCCAGATGTCGGTGCCGACCGCGACGGCGGCGCCGAACGGATCGCCCGCCGCGTCACGGGGCAGGTCGACGAGGGCCCGCCCCTGTTCGACGTGCACCTCGACGAAGCACGCGAGGCGCGTGAGGGCCGCGTCGTCCCGCCCGAGATCCGACGGCTCACGCCCAGCGCGCTCCCACGCCTGTGCCATCGTGACACCGTCGGTGTCGCGCAGGCCGAGGGCGCGCTCGGCCGTCAGCGCTCCGGTGATGAGGCGCGAGCCCGCGCAGGCGACGCCGAAGCGCGCGCCCTCCTCGTCGACGAAGTTGACGACACCGATCGGGCGCGCGGGCGCGAACCCCGACTCCTTGAGTCGGCGCACCGCGAGCAACGACGAGACGACGCCCAGGGGTCCGTCGAACGCCCCGCCGTCGGGCACCGAGTCAAGGTGCGATCCGGTGGCGATGCCAGGCGTCCGATCCGGCTCGCCCCACCACGCCCACTGGTTGCCTGCGCGATCCTCGACGACGTCGAGACCGAGCGCTTCACACTCGCCGTCGAACCATTCGCGGAGCGTGGAATCCTCACGGCTCCAGGCGAATCGGCGGTATCCGCCACTGTGCTTGTCGCGCCCCACCGGGGCGAGGTCGGCCCACAGGCCCTCGAACGTGCGCTCGGTCATCGAAACCCTCCGGGTCCTCGTCGTCATCGGACATGTCCGGCTCGGAAGCGGGGAGGGGCATGCCGAGCACGCCACGCCCCCGCGTCCGACGTCGTGCCGCTCAGCCCTCGCTCATCGGGATGCGTACACCGCGCTCGGCGGCGATGTTCTCGGCGATGTCGTAGCCGGCGTCGACGTGGCGGATGACACCCATGCCGGGGTCGTTCGTCAGCACGCGCGCGAGCTTCTGCGCGGCCAGCGGCGTGCCGTCCGCGACGGAGACCTGCCCCGCGTGCATCGAGCGTCCGATGCCGACACCGCCGCCGTGGTGCAGCGAGACCCAGCTCGCGCCGCTCGCCGTGTTGACGAGGGCGTTGAGCAGCGGCCAGTCGGCGATGGCGTCGGAGCCATCCTGCATGGCCTCCGTCTCGCGGTAGGGCGAGGCGACAGAGCCGCAGTCGAGGTGGTCGCGCCCGATGACGATGGGGGCGCTCACCTCGCCGTTCGCGACCATGTCGTTGAAGCGCAGGCCGGCCTTGTCGCGTTCGCCGTAGCCGAGCCAGCAGATGCGCGCCGGCAGGCCCTCGAAGTGCACCTTCTCGCGGGCGCCCTTGATCCAGCGGTGCAGGCGCTCGTTGTCCGGGAACAGGTCGAGCACCGCCTCGTCCGTCGCGTAGATGTCCTTCGGGTCGCCCGAGAGCGCCACCCAGCGGAACGGGCCCTTGCCCTCGCAGAACAGCGGGCGGATGTACTTCGGCACGAAGCCCTCGAACTCGAACGCGCGGCCGTAACCGCCCTGGCGCGCCTCGTCGCGGATCGAGTTGCCGTAGTCGAACACCTCGACGCCCTTGTCCTGGAAACCGACCATCGCCTCGACGTGACGCGCCATCGACTCCTGCGCTCGCTCGGTGAACTCCTCGGGCTTCTTCGCGGCGTACTCGAACCAGTCGGCGACGTCGATGCCGATCGGCAGGTAGCTCAGCGGGTCGTGCGCGCTCGTCTGGTCGGTGACGATGTCGATGGGCACGTCGCGGCGCAGCAGCTCCGGGAAGACCTCGGCGGCGTTGCCGACGACGCCGATTGACACGGCCTTCTTCGCGTTCTTAGCGGCGACGGCGCGGTCGATGGCGTCGTCCAGATCGTCGGCGATCTCGTCGAGATAGCGGTGCTCGACGCGGCGGTGAAGACGCGCCGGGTCGACGTCGACGATGAGGCACGTGCCACCGTTCAGCGTGACGGCGAGGGGCTGGGCGCCGCCCATGCCGCCGCAGCCGCCGGTGAGCGTCAGCGTGCCCGCGAGGGTGCCGCCGAACGTGCGCTCGGCGATCGCCGCGAAGCACTCGTACGTGCCCTGCAGGATGCCCTGGGTGCCGATGTAGATCCACGACCCGGCCGTCATCTGGCCGTACATCGTGAGACCCATCTGCTCGAGGCGGCGGAACTCGGGCCACGTAGCCCAGTCGCCGACGAGGTTCGAGTTCGCGATGAGCACGCGCGGCGCCCACTCGTGCGTCCGCATGACGCCGACGGGCCGGCCCGATTGCACGAGCATCGTCTCGTCGGCCTTCAACGTCTCGAGTGTGCGCACCATCGCGTCGAAGCTGCGCCAGTCACGTGCGGCGCGGCCGGTGCCGCCGTAGACGACGAGGTCGTCGGGGCGCTCGGCGACCTCCGGGTCGAGGTTGTTCATGAGCATGCGCAAGGGGGCCTCGGTGGCCCAGCTGCGAGCGTTCAACTGGGTGCCGCGGGGTGCGCGGACGGGACGGGCGCCTTCCATGGGGTGCTCCTCGGTCTGATTCGGCGGAACTGCGGGTGGGTCGATGCGGAGGGCGGAGGGACGATCGCCCGCTGGTGTGCGTGAGCAACCGTCCAGGACGCGTCAGTCGAGCGAGCCCGCGGCTCGGGCGGCGGCGTCACGGACGGCGCCACTCTTGACGAGCGCGACGGCGCGTTCGATCTCCGGCGAGAGGTAGCGATCCCGCCCCGGCATGCCGGCGGGCTGGCCACCCTCGTCCGTCAGCGCGTCGATGACGGCGGCCGCGACCGGCCCGGGCGTCAACGGTGCGCGCAGCTGGATGCCGCGCGTCGCCGTCAGCGTCTCGATGGCGAGGACGCGGGCGAGACCGTCGACGGCCCGACGCAGCTTGCGGGCGCCGGCCCAGCCCATCGAGACGTGATCCTCCTGCATCGCGCTGCTCGGGATCGAGTCGACGCTCGCGGGGCTCGCGAGCCGCTTGAGTTCGCTGACGATGCCCGCGGCCGTGTACTGCGCGATCATGAGGCCCGAGTCGGTGCCCGGGTCGTCGGCGAGGAACGGCGGCAGGCCGTGGTTGCGGGCGACGTCGAGGAAGCGGTCGGTGCGGCGCTCACTCATCGACGCGACGTCGGCGATGACGATGGCGAGGAAGTCGAGGACGTACGCGACGGGTGCTCCGTGAAAGTTGCCGTTCGACTCGACGCGGCCGTCGAGCGTCACGACGGGGTTGTCGACGGCGGCCGCGAGCTCGCGGTTCGCGACGGTCGTCGCGTGCTCGAGGGTGTCGCGGGCCGCGCCGATGACCTGTGGCGAGCAGCGCAGCGAATAGGCGTCCTGCACGCGGGTGCAGGCGCCCGGTTCACGGTGGGATTCGCGGATGCCGCTGCCCGCGAGCACCTTGCGCAGGTTCGCTGCCGAGCGCGCCTGGCCGGGGTGCGGGCGCAGCTGCTGCAGGTCGTCGGCGAAGACGGCGTCCGAGCCGAGCAGGCCCTCGACGCTGAGGCCGGCGGCGACGTCGGCGCTCGTCAAGAGCATGCGCAGATCGGCGATGGCGAGGCACAGCATGCCGAGCATGCCGTCGGTGCCGTTGATGAGCGCCAGGCCCTCCTTCTCCTGCAGCTGGACGGGCTCGACGCCGGCGGCGCGCAGCGCGTTCTCGGCGTTCGTCAGGTGGCCGGCGGCGTCGACGACCTCGCCCTCGCCCATGAGCGCGAGCGCACAGTGCGCGAGCGGCGCGAGGTCGCCGGAACAACCGAGCGAGCCGTACTCGCGCACGACCGGGGTGATGCCGGCGTTGAGCATCGCGACATACGCGTCGAGCGTCTCGGGACGGATGCCGGTGCGCCCGGTCGCGAGCGTCGAGATGCGCAGGAGCATGAGCGCGCGCACGACCTCGCACTCGACCGGTTCACCGCTGCCCGCGGCGTGCGAGGCGACGAGGCTGCGCTGCAGCTGCTGACGCTTCTCGAGCGGGATGTGCTGCGTCGCGAGCGCACCGAAACCGGTCGAGATGCCGTAGTGCGGCACCGGGTCGTTGGCGAGGGCGTCGATGATCGCGCGGCTCTTCGCGACCTCCGCGCGACTCGCCTCGCTGAGCACGATGCGCGCGTCATGGCGGGCGACGGCGACGACGTCGTCGATGCTGAGGGCGCCGATGCCGACCTCGACCTCGCAGGCAGCGCTCATGTCAGGGGGCGTGACGCCGGCGCCGGGCGTCGCGGCGGGGTCGTGGTGGTGCTGAGGCATCGAGGCGTTCGTCATGACACCACCTTCGCCCGTGACCACACTCGTGCGTGACCCAGGACGCGCTTTTTGTCTCGGATACGAGACACTGGGCGCATGTCGTCGTACGTCCCCGCCGCCGAGCACGTCCTCGCGCTCTTGCAGCGCATCGCCGCGCGCCCCTCGCCCGCACCGGCGGCGGCTCTCGCCCGTGAGCTCGACCTGCCCCGCTCGTCCGTCTACAAGTTGCTCGGCGTGCTGCGCGCCGCAGGGTTCGTCACGCACGACGAGGGGACACGACGCTGGGGGTTGGGGCCAGCCGCGCACGAGCTTGGCTCGGCCTACCGGCGTCAGGCGCCGCTGCAGCGCGCGGCGCAGAGCATCGTCACCGACCTCGCGGAGCGGACGGGGGCCTGCGCGCACCTCGCCGTCCTGCACGGGCGCGACGTCGTGTACGTGCTCGAGGAGCGACCGCTCGGGGTGCCGCCACTCGTCACCGACGTCGGCGTGCGGCTGCCCGCGACCGTGACGGCGAGTGGCCTTGCGATTCTCGCGGCCCTGCCCGCTGCGCAGGTGCGTGCGCTGTTTCCGCGCAGCGACGACCTCGTCCGACGCCGTGAGAACGGCAATGCGCCGGGGACGCTCAAGGAGCTGCGCTCACAACTCACGCAGGTGCGCCAACGCGGCCATGCCTGGGAGAACGGCTCGGTGACGGAGGGCTTTGCGTCCGTGGGGTGCGCGGTGCTAGACCACAACGAGCTACCGGCCGCGAGCCTCGCGGTGACGTGGGACGAGGGGCGTCTCGCGCGCCACGGCGAGGATCCGGCCGAGCGACACGATCGGTTCGTCGCGGCGTGTCGAGTGAGCGCGCAGGCCCTCACTCGCCGATTGAACGGGTGAATGATTGCGGGGCTGAACGCCGCGAGGCCCCCGTGGAGGTGAACTCCACGGGGGCCTCGGGCGAACGGCGCGCTGCTCAGGAGCGCCCGTCGTCCTTGGCGTGCTTGCCGCCGCGCCACGGGCCCGTCGTTCGACTGATGCGGTAGTCGATGCGGTTGTCGACGCGGTGGTCGACCTGGCGGCCGAAGTGCTCGTCGAAGTTCGACTGCAACTCCTGACGCACGTACTCGACGCGACCGAGGAACTCCTTCTCCTCACGACGGCGGTAGTCATAGCGCACCGCCTTGAACGTCGCGACGCACATAAGCACGAGCACGACGCTGAACGGCAATGCCGTCGCGAGAGACGCCGCCTGCAGCGCCTTGAGCCCGCCGGCGAGGAGCAGGCCGATGGCGATGGCACCTTCCATGAGGGCCCACAGCACACGCGACCACGTCGGCGGGTTGGGGTGACCACCGGAGGCGAGCATGTCAACGACGAGTGAACCCGAGTCGGAGGAGGTGATGAAGAAGACGGCGACGAGCAGGATCGCGATGACGGACAGCACTTGCCCGAGCGGCAGGTCCTGCAGCACCGTGAACAGCACCTTCTCCGCGACGACACCGTCGGTCTTGTCGACGAGACCGCCGTCACCGAAGAGCTGACGGTGGATGCCGGCGCCGCCCATGACGGCGAACCAGACGAACCCGACGAGCGTGGGCACGAGAAGCGTGCCGGCGATGAACTCGCGGATCGTGCGCCCGCGGGAGATGCGGGCGATGAAGACGCCGACGAACGGCGCCCAGCTGATCCACCAGCCCCAGTAGAAGATCGTCCACGCAGAGTTCCAGTCAGCGCCCTTCTCCCCCGTGTAGGCACCGACGTCGAAGGTCATGCCGAGCACGTTGGCGAGGTAGACGCCGAGCGCCTCGGTGAGGTTCTGGAACAGGAACAGCGTCGGGCCGAGCAGCAGCACCGAGATGAGCAGCAGACCGGCGAGGCTGAGGTTGATGTTCGACAGCCACTTGATCCCCTTGCCGAGGCCGGAGACACACGACAGCGTCGACAGGAACGTGATGCACACGATGAGGATGACGAGGATCGTGTTGTCCGTGCTGTCGAGGATGCCGATGGACTTCAGACCGGAGGCGATCTGTTGCACGCCGAGACCCAGCGACGTCGCGACACCGAACACGGTGCCGAAGATGGCCAGGATGTCGACGAGGTCGCCCATCCAACCCTTGACGCGCTCGCCCAGGATCGGCTCGAGAGCCCACCGGATCGAGATGGGGCGGCCGCGACGGTGGATCGCGTACGCGAGGGCCAGCCCGATGACGGCGTAGATCGCCCACGGGTGCAGACCCCAGTGGACGAAGGTCTGCGCCATCGCGAGCTGTGAACGCTCGGCCTCGCCTTCGGGCCAGCCGGGCTTCGGCATCGTCGTCGCGTAGGTGAGTGGCTCACCGACGCCGTAGAAGACCAGGCCGATGCCCATGCCCGCGGCGAACAGCATCGCGAACCAGGAGAAGACCCCGAACTCGGGCTTCTCGTCGTCGTTGCCGAGCTTGATCGAGCCGTAGCGGCTGAGACCCATGAAGGCGGCGAAGGCGATGAACCCGCCGATGACGAGCATGTAGTACCAGCCGAAGTTCGTGACGATCCACGACTGCATGTTCGTCAGCACCTCACCGGTGCCGTCGGGGAAGGCGACGCCGAGCACGGCCACCGCCAGGATGACGATGAGTGCCGGCCAGAAGACGCGTGGCGCGACTCCGCCCTTGCCGAGGCGCACGCCCTGGCGTCGCAACTTCTCTGCGATGACCTCATCGTCGTCGTCCTCGGCGATCTGCGCGGCGTCAGACAGATCGGAGGGCAGCGGGTCCGACGACTCGCCCTCGTGGCGCGCCGCTTCCTCGGGTGTCTGCGGGGTTGCGGCCTCCGTCTCCGGCGCAGCGCTGTCGTCGGTGATCGCCGTTGCCGGGGTGGCGCCCGGCGGGCCGTCGGCCTTCGGTTCTTCGTCTTGCATGCGATGTCCTCCCTGGTGTCCATCGTGCGGTCGGAAGTCACGACTCTTCCGGATCGCAGGCCACATCTCAAGTTGTTACTGGCCGGTACCCGGTCGGATCTGCTCGCGATCGAGTTCGGTCCGCGGTGGTCTGCCGCGACCGTGCGTGCTGGACGATGCCGCCTGTCGACCGAACACTGCTGATGCCCGCGATGCCGAATGAGCGCCCCGGACGCCTGACTGTGGCACGATGCGGGAACCCGTTTCGTCTCCCGTCGCACGTGAGGACCGCTGCTCATGACCAAGGCAACCTCGCATCTCGCGTCGGGGCCCGTCGCCCTGGCCCACCGCGGTTTCTCCGGTGGCACCTCGCATGCGCTGGAGAACTCGATGGCGGCGTTCCGCGCTGCCGCCGAGCTCGGCTACCGGTGGGTTGAGACCGACGTGCACGCGACCGTCGAAGGGGTGCTCGTCGCCTTCCACGACACGACCCTCGACCGCACGAGCGACGGGGCCGGCGCGATCGCGCACCTGCCATGGGAGGTGGTCGCACGGGCGCGCATCGCCGGGCACGAGCCGATCCCGCGACTCGAGGAATTGCTGACGCAACTGCCGCAGGTGTGCGTCAACATCGACGTGAAATCGGCCGGCGCGGTCACACCGCTCATCGAGTGCATCGAACGGTGCGGCGCGCACGATCGCGTCCGCATCGCCTCCTTCTCCGACGCGCGGCGCCGAGCCGTCCTCGCCGGCCTGACGCGACCGGTCCGTTCATCGCCAGGGCAGTCGCGCACCACCGCGCTGTGGCTCGCGGCGCACCTGCCGGTGCTCGGTTCGCCCCTCGTCGCGCGCCTTGCGCACGGCATCGACGCCGTGCAGATCCCCGAACGTCAGGGCCGCCTGCGCGTGCTGACGCCGAGACTCCTGCGCGTCCTGCACGGCGCCGGGCTCGACGTCCACGTGTGGACGGTCAACGAGCGCGCCGACATGGAGCGTCTGCTCGACCTCGGCGTCGACGGCCTCATCACCGACCGCGCCGACGTGCTCAAGGACGTCCTCGTCGAACGGGGTGGATGGGGCTGAGCAGAGCGGCTCGACGGGCGATCGCCTGGTTTCGTCAGCCTGCAGCGCGGACCTCGTCTTTGATGGCGTGGCCGTGCAGAGGCCAGGTGCGGTGTGCTGGACGCACGTGGTTGGGAGTGCGCCGAAGTGGCGAGGCGCGATCGCTGAGTCGCGACCGTCGAGAATCGTTGACACGGCGGGTATCCGGCGAAAGTATCTTTACGTCAAGATACTTTCACCGGAAGGCGCCTCATGCTCACGTTGCATCATGTCCAGGTCTCGATGCCCGAGGGTCGCGAGGACGACGCCCGACGTTTCTACCGCGATGCCCTCGGCCTCGACGAGGTCGCCAAACCCGGCGTGCTCGCACAGCGCGGCGGCGCGTGGTTCCGCGCGTTCGCTGCCGACGGCGCCGTCGCCGCCGAGATCCACCTCGGGATCGACGAACCGTTCGTCCCCGCCAAGAAGGCCCACCCCGCCCTCGTCGTCGAATCGACAGCTGCCCTGGAGGCCCTTGCCGCGCGCATCGAGGACGCCGGTTTCGACGTGAACTGGGCCGAGCGCCACACCCTCGACGGCTACGAACGCTTCCACTGCCGCGACGCGTTCGGCAACCGCGTCGAGGTGCTGACGCCCGAGCCCTGACGGCTCGCGAGCGCGATGCGTCAGTCGTGCGACGGCTCGGGCGCATGCCCGAGGGAACGGTTGATCTCGGCGATCAACCGGCGTCCGTGCACACCCCACGCGTGCCGCTCGTCGGCGCTCGCGCGCGTCAGGGCGCGCTGCCACGTGAAGACGCGCCCGACCCGGGCGATGAGCAGGGCGTCGTCGACGGCTGCGCTCAGCGCAGTGCTCGAGACGACGTCGCTCCACACGCTGAGGTAGGCGCGCATGATGCGCTCACGGGCTGCGCGGGCGGCGTCGTCGTCGAGGCCCTCGCAGATGCGCTCGAGCGGGACGAGCAGCGAGCACAGCGGGTTGCCGACGCTCGCGTCACCCCAGTCGAAGATGCGCGCGTCGTGAGCGCCCGCCGAGGTGCCGTCGGCAAAGACGTTGCCGGCGTGCAGGTCGTCGTGCTGAATGGTGAGCGGCAACCCGACGGCGTCGAGCCGCTGAGCGGCGCGGCGCACCTCACGTGTCGTGTCGGGTTTGAGCCCAAGGCGTTGCCACCGGCGAGCCGATTCGCGCGGCGACATGTCGGGCACGCCCGCGTCGCGCAGTTGATCGAGGACCCGCGTCGACGAGCGTTGCAGTCGCGCGTAGCGTCGCACCACGGACGACATGAGGCTGACGGCGTCGTCGTCACGCTGGACGTCACGCAGCACCGGGCCCTGATCGGGCATGAGCAGCCAGCCGCGCTCGGGGTCGTCGGCCCACACGACCGGAACCGCGTCGGGCGCGACGGAACGCAACGCGCGCAGGATGGCGGCCTCGGGGCTCATCTCCGGGCTCGTCGCCTTGAACCACACGCGCCCTTGATCGGCCGTCTCGGCGACGAGCAACGTCGACCAGGGACGCACCCGCGGCTGCAACGGCGTCGTCGGCACACGTTCGAGACCGCGCCGCGCGAGGGCCGCGTCCATCCAGCGCACGGCCTCCCAGCGCCACGTCTCACTGCTCCAGATCGCGCTCGCGGGCGCGACCTGATCAGAGCCGGGGAGAACAGGAAGCTCGGGTGACTTCACCACGTCGTTCGGCCGCTCAGTCGATGTCGGCGTGAGCGGCGACCGGCATGGCGTCCCCGAGATCACCCGTCGCACCGGCATCACGTCCCGCGGCCGGCGTGCCTGCGTCACCGTCGCGGGTGCTTGCACCGCCGTCAGGCGCGTGTGCACCACCGTCGTACGCATCGGCGCGCGTGAGTCCTGCGTCGTCGCGCCCGAGAGCGTCGACGATGTCGGCGGCCGTCAGCCCCACGGTCGCGAGCACCTCGCCGCGCGAGGCGTGGACGAGGAACTCCTTGGGAATGCCGAACGTGTCGAGCGGCGTGCGCACACCGGCTTCACGCAGGCGTCGCGCGACGGCGCTGCCGACGCCCGCCTCGACGAGGTTGTCCTCGATGACGACGACCCGGCCCGCGGCGCGGGCGAGGTCGACGAGTTCGTCGGCCACCGGGTAGGTCCAGCGCGGGTCGATGACCTGGACGCGACGGCCCCGATCGGTGAGCAGATCGGCGACGCCGAGTGCCGTCGAGACCATCGACCCGACACCGACGACCAGCACGTCCACGCCGTCGCCGCCGTCGGGTTCACGCATGACGTCGAGGCGACCGAGACGTCTCTCGGCGACGAGCGGGTCGGCGACGTCGCCCTTGGGGAAGCGGATGACGCTCGGCGCGTCGTCGATGTCGACGGCCTCGCGCAGCAGTTCGCGCACCTGTGCGCCGTCGCGCGGGGCGGCGAGGTGCAGGCCGGGCACGATCGAGCAGATCGACATGTCCCACATGCCGTTGTGCGAGGCGCCGTCGGAGCCGGTGACGCCGGCACGGTCGAGCACGAACGTCACGCCCTGACGGTGCAGTGCGGTGTCCATGAGCAGCTGGTCGAACGCGCGGTTGAGGAAAGTCGCGTAGACGGCGACGACGGGGTGCAGGCCGCCGTACGACAACCCGGACGCCATCGTGACGGCGTGCTGCTCGGCGATGCCGACGTCGAACACGCGCTCGGGGTACTTCTTCGCGAACCCGTCGAGCCCGACGGGGATGAGCATGGCAGCCGTGATGGCGACGATGTCGTCGCGCTCGGCGCCGAGGGCGACCATCTCGTCGCTGAACTCGTCGGTCCAGATGCGGCCACTCACCTCGAACGGCAGGCCCGTCTCGGGGTTGAACTTGCCGATGCCGTGCCACTGGTCGGCCTCGTCGGAGAACGCGGGCTCGTAGCCGCGGCCCTTCTGCGTGATGACGTGCACGAGGGTCGGCCGGCCGTAGTCGCGAGCGCGGCGCAGCGCGGCCTCGACAGCCGCCTCGTCATGCCCGTCGATCGGGCCGAGGTACTTGATGCCGAGGCTCTCGAAGACGCCCGTGTCGGGGTAGACGATGTCCTTGAGACCACGCTTCACGCCGTGCAGCGCCTCGTACATCTTCGTCCCGACCTTCGGCGTCGCCTGCAGGCGGTTCTTGCCCCAGTCGAGCACCTGGTCGTAGGTGTGCATCGTGCGCATCGTCGCGAGGTGGTGCGCCATCCCGCCGATCGTCGGGGCATAGGAGCGCTCGTTGTCGTTGAGGACGATGACGAGCGGCAGGTCGGCGTCGGCGGAGATGTTGTTGAGTGCCTCCCACGCCATGCCGCCGGTCAGGGCGCCGTCACCGATGACGGCGACGGTGTGACGGTCGCTCTCACCCTTGAGGCGGCGCGCCTTGGCGATGCCCTCGGCCCAGCTCAGCGACGTCGAGGCGTGCGAGTTCTCGACGACGTCGTGCTCGGACTCCTCGCGGCTCGGGTAACCCGACAGGCCGCCGGATTTCTTGAGCTTGCTGAAGTCATGGCGGCCGGTGAGCAGTTTGTGGACGTAGCTCTGGTGGCCGGTGTCGAAGACGAACGTGTCCTTCGGCGAGTCGAAGACACGGTGCATCGCGATGCTCAATTCGACGACACCCAGGTTGGGGCCCAGATGCCCACCCGTCTTGGAGACGGATTCGACGAGGAACTGACGGATCTCGGCGGCGAGCGCGTCGAGCTCCTCGGCGGGGATTCGCTTGAGATCGTCCGGACCCGAGATGGTTTCCAGCAGCGTCACGTCTCACTCAGCCTTTCGAAAGTGCAGTCTCCTGAGTCTAGGTCGTCGACCGCGCAGCCGCCATGCGGGCGGGGGCGCCCTCCCGTCGCGCCACCGTCGGAGCCGGTAGCGCCGTCGGAGATCAAAGGCCGGGACTCTGCCCGCCCACGCACCCGCCCCGAACGCCGGCGCATCACAGCCGAGGGACGAACGTCTTGCCGCGCATCGCCTCGTGCACGAGACGGACGGCGCGCGCCGTGGCACGCAACCGCAGCCCCTCCGCGGACAGGTGCTCCATCACCTGCGGCACCGCGCGCGGTGGCAGCTCGTCGGCGAGGTCGACGCGGATGCGGCGATATGACTCGCGCATCGCGCCGAGTTGAGCGTCGACATGCCACGTCGCCACCCAAGCGAGCGCCACCGGGTGACGGCGCCATGCGTCGTAGGCCCGAAAATCCGAGGGGCACTGATCGAGCAGCCACTGCGTCGCCGCCTCCTGCCACCCCGGTGCACCCGGCGGCGGCACACCTCTCGGCCAGCCCGGAGGGCCGGTGTTCACCTCGTCCGACATGACCCCAGCGTACCCCATTGTTCGAACACGTGTTCTATTTGATGACCGCCCCACGAGACCGCAGACCGGCGCGAGACACGCCCCCGAAGCCAGGTGCTCTGTGGCATGCTGAGCCCGTCACACGGGAGCCCGAGGCGCGGGCTGAGAGGGCATCGCCATGCCGACCGTCCAACCTGATGCGGTTCATGCCGCCGTAGGGAGTGTTCGATCGTGGCTACCCTGACGCCTGCCCCTTCCCCTGCCCACGACGATGCGCCACGCCTGGCGCCGGCCGCCGCCACCCCAGAACGGCGCGAGGCCCGCCGCAGCGCCCTCGTCGGAAACTTCGTCGACCAGTTCGACATCTTCCTGCCCGTCATTGCGCTGGGTGGGGTGCTGTCGACGCGTTCGACGATTCCCGACGGCCTCGTCTTCGCCGCGACACTCCTGGGCCGCCCCCTCGGGGCGTTCATCCTCGGCACCCTGGCCGATCGTCGCGGACGAGCCCGCGTGTCACGCGGCGCACTGCTCGGCCTGAGCGTGTGCACCGGCCTCATGGTGACGCTCCCCCTGCACACCTCGACGTGGGCCGTGGCCGCTCTCCTGGCGTTGCGCTTCGCCGCCGGATTCTTCCTCGGCGGGCAGTACTCCGCGGCCATCCCCCGCGCCCTCGCGCTCACAGAGCCGCAACGACGCGGCCACCTGAGCGGCCTCGTCATGGCGATGTCACCCCTCGCGAACGCCACCATCGCTGCCGCCACGATGATGCTGACGGCCTCACTCGGCGGCGCGTACACCACGTGGGGGTGGCGCCTGCTGTTCGTCGTCGGCGCACTCCTGCCGTTGATCCTGGCCCTCACCGCGAGGTCAGCGCACGCCGGGCCGGCAGGTCACAGCCACTCTCCCCACGAATCCGACAATCGCGATCCCGCCGCGCACGACGCGACCGACGACGAGGAAGAGCGCGTGACGGGCCGTGTCGTGGCCGCATTGTTCACCCTCATGACGGGGCTGTGGTTGTTCACGATGATGGGGGTCTCGGTGCTGACGAGTTCGCTGCGCCCGCACTTCTCCCCCCATGACGTCGGGCTCGTCATGCTCGTCGCGACGGCCGTCAGTGCGCCGACGATGGCCGCGGCGGGTGCCGTCTCGACGCGTGTGGGCCGTTCACGCTTCTTCATGGCGTTCGGAGCACTGGCCTGCATCGCCGCCCCCGCCGCCTATCTCGTGGCAATGCATGCCGCGTCATCGGGCAGCATCGTCGCCACGACGATCGCCGTCGCGGCCGTCCAGATCGTCACCGTCTCCGCCTACGGCCCGGTCGGCGCCTACCTCGCCGAACACTTCCCCGAGTCGCGACGTTCGCGTGGTTACGGCAGCGTCTATTCGGCGTCGATCGTGCTGCCCGGCCTGTACCCGTTCTGGCTGCCCACCGTGACACAGTGGCTCGGCCGTTCGGCCGCCGTCCCGCTCGTGTTTTGCGTCGCGGGCCTCCTCGTCACTCTTGCCCCCGCGTGGATACGCGGAAGTAACGTTGGTGGTTACGAAAAAGTAAGTTGAGTGGGTGAAATCAGCTCGAACCGGTGGCGACGCCGTGATGATCTTGTTAACGTCGTGACTCGGTTCACATCGACTATCGAAGGATGAGCATGTTCACCACACGCCGTACCGCCAAGATCGCCCTCGTCGCCACCGCCGTGGCCGGCACCGTCACGATGGCTGCGCCCGGCGCCCAGGCCGCGACGAGCGACACGACGAAGGACACCATCTGGAACCTCGGCTACGACACGTCGGCGACGACGACGATCAAGAAGTCCGGGCAGTCCTCGACGACGACCGGCTTCACCTTCTCCACCCTCCACGTCGAGAAGGGCGACCTGAGCTCCGACATCATGCTCAAGGACTTCAAGATGCCGGTGAAGCTCGGCAAGCTGCAGATCGCCATCGCGACGATCTCGCAGGAACCCGTCGGCAAGGCCGTCGGAACGATCGACCCGAACACGCACAAGATCGTGCAGACCCAGAAGGTCAACCTCCACATCAAGGATGTCTCGGCCACGGGTAAGGGCCTCATCAACCTCGTCGGCAAGAACTGCCGCACGAGCAGCCCCATCACGCTGACCGTGACGGGCAAGCAGGGTGGCTTGTTCGACCCGATCAACCTCTCGGGCACGTTCACCATCCCGAACTTCGCCAACTGCGGCCTGTCCACGAGCCTCGTCAACAGCCAGGTGGCCGGCCCCGGCAACACGATCAACATGACGCTGACGCCGCACGGCTGATCGCGACCAGCCTCACACGCATCATCTCGGCCGCCGGTACCCCACGGGTGCTGGCGGCCGACGCGTGTCGACTGACGGCAACCGCCACCCGCCCCGATAGCCGCTCGAGCATCACGCACCTGCACGACGAATGTGCGGCACATGCTTCGTGCAGACGCGTAATCGTCGAGCAGCTAATGGCCGGCGCGGTTCACCCAGCGGTTGCAACCTCCGTCACCGTCGTCACCCGACGAAGTTGTAGTGCCACCACTCGGGGTTGGACCCGCGCCGATCCATGTAGTCGGGGCGGTCGAATCCCCAGCGCTTGGAGTTGGCCGTCAGCCACACGTCGTAAGAACGCCCGAAGTACAGAGGCGAGTTGATCGCGTTCGTGCGGGCGATGCCGAAGTCGATCGCGTTGCCCAACCCGTGGTTCGAGGTGCCGGGGACGGCCGCGCGGGGGTAGCCGAGAGTGCGGTACAGCAGCTGCTGGCGGCTCAGGGTGCGGTAGGCCTCGGTGATCGTCAGCGCCACACCGAAACGAGCCTTGAAAGCCGCGGCCAGTCCGAGATATCCGACGGCCGCCGCGCGCGAGAGATACCGCGGCTCGTGCGGCAGGTTGCTGACGTTGACGCTCCAGCTCGGCAGTCGCGTGACGGCCGACATCGGCAGACGGCCGTTCACCGCGCGCGCCGTCGTCGCGACGAGGACTGCGGACGTCACCCACCACCCCTTGAACGCACCCTCGGCGATGCGGAACCACAGGCCGCTCGCGTCGTAGGAGCCTGTCAGCGTCGTGGTGTTCGCCAGCGTCCCGACGATCCGGGCGCGCGGTTCCAGCGTGGGCTGATCGCGCACGTTGACGCGGTAGGAAAGCGTCGCGGTCGTCCGTCGCACGAGGACCGACGTTGCCCCCGCACGGGCCACCTGCCTCGACGCAGGAACCGCTGCGAAAGCCTGCGGCGCCCCGTCGATCACGAGGGCCGTCGTCGCCGCAGCGAGGCCGGCGTGTCGAATCGCGCCACGTCGCGTCAGTGTCTCCATCGCAGAATTCCCCCGTCACTCGTCGGCGCGCTGCCCGCCCCGCCATCAGCCTCTTGAGTGTGACACACATCACCGCGGCGCGGGGGATCGTGCGTCACGCCCGTGAACAGGGGCGCGCTGCGGCAGCCCCGGTGCGGCCACCGCCTCGGGACACAGCCCCACCCGGGGGCACCCACGCCTCGTGCCGTCCGCGCGAGAATGGGCTCATGACTTCTTTCGACGCCTGGCTCGAAGCCGCTTCCATCGATGACTCCGTGCGCGAACTGCGCCCCGATTACCGTGCCGTTCTCGTCGTCGCGCAGGGCCTGCGTGGCGGAGAGTCGAACGAGGAGAGCGAGACGCTGCTGTTCGCCGCAGAGGAGCACGTACGCGGCATGCTCGAGCACACCCCTCCCGAGGAACTGCCGCACATCGCGCCCTGGCGCGACGCGTACCGTGCGTTCGGCGCGAAACCGCTGCGCACACGCAACTCGGCCGAGGCTCTGCTGCGCCGCGCCGACGCGCTCCCCCGCGTCAACGCGCTGACGGATGCCTACAACGCGGTGTCCGTGCGTCACCAGACGCCCCTCGGCGGTGAGGATCTCGACGCCTACGACGGTCCGCTGCGCCTCACGCGCGCCACCGGCGACGAGGAGTTCTCGACGATGTCCACGGGCGCCGAGACGACCGAGCACCCCGATGCCGGCGAAGTCGTATGGCGTGACGACGCCGGCGTCACCTGCCGCCGTTGGAACTGGCGTCAGTGCTATCGCACGCGCCTGACGGACGAGACGACGAACGCGATCTTCATCTGCGATGTCCTCGACGTCGAGCCCGGCGACGGCGAGCAGCGCGCCACCGAGGTGCGCGACGCCCTGTGCGAGGCGCTCGAGGCCGTCAGCCCCGGAGTGACGCTGACGAGCCGCATCCTCTGATCCATCGGCGGCGCCGACGTTGCCCGGGTTTCGCGACATCGGCGCCCCGTTTCCCGGGCAACATCCGGGCGGGCGACGTCACGTCGCGCGTCTGCCGACTCACTAGAACTGCCGAATAACGCCCAAGAGTCGCCTCTCACCTCTACCGTGATTCACATCACGATGACATGAGGTGACGCATGCCGAACATGGCCGACCCGATCTGGACGCACGCGACGAGCGCACCCGAGCGCCCCGCGCTTCGCAGCCCGAGCACGACCTGGAACTACGCCACGCTGCGGGACAAGGTGGCCGCGTTCGCGGGGCATCTACGTGACCGCGGCATCAGCCAGGGCGACCGAGTCCTGCTCATCGCCCCCTCCGTTCCGGAGTTCGCCGTCGCCTACTACGCCGCGCAGGCCGTCGGGGCGATTGCGGTGACTCTCAACACGATGTCCACTCCCGCAGAGATCGAATACGTGGCGACGGACTCGGGCGCTCGGCACATCGTCGCGTGGCACGCGAGCGCCGCGGCTGGCGAACGCGTCGCGAGCAAGCTGACGATGGACCTCGTCATCCTCGATGCCGGCGCCGACGCCGCCACGCGGGCCCCGCTCGACGAGCCGGTCGAGCGCGCTGACGACGACACGGCCATCCAGCTGTACACCTCCGGCACGACCGGCCGCCCCAAGGGGGTGCAGCTGACGGTGGCGAACCTCTTCGCTGTGGCGCGCGCGTTCATCACGCAGCTGAACTTCGCGTCGACGGAGAAGTTCGGTACCGCGCTCCCCCTGTTCCACGTCTTCGGTCAGTGCGTGTGCATGAACACCGTCATGCTGGCCGGCGGGTCGTTCTCGGTGCTCTCTCCCTTCGAACCGCGCGCGATGTTGGCGATGATCCGCGACCACGAGATCAACGTCGTCGCGGGTGTGCCGACGATGTGGAACTACCTCGTCCACGTCGAGGGCGACTTCGGGCCGAAGGACTGCCCCGACCTGCGCCTCGCGGCCTCCGGCGGTGCGAGCCTGCCCGTCGAGGTCATCACCGCCTTCGAGCGTCGCTTCGCCTGCACCATCCTCGAAGGGTACGGCCTGACGGAGACGACGGGCGCCGCGAGCTACCACCGCGACGGCATCGAGCAGCGCGCCGGTACCGTCGGCGTCGCGCTGCCCGACACCGAGATCGTCATCGAGAGCCTCGACGGGGGCCGCGCGCCCGTCGGTGAGGTCGGACAGGTGCTCGTCAAGGGCCCGACGGTCATGAAGGGGTACTGGAACAACGAGGCGGCCACCGCCGCAGACCTGAGCGACGGTTGGCTGCGCACCGGCGACCTGGGCCGTCTGGATGGGGACGGCTACCTGGCGATCGTCGACCGGGCGAAGGACCTCATCATCCGCGGTGGGTACAACGTCTACCCCCGCGAGGTCGAGGAGGTGCTCTACAGCCACCCCGACGTCGTCGAGGCAGCCGTCATCGGCGTGCCGGACGAGCGTTACGGCGAGGAGGTCGCGGCCGTCGTCGTCCTGGCGCCGGGGCGCGAACTGAGCGCCGACGAGCTGCGCGCGTGGCTCAAGGAGCAGCTGTCCGCGTACAAGGTGCCGCACCTCATCCGCTTCGACGACGCGCTGCCCAAGGGCGCCACCGGAAAGATTCTCAAGCGCGCCATCGAATGGACCACCGACGAAGGAGCAACACCATGACGCAGGTCCAGACCGTCACCGGCCCCATCGACGTCGAGCAGATGGGTGCGACTCTCGTCCACGAGCACATCTTCGTGATGAACGAGGAATACCGCCTCAACTACGCCGAGTGGGACGAGCAGGCCCAGATCGCCGACGCCGTCGAGCAGCTGACGCAGCTCGAGGGGCTCGGCATCGACACGATCATGGATCCCACCGTGCTGGGGCTCGGACGCTACATCCCCCGGGTGCAGCGCATCGCGCAGCAGGTGAAGCTGAACATCATCGTCGCGACGGGCGTCTACACCTACAACGAGGTGCCGTTCCAGTTCCACCACAGCGGGCCGGGGCTGCTGTTCGACCAGCCCGAGCCGATGGTGCAGCTCTTCCTGAAGGACCTCAACGACGGCATCGCGGACACCGGAGTGCGTGCCGCATTCCTCAAGTGCGCCATCGAGGAGCAGGGCCTGACGCCCGGCGTCGAACGCGTCATGCGTGCCGTCGGCGCGACGAGCGCGCAGAGCGGCGCGCCGATCACGGTGCACACGCACGCCGCGAGCGAATCGGGGCTCGTCGCGCAACGTGTGCTGGCGGAGGAAGGCGCCGACCTGAGCCGGGTCATCATGGGTCACAGCGGCGACTCGACGGACCTCGACTACCTGTGCCGCCTCGCCGACGCAGGCAGCTACCTCGGCATGGACCGCTTCGGCCTCGACGTGCTGCTGCCCTTCGAAGAGCGCGTCGAAACCGTCGCGGAATTGTGTCGACGTGGGTACACCGAGCGCGTCGTCCTCGCGCATGACGCGTCGTGTTCCATCGACTGGTTTCCCGCCGAGGCACGCAAGGCGGCCGTGCCGAACTGGAACTACCGCCACATCAGCGAGGACGTCCTGCCGGCCCTGCGTGAGCGCGGCGTCGACGATGCTCAGATCACGACGATGCTCGTCGACAACCCGCGCCGCCACTTCGGCGGCTGACCCTGGTGCCGAGCACTCCGGCACCTGCGTCCGCACGAAACCCGCCCGAAGGTTGAGGTGATTCGCGCCTCATGGAGCGCGAATCACCTCAACCTCTCGCGCCGCCGAGGGGCCCGCGGCCTCAGACGGACGCAGCGTCGGCGAGTCGTTCGTAGCCGTAGAAGTCGCGCGGACGTTCGTTCACCCAGACGCGAGGCCCGTCGGGGGCGCTGATGAGCGCGGTGCGCCCATAGGTCTCGCCGACGATCTCACTTCCACCCCGGCCTCGCGGCCCGGGCGCTCGAGGTCGTCGAGCGCGTCGATCTGGAACGACAGCGTGGCACCGCCCGCCCCCGCGTGGACGAGCACCTCGACGCCGCCCACCGCGGCCAGAACGTCATGCGCGGCATCGAGATCGGGGACGACGACCTGCAACGCGCAGGAGCCGACCGGCGCCTCGTCGGAGGCGGCATGCACGCCCAGCAACCCACCGCCCGGCATCTCGAACTCGGCGTACTCGGGCGAGGTCACGACCGGGTCGCCTCCCAAGGCCCGCGCCAGGTCACTCCGTCGCTGGACATCGCCGGTGAACACGAGCTGCCTCACCGCCACGCGCTGCATGCCCTGCTTTTCATCGCTTCTCCTCGAGGTAGTCGCTCACGACGCGCCCGACGAAGGCGGACAGGCTCAGCCCCTCGTCGATGCTGCGGTGCTTGATCTCTCGAACCAGTTCGGCAGGTTGGTAGACGTTGAACTGTGTCTTCTTCAGACGACCCTTGACCATCACCCCTCCTCGTTAGCTTGCTAGCAATGCAGCATGGACGACGACGTTACCGAGTCAGAAGCAGGAAGTTGCTTGACACGACGCGGCCCGGCTCCCCGAAGGGGAACCGGGCCGCGTCGCTCGTGCTGGTGGGTGAGATCGCTCAGGCGGCGTTCTTCACCAGGTTGCGCAGCACGTACTGCAGGATGCCGTCGTTGCGGTAGTAGTCGGCCTCACCGGGGGTGTCGATGCGAACGACCGCGTCGAACTCGATCGGCTCGTCGCCGTCCTTCGACGCGACGACCTTGACCGTCTTCGGCGTCGTGCCCTCGTTGAGCGCCTCGATGCCGGTGATCTCGAACGTCTCGGTGCCGTCGAGGCCCAGGTCGTCCGCGGTCTTGCCGGCAGGGAACTGCAGCGGCAGCACACCCATGCCGATGAGGTTCGAGCGGTGGATGCGCTCGAACGACTCGGCGATGACGGCCTTGACGCCGAGCAGACGCGTGCCCTTGGCAGCCCAGTCGCGCGAGCTACCCGAGCCGTACTCCTTGCCACCGAGGACGACGAGCGGAACGCCGGCCTCCTGGTAGGCCTCGGACGCCTCAAAGATCGTCGTCTGCTCACCACCGTTGAGGAAGTTGCGCGTGAAGCCGCCCTCGACGCCGTCGAGGAGCTGGTTCTTCAGACGGATGTTCGCGAACGTACCGCGCACCATGACCTCGTGGTTGCCGCGACGCGAGCCGTAGGAGTTGAAGTCCTTGCGCTCGACACCACGCTCGGCGAGGTACTTGCCCGCCGGGCTGTCGGCCTTGATGTTGCCGGCGGGGCTGATGTGGTCGGTCGTGACGGAGTCGCCGAGCTTCGCGAGCACGCGAGCGCCCTTGATGTCGGTGACCGGCGTCGTCTCCATCTTCATGCCGTCGAAGTAGTTCGGCTTGCGCACGTACGTCGACTTCTCGTCCCAGGCGAAGGTCTTGCCCTCGGGCGTCTGCAGGCTCTGCCAACGCTCGTCACCGGCGAAGACGTCGGCGTACTCCTTCGTGAACAGGTCCTTCTTGATCGCGCCCTTGATCGCAGCGTCGACCTCCTCGGCGGACGGCCAGATGTCCTTGAGGAACACATCGTTGCCGTCGTTGTCCTTGCCGATGGCGTCGTTCTCGAAGTCGAAGTCCATCGTGCCTGCCAGCGCGTAGGCGATGACGAGCGGCGGGGAGGCGAGGTAGTTCATCTTGACGTCGGGGCTGATGCGGCCCTCAAAGTTGCGGTTACCCGACAGGACGGCCGTCGCGGTGATGTCGTTCGCGTTGATCGCGTCCGAGATCTCCTGCTCGAGCGGACCCGAGTTACCGATGCAGGTCGCGCAGCCGTAACCGACGAGGTAGAAGCCGACCTTCTCGAGGCTCTCCCACAGACCGGCGGCGTCGTAGTACGCGGTGACGACCTTCGAGCCGGGCGCCATCGACGTCTTGACCCACGGCTTGCGCGTCAGACCCTTGTCGGCGGCCTTCTTCGCGAGCAGACCGGCGGCCATCATGACCGACGGGTTCGACGTGTTCGTGCACGACGTGATCGAGGCGATCGCCACGTGACCGTGGTCGAGCGTGAACGAGCGACCGTCGTTCATCTTCACCTCGACCGGCTTCGAGACACGGCCCTCGGCCGACGGCACCGCGGCCTCGACGGGCGTGACGGGCGTGGAGTTGTCGGCCTGCTCGTCGCTGCCCGGCTGCATCGGGTCGGAGGCCGGGAACGTCGTGCCCTCGACGCCGTTGCCCTCGACACCCGAGGTGTAGCTCGGCAGCTGCTCACGGAACGTCTTCTTCGACTCGGACAGGATGATTCGGTCCTGCGGGCGCTTCGGGCCGGCGATCGACGGGACGACATCGCCGAGGTCGAGCTCGAGGTATTCGGAGAAGCGGGGCTCGTTGCTCGGGTCGTGCCACAGGCCCTGCTCCTTGGCGTAGGCCTCGACGAGAGCGACCTGCTCGTCGTCACGGCCCGTCAGGCGCAGGTAGTCGAGCGTGACGTCGTCGATCGGGAAGATCGCACACGTCGAACCGAACTCGGGGCTCATGTTGCCGATCGTCGCGCGGTTGGCGAGCGGAACCTCGGCGACACCGTCGCCGTAGAACTCGACGAACTTGCCGACGACGCCGTGCTTGCGCAGCATCTCGGTGATCGTGAGGACGACGTCCGTGGCTGTGACGCCCGGCTTCGTCGAGCCCATCAGCTTGAAGCCGACGACGCGCGGGATGAGCATGGAGACGGGCTGGCCGAGCATGGCCGCCTCGGCCTCGATGCCGCCGACGCCCCAGCCGAGCACGCCGAGGCCGTTGACCATCGTCGTGTGCGAGTCGGTGCCGACGCAGCTGTCGGGGTAGGCCTTGCCCTCGCGCACCATGACGGTGCGGGCGAGGCGCTCGATGTTGACCTGGTGGACGATGCCCGTGTCCGGCGGGACGACCGCGAACTCGTTGAACGCCGTCTGGCCCCATCGCAGGAACTGGTATCGCTCCTCGTTGCGCTGGTACTCGATCTCGATGTTCTTCTCAAACGCCTGCGGGTTGCCGAAGTCCTCGATGATGACGGAGTGGTCGATGACCATCTCGGCCGGGGCGAGGGGGTTGATCTTCGCCGGGTCGCCGCCGAGGTCGCCGACGGCCTCACGCATCGTGGCGAGGTCGACGACACAGGGAACACCGGTGAAGTCCTGCATGATCACGCGCGCCGGCGTGAACTGGATCTCGGTGTCGGGGTCGGCGTTCTCGTCCCAGTTGCCCAGAGCAGCGATCTGCTCCTTCGTGACGTTCGCGCCGTCCTCGGTGCGCAGCAGGTTCTCGAGGAGAACCTTGAGGCTGTACGGGAGGTTCTTGCTGCCCTCGACCGTGTTGATGCGGTAGATCTCGTAGCTGTTCGAGCCAACCTCAAGGCTGCCCTTTGCTCCGAAGCTGTCCGTGCTCTGACTCACGCCGACTCCTTCGTCTGTTGCCTGGGCACGCACCCCTCGGGCACGCATCCCGCGTCATTTATCTTGACGTCAAGATAATCAAATCACACGCCGGGAACTGGCCTCAGCAAAGGCATGCCTAACTTAGACAGCCCCGTCGTGACGCCGCTCTCACGATCGATCGTAGGCCGATCCGACGCGCCTGTCTGCCCGTGCGCACACTTGGTCGCGCCTGTTCCTGCTCACTGCGTGCGCGCCGAAGAACGGCTGACGATCAACCCCGCGGACGCAGCGTCGCGATGCACTCGACGTGCTGCGTCATCGGGAACGCGTCGAAGCCGCGCAGGTTCGTCAGCTCGTACCCGTGCGACACGAAGTAGCCGAGGTCGCGCGCGAGCGCCGCCGGGTCGCACGCCACGTACGTGACGACGCGCGGTGTAAGGCCGACGATCGTCGCGACGACATCGCGTCCGGCACCGGCGCGCGGCGGGTCGAGGACGACGACGTCGGCGCGCTCCAGCGGCAGGCGCGCCTTCTCCACGGGTGAGGTGACGAGGTCGACGTGGCGCGCACCGCCCATGTTGGTGCGCGCGTGGTCGACTGCGTCCGCGTCGGCTTCGACACCGACGACGCGCCCGTCAGGCCCGACGAGGTCGGCGAGCGCCCGCGTGAACAGGCCGACACCGCAGTACAGATCGAGGGCGCTCTCCCCCGGCTGCGGGTCGGTCTCGTCGATGACGGCGTCGAGGAACGTCGCCGCGGCGCCCGGGTGCACCTGCCAGAAACCGCGGGCACTGACGTCGAACTCCGCACTGCCGTGCGCCGATTCGACGACCTCGCGGACGGTCGGCGTCATCTCACCCTTCGGCTGAGGCAGTTCGATGCCGATGATGTCGTCGCCGACACTCGGGCGCACCAGGTCGAACCCGGTGACGCCGGCGTCGAAGCGTTCGTGCAGGGCGGGCGTGAACCCGGCATCAGCGATGAGGCAGTCGTCGATCTCGACGAGGCGGTGCGAGCGGTGCTCACGCAGTCCGGCCACGCCACCGTCGACGGCGAGTTCCAGGCGGGTGCGCCAGCGCAGACCTTCGGCTATCGGGCCGTCACCGTGCAGGGCCTCGACGGTGAAGTCGGGGAAGCGTGCGTCGACATCGAGCTTCGCGATGCGGGCGAGCTGTTCGCGCACGACGTCGGCCTTGAGGCGGCGCTGCGCGTCGAGACTCGCGTGCTGCCAGTCGCAGCCCCCACACAGGCCCGGCCCGGAGAACGAGCACGGCGGCGTCACCCGATCCGGTGAGGCGCCGAGGATCTCGATGGCGTCGGCGCGCAGGAACTTGGACTCGCTCGTGCCGTCCGTGATGCGCGCGACGACGCGCTCCCCCGGCAGCGCGTGACGCACGAACACGACGCGCCCGTCGTGACGCGCGACGCAGTGACCACCGTGCGCGACGTTCTCGACGTCGAGCTCGAGGCGCTGCCCCTCCATCGCAGTGCCCTTGCGGGTGCGTCGACGGTTCTGCGCGCTGCGGCGCCCGGGTGCGGTGCGAGAGGTTGCCATACGCCCCAGGGTTCCTGTCGTCGCCGCGAAACGCAACGAAGGTGGGCTTGGCTCGGATGGACACGGCTTCGATAAGGTCGAAGCGTGCACTACGTCATCATGGGTTGCGGTCGCGTCGGCTCCTACCTCGCGCGCAACCTCCAGGACGCCGGCCACTCCGTCGCCGTCGTCGACCGCGACGAGGCGGCGTTCCGTCGCCTGCCGAGCTCGTTCGAGGGCAGGCGTGTCGTCGGCATCGGTTTCGACCGCGACACCCTCGTCGCCGCGGGCATCGAGCAGGCGTATGCGTTCGCCGCCGTGTCCAGCGGCGACAACTCGAACATCCTCGCCGCACGCGTCGCGCGCGAGACGTACGGCGTCGACCACGTCGTCGCCCGTATCTACGACCCGGGCCGCGCCGAGATCTACGAGCGCCTCGGCATCCCGACCGTCGCGACGGTGCGCTGGGCCGCCGACCAGGTGATGCGGCGGCTCGTACCGCAGCAGGCCGTCACGGTCCACCAGGACCGTACGGGCAGCGTCAGCATCGTCGACATGCCCGTGGACGCCGCGTGGATCGGCACCCGCTACCGCGACCTCGAAGCCGCGACGGGCACGCGCGTCGCGTACGTCGCGCGCACCGGCACGGCGCTGCTTCCGCGCGAGGATCTCGTGCATCAGGACGGCGACACCGTGCATCTCGTCCTCGCCACCCGCGACGTCGAGCGTGTCGAGGCCGTGCTCGCGGCACCGCCGTCGAGCATCACGGGTGTGCGCCCTGCGTCGTCAGGAACCGCGTCCTCCGGACATGCAGAAGCGTCCAACCCGACGACCCGCCGGCCCTGAGTCGACCCGCCGCCCGTCCGATCCGAACCGAAAGGCCCAGCATGCGCGTCGTCCTCGTCGGAGCAGGCAGCGTCGGACGTTCCATCGCCCGCGAACTACTGCTCAACGACCACCAGGTGCTACTCATCGACAAGTACGCTCGCGAGTCCCGCGTGCAGTCGATTCCGGAGGCCACCTGGCTGCTCGCCGACGCGTGCGAGGTCACGACGCTGCACGAGGCCCAGCTCGAGGCAGCCGACGTCGTGGTCTGCGCGACCGGTGACGACAAGGTCAATCTCGTCGTCTCTCTGCTCGCCAAGACCGAGTTCGGCGTGCCGCGCACCGTCGCACGCGTCAACAACCCGAAGAACGAGTGGATGTTCGACGACGGCTGGGGCGTCGACGTCGCCGTCTCGACGCCGCGGCTCATGACGGCGCTCGTCGAGGAGGCCGTCAGCGTCGGTGACCTCGTGCGCCTGTTCGAGTTCCAGCAGGGCAAAGCGACGATGGTCGAGCTGACGCTGCCCGCTCACGCGCCGTTCGTCGGCAGCCGCGTCGACGAGGTGCACCTGCCCGCCGACTGCGTGCTCGTCGGCATCATCCGCGACCAGCTGCCCATCGCACCGAGCCCCCACGACACCCTGCATGCCCTCGACGAACTGCTGTTCCTCGCGACCCCGTCGGCCGAGCGCGAGCTCGCGGCGACGCTGACGGGCCGGCGCCCCGAGGAGATCTCGACGGTGCACTCCGGCCCGCAGGCCTGAGGCCGCTCCGGGCTCGCGGCAGCGACGTTCGTCAGCGACCCTCGTCGACCTCGGCGGGCCGGATGTTCCTCCCGCGCCCGAGGTTCTCCTCACGGGCGATGTCTTCGACGTGCTCGGCGTGTTCAAGGCGCTCGTGGCCCTCGGGGTCGTCGTGCAGCAGCGGGTCGTGCGACTCGAGCGGCGTCTCACCCTTGACGAGCAACAACACCATGAGCCCGAGCGCCGCGAGGTACAGCGGCCAACCGAGCACGATCTTGCAGACGCCGAGCGCGGTGACGTCGTCGGCGAGGTACAGCGGCACCATGACGGCGAGACGGATGGCGAACAGCGCTGCGAACACCCACGTCAGGCGCGTGCAGACGCGCACCATCGAGTGGCTGCGCTGCCATGCCGTCGGGTCGTCCTTGAGGTTCGGGTCGCCGCCCGCGACGATGAAGCCCACGAGCGGCCAGCGCACGGCGATCGACAGCACGCTGATCGCGAGCATGACGCCGCCCTGGATGAGCCCAGGCAGGAACACGTCGGAGGCGTGCCCGGAGCGCTTCGCGAGGAACGCCGCGAGGGCCGTCGCGAACGCCGCCATGAGCACGAACCTCAGCGTCTGACGCTGCACGAGACGCAGTAGCGCGGCGAGGACGAGAACGGCGCCGGCGGCCAGCAACGCGGCGTTGAGGTTCTTCGTCGCCGTCCACACGATGACGAAGGCGACGGTCGGCAGCGCGGCCTCACAGGAACCGCGCCAGCCGCCCATCGCGGTCGACAACCGCTCGCGGATGACGGCCTCGACGGTGTTCGGTGCGTTCACGGCTGCTCCTCGGTGCGTGGGCTCGGCACCAGTTCGTACGCGGGGTTGAAGATGGCAGGCCGGGTGCGGTGCGTCGCGGCGAGACCGCGCGCCCGCACGACGACACCGGGCTCGATGCCGCCGATGTGGCGTCGCCCCAACCACACGAGCGCGACCTCGTCGCCGTCCGCCTCGCGGACCTGGGCGACGACGGCGGGCACGTGACCGTCCGCGGCTCGCTCGTCGACGGAGGCGATGACGCCCTCGACGACGCGCGGTGTGCGCACCGGCGCGAGGCCCGGCATCGACGCCGGTTCGCGTTCCGGTGGCGAGTCGAGGCGGTGCGAGCCTCGCCGGCGCTCGACGCGGCGTCGCAACCCGGTGGGCGCGACGCGGCGCGCGAGCCACGGACGCATCAGCGGGTCTCCGTGATCTCCGGGCCGCGCTCGAGGGGGCCGACGGTGGAGGCGTCGGTGTGCTGTTCGTGCTCCTGCGCGCTCGCCTGAGCCTGCGCCATGAGCTCGGGCGGCAACGTCAGTTCGAGCAGTTCGCGCGGGGCGCGCGGGTCGGAACCACGGTGCACGACGACGGTGCGGACGAACTCCATCGCGCGGGCTGCGGCCTCGTCGTCAGTGGCTGCGTCACCGGAGAAGACGGCGCGCAGGAACCAGCGCGGGCCGTCGACGCCGACGAAACGAGCCGGCGAGAACGTCGTGCGTCCGTCGGGTCCCTGGCTGGGCATCCGCACGTGCAGTTCCGTGCCGAGCGGTCCGTCGACCTCCTCGGCCGTGCCTCCGCCGGCGACGATCGCCTCGGCGATCTCGCGCCGGATGCCGTACCAGACGCCCGTCGTCTTGGGCGCGGCGAACACCTGCAGCTGCACCGCAGACGTGCCGGCCTCGCCGAAGACGGCCGTCATGCCCGTGAGGGTCTGGGACGTCTCGTCGACGTCGAGGCGCAACTCGATGTCCGCGGTCGGCACGAGGCGCAGCGAACCGAAGTCCATCTCATCGCGCGTCGGGGCCGAGGCGGAGTCGAAGGGGCCGTCGCTCAGGTCGACCTCCTCCCGCGGACGCAGCTTCGAACGGCGTCGGCGCGCAGCCTCGTCGTCCTCGGCGCTCGGCTCGTCGAGGTCGACAGCCTCGGCATCGAGGTCGCCGGCGTCGAGGTCATCAACGTCCGTGGAAGCGTCGTCAGCGGGCGTGGTCGGTTCGACCTCTTCGCTCGTCGCAGCGTCCTGCGCCGCGTCGGCGCCCTTCTTGCGTCGTCCGAAAACGGCCATGTTCACTTTCCCTCTCGCTGGGGCGCGCGCCCCGTGTCGAAACCACCGCTGGAGCCGTGGCCGGATTCACCGCGTTGCGTGCTCGTCAGCGATTCGACGTGCTCGAACACCACGGGCTCGACGCGCTGGATGACGAGCTGGGCGATGCGATCGCCGCGTGAGATCGTGAAGGACTCGCGCGCGTCGGTGTTGATGAGGTTGACCTGGATCTCGCCGCGATACCCCGAGTCGACGACGCCCGGTGCGTTGAGCACCGTGATGCCGTGGCGCGCCGCGAGCCCCGAGCGGGGGTGCACGAAACCGGCCCAGCCAGGCGGCAGTGCGAGCGCGACGCCCGTCGGGACGAGCGCACGGTGGCCGGGCGCGAGCGTCAGGCCGATGCGGGCACGCAGGTCGGCGCCCGCATCGCCGTCGTAGGCGTAGGCGAGCGGCTCGAGACCGGCGTCGAGCTGGAGCACCTCGACGTGCAGGGCTTCGGCGGCACGCATCCTCAGGCGCAGTCGCTGCAGACCGGCAGGCCGCCGTCTTCCTCGGCGAGCTGGCTGCGGTGGTGGACGAGGAAGCACTTGCTGCAGGTGAACTCGTCGGCCTGACGCGGCAGGACTCGGACGGACAGCTCTTCGCCGGACAGGTCGGCTCCCGGCAGCTCGAAGCCTTCGGCGTGCTCGGTCTCGTCGACGTCGACGCTGCCGGACGACTTGTCGGTGCGCCGGGACTTCAGCTCCTCGATCGAATCCTCGTTGACGTCGTCGTCGTTCTTGCGGGGGGCATCGTAATCAGTTGCCATCAGTGTTCTTTCTTCGCTACGTGCGTGAGGGTGGGCGAAGCGCCCCCATCACTTGATTCCCCGCTGTAACGCGCGGCTGAGCCATTTTGTGCCCGCATACTAACGCGCCGCGGGGAAAAGGCAACCGCGAAGCGCCTCGTGAATCTTCGGGGTCGACGCGACGGCCATGGTCTTACCCGCGGGTAGCCCGGGCATGCCGCTCATGAGAGCGCCCGCCTCGGTTGCGATGACCTGGCCTGCGGCCTGATCCCAGGCGTTGATCCCCGACTCGTAGTACGCGTCGAGAATGCCCTCGGCGACGAAGCACAGGTCGATGGCGGCCGCGCCGGCGCGACGCACGTCACGCACCCGCGGCAGCAGCGATGCGAGCATCTGCCCCTGCTCGCGGCGTTTGTCGGCCTCGTAGCCGAACCCGGTGCCGACGAGGGCAAGCTCGAGCCGCTTGCACCCGCTGACGGCGAGCGGGCGTCGCCGTCCCGCCCGGTCGACGACCTCGGCGCCCTGGCCGTGGCCCGCGACGTACGTGCGATCCAGCTCCGGAGCCGCGACGGCGCCCGCGACCGGCAGCCACGCGCCCTCGCGGGCGGTGTCGCCGACGCACACGGCGACGGAGACGGCGTAGAACGGGTGGCCGTAGAGGTAGTTGACGGTGCCGTCGATCGGGTCGATGACCCACGTCAGCCCGGACGTGCCGGCGCTCGCTCCGTCCTCCTCACCGAGGATGGCGTCGTCGGGGCGCGCCGCGGCGATGCGCGCGCGCAGCAGTTCTTCGCTGCGACGGTCCATGACGGTGACGACGTCGACCTCGCTCGACTTCGTGTCGGCGACGCCGAGCGCGTCGGGGCGTTCGTCGACGATGAGCTCGCCCGCCTCGCGCGCGAGGTCGAACGCGAGATCGCGCAACACGCGCACCGTCGCGTCATCCGGCACGAGGTGCGTCAGCGCGCCGAGGCCGTGCCCGCCGGCCTGTTCGCTCACCGCGTCAGTCCCGGCCGCACAGCGCCGGCTTCGCGGCGCGCAGGTTGGGGCAGCAGCCGGGTTCGCAGACGCTGGGTCGCGCCTCGCCGGGCCACGCGGGGTGCTCGGGCGATTCGCCGCGTGTCTCCGCGGCGCGTTCCTCGAGCAGGTCGACGAGGCCATGGACGAACTCGGGGTCGACGCCGACCGTCGGCACGCGACGCATCGTCAGCCCCAGGCGCTCGGCGGTCTCGGCGGCCTCGGTGTCGAGGTCGAACGCGACCTCCATGTGGTCGGAGACGAACCCGATCGGCGCGACCACGACGTGCGTCACACCGCGCTCGGCGAGGTTCTCGAGGTGGTCGTTGATGTCCGGTTCGAGCCACGGCTGCGACGGCGGGCCCGAACGCGAGCAGTACACGAGCGCACCTTCGAGCTCGCGTGACAGCGTCGCGTTGGCCTCCGAGAGGATCGCCGCGCCCAGCTCGTCATGCTGCTGCCAGTACAGGTTGCCGTCGCCGTCACCGGGGCCGGAGGTGTCGTCCATCGCGAGCGGGATCGAGTGGGTGACGAACACGACCTGCACCTGCTCGTCGGGCACGCCCGCGAACTCACGCAGGGCGTCCGTCACGAGGCGCGTGTTGGTGCGCGCGAAGCTCGGGTGCGTCGCGAACTGACGCACCTTGTCGATGCTCAAGGCGCCCTCGGGGACGCTGCCGTCCTCGGACAGCTCGTGCGAGGCCGCCGCGAGATCCTCACGGTACTGACGGCACGAACTGTAGGAGGAGTAAGCGCTCGTCGTCAGCGTGACGACGCGGCGCGCGCCGTCGGCGTACGCCTCGCGCAGCGTGTCGGCGAGGAACGGTTCGGAGTTGCGGTTGCCCCACACGATCGGCGTCGTGATGCCGCGACGCTCGAACTCGGCGCGCAGCGCCGCGATGAGGGCACGGTTCTGATCGTTGATGGGGCTGCGCCCACCCATGATCTCGTAGTGGTGCGCGACGTCGGCGAGCCGCTCGTCGGGGATGCCGCGCCCGGCCGTCACGCGGCGCAGGAACGGCATGATCTCGTCGGCCTTCTCAGGGCCGCCGAACGACGCGAGCAGCACCGCGTCGTAGGGCTCGAGGGCGTTCGCTTCGGTCATGGGCGATCTCCTGTTCGAAGGGGCTGCGGCGCGTTGAGGTCGAGGATGACGGCCACGATGCGCAGCACGAAGACGATGACGACGCAGCACCACAGTACGGGCACGCTGTAGTGGTGGCTCTCGTGGGCCACGACGACGAGGGACGAACCGAGCAGCGCCGGCACCGCGTACAACTCGCGGCGCAGCACCTCGGGGACCTGGCCCACGATGACGTCACGCATGAGCCCGCCGCCGACGGCCGTCAGCACGCCGACGAAGATCGACGTCGTCGCACCCATCCCGTACGACAGCGCCTTGATCGATCCGGCGACGCAGAACAGGGCGAGGCCCGCGGCGTCGAGGATGCGCACGAGGCGCGCGATGCGGCTCACCTCGGGGTGCAGGACGAACGCACAGATGCCGGCGAGCACGCAGACGCCCATGAGGCGCCAGTCGCTGACGCCGACGGGCGGCGTCTGGCCGATGAGCAGGTCGCGCAGCACCCCGCCGCCGAGGCCTGACATGCCGGCGAGGACGATGACGCCGAGTACGTCGAGGCGTTTGCGCACCCCGACGAGCCCGCCCGACAGGGCGAAGACGAAGACGCCGACGAGGTCGAGGACGAGCTGCAACGAGTGGCTTTGCGTGAGCACCATGGCAGGCGACACGCTATCGCGGGCGGGGCGGCCTCCCGGAATCGTTCGTGGGAGCATGGCAGGGTAACGCCCAAGGTCTGGTTACGGATGGAGTTCGTCGTGCAGGAATTGCGTTTGGTGGGGGTCGCGGAAGACGGGGCGAACCTCCTGCTCGCCGACAGTGACGGCGGGCGCTTCACCCTCGCCATCACCGACGAGTTGCGCACGACGATCCGGCGCGATCGTCGTGAGCCGGCCAGCGCCGACGGCCAGGCCAAGCAGGAGAACCCGCTGCGTCCGCGCGACGTGCAGGGCCTCATCCGCGGCGGCGTGCCGCTCGAGGAGATCGCCGAGCGCGCCGGCTGGTCGCTCGAGAAGGTGCAGCGCTACGAGGGCCCGATCCGCGCCGAGCGCGACTACGTCTCCGAACTTGCCCAGAGGGTGCAACTGTTCGGTCGCGGTGAGACGACGACGCTTCGCGAGCGCGCCGACCGCCGTCTCGCCGAACGCGGCGTCGAGGCCGAGCGCGTCGTGTGGGACAGCTGGAAGAACGACGACACGCACTGGACCGTCATCGTGCGTTTCCCCGCAGGCGGCCGTCAGCGCGAGGCGACGTGGCTGTTCGACCCGGTCAACCGCGCGCTGCGCACCGTCGACGACGAGGCCCGCTGGCTCGGCGGCGACGAGATCGCCGCGGCCGACGAGGACTCGCCGGAGCGTCAGAAGGCCGCCGCCCGCAAGGGCGGCGCCCGCACGCACCGTGACGCGCCCGTCTACGACGTCGAGGCCGAAGGTGGCCTCGCCGACGCCCAGGACCCGCACCTCGGTGCGCGCCTGTCACCCTCCGACCCGCGCGCCGGCGCCGGTGACCTCACCGCGTCGATGCGCGCACGTCAGGCCAGCCGCGGCCGTGGCCGCTCGTCGTCGCAGCGTTCGAGCGGCGGCGCGGGCACGACGTCGGCGACGTCACGGGCCACCCAGTTGCCGGCGTCGATGGCACCGACCGAACGCACCGAGCGCATCGACGTGGGCACGACTCCCCCGCCGCTGCCCTCTCACCCGCGTCCCGAAGAACTCAGCGAATCCGGCGACGAGTCGCGTGAGGCGCCCGTGAATACCGCTGGGGGCGAACGTGATTCGTCGGGTCGTGACGGCGGCGCCGTCACGAGCGATGCGGTGACGACGAGTGCCGCGGGTTCTGGTGCCGACGCTCGGGGCGTGACCGGCGCGAGCGACGACGACTCGCACGCCGGCGCGCAGAGTGACGACACGAACAGCGAGACGCCGCGCCATGAAGACGTCGACGAGGCGTCCGGCAAGGCCGCGCGCGGCTCCCGTCGTCGCAAGTCGCGCCGCCCGCGCGCCCGCGTCGAACAGGCATCTGTGCGTGGCGCACTGCGCGATGACGACGACGAGCACGACGAGTCGCTCTTCGGCGAACTGCCCGGCCACCACGACGGTGGCGACGTCTACGAGGACGATGCCATCGACGCGGAGCACGACGGCGAACACGAGTTCGATGACGTCGCGACCGACTCGTCCGCGGAATTCGACGACGAGGTAGCGGCACAGGCCGAGAACGAGTCTTCCGACGATGCCGAGATGAGCGCGTCGGCGGCCCACGAGGAAACCTCCGGCACCGACACCCGCGAAGCTGCGCCGACGAAGAACGACACCACATCGAGGGACGCGTCGTCGAAGGACACCTCGAAGGGCGCCTCGCCCGCGGTGCCGCCGCGCGCGAGTCAGAGCCGCAAGAGCTCGCGTCCGAGCGTGCCGAGCTGGGACGACATCATGTTCGGGGGCCGCGGCCCCAAGAAGTGAGGCGCGGACCGCGCCCTGCGTTCCATGCGACGACGAGTGCGGTCCACGTCAGCAGCACGACCGCGGCGGCGTACATGCCGATCGTCGCGTCGGTCGGGATGATGCAGGCGAAGATGCCGCCGAGCACCCACGCGAGCTGCAGCACCGTCTCCGATCGCGCGAAGGCGCTGGTGCGCACGGCCTCGGCGAGATGGTCCTGGATCAGCGTGTCGAGCGCCAGTTTGCCGAGCGCCTGCCCGAGGCCGGCGACGAGCCCGACGATGACGGCCGTCATGAGATCGAAGTGCACCGCGGCGACGACGACGGCCGCGGTGTCCGCGAGCAGGCACGCGAGGATGACGACGCGCGGCGCGAGCGCGCGCACGACAGCTCCGGCAACGGAACCGAGCGCGTTGCCGATGGCGGCGGCGCCGACGACGATGGCGAGCAGCGTCGTCACCTTGTCCTCCCACCCGGGCAGCGGATGGGTCTTCATGAGGAACGCCATGAACATCGTGAGGAAGCCGCTGACCCAGCGCAGCCCGGTGTTCGTGCGCAGCGCAGCGACGACGGCGGGCGGCATCGTCAGCTTCGGGGCGCGCAGTGAACCGTCGTGGCGGTCGGAGTCGATGTTCGCCGGCAGCAGGATGGCGAGGATGGTGCCGAACACGAACAGCAGGAACGCGGCGCGGAACGCCCACGTCGCCCCGAACAGCGCGGCCGCGCCACCGGCGAGCGGGCCACCGATCGTCGCGCCCGTGACGCCCGCGAGGCTCATGCGGCTGTTGGCGCGCACGAGGGTCATTCCGTCGGGCAGCAACCGCGGCGTCGCCGATGATCGGGTGACGATGTAGGCCTTGCTCGCGACGAGGATGGCGAGCGCCGCGGGGAACTGCCAGACGGAGTCGCGTTCGATCGCGTCGGCGAGCACCCAGCACAGGAAGCCGCGCAGCGCGAACGTCGCACCCATCGCCCACCGACGACCGTGACGATAGCGGTCGAGCAGCGGTCCGACGAGGGGCGCGACGATGGCGAACGGCAGCATCGTGAGCACGAGGAAGAGCACGACGTGGCTCTTCGCCTCCCCCGGCTGGGCGGAGATGAACAGCGTCCCGGCGAGTCCGACGGTGACGGCGGCGTCCCCGGCGTTCGACAGCGCGTGCACCTCCATGAGGCGCCCCAGGCCGCTCTCGCCGGCGCCCTGGGCGTTGCTCGCGCGCCGGGCGGCGCGCAGGGACGCCTTCGTCGCCCCCGCGCTCAGGCGAGCAGCACCACGCACGCCCTGGCCGGCGAGGCGCCCCGCGGCGAGTGCACCACCGGCCATGCGTCGGGCGTTGTCGGATGCGGACGTTCCGGCCGTGCCCTGGGTGGCGTCAGGCGCCGGGCCGTCTGTCTCGTCGCCTCGATTCGATGCAGCCGCGCGTGCGAGCTCGCGCGTCTCGTCCAGCTCGCGGGCGTCACCGCGCGCGGTCGTCTCGTCCCACCCGCGGGTGTCATCGTCCGCGGCGGGTCGTCCGGCGCGCCAATTCGGAGCGTACGAACCGCGCGCCCAGTACGGCGTCGTGTCGTCGGCGTCGTCGTCTCGAGGGCCGGAGCCTGGCGTGGACATGGCGACTCAGGGGCCTTCGTGTGCCGTCGACGATTCGCCCGCAGGCTCGGACGCGACGAACGTCGAGGCGGGCACCGGGCAGACGTCGAGGTCGAACGGCATCTGCTGCGCCCCGATCGTGCGCGCGGCATGTGACGTCATCCGACGCATGAAGTGGCGCCGGCACAGCACCTCGTACTCGACGAGCGGCGTCTCGCCCTGGTCGCCGGTGTCGCCGACGACGACCTGCTCGCCCTCGACGACCATCGTGCCGTCGACGACGCGGGCGTTGTGCGTCGCGCGCTTGCCGCACCAGCACAACGCCTCGACCTGCAGCAGCTGCGTGCGGTCGGCGAGTTCGAACAGGCGACGCGAGCCGGGGAACAGTTGGGTCTTGAAGTCGGCGGTGATGCCGAATGCGAAGACGTCGACGTCGAGTTCGTCGACGACGCGCGCGAGCTGATCGATCTGCTCGGGCTCGTAGAACTGCACCTCGTCGGCGATGACGTAGTCGAGCTCGCCGAGGGTGACGCGCGCGGAGACGGCGAGATCCCACAGGTCGAGGCCGGCGTTCACCTCGAGGGCCTCGCGGCGCAGGCCGAGGCGGGAGGAGATGACGGCCTCACCGGCGCGGTCGTGCTGGGTGAGGACGACGCCGCGACGGCCGCGCGCGGCATGGTTGTGATCCATCTGCAGCGCCAGCGTCGACTTGCCGCAATCCATCGTTCCGGTGAAAAACACGAGCTCAGCCACGGTCAGTCACCCTAGCGCGCGCCGAGGTGGAGGAACGGCACGTCGAGTTCGTCGGGCGTCATCGCACCGTGCTGGCCGAGCAGCGTGAGCACGCGGTCGCTCATGACACGCGAGTCGACGTACCCGCGCGCGCTCGTGACGGAGACGACGACGTCGCCGAAGCGTCCGGCGGTGGCGGGATCGAGCGCGCCGACCCAGCCTGCGTCGGCGAGCTGTTCGCGGATGAAGACGTGTCCTTGCGCGCCGATCTCGGCGCGCCAGCGCGATTCGACGTCCGCGAGCGCCCCTGGCTCGACGTACAGGTGCAGCGCGCGCATCTCTCCCCCGACGCGTCGGACGCCGTCGCGCAGGTGCGGCGTCGTCGCGATGTCGACGCGCGCGTCGAGGGGGACGTCGACCATGCCGTGGTCGGCGGTCAGCGTGAGCGATGTGCCTGCGGGGCGCCCGAAGTCGAGGCGCGCCATCGCGTCGTCGAACACGGCGAGCTCGTGCGCCCACTGCGGCGAGCCGACGCCGTGGACGTGGCCGGCCTTGTCGATCTCGCCCCAGTAGAGGTAGACGAGTCGGTGACCGCGCCGGGTGGCGGCCAGCGCCGCGTCGACGCGGTCGTCGAGCCCCTCGGCCGGGTAGAACGTCGCGCCGCGCAGGGCGGCGTTCGTCAGGCCCGAGCCGTCGAAGTAGCCGGGTCCGATCATGGCGGGACGCAGCCCGGCGGCGTCGGCGCGTTCGAACACCGTCGGGTTCGGTTGCCACGCCTGCGGATTCGGCCCGTCCTTCCACGTCAGCTCGTTGAACACGCGCCCCGTCGCGGGGTCGACGACGAGGTAGCCGGCCAGGCCGTGCGCACCGGGGGGCAGGCCGGTGCCGAACGTGCCCATCGACGTCGCCGTCGTCGTCGGGAAGCCCGCGGCGAGGGTCTGCATCCGCTCGAGGTGCTCGCGCAGGAACGGTGCGTGCGCGCTCTGACGGCGCAGCAGCCGCGCGCCCAGCCCGTCGGCGAGGACGACGATCGCCGCGCGCGCCTGCGGCAGCTTGCGCCCGGCCCCCGCGAACGCGACGGGGTCGAGGCTGCGTGCCACGGACGGCAGCACACCGGCGAGCCCGTCGGCGTCGTAGCGGGGAGCCTTCATCGCGGGCGTCAGCGGGCCGCGGAGCCGACGACGGCCGACAGGGCGTGAGCGAACGTCATCGCCTGCTGCAGGTGACCCTCTCCCTCGGCGTCGGCGGAGATGCGTAGGCTGATGTCGTCGCCGGTGATCGTGCCGTCGTAGCCGTGGTCGGCGTCGCAGTTCGGGTCGCCGCACGTCGCGGGCAGCAGGTCGATGCGGCTGATCGTGCCCCAGCCGATCGTCAGCGTCACCTCGCGCCCGAGGCTGCCGGAGCGGTAGCGCTCCGGGGAGGTGACGACGTGCGTCAGCGTCACGCCGCGCACGAACGACAGCGCGACCGTCTCCGACGTCGCCGTCACGGCCTGACGCGTCGAGCGCACACCCCCGGCGGCTGAGTCGTCGTGGTCGTCGGCGTGAACGATGACGAGCTTCGTCGGCGTCAGCACGAGCACCGTGATGTGACGCAGCAGTTCGTCCTGCTCGAAGGTCGTCTCCACGTGCACGAGGTGCTGGCGCACCTCGTCACCGGCGAGCGCGGTGGCCACGACGTCGCGCACGAGCGCGGGAAAATAGCCGGCCTCGTCGATGGCACGAGCGAGGTCGGCGGGAAGGTTCTGAGCCATGCCTGCCATCATCCCATCCTGCGGCCCGCGCTCGCCTCTGGAGGGCGACCTCACGTCATGGCCCGTCGGCCCGAGTCCTGACGCAGCGACGCGGGCGCCAGCGTGATGCGCGCGCCGAGGACGTCGAGGCCGCCGGGGTGCGTGCTCACCGGGTTGAGTTCGAGGTGGGCGATCTCGGGGTTCTCGTCGGCGAGCACCGACACCCGCGCCACGAGATCCTCGATGGCGGCGCGGTCGATGCCGCGCCCGCGACTGCCGTCGAGCAGCGGCCACGCCTTGATCGAGCTGACGAGTTCGCTCACGTCACCGGTCGTCAGCGGCGGGTTGCGGTAACCGACGTCGTCGAGCAGGTCGGTCGGCGGGCCGGAGACGGAGAACGAGACGACGGGACCGAACAGCGGATCCTCGACGCTCGTGACGGAGCAGCCGATGCCGGGGGTCGCCATCTTCTGCACGACGAACTGATCGGGGCCGTACTCCTCGAGACGCTCCGCGAGCGCCTCGTAGGCCTCGACGACGGCGAGCGGCGAGCGCAGGTCGGCGCGCAGCGCGCTCGCGACCTGGTGACGCACCTGCGGCGCGATCGACTTGACGACGACGGGGAAGCCCAGCTCCTCGGCCGCGTCGACCGCCTCCTTGGGCGAGCGCGCCGGAACGGAGGGCCACACCGAGATCTTGGCGAGCGCGAGCAGCTGCGCGGTCTCGTCGGCGGTGAGCTCCCGCCCGTCGGGCGATTCGGCCATGATCGAACGCACCATCTCGTGCACGCCCTTGCGGTCGATGCCGAGCGGCGCGACGGGTTCACCGCGATCGCGCCCGCGCCACTCGGCGTAGTTCGTCGCGGCGGCGAGCGCTCGCACGCCGTCCTCGGGCATCGGGTAGGAAGGCACGATGCGCGTCGAGCCGTCGGGCGGGGACGCCGACAGGTCGTCGCTCACACCGTCGATGCCGAGGAACGTCGTGACGCAGGGCTTGTCGTACTGCGCGCTGACGGCGGCGACGGTGCGCGCGACGTCACGCCCGCCCGTGATGAGCGGCGGGATGAAGCTCGCGACGACCGAGTCGACGTTCTCGTCCTCGAACGCGGCGACGAGCGCGTCACGGAACGCGTCCTCACTCGCGTCCGCGGCGACGGCGACGGGGCCGCGGGTGACGTCGAGCTTCCAGCTCAGCGCCGCGTCACCGCACAGCGAGCCGAGCGCGTCGGAGTTGGCGACGACGGCGACGCGCCGCCCCTTCGGCAGCGGCTGGTTGACGACGAGCTGCGCTACGTCGAAGAGTTGGTGGACGTTGCCGACGCGGATGACGCCGCTCTGGCGCAGCATCTCGCGGAAGGCACGCGGAGGCGTTCGTGTCTCCCGGACGCGGTGCCCGGGCGGGCGTCCGAACGCGGAGACCTCGGACTTCACGACGACGACGGGTTTGCGCAGCGCGAGCTGCCGCGCGATACGCGTGAACTTGCGCGGGTTGCCGACCGATTCGAGGTAGAGGCCGACGGCGTGGGTGTCGTCGTCGTCGATCCAGTACTGCATGAGGTCGTTGCCGGAGACGTCGATGCGGTTGCCGGCGGAAGCGAAATCGGACAGGCCGAGGCCGCGCCGTCCGGCGCTCGCGAGCACGGCGATGCCGAGCGCGCCGCTCTGCGCGAACAGCCCGAGGTGGCCGGCGGGCGGCATCTCGTAGGCGATGGAGGCGTTGAGGCGCGTGTCCTCGCGCGTGTTGATGAGCCCGAAACTGTTCGGCCCGACGACGCGCATGCCGTGTCGGCGGGCCAGCGCGAGCAGCTGGGCCTGACGCTCGGCGCCCTCGGGGCCCGACTCGGCGAACCCTGCGGAGACGACGAGCAGCGCTCGCACGCCCGCGCCGCCGCACTCGGCGACGACGTCGAGCACCTTCGGAGCCGGCACGGCGATGACGACGAGATCGATCGGTTCCCCGATCGCGCTGATCGAGGGCACTGTCGGCAGGCCCTCGATCGTCTCTGCCTCGGGGTGCACGACGTGGAGCGTGCCGCGGTAGCCGCCCTCGACGAGGTTGGCGAGCACACGACCGCCGACGGAGCGTCCGTCGCGCGAGACGCCGACGACGGCGATCGACGACGGGTTGAGCAGCGCACGCACCGACTGCGACTCGGCGCGCTGCTCGCGCGCGAGGCGCACGGCCTGCGACTTCTCGTTGGGCTCGATCTCGAAGCGCACGGAGATGACGCCGTCGTCGAAGTTGCGGCTGACGTCGTAGCCGGCCTCGGTGAAGACCTGGATCATCTTGCGGTTCTGCGGCAGCACGTCGGCGACGAACTCGGCGACGCCGTTCTCGGCGCCGATCGCCGCGAGATGCTCGAGCATGACGGAGCCGACGCCGCGGCCCTGGAAACTGTCGGCGACGTTGAACGCGACCTCGGCGCTCGTCGCGTCGCGCCCTCCGAGGCGGTCGTAGCGGCCGATGCCGATGATGTCGTCGGCAACGGTCGCGACGAGGGCGACTCGTTCGACGTAGTCGACGTGCGTGAAACGGCGCACGTCACGATCGCTCAGGCGCTTGATCGGGGCGAAGAAGCGCAGGTAGATCGATTCCTCGCTCTGCGCGGCGTGGAAGCGGTGGATGCGTTCGGCGTCGTCGGGGCGGATGGGGCGCACGTGGGCCACCGAACCGTCGCGCAGGACGACGTCGGCCTCCCACTCGCGGGGGTAGTCGGCCGGGATGCTGGGCTCCACATCGCTCATGTCGTCATTCAATCACCGTGCGCCGACAGCGTGGCGTGACCAGTGCACGCCGTCGTCGGCGGAGGTCCAGATGTCGCCGTCATGGCGCGTGACGGCGGCGACGCCGGGCTGGCTCGCCTGCAGGGAGTCGAACCCTCCCGGGCTGGGGCGCGACGTCGGGGAACCCTCCGTCCACGACGCGCCGCCGTCCTTGCTCGCGGCGACGGCGATGTCGCTGAGCGATCGCGTCGTGCCGTCGAGGGCTTCGCGTGGGCCGCCGCTGACGGCGACGACGTGTGTCGGATCCTTCGCGGCGATCGTCACGTGCCCCTGCGTGGGCAGTGTGAGGTTGCCGGCGCCGACGAGCTGCCACGTCGCGTCGCCGTCGACGCTCGTGACGGTGGAGTAGCTCGTCGAGCGGGACGTGACGACGGCGTCGCAGACGGCGACCATCCGTGACGTCGCGCCGAGGCCGGTCGCCGCTTCGATCGTCTTGCCGTTGCACGCGGGCGGGGTCGACAGCGGCGTGAGGGCGTCGCCCGTGAGTCGCCACGCGCCGGAGGCTTCGCCGCCGCTGCGTTCGGCGTGCGCGAGGACGAGCAGGTTCTCGCCGGCCGTCACGATGCCGGCGTCGCTCACCTCGCCGGGCGGCGTGACGCCCGCGACGGCGTCGGTGACAGCGGGCGTGCGGCCGGTGCCGATGCGGGCGACCTCGAGGCGTCCGGTGCAGCCACCTTGGATGCAGCTCGCGGCGGTGAGGGCGTGGGCCTGGCCGTCGTGAACGGCGACGTCGAGAACGCTGACGCCGGGGTGCTGCACCTGCGTGAAGCTGCGACCACCGTCGTGGGTGACCCACAGGTCGGAGCCGAACAGGTACCCGGTGCGCGCGTCGAGGAAGCGCAAGTCGCTGATCGCGCCGGCGGGTTGGATGAGGGGTTGCGCGTCGCCCTGCGCGGACGACACGTCGGCCTGCGTGAAGGAGTGCACCTGCTGCCAGGTGCGGCCGCCGTCCTGGGTGCGCAGCAGGGCCGGGCAGGGTGTGCCCGCGCACGTCGTCTGCGCGAGCGCGAACTGGGTTTGGCCGAAGCGCGCTGACAGCGCCCACACGATCGACGACGTCGACGCCGGCGTCGCGGCCTGCGCGATCTCGACGTTCGGCGACGAGCCGGACGACGGCTCGGCCGCCACGCCCCCGCCGACCGGCTCGCCGGCGCGAACGGTGCCCGGGCGCAGCGGGTCGCGGACGATGGCGCGCGCGCCGTAGATGACCGCAACGACGCCCAGGGCCGCAAGCACGAGCGCGAGCGCCGCCCGCATGCTTGGCGAGCGGCGCAGTCGATGCCACCGGTCGGCCGTGGACGGGCGCCGGCCTTGCCCGCTCACCCCACCATCTCCCGTCGGAACTCGTCGTACGTGCCGGCGAGATGGCCGATCAGCGCCCGCTTGAGGCCCGGCTTCTCGAAGTAGGAGTTGACGAACTGCTCGTTCGCGTCGTGCCGTTCGAGCATGACGTCGGCGAGCAGTTGTTCGAGCACCAGCTCGAAGGCGGAGCGGTCGTTGTACTGCGCGACGACGCGCAGGCGGTCGTTGTCCTTGACGGCGGCCCATTGCTGGTCGATCCAGATGCGGTCGCCCTCGCCCAGGTCGGCGCCGAACTTATCGTTCATCGCCTCGATGAGCGCCGAGAGCTTGTCCTTCTCCGGCTCGTTCTGCGAGCCCTTGCCCTCACCGGGCAGTGCGACGCCCGCCTCGTCGCTCGCCTCGAGCCCGATGTCACCCTCGTGCGAGACCGACAGCCGCAGGTGCGTGAGCTGCACGGCCTTCGACAGCTGCGGCATCGGGTCGCTCTCGCGCTGCGGCAGGTCGGCGAGCAGCAGCTTGCCGTAGAGGAACAGCCGCTCCAGCGACGCATCGACCCACGGCATGACCTGCGCGAGAAACGCGTACGCGCGCACGAACTGTTCGAGCGTGCTGCGGAACTCCTCGGCCGTGTCGTCGTCGAGCGAGATGAATCGCCCGACGGCCGCGCCCACGTTCGCGTAGATGGCGGGCTGCTTCGCGTCCGCCCCGTCGAGCAGGGCGACGACGGCCGCCTCCATCTCGGGGAGCGACAGCACGCCCGCCGATTCGAGGTCGTGCTGCAGCGTGTAGAGGATGTTCGGGTCGGTCGGTGCCGCGAACGACTGCTCGTAGAACGGCGCGAACGCGTCGCGGATCTCGTCGACGGTGTTCGCGAAGTCGAGCACGAACGTGTCCTGCTTGCCCGGCCGCGTTCGGTTGAGCCGCGACAGCGTCTGCACCGCCTTCACCCCGGCGAGCTTCTTGTCGACGTACATGGTGTGCAGCAGCGGCTCGTCGAACCCGGTCTGGTACTTCTCGGCGACGACGAGGAACTTCGCCGCGTCGTCCTCCTTGAACCGCTTGGGTAGCTGCGATTCGGCGAAGCCGTTGATCGACGCCTCGGTCAGCACGACGTCGGGCGCCGCGTCCTCGGTGACGGTGCCGGAGAACGCGACGAGCGCGCGCAGCGGCCGAGCGCCCGTGTCGTAGCCCATGCGTGCGATGTAGCGCGCGATGGCCTCCTGCGTGCGCACCGCGTGCAGGCGCGAGCGCGTCACGACCATCGCCTTGGCCCGGCCGTCGATCTTGCTCATCGTCTTGGCGCGGAAGTGCTCGACGATGATCTCGGCCTTCGCGTCGAGCTCGTACGGGTGCAGCGACGCGAACCGGGCGAGCGCGGCGCGGCCCTTGCGGGTGTCGAGGTCGATGTCGTCGCGCGGCTCGGTGTTCGCCAGACGGTAGTAGACGTCGTACGTCGTGTAGGAGGCGAGCACGTCGAGGATGAAGCCCTCGTCGATGGCCTGGCGCATCGAGTACGTGTGGAACGGGCGGTAGTCGCCGTCGGCGTCCTTCTCCCCGAACTGTTCGAGCGTCTTCGGTTTCGGCGTGGCCGTGAACGCGAAGAACGACAGGTTCGTGCTCTTGCCGCGTTGCTTCGCGGAGGCGAGCAACGCATCGTTCGCCTCCTCGGCTTCCTCCGCTTCGGCCTGCGCAGCTTCCTCGGCCTCGAGCCGGTCGTCGCCGCGTAGGACGCCCTTGAGCTTCTTCAAGCCGTCGCCGCCAGTGGAGCTGTGCGCCTCGTCGACGATGACGGCGAACCGCTTGCCGGCCACCTCGCTCGTCTCCCCCTTGGCGGCGGCCTTCTTCGCGAGTTCGACGACTACGGGAAACTTCTGCAGCGTCGTGATGATGACGCGCGCGGCGTTGCCTTCGAGCGCGCCCTTGAGCTGCGCGGAGTTCTTGTCGATGCGCACGATCGTGCCGGGCGTGTGTTCGAGGCCGGCGACGGTCTCCTGCAGCTGACGGTCGAGCACCGTGCGGTCGGTGATGACGACGACCTTGTCGAAGATCGGCGTGTCGTCCTCGCCGTGCAGCCGCGAGAGCGAGTGTGCCGTCCACGCGATGGTGTTCGACTTGCCCGACCCCGCCGAGTGCTGGATGAGCCGGTCGACGCCCGCGCCGTCGCGGCGGGTGGCGTCGAGGATCGAGCGCACCGCGTGCCACTGGTGGAAGCGTGGGAACAGCACCGTGCCGTCGCTGACGTGCAGGAACGTGCCGAGCAGGTCGAGCCACGCGTCGCGCTGCCATACCTGCTCCCACAGGTAGGCGCTCTGGTAGCCGCCGCTCGCGGGGTCGACGGGCGGGTTGCCGGCGCTTCCCGGGTGGCCAGGGCCCGCGGAGCCCTGGTTGAAGGGCAGGAAGCGCGTCGCCGCGCCAGCGAGCCGCGTCGTCATGGCGACGGCGTGCGGGTCGACGGCGAAGTGGACGAGCATGCGGCTCGCGAAGATGAGGTCGGCCGGGTTGCGGTCGCTGCGGTACTGCGCCATCGCGTGCTCGATGCCCTGCCCGCTCAGCGGGTTCTTCAGTTCGGCGGACGCGACGGGCAGGCCGTTGACGACGAGGGCGAGGTCGAGCGAATCGCGCGGGTTCGACTCGGAGTGGTGCAACTGACGCACGACGCCGAGCCGGTTCGCGTCGTACCTGCGCTGCATCTCGTCGTTGAGCCCCGAGGCGGGCTTGAAGTAGCAGAGCTTCACCGGCACGCCGGAATCCTTGACGCCGTAGCGCAGCACGTCGAGCGTGCCCCGGTGGTCGACCTGCTGCTGCACGACGGTGACGAACTTCTCCCGCGCCGCAGACTCACCGCCGTGACGCGTGACGAGCTGCGCCCACGCCTTCGGCTGCGACGCCTCGACGAACGCGATCACCTCGTCAGGAAACAGGCCGCGCTTGCGGTCGTACGTCGTCGGATCGACGCTCACCCACCCCGCACCGAGCAGGTGCGCCTCGATGTTCGCCTCGAACACCTTCTCCTGCGTGACGGTCATGCCTGCTCCCCAGGGATTCGTGTCGAAGCCGTCGTCACGTCGAACTCACCCGTGACGGCGGCCGTGATGAGGGATTGCTTGTATTCGGTCAGGCGCGCGATCGACATCTCACTGGTGTCGCGAGCAGCCGACACCGCGCGGCGCGACACCGACAGGCCGTGCATCAGGCGAAGCTGCTCCGCGCGCTCGGGGAACGGGAAACGCGTCGCCCGGAGCTGCTCGTTGGTGAGATGGCCTATCGTCGACTGCCCGTTCTCGACGGCGAAAACGTTGAGGTCGACGCACACGCGCAGGCATTCCAGGAGCCATTCCGGTGCACTGCGCCCACGCGTACGCGCTCGATGAAGCGCCTTTTGGAAACCCATCTCCTCGATGCGGCCGTCCCACAAGGCGGCGCGTCCCGGCTGCCCCCCTTCGCAGATCAGGAGGTCGCCGGCCTTCACGGAGTAGCGATCGAACTCGTGTGGGGCGATGTCCATCGACTTCAGATCATCGACCTCGATGACATCCCATTGCACGTTGGTGTTTCGCAGATAGCGCACCGGGTGGTCCCCCGTCTGGCGGGACTCATCAAGCATCTTCCCGAGCTCGACCTCGAATTGACTTCCAACCGTCAGGACTGGCCAATCCACCGGCACGGTAGGTGTCCACGTCAATGCGCTCGGCCGGCGATCGACCTCATGCGCGCCAACCACCGCTTCGTAGGACAGACGCGCCGCCAGAGCGTCGAGCTTTCGAATCTGCTGTTGGCGCGCAGTGATGATCTGGTCGATGCGGGCGACGCGATCATCAAGGAAGTCCGCGATTCGCTGCTGCTCGTCGAGCGAACGATTCGGTACTCGAAAATCCAGGAGATCGTCCACAGTCACAGCCTGGAAGGTGGATCCCGTGCCGCGAGACTGCAAGTCAACCCGGAGCGCCTCCATGCACCGGTATATGAACCGCGAATCGGCACCGCTTATGACGCGGATGGCAGCAACGCCACGGCCGATTCCAATTCCCGATCACACCAGTTGAGCGCTCCAACTGGGGCGCGCACCGACACGAGAATGTCGCCGGAAACGGCACTCTTTGGAGGGGAGTCGCACTGTAAGCGTGGCGCGGGGTGGTGTGCTCCAAATTCGGCATTGCCTTGAATAAACGCAAGCCCGTTCTCGAGGTCGTGGACCTCCGACCCTGCTGGCGACTGGCCCGCGATGACTAGGGCTACGTAGCGGAGCGGAATCTCCTTCACAGGCCCAGGTCCTTCATCCAGCCCTGAATCTGCGTTTCGAGGTCACGGATCTCGGCGGCGATCTCCTCCACCGGGCGGGGCGGTTCGTGCACGTAGAACTGGCGCGTGAAGGGAATCTCGACGCCGATCTTCGTCTTCGTGTGGTCGATCCACGCTTCGGGCACGTAGGGCCGGATCTCGGATTCGAGGTGCGCCTCAGCAGTCTCGCGCAGCACCGCCGAGCGCTCGTCAGGGTCGAGCGAGAACCAGCCGTCGGGCAGGGGGACGTTCTCGGCATCGCGCAGATCGGGGTCGGGTTCGGGCTGCCCGTTCTTCGTGACGATCGGCGCGTCAGGGTCGGCCACCGCACACGCGGCAGCGAACTTCTTGCGCTGCGCCGCCGTCAGCTTCGCGATCGCGTCGGCCTCGGCGAGCAGTGCCTTCTCCGTCTCGAACCGCTGACCGACCAGCGGCGCGAACACGTCGAACGGCGCGTCGGCGACGGCCTCCGTCGTCACCTCCCAGCGGCGGCGCATCGGGCGCTCCACCGTGATGCGCTGGAACCCGAACGCCTCGCGCGGCAGCACCTTGACGCGCGCATCGCCGTCCGCCTCGTCGAGGGCGCCGCCGTAGAGGCGCCCGATCTCGGCGATGGCGTCGGCCGTCAACTCCTTGCGCTTGTCGCCGAGCGATTTGCGCATCTTCGTGCCCATGGCGCGGGCGTCGACGAGCTTGACGAGGCCGCGGTCGGCGTCGGCCTTGTCGTTCGTCAGGATCCACACGTACGTCGAGATGCTGGTGTTGTAGAACATCTGATCCGGCAGCGCGACGATGCCTTCGAGCCAGTCGTTCTCGAGGATCCACTGGCGGATGCGCGACTCCCCCGAGTCGGCCGCGCCGGAGAACAATGGCGAGCCCGACAGCACGATGCTGACGCGCGAGCCCGTCGGCTTCATCTTCGAGAGCATGTGCTGCAGGAACAGCAGTGAGCCGTCGGACGAGCGCGGCAGCCCCGCGCCGAAGCGTCCGTTCATGCCCTGCTTGGCGTGCTCCTCCTTGATGGGGGCGGCGTACCCGGCCCAGTTCACGCCGTAGGGCGGGTTGGCGAGGATGAAGTCGAAGTGCTCACCGCTGAACGCGTCCTGCGTCAACGAGTTGCCGTTGCGCATCTGCTTGGGGTCGATGTCCTGCATCATGAGGTCCGATTGCGCGATGGCCCACGTCTCGTCGTTGAGCTCCTGGCCGTAGACCTTCACCTCGGTTTCGGGGTTGAGCGCCCTCATGTGCTCCATCGCCGTCATGAGCATGCCGCCGGTGCCCGCCGCGGGATCGTAGACGGTGCGCACCGGCAGGGGGTTCTCGACGAGCTCGCGGTGCGCCTCGCCGCCGACGAGCAACTCGACCATGAGACGGATCACCTCGCGCGGTGTGTAGTGCTCACCGGCCGTCTCGTTGCTCATCTCCGAGAAGCGCCGCAACAGGTCTTCGAAGATGTACCCCATCGCCTCGTTGCTCACGACGCTCGGCCGCAGATCGAGGTCGGCGAAGTCGGCGAGTACGCGGTAGAGGATGCCCGCGCGATCCATGCGCGCGATCTTGTCGTCGAGGTTGTATGCCTCCATGACGACGTAGGCGTCGCTGCTCAGACCGCGGATGTAATTCGACAGGTTCTCCGCGAGCGCCTTGTCGTCGCTCAGCAGACTCGTGAACGTGAAGCGCGAGATGTTGTAGAACCGCTGCCCCGCCACCTTCTTCAGCATCATCGCCTGCGGGGCGGCGATCGTCTCGAACGTCTTCGCCTTCGCGAGCACGGCGGGCTTGGTGTCGACGAGCACGGCGTCCATGCGGCGCAGCACGAGCAGCGGCAGCATCACCTGGCCGTACTCGTGCTGACGGAACGTGCCGCGCAGCGTGTCGGCGACCTTCCAGACGAAGGCGACCTTGTCCTCGAAACCCTGCGGTGATGCCATGCGGGCCATTCAATCAGCACGCCCAGCGCGATCGGGCGTCAACGTGCGCGCACGACCTCCACGTCTCGGTGAAGCCGCAAGGCGGCGTCCGGCCACCATGGGCCCGATCGGGGTCTGCATGGCGCGCGGAGCGGGCGGGGGGGCGAAGCCCGAACGCGTCAGCTGGACCTGCTGCTGATGCCGTGGATCTCACTCGTCACGTGAGTCATCGTGTCAGGTGCTGAACGCGCCTCGACGCTACGGCAGGTTCATGCGGATCTGCCGCATGAGGTCGGGGTACGGGTCGACGAGGGTGCGCTCACCACGCGCCTCGCGGACGACGTTCTGCAAGAGCTCGCCCGGGAGGTAGTAGCGGCCGCGGCCGCGCGTCGGCCCCTCCGGGCTGAGCAGCCCCGCCGTGGCCAGCGCCGCCAGATCACGTGTCGCTGTGCGTTCTTCCACGCCGGTGCGGTTGACGTAGGTGCTGCGCCGGATGCGGATGCCCAGGGCAGCGTCGAAGAGTGCGTCGACCGAACGCTCGGGCACCCCTGTCGTCGCCACGAGATCGTCGAGCGCGCTCCAGACGTTCTCCGCGTCGCGGAAACGGCGCCGGAGCGTCTGGGCCTGCTGGTGGTGGGCTCTGAGAGAGAACTTCACCCACGCCGTCGCGTCGCGCTGGGGGTTCCAGGCACCCTGCCCCGTCGCGGCCAGGACGTCGTAGTAGGCCCGCGTGTTGGCGCCCAACCACTCCTCGATGCTGGAGAACTCCGGCTCGAGAATGTCGTCGGTGGCGAGCACCAGCGTCTGCAGGACGCGGGCCATACGTCCGTTGCCATCACGGAAAGGGTGGATCATGACGAAGTTCAAGTGAGCCATGGCACCACGAACCATGCTGTGCTCCCCCGACGACGCACTCATGGCGTCGACCAGTGCGTCGATGAGGGCCGGCACGTCGTCCGGATCGGGCCCCTCGTAGACGTTCGCTCCGGTCGATTCGTCTTGAACGTAGATGGCTGCCCGCCGGAACTCGCCGGGGCTCTTCGACAGGTCATGTTCGAGGAGCATGAAGTGCATCGTCCGGAGCGTGTGAGCATCAAGAGCGAACCCCGGCAACGTCGCCATGCGCAGCACGTACGTGAGCACGCGCCGATAGCCCTCGATCTCCTTCCACGTGCGCTCATCCGCCGTCAGCGGCTCATCGCCCTCGACTGCAGCCGCCGCATCCTCGGGGGTCACGTCGTACCCCTCGATGCTGTTCGACCCCCTGATGGCACGCGCTTGGGTCGTCCGGCGCAGGCCCCCGGACCATCGTTTCGGGGCGCGCAGTACAGCGGCCATCTCGCGACGGATGGCATCGATCTCGTGGAGAACAGCGACGTCGACCTCGTCGAGGTCCGGTGTCTCGTACAACATGGCCGCCCCTCCGTCGCGTCCCGATGTCTCAATGTCCTTTTCATTAGGACATAGAGACAGTAACCCGCCGCGTCGCTATGTCCTAATGCAAAAGACATAGAGACATGGCTGCCACGGGAGCGCTCAGACCCCCGCCGCGTGTCGCGAACCCCCGTCAGCGCGCGGATGCGGGAGGATGAGCGATGCACCCTGCCCGGGCACCGGGCGTCAGCGAGCTAGTGAGGAAGCGCAGTGGCACGCACGAAGAAGCCCGAGATGCCGGACGAGGACATCGTCGAGAACATCATCGACATCGATGTCGAGGACGAGATGCGGGCGGCGTTCCTCGAGTACAGCTACTCCGTCATCTACTCGCGCGCGCTGCCCGACGCGCGTGACGGGCTCAAGCCGGTGCAGCGGCGCATCCTGTTCTCGATGGACGAGCTCGGCCTGACGCCGAACAAGAACCACGTCAAGTCCTCCCGCGTCGTCGGCGAAGTCATGGGTAAGTACCACCCGCACGGCGACTCGGCGATCTACGACACTCTCGTGCGCATGGCCCAGGACTTCACGATGCGTCTGCCGCTCATCGACGGCCACGGCAACTTCGGCTCGCTCGACCAGGGCCCCGCGGCGTCGCGTTACACCGAGGCGCGCCTCGCGCCCGCATCCCTGACGCTGGTCGCCGGCCTCGACGAGAACACCGTCGACTTCGTCCCCAACTACGACGACTCGCTGCAGCAACCGTCCGTCCTGCCCGCCGCGTTCCCGAACCTGCTCGTCAACGGCGCGAGCGGCATCGCCGTCGGCATGGCGACGAACATGGCGCCGCACAACCTCGGTGAGGTCGTGCAGGCCGCCGTCCACCTCATCAAGAACCCCGACTGCAGCCTCGACGACCTCATGCGCTTCGTGCCGGGCCCCGACCTGCCGATGGGCGGGCGCATCATCGGCCTCGACGGCATCCGCGACGCCTACCTCACCGGCCGCGGCACGTTCCGCACGCGCGCGACGGCGACGATCGAGAACGTCACGCCACGCCGCAAGGGCATCGTCGTCACCGAACTGCCGTACCTCGTCGGGCCCGAGAAGGTCATCGACAAGATGAAGGACCTCGTCGGGCAGAAGAAGCTGCAGGGCGTCTCCGACGTGAAGGACCTGTCCGACCGCCACCACGGCCTGCGCCTCGTCATCGAACTGAAGAACGGCTTCAACCCCGAGGCCGTGCTCGAACAGCTCTACAAGCTGACGCCGATGGAGGAGAGCTTCGGCATCAACAACGTCGCCCTCGTCGACGGTCAGCCGCGCACCCTCGGGCTCAAGGAGCTGCTGCGCGTCTACACCGACTTCCGCATCGACGTCGTGCGCCGCCGCACCGCGCACCGCCTCGGCAAGAAGGAGGACCGCCTCCACCTCGTCGACGGTCTGCTCATCGCGATCCTCGACATCGACGAGGTCATCCAGATCATCCGCTCCTCCGACGATTCTGCGACGGCGCGGGCGCGCCTCATGCAGGTGTTCGACCTGTCCGAGGCGCAGGCGACGTACATCCTCGACCTGCAGCTGCGCCGCCTGACGAAGTTCAGCCGCCTCGAGCTCGAGAAGGAAGCCGACGAGCTGCGCGCCGAGATCGAGAAACTGCGCGCGATCCTCGCCGACGTCAAGCTGCTGCACAAGGTCGTCTGCGACGAACTGCTCGCCGTCGCAAAGGAATTCGGGACGCCGCGACGCACCGTCCTGCTCGAGGGCAACGGCGCCCAGGCGGTGGCGAGGTCGGCATCCAAGTCGTCGATGCCGCTCGAGATCCCCGACGACCCGTGCTGGGTGCTGCTGTCGTCAACCGGCCTCATCGCGCGCACCACCTCGGCCGATCCGCTGTCGACCGACGGTGGCCGCCGCAAGCACGACGTCGTCCTCGCCGCCGCGCGCACCAGCGCGCGCGGTGAGTTCGGCATCGTCACGTCCGCAGGTCGGCTGTTCCGTGTCAGCGCGCTCGAACTGCCGCACCTCGTCGACACGCACGCAGCGCCCGTCCTCGACGGCGGCGCGCCCGTCGCCGCGTTCGTCGACCTCGCACCCGGCGAGAAGGTGCTGACGGTGACGTCGCTGCGCGCCGACTCCCCCGGCCTCGCACTCGGTACCGCAGCGGGCGTCGTCAAGCGCGTGACGACGGAGTACGCGAACAAGCCGATCATGGAGGTCATCACGCTCAAGGGCGACGACGTCGTCGTCGGTGCCGTCGAACTGCAGACCGGCACCGAGGAGCTGACGTTCGTCACGAACGAGGCGCAACTGCTGCACTTCAACGCTGCGAACGTGCGCCCGCAGGGCCGCACCGGCGGCGGTGTCGCCGGCATCAAGCTCGGTGCCGGCGCACGAGCGATCTTCTTCGGCTCCGTCTCGCGCGACGGCATCGTCGTCACCGGCGCGGGGCACCCGGGCTCGCCGAACGGTGAGATCACCTCGCTCAAGGTCGCACCGTTCACCGAGTTCCCCGCCAAGGGACGCGCGACAGCCGGCGTCCGCGCCCACCGCTTCCTGCGCGGCGAGAACCACCTGACGTTCGCGTGGGTCGGTTCCGCGCCGGCGCGCGCGGCGGATGCTTCGGGCAAGGCGATCGGCAAGCTGCTCACCCTCGACGACGCAGACGGCAAGCGCGACGGTTCCGGCGACACCGCCCCCGGCCAGATCGCCGCGATCGGCACGACGGCGCCCTACGCGTCGGTGGCCGCCGATGCGTCGTCCGCCGAAGTGGCCGAGCAGACGCCGGTGACGGCGGGCGAAGAGACTGACGACGGTGCGATCGGCGACGACGGAAGCCGCCTCAGTCTGTTCGACGGTGACGACGCCTGACGTTTGACGGGGTGGGTGCTGGCGCGGGGCGTTGCGGGCCTCTATGGCGGCCCCTGGTGCAGTTCGCATCGACAGTTGAGTCAGTTGTTCGCCCGTGCGGCAGTCAGGACTGACACAACCATCACCACGTGACGCAGCTGCGGCGGGCGCGCGGGGCGACGGCCAGGGTTCTGCTGAGCGCGTGTCATCTGAGGCGCTCGCATCAGAGCGCGAGACCCATCGTGCCTTGGCGCGCCTCTAGGCTGGGGGCATGATGACGTCACCCAGTTCGTGCTCGCTCGATTGGGAAGCGGCCGGCATGCCTGCGTGGGGGACGGCGAAGGTGGCACGCGTCATCGTCGCCGTCGAGGTGCCCGGCGCGTGGGGACGCGATGCCGTCGGCGATTCCGGGCTGCCGCAACCTGCGGACGCAACGCTGTACCTCATCCGTCGTGTCGGGCGACATGCCGTGGCGGGTGAGACGGCCCGGGTGTTCGTCAGCGGTGGTTTCGGTGACGAACCGTGGCTCGTCGAAGCTACCCTGCGACGCGAAGACGTGCCAGGTCTGCTCGCCGGCGATGTGGCAGATCGCGCGAGGTTGGCGTGTTTCGGTTTCGCCGCACGCCCCGAGCCTGTGCTGCTCGTGTGCACGAACGGCCGCCGCGATGCCTGCTGTGCCGTCCGTGCCCGGCCCGTCGCGGAAGCTGCGCATGCCGCCGCACCCGACAACGTGTGGGAGGTCTCGCACATCGGCGGACATCGGTTCGCGCCGACGGCAATCCATCTGCCGAGCGGCCAGACGTTTGGCCGGCTCACTGGTCAGGCGGCCGCTCACCTCGCAACGACGACGATGACTTCGACGCTCGATCCTGCTGTGCAGCAGTCGTTCTCATCGACCACACACCGCGGGCGAATCGACCTGCCGCCTGTCGCTCAGGTGGCAGAGACGTGGTGGCGCGAGCGCCATCCGGGCCTGACGATGGCCCCCGTCAACGACATCGGGGTACCCGTAGCCGACCGCCAGGAGGGGTGGCTCGTCTCCCTGCCCGACGGAACGACCCTGGCCGTCACGTCGGTCGTCGGTGAGCCGCTTCGCGACTCGTGCCTCAAGGACGCGAAACCGTCCGCGTCCTATGGCGCGCGGGTGAGCTGAGTTCTCCTCGATCACATGCTCAGGGCGTCATGCCTTCGTCGACCCGCCTGCCCCAGTGTTGACGGCACGGTCAGGCGCAGCATCGGCTGCTGAGTCGGCCTCCGCGAGTTCGACGGGGTCGCGCTGGCCCGGTGGGTCGTCATTCGTCGGAGGGTCGTCGTCGAGATCCTTCTTCGCGTCGCGTTGCGCGGCGTCGAGCGTCGAGCTCTTCACCTCGTAGCGCGTCTTGTAGAGGTCGAGGATGGCCATGGCCGTCGCGGCGGCGGGCACACCGAGCAAACCGCCGGCGAGGCCGAACATGTTCGCGCCTGCGAGGGCGGATGCGAACGAGACGGCCGGGTGGACGTCGACGGCGCGTGCGCTGATGTTCGGCTCGATCGTGACGTTCTCGATCTGCTGGTAGACGATCGCGAAGATGAGGACGAACAGGCCGTTGATCGGTTTGTCGCTCGTCGCGCCGACGAGGACGGGCAGGACGATCGAGATGTACGTGCCGATGTTGGGCACGAACTGCGCGATGATGCCCGTCCACAACCCGAGCGCCAGCCAGTACGGCATGCCGATCAGCATCATGAACGTGCAGTGGATCGTCGCCGAGATCGTCGCGAGGATGAAGCGCGCCGCGACGTACCCGCCGACCTTTGCGACGAACACCTCCCACACCGTCAGCACGACACGTTGCTGACGCGGCGGGAACAGCCCTGCCACCCAGGTGCGCAGACGCGGTAGGCCGGCCGAGATGTAACAGGTGAAGAAGATGAGGACGAACAGGTTGAACGCCGTCGACACGACGCTCGTTACGAGCCCGAGGACACCGCCGGCCAGCTGCGAACCGTAGTTCGCGACGTTGTCGGGCGTCAGGTTGACGCTCGAGAGCAGCTTGTTGATGTCGTAGTCGGTGTCGAACTTGCGGTTGACCCAGTCGACGCAATCCGTGACGAGGCCGGGCGCCGCACTGATGAGCGCCTGCACCTCGTCGACGAGGAGGCCCCCGAACGCGGCGAAGAACCCGACGACGGCGCACGCCAGCAGCAGGACGACGAGACCCGTCGCGAGCGCACGCGGCATGTGCATCGCGAAGCGCGACACGGCCGGTTCGATGGCTGCGGCGAGGAAGAACGCCATGACGACGTTGAAGACGACCGAACCCGCCGACCCCGTCAGATAACCGAGGGCGGTGAGCAGGGCGAGGGCGCCGATGACGATCCAGGTGGCATGCCACACCGACTTGAGGTCCAGAGAGACCTTGAGGTGCTGCGGTTCGTCGTCACCGACATCGGCGCGCCTGAACAGTGTCATGTCGTCGTCGTTTCGCTCGCTGAGTGATCTGGCGTGATCCTCTCACGAGGTGGTGACATCGACATGTTCCTTGGGCCGCGCCGCCCTACGATGCCTGCATGCCCCGATTGCACATCGCCCAGAACGACCGTGCCGACGCCGTCATCTCGGAGCGTCTGTTCGGGCTGCTCGTCGGAATGCTGCTCGACCAGCAGATCGCGATGGAGGTGGCGTTTCTCCGGCCCCGCCAAGATCTACGACCGGTTCGGCACGCTCGATCCGACGAAGATCGCCGCGATCGAACCGGGTGAGTTCGTCGAGAAGTGCACGACGCCTCCCGCCCTTCACCGTCACGGCCGCTCGATGGCAGAGCGCGTGCAGAAGCTCGCCGCCGTGCGCGACGACTACGACGGCGGCACCCACCCCATATGGGCGACGGACGACGCCGCCGACTCGCTGCAGAAGGTTCGCGAGACGAAACGTGAGATGAAGGCGGCGAAGAAGGCCGCAGCCCGATCGTGACGGCGGCGTCAGCGGCACCTCGCCGACGTTGGGCGAGGGACGCCGCGCTGCCAGGGGGGCTCAGGTGCGCAACCACGCCACGAGACCCGCGCAGCCGCACGCCCACAGGACGCTGACGAACGTGCCGATGATGAACCGCTCGGCGACGGCCGACTTCTCGACGCTGCGCAGCTCCGGATAACGCCCGAGCCCCTTGACGGCGAGAACGATCGCGATCGCCTCCGGCCACGACGCGACGAGCCCCGCGAAGATCGCCAACCGCTCAAGCGCGCCGATCCACGCGCCGCCGCGCAGGATCGTGGCGGCCTGTGCGACCCCGTCCGAGGACTCCGGCAGGCTCTCCCCCACCTCGGACGCCCGACGATCGACGCTGCGGAACACGAGCGTCGTCACGACACCACCACCCGCGAGCGCCAGTGACCCGAACAGCGCGACGACGAGAACATCCCTGACATCCATGACCCGACGGTAGACGCCGCCACCGACAGTGGTGAGGACACAGGCCGGGACGATCCGTTCCGTCGGGCGCAACGCCGAGCCGGGTGAGGGCCGGGCTGGTGATCCGAGCGCGCCCACAGCCGTCATGCCGCGGGCGCACACGATCAGAGCATGTCGGCTCTCGAGCGGCGCCGCCCCTCAGCAGAGCGAGCGCGCGCAGCGTCCATGAGGCGCGCGGCGAGGCGCATGCCGGCGTCGCTCTCCTCGACGGCTGCGGCCCGCGCGCGTTGGCTGACGGCCGAGGGGGTGATGTCGAGTTCGGCGGCGACCTCGCGCCCCGTCAGCCCCTGCCCCAACAACTCGGCAACAGCCCACCCCGCAGGTGTGCGGCGATGCCAAAGCAGGTGCAGCAGCGCCAGCGCCGCGTCGAGGTCGGCCCCCGCCTCGGGCGCCGAAGGAGCCCGAACGGCCACGCGCGCCGGCACGAGCCGGGATGCCTCGACCGCCTCACGCGCCGCGATGAACGCCTCACCCGAGGCGGCACGCACATCGTCGGGTACGGGCGTCACGACCGCGCCGATGCCGACCCCCACCCGCCAGCACCCGAGGCGCGCCAGCCGTTCGAGCGCCTCGACCGTATCGCTCGAACGCGTGAACAGGGCCTGGATCTCATCCCCCGCCGTCCGCGCGAAGCCGCGCGCAGACCCCCCGCTCGACGGGAGAGCGCGCAGCGCTCGCAGGGCGGAGGGCACGGCGTCGCCGCCAGAGCGGCTGTCGACCTGATCCGCCGTCAGCACCACGAGAGAGGATCGGAGTGAAGGCATGGACCTAAACTAGCAGAAGTTAAGGGGAAAAGCTTCATTCGTAGAACCGTCCAGATCGACCATCCGCCGACGCTCAGCCTGACCACACACGGCGCCAAACGACGGGGACGGCCCCACTCGCCCGGCCAGCCGTCATCGCGGACACCCCTGCCCGAGACCGACGAAGCCACATCACGGTTGCCGCACCCGGTTCGGCCCGGCGCGCCCCACGACTCAGGCAGCGAGTCGATACCGCCGGAAGGACGGGACGAGCAGGCCCACGAGCACGACACCGATGACGACGCACACGCCGCCGAGCCACGCCGTCGTCGCCGCTCCGATCGCGGTCGCGCCGGCGCCGTGGATGACGTCCGCGATGCGTGGGCCGCCGGCGACGACGACGAGGAACACGCCCTGCAGCCGCCCGCGCACCTCGTCGCTCGCCGCCGTCTGAAGCATCGACGTGCGGAAGGCCGCGGAAACCATGTCGGCCGCACCTCCGATGACGAGGGCGATGAACGCGAGCCAGAACACGACGTCGACGCGCCCGTTCGCGAGCGCTACCGCCGCACCGAACCCGATGATGGCGAGGCCCCATACGAGCACCGCGGCCAGCACGGCGACGCCGTGTCGTCGCACGCGCGACACCCACCCGGAGAACACGCCGCCGAGCACGGCGCCGACGGGGATCGCCGCGAACAGCCACGCGAACGCGAAACCACCCCCGAGCGGACCGCCGAACGACTCGTGCGCGATCTGGGGAAACTCCGAGCGCGGCATGCCGAACACCATCGCGATGAGGTCGACGACGAAGCTCGCGAGCAGGACGGGGTGACGCGTCAGGTAGCGCAACCCGTCGAGAACCGACGAAAAACCGGCCTTGACGACCTCACCGATCGGCGGCAGCGCGGGCATGCGGAACACGGCCCACAGCGTCGAGAGCAGGCAGATCGTGTCGGTCGCGTACATCCACGAGAACCCGAGTACGGGGATGAGCGCGCCGGCGAGCAGCGGGCCGGCAATGCCACCGGCCATCGCGACCGTCATGAGCAGCGAGTTCGCGGCGGGCAGCAACTCGGGTTCGAGCAGGCGCGGCAGCGACGATTGCAACGCCGGTTGATGCAGCGCGAACAACGCCTGCTGTGCTGCGAACAGACACAGCAGCACCCAGACGTTGACGCCGCCTGCTGCCGCCTGCGCCCAGAACAGCGCGCTCGCGACGACCAAGCCGCCCGAGGTGAACAGCAGGATCCGTCGACGATCGTGCGCGTCGGCGAGCGATCCGCCGTACAGGCCGAACACGATGAGCGGCACGAGGCCGAACAACCCCGTCAGCCCGACGTAACTCGAATCGCGCGTCTGCGCGTAGATCTGCGCGGGCACGGACACGATCGTCAGCTGCGCGCCGACGACGGTGACGATGTCGGCGATCCACAACCGCCGGAAGGCGGGGTTGCGCAACGGCCGCGTGTCGGCGAGAACCGAGCGAAACCGTTGCAGCCGAGTCGAACTCATGCGTCGATGCGCTCGGTGTCGAGATCGTTGGCGCTGGAGATGATGAAATCCTTGCGCGGCGCGACCTCGCTGCCCATGAGCAGGTCGAACACCTGCTCGGCCATCTCGGCGTCCTTGAGCGTGACACGACGCAATGTGCGGTGGCGCGGGTCCATCGTCGTCTCCGCGAGCTGGTCGGCGTCCATCTCACCGAGGCCCTTGTAGCGCTGCGGCTGCTTGAACGTGCGGCCCTTCTTCTCCCACGCCGCGACGGTGGCTCGCATCTCGTCCTCGGAATAGGTGTAGATGACCTCACCCTTCGCGCGGCCCTGCGCGCTCACCTCGAGACGGTGCAGCGGCGGCATCGCGGCGTACACGCGCCCCGCCGCGACGAGCGGACGCATGTAGCGGAAGAACAACGTCAGCAGCAGCGTGCGGATGTGGGCGCCGTCGACGTCGGCGTCCGTCATGAGGATGATCTTGCCGTAGCGCACCATGTCGAGGTCGAAACTGCGCCCCGAACCCCCGCCGACGACCTGGATGATCGAGGCGCACTCCGCGTTCTTCAGCATGTCGCCGACGGACGCCTTCTGCACGTTGAGGATCTTGCCGCGGATCGGCAGCAGCGCCTGGTACTCCGAGTTGCGCGCCGCCATGCCCGTACCGAGCGCCGAGTCGCCCTCGACGATGAACAGCTCGCTGCGCTCACCGTCGGTCGAGCGGCAGTCCTTCAGCTTGCCCGGCAGGCTCGAGGATTCGAGCGCCGTCTTGCGACGCTGCGTCTCCTTGTGGGCGCGCGCGCTGATGCGCGACTTCATCTCGGCGACGACCTTCTCCAGCAGTAGCGCGGCCTGCGCCTTGTCGTCACGCTTCGTCGACGTCAGGTGCGCGCTCAGCTCCTTCTCGACGACCTTGCTGACGATGGCGCGCACGGCCGCGGTGCCGAGCACCTCCTTCGTCTGGCCCTCGAACTGCGGCTCCGCGAGGCGGACGGTGACGACGGCCGTCAGACCGGCGAGGACGTCGTCCTTCTCGACTTTGTCATTGCCGACCTTGAGCTTGCGCGCGTTGACCTCGAGCTGCTTCTTGAACACCTTCATGAGCGCCTGCTCGAAACCGGTGTTGTGCGTGCCACCCTTCGGCGTCGCGATGATGTTGACGAAGCTGCGCACCTTCGTCTCGTACCCGGTGCCCCAGCGCAGCGCGATGTCGACGCCGCACTCGCGCGTCACGTCCTGGCTCGTCATGTGGCCGCTCGATTCGTCGAGCACCGGCACCGTCTCGGTGAACGACCCGCTGCCCTGCAGGCGCCAGATGCCGGTGACGGCGGCGTCGGGCGCGAGGTACTCGCAGAACTCGCTGATGCCGCCGTCGTGGAGGAAGGTCTCCTCGTGGGGGCCGTTCTCCCCCGGCGTACCGGCGAGGCCCCGCTCGTCACGAATGATGATGGTGAGGCCCGGCACGAGGAAACTCGTCTGACGAGCGCGCGCGATGAGCTGGTCGTAGTCGAACTGCGCGGTCTTGAGGAAGATCGTCGTGTCGGCCCAGTAGCGCACGCGCGAACCGGTGACGCCGCGCCTGGCCTTGCCGACAACCTCGAGCTGGCTGCCGGACTCGAACGGCGTGAACGGGTTCGTCGGGCTCTTCGCGAGCGGATCGGAGGAGTCGCCGTCAGCGAACGTGCCGGGCTCGCCGCGGCGGAAACTCATGCCGTACGTCTTGCTCGCACGGTCGACCTCGACGTCGAGACGCGAACTGAGCGCGTTGACGACGGACGCACCGACGCCGTGCAGACCACCGGAGGCCGTGTACGACCCGCCACCGAACTTGCCGCCCGCGTGCAGTTTCGTGAAGACGACCTCGACGCCCGACAGACCCGTGCGCGGCTCGACGTCGACGGGAATACCGCGGCCGTTGTCGCGCACCTCGACGGAGCCGTCGGGCAGGAGGATGACCTCGATGCGGTCGCAGTACCCGCCGAGCGCCTCGTCGACGGCGTTGTCGATGATCTCCCAGAGGCAGTGCATGAGGCCGCGACCGTCGGTCGAGCCGATGTACATGCCGGGACGCTTGCGGACGGCCTCGAGCCCCTCGAGCACCTGGAGGTGGCGGGCGGTGTAGTTCTCTTGGTTCTCGCTGGGCGACACCTGGGGAATCTCCTTGACCTTCGTCACGCGCACACTCGACATGTGCCTCGACACGCTATCGGACGAACCCCGTCGTTCCGCGTCGCCACGCGCAAGCCACCCCTCGTGGGCGCTCCGTCATGTGGTGTGCATGGTGGTGTGCGGCCGCGGGTGCACGCGGGTCGAGGCAATCGCTCGGGCGCGCGAGGAGGCCCGCAGATCGAAACCGGCTTCGCGGGAATGCCTCCACGTGGAAGACTGTTGTTCATTGTCGAGAACCACATTCGTGTGGGTTCACGAATACGCGTGCGACGGCCCTCGCGCCGTCCGACGAGGAGGATGGATATGACCGCAACGATGGAACAAACGATGACCGCCGCCGACCGCTGCGACCGCTGTGGCGCCCAGGCGTTCATCAAGGCCGTCATGTCCGAAGGTCTCGAACTGCGCTTCTGCGGCCACCACGGCCGTGAGCACCTCGACAAGCTGCGGGAGGTCGCCGTCGAGGTCATCGACGAGACCCCCCGTCTCAGCGAGGTCTGAGCATCTCGCGCCTTTCGGCACAGCAAACCGTTCGGCCCCGCGCCCTCGATCATCGAGGCGCGGGGCCGAACGCATGCCGGGGGCACTGTCGGACGCACCCGGGCATGAGGCCTCGCGCGATGGGTGTCGTGCGATCGGTGCCGTGCGACTGACGCCGCGCGACGGCGGTGATCTCGGGCGCAGCGATGCGCTGATGGGCCATGATGAACACCATGGTGGTCTCCACAGAAACCTTGACGACGCTCGGTGCGGCCCTGCTCGTCGCGGTCGGCATCGCCGGCCTCATCGTGCCCGTCCTACCGGGCCTCGCGTGCGTCGTGCTCGGCGTGCTCGTCTGGGCCATCGGCCAGTCGAGCACGGCGGCATGGGTGGTGTTCGCTGTCGCGTGCGTCCTCGCTGTCGCAGGCTATGTCGTGCAGGTTCTCGTGCCGGGGCGTCAGCTCTCGCGGGGTGGGGTCGCGCGGCGCAGCAACATCGTCGGGCTCGTGTGCGCGGTGGTCGGCTTCTTCGCCGTCCCCGTGATCGGGCTGCTGCTGGGCTTCGTCATCGGCGTGTTCTTGGCGGAGAGCGCACGACTGCGTGATCGCGCGCAGGCGTGGACAGCGACCCGCGTCGCCATCCGGGCAGCGCTGACGTCGGTGGGCATCGAACTGGCCGCAGCCGTGACGATCGCCGTCGGCTGGGCCATCGCTGCGTTCGCGCTGGCACGGTGAGCGGGGCGCGCCGAGCGTCATCGCTGCAGACGAGCAGCGAACACTCACGTCAGCGACTCCGCTGCCGATTCACCATCCCTGGTTCTCGTAGCGGCGACGCTCCCAGCGCTGCTCCATCCGCTGCATGAAGTCACCCTGCGGACGAGGAGCCGAGGAGCGCGGCCGAGCGGTGCGCGCCGGACGCGCCATGCGCGGCATCCGTGACGCGGGGTGCGCGCCGGTCTGGGCCGTGATGCCCTCGAACGAGTTCGGGTCGACGACGTGCAGGGCGGGCCGTGACGGCGTCTGCACGGACAGCAGGGCACCCGCGGCGATGACCAGCATGCCGACGAGACCCAACCACATGTGCGAGGAGTACGTGCCGACGGCAGTGAGGCCGAGGCCTGCGAGGCAGACCGCGCCGGCGAGGAGGGCGCGACGACGCCGTCGACGGCGCTCCGGGTCGGCCTGCATCGCCGAGGCGAACTTGGGATCCTCGGCGGAAAGCTGCGCCTCGAGCTGCTCCAACGTGCGCAACTCATGCTCGGACAACGGCATGGTGGCCCTCCATCCCTTCGTCACCCCACATGGTGCACAGCTCGTGCGGCGGGTGACACATAACGTCAGTTGTAGCACTGCGGCGTGGTGCACGACGGGGAAAGTGCATCACACCCTGACCTTTCACGCCAGAGCCTGCCGCCGTGGGCCGTCCGTGCCCGCTCATCCGACGAGGCTCGCCGGGCGCACGATGCCTGCCCCGAACCGCGCGCTCGCCCGATCGATCGCCCGATCCGCCTCCCGCCATCCGTTCTCACGCTCCCCGAGCCGGATCTGCCGCGACGTCTGGCGTACGTCCTTCAACCCCTGCACCCGCACCCCGACGAGCCGCACCCGCGCGCGTTGCAGGGCGAGCGCGTCGAACAATTGCGCTGCGACGTCGTAGATCTCGCGGCTGACGTCGGTGTGCTCGGGCAGCGTGCGCGAGCGCGTGATCGTCGTGAAGTCCGAGAACCTCACCTTGAGCACGACCGTCCGACCTGCGACCTGCGCCGCCCGCATCCGCGCCGCCACCCGATCACTCAGCTTGAGCAGCTCGCGCTTGATCTCGACGGCGTCGTCGAGGTCGGCGGGAAACGTCTCGTCCGAACCGATGCTGCGCTCGGGTTCGTGCGGGACGACGCGGCGCTCGTCATGCCCCCAGGCGAGGCGGTGCAGGGTGACGCCCGCGCTCTGCCCGAGGGCGCGCACGAGCGTGCGTTCGGGCAGGTGTGCGACATCGCCGACGGTGCGCAGCCCGAGGCGATGCAGTTTCTCCTTCGTCGTCTCACCCACGCCCCACAGCGCCTCGACGGGCAGCGGGTGGAGGAAGTCGAGGGTCTCGTGGCGCTCGACGAGGAGCAGCCCGTCAGGTTTCGCGCGCGTCGAGGCCAGCTTGGCGACGAACTTGACCGGCGCGATGCCGACCGAGCACGTGATCATCTGCTCGTCCGCGACGGCGTCACGCAGCTGGTGCCCGAGCGCAACCGCCTGACCCGGCGTCGGTGCCACCCCGCTCACGTCGAGGAACGCCTCGTCGAGCGAGATGGGTTCGACGAGCGGCGTCACCTGAGCGAACAGGTGCATGACGGCTCCCGAGATGCGCGAGTACAGCTCGGCGTCGGGTGGCAGCACCACCGCCTGCGGGCACAGCCTGCGCGCGCGCCCCATGGGCATGCCGGAGCTCACCCCGAACCGTCGCGCCTCGTACGTGGCGGACAGCACCACCCCGCGACCCGCACCCCCGACGATGACGGGGGTGCCCACGAGTTCGGGGCGCTCGATGAGCGACGCCGAGGCGTAGAAGGCGTCCATGTCGACGTGCAGGATCATCGTTTCCATCCTCCTGAGCTTCCCGGGCTCGCGTGCCACAGGTGTGACGGAGCCTCACCCTCGCCGGGCAGTTCGGCGCGCGAGGCACGAAGCGCCTCCCCCGCCGGTTTGATGTCGGTGTACGGCGACTGCGCGAACCCCGACGCGTGCACGAGCTGACGCCGCCCGCGCGCGGCCCCGACCGAGCGCTCCGCCCCGCGCCGCTCGCTCTCCTCGACGAGACGGTGGACCCCGGCCTCGCCGTCGTGCTCCCACGCCTTCCACGCCTGCGCCAGATCCCACGCTCCCGTCGCGCGGATCGAGACCCCACGCGGGCCGGTGCGGCGCACGACGCCCCGCACGAGGAGCATCCACGCGTGGAAGACCGTGTCGGCGTAGGGGCCCTGGACGTCCTCGAAGAACGTCGCGTCGGCCGGGCCCGTACCGTCGTCGACGGTGAGGAAGATGACGCGTCGCCCCGAACGCACCGGCGGTGTCTGCGTGGCGACCTTGATGCCGGCGCACCACACCGTCTCGCCGCCGTGCAGCGACGCGAGGTCACAGGCCCGGCTGACGCCCAACGCCCGCACGAGAGGCGCGTAGAACTGCATGACGTGCCCGCTGACGTCCAACCCGAGGATGTCGAGCTCGGCCCGCACCTTCTCGGCCGGGGTGAACTCGGGCAGGCCACTGCTCACCGCCTCACCGTCGTCGAGCATGTCGAAGGCCAGCTGCGAGCCCTGCGTCTCGTACCGCTCGTGCGGCCGTCGCCCCTGCGCCTGACGACGTGCCGCCTCGACGCTGTCGAAAGCCATCACCGTTCCTGCGGCCCCGTCCGCGTTCACAGACGCGCCCACGCCCGGGGCCGAACTGATCATGCGACGGCGAGCGCCACGCGTCAGACGCGCCGAGGCGTGCCGATCCAACCGTTCGAGGTCGTCGAGCTCGAGCAGCAGATCTCGCCGCGTCGGTGCGCCGCATACGCCAGGTCGTCCGGTGCCGTGCAGTGCGTCGAAGGCGCCGACGAGCAGCAACCGCTCGACGACGGGCCGGCTCAGACCCGCCCGGCGCCACACGTCCGTCAGGCTCGTGTAGGGCTGGCCCTCCACGAGTGACGTCATCTCGCGCTCGCTCATACCCTTGACGTCGAGGAAACCGATGCGCAACCCGAGATGGTCGTCATCGCTGCCCTCGCCCGGCACGCGCTCGACGCGGTACTCGCGGCGCGAGGCGTTGATGTCGACGCCCAGCACGGGCACGCCGAACGTCCGCACGTCGGCGAGGATGAGTCGCTTGGGGTACATCCCCGGGTCGTGGGTGAGAACGCCTGCGACGAACGCGGCGAGGTGATGGGTCTTCAACCACGCCGACTGGTAGGTGGGGACGGCGAACGCGGCGGCGTGCGCCTTGCAGAAACCGAACGAGGCGAACGCGGCGAGCACCTCCCAGATGCGGTCGCGTTCCGCACTCGTGTAGCCGCGGTGCTGCGCGGCCTCGCGCCACCACAGTTCGATCTTCTCCTGCCCGGTGCTCGAGCCCATCGCCCGTCGCACCTCGTCGGCCTGCGCCAGCGTGATGCCGGTCGTCTGCGCGAAGATGCGCAGCACCTGTTCGTGGAAGACGACGACACCCATCGTCTCCTCCAGCGCCGGGCGCAGACTCTCGTGCAGGTACTCGGGCGGCGCCCACCCCTGCCGCGCGCGCAGGAACGGGGTGATCATGTCGCTCTTGACCGGCCCGGGGCGGAACAGCGAGATGTCGATGATGAGGTCTTCGAAACGCTGCGGCCCGAACTTGCCGATGAGTTCCCGCTGCCCGGGCGACTCGATCTGGAAGCACCCCAGGGTGCGCGTCGTGCGGATGAGCTCGAAGGTGGCCTCGTCGTCGAACGGCACGCACTCGGGGTCGTCGAGGTCGACGACGGCACCCTCGACGCGTTCGATCTCGGCGACGGCGTGGGCCATGGCCGACTGCATGCGGATGCCGAGCACGTCGAGCTTGAGCAGCCCCAGCGTCTCGACGTCGTCCTTGTCGAACTGACTCATCGGGAAACCGAGCCAGCTCGCCTCCATCGGCGTGCGCTGCGCCAGCCCGGCGTTCGACAGGATCACCCCGCACGGATGCAGCGCGATGTGCCGCGGCAGCCCGTCGAGGCGCTCGACGAGGTCGAACAGCCGGTCGAGCTCCGGTTCGGCGAGCCCGCGCGCCCGCAGCTCGGGCAGCTCCTCGATCGCATGCCGCACGTCACGGGCCGCGACGTGCGGGAAGGCCTTCGCGATGACGTCGACGTCGGCCGGCACCATCCCGAGCGCGGCACCGGCGTCACGGATGGCGTGGCGCACCCGGTAGGTCTCCATCATCGACACGCACGTCACCCGCTCCCCGCCGAAGCGCTCCATGATGCGTTCGTAGATCTCGGTGCGGCGCGCCGACTCGACGTCGATGTCGATGTCGGGCAGTGACGCGCGGGCCCTCGTGCAGAACCGCTCCATGAGCAGTCGGTGCTCGATGGGGTCGACCCCGCTGATGCCGAGCAGGTAGGTGATGAGGCTGCCCGCGCCCGACCCGCGGGCCGCGACGCGCCCGCCCATGTCGCGGATGAGGTCGCAGACCTGCGCGACGGTGAGGAAATACGTCGGGTACCCGAGGTGACGCACCACGTCGAGCTCCTCCTCGAGCCGCTCCAGCACCTCGCGCCGTTTTGCCTCCGACGCGTGCGGGTAGCGTCCGTTCACCGCGGCGTGACAGCGCTCGGTGAGCACCCGCTGCGGGTCGGTGCCCGTCAGGCCCAGCACCTCGACCTCGGGCAGGTGCACCGCCCCGATGCCGATGTCTCGGAACGGGTGCTGGACGCACGCCTGCGCCAGCCGGTCGCTCGCCCCGACGAGCTCGAGCGCGGCGCCGAGATCACCCAGCCCTTCGGCGAGCGCCTCGGCCTGCGTCAGCATCTGCGCCTCAGGGCGCAGATGGCCCTGAACGCTCGTGCGATCCAGGTGACGCAGGTCGAGCGCCACCCCACGGCGTGCCGCGTCGAGGACGTCGGCAGTGATCGCCTCGTCGACCTCACCATGACGCACCCAGCCGCTCAGCACGGCGGGCACGCCGCACCGACGGGCGAGGCGCCACAGGTTCGTCGCGTGACGCCGACTGGCCATCGCCTCGGGCGGGCCGTCGTGGCAGGCCACCTCGAGGGCGAGCGCGCCGTGCGGGAGAGCGGTTCGCCAGCGACGCACCAGGGCCTCGGCCTCGGCGTGACGACCGCGCAGGAGTGCCTGCCCGACGTCCGAATCCGGGCCGAGGAGCACCGTGAGTGCCGGCTGGTTCGGTTCGCTCTCGTGCGTGACGTGCGCGGCCACCCGGTCGAGACTCGTGGCGGGCGCGCCGCGCTCACCGCTCAGATGAGCGTCGGTGACGAGACGGCACAGCTGGGCCCACCCCAGCCCCGGCGCGAGCCCCGACGCCGCACCGCGGGCGAGGACGGTGACGCGCGGGCTCCGCTCGTCCCGCGCCGGGCCACCCTTGGCGGGGGTACGCGCCCGCAGCACGCGCTCGGGCGCCAGCGCGAGGTCGACGCCGAGGATCGGCTCGAGGCCTGCGACGCTGCACGCCTCGACGAACTTGACGCTGCCGTACAGACCGTCGCGGTCGGTGAGCGCGAGGCGTCCGTACCCGAGCTCGGCGGCGCGGGCGACGAGTGTCGCGGGTGGGGTCGTGCCGTACTGCAGCGAGTACGACGAGGCGACCCGAAGGTGCGTGAACTGCATGGTTCACCTCACCTGGACCGGGGTCATGCGCGAACCGACCGGCGCGAGCGGCGGGAGACCGGCGTGCTCGAGGACGATCTGCAGGAACGTCTCGGCCTGCCGCACGAGATCGTCGGCCTCTCGTGCGGCGGGCACGAGGATGCCTGCGCTCACGGCGCGGCTGCGGCGCCCGCTCTCGGTGAAGAACGCCGCCCATTCACCCAGCTCGGGCGCGTGCTGGGCGAGCGTCACCCACGCACTGCGCGGCTTGGAGCTGAGGCTGCGCGGCGCCTTCCACGCGAGCAACCCAGCAGCGGCGCGCAGCGCCGCGAGATGCGCCGCGACGTAGCGCTGCGAACTCGTCGAGACGGTGCAGGCCTCGACGAGGGTGTCGTGGGAACGCGCGACGAGGTCGAGCAGATCGGTGGAGCAGACGGCAGGGGCGGCGTTCGTCGAGGTGACCGACGTCGACGTGGTCGGGGCTGTGGTCAGGGTCGTCATGGGGCACTTCCTTCGTCGATGGGGCGGGAACGGGCGGTTCAGTCGATGAGCTCAGTCGGTGAGGGCGCGCAGCGACCAGCGCTCACCGTGGTGCACGAGGTGGAAGACCCCGCTCGAGGCGCGGCGCCCGGCCGTCGCCTCGACACGCCAGGTGCGTTGCTCGAGCCGGCGCTGGACGTCAGGGGCGCTCTGCTCGTCAGGTGTCGTGGGACGGGCCGGATCACGCCACCACGGCACCCGTTCACGCCAGGTGTCGAGCACCTGCGTCACCCGGTAGCGACGCCCGCGCCACTCGAAGACCACGGGCTTGCCGCACGCGTCGACCCCCATGGCGACGACGTCGTCGTACTCGCGCATCACACGACCTCCTCCTCGGTGGAGGGCAGAGCCCTCCCCACGAAAATCGAACTTCTGTTCGATGAGAAGAATGTACGACCGACGTCTGACAACCCCGTCAGGTCGCGGTTCTCACGCCGCTACGCGTAGGCTCACTGGTAGCCGATCTGGAAAAGGAAACGCACCGTGCCCGACTCTCTCGATGCGCCGCGCCTGCTCGAACGACTGCAGGAGACCCTCGATGCCGAGGTGAGCCATCAGCGCGACGTCCTCGCCCCCCTCGGCGGCCAGACCGACCTCATGCTCGACGCCGTCGCCACCCTCCTGCGCGGAGGCAAGCGTGTGCGTGCGTCGTTCCTGTACTGGGGTTACCGCGCCGCCGGTGGAGCCGACAGCGACGCCCTCGTGCGCTGCGCCGCGTCGATGGAGCTGTTCCAGGCCGCCGCGTTGCTGCACGACGACGTCATGGACGCGAGCGACACCCGACGCGGCATGCCCGCCGCGCACCGGGCGATGGCCGCCGCGCACCGCAGCCGCGGTCTCGACGGTGACGCCGACCGCTTCGGCGAGGCCGGCGCCATCCTGGCCGGCGACCTGTGCCTGACGTGGGCCGACGAGATGTACGCGACGAGCGGCCTGCCCGCCGACGAGGTCGCGCGCGGTCGCGCCGTCTTCGACCTCATGCGCACGCAGCTCATGGGCGGTCAGTTCCTCGACGTCCTCGAGGCCTCGACGCCCTGGGCGACGATGGGCACGCCCGAGCGCATCGAGCGTGCGCTGCGCGTCATCCGTTTCAAGAGCGCCAAGTACACGATGGAGCACCCCCTGCTCATCGGTGCGGCGAGCGCGGGCGCCTCCCCCCACGTCACGCAGGCCCTGTCGCAGTATGGTCTCGCGCTCGGTGAGGCCTACCAGCTGCGTGACGACCTGCTCGGCGTCTTCGGCGACCCGGCCCAGACGGGCAAGCCCGCCGGCGACGACCTACGCGAGGGCAAGCGCACCGTCCTCGTCGCGCACCTGCTCGACGCCGCCGGTGACGAGCCGGAGGTCGGCACGTTCTTCGCCGAGCGTTTCGGCCACGACGACCTGCGCGAGGACGAGGTCGAACGCATCCGTGTGCTCGCTCGCGAATCAGGGGCCGTCGACGCCGTCGAAGCGCGCATCGCCGAGGGCGCTCAGCGGGCCCGCGCGGCGTTGGACGGTGTGCGCAGCCAGGTGCCGGCCGACGCCTACGCCGCGCTGGAGGCGTTCATCGAGTCGACGACGGCCCGCACGTTCTGACGCGGCAGCTCGCGATCAGAACGCGTCCTCCATGGCGCGCTTGCGCACCTCGGCCTTGCGGCCCGCGCGCAGCATGTCGATCGGTGCCCCGTCGATCGGGAGGGTCTCGTCCGGCGTGCACAGCCAGCGGATGGCCTCGTCGTCGTCGAACCCGCCGTCGTTGAGCACCGTGACGGTGCCCATGAGCGAGGCGAGCACGCCGCCGCCCTGGATGAAGGCGGCCGGCACCGCGACGACGTTGCGCTCCCCGACGCGGCTCGCGATGATCTCGCGGTCGGCGATCATCTGACGCACCTGGCGCAGCGACATGCCGAGCGCCTCGGCGAGGTCGGGTACGGTCAGCCAGTCGCCGACGAGGGTCTCGAGGTCAGGTGCGGTTGCGTCATTCACCCTCACAGGGTGCCAGAGACTCTCTCATCGGCGCACGTCGAGCGCGCCTCCACCAAAACGTCACAGCCGCGACCTAGCGTGGACACATGCCCGCCCTTCTCGCCCTGCCCGTCGCCGTCCACAGCGCCGCCCAGCCCGTGCACCACCAGCTGCGCGGCCCGCAGTCGCACGCCGAGACGCCGACGTCACACCGCGCGAACGCCGCGAAGAAGCCGGTGCGCAGGATGGCGACGACGCGCGTGCGCGTCGGCGACACCGTCTACGGCATCGCGCGACGCATGCACTCCAGCGTCGCCGCCATCGTCAAGGCGAATCCCGGCATCGAGGTGCGCCGCCTGCTCCCCGGCACGACGCTGCGCGTCCCCGTCGCTACCTCCGCCGCGCACACGCCGTCACCCCACCCGGCGACGAAGCCCACCCGTGCGGCGACGAAACCCGCAGCCACGCCGCACCCGGGCCCTTCGACGCACGCCCCGAAGCCGAAGCGCGTCGTCCGCTACGCCGGGACGGCGGCGGCGCGCGGCTATCCGGCGTCCCTCGTCGCCTCCGGTGACCGCCACCGCCGTCAGCTCGCCGCGGCCGACCTGCCCGGGCAGGCGCAGATCCGCGCGATGATCACCTCGACCGCGAAGCGCTACGGCGTCAGCCCGAAGCTCGCCCTCGCGATCGGCTGGCAGGAATCGGGTCACCGGCAGAGCGCCGTCTCGGTCTGCGACGCCCTCGGCACGATGCAGGTCACGCCCACGACCGGGCAGTGGGCCGGCTCCATCGTGCATCGTCACCTCGACCTGCTCGACACGCAGGACAACATCACCGCCGGCGTCGTAACGCTGCGTTTCCTCACCGAGCACGCGCACGATCAGAACGAGGCCATCGCCGCCTACTACCAAGGTCTTGGAGCAGTGCGCGCGCACGGCATGTACCCCGACACCCGCCGGTACGTCGCGAGCGTCAATACCCACATGAAGCGTTTCTCCTGACGCGGGCGTGCACAGCCGACGCACACGCGGAGCCGCCTAGACTGCGCTCGTGGAGCCGATCCAAGCCGACCCCCTCATCGGGCAGCTGATCGAACGCCGCTATCAGGTGAGAAGCCACCTGGCCGACGGCGGGATGGGGCGCGTCTACGTCGCGCACGACACACGCCTCGAGCGCGACGTCGCGTTCAAGGTGCTGCGCGCCGACCTCGCACGCGACCCCGCCTTCGTCACCCGCTTCCAGCGCGAGGCGCGCGCCGCCGCACGGCTCAGCCACCCGCACGTCGTCGCCGTCCACGACCAGGGGCGCGACGGTGACGTCGTGTTCCTCGCGATGGAACTCGTCGACGGCGTCACGATGCGCGACGTCATCAACCGTGGCGGACGCCCCACCGGCGAGCTGCTCGCACTGTTCGAGCAGGTGCTCGACGGGCTCGGCGCCGCCCATCACGCGGGCCTCGTCCACCGCGACATCAAGCCCGAGAACATCCTCATCAGCTCGCGCGGGGTCGTGAAGATCGCCGATTTCGGTCTGGCGCGCGCCGTCTCGTCGGCGCGCTCGTCCGTGAGCGCCGACAACGAGATGCTCATCGGCACCGCCTCCTACCTCGCGCCCGAGCAGGTGGAACCCGCCCGATTCGGCCACTCCGGTCCGCGCGGCGACGTCTACGCCTCCGCCCTCGTCCTCGCCGAGATGTTGACGGGGCGTCGCTCGTTCGACGGCGACTCCCCGGTCCAGGTCGCCTACCGCCACGTCCACGAAGCGCCGCATCCACCCTCGAGCGCTGACGCGTCCCTGGCCCCCCTCGACGCCTGGTTCACCCGCGCGACGAGCAAGATGCCCGCCGATCGTCCGGCCGACGCCACCGCCTCCGCCCACGAACTGCACGCCGCGCGCGCCCGGCTGACGCCCGAGGCCCTGGGTCACCCCGCCCCGCCGGCCGCCCACGTCACCGCGCCAACCGCCCAGCTTGACGTGCCGGCCGCCTCGCCGGACGCCTATGGCGTCGAGGGCACGATCGCTCCTGGTGCCATCCCATCCACCGGCCAGGACGGCGGCAGGCCGACCGGTGCCCCGACCGGCCCACAGGGTGCTGACGAAGGCCGGAGCGCGGCGCTGCGCCCTGCCCACACGCACGTCATCCCGGCGACGACCACCCAGACGCTCGGCGCGACACCCGCGGGCGGCCCGCGCCGTCGTCGTCGCTGGCCGTGGGTCGCCGCAGCCGCGACGGCGATCGCCGCCGGCGGCCTCGCGCTCGCCCTGACGGTGGGGCCGCTGACGTCGACCGACATCCCCGAGGTAAACGCTCGACCTCAGGGTGAGGCCATTTCGACCCTCCGTTCCGCCGGATTCGACACGCGCGTCACGCTGGCTGATTCCGACTCTGTCCCGGCCGGCCGCGTCATCTCGACCTCACCCGAGCAGGGCTCGAGCCATCGTCGCGGCACCGACGTCACCCTCGTCGTGAGCAACGGACCGAAGATGGTCGACGTCCCCGCCGTGGCCGGCCTGCAGCGCGACAAGGCTGAAGCCAAACTCAAGAGTGAGGGTTTTGGCCACGTGACGCACACCGAACGGCACGACGTCCGTGAGGCGGGAACGGTACTGTCGGTCTCTCCCGGGGCGGGCGCTCACATCCGTCACGACACCACCGTCACCCTCGTCGTCAGCTCGGGGCCGGAGGAGTTCCACCTGCCCGACGTGGCGAAGCAGACGCAGGAGAACGCGACGACGACGCTGCAGGAGCGCGGCCTGACGGTCACGACGCGCGAGGAGTTCTCCCCCGACGTCCCTTCCGGCTCGGTCATCGGCACCGACCCGACGAGTGGAACCCAGGTGAAGACGGGTGACACGATCACGCTGCGCGTCTCGAAGGGCGTCGAGATGGCCGACGTGCCCGACGTCACCGGAATGAAGGCCGCCGAGGCCCGTTCTCGCCTCGAGGACGCGGGCTTCCACGTCGACGGGGCGTCCTGGCTCGACGAGCTGCTCAGCTCCACCGTCAGCTCGCAGACGCCGTCGGGCGGCTCGCGCACCCCCAAGGGGAGCAGCGTCACCCTGAGCTTCTGACGGCGCACCGTCGGAACATACGACGATGCCCGCCCACCATGAGGCGTGCGGGCATCGTCGTCAGTTCGACACGGACGTCACTGCGCGCGAGCGCTCAGCATCTCCGCGACGAGGTAGGCCAGTTCGAGGCTCTGCTGGTGGTTGAGACGCGGGTCGCAGGCCGACTCGTACCGGCTCTCCAGATCCTCGTCACGCACCTCGACGCTGCCGCCGAGGCACTCGGTCACGTCGTTGCCCGTCAGCTCGACGTGCAGGCCACCCGGGACGGTGCCCGCCGCCTCGTGAACCTCGAAGAAGCCGCGCACCTCGTCGACGATGTCGTCGAGACGACGCGTCTTGAAACCGCTCACGGATTCGAACGTGTTGCCGTGCATCGGGTCGGTGATCCACACCGGCGCCGCGCCCTCGGCCTTGAGTCGCTCGACGATGGGCGGCAGCGCCTCACGGATCGTGCCCGCGCCCATGCGCGTGATGAACGTCAGACGGCCGGGCTCACGCTCGGGGTCGATCTTGTCGATGATGCGCAGCAGGTCGTCCGGGTCGGCCTTCGGCCCGACCTTCATGCCCACCGGGTTCGACACGCGGGAGACGAAGTCGATGTGCGCACCGTCGATCTCGCGCGTGCGCTCACCGACCCACAGCATGTGCCCGGACGTCGCGTACGGGCGGCCCGAACGCGAGTCGACGCGCGTCAGCGGACGCTCGTAGTCGAGCAGCAGCGCCTCGTGGCTCGAGAAGAAGTCGACGGCGCGCAGGGCGTCGAAGTCGACCCCGCAGGCGGCCATGAACCGCATCGCGCGGTCGATGTCCTTCGCCGTCTTCTCGTAGCGCGCGTTGGCGGCGTTGGCGATGAAGCCCTTGTTCCAGTCGTGGACGTTGCGTAGGTCGGCGAAACCGCCCTGGGTGAACGCGCGCACGAGGTTGAGCGTCGCCGCACTCGTGTTGTAGGCCTGCAGCAGTCGCTCGGGGTCGGGGCGACGCGCCTCGGGCGTGAACGCGAAGTCGTTGACCATGTCACCGCGGTAGGCCGGCAGGGTGACGTCGCCGCGCGTCTCGGTGTCCTTCGAGCGCGGCTTGGCGAACTGCCCGGCGATGCGGCCGAGCTTCACGACGGGCGTGCTCGCGCCGTACGTCAGCACCGCAGCCATCTGCAGGATCGTCTTGACGCGGTCACGGATGTTGTCGGCCGTCGCCGAGGCGAACATCTCGGCGCAGTCACCGCCCTGCAGGACGAACGCCTCACCGCGCGACGCTGCAGCGAGGCGGGTGCGCAGATCGTCGCACTCGCCCGCGAAGACGAGCGGCGGATAGGTGGCCAACGTCTCGCGCACGCGCTCCAACGAACCGTCATCCGGCCACGACGGCTGCTGCTTGGCAGGCAACTGCGGCCACTCGAGACCCACGGGACGCGTGGGCACGGACGGGGTGTTCTGCGTTTCGGGCGTGGTACTCACCCGAGCGAGCCTAGGCGTCGAAGCACGATGGCGCACATCGGCCCTGACTGTGAGACATCACGGGCGACGTGCGAGCCGGACTCGCGGGCGGCGATGCCAGGTCGACGCCCCGGCCCGAGAGCCCGGGGCGACGCCCGGTACAGCGTCGGCGATCGTCAGCCGGCGTCGCGAGCGCCGTGCGCGTCGCCGTCGGTGCCGTCGGTCGTGATGGATTCGACGCGCTCGACAGATTCGACACGCTCGACGGACACGGACGTCTCGCCGTCATCGATCGTGACGGCGTCATGAGCGGCGTCGTGGACCGCGATGTCCTCGACGTCGGCCGTGACGTCGGCTGCCTCGCCGGCGGGCGCGTCGTTGTTCTTGATGTCCTTGCCGTCCTTGTCCGAGCCCTTGCGCGGCAGGCGGGCGGCAGCGTCTTCGAGGGCCGCGGTGGCGCTGCCCTGGATCTCCTTGGCCACCTGCACGGCGCCCTCACCGAGGGAGCGGGCACGCTCGCCGACCGACTTCTTGCGCGACGCGGCGTACTCATCAACGTACTCCTGGCCGGACAGCAGCATCAGTTCATACATGATCTCGTCGGTGATGGAGCGCAGCACGAAACGGTCGGAGCCCATGCCGTCGAAGCGCGAGAAGTCGAGCGGCGCGCCGAAGCGCACGTGCGGCTGCGCGTAACGGCCGAACTTCTCGCCGGGAGGTGCCACGGTGTCGGTGTCCATGACGGCGACCGGGATGACGGGCACGCCACTCTCGAGCGCGAGACGCGCGATACCGGTCTTGCCCTTGTAGAGACGGCCGTCGGGCGAGCGCGTGCCCTCGGGGAAGATGCCGAACAGCTCACCGGCGGCGAGGATCCGCTTGCCGGTCGCGAGCGCACCGGCCGCGGCGGAACCGCTCGTGCGATCGATCGGCACCTGACCCGTGCCGGAGAAGAAGCCCTTCTGCAGACGCCCCTTGACGCCGGGCGTCGTGAAGTACTCCGACTTCGCGACGAACGTGACGCGGCGTTCGACGACGAGGGGGACGAACAGCCAGTCCGAATAGGAGAGGTGGTTGATCGCCAGGATCGCCGGGCCGGCGTCGGGAATGTGCTCGAGGCCCTCGACCGTCGGGCGGAAGACCGTTCGAAGCGCAGGCCCGACGAGAACCCTCTTGAGAAGCCAGTAGAGCACGGGAAGTCTTCCTCTCGGGGTGCAGGACGGCTTCACTCTACTGGGTCACACCGGCCTGCACATGCCGCCACGGCGACGCAGCGTGCCAGGATGAGCACATGCGAACCCGGCCCCGCACCCGCCCACCGACGTCCGCGCCCGGGCGGGCCACCTCGCGCATCGGCGAGGCGCTGCGATGAGCACCGAGCCCCGCGACCGCGACTGGGACGCCGAGTTCGCCCAGATCACCCGGCATCTCGACCTCGACGCAGCGTCGGAATCCGCGACGCGCCGCGGCGCCCACCGGGATCTCTTCGAGCCCACATCCGACGAGACCACGCCCATGACGCCCGCCTCGCCGGCCCCGGCCGACGACGGTCCTGTACCCGGCTTCCGGCCGCAGTGGCGCATGCCGGACGAGCAGCCATGGGTGATGACGCCGCCGCCTCACGGGCAGGCTGAGAGCGCTGCAGGTCAACACGACCACGACGATCTCGATGACCTGGACGAGGAACCCTTCGTCCCGCCTGAGCCCGCACCGTTCGAGACCGGTGACCCGGCGAGCGTCATCATGCTCGCCTGCTTCGTCCTCGGGCCGGTGTGGCTGCTGTACCTCACCCTGTTCGATCGTGAGGCGGCCACGCTGTGGTGGCTCGTCGCGGCGGGGCTGCTCGTCGGCGGCTTCGCCCTCGCCGTCGCGAGGCAGCCGAAGAACCGCGACGAGCACGACGATGACGACGACGGCGCCCGCGTCTGAGCCTCTACGACTGCCGGCCCGAGCGGCCTCGTCCGATCCCCCGGGCCCTCCCAGCGGACGTCAGTCGGTCGTCAGTTCGACGTCACCGTGACGTCGACGACGAGCGGGCGGTGATCGGTCGCGACCGTCATGTCGTGTTCCACGGCGCTCATGTCGACCGTCTCCAGCGTCAGCGACGGCGAGGCGTAGACAAAGTCGATGCGCTTGTGCGGTTCGGCGGCGTTGAACGTGTTGATGCGCGGCCCCGCGTCGACGAGCCCGTGTGCCTTGAACTCCCGCCCCGCGGGCCCGTTCTCGAGCTCGTTGAAGTCGCCGGCGATCGCCCACGGCACGTCGCCCGGCAGGTTCGGGTCGGCGATGAGCTCACGCGCGTGCCCGGCGCGCATCGAGCTGTAGAGCGACAGATGCGTGCTGATCGCGAGCCACTTCGCCTCGCCGGGCAGGCACACCTCGGCCCATGCGTAACCGCGCGGCTCCTGCGGACGCGGCACGGTGTAGAGGCCGTGGCCGCTCGCGGCGACGTCGAGGCGCGGCGCCGTCACGATCGCGGTGCTCATGCGGTGACGGTTGCCGCCGCCCCACACGAGCCCGACGGATTCGGCGAACTCGGCGATGCGATGGTCGGAGAACGGATGGCGCGGCATCTCCTGCAGGCACAGCACGTCGGGCGCGGCGTGCCGGATGACGCGCAGCAGGGCCGCACGGTCGTCCTTGAGGCCGCGCACGTTGTACGACATGAGACGGGTGGTCATGCGATGTCCTCCTCGACGGCGCTGCGCGCCAGGTCGGCCGCGCCGATGAGCCCGGCCTCGTTGCCGAGCTGCGCCTGCACGATTCGTGCCTCCGGGCGGTACCCGCGCCCCGGCAGCTGCTTGCGGAAGGCCTCGCGCGCCGGCTTCAACAGCATCTCGCCGGCTGCCGACACGCCGCCGCCGATGACGAACGCGCCCGGGTCGAACGCACTCGCGAGGTTCGCGAGGCCGGTGCCGAGCCACGAACCGATCTCGGCGAGCAGTTCGGCCGCCGTCGCGTCCCCTGCAGCCGCGGCCTGGGTGATCATGGGCCCGGTCAGCTTCGTCAGGTCGCCGCCGATCTCGGCCTCGATGTCGTGCGCCATCGGCGACTGCGCCGCGAGCAGCGAGCGCGCCTCGCGCACGAGCGCGTTACCGCTGGCGTACTGCTCCCAGCAGCCGCGGTTGCCGCACTCACAACGGATGCCGCCGGGCACGACCTGCATGTGGCCGAACTCGCCCGCGATGCCGTACCGGCCGCGCTGCATCACCCCGTCGACGAGGATCGCGCCGCCGATGCCGGTGCCGAGGTTGACCATGATGACGTGGCTCTCCCCCGCCACCGCGCCGAAACGCCACTCCGCCCAGCACGCGGTGTTGGCGTCGTTGTCGACGAAGACGGGGAACGCGCAACGGGCGCGCAGGTTCTCGCGCAACGGCTCGTTGCGCCACGACAGATGCGGCGCGAAGACGACGGTCGAGCGGTCGGCGCCGACGAATCCCGCCGCGCCGATGCCGATGGCGCTGACCTCGCCGAGGTCGTCGCGTTCGGCGGCATCCTGCAGTTCATCGACGACGCTGACGAGTAGGTCCTCGACGACGGCGGCCTTCGTCGAGCGGTGCGGCGTGTCGCGGCGAGCGCGCGCGATGACGGTGCCGCGCTCGTCGACGAGGCCGCCCGCGACCTTCGTGCCGCCGATGTCGATTCCGATGGCGAGACTCATGCACGCCCCCTCTCTGCGAGCGCTGCGGCGCCGATGACGCCGGCGTCGTTGCCCAGTTGTGCGACGACGAAACGCGGCGACGGACGGTGCCCGCCGCCCGTCAGCTCGTCGGCGAAGTGGATGCGAGCCGATTCCAGGACGAGGTCGCCCGCCTCCGCGAGCCCCCCGCCGATGACGAAAACGGCCGGGTCGAGCACGGCCGCGAGTGACGCGCAGCCCTCGCCGACCCAACGGCCGATCTTGCTCAGCAGCGCCAGGGCTGCCGCGTCGCCCTCTTGTGCCGCTGCCGTGACGTGCGCGCCGCGCAACGCCTCCGGATCGCCCGCGCAGGCTTCGCGAAGCCGCGCGGCCTCGGTCGCGCCCGAAGCAACGAGATCGCGCGCCTCACGCACGAGCGCGGACCCGGAGGCGTACACCTCGAAACAACCGCGATTGCCGCAACCGCACAGGTGACCGCCCGGCACGACACGCATGTGCCCGATCTCGGCGGCGATGCCGTGGCTGCCGCGCATGAGTTCGCCGTCGAGGACGATGCCGCCGCCGACACCGGTGCCCAGCGTCACCATGACCATGTCGTCGACGTCCGCGCCGCCACCGTGGAGGAACTCGCCGTAGGCGGCCGCGTTCGCGTCGTTCTCGATGACGACGGCGTGCCCCGTCGCTTCTTCGAGGCGTGCGCGCAGCGGCTCGTGCCGCCAGGCGATGTTGGGGGCGAACAGGACGTTCGCGCCCTGCTTGTCGATGTATCCGGCGCACGCGACCCCCACCTTGGGCGCCTCGACGCCCTCGGCACGCGCCGCGGCGCCCAGCTCGTCGATGAGTTCGACGGTGGCGGCCACGATGGCGTCGGGCTCCTGCGCGGGCGTGTCGCGGCGCGCGCGGCGCACGATGGTGCCGCCGGAGTCGACGAGGCCCCCGGCGATCTTCGTTCCACCGATGTCGATGCCGATGCTGAGTGTCACGCTCGTTCCTCACTGCTCGCGGACGGCGACGGCGCATGGGCCGTCACGATCATCCTGACGGGGCGGGGCGCCGAGCCCAAATCGGGTGGCGCCCCGGTGGCGGGGCCGTACATGCGGCGCCTCAGGCGGTGGCGTTCGCCCCACCGTGATCGAGATCCGGCGCCTCGGCGTGCGCCTTCAACGCATCGAGGGCCGCGGTGATGATCTGCGTCTCGACCTTCCGGCGCAACGCCGTGTGCAGCGGAAAGCCGGGCCGTGCGTGCAGGGCATACGCGACGTCGGTGGCGTCGCCGTCAGCACGCAGGTCGTAGTGGCCTTGCATCGCCTCGATGTGCTGCGCCTCGACGAGTTGCCACGCCACCCGTGCGCGGTCGGCGCGACGAGCCACCGTGTACGCGAGCGTCACGACGTCCTTGAACGGGCCGGAGGCGAACGTCAGCTGTGCCTGGTCGACGTCGCCGGAGGGCGTTCGACTCAGCACGACGGCTCGCGCGACGTCCTTCGACCACTGCGGGTAGGCCGGCAGGTCGAGCACCACGTCGAGCACCCGAGCGCAGCTCGCCTCGATCCGGATGCGGCCCTCGCTGAGGGCGTCGCTGTTCGTCGTCATGACACCGAGGGTATGCGCCGAGCGGCGGCAGGGTCGTAAGGTACGCATGACGACGGGCCTCACCGACCGCCGCCACCGACCCAGTACCGACCCAGCGAGGATCCGCAATGCGTGAAGTGAGCACGAAGCTGCTCGTGCCGTTCGACGAGGAGCTCGCGCTTCCGCACATCGTGGTGCGCAACGCGTCCGAGGATCCGCGAGGCATCGGTTACGCCCGGCGTGAGGGCGCGACGTGGGCCGGGGTGACACACGAGGAATTCCTCGCGCAGGTCGAGACGCTCGCCAAGGGGTTCATGGCGGCGGGCGTCGAAGCGGGTGACCGCGTCGCGCTCATGAGCACGACCCGCTACGAGTGGACGCTCACCGACCTCGCGCTGCTGACGTGCGGCGCTGTCGTCGTGCCGATCTACGAGACGTCCTCGAGCGACCAGGTCGCCTGGATCCTCGCCGATTCCGAGGCCGTCGCCGTCGTCGTCGAGAACCAGGAGATGGCGCTCACCGTCTCGCAGGTACGCGAGCGCTGCCCCCATCTGCGCGACGTCTGGCAGATCGACGCCGGCCACCTCGACGAACTGCTCGAGGGTGCCCCGGAGGTCAGTGACGCGCAGATGCGTGCGCGCCGCGACGCCGTCGACGCCGACCACGTCGCAACGATCATCTACACCTCGGGCACGACCGGCCTGCCGAAGGGATGCGTGCTGACGCACGGCAACTTCGTGTCGTTGTCGCAGAACTGCCTCGCGCTGATGGACGACCTCGTCAACGGCGGTGAGGAGAACAACGGCACCCTGCTGTTCCTGCCGCTCGCCCACGTCTTCGCCCGCCTCATCCAGTTCGTCGCGATCGCCTCACGCACACGCCTCGCCCACACGACGATCGGGACGCTCGTCGACGACCTCGGCACGTACGCGCCGTCGTACCTGCTCGGCGTGCCGCGCGTGTTCGAGAAGGTCTACAACTCCGCCGAGCAGCGCGCGCAGGGCGACGGCCGCGGCAAGATCTTCGCCGCCGCCGCCGACACCGCGATCGCCTACAGCGAGGCGACGAACGCCGGACGCCGCGCGCCGCTCACCCTGCGCGTCAAGCACACCGTGTTCGATCGACTGGTCTACGCGAAGCTGCGCTCGGCGTTCGGCGGTCATCTGCGCTACTCCATCTCCGGGGGCGCTCCCCTGTCGGCCCGGTTGGCGCACTTCTACAACGGCATCGGCCTGCCCGTTCTCGAGGGATACGGACTCACCGAGACGACGGCTCCCGCCTGCGTCAACCCGCCGAAGGCGCTGCGCATCGGCACCGTCGGCCCCGCCTGCCCCGGCGTCGGCCTGCGGATCGACGACGACGGCGAGATCCTCGTCAAGGGCATCAACGTCTTCCGCGAGTACTTGCACAACCCCGAGGCCACCGACGAGGCGAAGATCGACGGCTGGTTCCGCACCGGCGACCTCGGTGAACTGGACGCCGACGGCTACCTGACGATCACGGGGCGCAAGAAGGACATCCTCGTGACGGCGGGCGGCAAGAACGTCAGCCCCGCCAAGCTGGAGGATTCCCTGCGCTCGCACCCCCTCATCGCAGAAGCCGTCGTCGTGGGCGACGCCAAACCGTTCATCGCGGCGCTGCTGTGCCTCGACGAGGAGATGCTGCCCGGCTGGGCGAGCGCGCACGGCATCACCGACCTGGACCCCGCAGACGCAGCACAGGATCAGCGGGTACTCGACGAACTGCAGAAGGCCGTCGACCAGGCCAACACCCTCGTCTCCCGCGCCGAGTCGATCCGCGCCTTCCGGGTGCTGACCACGCCTCTGACTCAGGAATCCGGGCACCTGACGCCGTCGCTCAAGGTCAAGCGCAACGTCGTGCTCGACGACTACGCCGACGTCATCGACTCGATCTACTCCTCTCCCCGCACCTGAGACAGCTCACGCCGCCTCGTCGCCGTCGTCACCCCTCACCGGAGCCGACCTGACAGCCAGGTGGTGAAGCTCTCTCGACCCGCGACGAGTGGCGCCGCGCCTGCGGTCGCGTCACGCGGTCGGGCGCGCACTAGGGCGACGACCCGTGCGGTGCCTGCACCATCGGCGAGATACGTGACGTAGGCGTGCGCCCATTCGTATCCGAGCTCGGTGCCCACCTGCTCCTGCGGGGGCGGTGAATCCCCGATCTTCTTCTGCGGCGCCGCTTGGGCGAGCGTCGGCCAGCGGCTGCGTTCAGGCACCGACACGAGAGGTGCGGCCGTCCACTCGGCGGCTCCCTCCTTCAGCCACCACTGCGTCGCGTCCGCGCCGAACTGCCCGAGCCACAGATGCGTCAGCTCGTGCGCGAGAACGACCCGGCGGCCGCCCTCCGTCAGCGACGAGGCGACAGAGGGCGCGAGGAACACACCCTGCCTCGTGGTGACGCCCGCGGTGTCGGCGTCCAACCCGTCGGCACTCGCCGCGAACTCCGCGTCGTCCCGGCAGAGCGTCACCCGCAGATCACCTTCGAGACCCGCCGGCCGCGTGGTGCCCCACACCTCAGCGATCCGGTGCGCGGCCGCCTCGACGCGCGCGCGCCACTGCGCCGAGGCATCGTCCCCGGCCCCTGATGGCGAGGACGCGCCTTCGTCGAGCGCGTTCGGCAACCGCAGCACCACGCGCCCGAGGACGGTGTCGATCGTGAGGCTGGAGACCCCGCCATCGGTTCCGCCACTTGCCTCGGCTGACGACGACGTGCCCCCGGGTCGGCGCTCGCACCCTGCGAGCCCCAGGATCGCCCCCGCGGGCGCGATGACGCCTCCCAGGACGAAGTGGCGTCTCGACAGCATGGCGCAAGCGTAGGAGGTTCTCACACGGCGGCGCGCAGACCGGCGAACGGAGCGCTCTCCAGCAGCGCTGACGCCGCGTCCTCATCACCGACGAGACCGGCGCTGCAGAGCATGTCGAGAACACGGTGGTCCTCCTCCTCCCAGACGGGGCCGCTGGTGACGGCGGGCATGTCCAGGAACGTCTTCATGACGCACGTGTCGCACGCACGACCTCGTGCCGGGCACGAATCACAGGTGATGAGCATGACGCCTCCTCGAAGCGCTGATCGGTCGATTCCCCAACGGGTCTCGATGTGTTTCGCACGCTAGGTTCGAGCACCGACAACCCCGCCGTCCCGGGCGATTCGGGGGTCATCGACACGTTCGTCGCGGTCGAAGATCGCCCGCGTCCGACCTCCGCGACCGCCCGTCGCGGCGCGCCTCGTCCCCGCCGCGCCGCCTGCCCGTCCCCACCCCCTTGAAAGGCACCGGCCACCGCCTCATCCGGGGGTTGTCACCACCGCCGTCTAGCGTTCGCGACATGGTGACGAACACGCAGACGAATCCGACCGCGGTGCAGGGCTGCCTCGACGATCTCGGCACCCCGTTGCACGACGTCACCTTCGTCATCGTCGACCTCGAGACCGCCGGGGGTCGCCCGGGCGCGCAGGGCATCACGGAGATCGGCGCCGTCAAGGTCCGTGGCGGCGAGGTGCTCGGCGAGTTCGCCACCCTCGTCGACCCCGGCTGCGCGATCCCACCGCAGATCCAGCGGCTCACCGGCATCACGACGGCGATGGTGCACGACGCGCCGAAGCTGGCATCGGTGCTGCCCGCATTCTTCGAGTTCCTCGGGCCCGACGCCGTCCTCGTCGCCCACAACGCACCCTTCGACGTCGGCTTCCTCACGGCGGCCGCACGGGATCTCGAGGTCCCGTGGCCCGCTCCTGCGGTCGTCGACACGGTCAAGCTCGCCCGCGCCCTCGTGCCGCGCGACGAGGTCCGCAATCACCGCCTCGGCACGCTCGCGGCCCACTTCGGCGCAAGTGTCAACCCGAATCACCGCGCCCTCGCTGACGCCCAGGCCACCGTCGACGTCCTGCACGCCCTGCTCTCGCGAGCCGGCAGTCTCGGCGTCACCTCGCGTGAGGAACTGCTCTCCTTCAGCGCGAAGGTGCCGGCGGCGCGGCGCCGCAAGGCCACCCTGGCCGACGGCCTGCCCGCCGAGCCCGGCGTCTACGTCTTCGAGAACGAGGACGGAAAGCCGCTGTACGTCGGCACGTCCGGCAACCTCCGCACCCGCGTGCGTTCGTACTTCACCGCGTCGGAGAAGCGTCGCGAGATGGGGCTCATGGTCGATCTCGCCGCCCGCGTGACGCCCATCCCCTGCGCGACGGCGCTCGAGGCACACGTGCGTGAGATCCGGCTCATCGCCGAGCATCGGCCACGGTTCAACCGACGCTCGAGCCGGCCGGAGAAGATCGCATGGCTCAAGATCACCGACGAGAAGTTCCCGCGCCTGTCCGTCGTGCGCGAGCAGCGAGCCGACGAGGCGACGTACCTCGGCCCGTTCCGCACGATGGTCGCCGCGCGGCTCGCCCGCGATGCGGTGCACGACGTCCGCCGCATTCGCCAGTGCACCACGCCCATCCGCGCCAAGGGCGGCACGGCGTGCGTCCTGGCGGAGATGGATCGGTGCGATGCGCCCTGTATCGGAGGCATCACCCAGCGCGATTACCTCGACCTCGTGTCGAGGTTGAGGCAGGAACTGCTCAACGAGCCCGGGTCCATCGTCAATGACGTCGAGGCGCGCCTGGCCCGCCTCGCGGGGCAGGAACGCTTCGAGGAGGCCCGCGCTGGGCGCGACGCCCTCATCGAGCTCCTGCGTGGGCTCGACCGTCACCAGCGCCGGGCACCCATCGTCAACAATCCGCATCTCATGGCGGCACGGCCACGTCGGGGCGGCGGCTGGGAGTTCGCCGTCATCCGACACGGTCGGCTCGCGGCGAGCGGTGCCTCACGACCCGGTCAGGATCCACGGCTGACGATCGAGGCCTTGCGGGCGACGGCCGAGGCCGTCGCGACCCCGCCTGCACACCGTTCCGCAGCGCTTGAGGAGGAGACGGAGGTGCTCCTGCGCTGGATCGCGCGCGCAGGCACCCGCATCGTCGAGACGGACGCGCCGTGGGTCAGCCCGCGGGATGCCGCGACACGCTACCTCGACGATCTCGATCCCGTCGTCCGCCGCGCGCACGAAGCGGCAGCCGTCGAATCCGGCGTGCTCGCGCATCCCGGACAGGGGCGGGCGACGACCCGTCAGTCGTCGAGCCCCAGATCGAACCCCGCGTCGAGATCGCGTTGGGAGTAGGTGCGAAAGGCCAGGTGCGTGTCGGTCTCGAGCACGCCGTCGACCTTGTTGATGCTTCCGGAGATCACCTCGGCGAGTTGCTCGTACGCCGTGACGCGCACCATCGCGATGAGGTCGACGCCTCCGGTCACCGAGTAGACCTCCATCACCCCGGGCACGTCGGCGACGTGCTGGGCCACCTCGGGGATGCGTGCGACGTCCGCCTTGATGAGGACGATGGCGGTGATCATCGGGTCTCCTTCATGAGGGGCTCGGAATCGGCGTCTACGGCACTCGAACCGTGGATCCAGACGTCGAGGGTGCGTTGCGCGGCGCTGGAATCGACGGCCTCGGCAGCGCGCGTCATGCCCGCACGGATGCCGGACGCGAGGTCGTCCGCGCCACCGAAGAGGCTGCCGCGCTCGTACTGGGCGACGAGTGCGAGAGCCGCGCCGGCGTTGAGCAGGACGGCGTCGCGCACGGGCCCGCGCTTCCCGGCGAGGACGTCACGGACGACCTGAGCGTTGAACGACGCGTCTCCGCCGCGCAGCGCCTCGATCGGGGCTGGCGACAGCCCGACCTGCTCGGGCGAGATGCTCTCTTCGATGACCTCGCCGTCGTGCACCCACCACAGGCTCGACGTCGTCGCCAGGGTGAGCTCGTCGAGGCCGTCGTCACCCCGGAAGACCGCCGCATCGGCGCCGCGTTGCGCGAAGACGCCAGCCATGACCGGTGCCATCCTACGGTTCGCGCAACCCACAGCAGCGATGGCTGGGCGCGCCGGATTGGTCAGGGGGCCGAGGAAGTTGAACGCGGTCGGGACGGCGAGCTCCCGCCGCGTCGCGGCGGCGTGCCGCATGGCGGGGTGGAAGCTCTGGGCGAACAGGAACGTCATCGGGGCATGCGTCACGTCTTGCTGCAGCTCGTCGACGTCCGCGCTCAGGTCGACCCCGAGCGCTTCGAGAACGTCAGCCGTCCCGGTCGAGCTCGAGCTGGCTCGGTTGCCGTGCTTGGCCACCTTGACCCCGGCACCGGCGCACACGAGCGCGGCCATCGTCGAGATGTTGACGGTGTGTGCCATGTCGCCGCCCGTGCCGACGATGTCGAGGGCCGGCACGTCGAGCCTGAACGGCCGGGCGTGCTCGACCATGACGTCGGCGAGCCCCCGCAGCTCCTCCACCGTCTCGCCCTTGCTGTGCAGTGCGACGAGGAACGCCGCGAGCGGAACGGGGGCGACCTCCCCGTTCATCACGGCCGTCATCGCGGCGTGGGTCTGCTCTGGCGTCAGGTCCTCCCCACGCATGAGCTGGGCCACGAGGCTCGGCCACTTCATGACGGATCTCCTTGCACGTCGTTCGTCGTACCACCACCCTAAGCGGCGCCGTGACCGTGCGACAGGCGCGTCCACCGACGTCCCGCGTCACCGTGCTAGGCGCTGACGTGCGGGGTTGCAACCGCGTCAACACACACAGGAAGAACACCCTTCAACACCCAGCGAGCACACAGAGCAGATAACGAATATGTGTCCAATTGGGGGGCCGCTGTCATGATCGCTGCCAGGGCAGGACATAATGTCCGGGTGGCGACCGCAACTACAGCTCAGACGAGCGAACACGGCATCCCCGCCGGGCACGCACCGGCGACCCGACCCAACCTGACTGCCGTAGGCACGATGGTGTGGCTCGGGAGCGAACTCATGTTCTTTGCCGGATTGTTCGCGATGTATTTCACGATCCGCTCCGTGGCAGGCGACCTGTGGCACGAACGCACGTCGCACCTGAACGTGACGCTGGCGGCCATCAACACGACGATCCTCGTGATCTCGTCCGTGTGGTGCCAGCTCGGCGTGTTCAAGGCGGAGCACGGCATCCCCCACCGCACGGGCAAGCTGCTCGAGGTCGGCAAGTGGGGAATGCGTGAGTGGTACTCCCTCACCTACCTGTTCGGCGCGATCTTCGTCTCCGGCCAGATCATGGAGTACGCCACGCTGCACGAGGAGGGCATCTCCCTCGACAGCGACGCCTACGGCTCGATGTTCTACATCACGACCGGCTTCCATGGCATCCACGTGACCTGTGGCCTTCTCGCGTTCCTGCTCATCATCGGACGCACGTTCACCTCGCGCACCTACAGCCACCACCAGGCCACGGGCGCGATCGTGACGTCCTACTACTGGCACTTCGTGGACGTCGTGTGGATCGCGTTGTTCGCTGCCATCTACCTCCTCAAGTGATGCGCGACACCACTAGCAGAACCCGAACCCTGACTCCCCCGACCGCCGACAGGATGTCCTTGTGAGCACTCTCGCCGCCCGCCGCCGACACCCGGCCTCCCTGTTCGTCGTCCTGCTGCTGGCCCTGGTCGTCACCGGTGGCCTGTACGCAGCCTTCGCGCCGAAGAGCGCCAAGGCCGAGACGACGTCCGCCAGTGACGTCAACGCTGGCAAGCAGCTGTTCCTCGCGAACTGCTCGACCTGCCACGGCACGAACGCCACCGGCACGTCCGCCGGCCCCTCCCTCGTGGGCGTCGGCGCTGCCGCCGTCGACTTCCAGGTGGGCACCGGCCGCATGCCGCTCGCCGCGCCAAACACGCAGGCGCAGCGCAACACGAAGCAGTTCAGCGACAAGGAGATCGCCCAGATGGCCGCCTACGTGGCCTCGCTCGGCACCGGTCCCAACGTCCCCGAGAAGCAGTACACGACCCCGGGTGGCAACTCGGCCAAGGGTGGCGAACTGTTCCGCGTCAACTGCGCCATGTGCCACAACTTCGCCGGCTCGGGTGGCGCGCTGACGCGAGGCAAGTACGCGCCGCCGCTGACGTCCGTCTCGGGCAAGCACATCTACGAGGCCATGCAGACGGGCCCGCAGTCCATGCCGGTGTTCAACGACACGAACCTGTCGCCGCAGGACAAGAAGGACATCATCACCTACCTCAAGGACATCGAGAAGCAGCCTGCGCAGGGTGGTCACACCCTGGGCAACCTCGGCCCGGTCTCCGAGGGTCTGTTCGTGTGGACGTTCGGCATCGGCCTGTGCATAGCGGTGGCTGTCTGGCTCGGACGTAAGGCAGCGTGATGAAATTCCCCCGCTTCGGCTCTGACTCGTCAGACAGGAAACGCAACGAAATGAATGAAACCGGCGCGCATGCGCTCCCCGGTGACGGCCACCCGGACAACGCTCCGGTGAGCCCGAACGACGGGCACGTCGAGCGTTCGGGCGCACTACCCGAGCACTTCTCCGACCCGGGCCTGCCCCCGCACGTCCACCGTCTCGGTGACGAGGATCCGGCTGCGGCCAAGCGCTCCGAGCGCCAGGTCGCCATGCTGTTCCTGCTCTCGATGATCGCGACGATCGCGTTCGTCGTCTGCTACTTCGCGGTCGGCCGCGAGTCGATCATCTCGGTTCCTTTCATCGGCCCGATGAAGGCGCTGCACTTCGCTCTCGGCCTCACGATGGCGATCTCCATGCTGGGCATCGGCCTGGGTGCCATCCACTGGGCTAAGACGATCATGCCCGACGAAGAGGTCGTCGAGGAGCGGCACGAGCTCAAGTCCGACGACGAGGCCTGGGAAGCCGCCGCCAAGATCATGACGGGTGGCGCGGAGGCCGCGCAGCTGAAGCGTCGCCCGCTGCTCAAGTGGACGCTCGGTGGCGCTCTCGGTCTGTTCGCCGTCCCGGTGGCTCTTCCGCTGCTCGGTGGTCTCGGCCCCATGCCGAAGAACGACCTCGCGACGACGCTCTGGGACGAGAAGATCAACGGCCGCGGCCGCCGCCTCATGCGCGACCCCGAGGGCACCGCGATCCGCGCCTCGGACGTCACGCTGGGTTCGGTCTTCCACGTCCTGCCGGAGGGCATCAACACGACGGAGCACCCCCTCAACGAGAAGGCGAAGGCCTCCGTGCTGCTCGTGCGGCTCGACGAGGAGAAGATCAAGTCGGAGCGTCAGCGCAAGTGGGGTGTTGACGGCATCGTCGCCTACTCCAAGATCTGCACACACGTCGGCTGCCCCGTCGGCCTGTACGAACAGCAGACGCACCACCTGCTGTGCCCGTGCCACCAGTCCACGTTCGACATGACGGATGACTGCAAGGTCATCTTCGGCCCCGCCAAGCGTCCGCTGCCGCAGCTGAAGATCTCGGTCGACGACGAGGGCTACCTCGTTGCTGACCAGGGCTTCAAGCGCCCGGTCGGCCCGAGCTTCTGGGAAGACAACGGGAAGGAACTCAAGTCATGAGCACCGCTGCCTCTTCCGCGAGCGCAACGCACCCCACAACACAGCGTCAGGACCCGCAGGGCGGCCTGGCTGGCATGTCCAACTGGTTGGACGAGCGCACGGGCGGCGCCAAGGGCGTTCGCTTCCTCATGAAGAAGGTGTTCCCCGACCACTGGAGCTTCATGCTCGGTGAGGTCGCGCTGTACTCCTTCGTCATCCTCATGATCACCGGTACGTTCCTCACGTTCTGGTTCGTGCCGTCGCAGGGCGAGACGATCTACAACGGTCAGTACGTCCCGATGCAGGGCATCCAGATGTCGGAGGCCTACGCCTCCGCGATCGACATCTCGTTCGACATCCGTGGTGGGTTGCTGATCCGTCAGCTCCACCACTGGGCGGCGCTGCTGTTCATCGTGTCGATCATGATGCACATGTTCCGCGTGTTCTTCACGGGCGCGTTCCGCAAGCCCCGCGAGATCAACTGGGTCATCGGCACCCTGCTGTTCATGCTCGCGATCATCGAGGGCTTCATGGGCTACTCGCTCCCGGACGATCTGCTCTCGGGTACGGGTATCCGCGCCATGGAGGGCTTCATCCTTTCGGTCCCGATCGTCGGCACGTACATCTCGTACGCGCTGTTCGGTGGCGGCTTCCCCGGCGAGATGATCATCCCCCGCTTCTTCACGCTCCACATCCTCATCATCCCGGCGATTCTCGTCGCGTTGCTCGCCGCACACCTCATCCTGCTCGTCGTGCACAAGCACACCCAGTACCCCGGCCCGGGCCGCTCCGACAAGAACGTGGTCGGCTTCCCCCTCATGCCGGTGTACATGGCGAAGGCCGGTGGCTTCTTCTTCGTCGTGTTCGGTATCACGGCGCTGATCTCGGGTCTCATCACGATCAACCCGATCTGGATGTACGGACCGTACGAGCCGACGCAGGTGACGGCCGGTTCGCAGCCTGACTGGTACATGGGCTTCGCCGACGGTGCTCTCCGTCTGCTGCCCGGCGTGTTCGAGTTCCAGCTGTTCGGCCACACGTGGAGCATGAACATCTTCCCGGGTTCGATCGCCTTGCTGCCGTTGTTCTTCGGCGCCATCGCGGTCTACCCCTTCATCGAGGCCTGGGTCACGGGCGACAAGCGTGAGCACCATGTGCTCGACCGTCCGCGCAACGCTCCGACGCGCACGGCGATCGGCGTGGCGTTCGCGACGTTCTATGCGGTCCTCATGTTCGCGGCCGGCAACGACCTGATGGCGATCAAGCTGCACATGTCGATCAACGACATCACGTACTTCTTCCGCGTCATGGTCTTCCTCGGCCCGATCCTCGCCTACCTCGTGACGAAGCGCATCTGCCTCAGCCTGCAGCGTCGCGACCGCGACCTGGTGCTGCACGGGCGCGAGTCCGGACGCGTCATCCGCACGCCGGAGGGTCGATTCTTCGAGGCGCACGAGCCGCTCGACGAGTACACGCGTTGGCAGCTCGTGAGCTACGAGGCCGGTACTCCGAGCCAGATCGAGCTCGATGGTCTTTCGGGCAAGGAGCGGAGGAAGGCGAAGCGTCGCAACCGCTGGACCAACTTCTACTACAAGGACAGCATCGCCCCCGTCACTCCGGCCGAGCTCGAGGCAGCTCACCACCACGGTGACGACCACGCTCTCGAGGGCGCTCACTGAGTCGCCCGCGAGGATAACGCCGAAGGCCCCCGACATCACTGATGTCGGGGGCCTTCGGCGTATCTCGGCCGGGAGGCGTCAGGACGACGCTCCATGGCCACCTCAGGTGGGCCGGCCAGGGAGGAAGGGCAGCTTCCCGGGTGCAGGCGTCTGCGGGTGCCAGGTCGCCACGCGCTTCGGGTGACGGCGCTCCGCGATGCTCCCGGCCTCGCCCGGGGATGGTGCGCTGGACGCACCGCATCGCCTCGATCCCCCTCGCCCGCGTTTGTCTCGCATTCGTCACCGGTCGTGAGGGTGTCGCCCACGCATCAGCTCATGCGTCCACGTGGTCCGGAGGGATTCTCCCCCGTCTCATCGTGCCGTACAGCGGTGCCTCGCTCGGCGGCCGGAGCCGTTCGCTCATCGTGCCCGGAGCCGCCTCGTGCTCACGTCAGGGCAATGTCGCCATCGTGCCCGGAGCCGCCTCATACTCACGTCAGAACAATGTCGCCATCGTGCCCGGGGCCGTTTCGTCCTCTCATCCCGGCCCCGGTCGTCGCTCAACGGCTGGAGGCCGTGGGGAGGCGGCCGACGCCCTACCAGCCTTCCCTGCCCCCCCGCCTGCGACCGGGCACCCCTGCAAGCGGGCATGAGGGCGCCGCCTCGGGAAGCAAGGAGCGCGCACCACGCTGTGAGAGGCGGCGGGCGCCCAGCAGCGTCTCTGCATGGTCCTGCGCCTGAGCTGACGGCGGCGCGCCCAGCAAGTCGCCCGTCGGTGCCCTGCGATGACGGCGGCGATTGGCCCTGGCCTGCTGTGCCGGCAGCGTAGCCGCGGCGCAGATGAGTCCCTGATTGTGGTGAAACACCGGTCGTCGCGCCCCCGGCCTCTTGGACGTGGGCGCAGCCACCGCGTGATCATTCGAGTCAACCTCCTACAGAATCCTCGAACAAAGTCATCCCGATATCCGCACCTCACATTGTCGACCTGCCAGCGTTCTGGGCGAAGCCCTGGACGAAGCCAGCCGGACATGATGCGCGCCACTTGCCGCAAACCATTGCTCAACGCTCTGCCGTCCGCCGACGCTGACGCCGTGATCGGCGCCGAGTGGGGCCTACCCAGCCCGACACGCACGACCCACCGCAATGGCTACCGCCACCGCGACCTCGACACCCGCCTCGGCACCCTCGACATGGCTGTGCCGAAGCTGCGCTCAGGCGCCTACTTGCCGGACTGGCTCATGGAACGACGCAAACGAGCCGAGTCCGCACTCATCACGGTCGCCGCTGACTGCTACCTCGCCGGCGTGTCCACGCACCGCAGGGCTCCCCCGCTGCGCGCGACGCGGGGTTCGTAGCGGGTGATACCCCCAAGCTGGCGAAAAACCCTCGGCACCAACGCGCCGTCGAGTCCCAGGTCAGCCGTATGGGCGCCGACCTCGACCCGCTCCACGACGACTTCCGCCACCGCCCCCTCGACGATGCAGGCCCGTTCACGTTCGTCACCGCCGACGCCCTCACGATGAACGCGCGTGAAGGACGCCGCGTGATCAACACCGTCGTCTCGCTCGCCACCGGCGTCAACAATGACGGCCACCGTGAAGTGCTCGGCCTGCGCGTGGCCACGAGCGAAACCGGGTCAGCGAGGAACGAGTTCTTCGCCGACCTCGTCGCCCGCGGCCCGAGCAGTGTCCTGCTCATCACCAGCGAGGCCCACCGGTCTGTGCGAAGCGATCAGCGCGAACCTGCCCGCCGCGAGCTGGCAACGATGCCGCACTCACGACGCCGCGAACTCGTCGGAATCTTCCCCAACCGCGACGCGATCGTGCATCTCGTCGGCGCCATCCTGGCCGAACAAACCGATGAACGGGCCGAAGGACGACGCTACCTCGGCCTCGACGTCCTCGCCCGCTCACACGCGGCCATCCTCACCGACCCGCCCACCGAGCCAGGACACGAACCCATGCCCGCACTCACCGCCTGAACCCACCCCGCGAAGGAACACACCGTTACACCACCGCCAGAGACTTGACCGCCGGCGCGCCCAGGAGCGACGCGCGCGAGCGCGAGCGAGCCGCCGCGATCCCCGCACTCTCGCAAGATCCGCTGCGTGAGTTGATCGTGCTTCGCAGTAGTTTGATCGTGCTTCGCAGTTGCCGACGCGATTCGCAGATGGGCACGTCATTGGCGAAAGGGGGACGGAAATCGCAAACGTGCGGAAGCTGTCAACCTGATTGGAGTCACGTGGGGTTGAGTTGGGTGATTTCGGGTGTTGTGGCGGCGATGGGGCGCCGGCCTCGGTAGCGTTCGGGGTTCGCGGCGTACTGCGCATCCAGGACGGCTTGGCGTTCGGTGTGGACATTGAAGCGTCCCGGGTTTCGTGCCGCTCCTATGCGGGTGCCAACTCTCGGTTGAGGTTGGCGTAGTAGGCGGTCTCGTACTCGGCCGGGGTGGTCATGGCCAGAGACGAGTGGAGCCTTCGGTTGTTGTACCACTCGACCCATCCGGCGGTGGCGTACTCGACGTCGGCGATGGTCTTGTACGGGCTGTCGTGGAAGATCGTGGTGGTGATGCACTCGGTCTTGTACAGGCCGATGACGCACTCCATGAGTGCGTTGTCGTACGCGTCCGCGACGGTGCCGATCGATGCGGCGATGCCCTCGGCGGCCAGGTGCTCGGCGAAGCGCAGGCTGGTGTACTGCGACCCGGCATCGCTATGTGCGATCAGCTCGCCGGGTTGGACGGGGTGCCCGGCTCGGTCGCGTTCCCACAGCGCGATCCGCAGCGGTGTCAGGACCAGCGGTGTCGTCTTGCTCGTCGCGGCGTGCCAGGCCACGACCTTCTGGGAGTAGCAGTCCAGGACGAACGCGACGTACACGAAACCCGCCCACGTGCGTACGTAGGTGAAGTCCGCGACCCACTTCGTGTTCGGCGCTGCCGCGGTGAAGTCCCGGTTGAGCAGGTCACCAGCCCGATGCCCGTCCTTGGCCGGGATCGTGGTGCGTACCGGACGGCCGCGGCGTACCCCGTTCATCCCCGCGACGCGCATGAGCCGATCCACGCGACCGGCGCCGACCTGGTGACCTTGCCTACGTAGCCAGGCGGTCATCTTGCGACGCCCGTACAGCCCTTCCGGGGTACCGACGAGGTCGTGCAGGACGTTGAGCAGGACCGCGTCGGACGTGTCACGGGCCGATGCGCTGCGGTGGCGCCAGGCCCGGTAGGTGCGTGCGGCGATCTGGCAGCCCTCCTGGCGGAGCACCCTGCAGACCGACTCGACCGCGTGCCCCTCGGCGCGCATCTGATCGATGAAACCCATGATCATCGGTTGCGGGGGTCGAGCTCCCCCGCGAAGAAAATCGAGGCCTTGCGTAGGAGCTCGTTGTCCTCGCGCAACCGCTTGACCTCGCTGCGCAGACGACGCAGCTCGGCCAGGTCGTCGCTGGTCGGCCCGTCCTTCAGGCCGGCGTCGACGCGGTGTTGCGAGACCCAGCGGCGCAAGGTTTCACGGCCCACGTCGACCTTCGGTGACACCAACGCGACGGCCTTGGTGACGGACCCGGCTTCCTCGACGCGGTCCAGGACCATCCGCACCGCGCGGTCCTTCACCTCGGGATCGAACTTCTTCGGCATGAACAACATCCTCTCGAACTCGAAAGGAAGCGGCATCACACCCGGGACGCTTCACATCGACCCAGGTGCCGGTGTGGACCTGTTCGGGCGTGAACCCGGCCAGTGAGCTGTGGTGATGACGCGTGTTGTAATCGTGCACGACGTGCTCGGCCCACTCGCGCGCGTGTTCAACACTGGTGAACTGGCTCGGGTAGTCGGGACGGTACTTCTCGGTCTTGAAGTAGGACTCGATGTGCGGGTTGTCGTTCGACACGCGCGGACGATTCCGGCTCGCGCTGATCCCAGCATGACGGTAGAAGTCGGCCAGCAGTACCGACTTCATCGCCGGCCCACCATCGGAATGCACGATCCGCGGGTGAACACCCTCACGTTCTGTCGCGGCCTGGAACAACGCGACCGCGAGTTCGTCGGACTCATCTGTCTCGACGCTGCTGGCGATGATCGTGCGGCTGAACGCGTCGATGATCGTGTACTGCTGATACCAGACCCCCGTGTATGGCCCGGGAAGTTTCGTGATGTCCCAGCACCACACCTCGTTCGGTGCGGACGCCTCCCACTGCGGCATCGCGACCGTGCGCCGCGTACGGCGTCGACGCACCGGCCGTGGCCCGTGCAAGCCACGCGCGCACCGCATCCACGTCGACAAAGACGCCACCGGCCGCCCCGCATCGAACGCGTCGTAGAACGACTGCTCCACGCTGCGCTGCTCGTGCCAACCGTCACGGATCGCGGACACGATCTGGGCGCGCTCCTCAGAGCTGAGCGCGCACGGCTGATACCGCTCGGTGTGCGCGATCGGGTCCGCGACGCGAGCGCGTGGATGGTGACGGTAGTGCCACGTCGAGGTCGCCACACCGATGATCTTCAACGCTTCACGCTGGGAATAGCCGGCCGCGACATGCTCGGCGACCAGGGTGTTCTCCGCTTCGAGGAACGCCGCATGGCGGGCGGCATCGGCCTCGTTCAGGACTCGGGCGTGGGCTCCTGCGGCGCGTTCAACTCGTGCAAGAGCCCGATAGCTTTTCCCAGCGCCTCGTTCGATGCCTCCAGCCGCGCAACCTGCTCAGCATGCGTCTGCGCCTCCCGCGCGCGGGCTGCGCGTTCGGCGGCGAGTTCTTGTTCCACGCGCGCCAAACGCGCGCCGTCAGCAACTGTCATGTGTGAAGTATCGCGGGGCACGAGGTCTCGTTCGAGGTCTCCGAAGTAGAACGCTTTGCGCCACGTCATGATCTGATGACGCGACACACCCTGCTCGAGCAACCACGCCGCTTTCGTGCCATGCGGCAACGCCACATACTGCTGCACCAACGCGGTCTTCTCTTCCGCAGTCCATCTGCGCATACCCACCTCCTGAGTGACTCACACCCAGGCTGACAGTCAGGGGTGGACGAAAATCGCAGGTACGCACGGGCCGCTGTGGGGCGCCCGGGCGGCTTTGCCGGCCCCGCCACCGTCATCACCGCATGCTCGCGTGACGTCGCACAGCCGAACTAGCGAGTCCGCTTCATCCCAGACATGCAGATCGCCCCGCCCTTCCAGAGGAAGGGCGGGGCGATCTTTGGTGCGAGTGATCAGATGGCGTGCTCGCCACTGAAGTATTCGAACGTCCACAGCACGACTGCAACGCAGACAAGCGGAGCGGCGATGAACACGATCCACCAGCCGACAGCCATCCCGAACGCGAGCAGCGCAATCGCAGCGGCGAGCCACAGCGGCGTCCACGAGTAGGGCGAGAAGAAGCCCTGCTCGCCGGACACTTCGCTGATCTCGCCCTCGGGGCGGTCGCTCGGGCCCGCACCCAGCTTGCGGTCGGTGACCGCGAAGTAACCGGCGATCATGAGGCCGAAGCCGGTGCTGAGCGCGAGGCCGACGACACCCACTGGCTCGTCCCAGTGGCTGAAGTGACCGTAGATGAAGATCAGCGGCAAGTAGAAGAGGCCGAGCACGAGGAAGAGCTTGTATGACGTCTTCATGCGGTGTGAGCCTTTCCACCCAGCTGGTCAACCGTGTCCTGCGCCGGCAGGACGGAGAAGACCCCGACCTCCGGGTGGTGCAGGTCGAACGCGGGGCGCTCGGAACGGATGCGCGGGATGCTGTTGAAGTTGTGACGCGGCGGCGGGCAGGACGTCGCCCACTCGAGCGAGGCCCCGAAGCCCCACGGGTCGTCCTCCGTGACGAGCGGCGCCTTCTTCCACGTGATGTACACGTTGTAGAGGAACGGCAGCATCGAGGCACCCAGCAGGAACGAGCCAACGGTCGAGACCTGGTTCAAGGACTGGAACCCGTCCTCCGGGAGGTAGTCGGCGTAACGACGGGGCATGCCCTCGACACCCAGCACGTGCTGAACGAGGAACGTCAGGTGGAAGCCGACGAACAGCAGCCAGAAATGGATCTTGCCGATCGTCTCGTTCAGCATGCGGCCGGTGAACTTCGGCCACCAGAAGTAATACCCCGCGAACATCGCGAACACGACGGTGCCGAAGACGACGTAGTGGAAGTGCGCCACGACGAAGTAAGAGTCGGACAGGTGCAGGTCGAGCGCCGGGCTGGCGAGGATGACACCCGTCAGACCACCGAAGAGGAAGGTCGCGAGGAAGCCGAGCGCCCACAGCATCGGAGTCTCGAAGGTGAGCGAGCCACCCCACATGGTGCCGATCCAGTTGAAGAACTTCACGCCGGTCGGGACGGCGATGAGCATCGTCATGACGGCGAAGAAGGGCAGGAGCACCTGGCCGGTCGCGTACATGTGGTGAGCCCACACCGAGACCGACAGCGCGCCGATGGCGATCGTCGCGAAGACCAGTGTCTTGTAACCGAAGATCGGCTTGCGCGAGAAGACCGGCAGGACCTCGGAGATGATGCCGAAGAACGGCAGCGCGATGATGTACACCTCGGGGTGCCCGAAGAACCAGAACATGTGCTGCCAGAGCATGGCTCCGGCCGTTTCCGAGTCGAACACGTGCGCATTCATCGTGCGGTCGAGGCCGAGGCCGAACAGCGCAGCGGCGAGGACCGGGAAGACGAGCAGCACGAGGATCGAGGTGATGAGCACTGTCCACGTGAAGATCGACGTGCGGAACATTGTCATGCCGGGAGCGCGCATGCAGACGATCGTCGTGACGAAGTTGACCGCACCCATGATCGAGGCGAAACCGGTCAGCGCGAGGCCGTAGACCCACAGGTTGCCGCCGAGACCGGGGCTGTAGGTGGTGCTCGACAGCGGCGCGTACGCGAACCAACCGAACGAGGCCGCACCCTGCGGCGTCAGGAAGCCGGCCACTGCGATGAGGCTGCCGAAGAGGTAGAGCCAGTAGGCGAACATGTTGAGTCGCGGGAAGGCGACGTCGGGCGCGCCGATCTGCAGCGGCATGAGCGCGTTCGCGAAGCCCGAGAACAGCGGCGTCGCGAACATCAGGAGCATCACCGTGCCGTGCATGGTGAACAGCTGGTTGAACTGCTCCGGGTTGTCGACGATTTGCAGGCCGGGCGACCACAGCTCGGCACGGATGACCAGAGCCATCGCACCACCGAGCAGGAAGAAGATGAACGACGTGATGAAGTACAGGTTGCCGATGACCTTGTGGTCGGTCGTCGTCAACCACTTGACGATGGTTCGGCCCGCGTTGAAGTCCTCAGGACGCCGTGCCTCGGGGCGCTGCTGAAGGCCTGCGGCGGGAGTCGTAGCCGTAGCCATTACTTACCCTCCTTGACGATGTCCGGCGCGCCGACACCCTCGGGCAGGTACTGCTGGTCCTGCGGGGCGACGCTGGAACGGTTGAGGGAGTTCGACAGGAAGCCGGACTTGCCCTGCTTGCGCAGGTCGTCCATGTGCTTGTCGTACTCCGCCTGCGAGACGACCTTCACGTTGAAGAGCATCTGAGAGTGGTACGCACCGCACAGCTCGGCGCACTTGCCCTTGAAGGTGCCCTCTTGCGTCGTGTCGACGGCGAACTTGTTCACCTTGCTCGGGATCATGTCGAGCTTCTGCAGGAACTGCGGCACCCAGAACGTGTGGATGACGTCGCGCGTCGTCAGCACGAACTCGACGCGCTTGTTCACGGGCAGGTACAGCGTCGGCAGTCCGGCCTCGGCGCCCGGCTTGCCGGCCTTCATGTCACCCATGACGCCGGTGTCGTAGGTCTTGGCGTCGACGTAGTTGAAGTCCCAACTCCACTGCTTGCCGACGACGTTGATCGTCACGTCGGGCTTCGGCTTGGTGTCGAGCAGCTTGTTCTCCAGCCCGACCGTCTTGCCGAACAGCACGGCGACCATGAAGATCGGCACGACCGTGTAGAGGATCTCCATCGGCACGTTGTACTGCATCTGCGCCGGGAAGCCCGTGTCGCTCTTGCGACGGCGGTAGCGCAGGATGCACCAGAGCATGAGGCCCCAGACGAGCACGCCGACGGCGAGCGCCCAGTACCAGGTGTCCACCCAGAAATCGATCACATGGTGGGAGTTCTCGGTGACGCCCTCGGGCAGCCAGCCGCGGCTGACCTCTCCGGAGCACGCGGTCAGCGGCAGTACCGCTCCACCGACACCGACAGCAGCAATTCGACGACGCCACGAGGGGCTCGTCTTCCGTAAGGGCCGACGCACAGCGTCCACCTTCCTCAGATCCATACCAGGCACATTCAAACCTTATCCCAGGCTCAGACTTCGCCAAGGGTCGGGGGGTATCTCCTGGCTCTAACGATTGCCTAACGGCACCCGCGCGCCCGGCACCAGACCGGTGATCGGCGGCGAGGTGACGAGGTGCGCGACGGCGTCGCGGTACGCCGGACGCTCCATGGTGGTGATGCCCAGGCTCGCGAGGTGGTCCGTGCGCCACTGCACGTCGATCAGACGCGGCCCGGGCTCGGCGAACACGACCTCGCTCAGCGCCCACAGCGCCACCTTCGATGCGTCAGTCGCGACGTGGAACTTCGACTCGCCGGCGAACAACCCACCGAGCGCGAGCCCATAGAGGCCGCCGACGAGTTCGCCGTCCTGTCTCACCTCGATCGAGTGCGCCACCCCGAGGCGGTGGAGTGCGCCGTAGGCCGAGGCGACGGCGGGGGTGATCCACGCGCCGTCACGGCTCGGGTCGGCGCAGGCGGCGACAACGTCGTCGAACGCGGTGTCGATGCTCACCTCCATCGTCCGGCCCGAGCGACGCAGGCTGCGGGAGACGTGGAAGTCACCGCGACGCAGGACGCCGCGCTCCAGCGGCGACCACCAGCCGAGCGGTTCGCCGCCGCCCTCCCCCAGACCCATCGGGAAGACGCCCTGGGAGTACGCCCCGACGATCGTCGCCGGTTCGAGGTCGGCGCCGAGGGCGACGAGGTCGTCATCGGCGTCGAAGTCGGCGTCGGCGAAGTTCCACCGGCACTCGAGCTCGAGCGGGTTCACGACCGCCGATCACGCAGGCGCGCCGCCACCTCGCCTGCCGCGGCGTCACCGTAAGCCGCGCGGAAGCGGTCGAGGAAGGCGGGCGCCTTCAGCACGTACTCCTGGGTGCCGACGGTCTCGATGACGTGAGCGGCGAGCACCGAACCCAGCTGGGCGCAGCGCTCCAGCTCGAGCTGCCACGACAACCCGGCCAGGAATCCAGCGCGGAAGGCGTCGCCGACGCCCGTCGGGTCGACCGCCTGCGCGATCTGGGCGACGGGCACGTCGATCGTCGGCTCACCGCGGCGGTGGATGCTCGCGCCGTCCTTGCCGCGGGTGATGACACGTACCCCGACGCGGTCGAGGATCTCGTCGGCGCTCCAGCCCGTCTTCTGCTCCGTGAGGTGCGATTCGTACTCGTTGGTGAACAGGTACTGCGCGCCGTCGATGATGTCGCGGATGAACGCGCCGTCGCCGAAGGCCAGCTGCTGGGAGGGGTCCGCGACGAACGGGATGCCCCGACGCCGGCACTCCTGCGTGTTGCGACGCATGCCCTCCGGGTCGTGCGCGCCGATGAGGACGAGGTCAAAACCCCCGTGGCGCTCGGCGATCGGGCCGAGTTCGACCTCGCGCCCCTCCGACATCGCACCCGGGTAGAACGACGCCATCTGCGCCATGTCGTTGTCGGTCGTGCAGACGAAACGCGCGGTGTGCTGCGTCTGCGAGATGCGCACCTCAGAGGTGTCGACGCCATGACGCTCCAACCAGGAGCCGTAGTCGGCGAAATCGGCGCCCACGCACCCGATGAGGATCGGGCGCAGGCCGAGGTCGCCGAGGCCGAACGCGATGTTGCCCGCCACGCCTCCGCGGCGGATCTGCAGGTCGTTCACGAGGAACGAGACCGAGATCTTGTCGAGCTGCTCGACGACGAGCGAATCGGCGAAACGCCCGTCGAACGTCATGAGATGGTCGGTTGCGATGGAACCCGTCACTGCGATCTTCACCGCATCAACCTACCGTGAAACGCGTTCGGCGCCCACGCTGCCATCGCAGCAGTGGGCGCCGAGGCGGAGCCGATCGGATCAGCTGAAGCTGTCACCGCACGCGCAGGAGCTGCCCGCGTTCGGGTTATCGATCGTGAAGCCCTGCTTCTCGATCGTGTCGGCGAAGTCGATGGAGGCGCCGTCGAGGTACGGCGCGCTCATGCGGTCGACCACGACCTCGACGCCACCGAAGTCGCGCACGAGGTCACCGTCGAGGGTGCGCTCGTCGAAGTAGAGCTGGTAGATGAGGCCCGAGCAGCCGCCCGGCTGCACGCCGACGCGCAGGCGAAGGTCGTCACGGCCCTCCTGCTCGAGCAGGCTCTTCACCTTGGCTGCGGCGACGTCCGTCAGAATGACGCCGTGGGTGGCCGTCTCGGCCTGGGTGTTCGTCTCCACCGTCATCGTGGATCGATCCTCTCTCACGTCTTCGGTCCTGGTGGTCTCCAGGCCGTTCTTCGTGCAACACCGCGGCGGCCCGCCGTGTTCCCGCCCCACCTTACGCGCCGCCGAGGCGCGCCAGTGACGAGCGGACCGGCTCGAGCACTCCGACGACGGCGGCAGCCGCCGTCAGGCACGCGATGGCGGCGAGCAAGAACACGAACCGCCAGACGAACGCAGGGACGTGACCGACGCGCGCGAGCTCCATCGCGTCGTCACGCCCGACGTGGGGGCGGAACAGCTCGAGCGCGGAGCGCAGCCCGCCGACGAGCAGGAACCACGACGCGCTCGCCACGACGACGTTCGTGACGGGATCGGAGGCCCAACGTAGCGTCGCGACGAGCAACGCCCCGACGCACGCGATGACGACGACGCCGAACGCGTTGCGCAGGAGCAGTGCCATGAGTGCGACGACAACGGCGCCGGCGACGAGCCAGATCCGCGCCTGGTCTGCGCGCAGGGCGACCAGACCCCCGAGCCCGACGATCCCGGGCGCCGGGTACCCGGCCAGGAGGGTCAGCACGACGCCGAGCCCACCCTGTCGGCCGACGCTTACCGCCTCACCTGACGAATCACGGTTGAGCCGCACCGAGCGGACGCTGCGCCCCGCGAGAAGAGCGACGAGGGTGTGCCCCGCCTCGTGGACCGCGGTCACGGCATGACGCAACGGGCCGAACAACCAGCCTGCCAGCGCGCACACGGCACCGACGACGGCGCTCAGCAGCATGAGGTCGTCATTCATGTCCCGACATCGCCCCCTCGGGATGGATGAGGCTCTTGACCCCGGCCTTCACCACAGGCACCCGACAGCGGGTGAGGCCACGCGCCATCACGCAGGCCTCACCCGTCGTCGTCGAGCGCCCGGTGTCACGCGCCGTCCGAGGCCTTCGCGACGCGCTGCAGGAGAACCGCCTCGGCGAGGCAGACCTTCGCGAACTCGCCGAGGTGCAGCGATTCGTTCGCGCCGTGCGCGCGGGTGTCGGGGTCTTCGACACCGGTGACGAGCAGCGCAGCGTTGGGCATCATCTCCGCGAACAAGGAGACGAACGGGATCGAGCCGCCGATGCCGACGTCGACGGGGTCGCTGCCCCAGGCGTCACGGAAGGCGGCGCGGGCCTCGTCGTAGAGCGGGCCGGTGGCGTCGGCGTCGAAACCGGAACCGATCTCCTCGAGCTCCACCTCCACCTGCGCACCCCACGGTGCGTGGGAGCGCAGGTGCTCGGCGAGCGCCTCGTAGGCGGCCTGCGGGTCCTGCCCGGGGGCGACGCGCAGCGACAGCTTGGCTCGCGAACTCGCCGCGAGCGTGTTGCTCGCGACGTCGACGCCCGTCGCGTCGAGCCCGATGACGGTGATGCTCGGCCCACGCCACAACCGCGCGGTCAGCGGGCCCGTGCCGATGAGCTGCGTGCCCTCGAGCATGCCGGCGTCGCGGCGCAGCTCCTCGGGCGTGTAGTCGATGTCGACATTCTCGTCGGAGTCCAGCCCGGCGACGGCGACGCTGCCCGCGTCGTCATGAAGCGTTGCGAGCAGGCGGCACAGCGTCGTCAGCGAGTCGGGGACGGCGCCCCCGAACATGCCCGAGTGCACCGAGTGCGCCAGGGTGCGGACGGTGACGACGGCGCGGACGGTGCCGCGCAGGGTCGTCGTCAGCGCCGGCGTGCCGACGGCCCAGTTCGCTGAGTCGGCGAGCACGAGGACGTCGGACGTCAGCTCGTCCGCGTACGTGCGCAGCAGTGCGGGCAGGGAGTCGGAGGCGATCTCCTCCTCCCCCTCGATGAAGAGGGTGACGGTGCAGGGCAGGTCGTCGCCCCAGGCGCGGATCGCGGCGATGTGCGCCATGACACCGGCCTTGTCGTCGGCCGCGCCGCGGCCGTAGAGGCGACCGTCGCGCTCGGTCGGTTCGAACGGCGGGCTCTGCCAGTCGGCGTCGTCACCGGGGGGCTGGACGTCGTGGTGGGCGTACATGAGGACACGCGGCGACCCTGCGGGTCCTTCCTTGTGCGCGATGACGGCCGGGCGGCCGCCCTCGGAGACGACCTTGACGTCCATCCCCTCGGCCTCGAGCAGCTTCGCGACGGCGCGCGCGGAGTCGTCGACGTGCTGTTGGTCGAACGATCCGAGGGAGACGCTGGGGATGCGCGTGAGGGCCTTGAGGTCCTCGACGACGCCGGGCATGAGGGTGGCGATGCGCTGGCGGAGATCCTCCGGGGCGCCCGCGTTCACGGTGGCAGTCACAGCCGCCACGGTATCCCCCGCGCGCCCGTGTCGGGGATGGGAGGCGCGCGGGCGTGACGTAAAGTGGCGCGGGTGCGAGCAGTGAAGAAGAAGACGAGCAGCGGCGCCACCGCCGTCGGAGCCACCGCGGTCGAGAAGGATGCGACGCGCGAGCCGGCCGCCCCGACGAATGATGCGGCGCACACTCCGCGCCCCGGTGCGAAGAACCGCCCGACGCCTAAGCGCAGGGACCAGGAGGCCGCTCGTCGGCGCCCCCTCGTCGAGACCGACCGCAAGGCAGCCAAGGCGGCAGAGAAGGAGCGCGCACGCGAGGCGCGCGCCCAGCAGCGCGCAGCCGCCGATCGTGGCGAGGAATCCGCGCTGCCGCTGCGCGACCGCGGCCCCGAGAAGCGCTACATCCGTGACCGCGTCGACGCCCGCCTCAGCCTGGGCGAGGTCGCGATGCCGCTCATGTTCATCCTGATCTTCTCGTGGTTCCTGCTGCCCAAGCTGGCCGCCATCACCCTGGCGCTCGTGTGGGTCATCGTGCTCGCGGGCCTCATCGACTCTGCCCTGCTGTGGCGCCGCATCAAGAAGGACCTCATCGCCAAGTTCGGTGCCGTGCCGCGCGGCGGCGCCCTCTATGCGGTGACGCGCTCGATGCAGATGCGCCGCCTGCGCTTCCCCCGTCCGACGGTGAAGCGGGGCGACACGGTCGCCTGACGCGCCTCACCTCGGCACGTCCAGAACGAACGCATGACGAAGGGGGTCGCACCATCCGGTGCGAGCCCCCTTCGTCATGTCGTCAGAGGAGACGCCGCCGAGGCGGGAGGCGCTCATCGCGTCAGCTGCTGCGCGTCTGCACCTCGACGAACGGCGGCTTCGTGACGACGGCCTCGAGCATGCGACCACGCACGTCGACGACGACCTGGTCGCCCTCGGCGAGCATCGGCGAGACGAGCGCGAGCGCGACGCCCATGCCGAGAGTCGGCGAGAACGTCCCGGACGTCACCTCGCCGAGTTCAGCGCCCTCGGCGTCACGCACGATGCAGTGCGCGCGCGGGATGCCGCGGCCGGTGAGCTTGAGGCCACGCGAGATGCGGCGCGGGCCCTCGGCCTTCTCCTTGGTCAGGGCGTCCTTTCCCCAGAACGCGTCCTTCTTCCAGCCGACGGCCCAGCCGGAGCGCGCCTGCACGGGCGTGATGTCGAGCGAGAGATCCTGCCCGTGCAGGGGGTATCCCATCTCGGTGCGCAGGGTGTCGCGCGCCCCGAGGCCACAGGGCAGACCCTCGTAGGGGGCCGCGGCCTCGACGAGGGCGTCCCACAGCGCGAGGGCATCGTCCCAGCGGCAGACGAGTTCGTAGCCGCGCTCACCGGTGTAGCCGGTGCGGCACACGGTGACGGGGCGGCCCTGCCAGTCGGCCTCGTCGAAGCTCATGTAGTCGTGGTCGACGGGCAGAGCGAGTGCGGAGACGACCTCGTCGGACTTGGGACCCTGGACGGCGAGCACGGCGTATTCCTCGTGCGCGTCGGCGACCTCGATACCCTCCGGCGCGGCCTCCTCGAGGCGGCGCACGACCTCGGCCGTGTTCGCGGCGTTGGGGATGAGGAACAGATCGTCCTCGGCCTTGACGTAGACGATCAGGTCGTCGACGACCCCGCCGCTCTCGTCGCAGCACATCGTGTACTGGGCCTGGCCGGGCCCGATCTTGCGCAGGTCGTTCGTCAGGCACGAGTTGACGAAGTCGAGCGCGCCTGCACCCTTCACCGTCGCCTTGCCCAGGTGGCTCACGTCGAAGATGCCGACGCGCTCACGCACCGCGGTGTGCTCGCGCACGACACCTCCGCCCGGATACTCGATGGGCATGTCCCATCCTCCGAAGTCGGCCATCTTCGCCCCGAGGGCGCGGTGACGCTCGTCGAGGGGCGAGAGCTTGTTCTCAGTCATGCCTCGAACCTACCGCGCCCACCGCGTCCTACGGGCCGTTAAGCTCGGCCCAGCAGCATGCACGCCGATGACCTCGGCATCACCCACGAAAGGGGCCCCCACATGGTCGACATCACCCTCAGCGACAAGAGCGCGGACGCCATCGCAGCCGACGCCACCGTCGTCCTCACCGCACCGATGAAGGACGGCGCCCGCGTCATCGACCCCGTCGGAGTCTCCCCCGCCGCAGTCAAGGCGCTCAACGAGGCTCTCGCGACGCTCGAGGCGAAGGGTCGCGCCGACGAGGTGCTGCGCCTGTCGGGTGCCGGCGACCTGAGCGGCCTCGTCATCGCCGTCGGCTCGGGCGTCGACGCCGAGCAGGCGCCGACGAAGGCCTCCGCGCTGCGTGACGCCGCCGGTGCCGCCGCGCGTTCGCTCACGGGCACCTCGAGCGCCGTCTTCGCCTTCCCCGCGGTCGCCGACGACCTCGTCCAGGCCATCTGCGAGGGCATCGCCCTCGGCGCGTACGCCTACACCGCGTACAAGAGCAAGCCGAAGGAAGCCCTCGCCAAGGCAACGCTGCTCGTCACCGACGCGAAGTCGCCCGGCGCCCTCGCGGGCGTCGAGACCGCGGCGGCCGTCGTGACCGCGCAGAACTGGGCGCGCGACCTCGTCAACATGCCGCCGCTCGACCTCAACCCCGCCTCGTTCGCCGACATCGTCCGCAAGCGCATGTCGGGCACCAAGGTCAAGGTCGACATCATGGACGAGAAGGCCCTCGCGAAGGCCGAGTGCGGCGGCCTCATCGGCGTCGGCCGCGGCTCGGCGCGTCCGCCGCGCCTCGTGACGCTGACGTACAAGCCCGCGAAGGCGACGAAGCACATCTCGATCGTCGGCAAGGGCATCACGTTCGACTCCGGCGGCCTGTGCATCAAGCCCGCCAACGGCATGGCGACGATGAAGTGCGACATGGCCGGCGCTGCCGCCGTCGCGGCCTTCCTCGAGGCCGTCGCCGCGCTCGAGCTGCCGGTCGCCGTCACGGGCTACCTGTGCCTCGCCGAGAACATGACGGGCGCCGACGCGCAGCGTCCCGGCGACGTCATCCGCATGCACGACGGCACGACCGTCGAGATCGACAACACCGACGCCGAGGGGCGCCTCGTCATGGCTGACGGCCTGTGCTACGCCACCGAGGAGGAGCCCGATCTCATCATCGACATCGCGACGCTCACCGGCGCGGCCGTGCTCGCGCTCGGCAACCGCACGGCGGCGATCGTCGGCAACAACGACGAGGTGCGCGACGAACTGATCGCGGCCTCCGAGCGCGTCGACGAGCACATGTGGCCGATGCCGCTGCTCGAGCACCTGCGCCCGAGCATCGACTCCGAGGTGGCCGATCTCAAGCACACCGGCGAGCGCATGGGTGGGCTCATCACCGCGGCGATGTTCCTCAAGGAGTTCGTCGGCGAGAAGAACGGCGAGCAGATCGACTGGATCCACATGGACATCGCGGCGCCCGCGTTCAACGAGGGCAGCCCCTACGGCGTCAACCCCAAGGGCGGCACCGGTTTCGCCGTCCGCACCCTCGTCGAGCTGGCTCGCGCCTGATCGAGCAGGCCCGCGGGTGGGAACGGCCGTTTTCCTACCCGCGGGTATTCGGGGCGGGTTTCCGCAACCCCGTCCGCGAGTGACAAGATGGCCTTGATCGGGGAGATCCGCTCGCTGCGAAGTGCCCCGGAGTTCACAACTTCATCCGCGAAACCAAAGTGAATTTTGGATTGAGGAGACCTCCACCCATGTCTGACCGCGTGACCATGCCGGCCCTCGGCGAGTCGGTGACCGAAGGCACCGTGACCCGCTGGCTGAAGAACGTCGGCGACACCGTCGCCGTTGACGAGCCGCTGCTGGAGGTCTCCACGGACAAGGTCGACACGGAGATTCCGTCGCCGATCGCCGGAACGCTGCAGGAGATCCTCGTCGAAGAGGATGAAACGGTGCCGGTCGGCGCCGACCTCGCCGTCATCGGCGACGGCGACGCTCCCGCGTCGTCCGACTCCGGTTCCGACTCCTCCTCCGACGACTCGCAGGAGGCCGAGCCGCAGGCCGAGGCCGACGAGAAGAAGGACGAGGCCGCCGAGAGCGCGCCGCAGGCGTCCGAGAGCTCGAACTCCTCGAACGACTCCGCCGCTGAGGTCTCCGGCGGCGAGAAGGTGACGATGCCCGCGCTCGGCGAGTCCGTCACCGAGGGCACGATCACGCGCTGGCTCAAGTCCGAGGGTGACGATGTCGCCGTTGACGAGCCCCTGCTCGAGGTCTCCACGGACAAGGTCGACACCGAGGTTCCCTCCCCCGTCGCGGGCAAGCTGACGAAGATCCTCGTCGCCGAGGACGAGACGGTGCCCGTCGGCGCCGACCTCGCCGTCATCGGCGGCTCGGCCGGCTCGAGTTCCTCCGACGACTCGGCCGAGGCCGAGAAGGCGCAGAAGAACCAGGACGAGGTCGACTCGAAGAAGCAGGACGAGGCCGTCGAGGCCGCGGAGTCGAAGAACGAGACGCCGGCCCCGGTCAAGGACGACGAGGCCGCCGAGAAGGAAGCCCCGAAGGCCGAGTCGTCGGCGAGCGAGGCGCCGAAGGACGAGGCCCCCAAGGCCGGCGCTGGCTCCGACAAGCAGCAGGAGACGTCGACGAAGGTCGACAACTCCGGCACCTACGTCACGCCTCTGGTGCGCAAGATCGCGGCCGAGAACAACATCGACCTGTCGACGATCACGGGCACCGGCGTCGGTGGCCGCATCCGTAAGCAGGATGTCCTCGACGCCGCGAAGAAGGCCCAGGAGCCGAAGCAGGAGGCCGCCCCGGCTGCGTCCGCCGCGGCTCCGGCAGCATCCTCCACCCCGGCCGCGTCGACGACGACGCCGCAGCCGTCCGCCGAGGCTCAGGCCAAGCGCGGCACGACGGAGAAGATGTCGCGTCTGCGCAAGGTCATCGCGCAGCGCATGGTCGAGTCGCTCGCCGTGTCCGCGCAGCTGACGGCCGTCGTCGAGGTCGACCTCACGAAGGTCGCGAGCATCCGTGCGCGCAACAAGGAGAGCTTCAAGTCTCGCGAGGGCGTCAACCTCTCCTACCTGCCGTTCATCACGACGGCTGTCGTCGAGGCGCTCAAGGCGTTCCCGCAGGTCAACTCCTCGGTCGACGGTGACAACATCATCTACCACAACGCCGAGCACATCGGCATCGCGGTCGACACGCCGCGCGGCCTGCTCGTGCCCGTCATCAAGGACGCGGGTGACCTGTCGATCGCCGGCATCGCGAAGAAGATCGCCGACCTCGCCGCTCGCACGCGTGACAACAAGGTGACGCCGGACGAGCTGGGTGGCGGCACGTTCACGATCTCGAACATCGGCTCGAACGGTTCGCTCATCGACACCCCGATCATCAACCAGCCGCAGGTCGCCATCCTCGGCACCGGCGCGATGGTCAAGCGTCCCGTCGTCGTCACCGATGAGTTCGGCAACGACTCGATCGCGATCCGTCAGATAATGAACCTCGTCCTCACCTACGACCACCGCGTGGTCGACGGCGCCGACGCCGGTCGCTTCCTCTCGGCCATCAAGGCTCGCCTGGAAGAGGGCGCCTTCGAGGTGTGATCGTCGCGGGCTAGTCTGACCGCATGACTGGACAGCGCATCGCCATCACCGGTTCCTCCGGAGTGATCGGCGGTGCGCTGTCATCATGTCTGCGTCGCCGCGGCGACACCGTCATCCGGATCGTCCGACGACCGGCGGTCACACCCGGCGAGGTGACGCTGCCCGAGGCCCGCAGCTCGAACAGCCGATTGGTCGAGACGCTCGCCACCGTCGATGCGGTCGTCAACCTGGCCGGGGCGGGCGTCGGGGATCATCGGTGGAGCCGTGCGTACAAGGACGCGATTCGCGAGTCGCGGATCGAGACGACGTCGAGGCTCGCCGACGCACTGGCGGAGGTGCCACAACGGATTCGTCTCGTCTCGGCTTCGGCGATCGGCTTCTACGGCGATCGCGGTGACGAGGTGCTCGACGAGACGAGCGCACCCGGGGAAGACTTCCTCGCTCGCGTCTGCATCGAGTGGGAAGCTGCGGCGATGAGGGCTGCGAAGCGCCACGACGTCGCCCTCGCGCGCACCGGTCTCGTCATGACGGGCGAGGCCGGAGCGTTCGCTCCCCTCCTGACGACGACGCGGCTGGGCGCAGGGGGCCCATTGGGTTCGGGGCGGCAGTGGTGGAGCTGGATCACGCTGCGTGACGAGGTGCGCGCGCTGGTGTTTCTTCTCGACCACCCCGACGTCGTCGGGCCCGTCAACCTCGTCGCACCGCGCGCGAGTCGGCAGGCCGATCTCGCACAGGCACTCGCGCGCTCGCTGCGGCGCCCCGCTGCCCTGCGCGTACCGAAGGGGGCATTGCGCTTCGTCCTCGGTGAGATGGCCGACCAGGTGACCGCGTCGACGCGGGTACGCCCCCACGTGCTCGAAGCTGCCGGGTTCGACTGGCAGGACGAGAACCAGGACCAGGCGCTCGACCGGCTCGTCGCGTCGGCGCTCTGACCGGCGCGCGTCGGGAGGCTGATCGGGCGCGTGGCGCGCTCTCGTCCGGTTCATGGCGGAGATGCGCCTCAGCTCGCTGACCAGGACGAGATGCGCCAGCCCGTGCCGTCGTGGCTGAGGACGAGCCGGACGTCATCGTGACGCGCAGCAACACGCTCGCTCGCGGTCTTGGTGCGGACGTCGTACCCCGACGTCGTGATTCGGCTCGTCAGGCACACCTGGCCACCGCTGCATGACGTCGGCGTCAGCGCGCCGATCGCGTAGCCGAGGCCGTCGTACGACGCGCCCTGCGCGCTCGCCCGCGTGAAGGCCTGCAGGTCGTGCGTGTGAGCAGCCGAGCCCGGCACGAGGCACCGGCCCAGGCCTTCTCGATCCAACGTCGACCAGGCCTTGGCCCGGCAGTCGAGCAGCGCCACGACCTCCTGACGCGTCGGAGCCGTCATCGTGGGCGTCTTCGCACCGGACGCGGGCACCGCCGTCCCCGCCTCCGGGTTGGTCGAGGGCGACACCGCGTTCGGCATCGTCTTCGACGGCGGTGCGGGCGTCACCGCCGTCGAGGACGTCGTCGAGTTCGCCGGTGTCACACCAGGGTTGGCGCGCGCGTAGGCCGCGCTCGTCGAAGATCCGGCGTCATTCGCCGAGTCTCCGCCTGCGTGAACGGGCCACATCGCTGCTGCTGTGACGACGCACGCCCCCAGCAGCGCCGCGGGCACCCAGCGACCAGCTCTCCAGCACGCGCCCGCCGCGTCAGCACGTCGCCCAGCGTCGACGGCCCCTGGACGCCACGTCCGTCTTCCCCCGACCTCGCCGCGGGTTTCAGCGCCACGACGCCCACGTCGCCCACGACGTCCGCCCCTGAGTGACGACCCATGGCGCTCCGCGTCGGCCGGCTCGAGGAACTGCCGCCGCTGCGCCTCGTCCCGCAGTCGTCGCGTGATCGACTCACCAACGGCAGGGGTGTCACTCCCCTCGCCAATCGGCACGGCGGTCGGCACGGGCACCGGGCGTGCGGTGGCGACACCGCGCAGCCGGGTCGCCAGCTCCGCGGCGTGCGGGCGCGACGACGGCGTCTGTGCGAGGCACGCCGTGATGAGGTCGACGAGCGCGTCCGGCGCGTCGGGCAGGACGTCGACGAGGTGCGGCCGCAGCGCTGCGACGGGCGGCGGCGTCCCCAGGAGACAGAACCAGGCGAGCGCCCCGAAGGAGTACACGTCGGCCGCAGCGCTGGGCGGTTCGCCGTCGACGATCTCGGGAGCGACGAACCCGTAGGTGGCCCAGTCGGCCCCGTCGGCGCGTGCCGCGACACGCGTGGCCCCCAGGTCTGCGATCGCAGGGCGTCCCTGGTGGTCGAAGAGAATGTTGGACGGGGTGAGGTCGGCGTGCACGCATCCTCGGTCGTGGAAACCCGCCATGGTCGCCGCGACCGGAGCGAGCGCCGTCACGCACTCGCCGACGGTGAGTCCGCCGCGTCCTCGCACGACGTCGTCGAGGCTGCCGCCGGCCATGTACTCGAGCACGAGCGCGCTGTGGCCCTCGGCGCTCGTCGTGAGATCGAGGGCCTCGACGACGTGGGGCCCCGCGTGGCGCCGCAGCATCCGCCATTCCGAACGCGCGGTGATCGCGGGTTCCGTGCCGACCTTGATCGCGACGGTGCCCTGCGGCCCGGTGGCGCGCCACACCGACGAGCTGCCGCCCTGCCCGATGCGCGCTTCGATGGTGTATCCGGCGATCGTGGGTGCGGTGGCGTCGGGCATGGTGACTCCTGGGTTCGGCGTGCGAGGGGCGCCGCGGTCGGCGTCACTGGTTCCACTGTCGCCCAGGAGGGCCGAAGCGTGCGTCGAGTTATCCACAGGCAGGCCGGCGGCCGTCGCGGCGTGTCGGAGAGTAGGCTCGGGGGATGCGTATCCAGCACCTCGGCTTCGCCCCTGACTTCGTCGACTACGAGCAGGCGTGGGAGGTGCAGCGTCAGGTCCACGCCGACGTCGTCGCGGGCGGCGAGGACACGGTTCTGCTGCTCGAGCACTCCCCCGTCTACACGGCGGGCAAGCGCACCGAGGCGCACGAGCGTCCCTTCGACGGCACGCCCGTCGTCGACGTCGACCGCGGCGGCAAGATCACGTGGCACGGTCCGGGTCAGCTCGTGGGCTACCCGATCATGGCGTTGCCCATCCCCATCGACGTCGTCGCGCACGTGCGTCGCCTCGAGCAGCTCATGATCGACGTGTGCGCCGAGTTCGGCGTCGACGCCGACCGCGTGGAGGGACGTTCCGGCACCTGGGTGCTCGCCGACGACAAGGGCCCCGACCGCAAGATCGGCGCCATCGGCGTGCGCGTCTCGAAGCGCGCGACGATGCACGGTTTCTCGCTCAACTGCGACTGCGACCTGTCGTGGACGCAGACGATCGTGCCCTGCGGCATCGCCGATGCCGGGGTGACGACACTGAGCCGCGAGGTCGGTCGTGACGTCACCGTCGCCGAGGTGCTCCCGGTCGTGGAGCGTCACCTGTCGGCGATCGTCGCCCCGTCGAAGGCGGCATGAGCGCCGTCCGCGTACTCGTGGGGAAGTTTTCACCCGCGTACGCTGTTGTTCTGAGCGCTGGCGCGCATCTTCGCGCCGTGTCGCCCTCAATCGCCAAGCCGAGGAGTGCTTTTCTGTGACCGTCGCGCCCGAAGGCCGTCGACTGCTGCGCGTGGAAGCGCGCAACGCCGAAACGCCCATCGAACGAAAGCCGAGCTGGATCCGCACCACGGCGAAGATGGGCCCGGAGTACAACTCGCTGCAGAATCTCGTCAAGGGTGGCGGCCTGCACACCGTGTGCCAGGAGGCCGGCTGTCCCAACATCTTCGAGTGCTGGGAGGACCGTGAGGCCACGTTCCTCATCGGCGGCGACACCTGCACGCGACGCTGCGACTTCTGCGACATCGCGAGCGGCAAGCCGTCCGCCCTCGACCTCGACGAGCCGCGCCGCGTCGCCGAGTCCGTCCGTGAGATGGGCCTGCGCTACGCCACCGTCACCGGCGTCGCGCGCGACGACCTGCCCGACGGTGCCGCGCAGCTGTACGCCGACACCGTGCGCCTCATCCACGAACTCAACCCGAACACGGGTGTCGAGATCCTGCCGCCCGACTTCGGCGCCGTCCCCGAGCTCGTCGGCAAGGTCTTTGACGCCCGCCCCGAGGTGTTCGCCCACAACCTGGAGACGGTACCGCGCATCTTCCGTCGCATCCGCCCGGCGTTCACGTACGAGAAGTCGCTCAAGGTGCTGACGATGGCGCGCGAGCAGGAGCTCGTGACGAAGTCGAACCTCATCCTCGGCATGGGTGAGGAGGAGCACGAGATCGACCAGGCGCTCGTCGACCTGCACCAGGCGGGCTGCGACATCATCACGATCACGCAGTACCTGCGCCCCTCGAAGCTGCACCACCCGATCGACCGGTGGGTCAAGCCGGAGGAGTTCGTGCACTGGTCCGAGCGTGCCGAGGAGATCGGTTTCTCCGGCGTCATGGCGGGTCCGCTCGTGCGTTCCTCCTACCGAGCCGGCCGTCTGTACGCCCAGGTCATGGCCAAGCGCGGCCAGGAGCTGCCCGAAAACCTGCTGCACCTCGCGGAGGCGGCGTCGTCGCCGGCGCGTCAGGAAGCTGCGTCTTTGGTGGCCCGCGCCGAGACCCGCGTATCCTGACCCCATGGCATCAACCTCCCCCACCAACGAGCCCAAGAAGTCGCGGTTCCGCCGCGGTTCGAGCGGCGGCGCCACGAAGGCCGACGGTGCGTCGAGCACGAGAGGCGAGGCCAAGGAGCCGGGCCGCTCCGCTCAGTTCCGTCAGGTGTTCGAGACGGCGCGCGCCAACGACCCCGCGCTGCTGGCGTGGATGATCGGTGCGTTCGCGCTCGTGTTCGTGCTGCTGCTCATCATCGGCTTCAGTATCGGCCACCCGATCTACCTCGGCATCATCGGCGTGCTGCTGGGTGTGCTCGCCGCACTGCTCGTGCTCGCCCGCCGCGCGAACACCGCGATCTACAAGTCGATCTCGGGTCAGCCGGGCGCGAGCGTCGCCGTCATGTCGTCGCTGCGCAAGGGCTGGTTCGTCGAGCAGGAGCCCGTCGGCGTCGACATGGGCCGCAACCGCCAGGTGCGCGACCTCTCGGGTGCCGCGATGGTGTACCGCGCCGTCGGCAAGCCGGGCGTCGTGCTCGTCGCGGAAGGCCCCAAGGGCATGGCCGAGCGTTTGCTCTCCAGTGAGAACAAGCGCACGACGCGGGTGCTCGGCCCCGAGGTTCCGGTGCACACGCTGCGCGTCGGCACCGACGAGGGCTCCGTCCCCGTCGAGCGTCTGCAGAAGGACATGCAGAAGATGCCCAAGGTGCTCACCGACGACGAGGCCGCTCGCATCACCAAGCGCTTGCGCGCCCTTGGGTCGGGCCGCCCCGCAGCTCCGGCCGGTATCGACCCCACGAAGGCACGCGTCAACCGCGCCGCGATGCGTGGCCGCTGAGCCTCCCACGCACGAACACGAGAGCCCGCCACCTCGAGGTGGCGGGCTCTCGTGTGTTCTGGGGCTTGTCGCGTGGCCCGCGCCCACGTGGTGCGACGCGGCGATGCATGTCGTCCCATCCGGGTGACGGGGCGTGCGGCGGGGCAACCCGCATGGGTCGTGCCGTGAAGGTCATGCTGCCTGGGGCGTGCGCGCGGCGAGCGTCAATGTCGCATCGAGTTCAACGCGAACGGACGATGACGGTGCCGGCGAGCTTGTCGTGCAGCCCGCGTCCGCTCGAGTCGGTGACGACGGCGGGGATCGCGAGGCAGAGCAGCACGGTGCGGACGGCGCCGGCGAGCAGACCGGGGGCGGCGCCGTCGCTGACGCGCTGCACCTGCATCCCCATGGCGCGGTGCCCGAGCGTCATCCCGAGGGTGCTGACGAGCAGGAGGTTCTCGACGGCGAAGACGGCGAGCGGTTTGAAGCCCTCGGCGCCGCTCCCGCCCCAGCGGTAGCCCAGCAACCCCATGGCGATGACGGAGCAGAGCGCCCAGTCGATGAGCAGCGCGACGGCGCGCGGGGCCAGCCGCGCGATGGAGCCGGGGCCCTCGACGGGGCGGTTCTCGGCGGGGTCGGCATCGGCGAGGGGGGCAGCTGGGGGCACGTTCGTTTCCGTTCGGTGGTGTCTCGCACTGTGAGTAGTAGCGCGCCCTCCAAGACTAGAGGTGAGGTGCCTGGATAGGTTGGAGGGGTGGTCGCGCGCCGTGCGCCGACCGGCGTGAACTGTTCACGTGTTTCGTAACACCGACGAAACATGAGGGCCATGCCCGGGTAATCGGGGGGTCCTAGCATCATGGGCAACACGTGGTGTGGTGTCGACCGGCATCGCACACCCCAGTCAGGAGGATCCATGTTCAAGACCGCTGAAGAGGTCGTGAAGTTCATCGAGGATGAGGACGTCAAATTCGTCGACATCCGCTTCTGCGACCTGCCGGGCGTCATGCAGCACTTCAACATCCCGGCCGAGAGCTTCGACGCTGAGGCGATCGAGACCGGCCAGATGTTCGACGGCTCGTCCATTCGCGGTTTCCAGGCCATCCACGAGTCCGACATGAAGCTCATCCCGGACCTGCAGACGGCCTACCTGGACCCGTTCCGTGAGTACAAGACGCTCATCATCAACTTCTCGATCGTCGACCCGTTCACGGGCGAGCAGTACTCGCGCGACCCGCGCAATATCGCGGCGAAGGCCGAGGCGTACCTGAAGTCGACGGGGATCGCCGACACGGCGTTCTTCGGCGCCGAGGCCGAGTTCTACGTCTTCGACGACGTGCGTTTCGAGACGAAGCAGAACGCCGGCTACTACTACATCGACTCGATCGAGGCGGCCTGGAACACGGGCCGCGTCGAAGAGGGCGGCAACCTGGGGTACAAGACCCGGTACAAGGGAGGCTACTTCCCCGTCCCGCCCGTCGACCACTTCGCCGACCTGCGCGACGAGATGGTGCTGAAGCTGCACGAGGTCGGCCTCGAGGTCGAGCGCAGCCACCACGAGGTCGGCACGGCCGGTCAGATGGAGATCAACTACAAGTTCAACACCCTGCTGCAGTCGGGTGATGACGTCATGAAGTTCAAGTACGTCATCAAGAACGTCGCGTTCCAGAACGGACGCTCGGCGACGTTCATGCCGAAGCCGCTGTTCGGCGACAACGGTTCGGGTATGCACACGCACCAGTCGTTGTGGAAGGACGGCGAGCCGCTGTTCTACGACGAGCGTGGTTACGGTGGCCTGTCGGACATCGCTCGCTGGTACATCGGTGGTCTGCTCAAGCACGCGCCGTCGCTGCTCGCGTTCACGAACCCGACGGTCAACTCCTACCACCGTCTCGTACCGGGTTACGAGGCGCCGGTGAACCTCGTGTACTCCGCGCGCAACCGTTCCGCGTGCGTGCGTATCCCGATCACGGGCACGTCGCCGAAGGCGAAGCGTGTCGAGTTCCGTGTCCCGGACCCGTCGGCGAACCCGTACCTGTGCTTCGCGGCGCAGCTGATGGCGGGCCTCGACGGCATCAAGAACCGCATCGAGCCGCCGGAGCCGGTCGACAAGGACCTGTACGAGCTGCCGCCCGAGGAGCACGAGGCCATTCAGCAGGTTCCGGGTTCGCTCGGAGACGTGCTCGACGCGCTCGAGGCCGACCACGAGTATCTGCTCGAGGGTGACGTGTTCACGGAGGACCTCATCGAGACGTGGATCGAGTACAAGCGTCTGAACGAGATCGACCCGATTCGTTTCCGTCCGCACCCGCACGAGTTCGAGATGTACTACGACATCTGAGCCTGGGAGGCAAAGGCCGAGCGGGTTCAGATGTCGGAGAAAAAATGGTCATCTGAACCACCTCTGCATCTGGAGGCGAGGGTTGAGGGCCCGAGGCGGGCAGCGAGCGTGAGCGAGCTGCCCCCCCGGGCCCTCTGTCGTGGCCGAGCGGGTTCAGATGCCGGAGAAAAAATGGTCATCTGAACCGATCTTCAACGCCAGCCCCGCCGTAGCCGAGGAGGATGACCAGCGGCCAGCTACGGTGGGCGTCATGGCTGACAACCTCGAATCTGAGATCTTCATCGCTGCTCCCCCGGAGCAGGTGTGGCCGCTCGTCAGTGACCTGCGGCGGATGCCGCAGTGGTCACCGCAGTGTCGCAAGGTGATTGCGCGGGGCCCGATCCGCCGTGGCACGTTCATGCTCAACGTCAATCGTGACGGCAATCTGTGGTGGCCGACGCGTGCCAAGGTGACTGATTTTCACGACCTGCAGCGCGTCGCTTTCCGGGTGCTCGACAACGGCACGACGTGGAGCTTCACGCTCACGCCGCAGGACGGCGGCACCGTGCTGACGCAGCGACGTGACGTGCCGCCGAGCGGTACGTCGAAGGTGTCGGCGCTGCTCGTCGACAAGGTGCTCGGCGGTGAGGACCACTTCGAGGCCAACCTCGTCGCTGGCATGAACACGACGCTGCAGCGCATCCGCGCAGCCGTCGAGGCGCGCTCAGCTCAGGAGTGATAGCCGACGGCTTGGCGCAGCGGGCCCGTCCTCGACCTGAGCCGGCGCCACTCGCGTCGTGCCCAAGAGATGCAGCCCCCGTTCTTGCGCCCAAGTGCACCCGGGTGCACTTGGGCGCAAGAACGGGGTTCACTTCCCCAGGGTGCCGGTTTCTCAGGGCGTGAGTCAGACGTTGGCGGACGCCGGGTGCACGATCTCGGACGCGTCGAGACGGTCGAGAATCCACGCGGTCTCGAACGCCGCTTCCTTCCACGCCTCGTACCGCCCGCTGACGCCGCCGTGGCCCGCGACCATCTCGGTCTTGAGCAGAATCGGTCGCTCGTTCTGGTCACTCGTGACGGTGCGGCGCAGCATCTGCACCCACTTCGCGGGTTCGACGTAGAACACGCGCGTGTCGTTGAGGCTCGTCGTCGCGAGCACCGACGGGTAGTCGACGTCGCGGACGTTCTCGTACGGCGTGTAACTCTTCATGTACGCGTACACGTCCGGGTCGGCGAGCGGGTTGCCCCATTCCTCCCACTCCCCCTGCGTCAGCGGCAGGGACGGGTCGAGCGTCGTCGTCAGAGCGTCGACGAACGGCACCTGCGCGTGCACGGCGCAGAACAGCTCAGGCGCCTCGTTGAGCGCCGCGCCGATGAGGAGGCCGCCGGCCGAACCACCCTCGGCCGCAAGGCGATCGGGGGCCGCCCACCCCGTCTCGACGAGGTGACGCCCCGCCGCGACGAAGTCGGTGAATGTGTTCTTCTTGTGCTCGAGCCGCCCGTCGAGATACCAGGATCGGCCCATCTCACCGCCACCGCGCACGTGCGCGATGGCGAACACGACGCCGCGCTGCAGCAGGCTGAGCCGCAGGACGGAGAAATACGGGTCGATCGACGACTCGTACGAGCCGTACCCGTACAGCAGCACGGGGTTCGTCCCGTCGGGCGTGACGTCGCGGTGCGCCACGAGCGAGACCGGCACCTGGGCGCCGTCGGGAGCCGTCACCCACAGACGGTGCTGCTGGTAGTCGGCCGGGTCGTGGCCGCCCAGCACCTCGCGACGCTTGAGCAGCGTCACCTCGTCCGTCGTCGTGTCCCAGTCGTAGATGGCGCGCGGCTCGATGAACGACTCTGTTGCGACCATGAGCGTCGTCGCCTCGTACGTCGGGTTCGCCCCGACACCGACGACGGTGAGCTCCCCCGCGAACGGCAGCTCGCGCGCCGCCCCGAAACCGTCGCCCTCCTTGGGCAGGAGCCGCACGGTCGGCAGGCCGCCGGCGCGCAGCCCGACGAGCATGAAGTCGCGGTAGGCGGAGACCCCGAGGATGCGCTCGCCCTCGGCGCCCACGAGCAACGGCTGCCAGTTGTCGACGCCGGGGTCGGCGAGCGGCGCCACGGCCACGTCGAAGTCGACGCGGTCACGGTTGTGCACGATGTAGAGCCGGTCCCCGTCGATCTCGATGTCGTAGTCGAGCCCCTCGGTGCGCGGCTGCACGACGCGCCAGCCGGCGGCCTCGTCGTGCAGATCCATGAGGTGGAACTCGGAGGTGTTCTTCGACCCCATCGACAGGATGAGCCACCGATCGTCATGCGTGCCGCCGATGCCGAGCCAGAAGGCCGCGTCGTCCTCCTGGTAGAGCAGCACGTCCTCGCTCGGGTCGGTGCCGACGACGTGACGCCACACCTGGTGCGGGCGCCACGACTCGTCGACGCGCGTGTAGAAGTACGCATCCCCCGCAGCCGACCACACGAGGCCGTACCCGACGTCGGTGACGCTCTCCTCGATCGTCTCGCCCGTGGCGATGTCGCGCACCGTGACGGCGTAGCGCTCGTCACCCGCGAAGTCCATGAGCGCGGCGAGCCGGTTCTGGTCGGGCGTCAGCGCGAGTGCGCCGACCGAGTAGAACTCCTTGCCCTCGGCCTCGACGTTGCCGTCGAGCAGCACCTGCTCCCCCGCGAGCGCCTCCCCCGGCCGCGGCGTCGGACGGGCCTCACCGTCACGGTACGGTGCGCGGCAGCTGATGCCGTACTGCTTTCCCTCGAGGGTGCGCGTGTAGTACCACCAGTCCTTGTCGCGCACCGGGATCGACAGATCGGTCTCCTTCGTGCGCGACTTGATCTCGTCGAAGAGACGCTCGCGCAGCGGCTCCTGCGCCGCGAGCACGGCGTCGGTGTAGGCGTTCTCCGCGTTCAGATGCGCGATGACGTCGGGGTTGCTCTTGTCGCGCAGCCACTCGTAGTCGTCGACGAAGACGTCCCCGTGGTGGGTGCGCTGCGTCGGCACGCGACGAGCGATCGGCGGCATCGGCTGAGTCGCCGTGGTGTCGGTCATGGGTGTTCCTTCCGAACGGTCGTCGTGCGTCAGCCGAGGCACGAGGGGCCCAGGAGGGCCTTGAGGTCACCGAACAGCGCGGGCGTCGCGTTGACGCGCAGGCTGTCGTCGAGCTTGACGGTGAGGGTGCGCCCCGGCCGCGAGAGCTTGAGGTGCACCTCGGTGATGCCGGGGTGCTCCCCCAGTACCTCCTTGAGCCGCTCGGCCAACCCCTGCGTCGCCCGCGCGTACGGCAGGTGCAGCAGTACCGGGCCGCGTGGGCCGTCCGTCAGCTCGGGCAGCGTCAGCTCCATCGCGTTGAGCGCGACAGACTCGTCACGACGGTTGACGCGCCCCTTGACAGCGCACACGACGTCCTGGCTCAGCATCGTCGAAACCGTCGCGTACGTCGAGGGGAAGAACAGGCACTCGATCGCGCCGTCCATGTCCTCGACGGTCGCGATGGCCCACAGATCGCCCTTCTTCGTGCGCTTGATCTGCAGGCCCGTGATGAGCCCGGCGATCGTCACCGTCGCGCCGTCTGGCAGCGCGTCCTCAGCGAGCAGGCGCGCGACCGATGTGTCGGAGAACTGCGCGAGCGCCGCCTCGATGCCGAACAGCGGGTGGTCGGAGACGTACAGGCCGAGCATCTCGCGCTCGAACGCGAGCTTCGTCTGCTTGTCCCACTCGATCGGCGGAATCTGCGGTAGCGCGGCGAACTCGATGCCCGGCGCGTCGTCACCGAAACCGGCGAACAGCGAATCCTGCCCGTGCTCCTCCTTGCGCTTCTCGTCGATGAGCGCATCGACGTACGACTCATGGATCTGCACGAGCCCCTGACGCTGGTGGCCGAGGTCGTCGAACGCGCCCGCCTTGACGAGTGACTCGACCGTGCGCTTGTTGAGCACCGTCGCGGGGCACTTGCGCAGGAAGTCCTCGAACGAGGTGAAGCGGCCCTTCTCCTCACGCGCCGCGATGATCGCCGCGACGACGTTGGAACCGACGTTGCGGATCGCCTCGAGCCCGAAACGGATGTCCTCGCCGACGGCCGCGAAGTTGCCGATCGACTCGTTGACGTCGGGCGGCAGCACCTTGATGCCCATGTGACGGCACTCGTTGAGGTACAGCGCCGACTTGTCCTTGTCGTCTCGCACCGACGTGAGCAGCGCCGCCATGTACTCGGCCGGGTAGTTCGCCTTGAGATAGCCCGTCCAGTACGACACGAGCCCGTACGCCGCGGTGTGCGCCTTGTTGAACGCGTAGTCGGAGAACGGCAACAGGATGCTCCACAGCGTCTGCACCGACTCCTTCGAGAAGCCGTTGTCGAGCATGCCCTTCTCGAAGTTGACGTACTCGGCGTCGAGCACCTCCTTCTTCTTCTTGCCCATCGCGCGCCGCAGCAGGTCGGCGTTGCCGAGGGTGTACCCGGCGAGCTTCTGCGCGATCTCCATGACCTGCTCCTGATAGATGATCAGGCCGTACGTCATGTTGAGGATCGGCTCGAGCGCCTCGGTCAGCTCGGGGTGGATGTAGTCGATCTGCTGCTTGCCGTTCTTGCGCAGCGCGAAGTTGGTGTGCGCGTTGGCGCCCATCGGGCCGGGACGGTACAGCGCGAGAGCGGCGGAGATGTCCTCGAAGTTGTCGGGCTGCATGAGACGCAGTAGCTGGCGCATGCCGCCGCCGTCGAGCTGGAACACGCCGAGCGTGTCACCTCGCGCGAGCAGGTCGTACGTCTTCGCGTCCGTCATGTCCTTGCTCAGCGCGTCGAGGTCGATGTCCTCGTCACGGTTGGCCTTGATGTTCTTGAGCGCGTCGTCGAGGATCGTCAGGTTGCGCAGGCCGAGGAAGTCCATCTTGACGAGGCCGAGCGTCTCGCAGCTCGGGTAGTCGAACTGCGTGATGACGGCGCCGTCCTGCAGGCGACGCATGATCGGGATGACGTCGATGAGCGGTTCGCTCGACATGATGACGCCCGCCGCGTGGACGCCCCACTGACGTTTCAGCCCCTCGAGGCCGACGCCCGCGTCGAAGATGTTCTTGAACGTCGGGTCGGAGGCGATGAGCTCACGGAACTCGCCGCCCTCGGCGTAGCGCGGGTGGCTCTCGTCGTACATCTTCGCCAGCGGAACGCCCTTGCCCATGACGTCGGCCGGCATCGCCTTCGTCATCTGCTCGCCGATGGCGAACGGGAAGTCCATGACGCGCGAGGCGTCCTTGACGGCCTGCTTCGCCTTGATCGTGCCGTACGTGACGATGTACGACACGCGATCCTCGCCGTACTTGTCGACGACGTACCGGATGACCTCCGAGCGCCGACGCTCGTCGAAGTCGACGTCGAAGTCGGGCATCGACTGACGTTCGGGGTTGAGGAAGCGCTCGAAGATCAGACCATGCGGGACGGGGTCGAGGTCGGTGATGCCCATCGCGTACGCGCACATCGAACCGGCACCCGAACCACGCCCCGGCCCGACGCGGATGCCGTTGCGCTTCGCCCAGTTGATGAAGTCGGCGACGACGAGGAAGTAGCCCGGGTAGCCCTTGCCGATGATGACGTCCTGCTCGTACTTCGCCTGCTTCACGGCGTAGTCCGGCACACCCTCGGGGAAGCGACGGCGCAGCCCCGTCTCGACCTCCTTGATGAACCAGGACGTCTCGTCCTCACCCTCGGGGCAGGGGAAGCGCGGCATGTAGCGCCCTTCGCCCTCGGTGAAGGACACGTCGCACTGCTCGGCGATGAGCAGGGTGTTGTCGCACGCGTCCGGGTGGTCTCGGAAGAGGTGACGCATCTCGTCGGCCGACTTGAGGTAGAACTCGTGGCTGCCGAACTTGAAGCGGTTGGGGTCGGTCAGGCGCGAACCCGAGTTGATGCACAGCAGCGCATCGTGGTGGACCGCGTCCTCCTTGTTCGTGTAATGCAGGTCGTTCGTCGCGAGAAGCGGCAGGTTGAGGTCCTTCGCCAGCTTGAGCAGGTCACTGCGCACGCGCCGCTCGATGTCGACGTCGAGGTCGTGCTCCATCAGCTCGCAGTAGAAGTTGCCGTCACCGAAGATGTCGCGGAACTCCGCCGCGGCCTCGCGCGCCTTGTCGTACTGCCCCAGACGAAGGCGCGTCTGGATCTCCCCCGATGGGCACCCCGTCGTGCCGATGATGCCCGTGCCGTACGTGTTGAGCAGCTCTCGGTCAAGTCGCGGATACTTCGAGTACACCTGGTCGAGCGAGGCCTGCGAGCCCATGCGGAAGAGGTTGTGCATGCCCTCGTTGTTCTTCGCGAGCAGCGTCATGTGCGTGTAGAGACCCCGGTTGGAGACGTCGTCGGCCTCCTGGCCGCGCTCGCCCCACGTCGTGCGCGTCTTGTCGGTGCGGTGCGTGCCCGGCGTCATGTACGCCTCGAGGCCGATGATCGGCTTCACGTCATACTTGCGCGACTTCGACCAGAACTCGTAGGCACCGAACAGGTACCCGTGGTCGGTGGTCGCGATCGCGGGCATGCCGAACTCCTGCGCACGCGCGAACATGTCATCGATACGGGCTGCACCGTCGAGCATCGAGTACTCGGTGTGGTTGTGCAGATGGACGAAGCTCTTCGACTGACTGGACATCGCCCTGAAGTCTACGACCGGCCACCGACAACCCCGCCGGATGCGCGACGCCCGGCTCCCGGGGCGAGCCGGGAGCCGGGCGGAACGTCGCGGAATTCCGCGTCAGGCGCTGATGCGATCGAGCGCGCGCTGCAGGTCGGCCGGGTACGGCGAGGTGAACGTCACACGTTCGCCGCTACCGGGGTGGTCGAATCCGAGCTCGACGGCGTGCAGCCACTGACGCTCCAGCCCGAGCTTCTTCGCGAGCGTCGGGTCGGAGCCGTACAGCGGGTCGCCGACGCACGGATGATGCATCGCTGAGACGTGGACACGGATCTGGTGGGTGCGCCCCGTCTCGAGATGGATCTCGAGCAGCGACGCCGACCGGAACGCCTCGAGCAGTTCGTAGTGCGTCACCGACGCGCGGCCGGAATCCATGACGGCGAACTTGTAGTCGTGGTTGGGATGGCGCCCGATCGGCGCGTCGATCGTGCCCTCGATCGGGTCCGGCAGGCCCTGCACGAGCGCGTGGTACGTCTTGTCGACCGTGCGGTCACGGAATGCCTGCTTGAGCAGGGTGTACGCACGCTCGCTCTTGGCGACGACCATGAGACCGCTCGTGCCGACGTCGAGGCGCTGCACGATGCCCTGACGCTCCGGTGCGCCCGAGGTGGAGATGCGGTACCCCGCAGCGGCGAGGCCACCGACGACATCCGGGCCGTCCCAGCCGACGCTCGGGTGCGCGGCGACGCCGGCCGGCTTGTCGACGACGACGATCTCGGTGTCGTCGTGCACGATGTTCATGCCGGGCACGGGTTCGACGCGGGGCGTCGCCTCACGCGGCCCGGTACGTTCCGGCATCGCGACCTCGAGCCACGCGCCGGCGCTCACGCGCTCGGACTTCGCGACCCGCTTGCCGTCGACGCTGACGGCGCCCTCGGCCGCGAGTTCGGCGGCGCGGGTGCGGGAGAAACCCAGCAGGCGGGCGATGGCCGCGTCGACGCGCTCCCCCTCGAGCCCTTCGGGGACGAACAACGACTTGACCTCGCTCATCGCTGAGCCTCCTCGGTGGTGGGCGACGCGCCATCATCTGCGCCGTCGTGGGCGCCCTCGCGCGTTCCGTCGAGACCGATGCCGCGGAAGGTCAGCAACACGACGAGGGCCGCGGCGACGCAGATCGCCGAATCGGCCAGGTTGAAGATCGGCCAGTGCGGCAGCTCGAAAAAGTCCACGACGTGGCCACGCCCCCCACCCGGCTCACGAAAGAACCTGTCGATCAGATTGCCAACGGCTCCTCCGATGATCAGCCCGAAGGCGAGGGCCCACGGGAGGCTACGCAGCTTGCGCGCGGTCACGGCGAGCACGACGACCACGACCACCGCGATCGCGGTGATGAAGAGCGTCGAATTCGTGCCGAGGCTGAACGCGGCGCCGGGGTTGTACGTCAACCGCAGCCGCAGGAACGAGCCGAGCAGATCACGCGGGCGGCCGTCACTCAGGGCGTCCTGCGCCCATTGCTTGCTGGCCTGGTCGGCCGCGATGACGCCGAGCGCCGCCACGGCGACGAGCGCGAGAGGGCGCCCCGAGACGCGGGACGGGGGGACGGTGGGTGTGGCGCCCGAGTTCAGCGGCGCTCCTGCTTCTTCTTGCATGTCATGCATAGGGTCGCACGAGGGAAGGCCTGGAGTCGAAGTTTGCCGATCGGGCCGCCGCACGATTCGCATACGCCGTACGTGCCGTCGTCCATCCGCCCGAGGGCGCGTTCGCTCTGACGCAGCACCTCCGCGGACTTGCGGGCCAACGAGATCTCGTGCTCGCGCTCGAAGTTCGCGTTGCCGACGTCGGCCTGGTCGTCGCCCGCCCCGTCGCCCGGGTTGCGCAGCAGCCCCTCGAAGTCCGTGGCGAGTTCGTCGAGCTCGGCGCGCACGCGGGCCACGTCGGCCTCGAGCTCGGCCCGCACCTCGGCGAGTTCGGCGTCGCCCCACGGCTCCTCGGCGCCGCCGACGGCCAGGTCGCTCGCGGCGGTCTTCTGTGTCGCCATGGTGGTCACTCCAGTCTCCCAGCGGCGCCCGCTCGGCGCGCACGATGATGCGGATATTACGCAGAGGATAGGCCACATCAGGCGGGTCGAGGCGAACAACAGATGAAGTTTTACGTACCCGCTAGTAGGACCAGCAAAGGGACGCACGAAGCGGGCTCGTGGACGACAGATCGTGCACGAGCCCGCTTGGTGACGGCCATGAGGCCGCGGTCATCATGCTTTGGTGTCGGGCGTCTGCTGCTTCTCGTCGAGCTTGCGCAGCTGCTCGCTCAGGTAACCCTTGAGGTTCGAGCGGTAGTCGGTCTCGAAGCCCCTGAGCCGCTCGATCTCGGCTTGCAGCGCCGTGCGTCGCGTCTCGAGGTCGGACAGGATGCTCGTGCGACGCTGCTCGGCCTCGGTCACGAGCGCGGCCGACTTCTCGGTACCCGTGCGCACGAGCTTGTCGTGCTGGCTCTGCCCGCTCGAGACGAGTTCGTCGTGCTTGGCCTGAGCCTTCTTGACGAGGTCGTCGTGCTCGCTCTGGCCGCGCTTGACGAGGTCGTCGTAGGTCGACTGGCCTGTCGTCAGCAGTTCGTCGTGGCGCTGCTTGGCGCTCGACAGCAACTTCTCGCTCTTCGCGTTCGCCTCCGTGACCACCTTGTCGCGGTGCGCGGTGGCTTCGCCGACGAGACGATCACGCTCGGTCTCGCCGTCACGCACGTGCTGGTCGTGCAGACGCTGTGCGAGGGCGATGACGCCCGCCGCGTCGGTGCCGGCGTTGGTCTCGTTCGCGGCCGGCTGCGTCGACGTCGCCGAGGCGGCCTCACGGGCCTGCTTCAGCTCGTTCTCCAGCTGCGTGATGCGCGCGTCGGCCTCGGCCAGCTTCGCCTGCGCGTTCTTGGCCTCCTCGCGGGCGCTCTGGAGGTCGCGACGGGCGCTCGTGGGGTCGGCGCTCGCCGCGTCCTGACCTGCGTCGGCAGCCTCGTTCGCCTTGGGGGCACGCGCCTTGTCGAGTTCGGTGCGCGACGTTTCCAGTTCCTTCTTGAGGCGCGCGATCTCCGCCTTGTCCTCGTCGCTCGAGCCACCCGCGGCTGGAGCCGCAGCGTTGTTCACCGGCGTGAGGGCCGGGACGGCCGTCGTCTTCGACTGGCCCGCCATCGTCGCGTCGCCGTCTCCGCCGTGGCTGCGGCGGCAGTCGTCGAGCTTGTCGCTCAGCGAGTCGTTCTCGGCGTTCAGCCGACGCAGCTCGACGACGATCTCGTCGAGGAAGTCGTCGACCTGGATCTCGTCATACCCGTTGCGCCCGAACCCCTTCGGCTTCGAGAACTCCTTCTTGACGACGTCTTCCGGCGTCAGCGCCATGTATTCACCTCAGTAACGCTCGAAGCCGAGGCGGGGCCTCGGCAAATCCGTTTCGTGCACGCCGATGCGGGCACGCTCAAAAATTTCCCGACTTCACCTTAGGAGATTAGCCGCGACTTGCACAGCCAGCGCCACGATCAGGAACGCCAGGTCGATGCCGACGCCGCCGAGGCGCAGGGGCGGAACGACGCGGCGCACCGCCTTGATCGGCGGGTCGGTGACGGTGTAGACCGCCTCCGCGACGACGAGCACGACGCCACGCGGCGTCCACTGCCGCGCGAACACCTGGATCCAGTCGAAGACGAGGCGCGCGATGAGCACGACGAAGAACACGTCGAGCACGGTCGCGAGCGCCGTTCTGACGCCGTTCATCGAGTCTCCTTCATCACCATGACGCCATCCTCCCACGCATGGGCGCGGCCGCCGTCATCCAGGGGACAACGGCGGCCGCGGCCCGAGCGCGAGGCGACGATTCAGCTCTGGTTGAACAGCCCGCGCGTCGCCTTGGCGACCTCGGGCCCGCTCGTGGAGACCTCGACGTTCTCGGGCGAGAGGAGGAAGACCTTGCTCGTCACGCGCTCGATAGAGCCGTGCAGACCGAAGACGAGACCGGCGGCGAAGTCGACGAGACGCTTGGCGTCCGTGTCGTCCATGTCGGACAGGTTCATGATGACGGGGACGTTGTCGCGAAAGGCCTCACCGATCTCCTTGGCCTCGTTGTACGTCCGAGGGTGGATGGTCGTGATGCGACTCATGGTCGAGGCCTCCGTGTCGGAAAAGTCGTGGTGGGTCACCTCGGGGCGCAGCGGCGTGACCTCGGCAGGGGCGCGACGTTCGTACGCGTCATAGTCGTCGTGACGCTCGTCGTCGTAGGCGACCTCGTACTCCTCGACGTACTGCTCGCTCGCGCGCGGCGCGTGCGTGTCCACGTCGGACAGTCCGAGGTATTCCATCGTCTTGCGCAGTGCGCTCATTCTTCCTGCTCCTGTGTCCGCCTGGCCCCTCGCGGAAAGGGCACCACATAGCTCGTCGGTGTCAGGCTCGAAGTTACCCGGCGAGCGGACGCGAACCGAGTATTGCGCTTCCGACACGCAGGTGTGTCGCGCCGATCTTCACCGCGTCCTCGAGATCGCCCGACATCCCCGCCGACAACGACGTGGCCTGCGGGAAGTTTGCGAGGAAATCTTGACGGACGTGCGCGAGACGCGAGAACGCGGCGGCCGGCTCCTCTCCGAGTGGCGCGACCGCCATGAGCCCGCACAACCGTAGGTGCGGCGCCTGCTCGACCGCCGCGGCCACCTCGTGCAGCTCGGTCTCCTGCGCGCCACCGCGCCCCGAACCGTCACGCTCGAGAGCGACCTGCACGAAGATGTCGAGGGGGTTCTCGCGATCCGCGGCGCCGGCGTCGAGCAGCGGCACGAGCTTGAGCCGGTCGAGCGACTGCACGACGTCCGCGTGCCGCGCGATGCGGCGCGTCTTCTTGCTCTGGATCTGGCCGATGAAGTGCCGACGCGGTGAGGCGATGAGATCCGGACGCTCGGCGCGCAGCGCATCGACCTTCTCGACGAGCTCCTGCTCGCGGTTCTCCCCCACGTCGCCCACCCCGAGGTCGGCGAGCGCGACGAGGTCGGTGACGGGGAAGAACTTCGTGACGACGACGAGCGTCGGGGCGTCGTCACGCCCGGCCGCGCTCGTGGCGGCGGCGATGCGGACGCGCACGCGCTCCAGGTTGGCCTGCAACTCGGCGCGACGCGCGGGCGAGGCGTCGAGACCACGGCGACTGGGGTCGGAATCGGCGGTGCGTGACGGCGTCGGAGGCTGCATCACGACACGGCCGCCTTGCGGACGATGAGCCCGGCGAAGCGACCCGTCGCGCCGTCGCGACGATACGAGTACAGGCGAGGCTCCTCACGCGTGCATCCCGGCACCCATTCGAGCGGGACACCGGCGTCCGCGAGCTGCGACGCGACGCCCGCCGCGACGTCGATCGCCGGCGTGCCCGTCCACGTGATGGCGGCGCTGGCCGGGTGGGCCTGACGCGCGGCGTCATGCATCTCGCGCGGCACCTCGTAGCAGCGCCCGCAGATCGACGGGCCCAGCACTGCGCTGATGTCGCGCGCTCCGAGGTGGCGCATCGCCTCGAGCGCCGCCGGCACGACGCCGGCGAGCATGCCGGGACGCCCGGCGTGCGCGACGCCGATGACGCCGGCCGCGTCATCACTCAGGAGAACCGGCGTGCAGTCGGCCACCATGACGCCGAGCGCGAGGCCGCTGTCACGGCTGACCATCGCGTCAGCGCTCGGTCCGGCCTGACCGGAGGCGACGTCGGCGAGGGTGACCTCCGCGACGCTCGCGCCGTGGACCTGATCCATCCAGGCGATGGGGACGCCACCCAGCTGCGCGGAGACCCGCTCCCTGTTCACGCGCACCGCACGCTCGTCGTCACCGACGTGCAGCCCGAGGTTCAACGCCGAGAACGGCGCCTCACTGACCCCGTCGAGGGAATCGGTGAAGCACCGTTCGAGCGAGCCGCTCGGCGACTCACGCCGGTCGTGCCAGAAGAACATCGACCGGGCTCCGGATCACTTGAGGAAGTCGGGGACGTCCAGGTCGTCACGATCCTCGAACGTGACCTCCTTGGGCGGACGCACGACCTCGGGGGCCTGCTGACCGCCCTGCTGCGACTGCCCTTGCTGCGCCTGGCCCTGCTGAGCGTCCTGGGCGTGCTGCTGCTCACCCTGACCCGGCTGGACGCGGGCCGGCGGCGCGGAGACGCGCGTCGGGCCGGCGGTCGTCCCGGGAACGGTGACGGGCTTGATCGTCGCCGGGGCGGCAGCCTGCGGCTGGTAGGACTGCTGCGCCTGCTGGGACGGCATCTGCGCGGACGTCTGCTGCTTCGCGGGACGCTGCTGAGCGCCACCCTGCTGAGCAGGACGCTCATCGTTGCGCTTCTGCGGCGCACCACCGTCGAAACCGGCGGCGATGACGGTGACGCGCACCTCGTCGCCCAGGGCGTCGTCGATGACGGCGCCGAAAATGATGTTGGCCTCGGGGTGCGCCGCCTCCTGCACGAGGCGAGCGGCCTCGTTGATCTCGAACAGACCGAGGTCGGAACCGCCCTGGACCGACAGCAGGACGCCGTGGGCGCCGTCGATGCTCGCCTCGAGCAGCGGGCTCGAGATAGCGAGTTCGGCGGCCTGCACCGCGCGGTCCTCGCCACGGGCCGAACCGATGCCCATGAGCGCCGAGCCGGCACCCTGCATGACGGACTTGACGTCGGCGAAGTCGAGGTTGATCAGACCTGGGGTCGTGATGAGGTCGGTGATGCCCTGGACACCGGACAGGAGCACCTGGTCGGCCGAGCGGAAGGCGTCAAGCATCGAGACGGCGCGGTCGCTGATCGACAGCAGCCGGTCGTTCGGGATGACGATGAGCGTGTCGACCTCTTCGCGCAGCGCGGAGATGCCGAGCTCGGCCTGGTTCGCGCGACGACGGCCCTCGAAGGTGAACGGGCGGGTCACGACACCGATCGTCAAAGCACCGAGGCCGCGGGCGATCTTCGCGACGACGGGCGCACCACCGGTGCCCGTGCCACCACCCTCACCGGCGGTGACGAACACCATGTCGGCGCCCTTGAGGACCTCTTCGATCTCCTCAGCGTGATCCTCCGCCGCCTGACGACCGACCTCGGGGTCGGCGCCGGCACCGAGACCGCGCGTCAGCTCACGGCCCACGTCGAGCTTGACGTCGGCGTCACTCATGAGCAGGGCCTGGGCGTCGGTGTTGATCGCGATGAACTCCACACCCTTGAGGCCGACCTCGATCATCCGGTTGATGGCATTGACGCCACCGCCGCCGATACCGACGACCTTGATGACGGCCAGGTAGTTCTGGGGAGTTGCCACGAGAAGAGGCCTTTCGAAAGCGGGTGCGAGTATGCAGAGCCGATGCTACGCGACCGGATGCCCCGACGCGAACATCTCGACGTCAACTCGAACGTGACCCCGTCAGGCACGTGGCCCGCCCACCCGAGCACGAACGTACCCCCTCGGCGACCCGGGACCCCTGAGGCAACGGAAGACCCCCGGCATTCCGCAGAATCCCGGGGGGTCTTGGCCGCCGAAAAGATTAACCTTCGACTTCACCTTCACGCGTCTTGAGGCCAGTGAGGATGCGCGGGCCGAGGTGCGTGACATCGCCCGCGCCGACGGTCACGACGAGGTCGCCCGGGCGAGCCACGTCGAGCACGCGAGCGAGCGCGTCGTCGGCCGTGGGAGTGAACTCGCCGCGTCCGGACGTCATGCGATCGGTGATCAGCGCGCCGCTCACCCCGGCGACGGGCTGCTCGCGCGCGCCGTACACGTCGAGGACGAAGGCGTGGTCGGCGCCATCGAGCGCCGCGGCGAGACCGGTCGCCGCGTGCTGCGTACGCGAGTACAGGTGGGGCTGGAAGATGACGATGAGTTCGCCGTCGTCCTTGAGCCCGGCCGCCGTACGCACGAGGGCGTCGAGCTTGCCGGGGTTGTGGGCGTAGTCGTCGACGACGCGGACGCCGCCCGCCTCACCACGCGGCTCGAACCGACGCGAGGTGCCGCGGAAGGCCCCGAGCCCGCGCGCGACATCGGCCGGCGCGAGACCGAAACCGTGGACGAGGGCGGTGTAGACGCCCGCCGCGTTGAGCAGGTTGTGGGCACCCGGCACATGCAGCGCGACGTCGTGGACGGCGTCCCCGTCGCGGAGGCTCATGCGCCAGTCGAAGCCCTCCCCGCTCTCCGCGACGATACGCACGTCTGCGTCGGTGTCGCGCCCGTACGTCAAGACGCGCGCGCCCGCGGCGCGACGGCGCTGGGCCAGGGCCAGCGAGCCCTCGTCGTCAGCGCAGGCGACGAGCAGACCCTGCGGCGCGATCGTCGCCGCGAAGGTCTCGTAGGCACGAGCAAGGTTGGCCGACGTGCCGTAGAAGTCGAGGTGATCGTCCTTGATGTTCGTGACGATCGCGACCTGCGGGTGGTAGACGACGAACGAGCCGTCGCTCTCGTCGGCCTCGACGACGAAGATCTCGCCCTCGCCCGGTGCCGCGTTGACACCGAGCCCCGCGACGTTGGCGCCGATCGCGAACGACGGCTTCTCCCCCGCCGCGACGAGGGCGGCCGTCGCCATTCCGCTCGTCGTCGTCTTGCCGTTGGCGCCCGCGACGGCGAGCCCGCGACCCGCGCGCATGAGCATCGCGAGGCCCTGGCTGCGGTGCAGCACCGGCAGACCGCGCCGTCTGACTTCGACGAGTTCGGGGTTGGCCTCGTTGATGGCGCTTGAGATGAGGACGACGGCGCCGTCCGGCACGTCGGCAACGTTCGCGGCGTCGTACCCGAGCTCGATGCGTGCTCCCTGGGCACGAAGGTCGTCGAGTACCGGCAGGTCGACGTTGTCGGAGCCGCTCAGGGTGACGCCCGCGGCGAGGAACAACCGCGCGACGCCCGACATGCCTGAGCCGCCGACCGCGATCATGTGCACGTGTGGCACGTCCGCGAGAGCGGGCAGCGGCGCGGCGAAGTCGAACCGCTCGTTCACACCGTTGCTCATGCCCGGCCCCCGGTCGCTGCAGCGTCCTCGATGAGGTCGACGAGGCGTGCGGCGCCATCCGCGTGCCCGCGGCTGCCGGCTGCCGCACGCATGCGGGCCAGCTCGTCGGCGTCCGTCACGAGCGGGATGACGACGCGCTCTACCCACGTCGCGTCGACGTCGCCGTTGTCGACGAGCAATGCTCCCCCGGCCTCGACGACGTCCTTCGCGTTGAGTCGCTGCTCGCCGTTGCCGATGGGCAGCGGCACGTAGATCGCGGGGATCGCGAGCGTGGACAGTTCGCTCACCATGCCGGCGCCGCTTCGCGTGACGACGAGGTCGGCCACCGCGTAGGCGAGGTCCATGCGGTCGCAGTACTCCTCGACGACGTAGCGCGGCCCCGAGGCGGTGGCCGGGGCCTCGAACCCCTTGCCCCGCCCGGTGATGTGCAGGACCTGCACCCCGGCCTCACGCAGCGCCGGCGCGGCCGCGGCGAAGGCCTCGTTGAGACTCGCTGCACCGAGCGAGCCACCGGTGATGACGAGCGTCGGGCGTCCGGGTTCGAGACCGAAGTACGTCATCGCCTCGGCGCGCAGCATCGCGGGGCGAAGCTCTCGGATCTCGCGTCGCAGCGGCATCCCGACGACCTCGGCGCCCGCCAGCGGGGTGCCGGGGAACGTCGTCGCCGTGTGCGCGGCCCATCGCACGCCGAGCTTGTTCGCCAGCCCCGGCCGGGCGTTCTGCTCGTGGATGACGATGGGGATCCCAGCCTTGCGCGCCGCGAGGTAGACGGGCGTCGAGACATACCCGCCGAAGCCGACGACGACCTGCGGGCGGCGTTCGGCAACGAGTGCCTCCGCCTGGCGCAGCGCCCCCCGGAACGCGGCGGGAAACCTCAGCGCGGCGACGTTCGGCCGACGCGGGAAGGCGACCTTCGGCACGTAAGACAGCGTGAAACCGTGCTCGGGCACCAGTCGCTCCTCGATGCCGTCAGGGGAACCGACGACCGTGATGACGGCTTCGGTGTGGCGGTCGGTGATCTCCTGCACCGTCGCGAGCAACGGCAGGACGTGACCGGCCGTTCCTCCTCCGGCGAGCAGAACGCGTTCGAGCGTCATGTCAGTCAGCCTTTCCGTCGAGGGAGCACGGCGAGTGTGCGCGCCACGCGGCGCGGTTTGAGGGTGAGAGCTTCGGCGGCACCTGGTTCCTGCCTGGCGAAGGCCAACAGGATGCCGATGCCGAACAGTGTCATGACGAGCGCCGACCCGCCATAGGAGACCAGCGGGAGCGGCACACCGACGATCGGGAAGATGCCCAGGACCGAGCCGATGTTGACCACTGCCTGGAAACAGATCCACACCATGATGCCGGCACTCGCGACGCGGACGAACATGTCACGCGTCTGCGCGATGAGCCGGTAGCACGCGTAGGCGAGCACGACGTACAACGCGAGCACCGTGAGGGCACCCGGCAGACCGAGCTCTTCGCCGATGATGGCAAAGATGAAGTCGTTGTGAGCCTCCGGCAACCACTGCCACTTCTCACGCGAGGCGCCCGGCCCGAGGCCCCACACTCCGCCCCCGGCGAGAGCGTACATGCCGTGCACCTTCTGGTAGCACCCGTCGAGATCGACGTTGTCGCACCCACCGAGCCAGGCCTGGATGCGCGAGGTCCGGTTACCACTCGTCCAGATCGCGATGGGCAACGTGACGAGGGCGAGGGCCGCCAGCCAACCGAACAACGCCTTGCGCGCGCCGGCACACCACAACATGCCGAGGTAGATGACCGAGACGACCATCGTCGTCCCGAGATCCTTGCCGAGCATGATCAGCCCGATGAGCAGGACGACATAGGGCACGGTAGGCAGGATCGAGCGACGGGGGTCGTGCAGGTGGGCCTGTCGGTTGGACAGGACGAGCGCCACCATGAGGATCAGCGCCACCTTGCCGATCTCGGACGGCTGGATCTGCAGCCCGCCCACTCGGATCCAGTTGCGGTTGCCGAGTACCTCCACACCGATCCCGGGCACCATGACGAGCACCTGCAGGAAGAGTGCGGCGAGCATGAGAGGAAAGGCCATCACCTTGAACACCCGGATCGGCAGACGACTCGTCACGGTAGCCACGATGACACCGACCACGGCGAATACCGCCTGCTTCGTGAAGTCCGAATACGGCGACTGCGTATCCATGTACGACGTCACGCTCGAGGCGGACAACACCATGACGAGTCCGAGTCCGACGAGCATGCCCGCCGAGCCGAGGATCAGGTAATACGTGGCCAGCGGCGACTCGAGCCACTTCAGGCGTCCTCTGAGCTGACGCGAGGCCCCCTGCACCGCAGGCGAATCCCGCCATGACAGGCGCGTCGCCGTCATGCCCCGGATCCGCTGAGTGCCGCGACCGCGTCGGCGAACGCGTCACCGCGCGCGCCGTAGGAGGCGTACATGTCGAGACTCGCCGCTGCCGGTGCGAGCAGCACGGTGTCGCCGCGCTGGGCGGCTGCATTCGCCGCCGCGACGGCCTCACGCATCGCCTCGTCGGCATCGCTCGTCTCGATGACGGTGACGGGCACCTGCGGCGCGTGGGCCGCGAGAGCGTCGGCGATGATGCCCCGGTCACGACCGAGCAGCACCACGGCGCGCAGCCGCGAGGCGTTCGCGCGCACGAGATCATCGACCTCGGCGCCCTTGAGCAATCCGCCGGCGATCCAGACGACGGGGTCGAACGCCTGCAGCGACGCCTGGGCCGCGGGCGGGTTCGTCGCCTTCGAGTCGTCGACCCAGCGCACGCCGCCGACCTCGGCGACGCTCGCCATCCGGTGCGGCTGGGGCGTGTAGTCGACCAGGCCCTGACGGACCGCGGCGAGCGTCACGCCGTAGCTGCGGGCGAGCGCGGCCGCGGCGAGCGCGTCGGCGACGTAGTGCGGTGCGGAAGCGTTCGGGCCGAGGTCACTCAGGATGGCGAGTTCGGCTGCGCTGGTGCGTCGTTCGGCGATGAAGGCACGGTCGGCGAGGACGTCGTCGACGATGCCGACCATCGACGGCCCCGGCGTGCCGAGCGTGAACCCGATCGCGCGACAGCCGTCGACGACCTCGGCGTCCTCGACCATCGCCTCGGTCGCGGGATCGTCGACGTTGTAGACGCACGCGACCTGGGTGCGCTCGTACACCCGCCCCTTCTGACGCTTGTACTCCTCGTAGGAGCCATGCCAGTCGATGTGGTCGGGGGCGACGTTGAGGCAGCAGGACGCGTACGGCGACACCGTGCGCGACCAGTGCAGCTGGAACGACGACAGCTCGACCGCGATGACGTCGTACGGCTGCGGGTGCAGTACTGCCTCGAGCAGCGGCATGCCAACATTGCCGGCGGCCACCGCGCGCAGCCCCTGCGCCTTGAGCATCGACTCGAGCATCGTGACGGCCGTCGTCTTGCCGTTGGTCCCGGTGATCGTCAGCCACGGCGCACCGCCCTCGCGCGGGCGCATGCGCCACGCGAGCTCGACCTCACCCCAGACGGGGATGCCGCGCGACATGGCGTCCTGCATGATCGGCGCGCTCGGCGCCACGCCCGGCGAGGTGACGATGAGATGCGTACCCTCCGGCGCCGCGTCCATGTGCTCGGCGCCGAACGCGACGTCGGCGCCGAGGACGTCGAGGATCTGCGCGCGTTCGGCCATGACGTCGCTGTGGTCGCGCGAGACGACGCGCACGCGGGCGCCGCGCTCGAGGAGCGCGTCGGCGGCCGCGAACCCGGACACGCCGAGCCCGATGACGAGCACCGACAACCCGGACCAGTCGGCGTCGCGGTGCGTGAGGTCACGCTCCCCCGCGAACGGTTCGTACGAAGGGTCGAGGGCCCACAGGTCGTGCTGGCTCACTGGCTGACGTTCCATTCCGCGTAGAAGATGCCCAGACCGAACGCGACGCACAGCCCCGCGATGATCCAGAACCTGATGACGACGGTGATCTCGTTCCAACCCACCATCTCGAAGTGGTGGTGCAGCGGCGCCATCCGGAAGATGCGCTTGCGTCGGGCCTTGAACGAGCCGACCTGGAGGATGACCGAGAGCGTCTCGATGACGAACAGCCCGGCGAGGATGACGACGAGGAACTCGGTGCGCGTCGTGATGGCGAGGCCCGCGAGCGCGCCGCCGAGGGCGAGCGAACCGGTGTCACCCATGAAGATCTTGGCCGGCGTCGCGTTCCACCACAGGAAGCCGAAGCAGGCACCCATGAGCGCCGCGGCGACGACGGCGAGGTCGTGAGGGTCGCGTACGTCATAGCACTTGGCGGCGTGCGTCATCATCTCCGAGTACTGGCAGTTCTGGTTGAACTGCCAGATCGAGATGAGCACGTACGCGCCGAACACCATGACGCACGCGCCGGTGGCGAGCCCGTCGAGACCGTCGGTGAGGTTGACGCCGTTCGAGGTACCCGCGATGAGCAGGTTCGCCCAGATGACGAACAGCAGCAGGCTGACGACGGTGCCGCCGACCGCGAGCGACAGGCTCGAGTCGCGCACGAACGAGATGGCGTAGCTCGCGGGTGTGAGGCCGTTGGAGTTCTCGAACTGCAGTGCGAGCACTGCGAAGATGACGGCGACGAGCGTCTGCCCCCCGAGCTTCTGCAGTGACGTCAGCCCGAGCGATCGCTGCTTCGTGATCTTGATGGCGTCGTCGGCGAACCCGACGAGCCCCAGCCCCGCCATGAGGAACATGACGAGTAGGCCGCTCGCGCTCATCGGCGTCATCGTGAACAGGTGGGCGCAGCCGTACGCGAGCAGGCTCGCCGCGATGATGACGGCGCCACCCATCGTCGGCGTGCCGCGCTTGGTGTGGTGCGTCGTGGGGCCGTCGTCGCGGATGAACTGCCCGTATCCCTTGCGCACCAGGAACTTGATGAACATGGGGGTGCCGAACAGAGCGGCGATCAGCGACACGATGGCCGCGATGAGCACGCCCTTCATGAGGTCACCTCCGTGACAGGAAATGCGGGTGTACCGGATTCTTCGACCAACCTATCCCCCAGCATGCGAAGACCCGAGTCACGACTCGACTTGAACAGCACGACATCCCCCGGTGCGATCTGCTCGACGAGCACGTCGTGTGCCGCGTCGATGTCGTCGACGGTGGTGACGGCGTCCGCCGTCATGCCCGCCGTGCGCGCCCCCTGCGCGATGGCCTGCGCGCCCGCGCCGACGACGACGAGGCGGTCGATGCCCAGTTCGGCGGCGAGCTGCCCGACGGCGGTGTGCTCGTCATGCGAGGCCTCGCCCAGTTCGCGCATCTCACCGAGCGCGGCGATGCTGCGGCGTGAGGTACCCATGTGGGCGAGGGCTCGCAGCGCGGCACGCATCGAGTCGGGGTTGGCGTTGTACGCGTCGTTGACGAGCGTCACGCCGCCGCCGACCTCGCTGACCTCCATGCGCCAGCGCGACGCGGCCCCGGCTCCGGCGACGGCCTCGACGACGTCGCCGAGCGCGAGTCCGAGGCTGGTCGCGGCGGCGATGACGCTGAGCGAGTTGCCGACCTGGTGCTCGCCGACGAGGGCGAGACGCACGTCTGCCTCCCCGAGGGGGCAGGTGAGGTGATAGCTCGGGCGACCGGCCTCGTCGATGCTCACGTCGGTGGCACGGTAGTCGGCGTCCTCGCCGAGCCCCACGAGGATGACCTTTGCCTGCGTGCGGCTCGCCATCGCGCGCACCCGCGAGTCGTCGACGTTGAGGATCGCGACGCCGTCCTGCGGCAGCGCCTCCACGAGCTCACCCTTCGTCCGGGCGATTGCCTCGACGGAGCCGAACTCGCCCATGTGCGCCTGTCCGACGTTGAGTACGATGCCGATGCTCGGCGGCGCGATCTTCGTCAGGTACGCGATGTGCCCCACCCCCGAGGCGCCCATCTCGGCGACGAGGTAGCGCGTCGCCTCGTCGATGCGGCAGACCGTCAGCGGGACCCCGACCTCGCTGTTGAGCGAGCCGTAGGGGGCGATCGTCGGCGCGAACCGCGCGAGCACCGCACCGAGCAGATCCTTCGTCGACGTCTTGCCCGACGAGCCGGTGATGCCCACGATCTGCAGGTTGGGTGCACGGTCGACGACGGCGCGCGCCACCTCGGCGAAGGCCAGTTCGACGTCGTCGACGACGACGCACGAAGCACCGTCGACCGCTCGCTCGCCGAGAACTCCGGCAGCGCCGACCGCCAGCGCGGCCGGGACGAAGTCGTGCCCGTCCGCGTGCTCACCGACGCGCGCGACGTAGAGCGAGCCGGCGGCGCACTCGCGCGAGTCGGTGACGACGGGACCGGTGATGCGAGCGTCGGGGCCGACCAGGCGTCCCCCGGTGACGGTCGCGATCTCCTCGAGTGATAGTTCGATCACTGGGACGACGACTCCTTCGAACGGTATTCGATCGGATAGGGCAACTTGTCGCTCTTGTTCGGGGGAATCTTACGGTTATGCAGGGCGTACCCCATGACCTTGGAGAACACGGGCGCGGCGAGGTCGCCACCGAAGGTGCCCGCCTGCGGCTTCTGCAGCGTCACCGACACGATGAGCTGCGGATCCTTCGCGGGCGCCATGCCGATGAAACCCGCCGTCACGCCGTCGTACGTCTTCTTCTGCGCGTCGTAGCGCTGGGCCGTCGAGGTCTTGCCGGCGACGTCGTACCCGTCGACGGCCGCGAGCGGCGCCGAGCCCTCCTTCGACACGACGCCCTGCATCATGCCGATGAGCTCGCGCGAGGTCTTCTCACTGAACACGCGCGTCGGCGTGCGATCGTCCTGCGGCGCCTTCATCGTCCCGTCGGCGTCCTGCACCTTCGACACGAGGCTGAGCGGCGAGCGCACCCCACCGTTGGCGATGGTCTGGAACAGCGCCGTCTGCTGCACCGCAGAACTCGCGAGGCCCTGACCGAACATCACGGTGTACCACGTGTCCCCCACCCAGTTCTTGACGGGCGGGACGATGCCCGCGGACTCGCCGGGAAAGCCGATTCCGGTCGTCTTGCCGAGCCCGAACTTCATCATGTACGAGTACAACGTCTCCTTGGGCATCTTCTCGCCCGCGAGGATCGTGCCCATGTTCGACGATTGTGCGATGACACCGGCGAGGGTCAGGTACTCGACGCCGTGGAGGTGCGAATCCTGGAACGGGCGCCCGGCGCGCTCCAACTTGGCGGGCACCTCGACGTGCATCGTGGGCCTCGCGAGGCCCTCCTCGAGGAGCGCGCCCGCCGTCACCATCTTCTGTGTCGAACCGGGTTCGAAGGTGTCGGTGAACGCACGGTTCTGCAAGGCGTCGGACGCGGCCGAACTCATGTCGTTGTTGTCGAAGCTCGGGTAGCTCGCGGTCGCGAGAAGGTGCCCCGCCTTGTCGGCGACGACGATCTCGCCCGACTGCGACTTCGTCTTCTTGACGGCCGCGACGAGTTCGTTCTGCGCGTACCACTGGATGTCGTTGTCGACGGTGAGCTGCACGGCCCGGCCGCTGACGGGCTGCTGGTCGAGGTTGTCCCCCGTCGCGATCGGCTCGCCGTTGCGAGCGCGCTCGATCTGGTGGATGCCGTCCTTGCCGCGCAGCTGCGCGTCGAGCATCTGCTCCACCCCGCCGCCAGGCACGCCGGCCGAGTTCACCCAGCCGACGAGCGGGGCGACGGAGGTGCGCTGCGGGTATTCACGCTTCTGACGCAGTTCCGAGGAGATGCCGGGCAGCTCCAGCGCCTTGAGCTGGCTCCACTGCGCCGGCGTGATGTCCTTCGCGAGGTACACGAAGCGGCTCTTTCGCTTGCTCGCCTCGTCGAGCTTGCTCGCGTAGTCGCTCGCGTCGCCGCCGAGCACCTGGGCGAGTTGTGCGCCCACGCCGTCGATGCCCTTGGGCGACCTCTTCGAGTTCTTGCGGTACTGCGAGGCCGCAACAGGGTCTCCCGCGATGTCGCGGCGTTCGACGCTGCGGGCGAGGACCGCACCGTTCTCGTCGGTGATGGTGCCGCGCGCGGCCGGCACGTTGGTGCGCGTGAGCCGCTGCGTCAGCGCCTGCTGGGACAGCTCGTCCGCGTTCCACCACTGCACGCTGAACAGTTCGTAGGCGAAGATCGCGAACACGAGCGTGAATGCCATGAGCATGAGTCGCGAACGTCGGCGCGGGTGCCCGACGGCCGCGAGACGTGCCCGGGCGGGTTCGTTCCAGCGCACCGGGCGGCCCTGGCCGTCGCTGTTCTGACGAACGCCTCGCGCACCACCACCCGCAGCCGGCCGTTCGCGAGGCCGATCCTGACCCTGGGGTCGTCCCTGTCGCCGGTTCTGCGCCGGAACCCGACCGCGAGATCCAGGACGCTGGGAGCCGTCGGGACGGGGGCGGCGAGGCTGGCCGGGCTGAGAGCGCCGGGGTCGATCCACGTCAGCTCTCCTCGTCCCGCTCGTCCACGTCGTGCTCGCTCTACGTCTTACTTGCTCGTCTTCTTCGCCGCCTCGGCCTTCTTGGCCGCCTCGGCCTTGGCCGCAGCAGCGTCGGCCGCTGCCTTCTCCTTGGCTCGAGCCTGCGCCTGCGCCACCGGGTCGGTGATGTGCAGACCGACGGTGCCGCTGGCGATCACCTCGCCGGCCGCCTTGCTGGCGGGGGTGCTCGGGAGCGTGTTCACACTAAGCGCCGTGCCCGCCTGGCTCGGGTGTGCCACGCCGAGCTTCTTGCCCGTGTCCCGACTCACATAGGTGATCGACGCCGGCTTGACCATGCCGTAGCTCTCGGCCTTCAGCGTGAGCTCCTCGGGCGCGGACACGGCCGAGATCTCGCTGTCGAGCGCCTGCTCTCGCTCGTTGAGCGTGGAGACGTCACTGCGCAGCGTCGAGAGGGTGAACGACTGCTCGGCGCGCATCGTGTTGAGGAACAACAGCGCAAGCGCCGAGGCCATCGCGACGAGGACGGCGAGCGCCATGAAGCGAGTGTGCCCGGCGCGCTCGGCGGTGGCGACCTGAGTCGCTGGCCGAGCCGGACGCGCACCGGAACGGGCCGAGGTGACGCGGGGGCGACTCGTCGTCACTCGACGAGGGGCGCGGGTGGGGGCGGCCAGCTGGGTCATGACTGGCTTCCTTTCGCTCGGGTGCGTTCGATGACTCGTAATCTGACGGAGGCACTGCGGGGGTTGCGCTCGAGTTCGTCCTCGCTCGGGACGGCGGCGCCCCGGGTGACGAGCGCGAACTCGGGACGGTGCTGGGGTAGTTCCACCGGTAGACCGGGCGGCGCGGTCGAGGCGGACGCGGTTGCGAAAGCGCGCTTCGTGATGCGGTCCTCCAGCGAGTGGAACGACAGCACGGCGAGGCGTCCGCCGACGGCCAGCGAGTCGAGCGCCGACGTCACAGCCTGCTCCCAGCCGCGCAGTTCGTCGTTGACCTCGATGCGCAGGGCCTGGAAGGTGCGCTTGGCCGGGTGGCCGCTCTGACGCTGCGAAGCGAGCGGGATGACCGAGCGCAACATCTCGACGAGCCGACCCGACGTCGTCCACGGCTGCTTCTCTCGCTCCTTGACGACGGCGTGCGCGATCTTGCGGGCGAAGCGCTCCTCGCCGTACGTCTTGAGGATGCGCTCCAACTCGTCCTGGCTGGCGGTGTTGAGGACGTCGGCGGCCGTGGGCCCGTCGCTCGTCTGGTCCATCCGCATGTCGAGTGGCGCGTCGGCGCGGTAACTGAAGCCGCGGTCGAGCTCATCGAGCTGCAGGCTGGAGACGCCGAGGTCGAACAGCATCGCGTCCGCGGGGCGGGGCAGGACGTCGGCGACCTCGGTGTTGACGGCGTGCACGCCTTCGAAGCGGTCACCGAAGCGGGCGAGGCGTTCACCGGCCAGACGCACGGCCTCGGTGTCACGGTCGATCCCGATGGCGCGGGCCTTGCCGAAGCGCTCGAGCACGGCCTCGGTGTGGCCACCCATGCCGAGGGTGGCGTCGACGTAGAGAGCGCCGGAGCGCGCGAGCGAGGGGGCGAGAGCGTCGAGGATCTCGGTGAGCATGACGGGCACGTGACGATCGGCTGCGAGGCCGCGTGACATCTCCATCGGTGCTCCGTCGCTCGAATCGGGGTGGGCGGCATTCGGCCGGCGGCGCTGCTGTCGCCAGGGCCCCCGCCGCTGGGCTTCCGGCACCGGGGAAGGTGTGTCGGACTCTCAGCGGCCGGAGACCTCGCGACAGCAGGGCTACAGCAAACCGGGAACGACTTCTTCGGCCTGCTCGGAGAACGGCTGTTCCGCGCCGGCGAGGTAGTCGTTCCACGCCTGCGTGTCCCAGATCTCGACGCGGTTACCCGCACCGATCACCGTGCATTCCTTCGAAAGACCCGCGTACTCGCGCAGCAGCGGCGGGATCGTCACACGGCCCTGCTTGTCGGGGATCTCGTCGGAGGCCCCCGAGAGCAGGACGCGCTGATAATCACGCACCGCACGCGAGGTGACGGGTGTCGTGTTCATCGCGGCAGCGATGCGCTCGAACTCGTTCATCGGAAAGACGTACAGGCAGCGTTCCTGCCCACGCGTCATGACGAGGCCCGCAGCGAACTTCTCGCGAAACTTCGCGGGAAGGATCATGCGGCCCTTGTCGTCGAGACGCGGCGTGTGGGTACCCAGAAACACGGCTGGGCACCTCCCGTCACCAATCTCGCTCCGATGACCCCCACTCTACTCCACTTCACCCCACCATGTCGCCCCACCATGTCTGATCTCGTGATCTGGGCAGAGCGATTTCCGCGTCATTGCAGGGCTGACGGCGGGTGGGGCGCGGTGGAGGGAAAAAACCGCCGTTCCCCGAGCGTGGGGGCGCGGGTCCGGCTCGGTCGACGGCTTCACGGCCACGGCACCTCGTCGAGAGCGCAGGTGGAGCGATGTGGAGGAACCCGGTGGAGCGCAGTGGAGGGCGTGCGTGGAGCGCGGTGGAGGGCGATGCGCTCGTCGGCCAGGCGGGTGACGACGCATCCAAGCCCGCGGGGCGAACTGTGGCCGGGGAGGGAAGTTTGGCAAGATCGTGAGTCATGGAACGCCGCAGCCCCGAGCCTTACCCCGCGACCACCGACGTCCTCGGCCTCGCCGACGCCGTGCGCCGCAACGTCGCCCTCGTCGTCGAGGGCAAGGACGACGTCGTGCTCACGGCCGTCACCGTGCTGTTCGCGGGCGGTCACCTGCTCGTCGAGGACGTGCCGGGCGTCGGCAAGACCGTGCTCGCCAAGGCCCTGGCCCGTTCGGTCGACGCGACGATGCGACGCATCCAATTCACGCCCGACCTGCTCCCGAGCGACATCACCGGTGTCAACGTCTACGACCAGGGCAAGGGTGACTTCACGTTCCGTCCGGGCGCGGTGTTCGCGAACATCGTCATCGGTGACGAGATCAACCGCGCCTCTCCGAAGACGCAGTCGGCGCTGCTCGAAGCGATGGAGGAGCACCAGGTGAGCATGGACGGGCGCACCATGCCGCTGCCGCGCCCCTTCATGGTCGTCGCGACACAGAACCCCGTCGAGATGGACGGCACCTTCCCCCTGCCCGAGGCGCAGCGCGACCGTTTCATGGCGCAGATCAGCATGGGTTACCCCTCTGCGCGCGCCGAGCTCGACATGCTTCTGCACCACGGTGAGAAGGACCCGCTCGACACGCTGCGTCCCGTCGCCAGCGCCGACGACGTCGAGCACGCGATCGATGCCATCGCGTCGCTGCACACGAGTGACGCGCTGCGTCAGTACGTCGTCGACCTCGTCGCCGCGACGCGCAGCCACCCCAACCTGCGTCTCGGCGCGAGCCCGCGCTCCTCGCTGCAGCTGCTGCGCGCGGCGCGCGCCCACGCCGCCATCGCGGGGCGCGACCACGCGCTGCCGGAGGACGTCGCCGCCATGGCGCCCGCCGTCCTGTCGCACCGTGTCCTCATGAACCGCGCCCAGCGCGACGAGACGCCCGGTGACGTCGTGCGCCACCTCGTCGAGACCGTGGCTGTGCCGTCGGCGTCGCGATGAGCGCGCTGCCGCGCCTCACCCGTCGTGGCCTGCTGCTCGCGGGAGCGGGCGTCTCCCTCGTGCTCATCGGCGCGTTCTCGGGTTTCACCGACCTCGTGCGAGCCGGAATCTTCGCGTTGCTGCTCCTCGTCCTCAGCGTGCTGACGCTGTTCGTCGCGACACGCGCGTCGGCGCAGGTGCGTCACGTCGGCCCGCGGTTGCCGCTCGAACCCGGTGACCGCGAGCGTGTCGCCGTCCACGCCGAGCTGTCGCTGTCGGCGCGCTTCTCGGGTGCCACCCTCCAGGAACCGCACACGTTCGGCGGCCCGACGCCGTCGTGGCCGGTCGAGGGGCGCCACTTCGACGGCGAATACGCGGTGAGCGCACCTCACCGCGGCCGCTTCGTCACCGGTCCGACGCGCCTGGTCGTGCGTGACCCGTTCGGCCTCGCGCACCTGACGCGGGACGTCGCCGCGCGCCGTGAGATCCGCGTGTGGCCCCGCCAAGACGTCGCGCTCACGCCGCAGCGCGAGCGCAGCCTCGTCGGCGACTCGAGCATCGAATCGCACCTCGCCTTCGGCGGCGAGGTCGGGGCGAGCGTGCGCCAGTACGTGCGCGGTGACGACATGCGCCTCGTGCACTGGCCCGCCACCGCTCGCCGCGGTGAACTCATCGTCCGCCAGCTCGACCCACCGACCGACGAGACCGCCCGTGCCCGGCTCGTCGGGCACGTCGAGACCCCGGGTGTCGACGCCGGATGGGAAGGCCTCGTCGAAGCCTGCGCCTCGTGGCTGAGTGCACGCGCCCGCGCGCACCAGCCGTTCGCGCTGCGGGTCGGCGCCGAGACCTACCGCGATCTCCACGACGCGATGGACGCCCTCGCCGTCGCGGGTGATTGCCCCCTCGTCGACGACGCCGCGTCCGCGCACGTCGTCTTCGTCCACGCCGACACCGCGGGCTCACTGGGGCCGGCGCCGTCCGGGGGTGAGGCGTTCGTCGCCGGATCACCCGATGCCGTGACGTCGATGCGCGCCCGCCTCGACGCCGACGGGTGGAGCACACACACGGTTCCCGAGGCGCGCCCCGTCACCACCGCCCCCGCCGAAGGAGCTCGATGACCACCCGCCGCATCCTCGCCGAGGTCGCCCTGGGGCTGCTGTGCCTGAGCGCCTGCTGGCCGCTCGTCGAGTTGTCGAAGGCCGGCAGCGTCGGCGTGCCAATCGTCGTGGCCGCGCTCGTCGTGTGGGCGATCGGCGCCGGGCTGCGACGCGTGGGTGCACGTTCCTGGCTCATCGTGCTCGCGCAGGCGGCGGCCGTCATGGTCTCGCCACTCGCGGCGCTCGCCGCGCACGGGGTCTCCCCGACCCCGTCCGCTCTGCGGGACGCCGGCCACGAGGCGCAGAAGGTCGCGAACTCCTCCGTCGCTCCCCTGCCGGCCGTCGCCGGCGTCATCGCCGCGCTGACGCTCGGCGCCGCGCTCGTCGCCCTCGTCGTCGACTACGTCGGGGGCACCTCGAAGCTGCCGGCCGCCACCGTGCTGCCCGTCGCGGCGCCGTTCGTGCTCGCGACGACCGCGCTCGGTCAGACGTTGCCGCTGCCCTACTTCGCTGCTGCCGCAGCCGCGTGGGCGCTCCTGATGTGGTTGAGCACGAGTCGTTCCCGCACGTTGACGGGTGCGCCCGTCTTCGCCGCCGTGACGGTGCTGGCCGTGGCCGGCGCCGCCGCCCTGTCGGGGCACGTGCCGACCCGCGCGACTCCGGCTCTCGCCGAGGGTGGGGCCCGGGGCGTCGACACGAGCGTGGACTTCTCGACATCGCTCGAACTGACCAAGGATCTGTCCTCGCGCAACGCGGCGCCCGTCCTCACCTACACGACCGAGGACTCACAGCCCGGCCCGCTCCGGGTGACGACGAGCTCGACGTACGCGGACGGCCAGTGGCGCGCCCGCACGAACGAGCCGACGACGAAGGTGAAGGCCAACAGCGAGTTCCCGGCGCTCGGCTACGACCCGGCCGTGCCGACGACGAGCTCGCAGGCCACCGTCACGCTCAACGCGATGAAGCCGCCGTTCATCGCCGCGCCGACGACGCTGCGCGCCGCCGCTTTCGGCCAGGGCCACGACACCTTCGACGTCGGAACGACGACCGGCGTGCCGCACCTCGCCGCTCAAGTGCCCGCGTACGCCGTCATCTTCCGGACGTTCACGGCGGCAGCGCGCCCCGTCGACGACTCGGCCGTCAGCGCCGGAACCGGTGGGGTGACGCAGGACGACCTCGACGTCGCCTCGCTGCCGCCGGCGGCCCGCACGCGGATCGACGCGCTGCTCACCGCCTCCGGCGCCGGGGATGCGACCTCGCGTTTCGACAAGGCCGTCGCCATCCAGAACCACCTGCGCACCGACCCGTCCTACACGTACTCGCTGACGCTCGCCCCGACCCGCACCGTCGACGGCGCGCAGCTCGACCCCCTGTCCAACTTCCTCGAGACGAAGCAGGGTTACTGCACCCAGTACGCCACCGCGATGGTGATGAGCGCGCGCTCGCTCGGCATCCCGGCGCGCGTCGCGATCGGATTCCTTCCCGGCACGAAGCGGGGCAACGAGTACGAGGTCCGCGCCGCGGACGCGCACGCCTGGCCGGAGCTGTACTTCCCCGGCATGGGGTGGACGCGGTTCGAGCCGACGCCCGGTTCGCGCTCGGGCGCGGCCCCGGCCTACGCACGGACGAGCCCGTCGGCGACGAAGTCGTCGTCGAGCGCCCCGACGACGAGCTCGAGCGCGCCCGTGCCGTCCACTCGTTCGGTTGCCCCGTCGACGACGCAGACGTCGAGGTCGACCTCGCACGGCGCGCCGGTGACGCCCCACGACGACGGCGTTCTTGGTCGCGTCCTGCTGACGCTGCTCGGCGCACTGGCCGTCATCGCCCTGCTCGGCGCATTGCCGCTGCTCGGTTGGTGGCGACGCAACCGCCCGGTGCGTCAGGCACGTGAGCCCCGCGAGCGTGACGAGGCGCTGTGGCACCGCATGGTGTGGAACCTGCGCGACCTCGGGTACGTCATCACGACCGAGCGATCCCCACAGGAAGCGGCCGGCCGGTTCGCCGACGACAACCCGCGCGCGTCGACGCACCTCGTCCAAGCCGTCGAACGCGCGGCACACTCGATCGAGAACTCGCGCTACGCTCCGACGCCTGCGCGGGGCATGGCTGCCACGACCGAACGCGTGACGCGCGCAGCACGCTCCGACGCCTCCGTCGGCGCTCGCCTGCGGGCGTGGCTGCTGCCCCGCTCAGCGTTCGGGGCACGGAGCTGACGTCGCCGCGGGGCCCTTCGAGCGTGGGTCCCGCGGTGCGTCAGACGTTCTGGCTCGTCCGGTGTGCCGGATGGTCGGGCGTTCGACCCGTTAAGGTCGCGGATATCTGCGTTTTCCCTACGCCCAGACTTCTTGAACGAGGGCCCTCTAACACGGCATACACGCCACTGGCCCACATCCACTCGAGTGGATGTGGGCCAGTGGCGTCGTGCGCGAGGCTGCGAACGCCTCGCGCCTCGTCCACGACTCTCAGTCGAGGATTCTCAGTCGAGGTAGTTGCGCACTAAGAACGCGTTAGCGCTGTGCGGATTTCAGGTGGTGGCGCGGTGATTGAGCGTCAGGCAAAGCGCTGTGCCGCGTAATACCCCCGACTAAGTGGAGACCCCGCGAGGTTGCAGCCTCCGGGGTCGTGACGAACAGCATGGGAGTGCTGAACGTGAACCCGATTCTAGATGTGTGGTGCGCCCTATGCGACCACCTCGCACCCTTCGCGGCTATGGCCGTGGTGCCGCTGCTGCTGTGGGTGCACCACTTCGAGACGATGCCGCCGGCGGCTATTCACGAATCCGGTAGTACGGAACCCGTAACAGCGGCGTGCTCGTCGGTGACGTAGCCACTGGTGAGGTCATCGACCTTCCCTCTGACAGCGGAAAGGTCGTCGCCACTACCGACGCCCCTGAGGGGTGGGCCGCATGAGCGCCGCGCAGGACGCCGCGCGCCTCGTGAGCCTCGCCGTGGCGCACAACGACGCCACCGAGACGCTGCTCGAGCGCACCATCGCAGGCACCGCGAGCCCGTGGGACGCCCGCGCCGTCACTGCCGCGTTCGATGCGATGGACGCCACCCGCCACGCGCTCAAGATCGCGCACTTCCCCGACGCTCGCGCCGTGTTCGTCGACCTCGGCCGCGTCATCGTCGAACACCGCGACGGACGCTTCGAGCGCGTCGCCACCGACGAAGAAGCCTGAACGCGCAGGTGTAACAAACGTGACACCTGAGCCCACCCCCCACCGAAAGGCACGACCATGACGACCACCACCACGACCACCACGACGTTCGAGGACGTGCGCGCCTGCCGAGTGCCCTGGTGCCAGGAACACACCGCGCCGCTCGAGGCCGCCCACGACCTCGGCGACGGATGGATACGCGACCCCAATGAGCCCGGCCTTGTACGCATGCACGTGCGCCCCGGCCGCTTCTTCGACCTGAAGCGCCCTGGGTTTCGTTCCGCGCTTATGTGGTGACGAGAGCTCTCGTCTGGGACTGATCGTAAGCCGCTTCGACCTCGACCGGCGTTCGGTAGCCCAGTGCCTCGTGTAGGCGCTGATGGTTCCACCAGCTCACCCACTCCAGCGTCGCCAGTTCGACCGCTGATGTCGATGGCCACGTGGGGCGTGAGTAGATCAGCTCGGCCTTGTACAAGCCGTTGACCGTCTCAGCGAGGGCGTTGTCGTACGAGTCGCCCACTGTCCCAACGGAAGGCGCGACGCCGTGCTCGGCCAGCGTGTCGGTGTAGGCCAGGCTGACGTACTGACCGGATTCAACTGGTCGTTGCAACACCGGCTTCTTGGAGAGACTTTAGCTGCTCGTTCAGTGCCTCGGCAGGTGTCTTCCACCCTAGGCTCTTGCGTGGACGAGTGTTCAGCGTGTGCGCCACGGCGTTGATCTCGTGTGCCGACCAGCGTGACAGGTCAGTGCCCTTGGGGAAGTACTGACGAAGCAGGCCGTTCGTGTTCTCGTTGGTGCCGCGCTGCCACGGTGAGTGCGGATCGGCGAAGAACACCGGGATGCCTGTCTCGACACGAAACGCTGTGTGCGCGGACATTTCCTTGCCGCGGTCCCACGTCAGTGAACGCCTCAACTCCACCGGCAGACGTGTCATCGTCGTCGACAACGCGTTCTTCATCGTGATCGCGCCGTACCCGGCCAGGGCCGGCCCATTTTTCACTGATTCCTTGTGCCGATAGCCTTCCTCGCGGGGCAGGTGAACGAGCATCGTGTAGCGGGTGGTGCGCTCCACGAGCGTGCCGATCGCGGAGCGTTCCAGCCCGATGATCAAGTCGCCCTCCCAATGGCCCGGCACTGCACGGTCGTCGGCTTCAGCAGGCCGTTCACTGATGAGCGCTTCGGGCGTGACGTGCGCCCACGTCGTGCGCTGCGCGCGCGCCCGCGGGGCGCGCAGCGCACGCCCGGTGCGCAGGCACAAGATGAGTTCACGTCTCAACGCTCCTCGGCCTTGGATGTAGAGGGATTGATAGATCGCCTCGTGGCTGATGCGCATGGACTCATCATCGGGCAAATCGAGAGGCAGGCGCCTACTGATCTGCTCCGGGCTCCACGCGCGCACCCACGCCCGGTCCTTGCGGCGTGGCTTGTTACGGCCCGTCCATTTCTCTACCGGCGGCCCGGCCACGACGTTTCCGTTCTCGTCGACGATGTGGCCGCTGAGTCGTTGCTCAACGTACTCGCGCAACCGCGGGTTCGCCACGAGCTTGGCTTCCTTCGGCCGCCGCGCTGCCATGTCGGCCTTCCACTGCGCGACCGACGCGCGATAGTCACGCGTGCGGCCCCGTGTCGCGGCGTTTCGGCGTAGCTCGCGCGAGATCGTTCCTGGGTCGCGGCCGATCGTGCGAGCGATGTGGCGCACCCCATGGCCTTTCGCGACAAGAATCGCGATCTCTTCACGCTCGGTGAAGCTGAGGTAACGCCCTGACGGCGTCGGCGGCATGAACGGGCGCATCCCACCATGCTGGCGGTACCAGCGCGTCGCGACCGCAGGGGCCACGCCGATGACACGAGCCGCTTCCTCTGCCAGCAATCCCAGCGCTATCTGATCCCAGAACGCTGACTCGACATCCCGGCGGTACTTCGGATGCCCCGGCGACCGCAGCTTCGGTCTGATCGCCCGATCCGCTTGCCACTGTCGACGCGCACCCGCCAGCGCCGCTGATTCCTCTGGATCTCGTCCCACCACACACCCTCACGATCAGGGTGTTGCGACAACCAGTTGAATCCGCCCTGGACTCCGCGGTCGCTGTGGTGCACGAGCCGCCCGCCCTGACGCGCCGCCGGGGTCGTGGTGATCGCCTGCTGCAACGCGATCAGCGGCAATGCCTGCGTCGTCAGCGATGACGCGACCGACCAGCCCACGATCTTCCTTGTGCACGCATCGGTGATGAACGCCGTGTACGCGAACCCACCGACGGTGCGCACGTACGTGATGTCCGCAACCCACAGCTCGTTCGGCGCCATCGCGTGGAAGTCACGCTCGACCAGGTCCGGGCGGTGATCGGGCAGCTTCGATCCAACGGTCGTGAACGGGCGACGCCCGCGCCGAACACCGTGCAGCCCAGCGACTTTCATGAGCCGGGCGGTCTGATCACGCCCGATCATCCAGCCCCGGCGGCGCATCGCGTGCCACATCTTGCGGTGGCCGTACACGCCGTAATTCTGGGCGTGAAGGCGTTTCACTTCCTCCACGAGGACATCGTCGCGGATCGCTCGCGCGCAGCGCGGGCGCGTCTTCGCGGCCCGGTAGCCGCGGGAGGTGGGGGCACCTCCCGCTTGCGGGGGAATGAACCCACAGTCCGTCGCGCGCAGAACGCGACAGATGGACTCGACCCCGTGAATCGCCCCGGGTTCGGTGGAGGCTGTCATTCAACGCGAGGATGGACAGCATGGCAGCACCACGGAAGTACCCGGCAGAGCTTCAAGAGCGCGCGACACGTCTCGCGATCAAAGCTCGCCAAGATCCGGAACGGCGACGAGGAGCAGTACGCAGGGTGGCCGAGCAGCTCGGTGTGAATCCCGAGACCCTGCGCAACTGGGTGAGTCAGGCAGAAGTCGATGCCGGCACCCGCCCCGGTGTGACGACGAGCGAGCACGAACGCCTGCTCGAACTCGAGCGGGAGAACCGCGAGCTACGGCGCGCGAACGCCATCCTGCGATCGGCGTCGGCTTTCTTCGCGGCGGAGCTCGACCGCCCACATCACTGATCGTGGAGTTCATCGACGATCGCAAGCATGAGTTCGGTGTCGAGCCGATCTGTCGCACCCTCACCGAGGCTGGGGTCAAGATCGCACCGAGCACGTACTACGCCGCGAAGACGCGCCCGCCGTCGCCGCGAGCGGTTCGCGACGTAGAAATGGCGGCGCAGATTCGCCGGGTTCACAAGGACAACTACGGCGTGTACGGCGCCCGCAAGGTCCATGCTGAACTCGTGCGTGAAGGCATCACCGTGGCGCGTTGCACCGTGGAACGTCTCATGCGTGCTGCGGGCCTGCGCGGCGTCAGTCGCGCGAAGGGACCCCGCACCACGATTCCTGGGCGTGGCCCGGATGATCGTCCGGACTTGGTCGAGCGGGACTTCACCGCGTCGGCGCCGAACGAGTTGTGGGTCGCGGACATCACGTACTGCCGAACATTCACTGGATGGGCTTACGCCGCGTTCGTCATCGACGTCTACTCGCGCCGTGTCGTGGGCTGGCAGGTGTCGAAATCGCTGCGCACCGACCTGGCGTTGGACGCCCTGGACATGGGGTTGTGGATCCGTCAACGTGACGGGCAGGACGTGACGGGGCTGAGGCACCACAGCGACAGGGGCGTTCAGTATGTCGCGGTTCGCTACACGCAGCGTCTTGGTGAGGCCGGTGCGGTCGCGTCCGTCGGATCGACGGGCGATTCGTATGACAACGCCCTGGCGGAGGCGTTCAACTCGTTGTTCAAGGCTGAACTCGTGCGTAACCGTGGCCCGTGGAAGAACATCGACGAGTTGGAGATCGCGATCGCGGAGTACGTCGACTGGTTCAACCACAAGCGCTTGCACGGCGAGATCGGGCTCGTCCCGCCGGTCGAGTTCGAGCAGGCTTACTACGATCAGCAGCACACCGTTGCGGCGCCCGCCGAAACGGCATTACTCAGCCTCTAACAAACCCGGGGCGATTCACCGAACTGACCCTTGTGTTCGTCGATGAACCGGATCATCTCGTCGTGGGGCGGTCGAGTTCCGCTGCGAAAAAAGCCGATGCTTTCTTCAAGATCTCGTTCGCGCGCCGTGTCTCTGCAAGTTCGCGGCGAAGGCGCCGGTTCTCTTCCTCGAGCGACTCACGCGGCGCTGCCGCGCCCGCCATGGCTAGTTGTTCGCCGACACGGGGCATCCAGTTACGGATGGTCGCCGGCGCGATGCCGAGCGAGGCTCCGACAGCGTCCATCGCGACCCGCTGTGAGCATGCTTCGGCGGCGCGCTTGTCGAGCACCATCCTGACGGCGTGCTCACGCAAGTCCTGGTCGTACTTCTTGGGCATGGTCCGATTCTCCTTCAGGTGGGTCGGAACCAAACCCAGGGCGCTTCAGGGGTTTCTGGGCAGGGTTCCAGCAAAGGCAACTTCCCTGCCCGTAGGGCTCCGAGCCTTAACGCCCCTCGCCGCTCACCTTCACCCGCCCTTGATACCGGGCCAGCACCTCTCCCAGCGGCAACCCAAGCTGCTCGGCCGCCGAACTCCACGTGCCACCCTCGACGAGGTGATCCTCGAGCAGTGCCAGCGTGCGGGCGTCCACCTGAGCGGCGAGCCATGCCGCGCGAGCGAGCGGCCGCGGGGTCATGGTGGACGAGGTGACGGTCTCCACCCAATCGAGAATGCTCTCGGTCTGTTCCTGGCGGCACCGCTCAAGCGACTTGCCGGGCACCTTCGCGGGCTCGAACTCCACGGCCACGGGCGCGACGGCCTGCACTTCCGGGGCCGCGCTACGACGGCGGTGCGCCCTCTGCCGGCACGCGGGCGAGCAGTAGCGGCGATCCGAGCGGCCCGCGACAACTGCTCCGCAACCGTCACACTCGCGCGTTACGGCTTCCGAACTGGTCTCCCGGTACGAGGCCGTTCGGCATGCGCTCGAGCACGCGACGACCTTGCGGCGACCGTCGGGGCGCACGATGGTCGGGCGGCCACAGCCGGCGCACGGCGCGGGCGTTTCTTCTCGCCACCATGATTCGACGTGCGCCATGCCCGTGACGTAGGCGAGGGCGGTGCGATCCGCAGGTTTCGCCACGCACTCGAGGCATACAGCTTCCCGCGCCGTCCACCCCCGTTCGTGGCGGTTGCGACGGTGGTGGACGTCGACGGCGACCACGGGGCCGTCGATGGGCTGCTCGCACACTGCACACGGCGTATAAGTGTTCACAGTCGTTACTCTATTCGTAACGGATAGCGTGCACTGCTTGAAACGACGAAACGCCCGCCACCTCGAGGTGAGGTGGCGGGCGTTCATCGAGCCCAGTGAACTGCTAGCCCGTCTTAGATGCTTGGAACCCATCGCTGAACACCCCGCGACTGAACCCATGCCCCGCCGGTTAAAGCAGCCCCAGGGGAAGCACTCATTCGATTCGTGTCTATACACGTGCTGCAGAAACCGCGAACCGATCGCTTCGAAGCTACTCGCGTGCAGGAACCACGGACACACGACATACGAACAGGGGTAACAGCCTTATTGCCCGCCATCGGGCACGACCTCTCATAGAAGAAGGCTCCATCTTCCCACGCCGGAACCCGCCATCACGACACGCCCGCCACCTCGAAAGGTGACGGGCGTTCATCGTGGGGCTATGCACCCCTCGGGCTCTTGGATCGTTCGACCCGCAGGGGAAAGACAGATTCCCGTGTACGGGTTCCGGTGTTCTCAGGCGTGCGACGGGTGCGGACAGCCGCGCCGGCCATTCGTCGCGTAGTCACATGGCGGACACTCAGGCCCATGCACCACCGTGCGGTCGACGTCGCAATGCCCCAGCGTCCACGATGACGCGAGAGGTCGCCCGCAGCGCCAGCACGCGAACTGCCCCCCGCCTGCACCGGACCCATGGCGTAATCACGGGATCCTCTCCTACCCGCACGATGGTCCGCAGGTCGAACGGCGTCTGCCCACGCAGCCACCGCCCTCCGGTGCTCGGTAGACCGCGGGACCATTCATCGAGGCGCCGCGCCCAGTCGACGAGAGCGGCGTCGTCGAGTGGGTCGTCACCCAGTCCCACTCCGAGGTAGGCCTCGTGTTGCCAGGGCGTCAGCTTCAGTTGATCGCGGGGCGCCCACTTGATCGTGCTGTGCACGACGAAGCGCGAGGTGTCCAGCCGCACTGCGGTGCCCAGCTTGGGCAGGCCACCCTTGTGCCGTTCGTCGCAGCGGATCACGATTTCGTTGAGGTAGCCCTGCCGCTTCCCCTGCGCTCGGATCACTGCCAAAGCGGCATCGATCTCAGGCATGAGGCGCTTACGACGCCCCACCAGTTCGCGAATGGATTCCGCGTCGAGCATTTCCGTCACAGTTCCCCCAGGTTCAATCGTTTGGCTTCTTCGGGAGCGCGGGCCGCAGCTTGGGCGCGCGTGTAGCGCATGAGCATGTCGGGCCGCGTCCATCCAGCGACGGCCATGAGCCCGCCCTCACTGCCGCCGGCTGCGAGCCAGCGGTGCGCGGCGGTGTGGCGAAGGCGGTGAGGGTGGAACCCCTCGATGCCGGCCGCGTCCGCACGAAGACGCAACGTCTTGTGCAGCGCATCGTACGAGAACCCCTTGCTTCGATCCCCGAGCCACAACTCGGGCCGTGAAGCGAGAGCGTGCCCCCGGCGAAGGCGCATGTAACGGTCGATTGCCTGCCCTGTCTGCGGGCCGAACGGGACGACGCGCCCCTTGCCGCCCTTGCCGCGGCGAATGACGAGCGTCTGCTCCCTCAGATCGACGTCATCGACATGGATCGCGACCACCTCGCCCGCGCGCGCGCCGGTTTCGATCATCAAGCGCAGGATTGCCTCGTCCCGGCGGGCTCGCAGCTTTCGGGCGGCGGTTGCTTCGCCCGGAACACGACAGGCGCGAAGCAGCGCCTTGAGTTGGTCGGCGGTGAGCGGCTCGATGACTTTCTGGTCGAGCTTCGGCGCCTTGACGCCGATGAATGGATCTGCGCTGAGCTCGTCCTCCTCGGCGAGCCATGAGGTGAACCTGCGCACCCCGAGTTGGCGAGCACGGACGGTCGCAGCCTCGCGCCCCGTCTCGCCCAGGTGCACGCAGAAGGCGCGCAAGGTCGCCCGGCTCAGCGGGTCGGCCTTGCGCGCCTCAGCGAACGCGACGTACTGCTTGACGCCCTCGGTGTAGGACTTGATCGTCTGCGCCGAGCGTCTGTCGGCCTTGAGCGCAAGCTCCCAAGAGATCAGCAACTCACGCAGTTCGGGCACGCTAAACTCTCCGGGCATGCCTCCAGTCTGAGCGATACCCCGACTAGGAACGCTGTGCACCCTTAGAGTTCACGACGTAAGGCGAAAAAGCGCCGGAACGACGCGGATTTCTGCCTCGCTACCCGTCTGGCTCAGTCCAGGTAGTCGCGCAACACCTGCGAGCGCGACGGGTGACGCAACTTGCTCATCGTCTTGCTCTCGATCTGACGGATGCGCTCACGCGTCACGCCGTAGACCTTGCCGATCTCGTCGAGCGTCTTCGGCTGGCCGTCGGTGAGGCCGAAGCGCATCGAGACGACGCCCGCCTCGCGCTCGGACAGCGTGTCGAGCACCGAGTGCAGCTGCTCCTGCAGCAGCGTGAAGCTGACGGCGTCCGCCGGGACGACGGCCTCGGAATCCTCGATGAGGTCACCGAACTCGCTGTCGCCGTCCTCACCGAGGGGCGTGTGCAGCGAGATGGGCTCACGGCCGTACTTCTGGACCTCGATGACCTTCTCGGGGGTCATGTCGAGCTCCTTGGCCAGCTCCTCCGGCGTGGGCTCGCGGCCCAGGTCCTGAAGCATCTGACGCTGCACGCGAGCCAGCTTGTTGATGACCTCGACCATGTGCACCGGGATGCGGATGGTGCGCGCCTGGTCGGCCATGGCACGCGTGATGGCCTGACGGATCCACCACGTCGCGTACGTCGAGAACTTGTAGCCCTTGGTGTAGTCGAACTTCTCGACCGCGCGGATGAGGCCGAGGTTGCCCTCCTGGATGAGGTCGAGGAAGAGCATGCCGCGACCCGTGTAACGCTTGGCCAGCGACACGACGAGACGCAGGTTGGCCTCGAGGAGGTGGTTCTTCGCGTTCTTGCCGTCCGAGGCGATCCACCACAGCTCGCGCTTGAGCTTCATGTCCATCTTGACGCCCGACTCGAGCTTCTGCTCGGCGAACAGGCCGGCCTCGATGCGCTTCGCGAGCTCGACCTCCTGCTCGGCGTTGAGCAGGGCGACCTTGCCGATCTGCTTGAGGTAGTCCTTGACCGGGTCGGCCGTCGCACCCGCCGTCACGACCTGCTGGGCCGGCGCGTCATCCTCGTCACCCGGACGCAGGACGAAGCCGCCCTTCTCGTCTTCGGCCTCGCCGGCGGGCTTCTTCGCCTCGTCGACCTCCTCGGCGCCTGCCTCGACGTCCGTCACGACGACGTCGTCGATCTCGACGTCCTCGGCGACGACCTCGTCCGGCTCGTCAGCGGCCGACTTCTTGGCGGTGGTCTTCTTCGCGGTCGTCGACTTGGCCGCGGTGGCCTTCTTCGCCGTCGCCTTCTTGGCGGTGGTCTTCTTGGCGGCCGCCTTCTTCGCGGGGGCCTCACTCGCCTCGTCGGCGGTGACGATCTCGTCGAGCTCGACGTCGGTCTCCGCCTCTACGGCCTTCTTCGCCGCCGTCTTCTTGACGGCAGCCTTCTTCGCGGTCGTCGTCTTGGCCGCGGTGGTCTTCTTCGCGGCAGCGGTCTTCGTCGCGGTCTTCTTGGCAGTCGACTTCTTCGCCGCGCTCTTGCGCCCGGTCGTCGTGGCGACGGCCTGGGCCGCGTGAACCTCGTCGAGCACGATCTCGATGCCCTCGGCCCCCAGCGCCTTCAGCACCGCCTTCTGCTTGGCCATGGAGATCTTCGCTTCTTCGAGGGCGGTCTTCAGCACCACGCTGTCGACCGTGCCGCTCGCGCGCCCCTGCTCGAACAGAGCAATGACCGCGGGATGGTCGATGTCCGCGGGAAGCGCGGGGGTCTGAGCCGTTTCGGACACTGAGGTCACCAACTACCTTCCGAGAGTGCACAACGCATCGGGCAGGCGCAATCGCGCGCCGAGCGCTTCGTACGAGGGAAGAGACGAACCACGGGGGCGGGATCCGACGAGAGCCGGTTGCTCGAGACTCACCTGAGCTCGCCTGGCACCGTGGTGCCTGATTCGATCCCCCGCGTCGCTTCTTTCACCATTATAGAACTCTGGGTCGAGAACCGCAGAATCACGGGGTTCAACGCCCCTGCGTGCGCGGGTGTTCCCGACCTGACGCAAGCGCGTCAGGCCGGGGTTGGGAGCAGCGCGAGATCAGTGCGCTGTGGGCTTGACCGCGAGGACGGGGCACGGCGCGTCGAGCAGCAGTCGCTGAGCGCTCGAACCGAGGATCAGCTTGCCGACGGGCGTGCGGCGACGCAGCCCGATGACGAGCAGCGCCGGGTCGAGTTCGGCCACCTCGTCGAGGATCACCTCGACCGCGTCCTGGCCCTCCTCCACCTGCACGACGCGGCCGCCGACCGCGTCCGCACTCTCCTGCGCGGCAGCGCGCGCGTCGTCGCTCGGGACGGTCGAGACGAGTACGAGCGGGCGCCCCAGCACACTCGACTGACGCACGGCCTCGGCCACCGCGGCCTCACCCTCCGGGCCCGGAGCGAAACTGACGACGACGGACATGCGCAACCCCTGTTCTGCGACTGTGGCGATCGGCTCACACGCTACCCGAGGTGCCGCGAGCGCCCGCCGTCACGCCACGGGATGGACGCGGCCCGCCTCGGCCGTGAGCGGCCGAGCGATGACCTCGCGCACGAGCGCCGCGATCTGGTCGGCCTCGATGAGGAAACCGTCGTGACCGTGCGGCGAGTGGATGAGACGCAGCCGTCCGCGCCCGTGAGCCCGGACGATGTCGGCGGAGGCACTGACCGGGAACAGCCGATCGGAGTCGACCGCGGCGACGACGAGCTCACCCCCGAACACCCGAAGCGCAGGCTCGATGCCGCCGCGGCCGCGGCCGACGTCGTGCGTCGCCATCGCCTGCGTGAGCCGCACATAACTCATGGCGTCGAACCGCGCAACGAGTTTCGCGGCGTGGTGCTCGAGATAGCTCTCGACGGCGAACAGGCCGCCGTCGAGCGTGCGGTCCGCTCCCTGCGACTCGCGCCCGAACCGCTCCTGCAACTCGTGCGCGCTGCGGTAGGAGGTGTGCGCGATCTGGCGGGCGAGCCCGAGCCCCGACGTCGGGAAGACGCCCTGCTCGAGGTAGCCGCCACCCCGGAAATCCGGGTCAGCTTCGATTGCCCGCACCTGCGTGTGCCCCCACGCGATCTGGTCGGCGCCCGCCGCCGCGCAGCTCGCGACGACGAGGGCGCGCTGCACCCGATGCGGGAAGGTCGCCACCCACTCCGCGGCGCGCATCCCGCCGAAGGAGCCGCCGATGACAGTGTGGAAGCGCGCGATGCCGAGAGCGTCGGCGACCCGCGCCTCGGCGCGCGCCTGATCCCTGACGCTGACGTGTGGGAAGCGCCCGCCCCACACCCGGCCGTCTGGTGCGAGCGACATGGGGCCCGTGCTGCCGCGACAGCCGCCGAGCACGTTGATCGCCACGACGAACAGCTCGTCGGTGTCGAGGGGCGCGCCGGGGCCGATGAGACCAGGCCACCACCCCGCCGTCGGCTGCCCGGGGCCGACCGGCCCGACGACGTGCGAGTCTCCGGTCAGGGCGTGCTCGACGAGGACGGCGTTGCTCGCGTCGTCGTTCAGCTCGCCCCAGCACTCGTACGTCATGACGACGTCGGGCAGGGCGGCGCCGTTCTCCAGCGTCAGGGTGCCGATGTGGACGGCACGTGCGTGCGGGTTGAACCCGTCGTCGGTGAGGGGCGCCGCGGAGTCGGCCACGGCGAGGCGACGGTGCGAAACCATGACGTCCTCGATTCCGAGGTGGGTCGCAACCCACCTCTCGCGCTTGCCGCCCACGGGCGGCCCTGTCGTCACCCGGGGCACCCCGCCGCGAGGGAGGGTTGCCGCTCAGCAAGCCGGGGCTTGTGTCGCTGAAACTCTTGACCTGCGACACAGTAGGCGGCCCTGCCCGCGGCTTCCATCGCCCGCGCGGCGACGTCCACGATGTGGCGCGCTCCCACAACCGGCACGCTCGTCAGGCGACGGAACTCTGCCGAGCCTTCGTGTGGAGCGCACCGACGGCCTGCTCGTACGACAACCCCGTGCCTGTGATGTCGCGCAGCAGTTGCCCCAATGACGTCCGTCCGATGCGCAGCGACGCCGCGGCGCACGCACCGGCTCCTCGCAGGTCGCCTTCGCGCCAGGTCGCGGCGGCCTCGAGGGCCTTCCACGCGGCGCGGCCGTGGCGCGGCACGAGCGGCAGCCAAGTTCGCAGGCACGCGCTCGTCATCAGCGGGCCAGGCTCGCCGAGCGGCGTGCCCGGGCTCAGCAGACGGAACAGTTCGGGTGCGACGCACAGGAGGATCTCATCGCGCGTCGGGCCGTCGACGACAGCGTCGGCGAGCACCTGCAGGTCGGCGCTGCGGGAGCGTCGCCGGGTGCCCGACGCGGTGTCGGGGACGTCGCACAACCGTGCCCAGGCGGCTCGGACGTCGACGACGCTGGGAACGGGGCGCGCGGTGGCGGCCATGGCCTCGCCGCCGCGGCGGACGTCGCGAAGCTGCTCGCGGGTCTGCTCTGACAGGGACGGGATCTCGTGGATCGCGCCGTCACAGCAGCCGAGCTCGCATTCGATGGCCCACCAGTGCTCGTCGCTGGCACCGAGGACGTGGTGCAGCGGCACGCGGCGCTCGATGCGTTTCGCGAGGGCCGCGATGTCGACGCGGCCCGGCTCGCAGCGATAGGCGATGGCGATGGCGGCCTGCGCACCCATCGTCGCGCGCCGCTCAGCGACGACGTCGAGCATGTGCGCCGTCTCCCCGTCGCACGCATCGTCCGCCCAGCCGAGCACCCCCGCGAGCGCACCGTCACGTTCGAACAGGACGATGACGGCGCCCGCCCCCTCGGAGCCGACGAGATCGGGAAGGGCTGCCACCAGGGCGCTGAGGCCCTTGAGTCGTGTTGTTGTCTTCATGCCCCCAGCGAAACCCATGACGCCACCCGCGCGCTGACCACGAGCCACAAACCTGTGGACGAGGCATCCTGCGGGCCGCGAAACGGGCCGTAGCCGTCACACCTGTGGGTGAGTGGGCCGTTCGAGCAAGGCCAGGCGGGGGTTCGCGGCCCTCAGATCGTCGCCCGGAAGCCCGTTGATGCGCACGGACGACACATCGCCGAACCGGCCCGGACACGCCGAACGCCACCCGCCGAAGACGAGTGGCGTTCGGGGTGGAATCAGGGCGACGTCAGGCTGACGGCGGGATCTGCGCGACGAAGTCGCGACGCGCCGACTGGGCGATCTTGCGGATGAGGACGACATCGAGGCCGCCACCGATGAAGCCGCCCGCCACGGGGATGAGGCGCGGAATGCGCGTGAGGAAGCGACGCCCCACCTGCGAGCCGAGACGGAACGCAACGGACTTGTTCACGACGGCGAGCGCCGCCGGCGGCAGCTTGCGCGTGGCGACGTTCGTCGCGACGCCACCCGTCATCGGGCCGAGGCCCTTGAGGACCTGCGTCGCGTCCGCACCGATGAGGTCGAGCAGGATCGCCGAGCGCACGGCTGGGTCGTCGACGTCGTGACCGTTGATGGCGGCGATTGCCGCGACCATGCGCGTCGCGACGGTGTAGAAACCGATGACGTTCGCGGGCAGTGCCACGGGGAGCGTGACGAAACCGCCGAGGTTGGTGAGGAAGCCGTTCGCGCCCGCGAGCTTCGTGTGTGATGCGACGACGTCGTCCATCGCCGCTTCCTTGGAGCCCGCCTTCTTCATCGCCTCGTCGGCGACGGCGCGGGCCGACTTGAACGTCGCCACGCCCCCGATGCCCACCGAGATGAGGTGCTGCGCCAGGGTGTTGGCCGTCGAGTCGAGCATGCCCGACGGTTTCTCGGGGGCTGCAGGAGCCTTCTTGTCTTGACCGAATCCGAACATGAGGTGATCCTCCCAAGTTGGCGGGGGCCCGGCAAGCCACCGCAGGGGTGGCCGCAGCCAGGCGAGCGTTGCGAAGCCCGCGTGGCCGTCGGCTCAGACCGACGGCCGGCGAGAAGCGCTCGCGGGCTCACAACGAGCCCTTGGTGCCCGGATCCTCTCCCTCGGCGCGCAGGAACTGCTCCAGCTCGGCGCCGATCTCGTCTGCGCTCGGCAGGTCGTTCATCTCGGCGGCGAGGAGCGAGCGTCGACGACGACCCTCGGTGAAGGCGTCGTACTGCCGCTCGAGGCCCTCGACGACCTCGGTGACCTCGTCGTTCTCGCTGATCTGCTTGGCGATGTCGACGCGATGCAGCCCGGCGATCGCGGCGAGCTCCTGAGCGGGGATCGCCAGCCCCGTCAGCCCGCAGACGGCCTCGAGCGCGGCGAGCGCGGCGTCCGCGAACTCGACCTGCGTGAGGTAGTGCGGCACGTGGATCGCGAAACCTGCGGTGTCCATGCCCGCCTCGGCGAGCCGGATGTGCATGAGCCCTTCGGCACTCGAGGGAACCTGGACGTTGCCGAAGAGCGGCTCGTTCTCCGTCAGCAGACGCTGATCGGAGGCGAAACGCGTGAAACCGACCGGGCGCGTGTGCGGCACGGCCATCGGGATTCCGTGCGCGCTCACCATGAGCGAGACGCCGAGGTTCGCCGCGAGGATGCGGACGGCCTCGCTGACGCGCTCCCACTGGTAGTCGGGCTCGGGGCCGGCGAGCAGCAGGAACGGCGTGCCTTCGGCGTCGACGAGGCGGTACAGCACGAGAGCCGGGTCGTCGTACTCGCTGTAGCGGTCGCGATCGAACGTCATCATCGGGCGGCGACCGCGGTAGTCGAGCAACTGGTCAACGTCGAACGACGCGACGACCGTGTGCTCGAGCGTGCCCAGCATGTGCGCCGTCATCAACTTCTGCGTGTTGCCCGCGTCGATGAAACCGCCCAGCGAGACCACGAGGGTCGAGGCGCTCTGCTCGGCGAGCGGGGTGTCGGTCTCGATGCGGAACAGTTGCGTGGGATCAAGCACGTCGTACTCCTTCGTCAGGTGCTCACCGTTCAACGCCCCGCGCGCGGGGATGATTCCCCCACGCCGCGGCCACTCAGGTCTGCGGCGACGCGGCGTCCGGAACGGTCTCGGCATGACCGTCGGTGCGCAACTGCGCCCGCAGCGCCTCGGCATTCTCGGCGAGGATCTGCTGGTCCTGGCCGCGCGTGACGGCGTGCGGGTCGAACTCGGCCGGGCTCTGCGTCGGCCACACGTGCAGGTGCAGGTGCGGCACCTCGTACCCCTCGACGAGCAGGCCGACGCGCTGCGCCTGCCACGCGCGCTGCTGCGCCTGACCGATGATCTGCGCGACACCCGTGAGATGCGCGAAGATGCTCGGCGGCGCCTGCGTCCATTCGACGATCTCCCCGCGCGGCACGACGACCGTGTGCCCGTCGGTGATGGGGTCGATGACGAGGAACGCCACGCACACCTCGTCCTGCCAGACGAAGTGCGCCGGGATGTCGCCGTCGATGATCTTGCTGAAGATGCTCGCCATGGCCTCCAACCTACGCCCGATCAGCGGGCCTCCGCAGCGTCCATCGCCTTGTAGATCCGCTTCTCGGACACCGGGTGAGCGGTGCCCAGACGCTGCGCGAACTGGCTGACGGCAAGCTCCTCGATCATCCAGCGGATGTCGAGCACGTCGGCGTCCCCACGGCGCTCGGGGCGCAGCCCGGCGACCATGTCGTCGTACTCACGTCGGACGGTCGCGACGAGGTCGGCGCGGTCGGCGTCACGCACGAGATCGGTGACGCCCTTGTCGAGCCGCTCGAGCATTCCCCGCACGTAGCGATCGAGGTGACCGAGGCGCGCCAACCCGGTCTCGGCGACGAAACCGGGATGGATGAGCGCGACGAGGTGAGCGGCGACGTCGTCGTGCAACGCCTTCGCCGCGGGCGCCGTCAATCGTGACAGCCCGAGCTGCACCTCGGCGGCGTGCTCGAGCACGGGCGCGAGCTTCTCGGCCGCCTCGAGCACGAGCGGTGCCACCTGCTGACGGATCGCCGTGAGGGCCGCGTCGAACTGCTCTGCGTCGCGCACTTCGCGCCCGGGCATGCCTTCGATGACGGAGTCGACGGCGGCCGCGAGGACGTCGTCCATGAGGGCGTCCATCGAACCGTGCGGGTTGTTGCCGAGCGCGAGCTTCTGCCGGTTGCTCATGAGGCCGAGGATTCGCTTCCACGGCACCTGCGTGTTGAGCAGCAGCAGACGGCGGGTGCCGAGCCGAGTGGCCTGGCGCGCCTCGGACTCGGTGCCGAGCACCTCGACAGCGACGTCACGGCCGTGGTCGACGACAGCCGGGAAGCCCGTCATCCGCTGGCGGCCGGCCGACTTCGTGAACTGGCGGGGCAGCTCACCGAACGTCCACTGCGTCAGCCCCTGCTGCTCGAGGTCTCCGGCCGCCTTCGCGATCGACTGACGCAGACGCCCGGCGAGTTCGTCCTGCAGCGCCGCGAGATCCTTGCTCTCACGGATCTTGCGGCCCCGCTCATCCTCGACCCTGAACGTGACCTTCAGGTGGTCGGGCAGCTTCCCCGGGTCCCAACTCCCCGCGGGCACACGTACCGAGGTGAGACGAAACAGCGCCTCGCCCAGCTCGTCGGCGAACGGGACCTCACCCGGGCGACCCTGGGCATCCATGAGCGCCAGCGCCCGCCGCGCATGGTCGGGAGCCGGGACGAAGCTGCGTCGGATGTTCTTCGGCAGCGACTTCACGAGGGCCGTCGCGAGTTCCTCACGCATACCGGGCACGAGCCAGTCGAACCCGTGATCCTCGACCTGGTTGAGCACCGGCAGCGGCACGTGCACGGTGATGCCGTCGGCGTCTGCACCCGGCTCGAACTGATACGTCAACTTGAGCCTGAGACTGCCTTGCCGCCACGACTTCGGGTAGGCCGACTCGTCGACGGCGTCCGCGTCGTCGGCGACGAGCAAATCCTCGGTGAAGGTGAGCAGGCTCGGGTTCGTGCGACGCTCGTTCTTCCACCACCGGTCGAAGTGCGCCCCGGAGACGATGTCCGCCGGGATGCGCTCGTCGTAGAAGTCGAACAGGACGTCGTCGTCGACGACGAGGTCACGCCGTCGGGCGCGCGCCTCGAGGTCGGCGAAGCGCGCGCGCAGCGCCGCGTTGTCCTTGAGGAACTGGTGCTGCGCATCCCAGTCACCCTCGACGAGAGCGTGACGGATGAACAGGTCGCGAGAGACCTCCGGATCGATCGCGCCGTAGGCCGCCTTGCGGCCCGCGACGATCGGGATGCCGTACAGCGTGACCCGCTCGGACGCGACGGCCCCCGCGCGCGAGCGCTCCCAGTGCGGTTCGGCATACGAGCGCTTGACGAGGTGGGCGCCCGCCCGTTCGATCCAGGCGGGGTCGACGACCGCGTTGGTGCGCGCCCACATGCGGGTCGTCTCGACCAGCTCGCCCGCCATGACCCAGTCGGGTTGGCGTCGGAACAGCGTCGAGCCGGGCTGGATCGCGAAACGCGCCTGACGGGCGCCGAGGTACTCACGCTTCTCACGATCCCGCAGCCCGACGTGGCTGAGCAGACCCGTGAGCAGCGCCTGGTGGACGGCATCCTCGCTCGCGGCGTTGTCGCTCATGAACAGCTTGGCCTGCTTGCACGCCGCCTTGAGCTGACCGTGCAGATCCTGCCATTCGCGCAGCCGCAGGTAGTGGAGGTACTCGCGCTTGCACAGGCGCCGGAAGGCACTGCTGGACAGTTCGCGCTGCTGCTCGCGCACGTAGTTCCACAGGTTGAGGTAGCTGAGGAAGTCGCTCTTCTCGTGCTTGAACCGGGCGTGCTGTTGATCCGCCTGGGCCTGCGCGTCCGCGGGGCGCTCACGCGGATCCTGGATCGACATCGCCGCGACGATGACGAGTACCTCCCGCAGCGAGCCGTTCTCGGCGGCGGCGACGAGCATGCGTCCGAGCCGCGGGTCGACGGGCAGGCGCGCGAGAGTGCGGCCGGTCGGCGTCAGCTTCTTGCGCGGCCCCTGAGCGGTGGTGTCGAGGGCGTGCAACTCCTCGAGCAGCGCCAGGCCGTCCTTGATCTGGCGGGCGTCGGGCGCGTCGACGAACGGGAAGCGCGCGATGTCGCCGAGGCCCAGGGACGTCATCTGCAGGATGACGCTCGCGAGGTTCGTTCGCAGGATCTCGGGGTCGGTGAACTCCGGGCGGGACGCGAGATCCTCCTCCGAGTACAACCGGATGCAGATGCCGTCGGCGACGCGGCCGCACCGGCCGGCGCGCTGACGGGCGGAGGCCTGCGAGATCGGCTCGATCGGCAGGCGCTGCACCTTCGTGCGCTGGCTGTAGCGCGAGATGCGCGCGGTGCCGGTGTCGATGACGTAGCGGATGCCCGGCACCGTCAGCGACGTCTCCGCGACGTTCGTCGCCAGGACGATGCGTCGCCCGTGGTGCGGCGCGAAGACGCGATGCTGCTCGGCGGCGGACAGGCGCGCATAGAGCGGCACGATCTCGACGTCGTGACGCACGCGCCCCCAGTCAGCGCCCTTGAGCGCGTCCGCGGCGTCGCGGATCTCGCGCTCACCGGAGCAGAAGACGAGGATGTCCTGCGCCGAACCGTCACCGCTGCCTGAGCGCCACAGCTCCTGTGCGGCCTCGACGATGCCCGTCACCTGATCGACGTCCTCGAGCTTGGGGTCCTCCCCCGGCTTGCTCGGCGCGAGCTCGCGCACGAGGGGGCGATACCGCGTCTCGACGGGGTAGGTGCGCCCCGAGACCTCGATGATCGGCGCGGGCCCGTCCGGGCCGGCGAAGTGCTCGGCGAAGCGCTCCGGGTCGATCGTCGCGGACGTGATGATCACCTTGAGATCGGGGCGCCGCGGCAGCAACTGCTTGAGGTAGCCGAGGATGAAGTCGATGTTGAGGCTGCGTTCGTGCGCCTCGTCGATGATGAGCGTGTCGTACTGACGCAGATCCCGATCGCGTTGCATCTGCGACAACAGGATGCCGTCGGTCATGACGCGCACGCGGGTCTTCTTCGACGACTCGTCGACGAAGCGCACCTGATAGCCGACCGTCTCACCGAGCGGCGACTCGAGTTCTTCGGCGAGCCGCTCGGCGACCGAACGCGCCGCGATGCGTCGCGGCTGGGTGTGGCCGATGGCGCCGGCGCGCCCGCGCCCCAGTTCGAGGCAGAACTTCGGCAGCTGCGTCGTCTTGCCCGAACCCGTTTCGCCCGCGACGATGACGACCTGGTGGTCGCGGATCACCTCGAGGATCTCGTCTTTCGCCTCGACGACAGGCAGGTGGCCCGGGTAGCGCAGGACGTACGACGCTGCTTCCGATGTGGGGTCGGGGATGGCCTCGGCGGCCAGGGCCGGTTCGTCCCCTCGGGGTGACGCGTTCGCTCTGCTCCGGCTCGGCCTGCGCCGGCGGGACGATGAGGCGAGCGGCGGCCCGGGCATCGCCGGATCGCCGTTCGAGGAAGGTTGCGAAGGTCTTGGAGTACTCACGATTCGCTCATTTTCTCACGCGCGCCGGTGATGGCCGCGCGCGTTCGGGCAGGGCCCAGCGCCCCCCGCCGTCAGGGCAGGAGCTGGCTGAGCGTGTAGATGAGGAGGCCGATGAGGCCGCCGACGACGGTGCCGTTGATGCGGATGAACTGCAGGTCGCGCCCAACGAACGACTCGATGCGTTCGGAGGCGTCCTGCGCGTCCCAGCGCTCGACCGTCGAGGAGATGAGGGCCGTGATCTCGTGGCCGTATCCCTCGACGCCGGCGGCTGCGACGTCCTCGAGGCGACGTTCGAGGCTCGCGTGGAGCGCGTCATCGGTGCGGATGCGCTGCGCGAGCGCCCGCAGGTGGTGGACCATCCGCGCCCGCAGCTCGCCGTCGGGATCCATGAGAGCGTCACCGAGCATCCGACGCACCGACGACCACACGTTCAGGGCCGCGTCGGCGACGCTGGGGTGGGTGAGGAAGCGCTGCTTGAGGTTCTCCGCCTGCTGCTGGGTCTTCTCGTCGTGCTGCAGGTCGTGCGCGGCGCGAGCGAGGAACGCGTCGATCGCGCGACGCATCGCGTGATCAGGTGTGTCGCGCACCTCCGCGAGCCACTTGACGATCTCGAGGTGGATGCGGTCGACGACGGCGTCGTCGAGCCACTGCGGCGACCACCACGGCGCCTTCGCCCCGACGATGCGCGTCACCGCATCCTTGTTCTCGCTCACCCAGACGTGCATCTCGGTGATGCAGACGTCGACGAACCCGTGGTGCGTGCCGTCCGCGACGACCCCTTCGAGCAGGTGCCCGGCGAGTTCGCCGATGGGCTCGCGCTGCAGACGCGGGATGAGGACGGCGTCGAGGAAGTGGCGCACCTCGTCCTCGTCGAGGCTCTCGAGCGCCTTGTTGAGCTGCGGGGTGATCTGGGCGACGAGCCGCTCGGCCTGACCGGGGCGCTCGACCCAGGCCGCGACGCGTCGCGGGACGTCGACGCCGCGGATGCGCTCACGCACGAGATCGGGGGTGAGGAAGTTGGAGGCGACGAACTCCTCGAGGCTCTTGCCCAGCTGATCCTTGCGCGTCGGGATGATGGCCGTGTGCGGCACCTTGAGACCGAGGGGGTGACGGAACAGCGCGGTCACCGCGAACCAGTCGGCGACGGCACCGACCATCGCAGCCTCGGCCGCCGCGTTGACGTACCCCCACGCCCCGCCATGGCCGTGCGTGAGGATGTAGATGACGGCCGCGAGGACGAGCAGCCCCGTCGCCACGAGGCGCATGCGACGCAGCGCAGCACGGCGCTCGAGATCGGCGGGGGCCAGGTTCATCGTCGTGGACACGCCGCCACGATAGTCGGGCTCTCGCTCGCGCACCGCCTCGACGGCACCGGGTTTCGCTCAGGGCGCACTGCGGACGCCGGTGCGTGGCGGCCGCGGGGTGACGTGCGCGGCGTCTCGGGTGACAGGAGACGCAGGGGGCGTGCGCAGCCGCAGGAGCTCGGCGCCCGTCACCCGCACAGACGCCGCACGTGCGCCGCGAGATCGTCGAGGCCATCGCTCAGCTCACGCCACGACGCGTCGAGGTCGACGTGCCACGAGTGGACGCTCGCCCGCGTCGCCGGCATCCGGATGCGGCTCGCCGGGCGGCGCCGCGCGTGGGCATAGACGACGAGTGCTGCGTCGAGGTCGAGCGAGGCGGCCTGCACCATGACCGGGAAGAACGCGGCCGCGTCGTTCGCGACGGCGGCGGCCGGGTCGCGAGGAGTCCGCGCGGTGTCGCGACCTCCGCCCGTCATGAGGTGCAGCGGGTCACCCGTGCGGCGGGGCACGTCGTCGTCGCCGAGGTGGTAGCGGGTGCCGATGACGAGGCGGGGGCCGCTCGCGTCACGCACGAGGATGTCGGCGGTAGCGCGCAGCGACGCGGCGTCGTCGAGCGCGAGCTCCTCGGCCTGCTCGACGCGATGCGCGGGCCACAACCGGGCCCGCAGCTCGGTGGCGACGAAGCGCAGGAAGACGAGGTCGACGTCGACGAGGAACGCGTTCGCACCGCGCTCGCCCTCGTCGTGACGGATCGAGAAACCGTCGATCGCGAGACGCGCCAGACCCATCGCGTGCTCGTAGTGCGCATTGAGCCGCGTCAACGGGATCTCGAGCGCCAGCTCCCGCGGATCGGCGTCGGCGACCCCGTCGAACCGCGCGAGCAGCTCGACGGCGAGACGCCGCGTCTGCGGGCTGAGGCCGGGGGCGCCGAGCACGCGGACGACGGCCGCGCGCAGCAGGTGGTTCTCGACGACGTCTGACGTGAACTCCTCGAACCGGCACACCGGGGCGCCGACCGTCCACGGTCTGCGGGCGAGCTGGTCGACGAGCAAGCGGCCCCGCAGCGTCGAACTCTCCTCCTCGCGCGTGCGATACCCGTGCAGCAGCCCGCGGCGGGTCGCCGCCTCGACAGCGCGCAGGACGACAAGCGCCGATCCGTCGAGCAGTTCGCCGTCACCCGCGAAATCGCTCGTCTCACTCCCCCACGCGATCGACGCGTCCTGCCCGCCGAGCATGGCGAAGATCGATGCCATCGGCACGCGCGGCACGATCCGCACCTCGAAACCGGGAACGCTGACCGTGCCGACCCACGACGTCGTCTCGACGACGACGGCCTCCGGATCGGCAGTGGCGAGCAACCTCACCCGATCCGAGCCGACCGAGAACAGGGCGCGACGCGCACTGCTCGGCACGCGGACCGGCTCCGAACGCGAGTGCTCCGCCAGGGTGAGGCGAACGCGCTCGTCCGGCGCGAGGGCGCCGACCGCGAGCGCCGTCATGACCCCTCGGGCGCCGCGTCGTTCGTGGCGCGCGCCGCGTCGTCGTCAGCATGCGCAGCCTGGGCGTGCCGTTCGAGCACGGCCTCCCAGGTGAACGTCGCGAGCACGTCCTCGCGCCCGTAGAGCTGATCCTCGATGAACGGGTAGACGCCGTACTTCCAGATGCGGGCGAGCGCGGCGTCGTCGAGGTCGCGCACCATGAAGTGGCTGTGGCCGATCTGCAGGTGCGGGCCGCGCAGGATCTGACGCAGCTCCTCGTTGACCCGATCGACGACGCCCGCCACCCACACGGGGCCGTTCTCGCGCTCCAGCCAGCGCGCCAGCAGCCCCTCCATCGGGCCTTCGTGCGGCATGAACGGCAGGAAGTGGAAGCGGCGTCGCAGCGCAGCGTCGACGAGGGCGATCGATCGGTCGGCCGTGTTCATCGTGCCGATGAAGTACAGGTTCGAGGGCAGCTGGAAGCCCTCGTCGGGCCGGTAGCTCGTCATGACCGACTGCGAGCGATACTCGAGCAGGAACAGCAGCTCACCGAAGACGCGCGGCAGGTTCGCGCGGTTGATCTCGTCGATGACCATGATGTGCGGCGTCGTCGGGTCGGCCTCGGCGGCCTCGGCCATGAGCGCCAACGGCCCCTTGCGCAGTTCGTAGACCATTGCGCCAGCGGCGTCGAGACGCGGGCGGAAGCCCTCGAAGAAGTCCTCGTACGACGTGGACGGGTGGAACTGCACGACGGCGCGCTTCGTCGGGTCGGGCTGCAGGGCCGCCGCGAATCGCTGCGCCATGAACGTCTTGCCCGTCCCGGGCGGACCGTAGAAGATGAGCTGCTTCTTGTCCTGCAGCAACTCGTCGATCTCGCGCAGGAACTCCTCGTCCACGAGCAGATCCGCCGCCGCCTCGGCGACCAGATCTCGTTCGGGGTCGACGCTCGTCTCGCCCTTGCGCAGCAGCCACAGCGCGAACTGCACCTGCCCCCACGGGTCGTTCGGCAGCAACGGTTCGAGCTTGCCGCGCAACCGGTCCGCGGCGATGACCTGCAGCCGACCACGCGACAACTCGCGCCGACGCGGCAGGACGACACCGAGCGCCTGCGCGAGAGCGACCTTGCCGTCACGCCCCGTCATCGCGTACACGGGCAGGTAGCGGTGCGGGTGCGCGATCGCCAGGAGCTTCATCGCGACGGCCTCGTCGAGCGCGACCTCATCGGCGCCCTCGGGGTCGATGACCGCGTCGATGCGGTCGGCGTCATCGCCCTCACCCCACAGCAGGTGCGTGACGGAGCGCGCGAGGTTCTCGAGGCCACGCGCATCGAGCGCGGCGAGGCGCGCGTCGAGGACACTGTGCGTGCCCGTCGACCCGTAGGCGCCACCGGCGATGATGCGCTTGAACGTCGCGAGGTCGAACGCGGCGAGCGCCTCCGCTTCGAGCGAGGCCGCGAAGGTGCGGCGCTGCTCGACGTGCCACTGATCGCGCTCCGCCGGGTACGGACGGTCGGCCAGGAAGGCGCGCAGCGCGATGGCGAGCTCCTCGTCGATGCCCTCGACGGGCGCATCGGAGCCGCGCATCGTGTCGACCAGCGGCAGCACGCGGCGCACGGTGTCCTCGACGTCCGCGGCGAAGCTGCGCCGCCCCACCCCGTCGGGGTGCGGGAACCAGCGGCCGACGAACACCTCGCCACCCTCGTACGACGCCCCCGTCGGCGTCAGGCGGTCCGGCGCGCCGGCCGGGCCGAGATGGATGAACTCCAGACCGGCAGGCAGGTTCTGCTCGAGCCGCGAGCCGAGCTCCTCGTGACGTTCGGCGCCCGCCGCGGAATCCCAGCCCGACATCAGCCCGACGGCGATGCCGGAGCTCGTCATCCACACGCGCAGGGCGGGCGCTCCCCCGCTGCTCGAGGGCAGCAGCCACGTCGAGTGCGAATCGCTGCGGTAGGCCGCGCGCGAGGACGCCTCCGTCCGGGTCTGCAGGCTCGTCTCGGCGAGCTTGACGCCGGTGGCGCGCTCGAGCTGCTCGTGCAGGCTGCGCGCGACCAGCGCGGCATGACCGCGCAACTGCAGCGCCAGGGACGCGGCGCGTGCCTCCGACTCGCCGTCCGGATAGCCGACGCCCTGCTCGAAAGTACGGTGCAGTTGCGTCGACTCGGTCGCCAGCGCAGGCAGCGCCGCGCCGAAGCCGACGAACGACGGCTTCTCGCCCAGCGCCGTGACGACGCGCTGCGCCCGGTAGGCGCCGGCGGGGCTGAACGCACGGCACAGCGTCACGAAGTCGACGTAGCGCTCGGCGTGCGTGAGGTGGCGCCCCATCCACCCCAGGGTCGCGAACGCGTCCGCCCCACCCGGCCACAGCACCGGCCAGTCCCCCTGGCCGGAGGTGGCCCACACGAGCGACAGGAACGTCGGCACGCGCGCGAGATCAGGCCCGCCGGATCCGATGACGTCCTCGAGACGCGCGATCGACGTGCCCGCCTCGTCGAGCGAGGTCGGGGTGACGAGCACCTTCGCCAGCACGTCCTCGAGCTCGCCGAGGCGGTCCTCGCAGTGCGCTACGACGCGCGGCAGCCAGTGCCGCGCGAGCGCGCCGGCCCCGACATATGGGCCCGGCCGCGCGCCCCACTGCGCGAGGGCCTCGGCGAAGCGTTTGATGTCGGGGCGGCGGATCATCGCCTCGACGTCAGCCCTCAGTTCGATGTCGCGGGCGTGCGCGAGCGCGTCGAGCTGCTGCCACGACGCGACGAACGCGGGGTCGGCCTCGACGTGCTCGGCCATGAGGTCGTACGTGCTCCGCCACCGACCCAGATCGGTCTCGCGCTGGCCATCCGCAGCCTCGTCGGACCACGTCATGGGGGCTTGCATCACACCGTCACTCCCGGCACGGCGAACCCTCAGCGAGGGCCGCCGTCACCTGCGTCGAAGGGGGCATTCGGCGACGCGGAGCCTGCGGCTGCGTCGTCGGTTCTGCCGGTCAGTCTAGCCTGCGACTCACCCTTCGGACGGTGTGCGTCCGGTGGCTCGAGAGGACGTCCGAAGGCGCCGGCGCCCACGCGATGGCGCGGGTACGCGCTTCGCGTGGGCGGTTCGTGGGCCGCTGACGCTGCACTCGTACACCGTCGCGGGACGGGTCGCGGCAGGTCGGTGCGGCTCAGCGCACGACGCGCAGCCTGATCGTCTCCGGCATCGCGCGCAGCTGGTCGAGGACGGCGTCGGGCAGCTGGGAGACGACGTCGGTGACGACGTAGCCGGTGTCCGCGGCGGTGTCGAGCATCTGACCCTCGATGTTGACGCCGTGCTCGGCGAGGATGCCGTTCATGCGCGCCAGCGCACCCGGCACGTTCTTGTGGAAATGCACGATGCGGTGCTGACCCGGGCGCTCGGGCAGGTTGAGCGACGGGAGGTTGACGTTGAGCGTCGTCGAACCACGCTGGACGTAGTCGCGCAGCTTCGCGGCGACGAACCGTCCGATGTCCTCCTGCGCCTCCTCCGTCGAGCCGCCGATGTGCGGCGTCAGCACGACGTTGGGGATGCCCTGCAACGGTGAGTCGAACGGATCGCCCTTCTTCTTGGGCTCGGTCGGGAACACGTCGACCGCCGCACCGGCGATGTGACCGGATTCGAGATGCGTCTTGAGCGCGTCGTAGTCGACGACGAAGCCGCGCGAGAGGTTGAGGAACAACGAGCGCGGGCGCATCGCGGCGAACTGCTCGGCGCCGAAGAAACCGGCGTTGCCGGAGCGCCCGTCGACGTGCAGCGTGATGACCTCGGCGATCGACAGCAGCTCCTCGAGCGACGAGCAGCGTGTCGCGTTGCCGAGGGCGAGCTTGTCGTCGGTGTCGTAGAAGTAGACCTGCAGGCCGAGCATCTCCCCGACGACGGACAGCTGCGAGCCGATGTTGCCGTACCCGACGATGCCGAGCTTGCGGCCGCGGATCTCGTGGCTGCCCTTCGCGTCCTTGTGCCACACCCCGTCGTGCAGCGCGCGGTCCTTCTCGCTGAGGCGGCGCGCCATCATGATGATCTCGGCGATGGCAAGTTCGACGACCGAGCGCGTGTTGGAGAACGGTGCGTTGAACACGACGATGCCCCGCCCCGCGGCGTGCGCGAGGTCGATCTGGTTCGTGCCGATGCAGAAGGCCCCGATCGCCTGCAGGTCGGGCGCATTGTCGAGCACGCGCGCGCTCACCTCGGTCTTGGAGCGGATGCCGAGCAGGTCGACGCCCTGCAGCGCCTCGATCAGCTCGTCCTCGTCCATCGCGCCGATGCGCATGTCGACCTCGAAGCCGGCCTCGCGCAGCAGCGCCTCCCCCAGGGGGTGCACGTTCTCGAGCAGCAGTGCCTTCACGGCCGGTTCCTTTCGCTGGCGGTGACGACGACCTGACGCGTCGCTCACATCATGAGACTTCATCGAGGCGATCGCAGGACGATCCATCTCAGCGGGCAAGACGGCAGGCGCCGTCGATGACTCTCGTCACCGGCGACGCCTGCCTTCATGCCTCAGCGAAGCATCAGCTGCAGCCGGAGGTGCTTCCGCAGCCCTCGCACACGTAGCAGCTACCGGCCGGACGCATCTTCGTCCCGCACGTCATGCACATCGGCGCATCCGCGGCGTGACCCTGGAACTTTTCGAGCAGCTCGGTGGAGCTGTGGATCTCGTTGCTCACCTCACGGGCCGAGGCTGCACCCGAGCCCGAGATGACCTCGTCGGCACGCTCCTCCTCCGACGTCGTCGGAGCTGCCGGCGCAGTGGTACCCGCGCGCTCCTGACGGGCCGGGGCGGCCGTCTGCGAGTTCGACTCCGCGTCGAAGCTCTCGTCGTCGCCCTCGCTCGGAGCGTAGGAACCCGTCTCGAGCTGACGCGCACGCTCGGCCGCGGTGTGGATGCCCATGAACGAGCGCGTGTCGAAGTCGAGGTAGTCGAGCGCCAGGCGGCGGAAGACGTAGTCCATGATCGACTGCGCCATGCGCACGTCGGCGTCGTCCGTCATACCGGCCGGCTCGAAGCGCAGGTTCGTGAACTTCTCGACGAACGTCTCGAGTGGCACGCCGTACTGCAGGCCGATGGAGACCGCGATCGAGAACGCGTCCATGACACCGGCGAGCGTCGAACCCTGCTTGCCGAACTTGAGGAACAGCTCGCCGAGGTCACCGTTCTCGTACGTGCCGGCGGTGAGGTAGCCCTCCGCGCCGCCAACGGCGAACGACGTCGTCTGCGACGAGCGACGCTTCGGCAGACGCTTGCGGACCGGACGGTACTCGATGACCTTCTCCGCAGCCGGGGTCTCGGTGCTGGTCGCGGCGGGCTCGGACTTCTTCTCCGCCTTGCCGTCGGACAGCGGCTGGCCGACCTTGCAGTTGTCGCGGTAGACCGCGATGGCCTTGAGGCCGAGCTTCCAGCCCTCGAGGTGCACCTCGGCGATGTCGTCGACGCTCGCGGTCTCGGGCAGGTTGACCGTCTTCGAGATGGCGCCCGACAGGAACGGCTGGCAGGCGGCCATCATGCGCACGTGGCCCATCGGCGAGATGGCGCGCGCACCCATGGCGCAGTCGAAGATCTCGTAGTGCTCGGGCTTGAGACCGGGCGCGTCGATGACGTGGCCCTTCTCGGCGATGTGCTCGACGATCGCCTCGATCTGCTCGTCCTGGTAGCCCAGCTTCCTCAGCGCACGCGGGATCGTCTGGTTGACGATCTGCATCGAACCGCCACCGACGAGCTTCTTGAACTTGACGAGCGAGAAGTCAGGCTCGATACCCGTCGTGTCGCAGTCCATCATGAAGCCGATCGTGCCGGTCGGGGCGAGGACGGAGGCCTGCGCGTTACGGAAGCCGTTCTTCTCGCCGAGCGTGACGACGTCGGCCCAGGCCTTCGTGGCGAGGGAGTGGATGTCGCTCGCCATCGCACCCATGTCCTTGTGCGACGACAGCTCGTCGTTGGCCGCGCGGTGCTTGCGCATGACGCGGTTGTGCGCCTGGCTGTTCTGGGCGTAGCCGGCGTAGGGGCCGACGACGGCCGCCATCTCCGCGGAGCGCTTGTAGGCGGCACCCGTGAGCAGCGAGGTGATCGAGGCCGCCAGGGCGCGGCCACCGTCGGAGTCGTAACCGTGGCCCGTCGCCATGAGCAGTGCACCGAGGTTGGCGTACCCGATGCCGAGCTGGCGGTAGTCGACGGTCGTCTTGCCGATCGACTCGGTCGGGAAGTCGGCGAAGCAGATCGAGATGTCCATCGCCGTGATGACGAGTTCGACGACCTTGGCGAATGTCGCCGCGTCGAACGTGTCGTCTTCCTTGAGGAACTTCAGCAGGTTGAGCGAGGCGAGGTTGCAGCTCGAGTTGTCGAGCGACATGTACTCCGAGCACGGGTTCGACGCCGTGATACGGCCCGTCTCGGGGTTGGTGTGCCACGCGTTGATCGTGTCGTCGTACTGCACGCCCGGGTCGGCGCACTCCCACGCGGCCTTGTTGATCTTGTCGAACAGCTCACGCGCATCGACGGTCTCGATGACCTCACCGGTGTCGCGGGCGCGCAGACCGAAGCTGCCGCCGTCGACGACCGCCTGCATGAACTCGTCGTTCACACGAACCGAGTTGTTGGCGTTCTGGTACTGCACGGAGACGATGTCGCGGCCACCGAGGTCCATGTCGAACCCGGCGTCACGCAGCGCGCGGATCTTGTCCTCCTCGCGCGCCTTCGTCTCGATGAACTCCTCGATGTCGGGGTGGTCGACGTCGAGGACGACCATCTTGGCCGCGCGACGCGTCGCGCCACCGGACTTGATCGTGCCGGCCGAGGCGTCGGCGCCGCGCATGAAGGAGACCGGGCCGGATGCGGTGCCGCCCGAGGAGAGCAGCTCCTTGGAGGAGCGGATGCGGGAGAGGTTGAGACCGGCGCCCGAGCCACCCTTGAAGATGAAGCCCTCCTCCTTGTACCAGTTGAGGATCGAATCCATCGAGTCCTCGACCGACAGGATGAAGCACGCGCTGACCTGCTGCGGGCTCGCGGTACCGACGTTGAACCAGACGGGCGAGTTGAACGAGAACACCTGGTGCAGCAGGGCGTGGGTGAGCTCGTGCTCGAAGATCTCCGCGTCCTCGTCGGTAGCGAAGTAGCCGTTGTCGCGCCCGGCCTTGGAATAGGTCAGCACGACGCGGTCGATGAGCTGCTTGAGGCAGCTTTCACGCGCGTCCGTGCCGACGGCGCCACGGAAGTACTTGGTCGTGACGATGGTGGAGGCGTTGAGCGACCAGAAGTCGGGGAACTCGACACCCGACTGCTCGAAGATCGTCTCGCCCGTCTTCCAGTTCTGCTGGAGGACGTCCCGCTTCTCCCAGGTGACCTCGTCGTACGGGTGCACGCCGGGCGTGGTGAAAATGCGTTCGATCGTGACGCCGCCGGTGCGGCGTCCCGTCTTGGCGCGGGCCTTCGTCGTCTCGGTCATGACCGTGAGCCTCCTGGCAGGTGGGGTGAGCTGGTACGTGAGGGTGATCTGGGGGGCGCGCCCTCGGCAGGCGCGCGGGGTCAGGACGCCGAGGCGGCGTACTGACGCAACTCGCTGACCGCCGTCTCGAAGTCCTCGAGCGATTCGAAGGCCTGGTAGACGGAGGCGAAGCGCAGATAGGCGACGTGGTCGAGTTCGCGCAGGGGCCCGAGGATCTCGATGCCCACGTCATGGGCGTCGATCTCGGCGGAGCCCTTCGAGCGGATGGACTCCTCCACCTGCTGGGCGAGAACGGCCAACTGGTCGTCGGTGACCGGGCGGCCCTGGCACGCCTTGCGAACCCCGGACATCACCTTGTCGCGCGAGAACGGCTCGCTGACCCCGGAACGCTTGACGACCGTGAGACTTGCGGTCTCCATCGTCGAGAACCGCTTGCCGCAGTTCGGGCACTGACGGCGCCGCTTGATGCAGGTGCCGTCCTCGCTCGAGCGCGAATCGACGACGCGGGAGTCGGTGTTGCGGCAGAACGGACAGTGCACGTCAAACCTTCCGACGGGGCTGGGAACACTCGGGACGACGGCGCTCCACCCCGGGATTCCGGCCTCAGAGCGCAGATGCACATCAGCGGAGGAGAATCAACATCTAGGGGGAAGCGGGGGCCAAAGCCCCACATGTAGAGATATTAGGCCCCTGAGACCCGACGCGCAACAGCACCGAGGCCGCGTCTACTCGCCCTGCGCAACCTCGCGACGACCCCCGCCACTCGTGCGCCGCGGAATCCTGCGCCAGCCGGGGGGGAGGCGACTCACGCCCCCTCGAACCCTCGAACCCGACGATGGCGATCGTCACACTTCACGGTGCGGGGATGATCACCTTCTGGCCGGCCTGCACCTGCGACGAGCCGAGGTTGCTCTCGTGCTCGATCGCGACGACCGCCTGGTCGTTGCGCACGCCCGGCATCTCACGCGCCGCGATCTGCGAAAGCGTCTCCCCCGCGCGAACGGTGACCTCGTGCCGCTGCGTACCGTCGACACCGCTCGCCATCGCCCGGCCCGCGAGGATGGCCCCCGCCACGACGACGAGAGCCACGCACACGGCCGTGAAGCGACGACGGGCGAAACGAACGCTCTGAGAGTTCGTGACGACCTGCACCGCGCCACCCGTGGGCACGAGGTGGAGGTGCGAGCGGGATGCCGCAGCGTCGACCCGCGCCACGCGGCGCACGTCGACACCCGAACCCAGCACGGGCTCACGTCGAACTGCAGTACTCGAAGCAACCATCGAAACCACTCCTTCTCTCGGGATACCCCCGAGGCGCCGCCACACCGTCACCGGTGCGGCTTCCTCACGCGACCCGGTCAGCCCGGAGGGACCGATCGAACACGCGTGCGATAGAACAATTGTACGACACCCGAACGTGCTTTCGAACGGCGCGCACGGATTTCTTCGTACACATTTTTGAAAAGTGTGTGCGACACCGCGTACTGTGGGTGATGTCAGATACACAAGCACCGCGCACCGACAACCCCGTCATGGCGGGCATTTCCGCCCCGCCGGAGGGTGCACGTGTCGCCAACGCGACCACCGACGTGCGACGAGGACCAGGAGGGGTCACACCATGGGTGACGTTCATTCGATGCAGGAGCGCACGCCGGGCAAGCTGACGCCACGCCAGCACAAGGTGCTCACCGTGATCCGACGTTCCGTCGACGAGCGCGGCTACCCCCCGAGCCTGCGTGAGATCGGCGAGGCCGTCGGTCTGACGAGCCCGAGTTCGGTGGCCCATCAGCTCGCCGCACTCGAGCGCAAGGGATACCTGCGCCGCGACCCGAACCGCCCGCGCGCCATGGAGGTCGTCTCCCCCGACTCGGGTGCGGCGACCCGCGGCTACCGCGGCAACGCCGTGTCTGCGCTATCCGAGTCGCAGCACGACGAGACGGGCTCGGGCGACGAGCGACCCACGCCGTCATACGTGCCGGTCGTCGGCCGCATCGCGGCCGGTGGCCCGATCCTCGCCGAGCAGGCCGTCGAGGACGTCTTCCCGCTACCGCGTCAGATCGTCGGTGACGGCGAGCTGTTCCTGCTGCGCGTCGTCGGCGACTCGATGATCGATGCGGCCATCTGCGAGGGCGACTGGGTCGTCGTGCGACGCCAGGCCGACGCCGCCAACGGGGAGATCGTCGCGGCACTGCTCGACTCGGAGGCCACGGTCAAGACGCTGCGCCGCAGCGAGGGCAAGACGTGGCTCATGCCCGCGAACGAGGCCTACTCCCCGATCGACGGCGACCACGCGAGCATCATGGGCAAGGTCACGGCCGTCCTGCGCAGCATCTGAGGCGCTGGCCGCGCCGCGCGGATCGGTCCAGCGTGTGGTTGCAACTCGACTCTCAGCCCCTTCTGCGCCCCGACGTTCGACGCCGAGACGTCAGGACGTCGCGAGGTCGAGCCCCAGCGCGTCGCACACGGCGGTGAGGGTCGGGCCGAGGGGTTCGCGCACGACGAGGTCGACCCGCTCCTCGCCACGCATCGCGCCGAGCCCGACGAGGGCGACCGGCTTCTGCTGCTTGAGGGCGGCGAGCACGAACCGGTAACCCGACATCACCTTGAGCGAACTGCCGAGCACGAGCACGCCCCGGCAGCGTTCCACTGCCCGCATCTGCGCCTCCACGACCTCAGGAGCGACGGACTCACCGAACATGACGACGTCCGGCTTCACCGTCGTGGCCGTGCAGCGCAGGCACGCCGGCACGATGACACCGCGCTCCAGCTCGACCGCGACGTCCGCGTCGCCGTCGGCGAGCAGGCGCGCCTGCGTCGGCAGCTGGGGGTTGAGTTCGCGCAGGCGTACCTGGAAGCCACGGCGCCCTTCCCGCGTCCCGCACGCGACGCAGACGACGTGCTCGAGCGACCCATGCAGCTCGGTGACGTCGCGGGCACCGGCACGCGCATGAAGGCCGTCGACGTTCTGCGTCACGAGGTGATCGACGAGGCCGCCACCCTGCAGTCGCGCCAGCGCGACGTGCCCGACGTTCGGTTCCGCCGCGTCGAAGATCTCCCAGCCGACGGCACTGCGCGCCCAGTACCGTTGACGCGCCTCGTGGGTGGCGAGGAACTGTTGGTATGTCATGGGAACCGTGCGGCGCGTGCCGTCGGGGCGCCGGTAGTCGGGGATGCCGGATTCGGTCGAGATGCCGGCGCCGGTGAGGACGAAGAGCCCTCCCGCGCGCACGAAATCGGTCAGTTCCGCGACGCCGCTCATCATCCTGCCCCTCCCATAGGTCTGCGTTCGATTGTCTCAACAATGGATAAGAGCACGTTATTCTTGGTGCATGATCGATGCAGCCGGGCTCCGCGTCATGAAGGCGATCAGCGACGAGGGCAGCTTCACCGCCGCCGCTGCCGCTCTCGGCTATTCTCAGCCGGCCGTGTCGCAGATGGTGCGCCGTCTCGAGGAGAAGACCGGGACGGCTCTAGTGGAGCGCCTCGGCCGCTCGGTGCGGCTGACGGAGGCCGGGCAGGTGCTGGCGCGCACGGCGACGCCCGTCCTCAGTGCCCTCGAGGCCGCCGAGAGTGAGGTCGCCGCCATCGCTGGGTTGCGCGCCGGGCGGGTGCGCCTCATGGCGTTCCCGTCGGCATCGTCAACGCTCGTCCCGCGCGCCCTCGCACTCGTCAAGGAGCGGTTCCCAGACGTCAAGGTCAGCTTCGCCGAGGCCGAACCCCCGGAATCCCTGGCGAGCCTGCGTGCCGGCGATTGCGACGTCGCCGTGGCGTTCACGTACGACGACGCGGACCCGCTCCCCGCAGGCGAGGACCTGGACCCGTTCCTCACCCGCGGGCTCCTGCACGACGACGTGCGTCTCGCCGTCCCGCGCGATCACCCCCTCGCCGCAGCCGAGAGCGTCCGCATGGAGGAGCTCAGCGACGCCTCGTGGATCGCGGGGTGCCCCCGATGCCGTGGCCACCTCGTCAGCCTCGCCCAGGGCGCCGGTTACGCGCCCGACGTCGCGTTCGAGACGGAGGACTATGTCACCGTTCTCGGCCTCGTCGCGGAGGGCCTCGGCGTCGCGCTCATTCCCGAGCTGATCCTGCGCTCCACGTCGCATCCGGACGTCGTGACGTTGCCGCTGCTGCCGTCGAGCCGGCGCTGCGTGTTCGCCGTGACGACACCCGACCTGCAGCGGGTCCCCGCCGTCACCGCCACCCTCGAAGCCCTCGCCGACGCGGCAGCACGGGTGCCGAGCGCGCAGCACGCTCATCGCTGAGCCTGCAGGCTGATCGAGCCACCCGTCGCGAGGGCGTCCACGTCACCCTGCGTGTCGGTACGCCACACCCGCGCGTCGTGCCGGGCCAGCAGTTCGAGCGTCTTCTTCGTCGGGTGACCGTAGTCGTTGCCGGCGCCCACCCCGATCACGGCCTGACGCGCGGCCGCCGCCTCGTAGAGGCGCTCGTTCTGGTTGGAGCTACCGTGGTGCGCCACCTTGACGAGGTCGAACGCGCGTCGCCGGGCGCTCTGACGCACCTGTTCGATCACCGCGGCCTGCGCCTCACGTTCGCAATCGCCCAGCATGAGCGCGTGATACGCGGGCGCCGATACGTCGAGCACGAGTGAGGCGTTGTTCTGCACCGACCCCTCCGTCATGACGCGGCGCGGCCACAGCACCTCGATCGTCACCTCGCCGATGACGAGGCGTTGTCCCGGTGCGAGCGCCCCGAGCGAAGCCCGAGGCTGTTCGAGCGCTGCTTGCACCGAACCCAACGCGCCCTGCTCGCCGCGCGATCGTGACGACGCCGCTGTACCGCGGCCTTTGAGTCCCTCGCTCTCCTGAGCGCCCTCCATGACCCACGTTCCGAGGACCGCCACCGGAGCGTCGGAAGCACGCAAGACCTCAGCCAGTCCGCCCACGTGGTCGGCGTGGAAGTGGGTGAGGATGACGGCGTCGAGCGTCGTGATGCCGTGGCGCTCGAGGCATTGCGCGGGATGGCCGTCGGCAGGCCCCACGTCGATCATGACGGCGCGCGTCGCCCCGGTGCGCACGAGCGCGGCATCCCCCTGACCCACCGCGCACTGCGCATAGACCCACGCGGGCGGTGCGGCCGACTCCCCCGGCAACGGCGCGAGCACAGCCGCCAGGAGCGCCCCCGCGACCCCGAGCGCGACGAGACCGAAGCGACCGGTGAAGACGATGGCCCGCCACGCGCACAGGAGCACGGCCACGACGACAATGGCGAGCACGACTCCGGCCAGCCCCGGGAGCCAGGGCACCGAGCCGCCGGGGACGGCGTCAGCGAGGCGGGCCACTGCGCAGATCACCCAGGTGGGCAGCCCCGGCAACCACACGAGCCACCCTGCGAGCGTCGGAGCGATGACGGCGACGGTCGACACGATCATGCCACCGAGCGTCGCCGGCGCGACGAATGGCTCGGCCGCGACGTTCGCGGGGATCGAGACCCACGACACCGACGAATTGAGGGCGACGAGCACCGGCAGGCACAGCGCCTGCGCGGCGAGCGGGACGCAGGTGATCTCGACCATCCCGTCGACGAACCGGCCGCGCCGCGAACCGAGCTTCGTGAGCAGGGCCTGCGACCAGCGTCGCGCGAACAGAACGAGCCCGAGCGTCGCCAGCGCCGACAAGGCGAAGCCGACGCTGACGGCAAGCCACGGATCCCACACCAACAATCCGACGATGGCTGCCGCGAGCGCCGGGCAGGCGGCGCGTTCGCGTCCCCACGACGTGCCGAGCACTCCCACGGCACCCATCGCGGCCGCGCGCACCACGCTCGGTTCGGGTCGGCACAGGACGACGTACGCGGCGAGCGCGACGAGAGCCAGGGCCACCCGCACCCGACGTGACGTGCGCGACCACCCCAACAACCACATCGTCGCGACGAGGACGACCGTCACGTTCGAACCGCTCACGGCGTTGAGGTGCGACATGCCGGTGGCGTTCATCGCGTCCGTCAGGTCGTCCGGTAGATGGGCCGTGTCGCCCACGACGAGCGCGGGCAACAGGCCGGCGGGGTCGTCCGGCAACTGCGACGAGGCGCCGACGAGCCCGGCCCGAACAGGTTCGAGTGTCGTCACCACCCAGGGCGGAGCGCCGACGACGTCCGGGGCACCGTTGACCTGCACGACGGCGCGCGCCGCCCCGAGACGCTGCGATGGGGCCAGACGCCCGCGCGCCCGCAGGTGGGACTGCCAGGTGAGGTTCGTCCACCGACGATCGCCGACGAGGATGACGGGCGTCGCGACCTCCTGCGTGCGTCCGCGCGCCGTGATGCGGTCGATCTGGGCCGGGACGACGAAGCGCTCGTCGCCTCCGGCGCCGACGACCCGGTGCGGCTGGCCCGTCACTCTCGCCTCGAGTGTCGCGACGGCGCGGTCACGGGCCAGCGTCGTCACCGGCCCGGCTTCCTCGTGCGCCAACGTCACCTGCGCCGCAGCGAGGACGATCGTCGTCAGCGCGATGACCAGCAGCGCCCAGAGCGCCCACCCCGACCCGTGGGATGACGCCGGATTCTCGTCATCCTCGCCCTCGTGCCGGGCTCGGGCTGACTGGTCCGCCCGTAGACCAGGCAAGCGCGTCCCGAACGCGAGGGCCCCGGCGACGATCGTCACGAGGGCGAGGACGACGACCACGATCGCGGGGTCGGGGCGAGCCGAGAGCAGGGTGGCGAGGGCCGCCCAGGCGACGCACGCGGCCGACAACAACCGCATGTCGTGGCCGCCGAGACTCACACGGTGACCTTGCTGCGCAGGCGATCGAGCATCTTGTCGCCGATACCGGAGACCTCACCGAGTTCGTCGACGCTCGAGAACCGACCGTTCTTCTCACGCCACTCGACGATGCGCTGCGCGAGAACCGGCCCGACCCCGGGCAACGCGTCGAGCGATGTCGCGTCCGCGGTGTTGACGTTGACGACGCCCCCGGCCGCGGCCCCGCCACCGGGCGCTCCCGGAGCAGTCGGGCCCGCCACGGCCGCCGGAGCGCCCGGTGCGGTGGCCCCTGCAGCCGGCGCCACGGGCACCGGCGGGGGGACGCTCTCGCCCGGGCGGGGGACGTGGACCTGCTCCCCATCGGCGAGCGGCCGAGCCAGGTTGATCGCCGTCGCGTCGGCACCCGACATCCCGCCGGCCGCCGTCACGGCATCCGCGACGCGGCTTCCGGCCGGCACCTGGACGACGCCCGGGCGCCGCACCGCCCCGACGACGTGAATGCTGAGAGGCGCGCCGCTCGTCGCGCCGGCGACCGAAGCCATGGCAGTGCTGTGAGACGGCGTCGACGCAGCACCCCTACTCCCCGTCGTCGCCACGCTGGCGCTCCCGGCGATACGCGGCGATGACGACGCGATGAGCGCCTTCGGTGCCGCACCGTCATCTCCGGAACTGAGCAGCAGACGCAGCCCCAGCACGGCGACGGCGAGCACCGCGCACACGCCGATGAGCAGGGCAGCCGGACGCGAGGGACGCCATCGGGCGTCCTCGAGGCCGTCCGGTGCTCGGACGAGTCGGCGGGCGGTGCGTTCCGGTTCGGGCACCCACGTCGGTTCGTGGCGGGCGCGTTCGATCTCGGCGAGCACCTCGTCGAGCCGGTCGTCGGTCTCGGGCAGCGTTCTGCGGGTCATGCCTCGACGGTAAGAAGCCCCATCCCTCCACGCTCGCTGACGCGAGCCGAAGGTGTGGAAACGCGTGCAGGCGCGTGCCGGATGGGCCCGTGGCCGTCACAGCTGTGGAAGAGGCGCGGCCGATGCGGCTCGCAGCAGCCGTCGTCAGCCCGGCGGTTCCGGCATCACCGCGACGACGGCGCCGAGTGCTCCGGCTCCCACGTGCGCGGTGACGACGGCTCCTAGGCGCGCCTGCACCGGCGCCATCGCCCACCGCACGGCTGACGACGACGCGGCGTCGGCCTCCGCTCCAGCGCCGGCACCGTCGCCCCGTGTTCCGTCCGGCGAGGGCGCTCCGAGCGCAGCCACGTCGCCAACCTGGTCGGCCGCATCGGGGCCCGCCGCGCCTGCGGCACCGCCCGCTCGCGGACCCTCAGCCCGGCCGCCCGGCCCGGCCGGCCCGGCCGGCCCCGTCGCATCGTCACCGGAACCCCCAGACGAACCGGTCGAGCTCGCTTCAGCGGAACGCGCTTCACCGTCCCGCCCCGCCCCAGGGGACGCGCCACCGCCCAACCGGTCGACGAGCACCTGCGCCAACTCGGAGTGCTGCAGCGAGTGCACGGCGCAGACGCGTTTGCCCTCGCCGAGGTTCTCGGCCTGAGCCAGAGCCCACGTCCCGAGCCGCTCGACGGCCTTGCCCCGCGATCGCACGCGCGTGAGCGGCGCGATGACGCCGTCGTCGACCTGCAGCAGCGGTTTGATCGACAACGCCGAGCCGAACAGAGCCCCGGCTCGCCCGATCCGCCCGCCGCGGCGCAGCGGTTCCAACGAGTCGACGTAGAACGCCGTGCGCGACGACGCGCACGTGGCGCGCGCCGCCTCGGCCACGGCGTCGACGTCATACCCGGCCTGCGACCAGCGCAGCGCCGCGAGCACGCCGAAACCGAGCGCCATGCCCAGCGTGCGCGAGTCGACAACCTCGACGTCCAACCCCGCCTCGAGCGACGCCAGCCGCGCCGAGCTCACCGTCGACGACAACGCCTGCGATGCGTGCAGCGACACGATGCTCGTGCATCCGGCGTCCGCGAGCGCCCGGTAGGCCTCGACGAACGCCGCCGGTGACGGGCGCGACGTCGTCACCGCTATCCCCTCGGCCTGTGCGGAGGCGACCGCGTCAGCCCCCAACTCGTCCTCGGGGCGCGTGACGTCGCCGATCGTGACGTTGAGCGGCGCGACCCTCAGCAGGCTCGCCGCGTCAGGCGCGCAGCCTGCGACCAACTCGGCGGGGAGGCAGGCGGTCGAGTCGGTGACGACACCGACCCGACCGGCCCTGCCACCGGCTCGAGCCATCAGCCCGCGACGATGTTGACGAGCTTCGGCGCGCGCACGATGACCTTGCGCACCTGCTTGCCCTCGAGGAAGTTCTGCACCTTCTCGCTGGCGAGCGCCGCGGCCTCGAGGTCGGCCTCGCTGATGTCGGCGGCGACGTCGAGACGGTCACGCACCTTGCCCGCGACCTGGACGACGGCGACGACGGTGCCCTGCACGAGGTGCGCCGGGTCGGCTGTCGGGAACGGCTCGAACGCGAGGCTCTGCTCGTGTCCGAGGCGGCGCCACAGCTCCTCGCCGAGGTGCGGGGCGAGCGGCGCCGTCATGAGGACGATGGCCTCCGCGGCCTCGCGCGGCACGGCGTCGAGCTTCGTCAGCGCGTTGTTGAGTTCGATCAGCTTCGCGACGGCCGTGTTGAAGCGCAGGTTCTCGTAGTCGCCGGTGACGCCGTCGATCGTGCGGTGCACGAGGCGTGTCGTGGCCTCGTCCATCCCCTCCTCGTCGACCCGCAGCTCACCGGTGTTCTCGTCGACGACGTTGCGCCACAGGCGCTGCAGGAAGCGCTGTGATCCGACGACGGCGCGCGTCTCCCACGGTCGCGAGGCGTCGAGCGGACCCATCGACATCTCGTAGACGCGGAACGTGTCGGCACCGTAGGTGTCGCACATCTCATCGGGCGTCACGACGTTCTTGAGCGACTTGCCCATCTTCCCGTACTCGCGGGTGACTCGCTGGCCCTGCCACTCGTAGATCGTCTCGTCGCCCTCGACGCGCTCGCGCACCTCCGCGGCCGGCACGGGTTGGCCGCGCCCGTCGCGGAAGGCGTACGCCTGGACCATGCCCTGGTTGAACAGCTTGCGGAACGGCTCCTCACTCGAGATGAGGCCGAGGTCGAACAGCACCTTGTGCCAGAAGCGCGCGTACAGCAGGTGCAGGACGGCGTGCTCCGCGCCACCGACGTACAGGTCGACGCCGCCCGGGTCGTTCGCGACACCCTTGCCGAAGCCGCGGCCCTTGCCGAGCCAGTACTCCTCGCACCCCGCGTCGACGAAGCGCTCGGTGTTCGCGGGGTCGGCATAGCGCAGCTCGTACCAGCACGAACCGGCCCAGTTGGGCATCGTGTTCGTCTCACGCGTGTACCTCTTGACACCGTCGCCGAGGTCGAGTTCGACGCTGACCCACTCGTCGGCGCGCGACAGCGGCGACTCGGGCATCGACTCGGCGTCCTCCGGGTCGTACGTCTTCGGCGAGTAGTCGGCTACCTCGGGCAGTTCGACGGGCAGCATCGACTCCGGCAGCGCGTGCGCCGTCCCGTCCTCGTCGTAGACGATCGGGAACGGCTCGCCCCAGTAGCGCTGACGCGAGAACAGCCAGTCGCGCAGGCGGTACGTGGTCGTGCCCGTGCCACGCTCGTTGGCCTCGAGCCACTCGATGACCTTCCTCTTCGCCGTCTCGATGTCGAGCCCGTCGAGCGACAGCCCGGCCGTCGACGAGTTGATCGCGGCGCCCTGGCCCGTGTACGGCTGATCCTCCGGGTGGCCCTCGCTCGGCTGGACGGTGCGCACGATGTCGAGGCCGTAGGCCTGCGCGAACTCCCAGTCACGCTCGTCCTGCGCGGGCACGGCCATGATCGCGCCCGTGCCGTAGCCCATGAGGACGTAGTCGGCGACGAACACGGGCACCGCCCGACCCGTCACGGGATTCGTCGCGAAGGCACCGGTGAACACACCCGACTTGCCCTTCTCCCCCGCCTGACGCTCGACGTCGCTCTTGCGCGAGGCCTCACGGCGGTAGGCGGCGACGGCGTCGCGCGGCGTCCCGGCACCCGCCGTCCACGACTCATTCGTCCCGGCTGGCCAGGCTTCCGGGACGATCGTCTCGAGCAGCGGGTGCTCCGGCGCGAGCACCATGAACGTCGCGCCGAAGATCGTGTCGGGACGCGTCGTGAAGACCTCGATCTGTTCGCCCGAACCGGCCTGGGTCGCGACGTCGAAACGCACCGACGCGCCGTTGCTGCGCCCGATCCAGTTGCGCTGCTGCAGCTTGATCGACTCGGGCCAGTCGAGGCGCTCGAGATCGTCGACGAGACGGTCGGCGTAGTCGGTGATGCGCATCATCCACTGCGGCAGGTTGCGCTTGAACACCGGGAAGTTGCCGCGCTCGGTGCGGCCGTCCGCCGTCACCTCCTCGTTCGCGACGACGGTGCCGAGGCCCGGCGACCAGTTGACGGGGGCGTCCGACTTGTACGCCAGGCGGCGCGCGTTGATCGCCTCAGCGCGCCCAGCGGCGTCGAGGTCGCCCCACGCCTCGCCCGACGGCGTCGCGACGCGGCCGCTCTCGTACGCCTCGACGAGGGTGTCGATCGGGCGGGCCTTGCTCTCGTCCGGGTCGTACCAGGCGTCGAAGATCTGCAGGAAGATCCACTGCGTCCACTTGTAGTACGACGGGTCGATCGTCGCGAACGTGCGGCGCGCGTCGTGCGACAGCCCGAGCTGGCGCAGCTGACGACGCATGTTGACCATGTTGTCCTCGGTCGTCTTGCGCGGGTGCTGGCCCGTCTGAACGGCGTACTGCTCGGCAGGCAGCCCGAACGCGTCGTAGCCGAGGGTGTAGAGGACGTTCTTGCCCTGGGTGCGCTGATAGCGCGCGTAGACGTCCGTCGCGATGTAGCCGAGCGGGTGACCGACGTGCAGCCCCGCACCCGAGGGGTAGGGGAACATGTCCTGGATCATGACCTTGTCACGCCCGGCGACGCCCTGCTCGTCCGCCCACGGTCCGCTCGGGTTGGGGGCCTCGAAGGTGCCTGCCTCCTCCCACGCGTCCTGCCAGCGGCGCTCGATCTGCCCCGCCAGTTCCGCGGTGTAGCGCTGGCTGTGTTCGGTCTCGCTCAAGGGATCGTCCTCACATCGCGTCGGTGCGGGCAGGCCCCGCGAAAGTTCCGGCTCATTATGTCAGGGCGGCCGGGGGCACGTCGTCGGCGTTTTCCCGCGCTGGCCGGTTCGGGCAGCGCGTCGCCTCGTCCTCGGCCCGCCCGGGCCCTGGCATGACGAAGGCCGCCACCTCGGGAGGTGACGGCCCACGTCATGCGAAGCGCTTCTCGCGAAGCACCACGGCGATCAGATCTGGTTGAGCTGCTTCGCCATGGCCGACTTCTTGTTGGCGGCCTGGTTCTTGTGGATGACTCCCTTGGAGACAGCCTTGTCCAGCTTGCGCGAGGCAGCAGCGAGGGCCGTCGACGCGGCGTCCTTGTTGCCGGCCTCGACCTCGGCGCGGAACTTGCGGATCCACGTGCGCAGTTCGGACTTGTAGGCCTTGTTGCGCTCGGTACGAATCTCGTTCGTCTTGATCCGCTTCATCTGCGACTTGATGTTTGCCACGAAAATCTCACTTCTTCGGTCGAATGTGTTCTGTCGTGAGGGCGACAGACGGCCTCTCGGATATGGCGTGGGGACACCTGGCGATGAGAGACCGCTGGTTACTGCTGTTGCGTGTGCGCACGACCTGAGCCCACACGCACTCGCTCAAATCTACCAGCCAAGCGACCGCGCGGCGCAATCGGGGCGGCGGGCCCGAGGCCGTCAGTGACGCTCGCTCGGCGCGTGGCGCTGACGACAGATCTCGAGGACCACGTGCTCGACGGCGTACTGCGGATCGCGTCCACCACCCTTGACGGCGAAGTCGGCCGCGGCGACGGCCTGGATCGCGCGTCCGAGACGGACGCCGTCCCATCCGCGCGACGCCGTCCGCGCCTTGTCGACCTGCCAGGGTGGCATCCCCAGCTGCTTCGCGAGATCCGCACTGCGTCCACTGCCGGCCGAGGCGACCTTGGCGACCTGGCGCAGCTGCGAGGCGAGGACGGCGACGATCGGCACGGGATCGATCCCAGAGGCGAACGCGTGGCGCAGCAGCCGCAGGGCCTCGGGCGCGTTGCCGGCGACGGTCGCGTCGGCCACGCGGAAGCCCGTCGCCTCCACCTTGCCGCCGTGGTAGGTGCCGACGGTGTTCTCGTCGACGATGCCGCTCGTGTCGTCGACGAGCTGACGGCACGCCGCGGCGAGCTCCGAGGTGTCCTTGCCGGCCGCCTCGAGCAGCGCCCGCACGCCCTCGGGTGTGATGCGGCGGCGTGCGCGACGAAACTCGTTCATGACGAACGCCGACTTGTCGCGATCCGACTTGATCGCCGGCGCCTCGATGACGCGCGCCTTCGCCTTCTTGAGCGCATCCAGCACGCGCTTGGCGCGGTTGCCGCCCTTGTGCAGCACGATGAGGTTGACGTCGTCGAGACCGACCTTCAGCGCGTCCTCGAGCTCGTCGACAAGGGCGTCCGGCGCCTCGTCGAAATCACGCACGACGATGACGCGGCGCCCACCGAACAGGCTCGGCGACAACTCCGTCGTGAGACGCCCGGGCTGGTACTCGGCGACGTCGATGCGCACGACCTCGGCCTCCGGGTGCGCGGCCGTGATGGCCTCGAGGCTCTCCTCGACGGCGCGCTGGGCGAGGATGCGCTCAGGCCCGGTGACGAGGATGATCTGCGGGACGTCGCTCATGCCGTCACCCTCTCACTCGCCACCGACAACGCACCCGCGCCACACGATGCGCCATCCGCCACGTCAGGATCCCTGCGGGCGCAGGCCGAGCTGTTCGCAGCGCGCGACGACGGCGTCCTCGCTCATCTCGAGGTGATCGGCGAGTTCGTCGAGCGTCAGGCCCATGCCGATGCCCTCGCGCAGTTCCTCGTCGGCCTCGGCCGTCCAGGCGTGCCCGTCGGTGACGGCGGTGCGGGCGCTCTCCTCGACCGGGGCAGGCTTCGGCGGGGGTGCCTGCAGCGCGCTGGCGGTGCCCATGCCGCTGACGCCGGCCGCCTGCGCCGCGGCCAGGGCCCGGGAGCGCGCCTCCTCGCGCCTCGCCTCCGACGCGGCGTCGGCACCGGCCTGCCCGGCCTGCTGTGACGTCGCGGGTTTCTTCGTCGGCGCCTTCGTCGAGCGGGTGCCGGCCTCCGCGACGGCGCGGATCGGGGGCGCGTTCTCGTCGAGGCGCGCGAGGGCCTTGAGGATGAGCGCGCGATCCGTCGTCGGCCAGAACGGTGGGAGCGACCGCTGCAGGAACCCGGCGTAGCGCGCCGTCATCATGCGCGAGTCGAGAAAGGCGACGACGCCGCGATCGTCGGCATGACGGATGAGGCGACCGGCACCCTGCGCGAGCCGCAACGCCGCGTGCGTGCCGGAGACTGCCATGAACCCGTTGCCACCCATCTTGGCGATGGCCTGCGAGCGCGCCGAGGCGAGCGGGTCGTCGGGGCGAGGGAACGGGATGCGGTCGATGATGACGAGCTGCAGGCTCGAACCGGGCACGTCGACGCCCTGCCACAGCGTCATCGTGCCGAACAGGCAGGTGTTCGCGTCGGAGGCGAAACGGCGCACCAGCGTGCCCATCTGGTCCTCGCCCTGGCACAGGACGGGGAAGTCGTCGCCGAGGCGTTCACGCATCGCCTCGGCGGCGCTCTGCGCGGCGCGCATCGAGGAGAACAGCCCGAGCGTGCGCCCGCCCGCGGCGCGGATCAACGTCTCGATCTCGTCGAACGCCTGCTCGGACATGCCGTCGCGCCCCGGCGCGGGCAGGTGCTGCGCGACGTAGGCGATGCCCTGCTTGGGGTAGTCGAACGGTGAGCCGACGTCCAGGCCGTTCCACGCCGGGCCACCCGCGCCGCGCAGGCCGAGCGTGCCGGCGACAGCGTCGAAACTGCCGCCCAGTTCGAGGGTCGCCGACGTCATGACGACGGTCCGCTCGCCGAAGATCTTGTCGCGCATGAGCATCGCGACGCTCATCGGCGCGACCCTAAGCGCCGTGATGTTCGCGCGCGCATTGTGCGAGATCCACAGCACGTCGAGTTCGCGTTCTTCGAGGATGCGCTCGCAGGTGGAAAAGATGTCGTCGATCGCCGCGCGCGCCATCTGACGCACGCCGTCGTTGTCCTGCGGGTTCTTGGGCTTGAGCTCGCTCGCGATCGAGCGTGCCGCGTCGAGGATGGCGCGGATCGCCATCTCGAGCGGGTCGGACAGCCCGAGCAGCCGCCCTTCCTGGTGTTGCTCGAGGGCGTCCTTGAGCAGGTCGGCCGAGCGCTTGAGGTCGTCGGTGTCGGCGAGGCGCCCGCACCGTTTCGCGGCGGCGCTGATCGTGCCCGTCGTCAGCTCGTCGGTGATCGTCGCCGTCACCCGATCGACGAGTTCGTGCGCCTCGTCGACGACGACGACGTCGTGCTCGGGCAGCATCTGGCGGCCCTCGAAAGCATCGATCGCCATGAACGAATGGTTCGTGACGACGACGTCGACCTCCTTCGCGTCGGCACGCGCCAGCTCGACGAAGCACTCCTCGACGACGGGGCACTTGCTGCCGAGGCATTCGTGGCTGGAGACCGACACCTGCCGCCATGCCTTCTCCGAGACGCCGGGCACGAGCTCGTCACGATCCCCCGAGTCGGTCTCGTTCGCCCACTCGCGCAGCCGGACGACCTCGCGGCCCGTGCGACCCGCGTCGGCGTCGACCTGGCCGACACCGAGCAGCGTGTCGGCGTCGTCGTCGGGGTAGCCGCCCGCCAGCTTGTGCTGGCACAGGTAGTTGCGCCTGCCCTTGACGAGCGCGTACGTCGGACGCCGCCCGAGCAGCGGCTCGAGGGCATCGGCGAGGCGTGGCATGTCGCGGTCGACGATCTGCGCCTGCAGCGCGAGCGTCGCTGTCGCGACGACGGCCGGCTTGTTGACGTCGAACGCGTGCCGGATCGCGGGAACGAGGTAGGCAAGCGACTTTCCGGTGCCGGTGCCCGCCTGGACGAGCAGGTGCTCGCCCGTCTCGATGGCGTGCTCGACGGCCTGCGCCATCTTCGCCTGGCCGGGGCGCGGCACCCCACCCACCCCACTGACGGCGGCAGACATGAGCTCATCGAGGGAGGGCAGTTCGGGCATGCCCCAACCCTAGGCCAGCGCGTACCGCGGCACCGACTCGAGCGCGCCGGGGCTGTGGATCAGCCTGCGCCGCCACCCTGACGGCGCCCCCAGCCGTCACGACTGGGGACGACGACGTCACTCCCCCGGCAGCAAACCGGGCAGCGCCGGCGCGTGGTCGGAGCAGATGTAGTGCGCGACGAGCGCGGTCCAGCCCGTCTGGTGCGCGGCGCCGAGGCCGACGCCGGTGTCACCGTGGAAGTACTCGCTGAACGTCACGTGCTCGTCCCACAGCGGGCCCTCGGGGTACTCGCGCTGATCGCCCGGGCGTCCGTTCGGCCCGAGACGGAACAGGTTCGTCAGGCGATCCTCGAGGTCGAGGACGATGTCGGACAGCTTCATGAACCGACCCGAGTTCGTCGGGTATTCGTACTCGGTGTCGCCAGGCGTCGAGGCCGCGTAGAGGCGCAGCGCGTCGACGACGAGGAAGTTGACGGGAAACCACACAGGCCCACGCCAGTTCGAGTTACCGCCGAACAGGTCGATGTCGGACTCGCCCGGCGTGTAGTGGATCGACATCTCCCGCCCGCCGATCTGGGCGGTGTACTCCTCGCGGTAGGCGGCCGACAGCGAACGGATGCCGTATTCGGAGAGGAACTCCTCCTCGTCGAACAATCGCTTGAGCAGCAGATCCCGTCGGCGCTTGGAGATGAGCGACAGCGTCAGCTTCTCACCGCCCGAGTCGTGCTCGGCCTGCGCGATCGCCTTCATCATCGCGGGCTCGCGCTCCATCATCCACTCGACCTCACGGACGAAGTCGGGCAGTTCGTGCTGCACCCAGCTCGGCGCGATGAGCACGGCCATGAGCGGCAACAACCCCACCATCGAACGCACGCGAAGCTGCGTGATGTGGCCTGCCGGGTCGGACAGGGCGTCGTAGAAGAAGCCGTCCTCCTCGTTCCACAGGCTGGAGACGACGTCGGGGCTCGTGCGGTCCATCGCCCGGGCGAGGTTGATGAAGTACTGCAGGAACGTCGTCGCGGCGTTGTCGTAGCCGCGCTCGCGCCGCGCGAGCTCGAGCGCCATCCGCAGCATCGACTGGGAGAAGAACGCCATCCAGCTCGTCGCGTCCGACTGTTCGAGCTTGTAGCCGGGCGGCACGTCGGTGGAGCGGTCGAAGAGTGTGATGTTGTCCATGCCGAGGAAGCCGCCCTCGAACAGGTACGTCCCGTCGGCGTCCTTGCGGTTGACCCACCACGAGAAGTTGAGCAGCAGCTTGTTGAACACCTGGATGAGGAAGGACTGATCCTGGCCGCCGTCGATGGCGTACACCTGCCAGCACGCCCAGGCGTGGACGGGCGGGTTGACGTCCTCGAACGCCCACTCGTACGCGGGCAGTTGGCCGTTCGGGTGCTGCGCCCACTCGCGGCACATGAGGACGAGTTGATGCTTGGCGAACTCGGGGTCGATGTGCGCGAGCGGCACCGTGTGGAACGCCAGATCCCACGCGGCGAACCACGGGTACTCCCACTCGTCCGGCATCGAGATGACATCCGCGAGCGCCAGGTGCCGCCATCCGACGTTGCGCCCCGGGCGCCCGTCGAGGCCGGTGACGCGCGACAGCGGCGGCGCCTCGCCGGCCGGGTCGCCGGCGAGCCACTCGTCGACGTAGTAGCGGTAGAGCTGCTTGCCCCACAGCAGACCCGCGAAGGCACGACGCGCGATGTGCCGGTCGTCGGGCGAGGCGGAGGTGGGGATGACGGCGTCGTAGAACTCGTCGGCCTCGTCGCGGCGCGTGCGCATGACGATGTCGAAACCCTCACCGAATGCGGGATCGCCGGGCGGCGGCTCCTGGTGGGCGGTGCCCTTCGGTTGGTGCGCGGTGGAACGGCCCACCCCGCGCATCCGCAGCCTGACGGTGACGCTCTCGCCCGGGCCGATGTCGTCGAAGTGGTACCAGAACCCCACCTTTGTGCCGTAGTCGAGGCGGATCGCCTCGCTGTCACCGTGCACGATGCGAGCGTCGAAGCCGTCCTTGGTCAGCTCGCGACGGTTGAACTCGTGGCCGAAGACGGCACCTTCGTTCGTCTCGTTGTCGCAGAAGATGATGCGCGGGCTGCCGTCGGCATGCAGCTCGTAGTCGCCGAGCCAGCCGTGCTCGGCGCGCACGGTGTTCGCGTCGACGAGTGAGATCGACGGCTCCCGGTCGTCGCGCCCCCACGACCAGGTGTTGCGGTACCAGGCCTGCGGGACCAGGTCGAGCGGTGCAGCATCGGGCCCGTGGTTGGTGACGGTGTACTCGAGGCACAGGTCGGTCGGGTTCGCCTTCGCGTGCTTGACCTCGACGTCGAAGAAGCGATTCTCGGCGAAGACACCCGTGTCGATCAGCTCGTACTCGTCGTCGGTTCGCGAACGCTGTGCCGCCTCGGCCCGCAGATGGTTGTAGGGGAATTTGGCCTGTGGGTAGCGGTAGAGCCAGCTCGCCCACGAGTGCGTCGGCGTCGCGTCCATCGGCCACCAGACCTCCTTGACGTCCTCGCCGTGGTTGCCCTCGTTGTTCGTCAACCCGAACAGGCGTTCCTTGAGTCGGTCGTCCTTGCCGTTCCACATGGCGAGGGAGACGTTGAAGAAACCGAACCGGTCGCACAATCCTGCGAGGCCGTCCTCGCCCCAGCGGTAGGCGCGCTGGTGCGCCTGGTCGAACGGCAGATACGCCCACGCGTTGCCGTCGGCAGAGTAGTCCTCGCGCACCGTCCCCCACTGCCGCGACGCCATGTACGGCCCCCACAGCCGCCAGGGGTCGCTGTCCTTCGGCGCCTGGGCGAGACGGCGGTGCTCCGCGGTGGCGGTAGGGCGGGAAGTCGGTGACACCCCCGCATTTTAGGTGAAGTGTGGGACACACCACCGCGCCGTCTGACAGGTGAGCCACCTCACCGCGTAGGCGCCGACGAGCCACCACCCTCACGGGAGCGTGACAGTGGTGGCTCGTCGTCGGCCGCCGCTGAACTCGCGACGGCGTGGCTTCAGGCGTTCGTCAGGTACGCCTGGAGTTCACCCTCGAGCTCCGGCATCACCTTGGCGTGGACGTAGGTGCCCTCGCCGCGGTGCTCGATCGAGAGGACCTCCGCGTCCGCGTGGAGGCGGCTGAGCAGGTCGCCGCGCTCGTACGGCAGCAGGACGTCGACGCGGCGCTCCGGCTTCGGCAGCTCGTCGGCGATGAGCTGGAGCAGCTCGGGCAGGCCCGCGCCGGTGCGCGCCGACACCGCGATCGCGTACTTCTCGTGGCGCATGAGCCGATCGATGACGTCGGGGTCGGCGACATCGGCCTTGTTGATGACGATGATCTCCTTGACGTCGCTCGCATCGACATCGGCGAGCACCTCGCGCACCGCGGAGATCTGAGATTCGGGGTCGGGGTGCGAACCGTCGACCACGTGCAGGAGCAGGTCGGCGTCCGCGACCTCCTCGAGCGTCGAACGGAACGCCTCGACGAGCTGGTGCGGCAGGTCGCGCACGAACCCGACGGTGTCGGCGAGGGTGTAGGCCCGCCCGTCAGCCGTCTCGGCGCGACGCACCGTCGGATCGAGCGTCGCGAACAGCTGGTTCTGCACGAGCACGCCCGCGTTGGTGAGGCGGTTGAGGATCGAGCTCTTGCCGGCGTTCGTGTACCCCGCGATGGCGACGCTCGGCACGTTGTTGTTACGTCGGCCGCTGCGCTTGGTGTCGCGCGTCGTCTTCATCTCGGCGATCTCGCGGCGCAGCTTCGCCATGCGCGTGTTGATGCGACGACGGTCGAGTTCGATCTTCGTCTCACCCGGACCGCGCGAACCCATGCCCTGACCGCCCGCGGCCTGACCGCCGGCCTGACGCGACATCGACTCACCCCAACCGCGAAGACGCGGCAGCAGGTACTGCATCTGGGCGAGCTCGACCTGGGCCTTGCCCTCCTTGCTCTTCGCGTGCTGGGCGAAGATGTCGAGGATGAGCGCGGTGCGGTCGATGACCTTGACCTTGACGACGTCCTCGAGCGCGCGTCGCTGGCTGGGCGCCAGCTCGCCGTCGGCGATGACGGTGTCGGCACCCTCAGCGATGACGATCTCCTTCAGTTCCTCGGCCTTGCCCTTGCCGAGCCAGGTGCCGGGGTCGGGTCGCAGCCGGCGCTGCACGACGCCGGCGAGCACCTCGGAACCGGCCGTCTCGGCCAGCGCGGCGAGCTCGCGCAGCGAGTTCTCCGCGTCCTCGGCGTTGCCCTCGCTCCAGACGCCGGCGAGGACGACCTTCTCCAGGCGCAGCTGGCGATACTCGACCTCGGAGACGTCCTCCAGCTCGGTCGACAGACCGTGGACACGTCGAAGCGCCGCGCGTTCTTCGCGCTCGAACTGGTCGCCGTCATAGGCGTCGACGACGAAGCCGCGCTCGTCGTAGGTGGGGGTCGCGTCGTCACTGTCGGCGAGAGCCTGGGCTCGGCGGGACAGGAAGTCGGCGGGGTTGCGCTCGTTCAGGGCTGGATCCTCACGTCGAAGGTCGTCGTTCGTTGCGGTGCGGTTCATTGTCTCGCAAGCGAGAGCCGCACCAGCATCGTCGCAGGAGAGAACGTCCGGGGCCACCGATTTAGTCCCGTCGTGCATGGAGGCAGCGGCCGGTCGTCGGGGCTGATCGCCTCGGGTGGCTGCCTGGTTGCGGCTTCCGGATGCCCCACGGACACGCCGTAGGCTGGGCCCTGATGAACGACCACTACTTCAGCGCCGAGCCCGCCTCCGCCGACGAGCGTCGCACCCTCACGCTCCGCCTCGCCGACCGCGCGGTCTCGATGACGACAGCACCCGGCGTCTTCTGCCCCGATCGCCTCGACGCCGGTACCGCCGTCCTGCTCAACCACGCTCCGACGCCGCCGCCGAGCGGGACGTTCCTCGACGTCGGTTGCGGGTGGGGCCCGATCACGACGACGCTCGCGCTGCGCTCCCCGTCAGCGCAGGTCTGGGGCGTCGACGTCAACCGTCGTGCGCTCGACCTGTGTGCCGACAACGTTGCGGCGCAGGGGTGTTCGAACGTCGCCGTCGCGCAGCCGTCGCAGGTGCCGGACCACGTCCGGTTCGACCTCATCTGGTCGAACCCGCCGATCCGGGTCGGCAAGAAGGTGCTGCACGAGCTGTTGCTGACATGGCTGCCGCGCCTCGTCGTAGGCGGGCACGCCTATCTCGTCGTGCAGCGCAACCTCGGCTCGGACTCGCTGCAGAAGTGGCTCGCCGAGCAGCTCGGCTCGTCGTATGCGATCGAGCGGCTGACGAGCGTCAAGGGATTCCGCATCCTCGCGATCGAACGCCTCGACGACGGCGGGCCGCTGCCGCTGCCGGCGTCCGACGACGTCAGCCGCAGCAGCGACGCCTGACGCGAGCGGTCACAGAGGCAGCCTCACAGCTGCGACAGGTCGATCTCGCCGTCGGCGACGAGCACGGCGGGGCCGGACAGCGCGACCTCGGTGCCCTTGATGTGCACGCCGAGCGTGCCCCCGAGCACGTCGACGCGCCAGTCGACCTGATCGGCCGGCTGGCCGCCCCACCACCACGTCGCGAGCGCCGCGGCAGCCGCGCCGGTGCCGCATGAGCGGGTCTCCCCCGAGCCGCGCTCGTGGACGCGCATGCCGATGTGCGCGTGCTCGATGGCGTGGACGAACTCGACGTTCGAGCCCTGCTCGGGGTGCGGGTCGATGTGCGGAGCGTCGCTCAGGTCCAGGGCCGACAGGTGCACCGACGGCGGCAGCGCGACGACGGTGTGCGGGTTGCCGAGGTCGAGGCTCAGGGCGGGCAGCGGGTCCGGTGACCCGTGAACCTGGACGACCGAGTCCATCCCCCGCCGCTCGGCCTCCTCTGCGCGGGCGAGGCGCCACTGGCCGAGGTCGACGGCCCAGCCGTGCGGCACGGCCACCATCTCCTTGAGCCCGGCACGCGTCGCGATCACGAACGGCGCCCCCTCGTCACCGCTCACGAGACCGCGGGAACGCAGGTACTCGGCGAAGACGCGCGTGCCGTTGCCGCACATCTCGGCCAGCGAGCCGTCAGCGTTGCGGTAGTCCATGAACCACGTCGCCTGCGGCGCGAGATGGGCGACCTCGGGCACGTTCGCCGTGCGCACGACACGGATGACGCCGTCGGCGCCGATGCCGGCGTGGCGGTGGCACAGGTAGGCGACCTGCTCGGGCGTCAGGTCGAGCTCGCCGGATTCGTCGGGAACGAGGACGAAGTCGTTCTGCGTGCCGTGGCCCTTGGTGAAGTGGATGCGCGTCACGCGCTCATCGTGTCACACCGCGTCGGCGTCAGGTTTCGCCACCGCGCCGTGCCGCTCCGGCGCGTAGGCGACGATCTCCGCGAGCGCACGATCGAGCAGATCGGGAGCGTCGAACGGCAGCCACACCGGCCGCGGATCGGGCCGGAACCAGGCGCGCTGACGGCGCGCGAACTGGCGCGTCGCGATGGCCGTCTCGGCCTTCGCTGCGGCCTCGTCGAGGTCGCCGTCGAGCTGGCGCAGCGCCTGGCTGTAACCGATCGCGCGGCTCGCCGTGCGGCCCTGACGCAGGCCGCGGGCGTCGAGGGCGCGCACCTCGTCGAGCATTCCGGCGGCCCACATGAGGTCGACGCGGCGTTCGATGCGGGCAACGAGGACGTCTGGGTCGGCTTGCAGGCCGAGGACGATCGTCGGGCGCAGGAAGGTCTTGGTCGGCGCGCTCGCGCTGAACGGGCGCCCGGTGATCTCGATGACCTCGAGGGCCCGCACGACCCGCCGCACGTTGCTTGCGAGGATGTCGCGTGCTGCCTGCGGATCCTTCGCGGCCAGCTCGCGATGCAGGGCGCCGGAACCCTCGGCCACCGCGCGTTGTTCGAAGTGGGCGCGCACCAGCGGATCCGTCGGCGGGATGTCGAGGACGTCGAGCGCGGCGCGCACGTACAGGCCCGAACCGCCGACGACGATGGGGCGCCGGCCGCGCGCGAGGATGGCGGCGATGTCGGCGCGCGCCCCCTCCTGGAAGCGAGCGATCGTCGCCTCGTCGAGGATGTCGAGCGTGTCGATCTGGTGATGCGGGATGCCCCGACGCTCGTGCGGCGCGAGCTTGGCCGTCCCGACGTCCATGCCGCGGTAGAACTGGGAGGCGTCGGCGTTGACGATCTCGCCGCCGAGACGCTCGGCGAGGTCGAGCGACAGGTCGCTCTTGCCCGTCGCCGTCGGGCCGACGAGCGCGATGACCTCGAGGGGCGCGGGAGGGCCGTTCACGGCATCCATTGTGGCGGATGCGCCGGTCATGAGGCGCCCGGCGTGGCCGCGGCCTGCGTCCGTCGCGTGACGGCGACCAGCCAAGCCGCGATGAGCGCCGCCAGAACGACGAGCGCGCCGACGAAGAGGCTCGCACCCGCCCAGCCGGAGCGGGAGAACGGCAGCCCGACGAGCGCCCCGACGACGGACGAGCCCGTGTAGTAACCGAACAGGTAGAGGGAACTGGCCTCCGCGCGGTGCTCGTCGGCCATGGCGCTCACCCAACCGCTAGCGCTCGAATGAGCGGCGAAGAACGCGCCCGTGAACACGAGCATGCCGACGAGCACGCCGGGCAACCAGTCGACCCACGCGAGGGCGAGACCGACGAGCATGAACGCGATCGACGCGAGCAGCACCCGGCCGCGGCCGAACCGGTCGGCGAGGCGCCCCGCCCACGCCGACGTCACCGTCCCCGACAGGTACATGACGAACACGAGGCTGACGAGCGCCTGCGGCAGCGCGAACGGCTCATCGAGCAGACGGAAGCCGAGGATGTTGTAGAGCGACACGAACCCGCCCATGAGCAGGAACGCAATCGCCACGAGCGCCATGACGCGTGCGTTGCGCAGATGCGTCGCGACGTTGTGCATCGATGCTCGAACACCGATCGGTTTGGCCGCGAAGAACCGGCTCGGCGGCGCGAGGCGCACGAAAACGGCCGTGAAGACGAGGGCCACGACGGCTGCCGCCTCCATCGCCCACCGCCAACTGACGACGTCGAGGGCCAGCCCCGCGACGAGGCGCCCCGACAGCCCACCGATCGTCGTGCCCGCGATATAACGGCCCATCGCGGCGCCCAGATCGCGCCCGTCGACCTCCTCCGCGAGGTACGCCATGGCGACGGCCGGCACGCCCGCGAGCGTCAGGCCCTGCAGCGCGCGACCGGCGAGCACGACACCGAGATCGTGCGCGAGCGGGATGAGCAGGCCGATGAGCGCGGAGACCAGAGCCGACGCCGCCATGACACGGATGCGCCCGAACCGCTCCGACAGGATGCTCGCCGGCACGATCGCGAAGGCCAGCACGCCCGTCGTCGCGCTGACGGCGAGCGCCGACGTCGCCGGGGAGACATCGAACTCGCGAGCGAGCTGCGGCAGGACGGCCTGCGCCGAGTACATCGAGATGAACGTCGCCATCCCCGCCGCGAACAGCGCGGTCGTGATCCGGGTGTAGCCGTTGGTGCCGCGCCGATAACCGCGCGGCGCCTGCGGCGTCAGCTGCGCACTCGTGGGAATCCTGCTCCTGTCATGACGAAATCGCCGGACGAGCCGACGTGGGTGTCTCACGTGCGGCGGCGCGATGGTCAGCGCCGCCGTCGCTGCCGCGCGAGGTTCAGTTCGCGGCGCAGGCTGGCGCCGTCGCGACGGGCATCTGCGGCTGCCCGATCGACGGCATGCCGAGGCTGACGGCGGGCTTCGCGGCGCCGGTCGGCGTACCGTCGGCCGCCGCGTCCTGCAACGCCTGCCAGGCATCACCACCGCGGGTGCGGCGCACGCTGTACGTGCCGCCGTCGAGACCGGAGTCGGCGACGAGGTGGTGCGGCGCGCCGTACGTGACGTCGACCGTCACCATGTCACCGGGGCGCGGGCGCTTGGCACCCTCCGGCACGGCGAAGTGGACGAGACGGTTGTCCCGCGCCCGGCCCGACATGCGGTGCGTCTCGGCGTCCTTGCGGCCCTCGCTCGGCGCGACGAGCACCTCGACGGTGCGCCCCTCCTGCTCGCGGTTGCCCGCCCAGGAGACGCGTTCCTGCAGCTCGATGAGGCGCTCGAAACGCTCCTGGACGACCTCCTTGGGGATCTGGTCGTCCATCGTCGCGGCCGGCGTGCCAGGGCGGACCGAGTACTGGAACGTGAACGCCGAGCTGAAGCGGGAGGCCTCGACGACGTCGAGGGTGCCCTGGAAGTCCTCCTCCGTCTCGCCGGGGAAACCGACGATGATGTCGGTCGTGATCGCCGCGTCCGGCATCTTCTCGCGGACCTTCTCGATGATGCCGAGGAACTTCTTGCTGCGGTAGCTGCGGCGCATGTCCTTGAGCACCTTGTCGCTGCCCGACTGCAGCGGCATGTGCAGGCTCGGCATGACGTTCGGCGTCTCCGCCATCGCGTCGATGACGTCGTCGGTGAACGCCGCGGGGTGCGGGCTCGTGAAACGCACCCGCTCGAGGCCCTCGATCTCGCCGCACGCGCGCAGCAGCTTGCTGAACGCGTGACGGTCGCCGAACTCGACGCCGTAGGTGTTGACGTTCTGCCCGAGCAGCGTGATCTCGACGACGCCCTGCGCGACGAGGGCCTTCACCTCGGCGAGGATCTCACCGGGGCGGCGGTCCTTCTCCTTGCCGCGCAGCGCCGGCACGATGCAGAACGTGCACGTGTTGTTGCAGCCGACGGAGATCGACACCCAGCCGGAATAGGCCGAGTCGCGACGCGTCGGGAGCGTCGAGGGGAAGACCTCGAGGCTCTCGAGGATCTCCACCTGGGCCTCGGCGTTGTGACGGGCACGATCGAGCAGGGCGGGCAGCGAGCCGACGTTGTGCGTACCGAAGACGACGTCGACCCACGGCGCGCGCTCGACGATCGTCGCGCGGTCCTTCTGCGCGAGGCAGCCGCCGACGGCGATCTGCATGCCCGGCGTCGCGTCCTTCGTCGGACGCAGGTGCCCGAGGTTGCCGTAGAGCTTGTTCGCTGCGTTCTCGCGGACGGCGCACGTATTGAACACGACGAGATCGGGGTTCTCGGAGCGCTCCGTCTCCGGAAGCGCCGCGAAGTCGGTGTAACCGGCCTGTTCGAGCAGCCCCGAGATGCGCTCGGAGTCGTGGACATTCATCTGGCACCCGTGGGTGCGCACCTCATACGTCTTAGCCATGGCCATCCAAGTCTACGCCGGTCGGCGTGGTCGAGTTCCGGGGCGCTACGGGGCCTGATTCGTGCTCGCTCATGACGCTTCCTCCTGCACCTGCCGGATGACGGACCACACGAGCTCGCCCGAGTAGCCCTTGCGAGCGAGCAGCCCGGCGAGGCGGCGCGTCTGCGTCGGCTCGTCAAGCCGGCTCATCGTCACCATCTTCTTGCGCGCCAGGACGAGAGCTTGCTCGCGTTCGACATCGTCGTCGACCTGTTCGAGCGCGACGGTCGCGACGTCGTCGTCGATGCCCTTGCGCTTGAGCTCCTGACGCAGCGCGCGACGGGCGAGCCCCCGGGAGGCGAGCTTCGAACGCACGAGCATGGCGGCATAGGCCTCGTCGTCGACGAGCCCGATGTCCTCCATGCGGTCGAGGACGACGTCGATGACGTCCTCGCTCACCTCCTTCTCACGCAGCTTGTCGGCGAGCTGCGAGCGGCTGCGCGGCATCGCCGTGAGCTGCGTGAGGACGATCTCGCGCGCGTACCCGATCGGGTCCTTCTCGCGCTCAGCTGCCTCGGCTTCCCGTCGCGCCGCTGCCCGCTTCTCGCGCCGCTCGGCTTTCTCGGCCCACGTCAGCTGCTTCTTGGCCTTGCGCTTGGCGCCTGAGCGCGCGCCTACGCCCCAGGACGAGGCGCCGAAGGACGACGTACCGAACGATGATTGGCCGTACCCGGACGCCGAACCGCCCCGGCCCTGGCGCTGGCGCCCGGCGCGGCCGGGCCGGGCGCTGGCGTTGTCGCCGTTACCACTGTCGTCACCGGCGAAGCGGCTTTCGTGGCCCGCCGAGCCGAAGGGACGAGCGACTCCGGCGGCAGGGTCGCCGGTCGACAAGCCGCGCGGCGTGGCCGGTCGCTCGTCGCCCCACGTCTGTGACGCGGCGAGGCTCGCCTCGCCGACGTCGACGGGGTCGACGAAGTCGGGCAGCCCCAGAGACTGCCTGACGTCGTCAGGTCGTGAAGGCATGTGTCGCGCTCACCGTCTCCCACACGCGGCGACGTCGATCCCCGGTCGGAGCGGGGGCGTCACCGCCGCGTCGTGGCGTCGATCAGAAGTCGACCATGACCTCGGCGTCGATGGGCGCGTCCGGGTCGAGGCCCTCGAGCACCGCGTCGTCGTCCGGGATGATGCCGAGCTTCTTCTTGATCTTGAGCTCGAGTTCATCGGTGAGCTGCGGGTTGTCCTTGAGGAAGGTGCGGGCGTTCTCCTTGCCTTGCCCCAACTGGTCGCCCTCGTACGTGTACCAGGCACCCGACTTGCGGACGAAGCCCTGCTCGACACCCATGTCGATGAGGCCACCCTCGCGCGAGATGCCCTGGCCGTAGAGGATGTCGAACTCCGCCTGCTTGAACGGCGGCGCCACCTTGTTCTTGACGATCTTGGCGCGAGTGCGGTTGCCGACCGGCTCCGAACCGTCCTTGAGCGTCTCGATGCGGCGCACGTCGATGCGGACGGACGCGTAGAACTTGAGGGCCTTACCACCGGTCGTCGTCTCCGGGGAGCCGAACATGACACCGATCTTCTCGCGCAGCTGGTTGATGAAGATCGCCGTCGTACCGGTCGAGTTGAGCGCACCGGTGATCTTGCGCAGTGCCTGCGACATGAGGCGCGCCTGCAGACCGACGTGGCTGTCACCCATCTCGCCCTCGATCTCGGCGCGGGGCACGAGCGCAGCGACCGAGTCGATGACGATGATGTCGAGCGAACCGGAACGGATCAGCATGTCCGCGATCTCGAGCGCCTGCTCACCCGTGTCGGGCTGGCTGACGAGCAGCGAGTCGGTGTCGACACCGAGCTTGCGGGCGTACTCCGGGTCGAGCGCGTGCTCGGCGTCGATGAAGGCCGCGATGCCGCCGGCCTTCTGCGCATTGGCGACGGCGTGGAGCGCGACCGTCGTCTTACCCGACGATTCCGGGCCGTAGATCTCGACGACACGGCCACGGGGCAGGCCACCGATGCCGAGCGCGACGTCGAGCGCGATCGAGCTGGTGGGGATGACCTCGATCGGAGGACGCACGTCCTCGCCGAGGCGCATGATCGAGCCCTTGCCGTGGGCCTTCTCGATCTGAGCCATCACGGTGTCGAGCGACTTGATCTTGTCGCCCGATGCTGACGGGTTGGGGGTGGTGGGTGCCTTGGCCATGGCCGTTCTCCTTCGAAATCGTGGGTGGTCGCGCCTACCGGCGATCGACGAGGAGGCCGACGTGCTGGGTGACCTCGTGTCGAATCAGACGCTAGATGCGACCACCGACAACACCGGAATCACGGGCCACGCACGATGTGGAGAAGGGTTCCCCGGCGTCGCATCTGTGGACCACATTACACGAAATAGAACACGCGTTCGAACAGCGTCGCGTGGCGTGTCCGCGTGCGGTCGACGAGCCACCTCAGACCCGCGACGGCGGCACCCGCCATTCTCGTTCCGCTCACCCCTACCCACTGCCGGGACGACCCGCCCGGCTCATCGGAACCGAGACGGCCTCACTCGAACGGGTGGTCGATGACGGGCCGGTCGCGGCCCAGGCGGCGCTCCTCGGGGATGTCGAAGGCGTCGCACACGGCCAGCCAGACCCGTCGGGCGGGGACGCCTGCCGCGAGCGCCTCGTTCGCGGTGCGCCCGTCGAGCGCGCCGAAGACGTGGCTGCTCGCCACCATCGAGCCGTAGGCGTCGCCGAACTCGTCTGCCATGAGGCGGTTGAACTCACTCTCTCGCACCCCGCCACCCTCGCCCACGGGCCACTGCGGGGGCAACCTGACGGGGCGAAAACCGCGAAACGACGGGGTTGTCGGCGCCGCGTGGCACGCTTGGGCGCATGAACAGCCCTGTCGTCGAACGTTTCTGGCCGGCCACCCGTGAGTGGTTCACGGGCACGTTCGGCGCACCCACCCCCGCTCAGGAGGGCGCGTGGGAAGCGATCAGTGAGGGGCAGCACACGCTCGTCGTCGCCCCGACCGGTTCGGGCAAGACCCTGAGCGCCTTCCTGTGGGGGCTCGACCAGGTCATGCACGCAGGCGACGACGCGCAGCCCGACGCCGACCACCGCTGCCGGGTCCTGTACGTCTCGCCGATGAAGGCCCTCGCCGTCGACGTCGAACGCAACCTGCGCTCCCCCCTCGTCGGCATCCGTCACGCGGCGACGCGCCTCGGCCTGAGCGAGCCCGAGGTCTCGGTGGCGGTGCGTTCCGGCGACACGACTCCGAAGCAGCGGCGCGACTTCGCGAGCAAGGGCGCCGATGTCCTCATCACGACCCCGGAGTCGCTGTTCCTGCTTCTGACGAGCAACGCGCGCGAGCGGCTGAAGGGCGTGCAGTACGTCATCATCGACGAGATCCACGCCGTCGCGGGCACCAAGCGTGGCGCGCACCTCGCCGTCACGCTCGAACGCCTCGACGAGTTGCTCGACTCCCCCGCGCAGCGCATCGGCCTTTCGGCCACCGTCCGCCCGATCAGCGAGGTCGAGCGCTATCTCGCCGGCGGGCGCCCCGTCACGACGGTCGCGCCGCCGATCACGAAGACGTGGGAGCTCGACGTCGTCGTCCCCGTCGAGGACATGGCAGACCTCGCCTCCAGCCCGCGGGACGACGACGCCTCGTTCGACGATCACGCCCCGGAGCGGACGGCGTCGATCTGGCCCCACGTCGAGGAACGCATCGTCGACCTCATCGCCGCGCACACCTCGACGCTCGTGTTCGCCAACTCGCGGCGACTCGCCGAGCGTCTGACGGCACGCCTCAACGAGATCTGGGCCGAGCGCCTCGACGCCGCGGCGCAGGCGGAAGCGCTCGGCAGCTCAGCCGGGGCAGACGACATCGACCTCGACGCGGCCGATCTGAACGACGACGACGCGACCGCCGCAGACGCGGACAAGCCAGCGCACGCATCGTCGAGCTCCCTCGTCGACCCGTGGGCCACAGGCCCCGTCGGCGACGCCATGACCGGCGCTGCCCGGGCTGACGAGGCTCGCGCCGGAGATGGCCGGGCGACCCGCGACGAGGTCATGCCTGGGTACGACGCGCGCGCCTCGACCCCACCTGCGGCGCTCGTCGGCGGTGCCGGGACGTCGGCGGGCACGCCGGCCGTCATCGCGCGCGCTCACCACGGGTCGGTGAGCAAGGACGTGCGGGCGGAGATCGAGGGCCAGCTCAAGGCGGGGCGCCTGCCCGCCGTCGTCGCGACGAGTTCGTTGGAACTCGGCATCGACATGGGCGCGATCGATCTCGTCGTACAGGTCGAATCGCCACCGAGCGTGGCGAGCGGGCTGCAGCGCATCGGCCGTGCGGGTCACCAGGTCGGGGCGACGAGCCACGGTGTGCTCTTCCCCAAGTACCGCGGCGATCTGCTGAGCGCCGCGGTCGTCGTCGACCGCATGCGGCGCGGCCTCATCGAGTCGATCGCGGTTCCGGCCAACCCCCTCGACGTTCTCGCGCAACAGGTTGTCGCGATGGTTGCGATGGACGAGTGGCGTCGCGATGACCTCGAACGGGTGCTGCGTCGCGCGGCGTCGTTCGCGGGTCTGACGGGCAGCGTCCTCGACTCCGTCCTCGACATGCTGTCGGGGCTGTACCCGAGCGACACCTTCCGTGAGCTGCGCGCCCGCATCGTCTGGGATCGCAGCGACGACGTGCTGCGCTCGCGCCCCGGCGCGCAACGACTGGCCGTCACCTCCGGCGGCACCATCCCCGACCGCGGCCTGTACGGCGTCTTCCTCGCGGGCGGCGACGGGCCGGGGCGCCGCGTCGGCGAACTCGACGAGGAGATGGTCTACGAGAGCCGCGTCGGAGATGTGTTCACCCTCGGCACGAGCACGTGGCGCATCGAGGACATCACGCGCGATCAGGTGCTCGTCACCCCCGCGCCGGGGCAGGTGGCGCGGTTGCCGTTCTGGAAGGGTGACGCACTGTCGCGACCCCTCGAACTCGGTGAGGCGATCGGTGCGTTCACCCGGGAGATGGCCGAGACGAGCGACGACGACGCCCTCACGCGCGCCCGCGAACTCGGGCTCGACGAACTCGCCGCCCGCAACCTGCTCACCTACCTGCGTGAGCAACAGGAAGCCGTCGGGCACATGCCGACCGACCGCACCGTCGTCATCGAACGCTTCCGCGACGAGATGGGCGACTGGCGCATCGTCGTGCACTCCCCCTTCGGCGCGTCCGTGCACGCACCGTGGGCGCTCGCCGTCAGCGCCCGGATGGCGGAGCGGTTCGGCGTCGAGGTGCAGGCCATGCACACCGATGACGGGCTGGTCTTCCGCCTGCTCGAGACCGAGGGCGATGACGACACCCTGACGAACGCCCTCATCGAGGCGATCGTGCTCGACCCGGACGATGTGGCCGACATCGTCACCCATCAGGTCGGCGGCACGCCCCTGTTCGCGGCGCGATTCCGCGAGTGCGCCGCGCGTGCGCTGCTGCTGCCGCGCGGTAACCCGGGCAAGCGTCAGGCGCTGTGGCAGCAACGTCAGCGGGCCGCGCAGCTGCTCGAGGTCGCGAGCGCCTACCCCAGCTTCCCGATCGTCCTCGAGGCGGTGCGTGAGGTGCTGCAGGACGTCTACGACGTGCCCGGCCTCGTGAATCTCATGCGTTCCATCGCCAAGCGCGAGGTGCGTGTCGTGCACACGCAGACGACGTCGCCGAGCCCGTACGCCAAGGCGATGCTGTTCAGCTACGTCGCGCAGTTCCTCTACGAGGGCGATTCGCCGCTCGCGGAGCGGCGCGCCGCCGCGTTGTCGCTCGACCCGGAGTTGCTCGCCGACCTGCTCGGGTCCGCCGGCGGACTGTCCGTCGCCGACCTGCTCGACCCCGACGTCGTGCGGCTGTTCGAGTCGCGCACCCAACGGCTCGCGCCCGACCGGCGTCTGCGCCATGCCGAGGATCTCGCCGATGCCCTGCGCGCCCTTGGCCCGCTGACGCTCGAGGAGATCGCCGCAAGAGCTGTGCCGGCCCCGACGTCGTCGGCCGACCCGGTGGTATTGCAGGCGGAGTCATCCGGTCCGGCGCCGACGGCGGCAGGTGAGCTGGCAGAGACCGGCGACGACGCGGTGGAGGCGACCTCGACGGACGTGACGGCTGACGACGTGGGGTCGGACGCCGCCGACCACGAGTCGGAGCTCGACCCACCTCCCGGTGCCGAGGCCCGCGACGTCGAGCCGTGGTGGCGCGAACTCGTCGCGGCCCGGCGCGCCATCGAGGTGCGTTGGGGCGGTGATGTGCGCCTCGCCGCGATCGAGGACGCATCGCGTCTGCGGGATGCGCTCGGTGTCGCACTGCCGCCCGGCGTTGCACAGGCGTATCTCGAACCCGTGACGGCGCCGCTCGACGATCTACTGCTGCGATACGCGGCGAGCCACGCCCCGTTCACCGCGGCCCGCGCGGCGCGACACTACGGCCTCGGCGTCGCCGTCGTCACGAGTGCGCTGACGCGGCTCGCGCACGACTCGCGCCTCGTCCACGGAGCTCTGCTGCCCGACTCGCTCGGCGGCGGCGATCGTGACGGGGAGTTCTGCGACCCGGGCGTCTTGCGCACGCTGCGACGCATGTCGCTGGCGTCATTGCGCGCGGAGATCGAACCGGTCGCCGCGGAGCAGTACGCCCGTTTCCTGCCGCGCTGGCAGCAGGTGGGTGGGGGGCTGCGCGGACCCGACGGTGTGCTCGCCGCCCTCGAACCGCTCGTCGGGGTGCCGCTGCCCGCGTCCGCGATCGAGAGCCTCATCCTGCCGGCCCGCGTGACGAACTACCGCCCCTCCGACCTCGACGAGCTGCTCGCCGCCGGTGAACTGCTGTGGCAGGGGCACGGCAGCATCTCCGCCGACGACGGTTGGATCAGTTTCCACTTCCCCGACACCGCTCCCCTGACGCTGGCCGCGCACGCCCTTCCGAGTGAGCTCGACGCCCCCGGCCGTGAGGCGCCCGCAGAAGAGCGGTCGACGGCCGCTGCCGCATCGTCCGAGATTGCGAGATCTGGTGCCGCCCGATCTGACGCCGAGCCAGATGCGCAGACATCCGACGCGGCGGCCTCTGGCGTTGTCGATAACACCGACGATGCCGACGTCAACGGCTCGGGTGTGAGCGAACCACCCGCCGACCAACTCGCCGAGGTGGCGGGTGCCGCCGCCCCGATGACGGCTGACTCAGGTGCGCACGGCGCGACCGCTGAGTCCCGCGACGACAGGACGGCAGCGCCCACTCAGACCGGGACGCAGAAGGGGCGTTCGCCCCTCACCGGCGCCGCAGTGGCGCGAGCCCTCGGGGCTGGTGGTAGCCACCTGTTCGCCGATCTGCGCACTCGCCTGGCAACCGCGGACGACTCGGCTCTCACGAGCGCGCTGTGGGACGCGGTGTGGAACGGTCACGTCAGCGGCGATACGTTCGCGCCCGTGCGCGCTCTGCTCACCGGCGGCGCGAGTGCGCACAAGCCGCGGGTGTCGACGGCGCGCGGCTCGCGGTATGCCCGCCTGCGGGGTCCGTCGTTGTCGTCGCGCGCCGGCCGCCCCAGCGCAGCGGCCGCCGGCAGGACCCCTCCGACCGCCGTCGGACGATGGCGCCTCCTGCCCGCAGCCGAGGATGATCTCACCGAACGCACGTTCACGCGGGCCGAGGGGCTGCTCGCCCGCCACGGCATCGTGACGCGCGGCGCCGTCGTCGACGAGGACGTCGTCGGCGGGTTCGCCGCCGTCTACAAGGTGCTCGCCGGCGCCGAGGAGCGCGGGCTCGTGCGGCGCGGCTACTTCGTCGAAGGTCTCGGTGCCTCGCAGTTCGGGGCGTCGGTCGCCGTCGATGCGCTGCGTGCGACGCGCGCGCCGGAGCCCGATCCGTGGGGTTCGCGGCCCGTCGAGTGTCTCGTGCTCGCGGCCTGCGACCCGGCCAACCCGTTCGGTGCGGCGCTGCCGTGGCCTCCGGCACGTGACGAGCACGCCGGTCACCGTCCCGGGCGCAAGGCGGGCGCGCTCGTCGTCATCGCCGACGGCGCTCTCGTCGCCTACGTGGAACGCGGCGGCCGCACGGCCCTCACCTGGACGGCCGAGGACGCCGTCTGGCCGGAGGTGGGCGCACGATTGGCGGGGCTCGTCAGCGGCGGCCAGGTCGACTCGCTCAGCATCAAGACGGTGAACGGGATCAGCGCCCTCACCTCGGAGGAGCCGATCGTGAAGGCGCTGATGGACGCGGGGTTCGTCGCCGGGCCGCACGGCATCCGCAAGCGACGCTGAGCATCACCACGGCGGGCTCCCCGCGACGGCGCCGCTCAGCCGAGGGCCGTCACGCAGCCTTGGCGACCGCCGCACGGTTGGGGTGCAGGACGAGGGGTGCGTGCGCAGCCTCGGCGCGCGCGACGTTCTGGGCGACGAGGTGCAGTGTCTGCGACATCGGCAGCTCGAGCGCCTCGCAGACGGCGGCGAGCAGCTCGGACGAGGCTTCCTTCTCGCCGCGCTCGATCTCGCTCAGGTAACCGAGCGAGACGCGCGCCGCCTTCGAGACCTCGCGCAGGGTGCGCCCCTGCGCCTGACGCTGGGAGCGCAGCACGTCACCGAGCTCTTCGCGAAGCAAGATCATGCGTATCTCCTGGTGACGATGGCACGTGCGTGCCAGTTTTGGTTGCTCTCACTGTAGCGGCGACGGGTGACAAACCTCCGAGGGCCGCCGTGGACGAGCCGCCGACGACGGTTTCGTCGGCGGCGTGTTCCATACGGATCGTGTGAGCCCTCACGCCTGGTCGAGGCTCATCCGCCATGCTGCTTCGCTCGCAGCCCGACGGATCGCCGCACGATCACCGCTGAAGGTGAACTCTTGAACGTGACAACGCACACCGTCGGGCTCGGATTCCCGGTCCACGACCGCGATCGCCACGTAGCAGCGTCCGACAGGTTGACCGTCCTGTTCGCTCGGCCCGGCAACGCCCGTCGTCGCGGCGGCCACGTCGGCTTCGAAGAGACGTAGCGCACCGCGCGCCATCTGGGTGGCGACCTCGGCATCGACGGCTCCGCGTTCGGCGAGCAGAGCGTCGTCCACCCCGAGGACGGCGGCTTTCGCCTCCGTCGCATAGGTGACGGCCGCGCCGCGCAGCACACGGCTGGCGCCGGGGACGTCGGCGATCCCCGCGCTGACGAGCCCCGCCGTCAGCGATTCTGCGCAGGCGAACCTCAGCCCGCGACGGGTGAAATCCTCGACGAGCCGCTGAGCCGTCTCGGACGCTCCCACGCTCATGCCGACCCTTCCGTCCCGCGCCCCCCATGACGGCGGTTGAGCCGCGTCGCCTGGACGAAGTAGTCGACGCCGGTGACGACGGTGACGACGATCGCGCCCGCGAGAATCGCCCACGCCAGCGCGTGCCCGACCCACGGCAGCGGCAGCACGAACAGCCCGGCTGCGAGTGCCTGCAGCGCCGTCTTGATCTTGCCGCCGCGGCTGGCCGGCATGACGCCGTGGCTGCGGCGGATGACGACGAATCGCAGTGCGGTGACGGCGATCTCGCGCGCGAGGATGAGCACGGTCGCCCACCACGGCACGACGTCGATGAGTGACAGGCCGACGAACGCCATGCCGGTGAGGGCCTTGTCGGCGATCGGGTCCATCAGCTTGCCGAAGTCGGTGACGAGGCCACGCTTGCGGGCGATGTCGCCGTCGATGCGGTCGGTGATCGCCGCGACGGCGAACAGCACGAACGCGATGATGCGGAACGTGTCGTCGTGCCCGGCGCGCGCGACGAGGAACCAGCCGAAGAACGGCACGAGCGCGATGCGACCCATCGTCAAGGCGTTCGCAATGTTCCAGTCGCTGACGGTCTCGCGGCCCGCAGGCGCGTCGACGGGGGCCGCAGGCTCGCAGGCTGCGTCGTCCGTCACGCCACCCTCGGTCGCCTCGGGCGTGTGGCCCTGAGTCGCACGATGCGCCACGTCAGCGCAGCTCCCCGACGAGGTCGATTCCTTCGGTGGCGACGACCTCGACCTCGACGATGTCGCCGACGCGCAGTTCGCGCCCGTCGGGGGCCTCGACGTAGGTCATGCCGTCGACGTCCGGGCCCTGCTGCCCGGCGCGGCCGACATGGCGAACGGCGGCCTCGGGGTCGTCCTCGTCGTCCGACTCGGTGGCCTCGATGAGCACCTCGAGACGCTCCCCAATGCGCTCCTCGGCGCGCTGCAGGTTGAGCTCCTCGGTCAGGGTGCGGAAGTGCTCGAGGCGCGCGTCGATCTCGTCCTGCGGCAGCTTGTCGGCATAGGTCTCGGCCTCGGTGCCGTCCTCGTCGGAGTAGCCGAAGACACCGACGACGTCGAGGCGCGCCCCGACGAGGAACTGTTCGAGTTCGTCGAGGTCCTTCTCACTCTCGCCCGGGAACCCGACGATGACGTTCGAACGGATGCCCGCGTTCGGCACGCGGCGCCGCACGTCGTCGAGCAGGCTGAGGAAGGACTCGCGATCGCCGAAGCGCCGCATCGTGCGCAGCAACGGGCCGGAGGCGTGCTGGAACGAGATGTCGAAGTACGGCGCGATACCAGGCGTGTTCGCCATGACATCGAGCAGGTCGGGCCGGATCTCCGCGGGCTGCAGGTACGACACGCGCACACGTTCGATGCCGTCCACGGCGACGAGCTCGGGCAGCATCGTGTCGAGCAGGCGCAGGTCACCGAGGTCCTTGCCGTAGGAGGTCGAGTTCTCCGAGACGAGGAAGACCTCCTTGACGTCGTGCTCACCGAGCCAGCGCGCCTCCGCGAGGACGTCGGCGGGGCGACGCGAGATGAACGCGCCGCGGAACGCGGGAATCGCGCAGAAAGCGCAACGTCGGTCGCAGCCGCTCGCGATCTTGAGCGGCGCCCACGGACGGCCGTCGAGGCGGGCACGGATGACGCGCGGCGTCGCGACGGGCGAGGCCACCTCGACGTCCGACGGCTCGCTGACCGGCGCACCGTGGCCGGGCAGCGCGAGACCGTCGGCGCCCTCCTGCCGCTTCGCGGGCGAGATCGGCAGTAGCTTGCGGCGGTCGCCTGGCATGTGCGCCTCGGGCTTGTGGCCGTTGAGCACCGACGTCAGGTGCGTCGACATGTCGGTGTAGGAATCGAAACCGAGCACCGCGTCGGCCTCGGGCAGCTGATCGGCGAGCTGCTTGCCGTAGCGCTCGGCGAGGCAGCCGACGGCGACGACGGCCTGCGTCCGCCCGGATTCCTTGAGTTCGTTCGCCTCGAGCAGCGCGTCGATCGAGTCCTTCTTCGCCTGCTCGACGAACCCGCACGTGTTGACGACGGCGACGTCCGCCTCTGCGGCATCGTCGACGAGCGTCCAGCCCTCCGCGGACAGACGCCCCGCGAGCGCTTCGGAGTCGACCTCGTTGCGCGCGCATCCGAGGGTGACGACGGCGACGCTGCGGGTGGGGGCGGAAGTCATGCTCGAAAGTCTAGTGGCGCCGCCCTCGCCCAAGGTTCGGCCCACGCCGAGCGACCTATCATTAGCGCGTGTATGACGCCCCTCTGATCGTCCCGGCCGTCCTCCTCGCGTTCGTGCTCCTCGTCTCCGGCGTCGCGAAGCTCGCGGATCTCGAGACCGCCGCCCAGGCCTTCACGAGCCTGCGCCTGCCGCGATTCCTCATGCGGTGGAAGGTGCCGACGCTGCTGCCGGTCGCCGAGATCGTGCTCGCGATCGCGCTCATCGTGACGTCGGGGTGGCTCGCGGCCGTGGTCAACGTAGCGGCCGTGCTGCTGTTCGTCGCCTACCTCGTCGTCATCGTGCGCGCGCTGGGCTTCGGCGAGCCCGTCACGTGCTCGTGCTTCGGCAAACTCGGCCTCGGCTTCGTCGACCGATTCACTGCGGTACGCAACGTCGTCCTCGTCGCGCTCGCGGCGCTGTCGCTGTTCGACGCGGCGCGTGGTGACGGCGTCCTGGCGCGCCTGCGTGATTTCGACGGCGGCGACTGGGCCTGGCTCGCGGGCGTGTTGGGCGCGGTGGTGCTGACGTGGCTCATCGCTGGCCACCGCGGCGACGACTCGGCGGCTTCTGCGGTCTCGGGCCCGGTGGCCACCGCGGGCGGCGGCGACGAGGACGACTACCTGCGCGTCCCCGTCCCCTTCGCCGTCGTCACGACGCCGGGCGGGCAGAGCGTGACCCTGCGCGATCTCGCGGCGCGTGAAGCCGTTCTGCTGCTCTTGGTGTCACCGACGTGCGGCTCGTGCATCGACGTCATCGAGCACGCGCGCACCTGGCAGCGCACCATGCCGGCGCTGCGCACGAGCCTCGTGCTGCCGATGGCGCCGCGCGAGGTCGTGCCGGGCCTCGACGACGCCGACGACTTCGACCTGCTCTTCGACGAGACGTACGCCGTCGCGCGGCTGTTCGGCGTCGGCACTCCCTCGGCCGTGCTGCTCGGCGCCGACGGCAAGCTCGTCGGCGGGCCGGTGGGCGGCACGAAGGACGTCATCGCTCTCATGGGTGACATCGCCGACCAGCTCGGTGCCGCGCCGAACGAGAACCCCGCCGACACCTCAACCGTGGGGGTTTCGGACGCCGCGCCATTGGACCCCGCAGTTGCCCCGGCCACCGGCGCCGCGGCCCCGAACCCTCCGAAGCCTCACGCGAGTGGCGCCCCGGCCGCCGACGCCGCCGCGTCGAGCGCCGTCGAGTCTCACGGGGTTGACGCCCTCACCGCTGAGACGCCCGTCGCCCCTGATGGCACTCGCGCCGGTGATGCCCCTGAATCTCCGGCCGCCTCCGTCAACCAAGCGCCTCAAGCCGCGGGCGTTCACAACGTCTCTGACCCCTCAGAGGCGAGCGACGATGATCTGCTCGACTACGTGCCGACGCCGACGCCGTTCATGATGTTCGAGGACGCGACGGGCGCGACGACGTCACTGCGACAGATTGGCGCGATGGGCCCAGCGATCTTTCTCTACGTCTCACCTTCGTGTGGGTCGTGTCTGCACGTCATGGACGCAGCGCCGGCGTGGCAGGAACAGCTCGGTGCCCTGCCGATCCACTACGTCGTCACGACGCAGCCGCAGGCGGACGTCATCGTCGAGCGCGGCACCGACCCGGCCCGTGTCATGATCGACGAGCCGCTCGCCATCTCACAGATGATGCGGGTCGGCACGCCGACGCTGTTCGCCGTCGGCCCGACGCAGGAACTCATCGCCGGCCCCGTCTCGGGATTCGATGCCATCGAGGCGACGATGCAGGACATCCTCACCGAGGTCGCCGCTGCCCGCCCGGCTCACTCCTGACGCACCCGTCCTGTCCCCTCGCAGCCGTCCCCATCGGCGATTTACGTCCACGTTCGCGATTCCCGTCCTCTTCTGCGAACGGCGTCCACCTTCGCGATTCCTGTCCACAACGGCGATTCTTGGCCACCTTCATGGAAGTGACCAAGAATCGCGAATGTGGACGGGAATCGCACATGTGGATGTGATTCGCCGATGGGGACGGGAATCGCAGATGAGGACGCGCCCGAGCCGCCGGCGGGCGGGTCAGCGGCGGGCGGACGAGCGGGTCAGCGGGCGTTGCTCGTGAGGTTCCAGGCGTCCTCAGAACCGTCGTCATCGGACGAGTCGTGCCCGTCGTAGTACTGCTCGCCCGGCTCGGCGAGGTCGGCCTGCGACTGCGCGACGAGGTCGATCGGCCCCGCTCCCATCGAACCGCCCGCACCCATCGAGCCGGGTGCACCCGTGGAACCCCCGGAGCCGCCCGAACCCCTACCGCCGAGGGCGTCGTCCTCGTCAGCATCCGCGAAACCGTCGCCACCCGACGCATCGGGCACGTCCTCGCCCTTGAGCAACGCGAGCGTCTGCGGCAAGTCGTCGGGCTTGACGAGCACGTCGCGCGCCTTCGACCCCTCGGACGGGCCGACGATGGCGCGCGATTCGAGCAGGTCCATGAGGCGCCCGGCCTTCGCGAATCCGACGCGCAGCTTGCGCTGCAGCATCGAGGTCGATCCGAACTGTGTCGTGACAACGAGTTCGGCGGCCTGCAGCAGCACGTCGAGGTCGTCGCCGATGTCGTCGTCGATCTCCTTCTTCGGCGCGACCTGCGCGACGTCCTCGCGGTAGTTCGGCGCGAGCTGGCTCTTGACGTGCGCGACGACGGCGTGGATCTCGGATTCGTTGACCCATGCGCCCTGCACGCGCATCGGCTTGCTCGCACCCATCGGCAGGAACAGCGCGTCACCCTGACCGAGCAGCTTCTCGGCACCGGGCTGGTCGAGCACGACGCGGCTGTCGGCGAGCGACGACGTCGCGAACGCTAGGCGCGACGGCACGTTGGCCTTGATGATGCCGGTGACGACGTCGACGGACGGGCGCTGCGTCGCGAGGATGAGGTGAATGCCCGCGGCACGCGCGAGCTGCGTGATGCGCTGGATCGACGCCTCGACGTCGCGCGGCGCGACGAGCATGAGGTCGGCGAGCTCGTCGACGACGACGAGCAGGTAGGGGTACGGCGCGAGCTTGCGCTTGCTGTCGGGCGGCAGCTGCACCTTGCCCGCGCGCACCGCCTTGTTGAACTCGTCGATGTGCTTGTAGCCGAACGCGGCCAGGTCGTCATAGCGTGCGTCCATCTCGCGCACGACCCACTCGAGTGCCTCGGCGGCCTTCTTCGGGTTCGTGATGATCGGCGTGATGAGGTGCGGGATGCCCTCGTACGCCGTCAGTTCGACGCGCTTGGGGTCGACGAGCACCATGCGCACCTCTTCGGGCGTGGCCCGCATGAGCAACGACGTGATCATCGAGTTGACGAAGCTCGACTTACCGGCGCCCGTCGCACCCGCGACGAGCATGTGCGGCATCTTCGCGAGGTTCGCGACGACGTAGCCGCCCTCGACGTCCTTGCCGACACCCATGACCATCGGGTGCGTGTTGTTGCGCGCCGCCTGGCTGCGCAGCACGTCGCCGAGGCTGACGAGTTCCTTGTCGGCGTTCGGGATCTCGATACCGATGGCCTTCTTGCCGGGGATCGGCGACAGGATGCGCACGTCGGCGCTCGCGACGGCGTACGAGATGTTCTTGCTCAACCCCGTCACACGGTCGACCTTGACGCCGGGGCCGAGTTCGACCTCGTAGCGCGTCACCGTCGGGCCGCGCGTGAACCCGCTGACGACGGCGTCGATACCGAACTGCTCGAGTACCTCGGTCAGCGCGTCGACGACGCGGTCGTTCGCGGCGGAACGCTCCTTGGGCGGGGTCCCCTGTTCGAGGACGTTCGAATCGGGCAGCGTGTACGTGACGTCGCCGCCCATTGCGAGCTGCTCGACACGAGGTGGAAGCTGTTCGGTGGGCTGAGCTTCCACCTGACGTTGAGGGACGGCTGCGGCCGGCGCAGCCTGCTCGACGCGCGTGGCACCGGCATCCTGACGGGCCGCCGCGGCCTTCGGCGACTCCCCCGGCCGCTGTGCCGACGCCGGGCGCGACGCCTGCGCCGCACGTGCGGAGGCCTGGTCGACAACGGCATCGTCGACGGAATCCATGGGTGCGGAGCGGCGCGCTGCCCCACCTGCCGCCTCCCCTGCCGGCGACGCTCCGGAGCGCGATGCTCGGGCTCGCGCGAGCGCAGCGGCGCTCGCGTCACCGGCGCGCTCGTCGTCAGAGCCGCCGGCGGGCATCTCTCGCGTCTGATCGACGCCCGCCGGGGCGCCGTCGATCGTGTCGATGTCGTAGATCTGCTGCTCACCGCGACGGCGGTTGAGCGGGTTGCGTGATATGCCACGGCCCGCGCCGCGCGGCCCCTTGCCGACGACCTCGGCGGCCTGCTCGTAGGGCTCATCGCCGCGCCGGGCGTCGTCACCCGCGCCGCGACGCGAGCCGCCCCGCGCGCGGTTACCGATGTCGGCGCCGTGCAGGTCGTCGGCGACGGCGTCACGCTGAAGCAGCTCGCCCTCGTCGTCGCGTTCATCGAGGGGGTGGCCGAAGATCTGCGCCTCGACCTCGCGGATGCGCTGCGGGATGCGATTGACGGGCGTGCGCGTCAGCACGAGGAAACCGAAGAACGACACGAGCGCGAGGATGATGCCCGCGCCCCACACCGTGAGCGCGGCAGACAGCGGCCCTCCCGTGATGACGCCGAGGATGCCGCCTGCGCCGCGCACCGCGGTCGAAACCCCTGTCGACGGACGCCCGCCGACGAGGTGGGCGATCCCCGTCGAGCCGAGCGCGAGGATCGTCAGTCCGATCGTCATGCGGTTGGTCGGCTGGTGCCCCCGCGGGTGGCGGAACATGTGGATGGCCATGCCGATGAGGACGACGGGCAGAACGTAGGCGATGACGCCGAACGTGCCGGCCGCGACGGCGTGGACGACGTCCCCGAACATGCCGGGCAGCCCCCACCACTCCCGCGCAGCGACGACGATGCCGAGGGCGAGGAGGGCGAAACCGAGCCCGTCGCGACGGTGTTCGGGTTCGAGGTCAGAAGCGGCGGCGCCGACGCGGCGGACGGTGCCGCCGGCGACGTGCGAAACACCCATCCACGCGCCACGAGCAGCGCGACCGGACGCGGAGGGACGCGCTTCAGCAGCCCCTCGCGACGAGCCGGTCTTGCGCGCGGGTGCATTCTTCGTCGTGCCGCCCGAACGTGGTGCGCTCGACTTCGGCGGGGTCGTGCGGGCGCGCGTCGTCGAGGCCGCAGATGCGCCGGCCGGGCGCGAGCTCTTGGCGCGCGGCTGCGAAGAGGCCTTCTTCGCGACGAGGACGCTGTCGTTCGCTGGTCTGTTTCGGGTCGCCACCCCGCAAGGCTAGTGGGGGTTCCGGCCGTTTTCGCGGACCCACGCCGTGACACGGGTCCAATGGTGACGGCGGGTCGGCTCGACACCTTCGAATCCGCGTCCCGATGCGCTGGCGCGTTGACGCGCTCGCATCCGACAGCGCCCTGACCCTTGTCGGAGGCGCCGCCAGCTGCCCGGGGGACCACGGGCATCCCCACCGCGAGACGCCGACTCTTGCGCGCGGCGCTCGCCATCCGCGATCCCACAGGTGATCTCACGATGCGAACCTCTGGCCGCACGTCGGTGGACGCGGCGGAGGGCCGGGTGCGAGCGTTCACGTAGGTCATGAGTTCCAGCGCACAGCCCCGGCTTGCTGGACGGCAACCCTCCACCGCGGTGGGGTGCTCCGGGTGACGACCTGGCCGCCACCAGCACCGGTGTCGGCAAGCGCGGGCCGAGCCATCTGGCGACGGCGAGGCCCCTGATTCGAGGAGCCTCGATGCCCCGTTCTGCCATTCTCTCGATCCTTGACTCCGACGCGCGCCGCCACGCTGCGAGCCACACGACCCGCCCCGCTCACGCCGTAACCCCCGGGACTCCCGTCGCGGACCCCGAGCGTCACCACACCCAGCCCGCGCACCCCGGCGGGTCCCGTCGCGAGACGCCCACGGCTACCCATCATCGCGCGGACGCGCCGCAGCAGGCCAATGCCGCCCTGGCCACGATCGGCGCCGATCTCGGCGTCGCGACGCTCGACGGGCGCGTCGTCGAGCACGCGAACTTCGACCACGGCGCGACGGCTCCCGCGCTGCAGGCCGCCGCGCGGGCCGTCGACACGACCCTGCGCACGTACGGTTCGGTGCATCGCGGTGCGGGACGGGCGTCGCAGCTGACGACCCGGTGGTACGAGGAGGCTCGGCAGGAGGTCGCCGCGTTCGTCGGCGCGCGCGAGGACGACGTCACCGTCTTCACGCGCAACACCTCGGACGCGCTCAACCTGTTGGCTCACTGTCTGCCGCAACAGACGCAGGTCTTCGTGTTCCGCTCGATGCACCACGCGGCGCTGCTGCCGTGGGCGGACGAGCGGACGACGCGGCTGCCGATCCCTCACTCTCACGCCGAGGCTGAGGGCTACCTCGACGTCGCTCTGGCGGAATTCCGCGCCCACAACGATGCTCCCGTGTTGGTCCTCATCACCGGCGCCTGCAACGTGACGGGCGAGGTGTGGCCCATCGAGCGCCTCGCCGCCGTCGCCCGCCGGCATGAGGCGCGGACGGCTCTCGACGCCGCGCAGCTCGCCCCGCACCGCCGCGTCGACATCGACGCCTGGGGCATCGACTACGTCGCTCTGTCCGGCCACAAGGCCTACGCGCCGTACGGTTCAGGAGCCCTCGTCGGGCGCCGCGACTGGCTCGACACCGCCCCTCCGTACTTCCGCGCCGGCGGCGCGAGCCACCGCGTCAGCGAAGATGCGTCAGGCGCCGGCGACGTCGCCTGGGCGCCCGCGCCCGCACGCCACGAGGGCGGCACCCCGAACGCGGTCGGGGCCATCGCGCTCGCGGCCGCAGCCTCGACGCTGTCCGCGCAGCGCGGCGAAGCCGAGGCGCGCGAGGAGAAGATCCACGCCATCGTCCGCGACGGTCTCAACTCGATCGACGGCGTGAGGATCGTCGAACTCTTCGACGAGCAGAATGCCGCGGACGCTCACCTCGACGATGGCGCGCCAAGGCGGAATGCGAGCGACAACGTCGGCGTCACGACGTTCACCGTCGCCGGATACGACCCGACGCTCGTCGCTCAGGTGCTCGCAGACGAGCACGGCATCGCTGTGCGCGACGGGCGATTCTGCGCTCACCTGCTCTGCGACGCGCGCCTCGGCGAGGGCGCGACGGCAGTGCGCGCCTCGATCGGTCTCGCCACGACGACAGAGCACGCACGACGCCTCGTCGACGCCGTGCGTGCTCTCGTCACCCATGGGCCCACCTTCGACTACACCCACACCCCGGGCCTCGGGTGGAGCCCCGTCACCGACCGACGAGACCTCTCAGAGCCCCGCCCCTGGTGAGGAGAACGAGCGGCGGTGGGCCCCAGCGAGGGGCTCACCGCCGCATTTCGTCAGATACGGGATGCCGACGCGGTGGCTCCTGTCGAAGGGCCCGCTCGCGCGCTCATGCGAGTTTTTTTGACCACGCTCAATAACAAACCTCGACGTCCATTTCGAATCCAGTTGCACCCCAACGGACGAAGGGTGCGACGCGTCACACGCGTCGCACCCTTCATTCATCCGAGATGGCAGCCAGAGGCGATCTCAGCCGCCTCACACGACCCCCTGACATACCCCCGAAGCGTCAGGCGTCGATGACCACCGGGATGATCATCGGTCGGCGGCGCAGCTTGCCGCCGACGAAACCGCCCACGGCGCGCCGGATGACCTGCTGCAGTTGGTGGCTGTCCTTGACACCCTTGTTGCGTGCCTCGAGCAGCGCCTGCTCGATCTTCGGCCGGACGCGGTCGAACACCTCGTCGCCCTCGGCGAAGCCGCGCGTGCGGATGTCCGGGCCGGCGAGGATCGCGCCCGTCTTCGCGTCGCGCACGACGATGACGGTGACGAAGCCCTCGTCACGCAGGATGCGGCGGTCCTTGAGCATGTCCTCGTCGGTCGTACCGACGAGCGAACCGTCGACGTAGACGTACCCGACCGGCACCGCGCCCGTGATGGCAGCCTTGCCGTTGACGAGGTCGACGACGACGCCGTTCTCGGCGAGCAGCACCTGGTCGCTCGGCACACCCGTCGCGGCGGCGAGCTTGCCGTTGGCGACGAGGTGACGCCACTCGCCGTGGATCGGCATGACGTTCTTCGGCTTGACGACGTTGTAGCAGTACAGCAGCTCGCCGGCGGAGGCGTGGCCCGAGACGTGCACCATCGCGTTGCCCTTGTGCACGACATTGGCGCCGAGACGCATGAGGCCGTTGATGAGGCCGTAGACGGCGTTCTCGTTGCCCGGGATGAGCGAGCTCGCCATGAGGATGGTGTCGCCCTCCCCCACGTCGATACGGTGGTCGCGGTTCGCCATGCGCGCCAGCGCCGCCATCGGCTCACCCTGCGAGCCGGTGCAGATAAGCACCTGCTTGTCCTCGGGCATCTGCTCGAGCTTCTTGATGTCGACGAGCACGTTGTCGGGCACCTTGAGGTAGCCGAGGTCGGCGGCGATCGTCATGTTGCGCACCATCGAGCGCCCGACCATCGCGACCTTGCGCCCGTGGGCCTCGGCGGCGTCGAGCACCTGCTGCACGCGGTGCACGTGCGAGGAGAAGCAGGCGACGATGATGCGTCGCTCCGCCTTCTCGAAGACGCGCTCGATCGCGGGCGTGATGTCCTTCTCCGGCGTCGTGAAGCCGGGCACCTCGGCGTTCGTCGAGTCGGTGAGGAACAGGTCGACGCCCTCCTCACCGAGCCGCGCGAACGCGCGCAGGTCGGTGATGCGGCCGTCGAGCGGAAGCTGGTCCATCTTGAAGTCGCCGGTGCACAGCAGGTTGCCTGCGGGGGTTCGGACGAAGACGGCGAGCGCGTCGGGGATCGAGTGGTTGACGGCGACGAACTCGCAGTCGAACGGGCCGATCTTCTCGCGCTGGCCCTCCTTCACCGCCATCGTGTACGGGCGGATGCGGTGCTCCTTGAGCTTCGCCTCGATGAGCGCGAGCGTCAGCGTCGAGCCGATGAGCGGGATGTCGTTCTTCATGCGCAACAGGTACGGCACCGCGCCGATGTGGTCCTCGTGACCGTGCGTCAAAACGATGGCCTCGATGTCGTCGAGGCGATCCTTGAGGTAGTCGAAGTCGGGCAGGATGAGATCGACGCCCGGGTGATCCTCGGGGAAGAGGACACCACAGTCGATGATGAGCAGGCGTCCGCCGTACTCGACGACCGTCATGTTGCGGCCGACCTCGCCGAGACCGCCGAGCGCGATGATGCGCGCACCGTTCTTCGCCAGCGCGGGCGGCGGGCCGAGTTCGAGCGGACTCTTCATCACAGCAGCCCCGCCTTCGTCAGGCCGTCACGCAGGACGGCGTACATCGCCTCGTCCGCGGGCAGCAGCGGCAGGCGGATGGCGTCGGAGTTGATGACGCCCTGCTCCTTGAGGGCGGCCTTCACCATGATGGCGCCCTGGGAGGTGTTCATCAGCGCGTCGATCGCGGGGATGAGCTTGGTGTGGATGGCGCGCGCCGTCGCGAGGTCGCCCGCGTCGACAGCGTCGATCATCGCGCGGAACTCGTTGCCTGCCACGTGGCCGACGACGGAGACGACGCCGACTGCGCCGAGCGCGAGCCACGCGAGGTTGACGACGTCGTCGCCCGAGTACCACAGCAGATCGGTCTCGTCCATGAGCTTCGTCGCCTCGAAGAAGTCGCCCTTGGCATCCTTGACCGCGCGCACCTGGTCGATCGTCGCGAGCTGACGGATCGTGTCGCTCGCGAGCGCCGTCCCCGAGCGCCCGGGGATGTCGTAGGCCATGGCCGGCAGGTCGGTGGCGCCGACGACGGCCTTGAAGTGCTCGACGATGCCCGCCTGCGTCGGCTTGTTGTAGTACGGCGTGACGACGAGGACGGCGTCCGCCCCAGCGTCCGCGAGTGCCTTGGCGGCGCGTACCGAGTGCGCGGTGTCGTTCGTACCGACCCCGGCGGTGATCGCTGTGCGGCCCTTGACGGCGTCGGCGACGGCGCGCACCGTCTCGATGTTCTCCTCGTCGGTCGTCGTCGCCGACTCCCCCGTCGTGCCGTTGACGACGAGGCCGTCGTGCCCGTTCGCGACGAGGTGCTCGGCGAGCTTCTTCACTCCGTCGTAGTCGATCGAGCCGTCCGGTTTCATGGGCGTCACCATGGCCGTGACCATGCGCCCGAAAGGTGTCGTCGTCGTCATGCGCCCAGGTTAGTGCACGAGCGTCCACGTGTGCGGACGCCCGCCGCGCGCGACGTCGCCACCACCAACTCGCCACCACGAAGCGGACGCCGCAGGCGCCTTGTCACCGGCGCGTCCTACAGTGAGGCGCGTGGAGCAATATCACGCACTGCTGAGGCGCATTCTCGACGAGGGCACCCGCAAGGACGACCGCACGGGCACGGGGACGCTCAGCGTCTTCGGTCATCAGATGCGCTTCGACCTGTCCCAGGGGTTTCCCGTTCTCACGACGAAGAAGCTGCACCTGCGCTCGATCTTCGGCGAACTGCTGTGGTTCCTCCGCGGCGACACGAACGTCGCATGGCTGCACGAGCGCAAGATCTCGATCTGGGACGAATGGGCCGACGCCGACGGTGACCTCGGGCCGATCTACGGCCACCAGTGGCGCTCGTGGCCGACGCCGAACGGCGAGACGATCGACCAGATCGCGCGCGTCGTCGAGTCGATTCGCACGAACCCCGACAGCCGTCGTCACATCGTCTCGGCGTGGAACGTCGCCGACGTCGACGACATGGCGCTGCCGCCGTGCCACACGATGTTCCAGTTCTACGTCGCCGACGGAAAGCTGTCGTGCCAGCTCTACCAGCGCAGTGGTGACGTCTTCCTCGGCGTCCCGTTCAACATCGCCTCGTATGCCCTCCTGACCCACATGGTCGCGCAGGTCACGGGCCTCGCGGTGGGCGATTTCGTCCACACGCTCGGCGACGCGCACCTCTACGTCAATCACCTCGACCAGGCGCGCCTCCAGCTGACACGTACGCCGAAGACGCTGCCGACGCTCGTGCTCAACCCCGACGTGACGGCGCTCGACGCGTTCGAGCTCGATGACATCCGCCTCGACGGTTACGAGGCCGACCCCGCGATCAAGGCCCAGGTGGCGGTATGAGCGATGCGCCCCAGCTGACGAGCATCGCCGCCGTCGCCGAGAACGGCGTCATCGGCACGGGCGGCGACATGGCGTGGAACATCCCCGCCGACTTCGCGCACTTCAAGGCGACGACGATGGCTCACCCCATGATCATGGGGCGCACGACGTTCGCGACGATGGGCACCCTGCCCGGGCGCCGCTCGATCGTCGTGACGCACGATCCCGAGTTCGCCCCCGCACAGCCGGCGCGTGACGACACGTCCGTCACCGTCGTTCACTCTGTCGACGAAGCCCTCGAACAGGTCGCCGGCCAGGACGCGTTCGTCGTCGGCGGCGCGCAGATCTACGCCGCGACGATGGACCACGTCACCCGTCTGCTCATCAGCGAGATCCCCCTCGCGCCTGAGGGCGACGCCCACTTTCCCACGATCGACCCGGCCGTGTGGGTCGAGACGCAGCGCGCACCGCGCGACGGGTTCACGCTCGTCATGTACGAACGCCGCACCTCGTGAGCGACGCCCGGCACGAGACGTCGGGAGGTGACGCGCCCGTCGACGTCCGTCATCACCGGACGGCGCACACCCCTGGCGACCACTCCGACCACGACCATCCCGACGCCCTCCACGAGGACGCCGCGGCCGTCAAGAAGGACTCGGTCTCCCTCGCGATCGCGACGGGCGTGTCCGGCGTCAGCTTCGGCGCGCTCGCCATCGCTGCGGGCCTCACGACCTGGCAGACGATGGCGCTGTCGCTGCTGTTGTTCTCCGGCGGTTCGCAGTTCGCCGTCGTCGGGGTGCTCGGTGGCGGTGGGTCGGGAGCGTCGGCCGTCGCGACGTCGTCACTGCTCGGCGTGCGCAACGGCATCTATGGTCTGCAGATCAACCAGTTCCTACGCCCGCGCGGGCTGCGGCGCCTCCTCGCCGCGCAGGTGACGATCGACGAGTCGGCCGCCATGTCGGTCGGGCGCCCCACCGAACAGTTGTCACGCACCGGATTCTGGTGGACGGGCCTGGGCGTCTACGTCATGTGGAACACGATGACGTTCGTCGGCACAGTCGCCGGCAACGCGATGGGCGACCCGAAGAAGTACGGCCTCGACGCCGCCGCCGTCGGCGCCTTCATGGCGCTGCTGTGGCCGCGCCTCGGCACGCTGCAGGGCAAGGTGACGGCGGCGCTCGCCGCGTGCATCGCGCTCGGGTTGTCGCCGCTCACGCAGGCCGGCGTGCCCGTTCTCGCGACGGTCGTCGCGGCCGTCGTCGTCGGCTGGTGGTACTCCACACGGCACGATTCCCCCTCAGCCGACGGCGAGTCGAGCGCCGACGTTCCCGGCGTCGAGACGTCTCGCGCCGATGCGCCCGGTGACGGCGCGACGCCCGGTGGCCCGTCCGACGCCGGCCGGATCGGATCGACGACATGAGCACATGGACGACGGTTCTGCTCGCGAGCGCGTTGTCGTTCGTGCTCAAGTTCATCGGCTATCTCGTGCCGCCGCGCTACCTCGAGGGCAAGCGGACGTCGAACATCGTCGCGCTGCTACCGGTGGCGTTGCTCACCGGCCTCGTGTGTGTCCAGGCGTTCGTCGGCGACGGCGGCCGGGTCGTCATCGACGCGCGCGCAGCGGCGGCCGTCGCAGCGATCATCGCCCTGGTTCTGCGCGCGCCGTTCATCGTCGTCGTCATCGTCGCGGCCGCGACGGCCGCGATCATCCGGTTGTTCTGAGCCGACGCTCCTGGATTCAGATCTCGCTCCCTATGGTGGAGTGAGACCTCAGGACGAGCTTTCGAGGGGATCGATGAGGCGCAGCCCGCCGACCCCGGCGAAATCCTGCGCGTTGCGCGTGGCGAGTGCAGAGCCGGCGGCCAGAGCGATACCGGCGATCTGGGCATCCGCCGTTCCCATGACTCGCCCGACCGACGTAGCACTCGCGAGAACGTGGGCGGTCGCGTGCGCTCACGCAGCGTCTGCAAGAAATTCTTCTCCGGCACGTGGGTCGCTGCCGCGAGAATCGCCCGCACCTCGGCCTCGACGGAACGTCCAGGCTCCGCAGCCTGACGGCGCAGGCGCTCGTGGACGACCTCATCGACATCTGGCATCCTCAGAGTGGCCAAGACGAGCACCTCCTCGGCAGCAAAGCGAGCAAGGAGGTGCTCGTGAGCCCATGGCGAGACTCAGGCGGCTTGGGGCTGCACCTGCCGCTGCACGAGCTGCGTGACGTTCTGGGGCTTCCGCTCGAGCTTCGCGGCGTACTCGTTCGGCAGCGACAGGCGGATGATCGCCCACCAGGCCGACGCGATCTGCTTCGGCAGCGGCCCCGTCACGTAGGACAACCCGTAGCGGCGAGCGATGTCCTGCACCTGCTCGCTGATCTCCGCGTACCGGTTGCTCGGCAGGTCGGGGAACATGTGGTGCTCGATCTGGTAGCTCAGGTTGCCCGTCGCGATGTGCATGGCCCGCGAACCGCTGATGTTCGCCGAACCGAGCATCTGGCGCAGGTACCAGTCGCCGCGCGTCTCCCCGACGATCGACTTCTTCGTGAACGTCTCGACACCACTCGGGAAGTGTCCGCACATGATGACCGAGTGTGTCCAGAGGTTGCGCGTGAGGTTCGCGATGAAGTTCGCCTTGATCGTCTGCTTGCCCGACCCCGTCAGCGCCGAGAGCAGCGGGTGCGCAATGTAGTCCTTCGTCACCTGCTCACGGATCTTGTGCAGCACCTTGCGACCGTCGCGGGCGAATACGTCCTTGTCCTTGCGCCCCTTGAGGTACTTGCCGATCTCCAGGTCGTACGCGGCGATGCCGTACTCGAAGAAGCACGCGTTGATGAAGTTCCACATCGGCTGTGCGAGGTAGAACGGCACCCACTTCTGATCCTCGTCGACGCGCATGATGCCGAACCCGAGGTCGTTGTCGCGCCCGATGACGTTCGTGTACGTGTGGTGCAGCTCGTTGTGGCTGTGCTTCCACAGGTCGGCGGGCGAGGCGTTGTCCCACTCCCACGTACTCGAGTGGATCTTCGGGTCGCGCATCCAATCCCACTGGCCGTGCATGACGTTGTGGCCGATCTCCATGTTCTCGAGGATCTTCGCCACGGCGAGCCCCGCCGTCCCGATGACGAACGCCGGCTTCTTCTTCGAGAACAACAACAGTGCCCGCGACCCCATCTCGAGGCCACGCTGCACCTGGATGACACGACGGATGTACGCCGCGTCCTTCTCGCCCCGGCTCTCGACGACCCGTGCACGCACCGCGTCGAGCTCCTCACCGAGACGCTCGATGTCGGCGCGGCTCAGGTGAGCGATCGGGTTGTGGTCCTTCTTCTGCAGTGCGGTCATGCGACAGCCATCCTTCTTCGTCGTTCTCGTCGTGCGGTTCGTCATGGTCGTGGTTCGTCGTGAGGCGCCCGAGCCGATCTCGCGCCCGGCCGGCGCCCTGCACAGGCGTCGAATTCAGCGTCCGATCGTGCAGTCCCCGGCGGCGGAGGAGATGCAGGTCTGCACCATGACGCCGTCGCCGTCAGTGCCGCTCGTCACCTCGCCGGTGCGCATGTCGCGCACCGCGCCGGAACGCAGCGGCAGCACGCAGCCGTAACAGATGCCCATGCGGCATCCGCTCGGCACGAGGATGTCGGCGGCCTCGGCCGCGTCGAGGATCGACGTCTCGCCGCTGACGGCGACCTCCCGCGTCGTCGTGCCCATGACGATGGTCGCGGTGCCGCCCTCCCCCGGTTCGGCGAGCTCGACGACGAAGTTCTCGGTGTGCAGCTTGTCCTCGACGCCATTGAGTTCGGCGAACTCGCGCAGCATCCGCAGCATCCCGGCGGGGCCGCACGCGTACACCTCACGATCGCGCCAGTCGGGTACGAGATGGTCGAGCTCGGCCGGTTCGAGCCGGCCCTCGAGGCGTGTGTGGCGCTCGACGAGGGTGATGGCGCCACGCTCGTGCAGCCCGCGCAGCTCGTCGGCGAAGATGACGTCCTCGGGGTGGCCGGCCGAGTGCACGACGACGATGTCGTGCGTGCGTTCGCCGTCGGAACGCTCGCCCTCGGCGGCGAGACGGTGGCGCAGCATGCCCATGACGGGGGTGATGCCGGAGCCGCCAGTGACGTACAGCGTCGGCTCGACACCTCCCGTCCAGACGAACTCGCCGCTCGCCTGTTCGAGGTGCACGATCTGGCCGGAGCGCAACGACTCGTGCAGGTGGGAGCTGACGAGCCCGCCGGAGAGTGACTTGACGGTGATCGTGATGCGCCCGTCGTCGCGCGGCCCCGACGTCACCGAGTACGCACGCCACAGGCGCACCCCGTCGACGTCGACGCCGACGCGGATGAACTGCCCCGGCACGTGCCCTGCCCAACCGAGGCCCGGCTGCAGCGTGACGGTCGCGGCGTCCGCCGTCTCGGGGTGCACGTCGACGACGCGGGCGCGCAGGTAGCGGGGGCTGCGCAGCGGGTCGACGAGGTCGAGGTAGTCGTCGGGCAGCAGCGGCGTCGTCAGGGTGCGCACGGCGTTCCAGGCGAGATGCTTCAGGCGGGCGGAGGCCCGCCGTTCGTCCGACGAGCGGGCCATCGTGGTTGATGAGGAGACGGCGTGCGGCATGCGACCAGCGTATTTGGCGCGCAGCTGATAATTCTTGACCGCGACCTCACATGATCTTTTCGGTATTTGTTCGTAGAGTGTGAACATGTCGACTCTGCGGCAAGACACCATTGCCACCCTGCGAGAGCACCTGCCGAACACGGCCAGCGGGTGCGTCGAGGCCATCATCCGAGAGGTGCCCGGCTACGACCGCGAGTTCGGCGACACACTGCGCGCGAACATCGAGGCGGCCGTCGCGATGGCCCTCGCGGCCTTCCTCGACACCCTCGGTGACGACGGCGACACGACGTCCGCCACGGCCATGCGCACCGGCGCCTACCGCCTCGGCCAGGGCGAGGCGGAAACGGGGCGCTCGAGCGACGCGCTGCTCACGGCCTACCGCGTCGGCGCCCGCGAGGCGTGGACGCACTTCGCCGAACGCGCCGTCGCGCAGGGCGAGTCGGCCGCGAGCATCGCGAGCCTCGCTGCGGGCACGTTCGCGTTCATCGACGAGTTGTCCGTCGAGAGCCTCGCCGGCCACACCGCGGCCATGACGGCCCGCACCCGTGAGCTCGCGCGCCGACGCGACCAGCTGGCGGCGGCATTCGTCGCGGGCGACCAGCCCGACACGCTCGAGCATCTCGCCGAACGGGCTCACTGGAACCCGCCGCGCACCCTCACGGCGCTGGCACTGACGGGCGACGCCCCGGCGGCCGTCGCGAGCGCCGTCGGTGAGAAGGCCCTGTGGTCGCGCACCCCGGACGGCTCGCCGCTCGTGCTCGTGCCCGACCTCCCACCCGGCAACCGCGCGCGCGTCCTCGCTGCCTGCGCTACGACCACAGCAGCCCTCGGGCCGGCGCTCGCCTGGAGCCGCGCCGCCGAATCGGTGACGCGCGCCCGACGCGCGCTGCGATTCGCCCGGGTGAGTGAACCGGCGGACGCCGACACGCTGCTGCCCGAACTGATCCTCGACGCCGACCCGCTCGTCGCGCAGATGCTGCGCGAGCGCGCCCTGGCGCCGCTCGCCGACGTCTCGGAGGCCAAGCGGGCCGTGCTCGCCGAGACGCTGCTCGCCTGGCTGCTGCACCACGGACGCCGCGAGGAGGTCGCCGAGGCCCTCCACGTCCACCCCCAGACGGTGCGCTACCGCCTGGGCACCCTGCGCGAACACTACGGTGACACGCTCACCGACGCCCGCACCGGCCTGGAGCTGACGCTCGGGCTGATCGCCGACCGATCGAGGAGCCCGCAGTGAACACCCCCGCAACCGACCGTCCGCAACCCGCAGCAGCCCAACCGACGAACGCCGACGACACGAACCCCGACGCCATGACCCTCGACCCGATGATCCATGAACCCACACGGTCGGCTCTGCCTGACGGGCACGGCGAGTCCACTGGGCACGGCGAACATGGTGAGCACCCCGCGGGCGAGGCCCTGGCGGTGGCGATGAAACCCCTGCTGCGCGGGTGGCTGCACCTCGTCCTCGCGCCCCTGTGCCTCATCGGTTGTCTCGTGCTCGCCCTGCTCGCCGACACGACCCCGGCGCGCGTCGGGGCGCTCGTCCTCGGTGCTACGGCGACGATGCTGTTCGGCACGTCGGCGCTGTATCACCGCCGATACTGGAGCCCGCGCGCCGACACGATCCTGCGCCGCCTCGACCACTCGAACATCTACCTCATCATCGCCGGCACGTACACGCCGTTCGCGCTGACACTGCTCGCGGGCCGGCAACGGGTGAGTCTGCTCGTCATCGTGTGGGTCGGCGCGCTGCTCGGCGTCGCTTTCCGCACGTCCTGGGTGCATGCGCCGCGTTGGCTCTACACGCCGATCTACGTCGCGCTCGGCTGGGTCGCGATCTTCTACGCCGGGCCGTTGCACGCCGCGGGCGGCACCCTCGTCATGACGCTCATCGCCGCGGGCGGCATCCTCTACACCCTCGGGGCCGTCGTCTACGGCTTCAAACGCCCTGATCCGTGGCCGCGAGTGTTCGGCTTCCACGAGATCTTCCACGCCTGCACCGTCGCCGCGTTCATCGCCCACTTCATCGCGGCGGCCATCGTCCTCACGCGCTGACGGCGGCCTCCCCGCGTGCCTTGCCCGCCCGGCCGTCGGCGCGGGCCACAGGATCGCCACCGTGGGCCTCGCCTCCGCCACGCGAGCACCGACCAGCGCAAGTCGTCCCGTCAGGCGGTGTCGCCGGCTGCCTGCGCGCCGTCCCCGAGGAGTTGCTCGCTCGCGCGTCGGATGTGCGCGTCGAGCAGATCGGCGGCGCGTGAGCCGTCGCCGTCCGCGAGCGCCGCGGCGATGGCCTCGTGCTCCTCGCGCAACCGCGCGCGCACAGCCGGCCAGTCGTCGACGTGGTTCATGCCGTGACGGATGGGGCTGCGCATGGATTCGCGGATGGCGACGGTGAGGTCGGTGGCGAGCGCGTTGCCCGCGGCCCGCGCGATGGCGACGTGGAAATGGGTGTCGCACGCGTTGAAGACATCGGGCGGCAGGTCGTCGTCACGCATCGCGGTGATCAGGTCGGCGAGGCGCGCATGGTCGGCGTCGGTCGCGTTGCGCGCGGCCAGCCGCGCCGACAGGCCCTCGAGGCTGCAGCGCACGTCGACGACGTCGAGGAGGCTGAACTGCGCGAGCGCCACGTGCATGCGCAAGAACCGGTTGAGCGCCTCCGTCGGCACGGCCGTGATGACGGTGCCGCCGGCCGCACCGGCTCCGACGCGCGAGTCGACGACCCCGATGGCGTGCAAGGCGCGCACGCCCTCACGCACCACGGCACGGCTGACGGCGAGTTGCGCGGCGAGGTCACGCTCGGCGGGCAGCACGTCGCCGACACGCAGACGGCCCGAGACGATGCCGTCCTCGACCCACTGCACGACACCCTCGTAGGCACGCCCCGATCGTGACGCGACCGGGTTGGCACCCTGCGCGCCAGCCGGAGTCTCGACCTGGACGGGCGTCGCGTCCGGCGCGGGGGCCGGTTCCGACGCCGGCTGCCCCGGGTTCGACAGACCGGATTCCTCGGCTGCGGGCGGCGGGCCCGGTTCGGGCGAGGCGGGCGCGCAGGGGTGGGTCATGGGCGGCATGCTACGCGGCCTCGACTTCTTGACCGTCGGGGGTCATGCTTCTAGAGTGAGATGCAGCACATTGGTCAGACCATTAAGGATGCCGTCGTGACGATCGCCCCCACCCGCCCACGCGTCGCGATCTTCGCGACCTGCTTCAACGACACGATGTTTCCCAAGGCGCCGATCGCGACGGTGAAGCTCCTACGCCGCCTCGGGGTCGACGTCGAGTTCCCCACCGAGCAGACCTGCTGCGGCCAGATGTTCACCAACACCGGGTACGCGAACGACGCTAAGGGCCTCGTGCGCGGGTTCGTCGACACGTTCGACGCGTTCGACTACGTCGTCGCCCCCTCCGGCTCCTGCACCGGATCCGTCCGCGAGCAGCACGAGATGATCGCCGAGCGGGTCGGCGACCAGGGCCTCGCCCGCGAGGTCGACGCGCTCGCCCCGCGGGTGCTCGAACTGTCCGAATTCCTCGTCGACGTGCTCGGCGTCACCGACGTCGGCGCCTACTTCCCGCACCGCATCACCTACCACCCCACCTGCCACAGCTTGCGCATGCTCGGCGTCGGCGACCGTCCGCTGCAGCTGCTGCGCGCGGTCGCCGGTGCCGACCTGCGCGAGTTGCCCGCCGCCGAGCAGTGCTGCGGTTTCGGGGGCACGTTCAGCGTCAAGAACCCCGACGTCTCCGTCGCCATGGGAAACGACAAGGCGCGCCACGTCGTCGAGACGGGCGCGGAGTACGTCGTCGCCGGCGACAACTCGTGCCTCGCCCACATCGGCGGTCTGCTGCACCGCGGACGCACCGGCGTCAAGACCATCCACCTCGCCGAAGTGCTCGCCTCGACCGAACAGGACCCCGCATGAGCTGCCAGCCCCGCACCGCCGCCGACGCGGGTCTGCCCGTCGGCACGACGACCGCGACGTTCGTCGGGATGCCGGCCTTCCCGCACGAGGCGAAGCACGCCCTCGACGACGCCCAACTGCGCGCCAACCTGCGTCACGCGACCGGCACGATCCGCGCCAAGCGCGCCGAGGTCGTCGGCGAGGTCGACGACTGGCAGCAACTGCGCACGCGCGGCGCCGCCGTCAAGGACGACGTGCTCGCCGACCTCGACACGCTGCTCGTCACGCTCGAGGAGTCGCTGACGCGCGCCGGCGCGACGGTCCACTGGGCGCGTGACGCCGAGGAGGCCAACCGCATCGTCGTCGACCTCGTCAAGGCGACAGGCACGCAGGAAGTCGTCAAGGTCAAGTCGATGGCGACGCAGGAGATCGAGCTCAACGAGGCCCTCGAAGCCGCGGGCATCGACGCGTGGGAGACCGACCTCGCCGAGCTCATCGTCCAGCTCGGCCACGACCGCCCGTCGCACATCCTCGTGCCCGCGATCCACAAGAACCGCAGCGAGATCCGCGACATCTTCCGCACCGAGATGGGCGAGGTCGGCCGCCCGGCCCCCGAGAACCTGAGCGACGATCCCGCCGCGCTCGCCGACGCTGCCCGTCGTCACCTGCGCGAGAAGTTCCTGCGCGCCAAGGTCGGGATCTCGGGCGCCAACTTCGCCGTCGCGGAGACGGGCACGCTCGCCGTCGTCGAGTCCGAGGGCAACGGACGCATGTGCCTGACGCTGCCGGAGACGCTCATCTCCGTCGTCGGCATCGAGAAGGTGCTGCCGACGTGGGACGACCTCGCCGTCATGCTCGAACTGCTGCCACGTTCGTCGACCGGTGAGCGCATGAATCCCTACACGTCGATGTGGACGGGGTCGAGCGAGGCCGACGGCCCGCAGGACGTCCACGTCGTGCTCGTCGACAACGGCCGCACGCGCGTGTTGTCGGACACCGTCGGGCGCGAGGCGCTGCGCTGCATCCGCTGCTCGGCGTGCCTCAACGTCTGCCCCGTCTACGAACGCGTGGGCGGGCACGCCTACACGAGCGTCTACCCCGGACCGATCGGCGCCATCCTCACCCCGCAGATGCGCGGCCTCGACTCCGATCGCGACAAGGCGCTGCCCTTCGCGTCGTCACTGTGCGGCGCGTGCAGCGAGGTGTGCCCCGTCAAGATCGACTTTCCGAAGATCCTCGTCGAACTGCGCACGCAGGTCGTCGAGAAGAAGCGCGCCGCCTCGCGCGTCCCGAGCTTCGAGCGCACCGCCATCGCGGGCGCCGAATGGGCGCTCGCCTCCGGCAAGCGCATGGGGCGTCTGCAGACGCTCGCGACGGTGGCCGGCAAGGTCTTCAAGCGTGAGGACGTCTCCTACCTCGGCGCGATTCCCGGGCCCCTCGCGCCGTGGAGCGCAGCGCGTGACATCCCCGCTCCCCCGACCGAGACGTTCCGCGAGTGGTTCGCGCGCACCGACGGCGGCCGGCTCGACGAGAGCGGCCAGGCCGCAGCGGGGTCGCGTCCGAACCGCGCCGGAGTCGACGTCGAGGGCCACTACGGCACGAGCGCCCGCGACGCCGGGCTCCCCCACCCCACCAGCGACAGCGAGGACGAGGCATGAGCAGCGCACGCGAGGAGATCCTGCAGCGCATCCGGACGGCCAACGCGAACGCCGGGGTGACGAGCACGTCGTCGCAGCGGGCCGATTCGGCGACGACGCAGCGGGATTCGTCGTCGGGCAGCGCCGGCGCCCAGGCGACGTCACTTGATGCGGACGGTTCGCGCGCTGCGGCCGACGCCACCCCCGCGGCGGGGTCGCCCGACCTCGTCGACCTGTTCGTCGAGCGCACCGAGGACTACAAGGCGGTCGTCGAACGTGCCTCGGCAGCTGACGCCGGCGCGCGTGTCGCCGCGGCGCTCGAGGGCGCGAACGGCGTCCTGCTGCCGGCCGGGCTGCCCGAGGCAGTCGTCGGCGCGGTCGATGCGTCGATGGCGCGCGAAGACCCGGGCACGCCCGACGGTCTCGACGCCATCGAGGCGGTCGTCACGACGTGTGCCGCGGCCATCGCCGAGACGGGCACGATCGTCCTCGATCACACTGCGGGGCAGGGGCGTCGTGCGCTGACGCTCGTGCCCGATCTGCACGTCTGTCTCGTGCGGGCCGACCAGATCCACGCGGACGTGCCGGCCGCCGTCGGCGCCCTGCGCGCGAGCGTCGAGGCGGGGCATCCGCTGACGTGGATCTCCGGTCCGAGCGCGACGAGCGACATCGAGCTCGATCGCGTCGAAGGGGTGCACGGCCCGCGGCGCCTGCACGTCATCGTCACGACTGACTGACCTCGACGGACGACGCCGCGTCTCGGGTGGAATCACCACTCGCGGCGTGGCTTTCGCGCGTCATGCGGCGTTTCGTTCGGACGTGGCGCACGCCTTCGAGCAGCGACGCGACCGCCATCGCGAGCCCCATGCCGGTGAGGATGCCCGCGAGGTGGTTGTCGCCGAACGCACGGCCGCCGATGTAGCCGATGAGGCAACCGTGCAGGGCCCACAGCAGCGTCGCGAGCAGGTCGTACGGCGTGAACTGCCGCAGGAGCGGGTAGCGTGCAGCGCCGAGCGACATCGTGCCGACGCTGCGTCCGCCCGGGATGAAGCGCACGACGAGCAACGCCCACGACCCTCGTTCGTGCAGCACGCGCGAGACCTTCTCGAACGTGCGAGCACGCCGCGAACCGTGCGCCCCGAGCGAGCGCGCACCGACGACCCGGCCGATGCCGTAGGAGAGGTGATCGCCCAGTGCCGCCCCCAGCGTGGCCACGAGCACGACGAGCACGAGCTGCGGCCCGTTCGGATCGGACGCGGCGTACACCCCGGCGAGGATGAGCGGGGCTTCGCTGGGAAAAACAGGCACGAACGCATCGAGCGTGCACAGGCCGAAGAGCGCCGGGTAGATCCACCACGACGTCATGAGGTGTTCGAGCGGCGCGAGCACGGCATCGAGCATTCCAGAACGCTAGCCGCGCGACGTGGCCCCGACCTGACGCCCAGGTGTCCGGCAGGCGACGCCAGCGCGACCGTCCGGGCCTTCGACGTTCACGCGGACGGACGCTGTCGGCGCACCGCCCGGGCGGACCTCAGGCCCAGACGGAGCATCCGAGCTCAGAGCCCGAGGAAGTTTTCCAGGCCCACCGTGAGCCCCGGGGTCGTGACGACGCCGCGCACGCCCGTCAGCACGCCCGGCATGAAGCTCACGCGCTCGAAGCTGTCGTGACGGATCGTCAGGGCCTCACCCTCGGCGCCGAACTGCACCTCCTGGTGCGCGACGCGCCCGCGCATGCGGATCGCGTGCACCGGGATGCCGTCGACGCGGGCGCCGCGCGCGCCGTCGGGGTCGGATTCCGTCGCGTCTGGCACCGGCCCCAGCCCCGCCTGCTCACGTGCCTCGGCGATGGCGCGCGCCGTGTGCGCGGCCGTGCCGGACGGCGCGTCGACCTTGTTCGGGTGGTGGATCTCGACGACCTCGACGCTCTCGTAGAACTTCGCCGCCTCGCGGGCGAACTTCATCATGAGCAGCGCACCGATCGAGAAGTTCGGCGCGATGAGCACACCGACGCCGGGCGCCGCGTCGAGCTGCGCCCGCAGCGTCGCGAGCTTCGCGTCGTCCCACCCCGTCGTGCCGACGACGACGCTGACGCCGCGCTCGATGCACTGCGCGACGTTCGTCGGGGACGAGGCGGGCACCGTCAGCTCGATCGCGACGTCGGCACCCCCGAGGTCGCCCAGGTCGTCCCCGGCGTCGAAGCCACCGACGAACGTCATGTCGTCCGCGGCCTCGACGGCCTTGACCGCCTCGCTGCCCATGCGCCCGGCGGCACCGATGACTGCAACCTTGATCGTCTCGCTCATGGACGCGACCCTATCGACGAAGGTGCGCCACGCGCGTCAGGATCCGAATGCCGAGTGGCTGCCACGTGTCGAGACGCTTCGACTCACCGTCACCCTCGATGCGGATGTCGCTGACGACCCGCGTGTGCGGGTGCTCGAGGTCGCCGTCGCGGATCTCGCCGGTCAGCCAGCGGAAGTCGAGACCGTCGCCCGTCACCTCGACGACTGCGAGGTTGTTGTCGAACCACGGCCCGTGCGTCGTGCGCCAGCGGAACGACGGCGTGCGCACGCTCGTGCGCTCGACGACGGCGCGCAGCGGGAACGCGAGGCCCTTGCCGATCATCGCCTGCAGCGCGCGCACGTGGCGCGGCAGCGGGTTACGGATCGGCGAGCAGACGGCCTGGAAGATGCGCGACGTCAGCTCCTCGCCGCCGTTGACCTCCGACAGGAACGAGTTGTGGATGTCGCCCGACAGGAACGTGATCGTCCTCGGCGCTCGGCCACGCTCACCACGCGCGACCTCGAACAGCATGTCGCTGACCTTGAAGAACGTGTCGCTGAACGCCGCCCAGTGCTCGAGGTCGACGACCTGACGCAGCTTCTCCCCCAAGAACGCCGCCGGACGGCCCCACGTCCCCTCGGCCGCGGCCTCGTCGAGCGCCTCGAGCATGTGCAGGCCCTCGGGCATGAAGAACGGCAGCGAGGTGCCGATGAACAGGTGCTCGACGTCGCCGCGCAACTCGTCATCGAGCCAGCGCAGTTCGTCCGCGTCGAGCATCGCGCGGTGATCGGGACGTAGGTCGCGCGCCGCCCGCGAGTCGACGACGATGAGCTTCGACTCGCCCAGATCACGGGTGTAGGAGAAGCGGTACGTCGTCGGGTCCTCGTCAACCCGCTCGGCAAACGCGTCGACGGCGGCGGTGATGTCGAGCTCGTCGTCCCCGGTGTGCGACGTGATGAGCTGCCACAGCTCGTCATCGGCGAGCGCCTCGGGCGAGAGGTTGCCACAGTGCTGATAGACCCAGTACGACCCGAGTGCGCCGACGATGCGCTCGTGCCACCAGGGCGTCGCGTTCATCTTCTCGTGCCACGTCTGCGACGTGTTCCAGTCGTCACGCACGTCGTGGTCGTCGAAGATCATCGCGCTCGGCAGCGTCGACAGCAGCCACCTCACCGCCGGTTCGCTGTAGGCGAGGCGGTACAGGTGCGCGTACTCGACGTAGTCCTTGAGCTCCTCGCCGGGCGGCGCGTCGAGCCCGCGGCGCGCCTCGATGTACTCCTGCATCGCCTCCGACGTCTCGTCGGCGTAGACCTGGTCGCCGAGCAGCACGACGAGGTCGGGCCACCGCTCGTCGTGAGGGTCGCGGGCGATCTCGTGCGCGACGGCGCGCAGCGAGTCGATGCCGTTCTTGCGGTTGCTCTTCGCATCGTGCGGTTCGCTCGTGCGGCAGCTGCCGAACGCCATCTTCGTGGGGCGTGAGTGCAGCAGCGTCTTGAAGAACGGGTCGGGGAACGGCGAGTCCGCCAGGGGCCACGCCTGTTCGCCGTTCACCTCGACGCGGTAGCCGTACGTCTGCCCCGGCTCGAGACCGTCCAGGATCACGAGGGCGTAGTGATGCCCGTGTGCGCCGAACGTGCGCGCGCTCCAGCGCCCACCGTCGGTGATGACGGCGACCTCCCCGGCGTCGCGGGTCTCGACCCACATCGACGCTTCGCATTCGCTGGTGTAGCGCACCATCGGCCCCAGGACGATCGGCTCGTCGCTGGTCTGCATCACCGTGTCATTCTTGTTCGTCACCATGGTCTGCTCCCCCATCATTCGCTCCCGTCCGCGCTGCTGCGATCCTCGTTCTCGGCGTTCAGGCCCCACATGCCGCTCGGGCGCATCGGGTGGCGAGTCTGCAACCAGTCGTCGTGAGCCCGCACCGCATCCTTCCACCGCACGTCGAGATCCGAGGGCTGATCGGCGAGACCGTCGCCGTCCTTGTCGAAGACGACGTCGATGGATTCGTAGTTCTTGAACCGTTGCATCTGCGCCTGCCCCGCGTACGCCTGCTGGTCGGCGAGCGTCAGGTCGACGTCGTCGGTGAACTGTGTCATGAGGGAACGCGGGTACAGATGCTTGTGCAGCACGACGTTGATCTCGGTGCCGATGACGAACGACAACGACATGAGGTAACTGGCGAGAAGCAGCGTCAGGATGCCGCCATAGGTGCCGTAGGTGCCTGTCGAACGGGCCCCGAAGATGTTCGTGAAGGTCGTGCTGTTCGCGACGAAGAACTGCCAGGCGAAACTGATGAAGAACGCGCCCGGCGCGAGACGCCCCCAGCCCTCGCCGCGCGCGTTCGTCATCTTCATGAGCAGCAGGAAGATGCCCGTGCCGAACACGACGTTGAGCAACCACGCCCAGCTCTGCAACGGCTTCCACAGCGTCGGCAGGATGCCGATGGCGATGAGCGCCGCCCCGAGGAACATGATGATGGCGCCACTGCGCACGCGCATGAGGATCGGGTTCGGGCGGCTGTTGCGCGGCACCGCCCAGCAGTGGTTGCTCGTGTGCTGGATCGCCTGCGCCACGCCGAGGCCACCGTAGAGCGCCACGATCGCGCCGATGACGATGGCCGACACGCTGCCCGTCAGCGACTCGATCGACGCGGAGTGCAGCGACGGCCCGAGCACCGGGATCTGCGCGAGCACCGAGTCGAGGATCTGCTGACGCAACCGGTCGTCACCGTCGATGACGAAGCCGAGAACCGACTGCAGCAACAGCAGGAGCGGAAAGATCGACAGGAACCCGTAGTACGTGATCAGCGCCGCGAGGTAGGCGCCCTGGTCGTCGACGAACTTGTAGATGACACCGATCGGGTAGCCCAGCGCCGGATGTCGACGCTGGAACCCGTCGGCACGCTCCACTGAGTTCACCTGCGCATCATCCCATGCGCCCCACACGGGTGAGATGACGAACCCGCCCCCGAGCCGCGGGTCGCGGATCGGGGGCGGGTTCGTCGGACGGAGCAGCTCACCTCAACGGTGGGCGCGCTCCCTCACGTGAGCGGCTCAGGCGTCCTCGGACGTCGCGGATGCCGCCTGGTCGTCGTCACCGGCGTCGACGAGCTGGTCGGACGCGGCGTCACCGCGGCCCTCGGCAGCGTCGTTGCCGCGGCCACGGCCACGGCCGCCACGACGACGCTGACGCGGCTTGCGCTCGCCGTCCTCATCGCTCGCGTGACCGGAGTCCATGTGGCCCGCAGCGTCGGCGATCTTCGCGGCGGCGTCAGCGCTGTCGGCGTCGACGTCGGCCGGAGCGGCCGGCGTCGTCTCGTTCGGCGCCTCGGGCGCGTCGTCGGCCTTGGCCTCCTCGACGACACCGAGCGACAGCTTGCCGCGCGGGTCGATCTCCTTGAGCTCGACCTGGACCTTCCGGCCGATCTTGAGGACGTCCTCGACGGCGTCGATGCGCTTGCCGCCGATGAGCTTGCGCACCTCGGAGATGTGCAGCAGGCCGTCCTTGCCCGGCAGGAGCGAGACGAACGCGCCGAACGTCGTCGTCTTGACGACGGTGCCGAGGAAGCGCTCGCCGACCTCCGGCATCTGCGGGTTCGCGATGGCGTTGACGGCGTTGCGCGCAGCCTCGGCGCTCGGGCCGTCCGTCGCACCGATGTAGACCGTGCCGTCGTCCTCGATCGACAGGTCGGCGCCGGTGTCCTCCTGGATCTGGTTGATCATCTTGCCCTTCGGGCCGATGACCTCACCGATCTTGTCGACGGGGATCTTGACGGCGAGCACGCGCGGAGCGAACGGCGACATCTCGTCGGGAGCGTCGATTGCCTCGTTCATGACGTCGAGGATGTGCAGACGCGCGTCGCGGGCCTGCGTCAGCGCGCCGGCGAGCACCTGCGCGGGGATGCCGTCGAGCTTCGTGTCGAGCTGGATGGCCGTGACGAACTCGCGCGTACCGGCGACCTTGAAGTCCATGTCGCCGAACGCGTCCTCGGCGCCGAGGATGTCGGTGAGCGCGGCGTACTGCGTCTCACCGTCGATCTCGGCGGAGACGAGACCCATCGCGATACCGGCGACGGGCGCGCGCAGCGGCACACCGGCGTTGAGCAGCGACAGCGTCGAGGCGCAGACCGAACCCATCGACGTCGAACCGTTCGAGCCGAGTGCCTCGGAGACCTGACGGATGGCGTACGGGAACTCCTCACGCGTCGGCAGCACCGGCATGAGCGCACGCTCGGCGAGCGCGCCGTGGCCGATCTCGCGACGCTTCGGCGAACCGACGCGACCCGTCTCACCCGTCGAGAACGGCGGGAAGTTGTAGTGGTGCATGTAACGCTTGCGCGTTCTCGGCGACAGCGAGTCGATCTGCTGCTCCATGCGCAGCATGTTGAGCGTCGTGACGCCCATGATCTGCGTCTCGCCGCGCTCGAAGATCGCGGAACCGTGCACGCGCGGCAGCACCTCGACCTCGGCCGAGAGCGCGCGGATGTCGGCGAGGCCACGGCCGTCGATGCGGACCTTGTCGCGCAGGATGCGCTCGCGCACGAGCTGCTTCTGCAGCGAGCGGAACGCGGCGGAGACCTCGGACTCGCGGCCCTCGAACGGCTTGCCCTCGCCGGCCAGCTCGGCCTTGAGCGCGTCCTTGATCTCGTCGAGCTTGCTCTCGCGCTCGGCCTTGCCCGCGATCGTCATCGCGGCGGCCGTCTGGTCGGTGCCGTCCTTCGCGACGGCCTCGTACACGTCGTCCTGGTAGTCGAGGAAGACCGGGAAGTCCTGGACCTCCTTGGCCGCCTGCTTCGCGAGCTCCATCTGGGCCTCGCACAGGACGCGGATGAACTTCTTCGCGGCCTCGAGGCCCTCGGCGACGACCTCTTCGGTCGGGGCCTGTGTGCCGTTCTTCACGAGGTTCCACGTCGACTCCGTCGACTCCGCCTCGACCATCATGATGGCGACATCATCACCCACGATGCGGCCGGCGACGACCATGTCGAACGCCGAGCGCTCGATGTCGGAGAAGTTCGGGAAGGCGACCCACTGGCCGTCGATGAGGGAGACGCGGACGCCACCGATCGGGCCCGTGAACGGCAGACCGGAGATCTGCGTCGACGCGGACGCACCGTTGATCGCGAGGACGTCGTACTGCACGTCCGGGTTCTGCGCGAGCACGGTGATGACGACCTGGACCTCGTTGCGCAGACCCTTCTTGAAGGCCGGGCGCAGCGGGCGGTCGATGAGACGGCAGGTGAGGATGGCGTCCGTCGAGGGGCGACCCTCGCGGCGGAAGAACGAGCCGGGGATCTTGCCGGCGGCGTAGCTGCGCTCCTCGACATCGACCGTCAGCGGGAAGAAGTCGAAGTGCTCCTTCGGCTGCTTGCTGGCCGTCGTCGTCGACAGCAGGCACGTGTCGTCGTCGAGGTACGCCATGACGGCGCCATTGGCCTGCTTGGCCAGGCGGCCCGTCTCGAAGCGGACGGTGCGGGTGCCGAACGAGCCGTTGTCGATGACGGCTTCGGCGAACTGGATCTCGGGACCCTCCATGTGGGGCCTCCTTCTTGTTTCATCTTCGTCTCGGGACGCGCATCGTCGTTGTGCGCGGCCCGTTTCTTGCTGCTTCGAGGCGACGCGGCGCGTGCCTCGAAAACACCGAGAGGCGGCCACCCTTTCAGGGATGACCGCCACTCGGCGTCAGATCATGGTGATCAATGCGATCAACGGCGCAGGCCGAGACGCTTGATCAGCGAGCGGTAACGCTCGATGTCGACCGACTCGAGGTAACGCAGCATGCGCTTGCGCTGACCGACGAGCAGGAGCAGACCACGACGGCTGTGGTGGTCGTGCTTGTGCGTGCGCGAGTGCTCCGTCAGGTCCTTGATGCGCTGCGTCAGCAGGGCGATCTGAACCTCGGGCGAGCCGGTGTCGCCTTCGGACGTGCCGTACTCGGCGATGATCTTCTTCTTCGTTTCAACGTCCAGGGGCATACCTGACTCCTTTGAACTCTCGCTGCGCGGTGCTCCCAGGCCTGTTCACTGGGGCGCTCTCGATCCGCGGCCGGTCTACGGCTTCGTTCAGGCTATCAGCGGCAGGAGGTGGCGGCCTAATCGACGAACTCGCCCCGGGCCTCGAACGCGGCCCGGCGCGACGCGCGTCGCAGCGCCGTCATCACGGGCCGGCCGACGGCCAGGACGAGGGCGACGTTCGTGATGACGCGCCCCAGATCCCAGCCCAGCGACGTGGCGAGGCTGAACGCGACGAAGTGCGCGAGGTTTGTCGCAAGCTGCGCCCCGGGACGGGGCTGATGCCGGGGTCGCCGGTCGTCGAGAACGGCCAGAACGACATGTTGAGGACGAAGCCGTACGCGAGTGACGCGAACGCCGTGTAGCCGCACAGCAGCGCGAGCTCGGCGGGCCAGCGCAGCCCGCGCCGCCACGGCAACAGGCCGGCACCGAGCGCGACCCAGCTCGCACCGAGCATCTGGTAAGGCAGCCACGGGCCGATGCCGGCCGTCAGGATCGCCGAGGCGAACATGCTCGTCGCGCCGAGCGCGAAACCGAACCCCGCGCCCGCCTCAGGCGCCCCGACGTGCGATGGCATCCCACACAGCGCGCCCGATGGGTGCCGCCACGCGTCCGCCCTCGCCGCCCTGGTCGACGCGCACGACGACGACGTAGCGGTGCCCCGCGACTGGCTCGGGCATGTAAGAGGCGAACCACGCGGTCGCCTGCTTGCCGTACACCTCGGCGGTGCCGGTCTTGCCGCTGATCGGGAAGCGGGCGAGGTCGAACCCGGCGAAGGCGTCCGACGCCGTCCCCGAGCGCAGGACGCGGGCGAGACCGTCGCGCTCGACGGCCAGCATCGCGGGGTCGAGGTGCAGGCTCGTGGTCTCCGTCTGCGCGGACGTCGCGTTGGGCACGAGCGTCGGCGTCACGCGTGTGCCGCCCGTCGCCACCGCGGCGTACGTCGCCGCCATCTGCAGTGGCGTTGCGCTGACGTCGCCTTGACCGATCGCGAGGTTGACCGCGTCACCGGCGTGCAGCACGTACCCGCTCGTGCAGTTCTCCTGCGCCACCTGCTTCAGGTAAGCCGCCCGCGCCTTGTCCGTGACCTCGGGGTAGCCGCGCTTCGCGCGCTCGCAGCTCCGGGCGCGCGTCGCCTCCCAGTCGCGTCGCTTCTGCGCCCGGTCGGTGACGGCGCCGCTCGCCTCGCCGGGCAGGTCGACGCCGGTGCGGGCACCGAAGCCGAACGTGCGGGCGGCTGCGGCGAACGCGTCGGGTGCGTCGACGGAGGCTTTCGCCCCGCCTGCGTCGAGCCAGCTGCGGTAGGCCCAGCGGTAGAAGACGGTGTCGCAGGAAACCTCGAGGGCCGTCGGGATGTCGATGCGACCGTGCGCCTCCGACTCGAAGTTGGTGAACGTGCGGTTGCCGATGCGCAGCGAACTCGGGCAGTCGTACGTCCCCTTCGGGTCGACACCAGCCGCGGCCGCCCCGAACAGCGACACCGCCTTGAACGTCGACGCCGGCGGCCCTGCCACCGTCACCGCACGGTTCGAGAGCGGGTCGGAGCCGCCGCGCGTCAACGTGTCCCACTCGGCCTGGGTGATGCCGCCGTTCCAGACGCTCGGGTCGTAGGTGGGCTGGTTCGTCAGCGCCGCCACCTGACCCGAATCGGCATCCATGACGACGACGGAACCCGAATCGGCCTTCGACCCGCCCTTACGGGCCGCGGCGATCCCCTTCGTGAGCGCGTCGGCCGCGGACTTCTGCAGCCCGGGGTCGAGGCTCGTGCGCACATCGGCGCCGTTCGTCGGCGCCTCGTCCGCCACGACGCGCTCGGCCTCCCCCGTCGGCGTGATGCTCACGACGCGGCGTCCGTCGCGGCCGCGCAGTTGCGTGTCGTACTGCTGCTCCAGGCCCGCGCGCCCGAGCAGCGCCGTCGTCGCGGGAGCTTCGCGGCCGGCCTCGCGCGCGGCGGTGACGTCGTCCGCCGTCGTCGTCGTGAGATAGCCGAGCACCTGCGCGAGCGAGCTGCCGCTCGGGCCGTACGTGCGTGTGGGGCGGGTCGTCGCCGCGACGCCCGGGTAGCGCTCCGGCTGTTCGAGGATGCCGCTGACGGCCTCCGTCGGGACGTCCGAGGCGATCGGCACGGGCTCGAACGGCTGACCGGAGAAACACACCGGTGCCGGCGCGGCGCCTTTCGTGCCGCAGGTCGCGGTGCGCCGTTCGAGGTCGGCGACGGGGCGGTCGATGGCGTGCGCGACGCGGCTCAGGATGCGATGCGCGTTCTCCGGACGGCGCAGTTGGTCGGGCGTGATCGTCAGCGTCGTCGTGGAGCCGTTGCCGACGAGCACACTGCCGTCCGCGGCAAGGATGCGTCCGCGCACGGCGGGGACGACGACGGCCCGCGTCGTCATCGCATCGGCGGCCGCGCGGCTCGCCCGAGCGTCGACGAGCTGCAGTTGGGCCAGGCGTCCGACGAGCACGATCGCGGCGACGAACGTCAGGACGAGGTAGATCGCGAGGCGCCGTTGGGCCGCCGAGGTGCCACCCGTACCTCGCCGAGAACCGATGCGTTCCGGCAGGAGAAACGGCCCCAGCGTGGCGCGTCGGCCACCCGCGGCACGCGAACCGGTTCGTGGCCGGCTGGCCTGACGGCGGCGCCCGGGCTCGGCATGGCCACGAGAGGCACGTCGCTCCGGCCTCGAGCCGACGCGACGACGGAGCCGCGCGAGCCGCCTCATGCCCGGCCTCGCGCTCGTTCACGCGCAGCCCAGCGGTTCCAGCGCCCGACGACGGCGAGGCCGATGACGCCGCCGACTACCACACGCACGAGCAGCGGCAGGACGGCGACGCCGACGCGTCCGCTCTGGGCCGCGGCGAGCGCGACGAGCGTCAGGTCGTGCACGAGGACGGCGACAGCGGCTAGCGCCGCAGCCGACCAGGCACTCACCGTCGCGGCCACCCGCAGGCGTCGCAGGACGAGCACGGTCGCGATGATCGCCGCCGCATGCGCGACGATGTCGACGCCGCCGGGCGGCAGCACGACGGAGAGCACGAGCCCGGCGAGCAGCCAGCCGAGCGCGGCGAGCGCCCCCGCGTCGAGCACGACACTCACCGCGAGCGGCGCGCCCAGCCACGCCACCCATTGGCCCAGGTGCGGGGGCAGCAGGACGGCGACGACGCCCGCGCCGAGCGTCCACAGAGCCCGCGTCGCGGCGAGCGCGGACGGGCGCGCGAGGATCGTCGCGGGCTCGCGCAGCGGTTCGGGCGCGAAGAGGACGCGCTGTTCGGCGCTCGTCATCGCGACGCCCGCGGGCGCAGCACGCCGACGACGTCGAGGCTGCTGAGGTCGACGGCGGGGCGGACGGTGGCGCTGCGCTCCAGGCGGCCACGGTCGGGGTCGATCGAGGTGACCGTCCCGATGCGCAACCCCGCCGGGTACGGCCGGCCCTGGGGGCTGCCGGCGGTGACGACGCGGGCTCCCTTCGTCGCCGAACCGCCCGCCGCGAGAACGAGACTGACGGATCCCTCGGCGCGCGCGGCCACCCCGTCGGGCGCCGCTCCGCTGACGCGGGCCAGCGTGCCGCCCGGTTCGAGGCGCGCTCCGACGACGCTCGCCGGGTCAGTGATGAGCGTGACCGTCGCGGCGTGCTCGTCGACCGCCGTGACCCGTCCGACGAGCCCGCCGGCCGCGACGACGGCCTGCGCCGTCTCGAGCCCGGCGTCCCGGCCCGCGTCGATCTGGACGCGCCGGGCGTCACCGGCCGCCGTCGCGGGCGTGAACGCGACGACGCGCGCTGTCACGACGTCGCGTCCTGACGCGGCGAACGAGCGCGACAGCTTCGAAGCCTCGTCGACGACGTGGTCGGCGTCGCTGACGGCGGCGGCCCGCGCCTCGGCGCGGATGCGCGCTTCCTTCGCCTCGCGCAACGCGTCGTCGCGGGGGGTCACCCAGCCGGCGATCGCACCGAGCGCACCCGAGGTCAAGTGCTGACCCCGTGCGCGCAGCGCGGGTGAGGCGGTGAGCGCGAGCAGCAGGACGGCGAGCACGGCCACCGCGACGAGTCGGCCGCGGCGGTGCGGGTCGCGTCGCGGCGGGGCAGCACCGAATTCACCCGACGACCGCCGAACCGATCGCCCCCCGCGCCCGGATCTCGCCGTCGGTGACGACGTCGACCTTGTTCGCGCCCGGCGCGGGTTCTTCACCGCGTCACGGGCATGAGCAGCCCACGCATGAGGTCGTAGTTCTCGACGCACGCACCGGCGCCGAGGACGACGGCGTTCGCCGGGTCGGCGGCGACGCGGACGGGAACGGCGAGTTCGTGGTGCAGGCGCACGTCGAGCCCGCGCAGCTGCGCTCCCCCGCCGGTCAGGACGATGCCGGTGTCGAGGATGTCGCCGGCCAGCTCCGGCGGGCATGCGTCGAGGGTGGCGCGGACGGTGTCGCAGATCGCGAGCAGGGTCGGTTCCAGCGCGCGCCGGATCTCGACGCTCGTCACGGTGACGCTGCGCGGCAGCCCACCGATGAGGTCGCGTCCGCGCACCTCGCACGTCAGTTCCTCGGTGAGCGGGAAGGCGCTGCCGACGTCGAGCTTGATGCGTTCGGCGGTGCGTTCGCCGAGCAGCAGCGCGTATTCGTTCTTCAGGTGGGCTGCGATCGCGTCGTCGAGTTCGTGGCCGCCGAGGCGGACGGAGCGTGAGCGCACGACCCCGCCGAGGCTCGTGACGGCGACGTCGCTCGTGCCGCCGCCGATGTCGACGACCATCGACGCCTGCGTGGCCTGCACGTTGAGCCCGGCGCCGACTGCGGCGGCGACGGCTTCTTCGATGACGTCGACGTGGCGCGCGCCGGCGCGCATCGCGGCGTCCTCGAGGGCGCGGCGTTCGACGCCGGTCACCTCCGAGGGGACGCAGACGACGACGCGTGGGCGGATGAGGCGGGAGGGTCGCGAGCGGGCGATGAAGTAGCGCAGCATGCGCTCGGCGGCGTCGGCGTCGCTGATGACGCCGCCGACGAGGGGGCGGACGACGGAGACGCGCCCGGGGGCTCGTCCGAGCATCTCCTTGGCGTCGTGGCCGGCGGCGAGCAGGTCGCCGGTCGCCGCGTCGAGTGCGACGACGCTGGGTTCGTCGACGACGATGCCCTGCCCGCTCTCGTAGACGAGCGTGTGCGCGGTCCCGAGGTCGATCGCGAGATCACGCGAGGGGGTCTTCAGTCGTCCGAGCACCGGGTGAGTATTTCAAAGTTGTCTGGGTGCCGCCGTTCGCCGAGCAAGGGGCGGACGCAAATTCGCTGGCCGGGCGCCGCGCCGCGCCGGCACGGCACGATGACCGTGGCGCCGCCTGCGCCCAGCTCACGCCCGGCCTCAGCCCGGATGCGTCGGAGCGAAGGGAAGCGGATTCTCAGGCGGATCATCTCCCGCAGCATGCGCCTGACGCGTCGTGCGGCTGGGGCGTTCTCGACGCGCGAAAGCGATTGACATGACCCGAGATGCCGATTTCAAGAAGTTCGTGCGCGCCCGGATGGCCGCGTCTGACGCGACCTACCTGCAGGCACGCACCGAACTGACGCGGACGCAGCCTGCGATCGAACAGCCTCCGACCGACCGGGCGGCGTCCCCCATCCCGAACGGCGCGCCAAGCCCTCTCGCCCAGGACCCCATCATCCCGACGGCTCTGGGGAAGTCGGCTCGTCAGTTCTTCGACGACAGCCGCCTGCGCACCATCCCCACGAAGCGAACGAAGCGCATGGCCGTGCTCCTCGTCTCGTCACGCGTTTCGAACCGCGTCGAGCGTACCCGGAGGCCGAGGTGTCGCGGATGCTGGCTGAGGTCCACGAGGACCCTGCGTATCCGCGCTGCGAGCTCGTCAACGTCGGTTGTCTCCGGCGCGAAGCGGGTGAGTACACGTTGGCACCTGCGCCACCGGCCCGCGACACGCGGTGGGCCAGGAGTTTCCCCGCGAGGAGGCCGACGTGTTCGCGGCGCTGTGGCAGCGCACGCCGCAGCGGTGACGCCCGGCGTGGCGCTTCGTCGTGGCACTTCGACGGGGCGCGTGACGCGGCGGTCGTCTTGAGGCGTCCCCGTCCCGACGCGACGCACTGCGGTGCAGCTCGGCCCACTGTCGCTCGTCCCGGTGCCGTGGCGGGTTGGCCGACGGTGACCGTACGATGGGGGCATGACCCCGGACGCTGCTCGCGCGCTGCTGGTCGAGAAACGTCGGGAGACGGTGGCTCGCCTGCGGGGGTTGGATGAGAGTTGGGCCGACATCGTCGAGTCGGCGCGCGATGCGAACATCGACGACGAGCACGACCCGGAGGGTTCGACGGTCGCCGTCGCCCGGGCCCAGGTCTCGTCGCTGGCTGACGAGGGACGTGGCCGACTCGCTGCGATCGACGCTGCGCTCGCACGCGTCGACGTGGGAACGTTCGGTGTGTGCGAACGCTGCGGCGCGACGATTCCGGACGCTCGTCTCGAGGCTCGCCCGACAGCCACCCGCTGCGTTACGTGCGCGGCAGCGCGCTGAGCCCCACCCCCTGCCGTCCGGGTGAGCCCGATGTGCAGTCAACGCCTCACCGCACACCGATCCTCGCTCGGTGGCATGCGCATCCGATCAGCGCCTCACCGGAACCGACCCTCGATCCACGCGAACGCGGGCCCGGGATGACGGACGCCGCCCCGGCCGGACACCGAGCGTGCGAGGTGAGCGGTCGAGGCGGCGTCCGTCATCCCGCCCGAAGCTGTGTCGCACCGAGCGAGCGACAGGTGTGGGCGAGCCTGCGAGCCCACACCTGTCGCTCACCGGAAGACACAGCGAGGGAAGGTCAGAACCAGATCGCGATCTCGCGTTCGGCGGATTCGGTGGAGTCGGAACCGTGGACGATGTTCTGCTGCACCTTGAGGCCCCAGTCGCGGCCGAGGTCGCCGCGGATGGATCCGGGGGCCGCTTCGGTGGGGTTGGTGGCGCCGGCGAGGGAGCGGAAGCCCTTGATGCAGTCGTTGCCTTCGATGACCGCGACGACGATGGGGCCGGAGCTCATGAATTCGACGAGCGGTTCGTAGAAGGGCTTGCCTTCGTGTTCGGCGTAGTGCGCAGCGAGCTGGTCGCGCGTCGCCTCCGTCACCTGCAGCTTGGCGATCGTGTAGCCCTTCGCTTCGATGCGGCGCAGCACCTCGCCGGTGAGGCCGCGGCGGTAGCCGTCGGGCTTGATGATGACGAGGGAGCGTTCGAGCTGTGCGGTCATGGTGTCCTCCAGGCAGAGAGTGCGGATCTGCCCCCAACCTATCGAAGGTCGGGGGCAGATCATGAATGCCGTTCGTCGCGGCGGGCGCGTGGATCGCTCAGTTGACGGCGGCGTCGATCGTGCCGGTCGCGAGCAGCCCGAAGACGACGAGTGCGAGCGCGATGCGGTAGATGACGAACGGGCGGAAGTTGTGCGTCGAGATGTATCGCATGAACCAGGAGATGACGGCGTAGCCGACACCGAACGCGAGCAGTGTCGCGATGGCGATCATGCCCCAACTGCCGGAGTCGTGATCCTTGCCCTTGCTGATGACGTCCATGAGTTCGAGCAGGCCGGACGACAGCACCGCCGGGATGGCGAGCAGGAACGAGTAGCGAGCCGCGGCGGGTCGGGAGTAGCCCATGAACAGACCACCGGCGACGGTGCCGCCCGAGCGCGAGACGCCGGGGATGAGGGCGAGTGCCTGGAAGAAGCCGTACTTGACGCCGTCGGCCCACGTCAGCTCGTCCAGGCCCTTCTCGTGATGGCCTTCCTCGACGCGCTTGTCGGAGACGACATCGGCCAGCATGATGACGAGCGCGAAGACGAGCAGCATCGTCGCGGTGATCCACAGGTTGCGCAGCGTGCCCTCGATCGCGCTCTTGAACAGGATGCCGAGGATGCCGATCGGCAGGGTGCCGATGATGACGAGCCAGCCCATCCGCGCGTCGGGGTCGTCCTTCGCGACGTGGCCGCGCAGCGAGCCGAACCACGCCTTGATGATGCGGACGATGTCCTTCCAGAAGTACACGAGGACGGCCGTCTCCGTGCCGAGCTGGTTGATGGCGGTGAACGCGGCGCCGCCGCCGTCGTTGTCGAAGAACACGCGACCGACGAGCAGTTGGTGCGCCGACGACGAGATCGGCAGGAACTCGGTGAGCCCTTGCACGATGCCGAGGACGACGGCCTCGAGCCAGTTCATGAATACTCCCTCATGAAGTTACGGGTGAGCTCGTCCATCTTGTCGCCCTGTACGAGCGCGGTGATCCACAGCGAGAGGAAGATGAGGCCGACGACGAGCATGGACGGGACGATGAACGCGGTGAGCAGCGTCGCTGCCTGCAGCACCCATCCCAACGGAATGCCGAGCGGTTTGCGCATCGACGCGCTGGAATACAGGCAGAGCACAGCCAGCGCAATGCCGACCCAGAGCAACGTCGTCGCGTTGCCGCCACCGTCGGGGTGCCGGGAGTGGTCGAGGCCCCACGCGACGAGCGCGAAGAAGAACAGGACGAACGCCTGGCAGCCGATGACGGCGCCCGCGAGCTGTCGCGTCTTTTTCTCGCCGACGCCGGTGAAGCGGAGGCGACGGATCCATTCGGCGATCATGACGACGTCACCCCCAGCAGCATGCGCACGTCCGCGGCCGTGACGACGGAGCCCGTCGCGAGGACGCCACCTCCGACGCCTTCGTCGTCGGCGAGGGCCGCCGCGCGGTCGAGGGCGTCCGGCAGGCTGTCGACGACGGTGACGCGATCGTCGCCGTACAGTTCGGCGGCGAGCTGGCCGAGTTCGCGCGGATCCATCGAGCGCGGCGACGTGTTGCGCGTGACGACGACGTGGTCGAGCGTCGGTTCGAGCGCGAGCAGCAGCTCTTCGGCGTCCTTGTCGGCGAGCACGGCGACGAGCCCGACGAGGCGGTTGAACTGGAAGGAATCCGCGAGCGCCTCACGCAGTGCCTGCGCGCCGGCCGGGTTGTGCGCGGCGTCGACGAGGACTGTCGGCGAGCGCCGCACGACCTCGAGTCGCCCGGGCGAGGTGACGGCGTCGAGCGCGGCGCGCAGCACGCCGTCGTCGATCTTAGTCTCTCCTCCCCCGAGGAACGCCTCGACGGCGGCGATCGCCGTCGCGGCGTTGTGTGCCTGGTGCGCGCCGAACAGGGGCAGGAAGAGGTCGTCGTACTCGCCGGCGAGGCCCTTGACGGAGATCATCTGCCCGCCGACGGCCGCCTCGCGCGCGGTGACGGCGTACGCGTCGCCCTCGCGCAGCATCGTCGCGTCGACCTCGAGGCACTGTTCGCGCAGGATCTCGTCGACCTCCGGCACCTGCGCGGCGACGACGGCGAACGCGCCGGGCTTGATGATGCCCTTCTTCTCGTGCGCGATGTCCTCGACCGTGTCACCGAGCAGCCGCTGGTGATCGAGCGCCACGGGCGTGACGACGCTGACGACGCCGTCGGCGACGTTCGTCGCGTCCCACGCGCCGCCGAGGCCGACCTCGACGATTGCGACGTCGACGGGCGCGTCCGCGAACACGGCGTAGGCGAGGACGACGATGACCTCGAAGTACGTCATCCGCACGCCGCCGTTGCTCGTGCTCTCGTGGTCGACGATCGCGATGAACGGTTCGATGTCGTCCCACACGCGCACGAGTCGTTCGACGTCGACGGGTTCGCCGTCGAGGCTGATGCGCTCACGGAAGTCGTGCAGGTGCGGTGAGGTGAACCGCCCTGTCTTCAAACCGTGTTCGCGCACGAGCCGCTCGAGGATGCGGGTCGTCGACGTCTTGCCGTTCGTGCCCGTGAGGTGGATCATCGGGAAGCTCGTCTGCGGGTCGCCGAGCAGTTCCATCGCGCGACGCACACGTTCGAGGGACGGTTCGGGGTTGTTCTCCGGGGTGCGCGCGAGGATCTCGTCCTCGATCTCGCGCGCCCGCAGCCGCAGCGCTGCAGCTTCCTCGGCCTCGCGAGCGGCGGCCCGGGGGTCGCCGCTGCGCTGGGCCTTCTTGCTCACGAGGTTGTCGCCGACGATGCCCGTCGTCAGGGCGCGCTCCGTGGGGTCGGCGGCGTCGCCCGTCTCAGCGCCCGGGCCGGCCGAGCCGTCACCGATGACGTGCTCGGCGACGTACTCGTCGAGATCCATCTCCTCGTTCGCGTGTCCGAACGATTCGCCCTGGATGCCGAATGTCGCGTACCCGTCGCGGGGGCTCTCACCCTCGACGAGGTGTTCGTTGACGTCGGCGCCGTCCAATCCGTCGCCGTCGTAGTCGTTCTCGTCGCGCGGACGCTGGTCGCTCATTTGTTCTCCACCTTCTTCACGACGATACGCACCTGCTGCTTGTCGCCGACCTCGACGCTCGTGCCGACGCCGTCGGGCAGCTGGTGCGCCGCGCCCGCCGAACCGAACTGCACCGCGAGCGTCTCACGCATGATGAGGTCCTGGTGCGCGACGGTCGCCGCCCACACCTCGTCGTCACCGGTGATGGTGAGCGAGATACGGTCGGAGATGTCGAGACCGGCGTCGCGCCGGGCCTGCTGAACGGCGCGCACGATGTCGCGCGCGAGGCCCTCGGCGGCGAGCTCCGGCGTCACCTGCGTGTTGAGGACGACGAAGCCACCACCGGGCAGCATCCCGGCGGCTGTGTCGGCGCCGGCCTTCTCGGTGTCGACGACCATGTCGAGCGTGTACTCGCCTTCCTCGAGCGCGAGCCCACCGGCGGTGACGACGCCGTCGGCGCCCAGCGACCAGTCACCGGACTTGCTGCCCTTGATGGCTTGCTGCACGTTCTTGCCGAGCCGAGGGCCGGCCGCGCGAGCGTTGACGGTGAGGCGCCGGCTGACGCCGAGCGCATCCGCGTCGACGTTCGCCGAGTCGGCGAGCACGACGTTCTTGACGTTGACCTCGTCGGAGATCAGATCGGCGAACTGCTCCAACGGGTGCGGGTTCTCACCGACGAACGTCACCGACTCCAGCGGCAGGCGCACGCGCAGCTTCTCGGCCTTTCGGATGGCGAGCGTCGCGGAGCACACCTCACGGGCGCGGTCCATCGCCGTGACGAGGTCGGCGTCCGCGGGCAGGTCGCCGGCGACGGGGAAGTCGGTGAGGTGCACCGAGCGTCCGCCCGTCAGGCCGCGCCAGATCTGCTCGGTCTCGAACGGCAGCAGCGGCGCGGCGGCGCGCGTCACGACCTCGAGCGCGGTGTAGAGCGTGTCGAACGCCTCGTTGCTCGACGCCTCGTGCTCGGTGCCCGTGCTCGCGGACGATCCGGTGCCCCAGAACCGCTCGCGGCTGCGGCGGATGTACCAGTTCGTCAGCACGTCGAGGAAGCTGCGGACGCTGTCGCACGCCCCCGCGATGTCGTACGCGTCCATCTGCGTCTGCACCTGCGCGACGAAGTCGTGCAGCTTGGCGAGCAGGTAACGGTCTAGCACGTCGTTCGACGCCGTCGACCACTGCGCGTCGTAACCCTCACCACCGTTTGCGGCGTTCGCGTAGAGCGCGAAGAACGAGTACGCGTTCCACAGCGGCATCATGACCTGACGCACGCCGTCACGGATGCCCTGCTCGGTGACGGACAGGTTGCCGCCGCGCAGGATCGGGCTCGACATGAGGAACCAGCGCATCGCGTCGGCGCCGTCACGGTCGAACACCTCGGACACGTCCGGGTAGTTGCGCAGCGACTTGCTCATCTTCTGCCCGTCGCTGCCGAGCACGATGCCGTGGCAGATGACGGAGGAGAACGCGGGCTTGTCGAACAGCGCCGTCGCGAGGATGTGCAGCGTGTAGAACCAGCCGCGCGTCTGACCGATGTACTCGACGATGAAGTCGGCCGGGAAGTGGTTCTCGAACCACGCCTCGTTCTCCATCGGGTAGTGCACCTGCGCGTAGCTCATCGAGCCCGAGTCGAACCAGACGTCGAGGACGTCGTCGACCCGACGCATCGTCGACTTCCCCGACGGGTCGTCGGGGTTCGGGCGCGTCAACTCGTCGACGAACGGACGGTGCAGGTCGACCTCGCCGTCAGCATTGCGGGGCAAGGCGCCGAAGTCACGTTCGATCTCCTCGAACGAACCGTAGACGTCGAGGCGCGGGCACTCGGGACTGTCCGACTTCCAGACGGGAACGGGGCTGCCCCAGAAGCGGTTTCGGGTGATCGACCAGTCGCGCGCGTTCTCGAGCCATTTGCCGAACTGGCCGTGCTTGACGTTGCCCGGCACCCAGTCGATCTCCTCGTTGAGCGCGAGCATGCGCTCCTTGATCGCCGTCACCTCGACGAACCAGGAGCTCACCGCCATGTAGATGAGCGGCTGACGGCAGCGCCAGCAGTGCGGGTAGGAGTGGTCGTAGCTCTCGCGGCGCACGAGGACGGTGCCGTCGCTGGCGTGCCCGGCGTTCGCAATGTCGCCCTTGGTCGCCGCTTTGAGGTGGTCGATGACGTGCGGGTTCGCGTCGAACACCTGCATGCCCTCGTAGTCGCTCACCGGGTAGGTGAACCGGCCGTCGGGGCCGACGGGCACGACGACGGGGATGCCGGCCGCGTCGGTCGCGGCCTTGTCCTCCTCACCGAACGCGGGAGCCATGTGGACGAGGCCCGTACCGTCGTCGGTCGTGACGTAGTCGGCCGACAGGATGCGCCACGCCTTGCCCACGACGCGCTCGTCGTCGAGGAAGTACGTGAACGGCGCGGTGTAGGTGAGGCCGACGAGCTCGGAGCCCTTCATGCGACGCACGACCTTCGCGGCAAGCGCGTCGGCGTCGAGCTTCTCGCCGAACAGGTCCTTGCTGTAGGCCGCGAGGCGCGCCTCGGCGATGACGTACTTCTCGTCGCTGCCGGTCGGGCCGGAGGCCTCGACGACGACGTAGTCGATGTCCGGGCCGACGGAGACGGCGAGGTTGCTCGGAAGCGTCCACGGCGTCGTCGTCCAGATGAGGGCCTTCTCCCCCGTCTCGAGCGTGAAACCGACCGTCACCGCCGGGTCCTGACGGTTCTTGTAGACGTCCTCGTCCATGCGCAGCTCGTGGTTGGACAGCGGCGTCTCGTCGTTCCAGCAGTACGGCAGCACGCGCAGGCCCTCGTAGATGAGGCCCTTGTCGTAGAGCGACTTGAACGCCCAGATGACCGACTCCATGTAGCCCGAGTTGTACGTGCGGTAGCCGCGCTCGAAGTCGACCCAGCGGCCCATGCGGGTGACGTAGTCCTCCCAGTCGGAGGCGTATTTCATGACGCTCTTCTTCGCGGCGTCGTTGAACTTCTCGATCCCCATGTCGAGGATGTCGTCCTTGGTCTTGAGGCCGAGCTGGCGCATCGCCTCGAGCTCCGCGGGCAGGCCGTGCGTGTCCCAGCCGAAGACGCGGTCGACGCGCTTGCCGCGCATCGTCATGTAGCGCGGCACGAGGTCCTTGACGTAACCCGTCAGCAGGTGGCCGTAGTGCGGCAGGCCGTTCGCGAAGGGCGGGCCGTCGTAGAAGACGAACTCGTTGTCGCCGTTCTCGCCGGCGTCGCGCTGCTCGATCGAGGCCTGGAACGTGTCGTCGCGCCGCCAGTAGTCGAGGACGGCCTTCTCGATGGACGGGAAGTTCGGGCTGCTCGGCACGCCCTTGGGGATGCCGAACGCCTCGCCGGTGCCGGGGGTCGTGGCGGCCGCTCCCGCTGCGTCATCGGGGGTCGCTGCCGCGTGCTCTCGCGTGAGGTCGACCTTGGGGTAGGTCATGGTGGCATCCTTTGCGCGTCAGATCGTCGAGCAAGGACGACGTCGCCGGCGTGTGCCGGGTGGCCGCGGTACCACCTTGCTTGCCATCTCGAACCCGCGCTCTCGCCCGGTGGCGGGCGCACGAGGAGCGACATGACCGCTTCATGCCGGCTGTGACGGGCCACTCCCGCCCGGTTCTACTGGGGTGCGCTCGCGGTGTGCGCAACCTGTTCTTCCGGGGACTCGCCGCTGATGACGGCTCGAACGTCGTTGCCACCATGCTACCCGCCGTGGCGGAGTGCTCGATCGCACGGGCAAGCCGGTGCCCCCGGCCTGTTGCCACCTGCCCCGGAGCGACTCGACGAGCCCGGACCAGCTGCACCAGTGGTGAGTCGACCAGCCCGGGCCGACTGCATGAGTAATGTGCATCTGCACGACTTTCATGACGCACATTCCTCGTGCAGATGCACGATTCTCGGGCAGCTGAGAAACCGGCCGCTGCGGGCAGGATCTGTGGGGCCGGGAAGCGCAGCAACGGGCCCACCGAGCAGACGGAGCCGGGCCCGCCGCCAGGTCTTCGTTACCGTGAGTCCAGCCCCGCCGCCCTGCCGACCATGCCTGTCGACGGGCCCACCCTTTTGAGGAGAACATCATGACGTCTCGCCCCACCGTCCTCGTCACCGGCGGTACGCGCGGCATCGGCCGCGCCATCTGTGACGCCCTGGCCGCCGATCACGACCTCATCATCGGCGGCACGTCCGCCGACGCCGTGGCCGAGGCGTGTGCGCGATACGAGAACGCCCGGCCGTTCGTCGCGGATCTGGCGGACGAGGCCTCGACGACTCGCGCCGTCGAAGCTCTCGGATTGACGCGTCTCGACGGCGTCGTCCACTCCGCCGGTGTGCTCGGCAGCGGCGCGCTGACGGATCTGCGTCGTGACGACTGGCGCCGCACGTTCGAGATCAACGTCGTCGCCGTCGCCGATCTGACGCGGCTGCTCCTGCCCGCCCTGGAGGCGGCTCGCGGCACCGTCGTCGTCATCAACTCCGGTTCGGGGCTGACGGCGGGTGGCCCCGGCGGCGTCTACTCGGCGTCGAAGTTCGCAGCCCGCGCCCTCACGGACGCGATGCGAGAGGAGCTGCGCCCGAGGGGGATCCGCGTCTCGTCCGTGCACCCGGGGCGGGTGGCGACCGACATGCAGGTCGAGCTCAATTCCTTCGAGGGCCGCGAGTACGACGAGGCGAACTACCTGCGGCCCGAGTCGGTCGCGAGCGCCGCCCGCCTCGCCCTCACGGCGACGCCGGACGCGAACGTCGACATGATCTCCGTCCGCCCCGGCCCGCGATGAATCACCTGAGCGACACCATGGGCACGCGTGTCCCTGGTCAGTGCAGCACCCACTGAGAGAAACTCCACGCGCCCCACAGCATGAGGAAGAGGCTCCACGAAGTGACCAGCACGATCGTCAATCCGCACCCGATGTCTCCGGCGCGTTCACGCCAGCCGGCTGTGTAGCCCTCCTGCGGGGCCCGATCCCCGTGCCATCGCCGCGGCTCGCCCGCCTCGACACGCAACTGCGCAACCTGCGGCGCCGTGGACACCATGCGAACCCGTCTGGGGATGCTGCGCCACTGCGCCGCAGGCCCTCCGCGGAAGGTCCGCCACGCGGCAATTGCTTCTCGCGCCACTTCGTCGTCGCGCCCCAGGACGAAGAGCAGCGCGCCCGCCGCGGGCAGATCCCCCATCTCGAGGTGCACCTGCGCGAGCAGCGCGATGACCTCGTCGTCGGGCGACTCCACGAGATAACTCGTCAAGCGCTGACGAGCCATCCAGAGGCGGCCTTGCGCAATGTCGCCGCGGGCTCTGTCGAGGGCGGTCATGGCCCTGATGATGCCCTACCGGCGGGCCGACGCACGACCCCATTCTCAGCGCGTCATTCCACCGTCACCGACTTGGCGAGGTTGCGGGGCTTGTCGACGTGGTGCCCGAGCACCTGCACGTCACTCGCTCAGCGCTGGCGCGCCATTCGCCCGGTATGACAAAACACGCCCCACTTCCATTGAAGTGGGGCGTGCTTTGTCGATCCTCACCGAGGTGGGTGTTCGGGGCTCCCGCAGGTCAGCGCATGACCACAGGCTGGCGGATCAGCGCTGACGCTGCTCGCGCACCATGCGGTGCGTCAGGAGGGCGTGCTGGACGCCGTCACCCTTCGTCAGTGCGTCGGGGCTGACGGTGCCGCCGAGCGGCAGCATCGGCGTGAACGAGTAGAGCTCGCCCTCACCGAGCAGCCCCAGCTTGGTGCGCGCACCCTGGTGCGGTCCGCGCAGGTCCGCGAGGTGCGACGACGGCCCGACGAGGTGCTCGGCGAAGAACTCGTCGGCCGACTCTGCAACGACGAGGTTGGTCAGGAAGTGCGGGTCGAGGCACTGCACGCGGCCGTCCTCGTCGAGGTGATACACGTGCCCGAAGCTCGTGACGGCGAACGGGATGCTCGCGACGCCGACACCGAACCACTCCTGCAGCACGGGCGTCCACACGGCGGGGTCGACGAGCTGCAGCTCCTGCTTGCCGTACCAGCCGATGCCGTGATCGCGGTACAGCGCGAGCAGCGACTGCGGCAGCCGGTCGGCCGCGTACTCGACGAACGCGGGCCCCACGGGGGTGACGTCGCTCGGCGCGAAACGCGCGACGAAGGGCTCGATCGCGGCGGCGCCGCGCGGCGTGGCGTTCATGTTCGTGTGCTCCCTCGTCCGAGCGACGTCTCGCCCTGATTCTCCTACGCGCCCGGCATGTGGGCGCGTCGCCGACCATCTGCTCATAGCCTAGGCCCCCGCCCCGGCGTTGTCGCACCGAGCCCGCCTCGTCGCCGCCGGTCGCACCAGGACGTCAGGCATGGAAAAATGACCCCATGACTTCCGACACCACCCCAGCCCAGCGGACGCCCCCCGGCGCCCGCACGATGCCCGACAAGCCCACCGTCGACGGCCTCGAGGACGTCTGGGGCCAGGTATGGAAGGAACGCGGCACGTACACGTTCGACCGTGAGCGCGCCCTACAGCTGCCGCGCGAGCAGGTCTTCGGCATCGACACTCCCCCGCCGACCGCATCGGGCAGCCTGCACGTCGGGCACGTGTTCAGCTACACCCACACCGACTGCATGGCGCGCTACCAGCGCATGCAGGGACGCGAGGTCTTCTACCCGATCGGTTGGGACGACAACGGCCTGCCGACGGAGCGTCGCGTCCAGAACTACTACGGCGTGCGCGGCGACGCGACGAAGCCCTACATCGAGAACTACACCCCGCCACTCGAGGGCGCCGAGGGCAAGAGCGTCAAGGCCGCCGACCAGCAGCCGATCGGGCGCAAGAACTTCATCGAGCTGTGCGACGTGCTCACCGTCAAGGACGAGGAGACCTTCGAGGCACTCTTCCGCCGCCTCGGTATCAGCGTCGACTGGAACGTGCAGTACCGCACGATCGACGAGCGCTCACGCGCCGTCGCGCAGCAGGCGTTCCTGCGCAACCTGAAGCGCGGCGAGGCCTACCAGCAGGAGGCCCCGGGCCTGTGGGACGTCACGTTCCAGACGGCCGTCGCCCAGGCCGAGCTCGAGGCACGCGACTACCCGGGCGCCTACCACCGCGTCGCCTTCCACACGAGCGACGGCGAGAACGTCTACATCGAGACGACGCGCCCCGAACTGCTGCCCGCCTGCGTCGCCCTCATCGCCCACCCCGACGACGAGCGCTACCAGCCGCTGTTCGGCACGAAGGTGAAGAGCCCGCTGTTCGACGTCGAGATCCCCGTCCTCGCGCACCCGAGCGCCGAGATGGACAAGGGCGCCGGCATCGCCATGTGCTGCACCTTCGGTGACCTCACCGACGTCCAGTGGTGGCGCGAGCTGCAGCTGCCGACGCGCTCGATCATCACGCGCAACGGCCGCATCACGGGCGAGCTGCCCGAGTGGATCGCGGGCGGCCCGGGTGAGCAGCTGTTCGCCGACGAGCTCGCGACGAAGACGACGTTCACCGCACGCGAGAACGTCGTCAAGGCGCTCATCGCCTCCGGTGACCTCGACGGCGAGCCGAAGAAGACGCAGCGCAAGGCCAACTTCTTCGAGAAGGGCGACAAGCCCCTCGAGATCGTGACGAGCCGCCAGTGGTACATCCGCAACGGTGGCCGTGACAAGGATCTGCAGTCGGCGCTCGTCGCTCGTGGCAACGAGATCGACTGGCACCCCACGTTCATGCAGAGCCGCTACACGAACTGGATCGAGGGCCTCAACGGCGACTGGCTCATCAGCCGTCAGCGTTTCTTCGGCGTCCCGTTCCCGATCTGGTACCCGCTGGACGCGAACGGCGAGGCCGACTACGACAACCCGATCGTGCCCGACGAGTCCGAGCTGCCGATCGACCCGCAGGGCCAGGCGCCGAAGGGCTACGACGAGAGCCAGCGCGGCCGGGCCGGCGGGTTCATCGCCGACCCCGACGTCATGGACACGTGGGCGACGTCGTCGCTCTCCCCGCAGATCGCGACGGGCTGGCCGATCGCCGACGGCAAGGCGCACAAGAGCGACCCCGAGCTGTTCGACAAGATCTTCCCGATGGACATGCGCCCCCAGGGCCACGACATCATCCGCACCTGGCTGTTCGCGACGGTCGTGCGCGCCCATCACGAGAACGGCACCGTGCCGTGGAAGAACACCGCCATCTCCGGCTGGATCCTCGACCCCGACCGCAAGAAGATGTCGAAGTCGAAGGGCAATGCGCAGACACCGGAGGACGTCGTCAGGGAGTTCGGCGCCGATGCCGTGCGCTACTGGGCCGCCTCGGGCCGCCTCGGGACGGACGCCGCCTACGACACGGGCCAGATGAAGGTCGGCCGTCGCCTCGCGATGAAGGTGCTGAACGCCTCCAAGTTCGCGCTCATGACGCCTCCGGTGACGCCCGATGCCGACGCTGCACCGACGGTCGAGGCGCTGCTGCCGCACGTCACGCAGCCTCTCGACGTCTCGCTGCTGACGGCCCTGCGCGACGTCGTCGAGAACGCGACGAAGAGCTTCCAGACGTGGGACTACACGCGTTCGCTCGAGTTGACGGAGACGTTCTTCTGGGCGTTCTGCGACGACTACATCGAGCTCGTCAAGGAGCGCGCCAACAACCGTGACGGTGAATTCGCCGAGGCCGAGTCGGCGTCGGCGCGTGCCGCCGTCCGCATCGCGCTCGACGTCCTGCTGCGCCTGTTCGCGCCGTTCCTGCCATACGCCACCGAAGAGGTGTGGTCGTGGCAGCACGCCGAGTCGGTGCACCGCGCCACCTGGCCGACGCGCGACGAGCTCGCGTCCCTGCCCGACGGTGACCCGCTCGTCCTCACCGCCGTGTCTCAGGCTCTCGCCGGTGTGCGCCGCGCGAAGTCAGAGGCCAAGCTCGGCATGCGCGCCGAGGTGACGGCGATGACGCTCGCCGGCCCGGCGGCGGCCCTCGCCGCCGCAACCAAGGGTGAAGCCGACCTGCGCGCAGCCGGTCGCATCAGCGCCATGACGAGCGTCGAGGAGGAGACGGAGAACGGCGTCCTGCTCGTGCGCGACACCGAGCTGCTCGCTCCCCCGCCGAAGGTCAAGAACTGACGAACGACTGAGAGCCGCGACCCTGCCAGGCAGGATCGCGGCTCTCAGTACGTCAGGACGCGCGCGTCAGGCAGCGCGACGTCGCACGATCGTCGGGGTGATGCGGTCGAGCACGACCTCGCGCGTGATGACGACCTTGTCGATGTCGTCCTCGCTCGGCACGTCGAACATGACGGGCAGCAGGACCTCTTCGAGGATGGCGCGCAACCCGCGCGCGCCGGTGCCGCGACTCATCGCCTGCTCGGCGACGGCGTCGAGGGCGTCTGGTGTGAACTCGAGCTGCACACCGTCGATCTCGAACATGCGCTTGTACTGCTTGACGAGTGCGTTCTTCGGCTCGGTGAGGATGCTCACCATGCCCTCGCGATCGAGCGGCTCGACGGTCGTGATGACGGGCAGGCGGCCGATGAACTCGGGGATGAGACCGAACTTCATGAGGTCCTCGGGCTGCACGTCGGTCATCGACGCATCCCCACCGGCGGGCAGGTGCAGCTGCGAGCCGAAGCCGAGCCCCTTCTTGCCCTTGCGGTCCTCGATGATCTTCTCCAGGCCCGCGAACGCGCCACCGACGATGAACAGCACGTTCGTCGTGTCGATCTGGATGAACTCCTGATGCGGGTGCTTGCGCCCGCCCTGCGGCGGCACCGACGCGGCCGTCCCCTCGAGGATCTTGAGCAGCGCCTGCTGCACGCCCTCACCGGAGACGTCACGCGTGATCGACGGGTTCTCGCTCTTGCGCGCCACCTTGTCGATCTCGTCGATGTAGATGATGCCGGTCTCGGCGCGCTTGGTGTCGAAATCACTCGCCTGCAGCAGCTTGAGCAGGATGTTCTCGACGTCCTCACCGACGTAGCCGGCCTCCGTCAGCGCCGTCGCGTCGGCGATGGCGAACGGGACGTTGAGCATGCGCGCCATCGTTTGCGCGAGGTAGGTCTTGCCGCAGCCCGTGGGGCCGATGAGCAGGATGTTCGACTTCGCGATCTCGACCGGATCCTTCGACCCCGACGCCTCGGCGGCCTGGACGCGCTTGTAGTGGTTGTAGACGGCGACGGCGAGCGAGCGCTTCGCCGCGTCCTGTCCGATGACGTACTCACGCAGGAAGTCGAAGATCTCGCGCGGCTTCGGCAGCTTCTCGAGGCCGATGTCGACCGAGTCGGTCAGCTCTTCCTCGATGATTTCGTTGCACAGGTCGATGCACTCGTCGCAGATGTAGACGCCCGGGCCGGCGATGAGCTTCTTGACCGACTTCTGGCTCTTGCCACAGAACGAGCACTTGAGCAGGTCGCCGCTCTCTCCCACGCGTGCCATCCGTCATCCCTTCGTCGAGCGACCCGCCGCGAGACGGGTGTGCGTACCCGACGACGGTAGTCGACGGGGCCCTCGCTGCCCCTCATTGAATCCCGCGTGGCGGGCGCCGGCCAAGGCTGTTCGCGCTGGGCGCAACGGACGCGGAGTCCCCGCACGCCTCGCGTCGCGAATCACTCTCAAATGGACACACGACCAACACCTGTTGTTCATTTCCAGGACACCTTGCCAGGACAACCTTTGCGCGTGCTCGAAGACCCCCCCACGCTCTCGCCGCAGGCGCACCCGCCCGCGCCCCTCGGCCCCCCGCCGCCACGCCGCGGCCGGCCCGTCGGTGAATGGTTGACGGCGGCAGCGCTGCTGCTGCCCAACCTCGCGCTGTTGGCCGTGTTCACCTACCGACCACTGATCGACAACATCCGGTTGTCGTTCACCGACTGGACGCTGTCGGCGCCGACGCTCAACTACATCGGTCTGCAGAACTACTCGACGTGGCTGCACGACGCCAACGCGCACCAGGTGCTGCGCAACACCGCCATCTTCACCGTCGCGACGGTCGGGTTGTCGATGATGATCGGTCTCGGGCTCGCGCTGCTGCTCGATCGTCAGCTGCGCGGTCGCAACCTCGTGCGCTCGGCGATCTTCGCGCCGTTCGTCCTGTCCGGCACCGCTGTCGGCCTCGCGTTCCAGTTCGTCTTCGACCCGCACTTCGGTCTGCTCTCCGACCTCGCGCACCGCGTCGGGCTCAGCGTCCCGGACTTCTACCAGGATCCGAACTGGGCCCTCGTCATGGTGACGCTCACGTATGTGTGGAAGAACATCGGCTACACGTTCGTCATCTACCTCGCCGCGCTGCAGGGTCGCCGCACCGACCTCGACGAGGCCGCGGAGATCGACGGCGCGTCGTCATGGCGTCGCTTCACCAAGGTGCTGCTACCGCAGCTGCGCCCGACGACGTTCTTCCTGTCGATCACGGTGCTGCTCAACTCGGTCCAGGTCTTCGACATCATCCAGATCATGACGCGCGGTGGCCCCCAGGGCTACGGCACGTCGACGCTCGTCTACCAGGTGTACCAGGAGACGTTCGTCAACCAGCGCGCCGGCTACGGCGCCACGATCGCGACCATCATGTTCCTCATCCTGCTCGTCGTGACGGTCGTGCAGGTGCGGGTCATGGACAAGGAGCAGAAGGCATGAGCACCGCAGCCCCGCAGGAGAACGCCGCTGCGGCCACGCCGAAGCGGTCGGGTTCCTCCCCGTTCCGACGACGCCCCCGCGAGGAGGCGCACAGCAACGAGGTCCTCGACCACGGCGGGTTGCCGATGACGATCGCCGGTTACGCCGCGATGATGATCGCGTTCGCGATCGTCGCGATCCCGCTGTACTGGATCTTCATGACGTCGATCAAGCACCGCAGCGACATCTACACGACGCCCGCCGTCTGGTTCCCGCACTCGGTCACGGGTGAGGGTTACAAGACCGCGACGCAGTCGATCCCCTTCTGGGACTTCTTCCGCAACTCGGTCATCGTCACCGTCATCCTGTCGCTCGCCAAGATCGTCCTCGGTGTCATGAGCGCCTACGCCCTGAGCCTCATCCGCTTCCCCGGGCGCAACCTCGTGTTCATCGTCGTCATCGCGGCGCTCATGGTGCCGAACCAGATCACCGTGATCTCGAACTACGCCCTCGTCAGCCAGCTCGGCTGGCGCAACACCTACCAGGGCATCATCCTGCCGTTGGCGGGCGTCGCGTTCGGCACGTTCCTCATGCGCAACCAGTTCCTGTCGATCCCCAGCGAGATCATCGAGGCCGCGCGCATGGACGGGGCCGGGCCGATGAAGCTGCTGCGCAAGGTTGTCATGCCGATGTCGTGGCCGACCCTCATCGCGTTCTCCATCATCACCGTCGTCAACGAGTGGAACGAGTACCTGTGGCCGTTCCTCATGTCCGACGACCAGCGCACCGGCACCCTGCCGGTCGGCCTCACCCAGTTGCAGAACAACGAGGGCATCACGGACTGGGGCCCTGTCATGGCCGCCACGATGCTCGCCATGCTCCCCGTTCTCGCCCTGTTCCTCGTCCTGCAGCGCCACATGATCAAGGGCCTCACGGCCGGCGCCGTCAAGGGCTGACCCTCTCCCCCACGCTTCACCCAGACGAAGGAAGAAACTCATGTCCACACTCTCGCGCCGCAACCTCTTCGGCCTGACGGCTGGTGCCGTCGTCACCGCAGGCCTCAGCGCCTGCGCCGGCTCCGGCGGCTCCTCCAGCGGTGGTAACAACGGTGGCGGCGACTCGAACACGATCGAGTTCTGGAGCAACCACCCCGGCAAGTCGAAGGCGACCGAGCAGAAGCTCATCGCCGAGTTCGAGAAGGCCAACCCGAACCTCAAGGTCAAGCTCGTCGACGCCGGCAAGAGCTACCCCGACGTCGCGCAGAAGTTCAACGCGGCCCTGTCCGGCGGCAGCCTGCCCGACGTCGTCATCGTCTCCGACACGACGTGGTTCAACTTCGCCCTCAACGACCGTCTGGCCGACATGTCGGCCCTGACGTCCGAGAACAAGCTCTCGACGGACGACTACGTCAAGGGCCTGTACGACGACTACAAGTACGAGGACAAGCACTACGCCCTGCCGTACTCGCGCTCGACGGTCATCTTCTACTACAACAAGGACGCCTGGAAGAAGGCCGGTCTGCCGGACCGTGCGCCGACCTCGTGGGACGAGTTCGAGCAGTGGGCGCCCAAGCTGCAGTCGGCCATGGGCTCGGGCAAGAAGGCCATCGTCCTGGACGACGGCTCCGACTACCTCGACTGGACGTTCCAGTCCATCGCGTGGAGCTACGGCGGCGGCTACTCGAAGGACTGGACGCCCACCATGGCGTCCGAGGGCACCGTCAAGGCCGCCACGAAGATCCAGGAGTGGGCCAAGAAGGGCTGGATGCAGACGTCGAAGGACAGCCAGGCTGACTTCGCCTCGGGCATCGGCGCCTGCGCCATCGAGTCGACCGGTGGCCTCGCCGGCGTCATCAAGGACGCAAGCTTCAAGGTCGGCATCGGCTTCCTGCCCGCGCCGGGCGGCATCAAGACCGTGCCGACGGGTGGCGCCGGCCTCGCGGTGCCGAAGGGCATCTCCGCCGAGCGTCAGAAGAACGCCGTGAAGTTCATCGAGTTCATGACGAACAAGGACAACACGATCACCTTCTCCCAGGCGACCGGGTACATGCCGGTGCGCACCTCCGCCATGGACGACGCGAAGGAGAAGGCGTACCTCGAGAAGAACCCCGAATACGCCGTCGCCGTCAAGCAGCTGCCGAAGGCCCGCCCGCAGGACAACGTCCGCGTGTTCCTGCCCGGCGGTGGCATCGACATCGGTACCTCGCTCGACAAGATCATCGCCGGCTCGGACGTCAAGTCGACGCTCGAGGCGCTCGACAAGGCGCTGCAGGCGAAGTACGACTCCCAGATCAAGCCCAAGCTGAAGAAGTAATTCATGGCATCCGTCACCTTCGACGAGGCCACCCGCCTGCACAAGGGTGCGCCCCGTCCCTCCGTCAACAAGGTCACGCTCGACATCGCCGACGGGGAGTTCCTCGTCCTCGTCGGCCCGTCGGGCTGCGGCAAGTCGACGACGCTCCGCATGCTCGCCGGCCTCGAACCGGTCGACGAGGGCCGCATCCTCATCGACGGCCACGACCAGGCCGGCGTGCGTCCCCGTGATCGCGACGTCGCGATGGTCTTTCAGAGCTACGCGCTCTACCCGACCATGACGGCACGTCAGAACATGGCGTTCGCGCTCGAGAACGCAGGCACCTCGAAGGCGGACATCAACGCCCGCGTCGAGGAGGCGGCGAAGATCCTCGAGCTCGAGCCCCTGCTCGAGCGCAAGCCGGGCGCGATGTCGGGTGGCCAGCGTCAGCGTGTCGCCATGGGTCGCGCGATCGTGCGCCAGCCCAAGGTGTTCTGCATGGACGAGCCGCTGTCGAACCTCGACGCCAAGCTGCGCGTCTCGACGCGTGCGCAGATCGCGGCGCTGCAGCGACGCCTCGGCGTCACGACCGTCTACGTCACGCACGACCAGGTCGAGGCGATGACGATGGGTCACCGTGTCGCGGTGCTCAAGGACGGCATCTTGCAGCAGTGCGACACCCCGGAGGAGCTGTACGAACGGCCGCGCAACACGTTCGTCGCGGGCTTCATCGGTTCGCCGTCGATCAGCCTCATGGACGCCGCGCTCACCGGCGGTGACGCGACGTTCCACGGCATGCGGGTGCCGCTGTCGCGCGACATCAAGGCGACGTCGGATCGCGTGACGATCGGGGTGCGCCCCGAGGCGTTCGTCGTCGCGCAGCCCGGTGAGGCGGGTGCGCTCGAGCTCGAGGTCGAACTCGTCGAGACGCTCGGCTCGGAGGCGTTCGTCTACGGTCGCCCCGCGGGCGAGCCTGACGGCCCCCGCATCGGCACGCGCGTCGACAAGCGCGTGCGCCCGACGCAGGGTGACCGGTTTGCGGTGAAGCCCATGACCGACCACGTCCACGTCTTCGACACGGAGACCGGCGAGCGGCTGTGACACCCGGGCCGCTCCCCCGCCGTGGGTGATGCCGACATGACGAATGTGCCCGCCCCTTCCACACGGAAGGAGCGGGCACGTTCGTCGTGGCGGGTCAGGCCCGGTGGGCCCGGAGCCGTCAGCTCTCCAGCGACGCCTTGCGGCTCGTCAGCACCTCGTCGATGAGGCCGTACTCCTTGGCCATCTCGGCGGTGAGGATCTTGTCGCGGTCGATGTCGGCACGCACCTGCTCGATCGAGCGGCCGGAGTGCTTCGCGAGCGTCTCCTCGAGCCACTCACGCATGCGCATGATCTCGTTGGCCTGGATCTCGACGTCGGAGGCCTGGCCGCCCGAGCCCTCCATCGCCGGCTGGTGGATGAGCACGCGCGCGTTCGGCAGCGCGTACCGCTTGCCGGGCGCGCCGGCGCCCAGCAGGACGGCGGCGGCCGAGGCAGCCTGTCCCAGGACGAACGTGTGCACGTCCGGGCGGATGTACTGCATCGTGTCGTAGATCGCCGTCAGCGCGGTGAACGAGCCACCGGGGCTGTTGATGTACATGACGATGTCGCGGTCCGGATCCTGCGACTCGAGCACGATGAGCTGCGCGATGATGTCGTCGGCCGACGCGTCGTCGACCTGGACGCCGAGGAAGATGATGCGGTCCTCGAACAGCTTCGTGTACGGGTCGAGGCGCTTCGTGCCGTACGAGGTGCGCTCTTCGAACTGGGGCAGGATGTAGCGGCTCGTCGGCATCGGCGCGGTGACGCCGCCCATCGGGTGGCCCATGGAGCTGTGGGTGTTCATGAAGGTCTCCTTCGTGGGCGAGATCAGTGGTCGGACGACTCGGAGAATGCCGCAGCGTCCCCGGTCGCGTCCTTGGTAGCGTCCTGCGAACGCTCGAAGACGTGGTCGACGAAGCCGTACTCCTTGGCCTCGGCCGCGGTGAACCAGCGGTCGCGGTCGGAGTCGGCCGAGATCTTCTCGACCGGCTGGCCCGTGTGCTCGGCGATGAGCTCGGCCATCTGCTTCTTGATGTGCAGCAGCTGCTCGGCCTGCGTCTTCACGTCGGAGGCCGTGCCCTGGATGCCGCCGAGCGGCTGGTGCATCATGATGCGCGCGTGCGGCGTCGCGTAGCGCTTGCCCTTGGCGCCGGCGGACAGCAGGAACTGACCCATCGACGCGGCCAGACCCATCGCGACGGTGCACACGTCGTTCGGCACCCACTGCATCGTGTCGAAGATGGCCATGCCGGCCGTCACCGAACCACCGGGCGAGTTGATGTAGAGCCAGATGTCCTTCTCCGGGTCCTCTGCGGCGAGCAGCAGCAGCTGCGCGCAGATGGCGTTCGCATTGTCGTCGCGAACATCCGAACCGAGGAAGATGATGCGCTCCTTGAGGAGCCGGTTGTAGATCTGGTCGTCGAGGCCGGCGGCCATCTGCGGGCCTGCCATGACCACGTCCGAGGACTGGGCATTCGTCAAGGGATCACTCCGTTCCGAATCTGCCACCCCGAGCGGGTGACATCACGCTTGAACTCTTCACTGACCCTAACGCGCGGGCCCGAGCGTTTCGTCCCCGTCTCGGGGCTTGTTCGCCGTCAGCGCAAGGCTCGACGTTCGCCTGGGCCCGGACGCGACGAAGGGCCGCCCGATTGCTCGCGCGGCCCTCGTCTCAGACGTCAGTGACGACTCACTCGCCGTCGACAGCCTTCTTGGCCGTCTTCTTCGCAGCGGTCTTCTTGGCGGCGGTCTTCGTCGCCGTCTTCTTCGCAGCCGTCTTCTTGGCGGCTGCCTTCTTGGCCGGCTTCTCCGCGGCCTCAGCGGAGTCGGCGTCAGTGGCCTCGGCAGGGGCGGCGACCTTCTTCGTTGCCGTCTTCTTCGACGCGGCCTTCTTGGTCGTCGTCTTCTTCGCGGCAGCCTTCTTGGCGGGCTTGTCCGCAGCGTCGGCGTCGGCGTCCTCGGAGGCGACCGGAGTGGCGTTCTCACCGTCGGCGGCGTCGGCGGCCTGCGCCTCGTCCTCGTCATCGCCGGTGTCGACGGCGGCGTTCAGGTCGACGACGTTGCCCGCCGTGTCCTTGACCGTGGCGGACTCGAGAACGGTGGCGAGCGCCTTGCGGCGAGCGACCTCACCCATGATGGCGGGCACCTGGCCCTGCGCGTCGAGCGCCTGCGCGAACGTGTTCGGGTCCATGCCGTACTGCTGCGCCGACATGATGAGGTACTCGATCAGCTCGTCCTGGCCGACCTGGATCTCGTGCTTCTCGACGATCTCGTCGAGCAGGAGCTGCGTCGCGACCTGCTGACGCGTCGATTCGGTGACCTCGGCGCGGTGCTCGTCATCGTCGAGACGGTTCTCGCCCTCGAGGTGGTTCGTCACCTCTTCGGTGACGATGGACTCGGGCACCGGGATGTCGAGCTGCTCGAGGAGGACCTCGAGGACCTTGTCGCGGGCCTGGACGCCCTGCTCGAAGCGCTTGGTGCGCTCGACCTCGGCGCGCAGGTCGGCCTTGAGCTCGTCGATCGTGTCGAACGACGACGCCAGCTGGGCGAACTCGTCGTCGAGCTCGGGCAGCTCACGGACCTTGACCGACTCGACCTTGACGGTGCACTCGGCGTTCTCGCCCTCGTGCTCACCGCCGGCGAGCGGCGAGGTGAACGTCGCCTCCTCGCCGGCCTTGAGGCCCGTCAGCGCCTCGTCGAGACCGTCGAGCATCGTGCCCGAGCCGATCTCGTAGGAGACACCGGAGACCGCGTCGATCTCGTTGCCGTCGATCGTGGCCGACAGGTCGATCGTGACGAAGTCGCCCTTCTTGGCCTTGCGCTCGACCGACTCGAGCGTGCCGAAACGCTCGCGCAGCTCGGCGATGCGCTCGTCGATGTCGGCGTCGGAGACCTCGATCGGCTCGACCTCGACCTCGAGCGTGTCGAACGCCGGGAGCGTGATCTCGGGGCGGATGTCGACCTCGGCGGTGAAGCTCAGGCCCGCGCCGTCCTCGAGCGGGAACTCGGTGATGTCGACCTCGGGCTGGCCGAGGACCTTGACGTCGTTCTCGACAATCGCGTTCGTGTACAGCTCCGGAAGCGCCTCGTTGACGGCTTCCTGGATGACGGCCGCGCGGCCGAAACGCTGCTCGATGAGCTTCGCGGGAACCTTGCCCTTGCGGAAACCGGGGATCTGAACCTGCGAGCCGATGGTCGTGTAGGCCTTCTCGATGCTCGGCTTCAGTTCGTCGGCCGTGACGTCAACGGTGAGCTTGACCCGGGTCGGGGTTAGGTTTTCGACAGCGCTCTTCATCAGCGGTGCACTCCAGTCGATCGGTGATGGTGGGCGCGCCCGCACTGGCCGGCCGATCATCGGCCCTGCCTGCGGCGCGGCGCACTCCTCTTACTCGTCGTTCATGCTAACGGTCGGGGTGACAGGATTCGAACCTGCGGCCTTCCGCTCCCAAAGCGGACGCGCTACCAAGCTGCGCCACACCCCGTCAGCCCCGCTCACCAGAGGCGAGGCGGGCCGCTCCGCGCGCGCCGTCCTGCTGCGATCGCGCCGGGGCGCGCTCTCGCAAGACGAACGGCGGCCCCCGCGGGAGCCGCCGTCGCGGTGCTGGAGCGGGCGACGAGAATCGAACTCGCGTGATCAGTTTGGAAGACTGAGGCTCTACCATTGAGCTACGCCCGCACGTTTCTCGGACACATTACCCGAACACGCCGTGACGCCCCAATCCGCGGGGGCTGACCTAGCCCGCCGCCGTCGCCCCCGTGCTCGCGCGAAGCGCCGCCGACGGTCGTCTTGGCCACCGAGACGTTCGCCAACGAACGATGCCGGCGGTCTCGACGCCGCCCCCGCGCATGTGCTTCGGTGAAGATGAGTCCGGTTCGCCGGAGCACTTCCATTCGCAGGAGGCACATCATGGGCATTTTCGACAGCGCCAAGGACAAGGCCAGCGAGTTCGCCCAGGACAACCCCGACAAGCTCGACCAGGGCGTCGAGAAGGCCGGCGACTTCGCCGACGACAAGACGGGCGGCCAGCACGCCGACCAGATCGACAAGGGCCAGGACTTCGCGAACGAGAAACTCGACGGCGCCTTCGGCGGCGAGTGAGCTGCCTCCGTTGAACGCTGACGGCGCCGCTCCCCGGTGGGGGGCGGCGCCGTTCGTCGTTCAAGCAGGATAGGTCGATCGGGCAGATGCACTCGCTCAGAAGGGCGCGCTCACTCAGACGGACGCGGTTCCGCGCGCGTGGCGCGATTCGGACGACTCAGGCACGGGCCGCCAGATGACGACAACGGAGCGATCGTCCTGCCCCCCGGTGCGCGCCGAGGCCTCGCAGATGCGCTGGGCCGCCCCCTCCGGGCCGGCGCTGATGGCCCGTTGCGCGAGGCCGAGCATCTGCTGCGTCCCGGCCGCGAGGTCGCCGTCAGGGCCCTCGACGACGCCGTCGGTGTAGAGGAGCAGGACATCGCCGGGCTCGAGCACCCCGCCGGCGCGCGCGTAGTCCTGCGGCCCCTGGTCGAACAACCCGAGCAGCAGACCGGCCGCGCCGGTGATCATCTCCCAGCGGCGCGTGCCCGCGTGATAATGCGCGGCGCTCGGGTGACCGGCCGTACCGACGCAGTACTGGCCGTCCTCGACGTTGATCGAGACGTGGATGGCGGAGGCGAACCCGTCGCGCCAGCCCTGGCGGATGAGGTAGCGGTTCGCGCCGGGAAGAAAATCCTCCGGGCGCGTCTCCCCCAGCAACCCTGCGAGGGCGCCGGAGAGCAGCAGCGCACGCATCCCGGCAGACGGGCCGTGCCCGGAGACGTCGGTGAGGGCGAGGTGCAGGTGGTCGTCGCGTCGGGCGGCGACGACGAAGTCACCGCTGAATGCATCCCCGCGTGAGGGCATGACACAGTGCTCGACGCGCATCCCGTCCGGCATCTCGGGTGGCAGGGCCTGGGTGTCGAGCCGCTGCCGCAGATCCTTGAGCATGCTCGAGCCGACCGAGAGCGGCACACCCATCGTGAAGCGCTGACGGTTCGCGAACGCGACGATGCCGACGATGAGGGCGAGAGCCACCGCGACGGACCACTGCGTCGGCGCGTCGGACCAGGTGATCGCGGCCGTCGTCACATAGCCCGTCAGGACGATGGCGATGGCGAGCGCCAGGCGACGCCCCGACAACAGGAACGCTGCGGCGACGATGAGCGGGATGAAGACCGCATGCGACATCGTCGGCGTGAGCGCGATGGCGGCGGCACAGACGATCGCGGTGAGCAGCGCGAACGCGACGACGACGCTGTGCGGCTTGGAGATCGGAGTGGCCACGGCACGCTGCACCGACTGACGCAGGCGCGTCTGTTCGCGTTGAGCCTCCAGAACCACGCGCGCCAGCCTATAGGGGTTGCCTCACGCGCACCAGGGGTGGTGGAGCATGCACCTGCGTGGGTGACAGGCTCCACCGACCCGGGCCGACGGCCCGTCACGCGGCGAGAAGATCGCGCCGCGCGGGCCGTTCGAAGGCCTCAGCCCTCGGAGGGCAGCGTGCCGTCCCGTTCGTACTTCTCGACCATCGCGAGGCGGCGCGCGTGACGCTCGACGCCCGCGTACGGCGTCTCGATGAAGGTGCGGGCGATCTGCTTGGCCTCGTCGATCGAGACGAAGCGACCACCGATCGACAGGATCTGCGCACCGTTGTGCTCGCGTGCGAGAGAGGCGAACTCGGGCGTCAGGCACAGCGCGGCACGGATGCCCTTGACCTTGTTCGCCGCCATCTGCTCGCCGTTGCCGGACCCGCCGAGAACGATGCCGAGCGAGCCCTCGTCGTCACGCACGCCCTCGGCGGCACGCAGGACGTAGACCGGGTAGTCGTCCTCGGCGTCGTACTCGCTCGGGCCGTGGTTGATGACCTCGTGACCCTGCTCGGTCAGGTAGGTCAGCAGGGCCTGCTGGGTCTCGAAAGCTGCGTGGTCGCCACCGATGTGAATGCGCATGTGTGCTCGTCCTTGTCGCGAAGATATGGCCTGAGGGGCAGTGGTGGTGCGGAGGGTCAGCTGAAGTCGGGGCCGACGTCGCGGCTGCGCTTGAGTTCGTAGAAACCGGGCGTGCCCGCGACGAGGAGGCAGCCGTCCCACAGGCGCCCGGCGTCCTCACCCTTGGGCGCCGGCGTCACGACCGGGCCGAAGAACGCGGTGCCGCCGAACGCGACGACGGGGGTGCCGACGTCCGTGCCGACGAGGTCGGTCGCGCGCTTGTGCGCGGCCCGCAGGGCGACGTCGACATCGTCGCCGGGCACGTTGGTCGCCGCGTCGACGAGCTCCGGCTCGAGACCGCACTCGGCGAGCGACTCCACGAGCACGCGCCGCACGCTCTCGGCGTCACGCGGGTCGGCGCCGCCGGGGTGGAAGCGGGTGCCGATCGCGTCGTAGAGCGGCTTGACGACGTCGTCGCCGTGCGCCTGTTGCGCCGCGATGACCAGGCGTGCGGGCGCCCACGCCTGTTCGAGGAAGGCCCGGTAATCATCGGGCAGGTCGCGGCCCTCGTTGAGGACGGCGAGGCTCATGACGCGCCAGGTGACGCGCACGTCACGCACCTTCTCGACCTCCATGAGCCAGCGGGACGTCATCCACGCCCACGGGCACATCGGGTCGAAGAACATCTCGACGGTAGGGGCTGCGGACTCGGGCTGATTTTCGCTCACCGTCCCATCCTGCCACCTCGAGCGCTCGTGCAAGGATGGGCAGCACCGCCCGAACGGCTGTGGCGCACACCACTTCGCGCACCGCCGTTCCTCAACCCTGCTGGAAGGACACCACTGACGTGAACGGGGCCAACCTCACCCGCGACGACGCGCAGACCCGCGGCGAGAACATCACCGTCGACTCCTACGCCGTCACCCTCGACCTCACCACCGGCCCGACGACGTTCGCGACGTCGAGCGTCGTGCGCTTCAGCGCGCAGCCCGGCAGCGAGACATGGCTCGATTTCCTGGGCGAGTCCGTCAGCCGCGTCGTCGTCAACGGCGAGGAGCGTGACGTCGACTGGAACGGGGCGCGCATCCGCCTCACCGATCTCGCCGCCGAGAACGAGGTGCGCGTCGACGCCGTCGGCGTCTACATGAACACCGGTGAGGGCCTGCACCGCTTCGTCGACCCCGCCGACGACGAGGTCTACCTCTACTCGCAGTTCGAGGTGCCGGACGCGCGACGCATGTACCCCGTCTTCGAACAGCCCGACCTCAAGGCGACGTTCCAGTTCACCGTCACGGCGCCCGCGCGCTGGCAGGTGCTGTCGAACGAGACGACGCCGGAGCCGAAGCCCGCGACGCAGACCTACACGGGTCCGAACGGGGTGAGCGAGCCGGCCGCGACGTGGGAGTTCGCCCCCACCGCCCGCATCTCCTGCTACGTCACCGCGCTCGTCGCGGGCCCCTACGAGGCGTACCGCGACAGCGTCGAGACGCGCGCCGGCACCATCCCTCTCGGCGTGTTCTGCCGCAAGTCGCTCGCTCCGCACATGGACGCCGACGAGATCTTCGACATCACCAAGCGTGGCTTCGCGTTCTTCGAGAACGAGTTCGACCAGCCCTACCCGTTCACCAAGTACGACCAGATCTTCACGCCGGAATACAACGCGGGCGCGATGGAGAACGTCGGCTGCGTGACGTTCTCCGAGATCTACGTCTTCCGCGCCAAGGTCTCGGAGGCCGTCGTCGAGCGCCGTGCGCTGACGGTGCTGCACGAGCTCGCGCACATGTGGTTCGGCGACCTCGTCACGATGAAGTGGTGGAACGACCTGTGGCTCAACGAGTCGTTCGCCGAGTGGGCCTCGACGACGGCGCAGGCCGAGGCGACTCGTTGGGAATCGGCGTGGACGACGTTCGGCACGTCCGAGAAGGCGTGGGCCTACCGTCAGGACCAGCTGAGCTCGACGCACCCCATCGTCGCCCCGATCCGCGACCTCGCCGACGTGGAGGTCAACTTCGACGGCATCACGTACGCCAAGGGCGCTTCGGTGCTCAAGCAGCTCGTCGCCTACGTCGGGCGTGAGCCGTTCACCGCCGGTCTGCGCGCTTACTTCGCGCGCTATGCGTGGCAGAACACGACGCTGCCGCAGCTGCTCGCCGAGCTCGAGACGACGAGCGGACGCGACCTCACGCAGTGGTCGAAGCTGTGGCTCGAGACCGCCGGCGTCAACACGCTGCGCCCGATCGTCGAGACCGACGACGACGGCCGCATGACGAGCGTCGTCATCGAGCAGAGCGCCGCCGACGACTACCCCACGCTGCGTCCGCACCGCCTCGCCGTCGGCTGCTACATGCTGCGTGACGGCGCCCTGACGCGCACCGCGCGCGTCGAGCTCGACGTCGACGGTGAGCGCACCGAGGTGAGCGAGCTCGTCGGCACGCCGCAACCCGACCTGCTGCTCGTCAACGACGACGACCTCGCCTACGCGAAGATCCGTCTCGATGCGCGCAGCCTCGCCACGGCCATCGCCCACCCGCGCGCGTTCACGGATTCGCTGCCGCGCGCCCTCGTGCTCGGCGCCGCCTGGGACATGACGCGCGATGCGGAGATGTCGGCGCGCGACTTCATCGACATGGCCCTCGCGACGCTGCCGGGCGAGAGTGACTCGACGCTGCTGCGCACCCTGCTCGGGCAGCTGACGACCGCCGCGCGCACGTACACGGCACCGGAGCACCGCGACGACGTCGTCGCCCTCGTGGCCCGCACTCTGCGCGGTCTGCTGCTGTCGGCCGAGCCCGGCTCCGATGCGCAGCTCCAGCTCGCGCAGGCGTTCACGTCGTTCGCCGCGAGCGCCGACGACCTCGCGTTCGTCCGCGGCCTGTTCGAGGGCTCGTCCGTGCTCGACGGTCTCGCCCTCGACACCGAGATGCGCTGGACGCTGCTCACGAGCCTTGTCGCCGGTGGCGTGCTCGGCGAGCCCGAGATCGCGGCCGAACTCGAGCGGGACAACACCGCGACCGGCGCTGAGCGCGCCGCGCGTGCCCGGGCGGCGATCCCGACGGCCGAGGCGAAGGCCGCGGCGTGGGCGTCCGTCGTCGACTCCGACGCGCTCGCGAACCAGACGATCGCCGAGACCGCCGCGGGCTTCGGGCACGTGCACGACGAGGCACTGCTCGAGCCGTACATCGAGCGCTACTTCGAGATGGCCGAGGGCTACTGGGCCTCGCGCACGCACCACATCGCGGAGCTGACGATCGGGTCGTTCTTCCCGTTCACGCTCGCCGGGCCGCAGCTGCTCGCGCAGGCCAACACCTGGCTCGACGCCCACCGTGACGCCCCGGCCGGTCTCGTGCGCACCGTTGCCGAGAACCGCGACACCGTGGCGCGCGCCGTCGAGGCTCAGCGCTTCGACGCACAGGCGGCGCGACAGCACGGCTGAGCCCGCCGCGACGGGCGGTGATGCGCGCGAGCCGTGAGTGCTCGTGCTTCCCGCGTCGTGATGCACGTGATGCGGCCCGGGACGGTTTCGATCGTCCCGGGCCGCATCGTGTGTGCCGTCGCGACGCAGCTGCGCCGGCGGCAGTGATCGCGCAGAGCCCGGGGAGCCTGGGCTCTGCGAGACTCTCGCTTCACGTGGGGCGGCAGCGAATCGGCCCACGTCGGTCGTTCGAGACGAGCTGGGCGCGGGTGATTGGATGACGGCATGTCATCGATTCCCCTGAGCCTCGTCCCACTGCGCACGTCGACGATGGGCGATCTGTGGCACCACGTCGGTGGCACTCCGGTGCAGGTGGTCATCATCGTCGTCGCGGCCGTCGCGGTGCGTTGGCTCGCCCACCGCGCGATCTCGCGGGCCGTCGAGGCGATGATCGCCCGCCCCCGCTCGACGCGTTCTGGGCAGGACGAGACACGTGGGGCCACTGACGAGGCCGGTCAGCAGACGGGCGCCGCCACCCCTTCCGCCCAGGCGCCAGAAGGCGCGGGCGACGCTGCGGGAGAGCCGGAAGGCGCTGCGGGAGGGGCGGAAGGCGCTGCGGGGAGCACCGCCGTCAGCGCCGGCGACCTGCTCGCTCCGACCCGCGCCCGGTTGCGTGCCGCCGCAGGTCTCGACGACGAGCGTCGCCGTCAGCGCGCCGCGACGATGGGGTCATTGCTGCGCTCGATCACGACGGTGGCGGTCGTCGTCGTCGCGACGCTGACGATCGCCGCGCAGTGCGGCATCCAGCTCGGCCCGATCATGGCGAGCGCCGGAGTCGCGGGCGTCGCGCTCGGCTTCGGCGCGCAGTCGCTCGTCAAGGACTACCTGTCGGGCATCTTCATGATCTTCGAGGATCAGTACGGCGTCGGTGACGTCATCGACACCGGCGAGGCGATCGGAACCGTCGAGGAGGTGACGCTGCGCATCACGCGGCTGCGCGACGCGAACGGTGTCGTCTGGTACGTCCGAAACGGTGAGATCGTGCGCGTCGCCAACCGTTCGCAGGGGTGGTCGACGTCGCTCGTCGACATCCCGGTCGCCTACGACTCGGACATCCACACCGTCACCCATGTGCTCGAGGGCGTCGTCGACGCGCTCGAGGCCGACCCCGAGTGGAGCGAGAAGCTGATCGAGCGCCCGAACGTCGCGGGTGTCGAATCGGTGGCGGGCGGCACGATGACGTTCCGCATCATCGCGAAGACGGCGCCGAACGAGAACTTCGGCGTGAGCCGCGAACTGCGCCGACGCAGCGTCATCGCGCTCGAGGACGCAGGCGTCAAGGGCCCGCCGGCCCAGCCGTTCGCCGCCGTCAACACCGCCCTGCCGAGGTGAGGCCGACCGCGGCACCAATGAAGGGACCTCCGGCCACGCGACGGCCGTGGCGCGCGGGTGAAAGACTGGACGCATGAGTGAGCCGACGCTGTACGACCGCATGGGCGGCCACGCCACGTTTCACCGTCTCGTCGAGGTGTTCTACGACGGCGTGGCGCAGGACGCGACGCTGCGAGCGATGTACCCCGAGGCCGATCTCGAGCCCGCGAAGCGCCGTTTCGAGATGTTCCTCGAACAGTACTGGGGCGGCCCGACGACGTACTCGGCCGAGCGCGGCCACCCGCGCCTTCGGATGCGACACATGCCGTTCGCCGTCACCCCCGAGCAGCGCGACCGCTGGCTGACGCACATCATGGCGGCGTGCGACGACGTCGCCCTGGAACCGGAGCTCGACCGCCTGCTGCGCGACTACCTCGTGCGCGCGGCCTACAGCCTCGTCAACACCCCCGGGCCGGAGCCGGAGCACCCGGTTCGCTGACGCGCCGCCGTCACCGAGTCGAACGGCTCGGGCAGCGATGGGCCTGTCGAGCCCCTCTCGGCCGCGGGTGATGCGGACGGTTTCGTCCCAGCGCCCGTGGTTGGCAGACTGGGGCGGTGAGTGAACAGACTTCGTGGATCAAGCAGACCTCAGCGACGCACGTCGGCCTCGGCGGCCAGGAATGGTGGCGTACGTCCGCCGTCTACCAGGTGTATCCGCGCTCGTGGGCCGATTCGAACGGTGACGGTGTCGGCGACCTGCCCGGCATCACCGCCAAGCTGCCCTACCTGCGCGACCTCGGCGTCGACGCGCTGTGGATCTCGCCGTTCTACACCTCCCCGATGGCCGACGCGGGCTACGACGTCGCCGACTACCGCGACATCGACCCGCTGTTCGGCACCCTCGCCGACGCCGACAAGCTGATCGCCCGCGCGCACGAGCTCGACCTGCGCGTCATCGTCGACCTCGTGCCGAACCACTCCTCCGACGAGCACGAGTGGTTCAAGGCGGCCCTCGCGGCCGGCCCTGGTTCGCCGGAGCGCGAGCGCTACCTGTTCCGCGACGGCAAGGGCGAGAACGGTGAACTGCCGCCGAACGACTGGCAGGCGATCTTCGGCGGCAACGCGTGGACGCGCGTCAGCGACGCCGACGGCAACCCCGAGCAGTGGTACCTGCACCTGTTCGACCCCAAGCAGCCGGACTTCAACTGGAACAACCCCGAGGTCCGCGACGAGTTCGTCTCGATCCTGACGTTCTGGCTCGACCGCGGTGTCGACGGCTTCCGCGTCGACGTCGCGCACAGCCTGATCAAGGCCGACGGGCTGCCCGATCACGCGGCGCACGCGCAGATGGCCGGCACCGGCGATGCGAGCCACGACAACGGCGGCCCGATGTGGGATCAGGAGGGCGTGCACGAGATCTACCGCGCGTGGCGCGAGTTGCTCGACTCCTACAACCCGCGCGACACCGAGGGTTACGACTCCGCCGCCGACCGCGCGATGTGCGCCGAGGCGTGGGTCAGCCCGCCCGAGCGCCTCGCCCGCTACGTGCGCCCGGACGAGTTCCACCAGGCGTTCAACTTCGCCTTCCTCGAGACACCGTGGCGTGCCGCCGACCTGCACGAGAGCATCACGTCGTCGTACCGCTCGAACGACTCCGTCGGCGCACCGACGACGTGGGTCCTGAGCAACCACGACGTCGTGCGTCACGCCACTCGTCTTGCGCTGCCCGTCGGGCAGCCGCGCCCCAACGGCATCCGCGCCGAGGACCCGCAGCCCGACGCGGCACTCGGCCTGCGTCGCGCCCTCGCGGCGACGGCACTCGAGCTGGCACTGCCCGGCGGCGCCTACCTGTACCAGGGTGAGGAACTCGGCCTGCCCGACCACACGACGATGCCCGACGAGGCGCGTCAGGACCCGACGTGGGAGCGCTCCGAGCACACCGAGGCCGGCCGTGACGGCTGCCGCGTGCCGATGCCGTGGGTCAAGGACGCGCCGTCGTTCGGGTTCGGCCCGTCGGAGGCGACGTGGCTGCCGCAGCCCGAGGTCTACGGTGACCTCGCCGTCGACCAGCAGGACGGCGTGGCCGGTTCGACGCTCGAGTTCTACCGCCGCATGCTGCGCGAGCGTCACGCCCGCGAACTGGGCTCCGGCTCTCTCACGTGGGTCGAGGGTGCCGGCGACGACGTCCTGGCGTTCGTCAACAGCCGTGACGGCCACGAGGACCTGTGGGTCGTCACGAACTTCGGTGAGCCGGTCGCCCTGCCCGACGACGCGTTCGTCGTCCTGAGCAGCGGTGAGGCCGACAGCCTCACCGTCGAACGCGACGTGACGGTCTGGTTCACGCGAGCCTGATCGAGGCCCACCCGGTCGCAGCGCGACGCGATGATGGCGGGTAACTCACGCGTAGGCGCGTCACGAGGCGCCTACCTGTGAGTTACCCGCCATCGTGCGTCGACGGTAGCCGGAGCTGTCGTGGGTGCGTCCTGGCATGACGCGTGCTTGGCGCACGGTCACTCCCCCGGGTAGACCACCCCGAGCTGACGGCGGATCTCGTCCATGAGACCCATGACGCGCAACGTCTCGGCGTGTGGCATGAGGGGCGACTCGCGGCGGCCGTCGCTGATGCAGCGGGCCACCTCGACGGCCTCGAAGTGCAGCGCGTGCAGGTCGTCGGCACCGTCGAAGGTGTCGAGCACCTCGCCGTCGTTGCTGACGAGTCGCACCTGCGTCGGGAAGTAGAACCACCCGTCGAGTTCGAGGCGCCCTTCGGTGCCGGCGACTACGGCGGTGTTGGGCGTCTGCGTCGCCATCGTCGTGCCGAGACCGGCGATGGAACCACCGCCGCGCAGGGTGATCGTCTCGCATTCGTCGACGCCCTGCGGCGTGAGGATGCCGGTGGCGACGACGTCGTCGACCTGCGGCATGAGCATCGCCGCGAAGCTGAGCGGGTAGATACCGAGGTCGAGGAGCGCACCGCCGGCGAGGGCGGGATCGGACAGGCGCTGGGGCCCCTCCGGGTAGAGCGCCTGACCGTGGTCAGCGGCGATCCAGCGCACGTCACCGATGAGGCCGGCGTCAATGGCCTGACGGATCACGTCGTAGTGCGGCAGGAAGCGCGACCACATGGCTTCCATGACGAACACGCCGGCGCGCTCCGCCGCCTCGAGCACCTCCCGAGCCTCGGCGGCGTTGCGCGTGAATGCCTTCTCGACGAGGACGTGCTTGCCCGCCTCGATGGCGAGCAGTGCGTGGTCGCGGTGCGCGCTGTGTGGCGAGGCGACGTACACGACGTCGACGTCGACGTCGTCGTCAGCAACGAGTTCGCCGTAGGATCCGTAGGCCGTTGCTCCGGAGGCGAATTCGTCGACGAACTCTTGCGCCCGCTGAACATTTCGAGAACCGACGGCTACGATGCGTTGCGACGTCCGCGCCGTGAGCGCTTGCGCGAACGTGCGGGCGATGCCGCCGGGCGCGATGATGCCCCAGCGCAGGCTCGGTGCGTCCATGGGGTCGAGGGTGCGTGGCTGCGGTAGTGAACGGTGCGTCATGGTCACGACGATAACCGCGCAGGCACCCTTCGTTCGGCTCGGCGGGCTCGCGTGCACGGCGTCGGATGCCCGACCGCTCAGGTGCGGAGGATTTCGACGGTGACGCATCGCACCCGAACGCGCGCCGCCAGGTGCGCACCCCGCGTCAGCAACGTCGCGCACCCCAGCCGATCGGCACGCTCGCGGTCCGAGCGACGAGCGACATCCCCCGCCCGCGCGGCCCACCCTTGAGGTGCGCAAACCCGCGTCAACGACGCCGCGCGCCCCGAGCCATCAGCGCACGAGAACGTGCCCGACGTCTGTCGAGACGCGATGCCAGCGGGCCGTGCCGTACACCGTCGCGACATCGCCGACGGCGAATCCGAGCGCGTACAGCCCGAGCGCGGCCCCGGTGGGCAACCCGTCGGCGCCGCCGAGATCACCCTCGATCGGGCGGTTCCAGACGCGTTCACGGAGCTGTTCGACGGCTGCGGCACCGGCGCCCTCGGGGGTTCCGGTGGCGACCTCCTCGATGCCGACGCGCGCGACGTGCACGAGACCGTCGACGGGCAGGCGCGCCAGCGGCGACCATCCGCTGCGCGGGGGCGTGACAGCAGCCCAGGACGTGCGCACCGTCATCGGCGGGATCTCGAGCGTGAAGGCGCCATCGGATTCGTCGACGACCTGGGGGCTTGCACCGGGCGCGGCGTTCGCGACCGCACCACGCGGCGAACCGCTGCGAGCCAGACGATCGGCGACCGCCGCCAATGGGACGACGACGTCGACCGGCTCGTCGACGGCGCGCGCGAGCGGCAGCACCCGCAACCCTATGACGGTGCCCTCCCCCATGAGTCCGCGGCCCTTGCGCACGCCGACCCACGCGGCGAGCGTCGCTCCACTCGCCTGGAGGCGGATCGCGCCGTCGGCGTCGAGCGTGCGCGCGCGGGCGACGTACGTCGTCAGGTCTGCGGCGACCTGGACGTCCGCGAGCTCCAACCCGTCGCTCACGCCGAGGCCTCGCGGCGCTTCTCGGCAGCGCGGTGGCGGAACGGCACGGGCGGGCCGACGAAGCGTCGCAGCTGTGTCTTGTCGTGCTCCTCGAGCCGGCGCGGCCGCTCGGTCTGGAAGTCGTAACCGACGAGCGTCGTCTCCGCGAGCGCGTACGTCGTCGAACCGTGCCCCCCGTCGCGCACCTCGTACCCGACGTCGTACGCCGCGCCGCCGAGGTGCGTGATCCACATGGCGACCTCGATCGGCTCGATGCGGAACAGCAACGGCGCCCGGTACTCGATCTCGTGACGCGCGACGATGATGCCTTCGCCGACGACGGAACGCTCACGACCGAACCACTGCGCGAACGCGAGGATGCGGGCGTCCTCGAGCAGACGCAGGAACTGGACGTTGTTGACGTGGCCGTAGGCGTCCATGTCCGACCACCGCAGCGGAACGGGCACGACGGAGGCATAGTCGGGCGCGTAGGTCATGGCGGTCATTATCCCCCGCGCCCAGGCCCGATCACCAACCGACGGCGGTGTCATGTCACGCGGTTGCGCGCGGGAGGCGCCGTTCATGGGTAGCCTCGCCTCGTGACTTCCCTCGTTTCGATCGAACCGTCCGACGACCCGGTCGGCGACCTGCTGAACATCCTCGACGTCCGCCCGGTGGGCAGTGCAACGATCTCCGCGTCCTTCGACGAGGACGGTGAGCGCCGCGTCGACCTCGGTCAGAGCGCCGCGGACCTGTTCGTCGGCGAATCGCAGCCGCAGCCGCACGGGCGCATCTTCGGCGGGCAGGTTCTCGCGCAGTGCATCGTCGCGGCCGGCCGCACCGTCGGTGAGATCAAGCCCGGGGCGCCGCGCCACATCCACTCCCTGCACGGGTACTTCCTGCGCCCGGGGGACGCTGCGCAGCCGGTGCGTTTCGCCGTCGAGCGACTACGTGACGGTGGGTCGTTCTCCGCGCGGCGCGTGCACGCGATCCAGAACGGCGCGCCGATCCTCAGCGTCATCATGAGCTTCCAGGAGGACGCCGGCGGCATCGACCACCAGGTGACGATGCCGGACGTGCCGGCCCCCGAGTCGCTGCCCACGACCGCGGACATCGTCGGCGACATCGATCACCCGATGGCGCAGCACTGGGCGCGCGGACGCGCTGTCGACGTTCGACACGTCGAGGGCGGGCTCTATCTCGCGCCGGCGGACGAACGTCAGCCGTTCCAGAACCTGTGGATGCGCACACTGCGTGAGGTGCCGAACGACCCGCTGCTCAGCGCTGCGATCCTAGCGTACGCCTCCGACTACTCGATGCTCGAGGCGGCGATGCGCGCCAACGGCATCGCCTGGTCGTCACCCGGCTACCGCGCTGCGAGCCTCGATCACGCGATGTGGTTCCACCGACCCGTGGATCTGACGCAGTGGATCCTGTTCGCGCAGGAATCACCCTCGACGTCGGGTGGGCGCGGCCTCGGCGTGGGGCGCATGTTCACCGAGGACGGCACCCTCGTCGCCACCGTCGCGCAGGAGGGCATGATGCGCCTCAAGGACGCCCCCCGCCCCTGACCTCGCGTACCGCCATCCCCTGCACGACTGCGATTCCCGTCCCCATCTGCGATGTTCGTGCCTATCCGCGATTCTTGGTCACATCCGTCGGGCTGCGACGCATGGGCGCTACGTTGAGGGGCATGACTGATTTCGACGCTGACATCACGCTGACCGGGTCCTTGGTGCGGTTGGAGCCCTTGACGCTCGAGCATCATGACGGCCTCGTGGACGCCGTCAACGACGGCGAGATGTGGACGCGCTGGTACACGAGCGTTCCGCGCGCTGACGGTGTTCGCGCGATGATCGAGCAGCGCCTCGCATGGCGCGAGTCGGGGTTCATGGTGCCGTTCGTCGCGGTGCGGCTGGCGGACGAGCAGGTGTTGGGGTGCACGACGTTCTACGACATCGTCGACGCGGTGCCGCGCGTGTCGATCGGCTACACGTGGAATCGCGCGTCCACGCACGGCACGGGCACGAACGCGGAGAGCAAGTTGTTGCTCATGACGTACGCCTTCGAGACGATCGGGGTCGAGTGTGTGCGGTACGAGACGAGCTGGATGAACCAGCAGTCACAGGCCGCGATCGAGCGTCTCGGCGCCAGGCGCGACGGCGTGTTGCGCGCCGATCGTCGCGAGGGCAACGGCGCATTGGGCGACAAGGTTGTCTATTCGATCCTTGCGCACGAGTGGCCGGCCTCGAAGGCTTCTCTCGAGGCGCGCCTCGCGAAACGGCGCTGACCCGTCAGCCCGACGGTCCGGATCCCCAGACCGCGGCACTGACTGCGCCGGCGATGCCGGCCGGCTCTGACGTCGCGGCGGCACCACGAGCACGCGTCATGACGCAGCCCTTCCCCGAGCCCAATCCGTCCCCCACCTCACGACGCAGGGACAGCGGACAGTGACCCGGCGCACCATGGACTCTGGATGACAGCAACGCCCCTCACGAACACCGAGCGTGCGAGGTGTGAGTGAGAGGCGTTGCTGTCATCCAGCCCGAAGGCCTGTCGCACCGAGGTGGCGCGGCGCTCCTGGGCGAGCCCGCGAGCTCAGGATCCGCGCCGCCCGGAAGACGGGTCGAGGGAGTATCAGTCGCGTGTCCTTACCGCGACTTCGTCAGCGCTTGCTGCGGCAGGATCCTCACTTCGCTGCGGTCCTACCTTCGCGCGCTTGATCCTCAGTCGCGTGTCCTTTCCGCGACTTCGTCAGCGCTTGCTGCGGCAGGATCCTCGCTTCGCTGCGGTCCTACCTTCGCGCGCTTGATCCTCAGTCGCGTGTCCTTTCCGCGACTTCGTCAGCGCTTGCTGCGGCAGGATCCTCGCTTCGCTGCGGTCCTACCTTCGCGCGCTTGATCCTCAGTCGCGGGTGAGCCGGCGGTGTGTGACGCGGTGGGGGCGTGCTGCTTCGGCGCCGAGGCGTTCGATCTTGTTCTTCTCGTAGGCGTCGAAGTTTCCTTCGAACCAGTACCACGCGGCGGGGTTCTCGTCGGTGCCTTCGTAGGCGAGGATGTGCGTCGCGACGCGGTCGAGGAACCAGCGGTCGTGGCTGATGACGACAGCGCAGCCGGGGAAGCTGAGCAGCGCGTTCTCGAGGGATCCGAGGGTTTCGACGTCGAGGTCGTTGGTCGGTTCGTCGAGCAGCAGCAGGTTGCCGCCCTGCTTCAGGGTGAGGGCGAGGTTGAGGCGGTTGCGTTCACCGCCGGACAGGACGCCGGCCTTCTTCTGCTGGTCGGGGCCCTTGAACCCGAACTGCGAGACGTAGGCGCGTGCGGGGATCTCGACCTGGCCGACCTGGATGTGGTCGTTTCCTTCGGAGACGACCTCGAACAGAGTCGATTCGGGGTCGATGCCGGCGCGGTTCTGGTCGACGTAGCTGATGTTGACCGTCTCACCGATCTTCACGGTGCCGGCGTCTGGCTCTTCGAAGCCGACGATCGTCTTGAACAGGGTCGTCTTGCCGACGCCGTTGGGGCCGATGACGCCGACGATGCCGTTGCGCGGCAGCGTGAACGACAGCCCGTCGATGAGGACGCGGTCGCCGAAGCCCTTCTTCAGGTCGTTGACCTCGATGACCTGCGCGCCGAGGCGCGGGCCCGGCGGGATCTGGATCTCCTCGAAGTCGAGCTTGCGGGTGCGCTCGGCTTCGGCGGCCATCTCCTCGTAGCGCGCGAGGCGTGCCTTCGACTTCGTCTGGCGGGCCTTGGCGTTGGAGCGGACCCACTCGAGTTCTTCCTTGAGGCGCTTGGCAAGCTTCGCGTCCTTCTTGCCCTGGACGGTGAGGCGCTCCTGCTTCTTCTCGAGGTACGTCGAGTAGTTGCCTTCGTACGGGTAGAGACGACCGCGGTCGACCTCGCAGATCCAGCCGGCGATGTTGTCGAGGAAGTACCTGTCGTGGGTGACGGCGAGGACAGCGCCCGGGTAGCTCGCAAGGTGCTGTTCGAGCCAGAGGACGGATTCGGCGTCGAGGTGGTTGGTGGGCTCGTCGAGCAGGAGCAGGTCGGGCTTCTGCAGCAGCAGCTTGCACAACGCGACGCGGCGCTTCTCACCACCGGAGAGGACGGAGACATCGGCGTCACCGGGCGGGCAGCGCAGGGCGTCCATGGCCTGCTCGAGCTGGGAGTCGATGTCCCACGCATCGGCCGCGTCGATCTTCTCCTGGAGCTTGCCCATCTCCTCCATGAGGGCGTCGAAGTCGGCGTCGGGTTCGCCCATCTCGGCGGAGATCTCGTTGAACCGGTCGAGGTCGACCTTGATCTGGCCGAGGCCTTCCTCGACGTTGCCGCGCACGTCCTTCTCCTCGTTGAGCGGTGGCTCCTGCAGCAGGATGCCGACGCTGTAGCCCGGGGACAGGCGTGCCTCGCCGTTGCTGGGCTGGTCGAGCCCCGCCATGATCTTGAGGATGGTGGACTTGCCGGCGCCGTTGGGTCCGACGACGCCGATCTTGGCGCCGGGGTAGAACGACATCGACACGTCGTCGAGGATCACCTTGTCGCCAACGGCCTTGCGCGCCTTGGTCATGGTGTAGATGAACTCAGCCATGCGCCCGAGGCTATCGGTTGCAAGCCGTTCGACGCGACTTTCCGCGGCGCGTGCGGGGCCCGACGTCCGCCCGGCCGGGCGGTGACGTGCTCACCGCCCGGCCGGCCTCGCCGTCTCAGGCGTCGACGAGCGCGCGGCGCCCCTCGGTGGCTTCCTCGTCGGACGCGGGTTCGCTGCGGCCGAACTGCTCGTTCTCCACCGTGCGCGTCACCTCCGTGACGATGTCGTCGGCGAGGCGGTCGGAGCTCGGGATGACGGGGTCGGAGCACTTCGTGAACGACGTCTGCCCGAACTTGTGGGAGGCGCCGATGTCGTGCGCGTCGATCTGCACGCTCATGCGCTGCGAGCCGTCCTGCGCGACGTACTGACTGAGCCGCAGCCGACCCGAGACCATGACGTGCTGACCCTTCGCGAGCGAGTGATAAGCGTTGCCCGCGAGCGTGCGGAACGCCGTCACGCTGAAGAACTGCGACGCACCGTCGCTCCACGTGTTCTCCTGCGCGTTCCAGCGGCGTTCGTTGACCGCCATCCGGAACGTGAGGAACGCATCCCCTGTCTTCGTCTGGCGCAGCACCGGGTCGGTGACGACGGTGCCGCTGATGTCGATCGCTACCTCGTTCATGGTGGTTCCTCCACTGCGGCCGCGGCCGCGTCAGGCATCGCGCCGGCCACCTCGGCCGGTCGTGATCCCGACGCTAGGCAGGTTCGTCCGCCCCGCGCGTCCCACCGTCACCGATGCTGTGGATAGGCCCTCCCGTGCGCTGCCTGGGAGGGCAGATTCACAGCTGGCACGGCTCGCCTGGGGACGGCCGCGACGCAGCGTCACCATCCCCAGCCCGGAGCCGAACCACGTCACCCCCGCGCCTGACCCACGGCCGTACCGTCCGCAGAGCCCCCACCCACCAGCACCGCAACCATCGCCCGCGGCTCAGGCAGACGCCTCCGCGAGCGCCCGTGCCGTGTCGTCGTGGCGCCTCACGACCGCCTCGACGGGCGCGATGATGCGCTCCGACGCCACCTGCGCGATGGCCTCGTCGAGGCGCTCCTGCGCATCCTGACGTGCGCGTCGGGCTCCCGTCCGAGCGAGGGTCCGCGTGAGGACCGTGAGCAACAACCCCGCGAGCAACCCGCCGGCGAGCATGACGAGCGGGATGGGCAGCCAATCACCCGCCATCGTCGGGACGCCCACGTGGATCTGCATCGTGCCGAGCAACGCGAGCACGATCAACCACGCGGCCCCGGCCAGCGCGACACCGGCGAAGGCCCACTGCAGCGCCGACGCCGCGGCCCACCAACCCGGGAAGCGTCCGCGCAACGGCGTGCGCAGCACGGCCTGGTCGAGCGCGTCGGCCATGGCGCCGTCACGCCCCGTCGCGGCGCTGCGCACCTCGTCTGCCCAGGGGTCCGGCAGGCCGTCCGCAGCCTTCTCCCCGAGACGCCTCGTCGCGAGGTCGACCGCAGCGCGCGCGGCCGGCGTCGCGGGAGGCAGCGACGACTTGCCGAGCACGACGCGCCGATCACCGCGGCTCATACCGTCGGACACCTGCTTGTCGAGCCCGAGCCGCGCGAGCGGCCGCGCCTTGAGCTTCTGCGACCATCGCGTGAACGGCCATCCGGTGCGCCGTGCCGCCTCTGTGCGGTAGTCGCGCTCGACGGCGTCGAGCACCACCCCCACACCGGCCGACTGCGCGAGGGCGGAGACGAGCTCGGCGTTCGTCCCACTCGTGCGATGCTCGCGCACCGCTCCGACGTGCGAGCTGAGCCGCTGGGCCTGATGCCGCAGATCGCCCGCGAGGCGCCGATCGGCGGCATTCTTGGCCTGCACGACGTCCGCGAGAGCGTCCACGAGGGTCGTCACACCGCCGTCGACGACCGTCGAGGTGGGCAGCACGAGCGCGTCCGTCAGCCCGTCCTCGACGAGGAGGCGACTCAGGTCGGCGAGGCAGCTGTCGGCCCCCTCCGGCGTCAACCGATCGGCCTGGTTGAGCACGACGATCGACGTCGCCTTCGCGACCGCGAGCTGGCGGACGTACTGCTCGTGAAGCACCGCGTCGGCGTACTTCTGCGGGTCGGTGACCCACACGAACAGATCGCACAGCTCGAGCACGCGATCGGCCTCCGCACGGTGCTCACGCACACGGGAGTCGAAGTCGGGAAGGTCGAGCAGGACGAGGCCGTCGAGCTCGGCATGACGTGGCATCGCGGCCTGCACCTGATGGCGTGAAGGCACGTCGAGCCAGTCGAGCAACTCGCTCGGAACGCTCTTACCCCAGACCGCCGCGGCGGCCCGTGACGTCGTCGGGCGGCGCGCGCCCACCCGCGAGACGGGCTCACCGACGAGCGCGTTGAACAGGCTCGACTTGCCGGAGCCGGTCGCCCCGGCGAGCGCGACGACGGTGTGGTCACCGCCGATCCGTGAGCGCTCGGCGACACGCGCCAGCAGCTTGCGGGCGACGGCGACATCGTCCGCGGGCAAGGCGGGCCCACCGAGCGTCAGCGCGCGTTGCAGCGCAGCGGCGCGGCCGTCGACCTCCTCGCGCGTGATGGGGGCGACGACCTCGGCGCGTTCGCGCCGCTCGCGTCCGAACGGCTTCCAGCTCATCGCGCCTCCTCGACGTGGGTGAGCGCCGTCTCGATGCGAGCCGCCGCCTGCTTCGGCAAAGCCACCTCACCGAGCGCAGCGTGGTAGCGACGTTCCTCGGCGGCGAAGAGCGCCTCGACGCGCTCGATGAGCAGACCGCGGGCCGCCTTGGCGAGCGAGCGGACGGCCTGGTCGCCGAAGATCGCCTCGAGCAGGCGCTGCGCGAGCACGGACGAGCCGGCGGAGATGCCGACCTCAGCGCCCGTCAGGCCGCCGGTCGAGGCGAACGTCACGATCATGAGCAGCACGGCGATGCCGTTGACGCCGAACGCGAGAAAACGCGCCGTCGAGCGCTTCTCACCGGCTTCGGAGCGGACGAGCTCGAGCACGTCGCCCTGCCAGTCGCGCACGAGCCGCTCGATGTGGTCGGCCACCTGCGGACTGGCTGAGGTCAGCTCGGGGTGACGCGCCACGAGCGGTTTGCCCGCGTCGTCGAGGCGCCAACCGCGGCCGGCGTCGAGAGCTGCCGATTCAGCGTGTGAGGTGACCAGCTGCGCCACCCCGGACTGCAGCGCCTCCCCCAGATCCCTCGCGGGTGCGGCCTTCTCCGTCCGCGCGGTGAACAGAGCGGAGACGCGGTCGCGCAGGCGGCTGACGCCGGCCTCGAACTGCTTGAACAGCTCACCCGTGCCGACGAACTCCTGCCACCGCGCGAGCACCTCGCCGCGCAGCAGCGTGCCGTCCTCAAGACCTTCGGCCACCTCCTGCAGGTGCTCGCGATAGGCCTCGTGGGCCACGTCACTCAGCCGGGCGTGGGCGTCCTCCTGGGCCCGCGCCGCCGCGACGCTCGCCCGTGCGCGCGGCGCCAGCGAGTCGAGGGCGCCGTCGAGGGTGCGGCGGATGACGGCCTGCCGCGACATCGCGTCACTCGCGAGCGAGTTGAGCCACTCGGTGATGCGCGCGACTTCGGCCTGCGGCAGCATGCCGAAGTCGTCGAGCGGCGATTCGGCGACCGCGAACACCGGCGCACGGCCCAGCCCCTGCGCGGCGAGCATGCGCGCGAGGTCGGCCTGCACCTCGTCGATCGCCTCGCGCGGCACCCGGTCGAGGACGACGGCGACGGACGTCCCGCGCTCCGTGGCCTGCTCGAGCATCTCCCACGGCACCGCGTCGGCGTAGCGCACCGCGGTCGTGACGAACAGCCACAGGTCGGCGGCCGACAGCAGCTGTCGGGCCAGGTCGCGGTTCGCGGAGACGACGGAGTCGATGTCGGGAGCGTCGAGCAGCGCCAGCCCGCGCGGCACGGACGCCGACGCGACGAGCCGCAGCGACGACGGGTCGTCACCCTGCGTCGCACTGCCGGTCAGGCGTGACAGGCCGGGCAGCACCCGCTCGTCGATGAACCAGTGCGTGTCGCTCGGGTGGTGGATGAGAACCGACGCGCGCGTCGTCGGGCGCAGGACACCCGAGCGCGTCACCTGCTCGCGCACGATCGAGTTGACGAGCGTCGACTTGCCCGCACCCGTCGATCCACCGATGACGGCGAGCAGCGGCGCGTCGAGCGATTCGAGGCGGGGCATGACGTAGTCGTCGAGTTGCGCGACGAGCTCGTGCTGCGAGCGCCGAGCGACCGCCGCGTCAGCCGTCTCGAACGGGAGGACGTTGGCCGCGACGGCGGCGCGCAGCTCACCGACTGCTGCGTGCAGCCGGGCGGCGTTGAAGGGTTCGTTCACCCTGTCAGTCTTGCCGGTGCGCGCGTGCGGCTCAACTCGCTCGGCGCATCGACCGTTCCCGGATGCCATGACGGCGCTGTGGCATCGACGCCTGATGCCCTGCCGACCACGTCGCCATCCCGCGCGCTCCTACACCTCCGAGCGTCGTCGCCTTTGAGCGTCGTAGCGCTTCGAGCGTCGCCGCGCCGTCAGCCCTCGAGCAGCGTCTGCCCGACGTAGGAACCGTCGCGCGCGCCCGGCGGAATGGCGAACAGCCCGGATCCGGTGTGCTGCAGGTATTCCATGAGGGCATCCTCGCGGGACATGCGCATCTGCATCGGGATGTACTGCGTCGACGGGCGGCGCACGTACGCGAGGAAGAACAGACCCGCGTCGAGGCGACCGAGCGCATCGTTGCCGTCGGTGAAGTTGTAGCCGCGCCGCAGCATCTGGACGCCCTTGTTGTTCTTCGGGTGGGCGAGGAAGACGTGCGAGTTCTTGGCGATGAGGGGCTTGTTCTCGCGGCCGGTGACGTCGAAGCGCGGTTCGTCGAACTCCTTGCCGCCCGACAACGGCGCTCCTTCGACGCGGTCGCGGCCGATGAGGGTCTCCTGCTCGCGCAGGCTGGTGCGATCCCACGTCTCGAGGTGCATCGTGATGCGGCGCGCCACGAGATACGAGCCGCCGGCCATCCAGTCGGCTGCGGCGTCGTCGCCCTTCGAGACCCACACGTGCTCGTCGACGACGTCCTGCGACTCGGCCTTGATGTTGGCCGTGCCGTCCTTGAACCCGAACAGGTTGCGCGGCGTCGCCTGCGCCGTCGACGTCGAGCTGGTGCGCCCGAAGCCGAGCTGCGCCCAGCGCAGCGCGGCGAGGCCGAAGGCGATGCGGGTGAGGTTGCGGATGGCGTGGACGGCGATCTGCGGGTCGTCGGCGCAGGCCTGGACGCAGAGGTCACCGCCGCTTCGATGCGGGTCGAGCTTGTCGGCCGGGAAGTGCGGCAGCTCGCGCAGTTCCTTCGGCTGCTTCTTCGCCAGGCCGAAACGATCCTTGCCGTCGCTCGTGCGGAACAAGGTGGGGCCGAAACCGAACGTGATCGTCAGGCCGGCCGCGCCGAGCCCGTCGGCCTCACCCGTGTCGGCCGGGGGGGCGTCGTAGGACGTCACCTCGTCCGACGCCGGCAGCCCGCGCATCATGCGTTCGGCGGCGGAACTCCAGGCGCGTAGGAGCGTCTCGAGGTCGTCTCGGGTGCTCGCGGTGACGTCGAACGCGGCGAAGTAGAGCCGGTCCTGTGCCGGGGTGACGATGCCGCTCTGGTGGGCGCCGAAGAACGGGTAGGTGCGCGCCGAGGCGTCGGGAGCCGGGTTCGCGGAAGCCTGAGAGGCACCCCACCCCCCGGCGAATCCGGCCAGCCCTGCGGCTGCGCCGCCTCCTGCGACACCGAACATCCCGCGGCGCGACAGCTGCGTCACTTCACCCATCCTTCTGCACGTCGTGTCGATCCGCCCTGACGCGGATCCGGTCGCTGCGATCGTCGTGACAACCACCGTCGAAGCGCCCCACCCAGGGTAGGGCGCCTCGACGCCGGTGTCAGGACGTGACGGTCGCCGTCAGCTTCGACAGCGGTTCGCTGAGCGCGTTGACCGCGTCGGAGAGTTCCTTGACCTCGGCCTTCGACAGCTTGTCGTAGCTCTCGAAGACGGCGTCGTCCCCGGAACCGGAGACGCGGTGCTTGTCGAGCAGCTTCTGCAGCGCCGCGAACTTCGTCGCGATCGACGTGTCGAGCTTCGCGTCCTTCTTCTTGAGCAGCGGACGCAGGTTCTCCCACGCGATGCGTGCGCCGTCGACGTTTCCCTGGAAGTCGTAGAGGTCGGTGTGCGACCAGATCTCCTCCTCGCCGGTGACCTTGCCCGTGGCGACCTCGTCCATGAGGGACTTCGCGCCGTTGGCGATCTTGTCGGCGGTGAACGTCGTCGTCTTGGTGCGCGTCTCGAACGTCTTGGTATCGCTGAGGAGCTGGTCGGCGATCTTGTTGCGCTCGGTCTTGCTCATCGCGGTGTAGCCCGACTTCGGCGGCCACAGATCCTTCTCGATCCGGTGCCAGCCGGTCCACTCCTGGCCCTTCTCGAGGTCGGCCTCGCGCAGGTCCATCTTGGGGTCGAGGTCACCGAACGACTCGGCGACGGGCTCGACGCGCTCCCAGTGCAGGCGCGCCTTCGCGTACAGGGCGCGCGCCTCGGCGTCCTTGCCGCTCTTGTAGAGGTTGACGAACGTCGTCGTCTGCGCGCTCAGCTGCGTCGCCTGATCCTTGACGTAGGCCTGGTACTGCTTGTCGGCCTCGTCGACGAGCGCCTTGTCGGCCCCCGTCGGTGTGAGGTCGGCGCCCGAGTCGGTGACGGTGAACTTCGACTGGATGCCCTTGCCGACCATGCCCGGCTTGCAGGCCGTGTAGTACGTGCCCGGCGCGGCCTTGACGACGAGTTCACGCGTCAGGCCCGGTGCGATGTTCTCGACCTCGCCGACGATGCGGAGGCGGTCCGAACCGAGCAGGTAGAACTCGGTGACCTTGTCGCCGTCGTTCTTGACGCTGAACGACAGGGTGCCCGAGGGCGCCTCCGAGGCCGAGACCTTGCACTCGCTCGCCGTGGAGGAGACCGTCAGCTTGCCGTCGCCCTTGGAATCCTTCGAGTTGCTCGTGCACCCGGTGAGCGCCAAGCCGGCGATGCTGGTGAACGCGAATGCCCGTGCGGTGCGGGTGGGGAGAATCATGCTGTTGCCTTCTGCTTCGTGGCCACGGCGGAGCCCGAGGCCTTCGGGGGGTGGGGTGCGCGCACGCGCACGATGAACATCGGCAGGACGATCGCGATGTAGGCAACCCAGACGGCGAGCTCGAACCACGTCGTCGCCGGTGAGAAGTTGAACGTCCCCTTGAGCAGCGTGCCGATCCACGACGACGGCGGGATCTGTGCGCTGACGTCGAACGCGAGGGAGTTGAGGCCCGGCAGCACACCGCTCTCCTGCAGGTCGTGCACGCCGTACGCGAGGACGCCGGCCGCGACGAAGATGAGGAAGCCGCCGGTCCAGGTGAAGAACTTCGACAGGTTGAGCGACAGCGCACCGCGGTAGAGGAGGCAGGCGATGACGACGGCCGTCAACAGGCCGAGCCCGGCGCCGATGAGCGGCGCGCTCGACGAGCCCTCCCCCGAGCTCGCAGCCTGCGTGGCTGCCCACAGGAACAGGGCGGTCTCGAGGCCCTCACGGCCGACGGCGAGCATCGCCACGACGACGAGGGAGGCGCGCGAGGCGTCCGCGGCGCGGTCGACGTGGCTCTTCAGATCGCCCGACAGGCTGCGGGCGGAGCGTGCCATCCAGAAGATCATCCAGGTGACGAAGCCGACGGCGACGATGGACAGCGTGCCACCGATCGCCTCCTGGGCCTCGAACGTCAGGCCGCGGGGGCCGTACGTGAGGGCGGCGCCGAAGGCGAGGGAGATCGCGATGGCGGCGGCGACGCCGAGCCAGATGCGCCCGAGCAGGTGGCGCCGACCCGACTTCACCAGGTAGGCCACGAGGATGACGACGACGAGCGACGCCTCCAGCCCCTCTCGAAGCCCGACCAGATAGTTGCCGAACACCACGCACTCCTCACAGCCAAACGTTTAGGTAAGGCAAACCTAAAGCATGGAGGAGCCTGAGAGTGCATTGGGGTGGTATGAGGGCATGGTGATGTGACGTGATTCGCGTCGCGAGGAGGTGATGCGGGGCCCACGACCCCGATGTGGCGGAGGCGGGCGGCTCAGCACGCGGAGCAGGGGCGTCATGAGCGAGTCATGGGCCTGGCATCCGCGCGCGGCGATGCAGCGTCACCTGAGCACAGCAGCGCAACGCACGCCGCGGTCGAGCCGCTTCGGTGCCCCCGGCGAGATTCGAACTCGCGACCTAGAGATTAGAAGGCTCTTGCTCTATCCAGCTGAGCTACAGGGACTCACCCGCCGAGAGCGGGTAAACAAGAAAACCCCCAGATCGCTCTGGGGGCCACTTGCTTGGGGTGAGTAACGGGACTTGAACCCGCGACATCCTGGACCACAACCAGGTGCTCTACCTGCTGAGCTATACCCACCATGCGCCGTCCACGTCACCGTGTCAGGCAGCGCGGACGAATATACCCGAAATAGGGCCGCCGCGCCCAATCAGGGGCGCGTCCGGCGTCAGGGGCCAACCTCGTAGCGCTTGGCGATGACCTGCGCCTCGTTCGACGTCGGGCCGGGAGCGGGCACGAAGACGGCCTCGCGGTAGTAACGCAGCTCCGCGATCGACTCGCGGATGTCGGCGAGGGCGCGGTGGCCGCCGTGCTTGGCGGGCGCGTTGAAGTAGGCGCGGGGGTACCAACGCCGCGAAAGTTCCTTGATCGACGACACGTCGATCGTGCGGTAGTGCAGGTGCCCCGCGAGCTGCGGCATGTCGCGCTCGAGGAAGCCGCGGTCGGTCGAGACCGTGTTGCCACCGAGCGGCGCCTTCCCGGCCTCGGGCGCATGCTGCATGACGTACTCGAGCACGAGCGCCTGCGCTTCCTCCATGCTGACCCCTTCATCAAGCTCGCGGAGCAGCCCGGACCTGGTGTGCATGTCGCGCACGAAGTCACCCATCTGCTCGAGGGCTGCCGGCTCGGGCTTGATGACGACGTCGACGCCGTCGCCCAGCTGGTTCAGCTCGAAGTCGGTGACGAGCGCGGCTACTTCGATGAGGGCGTCGTTCTCCAGTTCGAGGCCCGTCATCTCGCAGTCGATCCAGACGATGCGGTCGGTGTGGGCGCGGTCGTTGTCAGTCACGGCGAACATCCTAGCTGTGATGACCAGGCACGTTGGTCGAGTCATTGCGACTCGTTGATCTGAACGGGTGACAAGCGAAGACCTCTCGCTGTGCAGTGGAGCTGTCTAGGTCCCACACCACGCACCGGGAGGTCTTCATGGCCCACGCTACCCACTCGAACGCCGCGCTCACAGTCCGCGCCCGCCTACGCCTGGCCCGCCTCATCATCGACGACGAATGGCCCATCGCCCGCGCAGCAGAACGCTACGACGTGTCCTGGAAGACCGCCGCGAAATGGGCCCGCCGCTACGAAGCTGAAGGCGCCGACGGTCTCCTGGATCGTTCCAGCCGCCCCCACCACCAACCGAACAAGACGCCACCACACGTGGTCCGCAAGATCGTCAAGACCCGGCTGCGTCAACGCCTCGGACCCATCGAAATCGGCGCGAAACTGGGCCTGCCCGCCTCAACCGTGCACGCCGTCCTGACACGCTGCCACCTCAATAGGCTCACCCACATCGACCGCGCCACCGGCGAACGAGTACGCCGCTACGAACACGGGCGCCCCGGCGATCTCATCCACGTCGACGTGAAGAAACTCGGGCGCGTGCCCGACGGCGGCGGCCACCGCTACGTCGGACGCGCCCAAGGCGAGCAGAACCGCATCGCCACAGTCAAAGCCGGCCACGCCACCCGTAACAGCACCCACGCACCCCGCCTGGGAACGTGCTACCTGCACACCGTCATCGACGACCACTCCCGCGTCGCGTACGTCGAAGCCCACGACGATGAGAAGAAAGAAACCGCAGCGGCCGTGCTGCGCAACGCTGTCGCATGGTTCGCTGCGCGCGGCGTCAGCGTCCAACGCGTGCTGAGTGACAACGGCTCAGCGTACAAGAGCCACCACTGGCGTGACACCTGCGCCGAACTTGGCATCGTGCACAAGCGCACCCGCCCGTACCGTCCACAGACGAACGGCAAGATCGAACGCTTCCACCGCACCCTGGCCGACGGGTGGGCCTTCGCGAAGTTCTACGACAGCGAAGACGCCCGGCTCGCGGCGCTGGCACCATGGATCCACCAGTACAACCACCACCGGCCCCACTCAGCCATCGGCAGAGTCGCGCCCATCACCCGGTTGGACAACCTGGCTGGTCATCACACCTAGCGAGCCTCGCGCCCGCCATGACGATGCCGCCCCACCCCGCGTTCGGCGGAGTGGGGCGGCAACGTCATGCGGCGAATCGCGCTGAGCAGGTGCTCAGTTCGCCGTCGTGTTCGAGAACCAACGGCGACGGCGCTCCTCGCGCTCCGCCGTCACGGCGCGGTACTCGCGCGTGTTCGGGTGCTCGTAGCGGTTGCGGGCATTCTCGACCTCGGCCCACTTCTCCTCGAGCGGACGCTCGGCCTCGGCCTTCTTGTGCTGCTTCGCGCGCTCGGCCTCCGCCTTCTTCTGCTCGGCCTCGACCTTGTGACGCTGCGCGTCACGACGCTCCCGCTCCTCACGCTTGTGGCGGCTCTCGGCGAGCGCACGACGGCGACGCACCTCGCGCGCCTCGGCGATCTCCGCCGCCTCGCGCTCCGCGGCGTCGTCCGTGGCGCGACGACGCGTCACGCCGTCCGCGCGTGAGGCGCCGGAGCCGTCCGCGAGGTCGGGGGCCTCGTCCTTCGTGGCCGCGGCGAGCGCCGGAGCCGCTTCCTGCGTCTTCGACTGCGGACGCGTCGGACGCTTCTCGCTCGAGCCGGCCTGAGCGGCCATCGTGCGCTCGTCGGAACGCTCCTTGGGAGCCTCGGGCAGCATCGTGCGGACGGCCTCGTCCGGCACGCCGGACGACAGGCGCAGGGCGTGGACCTGCTCGACGAGCGCGTCGTACTTCTCTGCCTTCTTGTCGATGCCCTTCTCGTCACGCACGGGCAGGAGGATGAGCTCTTCGGCCGGGTAGCCGGTCTTCAACTGGCGCGTGCGCAACGTCTCGGAGTCGAACTCCGCACCGAAGAGCATGGCGAGGTTCGTGATCCACAGCCACAGCAGCAGGATGATCGGCGTCGCCATCGGGCCGTACGTCTTGCCGTAGTTGCCCATGTTGGACACGTACCAGGCGAAGGCGATCGTCCCGATCGCCCAGATCACGAACGCGAGGACGGCGCCCGGGTTGAACATCGCCTGCTTGAAGGGACGCTTCACGTTCGGCGTACCCCAGAACAGCAGCGAGATGATGAAGATGACGACGACGATGACGAACGGCACCTTCGCCCAGTCCCACACCGTCGCAGCCTGCGTGCCGAGACCGACGGAGTCGAAGATCTGCTCCGCGATGCCACCCGAGACGACGAGCGAGAACGCGGCGAGGATCGCTAGGACGAACGCCACGATCGTGACGAAGTAGAGCCACAGCCGCAGCTTGAAGACGGGGCGGCCCTCGGCAACGTCGTAGATACGGTTGCTCATGCGTGAGAAGGCGTTGACGTAGCCCGACGCCGACCACAGCGACACCAGGATGCCGAGGATGAAGGCGAGGCCGGCGCCGCCGCCCTGCAAGTTGTTGATGAAGGTCGTGAACCCCTCGGGGATGTCGTCCTTGTTCTTGCCGACGATCTCCGCGATGGCTTCGATGACGCTGTCCGTCGTCTTCTGCCCGTTGCCGAACAGCCCGATCGTCGAGACCGCCGCAATGATGGCGGGGAACATCGCCTGCACCGAGTAGTAGGTGAGCGACGCTGCCAAGTCGGTGCACTGGTCCTGCGAGAACTTGGCCGCAGCGCGCTTGAACGCGACCTTGTAGTCGGGTTTGGCGTCGAGCTTCGGCGGATCGCCGTACGGGCGCTCCACTCCGGCTTCAGGAAGGCTCGTCATGAGTCGTCTCCGGTGTGTTGTGGTCAGAACTGTTCTGTCTCGAATCTATCGCCCCGATCGCGCCGCGTCCCATCCCCCGCTGGGCGCGTCGGAGGCGTATCGTGTTGCGCCGCACGCGAGGCGCGGCTCGAAGTTGGCCCGAAGTGCCGCTGTCGTCTATAGTTTTTTCTCGTTGCGCCAATAGCTCAATTGGCAGAGCAGCTGACTCTTAATCAGCGGGTTCGGGGTTCGAGTCCCTGTTGGCGCACCAGAAAAGCCGTTGCAGCAGAACGTCGTTATACGTCGTCGCCGCGGTGTCGAAGGGCCGGTGAACACGTGTGCACCGGCCCTTCGTCGTGCGCCTTGACCGCGTCACGACGTCGCGCCAGGTCGGTTCGACGATCATCGGCGACGGGAACGCTCAGTCGGCGTCGTCGGTGGAGATGACGTCCGCCTGCGAGTTCAGCTCGTGGGCCGGCACCCCCATCTCCTTCTCGGCGTCGCTCTGCTCGTCTCGCGTCGTGTTCTCCTCGTTCGCGGACGTGGCGTTCTTGTCGTTCTCACCGGGCATGGTTGCCTCCCTGCGTTGACGGCGTTCACTGTCGCCTCAACCCTTTCACGGGGCGCCCCGGGCCGCCATCACCTTGCGGGTGATGCCCGACCCGGCACAGGCGCCTCACGAGCCGGGGCACTCGAACCCGAGCATGCGAGAAGGCCCACCGTGAACGGTGGACCTTCTCCGGAGTGGTGCGCCAACAGGGACTCGAACCCCGAACCCGCTGATTAAGAGTCAGCTGCTCTGCCAATTGAGCTATTGGCGCAACGAGGAGAAACACTACATGAACCGCAGGTGCGAGGCCAAATTCGTGTCAGCGCCTGCGCCTCCCCCGACGCGACGGCTCGGAGAAACACGCGTGGCCCGCTCGTCGCGGGACGAACGGGCCACGTCGGGAGGCGCCGTGGAGCGCCCAGTGTCAGGAGCGAAGGCGCTTCGCGAGGCCGACGAGCACGAGCAGCCCACCGAGGCCGCCGAGACCCATCGCGACACGGTCGGAGCGCAGGTCGCCGTCAGCAGTGCGGGTCGCGTCGGTCAGCGCGAGGCGAGCGCTCTCGGTCTGACGCTTGGCGATCTCCTTCGGCTGCGCGCGGAACGCGAGCTCGTCGATCGTGCCGGCGAGGCGCGAACGCGACGCGGCGAGCTCAGCTTCGATCTGCTTGGCCGTCTTGGGTGCCATGGTGGGTCTCCTTGCCACATGCGGAAAACTAGGATCTTGACTCAAAGGTTAACGCACCAGACGGATTCGCTCAGGAGGACTTCACCCATGGCACGCCTCGAAGCTGGTACACGCGCCCCCGACTTCACGCTGACGAGTGACGCCGGCACCCAGATCTGCCTTGGCGACTACGCCGGCCGCAAACTCATCATCTTCTTCTACCCCGCCGCGATGACGCCAGGATGCACCACGGAGGCCTGCGACTTCCGCGACTCGCTCGCACCGCTGCAGGCCGCGGGCTACGAGGTCATCGGCATCAGCCCCGACGCGCCCGCCAAGCTCGCGACGTTCGTCGAGAAGGAGCAGCTGACGTACCCGCTGCTGTCGGACGAGTCGAAGACGACGCTCGAGGCGTACGGCGCCTACGGCGAGAAGAAGCTGTACGGAAAGCCCGTCGTCGGCGTCATCCGTTCGACGTTCGTCATCGACGAGAACGGCGTCATCGAGCTCGCGCGCTACAACGTCAAGGCCACCGGACACGTCGCGTCACTGAAGAAGGCCCTGAAGTTCGAAGCCTGAGCGCGCCCTGACGCAGGGTGGGCGCGGCCCCGCCGCGGTTCTGCCCCACGCAGGATGGCGGACAACTCACGTGTAAGCCCGTCACGACTCGCCTCCTCGTGAGTTACCTGCCATCCTGTGCAAGCGTCGGCGTCGGCATGGGCTCGGACGACGTGACGTAGGATCGTCGGCGCTGCGCCTGTGGCGGAATTGGCAGACGCGCCAGATTTAGGTTCTGGTGTCTTAGACGTGGGAGTTCAAGTCTCCCCAGGCGCACCGAGGACGAGGGCGGCACTCGCAGACGCGGGGCCGTCCTCGTCGCATGTCGAGTGCGGTGCTCGGGTGGGCTCGAGTTGACGGGCCCCACTCGGCAGGCGAGCGGCCATCGCCCGGATCCAAGACCCGCCCAGGTTGGCCCGCTCCCTCACCTCGCGGGCAACCGAGACCGATTCGCAACCGAAAACGCCCTCCCCTGACGTCGCGGCGGCTCTACTGTGAGCCCAGCACGTCACGACGCCCCAGCCGAGCACGAACGCCCCAGCTCGTCCCGGCCGGCGCACCCGTCGTCGGAGGAAGCCATGCGACACACCATCACGGCTGCAGTCTCACTCTGCGCCCTCACCACCCTCGTCGGGTGCTCGGGCGGATCGTCGACGAGCGGTGACGCCTCGTCATCAGCGTCGACGTCGGCCTCAGTGTCGGCCGCGTCCACGCCCCCATCGTCCACCGCCTCGGCTCCTGCGAGCGGGTCGTCGTCGGCAGCGCCGTCATCGAGTGCCAGCGGCACGAACGGCGCATCCTCGAGCGCAACGAGCGCCGGCGCCTCGAGCACGACGGTCCCCTACCCGACCAGCCCGGCGCCGTCGTCGTCCGGCGCGTTCAGAGTCGAGATCACCTCCGTGACGTACGCCAACGGTGCGTACGACGCGGTCGTCACGACGCGCCCCGGCGCCACGTTCTTTCTGGCCCCGACCTCCCCGGGCGCCAACGGCATGTCACCGTCAGCATCGGCGGGGGGCGTCTGCACTGCGGGAACCAAGGGCGTCCAGGGCATGCTGACGACGTACTCGCTGCACTGCCCGGGCGAGCAGAATGCTGCGACGCTCCTCATCGTGCGCGTCGCGGGCGGCGGCTCGGGAGCCAGCGTCGCCACCCCCCTGGCTGTCGGCACGACGCCGTGAAGCGCGCCCGTCGCGCGATCGCGGTCGCGACGCTCCTCGCGCTCACCGGCTGCTCCGCGCAGGCCATCACCCCGGCGTCCCCGTCGTCGAGTCGCATGACGCGGCCCTCCGTCGTCCCCACCATCGATCTGCCCGAGGGCACGGGCCCGACGGATCCGGATGTCCCCGCCGAAGGTTCGACCGATGCGCCCGAATTCGTCCCGACACAGATCTGGGTTCGTTCGGCGACCTACACCCGGGGCTCGTACGCCCTGACGCTCGCGACTGCGCCCGAGGCCGACTTCGTTCTTCAGGACACGCGAGCCGCGGGCGGTGGGCAGCTCATCCAAGGAGGTGACGCTGATCCCCAGTGCAGCAAGACCTCGGAGAAACCCCTGTCTGCACCGATCAAGGGTGCCCTGAAGAACGTCACCCACCTCGTGACCCTGACGTGCCACGTCACCGGCGCGCTGAAGCGTCCTGCCATCTCCGGCCTCTGGGGCGACGCCACGCACACGGGCGCGACCTCGGCGATCTTCGCGCTCGGCGATGCCAAGGCCCAGGGCAGTCCGCAGACAGATCCGGACGCGCCGATCCAGGCCGACCAGCCCGTCGACACGCAGGTCGTGTCCGCCCACTACCAGGGCGAGAACGTGACGGTGACGGCGTGGGCCACCGAATATGCCGCACTCACGCTCGCCGTCGCTGAGGCCCAGGACACGAATGAGTTCCCTGAGTGCACGACGGCCTTGTCGCCCGAACATCGCCCGGGTGTGAAGACGCCGACACAGCAACGGCTGTTCACGATCATCTGCTCGAACGTCAAGCGCCCGACGACGTGGGGGCTCGACGTCGCTCAGGCCACGGGAGAACTGGGTCAGGATGCGGTCTTCACGAGCACGACCGTACAGCTGCCGTGGAAGGCAGCGCCATCTGGTGCGCGGTCAGGATCCGCGTCGGTTTCATCGACGTCGGCGACGGCATCGACCTCGGCGAAATAGCTTCGCCGAGCCTCAGACGAGCGCCGCCACCTGCGGCAGGATCGCGCGGAAAGCTCGCCCGCGATGGCTGATGGCAGCCTTCTCGTCCGCGGTGAGTTCGGCCATGGTCCGGCCGTCGGGCAGTTCGAAGATCGGGTCGTAGCCGAACCCGTTCGTACCGCGCTGATGGCGCGTCAGGCGCCCTTCGACATGGCCGAACTCCACCTGCGTCGACTCGTCGGGAACTGCGAGCGCCACGCAGCACATGAAGCGCGCGGTGAGCTTGTCGGCGGGCACGTCGCCGGTCTGGGCGAGCAGCAGGTCGATGTTCGCCTGATCCGCGCCATGCGTGCCCGACCAGCGTGCCGAGAACACGCCCGGACAGCCACCGAGGACGTCGACGGCAAGCCCCGAGTCGTCGGCGAGCGCCGGCAGACCTGTCGCGCGCGCAACGTCATCGGCCTTGAGGCGCGCGTTCTCCTCGAACGTCACACCCGTCTCGACGGTGTCGGCCAGGTCGGCGAACTCGCCGACGCTCACGACGTCGATGGGCAGCTGCGCTGCGTCGAGCAGGTGCTGGAAATCCGCGATCTTGCCGGCGTTGCGGGTGGCGAGCACGACGCGGGTACGTGCCTCGGCGGGGCGAGCGTCGCTCACTGCAGGCGCTCGCGAGCGTCGGCGGCGAGAGCGTCGCGCTGCTTCGTCGTCAGGTCGGCGATGCCGTCGGCGGCGAGGTCGAGCAGGGCGTTGAGCTCGTCACGGCTGAACGGCGCACCCTCGGCGGTGCCCTGCACCTCGACGATGCCGCCCGAACCCGTCATGACGACGTTCATGTCGGTCTCCGCCGTCGAGTCCTCGGGGTAGTCGAGGTCGAGCACCGGCTGACCGGCGACGATGCCGACGCTGATCGCGGCGACCGAATCCGTCAGAGGCTTCGCCTTCTTGGCGATGAGACCGCGCGCCTGAGCGTCGGCGATGGCATCCGCGAGCGCTACGTAGGCGCCGGTGATCGACGCGGTGCGCGTGCCGCCGTCGGCCTGCAGGACGTCGCAGTCGATGACGATCGTGTTCTCCCCCAGCGCCTTCGTGTCGATGACGGCGCGCAGGCTACGCCCGATGAGGCGGCTGATCTCGTGGGTACGGCCACCGACCTTGCCCTTGCGCGCCTCGCGGTCGCTGCGGGTGTTCGTCGAGCGCGGCAGCATCTCGTACTCGCTCGTCACCCAGCCGGTGCCCTGGCCCTTGAGCCAGCGCGGCACGCCCTCGGTGAACGACGCAGCGCACAGCACGCGCGTGCGACCGAACTCGACGAGGCAGCTGCCCTCGGCGTGATCGAGCCAGTTGCGGGTGATGCGCACCTCGCGCAACTGATCGGGGGTGCGGCCGTCGTGGCGGGGGGTGGGCGTGGCTGCGTCAGTCATGGCGTCAGCCTATCGAGCGCGGCGAGGGTTGCTGAGCGGCACCGCAGCCTGGAGATGCCGCTCGCGGTCGCCTGACGGCCGTGGACCCGACGATGGCGGGTAACTCACGCGTCGGCGAGATGTTTTCCGCCGAGGCGTGAGTTACCCGCCATCCTGTTGGGGGCTGACACGTTAGGAGCGCCAGGTGAACGTCGGCTAGTGAGTGCCGGCACCGGGCTCGCCGGGCATCACACGAAGGTCTGACGAATCTCGTGGCGTTCCCCGTCGACGACGACGTGCGCGAGGGATCCGTTGACGAGGACGTTGCCGGGTGGCACGTGACCGAAGTCGACGTCGGCGACGATCGGCACGTCGAGGCTCCCCAGCGCATCGAGAATCGCGTCGTCCTGCGTCAGACCTGCTCGTTCGGGCGCACCGGTCCGGCCGATGAGCACCGCTGATGCCCCCTCGAACCACCCGGCGAGGCGCAGCCCGTGGAGCATGCGCGCAGCATCGAGCGAGGGTGCCTCGCAGTTCTCGAGGTAGACGATGACGCCGTCATCCTCGTGGTCGCGAGCGAAGTGGCGCACGTCGCCGTACGGGGTGCCCGCGAGATGGCACACGACGTCGAGGCGCCCGCCGATGAGCCGTCCGGAGACGTCGACGCGCGGCTCCCCCGCGAGCACACGCCACGTCGTCGGCTCGCTCAGATCCATGCGGTCGGCGCAGGGGTGACGCTCCCAGTCGTCGAACCCACCGCGCCGACGCACGCGCGGGTCCTCCTGGACGAAGGACGCCCTGGCCGGCATCGTGGCGGCGTCGAGCCAGTGCGTGGTGCCATGCGGCAGCCCGTACGGCGCGTCCATGAGGTTCTGGCCATGCATCGTCGCGACGCCGGAGCGCAGCGTCAGCGGGAGCAGCAGCGTCGAGATGTCGCTCCACCCGACGACCCAGGTAGGGTCCGCGCGCAGCGCGTCGTGGTCGAGCAGGTCGACGAGGTCGATGGCCAGCTCCCCGCCCCACGGCGGGACGACGGCGCGCACCGCCTGGTCGCGGACGAACGCGTTGAACTCATCGGCCCGTGCACGCGCGGGGCCGCTCGTGATGCCGTCACCGATCAGGCACTCGCCGAGGACCACCTCGAAACCGCGGCCACGCAGCCAGTCAGTGACGAAAGTCAGCCGTGCCTCGTGTTCGGGTCGAACCGGCGCCGACGGGGCGGTCACGGCAACCGTGTCACCGGGACGCAGCGGGCGGGGGTAGCGAATCTCGGTCGACATGCCGTCATCCTGGCATTCGACCGTGAGCAGGCGCGGGCGCATTTGCTCCGCCCCCGGTGCGCGCCCCCGTCAGCCGATGTCGTTCTGCCGGCGCGACACTGCGCCACCCGAGGATGGCGCGTAACCCACAGGTAGGCATGCAGCAAACCCCCACCTGTGAGTCATCCGCCATCCTGGTGCGACGGCACGCCGCCCGTCGACGGCGCGCGGCGCGCGTCAGAGCTCGTAGGCCTCCCCGGCGACGGCGACCTCGACGTCGCCCTCCCACACGGTGCGAGCATCCCGCAGGCAGTCCTCGACGGGCGTCCACGTCGGGATGTGGGTGAGCATGAGCCGCTTCGCCCCCGCGTCCTTGGCCGTCTGCGCGGCGCGCGAGCCGCTGAGGTGGACGCCGCACATCTCGTCGTCGCGACCGTCGACGAAGGCCGAGTCGGTGAGGACGAGGTCGGCGTCCCGCTCGAGCTCGACGAGTGCCGGGCAGGCGTCCGTGTCACCCGTGTACGCGAGCACGGCGCCGTCGGCCTCGACGCGGAGCCCGTACGCCTCGACGGGGTGGTTGACGAGGTGCGGCGTGATGCGCAGCGGGCCGATCTCGAACGTCTGACGGTCGACGAGGTCGACGAAGTCAAAGGCTGTGCCCAGGTCTTCGGGCTTGTCGACGGCGTAGGCGCGCGTCAGGCGCTCGCGTGCGCCCGCGGGTGCGTGCACCGGCAACTTGGCGTCGAAACGACCGAGCGGGTCGTAGTTGCGCACGACGTAATAGCTGCACAGATCGAGGCAGTGGTCCGGATGCAGGTGGCTGATGACGACGGCGTCGATCTCGTCGACCTCGCGGTAGCGCTGCAGCGCGCCGAGCGAGCCGTTGCCGAAGTCGAGCAGCACCGAGGTGCGCCTGCCGTCGGCCTCCGCCTCGACGAGGTAGCAGGAGGCGGGCGATTCAGGGCCCGGGTAGGAGCCTGAGCAACCGATGATGGTCAGTTTCACAGCGCCGCCTCACGCGTCACCGCGGTCACCTCGGGGCCGAGGAAGCGCCGCGCGAGGGTCTCGAACGCGGCCGGGTCGCCCGTCGTCATCCACTGGTGCTGCGTCGGGCCGAGCTCGGGATCGCGCAGCTGACCGATGTCGGCGAGCACGCGGTAGACGTCCTTCGCCGTCTCCTCCGCCGACGACACGAGTGTCACCGTCGAGCCCACGACGTAGCTGATGACACCGGTCAGCAGCGGGTAGTGCGTGCAGCCGAGGATGAGCGTGTCGACGCCTTCGTCGACGAGGCCGTCGAGGTACTTGTGCGCGACCGTCAGCAGCTCCGGGCCGGAGGTGATGCCGGCCTCGACGAACTCCACGAACCGCGGGCACGGGACGCTCGAGATCTTGACCTGCGGCGCGGCGGCGAAGCTGTCGGTGTAGGCACCACTCTGGTGCGTCGCCTCCGTCGAGATGACGCCGACGCGGTTGTTGCGCGTCGCCGCGGCGGCACGGCGCGTCGCCGGGCGGATGACCTCGACGACGGGCACGTCGTAGCGCTCGCGCGCGTCGTGCAGGACTGCTGCGGACGCCGAGTTGCACGCGATGACGAGGGCCTTGACGCCCTGTTCGACGAGTGAATCCAGGCATTCGATGGCGTACTGCCGCACCTCGGCGATGGGTCGCGGGCCGTAGGGCGCGCGGGCGGTGTCGCCGAGGTAGATGATCTTCTCGTGCGGCAGCTGGTCGAGCACGGCGCGCGCCACGGTCAAACCGCCGTAGCCGGAGTCGAAGATGCCGATCGGTGCGTCAGTCACGCTTTTCAGGGTAAGTCGTGACGTGTGGTGCTACTCACCGGTTGCGACCTGAGGAGGTGTGAGGCTGCCCATATCGCATCGCTTCGGCCGCCCGGAATGGGCGCCGTCAGGCGTCGTCCTCGTCAGCGACGTAGGTGTTGGCGAGTACGCCGATCTCGGGGATCTCGACCTCGACGCGCTGCCCCGCCCGCACCTGGCCGACGCCCTCGGGGGTGCCGGTGAGGAGGACGTCACCCGGCAGCAGCGTGAACGCCTGCGACGCGTGCGAGATGAGCTGCGCGACGTCGTGGATCATGTCGGACGTCGGCCCGTCCTGCATCACCTCGCCGTCGACGCGCGTCGTCACGCGCGTGGCGGACGGGTCGAGCTCGGTCTCGATCCACGGCCCGAGCGGGCAGAACGTGTCGAAGCCCTTGGCGCGCGACCACTGGCCGTCACTCTTCTGAAGGTCGCGGGCGGTGACATCGTTCGCGATCGTGTAACCGAAGACGACCTTCTTCGCCTCCTCGACGCTCACCTTCTTGCACATGCGCCCGATGACGACGGCGAGTTCGCCCTCGAAGTCGACGCGCTCGCTGATCGACGGCATGACGACGGGGTCGTTCGGGCCGACGACGGCGGTGTTCGGGATGAGGAACATGAGCGGTTCCTTCGGCGCCTCGCCGCCCATCTCACGCGCGTGCTCGGCGTAGTTCTTGCCGATGGCGACGATCTTGGAGCGCGGGATGACGGGCGCGAGCAGACGCACGTCGTCGACCTGGTGGACGGCACCCGTCAGCTCGATCTTCGTGTAGAGCGGGTCGCCCGTGATCTCGGCGATCTTCTCGCCCGCCCCGTCGACCAGACCGAACATCGGGTCATCACCCGTCGTGAACCTCGCGATACGCATGTGTCCATCCTATTTCGTCGTCGCCGGTCCGCTGACGGGGCGGTGCGGTGCGGCAGCAGGCTGTGGATCGCAGCGCCGTGGGTCGAGTTCTAGGATCGACGGGTGATGGAGCAGGTCGAGGTGATGACGCCGGCGCAGTGGCGCGAGGCGGTCGCCGCCCACGAGGCACGCGTGGCCCCGCACGTCGAACCGCATCTCGGACGTCGTAAGGAGCACCGCAAGCATCCCGTCGAGGATTTCCTCTTCGTCTACTACTCCTACTCCCCCGGCAAGCTGCGGCGCTGGCACCCGGGCGCAGGCGTCGCGTTGCTCGTCGACGAGCGCGGTCGCACGCCCATCACCGACGACCGGTCCACCCGCCGCATCACGACGGCCGTGGGAGATGCCGACGTCCTCGACCTCGAGGCGTTCGTCGAGGCACGCGACCGTACGATCGCGTTCGTCAGGTCGCTGCTCACCGCGACGCTCGCGCGCGCACCGCACCTGGGGTGCTTCGGGATGCACGAGTGGGCGATGGTCTACAAGCTCGCGCCGGGCGAGCAGCGCCACGAGCAGTTGCCGCTGCGCCTGAGCCAGGCCGCGACGGACGACGTCGTCGAGGCCGCCGACATCCGCTGCACGCATTTCGACGCGTACCGCTTCTTCACGCCCGACGCCGTCGAACTGAATCGCGAGCGCCCGACGCGCGAGCGTCAGGTCGAGTTCGAACAGCCTGCGTGCCTGCACGCAGGGATGGATGTCTACAAGTGGGCGCACAAACTCGCGCCTCTCGTCCCGAGTGACCTCGTGCTCAACGCGTTCGAACTCGCCAAGGAGATCCGCACGCTCGACATGGAGGCCAGCCCCTACGACGTGCGCGGCCTCGGCTACGGCATCGTCCCCGTCGAGACGCCGCGCGGCCGCGCCGAGTACGTTCGTCGTCAGCGCGAGTTCGCCGGGAGTTCGCAGGAGTTGCGACGACGCCTGCTCGACGTGCTGGACCGTGCCGCCCCCGCGCCCTGACACATCTGCGACTTACGTCCACTTCTGGAACCGTTCTCAGCCTGGTCGATGAATCGCGAATGTGAACGTAAGTCGCAGAGGGGGACGAGATTCGCCGACGTGAACAGGATTAGCCGCTGAGGATCAGGGGTGGGAATCGAGGGTGAGGCGGCGTTCGAGGTAGCGGGCGACGCCGTCGGCATCGTGGGGGCCACAGGTGTCGTCGGCGATCGCGAGCACCTCGTCGTGAGCGTTCTCGACAGCGACGCCGCGCCCGGCCCATGTCAGCATCGGGATGTCGTTGGGCATGTCGCCGAAGGCCCACGCGTCGTTCGCGTCGATGCCCCGCTCCCCGCACCAGGCCTCGAGGCGGGCCGCTTTCGTCACGCCCGGGGCGCTGATCTCGGCAAGCCCTGCCGCTCCTGAGTATGCCAGCACTCCACGCCCACCGAGGCACTCCGTCAACGCCTCGACGAACGCATCGCCGCGCCACGCCTCGTCGCGCAGCAGAATCTTGCCGACGACGACGTCGGGCGGCAGCGCGGTCAGCTCACAGTCGCGGACGCCGGCGTCGTGCGCCGGCATGCCGGCGTGGGCGTCCGGGTAGGCGGCGCTTCGGAACATGCCACGATCGGTCTCGACGGCAGCTCCCGCATCCGGGAAGCGTCGCCGCAGATGCTCGACGACGGCGAGTGCCTCATCCGCGGTGAATCCGTCGGCCTCGATGACGCGCCGTGTCGCGAGGTCGTAGACGAACGCCCCGTTCGCGCAGATCGCCAGGGTGTGGGCGCCGACATCGTCGGCTGTCGACTCCGGCGATCCGGCAGCACCCACGAGTTCCGCGAGGTGATCGAGCCAGCGCGGTGGCCGCGCGGTGACGACGATCGTCTCGATGCCGCGCGCACCGAGCCCCGACCACACCGCGCGGGTGCGCTCGCTGACGCGTCCGTCGGCGTCGAGCAGCGTGCCGTCGAGGTCACTCGCGACGAGACGCGGCATCGGCCCGGCACCCGTCGCGCGGGATGCCGGGCCGTCGAGGCCAGCAGATGTCATGGGACGTGGCCCGCGGTCAGACGAGGCGCGTCATCCAGCCGCGCGTGTCCTCCGCGGTGCCCTTCTGGATCGCGAGGAGTGCCTCGCGGATCTTCGTCGCGTACGGGCCGGCCTCGCCCTCGGGTCCGGACGTCACCTCACCGTCCGTCCACACGAGACGCCCCACGGGCGTGACGACGGCGGCCGTGCCACACGCGAAGATCTCGCTGATCGTGCCGTCGTTGCAGCCCTCGATCCACTCCTCGATCGTCACGCGACGTTCGACGGGCGTGAGGCCCAGGTCCTTCGCGAGTTCGAGGATCGAGTCGCGCGTGACGCCCTCGAGGATCGTGCCGGTGAGCTGCGGCGTGACGAGCTCACCGTCCTTGGTCACGAAGAAGACGTTCATGCCGCCGAGCTCCTCGACGTACTTGCCCTCGACCGAGTCGAGGAAGACGCTCTGGTCGCAGCCGCGCTCGTTCGCCTCGATCTGTGCGGCGAGCGAGCTCGCGTAGTTGCCGCCGCACTTGGCGGCGCCCGTGCCACCGACGCCGGCACGCGAGTAGTCGCGCGACAGCCACAGCGACACCGGCTTCACGCCGCCCTTGAAGTACGCACCCGCGGGCGAGGCGATGACGCAGTAGGTCACCTCGCGGCTCGGACGCACCCCGAGGAACGCCTCGGACGCGAACATGAACGGGCGCAGGTAGAGGCTCGCCTCGCCGGCATCGAACGCGGGCACCCACGACTCGTCAGCCTTGACGAGCGCCTTCAGCGACTCGACGAAGTCGTTCTCGTCGATCTCCGGCAGCGCGAGACGGTTCGCCGAACGGTTGAAGCGCGCCGCGTTCTTCTCGGGGCGGAACGTCCAGACCGAGCCGTCCTCGTGACGGTAGGCCTTCATGCCCTCGAAGATCTCCTGCGCGTAGTGCAGGACGGCCGCCGCCGGGTCGAGCTGGAACGGGCCGTACGCCTTGACCTCGCCGTCACCCCACCCGGAGCCCTCGCGCCAGATCGAGACGACCATGTGGTCGCTGAACTTCTGCCCGAAACCGGGGTTGCTCAGGATCTCGGCGCGCTCCGCGTCAGCGCGCGGGGCGGGGTTCGGCGTCATCGGGAACGTCAGGGCCATGGTCTTCTCCAAGTTGGCACAAAAGTGGGATGCGTCACTGTGTGGCCCCAGGTTAACGCCGAAGCAGCACGGCGGGCGTCATCGGGTCCGGGGCGAGCGCGGAGCGTCGACGATGTTGCCCGGGTTTCGCGGCACCCTCGCCGCGAAACCCGGGCAGCATCGGGAAGATGTCAGAGGCGGGCGCCGATCGCGTCACCGATCTGCGACGTCGAGCGGGTGGCGTCACCGCGTGACGCGAGATCCTCGGCGACGGCCTGTTCGACGCGGCGTGCCTCGTCGCCGCGCCCGAGGTGTTCGAGCAGCAGCGCGGTCGACAGGATCGTCGCGGTCGGGTCGGCCTTGCCCTGGCCGGCGATGTCGGGGGCCGAGCCGTGCACGGGCTCGAACATGCTCGGCGCATTTCCTTCGGGGTTGATGTTGCCCGATGCGGCGAGCCCGATGCCGCCGGTCACGGCCGCGGCAAGGTCGGTGACGACGTCGCCGAACAGGTTGTCGGTGACGATGACGTCGAAGCGCGAGGGATCGGTGACGAGGTAGATCATCGCCGCGTCGATGTGCGCGTAGTCGTGCGTGACGTCGGGGTATTCGGCACCGACCTCCTCGACGGTGCGGCGCCACAGGTGGCCCGCGTACGAGAGCACGTTGTGCTTGTGCAGCAGCGTCAGCTTCTTGCGCTCACGCTTGTTCGCGCGCTCGAACGCGTCGCGGACGGTGCGCTCGATGCCGAAGCGGCTGTTGACGCTCACCTCGGTTGCCATCTCGTGCGGCGTGCCGACGCGCAGCGCACCACCGTTGCCGGTGTACGGGCCCTCGGTGCCTTCACGGACGACGACGAAGTCGATGCCACCGCGCGCAATGTCCTCACGAAGCGGCGTCGAGACACCCGGCATCAGCTTGCTGGGGCGCAGGTTGATGTAGTGGTCGAGCTCGAACCGGATGCGCAGCAGCAGCTCGCGCTCCAGCAGGCCGCTCGGCGCGCTGGGGTCACCGATCGCCCCGAGCAGGATCGCCTCGTGGCCGCGGATCTCCTCGAGCACCGAGTCGGGCAGCGTCTCCCCCGTCGCGTGCCAACGCTTGGCACCGAGGTCGTACTGCGTCGTGCTCACCCCGCCGTCGGTCACGGCGTCGAGAACCTTGAGGCCTTCGGTGACGACCTCGGGGCCGATTCCGTCGCCTGCGATGACTGCGAGATCGATGTTGCTCATGCCCCGCAGATTAGCTGCTCGTCTTGCCATGCGAAACGCTGGTCTCGCGATACGAACCGCGCGGCAGGGCGCAACCGTCAGGCGCTCGCCACCAACGCAATCCCTGCGAGTACGACGAGCGCGCCGACGAGCTTGCGCGCCACCCCGCTCTCCTTGAACATCCACGCCCCGAGCAGCGCACCGACGACGATGCCGCTCTCCCGGGCCGGTGCGACGAGGGCCACGGGCGTCGACTGCATCGCGACGAGGACGAGGACGTACGCGAGCGGCGACAGCACGGCGATGACGGCGGCCTCCCGCCACCAGCGCCGACAGATGGGGGCGACCTCGGCGCCCGCGCGGCGCGAGCGTTCGAGCCCGGGCGTCAGCAGGACCGTCTGCCACGCGGTGCCGAGGGCGAAGTAGACGACCGGGTCGAGGCTCAGGTGCGTGACGCTCACGTCGTCCCACAGCGTGTACCCCGCGATCGCCGCGCCCGTCAGCGCGCCCCACTTCAACCCGTCCGCGACGCTGTGATGCCGCTCGCCACCCCGCGCGCTCGCGACGACGACGGTGCCCGCGATGATGACGAGCCCGCCGAGCAGCGCGGCCGGCCCGGGCCGTTCGCCCCCGAACACGACGGCGACGAGCATCGTCAGCAACGGTCCGACGCCGCGCGCGAGGGGGTAGACGACGCCGAGGTCGGCCCGGTCGTAGCCGGTCTGCAACCACAGCTGGTAGGCGATGTGGATGACGCCGGAGACGATCGGCGCCCACAGCAGCGACCACCCCTGGGAGGCGAGGACGGCCAACGCGATCGGCAGCCACACGATCGCCGACAGCACGTCGTAGAACCAGACGAAGACGTATCCATCCCCCACGACGCGTTTCGCGGCGATGTTCCACACGGCGTGCAGGAATGCTGCGGTCAGCACGAGAGCGAGGCTCGTGGCGCTCATGAAGTCCTTCCATCACGCAGGTCCGCGCCGGATCGAACATGCGAGGAGACGACGAAGACGCCCGCCGGGGCGAACCGTTCGGTCCGGCGCGACGGGCGTCGTCGGGGAGGGAAGTGGTCAGTCCACCTTGCGCGCGGCGCCCTTGTCGGCGCTCTGCGCGAAGCGCGCGAAGATCTTGAGCGCCGCTGAGACGGGGCGGTGACGGTCGACGGGCTCCCAGCCGCGCTCGTCCTGTTCGGCGCGACGGCGCACGAGTTCGGCGTCGTCGACGAGCAGGTTGACGCGACGGTTGGGGATGTCGAACTCGATGACGTCACCGTTCTTCACGAGACCGATGGCGCCACCGGCCGCAGCCTCCGGCGACACGTGCCCGACGGACAGACCCGAGGAGCCCCCGGAGAAACGACCGTCGGTGATGAGGGCACACTTCGGGCCGAGCCCGACGCCCTTGAGGTAGCTCGTCGGGTACAGCATCTCCTGCATGCCGGGGCCGCCCTTGGGGCCCTCGTAACGCACGACGACGACGTCGCCGGCGTCGATCTCGCCCTTGAGAATCATCTCGACGGCCTGCTCCTGGCTCTCGGCCACCTTGGCCGGGCCGGAGAAGTTCCACTGGTGCTCGGGCACGCCGGCCGTCTTGACGATGCACCCGTCGGGGGCGAGGTTGCCGCTGAGCACCGCGAGCCCACCCTCGCTCGTGTAGGCGTGCTCGACGGAGTGGATGCAGCCGTTCTCCGGGTCGATGTCGAGGCTCTTCCAGCGGTTCGTCGAGCTGAACGCCTCCGTCGTGCGCACCCCGCCCGGCGCGGCGTGGAACAGTTCGGTGGCCTTCTCGGTGGCGGAACCCGAGCGGATGTCCCAGTCCGCGAGCCACTGCTCGAGCGATGGGCTGTGCACCGAACGGACGTCACGGTGGAGCATGCCACCGCGATCCAGCTCACCGAGGATGGCGGGGATGCCACCGGCGCGATGCACGTCCTCCATGTAGAACTGGTTGCTGTTCGGCGCGACCTTGACGAGGCACGGCGTGACGCGCGAGAGCTCGTCGATGTCCTCCTGGTCGAAGTCGACACCCGCCTCCTGCGCCGCGGCCAGCAGGTGCAGGATCGTGTTCGTCGAGCCACCCATCGCGATGTCGAGACGCATCGCGTTCTCGAACGCCGGCTTCGCGGCGATCGCGCGCGGCAGCACCGAGTCGTCGTCGCCGTCGTAGTAGGTGCGGCACAGGTCGACGACGAGTCGGCCCGCGTCGAGGAAGAGTTCCTTGCGCGCGGCGGCCGTCGCCAGCGTCGAACCGTTGCCCGGCAGCGACAGACCGAGCGCCTCCGTCAGGCAGTTCATCGAGTTCGCCGTGAACATGCCCGAGCACGAGCCGCACGTCGGGCACGCGCTCTGCTCGATCTTCGTGATCTCCTCGTCGGAGACCGTGTCGTCGACCGACTTGATCATCGCGTCGATGAGGTCGAGACGCGTCTCAGCCGTGCCGTCCTCCCCGATGACGGCCTTGCCCGCCTCCATCGGCCCGCCGGAGACGAACACCGTCGGGATGTTGAGACGCAGCGCGGCGAGCAGCATGCCCGGCGTGATCTTGTCGCAGTTGCTGATGCAGACGAGCGCGTCGGCCTGATGCGCGTTGACCATGTACTCGACGGAGTCGGCGATCACCTCGCGGCTCGGCAGCGAGTACAGCATGCCCGAGTGACCCATCGCGATGCCGTCGTCGACGGCGATCGTGTTGAACTCACGCCCGACGCCGCCGGCCTCCTCGATGGCGCCCGCGACGAGCTGACCCATGTCCTTGAGGTGGACGTGACCCGGCACGAACTGCGTGAAGCTGTTCGCGATCGCGACGATCGGTTTACCGAAGTCGCCCTCCCCCATGCCGGTCGCGCGCCACAGGGCACGCGCGCCCGCCATGTTGCGTCCGTGAGTCGTCGTGCGTGAGCGAAGTTCAGGCATGCGTTCAGTCTCCCAATTTCGAGCAAGCGGTGCGAGAGGCGTTCAGAGAATGACCGAACCCGGCCACCTCGAAGGGTGTCCGGGCCCGGCTCAGCAGCGGCTAAGGCTTCAGGATCAACGGCCATCTTCTTTCGGCCGCTTCGTCAACGCTCGCTCCGGCAGGATCCTCACTACGTTCCGGTCCTACCGCCGCTCGCTCGATCCTCAGCGGCCAGCCGAACCTTCGACATAGTCCGAATCCGTGTCCGAGTCCTTCAGCCACGACATGAGGCCACGCAGTTCCTTGCCCGTCTTCTCGATCGGGTGCGAGGCGCCCTTCTCGCGCAGCTTCTTGAACTCCGGCGCGCCAGCGTCCTGGTCGTCGATGAAGCGCTTGGCGAAGTTGCCGTTCTGGATGTCGGTGAGAACGGCCTTCATGTTCTCCTTGACGCGCTCGTCGATGACCCGCGGGCCCGAGACGTAGTCGCCGAACTCGGCCGTGTCGGAGATCGACCAACGCTGCTTCGCGAGGCCACCTTCGACCATGAGGTCGACGATGAGCTTCAGTTCGTGCAGGCACTCGAAGTACGCGACCTCCGGCTGGTAGCCGGCCTCCGTCAGCGTCTCGAAGCCGTACATGACGAGCTGGCTCGCGCCACCGCACAGGACGGCCTGCTCACCGAACAGGTCCGTCTCGGTCTCCTCGGTGAACGTCGTCTTGATGCCGCCGGCACGCAGGCCGCCGATGGCCTTCGCGTACGCCTTCGCGAGATCCCAGGCCGAACCCGAGGCGTCCTGCTCGACGGCGACGATGACGGGCACGCCGCGACCGTCGACGTACTCACGACGCACGAGATGGCCGGGGCCCTTCGGCGCGACCATGACGACGTCGGCGTCCGACTCGGGCGTGATGTAGCCGAAGCGGATGTTGAAGCCGTGGCCGAACAGCAGCGTCGTGCCGGGCTTGAGGTTGGGCTTGATGTCGTTCGCGTAGACCGTGCGCTGCACCTGGTCGGGCGTGAGGATGACGACCACGTCGGCTTCCTTCACCGCGTCGGCGACCGAGAGAACCGTGAGGCCCTCGTTCTCGGCCTTCTGCTTCGACTTGCTGCCCTCGGCGAGGCCGATGCGCACGTCGACGCCCGAGTCGCGCAGGTTGAGCGCGTGGGCGTGGCCCTGCGAGCCATAGCCGATGACGGCAACCTTCTTGCCCTGGATGATCGACAGGTCGGCGTCGTCGTCGTAGAACATGTCAGCCACGGGAGAAACTCCTCTTCATCACGTCCGCCGCATCGAAGCGGCGGCCTGTTCGGTTCGATTCTGCCCGAGCACTCACTCGGGCGGAAAGTTCAGTTCTTCTTCTTGTCGCGCGCCGAGATGGCCTTGGAGCCGCGACCCAGACCGACGACGCCGGACTGCACGAGCTCGCGGATCCCGAACGGCTCGAGCGTCGTGAGCAGCGCCTCGAGCTTCGTGAGCGTGCCCGTCGCCTCGATGACGACCGACTCGTTGGTCACGTCGATGATGTTGGCGCGGAACATCGTCACGAGATCGATGATCTGCGAGCGCGTCGCGGCGTCAGCCTTCACCTTGAACAGCACGAGCTGACGTTCGATGGCGCTCGCGTGGTCGAGTTCGACGACCTTGAGCACCTCGACGAGCTTGTTGAGCTGCTTGACGACCTGCTCGAGCGCGACGTCGTCGGCGTCGACCGTGACCGTCATGCGCGAGACGTGCGGATCCTCCGTCTCCCCCACGGCGAGGGAGTGGATGTTGAACCCGCGTCGCGAGATCAGCCCGGAGATGCGCGCGAGCACACCCGACTTGTTCTCGACGAGCACGGACAGGATGTGGCGGTTCGTCGTCATCGCTGCTGCTCCTTCGTCTGCGCGGCGTCGGCTGTGGCAGCGCCATCCTCGCGGGCCGCTTCGACCGCCTCGTCCTCGTCCGGGATGTTGACGTCGTCGGCGTCGTCCTCGTCGCGATCCCAGACGGGCGTGATGTCGCGCGCCATCGTGATGAGGTCGTTGCTCACGCCGGCGGGCACCATCGGCCACACCATCGCGTCGCGCTCCACGACGAAGTCGATGACGACGGGACGGTCGTTGATCTCGAGCGCCTGCTTGATCGTCGCGTCGACGTCCTCGGGCCGCTCGCAGCGCAGGCCCACGCAGCCGTAGGCGTCGGCGAGCTTGACGAAGTCGGGGATGCGGCTGCCGCCGTGCGAGGTGTGCAGGTCGGTGTTCGAGTAGCGCTCGTTGTAGAACAGCGTCTGCCACTGGCGCACCATGCCGAGGCTCGAGTTGTTGATGACGGCGACCTTGATCGGGATGTCGTTGATGACGCAGGTCGCGAGTTCCTGGTTCGTCATCTGGAAGCAGCCGTCGCCGTCGATCGCCCAGACGGTGCGCTCCGGCTCGGCGGCCTTCGCACCCATCGCGGCGGGCACCGAGTAGCCCATCGTGCCGAGGCCGCCGGAGTTGATCCACGCGTTCGGACGGTCGTACGTCACGAACTGGGCCGCCCACATCTGGTGCTGGCCGACGCCGGCGACGTACGTGCCCTCGGCCCCGGTGAGCGCCGAGATGCGTTCGATGACGTACTGCGGCGCGAGCTTGTCGTCCTCCGGCGTCGCGTAGCCGAGCGGGAACTGCTCCTTCCACGACGCCGTCGTCTCACGCCACGTCGCGTAGCGCGAGGTGTCGACGTCGTCGAGCGCACGCGCCAGCTCGAGCAGCACCTCGCGCGCGTCGCCCACGATCGGGACGTCGGCGTATCGGTTCTTGCTGATCTCGGCCGGGTCGATGTCGGCGTGGATGACCTTGGCCTCGGGCGCGAAGCTGTCGAGCGCACCGGTGACGCGGTCGTCGAAGCGGGCGCCGATCGTGATGAGCAGGTCGGCGCGCTGCAGCGCCGTCACGGCGGGGACGCTGCCGTGCATGCCCGGCATGCCGAGATGCAGCTCGTGGCTGTCGGGGAAGGCGCCGCGCGCCATGAGCGTCGTCACGACGGGGATCTGCGTCTGCTCGGCGAGCGCCTTCAGCTCCTTGCTCGCCTCGGCGCGGATGACGCCGCCGCCGATGTAGAGCACCGGGCGCTCCGCTGCGCGGATCATCTCGGCGGCCGCCTTGATCTGCTTGGCGTGCGGCGTCGTGACGGGGCGGTAACCGGGCAGTTCGAAGCGCGGCGGCCACGAGAATGTCGTCTTCGACACGAGCGCGTCCTTCGTGATGTCGACGAGGACCGGGCCCGGGCGGCCGCTGCGCGCCACGTGGAACGCCTCGGCGATGGCGCGCGGGATGTCGGCCGGGTCCGTCACGAGGTAGTTGTGCTTCGTGATCGGCATCGTGATGCCGCGGATGTCCGCTTCCTGGAACGCGTCCGTACCGATGGTCTTGGAGCTGACCTGGCCGGTGATGGCGACGATCGGCACGGAGTCCATGTACGCGTCGGCCAGGGGCGTGACGAGGTTCGTCGCGCCGGGGCCGGAGGTCGCCATGCAGACGCCGACCTTGCCGGTGGCGGCGGCATAACCCTGCGCCGCGTGACCGGCGCCCTGCTCGTGGCGGACGAGGATGTGGCGGACGGAGACCGAGTCGAGCAGCGGGTCGTAGGCCGGCAGGATCGCACCGCCGGGCAGGCCGAAGACGGTCTCGACGCCCTGCGCCTCGAGCGCGAGGACGAGGCTCTGCGCGCCGGTGACGCTCACCTGCTCGCCTGCGCGCTTCGCCGCGACGTCACCCGGGGTGGGTGCGCGATCGGTCGTCGCCGTATCGCTCATCAGTACTCACCACTTTCACCTGGAGGTCGTGCACGAGGGTCTGGCATCAAAAAATCCCCCAGCCTGTGCGGCGATGAGGGATCAGCGTGCGTCGTGTCGGTCGAACCGATCAGAACGCACGCTGCGTGAGTACGAGAACCTGTGCCATGTCACATAGTTTTGTCGCGGGGTTACTCATGGGTCAACATCGTGAGACGCGCATCTCACGATGCGGTCAGCGAAGGGCGGCGTTCGGTGTCCGCGTCAGCCCGCCGTCCCGGGGCGAGCGGTGGTGAGGCTCGCGCCGCCGGGCAGGAACGAGGTCCACGCTCCGGTGGTCTCGAGCACGGCAGCCGAGGCCGGCACGAATCCGCGCGTGACGACATCGATGTCCGCGCCCTCGCCGGCACACAGGTCATGGGCAAGCTGCGGCAAACCCGGCGCGTGGCCGACGACGATCGCGCTCGTCGCCTCGGGCGCCGTCGCGTCGAGTTCGTGGACGACGGCCAGCAGCGTCTGCGTGTCGGCTTCGCAGACGGCGGGCTCCATCGTGATGATGACGCCATGGCCCGTCTCGTCCTGGATGGCGGCCCACGTCTCGCGGGTGCGCAGCGCCGGCGAGCACACGACGACATCGCCGAGCAGCCCCTCGTTCTTGAGCCACCGGCCGACGGCGCGGGCCTCGCTCACGCCACCGTCACTGAGGTGGCGCGCTTCGTCACCGTCAGGGCCGGCCGGTTCGGCGGTGGCGTGACGAAGGAGTACGAGACGTCGGGTGGTTTCACTCACCTGCTCATCTTCGTCGCCGCGTACGCCTCACGCCAAACGCGGCCACGCGGCCCGCATGAGGCCGCGACGCTCTGGCCGCCATCGTCGCTCGGCGTGGCCATCGACGATCGCATCGGCGTCGGCCGTTCGGCCTTCAGTCGGAGGTCCGTGCCGGACCGATCTCAGGCGGGGCTCGCCCAGACGACGAAGTTGTTGGTGTGGTGCTGCGCGTTGGCCCAGCCGCTCGAGGAGTCGCAAGTGACGAGTGCGAGGACCGGGGCGGCGCTCGCGCCCCACACGCGCGAGTCGTTCTGCAGCGCGTTCTTGTCGACGCTGGCCTTCGAGGTGATGACGAAGTCCTTGTGCGTGCCGTCGGCGTAGGAGATCGTGACCCGGCCACCGACCGGGGCGCTCGACAGCTTGTAGAACACGTCGGGCCCGTTGTAGGTGACGTGGCCCGCGAGCACACTGATGCCCGGCTTGCCCGGGGTCACACGCCCGTATCCGGTGAACTGCTGGATGACGCCGCTCGGCGGGTTCAGCACGCCCCCGTTGAGCCCGCCGGGCACGATGCTGTGATCGAGCCCGATGCTCGGGATCGAGATGTTGACCGCGGCGGACCTCGGAACCGCGACGCTCGCGCCACCGCTTCCTCCGCCGGGTTTGGAGACGCCGCTCGATGCGCTCGCACGCGGCGTGGCCGAGCCGCTGGGACGACCGGCTGACGATGGGCCGCTGGTCTGAGGGGCCGGGGCAGCCGACGACGACGCGGCCGACGTGCTCGACGCTGCCGTGCCCGACGGCGAGGGCGCGGAGCTGGACGACGTGACCGAGACGGACGACGGCGATGTCGACGATGCTGAGACGGAGACGGACTTGTCCGAGCTTCCCCCACCGCTACCACACGCACTCAGACAGAGCGCGACCGAGACCGCGCCGACACACTTCCCCAAGGTGTTCTTCATGGCGTCAGTCTAGGTCGCCCTGGACGCGGTGACGCCGGGATCCGTCGAGGACCCCGGCGTCACCGTGCATCGCGAGACGCTCGTCAGCGGCGCGCGCGACGCGCCACGACGAGCCCGCCACCCGCGAGGGCGAGGGCGCCCAGGCCGGCCGCGGCAGCGGTGGTGTCGTTCTGGTTCGTGACGACGCGGTCCGTCTCGACCTTCGGGCCCTGACCCGTGGTGGTCGGGGCCGACGTGGTGGGAGCCGGCTTCGTCGGCGCGGGCTTGGTCGGAGCCGGCTTGGTCGGCGCGGGCTTGGTCGGGGCCGGCTTCGTCCGGGCCGGCTTCGTCGGCACCGGCTGCGCGGTGGGCTTGCCTGCGGCGGACCAGTCCGTGAACGGAAGGACAGTGGGCAGGCCGGCACAGCTCGACGGAACGCGACCCGAGACGCTGAAGGAGGAACCGGTCGAGGCAGCGTGTGCCGTCACCGTGATCGGCTTGCCTGCGTAACCCCCGACGGCGTAGACGGTACGGCTCGCCGTGTAGGGCGAGACGTTCTTCGTCACGAGCGGCTTGAAGCCCGAAGCCGTGAACGTGACCTGCGACTCCGTCTTGTTCAGCGTGCGGTAGCCGAATGCGAAGTTCGGCTTGCCCTTGTCGCACCAGTAGGTCATCGACGTGTACTGCAGGTTACCGCTGATGTGCGTCTCAGCCGCCTGCGATGCGCCTGCACCTGTGAAGGCGAGCGCGCCGACGCCGACCGCTGCGAGACCAGCAAACTTCTTCATGATGGCACCTTTCGAGATTTCCTTTGGACTCGGCGGTGCGTCATGCTCTGCGCGGCCCCCGCAGGGATCGCGGTGAACGCTGACCCCTCCCCGCCTGTGATTCAGCTAAGCACAGGCTGGGAGGATTGTCAGTGGTACTGCGCAGTAATGCAGGTGAATCATCCGGAAACGGGTTTCGTCCACACGACGAAGTTGTTGAGGTGGTGCTGGCCGACGAGCTTGGATTCGGCGTCGCACGTGATGAGCACGAGGCTGGGTGTGCTCGAGGAGCCCCACACGCTCCGGTCGGTGCGTAGGGCCTGCTTGTCGACCGACTTCTCCCGCACCACGACGAACTTCTTCGACGAACCATCGGCGAACCCGACGCTGAGCTGATCGCCGACCTTGACCTTCTCGAGGTTGGCGAACACGTCGGGGCCGTCATAGGTGACGTGCCCGGCGATGACCGAGATGCCGTTCTGGCCCGGGCTGACGGTGGCGTTGTACCACTGCGTCACGCCGGGGGGCGGCGAGATCTCGCCGTCGTCCGTGAGACCCATGCCCGTGAGCTTGCGGTCGAAATCAATCGACGGGATCGTCAGCTTCACCGGCACGCTGCCGCCGCCCTTCGACGCCTTCGCGGTCGGCGCCACGGACGTCGTGGGCACTGAAGCGGTGTGGTCCGACGACGAGCCGCCCGAGCCACCCGATGAGCACGCCGTGGCGCCGAACAGCGCGGCGCCGGCTACCGTCAGAAATCCTCGACGATCCATGGGCGTCCCTTCGTCCGTCACATGCCCGCTCGCGCTCAGGCCTGTCCGAGCTGGGTCAGGATGATCGTACGGGCCTTGGCCGCGTCGGCCTGGCCCTTCATCTCTTTCATCACCTGGCCGATGAGCGCGCCGGCGGCCTGCACCTTGCCGTCACGCACCTTCTGCGCGACGTCTGGGTTGGCGTCGATGACCTTGGCGACCGCGGCCTCGAGCGCGCCGTCGTCCTGCACGAGTTCGAGGCCGCGGGCATCGGCCACCTGGGTCGGCTGGCCCTCGCCGGCGAGCACGCCTTCGAGCGTCTGACGGGCCATCGAGTCGTTGAGGCGCCCCGACGTCACGAGTCCGTCGAGCTCGGCGATCGTCGCCGGCGTCACGTTGCGCTCAGCGGCGAACTCGACGAACGGCTGGCCGGCCTTGTTGGCCAGGCGGGCGATCTCGCCCGTCCACCACTTGCGGGCACCGGCCGGCGTCGCGCCGGCAGCGATCGTCTCCTCGATCGTCTCGACGGCGCCGGCGTTGTAGACGTCGCGCATCTCGAGGTCGGAGAGACCCCACTCGCCCTGCAGACGCTTGCGGCGCTCCGCGGGCGGTTCGGGCAGCGTCGCGCGCAGCTCCTCGACCCATTCGCGGCTCGGCGCGACGGGGACGAGGTCGGGCTCGGGGAAGTAGCGGTAGTCGTCGGCGTCCGACTTCGGGCGCCCGGAGGTCGTGACGCCCGTGTCCTCGTGCCAGTGGCGCGTCTCCTGCAGGATGGAGCCACCGTCGTCGAGGATGGCGGCCTGGCGGGTGATCTCGTAGCGCACCGCGCGCTCGACGGAACGCAGCGAGTTGACGTTCTTCGTCTCCGTGCGGGTGCCGAACTCGTCGGCGCCCTTGCGCATGAGCGAGACGTTGGCGTCGCACCGCATCGATCCCTGCTCCATGCGGGCGTCCGAGACGTCGAGGGCGCGCATCAGCTCACGGATCGCGGCGACGTACGCCTTTGCGATCTCGGGCGCGCGCTCCCCCGCTCCGACGAGCGGCTTCGTCACGATCTCGATGAGCGGGATGCCCGCGCGGTTGTAGTCGAGCAGCGAGTGGTCGGCGCCCTGGATGCGACCGGTCGCACCACCGACGTGCAGCGACTTGCCCGTGTCCTCCTCCATGTGCGCGCGCTCGATCTCGACGCGCCACGGGGTGCCGTCCTCGAGCTCCACGTCGAGGTAGCCGTCGAACGCGATCGGCTCGTCGTACTGCGACGTCTGGAAGTTCTTCGGCATGTCCGGGTAGAAGTAGTTCTTCCGGGCGAAGCGGCACCACTCGGCGATCTCGCAGTTGAGCGCGAGACCGATGCGGATGGCCGACTCGACGCCCTTGGCGTTCACGACAGGCAGCGCGCCCGGCAGACCGAGGCAGACGGGGCACGTCTGCGTGTTGGGCTCGGCGCCGAACTCGGTGGCGCAGCCGCAGAACATCTTCGTGTTCGTGTTCAGCTCGACGTGCACCTCGAACCCCATGACGGGGTCGTACGTCGCGAGGGCCTCGTCGTAGTCGAGGACGGCGTCCATCAGTTGTTCTCCTTCAGTGCCGGAGCCTTCGCGAGCAGCGGCCCGCCCCAGGTCTTCTCGAGTGCCTTCTCCAGCGCGGCCCCGACCTCGTACATGCGCTCGTCCTTCGTCGCGGGTGCGAGGATCTGGAAGCCGACGGGAAGCCCGTCGTCCGACAGACCGGCGGGCAGCGACATGCCGGGCAGACCGGCGAGGTTGGCGGGGATCGTCGCGACGTCGTTGAGGTACATCGCCATCGGGTCCTCGAGCTTCTCGCCGAGCTTGAACGCCGTCGTCGGGCACGTCGGACTGACGAGGACGTCGGCCGTCTCGAACGCCTTGGCGAAGTCGCGTGCGATGAGCGTGCGCACCTTCTGCGCCTGGCCGTAGTAGGCGTCGTAGTAACCGCTCGAGAGGGCATAGGTACCGAGGATGATGCGTCGCTTCACCTCGCTGCCGAAGCCCGCGTCACGGCTGGCGGCCATGACCTGCTCGGCCGACGGAGCCTCGACGCCCTCGGGCGAGACGCGCAGGCCGTAGCGCATGGCGTCGAACTTCGCGAGGTTGGAGCTGACCTCCGACGGCATGACGAGGTAGTAGGCGGCGAGCGCCTGTTCGAAGCTCGGGCACGAGACGGTCACGACCTCAGCGCCGGCGTCGACGAGGGCCGCAACTGCCTCGTCGAAGCGCGCTTTGACGCCGCTCTGGTAACCCTCACCGTCGAGCTGCTCGATGATGCCGATCTTCATGCCGGAGACGTCGCCGCGCTTCGCCGCCTCGACGACGGGCGGGACGGGGGCGTCGATCGACGTCGAGTCCATCCCGTCGTGCCCGCCCATGACGTCGTGCAGCAGCGCGGCGTCGAGGACGGAACGGGTGCACGGGCCCGCCTGGTCGAGCGAGCTCGCCATGGCGATGAGGCCGTAACGGCTGATGCCGCCGTACGTCGGCTTCGTGCCGACGGTGCCGGTGACGGACGCGGGCTGACGGATCGAGCCGCCCGTGTCGGTGCCGACCGCAAGGGGCGCCTCGAAAGCCGCGACGGCGGCGGCCGAACCGCCACCGGAGCCGCCCGGGATGCGCTCGAGATCCCACGGGTTGTGCGTCGGACCGTAGGCGCTGTGCTCGGTCGAGGAACCCATCGCGAACTCGTCCATGTTCGTCTTGCCGAGGATCGGCATGCCGGCAGCGCGCAGCTTCGTGACGATCGTCGCGTCGTACGGCGGGATCCAGCCCTCGAGCATCTTCGAACCGGCCGTCGTCGGCTGGCCCTTCGTCGTCACGACGTCCTTGACGGCGACGGGGACGCCGGCGAGGGGGTGCAGCGTCTTGCCGGCGGCGCGGTCGGCGTCGACCTGCGCGGCCGTGGCGAGCGCCTCCTCGGCGTTGACGTGGAGGAAGGCGTGGACGTCACCGTCGACCGCCGCGATGCGGTCGAGGTGGGCCTGCGTCAGCTCGACGGAGGTGAGGCTGCCGTCGCCGAGCTTGCTCGCCATCTCGGCGGCGCTGAGGCGGATGATGTCGTCGGTCACGGTCGAACCCTTGCTCGTCTCGTCGGTCGTGTCAGCACTCATGGATCAGTCCTCGCTGAGGATGCGCGGCACCGCGAAGCGCTGCTGCTCGCTCGCCGGGGCCATCGCGAGCGCCTCCTCGGCGCTCAACGACGCTCGCACCTCGTCAGCACGCGTCACGTTCGTCAGGGGCAGCGGGTGCGACATCGGCGGGATGTCATCGGCCGCGACCTCGCTGACGCTGGCCACGAAACCGACGATCGAGTCGAGCTGGCCGGCGAACGTCTCCAGTTCGTCGTCCGAGAGCTGGATGCGGGCCAGGCCGGCGACGTGCGCCACCTCATCGCGGGAGAGAGAAGACATGGGCGTCATCCTATGTGGTGTGTGGATCGGCGTGCTCGGGTGGGCACTCAGCCCACGAGCGCCTTCTTGACCAGGGCCGGGTCGGGGTTGGTGTGGGGACGGCCGTCGATGACGACGGTGGGCACGACCTCGTTGCCGTCATTGACCATCGCGACGAACTCGCGAGCCTCCTCGTCCTCCCAGATGTTGCGCCACGTCGCGCGCGTGCCGTCGGCGCCCAGCGCGCGCTCGAGGCGGGTGCAGAACGGGCAACCCGGCCGCCAGTAGATCGTCACGTCACTCATCGTCAGGTTCCTTCGTCGTGGTGTCGGCCGGTGCGGTTTCACCGTCCGTGGTTTCATCGTCCGTGGCGGCGGGCTCCGGATCGACCGGAGCGTGAGCTTCTTCGAGCGCGTCGTCGACGGCAAGCTCGGACACTTCGTCACCCGCTGCGCCTTCGTCGTCGCCCACTCCGTCACCGAGAGCGGCCGCGCCGCCCTCGAGCAGGCGCGTGAACTGGGCCTCGTCGAGGATGCGCAGACCCAGCTCCTCGGCCTTCGTCGCCTTCGACCCCGCGTTCTCGCCGAGCACGACGTAGTCGGTCTTCTTGCTCACGCTGCCGGATGCCTTGCCGCCGCGCGCGATGATCGCCTCCTTGACGCCGTCACGCGTGAAGTTCTCAAGCGAACCGGTCGCGACGATCGTCAGACCGGCGAGGGTCTGCTCGATCGACTCGTCGCGTTCGTCCTCCATGCGCACGCCGCTCGCGGCCCACCCGGCGACGATGTTCTCGTGCCAGTCGACGGCGAACCACTCCTTGATCGAGTGGGCGATGACGGCGCCGACGCCGTCGGTCGCGGCGAGCGTCGCCTCGTCGGCGTCACGGATTGCGTCGATCGAACCGAACTGGGTCGCGAGCGCGCGCGCCGCCGTCGGGCCGACGTGTCGGATCGACAGGGCGACGATGACGCGCCACAACGGTTGCGTCTTGGCGACTTCGAGGTTGGCGAGCAGTTTCTCCCCCGTCGCCGAGACGATGCGTCCGTCGCGCACCTTGGCCTCCGGGTCGCTCTTCTTCGCGACGCGCGTGTAGAGGGGCACCCGGGCGAGGTCGTCGTAGGTGAGGTCGAACAGGGTGGATTCGTCCGTCAGCACCCCCGATTCGAGCAGCGAGATGGCGCCCTCCCAGCCGAGGGCCTCGATGTCGAAGGCGCCACGGCTCGCGAGCGAGAACAGGCGTTCACGCAACTGGGAGGGACAGGTGCGGCCGTTCGGGCAGCGGATGTCCTTGTTGCCCTCACGTTCGTAGGCGAGCTCAGTGCCGCAGGCCGGGCAGTGCGTCGGCATGACGAACTCCCGCTCGTCGCCCGTGCGCGCCTCGACGACGGGCCCGACGATCTCTGGGATGACGTCGCCCGCCTTGCGCAGCACCACGGTGTCGCCGATCAGCACGCCCTTGCGCTTGACCTCGAACGCGTTGTGCAGCGTCGCCATCGACACCGTCGAGCCGGCGACCCTGACGGGCTGCATCATGCCGAACGGGGTGACGCGGCCGGTGCGTCCGACGTTGACCTCGATGTCGAGCAGCTTCGTGTTGACCTCTTCGGGCGGGTACTTGTAGGCGATGGCCCAGCGCGGCGCGCGTGACGTCGCGCCGAGGGCGCGCTGCACCGCGATCTCGTCGACCTTGACGACGACGCCGTCGATCTCGTGCGTGACGGAGTGCCGGTGCTCCCCGTAGTGGGCGACGAACTTCTGCACCTCGTCCATCGTGTCGAGGACCTTGGCGTAGGGCGACGTCGGCAGCCCCCAGTCGGCGAGCAGTTCATAGGCCTCGCTCTGGCGGATGATGTCGAACCCGGTGCGCGCACCGATGCCGTGGACCAACATCCGCAGCGGCCGCTTGGCCGTCTTCGCCGGGTCCTTCTGTCGCAGCGAGCCCGCCGCCGCGTTGCGCGGGTTGGCGAACGGCGACTTGCCTTCTTCGACGAGCGAAGCGTTGAGCGCCTCGAACTCCTTGACCGGGAAGAACACCTCACCGCGGATCTCGACGAGCTGAGGTAGGTCGTCGCCGTGCAGTTCGAGCGGGATGCCCTGGATCGTGCGGACGTTGAGCGTGACGTCCTCGCCCGTGCGCCCGTCGCCGCGCGTCACGCCGCGCACGAGCTTGCCGTTCTCGTAGAGCAGGTTGATGGCGAGCCCGTCGATCTTCAGCTCGCACAGGTAGTGGAAGCTCGTGTTTGCCTCGCGCACGACGCGGTCGCCCCATTCCGCGAGTTCCTCCGGGCTGAACGCGTTGTCGAGGCTCAGCATGCGCTCGACGTGGTCGACGGCCGTGAACTCCGTCGAGTACGTGCCCCCGACTCGCTGCGTCGGCGACTCCGGCGAACGCAGCTCGGGGTAGCTCTCCTCGATGCCCTGCAGTTCGCGCAACAACTCGTCGTACTCGCCATCGCTGATCGTCGGCGCATCCTTCACGTAGTACGCGAACTGGTGGCCGTCGATCTGCTCGGTCAGTTCCGCCGCGCGGTGGCGCACCGCGTCGGGTACGTCGGTGCGCAGCGTGTCCGCCTTCGCCTGGCGGCCCTTCCTGGGCGTCGTCTCGCTCACGTGCTCCATCCTGCACCACCGGCACGACAACCCCGGAATTCCGCGGCTGAGGCCACGCGAGGCGGGTGTGCTGCTTGCGTCAGGTTCGACGCTCTCGTCGCCAGGACGAGCTATGGCACCAGATGCGTCGACGACGTCAGCCGACGCTTTCTCGCAGCATCGTGGCCGCTTCGATCGCGAGGCGCTGAATGCGAAGGGCATCCTTGGGCGGCAGCGTCGCCAGACCACACGCGGGGGTGACGACGAGGCGGTCGAACTCCGCAGCCCCGAATCCGATGCGGTTCCACATCGCGAGGAACCGTTCGACGTGGACGCGCGGGTGACGCTCGGTCGACGTGGTTGGCACGAGCCCGGCCCACAGCGTCATCCCGCCGTCGATCGCGTCACCCAGGGCGTCGAACTGGGGCTCGGCGACGAGCGACGTGTCGAGCGCGACACCGTCGAGGCCCGCGCGACGCAGGAGCGCGATCGGCGCGTCGGGCGCGCAGCAGTGCGCCGTCACGCTCGCCCCGCTCGCCCTGACCGCGTCGACGACGTCGCGCAGAACCTCACCGGCCCGCCCCTCGTCGACGGGATGCAGCCGGCGCATGCCGGACAGCGAGCGAATCGAGCCGGCGAGCACGGCGGGCAGGCTCGGTTCGTCGAGCTGGACGACGACGTCGGCGCCGGGCACGAGACGTCGCAGGTGCTCGACGTGGCCGACGGCGCCCGCGGCCAGCGACTGTGCCAGATCTCGCGACGCCCCGGCGTCGCTGACGACGCGTTCCCCGCGGGGCAACCACAGCGACGCGGCCAGCGTCCACGGACCGCACACCTGCGTCTTGAGCGGTCCGATATAGCCGTCGTAGGCCTCGGCGACCTCGTCGAGATCCTGTTGCAAGAACCCTTGAGCGCGGCGCAGGTCGCGCCCGCGAGCCGAGCCCGGGGGCGTGAGGCGCCAGCCACTAGGCTGCAGGTCGACCGGCATCTCGACGAGCAGGTCGGCAGCTCGGCCGATCATGTCGGCGCCCGGCCCACGCGCCGGTTGCTCGGGAACGTACGGGATGCCGAAGCCGTCGGGAACATCCCCGACGAGCAGGTCGCGCACCTGCCGCACGGCGTCGCGCGACCCGACGTCGGGCAGCGAACCGACGCCGCTCGTGCGAGGCCCGAGAAGATCTGCCACGGCCTACTCACTCGCCCCGACGCTCGGGGAACCGTCAGAGCTTGTCGTCGAATCTCCCACCGTAACAACAGAACTCGACTGACGCGGCGCACGTGACGTAGCGGTGATCGTCGCCGACCCGACGACGCGCGTGCCCTCGTACAGCACGACCGACTGCCCCGGCGCCACGCCGCGTGTGCGCGCGTCGAGCCGCACGACGACGCGGTCATCGTCAGCGGTCACGGTCGCAGGAAACTCCTCGCCGTGCGCCCGAAGCTGCGCGCCGAGCCGCACCTCACCGACGGGCGGCGGGCCGGGCCAGCGGGCGTGCGAGCCTTCGATGACGTCGACGCCGAGCAGATCGGCCGTTCCGACGACGACGGTGTTCGTCTTCGGCTGGACGTCGACGACGTACCGCTTCGCGTGGTCGTCGCGCGGCACCTTGAGTCCGAGCCCGCGACGCTGACCGACGGTGTACGCGTACGCGCCCTCGTGCCGGCCGACGACCTCACCGTCGGTGTCGACGATGTCGCCGGGCTTCTCACCGAGCCGCTTCGTCAGCCACGCCTTGGTGTCGCCGTCGGCGATGAAGCAGATGTCGTGGCTGTCGGGCTTGTTCGCCACGTAGAAGCCCTTGGCCGCGGCCTCCTCACGAATCTGCGGCTTCGTCGTGTCGCCGAGCGGGAAGAACGAGTGCGCGAGCTGCTCGGCGTCGAGCACCCCGAGGACGTACGACTGGTCCTTCGCCATGTCGACGGCCCGATGCAGCTCCTTGCCGTTCGGGCCCTCGACGATCTGCGCATAGTGACCGGTCGCGACGGCGTCGAAACCGAGCGCGAGCGCCTTGTCGAGCAGCGCCGCGAACTTGATCTTCTCGTTGCAGCGCAGACACGGGTTGGGGGTACGTCCGGCTTCGTACTCGGCGACGAAATCCTCGACGACATCGGCCTTGAACCGCTCGGCCATGTCCCACACGTAGAACGGGATGCCGAGGCGATCAGCGACGCGGCGCGCGTCACCGGCGTCCTCGATCGTGCAGCAGCCGCGAGCGCTCTCGCGCAGCGTGGCAGCGGACTGGGACAACGCGAGGTGGACCCCGACGACGTCGTGGCCCGCCTCGAGCATGCGCGAGGCGGCCACGGCGGAATCGACTCCACCGCTCATCGCGGCGACGACGCGCATCACGACACCTTCCTGGTAGCTTCCTGGGCTCTGCGGGCGCGTTCGGCGACGGCCGGCAGCGCCTCCAGAAAGGCGTCAACGTCGGCCTGCGTCGAGGTATGCCCGAGGGTGAGGCGCAATGCGCCGCGCGCTCGTTCCTCGGGGATGCCCATGGCGAGCAGGACGTGGCTGGGACGCGGCACGCCGGCCTGGCAGGCCGAGCCCGTCGAGCACTCGACGCCCGCGGCGTCGAGCAGGTAGAGCATCGAGTCGCCGTCACAACCGGGAACACGCAGGTGGGCGTTGCCGGGGAGCCGTGACGTGCTGTCGCCGCGCGTCCAGGCGCCGCTGATCTCGATACCGAGGTCGAGCGCGAGGGCGCCGTCGATGAGGGCGTCACGCAGGCCGACGAGACGCACGGCCTCATCTTCGCGTGCGGCACAGGCGAGTTCGACGGCGATGGCCAAGCCCCGGATGCCGGCGACGTCGAGCGTTCCGCTACGCACCTGACGCTCCTGGCCGCCGCCGTGGGTCAGCGGGTCGAGCTTCGCGTCGCGGGCGAGCAGCAGCGCTCCGACGCCTTGTGGCCCGCCGAGCTTGTGGCCGGTGAGCGCGAGCATCGTCGTGTTCGATGCGGCGAAGTCGACGTCGACGTGGCCGATCGCCTGCACCGCGTCGGTGTGGAACGGGATCGCGAACTCCGCGCAGACGGCACCGATCTCGGCGATGGGCTGCACGGTGCCGACCTCGTTGTTCGCCCACATGACGCTGACGAGCGCGACGGTCTGCGGCCCACCGTCAGCCTCGATCGCGGCACGGACGGCTGCTGCCGTGATGACACCGTCGCTCGTGGGTTCGACCCAGGTGACGGCCGCACCCTCGTGCGCGACGAGCGCCTCGACGGCGTCGAGGACGGCGTGGTGCTCGATGCCACTGACGACGAGCCGGCGCCGCGCGTCATCGATGCGGCGCGTCGCGCGGTAGGTGCCCTTGATGGCCATGTTGTCGCTCTCGGTGCCGCCGGAGGTGAAGATGACCTCCGACGGACGCGCCCCCAGAGCCGCTGCGATCCGCTCGCGCGACTCCTCGACGACGCCGCGCGCATTGCGGCCACTCGTATGCAGGCTGGACGCATTGCCCACGATTGCCATCTGTTTCGCCATCGCGTCGATCACCTCGGGGTGGATCGGCGAGGTGGCAGCATGGTCGAGATACACGCGATTCGGCACCCGCCAAGCTTAGTCCCGCCCGCCGACAGCGCCATGTCGCGCCCGATGAGCCTGGTGAACGCCTGGCGCGCAGGCCCGGTGTGGTCCCTGGAAATTCGGATGCATGCGGCGGACCTCACGGGTCACACTGACGGCGATGACCACCTCACCTGAATCCTCAGTCGGCCTCCACGACGCCATCACGACCGCTGCCCTGCGCGACGTCCACCCCCGATTGCGCGACTGGTACGACGAACCGACGCTGGCCACGAACATGCGGGCCCACCTCGCCGAAGGTGCCGAGTGGGTCGGAGACGAGGAGTTCGGCGCCGCCTACCGCGACGGCGTCGCCGTCATCGACGTGCCCGATGCCGTCGACTGGGCCAATCGCCTCCTCACCCTGCCCTGCGGTGGCTGGGCCGTCACCGGGATCCGGTTTCGAGGTCGCGACCTCACCAAGCCGTTCGTGGAGATCGCGGCGCACGACGTCGGCGACGCGTCGTCGGGCGATCACTGGCACGCCATGGCCGACGAGATCGCGCGGGCCTACGCCCCGTTCGCGCCCGGGAGGCTCCAGGTCTTCACGTCGTCGCCGGACTCGGCGCGCGTTTCCCTTGAAGCCTTCGGGTTTCAGACAGAGGTGGACACCTACCTCGTGGCCGGTCTCATTCGCGAGTTGCGAGAGCGTCCTCGGAGCACGAGGTTCGACGACGTGACCCTCGCGCCCATCTCGGCATCGGCGGCGTCGCGGCTCGCGGAGCGGGTCCACGACGATCTGGCGGAACAGAACCCCGAGACGCGTCTGTGGTCCACGCCCCAGACCCTGGAGGAATTCGACGAACACGCCGCGGCGGGAACGCTCTTCGGCATCCACCTCGCCGACCGACTCGTCGGGATCATCGCCGCCTTTCGCTGGAACGCCCATGGCATGACGGGATTCACCGTCGCCGAGAACGTCATCGACGCGCCGCACCGCGGCCAAAAGCTCGCCCCCGCTGCGATGCAGCACCTCTTCGAGATGCTGCCGGCCGCCGACGGCGACGTGCTGTGGGGCACCATCCACCCCGACAACACACCGTCACTGCACAACGCGTTGCGCGTCGGCCGCGAGATAGTCGGGGCTCACCTATGGCTCACGCCGGCGGGGTGGCCCGGCTGGTGACGCCGCCCCGACATCACCCTGCGCTCTCAGCATCGGGTGCCGGGATGTTGCGTACGGCATCTGAGAACGTCCCAACGGCTGCCGCGAGCAACAACAGGACGGCCACGCCCCCGGCGAGCGCCTCGAAGCCTGCCCAGTCGAGCACCAGACCGGACAATGCTTGCGCGCTGGAGCTGAACACGAGAGAAGCGAGGCCCGCGGCCGTCAGCACGCGTCCCCGCAGCTCGTCCGGAATGAGGCCGAGCAGGTAGGGCTGCGCCGCCACAGCGACGGTGGGCACGGGCATGAAGAGAAAGAGTGCGAGACCCACCATCCACCTGAAACTATGCGTGACGGCGAGAACGCTGGCGATCACCGCCATGGTGAGCATGGCTCCTGCTATGAGTTCACGAGCCGGCCAGCGTCCCATGACCCGGTGGGCGAGCATCCCGCCCAGCACGAGGCCGATTCCAGCGACGCCGTCCACCACACCCACACGCCAGGCGCCCTGCCCCGTTGCCTGCAGGTGCAGGTTGAGCCCGATGGCGAGTGAGATGACCGCGCAGTTCCCGATGAGCCCGAGTAGCAGGAGCGTCTGGGCCGCGCGCGAACGACGCAGCCACCCGAACCCTGCGAACAGCGCGGCATGCAGAGGCTCGGTGGGCCGCTCGCGGTCGAGTGTGCCGAGGCGGCGCGGCAAGCGCGTCGTGAATGCCCACTCCATTGCCGAGAGCACCACGTTGGACATGAACGGCACTACCGGCGCGATGCCGTAGAGCACACCACCGAGGGGCGGGCCGAGGGTGGCGATCACCGCGTCCCTCGTCTGCATGCGCGCGACGGCCTCTCCTAATTCATCCTCCTCGACGAGGTCAGGCAGAACGGTGTGGCGCACCGAGCCCAGTGCCCCACTGCACGCGCCTTGGATGACGGCCAGCGCTGCGAGCAGCCCGAGACTCAGCACGTCGGTGACGATGAAGGCAGCGAGCACGCCGTAGAGGAGCACCTCTACCCCGGCGTCGAGGAGGAGCAGGCTGCGACGGTCAAGGCGATCCGAGATCAGCCCGCCCGGTAGCACGGTGACGATCTGAGTGGCGGTGCGCAATGCACCCACCAGCGCCGCGGCCCTGACGTCGTGCGTCACGGAGTAGGCGAGGAGCGTCCAGCCAAGCATCGCCAAAGACGTGCCCAGCTGCGACACGGTCTCGCCCGCGAACCACAGGGAAAAAGCAGACCGACCTTTGGTAATCGTCATAGAACAGCTTCCCCGAGGACACTTTTGCAGACATCGATCGACAGTCTTCTCAGCGACGGGTCGAGGGCGCCAAGCCCATGCTCAGCCCCCCATACTCCGCGAGCCGTATGCGCAGGGGAGGACGTTCCCAAATCCAAGCGGCGGCCCAGCTGCGCGCGGTTGGCGGCGAGCCACGCCTGCGCGCTCGACGCATCGAGAGTTCTCAGCAAACCCGCCAAGCCGGCGTGCCACCCGAGACTGTGACTGTAAACGGGTCGAGAAAGACGATTTCGGAACATATCCAGACCGTGACTCACGCGGCGCCCGCCCACCTCAAGAGCTTTGGCGGCAAGAAGGAGGCCAGCAGCTCCCTCGACGAGATGAGGACTGCGCGCATCTGCCTGAGCGATAGATGGGAGTGAGTCTTGACTCACATTCAACATAGTCAAGCGACGCGAGACGTGGCGCGTACAGGCGTCCAAAACATCATCCTCGAGCCGGCCGACGATCGGTGGGATTGCCGGAAGTAGAGAGCAGACAATCTTCTCTTCACTCTGATCCTCGAAACATGTATTTTCCAACCAGAAGCCGGCAGCCCCTCGGAACTGCCCCAGTAGTCCCACATGGGCACCCCACCCCACGACGCGAGCCCCACCGCTCCAAATCAGTGATCCGACTCGGTCTGGATCAGAAGCGAGCTGATCACTGAGAAACAGGTCTTACTCGGGTGCCCTTCAGCGCGTCGACAGTCGGCGCGGACTCGATGGACTGCATTTCAATCGGTTGTATGGTGCTCTCCCAGAGTTTACACAATGTCAACTCTGGGAGGCTTGACTTCCTTGAGTATACTCGTAGAACTTTTCAAAGTTCGCTTTATGAGGCAGCCAGTTCTCGCGGTCGGCAGCGAAGCACGGTTCGCTGATCGTCGGACCCCCGCCGCGCGAGGCAGACCCCGGCAAGGATGAGTCAACGCTCGACGCCCCCGGTGTCGCACGTGTCGACGATCAGGCGCCTCGCGTTCTGGAAGGTGCAGCGACGACCAGCGAGTACTCCCCCGGCGACGAGGGTGGATCATGTCCCAACAGCGATCAGCAACCCACCGGGTGATGCCGCACCGGCGGCCCAGGACGGACAAGCGGCTCGCGGTCAGCTGTTGGAATGACGAAAGCGCCCGGCCTCCCTGATCGGAAGCCGGGCGCCTTCGACGCGCGAGAGGTGCGTCAGGTCAGTTCTTGGCCTTCGCGACGGCCTCGGTGGCCTGCGGCAGCACGTTGAACAGGTCGCCGACGACGCCGAAGTCGACGAGCTCGAAGATCGGCGCCTCCTCGTCCTTGTTGACGGCGACGATCGTCTTGGACGTCTGCATACCGGCGCGGTGCTGGATGGCACCGGAGATGCCGGCGGCGACGTACAGCTGCGGCGAGACCTGCTTGCCCGTCTGGCCGACCTGATTGGTGTGCGGGTACCAGCCGGCGTCGACGGCGGCGCGCGAGGCACCGACAGCCGCACCGAGCGAGTCGGCGAACGCCTCGACGGGCGAGAAGTCACCGTTCGTGCCGCGACCACCGGAGACGACGATGCGCGCCTCGCTGAGCTCGGGACGACCCGACTTCTGCTTCTCCTTGCGGTCGGTGATCTGGGCGCTCTTCGCCGCGTCCGACACAGACACGGTGACGGCGACCGGAGCAGCCTGCGACTGCGACGCCTGCGGCGTCGCCGAGTTCGGCTTCACCGTGATGATCGACATCGGCGTCGTGGCCTGTGCCTTGAGCGTCCAGGAACCGGCGAACACGGACTGCGTCGTCACCGGCGCACCACCGTCGCCGGCCTCGACGTTGACGGCGTCCGTCGTCAGACCCGAGTTGGTCTTGACGGCGAGGCGCGCCGCGGCCTCGTTGTTCGTGCCCGACGAGGGCAGCAGAACGGCGGCCGGCGAGGCCTGCTCGACGACGGCGGCGAGCGCCTCGGCGAGCGGGGCCGGGTGACCGTCGACCTCGGCGGAGTCGATGACGTAGACCTTCTCGGCGCCGAACTGCGCGAGACGCGGGCGTGCGGCGTCGACGTTCGAACCGACGAAGACGGCGGACGGCGTGCCGAGGCTGCGCGCGAGCGTCAGCAACTCAGCGGTGACCTTGCGGACCTGGCCATCGACGTGGTCGACCAGGACGAGAACTTCAGCCATGGTGTGTTTCTCCTCAGTCAGAAAGTGTCGGTGGCGATCAGATGAGCTTGGCGCCGGAGAGGAACTCGACGAGCTTCGTGCCGCCCTCGCCCTCGTCGGTGACGATCTGGCCCTGCTCGCGCGGGGGGCGCTTCGTCGTGTCGAGCACCTTGGTGGCCGCGGCGTCGAGACCGACCTGGCCGGCGTCGACACCGAGGTCGGCGAGGCTCATCTCCTCGACCGGCTTCTTCTTGGCCGCCATGATGCCCTTGAAGGACGGGTAGCGCGGCTCGTTGATCTGGTCGGTCACCGACACGACGGCCGGCAGCGACGCGACGACCGTCTCGGACGCGACGTCGGAGTCACGACGACCCGTCGCCTGAGCGCCGGAGACCTCGAGGGTCGAGACCTGCGTGAGCTGCGGCAGGCCGAGGCGCTCGGCGACCATGGCCGGGATGACACTCATGCCGCCGTCGGTCGAGGCGAGACCGAACATCACGATGTCGGGCTGGCCGACCTTCTTGACGGCCTCGGCGATGACGAGCGACGTCGCGAGGGCGTCGGAGCCGGCGATGGCGTCGTCGCTGATGTGGATGCCCTTGTCGGCGCCCATCTGCAGCGCCTTCTTGACTGCTTCGGCTGCGTCGGCGGGGCCGACGGTCAGCGCCGTCACCTCGCCGCCTTCGGACTCGACGATCTTGAGTGCTTCTTCGACCGCGTACTCGTCGAGCTCCGACAGGAGGCCGTCGACGTTCTCGCGGTCGGTGGTGTTGTCCTCGGAGAAGCCGCGCTCGCCCTGGGCGTCGGGCACGTGCTTGACACAGACGACGATGTTCATGCGTCTACCGTCCTTTTCGTAGGAGCTTGTCCGTCCGAGATTACGTTACCCGTCGGTAACGTCGGCGTCGAGCCCTCGCACGGATCGTGGATGTGAGGAAGTGAATCAGCCGTGCGTCAGCTTGACGACGAGCAGACCGATCAACGTCAGCGCGACGATGATCCAGGGCAGCAGACGGTTGACGAGAGTCGAGGCGGCACCCGTCTCCCCCTGTGTGAAGTCGGCCTTGCGGCCGAGGAGCGTGTCGACGATCGCGGCCGCGATCGCGATGACGAGGCCGACGACGAACCAGATCGTGGGGTTCGCGCCCCACACCTTGTCGACGTCGCGCACCATGCCGGTCCAGCCCAGCAGGGCGAAGAACATGCCGACGAGCCCGGCCAGGGCCAGCACGATGGCGCGCGTGCGCGCCTGGCCCGCCTCGCGGGCGGTCAAGGGCGATGACACGGGGTAGTCCTTTCCGTAGGCGACGGGATCTCCGAAGATCTCGCGTGCCGTCTTGTTCTGGCGGATGCAGGCGTCGTCGACGTCGCCGAGGGCGTCGTCACGCTGCGCGGGGGTCGCGCCCCGATCGGCGAGAGCCGCGAGGAACGGCTCCTGCCAATCGGGTTCGACCTTCCACTGCTTGATCATGCTCAGCGGCCTTCGAACTGCGCCTTGCCCGGCCCCTGCTCGACGAACGAACGCATGCCGATCTCGCGGTCCTTCGTGGCGAACAGGCCGGTGAACAGCTGCGACTCGATGGCGAGCCCCGTCGCGAGGTCGCCGTCGAGGCCACGGTTGATGGCCTCCTTCGCGGCGCGCAGGGCGACACGCGGGCCGTTGACGAACGGCTTGACCTTCGCGAGCGCCGCCTCGTACGTCGTGCCGGGCTCGACGAGTTCGTCGACGAGACCGATCTCCAGCGCCTCGTCAGCCTTGACGAAGCGACCGGAGAAGACGATGTCCTTCGCCTTCGACGGCCCGACGAGACGAGCGAGCCGCTGCGTGCCGCCCGCACCCGGGATGACGCCGAGCAGAATCTCGGGCTGGCCGAGCGTCGCGTCGTTCGCGGCGATGCGGAAGTCCGCCGTCATGGCGAGTTCGCAGCCGCCGCCGAGGGCGTACCCCTCGATGGCGGCGACCGTCGGGAACGGCAGCTCGGCGAGCGCGCGGAACGCGTTCTGCAGCTTCGTGCCACGTTCGACCATGTCGACGTAGTCGAGCTGCTGCATCTCCTTGATGTCGGCGCCAGCCGCGAACACCTTGTCTCCACCGGTGATGATGGCGGCGCGCACGTCGGCGTCGTCGAGCAGGTCGGCCGCGACACGCGCGAGCGAATCCTGGATCTCCGCGTCGAGCGGGTTCATCTTGGGTCGATCGATGCGGATGGTGGCGACACCGTCCGTCACATCCAGCTTGACCCACTGGCCGTAGGCGACCTGCTCAGCCATGGCTCAGGCCTGCCCGCCGGCGGGCGCGTCACCCTCGCCGGGCTGCGCGAACGCGGGGACGCCGCCCTCGGCCGCGTGCGGGCCGTCGGAGCTGGCGCTCTGGTGCCACAACTGCGTCGCCTGCAGGATCATCTGCGTCGTCGACGGCAGCACCATCTCGAGGTCGAGATCCGGCGTCACGAGGTGCTCACCGGAGACGACGACCATGTCGCGCGCGATGCCGACCTTGACGATGTTGAGGCTGAGGGTGACGTCGTTGGCCGCGTTGAGGCGCTTGGTCAGGTCGGACGTGATGTCGTCCGTGATCTGCCACTGACCGAACAGGCGAATCAGAGCGATCTCACCCTCCATGACGCGCACGAAGAGGTTCTGGTCCTCGACGGAGTACATGATGTCGCCGTCGGAGTCGATCTGCGGGTTGAAACCGAAACCGCCGAGGATGCCGACGATCTTGTCCGTGAGGGAGGCCGCGCCGGAGGTGTCGCCGGCGCCCGTGCCGGGCGCCGGAGCGGGCTGGCCGAAGTTGGGCAGAGCTGTGGGATCAGTCATGTGGCCAACCTACCGACTCTTATCCTGGTTCGCATGGCCGACCCGCAACGAGTCTTCGTCCGCACCCCTCGTCCGGGCGTCACGCTCGAGCGGGACGGCGCGATCTTCTGCGTCGTCGCGGCCCACGCGAGCGCAGTCGAACTGTGCCTGTTCGGCACGCAGGATGCCCCGGCGGGCGAGTCGCGCGTTTCGATGATGCGCTTCGACGGCGGCCATTGGGCGGCGTTCGTTCCGGCGGCCGGCCCCGGGACGACGTACGGGTACCGCGCGCACGGAGCGTGGGCGCCCGCGGCGGGCCTGCGTCACAACCCCGCGAAGCTGCTGCTCGACCCGTATGCGGGCGCCGTCAGCGCCGAGATGACGTGGCGGCCCGAAGTGTTTGGGCACGTCGTCGACGACGCGTTCGCGGGCGACGCCCGGGTGCGGGATGACCGCGATTCCGCGCCGTTCGTGCCGCGCGGCGTCGTCGTGAGCCACGATTTCGACTGGGGCGGCGACGCCCGCCCCCAGGTGCGTGACGCCGACCGCGTCATCTACGAGGCGCACGTCAAGGGTCTGACGGTGCAGCATCCCGACGTCCCCGAAGAACTGCGCGGCACCTACGCGGGGCTCGCGCACGCGTCGATGACGACGTACCTGCGCGATCTCGGCGTGACGAGCGTCGAACTGCTGCCGGTGCATGCGTTCGTCGACGAACCGCACCTGGTGAAGCTCGGGCTCAGCAACTACTGGGGTTACAACACGCTCGGTTTCTTCGCGCCGCACGCGGCGTATGCCCATGCGAGTGATGCGCAGGGGGTCGTCGACGAGGTCAAGTCGATGGTGAGGTCGCTGCACGCGGCGGGGCTCGAGGTCATCCTCGACGTCGTCTACAACCACACGTGCGAGCAGGGCGGCCACGAGGGCGCGATGTTGTCACTGCGCGGGCTCGACAATGCGACCGCCTACCGTCTCGGCGAGCACGGCGAGGACATCGACGTGACCGGCTGCGGCAACACCCTCGACGTGCGCGAACCCGCCGTCATGCGCCTCGTGCTCGATTCCCTGAGGCACTGGGTGAGCGAGTATCACGTTGACGGTTTTCGCTTCGACCTCGCCGTCGCGCTCGGGCGGGCGCCCGGTGATGACTTCGACCCGCGGGCGGCGCTGCTCATGGCGATGCAGGCAGACCCGGTGCTGTCGCAGGTGACGCTGATCGCCGAGCCGTGGGACATCGGCCTCCACGGGTGGCGAACAGGGCAGTTTCCCGCCGGCTTCGCCGAGTGGAACGACCGGTTCCGCAACACGGTGCGTGACTTCTGGCTCGCCGACCTTGCGGCGGCATCACGAGGCGACGGTGGCGGCGGGCAGCACCCCGGCGGCGGGGTGGCGGATCTCGCGACGCGTTTGACCGGGTCGCAGGACCTGGTCGGCGGCCCTCTGCGCCGGCCGCAGGCGTCGATCAACTACGTCACGGCGCACGACGGTTTCACGCTCGCCGACCTGACGGCCTATGAGACGAAGCACAACGAGGCCAACGGGGAAGACAACCGCGACGGCACGAGGGACAACCGGTCGTGGAATCACGGTGTCGAGGGTTGGCCGGGTGACGCGGTCGACGAGTCGGGTGGTGAGCCGACGTCAGACGCCGCCGCCGGGAGCGGCTCGGGTGGTGCGGGCGATGTGGCAGCGGATCTCGCAGCCCGACGACTGCGCTCGATGCGCAACATGCTCGGCACGTTGCTGCTGTCGGCCGGCGTGCCGATGCTGACCGCAGGCGACGAGTTCGCTCGAACGCAGCATGGCAACAACAACGCCTATTGCCAGGATTCGCCGATCGGCTGGGTCGACTGGAATCACTCCCCCGCCCAGCGTGATCTGCTCGCGACGACGCGGCACCTGCTCGCCCTGCGGCGCCGCTTCGGCGTGCTGCGCCATCCCGATTTCTATCCCGGTTCCCGCGCCGTGGCGGGTGAGCCTGACGTGCGCTGGTTCTCCGCGGCCGGGGTCGGGCTGAGTGACGCCGAGTGGACGTGCCCCTCGACGCGCACGCTGCAGGCGTTGTTCGACGGTGGTGACACGGACGACGAGTCGGTCCTGCTCGTCCTGCACGGGGCGCTCGACGCTGCATCGGTGACGTTGCCGCCGTCACCGGACGGGGGCGGCTGGAGCGTCGTGTGGGATTCGGCGCAGCCGCCGCCGCCGCCAGAGGGCCAGTTTGTAGCCGACGGTGGCACGTTCGCCGCCGATGGCCCCTCGATGCTCGTGCTCACGCCGTCGCGCGGCTGAGCTCCCGGAAGGGGTCGAGGAGAAACGCGCTCCAAGAAGCGCGAATCTCCACAACCCCTATCTGTCGTCACGACGACGCCAGATCCTCCAGGCGCGAGCGGACCCAATCGTCGAGGTCGTCGTCAGTCGTCAGCTCGCCGAAGCGAGCGAAATCCACTCCGTACACCTCGCGAGCCGTGGGCAGCTCCGCGACGACCAGTTCCCCGCGGTATTGCATCAGATGCGAGATCCGAACGGGCGTCTGCGTCAGAAAGGCTATCGGTCGTTTCGATAGCCCCGCGATTTTCCGCGCGACGAGGTCTGACGGGCTGATAGATTCGCATCTAATGCACGATTAGCGCGTTATGTGGATGGATTGGGTGGTTGATGGGACGAGTTCCACACGGTGCGTCGTCACTGTATCTTGCGGGCGGGGTGTCGTTCCTCAACGCTCATGAGGCCGTGTTTGAGGCGATGATCGAAGGCTGGCGGATGCAGCAGATCGGTGGCCGACATCTCAAGGAGGATTCGGTGTCGCGCGCTTTGGGCGTGGTCCGGAGGTTCGAGTCGTACGCGGGCAAGAAGCCGTGGGAGTGGTCCGCGGGCGACTTTGACGAGTGGATGGCGCTGCTGGTGTCGCAACGGAAGGTCGAAGCGTCGACGATCCGGTCGTACCAGGGGGCGGTGCGCGCGTTCTGCGATTACATCTGCTCGCCGCACTACGGCTGGGTTGACGAGTGCATGGAGCGTTTCGGGACGCACCCGGTTCAGGTCTGCCATGAATGGAACACGCTCGCGCACCTGCAGGATTACGAGGGCAAGCCGGGGCGACGCCCGTTGACGCGGTCGGAGCTGCAGCGCTTGCTGGATCATGCTGACGCCGAGGTGACGCGGTTGCTGGACGAGCGCCGCAAGGGTGAAGCGTCCCGGGTTTCGTGCCGCTCCTATGCGGGTGCCAACTCTCGGTTGAGGTTGGCGTAGTAGGCGGTCTCGTACTCGGCCGGGGTGGTCATGGCCAGAGACGAGTGGAGCCTTCGGTTGTTGTACCACTCGACCCATCCGGCGGTGGCGTACTCGACGTCGGCGATGGTCTTGTACGGGCTGTCGTGGAAGATCGTGGTGGTGATGCACTCGGTCTTGTACAGGCCGATGACGCACTCCATGAGTGCGTTGTCGTACGCGTCCGCGACGGTGCCGATCGATGCGGCGATGCCCTCGGCGGCCAGGTGCTCGGCGAAGCGCAGGCTGGTGTACTGCGACCCGGCATCGCTATGTGCGATCAGCTCGCCGGGTTGGACGGGGTGCCCGGCTCGGTCGCGTTCCCACAGCGCGATCCGCAGCGGTGTCAGGACCAGCGGTGTCGTCTTGCTCGTCGCGGCGTGCCAGGCCACGACCTTCTGGGAGTAGCAGTCCAGGACGAACGCGACGTACACGAAACCCGCCCACGTGCGTACGTAGGTGAAGTCCGCGACCCACTTCGTGTTCGGCGCTGCCGCGGTGAAGTCCCGGTTGAGCAGGTCACCAGCCCGATGCCCGTCCTTGGCCGGGATCGTGGTGCGTACCGGACGGCCGCGGCGTACCCCGTTCATCCCCGCGACGCGCATGAGCCGATCCACGCGACCGGCGCCGACCTGGTGACCTTGCCTACGTAGCCAGGCGGTCATCTTGCGACGCCCGTACAGCCCTTCCGGGGTACCGACGAGGTCGTGCAGGACGTTGAGCAGGACCGCGTCGGACGTGTCACGGGCCGATGCGCTGCGGTGGCGCCAGGCCCGGTAGGTGCGTGCGGCGATCTGGCAGCCCTCCTGGCGGAGCACCCTGCAGACCGACTCGACCGCGTGCCCCTCGGCGCGCATCTGATCGATGAAACCCATGATCATCGGTTGCGGGGGTCGAGCTCCCCCGCGAAGAAAATCGAGGCCTTGCGTAGGAGCTCGTTGTCCTCGCGCAACCGCTTGACCTCGCTGCGCAGACGACGCAGCTCGGCCAGGTCGTCGCTGGTCGGCCCGTCCTTCAGGCCGGCGTCGACGCGGTGTTGCGAGACCCAGCGGCGCAAGGTTTCACGGCCCACGTCGACCTTCGGTGACACCAACGCGACGGCCTTGGTGACGGACCCGGCTTCCTCGACGCGGTCCAGGACCATCCGCACCGCGCGGTCCTTCACCTCGGGATCGAACTTCTTCGGCATGAACAACATCCTCTCGAACTCGAAAGGAAGCGGCATCACACCCGGGACGCTTCAAGGGTGCTCTGCCTGCGTTCCGGGACGCGACGCTGTTCAAGGTCGTCTACGCATGGGGGATGCGGGCGAGCGAGGCGGTTGGGCTTGATGTGACCGACTTCTACAGGAATTCGAAGGCTCCACAGTTCGGGGAGTTCGGTGTGATGCAGATCCGGCACGGGAAGTCGTCGCGGGGCGGGCCGCCGAAACGGCGGGCGGTCGTGTCGTTGTTCGGCTGGGCGGTTGAGGCTCTTCAGGAGTATGTCGAGCAGGTGCGTCCGTTGATGGTCCGGGACGGGTCGCCGGCGCTCTGGGTCTCGGAACGCGGGACGAGGCTGCGCACGCGGGAGCTGGCGTCGAGGTTCGCCGTCTACCGGACGGCGCTGGGGCTGGATGAGGTGTTGACGCCGCACGCGCTGCGTCATTCCTACGTGACCCACCTGATCGAGTCCGGGGTCGATCCCGCGTTCGTGCAACGTCAGGTCGGGCACCTGCACCAGTCGACGACGGCGATCTATACGGGCGTGAGCGCGGACTACATGAACACGATGATGAGTCAGGCGATCGAGAAGACGCGGCACAGGCCGCGCGATGAGGAAGAGAGCGGGCGATGAGACTGATCGGGTTTGAGTGGCGGCTTCGGGAGGTGATGGCGGCGGCGGGAATGTTCTCCACGACGAAGCTGGTCCCGCTGCTGGAAGAGCGGGGCGTCTACTTGTCGACGAGCCAGGTATATCGGCTCGCCGCGGAGAAGCCGGAGCGGATGAACATGCAGGCGCTGGTCGCGCTGCTGGACATCTTCGATTGCATGTTCGAGGAGCTCGCGCCGCGGGTGGTCCTCGGCAGCGCGGTCGCAGCGACCGGGACGACCGATCCTGGGCCGGAGCGGGGCGATTCGGCGACGAACCGACTCCGGGAGTCGGGCCTGAAGCCGCGTAGGGCGCAGATTCTCCCGCCGGATGCTTGACCCGGTCTTCGCCGCGCTGACCACGCAGATCGCCGCCGTCGAGCAGGCTCTTCCGCGTGAGCGGATCGCCGAGATCGTGAACGGCTCGTTCCGGCAGCTGCCGGTTGCCCGCCGGACGCTCGACCTGGTCACGCAGGCACCCGGGCTGCTCACCGCGGCGGATCCGCAGACCACGCCGGCTCTGGCAAGTCTGTTGCTTCGCCTCCACGAGGCTGGAGCGCGGACTGTCCGACCGCCGCGTTGCGCACACTGCGGCGGGCTGCGGAAGCTGCTGCAGCGCACGCCGACCGGGCGGATCTGCGCTCCATGCGGTCGCCGTCTCGCTTCCAGGAGCGGACTCTGTGATCGTTGCGGGCACACCCGCCGCGTGCAGACAGGGCCCGGTGAGAGCGCGTACTGCAAACGATGCTGGGTCGACATGAAACCCGAAGCGGCCGAGCGCATCGTCGAGCAAGTCCGCCGCCATCGCCGTGTCGCGACCGCGACCATCCTTCGAGCGGTGGAGCAGATGGCGGCGGACGGGAGGGACCGCCGAGTGCGGCTGATGCTCGAGCTGCAGGCCCACGGCGCGGAGTGGTTCTCCGACCCGGCCGCGGGCTCTGTGCTGTTCGGCACGTTCTACGACCTTCTCCACGCGGACGGCGCGCGTCTGCCCGAACGACGCTGCGGAGGCTGCGGCACCACGCGCACGCTCACCGAACGCGTCGAGGGACGAGTGAGCTGCCGACGCTGCTACCGGATCGCGCACCATGCCCCCTGCGATGGCTGCGACGACGTCACCAACCTGGAGCGGGTGCTCTCCGACGGGCGGCGACTCTGCCAACGCTGCACGAACAAGCTCCCCGACGAGAACGCCGTCTGCGTGAGCTGCGGCAACCATCGACTGATCGCCTACCGCAGCCCGGAGGGCCCGCTGTGTTCAACGTGTCGGAGCTCCTCCCGGCTGGACACCTGCACGGACTGCGGGGAGCTTGCGCCCTGTTTGTTCCACGGCAGCGAGAAAGCGATCTGCAAACCCTGCTCCGACAAGGCCAGCGTCGACACCTGCACGATCTGCGGGAACGAGCGGCAATGCCGCTGGCCGGGAACCGCGCGCGCCGCCTGCGAGCAGTGCTCCAACCCTCGCCAGCCCTGCGTGAGCTGCGGGGAGGTCCGGCTGCGCCACAAGCGCACCGAAGACGGCTCCGGCTATCTCTGCTGGGCCTGCGTTCCGCCGATCATCGAGACCTGCACAAGCTGCGGAGACGCTCGGATAGTGAACGGCCGGATCGAGGGCCGGCCGTTCTGCCCGCTCTGCTATCCCCGCCAACCGGAGTCGTTCCGCCCCTGCACCAGCTGCGGGACCATCACACGGCTGATCGCGAAGCTCTGCCCCCGTTGCCGAGCCGATCAGATGATCCGGGAGATGGTGCCCGACGAGCTCGCCGCCTCCGATGCACGCATCGCGCATCTGCGAGAGCGGTGGTTCCAGGGTGCTCCGTCGAAGATCGTCTACGCCTTCGAACGCGGCACCGTCGCCTGCACGCTGATCACCCGAGTGCTCACCGCCCCATCCCTGCGCACTCACGCCTACCTCGACCAGGCCGGCTCGGAGTATCAGACCCGAGCGGTTCGGTCCGTGCTCATCGACCACGGGCTGCTCCCACCGCGGGACGAGCTGCTCGCCCGGTTCGAGCTCTGGCTCGACAGCGCACTTGCCGAGATCCCCGACCCGGGTGAACAGCGCACCGTCACCCAATACGCGCGATGGCGACACCTGCGCGCACTGCGCCGCAACACGATGCCGTCCCGATCAGGCCAGCTGTCCTGGCGGCGGCTCGAGATCGCGGGGATCATCGAACTGCTGGAATGGATCCATACCCGCGGAGGTTCTCTCGTGTCCCTCACCCAGGCGGATGTCGATGAATGGCTCACCGGCGGCCGACGCCCGTTCCTGCACCACTTCCTGACCTGGACCGCACGGGCCGGCGCATCCCGACCGCTCACCGCTCCACGCCCGCCATCAGGAGCCTTGAGCCCGCAAGCCATGAGCGACGAGGAACGCTGGCGGCTGCTCGCCGATGTCACCTCCGACCCGTCCATCAACCCGCACACGAAGCTCGCCGCGGGGCTGATGCTCATGTTCGGCGTCCGGGCGGCGAAGATCGTCCAGTTGCGCGCGGAAGACGTCACCGTCACGGACCAGGCCGTGGTCGTTCGCCTCGGCCAGGAACCTCTCGTGCTCCCCGCCGAGCTCGCGCCGGCGGCCGCGGGAGCCGCCAGCAACCGCACCGCGCCTCGCATGTTCGTGGAGAGCATCGAACAGGAGTGGGTCTATCCCGGAACCCGGGCCGGGCATCACATGGCCCCCGACACGCTGAATACCCGGCTCCGCGCTGCCGGCATCCCGCCGCGACTTGCCCGCACCGGCGCGCTGATAGCGCTCGCGCAGGAACTCCCACCCGTCGTTCTCAGCCGGCTGACTGGCCTGGACATCTCCTCCGCGATCGCCTGGTCCAACGCGATCGGCGCGAACAGCACCGCCTACGCCGCCGCGGTCGTCGAGCGCGTCGGCATGCCCCTCCCAGTCGTCCTGCACTGAAATCTGACGATGACGTTTCCAGGGATGTCACGTCGTGAGAATCGGGCGGCACCGATTCTGCTCGGCGGTCAACTCGTCCTGATCGTGGCCGCGCTCTCCTTCGACATAGGCCACGAACAACACCCACGCCGTGTCCGATGATCGGCGTCGGGTGGGAGGGCGTCTGGTGTCCGAGTTCGTCGTTCCGGTCAACCACGTCGTATGACCTTGACGTGCAGGAGCCGCTCAATGCCGCTCGGTCGGCACGCTCGGCCGGTCCCCGGGAGAGTGCGTCGACTGAGGGTCGCAGCAGTCCTCCTCGGTCCTCCGTCCGGAGTTCCGACGGCGTTGATGAAGGAATCCGCTTAGTAGCACGATGAGCACCACGGTGGTAGACAGGCCGGCGATGACGCCGGTGTTGCTTTGGAGCCAGTTCGATATCGTCGCCGAGACAGCGGCGACGTCGGTGCGCCCTGCGGAAGGGGCATCGCCGACGACAACTGGAAACCAGTACCAAGCCAGGTAGACGCCGGTGAGGATCAGGACGGCGGCGGTGACCTTGGGAACGAATCGTGTCAGTGCGGCGATCCGCCTGGACAGCACAGAACCGGCTACGGCGGCGACCACGGCGACAAGCAGCAGGACGGTGGCGGAGCCGGCGGCATAGATGGCGAAGACGAGGAGCAGCCCGACGAAACTGGCTGTCGCCTGGGCCTGGGCGATGACCGCGAGGAGTACGCCGAAGGTGCACGACAGCGAGGCCGCGGCGTAGCCGACGCCGAAGACGACCATGCGCACGGCGCTGGGCAGCCGTTCGATTGCGCGGCCGGGTATGCCGGGAAGCCGGAGGGACATAGAGCGTCCGGCTAGCATCGCCCCGCCGAGCAGCACCAACAGGATCCCGACGGCGAGGCCGAGGGCTGGGGCGGCCTGGATCAGGCCCCGTGCGCCGGCGCTTACCGCGACGCCAGCCAAGGCGAGCGTGCCCGCAAACCCGATCGTCAGCGCGAGGCCAGCCCGTAGGGCGCGCAGCAGGCGCACCGGGGCTGAGGAAGAGGCGGCGTCGCCCAGCGCATGGGTGATCCAGGCCGGGAGCAGCGCGAAGCCGCAGGGATTGACGGGGGCGATCATCCCGGCGGCGAAGGCAAGGGCGAGGAGTCCGCCCATCGCTCAGGCCCCGGCCTTGTGGAGCGCGGAGACGATCGTATCGGCGTCGGGGTCGGTGGCGCGGAAGGTCACCTGTCCGTCACTGTCGACGATGATCAGTGTAGACAGCGCGGCGACCCCGAAGCGCTGGGACAGCGCCGCGCCCTCGTCGATGGCGGCGGGGACATGCACGGCGTCGACGTACTCCATGAACCTCTGAATGGTCTCGGTAGGTTCGCGCGGATCCATGTCGACGGCGAGGAACTGGGCATCGATGCCGGCCTCCTCGGCCGCGGCTGCCGCCTGACCGAGGGATCGGACTCCGCCGACGCATTCGCCGCAGCCGACGGAGAAGAAGAACACCGCGGTGGGCTTCCCGGCGGCGGGCAGGCTGATCCGCTGAGCGTCGATGCTGGTCACCGTCGCGGCGGTGGCAGTCTCGGCAGAGACGGGATCCTTATCAACGGTGCCGCAGGCGGTCAGGATGAGCGAGCCTGCGAGCAGGAGGGTGGCGAGCGAACGACGGGCGCGGGAGCTGATCATTGGTTCTGTTCGCCCTTCGGGTCGGTGCGGTGAGCGGATTCGGTGGGCGGGCAGCAGTCAGGTTCGACACGGCCGCGGCGGGTTCGGCGGCGGACGACGACGAGCAGCACGATCGCGAGGAGCGCAATGCCCACGCCGATCACCCACGGGTTGCCGAGAAGGAGCCCGCCGATGCCAGTAAGCATTCCGCCGGCGATGAGCACGGGCAGCGCGCAGCAGATCGTCATGAGGAGCACGGCACCGGCTCCCAGGAGTAGGCCACCGCCTCGCGTTCGGTCGTCGTGTTTGGAGGTCATAGCGTTCTCGAATCCTTCTGTGTCGCGGGTCAACAGCAGCGGGGACAGTCGTCGGCCACCGGGATGTCGTCCTGAAGCAGGTCGAGCAGGCTCGTTGTGAGCTCGTTGCCGATCCGGTAGGCCTCGGCCACCGACACCACCTCGGCACCGGGATGCTCAGAGAGCCACCCGGTGGCGTCGTCGACGGAGGCGAAATAGTGCACCTGGTTGCAGAAGGCCGAGCGGATCGAGGTGATCTGCTCCAGGTTCACCAGCGACACCACGGCGCTCGGGGGTGTGACGCCGGTGACACCGGCAACCGGATCGATGGTGACGCGGATCGTCTCTCCGCTGGCCGGGGAGACGGACTCCACGCGCGCTGGGCGATCGAGGAGGGCCGGGAAGATGAGGGTGTCCAGGGCGCACCAGGTGTAGAGCTCCTCACCGTCGACGGTGAACCGGTGCGGTGTAGGGCGCAGCGTGAGGCCCTGGCCGACGATTCGGCCCTGGTCGTCGTACTCGGTGTCCTGCATCGCGGCCAGTCCGAGCCGTACCTCGTCGATCGTGCGGCCCGCAGCCACGGACAGCTGTTGGACGGTGACGGGGTCACCGTCGGCGAGCAGCCGCAGCAGCGGGATGAGCAGGCCGGTCTCTCCCAGTCGGCTGAGCCGCTCGGGCAGTTGCATGCTGAGGTCAGACATCGTGGGTTCCTCCAGTTCGTTCACGCGCAGCACGACAGGAGCGACGGGTCGGTGGTGAAGGCCTTGGCGGCGATCCGGATGCCCTCGGCCATGGTCAGGTAGGGGGCCCAGGCGTCGGCGACCTCGGCGACCGTCTTGCCGAGCACGTGGACCCCGGCGGCGGCGAGCTCGCCGGCGTCCTTGGCGACGGCGGTGATGCCGAGGATCTTCCCGGTGTCGGCGTCCACGACGATCTTGACGAAGCCGCGGGTGTCGCGGTTGACCAGTGCGCGGGGCACGTGGTGCAGGGGCAGGACGCGGCAGTCGCAGCGGATCCCGGCGGCGACGACGTCCTTCTCGGTCATCCCGACCGCGCCGATCGCCGGGCCGGTGAACGTCACCCTCGGCAGTCGGGCGTAGTCCACGGCCCGATCGGCGTCGGCGAACGCGTTCTCGGCGACGAGGGTGCCGTGGTGGGCGGCGACGTAGACGAACTCGGGGTGGCCGGTCACGTCGCCCGCGGCCCAGATCCGCGGGTGGGAGGACTGCATCCGGTCGGAGACGACCACCTCGCCGAGGTCCCCGGTCTTGACCCCGACCCTGTCGAGGCCGAGCCCATCGGTGGCCGGTCGTCGTCCGAGGGCGACGAGCACCTGGTCGGCGCGGAACTCCTCCCGGCCGCCGGCGACGTCCGCGGTGACGACGGCCTGCCCGGTCGCGGCGTCGCGGGACACCCGCGTCGGCAGCGCGCGGCGGACCACCCGGATGCCCTCGTCGGCGAACACCTCCTGCAGCGTCCTGGACACCTCCGGCTCCTCCTTCGACGCGAGCCGGGACCGGACCAGCACGGTGACCTGGGAGCCGAGCCGGGCGAACAGCTGCGCCTGCTCCAGGGCGACGTAGCCGCCGCCGAGCACGAGCAGGGACTCAGGGAGTTCGGTCAGCTCCATCGCCGTGGTCGAGGTCAGGTACCCGGTCTGGTCCAGGCCGTCGATCGGCGGGGCCCACGGCCGAGAGCCGGTCGCGACCAGGTAGTGCCCGGCCTCGATCGTCTCGGTGCTCCCGTCGTCCCCGGCGACCTGGAGGACCGGTGCGTCGGGGGTGCCGGCGAACGCGGCATCGCCGCGGTGGACGGCCCAACCGTAGGAGTCGGCGACGTCGGCGTACTTCTCGCCCCGCAGCGACTCGACCAGCGCCTGCTTCCCGGCGATCAGGGCGGGCATGTCCACTGGCCCCGCCGTCGTCGCGATCCCCGGGAACCGGTCGGCGGTGTCGGCCGCGGAGTGCCGTGCGTCGGCCGCGGCGATCAGGGCCTTCGACGGCACGCAGCCGGTGTTCACGCAGGTGCCACCGAGCGTCCCGCGCTCGATCATCACCACCGACTTGCCGAGCGTGGTCGCGCGGATCGCGGCGGCGAACGCACCACCGCCCGATCCGATGATGGCGAGGTCGTACTTCGTGGGCATCGCAGCTCCCGTCACTTGGGTTTCTCTTCTTTCTCGGCCATACTGGACCTTCCAGTGCAGGGGAAGGTCAAGAAGGCTTCTGCCGAAAGAAAAGGGGGCCTGCGATGCGCATCGGGGAACTCGCCGAGCGGGCGGGAACGACGGCGAAGACGCTGCGGTTCTACGAGGAGCAGGGCCTGCTGCCCCCGGCCGAGCGCACGCCGTCCGGATACCGCGACTACGCGCCCGAGATGGCCGCCCGGATCGACTTCGTCCACCGCGGCCAGGCCGCGGGCCTCACCCTCGCCCAGATCCGCCAGATCCTCGACATCCGCGACGGCGGCGCTGCTCCCTGCGAGCACGTGCGCGATCTCCTCGACGCGCGCCTCGCCGAGATCGGGCAGCAGATCGCCCAGCTCACAGCGCTCCGAGACACCATCGCCGAGCTCAGGCACGACGCCGCGCAGCCCGACCCCGACTCGTGCAGCGCGGACCAGGTCTGCCGGTACCTGTAGCTCACGGAAAATCCTCTCGGCTCTCCCAAGCGACGAGAACGGAAAGTCGTGCAGAATCCCCCGTCCGCCAAATAGCGCCAAATCAAATAACGCGCACTACCAATACGGCGTCGTCGCAGCAGCGAGCGCGTCGAGCGCATCGAGCACGGCTCGCAACTCCGCCTCCCGCCATGGCGCATGAGGAAGCCGACCCTCGATGTCCTCGAACAGGAGCGCCACCCACGTGCCGTCGTCGAACGAGGCGCGCAGGTGCGCACAGGGCACGTCCGGCCCGAGCAACTCGGCCGCCCGGATCTCGTCGCGGTAGAGGCCCGGCGTGACGGGGTTGAGGCTGGGATGGACGGCCTTGAGGAAGGCGCGCGAGCCGTCGGCGCACACGAGACGGTCGGCCGTTCCGGGCGACCTGCCCCCGGATTGCGAGCGCCACTCGACGACTTGCGAACCCAGTTCCCGCTCGACCCACGACGTCACGGGCTCGGGCACATCGACCCAGGTGATGCGCGACTTCTTCATGGAGGCAGTCTTTCGCGACGCCGGTGGGACGGGTGAACGATTTGTCGCAGGTCGCCGGCATCGGGGCCGATGCTCGGCGCGGGCGAGTCACTCAGTGCGCGCCGAGTCGGTCCTGACTGACGCAACGAGCAACAAGTGATTCGGCTGCGGGCGCTCGTCCGTCACGGAACGCGACCGCGGACGCAGCGTGACCGGGATGGCGCAGGTTCAGCGGGTGGCGTTGCGGCGCAGCCACCACAGGCCGACGATCGGCAGGATGAGCGGGACGAAGCCGTAGCCCTGGCCGAAGTGCGACCACACCGTCTTGTCGTGGAAGGCGCTGGGCTGCAGGACACTCCACAATCCGACGATGAGAACTCCGGCGAGCTCGAAGGTGATCGTCGCCCGTGCGAGGCGCACGGACGCGTGGTTGCCGCGCGCGAGCGCCACCGTCGCGACGATGTAGATGACGGCGGCAAGCGCCGATAGCAGGTACGGCACGGGCGCCTTGTCGAACGACTGCGCGATCTGCATGATCGAGCGCCCCGTCGCGGCGAGCGCGAACAACCCGTAGACGGCGACGAGCATGCGCCCCGGCCCGGTGTTGACGCGCCCGCGCGAACCCGACTCGTCGGGCGTCGGCGGCGTCGAATACGCCGCGCCGGGGGTGACGGGTGACGCGCCGTCAGGAAGTGCGTTCGTGGTCTTGCGAGGGGCTTCAGGCATCAGGCGTGTCCGTTCCACAGTTGCACGAGGCGGCCGATCATGACGGCGAGGCCGACGGCGCCGACGAGGAGCACCCCTGTACCCCAGCGCGATTCGCGTTCGGCGATGGCCCAGAACCCGGCGACGGGCAGCACGAAGATCAGACCGACGAGATAGGCGATGAAGACGCCGACGTTCATGTGCGGATCCGCCGAAGCCGACGTCGCGATGCCGACGATCAACTGGATGACGAGAAGAACCTCGATGGCGATCGTCAGGTAGAACATCGGGTTGTCGATCGGGCGTGCGCGGACGGTGGCGACGAGGGCCAGCAGGGCGAGGACGCACGTCGTCACGAGCAGCGCGACGGTCAACGGCAGAAACACCCGAACATCGTAGTCCCGCGGATGAGTACCAGCCCTACGACGCAGTCGCCGTCACCTCGCGGCGCGTGTCACTGTCCACGAAATCGCCGCCGGGAGGCGGTTGTCGGTGGCATTGGGTAGCGTGACGGACGTGACAGTTTCTCAGCCAGGTGAGATGCCCCCGTTCCCCGACTCAGAGCCCCTGACGTCAGATCTCACTGCCACGTCGGCCAGTGTCGACGACCTGGGCGCACCCGCCGCGTCCACCCCGGCGAGTTCCTCGCCCGAGACCGGCCGCTACACGCCCGACACCGAGGAGAAGCGTCCCGAACCGGACGCGCACGCACCCACCGTCGCGCGCGCGGATGACGCACCGCGCGGCATCGGCCGCATCCCCGTCACCGACGTCATGCCGATCGTCGACTGCGGCAACCTGCCGACGAAGTCGGTCGTCGACGAGCCGTTCACGGTGCGCGCCACCGTGTTCCGCGAGGGTCACGACGCCGTCAACGCCTCCCTCGTCATGACGTCGCCGCACGGCGTCGAGCGGATCGTCCCGATGACGTGCGTGAACCCGGGGCTCGACCTGTGGACGGGCGAGGCCGAAGCCGACCACGAGGGCGTCTGGCACTTCCGTGTCGAGGGCTGGAGCGACCCGTACAGGACGTGGGATCACGACGCGACGATCAAGGTCGCCGCGGGTGTCGACGTCGAGGTCATGTTCGAAGAGGGCGCCCGTGTGCTCGAGCGCGCGTGTGCGACCAACACCTACGACGATGCTGACGAGCGCGTCCTGCGCGACGCCGTCACGACCCTGCGCGACACCTCGCGCAGCGACGACGAGCGTCTCGCGGCCGGCACGTCTACCGAGGTCAAGGACGTGCTCGAGCGGCTGCCGCTGCGCGACTTCGTCTCCCCCAGCCGCGACTACCCCTGGCTCGTCGAGCGCAAGCTGGCGCTGACGGGCGCGTGGTACGAGTTCTTCCCCCGCTCCGAGGGTGCTCACTTCGACGAGGAGACGCAGAAGTGGGTCTCGGGCACGCTGCGCACCGCCGCCGAGCGTCTGCCCGCCGTCGCCGACATGGGTTTCGACGTCGTCTACCTCACCCCGATCCACCCGATCGGCGAGGTCAACCGCAAGGGCCCGAACAACACGTTGACGGCTGGCCCGGAGGATCCTGGTTCGCCGTACGCCATCGGGTCGAAGGACGGCGGTCACGACGCCATCGAGCCGTCGCTCGGTGACTTCGACGACCTCGACGCGTTCGTCGCCCGCGCGAACGAACTGGGCCTCGAGGTGGCGCTCGACATCGCGCTGCAGTGCGCGCCCGACCACCCCTGGGTCACCTCGCACCCGGAGTGGTTCACCACGCGCAGCGACGGCACGATCGCCTACGCGGAGAACCCCCCGAAGAAGTACCAGGACATCTATCCGCTCAACTTCGACAACGACCCGGCCGGCATCTACGCCGAGGTGCGTCGCGTCATCCAGGTGTGGATCGACCACGGCATCACGATCTTCCGCGTCGACAACCCGCACACGAAGCCCGTCGAGTTCTGGCAGTGGCTGATCGCCGACGTCGCGAAGGACCACCCCGAGGTGATCTGGCTCGCGGAGGCCTTCACGAAGCCCGCGATGATGCACAACCTCGGCCGCATCGGCTTCCAGCAGAGCTACACGTACTACGCCTGGCGCCACCAGCCGTGGGAGATCCGCGAGTACCTCGACGAACTCATCGGCGACACGGCGAGTTACATGCGTCCGAGCTTCTGGCCGACGACGCACGACATCCTCACGCCGTACATGCAGTACGGCGGCCCGGCGGCCTGGAAGCTGCGCGCGGCGCTGGCTGCCACGCTCGTGCCGACCTACGGCATCTACGCCGGGTACGAGCTCATGGAGTCGGTGGCGCGCCCCGGCGCCCAGGAGCAGAACGACAACGAGAAGTACCAGTTCAAGGACCGTCGCTGGGCCGACTACGCCCCCGGCGGGCCCAAGGAGGGCCAGTCGATCGACTGGTACCTGCGCCGGCTCAACGAGATCCGTCGCGCCCACCCGGCGCTCGAGCACCTGCGCAACCTGCGCTGGCACGGCGTCGACGACGAGAACTTCATCGTCTTCTCCAAGAGCCGCGACATCGGTGACGGCGCCAACGGCGGCCAGGACACGGTCATCGTCATTGCCAACACAGACCCGCACGCGACGCGCGAGACCTGGGTGCACCTCGACATGGGCGCGCTCGGACTACGCGGGGACGAAGGGTTCGTCGCGCACGACCTGCTGAGCGACGCCACCTGGCACTGGGGCGAGCACAACTTCGTCCGGCTCGGGCCGGACGCCGAAAACGTCCACATCATCCACGTGAGGAAGTTCTGAGCATGCAAGGTCTTGGTCTGCACCAGCCGGGTCTGAAGCACGACCCGCAGTGGTTCCGTAAGGCCGTGTTCTACGAAGTCCTCGTGCGCGGTTTCAGCGACTCGACGGGCAACGGATCCGGCGACTTCTCGGGCCTCATGGCCCGACTCGACTACCTGCAGTGGCTTGGCGTCGACTGCCTGTGGCTGCCGCCGTTCTACGCCTCGCCGCTGCGCGACGGTGGATACGACATCGCCGACTACAAGCAGGTGCTGCCCGATTTCGGCACGCTGCCCGAGTTCCAGGAGCTCGTCGCGCAGGCGCATGCGCGCGGCATCCGCGTCATCACCGACTTCGTCATGAACCACACGAGCGACCAGCACGCGTGGTTCCAGGCGAGCCGAGAGGACCCGGAAGGCCCGTACGGCGACTACTACGTCTGGTCCGACACGGACGAGAAGTACGAGGACGCGCGCATCATCTTCGTCGACACCGAGGAGTCGAACTGGACCTTCGACCCGGTGCGTCGTCAGTTCTTCTGGCACCGCTTCTTCTCCCACCAGCCGGACCTCAACTTCGAGAACCCGGCCGTGCAGGAGGAGATGTTCGACATCGTTCGGTACTGGATGGACATGGGCATCGACGGCTTCCGCCTCGACGCCGTGCCGTACCTGTTCGAGGAGGAGGGGCACAACGGCGAGAACCACCCGAAGACGCACGAGTTCCTCGTCGAACTGCGCCGGATGGTCGACGAGGAGTACCCCGGCCGCGTCCTGCTCGCCGAGGCCAACCAGATGCCGCACGAGGTCGTCGACTACTTCGGCACCGAGGAAGAACCGGAATGCCACATGTGCTTCCACTTCCCCGTCATGCCGCGCATCTACTACTCGCTGCGCGAGGAGAAGGCGACGCCCATCATCGACGTCCTCGCCGAAACGCCCCCGATCCCCAAGGGCACCCAGTGGGGCACCTTCCTGCGCAACCACGACGAGCTGACGCTCGAGATGGTGACGCCGGAGGAGCGCGCCGCGATGTACGGCTGGTACTCCCCCGATCCGCGCATGCGCGCCAACGTCGGTATCCGTCGTCGCCTCGCGCCGCTGCTCGACAACAGTCGCGCCGAGATCGAGCTGATCAACGCCCTGCTGCTGTCGCTGCCCGGCTCGCCGTGCCTGTACTACGGCGACGAGATCGGCATGGGCGACAACATCTGGCTCGACGACCGTGACGCTGTGCGCACGCCGATGCAGTGGACGCCGGATCGCAACGCCGGTTTTTCGACGGCCGACCCGGGCAAGTTGTACCTGCCGGTCATCCAGAGCCTCGTGTACCACCACAACAACGTCAACGTCGAGGCGCAGATGGCCTCGAGCGCGTCGTTGCTGCACTGGACGCGCGGCATGCTCTCGGTGCGTTCGCGCTACCCCGCGTTCGGCATGGGCGACTTCGTCGTCGCCCCGGCCGACAACGACGCCGTCCTCGCGTTCACGCGCTCGATGTCGGACGAGGACGCGAAGGCCGAGAACACGACGACGAAGCACCTGCTGTGCATCAACAACCTGAGCTCGCGCCCGCAGGGCGCCCGGGTGCAGGTCGCTGCCAAGTTCGCCGGCGCGAAGCTCACCGACATCTTCGGCGGTCAGGGCTTCGGTCAGATCGGTGAGGACGGCACGGTCACCGTCATGCTCGGTTCGCGCGGCTTCTACTGGCTGGCGATCGAGTCCGACGTCAGCGCCGACGACGCGCTGCCCGCCGCGACCGGTACCCCGGAGGCCAACGCCTCCGAGGTGCTCGACGAGTTCAAGGACGACACCACCTCGGACGCTGAGGGAAAGGACCTCTGATGGTCGCCGAGATCCACTCCGGCGCCACGTTGTCACCCGGCAAGCTCGAACTGCTCACGCCGTGGGTGGCGACGCAGCGCTGGTTCCAGGCCAAGGGCCGTGAGCCGCACCTGCGCAAGGTGAGTGCCTTCCGCTTCGAGGACCCGGCAGGTGAGGTCGGCCTCGAGGTGTTGTTCCTGCGCGATCTCGACGCCGAGCACGAGACCACCTACCAGGTGCCCGTCACCTACCGTGGTGAGCGCGCGCCGGAGCTGGAGCACGCCTTCATCGGCACGATCGAGCACTCCGCGCTCGGCACGCGCTACGTCTACGACGGCCCGCACGACCCGGTGTTCGCCGCCGTCCTGCTCGCGACGATGGCGTCGGGCGGAACGCAGGCCGAGCGCAGCGACGGTGTCGTCGAGATGAGCGTCGCAGGCCGGCCCGGTCCGCAGAGCGCCGATCTCGCCGCGATGCGCAGCGCCACGGTGCTGCGTGGCGAGCAGTCGAACACGTCGATCATCTACACCCTCGACGACGGCGAGCAGCTCATCGCCAAGCTGTTCCGTGTGCTCAACGTCGGCGCCAACCCCGACATCGAGGTGACGGGGGCCCTGACGAGCGCGGGCAACACGCACGTGCCGGCGCTGCTGGCATCTCTCAGTGGTTCGTACACGGAGGGGCGTCACTCTCGCGAGCAGCTCGTCGCGGACCTCGCGTTCGCGCAGGAGTTCCTGCCCGACGTGCGGGACGCCTGGCGTGAGGCCCTCGACGCGGCTCGCGAGAACCGTGACTTCACCGACGGCGCCCGCGAACTCGGTCGTACGACGGCGCAGGTGCACCGCACCCTCGCCGAGGTGCTGCCGAGCGTCGAGGCCGACACCGACCGTGTCGATGCCCTCGTCGACGAGATGCACGAGCGAGCGGCAGCGGCCCTCAACGACGCGCCGCAGCTCGCGGAGCGCGCCACGCAGATCGCCCACCGCATCGACGCCGGGCGCAGCGCGCAGTGGCCGCGCTTCCAGCGCATCCACGGCGACTACCACCTCGGCCAGGTGCTCGACGTACGCGGGCGTGGGTGGGTCCTGCTCGACTTCGAGGGCGAGCCACTGCGTCCGCTCGAGGAGCGCTCGGCACCGGACGTCGCCGTGCGCGACGTCGCGGGCATGCTGCGTTCGTTCGACTACGCCGGTGGCACGATCGAGAACGAGATCGCCGGCGCCGACGGCGACCGCCGCGCGTGGGTCAGCGCCGCTCAGGACGCCTTCCTCGCGGGTTACGAGAGCGAACTCGGCGCCGTCGACCGCGACCTGCTCGACCTGTTCGTGCTCGACAAGGCGCTCTACGAGTGCTCGTACGAGGCCCGCAACCGCCCCGACTGGCTGAGCATCCCCGCCGACGCCGTCGGCCGCATCCTCACCACCTCCACCGACTCGTCCGCGACCCACGGCGAGGCGCCCACGATGACGCCCGCCGACGAGGACGACGCCGCGCCCACCGGCGCCGCGGGAAGGAGCACCATGACCTCCGATGACAGCACGACGCCCACTCCTGCCTCGATGCGCCCGTCCGACACGAACGGCGCTCCCCTCGTCTCGACGCAGGATGCCGACGCTTCCGGCGCCGCTCCGCTCGTAGCGCCGCAGGGCGCACCCGCGACGGGTGACACGACCGTCGCGGCTGCGGGAGACAAGCCCGAGGCGGCCGCGAGCGACGCGGGTTCTGGCGGTGGCCTGAGCGCCGCCGGTGAGACGAGCAACGCTTCGACCACCGACGCGAGCGCCCTCGGCGCCGCCTCGCCCGCCGTCACGCCGTCGCGCGTCGAGGTGAGCGAACTCGACGCCGTCGTCGCCGGTGAGCACCGTGACCCGCACCGTGTGCTCGGCGCGCATGTCGAGAACGGCGTCATCACGTTCCGCGTCGTGCGCCCGATGGCGCGTGGCGTCGTCATCGACATGGGCGAGACTGTGCTCGAGCTCACGCACGAGCACGACGGCATCTGGGCCGGCGCGATTGCGGGTGAGTACATGCCCGACTACCGCGTCATCACGACGTATGACGACCGCAGCGAGCACCGCGGCGACGACCCGTACCGCTTCATGCCGACCCTCGGCGAGATCGACCTCCACCTCATCGGCGAGGGGCGCCACGAAGAGCTGTGGAACGTCCTCGGCGCCCACGTGCGCACCTACCCGAGCATCAAGGGTGACGTCACGGGCACCGCGTTCGCCGTCTGGGCGCCCAATGCCAAGGCCGTGCGCGTCGTCGGCGACTTCAACCACTGGGACGGTGTCGGCCACGGCATGCGCACGCTCGGGGAGTCGGGCGTGTGGGAGCTGTTCGTCCCCGACGTGCGCGAGGGCACCGCGTACAAGTTCGAGATCCTGTGCAGCGACGGCGTGCGTCGCGCGAAGGCCGACCCGATGGCGCGCCTCGCGGAGACGGCGCCCGCGACGGCGTCGAAGGTGACGAGCTCGCACTACGAGTGGAACGACGACGCGTGGATGACGAAGCGCGCCGAGACGAACGCGCACCACGGCCCGATGTCGACGTACGAGGTGCACCTCGGTTCGTGGCGTCAGGGGCTCAGCTACCGCGAGATGGCCGAGCACCTCGTCAACTACGTCAAGGATCTGGGCTTCACGCACGTCGAGTTCATGCCCGTGATGGAGCACCCGTACCCGCCGAGCTGGGGCTATCACGTCACGAGCTACTACGCGCCGAACAGCCGCTTCGGCGACCCGGACGACTTCAAGTTCCTCGTCGACCGCCTCCATCAGGAGGGCATCGGCGTCATCCTCGACTGGGTTCCCGGCCACTTCGCCACCGACGAGTGGGCGCTCGCCCGTTTCGACGGCCAGGCGCTCTACGAGCACCCGGACCCGCGCAAGGGCTGGCACCCCGAGTGGGGTTCGAACATCTTCGACTACGGCCGCCCGCAGGTGCGCAACTTCCTCGTCGCCAACGCGCTGTACTGGCTCGAGGAGTTCCACGCCGACGGTCTGCGCGTCGACGGTGTCGCCTCGATGCTGTACCTCAACTACGCCCGCAAGGACGGCGAATGGGTGCCGAACAAGTTCGGCGGCCAGGAGAACCTCGAAGCCGTGCAGCTGCTGCAGGAGACGAACGCGACGGCGTACAAGCGCACGCCGGGTGCCGTCATCATCGCCGAGGAGTCGACGTCGTGGCCGGGCATCACCCGCTCGACGGACACCGGCGGCCTGGGCTTCGGGCTCAAGTGGAACATGGGCTGGATGCACGACTCGCTCGACTACGTCGCACGTGAGCCGATCTACCGTCAGCATCATCACCACGACCTGACGTTCGCGCTCGTCTACGCGTTCAGCGAGCAGTTCGTGCTGCCCGTCAGCCACGACGAGGTCGTTCACGGCAAGGGCAGCCTGCTGCGCAAGATGCCCGGTGATCGCTGGCAGCAGCTCGCCAACGTGCGCGCCTACCTCGCGTACATGTGGGCCCACCCCGGCAAGCAGCTGCTCTTCATGGGTTCGGAGTTCGCGCAGGAGGCCGAGTGGGCCGACGGTCGCAGCCTCGATTGGTGGTTGCTCGACCAGCCCGCGCACTACGGCGTGCACGCGATGATGAAGGACCTCAACCGCGCCTACCGCGAGCGCCCGGCCCTGTGGGCTCTCGACCACTCGGAGGAGGGCTTCTCGTGGATCAACGCCGACGACGCGGGCCGCAACGCCTACACGTGGCTGCGATTCGCGCCCGCCGAAGCTGACGGGTACCGCCCCGTCGTCGCGATCGCCGCGAACTTCGCCGGCAACCCGCACCACGGCGTCCGCGTGGGCCTTCCCCACCTTGGTACGTGGAACGAGATCGTCAACACCGACGCCGAGGCGTACGGCGGCTCGGGCGTCGGTAACCTGGGTTCGGTCGAGGCCGAGGAGATCCCCTGGGACGGTCAGCCGTACTCGGCCGAGATCACGATGCCGCCGCTCGGTGTCGTGTGGTTCGAGCCGGCGACGCGCCCCGACATGACGCAGGTGGCTGCGCACACCGCTACCGAGCAGGCCGGTGGCGCCGATTCATCGTCCACCGCAACGGCACGACAGGAGAACACGATGAGCGACCAGAACGCAGCGACGAGTTCGTCCGACAAGCAGCCGTCCGAGGCCCTCATCGCGGGCGCGCCGCTCGAGGACGCCGCAGGCAACCCGGGCGCACTCGATCAGCCGCTCGACGGTTCGCGAGGCGGCGCGCAGGCCGAGGACGCTCAGGGAGCGGCCGGCGACCAGCAGGCGCGCTCGCGCACCGGCATCCCGGCGACGCACCCCGTCGACCACGCGGACGAGGGTGGTTTCGACGTCGAGCAGACCGAGTCGAAGGCGCACGAGCGTGCCTTCACGCCGGCCGGCGAGGACGAGACGGGTGACGAGCCCGTCGAGCACCTCAAGGGCATCACCGGCACGCCCGGTGGCGGCCTCGACGAGGACGTCGAGGGTGGCCGCTGGGGCGCCGACGACGAGGCTCGCGACGCCGCCGACCAGACGCGTCAGCGCGACTGACGACCCGCTCGATCGAGCGCATGAGGCCGGCCGTACCCGCCAGGGGTGCCGCCGGCCTCGTCACGTCTGCCCCGCCTCGCTCGAGGCATCGGTTCGGGCGTTTACGTCGCCGCTCAAAGAGGGCAGGATGAAGGTATGAGCAACCGCGCGGGCCAGTTGGCCGAACCTCGTGACCTGATCGACGTCCCCCACCTCGTCACGGCGTACTACACGCTGACGCCCGACCCTGAGAACGTCGACCAGCAGGTGGCGTTCGGCACGTCGGGGCACCGCGGTTCGAGCCTCAAGACCGCGTTCAACGAGGCGCACATCCTCGCCACGACGCAGGCGATCGTCGACTACCGCCGCTCGCAGGGCTTCGACGGGCCGTTGTTCCTCGGCCGCGACACCCACGCCTTGTCCGAGCCCGCATGGGCGAGCGCCATCGAGGTGCTAGTCGCCAATGACGTCACCGTCCTTATCGACGAGCGTGACGGTTACACGCCGACGCCCGCCGTCAGCCACGCCATACTGCGCGCGAACAAGGGCAAGGATCTGACGAACGGCTCGGGTCTCGCGGACGGCATCGTCGTCACGCCCTCGCACAACCCGCCCGCCGACGGCGGGTTCAAGTACAACCCGCCGCACGGTGGCCCGGCCGACTCGGACGCGACGAAGGTCATCGCCGCCGCGGCGAACGAGCACATCCGTGACGGGCTCAAGCGCGTCAAGCGCGTGCCGCTGACGCAGGCGATGGGCAAGGTCCAGCGCTACGACTTCCTCGGTACGTACGTCGACGACCTTACGAACGTCGTCGATCTCGACGCGATCAAGCGCGCCGGCGTGCGCATCGGCGCCGACCCGCTCGGCGGCGCGGCCGTCGCGTACTGGGGTGAGATCGCGGAGCGTCACGCGCTCGACCTCACCGTCGTCAACCCGCTCGTCGACCCGACGTGGCGCTTCATGACGCTCGACTGGGACGAGAAGATCCGCATGGACTGCTCCTCCCCCAACGCGATGGCGTCGCTCATCGGCGAGCGCGACAAGTACGACATCGCGACGGGCAACGACGCCGATTCGGACCGTCACGGCATCGTCACGCCCGACGCGGGGCTCATGAACCCCAACCACTTCCTGTCGGTCGCGATCCAGTACCTCTACGGTGGCGCGCGCCCTCAGTGGCGCCAGGACGGGTTCATCGGCAAGACGCTCGTCAGCAGTTCGATGATCGACCGCGTCGCCGACGACCTCGGCCGCACGCTCGTCGAGGTGCCCGTCGGGTTCAAGTGGTTCGTGCCGGGCCTGCTCGACGGTTCGGGCCCGTTCGGCGGTGAGGAGTCGGCGGGCGCGTCGTTCTGCCGCTTCGACGGCTCCGTCTGGACGACGGACAAGGACGGCATCCTGCTCGCGCTGCTCGCCTCGGAGATCAAGGCGACGAAGGGCAAGTCGCCGTCGCAGCTCTATGGCGAGCTGACGGCGAAGCACGGCGAACCCGCCTACGCGCGCGTCGACGCCCCCGCCACGCGCGAGGAGAAGGCCAAGCTCGGTGCACTGACGCCCGAGGCCGTCACGGCGGACACGCTGGCCGGCGAGCCCATCATCGCCAAGCTCACGGAAGCGCCCGGGAACGGCGCGAAAATCGGCGGCCTCAAGGTCGTCACTGATTCGGCCTGGTTCGCCGCGCGCCCGTCGGGGACCGAGGACGTCTACAAGATCTACGCCGAGTCGTTCCAGGGCCCCGAGCACCTTGCACAGGTGCAGGCTGAGGCGAAGGACGTCGTCGCGGCAGCCCTGGGCAACTGAGGCTCCGTTCCGTCACAACACGAACGAAGGGCTCGCTCTAGGTGGAGCGAGCCCTTCGCGTCCGTCACCCACCGCCGACAGCAGGGCGGCTACGTGCCTGCGTGCAAGTGCACCCGGGGCACTTGCACGCAAGGGGTCAGTGCGTCGTTGCCAGACGTCGCCCGGCCCGCCGGGGCTGTCAGTACAGCGCCGACATCAGCGCCGTGCGTGCCTTCTTGACGCGCGGGTCGGTGGCGCCGACGACGTCGAACAGCCCGATGAGGTGCTCGCGCGCGGCGTTGCGCTCGTCGCCGGAGGTCGCCTTGACGACGTCGACGAGACGCGCGAACGCGTCTTCGACGTGGCCACCGAGGACATCGAGGTCGGCGACCTGCGTCTGCGCGGTGACGTCGGCCGGGTTCTTCGCGGCGGCGTCACGTGCAGCCTGGAGGTCGACGCCTTGCGTGCGCTGCATGAGCTTGACCTGGCCGAGGGCGAGACGCGCCTCCTCGTCCTTCGGGTTCTCCGTCAGTGCCTGCTCGAACGCGGCGATGGCGCCGTCGTAGTCGCCCTTGTCGATCGACTCGTACGCGAGCTGGTGCAGCGGCGGCAGCTCGGGCTCGGCCTGCTCGCCGCCCTCAGCGCCGGCCTGGCCCGTTGCGTTCGGGTCGTAGTTCGCCACGCGGCCCGCAAGACCGTTCTGCACAGCGATCTGGACGATCTGGTCGACGAGCTCGCGCGTCTGCGCGTCTTCGACGACAGGCGGAATCGGGATCGGCTGGCCCTGGACGAAGGCCGCCGCGAGAATCTGCCCCGGCTGGCCCTGCTGCGCGGCCTGCTGCGAAAGCTGAGCGAAGACCTGACCGATCTCGGGCGCGGTGTCGAGGTCGGCGACGCCCATGAGGACGCGCCCTTCTTGCGCGCGCACCGCGCGCGCGAGCGAAGCGACGGGCGCCAGGGACGCCGGCTGCGAACCCGCCCAGATCGCGATGATGACGGGGTGCTGCACCGACTGCTGCACGAGGCCCTGGAAGTTCTCGGCTGTCACGTCGACGACAAGACCGTCGTGACGGAACGTCTCGGCGATGACGGCGTCGTCGGCGCCCTGCGGCATGGGGGGCTGCCCGGGATTCGCAGCGCTCGGCGCGTTTGCCGGCGCCGCAGCGCCGGCGCTGCCGGTCGGTGCGCCAGCGGCCGATGCGGGGCGCCCGGCAGGAGCGCCGCCCTGCGGCTTCTTGAGCGAGGACAGGTCAACGGCACCGCGCAGCGACGCGGCGTTCAACGGCTGATTCGACATGCCCTCATTGTTGCAGGGCGCACCGGGGCGGGCGACGCATGATCGCGCACAGCGAACACCTGGCCACACGTGGCGAGGCGCGTCCCTCGGGTCGGACCGTCACTCCGCGGCGGGTCCTCGCGCCCGGGCCGTCAGCCCCGCGGGCGCACCATCCGCAGGTCGTACGAACCCGAGGTGTCGTCCTTGCCGACGCCGTCGAGTTGGAACCCGTGCTTGCGGTAGAAAGCCTGCGCACGCTCGTTGCCGTCGACGACCCAGAGGTAGGCCTCTTGGTCGCCGAGTTCGCGTGTCATGAGTTCGTGCGCGAGGCCCGTGCCGTGGTGCGCCGTGTCGAGATTGAGCACCTGCAGTTCGACGTCCGCGGGCGCGTCGTCGTCGCGGGCCTTGCCGATGCAGATCCACCCGACGAGCGCACCGCTCGAGCGGTCGAATGCCCCGACGACCCGAGGCGCCTCGGCGGAGGTCAACCACGCGCGCCAGCGCTTCGCACCGTCGACGGGATCGAGCCCGTCGAGCTTCTCCTGCGGGATGAGCCCGGTGTAGGTGTCGCGCCAGATCGTGACGTGGAGCTGGGCGAGCTCGTCGGCGTCATCGCTTGTCAGGCCACGGATCTCGTAGCGCTCGTCGATGGTCATGTCGACGTCCTCTCTCGTGGTCATTATCCGCGCCCGGCGAGGCCCGGGCGTCAGTTCGACTCGGCGAGCCGGGCTTCGACGCGCTCGACCTTCGCGTCGAGCTGGCCGGTGTAGCCCGGGCGGATGTCGGCCTTCAGCACGAGCGAGACGCGCGGGGACGCGACTTGGACGGCCTCGCAGGCGCGCTTGATGACGTCCATGCACTCGTCCCACTCCCCCTCGAGGGTCGTGAACATCGAGTCGGTTCGGTTCGAGATGCCCGACTGACGCACGACGCGGATGGCTGCGGCCACCGCCTCGCTGACGGAACCGTCCGGGTCGTCGGTCGTCGACGGTGCGACGGAGAAAGCGACGAGCATGATGATCTCCTCGAAGGTGATGGGAACGATGCAGTCAGGTTCGCACGTCGGCCACCCCGCGCGGCGTGCGACGAGCGTCGCGTCTTGGGCCCGGCAGGATCAGCTCGCGCAGGCGTCCGGGTCGCAGGTCCCCGTCACGACGGCCTCGAGCCAGTGGTGAACGAGCGTCACGGCCCCCGCGCCCTCACCCGACGCCGCGGCGACGCGCTTCATCGACCCGGCGCGGATGTCGCCTGCGGCGAACACGCCAGGCACGCTCGTCGCGAGCGCTTCCGGGGGCAGCCCGTCACGCCAGAACTCCTGCGGCACGTCACGACCGGTGAGCACGAAACCCTTGGCGTCACGCGCCACGGTGCCGTCGAGCCAGTCGACGCACGGGTGCGCGCCGAGCAGGAGGAACAGCCCGCAGGCGGGAACCGTCAGCTCCTGGTCCTTCTCGTTGAAGCGGATCGTCACGTGCTGCAGCCGATCGGTGCCGCTCGCCCCGACGATCTCCGCATTCGTCTTGACGACGATTCGCGGGTTCGCCTCGATCTCGCGGATGAGGTAATCCGACATCGTCTCCGCGAGCCCGTCGCGACGCACGACGATGCTGACGGAGCGCGCGAAGCGTGAGAGGTGGATGGCGGCCTGGCCCGCCGAGTTGCCGCCGCCGACGACGAGGACGTGCCCGCCTTCGCACTCGCGGGCAGCCGACGACGCCGCGCCGTAGTACACGCCGCGTCCGACGAAGCCTTCGACCTCCTCGACGCCCAGGCGACGGTAGGCCACGCCCGTCGAGATGAGAACGGCGCGGGCGCAGACCGGCCCATCGTCGGTCTCGAGCACGTGCGGTTCGCCGCGATAGCCGGGCGTGAAACCGGTGACCTCGGTGGCCGAGTAGATGCCCGCGCCGAACCGAGTGGCCTGGAACCGTGCGCGCTGCGCGAGGCGCATGCCCGAGATGCCGCGGGGAAAGCCCAGATAGTTGCGGATCATCGCGCTCGTGCCGGCCTGCCCGCCCACGGCGTCGGCCTCGATGACGGCTGTGCTCAGCCCCTCGCTCGCGCCGTACACCGCGGCAGCGAGACCGGCTGGGCCCGCACCGACGATCGCAAGGTCGACGACGTGGCCCTCACCCAACTCGTCGACGGTGGCGCCGAAGGCGCGCCCGAGCACACGGACGTCCGGGTTGGCGTGTACCTCGCGCTCGGCGATGCGCACGAGCGGATAGGCGATCTCGATGCCCTGCGAACGCGCCATCTCGAGCGTCTTGGCTGCGTGCGGAGCCTCCGGCGGCCAGACCCCCGTCGGGATGCCCTGGCGATCGAGGAAGTCGCGCAGCACCCCGACGTTGGGGTCGCCTGGGGGCGCCACGATGTTGACGAGCTCGATCTCGGGGCCACCCGCCGACCACCCCCAGTCCGAGAGCAGCTCGGTGACGGCGGTGTGAAACTCCTCGTCGCGCGGGCCGCTCGGCAGCAGGAGCGCGGCCTCGATCTGGCCGCTGATCTGCGCAACGCGCTGCTCCTCGACCGCCCACGGTTCGCTGCGCAGGCGCACCATGACCCGCTTGGCCGCCGGCATGACGGCATGCAGGCACTGCAGCGTGACGAGGCCCGTCGCGTCGCCCACCTGCGTCGTCGCGGCGAACATCGCGACCGGGAGGCCGCGCGCGTTGAGGCCCTGCGCCATCGTCATCGATTCGCTGAGCGTCGTGGCGAGTTGCAGGTCGTAGTCGGCAGCGTAGCGGTGGTCGAATTCTTCCCGCATCTCTTCGGCGTGCTCAGCGGCCGCGATGAGCATGATGACGGGCGTAGGAGGCTTCATGCTCCGAGTGTAGGCACCGGCGCCGACAACCCCGATATTCCGCGGAATCAGAGCTGATACCGGCCGTCGCCGCACGTCAGAACTCGCTCTGGCGACGCCTCGCCGCCATGGGCTCTCGCGCGGTTTCGGGACGCGCATCGAGCCCCTCACCCTCAACCCGCGACGGCCTGCGCCGCGGCGTAGGGGTCCAGAACCCCTCGAGCGACAGCCTCAGCGAGATCCTCGAGCTTCACCTCGGCGTTGGGGCGTTCCCAGCGCTCACGCAGTCGCCGCACCGCGAGCTCTTCGATCTCGCCCGCGGCCCGACGTCGGCGGCGCAGGCTCAGCTCGTCGTGCTCGCTCAGCCACGCTCGGTGGGTCGCGATGGCGTCGATGACGTCCGTCGCCCCTTCGCCGCGTTCTGCGACCGTCGTGACGATCGGTGGGCGCCACTGCCCCGGCTCCCCCGTCTGGCCGAGCGAGATCATGGCGCGCAGGTCGCGCACGGTCGCCGCCGCGCCGTCGTGATCGGCCTTGTTGACGACGAAGACGTCAGCGATCTCGAGGACCCCGGCCTTCGCGGCCTGGATGGAATCTCCGGCCCCGGGCGCGAGCAGGACGATCGTCGTGTCGGCGAGCGAGGCGATGTGCACCTCCGACTGGCCGACGCCCACCGTCTCGACGAGCACGATGTCGAAGCCGGCAGCGTCGAGCAGCCGCAGTGCAGCGGGCGCCGCCGCCGACAGCCCGCCGAGGTGGCCGCGGGTCGCCATCGAGCGGACGAACACCCCGGAATCACCCGAGTGACCGACCATGCGGATGCGGTCGCCGAGCAGCGCGCCACCGGAGAACGGCGACGAGGGGTCGACCGCGAGCACCGCGACGCTGAGGCCCTGCGCGCGATAGGCCGCGACGAGTGCGTCCGTCGACGTCGACTTGCCGACGCCGGGCGGCCCCGTCAGACCGATGATCTGGGCGTGGCCCGTGAACTGGGCGATGGCTACACCCAGTTCCGGCAGCGCCGGGTGGTCGTTCTCGATGGCCGTGAGCAACCGCGCGAGGGCGCGCCGGTCACCGCCACGCATCCGCGTGACGAGTGGGTCGACGACGATCTCACGCGGCATGCTCGGGCCGTGTCCTGGTCAGCGCTCAGGCGTCGACGCGCACGATGAGCGCGTCACCCTGGCCGCCACCGCCGCACAGTGCGGCAGCACCGACGCCACCACCGCGGCGTTTGAGTTCGTGGGCGAGGGTCAGCACGAGACGCGCGCCCGACATGCCGATCGGGTGGCCAATCGCGATGGCGCCGCCGTTGGGGTTGACCTTCTCCGCGTCGAGGCCGAGCTCCTTCGTCGAGGCCAGGCCGACGGCGGCGAACGCCTCGTTGATCTCGACGACGTCGAGGTCGGCCGGCGTGAGGCCCTCCTTCTCGCAGGCCTTCGCGATTGCGCGCGCCGGCTGGCTCTGCAGCGTCGAGTCGGGGCCGGCGACGACGCCGTGCGCGCCGACCTCGGCGATCCAGGTCAGGCCCAGCTCCTGGGCCTTCGTCTTGCTCATGACGACGAGCGCCGCGGCACCGTCGCTGATCTGGGAGGCGGAGCCTGCCGTGATCGTGCCGTCCTTGCTGAAGGCGGGGCGCAGCTTGCCGAGCGACTCGGTCGTCGTGTCGGCGCGGATACCCTCGTCGTTCTTGAACACGACTGGCTCGCCCTTGCGCTGCGGGATCTCGACGGGGATGACCTCGTCGTCGAAGAGGCCCTTCTCCCAGGCCGCGGCGGCCTTCTGGTGAGAGGCGGCCGAGAAGGTGTCCTGCTCTTCGCGGCTGAACTCGACGTCGCCGGCGTTGGCCTGCTCGGTGAGGTTGCCCATCGCCTGGTCGGTGAACGCGTCCCACAGTCCGTCGAAGGCCATGTGGTCGCGCATCGTCACGTCGCCGTACTTGTAGCCCTCGCGCGACTTCTCGAGCAGGTGCGGCGCGTTCGTCATCGACTCCTGGCCGCCCGCGACGACGACGTCGAACTCGCCCGCGCGGATCAGCTGGGCCGCGAGCGCCACGGCGTCGAGCCCGGACAGGCAGACCTTGTTGATCGTCAGCGCCGGCACGTCCATCGGGATGCCGCCCTTGACGGCGGCCTGGCGCGCGGGGATCTGGCCGGCGCCGGCCGTCAGCACCTGGCCCATGATGACGTAGTCGACCTGGTCGCCCTTGACGCCGGCCTTCTCGAGCGCACCCTTGATGGCGAGGCCACCGAGGTCGGCACCTGAGAAGCCCTTGAGCGAGCCGAGCAGGCGACCCATCGGGGTGCGCGCTCCGGCGACGATGACGGCGGTGGTGTCGGTCATGGTTCCTCCAGTGAGCGGGCGGGCGTGGGTCACGGTGCCGCACGGCCGCCGGTTCGTGTCGATCGCCCGAGTTAATCGTCGTTAACCCGGCTTCCTCGTCCAAGCAAACCATAGAGTGAGGTCATGACCGGCGAAATCACGCACTTGTTCGAGGCCATCGACCACGTCGGCATCGCGGTGCCCGACCTCGATGCCGCCATCCGTTTCTACGAGTCGACGTACGGCATGACGTGCGCGCACACCGAGACGAACGACGAGCAGGGCGTGCGTGAGGCGATGATGACGGTCGGCCCGGCCGATGCCCCGCACAGCCACATCCAGCTGCTCGCGCCGCTGTCGCCGGAGTCGAGCATCGCGAAGTTCCTCGACCGCTCCGGCCCCGGCATGCAGCAGCTCGCCTACCGCGTCCGCGATCTCGACGCCGTGTGCGCGACGCTGCGCGAGCGCGGCATGCGGTTGCTCTACGACGCGCCGAAGATCGGCACCGGCGGCAGCCGCATCAACTTCATCCACCCCAAGGATGCCGGCGGAGTGCTCGTCGAACTCGTCGAGCCGGCGGCTGAAGGACACTGAGGCAGCCCATCGTTTCTACCCCAAGGCTCGGCGTCGTATCAAAACGTTCGTTTGAGCTACGTCGCGGTGGGTGTGCGTAGCTCGTCAGGTGCTGCTGCCCCGGAGGGGTGTGACGTGTTCAGGCGCGCAGCGTCGTCGCCCGACGACCGTGCCCCGCAAAGGCTGCGCCTAGGCAAGCGGCGCGGACCGTGTGCTGGAACGTGCGTATGGGGCAGGACTACCGTTGTGACGGCGACGGACATGGCGCTACGCAGCTTCACACGTTTCGCTTGGCCAGGGCGCCGCAAGAATCTCACGCCCGATGACACGAAGGAAACATGCTGGTGAGCACTCTTTCCACCTCAGACGCCCATCTCGACTCGGGCCGTGATGGACGCCAAGGCCCGAGTCGTAGCGTGACCATCGTGGGGGTAGGCCTGACCCTGGTAATCGTTGTGATCGGGCTGGCGTGGGCCAAGTGGATCCCGTATGACGACAAAGCTCACGCCCTCGCGAAATCGGGTGCGTGGAGTGGCAAGGCCATCTTCGGCGAGGCCGGCCACCCCGGTGACGCGCCAAGCTGGCATGGAGCCCTCGATTTCACCCGCGCCTACGTCAAAGCCGTGTGGAAGGCCGCGCTCGTCGCGATCTTGGTGGCCTCAGCACTCGAAGCATTCATCCCGAAACGGCTCCTGTTGAACGCCATGAACCGCCGCAGCTCATGGGGCCAAGGCCTCAGTGGCGGGCTACTCGCCCTGCCGAGCATGATGTGTACCTGCTGTACCGCGCCGGTGGCAATCGGTTTGCGTCGCCGCGGTGCACCCGCGGGTGCGGTGATGGCGTACTGGCTCGCTAACCCGCTACTCAACCCCGCTGTCATGCTTTTCCTCGGTCTGACGATGTCCTGGCAAGTGGTCTCCACCCGTGCCGTCGTCGGCGTCGTCGTCGTCCTGGGTGCCGCCTTCATTGCTCAACGTCAAGCACGCGAGGTCGATGCCGACGAACTCATCGACGTCGACCACGACCCGCAGGGCGTCGCTGGCATGCCGTGGCGCTTCGCTAAAGCCCTCACGCGTTATGTCGCCATCGTTGTGCCTGAGTACCTGATCCTCGTCGCACTGACCGGTTTGTTCTCCGGGTGGCTGTCCGACTTCACCCACCTAGGGAACGGGTCTGGCCTTCTGGCCTTGCTCCTCGTCGGTGTGGTCGGCGCCCTGCTCGTCATCCCCACCGGTGGGGAGATTCCCGTCGTCGCCGGTTTGAGTGCCGCCGGCGCGAGTCTTGGTGTTGCAGGGGTTCTGCTCATCACCTTGCCCGCGCTCAGCATCCCGTCGCTGGCCATGGTGGCACGCAGCTTCGGCACTCGGACCACCGTGAGCGTCATCGCTTGGGTCGTCGCCGGGGGGCTGTTGTCAGCCGCTTTGCTCACCGCCCTCACCTGAGGGCCGCAGGCGGGGTGTAGCAGCCAGGGACGGGATCACTGAAATCAGGGATGCTGATGCGAAAACGGTGGGTTGAGCCACGAGGTCGACCCGATGGTGCAAAAACCTTCGTTTGAGCTACAGCAGGACTTGCGCTCAGACCGGGCGGCGGCGTTTGAGCTGCACGGAAAGAGCTCCGACCTAGGATTGCCGCATGAGCCCCGACCAACTAGACGCCACGGCGCAGGCGTGCCGCGTGCTGATCGAAGACCGCTTCCCTGAAGGGGGGCACGATGGTGCCGCAGCCATGCTCCTGGCCGACGGCACGATCGTCACAGGTACAGCGCCAAGCGCGGTCAACCCCTCAGTCGAGGTGTGCCACGAAATCGAACCTTACGCAGCGGCATACCGGCTCAATCAGGGAATCAAAGCGTCCATCTGCTTGCACCGACATGAAGATGGACGATTCCTCGTCCTGAGCCCCTGCGGAGTCTGCCGAGAGCGACTCGCCGTTCACGGCCCAGACGTCCTCGTTGCTGTCGCTGACCGTGAGGACGCAACACGGATCATATCGAAGTCACTGCGTGACGTCCTGCCCGACTATTGGATGACGGCCTTCCCCGAAGAACTCTCCGACCGCTGGTAAGTACGCGCTTGCTGTCGGTGCAGAAACGGTGGCGAGTTCAACCGGTCAACGCACCACCACCGATAGGGGATCGTGGGTGTCATGGCCGGGTTGTCGAACGAGCAGCAGGAGAACGTCTGGGCGTTGTGGGCGAAGGGTGAGTCGATCAGGCTCATCGCCCGCACGATCGGCGTCAGCCAAACCCCAGTCCGGACGCTGCTGCGCCGCCATGGCGGAGTGAAACCGCCGCCGCGCGCCCGGAACCGGCGGCACCTGTCGCTGAGTGAACGTGAAGAGATCTCCCGCGGCCTCGCCGCCGGCTTGTCGTGCCGTGTCATCGCCGCTCGGCTGGGACGGCATCACACGAGCATCAGCCGCGAAGTCGCCCGCCACGGCGGCCCCGGCACCTATCGCGCGGCCAGCGCTGACGCGGGCGCGTGGCGCAACGCGCGCCGCCCGAAACCCTCACGTCTTCACCGCGACCCGGCGCTGTCGAGCCTAGTCGCGGCGAAGCTGGAACGAGGGTGGTCACCCACCCAGATCGCCCACTGGCTACGGCGCGAACAGCAGGATTCGTTGTCGCACGAGTCGATCTACCACGCCCTGTACACCGGCCAGATCCGTGCGCCACGACAGGGAAGCCTCCTGCGATCAGGGCGATCCCTGCGCCATGCGCGCGTCGCGAAACCCCGACAACGCCGCGGCGTGTTGCGGAACATGACCTCCATCCACGATCGACCCACCAGCGTCGAAGACCGGGCCGAAGTCGGCCATTGGGAAGGTGACCTCATCATGGGCCAGCGCCCATCAGCCGTGGCCACCCTCGTCGAACGCTCCACCCGCCTGGTGCGCGTCGTCGCCCTGCCAAACGGGTACAAGGCTGACGCCGTCAGAGACGCTCTCATCGAGAATCTCGCCGACGTGCCGCCGCAGTTTCGTCGGTCGTTGACGTGGGATCGCGGCAGGGAAATGGCCTTCCACGACCAGGTGACGCACGCCCTGGGCATGCAAGTGTTCTTCTGTGACGCCCGTTCGCCATGGCAGCGCGGCACGAACGAAACTCCCCCGCGCGCTTCGCTCCAAGCAGGAGGTGCCCCCAGCGAACCGGTTGCTGCGTCAGTACCTCGCGAAGAACGCCGACCTACGCTCCTTCACCCAGACCGACCTCGACACCATCGCGACGCGCATCAACGAACGGCCCCGCAAGGTCCTCGGCTGGGCCTCATCCCACGATGTCTTCACCGATAGCCTGAACACCATCAATGGTGCGTTGACCGGTTGAATCCGCCGTCGTTTCTGCACCACTCAAGCTGGGGTGGGTCTGCACGTGGTCATGCCCCGGTCAGGGGGTAGCAGAACGACGTGCAGAACCTCGCGGCGCCGAACGTCAGTGTCGACAACCGGTCCGAGACAGCCACCAAGGGTGCCCGGGCTCACAGAGGCGCCCACCGCTTGCGTGTCAACTCAGCCCTCGACCACGAGCGAAGCGTCGACCTCGGTCGGCAGGCCACCCTCGGGCAGCTTCGACGGCGCGACGATGCGCACGATCTCGTCGAGCACGCGCCGCACGTACTTCTCCCCCACCCACAGGTGCTTCGCGCCATCGACGCCGATGACGTCAGCCTGCGGAATGGCCGCGAACCGCTCGCGCGCCTCGTCGGGGCGCAGGTTGTCATCCAGTTCGGGCACGAGCGCCGTCACCGGCTTGCGCGATTCGGCCCACGCCGCCAGGTGCTCGGGCTGCGACCACCGCAGCGGCGGCGACAGCAGGATCGCGCCCTCGATCGACGGATCGAGCCCGTGCATGAGCGCCAGATCCGTGCCGAAGCTCCACCCCACCAGCCAACGATTGGTCAGCGCCGGCGACTCGTGGAACTCCGCGAACTCGATGGCGGCGGCGACGTCGAAACGCTCGCCGTCAGCCGAGTCGAACGCACCCTCCGACGTCCCGCGCGGCGACGACGTGCCACGCGTGTTGAACCGCAGCACCGCGATGTCCGCGAGCGCCGGCAGCCGGTTGGCGGCCTTCTTGTAGACATGGCTGTCCATGAAACCGCCGTGCGTCGGCAGCGGATGCAGCGTGACGAGCGTGGCCACCGGGTCTCGCTCGAGCGGCAGCGCCAACTCACCGACGAGCGTCAACCCGTCGGCGGTGTGCAGTTCGACGTCCTGACGGCGCGCAGCGAGCACCGTGTTCGAGCGAATCTCCTGCAGGCTCAACGCCCCTCCTCGACGATCACGACGAAACCCGGACTTCGTCGTCCGCCCTCGACCCTATGCGACCGCGAGCGCACACTCACCGCCACGAACCCCGCGGCGGACGGCGATCTCGCGCTCGCCAGCAACTCGTGTGCCAGTGACGACGATCCGTCACGTCACCCAGCCGATCATTCGGCCACACGACGACGTGCGGCAGCGATGACGCCAACTGCTGCTGACACCCCGGGCACGTGTAGATCTTGCCGTCGGCGTTACCGCGCAGGACCCGCACCGTCCACTGGCCGCCCGCGTAGGTCTGCACCGTGTCGACAGGACGAAACGCGCGGCTCACGTCGCCGCGCGTCTCGTCCTGCGCTCTGTTGTTGCGCCGTGGCATCAGCCTCGGAAGGACCGCTCCGCGAGCAGGTGCTCCGTCAGCAGCGGCGACGGCACGAGGTGCGTCTCCCCCGCCTCGAAGTACATCTCCGACAGCACACCGGAGACGTCGTCGTAGCCAGCCTCGTCGAGCAACTCGAACGGGCCCTTCGGGTAACCGCAGCCGGCCTTCATCGCCGTGTCGATGTCCTCGACGCTCGCGTAGCCCGAGTCCAACATCTTCACCGCGTCGTTGAGGTGCGGGTAGAGCAGCGCGTCGACGACGAGGCCCGCGCGGTCCTTGCCGACGACCGGCGTCCAACCCGCAGCCGCGGCGAGCGAGCGAACGGCCTCGACCGCGTCGTCCGCGATGGCGACGCTGCGGCCGATCTCGAGCACCTGGCCGGCGCGCTGCTTCTCACGCAGGACGACGGGAACGACGCGCGCATCGAGCGACGGCTCACCGGTCGCGGCCTCCGTCGCCGCGCCCTCACCGAGCGTGGCGATGACGCCGCCGTCACCGATCGCGTCGCGCACGGCGCGCATGAGCGGCTTCTCATCGATCTGCAGCGCGTGCTCGGAGACGTCGCCCTCGACATGACCGCACGAGCACTCGTCACCACAGGCGCACGAGCCGCCGCAGCACCCGTCATCCTCGACGCCGCCGTCGACGGCGAAGACGAACGTGACGTCCTCGAGCGCCGACGCCTCGTCAACCGCCGTGACCCGCACGAGCTCGAGGCCCGCTGACGACATCTCCTCGGCGAGCGAGTCGACGAGCTCACCCTCGCCGACGAGACCGACGCGGCCACTGTGCGCCTTGCTCTCACCGGGCGTGCGCTCGTCGGCGACGAGGGTGCCCGAGCCGGCCGCCTCGTACGTGTAGAAGCCCTTGCCACTCTTGCGACCGAGGTAGCTGGCCGCCACCATCTGACGCAGCAGCGGCGGCGACGCGACGCTCGGATCATGTGTCGCGTCGTACAGCACGCCGCAGACCTCGTGGACGACGTCGAGGCCGATGAGGTCGCACAGCGTCAGCGGGCCCATCGGGAAGCCGACACCGGCCGCCATCGCAGCATCGAGGTCCTCACGGGAGGCGAGACCCGTCTCGTAGGCGCGGATCGAACGCGCGAGATAGGCGATGAGCAGCGCGTTCGCGACGAAGCCCGCACGGTCGCCGACGACGACCGGCTTCTTGCCCAGGCGGACGGCGAGTTCGCGGACGTCCTCGACGAGCTTCACGTCGGTCAGCAGCGAGTGGATGACCTCGACGAGCGGCAGCACCGGCGCCGGGTTGAAGAAGTGCATGCCGATGACGCGCGACGGCTCCTTCGTCGACTTCGCGATCTCGGTGATCGACAGCGACGACGTGTTCGTCGCGAGCACGCAGTCGTCACGAACGATGTCGTCGAGCGTCGTGAAGATCGACGTCTTGATCTCGAGCAGCTCCGGCACCGCCTCGATGACGAGGTCGGCGTCCTTCATCGCGGCGAGGTCGTCGCCGAACGCGACACGGCCGACGATCTCGTCACGCTCACTCTCGGAGAGCTTGCCCTTGCTCACGGCACGCCCGAGGGACTTCGTGAGGAACCCCTTGCCGCGCTCGGCGAGCTCCGCCGAACCGTCGACGGCGATTACGCTGAGCCCCGCCTTGGCGAAGACTTCGACGATGCCGGCACCCATCGTGCCGAGCCCGATGACACCCACTGTGTTGATCATGCGCCCAGTCTTTCAGATGCGACGACCAACCGCTCGTGGGACGATCTACCGCGTGATGACCTCATGATCTTCGGATTGCTCGGCGCCCTCGTCGCCGCCCTCGCCTACGGCGGAGCGACGATCGTCCAGGCGATTGGCGTGGCGCGCATGAGGGAGGCGCCCGACGGCGCCGACCTCATCACCCGTGCGCGCTTCGGCTGGCTGTACGGCGTCGGCCTCGCGCTCGACGGCGTGGCCTTCCTCGCCTCGAGCGGCGCCCTGCGTACCCTGCCACTGTTCCTCGTGCAGTCGGTCATCGCCGGGTCGGTCGCGGTGACGGCCGTGCTCGCCGTCGTCGTCCTGCACGCCAAGCTGACGCGACGCGAGATCATGGCGCTCGTCGGAGTCGGCGTCGGTCTCGTCATGCTCGCCGTCTGCGCCAAGGAGGGTCACGCCACCGGGGTGCCGACCTGGCTGGCCCCCGCCGCGCTCGTGGTCGCGGCCCTCCTGGTGCCGTTCGGGTACGCGGCGTATCGCGCCCGCAACAGCGCGCTTCTCGCCGTCACCGCGGGGCTCGGATTCGCAGGTATCGCGATCGGCGCGCGCATCCTGCCGTGGGACGGCAACGTCCTGCACACGATCGCGAGCTGGCCGTTCTGGGTGCTCATCGCCCACGGCATCATCGCGATGACCGCCTACGGCTTCGCCCTCGACGCGGGAGAGGCGACGTCCGTCGCCGCCATCACCTTCGCCATCGAGACGGTGGTGCCCGCTGCCATCGGCCTCGCCCTGCTCGGTGACGCCGTGCGCGGCGGCACGTGGCCGCTGGCCATCGCGGGGTTCGTCGTCACGCTCGGCAGCTGCTTCGTCCTGGCCGGGCAGTCGGAGCCCGACGCGTAAGGTTGTCCGGTGCGAATCGTGATTGCCGAATGCAGCGTCGACTACGAGGGACGCCTGCAGGCCCACCTCCCCCTCGCCAAGCGCCTGCTCATGGTCAAGGCCGACGGCTCGGTGCTCGTCCACTCCGACGGCGGCTCCTACAAGCCGCTCAACTGGATGGCGCCGCCGTGCACGATGGCCGAGGTCGAACCCGAGGACGTCGAGGTCGCCGACGGCGTGACGAGCGTGTGGCTCGTGCAGCACGGCAAGTCGGACGACCGGCTGCGCATCCGGTTGCACACCGTCCATCACGACTCGGCCCATGACCTCGGCGTCGACCCGGGCCTCGTCAAGGACGGCGTCGAGGCGCAGCTGCAGAAGCTGCTCGCACAGCACATCGAGACCCTCGGTGAGGGCTACACGTTGATGCGGCGCGAATACATGACGGCGATCGGGCCGGTCGACATCATGTGCAAGGACTCGGGCGGAGCCACCGTCGCCGTCGAACTCAAGCGCCACGGCACGATCGACGGAGTCGAGCAACTGACGCGCTACCTCGAACTACTCAACCGCGACCCGCACATCGCCCCCGTCAGCGGCGTCTTCGCCGCCCAGACGATCAAACCGCAGGCCCGCACGCTCGCGGAGGATCGCGGCATCCGCTGCGTCGTGCTCGACTACGACGCGCTCAAGGGCATCGACGACTCCGAGCGCCGGTTGTTCTGATCCGCCTCGAGGTTCGGGGGTGCTCAGGTCGCGAGGCTGGGCGCACGCGTGCGTCGTGCCTTCGCCACGCGTCAGGCCGTGCGCGTCAGGCAGTGCGCGCCAGCGGGACGTAGCCGCAGGCGCCGGAGACGTTCATGACCCGGTCGAGGCGGGTGCCTGCGAGCAAACGGCACAGACGCGGCGAGGCATCGGCGACGACGAGGCGACGCCGCCGACGCTCGGCCCGGTGATGCGCGCCGACCATGACGCCCAGCCCGGCCGCATCCCACACCTGCGCGTTGGCCAGGTGGACGACGAGGTCGCCGTCACCGCCCGCCAGTGCGGTGTGCAATGCCGTGCGGACGCGGTCGCTCGTGCGTGCGCTGACGGGGCCGTTGATGATGATCTCGCGCCCGGGGACGGGGTGGTCGATGACGAGGTGCGCACCCGTCGCGAGTGTCTCGGAGCGCGACGCGTGCGTGCGCCTCGTCGTCTCGGCCATGATCGCCCCCCTCGTCACTCGCCCGTGCGGGCCGAGCTGTTCGTGGACGGCCGGCGCGTCGCGCGCCCCACCCGGCGTGGAGGCGTCGCCTCCGGCGGGTGCCGTCATTGGTAAAGACGCACGGCGCCGGGTGAACGTTCGCCGCACGGCGTAACGAAGTGGCAACGGTCTGAACGCCTCCCATCGGGCGTACGTGAAACAGTGGGGGCATGGTGGTTCTCAGCACGATCTACACCCGCACCGGTGACGACGGGAGCACGGGCCTCGGCGACTTCAGCCGGACGTCGAAGAACGACCCGCGCCTCGTCGCCTACGCCGACGCGGACGAGGCCGGCGCCGCGCTCGGCCTCGCGCTCACGTGTGCCCCCGATCTGCCTGAGCGGCTGCGCCCAATGCTCCTGCGCATCCAGAACGACCTGTTCGACGTCGGCGCCGACCTGTCGACACCCCTCGTGACACAGCCCGCGCACCCTCCCCTGCGCGTCCAGCAGGAGTGGATCGACGAACTCGAGACCGCCTGCGACGAGTTCGGTGCCGACCTGCCGACGCTGCGTTCCTTCGTCCTCGCCGGCGGCACTCAGGCGGCGGCCTATCTCCACCTCGCGCGGACGGTCGTGCGGCGCGCCGAGCGTGCCTGCTGGGCGGCCATCGACGCCCACGGGAGCGAGAGCGCCGAGCCCGACGACGAGCGTCCCGGCGGCGTCAACCCGCTGACGGCCAGGTATCTCAACCGGCTCTCGGACGCCCTGTTCGTGTTCGCGCGCTACGCCAACGCCCAAGGCCCCGGCGACGTGTTGTGGCAGCCCGGCGGGGGGCGCTGAGCCCCAGCCCGCTCCAGACGTGGGATGCGGCCGACGGGGCGGCCTTGGGAACGAGGCGCGCTCTCCGTGCCAAACCCGACCATCGCGGCGGTCGAGGTCGCGAAAGCAATGCCGCTGGGCGGGGCGTCGACCGTCAGAGACGCCGGACGGGGGTCTCAGACCAGGGCGTCCGCGTGCAATCCGGGCGGTGCGGACTCGCTCCACGAGCGCATCGCGGTGTAGTCACCGGGCGCCATGGCGATGGTGAAGGCCTCTTCACCGCAGCGCACGTCGACGCTCACCGCGTCACCCGACAGGGCCGCCGGGCGGTCACCGTCCGCGAGCTGAGCGCGCGAACCGAGGAAGAAGTCGCCGCGCGCCCAGGTGCGCCGCGGCGACATCGTCATCGAGCGGAACGAGAACCACTCGAGACGATCGTGGCGGTACCGCACCATCCCGGTGCGCCACGACGCGCCGGGGTAGCGAACCGCCATGACGGCGAGGTTGCCGTCGCGGCCGATGGCGCGCGTGCGCAGCACCATCGCCGCCAGAGCCAGCAAGACCAGGATGACGGCCAGCGCGAGAGTGATCTCGCCGGCCGTCATCGCTGAATCCATGGTTCGAAACCGCCTCAGACCCCGGCCATCTCGACGTGCTGAGCGACGACCGTCACCACGTCCTTGTCGACGGAGAGAAACCCGCCGTCGATCTTGACCGTACGGCGCTCGCCCTGCGCGGGCACGACGACGACGTCGCCCTCGACGAGGACGGACAGGATCGGCTGGTGACCGGGCAGGATGCCGATCTCACCTTCGGTGGTCCGTGCGATCAGGCGGCTCGCCTCGCCCTCCCAGACCTCACGGTCGGCAGCGACGAACTTGACGTTCAGGGTGCTCATGCGGGCTTCCTCTTCGAGTCGGTGATTTCCCCCATGATAGCGGGCGAATCGGGCCGGGGCGCGCGGCCCACCCGGTGGGTGTGCACGCCCGTGCGACAGGGGTCGTCAGCGACGCCCGTCCGCTCGCGCGTCGGCGTCTGCGTCGGCCGACGCGCCCGCGACGGACGCACCTTCGTGCGGCAGCGGCGCGAGCGGATCGGCGAGCGCCCCCGAAACCCGCGCCCCGGCGCGCATGAGGTGGAACACGACGACCGCCGCGAACGTACCGAGGGCGATGCCGGCAAAGGCGACGTCACCGATCGTCCACGTGTAGTCGGCGATGCCGACGATGAGCGCGACCGCAGCCGTCATGAGGTTGACGGGGTTGGCGAAGTCGACGCGGTTCTCCATCCAGATGCGCACGCCGAGCATGCCGATCATGCCGTAGAGGACCGTCGCCGCTCCCCCGAGGACGCCGGGCGGGATCGTCGAGATGATCGCGCCGAACTTCGGCAGGAACGACAGCCCGATCGCCGTGATGGCCGCGACCCAGTAGGCCGCCGTCGAATACACCTTCGTCGCCGCCATGACGCCGATGTTCTCGGCATACGTCGTCGTGCCCGAGCCGCCACCGAAGCCGGCGAGCGTCGTGGCGAGGCCGTCACCGAGCAGCGCACGCCCCGAGACGTCGTCGAGGTTGCGGTCCGTCATCTGCGCGACCGACTTCACGTGGCCGATGTTCTCCGCGATCAGCACGAGCACGACCGGCACGAACAGCCCGACGACCGACCACGAGAACGACGGCGACGCGAAGTGCGGCAGTCCGATCCAGGCGGCGGAATCCACGGCGTCGAAGTCGACCTCACCGCGCAGGCACGCGACGAGATACCCGGTGAGCACACCGATGAGGATGCTGAGGCGCCCGAGCAGCCCCTTCGCGAGCACCGTCACCGCGAGGATGACGACCAGGGTGACGGGCGCCGTCACAGGCGCCTTCATGAAGTTGCCCTTGGCCGCAGGCGCGAGGTTGAGGCCGATGAGCGCGACGATCGTGCCCGTGACGACCGGCGGCATGAGCGCACGCAACCAGCCGTCGCCGGCGACCTGGACGACGAGCCCGACGAGCGCCAGAGCCAGGCCCGCCATGACGACGCCGCCCAGCGCCGTCGCCATGTCGTGCGCCTTCGTCGCGGCCGTCAGCGGCGCGATGAACGCGAACGACGAGCCGAGGTAGCTCGGCACGCGCCCCGCCGTCAGCAGCAGGAAGACGACCGTGCCGACGCCGGAGAAGAACAGCGTCGTCGACGGCGGGAAGCCCGTCAGCAGCGGCACGAGGAACGTCGCACCGAACATGGCGACGACGTGCTGCATGCCGATGCCGATCGTCTTCGGCCACGCCAAGCGCTCGTCCGGCGCGACGACCGCGTCACCGCGCGTGAGGTCGTCCTCACGCACCCGCCACTTCAGACCCAGATCCATCCCTGCTCCTCATTCCTGCGCGCCGCGACTCAACGACGCGCTCTGCTCACGATGCACGACGAAGGGCCGGGGGTCGAAACCCCCAGCCCTTCGTCGTTCTCACTCCCCGCCTCGGGTCATCCCCGCCGCGGCGCGCGAATCAGTCCTGCTTGGCCAGCTCCGCGGCCTGACGCTCGACGTCGTCGAGGCCACCACACATGAAGAAGGCCTGCTCGGGGACGTGGTCGTAGTCGCCGTCCGCGATCTTCGTGAAGGCCTCGATCGAGTCCTGCAGCGACACCGTCGAACCCTCGATGCCGGTGAACTGCTTGGCGACGTAGGTGTTCTGCGACAGGAAGCGCTGGATGCGGCGAGCGCGGTTGACGAGAATCTTGTCCTCTTCGGAGAGCTCATCGATACCGAGGATCGCGATGATGTCCTGCAGTTCCTTGTTGCGCTGCAGGATCGACTTGATGCGAACCGCCGTCTCGTAGTGCTCCTTCGAGATGTAACGCGGGTCGAGGATGCGCGACGTCGACGTCAGCGGGTCCACGGCCGGGTAGATACCCATCGACGCGATGTCACGCGAGAGCTCGGTCGTCGCGTCGAGGTGCGCGAACGTCGTCGCCGGGGCCGGGTCGGTGTAGTCGTCGGCCGGCACGTAGATGGCCTGCATCGACGTGATCGAGTGACCACGCGTCGAGGTGATGCGCTCCTGGAGCACACCCATCTCGTCGGCCAGCGTCGGCTGGTAACCCACGGCGGACGGCATGCGGCCGAGCAGCGTGGAGACCTCGGAACCGGCCTGCGTGAAGCGGAAGATGTTGTCGATGAACAGCAGCACGTCCTGCTTCTGCACGTCGCGGAAGTACTCCGCCATCGTCAGCGCCGACAGGGCGACGCGAAGACGCGTTCCCGGCGGCTCGTCCATCTGGCCGAACACGAGCGCGGTCTGGCCGAGGACGCCGGCCTCTTCCATCTCGACCATGAGGTCGTTGCCCTCACGGGTGCGCTCACCGACACCGGCGAACACGGACACACCACCGTGGTTGCGAGCGACTCGAGCGATCATCTCCTGGATCAGAACGGTCTTGCCGACACCGGCACCACCGAACAGGCCGATCTTTCCGCCCTGGACGTACGGGGTCAGCAGGTCGATGACCTTGATGCCCGTCTCGAACATCGTCGTCTTGGACTCGAGCTGGTCGAACGCGGGCGCCGTACGGTGGATACCCCAGCGCTCCTTGACCTCGAGCTGCTCGCCCTCTTCGAGGTCGAGGCAGTCACCCGTCGCGTTGAAGACGTGGCCGAGGGTGACGTCGCCGACCGGTACGGAGATCGGCCCGCCGGAGTCGCGCACCTCGGAGCCGCGGACGATGCCGTCCGTCGGCTGCAGCGAGATGGCGCGAACCATCCAGTCACCGATGTGCTGGGCGACCTCGAGGTTGATGTTCTTCTGCTCGCCGTTGAGCGAGACCTCGAGCGTCAGGAGGTTGTAGACCTCCGGCATCGTGTCGGCCGAGAACTCGACGTCGACGACCGGGCCGATGACGCGCGAGACGCGGCCCACGCCGCCCGCGGCCGGGGCCGCGGTTGCGCTTTCGTTGATGGTGGCAGTCATGAGGATTCCTTTACGTGAAGGCGGTCAGCTGGCATCGGCGAGGGCGCTGGCGCCACCCACGATCTCGCTGATCTCTTGCGTAATCTCGGCCTGACGGGCCTGGTTGGCCAGTCGGGTGTAGGTCTTGATGAGTTCGGTCGCGTTGTCCGTGGCGGACTTCATCGCGCGCTGGCGGGCAGCGAGCTCGGAAGCGGCCGACTGCAGGAGCGCGTTGAAGATGCGAGCCGTGACGTACTTCGGCAGCAGCGCATCGAGCACGCCCTCGGCGTTCGGCTCGAAGTCGTAGAGCGGAAGCGGTCCGTCGGGCTTGCCGTCGCCGTCGAGGTCGAGCTGACCCTCGGCCACCTCGAGCGGCAGCAGACGGATGACGCGGGCCTGCTGCGTCACCATCGACTGGAACTCGGTGTAGACGACGTGCAGTTCGTCGACCCCGCCACCCTCGGCACCGGCATGGAAGTCGGCGGTCAGACGCTCACCGATCTCCTCGGCGTTCTCGAACTTGGGGCTGTCGGTGAAGCCCGTCCACTCTGCCTCGTACTCGCGACGGCGGAACTTGTAGTAGCTCACGCCCTTGCGGCCGACGAGGTAGGGGACGACCTCCTTGCCCTCGTGCTCGAGCTTGGTGATGAGCTGCTGGGCTTCCTTCATCGCGTTGACCGAGTACGAGCCGGCGAGGCCGCGGTCAGCCGTGACGATGAGGACGCCGGCGCGCTTGACGTTCTCGCGCTCCGTCGTCAGTGCGTGGTCGATGTCCGACGTGGAGGACGCGACCGAGGAGACGGCTCGGGTCAGGGCCACGGCGTAGGGCGTCGACTTCGCGACGGCCTCGCGCGCCTTGACCACGCGCGAGGCAGCGATGAGCTCCATCGCGCGCGTGATCTTCTTGGTCGCCTGGACGGACCGGATGCGCTGGCGGTAGACCCGCTGCTGCGCTCCCATAGCTTTCCGCCTCTCTGTACTGGTGCTGGCTTGGGTGGTGGTGTCGACCTGGCGGCCGACCTCGGCGGGTGCTCGTCACACCCGCCGAGGTGCGATCACGAAGATCACGGCTTGTGCTTGGTGATCTTCTCCTGGTTGATGTGGTCCGCAGCGATCTCGTCGAACTGCTCGGAACCCTCACCACCGTGGTCGGACGACGCCTGGAACTGCTTGCGGAAGTCGTCCATCGCACCGGCGAAGACGTCCTTGCCGTCGTCGGCCAGCTTGCCGCTCTCGCGGATCGCCATCATGAACTCACCGTGGTTGCGGTGCATGTACTCGAGCCACTCGGCCTCGAAGCGCTGCACGTCCTCGGTCTTGACATCGTCGAACTTGCCCGTCGTACCGGCCCACAGCGACGCGACCTGGTCCTCGACCGGGTACGGGCTGTTCTGCGGCTGCTTGAACATCTCCATGAGACGCTCACCGCGAGCGAGCTGACGGCGCGACGCGGCGTCGAGGTCGGAGGCGAACATGGCGAACGCCTGCATCTCGCGGAACTGCGCGAGGTCGACCTTGATCGAACCGGTGACGGCCTTCATGGCCTTCGTCATGGCCGCACCACCGACACGCGACACGGAGATACCCACGTCGACAGCCGGGCGCTGGTTGGCGTTGAACAGGTCGGCCTGGAGGAAGATCTGGCCGTCCGTGATCGAGATGACGTTCGTCGGGATGTAGGCCGAGACGTCGCCGGCCTTCGTCTCGATGATCGGCAGACCCGTCATCGAACCGGCACCAAGGTCGTCCGACAGCTTTGCGCAACGCTCGAGCAGACGCGAGTGCAGGTAGAACACGTCACCGGGGTAGGCCTCGCGGCCCGGCGGACGGCGCAGCAGCAGCGACATGGCGCGGTAGGCCTCAGCCTGCTTGCTCAGGTCGTCGAACACGATGAGGACGTGCTTGCCCTGGTACATCCAGTGCTGGCCGATGGCCGAACCGGTGAACGGAGCGAGGTACTTGAAGCCCGCCGCGTCACCCGCCGGAGCGTTGACGATCGTCGTGTACTCCATCGCGCCGGCCTCTTCGAGCGTGGCGCGGACCTCGGCGACAGTCGAGTTCTTCTGACCGACGGCGACGTAGATGCAGCGAACCTGCTTCGACGGGTCGCCCGTCTCCCAGTTCTGCTTCTGGTTGATGATCGTGTCGGTGGCGATCGTCGTCTTGCCCGTCTTGCGGTCACCGATGATCAGCTGACGCTGACCGCGACCGACCGGCGTCATGGCGTCGATCGCCTTGATGCCCGTCATGAGCGGCTCGTGGACCGACTTGCGCTGGACGACGGTGGGCGCCTGCAGCTCGAGGGCGCGACGGCCTTCGGCCTCGATGTCGCCCAGGCCGTCGATCGGCTGACCGAGCGGGTTGACGACGCGGCCCATGAACGCGTCACCGACGGGAACCGAGAGGACCTCGCCCGTGCGCTTGACGCTCTGGCCTTCTTCGATGCCGCCGAACTCACCCAGGATGACGACGCCGATCTCGTGGACGTCGAGGTTCTGGGCGATACCGAGCGTGCCGTCTTCGAACTGAAGCAGCTCGTTGGTCATGGCCGAGGGAAGACCCTCGACGTGTGCGATGCCGTCAGCGGCATCGACGACGCGGCCGACCTCTTCACGGGAGGCCGCGCCGGGCTCGTAGGACTGAACGTAACCGTTCAGTGCATCCCGGATCTCCTCCGGACGGATCGAAAGCTCCGTCATCATCACTCCTTGTCATGGGCCCGCATCGGGCGCCGTGCTTCTTGGCTCAGGGCCGCGGATGCGGCAATTCTTTGGGCGTCGATCAGCCGGACAGGTGCGCGCGGGCCTCGTCGAGGCGACGCGCGATCGTTCCGTCGATGACGTCGTCACCGACAGCCACCTTGATGCCGCCGACGACCGAGGGGTCGATGACGACGTTCGTCTGCACGGGCTTGCCGTACATCTTCGTCAGAGCCGCGCGCAGCCGCTCGTTCTGCTCCGGGGTCAGCTCGACCGCACTCGTGACGATCGCGCTCGACTGGCCGCGGCGCCCGGCCACGCCCTCGAGGAACTCCTCGATGGCCCGCTCGAAACCGCGCCCACGGGGGGAGCCTGCGGCGCGAGTGGCGAGCAGCGCCGTCTCGGGGGCGACCTTGCCCTCAAGCAGACGGGCGACGAGCCCGGCCTTGTCCGCACCGCTGCGAGAGCGGTCGGACAGGGCATCCCTGAGGCCCGCGTCGGAAGCGACGGTCCGCTCGAAGCGGAACAGCTCGTTCTCGAAAGCATCCGCGCGACCGGCCTTCTCCGCCGAAGCGGTGGCGGCCTCGACCGCAAGACGCTCCAGAGCGTCACTGAGGTCGCGCTCGCTCGACCAGCGTTCACCGGCGACAGCCGTCACGACCGCCATCGCGTCGTAGCCGATCTTGCCGCTGAACAGACGCTGGACAAGGCCACGCTTGGCCTCGCTCTCGCGCGACGGGTCACCCAGCGCGCGACGCAGCGTCGCGTTGGAATCGATGACGTCGACGACCGCGAAGAGCTCACGAGCCGTGTTCATCGGGTCACCGGGGCCGGACAGGGTGCCGTTGAGCACCTGCCGGGCCGCGGAGAGAGCCGTCCTCGACGAACCCTGCATCAGGCTTCGACCCGCGTGCTGCCTGCGCTCGAGGCGGCGGCCTCGGAGCCGGCGGTGGCGGACTCGGGACGGATTCTGCCCGCCTCGAGCTCGGCGAGGAACCGGTCGACGATGCCCTTCTGACGGGCTTCGTCGTGCAGCGACTCACCGACGATGCGGCTGGCGAGCTCGGTGGACAGGCCACCGAGCTCGCTGCGCAGCTGGACAAAGGCCTGCTGACGCTCGGCCGCGATCTGCTTCGTCGCGTTCTCGGTGATGCGGGCGGCTTCGGCGCCGGCCTGCTCACGGCTCTCCGCGATGATGGCCGCACCCTGGGCGCGGGCGTCCTCGCGGATCTTGGCCGCCTCAGCACGCGCGTCGGCGAGCTGCGACTCGTACTGCTGCTTGGCGGCGGCGGCCTCCTTCTGGGCCTCCTCCGCCTTGGCGATGCCGCCCTCGATGGACGCCGTACGCTCCGCGTACATGCGCTCCATGTTCGGAACGACCTTCGTCTTGTACAGCCAGTACAGGATCGCGAAGGCGATGAGCCCGATGATCATCTCGGCGGGGTGCGGGAGCAGCGGCAGCTTCTCCGGCCAACCTGCACCTTCAGATGCGAGGAACACCTTGGCTTCCTATCTGTTGGGGGGACTGGTCAGTTCGAGCAGGACTTACTTGCCCTGGAAGACGAACGCGAAGACCAGACCAAGGATGGCGAGTGCCTCGGTGAGCGCCATGCCGGTGAAGGCGATGGTCTGCAGCATGTTGCGGGCCTCGGGCTGACGCGCCACACCGTTGATGTAGGCGGCGAAGATCAGACCGATACCGATGCCGGGGCCGATAGCAGCGAGTCCGTAGCCGAGGAATGCGATGTCGCCGGTCATGTGCTTTTCCTTTCGAGTGGCACCGGGACCTTTTCCCGGTGTCGCTGAGGTTCAGAAGGGGTACAGAGTGCCGATCAGTGGTGATCGGAGACCGCGTCTGCGAGATACAGAGCGGCAAGCATGGTGAAGATGAAGGCCTGCAGGAACTCGATGAGCAGTTCGAAGAACGACATCAGGATGGCCGCGGCGAACGAGAGAACGCCGGCACCGTTGAGGCCGATGTTGCCGCCGTGCAGGAGGAGGTACTCACCGCCGACGATGAACACGAGGAGCATGAGGTGCCCCGCCATCATGTTGCCGAAGAGTCGCAGCGCCAGCGTCAGCGGGCGGATGAGGAAGTACGTGAGGAACTCGAGCACGAACATGATCGGCTTGAGCCACCCCGGCAGGCCCGGGGGGATGAGCGAGCCCATGTACTTGCCGAAGCCGCCCTTCGCCTTGACCGCCGCGACGTGGTACGTGACGTACACGATGAGCGTGAGGACGATCGGGAACCCGATGCGACCCGTGCTCGGGTACTGGATGAAGGGGATGATTCCGGCCACGTTGTTGAACAGGATCAGGGTGAAGCAAGTCAACAACAGCGGCAGGAACCGCATGAAGTCCTTCGAGCCGATGATGTCGCGCCCGATCGTGTTGCGCACGAAGTCGTAGACACCCTCGGCGATGAACTGACGCTTGCTCGGCACGACTGAGAGCTTCTTGCCCGTCACGGTGACGAAAAACCAGCCGATGAGCAGGGCCGACACGAGGAAGACCACGGCGGGGCGCGTGATGGCCCAGTTGCTGTCGCCACCGATCAGGGGCCACCAGAAATCGCTCGTGCCCGGGGACTTGAACGACTCCCCGTCGGCAACCAGGGCAGCGCCCGCGATGAAGCTCACAAATTCTCCTCAGTCAGCATCCAGCAAAAAAGTTCAGTGTGTCTGTTGCAGTGGAACCGCCCCTGCCCTCTCGGGCTGGTCGGCGGCTCGAGGTGCACGCCGGAGACACTGCGTATCCTACCCGACGCTGTGCCGCGGTTCACTGGGAGCCGCCGCTCGTCGTCGAAGCGCCTGACGCGTCCGGGTCGTAGACGTACTGCCGCGTCCGCATGAACGAGCGCACCTGGAAGATCTGCCAGGCCACGACCACGATGGCGACGGTGATGCCCGTTGCAGGCCCGTCGAGGGATTCCACCTTCGTCGCGAGGACGAGGACGACGCCGAGAACGATCACCTGGGCGAAGAAGACCGCCATCGCCGCAGCCATGATGGCGACCGGGCTGAGCGTGCGCAGCGTACGAAGGACGAGCAGACCACTCGCGAAGAAGGCGAGGGCGAGAACCGTGCCGAACAGTGACGACACTCCCCCGGCCACGCCGTTGAGCACTGCGAACACGACCGCGCAGACGACGCCCACTGCGGCACTCGGCACGAGCGAATCACGCAGCATCGCAGCGAACGGCGACACGTTGGTCACCGGGTGCGAGGTGGAGGCGGAGTCCATGGAGGAAGGGCTCACAATCTGCGTTGGCGCGGGGATCACGTCGTCGGGTTCGGGCTCGTCACCAGGGTGAATCCATCACCTGAACCTGCTTGTGAAAACTATCACAAGGCCTTGCGGCGTCGCCAACGGGGCAGCCCCCACGTCAGCGCGAAGGCGAGGACCGTCAGCCCCGTGAGGGCGGCGAGCGAGCGCTCGACGGGCCAGTACGCCATCGAGACGAGGCCGAGGGCGATGCCGATCGACCACAGGTAGAGGATGAGCACGGCCGCGCGGTGCGTGTGCCCGATCTTCAGCATGCGGTGGTGCAGGTGGCGACCGTCCGCCTCCCACGGTTTCTGCCCGGAGCGCAGGCGACGCACGATGGCCGCGGCGAAATCCCACAGCGGCACCGCGAGGATCGCGAGGGGCACGAGCAGCGGCAGCAGGAACGCGACGGAGGCGTCACCCGAACCGGAGACGGCCGCCGGGTCGAGGTTGCCGGCGAACGAGATCGTGGCGGCCGCGATGAGCGTGCCGAGGAGCAACGAGCCGGCGTCCCCCATGAACAACCGCGCCGGATGAAAGTTGTGCGGCAGGAAGCCGACGCAGACACCCACCGTCGCCGCCGCGATGAAGGCTGACGTCGTGAACACCGACTTGTCGCCCCACTGCACGGCCTGTTGGTAGGCGTAGACGAAGAACGAGAACGAGGCGATGCCCACCATGCCGGCTGCGAGACCGTCGAGACCGTCAACCCAGTTCACGGCGTTGACGATGACGAGAATGACGAGCACCGACAGCACGACGAGCACCGGCGTCGGCAGGACGGTCTGCTCCCCCAGCGGCAGGAAGAGAAACTGCACGCCCGAGACGACGAGGACGCAGGCCGCGAGCGTCTGACCACCGAACTTGATGGCCCAGTTGAGCTCCGCGAAGTCGTCCCACGCGCCGAGCCCGCACATCATGGCCGCGGCGATCGTCGTGCCGATGGCTTCGCGACTGTCGAACACGTGCGACAGGTACGGCAGCCGCGAGGCGACACCGACGGCCGCGAGGAAGCCGACGAACAGCGCCACTCCCCCGAGCCGCGGGATCGGCAGGGCGTGCACGTCACGCGCACGCACCTGCGTCACCGCCCCGAAGCGAACTGCCGACCACCGTGCGAGCGGCGTCATCACGAACGTGACGATCGCAGCGACGACGCTGATGAGGACGTACTCACGCACGGCAGGCGGTCAGATTTCAGCGGGGGTAGGCGGGGAAACGCGTGACGAGATCGGTGACCTGCTCGCGGATCTCCTGCGCGACGGGGTGCTCGGGCGTGCCGTCCGTCTCGGTGACGGCGCGGTGGATGACGTCGGCGATGACGTCCATCTCGGCAAGGCCCATGCCCTGCGTCGTGACGGACGGGGTGCCGACGCGGATGCCCGAGGCGATGTTCGGCTTCTGCGGGTCGAACGGGATCGCGTTCTTGTTGAGCGTGATGCCCGCGACGTCGCAGCGCAGTTCGGCGTCGGTGCCGGTGACGTCGACGTCACGCAGATCGAGCAGCGACAGGTGCGTGTCCGTGCCGCCCGTCGTCGGACGGATGCCCTTGGCCTTGAGCCCCTCGGCGAGACGCTGCGAGTTGGCGATGACGTCCTTCGCGTACTGCTGGTACTCGGGCGTCGCGCACTCCTTGAAGTTCACGGCCTTCGCCGCGATCGTGTGCATCTGCGGGCCACCCTGCATCATCGGGAAGACGGCCTTGTCGATCGCCTTCGCGTGCTCTTCCTTGCAGACGATGGCGCCCGAGCGGGGGCCGCGCAGCACCTTGTGCGTCGTGAACGAGACGACGTCGGCGTGCGGCACCGGCGACGGAATCGCCTTGCCGGCGACGAGACCGATGAAGTGAGCCGCGTCGACCCAGAAGATCGCGCCGACCTCGTCGGCGATGGCGCGGATGCGCTCGAAGTCGATGAGACGCGGGATGGCGGAGCCGCCCGCGAGGATGACCTTCGGCTTGTGCTCCTTGGCGAGACGCTCGACCTCGTCGTAGTCGATGTCCTCCGTCTCGGGGTCGACGCCGTAGCCGACGGCGTTGAACCACTTGCCCGAGAAGGACACCTTCGTGCCGTGCGTGAGGTGGCCGCCCATGGGCAGGCTCATCGCGAGGATCGTGTCACCGGGGTTCATGAACGCGCCGTACACGGCCTGGTTCGCCGAGGCACCCGAGTGGGGCTGGACGTTGGCGTGCTCGGCGTCGAACAGCGCCTTCGCACGCTCGATGGCGATCGTCTCGGCCTTGTCGACCTCGGCGCAGCCACCGTAGTAGCGACGGCCGGGGTAACCCTCGGCGTACTTGTTGCTCAGCGTCGAACCGAGCGCGGTGAGGACGGCCGGGCTGGACATGTTCTCACTCGCGATGAGCTGCAGGCCGCCGCGCAGGCGGTCGAGCTCGGAGATGAGGACACCGGCGATGTCGGGGTCGAAGGATTCGAGGGCGGCGTAGTCGGAGCCGTAGAACGGGGTCGTCATGCTCGCCACCTTAGTGGTTCTGCTCGCCCGGGCGGCCAGGAAGCTCCACGCTCGTCACGCTCTCGGGCTCGAACGGCGGTTCCGCTCCGATGCCGCCGAGCGGGATGGCCTGCGTCGCCTCGCCCGCCCGCGCGCGAGCTCCCATGGCCTCGAGACGCTGACGTTCGGCCGTGCGCTCGTCGTCGGTCGACTCGGGCGCGGGGTTCGAGGCCGACTCGTGCTGGTGCGGGTTGTCCGTTTCCGGGGCATCCTGGGGTGTCTCGGACAGCGGCGCACCCGTCGAGTCGAGCAGGTCGATGGGCCCGAGCACCTCACGCAGCTGTGCCGGAGTGATCGTGCCGCGGCGCAGCATGACGGGGTCGGGCTTGGTGCAGTCGAGGATCGTGCTGGGCAACCCGTCGTCGCACATTCCCCCGTCGAGATAAACCTCGACCGCCGGGCCGAACGCGAAACCGGCCTCCGTGATCGTCGTGACCGGCGGCTGGCCCGTGCGGTTCGCCGAGCTGACGGCGAGCGGCCCCGTCGTCTGCAGCAGTTCGAGCGCGATCTCGTGATCAGGCATGCGCAACCCGACCGTGCCGTTCGTGTCACCCAGATCCCACATGAGCGACGGCTGCGCACGGAAGATCAACGTCAGCCCGCCCGGCCAGAAGCGCTCCATGAGGCGACGCGCGTAGGACGGCACGTTCATCGCGAGGCCCTCGACCGTCGCCGGGTTCGGCACGAGGACGGCCGGCGGCTTGTCGCGCCCACGCCCCTTCGCCGCGAGCAGCGCCGCGACGCCGTCAGGGTTGAAGGGGTCGGCGCCGACGCCGTACACCGTGTCGGTGGGCAGGACGACGAGTTTGCCCTCGCCGACGGCAGCATGCGCCGCCTCGATGGCGCGCTCGCGCTCATCCGAACCGGAAACGTCGAAAACGGGGCTCACGCCACTCTCCTAGAAGTCGAAACCACCCATGTCGCCCCCGAAGTCTCCCCCACCGAAGTCGCCCCCGTCGAACCCGCCGAAGTCGCTGCCCCCGGCGAAGTCCTGGCCGCCGTCGAATCCGCCACCGTCGGCAACGTCGTTTCCGCCGCCGTCGCCCCCACCGTCCTGGTAGCCATCCTGATATGCGTCCTGCATGTCGTGGGAATCGAAGTCGTTGCCCCAGTCGTCGAACATCGCATCGGCGATGGCGGTGCCGACGAAGGCGCCGGCGACGCTCGTGAGCAGCATCGAGCCCATGCCCATGCCGCCCATCCCCATCCCCATGCCGCCGCGACCGAAGCCGCCGCCCATGCCGTAACCACCGAATGAGCTCTGGAGGAACCCGGGCTGACGCATCTCGGCCCGAGTCGCAGCCCGCGCCAGCGCCTGCGGGTCTGCGCTCTGCGGAGCATCCTGCGGGCTGTCGGTCGCGAGACGCGTGAGCACCTGCTGACGCTGCTCCGGCGTCAACTTGGCGAACGCCTCGGCGTGCGCCTTCTCGATCTCCTCCGGCGGCGCCGTCTTGAGCATGTACTCGTAGCGGGCGATGGCGCGCTCGTCCTCGGTCATCGACGCGCCCGGCGTCTGACGAGGCGCGCTCGACGCCTGCCACGGGTAGCCCTGCTGGGCATACCCCTGCTGCTGGTTGCCCTGCGCCGGATACGCGGACTGCCCGTATCCCGGCTGCTGACCGAAGCCCGGCTGGGCTCCCCCACGACCGAAGAGACGATCGAAGATCCCCATGGTGCGTTCCTCACGTCCGAGGCCGCCCAGCACGCTGCAGGCGGCGCGATTCGGCTCCCACTCTAAGCCCGGGTCCGTGGCGCACACACGTCCTCGCCGCCGGCTGGCGAGGCCGCACCAGCGCGCTGACGCGGCGTCCTCGGCCAACATCGTGACGGTGGCCGAGACGCAGGGCGGGGCGGTGCGAGACCGACATCAGAAGAGGCGCAGGCCCTGACGCCGACCTCGCGGTGTGTGCCTCAGCGGTGGCCGAGGGCGACGGGGACGCTCGACTCCTCGACGTCGTCGAGTGCGACGGTTTCGTCGGGCTGCAGTTCGTCGACAGACGTGGCGCTACCCGCTGTCGCGTCCGGCGTCGCCCGGGCGCTGACGAGGGCCGCGATCTCGCGCGGCCACACTCGTTCGCTCGTCGTCTCGAGGTTGCGAACCGACCACCAGCGCCAGCGCTGCATCGTCACCTGCTCCTCGGGCGTGAGCGCCCCCGGGTCGGGCTCGAAGCGTGTCGTGCGCACGGCGTAGAACACGTCGTCCTGACGCACGACCGAATCGGAGTACCCGTGGACGACGCGGCGCCGCGCGATCGGCCCGACGAAGGCATCGGCCTCGACCTGCAAACCGGTCTCCTCGAACAACTCACGCACCGCGGCGTCGCGTTCGCTCTCTCCGGGGTCGATGCCGCCACCCGGGGTCGACCACCACGTCGCGGGCGGGGTGAGGCCCTGGTCGGAATCCTCGTAGAGGAGCACGTCGCCGGCGTGATCGAGCACGAGCAGCCTGACGGTCGCGCGGCGCCTCACCGGGCGTTCTGCGGGGCTTGTGGGCACCTCGAAGCGCGAACCGCCCTCACGGCGGGCCAGCGTCATGCGGGGCTTGCCGGCGAGGTCGGCCTCGTCCCGCGCCCACTCGAAACCACGCCGATCGAGCAACGCCTCGGGCAGGGATTCGCCCTGGGCGTCTGCATGCTCCATGACGAGCAGACCGCCGGGCTTCAGCAGGTGCGCGGCGCGTTCGGCGATCTCGAGCGGAAAGCGAAGGCCGTCCTCGCTACCGCCGTACAGCGCAATCTCAGGGTCGTGCTCGGCAACCTCGGGGTCGATCGGCACCATGCCGGTGGGCACGTACGGCGGGTTGCTCACGACGACGTCGAAACTACCCTCGAGCTCAGGTAGAGCCTGGCGCGCATCCTCAACGCTCAAGTTGACAGTGAGGCCGATCTGCTTGCAGTTCAACGCTGCCCACGCCGCCGCTTCTTCGGAGAGTTCGACGGCGTAGACCTCGAGGTCGGGACGCTCGGCCTTGATCGCCAGGGCGATGGCGCCCGATCCGGTACACAGATCGACGATGCGCCCCCCGTACGGGGCCGCCTCGAGGGCGGCATCGACGAGCATCTCCGTCTCGGGGCGCGGCACGAACACGCCAGGGCCGACACGCAACTCCAGGCTGCGGAAAGGCGCCCGACCCGTCAGGTGCTGCAGCGGAACACGCCGTGCGCGCTCGTCGACGAGCGCCTCGAAGCGGGCCATGTCCCCGTCGCTGAGCTCGTGGCCGAGCACCTCGCGACGGCGCACCTCGCCCAGCTCGCACCCGAGAACATGGGCGAGCAGCAGCGCCGCATCACGATCCGCGGATTCGATGCCGGCGTCCGCGAGCCGCGCTGCAGCACGACGCAGCGTCGCGCGCAACGCCGTCACGCCCCCGACTCCCCCACTGCTGCGAGACGCGCCGCCTCGTCGGCGTCGAGCGCCGACTGGACGACGGCGTCGAGATCGCCGTCGAGCACCGCGTCGAGGTTGTACGACTTGTAGCCCGTGCGGTGATCTGCGATCCGGTTCTCGGGGAAGTTGTACGTGCGGATGCGCTCACTGCGGTCGACCGTGCGCACCTGCGACTTGCGCGCGGCCGAGGCCTCCGCTTCCTTGCGCTCGATCTCCATCTGACGCAGCCGCGCCTTGAGCACGCGCAGCGCGGACTCCTTGTTCTGCAGCTGCGACTTCTCGTTCTGGCAGCTGACGACGACACCCGTCGGCAGGTGGGTGATGCGCACGGCCGAGTCGGTCGTGTTGACACTCTGCCCACCCGGGCCGGAGCTGCGATAGACGTCGATCTTGAGGTCGTTCGGGCCGAACTCGATCTCGTCGTCGTCCTCGTCGAGATCCGGCATGACGAGGACGCCCGCCGCGCTCGTGTGGATGCGGCCCTGACTCTCGGTGACGGGCACGCGCTGCACGCGGTGCACGCCGCCTTCGTACTTGAGGCGCGCCCACGGGGCCTCGCCCGGTTCGGGCAGCCCCTTCGCGCGGACCGTGATGCGGGCGTCCTTGTACCCGCCGAGATCGGCGTCGGTCGCGTCGGCAATCTCGGCCTTCCAACCGCGGCGTTCCGCGTAACGCAGGTACATGCGGACGAGGTCGCCGGCGAACAGCGCCGACTCGGCGCCGCCCTCGCCGGCCTTGACCTCGAGGACGACATCGCGCTCATCGTCCTCGTCGCGCGGCAGCAGGAGCGTGCGCAGTTTGTCGGCGCTCGCCTCCAGATGGGTCTGCAACGCCGGCAGCTCCGCGGCGAACGCGGCGTCCTCGTCGGCCAGCTCTTCTGCCGCACCGAGGTCGTCCTGCGCGATCTTCCAGGCGTGATAAGCGGCGACGGTCGGTGCGAGGGCCGCGTAACGCTTGTTGAGGCGGCGCATCAGCGTCGGGTCCGCATGCGTCGCCGGTTCGGCCAGCTGCTTCTCGAGATCGTCGTACTCGGCGACGATCGTGGCGGCGGAATCAAGCATGACGCTCCTCGCGGACTGAAGTGATGGGGGCGCAGCGCCGGCAGGCGGCGTCCACGGGAATGCAAAACGCCGACCCCGCCCTGATGGGCTGGGGTCGGCGTGGTGCGAAGACTACTTGGCGTCCTTCTTGCCGTAGCGAGCCTGGAAGCGGGCGACACGACCACCCGTGTCCATGAGCTTCTGCTTGCCGGTGTAGAAGGGGTGGCAGTTGGAGCACACTTCGACGTTCATCTTGTCGCTCTTCGACGTGCTGCGCGTCTCGAACGTGTTGCCGCAGGTGCAGGACACCGTCGTGGCGGTGTACTCGGGGTGAAGGTTCTTCTTCACGGGGTTCTCCTAGCTGTTGAGGATGCCGCCGGGTCGTCATCACCGGGATGGTGGACGTGAACCGGAAGCCAACAAACAATCTTGCCAGATCGCCTGACATGGTTCAAAACATCGAGGTGGGACGAACCATTCCCGCCGCCACCCCGCCCGACACGATCGCCCCCGTGACCACTCGCCGCAGGGGCGTCGGGTCTCGGGGGCGTCGTCAGGTGACGTCGTCAGGCGTGGATCAGTTGTCCTCGTCGTCGAGCTTGATGTTCGACGTCTGCTGCACCTGCATGAGGAACTCGACGTTGCTCTTCGTCTTCTTGAGACGGTCGATGAGCAGTTCGACGGCCTGCTGCTGGTCGAGGGCAGCGAGCACGCGACGCAGCTTCCACATGATCTTGAGCTCTTCGCCCGACAGCAGGATCTCCTCGCGACGCGTCGACGAGTTGTTGACGTCGACGGCCGGGAAGATGCGGCGGTTCGCGAGCTGACGGTCGAGCTTGAGCTCCATGTTGCCGGTGCCCTTGAACTCCTCGAAGATGACCTCGTCCATCTTCGAACCCGTCTCGACGAGAGCCGTCGCGAGGATCGTCAACGAGCCGCCGTTCTCGATGTTGCGCGCCGCACCGAAGAACTTCTTCGGCGGGTACAGCGCGGCCGAGTCGACACCACCGGACAGGATGCGACCGCTCGCCGGGGCGGCGAGGTTGTAGGCACGCCCGAGCTTCGTGATCGAGTCGAGCAGCACGACGACGTCGTGGCCCATCTCGACGAGGCGCTTGGCACGCTCGATGGCGAGCTCCGCGACCGTCGTGTGGTCCGTCGCCGGACGGTCGAAGGTGGAGGCGATGACCTCACCCTTGACCGCGCGCTGCATGTCGGTGACTTCTTCGGGACGCTCGTCGACGAGGACGACCATGAGGTGGCACTCGGGGTTGTTCGTCGTGATCGCGTTGGCGATCGACTGCATGACCATCGTCTTGCCCGCCTTCGCCGGGGCGACGATGAGGCCACGCTGGCCCTTGCCGACGGGCGAGACGAGGTCGATCATGCGAGTCGTCAGCACGTTCGGGGTCGTCTCGAGACGCAGGCGCTCCTGCGGGTACAGCGGCGTCAGCTTGCCGAACTCGACACGCTTCTTCGCCTGCTCCACCGTCATGCCGTTGACGGAGTCGAGACGCACGAGCGCGTTGAACTTCTGACGCGCCGGCAACTGCTCACCCTCGCGCAGCGCACGCACCGCGCCGGTGACGGCGTCACCCTTGCGCAGCCCGTTCTTCTTCACGATGTTCATCGGGACGTAGACGTCCGTCGGGCCGGCGAGGTAACCGGTCGTGCGCACGAACGCGTAGTTGTCGAGGACGTCGACGATGCCCGCGACGGGAATGAGGACGTCGTCCTCGCGCACCTCGGGAGCGTCGTCGTCGTAGTCGCGGTTGCGCCCGCGACGGTTGTTGCCGCGCTCGCCCCGGTCGCGGTCGCGGTCGCGGCCGCGCTGACGGCGACGACGGCCACCGCGCTCGTCGTCATCGTTGTTGTGGTTGCGCTCGTTGTTGCGCTCGCGACGGTTGGAGCCGCCGTTGCCGCTGTTGTTGCCGGAGTCGCGGTTGTCGCGCTTGTCGCGGCCGTTCTCGCCCGAGGCGCTGTCGCTGTTGTCGCGACGCTCGCGGCGAGCGCCGCCGTCGGAGTTCTTGTCACCGGAGGGCTCGTTCGAGCCGTTCTCGCGGCGCTGACGACGCTCGTCGCGTTCGCCGTCACGACGGCCACGGCTCTCGCCGTTCGAGGCGTCGTCCTTGGCGTCGACGTTCTTGCCATCGACGGTCTTGCCGTCGGCGTCGTTCTCGGAGCCGGTGTCCTGCGCGGCACCTTCACGCTGAGCGTCGCCCTGGTCGGAACCTGAGTTCTCGGAGGCGCGCTTGCGCTCCTCGCCACCGCGGCGGCCACGACGGGTGCGCTGCTCGCGCGGCTGCTCCTGTTCGTCGTGCGTGGAACGCTCACCCTCGCGGGAGGCAGCGTCGCCTTCGCGAGCGCCGGCGTCACGAGTGGCGCGGCCGGGCTCGTCATCCTGCGGCGCCGGAGCGTCGCCCTGCTCACGGCGGGGCGCCTCGGTGGCAGACGGCGCAGCCTCGGCCTGCTCGCTCGTGGCGCGACGGGCCGTCGGAGCGGTCGAGGTGACGCCCGCGGCCTTGGCGCGGCTGCCGCCGACACCGTTGGCCTCGGCGCGCGCGGCGCGGATCGCCGTCACGAGGTCGACCTTGCGCATCTTGGAGATGCCGGGAATGCCCATGCTCTGCGCGAGCTGCTTGAGTTCGTCGAGACGCATCACGGAGAGCGCTCCGCGCGGGCTGCTCTGGGCCGGGGCGGGCGCAGACGGTTGTTCTGACACGAAGGTTCCTTCCCCCTCGTTCGGCCCGCGACGAAGAGCGCGGGCGGGATGAAGTTCAGGGGCCGTTCAGATCAGACCCCTGGTTCCCGCCGTCGGAATGACAGCACAGACGGGAACAGCGCACCTGGAAGCGAATGATGACCTGCAGCGAGGCTGAGGCGAGAACGGTGACCCAGAGGTCACGGGCCTGGCGCGACGACAGCGTCGCGTCGTGTGGCATGGTCGAACTCGAGCACCACCCGGGTGCACCAAAACGGTACACCCCGGCGGCGGATCAGCGCGACATGGGGGTGATTCCGCGCGTCGGAACGCTCAGTTCGAGCACCTCGCCGCCCCGAGCGACATCGTGCACCGCCCTCAGGGCGAAACGTGATGCCAGCGCAAGCACCGTCGGACCCGCGCCCGAGATGACGGCGGGGACGCCCGCGTCACGCAGCGCGTCGACGAGCGCCATCGAATCCGGGTAGGCCGAACGGCGCTGCTCCTGGTGCAGGGCATCGAGCGTCGCGGGCATGAGTAGCGACGGCTCGGTGGTGATCGCGTGAGCCAGCAGCGCTGCACGACCCGAATTGCGCGCCGCCACGGCGAGCGGGACGCTCTCGGGCAACGCGGCGCGAGCCGTCGCCGTCGACAGGCGCTGCGCCGGGACGATGACGACGGGCACGACATCGGGGTGCGGGCGCAGGACGGCGGTGTGCCAGTCGCGCGGCGCGTCGGGGCCCTCGAGCACGTCGGCCCAGCTCACCGTCACGCTGCCGTAGACGGAGGCCGACGCGTTGTCGGGGTGGCCCTCGATGCTCGAGGCGACGTCATTGACGAACGCGAGCGTCGCGGCGTCGTCGAGATCGTGCCCGGCGAGCGCCGTCGCGAGCGCGACGCCCGCGACGATCGCCGTCGCCGAACTGCCCAGGCCGCGCGAGTGCGGCACGGCGCCTGTGTACCTCAGCTCCAGCCCTGCGGGCGGCGCGACGTCGAGCGCTTCCCATGCCGCCCCCATCGAGCGCACGACAAGGTGCGAGCCGTCGAGCGGCACCTCACCCGCGCCGCTGCCGCGCGCGTCGACGACGAGGCCGCCGTCCGTCACCTCGGCGCGCGCGTCGTCCCAGACGTCGAGGGCCATGCCGATCGAGTCGAAACCCGGCCCGAGGTTCGCCGTGCTCGCGGGCACGCGAACGTGCGCCGTCGACCCGACCTGAGGCGTGCGGCTCGGCCGGAGGCGGGAGGCGCTGAGCGAACGGGCCATCGTCAGGCGTCGAGGCCGAGCGCGCGCGCCACGGAGTAGGCGTCGGCGGAGACGCGCTCGGGCTGGATGTCGTCGCCGTCGGCGCCTCGCAGGGCCCACTGCGGATCCTTCAGGCCGTGCCCGGTGACGGTGCAGACGATCGTCGCGCCCGCGGGCACGCGGTCCGCGTCGCTCATCTTGAGCAACCCGGCGATCGAGGCGGCCGACGCCGGTTCGACGAAGATGCCCTCCTCGCTCGACAGGATGCGGTGCGCGGCGAGGATCTCGTCGTCACTGACGGCGTCGATGACGCCGCCCGAGTCGTCGCGGGCCTGCTCGGCCTGCTTCCACGATGCGGGGTTGCCGATGCGGATGGCCGTTGCGATCGTCTCCGGCTCGTCGAACGGGTGGCCCGCGACGAGCGGCGCGGCGCCCTCGGCCTGGAAGCCCCACATCGCCGGGGTCTTCGTCGCGACGGCGGCGAGCTCGCGGCCGTCGGCGGTCGTGAACGGCGCCGCGTACTCGCGGTAGCCCTTCCAATAACCCGTGATGTTGCCGGCGTTGCCGACGGGCAGGACATGGATGTCGGGCGCGTCGCCGAGCGCGTCGACGATCTCGAAGCTGGCCGTCTTCTGGCCCTCGATGCGGGCCGGGTTGACGGAGTTGACGAGCTCTACGGGGTAGCTCTCGGCCAGCTTGCGCGCGACGTCGAGGCAGTTGTCGAAGTTGCCGTCGACCTGCAGCAGCTGCGCGCCGTGCGCGATGGCCTGGCTGAGCTTGCCCATCGCGATCTTGCCGTCGGGCACGAGGACGGCGCACGTCATGCCGGCCTTCGTCGCGTAGGCCGCGGCGGAGGCGGACGTGTTGCCCGTCGAGGCACAGATGACGGCCTTCGCGCCGTTCTTCGCGGCCATCGACATCGCCGTCGTCATGCCGCGGTCCTTGAACGAACCGGTCGGGTTGAGGCCCTCGTACTTGACGAACACGCGCGTACCGACCCGCTCGCTCAGCTTCTCCGCCGGGATGAGCGGAGTGCCGCCCTCCCCGAGCGTGACGACGGGAGCACCGTCGAGCATCGGAAGTCGTTCGGCGTACTCGGTGATGACGCCGCGCCACAGGTGAGCCATGTCAGTTTCCTTCTGCGCGAAGCACGGACGAGACGCAGTCGACGTCCGCGAGCTTCTTGATCGAGTCGACCGTGGCCGCGAGCGCGGCCTCCGGCGCCTGGTGGGTCATGAAGGTGAGGGAGGCGAGGCCATCCTCGGAGCGGCGCACGCCCTGGCGCATGCTCTCGATGGAGACGCCGTGCTCGCCGAACGCGCTCGTCACGCGCCCGAGGACGCCCGGTTCGTCGGCGACCTCGACGCGAACGACGTAACGCGTCAGGGATTCGCCGATCGGCAGGATCGGCAGGTCGGCGTAGGCCGATTCCCCCGAGCCGCGCCCGCCGGTGACGCGGTGGTGCGCGGCCTGGACGATGTCGCCGAGGACGGCTGACGCCGTCGGGTCGCCGCCCGCCCCGCGGCCGTAGAACATCAGCTCCCCGGCGAGCTTCGTCTCGACGAAGACCGCGTTGAATGCTTCATGCACGCTCGCGAGCGGGTGCGAGCGCGACAGCAGGACGGGGTGGACGCGGACGTTGACGCCCGCTCCCCCGTCTGCCTCGCCGCGTTCGACCTTCTCGGCGATCGCGAGCAGCTTGATGACGCAGCCCGCGCGGCGCGCGGCGGTGATGTCCTCCGCCGTGATGTTCATGATGCCCTCGACGTGCACGTCACTCGTGCGCACGCGCGTGTGGAACGCGAGGGAGGCGAGGATGGCGGCCTTCGCCTGCGCGTCGTAGCCCTCGACGTCGGCCGTCGGGTCGGCCTCGGCGTAACCGAGCTCCTGCGCCTCGGCGAGCACGTCCTCCAGGTCGGCGCCGGTGCGGTGCATCTTGTCGAGGATGAAGTTCGTCGTGCCGTTGACGATGCCGAGCACCTTCGTCACCCCATCGCCCGCGAGCGACTCGCGCAACGGACGGATGAGCGGGATGGCGCCCGCGACGGCGGCCTCGTAGGACAGGTCGACGCCGTGATCCATCGCGAGCTGGTACAGCTCCGGGCCATCGCTGCCGAGCAGGGCCTTGTTGGCCGTGACGACGCTCGAGCCGTTGCTCAGGGCGCGCGTGATGAGGCTCTTGGCGGGCTCGTCACCACCCATGAGCTCGACGACGATGTCGGCACCGTCGACGAGCGCCTGCGCGTCCGTCGTGAAGGCGTCGGCCGGCAGGCCCGTCTCCGAGCGGTCCTTGCGCGTGTCGCGCACCGCGACGCCGACGATCTGCAGCGGCGCACCGATACGGGCCTCGAAATCGGCGGCGTTCTGGGTCAGCTCGCGGGCGACGGACGTGCCGACGACGCCGCTGCCGAGCAGCGCGATCGTGATCGGCTCGCGCGGGGTCGTCGAGTCGGACGGCATGGCGAATGCGGTGGTGGTCATGTCATTCCCCTTCGAGGGCGAGCAGGTCGTCGATCGTCTCGCGGCGCAGCAGCACGCGAGCGTCGCCGTCCGCGACCGCGATGACGGGTGGGCGCGGGACGTGGTTGTACTGCGAGGCCAGCGCACGACAGTAGGCGCCGGTCGCGGCGACGACGACGAGGTCGCCGTCACGGGTGTCGGACGGGAAGTCGATGTCGCGCACGACGACGTCGCCGCTCTCACAGTGCTTGCCGACGACGCGGGTCGGCGTCAGCTCGTCGCTGCCGCCGCGGTTCGCGAGCGCCGCGTGATAGTCGGCCTGGTAGAGCGCGGGGCGCGCGTTGTCGCTCATGCCACCGTCGACGCTGACGTACGTGCGCACGAGGTCGTCGCTCGCCTGAACGAGCTTCACCGTGCCGACGCGGTAGAGCGTCACGCCGCCGGGGCCGACGATGCTGCGGCCCGGCTCGATCGAGACGCGCGGCACCGGGACGTCGGCGTTCTGGCACGCCTCGCGCACGATGTTGGCGAGCTGCGTCGCCATCTCGGCGGGGTCGAGCGGTGCGTCGCTGGGCAGGTAGGCGATGCCGAAACCGCCGCCGAGGTCGAGCTCCGGCAGTTCGACGCCGTGCTCCTTCGCGACCTGCAACTGCAGGGCGATGAGGCGCGTCGCGGCCTCCTTGAAGCCGGCGGACTCGAAGATCTGGCTGCCGATGTGGCTGTGGAAGCCGAGCAGGTGAAGCTCCGGGCGGGCGAGGACGCGGGCGACGGCGTCACCGATCTGGCCGTCGGCGGCGGAGAAACCGAACTTCTGGTCCTCGTGCGCCGTCGCGATGAACTCGTGAGTGTGCGCTTCGACGCCGAGCTTGACGCGGATCATGACAGGCGCCGTGATGTGGTGGCGCGCAGCGGCGTCGGCGACGCGGTCGATCTCCTCGAACGAGTCGACGACGATGCGCCCGACGCCGTACGCGAGGGCGTCGTCGATCTCGGCGACGCCCTTGTTGTTGCCGTGCATGCCGATGTTCTCGCCCGGCACGCCCGCCTTCTTCGCGATCGCGAGCTCACCCCCCGAGCAGACGTCGAGGCGCAGCCCCTCCTCGGTGACCCACTGCGCGACGTGCGACGACAGGAACGCCTTGCCCGCGTAGTACACGTCCGCCTGGGTGCCGATGGCCGCGAACGCACGCGCGAACGCCTCACGGTAGGCACGGGCGCGGCTGCGGACGTCGGCCTCGTCGATGACGTACGCCGGCGTGCCGAAGCGTTCGGCGATCTCGTCGAGGCCGATGCCGGCGATCTCGACGACGCCGTCATCACGGCGGCGCGCGGTGCGCGGCCACACGATCTGCTCGAGGGCGCCCGTGGGGGCGGCCGACCTGACGCTCACGTGGTCTCCTTGCTGCCTTCTCGCGAGGGGGACGGCGCTGCGCCGAAACGGCCCGGCAGCCCCCGCTGCGCGCGGATCGGACCCGCAGCGATCGCACGCCCACCGCCGCCGGCCGCATCGAGGATCGACGCGTTCAGTACGGCACGGGCGCTGCGACGCAGGCAGCGTCCAGGGTTTCTCGCACGATGCTACGGGCCGCGCTCAGCGCGGGCACATCCGTCCGCGTGACGGGCGCAGCCTCGACGTGACGCAGCATCGCCACCGCCAGATCGTCGATCGCGAGCAACGCAGGACGGGTGCGGCCGGTGCGCGCCGCGTCGTGAAACGCCCGGGAGGTGAGGAGAACAGCCACCCGCAACGGTGCGGGGGTGACGTGGTCCCCACCGTCCGGCGAACGAAAGAGAGCGGCAGAACCGCCGACGGCGAGGTCGTCGCGGGCCGGGGTGTCGGCGCCGTCTCCGTAGGCCAGGGGCTCTACGTCGAAGGTGTCGGCGTCAAGGGCGCCGCTGTCGAGCAGTCCGGTCGCGGCCTCGAGCCGTAACATCGCGGCTGCCTGAGCACGGCGGGCACGAGCGAGGGGGTTCGCGTCGCGGCGGCTCGACAGGTCGTCGAGGCGCTGCCCCAACGTCAGCGGTGGCGTCTTGGACGCACTGAGCAGCGACGCCCACACGAGCGCGTCGAGGCCGACGTCCTGTGCGACGGCGTCCCAGGTGAGGCTCTGGCCGAAGGAGCGCAGCGGCGGGCGGGCGCGGCGGACGTCTGCGGCCGCGCCGGCGATGATGCCCGTCTCGGCCCCGCAGCGACCGAGCCACCCGTCCGACGACAGGTCGACCTCGACGTTTCCGCCAGAGGGTCGAGCCACAGCCGATAGCCCCAGGTGCGCGGTGATGAGTGCGGCGATCCGCTGAGCCCTGCCCAAGTCATCTCGATCGGTGGCGGAGCGCTCACGCGACGCCGCGACACGCGGCGCAGGGGTGACGACCCGCCCGTCGGCATCCACGGAAAAAAAGACAGACACCCCGACGTCGCGATCCAGCGCTACCCAAGGATCTGCCGACATCACCGGGCCAGGGTATGCCACGCCGGCTTGATCGCAGGCCGCGACAACGCCCCCTGCAGGACCCGCCCTCCTCGCTACGCTCGTCGTCCTCCCGAATCCTTCGAGCTTGATACAAGACGAACGGAGGCCCGATCCGGCCGCGCTTCGCGCGGCCGGATCGGGCCTCCGTTCGTCTTGTGCCCCCTGCAGGATTCGAACCTGCGCTCCCGCCTCCGGAGGGCGGTGCTCTATCCCCTGAGCTAAGGGGGCATGCGCTCCAGGAGCGCGAGACGAAACCTTACCAGCAGTTCCCGGCGACGGCGGGCATCATCACGCGCGCGGGCGCGCCTGGTCAGCCCGGACGACCGACGCCGACTCGGCCCGCGACGCTCCGGCCAACGCGCGCGCGTCGAAGCGCTGCGTCGCGTCCGCGACCTCGCCGACGAGTTCCTCGAGCACGTCCTCGAGGAACACGACACCGCTCGTGCGCCCGTCGTCACCGACGACGCGCGCGAGGTGCGCGCCCGAGTTCTGCATCGTGACGAGCACGTCCTCGACCTCGTCCCCGGGACGCACCGTCGCGAGCAGCCGGATGCGGCGCGGCGGAACAGGCTCGGTGTACGCCTCGTCCTGCGCGTATAGCACGTCCTTGAGGTGGATGTAACCGCGCAGCTCCCCCGACGTCGTCATGACCGGGAAGCGCGAGAACCCGTGCTTGGCGACCATCGCGTCGACATCGGCGGGCGTCGCGCCCAACGAGAGCGTGACGAGCGAGTCGAGCGGCACGGCCACGTCGCTCGCGACCTTGTCGGTGAACTCGAGGGCCTCACGCACGCGGCGCTCCTGCCCCGACTCGAGCAGACCCTCTCGGTGCGACTCCTCGACGATCATCTCGACCTCCTCGGTCGAGAACGTCGAGGCCGCCTCGTCCTGCGGTTCGATGCCCATGCGTCGCACGATGGCCTTGCTGACGTTCTCGAGCACCGTGACGAGCGGGCGGATCGCCTTCGTCACCCACAGCAGTGCGGGCGCGAGCAGCAACGCTGCCCGGTCGGGCCCGGCGATGGCGAGGTTCTTCGGCACCATCTCACCGAGCACGACGTGGAAGTACGCGACGATGAGCAGCGCGAGCAGCAGGCTGACGACGTGCGTCAGCCCGTCCGGCATGCCCGTCGCCTCGAGGGGGCCGGCGATGAGGTGGTGCACCGCGTCCTCGGCGACGGCACCCAGCAGCACCGAGCAGACCGTGATGCCGAGCTGCGCGCAGGCGAGCAGCGAGGCGACGTTCTCGAGGGCCTCCAACGCCGCAGAGGCGCGCTTCGAGCCCTCCGCGGCCATCGGTTCGAGCTGCGAGCGCCGCGCTGCCATGACGGCGAACTCGGCGCCCACGAAGAACGCGTTGCCGAGCAGCAGCAGGAGCGAGATCCAGAGCATCATCGGGCCTCACCGGCCCGGGTTGCGCCGCCGATGACATCGTCCATCGACTGCCCCTGCACCGCCGGGGTGAACCGGACGCGGTTGACGCGCCGGCCGTCCATCGACACGACGCGCAGGCGCCATCCCGGCAGCATGAGTTCGTCCCCGACCTCGGGAATGCGGCCGACCTGTTGCATGACGTAACCACCGAGCGTCTCGTAGGCGCGATCGTCGGGCACGGGCGCGCCGATGCGATCGACGACCTCGTCGGGGCGCCACAGCCCGGGCACCGTCCAGGACCCGTCGGGCAGGTGACGGCTCGCGTCGTGCAGCTTGTCGTGCTCGTCGCTGACCTCACCGACGATCTCTTCGATGACGTCCTCGAGCGACACCAGGCCCGAGGTTCCGGAGTACTCATCGATGACGATGGCGAGCTGCAGCCCCGCGCCACGCAGGAGCACGAGCAGCGGTTCGAGCGTGATCGTCTCGGGCACGAAAGTCGGCTTGACCATGAGAGCGGTGACGGGCACATCGCCGCGGCGTTCGACGGGCACGGCGATGGCCTTCTTGACGTGGACGACACCGTGGACGTCGTCCCAGTCCTCCCCCAGCACCGGGAAGCGCGAGTGGCCCGTCGACCTCGCTAGCCGGACGACGTCATCCGCCGTCGCGTCGCGATCGACGGCCTCGCAGCGCACGCGCGGGCTCATGACGTCGGACGCGGTGCGCTCACCGAAGTTGAGCGAGCGCGTCAGCAGGTGCGCGGTGCCCTCCTCGATCGTGCCGGCCTCGGCGCTGCGACGCACCATGGAGCTCAGCTCCTGCGGCGTGCGGGCGGCGGACAGTTCCTCCTGCGGTTCGATGCCCATGGAGCGCAGCAGCAGGTTCGCCGATCCGTTGAGCACGACGATGAGCGGCTTGAAGAGGGCGGCGAACACCTGTACGGGCCGCGCGACGATCTTGGCGACGCGAAGAGGCGCGGAGATACCAAGGAACTGCGGGACGAGTTCACCGAAGATCATCGAGAAGGCGGAGGCGAGAACCATCGCGAGGACGGTCGAGGTCGCCGAGGCCGCGCCGCCGGTGACGCCGATGGCCGCCAACGGGGTGCGCAGCAACGCACCGACGCTGGGTTCGACGATGAAGCCGAGGATCAGCGTCGTGAGGGTGATGCCGACCTGCGCGGCCGACAGCTGCGTCGACAGCCCGCGCAGCGAGGCGAGGACGGGGCGGGCGCGTTCGTCGCCGTCGTCGATGGCGCGCTGGACGGAGTGACGATCCAGCGCGACGAGAGAGAACTCGGTGGCGACGAACAGTGCCGTTCCGAGCGTGAGGACAACTCCGAGGAGGATCAATATCCACTGCGTCATGACGCAGTGAAATTACCACGGGCGCAGCCGTTCACCGGGCTCGTTCCACCTCCCGGGCTGGCCTCGACCGGCGAGGCCCGCGCAGTCTCGCGCCGGGGTGGGCCACCTCACCACCGACCGCCTCTCGCGGCGGCGGCGCGGGAGCGATAGGGTGGCAACGTATGCCGTGTACCACACGGCAGTGGAGTGGTTCACCTCGCTCCTGCCTGACACGGCCACGCGCCGCGTCATGGCGGGGGCAACGGGACGCCTCCCGCACGTGTACGTGAATCGACGCGAATGAAAGAGGCGCATCTGCGTGTCATCCCAGTCCCCCAGCTCTGAGCACGACGACTTCGGCGCGAACGAGTGGCTCGTCGAGGAACTCTTCGAGCAGTACAGCAAGGACAAGAACTCCGTGGATGCCGCATGGCAGGAGTTCTTCGCGACCTATCAGCCGGGCTCGTCGAACTCCTCGGCGCCGGCCTCCACGTCCACGTCGGGCTCGGGCGCGAAGGCCGCTCCCCGAACCGAGAAGCCGATGGCCGCCGAGGCACCGCGCGACCAGCAGGAGGCGCCTGCACAGCAGGCCGCCGAGCCGACGCGCACCGCCGAGAGCGAGCCGCAGAAGCTCGACCCGAAGCAGGCCGAGGGCCACACACCGCTGCCGACGCCGCGCGACCAGGGCGACGGCGCCCTCGGTGACGTGCCGGCGGCGGACGACAAGGACACCCCGCTCAAGGGCATCGCCGCCAAGATCGTGCAGAACATGGAGGCCTCGATCGAGGTCCCGACCGCGACGTCGGTCCGCGCCGTCCCTGCGAAGGCGCTGATCGACAACCGCATCGTCATCAACTCGAACCTCGCCCGCGGCCGCGGCGGCAAGGTGAGCTTCACCCACATCATCGGCTACGCCATCATCAAGGCGCTGCGCGTCATGCCGGAGATGAACGCTTCCCTCTCGGTCGACGAGAAGGGCAAGCCCGTCCTGCACCAGCCGGGGCACATCAACTTCGGCCTCGCCATCGACCTGCAGAAGCCCGACGGTTCGCGCACGCTCGTCGTGCCGTCGATCAAGGGCGCCGAGGCGATGACGTTCGCGCAGTTCTGGGCCGCGTACGAAGAGATGGTCAAGAAGGCGCGCAACAACAAGCTGACGCTCGAGGACTACGCGGGCACGACGATCTCGCTGACCAACCCCGGGGGCATCGGCACGGTGCACTCGGTGCCGCGTCTGATGAAGGGCGCGGGCGCCATCATCGGTGTCGGCGCGCTCGACTACCCCGCCGAGTGGCAGGGCGCGAGCGAGGAGACGCTCAACCGTAACGCCGTCAGCAAGATCCTGACGATCACCTCGACCTACGACCACCGCATCATCCAAGGTGCGACGTCCGGGGAGTTCCTGCGTCAGATCCACCAGCTGCTGCTCGGTGAGAACAACTTCTACGACGAGATCTTCGAGTCGCTGCGCATCCCCTACGAGCCGGTGCGCTGGGTGCAGGACATCTCCGCCAACCACGACGACGACATCAACAAGGTCGCGCGCGTGCAGGAGCTCATCCACGCCTACCGCGTGCGCGGTCACCTCATGGCCGACACCGACCCGCTCGAGTACAAGCAGCGTCGTCACCCCGACCTCGACGTCACGAGCCACGGCCTGACGCTGTGGGATCTCGACCGCACGTTCGCCACGGGCGGTTTCGGCGGCGCCAACTTCCTCAAGCTGCGCAAGATCCTCGGCATCCTGCGTGACTCGTACTGCCGCACGGTCGGCGTCGAGTACATGCACATCCAGAACCCCGAGGAGCGGGCCTGGATGCAGAACAAGCTGGAGAAGACGTACTCGAAGCCGACGTCGGACGAGCAGGAGCGCATCCTGCGCAAGCTCAACCAGGCCGAGGCGTTCGAGACGTTCCTGCAGACGAAGTTCGTCGGCCAGAAGCGCTTCAGCCTCGAAGGCGGCGAGTCCGTCATCGCGATCCTCGACCGCATCCTGTCGGAGGCCGCGGACGCCGGCCTCGAAGAGGCCGCGATCGGCATGCCGCACCGTGGCCGTCTCAACGTGCTCGCCAACATCGCGGGCAAGTCGTACGGCCAGATCTTCCGCGAGTTCGAGGGCACCGCCGCTCCCAACTCGGTGCAGGGCTCCGGTGACGTCAAGTACCACCTCGGCACCGAGGGCGAGTTCGTCTCCGATGAGGGCAACCACACGAAGGTCTACCTCGCCGCCAACCCGAGCCACCTCGAGGCCGTCGACCCGGTGCTCGAGGGCATCGCCCGTGCCAAGCAGGACCGCATCAACCTCGCCGGCACGGCGTTCACGGTGCTGCCGATCCTGCTCCACGGCGACGCCGCGTTCGCGGGCCAGGGCATCGTCGCCGAGACGTTGAACCTGTCGCAGCTGCGCGGCTACCGAACCGGCGGCACGATCCACGTCGTCATCAACAACCAGGTCGGCTTCACGACCGCGCCGAGCTCGTCGCGTTCATCGACGTACTCGACGGACGTCGCGCGCATGGTGCAGGCGCCGATCTTCCACGTCAACGGTGACGACCCGGAGGCCTGCGTCCGCGTCGCGGAACTCGCGTTCGAGTACCGCCAGACGTTCAACAAGGACGTCGTCATCGACATGGTGTGCTACCGCCGCCGCGGTCACAACGAGGGCGACGACCCGTCGATGACGCAGCCGCTCATGTACAAGCTGATCGAGGCGAAGAAGTCCGTGCGTCGCCTGTACGCCGAGGCCCTCGTCGGCCGCGGCGACATGGACCAGGAGCGTGCCGACGAACTGCTCAAGGACTACCAGCAGCAGCTCGAGCGCGTCTTCGTCGAGACGAAGGAGGCGACGAAGAAGGCCGCTGCCGACAGCGCCGCGCAGAGCGCTTCGTCCGATTCCAGCCAGGGCACCGACGCCGAGGGCCACGGCGGCCTCGAGCGCCCGTCCGCTCAGCTCGAGGACGACGCGAAGAGCGCCTACTCCTCGGGCCGTTCCTCCGCGATCACCGAGGCCGCTCTCGAGCGCATCGGCGCGGTGTGGACGAACCCGCCGGAGGGCTTCACGCTGCACCCGAAGCTCAAGCAGCTGCTCGAGCGTCGCACGGCGATGGTCAAGGACGGCGGCATCGACTGGGCCATGGGCGAGCTCATCGCGTTCGGTTCGCTACTCATGGACGGCACGCCGGTGCGTCTGTCCGGTCAGGACACCCGACGCGGCACGTTCGTGCAGCGTCACGCCGTCCTCATCGACAAGGCGAACGGCAACGAGTGGACGCCGCTGCGTTACCTCACGGATGACCAGGCGTGGCTGTGGATCTACGACTCGCTGCTCAGCGAGTACGCCGCGATGGGCTTCGAGTATGGCTACTCGGTCGAGCGTCCCGACGCGCTCGTGCTGTGGGAGGCGCAGTTCGGTGACTTCGTCGACGGTGCGCAGACCATCATCGACGAATTCATCTCGAGCTCGGAGCAGAAGTGGGCGCAGCGCAGCTCCGTCGTGCTGCTGCTGCCGCACGGCTACGAGGGTCAGGGTCCGGACCACAGCTCGGCGCGCATCGAGCGCTTCCTCCAGCTGTTCGCCGAGGACAACATGACGATCGCTTACCCGTCGACGCCGGCGTCGTACTTCCACCTGCTGCGTCGCCAGGCGCACGCGCGACCGCGCAAGCCGCTCATCGTCTTCACACCGAAGCAGCTGCTGCGCGTGAAGGCCGCGACGAGCTCGCCGGCCGACTTCACCTCGGGCCAGTTCGAGCCGGTGCTGAAGGACCAGAAGCAGCTCGACGATTCGAAGGTCGAGCGGGTGCTGCTCGCCTCGAGCCGCGTGGTCTACGACCTCGAGGCGGAGCGTGAGAAGCGCGGTGACGACACGACCGCCATCGTGCGTGTCGAGCAGCTCGCGCCGATCCCGGCCAAGGAGATCGCCGAGGCGGTCTCGGCGTACCCGAACGCCGAGATCGTGTGGGTGCAGGACGAGCCGAAGAACCAGGGCGCCTGGCCGTTCATGTACTTCAACCTGCCCGACCTGCTCGAGAGCCACGGCGAGACGCGACGTCTGCGCGTCGTGTCGCGTCCGGCGTCCGCGTCGCCCGCGACCGGCAACAGCAAGCGTCACGCCGCGCAGAACGCGGAGCTCATGGAGCAGGCGTTCGCGCGCTGAGGTTCACGTGAGCAGCCGTTGATGGTGCGTTCCTGATGAAGCGGTGCCCTCCCCCACGCGGGGTGGGCACCGCTTCGTCGTGGGCTCGCGACGCCTGCGGGGTGGGCACCGAGCTGACGGACGATAAGCTGGGCGCGTGTATTTCACGGATCGGGGTATCGAGGAGCTCGCGGCGCGCCGCGGCGGAGAAGACGTGACGTTCGAGTGGCTCGCGGAGCAGCTGCGTCATTTCGTCGACCTCAACCCGGAGTTTGAGATCCCCGTCGAGCGCCTCGCCACATGGTTGGCACGGCTCGACGACGACGATGACGAGTGAGTGAAGGCGGTCGTAGCGTGTCCTACCCCACCGAAGGCAGCGAGCCCGAGTTCCGGCCGAGCGCCGATTTCCACGTCGCCGAGGGTGAGCGCCGTGTCGGCCTCGTCTTCGTCGGCGACAGCTTCGTCAACGGCTACGGCGACCCGAAGGCCCTGGGATGGGTCTCGCGGGTCGTCGCGCGTACGCCGCACGAGGGCGTCAGGCTGACGACGTACAACCTCGGCGTGCGCGGCGACAGTTCCTCGGACGTCCTCGCGCGCTGGCGGGGTGAGGCGGCGCTGCGGTGGAAGAACTGCAACGAGCGCCGACTCGTCATCGGCTTCGGCACGAACGACGCGGCGCAGGGTCTGACGACAGCACGTTCGCGCCTCAACCTCGCGAACATCCTCGACGATGCGTCGACGAACGGCATCGCGACGTTCGTCGTCGGCCCGCCGCCCACGAGCGACCCGGAGATGAACGCGAAGCTCGAGGTGCTCGTCGACGCGCACGCGGACGTCTGCGCGCGTCGTGGCGTGACGTATGTCGACTGCTTCCGTCCGCTGCTCGGGCACGATCAGTGGCAGTCGGATCTTGCCGCCAGCGACGGCTACCACCCCGGCCAGGCGGGCTACGGCCTCATGGCGTGGCTCGTGCTTCACGCCGGTTGGCAGGACTGGCTCTCCGTCTGACGGCCCTCATCGCACCTTCGAGCGCCTCACGTCGTCGACGTGGGGCGTTCGTCGTCCCGACAACCACGTTCTGACCCCCCTTCGGGGGCCGGCCGGAAGGCGAGACAAGGGAATGTCAGTACGCGCCGTCGCGTGCGAGGACGGCGCGGAGGGTCTTGAACATGATGACGAGGTCGCCGGACAGGGACCAGTTCTCGACGTAGTAGAGGTCCTTGCGCACGGATTCTTGCCAGGAGAGGTTCGAGCGTCCGCCGACCTGCCAGGGTCCAGTGATGCCTGGCTTGACGTTGAGGCGGCGGTGGACGTGGTGGTCGTAGGCTTCGACCTCGCGGGGCAGTGGGGGGCGTGGTCCGACGAGTGACATGCTGCCGGCGATGACGTCGAACAGTTGTGGCAGTTCGTCGAGGCTGTAGCGGCGGATGAAGGCGCCGACGCGGGTGGTGCGGGGGTCGTCTTTCATCTTGAACAGTAGGCCGGAGCCTTCGTTCTGTCGTTCGAGTCCGGCGAGGCGCGCTTCGGCGTCGACGGCCATCGAGCGGAACTTGGTCATCTTGAACGGCGTTCCGTTGACGCCTACTCGGGTCTGGCGGAAGAAGATGGGCCCGGGGCTGTCGAGGCGGACGGCGATGGCGATGGCGAGCAGGATCGGGGCGACGAGGACGACCATCCCGGTGGCGACGACGAGGTCGAAGGCCCGTTTGAGGGAGTACTTGACGCCGCTGTAGCGGGGCATCTCGACGCTCATGAGCGGCAACCCTTCGATGGGGTGCCAGTGGATGCGGGGGCCTGCGACGTCCGTCATGCGGCTGGCGAGGGCGAGGCGGATGGTGGTGTCCTCGAGCTGCCAGCCGAGTTCGCGCAGCTGCTTGCGGTTGATGCGGTTATGGCCGGCGACGATGATCGTGCTGGCGTCGTAGCGGTGCACGGCGTCGACGACGTCGGCGATCGCGCCGGCCTGGGGCACGACCACTCCGTTGGCGAGCTCGAACGTCGGAGCATCGGTCGTGTCCGTCGCGACGGCGCGCACGACGAGGCCCGCAGCCGGGTTGCGGGCTATGCCTTCGGCGACGTAGCGCACCTCATGCGGTGAGCCGACGACGACGACGCCGTCGACGAGCATCGCGCGGCGGCGTCGCGCGAGCACCCAGCGGCGGACCAGGAGACGTTCGATGAGAAGCAGGACGAGCCCGAGTGGGAGGGCGACGGCCAGGAAGCCGCGCGCTACCTGCCAGCGCAGCAGGACGAGGACGATCGCGAGCGCGCCGAACGTGAAGAACGTGGCGCGCACGACACGACGATATTCGTCGGTGCCGATCGCGATGATCTCCATGTTGTGCGTCTGATTGAGCAGCAGCGAGGCCTGCCATCCGAGGATGAGGGCGGGCACGACGACGAGGTAGAGGTTGCCCTGCGAGCGGACGGTGTCGAGCGACGCCTCCGCCATTGCGAAGCGCGCGAAGAACCCGGCAGCCACGGCGAGTGTGATGACGCCCAGGTCGAGGACGAACAGCAGCAGGAACAGGTTGCGCCGCCAGTTGCCACGCATCCTGCCGAGCAGGTCGCGCCTGCCTCTCGCCCCGTCAGTCATGCTCGCCGGCGCCTTTCCCACAAAACCCTGTTTCCCCTTCGTCGGACGCGTCCGAATTCCCCTCGTTCCCGTTCGGCTGCGTCCCCCGCACCGCGGTCGTCTCGAGCCTGCTCCTCAGGCCCGCGCGCGCTCTGCAGCGCGCTCCTGCTGAACGACGCCGGACGCGGCGAGTCGTGCACGCCAGTCACCGATGCTCGGCCCGCGCGGTGAGCGTGCGAGCACGCTGTAGGCGGGCCTCGGCGCGGGCCGCTGGAACGCCTCCGACGTCGTCGGGCGCACGCGCTCAGGATCCAGGCCTGCGAGGATGAATGCCTCTCGTGCGAGGTCGAACCATGACCCGCTGCCCGAACTCGTCCCATGGTAGAACCCGCCCGAGCATTCCTGCTCGATCAGCCCGACGATGGTGTCCGCCAGGTCGCCCGCCCACGTCGGCTGTCCGACCTGGTCGGCCACGACGTCGAGGGTGTCACGGTTCTGGGCGAGCTTCAGCATCGTCGCGACGAAGTTGCTTCCGTGCGCTCCGTAGAGCCATGCCGTGCGCACGATGAGCGCGTCGGGGTGCGTGGCACGAACGGCCCATTCTCCGGCCGCCTTGGTGCGTCCGTAGGCCGACTGCGGGGCCTGCGGGTGCTCGACATCGTACGGTTCCTCGGCACGGCCGTCGAAGACGTAGTCGGTCGAGACGTGGACGAGCTGGGCATGCGCGGCCCGCGCGGTTCGAGCGACGTTGAACGCACCCGTCCCATTGACTGCGAACGCCGCGGCCTCGTCGCTCTCAGCGGCATCGACGGCCGTGTACGCAGCACAGTTGACGACGACGTCCGGCGCGTGATCGCCGATGACGCGCTGCACCGTCTCCAGCTCGGTGACGTCGCATCCGGCGGAGCCGAGCGAGACGACGCTCTCACCGCGGCTGCGCAGCAGCGCGTCGAGATCCTGACCGAGCATGCCCGTGCCTCCGAGGACGAGCCAGCGACGCGCCATCGTCATGCCCCTTGACCGGTGGCGGTGTCAGCAGGCGCCGCGACGACCTGCTGGCTTGCGTACTTGGCCTCGGTGGCGTCCTTGAACGGGCGCCACCACGACTCGTTGTCGCGATACCACTGGATCGTCGCGGCCAGGCCCTCCTCGAACGACGTGTAGCGCGGACTCCAGCCGAGTTCCTCGCGCAGCTTCGTCGAGTCGATCGCGTAGCGGCGGTCGTGGCCGGGCCGATCGGTGACGTGGTCGAAGTCGTCGGCGTCACGCCCCATCCCGGTGAGGATGGCCTGCACGACGGTCTTGTTGTCGAGCTCACCGTCGGCGCCGATGAGGTAGGTCTCCCCGATGCGCCCGCGCTCGATGATGGCCCAGACGGCCGCGTTGTGGTCGTCGACGTGGATCCAGTCGCGCACGTTGAGCCCGTCACCGTAGAGCTTGGGGCGCACGCCGTCGATGAGGTTAGTGATCTGGCGCGGGATGAACTTCTCGATGTGCTGGCGCGGACCGTAGTTGTTCGAGCAGTTCGAGATCGTCGCCCTGACGCCGAAGCTGCGCACCCAGGCACGCACGAGCATGTCGCTGCCGGCCTTGGTTGAGCTGTACGGGCTCGACGGGTTGTACGCCGTCGCCTCGGTGAAACGCTCCGGGTCATCGAGCTCGAGGTCGCCATACACCTCGTCGGTGGAGATGTGGTGGTACCGGACGTCGTGCTTGCGCGCCGCCTCGAGCAGCGTGTAGGTGCCGACGATGTTGGTCTGGACGAACGGCCACGGCTCGGCGAGGGAGTTGTCGTTGTGCGACTCGGCGGCGAAGTGGACGACGAGGTCGGACGCGGCGACGAGACGGTCGACGAGCGCGGCGTCGGCGATGTCGCCGCGCACCAGCTCGACGTGCTCCCCCAGCCCGTCGAGAGATCTCTCGTTGCCCGCATACGTCATGGCGTCGAGAACGACGATGCGCGCCTCTGGGCGCTCCTTCACCGTCAGGTGGACGAAGTTGCCGCCGATGAAGCCGGCTCCGCCGGTGACCAGGATCTGCACCCTGCCAGCATAAGGTAGGCCTATGAAGGGAATCATTCTCGCGGGGGGATCGGGAACGCGACTTCACCCGATCACACGGGGCATCAGCAAGCAGCTCATGCCGGTGTACGACAAGCCGATGATCTACTACCCGATCTCGACGCTCATGATGGCCGGAGTCCGCGAGATCCTCATCATCACGACGCCGCACGACAGCAAGCAGTTCCGGCGGCTGCTGGGCGAGGGATCCGACTGGGGTGTCGAGATCAGCTACGCCGTGCAGCCCTCGCCCGACGGCCTCGCGCAGGCGTTCATCATCGGCGAGGAGTTCATCGGCGACGACTCGGTCGCCCTCGTCCTCGGCGACAACATCTTCCACGGCGCCGGCATGGGGACGGCGCTGCAGGGCCACGCTGAGCTCACCGGGGGCCACGTCTTCGCTCATCACGTGACGAACCCGAGCGCCTACGGCGTCGTCGAGTTCGACGCGGACGGCAACGTCGTCTCGATCGAGGAGAAGCCGGAGCAGCCGAAGTCGCGTTACGCCGTGCCCGGCCTGTACTTCTACGACAACGACGTCGTCGACATCGCGAAGAACCTCGAGCCCTCCCCGCGTGGCGAGCTGGAGATCACGGGCGTCAACGACGAGTACCTGCGCCGCGGCAACCTCACGGTGACGGTGCTGCCGCGCGGCACCGCGTGGTTCGACACGGGCACCTTCAAGGGCCTCATGGACGCCTCGCAGTTCGTCCACGTCCTCGAGGAGCAGCAGGATCTGAAGGTCGGCTGCGTCGAGGAGATCGCGTGGCGTCAGGGCTGGATCGACGACGCGCAGTTCTCCGCCCTCGCCGACTCCCTCGTCAAGTCCGGTTACGGCGCCTACATGCACCGCGTCCTCGCCGAAGGCCACATCACCCCCGCCGTCCGCAAGGCCCTGTGATGGACATCCAGCCGCTGAAGATCGACGGCGCCTACGTCGTCACGCCCCGCCAGTTCCCCGACGGGCGCGGCGTGTTCATGGAGGGCTTCCGCGGCGACAAGCTCGCCGAGCACCTCGGCCACCGCATGGACGTCGTCCAGTCGAACATCTCGGTCAGCAGCCGCGGCACGGTGCGCGGCATCCACTTCGCCGACGTGCCACCGAGCCAGGCGAAGTACATCACCGTCCTGTCGGGCTCGATCATCGACTTCATCGTCGACATCCGCGTCGGGTCGCCGACGTTCGGGCAGTGGGAATCGGTCGTGCTCGACACGAGCGAACGCAAGGCGGTCTACCTCGCCGAGGGGCTCGGCCACGCGTTCTGCGCCCTCGAGGACGATTCGACGGCGATGTACCTGTGCAGCGCGCCCTACACCCCCTTGCGCGAGCACGGCATCAACCCCCTCGACACGACGGTGGGGCTGACCCTGCCCGACGACATCGAACCGCTGCTGTCCCCCAAGGACGAGGCTGCGCCGTCGCTGGCGGAGGCCGAGGCGTCGGGTCTGCTGCCGCGATACGACGACTGCGTGCGCTTCTACGACTCGTTGCGCTCGGCCTGATCGCAGCGGCCCGCGTCCTGCATGATCACGCGTGACGCACGTCTCACGAGGCGGCTCCAAGGTCGCTGCACGGGCACGGTGTCGCGCGCACGAGGCGGGCCGTAGGTCACGATCCCGCATACTTATGTCGTGTCGCTCGCCTGGGGCGAGGCGCGGTGGCATGCTGTGGCCATCGTCTCCGACGGCTCGCGTCGTCCCCATGCCGAAAGGCCCGCCCATGCGTCGTACCACCGCCCCCGCCCTCGCCGGCCTGAGTGCCACCGCCCTGTTGCTGTCGGGTTGTGGCTCCGACTCCCTCGACGGCTCCAAGAGCTCGGCCTCCTCGGGCGCTGCGGGCGCATCGAGCAAGGCCGCCGAGGTGACGAAGGACGACTCGCTCGCCAAGCTCGTCCCCGCCGCCATCGCCAAGGAGGGCACCCTGACGATCGGTTCGGACGCCTCATACGCCCCGAACGAGTTCACGGCTGCCGACGGCAAGACGATCCAGGGCATGGACATCGACCTGCTCAACGCCGTCGCCGCGAAGCTCGGTCTCAAGATCACCTTCCAGAACGGCGACTTCGGCACCCTCATCGGCGGCGTCAACGCCGGCAAGTACCCGGCGGCGATCAGCTCGTTCACCATCAACGCCGAGCGCCTCAAGACCGCGAACATGGTGCAGTACTACAGCGCGGGCACCGCCTGGGTCACCGCCAAGGGCAACCCGAAGAAGCTCGACCCAGATAACGCGTGCGGCCTGACGATCGGCGTCCAGAAGGACACCGTGCAGCAGACCGACGACCTGCCCGCACGCAACAAGAAGTGCACTGCCGCGGGCAAGAAGCCGATCACGATCGTCAGCGAGGTCGCCCAGTCGAAGGTGACCGCCGACCTCATCGCCGGCAAGGTCGACGGCTTCGCGGCCGACTCCCCCGTCGCCAACTGGGCCGTCGCGAAGAACGACGCGAAGCTCGAGAAGGTCGGCTCGAAGTACGCCTCGGCCCCGTACGGCATCGTCGTCAAGAAGGACAACACGGCGTTCGCCGAGGCCATCTCGAAGGCCCTTGAGGCCCTCGACAAGGACGGCACCTACAAGAAGATCCTCGACGCCTGGAGCAACGGTGACGGCGCCGTCACCTCGTTCCCGGTCAACCCCAAGCCCTGATCGCGACCGACATGACCGACACCACCACCGAGCGGCCGGGCGTCATCGACGCCCGGCCGGTCCGGCATCCCGGCCGATGGGTCGCCCTCGCCGTCATCGCCGTCCTCGTCGCGATGATGATCAGCTCCGTCGTCACCAACAAGGCCTGGGACTGGCCGTTCGTGCTCAAGGTGATGAACTACTCGCCCGTGCTCGACGGACTGCTCAAGGGCACGATCATCGTGACGATCGTGTCGATGATCCTGGGCGTCGTGCTCGGCGTCATCCTCGCGATCATGCGCCTGTCGGACAACCCCGTGCTGCGCGGCGTGGCGTTCGTCTACATCTGGTTCTTCCGGGCCGTGCCGCGCTACGTCCTCATGACGATCCTCGGTCTCGGCGTCCTGACCCTCTACCCGACCCTCGATCTCGGCGTGCCGTTCGGCAAGGACCTCGGGCTGACGTTCTACACCCTCGACGTCAAGACGATCAGCTCCGGAATCACCGTCGGCATCATCGGCCTCGGACTGTCCGAAGCCGCCTACATGGCGGAGATCGCGCGCGCCGGCATCCTGTCCGTCGACAACGGTCAGCGTGAGGCCGCCCAGGCCCTCGGCATGAGCAACGGCAAGGCCATGCGCCGCATCATCCTGCCGCAGGCGATGCGCGTCATCGTGCCGCCGACCGGCAACGAGGCCATCTCGATGGTCAAGGACACGTCGCTGCTGACGGCCGTACCCGTCACCGCCGAACTGTTCAACCAGGCGCAGAACGTCGCCAACAACACGTACAAGGTGATGCCGAGCTACGTCGGCGCCCTCATGTGGTACCTCATCCTCTGCACGCTGCTCATGCTGCTGCAGAGCTGGCTGGAGCGACGCTTCGCGCGCGGCTTCGGGGCGCAGGGCACCACGACCGGCGGGTTCCGCTCACGTCTGTCCTCGATCGGAAGTGACCACTGATGAGCACCGCCGCCGCCGGGGCGAGCAACGCCCAGCCGCGACCGTCCGCCACCACGGCCCCCGTGGCCTCACGCTCCGATGAGCCACTCGTGCACGCCGTCAACGTCATGAAGTCGTTCGGCAAGCACGAGGTGCTCAAGGGCATCGACCTCGACGTCCACCCCGGCGAGGTCGTCGTGCTGCTCGGCCCGTCGGGCTCGGGCAAGACGACGTTCCTGCGCTGCATCAACCAGCTCGAGACGATCGACGGCGGGCGCATCTGGGTCGACGGCGACCTCATGGGTTACGCCGACAAGGGTGGGCAACTGCACCGCCTCACGGACAGGAAGATCGCCGCGCAGCGTCGTGAGATCGGCATGGTCTTCCAGCGCTTCAACCTCTTCCCACACATGACGGCCCTCGAGAACGTCATGGAGGCGCCCGTCCAGGTCAAGGGCGTGGGCAAGGCCGAGGCGAAGGCGGAGGCCGAGCGGCTGCTCGAACGGGTCGGGCTCGGCGACAAGACGAAGCACTACCCCAGCCAGCTCTCGGGCGGCCAGCAGCAGCGCGTCGCCATCGCCCGCGCGCTCGCGATGCAGCCGAAGCTCATGCTGTTCGACGAGCCGACGTCCGCCCTCGACCCCGAACTGGTCGGCGAGGTGCTCGCCGTCATGAAGGAACTGGCCAAGGACGGGATGACGATGGTCGTCGTCACGCACGAGATGAGTTTCGCGCGGGACGTCGCGGACCGTGTCGTGTTCATGGACGCCGGCGTCGTCGTCGAGACCGGCGCGCCGCGCGACGTCATCAACAACCCGCAGCACGAGCGCACCAAGAGCTTCCTGTCGCGCATTCGCAGCGAGCACGAGGCGATCGCCGCCCTCGTCGACGACGAACTGCTCTGACGCTCGCCCAGCTGCACCCCACTACCCTGGTGGGATGCAGCTGGGCTTCGTCGTCGTCAGGGGTCGCTCGATGGAACCGACCTACGTCGACGGCGACGTCGTCCTCGTCGCCTGGGGTGCGTCGCCCCGGGTCGGGCGCTGCCACGTCGTCCGCCTCCCTGACGGCGACGACGGCCCCCGCCCGCTCGCGATCAAACGGGTGACGAGGCGCGAACGCCTCGCCGACGGCGCGTCGGGCTGGTGGGTGGAGCGTGACAACCCCCGTGAGGGGGTCGACTCATGGCTCGTCGGGGCGCTGGGGGACGAGGCGATGCGGGGGCGGGTCGTCAGCCCCGACTCCCCAGTGATGACGCAGATTCTGCGACGTTGTCGCACCTGCGTCAGCACCTTTCGCCGGGGCCGTGTCGCGCGATAGGTTGAGAGCAGTGCTGCCGCTCGGCAGCTGATCACCAGCAGCAAGGAGTCCCTCATGCTGAAGCGTTTCTTCACCCCCACCGTCGAGGTCTCGGCTCACTGCGACCTGCCCTGCGGCGTCTACGACCCTGCCCAGGCCCGCATCGAGGCCGAGTCGGTCAAGGCCATCATCGCCAAGGTCGCCGACAAGCCCGGCGACGAAGACTTCAAGATGCGCGCCACGATCATCAAGGAGCAGCGCAGCCAGCTCGTCAAGGAGCACCTGTGGGTGCTGTGGACGGACTACTTCAAGCCCCCGCACTTCGAGAAGTACCCGCAGCTTCACACCCTCGTCAACGAGGCAACGAAGCTCGCCGGTGCAAGCGGCACCAAGGGCGAGTGGGACATCGCCAAGGCTGACGAGTTGCTCGGCAAGATCGACGAGATCGCTCGCATCTTCGCGGAGACGAAGCAGGCCTGAGCCTCCCTCCCGCAACGAGAACGGCCCGGCATCCCCCTTGGATGCCGGGCCGTTCTCGCTGCCTCACCTGCGGTTCTCGTTCACCGTCGCGAATCCCGTCCCCTCCTGCGATTTCCGTCCACCGGAAGCTGTCAACCTGATTGGAGTCACGTGGGGTTGAGTTGGGTGATTTCGGGTGTTGTGGCGGCGATGGGGCGCCGGCCTCGGTAGCGTTCGGGGTTCGCGGCGTACTGCGCATCCAGGACGGCTTGGCGTTCGGTGTGGACATCGACCCAGGTGCCGGTGTGGACCTGTTCGGGCGTGAACCCGGCCAGTGAGCTGTGGTGATGACGCGTGTTGTAATCGTGCACGACGTGCTCGGCCCACTCGCGCGCGTGTTCAACACTGGTGAACTGGCTCGGGTAGTCGGGACGGTACTTCTCGGTCTTGAAGTAGGACTCGATGTGCGGGTTGTCGTTCGACACGCGCGGACGATTCCGGCTCGCGCTGATCCCAGCATGACGGTAGAAGTCGGCCAGCAGTACCGACTTCATCGCCGGCCCACCATCGGAATGCACGATCCGCGGGTGAACACCCTCACGTTCTGTCGCGGCCTGGAACAACGCGACCGCGAGTTCGTCGGACTCATCTGTCTCGACGCTGCTGGCGATGATCGTGCGGCTGAACGCGTCGATGATCGTGTACTGCTGATACCAGACCCCCGTGTATGGCCCGGGAAGTTTCGTGATGTCCCAGCACCACACCTCGTTCGGTGCGGACGCCTCCCACTGCGGCATCGCGACCGTGCGCCGCGTACGGCGTCGACGCACCGGCCGTGGCCCGTGCAAGCCACGCGCGCACCGCATCCACGTCGACAAAGACGCCACCGGCCGCCCCGCATCGAACGCGTCGTAGAACGACTGCTCCACGCTGCGCTGCTCGTGCCAACCGTCACGGATCGCGGACACGATCTGGGCGCGCTCCTCAGAGCTGAGCGCGCACGGCTGATACCGCTCGGTGTGCGCGATCGGGTCCGCGACGCGAGCGCGTGGATGGTGACGGTAGTGCCACGTCGAGGTCGCCACACCGATGATCTTCAACGCTTCACGCTGGGAATAGCCGGCCGCGACATGCTCGGCGACCAGGGTGTTCTCCGCTTCGAGGAACGCCGCATGGCGGGCGGCATCGGCCTCGTTCAGGACTCGGGCGTGGGCTCCTGCGGCGCGTTCAACTCGTGCAAGAGCCCGATAGCTTTTCCCAGCGCCTCGTTCGATGCCTCCAGCCGCGCAACCTGCTCAGCATGCGTCTGCGCCTCCCGCGCGCGGGCTGCGCGTTCGGCGGCGAGTTCTTGTTCCACGCGCGCCAAACGCGCGCCGTCAGCAACTGTCATGTGTGAAGTATCGCGGGGCACGAGGTCTCGTTCGAGGTCTCCGAAGTAGAACGCTTTGCGCCACGTCATGATCTGATGACGCGACACACCCTGCTCGAGCAACCACGCCGCTTTCGTGCCATGCGGCAACGCCACATACTGCTGCACCAACGCGGTCTTCTCTTCCGCAGTCCATCTGCGCATACCCACCTCCTGAGTGACTCACACCCAGGCTGACAGTCAGGGCACATCGGCGATTCTCGTCCACCTTCATGACGTCAGGTGCGTCAGTGCACGAGGCGGAGGATGACGTCGAGCAACGCCACCCCGGCGACGGTGTACACGCCGGCCCAGATGAGGCTGCCGACGGCGACGGCCGGCAGGTAGCGCACGAGCGGCATCCGGCCGGCCCCGGCCATGAGGTTGACGGCCGTCTGCACGCCGACCGTCAGGAACGACAGCGGGACGGCGAGCGGGCCGAAGCGGTGCACCATGCCCTCGGCGCGCTTGACGGAGCGCGCGTCGAGGTGGTGGGCGTACTTCGGGTGCCGACGCCAGCCGCCGATCGCGCCGCGGCCGATCCAGTATGTCGCGTTGGCTCGCGCCATGACGATGCAGAACAGGATGCCGAACGCGAGCGCCACGGGCATCTCACGGATCGATTCCATGCGTTCAGACGGCCTCGGCCCGAGCGTTCGCACCCGCGGGGTAGCAGGCGTCCAGCGCGTCGAAGACTGCGGCGTTGAGGGCGAAGGCGCGACCGGCGGCGTCGAGGGCCTCGTCCTGCTCCTGCGTCGTGAGGGCCAACTCATCGAGGCGGGCGCGGTAGGCGTCCTTGTACGTCTTCGGCTTGGCGATGTCGAAGCGGTAGAAGGTGAGGACATCGTGAGGCGCGTCGTAGTGGCGGCGCATGAGCGTCGCGATGATCTGCCCGCCGGACAGATCCCCGAGGTAGCGCGTGTAGTGGTGGCCGATGAGCGTGGCCGGCGAGGCGGCGCAGGCGACGAGGTCGTCGACGTAGCGCTGCGTGGCGGGCAGGATCGCCGTGGCGTCCGCATAGCCGAGGCGTTCCAGCGCGGCGAGGTCGTGACGCAGCGATGCGGCGCGCTCGAGTGCCGGGTCCAGCAGCGGCGCGAGGCGGGGGTCATCGCGGTGCGTCGCGCACGCCGACTCGAGGTGGTCGTACACCGGCAGCAGCTGACGCTGCAGCCCCTGGTGCGCGCCGATGCTGCTCTCGCCGCCCATGAGGCGGGTCATGAAGCCGCGGTTCTCGGCGTGCTCGTGCGCGGCACGGGTGTGGTCGCGCAGCGCGGCCGACAGGGGCGGGGTGAGGGCCGTCGTCATGGATCCGAGCCTTTCTGATGAGGAAGGCTCACCTTAATAAAGGTCCACCTCCGCTCGGATCAATCGAACGGTTGATCCGAGACTCCACCTCCCCACCACGCCAGGCCGACGAGAGCGAGCCGCCTCTCGCTGCGCGGATGCCCGCAGGGGGCACGAGCGCGATGTGACAGAATGGGGAGGTTGGCCCCCGACGTACCGGGGGGAAGACCCCGAACCAGGGAGCAAGACCATGAGCAAGCGCGCACGCAAGCGTCGCAGCCGCAAGGGCAAGGGCGCGAACCACGGCAAGAAGCCCAACGCCTGAGCATCTGCCGCAGACGCGAACGAAGGCCGACCACCCTCACGGGATGGTCGGCCTTCGTCATGCTCGGTTCGGCGTCAGGCCTCGTAGCCCACCTCGGTGCGCTCGTAGGTGATGCGCGTGAGGATCGACGAGCGCAGTTGCTCCGGCGCCTGCTCACAGGCGCAAGCGCGCTTGATGAGCTTCTTGAGCAGCATGTCGCGCTCGTACTCCGTCAAACACGGGGGGCAGTCGAGCAGGTGAGCCTTGATCTCCTCGTACTGCTCGGCCGTCAGCTCACCGTCGATGTAGGCGTAGAGACGATCGACGTACTCGGGGCACTTGTCGCTCATTTCTTCGCCCCCTTCGCGGTGTCCGCCTCACCCTTGAAGAAGCCGCGCCCACGCGCGTAGTCCTCGAGTTGTTCACGCAGCAGCTTGCGTCCGCGGTGCAGGCGCGACATCACGGTGCCGATCGGCGTGTCCATGATCTTGGCGATCTCCTTGTAGGGGAAACCCTCGACGTCGGCGTAGTACACCGCGAGACGGAAGTCCTCCGGCAAGGCCTGCAGCGCCTTCTTGATGTCGCTGTCGGGCAGGTGATCGAGCGCTTCGTTCTCGGCCGACTTCAACCCCGTCGACGAGTGCGCCTCGGCCCGCGCGAGCTGGTAGTCCTCCACCTCGGCGGCGTCGGACTCGAGCGGCTGACGCTGCTTCTTGCGGTAAGAGTTGATGTACGTGTTCGTCTGGATGCGGTACAGCCACGCCTTGAGGTTCGTGCCCGGCTTGTACTGGTGGAAGGCTGCGAACGCCTTCGCGAACGTCTCCTGCACGAGATCCTCGGCGTCGCTCGGGTTGCGCGTCGTGCGCAGGGCGGCGCTGTAGAGCTGATCGAGGTACGGCATCGCGTCACGCTCGAAGCGCGCGGCCCGCTCGGCCGGGGTCTCGGTACTCGGGTCGAAATCCTTGGAATCGGTGACGCTGCGTGGCGCCGCGCCGCCGTCTGGCTGCGGCGCGCCGAGGGCGTCGACCGTCGTGTTGTCTGTCATCGCGCTCAACCCTAGCGCGGGGTGCGGCGCGACACGAGACGCGCGCGTGCCCGCGCCACCGAAACCGGTGGTGAGGCTCAGCGCGGACGGTTCGACCGGAACCACGGGTGCTACCAGCATCGTGCTCACTTTCGACGTTCGAATGGCCCTCGTGGGCTTTCTGATTCGCCGTCGTCAACACGATGAGTGGGCTGCGCTATTCCCCGCCCCGCACTCGATATGAGTCAGGACGCGGCGGCCAGCCACCTGCGCACGGCGTCGACGACATCCTGCGGCTGCTTGCTGAATCCGTGCGGGCCCGCGACGGCGGCGACGTCGGCGCCGGGCAGCGCGGCGCGGATCGCGTCGGGGCCGCCGAAGGTGTCCGTGGCGCCTTGCACGACGAGCAGGGGAACGACCGCATCGAGCACGGCTTGCGCCTCGTCCGTGCGCCATTTCGACGGGTCGTCCGCCTTGCCCGGCGGCGCGAGCGGAAAAGCCAGCGCGACGACGGCGTCAGCGCCCGTCTCGACGGCGGTGCGGCACGCGACGCGGGCACCGGCCGAACGACCACCCTGCACGAAGCGGCCCGTGATCTCGCCCGCCTCGCGCAAGTGACTCACGACGGCGCGCCAACCCTCGTCGAGGGTCTTCGGGGGCGTGGCGATCTTGCGGCCCGCGAGCACCCAGGGCTGGTCGACGAGGACGACACGCCACCCGTCATCGGCGAGGTGGAGCAAGCCCCACAGGTCGGGCGTGTTCGTGCCCTTGCCGGCGCCGTGTCCGAGGACGAGTGTTCCGACGGGCTGGTGTTTGCCGGTCGTCGTGACCGCCGCAGTCTCAGCGTTCGCAGACTCGGTACTCGAGGACTCGGAGTTCTTCACCTCCGTGTTCGCGCGACCACCGACGGGATCGATGACGTAGGCGCGTGCCGACCCGGCGTCCGTCTCGATGTCAAGAACGCGGTGCGCTCGTTCCGGCGCGACAGACCGGGAGGGACGTGGTTCGGCGGTCACTTCTCGGCCCCGATGATCTCGCCGGTCGCGGGGTCGACGACGCCCACGAGGTCGGATTCGGGCGCGGGTTCGATGAGGCCTGGGCCGTTCGTCCGGTTCGAACTCACCGCGCGTGAGACGGGGTAGGCCTCGAAGGGGCTCGAATCGCCGGGCGTGAGGAACGTCGCGACGTCGGCGTCGTCGGTCAGCGTCGGGTCGAGCCACTCGGCCCATTGCTCGCGTTCGAGCGCGAGGGGCTGGCGATCGTGGATGCGGTCGAGGCCCTGCCCCGCGCTCGTCGTGATGATGGCGAACGTCGTCAGCCACGCGGCCGGGTCGCCGTCGGGCAGCGAACGATCGCACCAAAACTCGTAGAGGCCGGCGAATGCGACGTCCGTGCCGTCGACGCGGCGCATGTAGAACGGCTGCTTGCGCGGTTTGCCCTTGGCGTCGAGCGCCGTCGGTGACAGCTGCCACTCGTACCAACCCGACGCGGGCACGAGGCAGCGACGCACGCGGGCGGCCTTCGCGAACGACGGTTTCTCGAGCAACGTCTCAGCGCGCGCGTTGATCATGCGCACGCCACCCTTGGTGTCCTTCGACCACGAGGGCACGAGCCCCCACGTGAGGTGACGCAGCTGACGCTTCGCCTCGCCGCGCGAGCCGTCGTCGAGCCGCTCGGGACGGGTCAGGACGACGGGCGCCTGCTTCGTCGGCGCCATGTTGTAGTCGGGCTCACCGACAGGCGGGTTCTGCGGCGACGCGAGCAGCGACCGCGTCTGCTCGCCCGTCGCGTCGACGTCGACCTCGAACTCCTCGACCAACTCACCCGTGCTCGCACTGGCTGCGTATCTGCCGCACATGGGCCAAGCCTAAGAGGAGAGGTCGTCGTCTCACCCAGTCTTGCCCGGCTCCGGTGAAGAAAGCGACCATTCGCCGCCCGTCGTGCCTCCATCACTTCACCGAGCGCAACCGGCTTTCGGGCCCCCGGCGCTGCCCCTGCCCGTCTGGCACGCCCGGGTCTCAGGCGCGCCCGCTGCGCCACGACTGCAGGTCACGCTTTTGCTGGAGGTATTCGTCTGCACCGTCCGTCTCGAGCAGAAATCGATCAAGACCACGCAGAGCAGCGACCTTGCCGCCCTCGTCGATCTGGCCGGTCAGACGCAGCAGCGTGAATGCTCTCGCCACCACCCAGGTCGCTTCGTCAACTGCATCGAGGGGCGACGTGCCGATCGCGGCGGCCGACTCCCGCCATTCTTCGTCCGTGTCGTACATCTCTCGCAAGCGCGTGGAGGACGTCAGCTCGTCCCGACGGCTCTCCCACTCCGCAAGCACACCGGCGGCCCCGTCACTGCCGAACGGAGACCATTCATCTGCGGGGTCGTCGTAGATGGGGTGCGTGAAACGCGCCGCGAAGCGCGGGTGCGCTGGGTTCATCGCCCGGACCGCATCATTGACGCGCGCTGCACCCCCCACGAGCGTGGCGCCGCTGCGGTCATGCGCATCGCACCGACGTGAAGCGGCTCGGCTCACGTGATTCGTCAAGAAGAAAGCATCCGGAATCACACAACGCCTCCCCGCAGTGTCGAAAGACGGTGCCGGCTTGAACTTCCCCCTCACTTCGAACGACGGACCTGAATCGTCGACGTAGATGGAGCGTGCGATCCCCATGGCGATGGTGGGGGAAGCCTCGTCATGAGGAACGACGTAGAGGGAACGGCCATTCGCGTGACTCACGGCCAGGGTGTATCCCACTCCGCTATCCACGACGATGGTATGAATCAGCTTTGCCTCGCGGATCGCCCGGCTCTTCCTGACGGGGAGCTCCCTACGGAAGGAACGTTGATCGACTCCCGCGAGAATCCTTTCGAACTCCGTCGTGTCCTCGAAGGCCATCCCCTTGATGGCGTCGATCATCTGGCTCAAGTAGGACGGGGCCGATGGCTCGGTCGACAGGGTCATGTCACTCAGCCCGGCCTTCATCGCCCGATCAGAACCCGTCAGGTCGGCAGCCATGTACGCCCTCCGGCCGGTGAGAGGAGTGGCAAGCGCGCCCAAGGCCTTCGTGACGTGACCGGCCGCGACATAAGCGGTTCGGAGAGACTCTTCTGTCAGGTCCCATTCTCCGAAGGGGTCCCTGTCATCGATGGTGACGGTTCGAAGTCTTGCCATCGTGTGCATCTCCCTGCCCCTGGATGCGAGGACGGTCGCGTCCACGACGAGACATCATGTTAGTCGGCCCCCACGCGGCTCTGCGGGGGCCGATCGGGCAACTCCATCTGCGAGTTCGCCCACGGATCGGCCAGGATGGACCGCGCCCACTGCCCCACAGCGTTGGAGTGAGTCCGCAGCCGGGCGGCCGGTGGCAGTACAGGGCTCGCATGTTGTCGGTGGCGCCGACTAACGTGGGAGGCCAAGGCGTCGACGATCGACGCCGACCTTCACAGGAGGAGGAACCATGATCCGTCGCATCGCGCGTACCGCGCTCGCCAGCTACTTCCTCAACGAGGCGGCCAAGGCGTTCACCAACACGAAGTCGCAGGCCGCCGAGGCCGCGCCGTTCGTCGAGTTCGTCAGCCGCGAGAGCGGCAGCAAGGTGCCGAACGACCCCGAGATGATCGTCAAGGGCCAGGGCGCGCTCATGGGTGCCGCCGGCACCGCCCTCGCGCTCGGCAAGTTCCCGCGCCTGTCCGCGGCTCTGCTCGCCCCGACGGTCGGCGCGAACGCCTACATGCACGAGGCGTTCTGGGCCGAGAAGGACCCGGAGGTGAAGGCACGCAAGCAGTCCAACTTCTTCCGCACTGCTGCCATCGTCGGTGGCGTGCTGCTCGCCGCCGCCGACACCGCGGGCAAGCCGGGCCTCGCCTGGCGTACCTCGCACGGCGTCGACGTCACGCGCCGTGAGGCCAAGCGCGCCGCGAAGACGGCTCGTCGCGAGGCCAAGCTCATGGCCGCCGTCGCCGGGAGCAAGCTGCCCTCATGACCTCCGGCAGTACGAGCGCTCGCGCAGCGGGCCTCGACATGAAGAACTCCGACATGACGACCACCGCCGCGACGAGCGCCGCTTCCGCGAACCCGACGAGCGACTGGCCCGCACCTCGCGCGGACCGGCCGGTCGTCGGCGCGTTCAGCGTCCCCGGCTCGAAGTCCCTGACGAACCGCTACCTCGTCCTCGCCGCCCTCGCCGACGACGACTCTCTCCTGCGGGCGCCGTTGCGCTCGCGCGACACCCTCCTCATGGCGCAAGCACTGCGCGCGATGGGCGTCCAGGTCGAGGACGTGCCCGGAGACTCCCCCGAGGGCGACGACTGGCACGTCACTCCTGCACCCTTTCGGGGCCCCGCACAGGTCGACTGCGGCCTCGCCGGCACCGTCATGCGCTTCCTCCCGCCGGTCGCCGCCCTCGCGGACGGGCCGGTCGCCTTCGACGGCGACGAGCACGCCCGCAATCGCCCCATGGGTCCTGTCCTGCAGGCCCTCGCCGACCTCGGCGTCCGCATCGACGACGACAGCCGCCGCGCACTGCCGTTCACCGTCCACGGCACCGGAGCCGTCACGGGCGGGCGCGTCGAGGTCAACGCCTCGACGAGTTCGCAGTTCGTCTCCGCACTGCTGCTCTCCGGCGCGCGCTTCGACGAGGGCGTGACGATCGTCCACACCGGCGCAACGCTGCCGAGCATCCCCCACATCGACATGACGGTCGAGGTGCTGCGTGACGCGGGCGTCGTCATCGAGGTCGGTGACGACGTCGACGCCGACGGGCGCGGCAGCTACGCGTGGAGCGTCGAACCCAGCGACATCCGCGCGCTCGACGTCATGGTCGAGCCCGACCTGTCGAACGCTGCCCCCTTCCTCGCGGCGGCCGCCGTCACGGGTGGCGAGGTGTTCATGGCCGACTGGCCGACGTTCACGACGCAGCCGGGCGATCACATCCGTGGCGTTCTCGAGCGCATGGGCTGCAAGGTGACGCTCGATCGTGACGGTCTGCGTGTGCGCGGCCCCGAAAGCGGTCGTCTGCGGGGCATCGACGTCGACCTCACCGAAGCGTCCGAGCTGACGCCCGTCGTCGTCGCCCTGTGCGCGCTCGCCGACGGTGGCAGCCGCATCCGCGGCGTCGCCCACATCCGCGGCCACGAGACCGATCGACTCGCGGCGCTCTCGCGCGAGTTCACGGCGATCGGGGCGCAGGTGCACGAGACCGAGGACGGTCTTGTCATCACCCCGGTGCCGCGAGAAGTGCTGCACGGCGGGCTGTTCCACACGTACGACGATCACCGCATGGCGATGGCGGCTGCGGTCGTCGGGCTCGTCGTTGACGGCATCGTCGTCGAGAACGTCGGCACGACCGCCAAGACGCTGCCGCACTTCGACCGGCGGTGGGAGGCGCTGCTCGACGGCACGAGTGCGGCGCACGAGCCGGCGCTGCAGCGGACGGTCTGAGATGGCGAGTCGCAACTGGAGTGAGTCCGACGTGCGCGTGCGCCCCAACCGCAAGGGATCTCGGCCCCGCACGAAGGATCGCCCCAAGCACGCCGACGCCGTCATCGGCATGGTGACGGGTGTCGACCGCGGCCGCTGGTCGGTCCTGCTCGACGGACGGCAGATCACGGCGATGCGCGCCCGCGAGCTGACGCGCACGCCCATCGTCGTCGGTGACCGTGTTGCGCTCGTCGGCGACACGAGCGGTCACGAGGGCTCGCTCGCGCGCATCGTGCGCGTCGAGGAACGCTCGAGCGTGCTGCGCCGCACCGCCGACGACACCGACCCGTACGAGCGCGTCATCGTCGCGAACGCCGACCAGCTCGTCATGGTGACGGCGGTCGCGAACCCCGAGCCGCGGACCGGCCTCATCGACCGCTGCCTCGTCGCCGCCTACGACGCGGGGCTCGACCCGCTGCTCGCGCTGACGAAGGCCGACCTTGGCGACCCGGCGCCGTTCCTCGCGAACTACGCCGACCTCGACGTGCCGCACAGCGTCACGTCGGCGCACGAGCTGAGCGACGCCCAACGGGACGAGCTGATCGCGTCCGGTGGTCGTGTCGCCCGTGACCTCGACGGTCTCGACGACCTGCGCGCCCGCCTCGCCGGGCGTGTCAGCGTCCTCGTCGGGCACTCCGGCGTCGGCAAGTCGACACTCGTCAACGCCCTCGTTCCGGATGCCGCGCGCACGACCGGCCACGTCAACGACGTGACGGGACGCGGGCGCCACACCTCGACGTCGGCGATCGCCCTCGAACTTCCCGGGCCGGAGGGCGGCTGGATCATCGACACCCCCGGCATTCGTTCGTTCGGCCTCGCACACATCGACCCGACGACGATCGTCGACCACTTCCCTGAGCTCGCCCCCGGCACTGCCGAATGCCCACGCGGCTGCTCGCACGACGAGGCAGACTGCGCGCTCGACGCCTACGTCGCCGCGGGTCACGCCGGCACGACGGGCCCGGCGCGCCTGGCGTCGTTGCGTCGTCTGCTGCGCTCGCGCCACGTGCCCGACAAGGACGAGCACCTCGAGCGACGCTGAACCCGACCGCGGGGTAGACGAGTGAGCACTCACTCGCCTACCCCGCCACCGCGTGCTCGCGGTGCCGGCGAGCCGGTAGCGTGGGCGCAATGAGCGACACCCTGCGCGACCCCAGCCCGTACCACGACGACCTGCGCCTGGCCCACGTCCTCGCCGACTCGGTCGAAGAGATCACGATGTCGCGCTTCGGCGCCGCCGACCTGCAGGTCGAGTCGAAACCCGACCTCACCCCCGTGACGGAGGCCGACCGCGAGGCCGAACGCGTCATCCGCGAGAACCTCAAGCGCGCGCGCCCGCGCGACGCCATCAAGGGTGAGGAATTCGGCACGAGCGGCGACGCCGATCGGCTGTGGATCATCGACCCCATCGACGGGACGAAGAACTACGTGCGCGGTGTGCCCGTCTGGGCGACCCTCATCGCCCTCGTCGACGCGGGCACGCCCGTCGTCGGTCTCGTCGCCGCACCCGCACTGCACCGCCGCTGGTGGGCCGCGCAGGGCACCGGCGCGTGGACCGGACGCAGCCTCACGAGCGCGACGTCGATCAGCGTCTCGAAGGTCGACAGGCTGGCGGACGCCTCTCTCAGCTATTCCTCGTTCAACGGCTGGGCCGAACGTGGCAAGGACATGGACCTGTTCCGCCTGTCGAAGGAATGCTGGCGTTCACGCGCCTACGGCGACTTCTTCTCGCACATGCTCGTCGCGCAGGGAAGCGTCGACATCGCGCCCGAACCGGAGCTCGAGGACTACGACATGGCGGCGCTCGTGCCCATCGTCACCGAGGCGGGCGGCCGCTTCACCGGCCTCGACGGACGCCCCGGCTGCTGGAGCGGCAACGGCGTCTCGACGAACGGCCTGCTCCACGACGAGGTGCTCGCTCGTCTCGGCGACGACTCCCCCGCGCCGTCCCTCATCCCGGGCGAGTGACGACGACGGCGCCCCGCTCGCGTGAGCGGGGCGCCGTCGCGCATCGCACGGATTCGTGCGACCGGAATCAGGCCTTCGGCGTCTCAGACTGCTTCTCGAGCGCCGGCGCGTCCGCACCGTCAACGGCTTCGAGCTGCGCGCTGCCCTTCGACAGCTCGAGCAGGCCGGGCACGTCGACGCTCGGGTGGTACTTCTCCCCGAGTTCGGCGATCGCGAGACGCGCGTGGACCTGCTGCTCCGTGGTGGTGCGCTCGTCGCGGCTGTCGCTCGCGAACGCGACGGCCCAGCTCAGCATCGTCGACAGGCGCGACTTGAAGCCGATGATGTAGACGAGGTGAACGCCGAGCCACATGAGCCACGCGATGAACCCCTCCGTCTCGAGGCGGCCCACCTTCGTCACGGCCGAAAAACGGGAGATCGTCGCCATCGAGCCCTTGTCGAAGTACTTGAACTTCGCCGGGGCCGGCTCACCCTTGACGCCCGCGAGGATCGACTTGGCCGCGAACTTTCCGCCCTGGATCGCCACCTGCGCGACGCCGGGCAGCTTGTCGAGGCTCATCATGTCGCCGACGACGAAGATCTCCGGGTGGCCGGGCAGCGTCAGGTCGGGCTGCACGGAGATGCGCCCGGCGCGGTCGACCTCGGCGCCCGTCTTGTCACCGAGCAGCTTGCCGAGCGGGCTCGCGGCGACGCCTGCGGCCCACACCTTGCACGCGGAGTCGATGCGGGTGACGGTGCCGTCCTGCGTCTTCATCTCGATGCCCGTGGCGTCGACATTCGTCACCATCTGCCCGAGCAGCACCTCGACGCCCATGCTCTCGAGCTGCTTCTTCGCCTTCTCGCCGAGGTTCTTGCCGAACGGTGGCAGCACCTGCGGCGCCGCATCGACGAGGACGATGCGCGCGTCCTTGGGGTTGATGTGGCGGAAGTCCTCGGCGAGGGTGCGGTTGGCGAGTTCGCTGATCTGCCCGGCCATCTCGACGCCCGTCGGGCCGGCCCCGACGACGACGAACGTCAGCAGCGTGCGCACGTCGTCCCACTCGCCGGCGGCCGCGGCCACTTCCGCTGTCTCGAAGGCACCGAAGATGCGACCTCGCAGCTCGAGCGCGTCGTCGATGCTCTTCATGCCGGGCGCGAACTCGGCGAAGTGGTCATTGCCGAAGTACGACTGCCCCGCGCCGGCCGCGACGATGAGCGAGTCGTAGTCGTACGTCTGGGTCGAGTCCAGCAGTTGCGCGAAGACGCGCTTGTTCTGGACGTCGATGTCGCTGACCGTCCCCTGGAATACCTCGACGTTCTTGACCTTCTTGAGCACCTCGCGCGTGCTCGGGGCGATGACGCCCTCGCTGAGGATGCCGGTCGCGACCTGGTACAGCAGCGGCTGGAACAGGTGATGCGTCGTCGAGGAGATGAGGACGACGTCGACGTCCTCGTCCTTGAACTGGGTCGCGGCGAACAGACCGCCGAAGCCGGAGCCGATGATGACGACGCGGTGGCGCGTGGCGCTCTTGTGTGCAATACCCATGGATTCCTCGCAGATCTCGCGTGCGTGTCGCCTGGCCCGATCACGCTTGGACGCTGCCCCCAGCTTACTCATTCCCGACGCCCACCCATGGGTGTGTCGCGGCCGGTAGGCTGCCCCATGACACGGGCGCGCCCGACCACCGACATCGGCGGGCCGACACCCGGATGACAACGACGGATCGACGTAGGACGGGACGGCGCCCCGCGCCGCGAACGGAGTGGACGATGAGCGAACGAGGCCGCGAGCCGTACCCCATCCAGTGGAACGCGCCCGCCACGGGCACCGCGCAGCCGGCGTGGGCCGGGCCGCGACCAGATGCTCAGCTCGACGCGCCCGCCGGCCAGGCTGACGCTCCGGCTGCCGCCGGCGGACGCTCGTCGGGCGATGCCCCGGCCACGCCGCAGCAGAGGGATGCGCGACAGACGGACGCGAGCTCGGCCGACGAGCAGGGCGTCGGCCCGGCCGCTCCCGGGCAGCTCGGCAACCCGTGGAACGACGCCCAGCCCGCCGCCACGCCCGTGGGGTGGGCAGGCGAACAGCAGCCCGCCGGGCGGCCTGCGCCCGGCGATGCAGGTCAGCACGCGGCGCCCTCGGCGCCTCACGCGGTGGGCTCCGACCCCGCTGACGGTGCATCCGAGTCGCCGCGCCACGACCAGGCCGACGGCGACGCCGACCAGGCACCCCGCGGTGGCGCCTCACCCGTCGGAGCCGTGCCCGCGCCGGCAGCCGACGCGCAGGCGACGAGCCCGTCGAACGGCTACCCGTCGGCACCTCCGTCGGGTGGTTACCCGTCCGCACCTCCGTCTGGGGGCTATGCGTCGGCTCCCCCGTCGAACGGGTACTCCTCGAGCGGGTACGAGTCGGCGCCGCCTCAGGTCGTCGGCCAGAACGACGATCTGCCGGAGGACTCGCTGACGATCGGCCGCAGCCGCAGCAACAGCATCGTGCTCGACGACATGCTCGTCTCGCGCCGACACGTCGTCATCACGGCGGAGGATGAGGGTCTGCTGCTGCGCGATCTCGGGTCGCGCAACGGCACGTTCGTCAACGGGCGCCGCGTCGAGCAGACATTGCTGCACGAAGGCGACCGCATCGGCATCGGCGCCTCCACCTTCGAGGTGCGCGACGGCTGGCTCGTCTCGGTCTGAGCCGCGAACACCCGTCCGGACCGGCCGCGATCCAACCTGGACATCGACCACAGCAGCGCCCGTGGGCGCTGGAACGCTCCGGGAGGGAAGCGTGGGAATACAAGAACTGACGGTGCAGGTCGACGGGCACGTCGTGCGGTTGCAACCAGGTGAGAGCGCGACGATCGGCCGCGGCCGCGACTGCGACATCACGATCGTCGACGTCGACGTCTCACGACGCCACGCTCAGGTGAGCGCGCAGGGCGAGGGGTGGCAGGTGCGTGACCTCGACAGCTCGAACGGCACCTGGGTCGACGGCCAGCGCGTGCACGGTTACCGCGATCTGCGCGGTGGTGAGGACGTCCGACTCGGCGGGCCCCGTGGGACGCGAGTCCAGTTCTCGCGAAGTTCCACCCCAGCAGGTGAGCAGGTCGCGCGCAGTGTCGACCCGAACGGCGCGAGCCCGTCACAGGCCCCGCCTGAGGCAACCTCGATCTCCGTGCCGATGCCGCGTCGCAGCAGCGGCGCTTCGAGCGCTGCGCCCACGCCCGACGCCACGACCGGTTCGAGCCTGAAGACCGGCCCGATCCGGCTGCCCCGCCCCCCGCAGGCCCCCGCCGAGCGACGTGCGAGCGGCGACGTGTTCCAGGGATGGACCGGGCAGCTCGAGCCCGAACCCACCGGCCGCCTGACCGTCCAGGGCGCCGTCCCGCAGGCCATGGCCCTGCCGTCGGGCACCATCACCATCGGTCGCGGCACCGAGAACGAGATCGTCGTGCGCGACCTGCTCGCGAGCCGGCGTCACGCCCGCCTCGTGCCGCAGGGCGACAGCTTCGCCGTCGAGGATCTCGGCAGCAGCAACGGCACCTACATCAACGGTGCGCGCATCACCCGCGGCACCTTGCGCGAGGACGACCTGCTCGCCGTCGGCCACACCCGATTCACGTTGAAGAACGGGCGTCTCGTCGCGAGCGAGGACGAAGGTGACGTCACCTTCGTCGCCAACCACCTGTCGTTCTCGCTGCCCGACGGCAAGAAGCTGCTCGACGACGTCAGTTTCGGCCTCGAAGGATCGAGCCTCGTCGCCGTCATCGGCCCCTCGGGTGCGGGCAAGTCGACGCTGCTCAAGGCCCTCATCGGTGCCCAGAAGGCTACCGAGGGCGAGGTCTACTACGACGGACGAGACCTCTACGACAACTACGAGGATCTGCGCCACCGTATCGGCGTCGTCCCGCAGGACGACGTCGTCCACCCCGAGCTGACGGTCCGTCAGGCCCTGCGGTACGCGGCCGAGCTGCGCTTCCCCGCCGACCTCGATCGTGAGTCGCGCGAGGCCCGCGTCGAGGAGGTCATCGACGAACTGGGGCTGACGGAGCACGCCACCACCCAGGTCTCACGCCTGTCCGGTGGCCAACGCAAACGCACATCCGTTGCCCTCGAGCTGCTGACGCGCCCGTCGCTGCTCTTCCTCGACGAACCGACCTCCGGCCTCGACCCGGGCCTCGACAAGCGCGTCATGCTGACGCTGCGCGGCCTCGCCGACGGCGGCCGCACCGTCGTCGTCATCACGCACAACGTCGCGAGCCTCGGCGTGTGCGACCGGGTGCTCATGCTCGCACCGGGCGGACGGGTCGCCTACTTCGGCCCGCCCGACGAGATGCTGCCCTACTTCTCGGCGAGCGATCACGCCGATGTGTTCAACACCGTCACCGACGACCCGCAGCGCTCGCAGGACGTGTTCCGCTCCTCGGCGATGATGGACAGCCAGGTGTCCGCTCCCCTGAGCGCGCCGCGCCCGTCCGCGTCGTCGCAGCGGGACGTGCCACCGCGTCAGCAGTCGATCTTTCGTCAGCTGTCGACGCTCATCCGACGCCAGTTCAGGGTCATCGCGGCCGACCGCGGCTTCGTCGCCTTCATGCTGCTGCTCCCCATCGCCCTCGCGGGCCTGGCGATGCTCGTACCGGGCACGCACGGGCTGAAGACGGTCTTCTTCGAGCAGGAACTCATCGCCAACGGGGGCGACCCCGGCAAGGTGACGCTGCGGGCTGAAGGAACCCAGATCATGACGCTCATCGTCATGGGATCGGTCTTCATGGGGTTGGCCGCCACCATCCGCGAACTCGTCGCCGAGCGCCCGATCTTCTTGCGGGAGAAGGCCGTCGGACTGTCACCCTTCGCCTACATCGGCAGCAAGGTCGTCACGTACGGGCTGCTCGTCGCGGTGCAGTGCGCCATCCTCGTCCTGCTCGTCATCGCGGGCAAGGGCGCGCCGACCGCCCCCGTCGCGCTCGCCAACACGACGCTCGAGACGTTCGTCCTCGCCTTCCTGACGGGGCTCGCGGCTGTCGCGATCGGCCTCGCGTTGTCGAGCTTCGCGAAGACGAACGAGCAGGTCATGCCGATGCTCGTCATCGTCATCATGGGCGCGCTGGTCTTCTCGGGTGGGCTGTTCGATCTCGACAGCCAGCTCATGCGCGGCCTCGGCAGCATCTTCCCGAGCCGCTGGGGCCTGGCCATGGGTGCCCAGACCGCCGACGTCAAGACGAGCATGACGATCCCCGGCCGTTCCCGCTCGTGGGATCCGTTCTGGGTGCGGGACACCGACCACTGGCTCATCGCCGCGGCCGCGCTGATCGCCATCTTCGTGGTCGGCACGACCATCGCCTGGTGGAGCTCGCGCCGCCGCAAGAGCATGTGAGGCCCGCCGGGCTCACGAGTCCTCGAACATCGCCCGGAAACGCGTCAGCCACGACGCGTTTCCGAGCGATGTTCGTCAGGGAGTGTTCCGTCAGTAGCGCAGGTCGCTCCACACGCCGGCATGATCAGTGCCGGGGACGGTGAAGGTGCCCGCATCGACGGGCACGAAACCACGCGTGAGGATGTGGTCGATCTGGGCGAACGGCGGCACGACGGCGTCCTGCGGCCACGTCGGCGGCCAGTTGCCATGCTGGGCGGGAAAGGCGTCGATGAGTCCATCCGCGAGATGCCGGAACGCCGGGTGCGCCGTCGAGGCGTTGAAATCGCCCGCCATGACGAGGTGCGGCGCGTTCTCGCCGCGTTGCCAGCGTCCCAGCGCCTCGAGCTGCGGGCGCCAGTGGTTCGCGCCGTCCTGCAGCGGCGGGTAGGTGTGCACGCCGTGCACGGTGACATCGGCGCCGGGTGCTGCGACCGTCACGATCGGCATCTGCAGATCGTAGGGGCCGAGGTGGCGGCCGTCGTCAAGCGTGTGCAGCGGGTAGCGCGACAGGACGGCCGTGCCGCGTGAGCCGTCGTCGACGAGCCCCGAGGCGCGGTACGGCAGCCGCCCACCCAGACCCGCGGCGTCGAGCAGGCGCAGCTTCACGGCCGTTGTCTCGGGCATGACGACGACGTCCGGGCGCACCCGGGCGACCTCAGCGGCGACGGCGCCTGCGTCAGCGCCTCCGAACTCGAGGTTGAGCGCGAGGACACGCAGGTGCCGCTGGCCGGCAGCATGCTGCACCGACGACGGCGGGCTCGGATGCTGCGCGAGTGCCACGCCTGCCGCCGTTGCGGCGACGAGCATGGGAAGCGCCGCGAGGAGCGCCGCGCGCCGGCGTACGAGCACCGCCGCGACGAGCATCACCGCGGCGATCAGCACCCAGACCGGCGTGAGCGCCTGCAGAACGGGCACGACGTTACCGATGAGCACGTCGCACCACATGAGAGCGCACAGCGCGGCAGTGAGCAGGCACGCGAGCGCGATGACGACACCGAGCACGCGACGAACGCGGCCTGCGGGCCTCGTCACCCAGCGTTTCGACTTGCTTCCCGACCGATCCTCGACGGCGCTTCGCCCGAATCGTGCCCTTGGCCAGCTCGAGCCGCCCTTCTCTTGATCATCGACCGCGTTCACCGTGGTCAACGCAGGTGAGTTGCCGGCATGCCCTCCGGCGCACTGATCACCGTCGGCCTGCGCACCCTGATCACTCACCGCGCTCCCCCGTGACGCAGGCGCTCCATCTCACGGCGGTCTTTCTTCGTCGGACGCCCAGCGCCGCGGTCACGCACCGGGATCTGCGGGATGGTCTCGCGCTGGCGCGGCGGCGTCGACTCGACGTAGCACTGCGCCGCGACGGGCGCCCCGACGCGCTTCTTGACCAGGCCCGTGACATGCACGATGCGGTCGAAGCCCTGCTGCCGCACGCGGAGATCGGCGCCCACCGTCACGCTCGTCGACGGCTTGACGGTCGCACCGTTCATGCGGACGTGCCCGGCGCGACACGCGGTCGTCGCCGCCGAGCGGGTCTTGTACAACCGGACAGCCCACAACCAGGCATCGATGCGGACGCTGCCCTCCACCCCCGACGTCATGCTCATGGGCGCCAGGGTAAGCCACCTCCCTGCACCGACGCTGGGCCGGCTCGCAGATCTCGCGGCGCCCAGCCGGATGGCGACTGACTCACAGGGAGGCACGTCATACGCTGCTTCCCTGTGAGTTCGTCGCCATCCTGCGTTGGGCTCGCCCGCGGCATCGTCCTACGACCGGGCGCGCATCGTGGCGTCTCGACCCTGAGCACCTGCCCCCGTGCTCGTCGCTGATCGCGCTCGTCGCTCGCCGCTCATCGGGCGCGGCGCAGGCGGCGCGTCGCGCTCAGCAGTGCACCCGCCGCACCGGGGAACGACACGACCAGCGCGCCCGGGTCGCGATCGCTCGATACGTGGTCGGTCTCGACGACCGGGCCGACGCCCGGAGGCGTCTGGCTGGGGCGCCTCGCAGGTGGCAGCAGCGTCGAGCTCGGGTGGGTCGCCGGAATCGAACCGTCCTCGACCGGCCCGGTCGGTGACCATCCGGACGTGGGTGTACCGCCGGCCGGAGTACCGCAGTGCAGGTCCGTCGCGATCTTCGCAGCGACCGCGCCGGTGCGGGGGTCGACGAACGCGAGTGTGTGGCGCCCGTCCGGCACCCCGAGTGCGCCATAGTCATGGCTCGCGGGCCGAACCTGAGCGCCCGCGTAGCCGACCCCGTCGAGGGTGACGTTCCACCGCGCCGGCGTGTTCGCGAAGTTGACGACCCACCCCGGCATAGCCGTGGCCCCTGTCACACGTCGTGCCGAGGAACGCGGCGGCCGCCGGGTAGGTGACACCGATGCTTCCGGCGATGTCGCGTCGTTTCCCCGCCGTCCCGTGCTTGATGGCCCGGGCGAGCATCGCGTCGTCGGAGGTCGCCGCAGCCGCGCTCGTGGGCACGGGCATCCCGAAGCCCTTCGCAGGCACCGCGGGCGTCGAGCTCACACGATGGCTCAGGTTCGAGCCGCGAGCAGGTGGCATGCCGGTGAATCGGCCGGCGACCGGACGACGTCAACGCGTCGGGTGCGGCTCTGTTGCCCGTCTGCTGCGCGCGATCGCGGCGGCGAGCGTCAGGAGGATCGTCAGGCTGAGCACCGGGACGGCCTCGCTGATGAAGGTCTCGAGAGGGTCGTGGTGCAGTTCGGCTCCGTTGTCGCGCGGCACGCTCTGGTACATCCCGGTGAGCACCCAGAGCCCGAGCAGGAAAGCCTGCGCCGCGATCGCCGGGTACAGCCCCTTGGCCCAACCGCGCGTCGCGAGGATCGCCCACACGGCGAACAGCGGAACGAGGACGAGGTGGTGGTACCAGGTGATCGGGCTGACCGCGCCCGTCGTGACGAAGATGACCAGGACCGCGCCCACGTCGTCGTCACGACGCAGCAGCGCGGCCGTGACGAACACCCCCGCGACGAGCGCCGCCGCGATGACGAGCAGGCGGACGAGGCCGGCGCCCGACACGTCGTGCATGACGCGCGCGACGAGGCCCGACAGCGACTGGTTCCACTCACTCTCCGGCGCGCCGGGCCGGCTCGTGTCCCACAACGCCGACGTGAAGTACGTGACGACCTCGTGCGGCAGCACGATCGCCGAGACGCCAACGGTGACGACGCCCGCCCCCAGCGCGCGCAGGGCGCTCGCGTGGTCGCGGCTGAACAGGCGCGGGACGGCGGCGAGCGCCGGCGTCACCTTGACTCCCGCAGCCAGGCCGGTGAGCACGCCTGACAGCCGACCCCCCGCGAGGCGCCGGCGGCCGAGACCGAGGTAGTCCTCGACGACGAACCAGGCCATGACGAGGTTGATCTGGCCGAAGGCGAGCGTGCCGCCGACGGCGTCCGAGCGCGCGGCTAGCAGCACCCCACCCGCGGCGGCGAGGGGCGTGAGGGCTCCCGTCGCCAAGCCGGGGGCCGGGGCTCGCTCCCCCAGCCTCCACTGTGCGATCGAGCGATCCGCGAGCAACCAGCAGATGCGGAACAGTGCGACGAGGCTGCCGAGCGTCAGCAGCGCCGTCGCGACAGACCGCGCCAATGCGGCGAGCGGCGCGAAGGCCAGGACGGCGAACGGCGGATAGGTGAACGGCCAGCCGTCACCGAACCGGCCCTCGTACAGATCGGCTGTGCCGTTCAGCGTCTTCGTCGTCGCGTCGAGGTAGATGCGAGTGTCGAACAGCGTCCAGTTCCAGGAGCGCAGCTGCAGGATGGCGCTGACGGTCACGAACGCGCAGGCGAGCAGGTACACGAGCCACGCCTCGCGACGAAACGAACGCCCCATGAACTCCCCCTCGTCCGGCCACCTCGAGCGGCCGGCCTGCTCGACAGTGAGCCACCGTCGGCGCACTGAACTCGATGTCATCACCACGACGATCTCACGACAAAAAAGCCCGCCGCCTCTGAGATCAGAAGCGGCGGGCCACGTGGTAGCGGGGACAGGATTTGAACCTGCGACCTCCGGGTTATGAGCCCGGCGAGCTACCGAGCTGCTCCACCCCGCGTCGGTATGCCTTAACCCTACGATCAGATGAACAAAGAATGCAAATCGGATGCCGCGTGAGCCTCGTCACCCCTCGCGAGACGCCTCCGCGCTGTGCCCTGCTCGAGCGTCTGCCCACGTTTTCCCCTGCGTGCAAGCGCACCCGGGTGCACTTGAGCGCAAGAGGATGCGAGTCGTCACGGAGCCGTGGAGATGGTCGTGCCGGGTGGTCGCCGCCAGGCCACGTCATCAGGTCAGCGTCGCCTTGAGCGCCTCGACGAGCCCCGGCGCGATGTTCGTGCCGATCGCCACCTTGTCGTCATCGTCCTCGGCACGACGTCGCACGAGGGTGATGATCTCGCCGTTGCGCAGCGCCGCGACGAGCAGGCGCACGTCCTCACGCTGCTCGTGGGTCGCCAGCCGCTGCGCATTCGTCCCGCCGCGACCGAACGTCTCGATCTCGGCCTGCGGCGGCACGATGATGCGCTCGACCGCGAGCGCCACCCCGTCGACGTCCGCCGGCCAAGCCGTGTGCCCTAGCGCCTTCTCGAGGTCGTCACCGCGGATGACTCCCTCCTGCTCGATCGCGGAGAACTCGTCGGGGTCGACGTCGCCGAGCATCGCCGCGAGGGCCGGCTGACGACGCAGCAGCTCACCGTTGCGGGCGAGGGAGAACAGGCGCGCCGGTTGACCCCACCCGTCTGTCGCGACGTGCGCCTCGGTCTCGAGAGCAGCGCGGGTGAGAGGGGACAGCACGGGCTTGACGGCACTCATGCGACCCATCGTAGGGGCGTTCAGCCGCAGCGCGGCAGCCCCTGCGTCGAACCGTCGGCGACGTGCTCGACCGTCGAGATGGCGTCCTTGATCGTCGCGACGCGGTAGACGTCAAGCCCGTTCGGCACGTGGCCCTTCAGTTCGGCGCAGTTGTCGGCCGGGGCGAGGAACGCCGTCGCACCGGCCTGGCGCGCGCCGACGACCTTCTCACGGATGCCGCCGATCGCGCCGACGTCACCGGCTGAGTCCATCGTGCCCGTGCCCGCGATCTGCTTGCCACCGGTGAGCGCACCGGGCGTCAGTTCGTCGTAGATCGCGAGGGCGAACATCGTGCCGGCGCTAGGGCCGCCGACGTCGCCGACGGAGATGTTCACCTTGAACGGCATCGTTGCCTTCGGATTGAGCGTCAGCCCCATGACGGCGCGGTCGTCGACCTTCGTCGTCGGCACGGCGAACGTCATCGCCTTGCCGTCGCGGGTGATGCCGAGCTGCACCTTCTGGCCCGGCGTGACCTTCTTCATCTCGCGCTGCAGCGACAGCGAATCCGCAATCTTCACCCCGTTGACGGAGACGATGACGTCCTTGACGCGCAGCAGCTTCTTCGCCTCGCTCGCCGAGTCGGAGATGCCGGCGATCTCGATCATCTCGGGCACGTCGTAGCCCGCCTGACGCGCGGCGACGACCTCGGCCGACGACTGCGACCCCGTCATCTCCGCCTCGTTCTGCTGCTGCACCTGCTCCCGCGTGGTCTGCGGCGCGAACAGCTGCGACTCTTCGTAGATCTGCGCGTGATCGTCGAGTTTCGCGAGCCCGTACTCGATGAGGCTGGGGCGGTTGCCGGGGCCGCCGACCATCGAGACCGTCGTGAAGTGCAGGCCGCCCGAGGTCGGGTAGGTCTTCGCGCCGCTCAGCGTCAACACCTTCTTTCCCTCGAAGGTGCCGAGGGTGTTCGGCGCCGGGCCGGGGCGCAGGATGACGTAGGGCACCTTGATGCCGAAGCCTGCGACCACGGCGAGGAGCACGACGACGAAGATCGCCAGCATCACCTTGGTCCGCGTGCGCATCGACGCCCAGCGTGACGGGCGGCGCTCGGCCGCGTCGACGGTTCGGGAACTCATGGGCGCCTCTCGCTGTTGTACGTCACGAAGGAGTCGAACAGCCGTCATCCTCTCACCTGCCCACAGCGGCGCGGGCGCCCGCTCAGGCCTGCCCGCCGCACGCGCGGCGCCGACGACGGCCGGTAGTGTCGGCTCCAGACGGACACGAACCTCTCGGAAGGTGCGCACCATGGCTGATGACCACAACCCGATGAACCCCTACGGCGGCCGCAAGGACGACGACGAGCGCGGTGACGCGAACGGCGGCGACGGTCTCGAGGAGATGCTGCGCGGCCTCATGGGTGGGGGCACGCCCGACCCGCAGATGATGGATGCGCTGCGCCAGATGGGCATGGGTTCGATGGACCCGGCGCAGATGGGGATGATGCAGGCGCAGCTGCAGGCGATGATGAGCGGCGACTCGGGCTCGGCGTTCAACGAACAGCTCGCGGCGAACGTCGCGCGCCAGGTCGTCTCCGCGGAGGGTGACCCGAGCGTGCCCACCTCGACGAAGAGCGACGTCGCGCAGGTCGCGGCCGTCGCCAACCTGTGGCTCGACGCGGTCACCGACTTCGCCGCTCCCGGCGCCCCGGCCCGTGCCCTGTCGCGCAGCGAATGGGTCGAGGCGACGATGCCGACCTGGCGCAAGGTCGTCGAACCCGTCGCGGGCGGCGTCGGCAACGCCGTCGCAGACGCGATGATGAAGCAGCTCGGCTCGTTCGACGCGAGCGACCTGTCGCAGCTCGGCATCCCCGAGGGCATGTTGCCGCCAGGCTTCGACATCTCCAGCCTCAGCGCTCAGATGACGCCGATGCTCAAGCAGATGAGTGCGCAGATGTTCGGCGTGCAGGTCGGCCAGGCCATCGGCGCGCTCGCGAAGGAGAGCGTCACCGGCACCGAGGTCGGCCTGCCGCTGCTGCGCCCCAACGCCGTCACGATCCTGCCGCACAACGTCGCGTCGTTCGCCGACGGCCTCGAGCTCGACGCCGGCGAGGTGCACCTCTACCTCGCGGTGCGCGAGGCCGCCCGCGTGCGCCTGTACGAGCGCGTGCCGTGGCTCGACGCGGCCCTCATCGCCGCCGTCCAGACGTACGCCGGTGACATCCGCATCGACACCGACGCCATCGAGGAGAAGCTGCGCGACATCGACCCGCAGGACGCCGAGGCCCTGCAGGGAGCGCTCGCCGGCAACCTGTTCTCCCCCGAACCGTCGGATGCGCAGAAGCGCACGCTCGCTCACCTGGAGAACCTGCTCGCTCTCGTCGAGGGGTGGGTCGACGTCGTCACCGACGCCGCGGTCGCGCAGCACCTGCCGAACGCCGCGGCCCTCGCCGAGGTCGTGCGTCGCCGTCGCGCCTCCGCCGGCCCGGCCGAGAAGGTCTTCAGCTCGCTCGTCGGGCTCGAACTGCGCCCGCGCCGCCTGCGTGAAGCGGCAGCGCTGTGGACGCAGCTGACCGACGCGACGGACGCCGCCACCCGCGACGGCGTGTGGTCGCACCCCGACCACGTTCCCAGCGCCACTGACCTCGACGACCCGTCGACGTTCATCGCGCGCGCGAGCGGCGAGGAGACTCCCGAGACGGGCCGCGATGAGATGGACGACGCCCTCGACGCGCTGCTGGCCCAGGGGCTCGCCGAGATGGGCGAGTCGAGTTCGGCCGGCGGTGAAGGCTACGGCGGTTCATCGACGGGCCGTTCGTCGTCGGATGACGCGTCGGCCGGTGCCGCGTCCGGTGAGCAGGCCGCCATGAACCCGCGCGATCCGCGTCATGACGGTCTGGACGACCGCGCGGACGAGGCCCCCGGTGAGGTCGACTCGGCGGGCAGCGCGAAGGGTGGCACGTCGGAGGACGAAGGCGGCGCCGGCGACGGAGACGGCCAGGACGATCCGACGCAGGGTGGAACGCCGGGCGCGTGAACCACTCCACGACATCCGACCACGGGGCCGGGCGGGTCGAGACCCGTTCGGCCCCGTCGTCGCGCGCCGAGCCCGCCATGCCCGAACAGTTCACGGCGCTGCACTCGCAGGCGCTCGCCGACCTGAGCACCTGGACGGCCCCGAGCCCGCCGCAGGAGCAGATGCGCGCCCGCATGGTCGAGACCCTGCGACTCGATGCGACAGCAATGTGGCGTCATCACAGCCGAGCCCACTTCACGACGTCGCTGGTCGTCGTCGATGCCGACGCCCGCCGCGTGGCGCTGACGCTGCACGCGAAGGCGAAGCGGTGGTTCCAGTTCGGCGGGCACCTCGAGTGCGGCGACGCAACGCTCGAGGCGGCGGCCCTGCGGGAGGGCCTCGAAGAATCCGGCCTCGCCGACCTGCGGCTGCTGCCTGGGCTGCTCGCCGTCGACATCCATGCTCTCGACGGGGCGTTCGGATGGTGCACGGAACACCTCGACGTGCGGTACGTCGCCGTGGCAGGCGGCGAATCCCTCACGGTGAGCGACGAATCCGACGATGTGCGTTGGTTCGACGTCGACGCCCTGCCCGAGGATGCCGAACCGGCGCTGCGCGAGGCCATCGCCCTCGCATGCGAGCGCGTCCGCGCCAACCCCGGGCTCTGAGCCCACTCGGCCGCGATCGACGCGGCCGTCACGGCTCCCTCGTCGGGTCGGCGACGTCTCCTTCCTCTTCGCCGAGGTCGTCATCGAGTGACGCCGACGGCGCGGGCGCGGCACGACTTGCCCCGAACGAGGCGCCGGCGAGGAAGGCCTGGGCGCGTTCGTGCTCCGGGTAGCGGCGCACGATCTCCTGGAAGCGCGGCCCGTGCCCGCGCTCGAGCAGGTGCGTGACCTCGTGCAGGAGCACCGCGTCGACGACGTAGTCGGGCATGCCGACCATCGCGTCGGAGAGCCGGATCGAAGCATCCCCCGGTGAGCACGACGCCCACCTGGTCGTCATGTTCGACACCCACCGCACCGAGGCAGGCTCGGGCGCGCCGGGCACGAAGCGTCGGCTGAGCGCCACGGCTCGCCGCATCAGGGTGTCGTCGTTGCGCTGCGAGCGACTCTTGCGCAGCATCTTGCGCACGAGATCTTCGACGATGCGTGTCTCCTCGCGCGCCGAGAGCGTCGCCGGGGCGAGCACGACGACGACGCCGTCCTCGAAGCGTGCCTGCACGGATCGCGTGCGGCGCGCGCTACGCCGGATCTCGACGTCCTGACCGTCGACGGTGATTCGCGTGGGTGCGGGGGCGGTGGTTCTCGGCATGCCCCGAGGCTATCGACAGCGACTGACAACCCCGGGATTCTGCGTCATCCCCAGGTGTGACGCCTGTGGACGAGCCCTGCGGCGATCTGCGCGCGCGGGGCAGGCTCGAAGACATGACGGGCACCGCCCGTCGTGCTGGATCACCTGCTCGGGTGCGCCGGCCAACCGTTCGCGTGGGCGCTCGACCGTGCCCTGTCACCCACCCGCCGTCCTCGGTATCCGTCCCATCCGCGTCACCCACCCACAGGAGCCTCTCGTGTCCGACACCGTCATCACGCCGCGTCCCCACGTCGCCGAGCGCCGCGCCCTGCGTCACCTCGTGCTGAACGACCTCGACGACACCTCGCTGCACGCCCTCACCGACCCCGAACCCGGTTCCGGTGCCCCCGCCCACGACGCAGGCTGGCGCGACCTCGTCGCCGCCGTCACCCACCGCCCGCGACGCACGACGCGCACCCTCGTCACCGGTCCTGCGGCGCTCGAACGAGCCGTCCTCGACGTCGTCGCCCCGCTGTGCGACGGGGCCGGGGTGTGGGACGGCCGCGCGAGTGCATCCGCGCCCGATCTGCTCATCGGGGCGCTGCCGTGGCGTTACGAAGAACTGGGTGACGTCCCCGATCTGCCCGGCCCGCTGACCGGCCCGGCGCCAGCCGTCCTGCCGCTCGCGTTCACGGCTCGCACCGTCACCGTCGGCCCCGTCGCTGGCGCAGGCGGCGCGTGCGCCGGGTGCGTCAACCCGGCCTATTCGAGCGGGACGCGGCGCCCAGACGCCGCCCTCAGCCCCGCCCTGTTCGCCTTCGCCGCGGGTGCGGCCGGGTTGTTCGTCCGGGCGTTCGCGGCGGGCAACGTCACGGCCTGCTCGATCAGTCTCACCTTCGACATGGCCGCGCCGCACGTCGAGCACCGCCTGTGGTCGTGCACCCCGACATGCCGAGACGCTGCCTGAGCAGCAGCTCGGGCAGCGTGTCGGGTGCATCGGTACCCCGGGTCATCGCGCGCTTCGGGGCGGGCGGTAGCGCTCACGCGGCGTTCTTGCGCGGACGCCCACGCGGGCGCTTGCGCGGCACGACGACGCCGCGTTCGAACAGCTCACCGCCCCACACGCCCCATGGCTCCTGACGCTCCTTCGCGCCCGCGAGGCACAGCTGCGCCGCGGGGCAGGTGGCGCAGAGCGCCTTGGCGAACTCGACGTCCGCCGGGGACTGCGCGAACCACAGCTCGGGGTCAGCGGTGGCGCACGGCGTGTCGACGTCACCGCCCGCCAGGGGTATCAGGGCGTCGGATATCAGGTCTTCGAACATTGCAGTCATGTCGGTCTCTCGCTCTTGCTCCGGAAAGGATGTGGGCCCCGGTGTCGGGGAGTTTCTGGTGGGGGCCCTGAGCCTCGTTCGCGAAGACGCTCGATGCTGGATCGGTTCGTCACACGAAAGAAGCCGCGGACCCGGGTTCGGATCTCGCGGCTTTCGCTGACGTTCGCAGGTGGCTAGACCACCTGCGCCGTGCAGGAGAGCGGGAAGAACCGAGGGGTGTGGGGGCGACGCTCGGCGCGGAACGGCACGCCCACCTCGCGGAAGATGTGGCGGGCTTCAGAGCCATTGATGCCGGCGGCGCGCAGCCCGGAGCCGATGACGGTCTGGGCAGACGTCTCCCCCGAAAGATCGAGGAGGAACGCCTGAGCGCTCGGGCGCAGGCAAGCACGCAGGGAGGCGGCGTACGTCGTCATCGTCGTGATGATGTCCATGAGGCACCTCCTGGGTCGGCGGTTCGCGTCGGGCGAACTCGGTTCGTTCGTGCGGATCGTTCGCGGCGCACCCAAGGCGCGGCGCGAAGTGGTCTCAGGCTAGCGGCGCCCGCGAGAAGGGAGCAACCGAATTATCGAGAAAGTTCTTCGGCGGCTTCTCAGGCCGGGTCGAAGTCGCCGAACTGCGACGGCTTCTCGACCTCGTCGAGCGGTTTCGCGCCGCCCAGGACGGCGAGGACGGACGCGCCGTACTTGGAGATCTTGGTGTTGCCGACCCCCGCGATGGCGCGCAGGCCGGCGGGGTTCGCCGGCAGCGTCTCGGCGATGGCGACGAGCGTCGCGTCGGTGAAGACGACGAACGCCGGTACCTTGTCTCGCTTCGCGACCGCGGCGCGCCATTCGCGCAGCGCCTCGAACTGGGCCTCGTCATAGGTCGCAGGGCATTCGGTGCAGCGGCCGATCTTGCGCTCGGGCGCGGAGTACAGATCCTTGCCGCAGGTGCGGCACTTCGCCGTCGAGCGCTTGGGGGCGGGCGCGGCGCGCTTCGTCTTCGTCGCCGCGACGACGGCGCCGTCGAGCGAGTCGCCCAGCCCGTCGAGGAAGCGTGACGGGTTGCGCGACGCCCGGCCACCTTCGTGGCGGCTGCGCGAGTAGCTGAGCTGCAGGAAACGGCGCGCACGCGTGATGCCGACGTACATGAGACGCCGCTCCTCCTCGATCGCCTCGGGCGCACTCGCCATCATGATGGGCAGCAGCCCGTCGCTCGCGCCGACGAAGAACACCGCGTCCCACTCGAGTCCCTTGGCCGCGTGCAGCGACGCGAGCGTCACGCCCTCGACCTTCGGCGCGTGCTGCTCGGACGCACGTCGGTCGAGCTCGGCGACGAAGTCGCGCAACCGCGCGCCGGGGACGGTGCGGGCGACGTCCTTGCTCAGTTCCGCGAGGGACTGCAGCGACTCCCACCGTTCACGGCTCGCCCCCGCCGCGGGCGCCTGCTGCGACCAGCCGGCGCCGCTCAGGACGTCGGCGACGACGTCGGGCAACGGTTTCGAGCCGTCGTCGCTGCGGGCCGCGCCGCGCATGAGCAGGACGGCCTTGCGCACCTCGTCGCGGTGGAAGAAGCGTTCACCGCCGCGTATCTGGTAGGGAACGCCGGCGTCGGCGAGCGCCGTCTCGAAGGCCTCGGACTGCGCGTTGGTGCGATACAGGACGGCGATGCCGCTGGCCTTCACGCCGTCGGCGAGGAGCCGCTTGATCTCCTTCGCGACGCCCCGCGCCTCCGCCGGATCGTCGGGGTAGGTGACGAGCTTCGGCGTGACGCCCCCCTCGCGCTGCGCCTGGAGCGTCACGCTGCCGAACGCCTGATCGGCGCGCTTCATCACGTCGTTGGCGAGGCGGACGATGGGCGGGTCGGAGCGGTAGTTGCGCACGAGCTCGACCTTCGCGGCACCCTCGAAGCGCTGGGCGAAGGTGCGCAGATGCCGCGGCGAGGCGCCGGTGAACGAGTAGATCGTCTGCGCCGGGTCACCGACGACGCACAGATCCTTGCGCTCACCGACCCACAGCGACAGCAGGTACTGCTGGACGGTGTTGACGTCCTGGTACTCGTCGACGACGAAGTGGCGGTACTGATCGCGCACCTGACGGGCGATGTCCTCGCGCTCGGCGAGGATGCCGGCGGCCAGGAGCAGGACGTCTTCGAAGTCGATGACGCCGCGCGCGGACTTGACGTCCTCGTAGGCATCGAGCAGTCGCGCCATCGCCGTGACGTCGAGATCGGCGGGCTGACGGCCGGCGCGCCGTGCTGCGGCCGGGTAGGTCTCCGGGGTGAGCATCGAGACCTTGGCCCACTCGACCTCACCGGCGAGGTCGCGCAGTCCGGTGCGATCGACCTGCAGACGCAGCCGCCCCGCCGCCTCGCCGACGAGGCTGCCCTTCGTCCCGACGACCTCCGGCGCGCCCCCACCGATCGCCTGCGGCCAGAAGTAGCGTAGTTGGCTCAGCGCCGCGGCGTGGAAGGTGCGTGCCACGACCTGCGGGACGCCCAACTCGCGAAGGCGCGTGCGCATCTCGCCCGCAGCACGCGCGGTGAACGTCACCGCCAGCGTGCGCTGACCGACGAGAGCGCCCGAGTGCACGCCGTACGCGATGCGGTGCGTGATGGCGCGCGTCTTGCCCGTGCCCGCGCCGGCGAGGACGACCATCGGGCCGAGCGGGTTCGCCGCGACCTCCCGCTGCTGCGGGTCCAGACCCGCGAGCACCGAATCGGCGTCATGCTCGTTCACTGCTCAGGTACTCCTCGAAATGGTCGTTCGTCGCGATGCGGGTGGGCGGGTTGGTCGGTCGGATCGTGCGCCACCGTCACGGGAGCGGCTCACCGTACCAATGCTCGATGAGAGCGCGCGCGATCGACAGGCGCCCCGGCAGCGCGAGGGAACCGTCGGCGAGGCCCTGACGGACGTCGGCGCGCGAGTACCACCCGATCTCCTCGATCTCGCCCTCCTGAGCGCGCAGCGGTGTCGTCACCGCACGCGCGATGCAGCCGATCATGAGGGAGGCGGGAAAGGGCCACGGCTGGCTGCCGAGATAGCGCACGTCGGTGACCTCGACGCCGGACTCCTCGAACGTCTCGCGCGCCACGGCCTGCTCGAACGACTCCCCTGGCTCGACGAAACCCGCGAGCACCGAACGGTGCGGGCCCTTCCAGCGTGGGCCGCGGGCGAGCAGGAGGCGCGAGTCGTCGGGGTCGGACTCGTCGACGATCGCCATGATGACGGCCGGGTCGGTGCGCGGGAAGTGATGCGAACCGTCCGCTTCGCAGCGACGCACCCAGCCCGCCTCGACGACGATGGTGGGCGCCCCGCAGCGCGGGCAGTGCGTGTGCGTCGCATGCCACTGGGCCAACGCGACGGCCGCGGTGACGCAGGCGAGGTCGTCGCCCGACAGTTCGAGCCCGATGTCGCGCAGGGTGCGCCACGACGGCGCGTCGTCGCCGTCATCCTCCGAAGTCGTGGCGGTAGCCGCGTTGCCAGGGCGCTCCCCCGTCGGCGCAGGGACCGGTGCGTCGTCCTGCGGGCGAAGCACGGCGAGCGCGGGGCCGTGGGACGTCTGACCGAGGTAGAGGACGACACCGCCGGTGTCGAACCACTGCCGATCCTCGGCCTGTGGTGCGCGCCAGAGCAGCTGGGTGCGCCGTTGCGGCACCGAGGCGCCGCGCACGTCGAGGACCCGCGTCGTCGCGACGGCGAGCAGCCGCTCGATGAGATCCGGTTCGGAGCGCCGCAGCGCATCACGGTCGACGACGGCGTCGCCGAGGACGAGATCGGGCAAAGGTCGCGTGGCGTCGGGCATGCCTCCCAGGCTAGACGCCACCTCCGACATACGGTGTGGGGGTGATGCGCTCGCCCCTGCTCCTCGCCGCCCTCGCCGACGCCGCCGTGCCCGGAATCCGCCCCATCAAGGTCGAAGGCCTGCCCGTGCCGGCCGGCGACCTCTACCAGAGTGCCCACATCACGGGCGCCGACGGCCGGGTCTGGCTCGTCCGCTCCGCGCTGACTGGAGCCGCAGGCGCCGAACTCGCCGCATCCGACGCCCTCGTGCAATTGCTCACGCGACGCGTCGACTTCGACGTGCCCCGCGTCGAGGGCTCCGCCCGCCCGAAGGAGGGATCGGCCGTCGCCGTCTACGCGCGCCCCCGCGGCAGGGCGCTCGACTGGCGCCACCTCGCCGGACGCTCCGCCGCGGCGCGTGCCCTCGGCCAGGCGCTCGCGCACCTGCACGGCGTCGACCCGCGCGTCGTCGAGGAGGCCGGCCTCGCCACCTACGACGCCGACACCTACCGTCAGCGTCTGCGCGCCGACGTCGATCGCGCCGCCGCGACGTCCCGGGTGCCGTCGGCCCTCATCGCCCGCTGGCGCGAGGCCCTTGACACGCCGGCGTTGTGGCGCTTCTCGACGACGGTGACGCACGGGCCGCTGCGCGGCGCCGACGTCCATGTCGACGAGGGTGAGGTGAGCGCCATCAGCGGCTGGGAGCATGCCGGCGTCGCCGACCCCGCGCGCGACTTCGCGCTGCTGTGGAACTCTGCGCCGCAGCAGGCGTTCGACACCGTGTTCGAGGCCTACGCCGCCGAACGCGCCGAGAGGCCCGACCCGAACCTGGAGCGCCGCGTCCGCCTCATGGGCGAGATGGAACTCGCGTACGCGCTGCTCGCAAGCCGCACGATGGGCGACGACGCGCGCGTCGAGCGTCACGCCGCGGCGCTCGAGGAACTCGCCTTCGAGGTGGAGGGCGACTCGAGTCTCCTGCCGCCGGCGCGCCGTGCGGGCACGGCGCCGATCGACCTCGTCCCCCCGCTCGACCCCGCCGACATCGAGGTCGTCGACGCCGAGGTCGGCGAGGAGGACGCCACCGTCGAGATCCCCGTGCGCCTGGCCCCGGAGCGAGAGGACCGCTCCGAGCACGCGGGCGCCACGCGCGTCGATGGCGACGCCGCGCGCACCCGACTGCCTCACGGCTCGTCCGAGGAGCCCGCGGCCTCGAGCGACGACTCGGCAGGCGCCGTCGCCGACGAATCGTCCGGCGGGAACGCGAGATCCCGCTGACCGCTCGGGCCGCACCCGCGGGACGCCCCGCCTCCGCGACCCGAGCGCGACAAGCACCGCCGTCAGCCCCCGACCGACCCGAGAAGCTCCTCGAGGTCGCGCTGCGACGCAACGCCGGGGCGATACGTCTCCCCCGTGGCGGCGTAGAAGAACGCGGCGTCGACGTCCTCGGGATCCAGGCCGCGCAGGCGCGCGTAACCGAGGGCGTAGGCGGCGAGCTGCAGCGAGCGATGACGCAGGGTCGGCCCCGCCGGCTTGGCTCCGGTCTTCCAGTCGACGACCGTGAACCCGCCGCCGTCACGCGCGAAGACGGCGTCGATGCGGCCGCGCACCGCGTACCCGGCGACGACGGTCTCGAGGGCGACCTCGACGTCGACCGGTACCCGATCCGCCCACTCGCTGGCCAGGAAGTTGGTCTGCAGCACGGGCAGCATCTCGTCGGCGGCCACGTCCTCGTCACCGAAGCCAGGCAGTTCGTCGAGGTCGACTAGGGCCGCAGCACCGTAGTGCCGCTCCACCCAGGCGTGGAACGCCGTACCGCGCCGCGCCGCCACCGCCGGTTCACTCGGCATCGGGCGCCGTAGGCGCCGCGCGAACAGGTCCTTGTCGCTCGCGAGTGCGACGAGCTGGGAGGCGGACAGGTGCGAGGGCAGCACGACGTCGCTGCGCAGCCGGGTGCGTTCGCGCTGTCGTTCGGCCAGGAGCAGCTCCATCTCCTGCTCCCTGTCCTCGATCGTCCCCTCCAACCCGAGCGCCAGTTGCCCGGCCGGCTCGAGGGCCTCCCCGTTCTGCAGCCGGGTGCGCAGCGCGCGCACCTGGTCCGCGGCAGGGACGAGGTGGGCGCGTTGGTCGGCCATCGCGTCGAGCGGCCACGTCGCCGTCAGGACGTCGGCGTCGAGCGGGTTGCTCGGGCGCTCGCCGTCGACCTGCGTCGGAGGCATCTGCTCCCAGTGCAGACGCTCGATGCTCGCGCCGAGATCGGGTTCCTCGAGCAGTTCGGTGAGGAAACGAGACGTCTCGCGCGGGGTCGTGCCGCTCGCGTACCAGATCGGAGCGGTGAGCAACATGGTGCTGCGCGCGCGGGTGAAGGCCACGTACGCAAGGCGGCGTTCTTCCGTCACCGCGTGCTTAAGGCCCTGCTCGCAGAACTCGGTGAACCGGTCGGCCAGCTCGTCGGAATCCTCCGCACCCGTGACGGCGAGGGCGGGCAGCCCCTCCCTGTCACCGCGCAGATCGTAGGGGATCGACTGAAGACCACTGAGCCAGCCGCGCGCCTTGTGCGGCTTGTACTGCCACTGCTCGCCCTCGGCCCGCGTCGAACCGCCGAGGCTCGGAAAGACCCCTTCGACGAGGCCGGGCACGACGACGACGTCCCACTCGAGCCCCTTCGCGGCGTGCACGGTGAGCACCTGAACCGCATGCGGGTTGACCTCGATGGCGGGCATCTCCAGGCCGCGTTCCTCCTGCCGGGCCGCGTCGAGCCACTCGAGGAACCCCCCGAGCGTCGGACGTTGGGCCTGGACCGAGAACGTCCCCGCGATGTCGGCGAAGGCGTCGAGGTGGGCCCGGGCGCTCGACGGGTCGTACCCCGGGCGGGCAAGCACCTCGATGTCGAGACCGAGCACGCGTTCGGCCTCCCCGACGAAGTCGGCGAGCGGCAGCCCGGAGAGCAACCGGAGGCGTTGCACCGACGTGTGGAACCCCCGCAGCCGCTCACGGGCGACGTCGGAGAGGTACTCGCCGTCGCGCCCACGCCATGACGCGTCGGGCAGTTCGCCGATCGCCTCGACGAGGCTCACCTCGTCCCGCGTGTCCTGCGCGAGGTCGCGCTCGGCCCGCGCACCGCGCCTGGCCGCCTCCCCATCAGGCCCGGGTTCAGGCTCAGACGGCGCGCCCTCGCCCGCGTCGGATTCGCTGCTCGCCGGTTCGGCGCTGCCGCCCTCGGCGCGCTCCTCGGTGGCTGCCGCGGCGTCGTCCTCGTGTCGCTGGTGCAACTCCTTGGCCCACGACCCGAGCGCTGCGATGTCGGCCGCACCGAGACGCATCGCCGGGGAGGTGAGCAGGCGCATGAGATGGTCGCCGCGGCTCGGGTCGTCGACCACCCACAGCATCGAGACGAGATCGACGATCTCGGGGGTCTGCAGCAGGCCACCGAGCCCGACGGCCTCCGCGGGGACGCCCGCGTCGTGGAGGGCATCCAGCATCGGCACGAACTGAGATCGCTTGCGGCACAGCACCGCAGCGGTTCGGGGTGCCTCGCCCGGACGCAGCGGACGGCGTCGTTCGGCCACCCACTGCGCGACGGCGCGTGCCTCGTCCGCCTCCGTCAGGTAGCGGGCGGCGGCCAGGGCGCCGGGGCCTGCGTCGGGGCGGGGGCGCAACGTCGCCACGGGCACGCGCGAGGCCCTGTTCAGCGGCGCGGCGGTGACGTTGGCCGCGTCGAGGACGGCGGCGTCGTTGCGCCACGACGTCGCGAGCGAGGCGACGGGCGTGAGGTCGGATCCCGGTAGGGCGAAGGAGCGACGGAATGCCGACAGGGTCGTCGCGCTCGCGCCGCGCCAGCCGAAGATCGACTGGTGGGGATCCCCCACCGCCACGACGCCCGGACGCTGCTGCGTCTCCCCGGCGGCGAAGACGGCTGCGAGGAAGGCGATCTGCGCTGAGCTCGTGTCCTGGAACTCGTCGAGCAGCACCATGCGATAGCGCGCCCGTTCGATCGAACCGATGGCCGGGAAGTGGTCGGCGAGTTCGGCGGCGAACGCGATCTGGTCGGAGAAGTCGAGCGCCGACCTGTCCTTCTTCAGCGATTGATACCGCTCGATGAGCGGCAGGATCTGCTGGTGGCCCTTCGCCTTCGCCGTGAGCGCCTTGCCCGCGTCCCCGAGGGAACGCTTTCGCGGCGCGAACGGGATCGCGTCGAGCGAGCCGAGGAGGGAGTCGTAGTAGGCGCGCAGCTCGTCGACGCTGCGCCGATGCTCGCTCAGTTCACCCGCGGTCGCGAGGACGGCCGCCGTCACGCTCGGCAGCTTGACGGTGACCTGCGACATGTCGCCGTCCCACCCACTCGCGACCTCGTGCGCGAACTGCCACGCGGCGGCCTCCGACAGCATCCGCGCATCCGGCTCGATGCCGAGGCGCAGACCGTGCTCACCGACGATGCGCCCCGCGTACGCGTTGTACGTCGAGATCGTGGGGCTCTCGCCGAGGCTCGGCGTGCCGTCCGGATCATCGGGCGGGCTCCACAGGCCACTCGCCTCGAGCATGCGCAGGCGCTGGTTGACGCGTTCGGCGAGCTCACCGGCGGCCTTGCGGGTGAAGGTGAGGCCGAGGATCTCCTGCGGGCGCACCAAGCCGTTCGCCACGAGCCACACGACGCGCGAGGCCATCGTGTCCGTCTTGCCCGAGCCGGCTCCCGCCACGACGAGCAGCGGCTCCAGCGGCGCCTCGATGACGGCGACCTGCTCGGGTGTGTGGTGATAGCGCTCCAGCGCGTCGGCGATGGCGTCCGCGCTCAGACGAGCGGGGCGATCCTTCGCCTCGGAGCCCTGTGGCCCCGACGGGTCGCTGGTTGCTGGGGTGAGGTCGTCGGTCACAGCGTTCGGCCTTCCGGCTGGATGGGGCAGGAGCTCTTGACGGGGCACATCGTGCAGTTCGGGTTGGCGGCGGCGACGAAGGTGGCGGCGCCCATGCCGTCAGCCGTGCGTTGCATGAGGTCGAACGCCCACCCGCGGGTGCCGACGATCGGTTCGTCGACCGCCCCGGGCTCGCCGTCACTCGCGGCGTCCTCGTCGGCGACGAGGGGCGGCTGGGCCTGGACGCGAGCGGTGCTGTTCGCGCCGGTGCCGGCGGCCTGGCCGAGCTGCACGAGAGCAGCCCCGGCGCTGGGACGCCCCGGGCCGAACGCGTCTGCCTCGAGCGCGGCCTGGTAGGCGGCGAGCTGCGGGTGCGCTGCGACTTCCTCGTCCTTCGGTTTCGAGCTGCCCGTCTTGTAGTCGATGACGCGCAGCCCGCGCTCGGGGTGGTGCTCGAGACGGTCGATCGAGCCGGAGATCTTGGCTCGCCCGACGATCGCGGAGAACCGTCGTTCGGCGGCCTCGCCGGCCCATCCCGTGGCCGCCGCGTCGCCGAGGTAGCCCTGCAGCTTCTTCACCATGCTCTGAGCGCGCGCCTTCTCGCCGCGCGACACCCACGAGTCGCCGAGGCCGAGACGCGGCCACCGCTTCTCGAGCGCCTCGTCCATGAGAGCGGGTTCGTCGGCGAACTCCTCGGCGAGTTCGTGCACGAGCGTGCCGATCGTGCTCGCCCCGACCGACGGGCCGAAACCACCGTTGGTCGTGAGGAGCCAGTTGAGACCGCAGCGGTGGAATCCCTCGATCTTCGACGGGCTGACCCGCACCCACTCCTGCGGCGGGCGGACCGGCCTGTCGTCGCTGCGGCTGACGAGGGCCCACCACTGCTCGGGGTCGGCGCCCGGCACGTCGTGCTCGGCGAGGCGCGCCAGACGGCGGGCGCCCTCGTCACGGACGGCCTCGTCCTGGTCGGCGAGCATGCGTCGGGCCTCGGCGACGAGCCCGGCGAGGGTCATCGGCCGGGCGACGGGGGTGAACTCTCGCATCGCGTCGGCCGCAGCGCCCGGCGCGAGCGGGTCGACGATGTCGAGGTAGACGCTCGGTTGCTCGTCCTCGTCACGCACGGCCGTCACGACGACGTGCTCGCGCGCCCGGCTCATCGCCATCGCGAACTGCCGCGTCTCGTCGTGCCGGACGGCGGCCTGCCGCGCGGGCAGCGAGCGCCCGCGACCGCTGAGGATGTCGACGAGATCCTCCGAGCCGAGCACCGAACCGCGCAATCGCAGGTCGGGCCAGACGCCCTCCTGGACGCCCGCGACGACGACCGTGTGCCACTCGCCGCCCGCCGAGCCGGCTGCGGTGACGAGCGCGACGGCGTCTTCGTCGGGGGCTGCGGCGACGAGGCGGTCGCCCGGCACGTCCTGGCTGCGGACGTGGTCGAGGAAGTCAGCCACGCCCGCGCCGGGCAGCCGCTCGACGAACTGTGCAGCCGCTGCGAAGAGCGCGAGCAGCGCATCGAGGTCACGGTCGGCGCGGGTTCCGGAGATTCCCCCGGCCAACGCGTTCGCCTCCCACGCCTCGGCGAGGCCGCTGGCCTGCCACATCTGCCACAGCACGTGCTCGGCGTCGTCGTGGGGCGGAGCGGCCTTCAGCGCGGCCGCCCCTGCCGCGAGAACACGTGACACCCGGCGCGCAGGCGCCGCTTCGGGGCCGAGGGAGACGAGCAGCGCCGGTTCGAGCAGGCAGGCGCCGAGCAGCTCGTCGGAGACGCGGTTGCCGCCGGCGGCCAGTTCCTCACGGCGCAGCGAACGTCGCAGTCGTCGCAGCACGACCGGGTCGGCTCCGCCGAGCGGCGAGGTGAGCAGGTCGAGGGCGAGGTCGGCACTGACGCCCGCCCGCGAGGCATCGGCGTCGCCGTCGACCGGGGCCTGTTCCGAGCCACGCGTCCGGCTCGTCACGATCTCGAGGGCGTGCAGGAACGGCCGCACGGCGGGTTCGTCGCGCAGGGCCAAGGACGCCGGAGGGACGGCCACGGGCACCTTGGCCGCGTTGAGGGCGCGCCGCAGCGCCGACGTTCCGGCAGCGGCTCGCACGATGACGGCCATGTCCTTCCACGCCACCCCGTCCTTGAGGTGTGCTCGACGCAGCACCCCCGCGATGTGGGCGGCTTCCTGCGCGCCGCTGCGCAGCAGCGCGACGTCGACGCCCCCACCGGGGCGCGTGACGACGCTGCGGTGCGCGATGCCGTCGACGCTGCCGATGCGCGCGGTGACGCGTTCGACCACCTCCGCGAGCCTTCGGGGCTGACGGTGGCCGTAGCCGAGCACGAACCGTCGACTCGCGCCGTGCTGTGCCGCGACCTGCTCGAGGTAGCGCGGGTCGGCGCCGCGGAAGGCCTGCACCGTGACGTCGGGGTTGCCGAGCAGGACGAGCCGCTGACCCGGGCCGACGAGTTCGGTGAGGAAACCGACGGACGCGCGCGTGAGTTCCTGCGCGTCGTCGATGACGACGAGTCTCAGCTGGGCGCGCACCCGCTCGCGCAGCGTCTCGTTCTCGCGCAACGCCTGCGCCGCCGCACCGAGGATCCAGGCCGGGTCGAACGCTCCCGGACGTGACAGGGCGGTGACGTCGTCGTACTCGTCGAGGACGTCCGCGGCCGCGATCCACTCGTCGCGCCCGTGCTCGGCGCCGAGCCGGCGCAGGTGGTCGCTGCTGACGTCCCACTCCACCGCGCGCATGATGAGGTCGCGCAGTTCGTTGCGGAACCCGCGCGTCGTCAGCGCCTCCGCCAGATCCTCGGGCCAGGCAGGCGCCGCGCCGAGGCCGAGGCGGTGGCCTTCGAGCAGTTCCTTGAGCACGACGTCCTGCTCCGGACCGGCGAGCAGGCGCGGCGCCGGCAGGTCGTCCATCGCGGCGCGCATGCGCAGGATGCCGAACGCGAGCGCCTGCGGGGTGCGCGCGATCGGCTCGCTCGAGGTGCCGCCCACGCGGGTCGTGACGCGGGCGCGCAACGCCCCGGCTGCCACGCGCGTCGGTGAGAGCAGGACGCACTCATCGGGACGCGCACCACCCTCCACGGCCTGCGCGACGAGTTCGACGGCGAGCGTCGTCTTGCCCGTGCCGGGCGCGCCGACGACGTGGAGCACCCGATCGTCGGCCTCGAGCACGGCCTGTTGCGCAGGATCGAGATCGAGCGGCGCCGCCGCTTCGGTCTGCGTCGCGCCACGCAGCGCCGGGGTGAGACGCGTCGGATCGACGCTCGCCACGACGCCCTCGACCACGCTCGGCGGCAGCGCAGCGATCGGCAGGGCGGCCTCGCCCTGGACGGGCGCGCCGGCCGGCGTCTGCGCCGTCAAACCCTCGTGATTCGTCATGATGTCATCCCAGCACAGCGCGCCGACAACGCCGGGATTCCGCGGAATTTTTCGTCACCCACCCGTCAGAACGGAGGCACCCAACCAGCCCGACGCAGGTCGACTCCCTCACCTCGCGTCGGCGTCCCCTCCGCCTCGTACTGCTCGAACGCCTGCGCCCTCAGCGCCTCCGGCAACAGCCCCCGCGCGTTCGTCACCCGCCACCACGGCCACCCCGGCCGACCGTCCGCGAGGATGCGCCCCACCTGGCGTGCGCCCGTGCCGACGACCGCGGCGATGGCACCGTACGTCGTCACGCGCCCCGGCGGCACGTCGGTGACGACCTCGGCGACCGATTCGCTCAGTTCGTCGCGTGCCCCGCCCGTCATGCCGGCCTCATGACGCCGCCGCCAGGCCCCCACGCACACTCAGGATGCGACCCGAGCGCCTCGACGATCCGTCAGCCGCCGCATCATCGCCCGGCGTCGCATCCTGACCAGAGTCCGCCTCCCGGCCCGACGCAGCAGCATGCTCCATCGCACTCGCACCCAGCACCCCCGCGGCCGCACGCGAACGCGCACCGCGCGCACAGACGAGCACGACGTCGCGCTCCCCCACCCGCGCGTGCACGGACGCTCGCGTCGCCTCGTTCCAGCCGCCGGCCCACGGTTCGACGAACGTCTCGTCGGCGCCCACCGTCATCCATGGCGGCAACGGCGCCGCCTCGACCTCATCGGGGTTGCGCACGTCGACGAGGACGAACCCCGCGTCCGGCCACTCCTGCGGCCCGATCTCGGCCACCGCGCCTGACGCCGCCGCGCGCCCGTCGGCCCCAGGGCCACCCGCCGCACCGAGACCACCAAAACCACCAGATCCACCGAAATCAGCGAACCCTGGAGGCGCATCCACCCCCTCGAGGCCGGCAACCCCCTCGAAGTACCCCGCTTCGAGCCCACAGACGCCACACTCGGGGTCGCGCGCGACGGGCAGCGTCGCCATCGTCGCGCCGAGGGCGTCGTACAACCGGATCGCATCGCGCGCCGGAGCGCCGATGCCGGAGCACAGCTTGATCACCTCGACGGCCTGCATCGCGCCGAGCACGCCCGGCAGCACGCCGAGCACCCCCGCCTCCTCGCACGTCGCGAGCCCGGCGACGGCCTGCGGATCGGGGAAGACGCACCGATAGCACGGCCCGACTGCGGGCTCGACGACGCCGAACTGCCCTGCATACTGCGCGATCGACGCCCACACGAGCGGTACGCCGAGCAGCACGCAGGCGTCGTTGAGCACGTAGCGAGCCTCGATGCTGTCGGTGCAGTCGACGACGACGTCGACCTCGGCGACGAGTTCGAGCGCCCGCGTCACGCTGAGGCGCTCGGGCAGCGCACTCACCTCGACACCACTGTTCTGCGCCGCGACGGCGCGCTGCACCGACGTCACCTTCGCCGTGCCGATCGCGGCTTCGGTGTGGATGAGCTGACGCGGCAGGTTGGAGATCTCCACGACGTCCGGATCCATGACGACGAGGTGCCCGACGCCGCAGCCGGCGAGCGAGGAGATGACGGGTGAGCCGAGCCCGCCGGCGCCCACGACGAGCACCCGCGCCGCTGCCAACCGTCGCTGCCCGGTCACCCCGAAGCCGGCCAGCGAGTGGTGGCGCGCGTATCGTCGGGCGCCGGGATCGTCGGGCCGGGCGTCTCGCACAGGCACCTCATTCCGTGACCGGGCCACCGAGATGGCCCATGGGCGATAAAGTCGCACCCAGCTTATGACCGACGAGCAAGGAGCCTCATCCATGACCCACGTGGACGATTCGACCAAACGCGGACGCCTCCCCCGATCGGCGCGGCGAGCCCAACTCATGGAGGCGGCGCAGTCCGTCTTCGTCGAATCCGGCTACCACAGTGCGGCGATGGACGAGATCGCGGAGCGCGCCCACGTCAGCAAGCCGGTGCTCTACCAGCACTTTCCCGGCAAGCTCGACCTGTACCTGGCGCTGCTCGAGCAGCACACGCGTGAGGTGCCGCTCCTCGTGCGCGAGGCCATCGAGTCGACGTCCGACAACAGCCAGCGCGTCGCCGCGGCGATCGGCGCGTTCTTCGCCTTCGTCGAGCGCGAGGACGCGGGTTTCCGCCTCGTCTTCGAATCGGATCTGACGAACGAGCCCGCCGTCAGCGAGAAGGTCGAACGCATGCTGACGGAGACCGCGGCCGAGGTCGCCAAGGTCGTGCAGGAGGACACGGAGCTTCCGACGGAGCAGGCGACGCTCGTCGCCGTCGCCCTCGTCGGCATGTCGCAGGTCGTCGCGCGCTACTGGATCACGACGGGTTCGCCGATCCCCCGCGCGGAGGCCGCGCGCATCGTCGGTCTGCTGGGCTGGCGCGGCCTCGGCGGGTTCCCGAAGACCGGCGGGGATGAAATCGAGCGCTGAGGCGTTGCACCCATACGACGGGTGAGTCGCGCGGCCTCTCACCCCTGGGATGATTCCGGCGTCGCCGATGGGGCACGCTGATCTCACCCACACGTCCACCACTGATCGCGTTCCGCACGCGACGAGAAGGAGGAGAACCATGGAGGTTCGAATCGGCGTCCAGAACGTCGCCCGCGAGGTCGTCATCGACTCGCACGAGAACGCCGACGCGGTGCGCGAGCACGTGCGCGCGGCTCTCGACAGCGGCACCCCGCTCACGCTGAGTGACGAGCGCGGCCACAGCGTCACCGTGCCGGCTTCCGCCATCGGCTACGTCGACATCGCGGCGGAGCAGAAGGGCCGCGTCGGCTTCGGCGGCTGACGTTCACCCGAAGCGGTCACGGGCGTTCACCCCAAAGGGGTGAACGCCCGCCGTCGCGTAACGAAGGAATAACGCATCTAGCACCTCGCCGGTCTCGATGGTTGAAATGCGACCGCCGATTGGCTTAGGTGGAGACAAACGTTGGGACATACCGGAGCCCAGCCGAACTCATAGGAGACTCACCATGGGCATCATCAGCTCGATCATCGGCGGCCTCATCATCGGCGCCCTCGCCCGCCTGTTCCTCAAGGGCGACCAGAACATGGGGATCATCATGACGATCATCCTCGGCATCGTCGGCTCCGCCCTCGGCTCCTGGCTGACCACCCAGTTCGGCTACAAGAACTCCAACGGCGGCTTCGAGATCATCCCCTTCATTGTGGGCATCATCTGCGCGATGGTTCTCATCACCATCTACCTCACGCTGGTGGGTCGCAAGAACCGCGTCTGATCCGTCGCTCGCGCAGCTCCGCTGCGCAGGTGAAGAAGCCCGGCCCCTCGTGGGGCCGGGCTTCTTCGTTTCCGCGATCAGGTCAGAGGTCAGGCGCTCACGCCGTGAGCCCCAAGGCCTCCATGCGGCGCGTGTGATTCGACGTCAGTCGCTCGAACATGCGCGTCAGCTCGGCGAGGTCCGCGCCGACGCCGGAGCCGTCGTCGACGAGCAGGGCCGTCAGCCCGTCGTGGGTCGCGGCGACGCGCTGAGCCTGACTGAGGGCCTCACCGACGAGGCGGCGCCCCCACAGTGCGAGACGCGAACCCACTCGCGGGTCGGCCGCGATGGCGTCGCTGAGCACGCTCATGATGAACGCGTCCTGCTCATCGCTGTCGACGGCACGCTCGACGAGCGAACGCGTCTCGGGGTCGACGTAGCGCGCGATCTCCGAGTAGAAATCCGTCGCGATCGCGGCGCCGGCGTAGGCCTTCATGAGGCCCTCGTACCAGTCGGCGGGCGGCGTACGACGGTGCCATTCATCGATGGCGGCCGTGAACGGCTGCATCGAGTCCTCGGGCTCGACGCCGAGGGCGCGCAGACGGCCGGCGAGCTGCTCGTAGTGGTCGAAGTCGCCGCGCGCCATGCGCGCGAGCGCCAGCTTGTGGTCGAGGCGCGGGGCGCGAGCGGCGTCCGCCACCGTCGCGAAGGCGCCGGAGAGCTCGCCGTAGGCGATGACGCTCAGCAGGTCGATCACCCCCGCCCGGTACGTCTCGTCCTCGATCGTGCGTGAAGGGCTCGGATCAGGCGTCACAGGCTCGCTCATGCAGCGATCGTAGCGTGGCGTCGAACAGGTGTGGCGCGCGTGGGTAGACTCGAGATGACCACGGGTGACCGATCGGCCCCTCCCGGCACGTGCGGGCGTCATACGACAGACGCCCACTCCCGCCGCCCACCTCCGCACGCGAGGCCGCGCGGCGCGCAGACCTCCGATCGGCTCTCATCATCCCCGGCGCGGCCTCCGAGGCCCCGGGGCGACACAGGAAGCACGATCGTGATCAACGACAACCAGCCCACGGCTGCCGAGCTCGACTCCGCCGGCATCACCTCCATCGAGGCCGAAGCGGCCCCTGAGCCCATCGCCGAGCAGACATTCGCCGACTTCGGCATCCACCCCGACATCGTCGCCGCCCTCGAAGAGAAGGGGATCGTCCATCCCTTCCCCATCCAGGCGATGACGCTGCCCGTCGCGCTCTCGGGGCACGACATCATCGGCCAGGCGCGCACCGGCACCGGCAAGACCCTGGGCTTCGGAGTGCCGCTGCTCAGCCGCGTCACCGCGCCGGGTGAGACGTCGAAGGCCGCCGTCCCCGCGCCCGAGGGCAAGCCGCAGGCGATGGTCGTCGTCCCGACGCGCGAGCTCGCCGTCCAGGTCGCCTCCGACCTCGAGGCCGCCGCGAAGAAGCGCGGCATCCGCATCGCGCAGATCTACGGCGGTCGCGCGTTCGAGCCGCAGGTCGAGCGCCTCGAGAAAGGTGTCGAGGTCATCGTCGGCACGCCGGGTCGCATCATCGACCTCGCGACGCGTGGTCACCTCGACCTGGCGTACGTCGGCTGCCTCGTGCTCGACGAGGCCGACGAGATGCTCGACCTGGGCTTTCTGCCCGACGTCGAGAAGATCCTCGCAATGACGCCGGGTGGGCGTCAGACGATGCTGTTCTCCGCGACGATGCCGGGCGCCGTCGTCACCCTCGCGCGTCGTTACATGACGCAGCCGACGCACATCCGCGCCATGCAGGACGACGCGAGCGAGGCCGAGACGGCCTCCAACATCGAGCAGTTCGTCTACCGCGCGCACGCGATGGACAAGGTCGAGATGCTCGCCCGCATCCTGCAGGCGAAGGACCGCGGCCTGACGATCATCTTCAGCCGCACCAAGCGCACGGCCGCCAAGGTCTCCGACGAGCTCATCTCGCGCGGCTTCGCGGCCGCTCCGCTGCACGGCGACCTCGGCCAGGGCGCCCGAGAGCAGGCGCTGCGTGCGTTCCGTTCGGGCAAGGTCGACGTCCTCGTCGCGACCGACGTCGCCGCGCGCGGCATCGACGTCGAGGACGTCACGCACGTCATCAACTACCAGTGCCCGGAGGACGAGAAGACGTACGTCCACCGCATCGGCCGCACCGGCCGCGCGGGCAAGACGGGCATCGCCGTCACCCTCGTCGACTGGGACGACCTGCACCGCTGGGCGCTCATCAACAAGGCCCTCGACCTCGGCATCCCCGAACCCGAGGAGACGTACTCCAGCTCCGAGCACCTGTTCGAGGATCTCGAGATCCCCGCGAACGCGACCGGCAGCCTGCCCAAGTCGGCGCGCACCCGCCAAGGCCTCGACGCCGAGCGCGTCGAAGATCTTGGAGAGACGGGGCGAGGCGACTCGCATCAGCGCGGCGAGCGTCGTCCGCGCCGTGACGACGAGCGCGGCCGATCGGGGGGACGAGGCGGGCGCTCCGGTGGTCGCGGCGGCGAACGTCAGGCCTCGGGTGGCTCGAGCGAGCGTCGCCCGCGCCGTGACGCCGCGAGCACCGAGGGCTCCGGCGGTTCGTCGCAGCCGCGCCGACGTCGCCGTCGCACCCGCGGTGGCGCGGGTGAGACGTCTGCCGCCGACTGACGCACCCTCCCGGCGCGAGGCGCCCGGCGCCGTCCGCACTCGTTCAGACGTGACGCGGGCGAGCACCGGGCGCCTCGCGCCGCATTCGCGCCTGTGTCATCACTCTCAGTACGCTTCACGACAAATGAGCGTTGATCCGAAAGGGCACCCATGCCTGCCTCACCTCCGGACCCGGCCCTGACGCCGCCCGCGGCCGATGACTCGACGCCGCTACCGGCCGATTCCGCCTCGCCTCCGTCCACCCCGCCCGAAGAGCGCGACGAGCTGACGCTCGACGCACGCAACCGCGATGCCCGCGTCGAGAAGCAGGACCCGCACGAGCCCGAGTCACGGGCGTCCGAGGACCGCTCGCGCATCATCTCGGACGGTTTCGCCTCGTTCGCGCGCTGGTCGTTGCGGATCAGCATCATCATCGTCACGTTCTATCTCGTGTGGCGAGCGCTCACACCGTTCTGGGTCATCATCCTGCCGCTGATCCTCGGTCTCTTCATCACGACCGTCCTGTGGCCGCCTGCCGCCTGGTTGCGTCGCCGCGGCGTGCGCCCCGCCCTGGCGGCGCTCTCGAGCGTGCTCGGCGGATTGCTCGTCGTCGGTGGCATCATCGCCGCGATCGTCCCGACCGTCGCAGCCGAGGCGCCCGAGCTGGCACGCAAGTCGATGGAGGGCGTCTCCCAGATCCAACGCTGGTTGCAGGGCCCGCCGTTGAAGATCCCGGCGACCCAGATCGACAACGCAGTCAACGTGATCAACGAGAAGCTCAAGACGTCGGGCGATGCCATCGCCTCGGGCGTCTTCAGCGGCGTGACGACGGTCGGCAGCATCCTCGTCACCCTCGTCCTCAGCCTCATCCTCGCGTTCTTCTTCATCAAGGACGGGGACCGCTTCCTACCGTGGGTGCGGCTCGTCACGGGTGAGCGCACCGGCGCTCACGTCACCGAGGTGTTCACCCGCGCGTGGCAGACCCTGTCCGGGTTCATCCGCACCCAGGCGATCGTCTCGGCCATCGACTCGGTCTGCATCGGCATCGGTCTCATCGCATGCGGTGTGCCGCTGGCCCTGCCGCTGTGCGTCATCACGTTCTTCGGCGGGTTCATCCCGATCGTCGGTGCGACGGTCGCCGGCGCACTCGCCGTCCTCGTCGCGCTGGTGACGAAGGGGGTGACGACAGCGATCATCGTCCTCGTCATCATCATCCTCGTGCAGCAGCTCGAGGGGCACATCCTGCAGCCGCTGCTGCAGAGCCGCTCGATGTCGTTGCACCCTGTCCTCGTGCTGCTCGGCATCGCGGCCGGCTCCGAGGACCATGGCGTCATCGGCGGTTTCCTCGCCGTCCCCGTCGTCGCGACGCTGGCGGTGCTGTTCCGCTACATCGGTGAACAGGTGGACCTGCGCTCCGGCACCGTCACCGTCGCCGACCTCGAGTACCGCACCGATCGAGGGCGCATCGCGGCGCTGCGCACCGAGCGCCTCCGCCGCCTCGGCGAATGGGGCGCACGCGAGACCGACGAGGAGAAGGCTTCGCGCGAGGCCGTCGCGGACGGCGACGGCGACGCTCTCGCCGCCTCGACCACGAAGCAGCCCACGCATGGCCTGGGAGCCGTCGTGAGTGCGTTGCGTTCGCGCCTCAAACGCTGAGGGGAAGATGATCGGGTGCCCGGGTTCGAGCCGGGGCCACCTCGATCAGGCATCCGTCGACGACGCGTCCGGCGCCGGGGTGAGCAGGGCTCGCTCCGGCGCCGTCGTCATGCCCGCCGGACGCCCGGCACCCGCCGTCAGCACCGCGTCAGCGCCCGCGCACGACTCCCACGTCACTCGTCGCGAGCGCGACGAGGCGTTCGTACTGGTCGGGCTCGGTCGTGTTCTCCCCCAGTCGATTCGGCTTGCCGTCGCCGTGGTAATCGCTCGAGCCGGTGACGAGCAGATCGTGCGTCCGCGCGAGGTCGCGGGCGTGGCGCACCTGCTCGGGCGTGTGGTCGCGGTGGTGGGCCTCGAGGCCGAGCAACCCGGCGTCGATCATCTCCTCGATGACGGCGTCGTCGACGACGCGTCCACGGACGTCCGCGAAGGGGTGCGCCATGACGGGCACCCCGCCGGCCGCCCGCACGAGGGTGACGGCGCGCACCGGGTCGATGGCGTAGTGACCGGCGTGGTAGGGGCCCGAATTGCTCAACAGGTGCTCGAAGGCGGTGCTGCGATCGGGCACGACGCCGTTCGCGACGAGCGCATCGGCGATGTGGGGGCGCCCGATCGTCGCGTCCGGCCCCGCCTGCGCGAGCACCTGCTCGTACGTGATCGGCACGTCGCGTCCGAGCCGCTCGACCATGCGCTCGGCGCGCGTCACCCGCGACTCGCGGGCACGTTCCATCTCGTCGAACAGCTCTCCCTCGGGAGCCGGAAGGTAGGCGAGCAGGTGGATGCTGATGCCACGATGGCGGCAGGAGATCTCGATGCCCCGTACGACGTCGATGCCGACGCGGCGCGCGGCGTCGGCGGCGTCGTCCCACCCGCGGGTCGTGTCGTGGTCGGTGAGCGCGACGACGTCGAGCCCCGCCTCCGATGCCTCCGCGACGACGTCGGCGGGGCTCGTCGTGCCGTCGCTGCGGTTCGAGTGGGTGTGCAGGTCGATACGCATGGGTGACAGGTTAGTGTTGCTGCCCGTGAGGGCAGGCATGGGTGAGCACGCGCCGCGTCCGGTGCGGCGGGCCGTTGCCTGCATGATGGCCGGTGCGCTCGTGCAGGCCGTCTCGACGCTCGTCGCATGGCTCGATCGTGACGGCACCCGCGCTCAGACGGCGCGGCTCGCGCACGAGTTCCAGCGGCGCACCCTGCCCGCCGGTGAGTTGGAGCGGGCGACGGATCAGGCCCGCTGGTTCGGTCTCGTCACGGGCGCATTCTGCGTCGTGCTGTGGTTACTCGTGGCGCGCCTGTGTCTGCGCGGTCGCGCCTCCGGGCGCACGTGCGCGACCGTCCTCGCCATCGTCTACACCTTCACCTTCCTGCTGTCCGGCGTGCGCTCGTTCGGCCCCGGCGCCCTCATCGGTGCGGTGACGATGACGCTCGGCCTCGCGACCGTCTACCTGCTGTGGCGTCGCCCGGTGACGCCGTGGTTGTCATCACAGGGTGCTGCCCGCGCCGCGCGCCGCACACGCTGAGACCGCTCGCGTCGCTAGGGTTTCGACCATGGTGAAGCAGGGCCCCCTCGACATGACCCCGCGTGCGCTCCGCCGCTCGCTCCGTCGGGCCGCATGCGGCGTCGCAGCGCTCGTCACGGCCACCGGCCTCGTCGCGTTGAGTGCGTGCAGCTCGGGAGCCGACCCCAAGGACGTCTCGGCGACCCAGACCCCGTTCAGCGCGAGCTCCTCGGCGACGACGGCGTCGTCCAACCCGAGTGCCATCACCTCCCCCAGCCCCGGGTCCGTCGTCAGCTCGGACGGCGCGTTCAACTTCGTCGTGCCGGCTGGGTGGAATCTCACGTCCCAGCCGAAATCGGTCGCCTACCTGTCGTCGTCGACTCTCGCGCACGACGTCGCGCCCACGATCGTCGTCGCGCGTTCCAGCGTCACGCCTGCGCCCGAGCTGGAGGGCACGCTGCGCCGGGCGTCGCTGCAGGCCAAGCAGAGCGGCGCATCGGTGGCCGCCCTGCCCGACCGCACCGTCGGCGGTGAGAAGGCCGTCGGCTTCACGGCGACCTCGACGGAGAAGAACGTCGACCTCAAGCGCAGCTACGTGATGCTCGCGCATGACAAGGTGCTGTACTCCGTCACCCTGACCGGCGCGAAGGCTGACGCCGCCCGCGACGAGTCGGCGTTGACGGCGCTGCTCGCCAGCTGGTCGTGGACCAAGAAGGGTGACGCCGGCTCGACGGCCAGTGGCACGACTCCGGCGGCGGTGCCGACGACGAGCGTCGCGCCGTCGTCGTCGGGTGCGTCCTCGGCGCCTGCCTCGTCATCCGCAGCATCGAAGCCCGCCCAGAGCTCGGGCACCGCCCGCCCGCCCAGCGCAACCGCCTCGAGCACGGCCCGCTGACGCACTCCGCGCCGCTCAGGCGGCAGTGTCGTTCGTCGTCTCGCTGACGGTTCGTCGCACGACGCGCGCGGTGAGCGAGTCGGCGCCCGCGCTGACCTGACGGCCGAGCAGCGTGCCGAGCGACACGCCGACTGACAGCGTGAGGCCCATGAGGACGGCGTTGAGCAGAGTGGTCTGCCACAGGGTGTTCTCGCCCTCGGTGATGAACATCATGATGCCCCGGTAGACCGCCTGCCCCGGCAGCAAGGGCACGATGCCCGCGGTGATCAGTGCGATGCTCGGCACGTGCACCCGTGTCCCCACGAATGGTGCCAGCGCCCCGACGACGAGGGCCGCACCTCCTGCGGCGACGGGCTCGCTGGTGCCGACACCCCACATGAGCGTCCCGAACAGCAGCCACGAGAATCCGCCGGTGAGAACGGCGGCGAGCACGGTGCGCGGAGCGCAGTACGCGGAGACGGCGAAGGCACCGGCGATGAGTGCGGCTGCCACGATCTGGGTGAGAACAGAGCCGGCGAAGCTGCTGGAGCGTTCGACGATGACGAGGTCGACGCCGAAGCGCTGGGCGATGCTCAGGACGAGCAGCACGCCCGCGACGACGCCGCCGGTGAGCAGGACGACCTCATAGGTGCGCGCGCCGGCGGTCAGGTAGAAGCCGTCGAGTGTGTCCTGCGCAGCCGTCACGACGCTCATGCCTGCGAGGAGCACGACGACGCTGGAGGCGACGACCAGGGAGGGTCTCACCTGTCCGAGCCACATGATCGTCTCCGCGTGTTGGTGGACGACGAGCAGGCCGACGGCGATAGCCGTCGCGAACATCGCACCGAGCATCTGCCCGAAGAACGCGGAGACACCGGCGCGCGCGACGGCGTACTGGATGCGGTCGACGACCGCCGTGGACAGCCCGGCGACGAGGACCATGGCCGTGCTGCCGCCGAGCAGCATCGCGACGCCTGCTCCCATGAGCGCCCACGCGAAGGTGATGACGCCGCGGCGGTACACGTGCGGTTGCTCGAGGATGCGTTCGAGGGTGTAGAGGTTGTCGTCGATCTCGCCCGGGTCGTCGGGGTCGCGGGCGATGTCGCGCACGAGGGCGTGCAACGCCTCGAGCCGCGAGTAGTCGGTGCCGAAGTGCATGATGATGCGCATGACGGTGATCGGGTCGCGGTGCACGCCGCGATGCATCGAGATCGTGACGGACGTGTAGGTGATGTCGACGTGCGCGCCCTGGAGCCCGTAGGCGCGCCCGACGCGCAGCAGCGACGCGGTGGTGTCGGCCACGGATGCGCCGGTGACGAGCATCGCCTCTCCGAGGCGGAGGCAGAAGTCGATGACGGCGCGCGTGTGCCACTCGGAGACGCGGTCGTTGGTGCCGCGCACCGAGATCGGCTTCGTCGGCGGCCCGCTCGGACGGATGACGGACATCGCCCGACCGCGCACCCGCGTCGCGCCGGTACGTGGCATCCGCGGGGCGCTCGTCGTGGCCGCGGCGGGTTTCGTGGGGTGGGCCTGCACAGGGCGGCTCTCGGGGCTGCTCGGCGCGGCACGACGCGGCGCCGGCAACGGGGTCGCCGACGGCGGTGTCGGGGTGGCCTGGGGGCCGTCGGGATTCACCATGTCGCGCCTGCACCTCGTCTCGTCACTTCTGTCGGCCCAGCCATTGTGGGGGATGCGGCGAACTGGGCGCACACCGTCCGCCACATGTCGGGGGCCGGGGTGCAGAATGGACGGGTGAGTGAGAAGCAGCAGACAGCAGAGCACCGCAGCCGCCCGGGTGGGGCGGCCTTCCGAGAGTTCGTCGCCTCCGGGTGGGCGCCGCGCGGCACCGAGCCGACGCCCCGCGCCGAGGTCGCCGACCTGACGCCCGCGCGACGCGAGGCCCTCTCGGCGGCCTTCGAGGGGGCCCGTCTCGTCGTGCCCGCCGGCGGGTTGAAGGTGCGCAGCAACGATTGTGACTACGTGTTCCGCCCGCACACCGCGTTCGCGTGGCTGACGGGTCTCGGCGCGGACCGCGAGCCGGACGCCGTCTTCGTCCTGGAGCCGCTGGCCGAGGGCGGGCACGAGGCGCAGATCTTCTTCCGCCCGCTCGCCGGGCGCGACACCGAGGAGTTCTTCGGTGACAGCCGCTACGGCGAGTTCTGGGTCGGTGCGCGACCGACGCTCGAGGACATGGCGAACGAGCTCGGCATCACCGCTCGTCACATCGATGAGTTCGCCGACGCTGCGGCCAAGGACGCGGGCGCGACGGAGGTGCTCGTCGTACGTGACGCTGACGTCGACGTCACGGCGCAGGTCGAGCAGATCCGCGCCCACCTCGACGAGGCCACCACCGAGAAGGCGCAGGAGCGCGATCTGGAGCTCGGCCGGTGGCTGTCGACGGCGCGGTTGACGAAGGATGCGTGGGAGGTCGGTCAGATGCGCGAGGCGTGCGACGCGACCGCGCGCGGGTTCGAGGCCGTCGTCGCCGATCTGCCGGAGGCGGTGCGTCGCGGGCGCGGTGAGCGCTGGGTCGAGGGTGTCTTCGGCCTGCATGCACGCCATGCGGGCAACGGCGTCGGCTACGACTCGATCTGTGCGAGCGGCGATCACGCGAACACGTTGCACTGGATCAAGAACACGGGCGACATCAAGGACGGCGACCTCATCCTCGTCGACGCGGGCGTCGAGGTCGACTCGCTGTTCACCGCTGACGTGACGCGCACCCTGCCCGTCAACGGCACGTACTCCCCCGCGCAGCGTGAGGTGTACGAGGCGGTGCTCGCGGCGCAGGAGGCTGGGCTCGCGGCGGCGAAGCCGGGCGCGAAGTTCTCGGACGTGCATGCCGCGACGATCCGCGTCATCGCGGAGCGTCTGCACGGCTGGGGTCTGCTGCCTGACGGCGTCGACGTCGAGGCGACGCTCGACCCGGAGAACGGCCAGTTCCACCGTCGGTGGATGGTGCACGGTACGAGCCACCACCTCGGCCTCGACGTCCACGACTGCGCCCTTGCGCGCAAGGAGGACTACATGGACGCCGAGTTGAAGCCGGGCATGATCATCACGATCGAGCCGGGCCTGTACTTCAAGGCGGACGACGAGTTGGTGCCGGATCGTTTCCGCGGCGTCGGTGTGCGTATCGAGGACGACATCCTCATCACGGAGGACGGCAACGAGAACCTGTCGGCGTCGCTGCCGCGCGACCCCGACGATGTCGAGGCCTGGATGCGCGACGTCTGGAGCCGGTGAATCGTCCTCACGCTGATCCGGCGGGCAGATGACGAGGGCTTGCGGGCTCGCCCTCGTCATCTGCCCGCTCGGTGCGACACCGCGCGGGCGTCCAGCTCGAAAAAGGAACTGATCTGGGCAGGCGACCTGCGGCGCGGCTAGAGCTGCCGGGCGCCCGACGGTGTGCGGCCGCGATGCCGCAGAGCGCGACATCACGAGGCACCGGCCCCGCCGGTGAACACCATCGACGCGGACGCCGAAACGCCCGCATCCGCCGAGTTCTCGACCGAGCCTGCGAGGTCGAGAACGAGAAGCGGGTGCGGGCGTTTCGGCCCGAACGGCCGGCGCACCGAGCGAACACGACGGCCGGGGCGCATGCGCCCCGGCCGACGGTGAGCCGGAAGCTGGCCCGTGAGAGGAATCAGTACACGCTGACGGCTTCGCCGATGTAGAGCAGCTTGGAGCCGATGAGGAAGTCCTGTGCGGCGCAGGACATGCGGCAGCAACCGTGGGAGGCGGGGTAGGCCGGGATGTCGTTGGAGCCGTGCAGGGCGATGCCGCCGTTGAAGTAGAACGGGCGGTAGAGGCCACCGAGGGCGCCGTAGTCCCAGCCGGAGGTGACGGAGCGGTACGTCTTGTATTCACCGGAGGGCGTGACGGCCTTGATGCGTCGGCCGTAGTAGGTGAAGGTCTGGCCGTTGCCGGTCGAGGTGTTGAAGATGTACTTGACGGAGCCGCCGCGCACGACCATGACGATCTGGCGGCTCTTGTCTACCTCGATGCGGTTGCCGCCGCGACGGCTGCTTGGACGGACGCCGCGGTTCAGCGCATCCCATGAGCGGGCGCCGACGACGCCGTCGCGGGCGAGGCCTGCGACCTTCTGCACGGCGAGGACTGCCTGCTTGGTCTGGGCGCCGAAGGCGCCGTCGGGGTTGCCGCACCAATAGCCGAGGGCGTTGAGGCGCTTCTGGAGGGTGGTGACCGCGCTGCCCTTGCTGCCGGTCTGCAGGACGGGGTTCGCGGCGGACGCCGTGCCCGAGCCGATGAGGCCGACGACGGCGAGCGTGCCGGTGGCGCCGGCGCCGGTGACGATGGCGCGGCGGCTGATTTCGTGGTGCTGCATGTCACTTTCCCTTCGATCGAGATCGTGGTGAGCGATCTGGGCTCTGGCGCGGCCCGTGTACGTCTGGGACGCGCGCCGGCCGATCTCGGTTTCCCCCCCGGCTCGTCGTGAGTCGTGCAGAATCCGTACCGGTTCACCGATTCCTCATCATGCCAGAGGTCGTGGTAATGGGGGCGGGCTCGACGGCGGCGTCCTGCGCCGCGATGCGCAGCTGCCGACGGGCGGGTGGGGATCGTTCTCCGCGTCGTTGCAGGGGTGCGACGCAGTCTCACAAGAGCTGCGGGCCTCGGCTCACGGCGATTCGCGCCCGTCGTTCGCAACGAAATCGTGATGAAACAATGAGGGTATGACTGCCGCGAAGCCTGCCACCGACCGTCTTGTCACCGAGGCCCTCGCCAAGTCGGGGTTGCTGTGGATCACCTCGACTGCCGGCTCGGCGCCGGTCTGGCACGTCCACCTCGCCGGGGTCGCGTACACGGTGAGCGGCCCGGGCGAGCAGTTCTCCCCCGAGCACCTCGGCCGCGTCGAGGTGGTGGCGCGTTCGAAGGAGTCCCGCGCTCGCCTCGTCTCCTTCGAGGCGGACGCCGACGTCATCACGCCCGAGGACGAGGTGTGGGAGGTCGCGACATTCGCCCTCAAGGCCGGGCGGCTCAACGCGCCGGCCCACGACATCGTCGCGCGCTGGGCGCAGGAGTGCCGTGTCACGCGCTTCACCCCCGACCTGGCGACGGTGGTGCTGCGCGGTGAGCGCCTTGATGCGCCGGCGCAAGATGACGCAGAGACCTCGGCCACTGCGGAGGCGGAGGAGACCACGTCCCGGCCGGCGCCGGCAGCAGCGAGAGCGGCGTCCGGGTCGAGAGCGACGCCCGCGAAGAATGCCGCGGCAGGTGCCTCCCCGGAGGCGCAGACGAGCCCCGCCGCGGCGCAGAGCGCTCCCGCGGCCGATCTCGGCACGAGCGCGCCGGGCGAACCGCGCCCCGCCGCTGCCGCCGCGGAGCGTGAGCACCGCGCCGCCGTGCGTGCCGAGGAGGCGACGCCGGAACCCGGCGGGTCCAGCAAGCCCGCCGACCCAGCGAACGCCCAACCGGGCGTCGATAGGGTGAATCCGTGAGCACCCGTGTCTTCGTCGCCCGTCTCGTCGGCCTCACCGTCTTCGACCCTCTCGGCGACCGCGTCGGGCGGGTGCGTGACGTCGTCGTCGTGTTCGGCAAGAACCCGAGCCCGCGCGTCATCGGCCTCGTCGTCGAGGTCGTGCAGCGGCGCCGCGTGTTCCTGCCGCTGACGCGCGTGACGTCGATCGATGCGGGCAAGGTCATCACGACGGGCCTGGTCAACATGCGCCGCTTCGAGCAGCGTCACAACGAGACGCTCGTATGCGCCGAACTCTTCGACCGCCAGGTGACGGTCCGCGAGCCGGACGGCGATACGTTCACCGGCACCGTCGAGGACATGGCGATGGAGCAGAACCAGCGTCGCGACTGGGACATGACGAAGGTGTTCGTCCGTGCGCAGGAGCAGTCGTCGGGCGCCTCGCGCGCCATGCACCGTCTGACGCGTCGGCGCACCGGATCGACCAGCCTGCACGACATCCGTGATGTCTACGGCCTCAACCGGCAGCACACCGAGCAGTCGGCTGAGCGGCTGCTCGAGACGTACGACGACCTGCGCGTCGAGGATCTTGCCGAGGTCATCCACGACCTGACGCCGAAGCGTCGCGCCGAGGTGGCGCGCGCCCTCGACGACGGCACGCTCGCCGATCTACTCGAAGAGTTGCCCGAGGACGACCAGGTCGAGATCATTGCCGCCCTCGACACCGAGCGCGCGGCCGACGTCCTCGAGGCGATGGAGCCCGACGACGCCGCCGACCTGCTCGGTGATCTGCCGCCCGAGACGGCCGAGGATCTGCTGCAGCGCATGGAGCCGGCCGACGCCGCTCCCCTGCGCCGGCTGCTCACGTACGACGAGAACACCGCGGGTGGTCTCATGACGACCGAACCGGCCATCCTGGGCCCGGAGGCGACGATCGCCGAGGCCCTCGCCGTCGTGCGCCGTGAAGAGGTCGCGCCGGCGCTCGCGTCGGCCGTGTTCGTCGTGCGCCCGCCGCTCGAGGTGCCGACGGGGCGCTTCCTCGGCATGGTGCACACGCAGCGGCTGCTGCGCGAACCGCCGCACACGTCGCTCGGCAACGTCGTCGACTCGACCGTCGACCCGGTCAACGTCGACGCGCCGCTCGGCGAGGTGACGCGCACCCTCGCGCAGTACAACCTCGTGTCGCTGCCGGTCGTCGACGACGACGGGCGCCTGCTCGGCGCTGTCACCGTCGATGACGTGCTCGACCACATCCTTCCCGAGGACTGGCGCGAGGAGCGCCATGACTTCCGCCAGGACAAGACCTTTCCGGGGGTGACGCAGTGAGCCGCGAAGTGGGTTCGCGCCGTGAGCGCGGGCGTGACGAGAAGCGGGACGAGCGTCGCGACGCCAAGGAATCCCGGGAGGAATCGCGTCGCAAGGAGGCATTGAAGGAGGCTCGTCGGGACTCACGCGACGAACGCGACGCCGCCGGCCGCCTCGATCAGCCGCAGGAGAAGCGGGCGCGCGTGCTGCCACGCATCGACCTCGACTCCGAGGGCTTCGGCGTCGCGAGCGAGAAGTTCGCGCGCTACATGGGTACGGCGAACTTCCTCATCCTGATGTCGGGCTTCATCATCATCTACGTGGTGGTCAACATGACGCCACTGAAGTTCGACGAGTACCCGTTCGTCTTTCTCACGCTCCTGCTGTCGCTGCAGGCCTCGTACGCGGCGCCGCTCATCCTGCTCGCGCAGAACCGTCAGGACGATCGCGACCGCGTCGCCATCGAACAGGATCGCTCGCGCGACGAGCGCAACCTCGCCGACACCGAGTTCCTCACCCGAGAGGTCGCCTCGCTGCGCCTCTCGATGCGTGAGACGGCGACGCGTGACTTCGTGCGCTCCGAGCTGCGTTCGCTGCTCGAGGAGATGGAGGAGCGCGGCATGCTCGCCACGCCTGATGCCGAGGACGACGATGCCGGCTCGTCGAAGCAGGAGAAGAAGGCCGCGAAGAAGCAGGCCAAGAAGGACGCGCGCCCGGAGGCATGAGGGCGCGAGGGCCCGGGTGGACGTGACTCAGGCCACTCACTACCACGCCGTACGATGGAGGGCATGACCACCCCCACTCTCGACGCCATCGGCGCTGCCCTGGCGACCGTGGAGGATCCGGAGATCCACAAGCCCATCACCGAACTCGGCATGGTCGAGTCGGTCGATGTCTCCGAGTCCGGCCACGTCGCCGTCACCATCCTCCTGACGATCGCGGGCTGCCCCCTCAAGGCGAAGCTGACGGAGGACACGACGAAGGCCGTGATGGCCGTCGACGGTGTCACGGGCGTCCAGGTGAACCTCGGCGTGATGAACGATGAGCAGCGCAAGAACCTGCGCGAGCAGCTCAAGGGCTCCTCCCCCGAACGTGAGATCCCGTTCGCCAAGCCCGGTTCGATGACGCGCGTGTACGCCGTCGCGTCCGGCAAGGGCGGCGTCGGCAAGTCGTCCGTGACGACGAACCTCGCCGCCGCGCTCGCCGAGCAGGGCCTCAAGGTCGGCGTCGTCGACGCCGACATCTACGGCTTCTCCGTGCCGCGCATGCTCGGCGTCGCGCACCGCCCGACGCAGGTCGACGACATGATCCTGCCGCCCGAGGCGCACGACGTGAAGGTCATCTCGATCGGCATGTTCGTGCCCGGCAACCAGCCCGTCGTGTGGCGCGGCCCGATGCTGCACCGCGCGCTCCAGCAGTTCCTCGCCGACGTGTTCTGGGGCGACCTCGACGTCCTCCTGCTCGACCTGCCGCCCGGCACAGGCGACATCGCGATCTCCGTCGCGCAGCTCATCCCGACCGCCGAGATCCTCGTCGTGACGACGCCGCAGCAGGCCGCCGCCGAGGTCGCCGAGCGCGCCGGTGCGATCGCCCTGCAGACGAAGCAGCGCGTCGCCGGCGTCATCGAGAACATGTCGTGGCTCGAGCTGCCCGACGGCACGCGCCAGGAGATCTTCGGCGCGGGCGGCGGCGCCACCGTCGCCGAATCGCTGACGCAGTCAATCGGCGCGCCCGTCGAGCTGCTCGGCCAGATCCCGCTCGACACGACCCTGCGTGAGGGCGCCGACCACGGCATCCCCGTCGTCGTCGGCCACCCCGACGCGCCCGCCGCCGTCGCCCTGCGCGGCATCGCCAAGGGCCTCGGCACGCGCGCTCGCGGCCTCGCCGGACGCAGCCTCGGGCTGACGCCGAGTACCAAGCTGTGAGTTGACGCGCCGCTCGCGCACAGCGAGCACACCGACGAGAGCCGCAACCCTGCACGTCAGGGTTGCGGCTCTCGTCGGTGTGCGCGGAAGCTGAAACTCCCCCGCGAGGTCGGTCAGCGCTCGACCGGCACCGGTTCGGTCGAGCTCAGGTGGCGTCGTCGTCGAAGGGCGTGACGCGGTCGGGGTGGTATTCGGCAGTGACGAGGGAGCGCGGGGCGGCCGGCACGCCGTAGGCGTCCTCACCGCCGGTGCCCTCCGCTCCGATCCCTCCGGCCCCGACGCCGTCGGCTCCGCTATCGCTGCTGTATGCAGCTGCGCCGGCCGCACCCACGGCGCCCGCCGCTGTCGCGCCGGTCGACTGCGCGGTGCGCTCTCTCAGCCCGATCTCGCCCGCGATGTCGGCGTCGGGATCGTCGAACAGCGCCTCGCGCACGATCTTGCGCGGGTCGTACTGGCGGGGGTCGTACTGGCGCCAGTCGACGTCCTGGAACTCGGGGCCCATCTCCGTCTTGAGCTGCGTCTTCGCTCCCTCGGCCATCTCCCGCGCGGTGCGGATGAACGTGCGCAGCTTGTCGACATAACCCGGCAACCGCTTCGGCCCGATGAGCACGAGAGCGATGATGACGATGATGATGAATTCGCCCGAGTTGATGTCGATGAATGGAATGTTCACGCGTACGTCACCCCTGCGAACTCGCTCATGGGGCCATTCTGCCTGATCCGGCGCGACTCACCGTCACCCGCTCACCGTGCGTGACCTCGCGGCTGCCCGCGACATCGATCGTCGGGGGCGCGATCCTGTCGCTTCCGACGCTCGCCATGCGGCTGCGCTCCGGCGCCATCGGCGCGGAATGCGACGGTGTGACGAGCACGAACGCGCCCACGCATGCCGCGGTCGAGCCGAGGCCCGCGAGACCCGCGACGAGCCCCGCCCGCACGTTCGAGCGGCGCCGGCGCGCTGCCGGGTGCTGGCGCGTGGCATCCTGCCACGCGATCTCGTCCTCCCGGGAACCAGCCGCAGCGCGGTGGGGCGCCGCCTCCAGCACCATGGCCTCGTCGGCGCAGGAGCCAGGCGCCGCTGACGGCGGCCGCGACGCGCACTCCGGCGCCAGAGCGAGCAGCCCTGCGACGAGGGAAGCATGACGGTCGGGGTCGACGGGCACCGCGCGCACCTCACGAACGATGGCGCGTTCCGCGTCGACGTCACGGCGGCACACCGAGCACACGAGCAGGTGGCGCGCCGCGCACCGCATCGACACCGCGTCGAGTCTGCCGTCGACGTACAGGTCGATGGCTTCGCCCAGGTGCCCCGAGCGATACCGGCGGATCACGTGAGCCCCACGGCCGGGCGTCGCGTGAGCCCCTCCTTCGCGGCCTGGACGACGCTACGACGTCGCGCCTCACGAGCGGCGGGCGAGCGATGCGCGAGCGACTCGCGCAGGGCGGCCCGGCCGCGGTGGATGCGTGAACGCACCGTGCCGAGCTTCAGTCCGAGAGTCTGGGCGATCTCCTCGTACGTGAGGCCCTCGATGTCGCACAGCACGACCGTCGCGCGGAAGTCGGGGGCCAGCGCGTCGAGCGCGCGCTGCACGTCGTCGTCCAACTGCGCGTCGAGGACGACCTGCTCGGGCCCGGCCGCTCCGGAGGGCAGCCGGCCGTCGGCGTCGTCGGCCAGGGCGTCGAAGCGGATGCGCTGCTTGCGGCGCATGCGATCGAGGAACATGTTCGTCGTGATGCGGTGCAGCCAGCCCTCGAAGGTGCCGGGACGGTACGAACCGAGCGAATTGAACACGCGCACGAAGACGTCGTGCGTCAGGTCCTCTGCGTCGTGGACGTTGCCGGTGAGGCGGTAGGCGAGTCGGTAGACGCGCGCACTGTGCTCGGTGACGATCTCCTCCCACGTCGGCGGCTGCCAGCCAGGCGGCGCCTGCTCGGCGACATGCACACGCGAGCGCGTGTTGACGGGGTGAACGGGGTCGGCAACTGCGCCCCGGGGGTTCGACATCGACATGGGTCCTCCCGACCGCATCTCGGCGCTGGCGCGCCGCGAGCATTCATTATCCCCGGCATGCCTGTGGACTTGCTGAGGGACCCGCCGGCTGGCCGCCTCGTGCGGCTGAGGCCCAGTTGCGTTCAGAATTCGTGGGGCCCATTGCGGATGCTGCATTCTTGTCGCGCATTCCGAACGCTGCCCTGCTGCTGAGACGTCGAGCGCCTCGGGCCGCGGAGCTCGACGGCCGTCATCCGCGCACAGTGGGCTGCACAGGGGCTGGCGCCGCACTGCGCGCAGAGTCGGCTGCACTGGGCCTGGAGCCGCCATCGGCGCACAGCCGCGTGCCGACCCACGGATCGGGTGGGGCTGCGAGCGCCCCTAGGATGTCCCCCATGACCAGTTTCAAGCCCGCGAGCTGGGCGTACGCCGAGGATTTCGCCGACGAGCCCCAGCACATCGAGGCTGCCCGCATCCAGGGCGAGCACCTCGGCGCCACCCCGGTGACGAGCGCCGCGGGCGCTGCCCTGCGCATGCTCGCGGCGTCGACGGCGGCGCGCACCGTCGTCGAGATCGGCACGGGCGCCGGTTCGTCCGGGCTGTGGCTGCTCGACGGCATGCCGGCTGACGGGGTGCTCACCACGATCGACATCAGCATGGAACACCAGCGCGCCGCCCGCGCGGCGTACCAGCGCGCGGGTTACCCGCCCCAGCGCACCCGCATCATCTCCGGCAGCGCCCTGACGGTGCTGCCGCGCCTCGCGGATGCCGCCTACGACCTCGTCCTCGTCGACGGTGAGAAGGACGAATACCCCGCGTACGTCGAGCAGGCGCTGCGTCTCGTGCGGCGCGGCGGCGTCATCGTCCTCGACAACATGCTGTGGCATGACCGCGTCGCCGACCCCGCGGTGCGCGACGAGACGACGAAGCGTCTGCGCGCCCTCGGCAAGGAGCTGCGCGAACGTGACGACCTGCTCACGACGCTCCTGCCCGTCGGCGACGGCCTCCTCGTCTGCGTCAAACGCTGACGCCGGCCTGCGCGCCCTCTGCGACGAGTTGCGCGAGCACGAGGCGCGCCAAGCGCTGACGCCCGCCTGCTCACCCTCGGCCACGAGTTGCGTGAACACGAGTGGCGACACACAGCGCGGCTGCCTGTCGCGCTGCCACCCAGCCGCCGGCGCTGGCACGACGCGAACAGGCGCCTCATCCCCGGAGGGATGAGGCGCCTGTTTCGAGCGGTGCGTGACGAACGCGTCAGCCGACGCAGTCGGTGATCGCGGCGCCGAGGGCCTTGGCCTCGTCGGCGTTCATCTCGACGACGAGACGTCCGCCGCCTTCGAGCGGCATGCGCAGCAGGATGCTGCGGCCTTCCTTCGCGACCTCAAGGGGACCGTCACCGGTCCGCGGCTTCATCGCTGCCATGGGTTGACCCCTTTCGAGAACGCGCCACACGGCGCGCTAGGTTCTGCCACATCGTCGAAGCGTGCCGCGATCCTCCGTCGCGCCGAACACGACTCCCCGCTCTCGCAAGGGCGCCGGTGTGCTCGTCGATCAGCTTGTTACCCACCATTATTGCGCGTCCTGCCAGGCAGACGAAATCCATGTGTGAAACTCGTCACCATGTCTGCCACCTCTGAAGTTCTCGTCGACGTGAGCGACGGCGTCGCCACCGTCACGCTCGACCGCCCCGACTCGCTCAACTCACTGACCGACACGAGCAAGACCGCGCTGCTCGCCGCCGTCAGACAGGTCGCCGACGATGCGTCGATCCGAGCCCTCGTCCTGACGGGGGCCGGGCGCGGATTCTGCGTCGGCCAGGATCTGCGCGAGCACGCCGAGCAGCTCGGTGCCGGGTCGAAGGGCCCGTTCGAATCGGTGTCGCGCTACTACAACCCGATCGCGACGACGCTCGCGCAGATGCCGAAGCCCGTCATCGCCGCCGTCAACGGCGTGGCGGCAGGCGCCGGGTTGTCGCTCGCGATGCTGGCCGACTTCCGGATCGCCGCGCCCACGGCCAAGTTCACGACGGCGTTCGCGGGCATCGGGCTCAGCTGCGACACGGGCGCGAGCTGGAGCCTGCAGCGACTCGTCGGCTCGGCCCGCGCGCGCGAACTGCTCTTCGATGCGCGGACGATCGACGCCGACGAGGCCCTGCGCATCGGCCTGGTCAACCGCATCGAGGACGACGCCCTCGCCGCAGCGCAGTCATGGGCGGCCCGACTCGCGGCCGGCCCGACCCTCGCCTACGCCGCGATGCGCGATGCGCTCGAATTCGCGTCGAACCACTCGCTGGTGGAGTCGTTGGCCCACGAGGAGCCGCTCATGATCCGCACGGGATCGAGCGACGATCACCGACGCGCCGTCGACGCCTTCCTCACCAAGCAGCCCCCGACCTTCGAGGGCCGCTGACCCATCGGCGATGTTCCTCCACATTCGCCTACGGCGACGGCGGCCCGTCGCTCCCTCCGTTCGCAGGCTGGGGCTCCCAGAGACGCGCGAAGGGCACCCTGTGTCTGACGGTCGCCCCCGCCGGTAGTCTGGGGTGCCGAGGGGGTGCCGAGCGACGGTCCCTAGGGGGCACGGCACAGATTGCCTGCGTTCGGCGCGCACCCCCGCCGTCAACCTGATGCTCGGAGGGCTCACGCCGACGACGCAGCCGTCTCACGTTTGACCCGGCGACGGCGCCGGGCACCGGGCGCCTCGACCTCACCCCGCCAGACGTTCGATGGCGTCGCCGGCAACACACCCTGCTGCGTGGTCGTTGACGTACCCGCACGCCTGCATGAGCGAGTAGCAGGTCGTAGGTCCGACGTGCGCGAAGCCGCGCCGTTTCAGTTCTTTCGCGAGCGCGGTCGACTCGTCCGACGACCCGACGACGTCCGCCACGGTCGCCGGGCGCTCGTGCGCCGCAGGCGGGAAGGTGTCGATGAGCGCCTCGAGCCCACCGTCGGCACGCAGCTCGACGACGGCGCGCGCGTTCATCACCGCAGCCTCGATCTTGCGGCGATTACGCACGATCGAGGCATCGCCCATCAACCGCTCGACATCGGCGGCCCCGAGCGCCGCCACGGCATCCGGCTCGAACCCGACGAAGGCCGCCCGGAACGCCTCACGCTTGCGCAGGATCGTCAGCCAGGACAACCCCGACTGGAACGACTCGAGCGTCAGCCGCTCGAACAGTTCCCGCTCACCGCGCACCCGTCGCCCCCATTCGTCGTCGTGGTAGGCGACGTAATCTGGTGCGCTCGTGGCCCATGCGCAGCGGGCGACACCGTCGTCACCGACGATGAGCAGGCTCATGCGTGGCGGTCGCTCGACGACTCCCGCGACGCCGCGTGCCGGCCTCCCGGCTCATCACTGCCAACTGGCTCATCGCCCTTGTCGAGCGCCACGGCCTCGCGCGCCGCGGTCTCAGACGCCTCGTCCTCGCGCTCGTGCCCGAGCGAGCGGCGCCCGCGACGCCGGAACTGGACGATCTCGGCCGCCTCGTCACCGGCCGGGCGGCTACGAGACGCACCCTCCGCGTCGGCCACGGCGTCAGGGCGAGCCGTCGTGGCGCGCGCACCGTCGGGCTTCTCGCCGAGCTGCGATTCCAACTCACCGATCTCTTCGAACAGGCGGTCGAGCACCGCGTCGACCTGACCCATGTTGTACCCGCGCAGTGCCTGGTCGAAACGAACGGCGTCCACGCCCTGTGCGCCCAGGGGGCCGGGCGGCAACTCGAACGATGACGTGCTGCTCGGGCCCGACATCGAGTCGACGCCGATGCGTCCGGCGAGAACCGCGACGAGCGCCCCGATGATGACGATCAGGACGACGATGAGGACGATCATCATGATGGTGCTCCTCAGGCCTCGACGGGACGCTCGCCCGCGCGAGCGGCGCGGTGAGCGTCACGGATGAACGCGATGGCTTCTTCTGCGGTGTCGACGATGACCATGCGGTCGACGTCGCGCTCGGAGATCATGCCCTCGGCGAGCACCGTCGCGCGCAACCATTCGCGCAGCGGGCTCCAGAACGCGGTGCCGACGAGCACGATCGGGTAGTGCGTCACCTTCTGCGTCTGCACGAGCGTGATCGCCTCGAACATCTCGTCAAGCGTCCCCACACCGCCCGGCAGCACGATGGCGCCCTGCGTGTACTTGACGAACACCGTCTTGCGCACGAAGAAGTAGCGGAAGTTCACGCCGAGGTTGACGAAGCGGTTGAGCCCCGTCTCGAAGGGCAGTTCGATGCCGAGCCCGACGGACGTGCCGCCTGACTCGAAGGCGCCCTTGTTCGCGGCCTCCATCGCGCCCGGGCCCCCGCCGGTGACGACGGCGAAGCCCTCCTTGACCAGGGCGCGCCCCACCTGCTCGCCCACGGCGTACGCCGGATGCTCGGACTTGAGCCGCGCCGAGCCGAACACGCTGATGGCGGGCCCCAGCTCGGCGAGCGCGCCGAAGCCCTCGACGAACTCGGCCTGGATACGCATGACGCGCCATGGGTCGGTGTGGACCCAGTCCGCCTCGAAGTTCGAGTCGAGCAGTCGCTGGTCGGTCGTCGTGCGCGGCACGTGCTTGCCGCGCAGCGTGACCGCACCCTTGTGGTAGTCGTGCTCGGGGCCGGCCTTGCGGCGTTCTGCCTCGTCACGGCGGGCCGCGAGACCCGAATCGGCAACCGGGCCGGGCTGCGACGCGACGTCGACCATCTCCTCGCTCCCGCGGGCGCTACGCGCGTCGCGCTCGTCGTCGTGGTGCGCCATCAGGCCAGCCATCCCTTGAGCAGCTCGAGCGCGGTGACGATCTGATCCTCGGGGCACCACTCGTCGTCCATGTGGGCGACGTTCGGGTCCCCGGGGCCGAAGTTGACCGCAGGCACGCCGACGGCGGAAAAGCGCGCGACGTCCGTCCACCCCTCCTTCGCGACGACAGGCAGGCCGAGCGCGTCGACGAACGCCTTCGCCGCCGGGCGGTCGAGACCGGGACGGGCGCCCCCGGCGAGATCGTCGCACTCGGTGTCGAAACCATCGAAGAACGTCGTGACGTACGCGAGCGCGTCCTCGGCGCTCTTGTCCGGCGCGAAGCGGTAGTTCACCGTCACCGTGCACGCGTCGGGGATGACGTTGCCCGCGATGCCGCCGGAGATGTTCACCGCGTTGAGGCCCTCGTGGTAGTCGAGACCGTCGACGGTGACCGTCTGCGGTTCGTACTCACGCAACCGGTTGAGGATGTCGGCAGCCTTGTGGATGGCGTTGTCACCCTTCCAGGGCCGCGCCGAGTGGGCGGCGATTCCCTTGGTGCGCACGTGAACCCGCAGCGTCCCCTTGCAGCCGCCCTCGATACCGCCGTTGGTCGGCTCGAGCAGGACGGCGAACGCGGCCCCCTCGAGCAGCTCCGGTCGGGTGCGCGCAATGCGCCCCAGACCGTTGTGCTGATCCTCGATCTCCTCGCCCTCGTAGAAGACGAAGGTGATGTCGCGGTTCGGCTCCGTCAGTTCTTTGGCGATCTTGAGCTGGACGGACACCCCGCCCTTCATGTCGGTCGTGCCGCGCCCGTGCAGCTTGCCGCCGACACGCTTGACGGGCAGGTTGGCGGGATCCTTCGTCAGCGGCACCGTGTCGATGTGGCCGGCGAGGACGATGCGTTCGTCACGCCCCAGGTTCGTGCGGGCGACGATCGTGTTGCCGTCGCGTACGACGTCGAGGTGGTCGAGCGTCGCGAGCTCGGCCTCGATCGCGTCGGCGAGGTTCTTCTCATCGAGAGAGACCGACTCGATGTTGCACACCGATTCGGTGAGCGCGACGACGTCCTGCGTCAGGTCCAGAGAAGCCATGCCCACACCCTATGACCCGTCGCCGACAACCGTGGCACGGGAGAGGAACGTCCATCGCCCGGGGAGCGAATGTGTGCGCGAATCGCAGACGAGTCGGCCCGCCACCCGGACGAGCCCACCCACAGCCGCGAACCCCTCGGTAGCCTGGGCGGCATGACTGATGCACGCACCGCCTGGGGCTACGGCCTCGCCACCGTGACCGCCGACGGCACCACGCTCGACACGTGGTACCCCTCCCCCGCGCTCGGCACGCCCGACGACGCCACCAAGGCTCCGTCCGCGCTCACCGCCCTCGAGACGAAGGACGACGCGCGCACGGTGACGACGAAGGTCGTGCGCACCGTCATCGACCTCGACGCCGCCCCGGACGACGTTCCCGACGCGTACCTGCGCCTGCATCTGCTCAGCCACCGCCTCGTGCTGCCGAACACCATCAACCTCGACGGCATCTTCGGCCGGCTCGCCAACGTGGTGTGGACGAACTTCGGCCCGTGCGCCGTCGACGACTTCGAGATGACGCGCGCGCGTCTGCGTCAGCGTGGCCCCGTCAGCGTCTTCAGCATCGACAAGTTCCCGCGCATGACCGACTACGTCACGCCCAGCGGTGTCCGCGTCGCCGACGCCGACCGCGTGCGTCTCGGCGCCCACCTCGCCGAGGGCACGACCGTCATGCAGGAGGGTTTCGTCAACTTCAACGCCGGCACGCTCGGGCACTCCATGGTCGAGGGGCGTATCACGCAGGGCGTCGTCGTCGGCGACGGCTCCGACATCGGCGGCGGCGCCTCGATCATGGGCACCCTGTCGGGCGGCGGCACGCAGCGCGTCAGCCTCGGCGAACGCTGCCTGCTCGGCGCCGAATCGGGCCTCGGCATTGCGCTCGGTGACGACTGCGTCGTCGAGGCCGGCCTCTACCTCACCGCCGGCACCAAGGTGACGATGCCCGACGGCACCGTCACCAAGGCCGTCGAGCTCTCCGGTGGCGCCAACATGCTCTTCCTGCGCAACTCCGAGACGGGCGCCGTCGAGTGCCGCGCCCGCGCAGGCAGGGGCATCGAGCTCAACGCGGACCTGCACAAGAACTGACGCCACAGGCGGGCATGCGGGGTCGCGACCATCCGAGCCGCGGCGCCCCGCGGCATTTCATCACCCGTTCAACCCCACGGACCGTCAGCCAGGCGTCACACTGTGAGCGCCCCACGCACGAGGAGACGACGATGACGAGCCACCCCGACCGAACGCACCTGAACGGCCCGACCCCACGCGAGGACCTGCGGGAGCCGCACGAGACGCGGGTGCCCGTCAGCGAGCGCGACCAGGTCCGCGAGAGTGGCTTCGACGCCTACTCGGCGCCGGATCTGCAGGCCGCGTCGTCGATGAGCGGCGCGAGCAGGATGCAGCGCATCGTCGCTCTTTTCCTGCTGCTGGGCCTGCTCGCGACGTTCGGGATCGCGTTCATCGGCTGACGCCCGCCGCTCGCCGCTGCGACCGATCGAACCCAGCGCGCGCTCTTGCGTGGGGCGACACCCCCCCGTCCCTGACGCGGGGAAGGCCGTCGTACCGGCCGGACGTCAGGCATGATGGAGGGGCTGCTCACCTTCGATGGTGAACAGCCCCTTCGTCCGACGGTGCGAACGCGATCAGCGCCGCGCCGGCGTCACTTCGTCGGGTAGTCGCGCTCGGTCGCGCCGACGTACACCTGACGCGGACGGCCGATCTTCTTCGCCGCGTCCTTGTTCTGCTCACGCCACTGCGCGATCCAGCCGGGCATGCGGCCGATGGCGAACAGGACGGTGAACATGTTCGTCGGGAAGCCCATCGACTTGTAGATGAGGCCCGTGTAGAAGTCGACGTTCGGGTACAGCTTGCGCTGCACGAAGTAGTCGTCCTTCAGCGCGCGCTCCTCGAGGCCCATGGCGAGCTCGAGCTGCTCGTCCTTGCCGTTCTTCTCGAGGATCGAGTGGGTCGCCTTCTTGACGATGGCGGCGCGCGGGTCGTAGCTCTTGTAGACGCGGTGGCCGAAGCCCATGAGCTTCACGCCGTCGACCTTGTTCTTCACCTTGTCCATGAAGTCCTCGGCCGAGTCACCCGTCGACTGGATCTTCTCGAGCATCTCGAGAACAGCAGAGTTCGCGCCACCGTGCAGCGGGCCCGAGAGGGCGCCGATGCCGGCGGTGATCGACTGAAACAGGTCCGCCTCGGCGGAACCAACCATGCGGACGGTCGAGGCCGAGCAGTTCTGCTCGTGGTCGCCGTGCAGCGTGAAGAGCATGTCGAGCGCATCGGCGGTGGCCTGGTCGACGTCGCCGCCGAACATCATGTGCAGGAAGTTCTCGACGTACCCGAGCGAGGCGTCGGGCGCGATGAACGACTCACCGATCGACTTGCGGTACGAGTACGCGGCAAGCGTCGGGACGGCGCCCAGCAGGACGGCCGTCGCCTTGTCGATCGCGGCGTCGTCCTTCACCGACAGCGCGTCGGCGTAGTACGTGCCGAGCGCCGGGACGACGGAGGCGAGGATCAGCATCGGGTGCGCGCCCTTGGGGAACGCGTCGAAGATCTTCTCCAGGCCCTCGGGCAGGACAGACGCCTTCGCGACGGCCTGGGTGATCTCGTCGAGACGAGCCTGCGACGGCAGATCACCGTCGATGAGGAGCGCGGCGACCTCGAGGAACGAGGCGTTCTCCGCGACCTGGTCGATGGGGTAACCGCGGTAGCGCAGGATGCCCTGGTCACCGTCGATGTAGGTGATGGCGGACTTGCACGACGCGGTGTTGACGAAGCCGACGTCGAGGGTGACGTTGCCCGTCTCCTTCATGAGCGCCGAGATGTCGTAGCCGCTGCAGCCCTCGACGGCCTCGACGATCGGGAACTCGAGTTCCTTGTCGTCGGCCGTGAACGTGGCGTTGCCCTGAGAAGTCATGTGGGTTTTCCTCCTTGCGGACCGGCAGGGGTGTACCGGGTTAGCGAATGAGACGTTACCTGAGAATTTCCGCTGCTTTTAATCCGCTACCACCGGGTAGAGGAAAAACTTTGACTGTCCGTCAACCCGCTGTGAGGCGCCTCACAGCGGCGTCGATCCGTTCGTCGGTGGCCGTCAGCGCGATGCGGACGTGCTGCTCGCCCGCGACGCCGTAGAAGTCGCCCGGCGCAGCGAGGATGCCGAGCTCGGCGAGCGCGTCGATCGACTCGCGGCAGGGGCGTCCCTGCGTCGCCCACAGGTACAGACCGGCCTCGGAATCGTCGATCCGCCAGGCTGCCGCCTCCAGCGCAGGTTTGAGAGCGGCGCGGCGGCGCGCGTAGATCGCCTTCTGGGCGGCCACGTGGGCGTCGTCCTCGACCGCCGTCTTGAGCACCCGCTGCACCGGCCACGGCACGATCATGCCGGCGTGCTTGCGAACGTCGACGAGCTGCTTGACGATCGCTGGGTCACCCGCGACGAAGCTCGCACGGTATCCGGCAAGGCTCGACTGCTTGCTCAGGGAGTACACCGACAGCAGCCCGGTGTGATCTCCACCGCACACGCGGTCGTCGAGGATGCTCGGGGCGCTCAGCTGCCCCGCCTCGCCGGCGCCGTCACGCCAGTCGAGCTCGGCGTAGCACTCGTCGCTCGCGACGATGACGCCACGCGCGCGTGCCCAGTCGACGACCTTCTTGAGGTGCTCGACACCGAGAACCTTGCCGTTCGGGTTGCCGGGGCTGTTGATCCACAGCAGCTTCGGCGCCTGCGGCCCGAACTCGGTGAGGCCCCGCATCGGACGTGGCGTCGCGCCCGCGAGGCGAGCGCCGACGTCGTACGTCGGGTAGGCGACCTCGGGAAAGGCGACGACGTCCCCGGCGCCCAGGCCGAGCAGCGTCGGGAGCCACGCGACCAGTTCTTTAGAACCGACCGTGGGCATGACGCCGTCGGGGTCGACGTGGCTCGCGTTGCGGCGGCGTGCGTACCAGGCGGCGATCGCCTCACGCAGATCGGGGGTCCCCCACACCTGCGGGTAACCGTGGGCGTCGGCGTTGGCCGCGAGTGCGTCCTGCAGGATCTGCGGCGTCGGATCGACGGGCGTGCCGACGCTGAGGTCGACGATGCCGTCAGGGTGCTCACTCGCGCGCGCCTTGGCCGCGGCCAGCGAATCCCAGGGGAAGTCAGGAAGGTTGAGCGCCATGCCGCCATTCTCGCACCTGCCACCGACATCCCCACCCTGCCCGAACCCCCGCGCCGCCAGGGCCGCATGCCCATCGGCTAACGGCGTCCACCCCTGACTGTCAGCCTGGGTGTGAGTCACTCAGGAGGTGGGTATGCGCAGATGGACTGCGGAAGAGAAGACCGCGTTGGTGCAGCAGTATGTGGCGTTGCCGCATGGCACGAAAGCGGCGTGGTTGCTCGAGCAGGGTGTGTCGCGTCATCAGATCATGACGTGGCGCAAAGCGTTCTACTTCGGAGACCTCGAACGAGACCTCGTGCCCCGCGATACTTCACACATGACAGTTGCTGACGGCGCGCGTTTGGCGCGCGTGGAACAAGAACTCGCCGCCGAACGCGCAGCCCGCGCGCGGGAGGCGCAGACGCATGCTGAGCAGGTTGCGCGGCTGGAGGCATCGAACGAGGCGCTGGGAAAAGCTATCGGGCTCTTGCACGAGTTGAACGCGCCGCAGGAGCCCACGCCCGAGTCCTGAACGAGGCCGATGCCGCCCGCCATGCGGCGTTCCTCGAAGCGGAGAACACCCTGGTCGCCGAGCATGTCGCGGCCGGCTATTCCCAGCGTGAAGCGTTGAAGATCATCGGTGTGGCGACCTCGACGTGGCACTACCGTCACCATCCACGCGCTCGCGTCGCGGACCCGATCGCGCACACCGAGCGGTATCAGCCGTGCGCGCTCAGCTCTGAGGAGCGCGCCCAGATCGTGTCCGCGATCCGTGACGGTTGGCACGAGCAGCGCAGCGTGGAGCAGTCGTTCTACGACGCGTTCGATGCGGGGCGGCCGGTGGCGTCTTTGTCGACGTGGATGCGGTGCGCGCGTGGCTTGCACGGGCCACGGCCGGTGCGTCGACGCCGTACGCGGCGCACGGTCGCGATGCCGCAGTGGGAGGCGTCCGCACCGAACGAGGTGTGGTGCTGGGACATCACGAAACTTCCCGGGCCATACACGGGGGTCTGGTATCAGCAGTACACGATCATCGACGCGTTCAGCCGCACGATCATCGCCAGCAGCGTCGAGACAGATGAGTCCGACGAACTCGCGGTCGCGTTGTTCCAGGCCGCGACAGAACGTGAGGGTGTTCACCCGCGGATCGTGCATTCCGATGGTGGGCCGGCGATGAAGTCGGTACTGCTGGCCGACTTCTACCGTCATGCTGGGATCAGCGCGAGCCGGAATCGTCCGCGCGTGTCGAACGACAACCCGCACATCGAGTCCTACTTCAAGACCGAGAAGTACCGTCCCGACTACCCGAGCCAGTTCACCAGTGTTGAACACGCGCGCGAGTGGGCCGAGCACGTCGTGCACGATTACAACACGCGTCATCACCACAGCTCACTGGCCGGGTTCACGCCCGAACAGGTCCACACCGGCACCTGGGTCGATGTCCACACCGAACGCCAAGCCGTCCTGGATGCGCAGTACGCCGCGAACCCCGAACGCTACCGAGGCCGGCGCCCCATCGCCGCCACAACACCCGAAATCACCCAACTCAACCCCACGTGACTCCAATCAGGTTGACAGCTTCCGCACTCCTGCGATCTTCCTCACCATTCGCGATTTCCGTCCACCTCTGCGAACCACCTCCCCCGCTGCGATCTTCGTCCACTGTTGCGATTTTCGTCCACCTTCGCGGTCGACCCACGTGCTGCGCCGACGACGTAAATGTGGACGACAATCGCCAATGTGGACAGGAATCGCCGGAGGGGACGTAGATCGCGAAGGTGGACGGGATTCGCAGATGTAGACGTAGATCACAGATGGGTGCGGGACACGACGAACCCCCGCACGAGCCGTCAGCAGCTCGCGCGGGGGTTCGATTGGCGCGGGGTTCGAAAGGGCAGGATTCTATTGGCGCGAGCGAGGTTCGCGTGCAGGCACGCAAGCGCCCAGCACCTTTGGGGCACAGACGTCGGCCTGCCGGTCCTCGTCAGGCCTCACCGTCAGCCCTGGCCACCAGCCCTGGTCGTCAGTCCTGGTTCTGCGGGGGCAGGACGGCGATGATCGGGTGATCCTTCTTGATGACGCCCATCTTCGCGGCGCCACCGGGCGAGCCGAGGTCGTCGAAGAACTCGACGTTGGCCTTGTAGTAGTCGGCCCACTCCTCGGGCGTGTCGTCCTCGTAGTAGATGGCCTCGACGGGGCACACCGGCTCGCACGCGCCGCAGTCGACGCACTCGTCGGGGTGGATGTAGAGCGAACGCTCACCCTCGTAGATGCAGTCGACGGGGCACTCTTCGATGCAGGCCTTGTCCTTGACATCGACACAGGGCTGGGCGATGACGTACGTCACGGGTAGCTCCTCGGTGGTCGCGTTGCGCCCGCCGGCCGACCCGTGCAGAGGCGAGATGCGGACAGCGAACGTTCTTGGTATCCGAGCGTCACGGTGCGATGTTCGGATGGTTGCCTCCTAGTATGCCGATGTGCGCGACTCCGCCGAAAACAAGCCCACCCTTGCTTCCACCCTGCGAGAGGGCGCACGGGTCATGATTCGCCGGCGGCTGACAGCCGGCGAGATCGCCGCCGCCGCAGGCACGCTCGACGCGAACGCGACCCTGACGGACATCGTCGGCACCGTCCGCTCCGTCGACGTTGGCCATGTCGTCGTCGACACCCGGCGCGGCGAGGTGCGCGTCGCCATCACGCACATCGTGACGGCGAAGGCGCTCGGCCCACGCCCCGGCCGGCGTGGCGCGCCGCATCGCGCGGTCTCCGTCGAGGATCTCGAAGAGCTCATGACGGACGGCTGGCCGCCCCACGAACGTGAGTGGTTCGGACGCTGGATGCTGCGCGCTGCCGGCGGTTACACCGGGCGTGCCAACTCGGCTCTCGTCCTCGGCGAACCCGGCCCGTCGACGGCCGACGCGCTTGCCACCGTTCGACGCTGGTATGACGCTCGAGCGCTGCCGCCCCTGATCCAGGTGCCTCTCTCACCCGGCTTCTCGGCCGACGACGACCCCCTCGTCCAGAAGGCCACCACTCTCGGCTGGGAGGCGCTCCGCCCGGTACGTGTCATGACGGCCGCGAGCGCCGACGTCGCTGCGGCTGCGCGGCGCACGTCGACCAGCTCGAGGCGCACGAACGTCTCCCCCGCCCTCGACGACGCGTGGTGGTCGCTCGCCGATGACCGGGCCCGCACGCACGAGAGTGACGCCCGGCGCGTCCTGGAAGGCTCCGAGAAGCAGGTCTTCCTCGCGCTCACGCCGCCCGTTGACACGGACGGCATCACCTCCGGTGCGGCGGGCGCGCCCTCGGGAGCCGTCGCCCACGCTCGCCTGGCGCTGTCGCCGGGATGGGCCGGAGTGTTCGCCCTCGCCACCCGCCCCGACGTCCGCCGTCAGGGCCTCGCACGACAACTCCTGCGCGCCTGCGCCGACGAAGCGCTGCGCGCCGACGAGGCGTCGATGTACCTGCAGGTCGCCGCCGACAACGCACCGGCCATCGCTCTGTACGAATCGCTCGGCTTCACGACGCACCACAGGTACGTCTACCTCCAGCCGAACTGACCACCGAGGCACCGACCTCCGCGATCATCGCCCGGATTCGCGTCGCGCACGACGCGAATCCGGTCAGAGATCCACGCGCGCAGGCAGGGCGATGCCTCGAGAGACGCCGTTGACCCCCCTGCCCGCACTCAGGGCTCAGACGCCCTGACCACCTTGAGCGTCGTCGAGCAACTGCGCGAGGTGGATACCGCGACGTTCGGTGAGGTCGGCGATCTGGGTGCGGCACGAGAACCCATCGGCGAGCAGCGCAGCGTCGGGCTTGGCGTCCATCGCCGGCAGCAGCTGTTGTTCGGCGACCTTGACGCTCACCTCGTAGTGCCCCTGCTCGACGCCGAAGTTGCCTGCGAGGCCGCAGCATCCGCCGAGTTGCTGCAAGTTGGCGCCGGCGTCGCGCAACAGCGCGGCATCGGGCGACCAGCCCATCACCCCGTGATGGTGGCAGTGCGGCTGCGCGACCACGTCGCCACCGGACAGGTCGGGCGCCGTCCACCGGTCGTCACCGGCGAGGAACTCCGCGAGCGTCGACGTCGAGCGCGCCACCAGCGCGGCGTCCTCGTCGCCGGGCAGTAGCTCGGCGGCGTCACCGCGCAGCACGGCCGTGCACGACGGTTCGAGCCCGATGACGGGCACGTGACGACGCACGACGGGCGCGAGGTCACCGATCAACCCGCGCAGTTGCTTCTTCGCCCCGTCGAGCTGGCCCGTGGAGATCCACGTCAGACCGCAGCAGCCGGCGCGTTCGACGACGAACGGTTCCCAGCCTGCGCGCCGCAGCACACGAACCGCGGCCTGACCGACCTCGGGCGAGAAGTGGTCGGTGAACGTGTCGACCATGATGACGACGGCGTTGTCCGGCACCACGCCACGACGGTCGGCGTCCTCGAAGAACCCGACATCGTTCGTGCGGCACCAGTCACGGAACGACTCACGCGCCAACGACGGCACCGAGCGTCGCGGATCGACGCCGGCGAGCTTCTTGAGCACCGGCACCTTGCCCGTCACCGCGAGCGCCAGGTTGAACACGCCGGACGCCTTGTGTCCCAACCGAACCCAGCGCGGAAGCTGCCCCAACGCGTAGTGCGAGCGCGGACGCACGCGCCCCTTGTACGTCTGATGCAACACCTCCGACTTGAACGCGGGCATGTCGATACCCGTCGGGCAGTCCGATGTGCAGCCCTTGCACGACAGGCACAGATCGAGCGCCTCGTGCACCTCCGGCGAGCGCCAACCGTCGTTGACGAAACCGCCGGAGAGCCCGCCCTGCACCATCTCCTGCAGCAGCCGCGCGCGTCCGCGCGTCGAGTCCTTCTCGTCACCGGTCGCCGCGTAGCTCGGGCACATGACGTTCGTCGTCCCGATCGTGCTCGCGCGGCACTTGCCGATGCCGGTGCAGCGGTGGACGGCGCGCGCGAAGTCGCCGCCGTCATGCGCGTACGCGAGTGCGAGGTCCTTCGTCAGTGGCGGTACGTGCGCCATGCGGACGTCGGCCGCCGCCGGCGCGGGATCGACGAGGACGCCCGGGTTGAGCAGGTTCGTCGGGTCGAAGATCTCCTTGACGCCGGCGAACAACGCGAGCGCCTGCGGCGAGTACATCGAGCTGAGGTACTCGCTGCGGGCGCGCCCGTCGCCGTGCTCACCGGACATCGACCCGCCGTAGCGCGCCACGAGCTGCGCCGACCCGTCGAGGAATTCGTGCAGCACCTGCGTGCCGCCCGGCGCGCTGAGCGGAAAGTCGATGCGGATGTGCAGGCACCCGTCGCCGAAGTGGCCATACGGCAACCCGGAGAGGTCGTAGGTGTCGAGCAACGCGTCGAAGTCACGCAGGTACGCGCCAAGCTTTTCGGGCGGGACGGCGGCGTCCTCCCAGCCGGGCCACGCGGGCAGGTCCTTCGGCGAGCGCCCCGCAAGGCCGGCGCCGTCCTCACGCACCTTCCACAGCGCACTCGTCTCCGCGGCGTCGAGCACGACGCGCCCGTCGATCGCCCCGCAGCCGACGAGACACGCCTCGGCGCGCGCGAGCACCTCGTCGCGATCGTCGCCGGCGATCTCGACGAGCAGCCACCCCGACCCCTTCGGCAGCGCCGGGACGGCCTGCGCGCCGCGCCGCGCGATGAGGACGTCGACGAGCCGCCGGTCGATGCCCTCGCACGCCGTCGGCGTGAACTGACGCACGAGCGGCGCGGCGTCACCGGCGGCCGGCATGTCGTCGTAGCCGAGGACGACGAGGATGCGGAACGCCGGTTCCGTCACGAGCCCGACAGTGGCCTCCGTCAGCACCCCGAGCGTGCCCTCGGTGCCGGCCATGAAGCGTGTGACGTCGAACCCGCGTTCCGGCAGCAGCGTCTCCATCGCGTAGCCGGAGACCTGACGATCGAAGCGCCCGAACTCCTGCCGGATCGTCGCGAGGTTCGCGCCGACGAGGTCGTCGAGGCGCCCAAGGGAGGGGTGCGCGGCGGTCAGCGCGTCGCGCGACGCCCCGTGATCGAGGCGCACGAGCTCGCCCCCGGCCGTCGCCATCTCGAGCGAGAGCAGGTTGTCGCTCGTCTTGCCATACGCGAACGCCCGCGACCCGCACGCGTTGTTGCCGATCATCCCGCCGATCGTGCATCGCGTGTGCGACGACGGGTCCGGCCCGAAGCGCACCCCGTGCGGCAGTACCGCGCGCTGCAGGCTCTGATGCACCGCGCCGGGTTCGACGACGGCGCGCCGGTTCGCGACGTCGAGGTCGAGCACCTTGTTCATGTGCGTGCTGAAATCCATGACGATGCCGGGCCCGACGGCGTTGCCGGCGCATGACGTGCCCGCGCCGCGTGCGGTGATCGGCACGCCCAGACTGCGCGCGACGGCGAGGGTCTCGAGCACGTCATCGGTGTGGCGCGGACGCACGATCGCGCGCGGCAGCACGCGGTACAGGCTCGCGTCGCTCGAGTACGCGGCACGCTCGACACCGCTGACGAGGACGTCGGTGACCTCGTGATGACGCAGCTCGTGCGCGATGCGCCCGACGTCGATCGTGGCGGCATGCGCCGTGACGTCGGCGGCGGGCGTGAACGGGATGCTCGGCGTACTCACGCGTTCATTGTGCCGCGCCGCCCCTGGGCGCGTCGGGCAGCGTCGTAGATCAAGACAGGCCCCGGGTTCGTACGGCACAGTGGCGTCATGACGACCGCGACGCACGAAGCTACTGTCGAACAGACCTCCCTGACCACCGATGACGGCCTGACGCTCGCCGCGACGTGGCACCGACTCGCCGTCTCGTCGGCTGGCGACTCGTCTGACGAAGGCATGCCGACCGGCCGCACGCCGAAGCGTCCCGTCGTCATCGCGGTGCACGGCTACCCTGACGACCAGCGGGTCTGGGACGCGATGATCCCGCACCTCATCCCCCGCGCCGACGTCCTCACCTACGACACCCGTGGGTCGGGCCGTTCCGACGCGCCGCCGTCACGCGTCGGCTACGCCCTCGACAAGTTGCGCCGCGACGTCGATCGGGCCGTCACCGCAGCAGCCGAGAACGGGCATGAGGTTCATCTGCTCGCCCACGACTGGGGTTCGATCCAGGCCTGGCAGGCCGTGACGGACGACGGTGCGGCCTCCTGTGTGAGCAGCTTCACGACGATCTCGGGCCCATGTCTCGATCATGCGTCGCGCTGGATGCACGCGATGGCCCGTGGTTCGACCCACGATCTCCTGTTCCTCGCGCAGCAGGCCGCGTCGTCGACGTACATCGCGTTCTTCCAGACCCCGCTGCTTCCGGAACTCGTCATCCGCAGCGGCGCGTTCGGCCGGCTGCTGCAGCGCGGCGACGGTGCCGAGCGCGAGCGCCGCGACATGCTCGATGGCCTCGAGCTGTACCGCGCCAACATGGGGCTGCGCCGGCACGGCTCCAGCGCGGACGCGACCTCCGGGCCACGTCGCACCGACGTGCCGACTCAGATCGTCGTGCCGACGAAGGACCGCTACGTCCGCGAACCCATCGCCACGTACGGCGCGGCCTACGCCGCGACGTCCCGCGTGCGGCGTCTCGACGCCGGGCACTGGGCCGTGCGCTCGCACGCCGGCGACGTCGCCGACCTCGTCATCGAGCACGCCGGCCTTAGAGACCGGCGCGCCGACATCACGACGAGCCGACGCAGGTGATGATGTCGTCGGGTTGGTACTTCGTGTGGATCTTGTCGGTGCGCACCACGTTCGAGCCCTTCTTGAGGGTGCGCCACACGTCGACCTGGAAGCCTGGCGTGCCGTTTCCGACGGAGTTCTCGCATCCCTTGACGTCCTTCACGGTGCGTTGCTTCGGCTGCACCACGTCGGTCTTCGGCCCCGTCTTCGTCGACACGTCGTACTGGCGTGTGCCGTAGAAGTCCATGACGACCTTGTCGCCGCTCGTGCCCGCCTTGATGAGGATGAGGTGGCCGGTGTCGTTCGTCCACGTGTTGTCGACGCCGGGGTTCCACAGGGTTGCCTCACGACCCATCGGGTAGCGATCGATGTAGACGTCGTGCGGGGTGTGCTCGTCGAGCTGCACGCCCGCGAAGAACGCCGTGTTGTAGAGCACCGTCGAGACCTGGGAGACGCCGCCGCCCATGCCGTCGACGTGGATGCCGCCCTGCAGCGTGCCCGCCTCGACGTAGCCCTTCTCCTTCGTCAACGAGTACCCCAGGGCACGCAAAAGTGAGAACTGCTCACCGGGTCTGACCACCATCCCGTTGAGCGTCGCGAGCGCCGTCTCGATGTTGTGGGTGCGCGCGGCGTTCTCGGCGCCGCCGGGCAACTTGGACTCGAAGTGCGCCATCGATGTGGTGGGCAGCGACGAGACGTCGATGTCCTTCTCGGTCACCTGCGGCTGCATCGGCTTCATGGGCAGGTTCGCGACGTGGTTGCCCGTCAGTGCTGCCGCGACGACCGACTGCACCTTCGAGGCGTCGATCTGCTGGCCGGCCTTGCCCGGCTGCACGCTCGGCTTCCCGTCCTTCCACACGACCTTCGCGTCCGTCGCGATGTCGTTCTGCATGTCGGTGCTGCGCTCGAGGACGTGGGCGAGCAGTGCGTCCGCGTCGACCTTGATGGAGGGCTTTCCGTGCGCGTCCGTGTCGGAGGAGATGACCTCGGAGACATCGGAGGGTTTCATCGTCACGGTCTCGCCATTGGCCTTGACCTGCAGCGGCTCGGACATCGCCTTCTTCGCATCGCCCGCCGCGAACGCGGTGACGGCGTCCTGCGTCGCGTCGGCCTGCTTGTCGACGAGCTTCGTGGTGTAGGCCGTGGTGCCCGGCCAGTGCTCGGCGACGTCCTTCGCGACCGCCTTCTCGTCGACGCTCTTGCCCGGCGCGCCCTTGACGACGACGACCTCACCGTTGATGAACTTCACCTTGCCCTGCGTGGGCGCGCCCTTGATCGAGGTGCCCGCCGAGCTTTTGACGAGACGCGCCAGCGCCGCTTCGTCGACCGTGTACCGCGGCGTGACGGCGCCGCCGTCACCGCTGATGTGATGGATGAGGCGGGTAGGCGACAGGCTGAACCCGGTGACGCCGTCGAGCGTGCGCGCCACGTCCGGCTTCCATGCGCTGGACGGCTCGAACGCGAACTTCTGCCCGTCGGCCGTGACGGTGGCCTGCTGCTGCGCCCCCGGGCCCGGCAGGCCGGAGACCTGACGCGAGGCCTGTTCCATCGTCATCCCGCCGATGCTGCGGCCCGCGACGGTGGTACCGCCCGCGATCGTGTCCTTGTAGTGGTAGCAGGCCCCGACGTAGCCGATCGCCGCCACGGCGAGTACACCGGCGCCCCCGAACCAGGCCAGATGCCTGCGCCGACGCGTGCCGTCCGGCTGCGTCGCCTGCACCTGCTCGTCGTCCGCCACGGTGACCTCCTGCATGTCTCGAACCCGCGAAAACCCCGCGCCACGGGTCGCACCATTGCACCACGAACGGCGGCGTCCGACGATCTGGGCACGAGCGACGCGTCAGCGCAACCGGCCGAATGCGCCCCGGTAATACGTGAGGGCGTCCTCGGGAGCGTCGCCGACGGCGAGCGTCAGCACCTCACCGACGACGATCGTGTGGTCGCCCGCGTCGAGGGTCGAGACCGTGCGGCACTCGAACTCCGCGAGGGCGTCGTCGACGAGGGCGAGGCCCGTCGCGTCACCGCGGTGGTGCGGCACGCGGTCGAGCTGGCCGTGCAGCGGACGCCCGCGCGTCGCGAGGCACGACGCGATCGGCTTCGCACTGGCACCGAGCAGGGAGACCGCCCATTCGCCGCGCTCCATGACCGCCTCGAAGAAGCGGGCCTCGCGTTCGACGCTGATGAGCATGAGAACAGGGTCGAGCGAGACGCTCGTCAACGAGTTGATCGTCATGGCGTGGTCGATGTCGCCGACGCGCGTGGTCACGACGCTGACGCCCGTCGCGAGACGACCGATGGCCTTGCGGTAGTGGTCGGGGTCGACCGGTTCGTGGTGGGAGGTCATGCGATCAGCTCCGGGCGGGTCGCGCTCGGCGTGGCGTTCTCGGCGCCGACGATGCGGCGGCGAGCGCGGGCGTCGTACTCGGTGAACCCCTCACGTCCCGAAAGACGTGAGGCGACGTCGTTGGAGAGCGCGTAGACCTCGTCGGCGACGCTGACCTGCGTGCGGTGCTCGCGCAGCGCCTTGATCTGGAGGCTGACGGCCGCGTCATCGACGACCGCGTGCGTCACCTCGTCGTCGGGCACGACGGACGGCGGGTAGGCGTCGTCGCGCTCGGGGACGACGAAGCCCGTCTCGTGGAGGAACTCGGGCGAGCACATCGCGTGCAGCCAGGCGCGATCCTCCTGTGCCCACGACTGCGGCGTCAGGGTGATGAACAGCCTCGGACGCGCGGTCGATGCGGCGAGCGCGGCGACCGTCACCTCGTGCGTGCGGATGTGGTCGGGATGGCCGTAGCCACCCTGCTCGTCATACGTGACGACGACGTCGGGCGCGAGCGCGTCGACGTACGCGGCGACGTCGGCAGCGACGGCCTCGATGTCGGCGCCCGTGAACGCCCGGGGGTGGGATGCCGACGGCGTGCCTGCCATGCCCGAATCGCGGTACGTGCGCGCCTCAGGGCGGTTCGCGAGGGCGCGGAAGGCGTCGTCACCGAGGACGACCGACGACGTCACCCCCATCGCCGTCATCGCGCGGCGCAGTTCCTCGCGACGCACCGGAGCGAGCTCGTCCGCGACGTCGTCGGGACGCGCTGCGCCGGCGGGCAGTTCGAGGTGCTTGAGGTCGTCAGGGATGACCTCGCCCTCCTCCCCCAGCGTGCACGTGAGCACGTGCACCTCGTCACCCCGCGCGACGTGATGCGCCATCGTCACACCCGTCCACAGCGATTCGTCATCAGGATGCGCATGCGCGAAGAGAAGCCGAGCCATGAGGTCAACCTTCGTCCTCCACGCGCCGAAACGCAAAGAGCGCAGTGGCTGCAGGCCTGGGGTCGAAGGCTCAGCGGCGGTACCGCACCGCCCCGTCCTCGAACCGGAACCCGATCGGAAACTCCGTGGTGATGACGCCGTCGGCGTCGTTCACATGCACCGCGTCGGCGTACTCTGCCGCCTCCTCGGCCGTCGCGAACACCCCGAGGACGGTGTTGTGGGGCGTCTCGTCGTGCTGAACGATCCAGACGCTCTCCCGGTTCTTCTTCATGGCCCTACTCTGCCGCACGCGAAACGGCCGGCCACCCTCGTTCGAGAGTGGCCGGCCGTTCGTCGATCGTCAGCTGATCAGGTCAGCTCTTGTTCGCGTTGCGAACACGCGACGCGGTGCGCGCGCGCTCACCGGCGTTGAGCACGACCTTGCGGATGCGCACGGCGGTCGGGGTGACCTCGCAGCACTCGTCCTCACGGCAGAACTCGAGGCTCTGCTCGAGGGAGAGCTGACGCGGCGGGATGACCTTCTCGAAGTTGTCGGCGGACGACGCGCGAACGTTCGTCAGCTTCTTCTCCTTGGTGATGTTGACGTCCATGTCGTCGGCGCGGCTGTTCTCGCCGACGATCATGCCCTCGTACACCTCGGTGCCCGGCTCGACGAACAGCGTGCCGCGCTCCTGCAGGTTGACCATCGCGTACGACGTGACGGGGCCCGTGCGGTCGGCGACGAGCGACCCGGCGACGCGCGTCGTGATGGTGCCCGCCCACGGCTCGTAACCCTCGGACGTCGAGTGCGCGATACCCGTACCGCGCGTCTCGGTGAGGAACTCGGTGCGGAAGCCGATGAGGCCACGCGCCGGGACGACGAACTCCATGCGGATCCAACCGGTGCCGTGGTTCGTCATCTGCTCCATGCGGCCCTTGCGGGCAGCGAGCAGCTGCGTGATGGCGCCGAGGTACTCCTCGGGCGTGTCGACCGTAAGGCGCTCGAACGGCTCGTGCAGCTTGCCGTCGATCTCACGCGTGACGACCTGCGGCTTGCCGACGGTCAGCTCGAAGCCCTCGCGGCGCATCTGCTCGACGAGGATGGCGAGCGCCAGCTCACCGCGGCCCTGCACCTCCCAGGCGTCGGGACGCTCGGTCGGCAGGACGCGCAGCGACACGTTGCCGATGAGCTCCTTGTCGAGGCGGTCCTTGACGAGACGCGCGGTCACCTTCGTGCCGCGCTCCTTGCCGACGAGCGGCGAGGTGTTCGTTCCGATCGTCATCGAGATCGCGGGCTCGTCGACCGTGATGAGCGGCAGCGGCTCCGGGTTCTCGGCGTCGGCGAGGGTCTCGCCGATCGTGATGTCGGGGATGCCGGCGACGGCGATGATGTCGCCGGGGCCCGCGGCCTTCTCGGACGGCTTGCGCTCGAGGCCCTCCGTCATGAGCAGTTCGGTGATCTTCACCTTCTGCTGCGTGCCGTCGGCCTTGCACCACGTCACCTGCTGGCCCTTGGCGATCTCACCGTTGAACACGCGCAGCAGCGCGAGTCGGCCGAGGAAGTTGTCCGAGTCGAGGTTCGTCACGTGCGCCTGCAGCGGCGTGCCCTCCTCGTACGTCGGGGCGGGGATCGTCTCGAGAATCGTCTTGAACAGCGGCTCGACGGAGTCACCCTCGGGCAGGCCACCGTCGTCGGGACGCACGGTCGAGGCGATGCCGTTCTTCGCCGACGCGTAGACGATCGGGAACTCGATCTGGTCCTCGTCCGCGTCGAGATCCATGAACAGTTCGTAGACCTCGTCGATGACCTCGGCGATGCGGCTGTCGGGACGGTCGACCTTGTTGATGCACAGGATGACGGGCATCTTCGCGTCGAGGGCCTTGCGCAGCACGAAGCGCGTCTGCGGCAGCGGACCCTCGGAGGCGTCGACGAGCAGGACGACACCGTCGACCATCGACAGACCGCGCTCGACCTCACCACCGAAGTCGGCGTGACCGGGGGTGTCGATGATGTTGATCGTGACGAACTCACCGTCGTCGAGGCCCGCGACCTCCTTCGCGGCGGGGCCCGCGTAGTGGATCGCGGTGTTCTTCGCGAGGATCGTGATTCCCTTCTCACGCTCGAGGTCACCGGAGTCCATGACTCGCTCTCCGGTGGTCTCGACGGTGGCGCGCTCGGCGAACACGCCGGCCTGCCAGAGCATCTTGTCGACGAGGGTGGTCTTGCCGTGGTCGACGTGGGCGACAATGGCGACGTTGCGAACGTCGTTACGAGACTTCAAAGCCATGCTTGCCATTGTCGCAGGGTTTTCGACCTGCCGGGGACGCGGTCCATCCGAGGGTCCGCAAGGCCGCGCCCTCGGGGTGCGGATGATGGACGCACCTGATGGTTCGACCGGCCGCAAGGCCGCGCCCTCGGGGTACGGGCCGAGCCGAAGCCAACGTGACCGGACTCATCGAAGCCTCACCTACGTGGCGCTCGCATCGTCGATCGCGCACGATGCGCGTCATGACGACCACGACTCCCCACAGCGGCGAGGCCCACGATGCCGGGCATGCCGCGAAGCTCAACTGGCTGCGCGCCGGCGTTCTCGGAGCCAACGACGGCATCGTCTCCGTCGCCGGCCTCGTCATGGGTGTCGCCGGAGCGACGGCTGAGCGCACCCCCATCATCATCGCGGGTGTCGCGGGCATCGTCTCTGGTGCGCTGTCGATGGCCGTCGGCGAGTACGTCTCCGTCTCGACGCAGCTCGACAGCGAGAAGGCGCTCCTCGCCAAGGAGAAGCTCGAGCTCGCCACGATGCCCGACGAGGAACTCGCCGAACTGACGCAGATCTACGTCGACAAGGGTCTCGATGAGACCCTCGCTCGCGAGGTCGCCGTCCAGCTCACCGAGAAGGACGCGCTGCGTGCGCACGCCGACGCCGAGCTCAACCTCGACCCCGACGACCTCGCGAACCCGTGGACGGCCGCCGGTGCGTCGTTCGTGTCGTTCGCCCTCGGTGCTCTCATCCCGCTACTCGCGATCCTGCTGCCGTCGCCGTCGCTCAGGGTGCCGGTGACGGTCGTCGCCGTCGTCATCGCGCTCGCGATCACCGGCTTCGTCAGCGCCCGCATCGGCGGGGCGAAGCGTGGACGCGCCGTCGCCCGCAACGTCGGCGGCGGCGTACTCGCCATGGCCATCACCTTCGGCGTCGGTTCGCTCGTCGGCACGGGCGTCGCCTGAGCTGTCTGACCTGAGCGGCTGTCTGACCTGTACGACCGGCGGGTCTGCCCGGGTGTCCGCATCTGCCCGGCTGACGCTGCAGCTGCAGCTGCTCGGCCCGCCGGCCGCACGTCAGGGTCGGGCCTATGTACCGGCCGCGGGGGCTTCAGCCGTCGCGCGGGTCGACGAGACCGGAGCCCTCGGGCGCGTGGGCGGGGTCGGTGCCGCGTTCGACGATACGGTTGTCGCCGTCGACGAACACGACACGCGGCTCGTGCGTCGCGACCTCGTCGGGACCGAACATTCCGTACGCGATGAGGATGACGGTGTCCCCCACCCCGACGAGGTGAGCGGCGGCACCGTTGATGCCGATGCGCCCCTCACCCGCAGGGCCGGCGATGACGTAGGTAGTGAGTCGGTGGCCGTTGTCGACGTCGACGATGTCGATCTGCTCGCCCTCGACGAGGTCGGCGGCCTCCATGAGGTCGGACGAGATGGTGCACGAGCCGACGTAGTGCAGGTCGGCGTGCGTGACGGTCGCGCGGTGAATCTTGGCTCGCATCAGGGTGCGCAGCATGAGGGCCTCCTCCTCGAAAACGGCCTCAAGCGTACGTCCACGAGGCGTCGTCCCCCAGGAAGCGGAGGACCGCCACCCTGCGGCAGGCGATCACCGACGTCTCGACAGGTCACCCCAGAGGCGGAGGCCTACGGACTCGCACGTCGCGTGGCGGCGTGATGGGATCGAGGCATGCCCCGACTCGGTGACCTCTCCGCCCTGGCCGGCCGCTCGTTCGCGGCCGTGCTGTTCGACAACGACGGCACGCTCGTCGACTCGACGCCCGCCGTCATCCGCTCATGGGTCGCGTGGGCGCGCGAGTACGACATCGACCCGCACCTGCTCGGCCAGCATCACGGGGTGCCGGCGTCGGGCATCATCGCGCAGATCGCGCCGCATCTGAGCCCCGGCGAGGCGGAGGTCGCGCTGGCCCGCATCACGGCGATGGAACTCGCAGACACGGACGGGGTCGTCGCGCTGCCCGGAGCCGTCGACGCGGTCGCGGCGCTGCTGCCCCGTCGGTGTGCGGTCGTGACGTCGGCGACGCATGAACTTGGGTTGGCGCGCCTGCAGGCCGCGGGCATCCCGCTCCCGGACGTGGTCGTGACGTTCGACGACGTCGAGCACGGCAAGCCGCACCCCGACCCGTTCCTCGTGGCTGCCGAGCGTCTCGGGGTCGCCGCCGAAGAATGCCTTGTCGTCGAGGACGCACCAAGCGGTCTGCGCGCGGCGAAGGCCGCAGGATGCGCGACGCTCGCGCTGACGTCGACGACGAACGTCGCCAACCTCGACGCGACAACGGACGCCGACGCAATCGTCGATTCCCTTGCTGCTGTTCGCTTTTCAGTGACGAACTCTACGGTGCAGATCGCGACACCTTGACCCTGCGGGGCGGCGCGGCACCGCACCCCCGCGGGCTCCTGTCGAGGCAGTACAGCCTGAATACACGCGGCGGAAACTCCCAAGCTCGGGCCCCGGAGGCCCGCGGGGTCGCGGGTCGGCTGCCAAACTCCCAAGCTCGGGCCTCTGAGGCCAGCGGTCACGTGACGAGCCCTCCCCGCCTGTCATTCGATGTTCATGTTCACTGCACCGGCAAGGTGCTCCACACGACGGAACAGACCGGGCCGGCGGCGTAGCGTTGAGGTCATGAGCGATCGCGTTGTTCTCATCGGTGCCGGTGACGTCGGGGTGGCGTACGCGTACGCCCTCGTCAACCAGGGTCTCGTCCACGAGTTGTCCATCATCGACATCAACACTCAGAAGGTGACGGGCGAGGTGATGGACCTCAACCACGGCGTCGTGTGGGCGCCGTCGCCGACGCGCGTGACGGTGGGGTCATACGACGACTGCGCCGACGCCGACCTCGTCGTCATCACCGCGGGTGCGGCGCAGCGCCCGGGTGAGACGCGGCTCGACCTCGTCGGGCGCAACGTCGAGATCTTCCGCTCGATCGTCGGCTCCGTGATGGATACGGGTTTCGACGGCATCTTCCTCGTCGCCAGCAACCCGGTCGACGTGATGGCCTACGCCACCTGGAAGTTGAGCGGTCTGCCGTCCGAGCGTGTCATCGGTTCGGGCACGACGCTCGACTCGGCGCGCCTGCGTTTCATGCTCGGCGAGCTGTACGACGTCGCACCGTCGAGCGTGCACGCGTCGATCATCGGTGAGCACGGCGACACCGAGGTGGCCGCACTGTCGTCCGCGAACGTCGCGGGCGCGCCGCTGTCACGTGACCTCGAGAGCGTGCCGGGGCGCCGTGAGGAGATCGAGCGTGTCTTCACCGACACGCGTGAGGCGGCCTACCGCATCATCGACGCGAAGGGTTCGACGTCGTACGGCATCGGCATGGCCCTCGCGCGCATCACCCGCGCCATCCTGCGCGACGAGTACACCGCGCTGCCGGTCTCGACGAAGCTGCACGGCACGTACGGCATCGACGACCTGTTCATCGGTGTGCCGACGGTGCTGGGGCGCAGCGGAGTCAAGAGCGTCGTCGAACTCGACCTGAACGACGCCGAACGCGACGCCCTCGCCCACTCCGCCAAGGTACTCAGCGGCGTCGTCGACTCGACGGGGCTACGCGACTGAACGCTCCGAGACGACGACAGACGACGAAAGGGGTTGTGGAGGTTTGCGCGTCTGAGCGCACGAACCTCCACAACCCCTTCGCCGGTGGGAGGGCTCGTCAGGCGGACGGGTGCGTCATGTCGGCGGGCACGACCCAGCGGTCGAAGTCCTCGCCCGTCACGTCGCCGGACGCGAGCGCCGCTTCGCGCAGCGTCGTGCCCTCCTTGTGCGCCTTCTTAGCGATGGCGGCGGCCTTGTCGTAGCCGATGTGACGGTTGAGCGCCGTCACGACCATGAGGTTCGAGGCGAGGTTGGCGTCGATGCGCTCCCGGTTCGGCTCGATGCCACGTGCGCAGTGCGCGGTGAACGAACGACACGCATCCGAGATGAGGCGGATGCTCTCCAGCACGGCGTGCGCCATGACGGGCTTGAACACGTTGAGCTGGAAGTTGCCCTGCGAGCCGGCGAAACCGACCGTCGCGTCGTTGCCGAACACGCGGGTGGCGACCATCGTCATCGCCTCGCACTGCGTCGGGTTGACCTTCCCCGGCATGATCGAGCTGCCCGGCTCGTTCTCCGGGATGACGAGTTCGCCGATGCCGTTGCGCGGCCCGGACGCGAGCCAACGCACGTCGTTCGCGATCTTCATGAGCGCCCCGCCGAGCAGCCTGAGCGACGAGCTGACGGCGACGAGCTCGTCGTGCGCCGACAGCGACGCGAACAGGTTGTCGGCCTGGTGGAAGCTCTCGCCCGTGATCTCGGAGATCTTCTGCGCGGCGAGCATGCCGAAGTCGGGGTGCGCGTTGAGCCCCGTACCGACGGCGGTGCCACCGATCGCGAGCGCCCGCGTCGCCTGCTCGGCCTGACGCACCTGCGACAGCGCGAAGTCGAGCTGCGCGACCCAGCCGCCGATCTCCTGACCGAGACGGATCGGCGTCGCGTCCTGCAGGTGGGTGCGCCCGACACAGATGACGTCGTCGAACTCCTTCGCCTTGGCGTCGAGCACGTCACGCAGCTCGGTGACGGCCGGATAGAGGCGCTCGACGAGGTCGAGGACGACGGCGATGTGCATCGCCGTCGGGAACGTGTCGTTCGACGACTGACCGCGGTTGACGTGATCGTTGGGGTGAACGGGCTTCTTCGAGCCGCGCTCTCCGCCGGCGAGTTCGATCGCGCGGTTGGAGATGACCTCGTTGGCGTTCATGTTCGACTGCGTGCCGGAGCCTGTCTGGAACACGACGAGCGGGAACTGATCGTTCAGCTTGCCGTCGATGACGTCGTCCGCGGCCTTCTCGATGAGCTCCGCGACGTCCTTCGGGAGCTGCTCGAGATCGGCGTTCGCCTGCGCGGCGGCCTTCTTGAGGATGCCGAGTGCCCGCACCATGACGGGCCCCCACACGAACGTGTCACGGCCGATGTCGAAGTTCTCGATGCTTCGCTGCGTCTGCGCGCCCCAGTAGGCGTTCTCGTCGACCTCGATCTGACCCATGCTGTCGGTTTCGATGCGCTTGACCATGCCTCCAGCTTAGGCACGCCTCACCACGATCGCGAACGCCCGGAGGGGTGCGCGGCGAGGCCACCCTCGTCGTCAGCGCCCAGCCGTAACCCTCTGCGTCCTGATGCACCCGGGTGCACTTGGACGCAGGTGGGCGGGGAGGTCACAACCAGTCGTTGTGGCGGAAGATCGCGTAGAGCCCGCCCGACAACGCGACGATGACGACGACGCTCATGACGAGCCCCGAATGCGCCTGGAAACCGGGGTAGGGCACGTTCTGGCCGAACCAGCCCGTCACGGCCGTCGGCACCGAGATGATCGCGGCCCACGCTGCGAGTTTCTTCATGATCGTGTTGAGCCGCGCGTCCTGCAGCGACAGGTTCGTCTCGAAGACGGTGCTCACCATGTCCCGCAGCGACTCGGTCCACTCCGAGGCACGCAGCACGTGGTCGTACAGGTCGTCGTACCAGGCGTCGAGCGGCCCGCCCGTGCGCCCGCGGTGACGCATGAGCGCGTTGACGACCTCACGCATCGGCAGGACGACGCGGCGCAGCGCGACGAGATCCTTGCGGATCGCGTACGTCGTGCGGACGAACTCGCTGCCGGTGCGCCGCTCCGCGAACAACGTCTCCTCGAGGCCCTCGAGAGCGTCGTCGAGCGACTGGATTGTGTCGAAATGGCCGTCGACGACGTAGTCGAGCAACCCGTGCACGAGCGCGCCGCTGCCCTGCGTCATGAGTGAGGCGGAATCATCCCAGCGCTTCACGACCTCACCCATGTCGAACGCTTCGCAGTGCGGCGAGCTGACCCTGATCGTGATGAGCGCCCGCGGCAGCACGATGCCGCTGATGCGCGTGACGCTGAGGTGGCTGCGCCCGTCAGCGTGCTCGGCGAGGGTGTCGGTCGCGAGCTGCGTGGCGTACACGGTGAAGAACAGATGGTCGGCGTGAGCCGTCACCTTGGCGCGCTCGTGCGGAGCGAGAGCATCCTCGACCACAGTCCCGCTCACGCCCAACCGCAGGACGAGCTGACGCAGTTGCTCCGGCGACGGGTCGAGCAGGTCGACCCAGACGAGGTTCTCCTCGTCGCGCATCGCGTCGGCGAGCGCACCCGCCTCGATGGAGCGCGCCTTCGTCTCTTTCCTGCGCCACACCCGCGCGTCAGCGATATCGAGACCCTCGATCATGACGGCTCACCGGCGCGCGGGGGGTTCGAGCGAAGCGGAGCAGGACGAATCATGAGCGCATTGTGACGCATCGCCCCGACAAGACGCTGTGGATCGCGCCGACAGGACGCTGGGATCGTCGCGGCCCGGTTCACGGGGCGGAAGCACCCACGGACCATCGCGCTACTCGCTTCGTCGTTCGTCGCGGCCCGCTCACGGGTCGCAGGCCCTAGGCTGACGGCATGTCCTTCACGGAGTACTTCAGCCCTGACCGTTTCGACTCCCCCGCCACCGAGGACGACCTCACGCACGCCGAGAAGAAGCTCGGCGTTACCTTTCCCGACGACCTGCGCGCCTTCTGGCTGACGACGGCGACGTACAACGGCAACGTCCACATGGCCGACGGCACCGACGGGCCCTACCTGCGCGTGCTGCACCCGAGTTCGGTGACCAAGACCGGCGACATCGTCGTCTTCGGCCGCGGCGAGGACTGGGACTTCGGCGTCGTCCCCGGTCACCCGACGCGCTGGGTCGACGTCGAGCGCGACAGCGGCGAGGAGCTCAGCGAGCTCGGCGCCACGTTCGTCGGCTTCCTCGAGTCGCTTCGCAACGAGCACGCCGAGCAGGACGACCTGTTCGCCTGAGGGCGGCGATCAGGGCGCTATGACGCGCCCACGCTGACCATGACAACCGGGCGTCAGGCGTGATGACGGCGCCGGGCGCGGCGCGTGGTGCGTCATCACGACGCATCGGCGGGGCGCTGCTCCGTCGTCACTGCGCCTCGAACCACTCGGTCCACGAGCGCCCGCGGTCCTCGGAATGGCGGGCATCTCGACACCGGCGAACCTCCAGTGCCACCGCGCCGGCACACCCGTCAGAGCGTCTCGACGAGCCGGATGCGCTGCAGCACGACGGGCGTCGCATCGTCGACGACGAGGTCGGGGTCGCCGAGCTCGGCCCGCATCGCGTCGGAGGCCCAGAAGCGCTCGTGCGCCCCGCGCCATTCGTCGACGCTGCGGTACCCCTCCCCCTCGTCGACGGCGTGCTCGAGGTCGACCTCTCCCAGCGGGACGACGCGCACCTCGACTGTCTCGGTGACGCCGACGGGCATCCCCGCCGACGAGATGAGCACCTCGCGCTCACCGACTCGCGGCAGTTCATCGTCCACTGAATACGCGGCTGCCAGGGATGATGTCGCCGTCTTGGCACCGCGAAGGATCGGCGCGAGCAACGCGTCCCGTTGCGGGCCCGCGAACCCGTACAGACCGGGTCGGGCACCGGGCCACTGCGCGTCGATCGCGATCTGACGAAGCCTCTCCACGTAGCTCTCCCAGGAGAACTCGTCGCTCCACGGCAGGTTGGGGTTCGCCTCACGCATGCCGACGCGTCCGTCGAGCAGTTCGCGCAGGACGTCGACCTGCCCCGCGTGGCGGGCCACCTCCACACTCAGGTGGACGAGTACGCGGTGCAGGGTGACGTCGGGCTGCGGCCACCACGGCACGTGGCCGGCGGCGTCGAGGTCGAGGCTCGCGATCGTCTCGTCGGCGTGTGCGACGGCCCGGCGGTAGAGGCGCACGACGCTCTCCACGGTCTCGTCGGACGTCGCCCACAGGTCGGCGTTGGGCTCGGCGTCCTGCCCCATCCACGGCAGCTCCTCGCCGGGGCGGTCGAAGACATGCCCGAGGTAGCCGTACTCCATCGCTGCGAGGTGCTTGACGATGCCGAGCAGGTTCGACCCCGTCGACGTCATCGGCCAGCGCAGCTGCCACTCGTCGAGGCCCTCGAGCTTCCACAGGATCGCCGAACGCAGCGAGTCGAGGTACGTCTTCAGCGTGGCCTTGTCGTCCATTCGACCAGGGTAGGTGGCGGCGGTGACAATGGAGCGCATGCCCACCTCGACTCCCACGACGTCGTTCACCGCAGCGCAGAGCCACGCCCTCATCCGCTCGGTGTTCGGCATCTTTCTCGTCAACGGCCTGATGATCGGGGCCTGGGGCGGTTCGCTGCCCGGCCTCCGTGAACGCCTGCACACCGACGCGTCGGGGATCGGGCTCGTCCTCCTGCTGGCCGGGGGCTCCGCGATCGTGGCCATGCAGGTGAGCGGCCGCGTTTCCGACCGGTTCACACCGCGCCTGCCGTCACTCGTCGGCGGAGTCGGCCTCGCCATCGGGTTGCTGGTGGTCGCGTTCGCCCCGAACTACCCCACCCTCGTGGTCGGCGGCGTGATGATCGGCGCGTGCAACGGTGTCATGGACGTCGCGATGAATGCCCTCGGCGTCGACGCCGAGCGGGCCTCCGGTACGGCGATCATGAGCCGGTTCCATGCGTTCTTCTCGCTCGGAGGTTTCCTCGGCGCCCTGCTCGTCATGGGCTCGGCGAAACTGCAGGGCGGCGACGGGGCTGATCCGAGGTGGGCCCTCGTCGCGGCAGCGATCTTTGCCGGGGCGGGGCTCACCGCACTGTTCGCTCTGACGCCGCAGGCACCGCATGTCGAGGACAGCACGGACGACGCCGCGCCGATCAGCCCCAGGAGCGGCGACGCACCGCCGCGACCCGGCATCCCGCCGCAGGCGTGGCTGCTCGGCGTCATGGCCTTGTTCTTCGGGTTCACGGAGGGCACCGCGATCGACTGGGCCTCGATCCACGTCACGGACGTCGCGCACGTCGACCCGGGGGTCGGCGCGGCCGGTCTCGTCTGCGTGTCCGCGACGATGGTCGTCATCCGGCTGCTCGGCGACTCACTCGTGGCACGATTCGGGCGCGCCGCCGTCGTGCGCTTCGGCGCGCCCGTCGCGGTGGCCGGGTTCGGCGTCGTCATCACCACGTCGTCGCTGCCGCTCATCCTCGTCGGCTGGCTGCTCGTCGGGTTGGGTGTCGGCATGATCGCCCCGCAGATCTACGCCATCGCCGGCCACATCGGCGGCGGCCGCGTGCTCGCCATCGTCACCGCTTTCGGCTATACCGCGTTTCTCGCCGGGCCCGGCATCATCGGCTTCCTCAGCAACCACTTCGGCATCCAGCGCGCGATGATCCTGCCGTTCGTCGCGGGCCTGCTGTTGACGGGGCTGACGTTCACCGCGGCGTTGCGCGACCCACAGGAGAGCTGACGCCTCGTCCCCGCCGGGTCAGTCGAGCGCCTGCCCCCGACGTTCGGGCAGCGCGAGCGCGGCAAGCGTCGCGACCGCGAAGGCTGCGGCGATGACACCGAACGTCCAGCCCTCGCCGTGATGGGTGAACACCCAAGGCACGACGAGCGGCGCCACGATCGAGGCGATGCGCCCGAACGCCGTCGCGCCGCCGGCGCCGCCCGCGCGCATGAGCGTCGGGTAGATCTCGGGCGTGATGGCGTACAGCGCACCCCACGCGCCGAGGTTGAAGAAGCTGAGCGCGCACCCGGCGGCCATGATCGTCGTCTCCGACGTGGCCTGACCGAACAGCAGCGCCGACACCGTCGAACCTGCGAGGAAGAGCGCGAGCGTCGGTCGGCGTCCGATCTTCTCCACGCACACCGCAGCCACCGCGTATCCGGGCAACTGTGCGATCGTGATGACGAGGGTGAAACCGAACGACTTCGCCACCGGGAAGCCGTTCGCGACGAGGAATGTCGGGATCCACAAGAAGGCCCCGTAATAGGCGAAGTTGACGCCGAACCACGTCGCCCACAGAGCGGCCGTCCGCGTTCGATACGGCGCGGAGAACGGGCTCGCGGGCTCTGACGTTCTGGTCGTCTCGCCGTCGACGGTGGTTCCCTGCGCGCCCGCGTGGGTGTCGGCAGCGTCGTCGAGGTGCGCGCCGTCGCTGCGCTGCGCCGGACCCGCCGCGGCCTCGAACGAGCGCACGATGCGCTCGGCGTCGTCGTCGCGGCCGGCCCTTTCCAGGAAGCGCACCGACTCAGGCAACCCACGACGCACGTGGATCGCGTAGAGAGCGGGCACGAGCCCGAGCGCCATCGCCCAGCGCCACCCGTTGTCGTGCGGCACGATCGTGAATCCGATGACGGCCGCGAGCAGCCACCCGAGCGCCCAGAACGACTCGAGGGCGACGACCATCCGTCCACGCAGGCGCTTCGGGGCGAATTCGCTCACCAGGGTCGAGGCCACCGGGAGTTCCGCGCCGAGGCCGAGCCCGACGACGAAGCGCAGGGCGCACAGGACGAGGAAGCTCGGTGCGAGCGCCGACAGACCCGTCGCGAGGCCGTAGACGACGAGTGTGCCCGCGAACACGGTGCGGCGCCCGATGCGGTCGGCCAGGGCGCCGCCGACACCGGCGCCGATCGCCATGCCGACGAAGCCGATCGAGGCGAGCACCGACAGGTCGCCGGTCGTCAGCCCCCACTCCTTCTTGACCGCCACCATGAGAAAGCTGATGAGCCCGACGTCCATCGCGTCGAGCGCCCAGCCGACGCCCGAACCGACGAGCATCGAGCGATGACGCGCCGTGAACGGCAACCGATCGAGCCGCTCGGTTCGACTCGCGGGAGCCGAGAGTGGGGTGGGACGGACCGTCATGGCGCCGCTCTTTTCGTCACATGGGAAAGAAAGGAATGACGTTCACCCTAACGCCTTTGTGTCATGACGATGAATAAAACGTCACGCCGACTTTCGGCGGGGCACGAACGCGAGCAGCGCAACGGCTGCGACGACGGTGAGGCAGCACAGCGTCGCGTAGGTCGTGGCGCCGGCGACGAAGCCTGCGCCGATGCCGCGCCCGCTCCGGCAAGCGAGACGAGGACGTCGCACGTGCCCTGCGTGCAGGCGCGGGTGGCGCTGGAGGTGGCGTCGACGAGCATCGTCGTGCCGGCCAGCAATCCAGCGTTCCAACCCAACCCCAGCAGCACGAGCGCCGCGATCATCACATCCCCTTGGCCGCCGCCCTCCCCGGTGAACTCCCCCTGCTGCGTGGTTGGTGCTGGCCTCGTTGGATTCGCGGGTGGGTCTGGCGGTCGAGGATGTGGCGCTGAAGGCGCAACTGTGCCCCACCCCTGGTGAGGTGTCGGGGTGGACGCGACGGGGACTGCTGCACGGATAGGTGACATCGACTCTGTGGTGCCGTTCGGTGCCGCAGGAGAGGATGTGCACCATGCCCAAGCCGTACCCCAAGGAGTTCCGCCAGAACGTGATCGAGGTCGCTCGCTCTCGTGAGGCCGGGACGACGTTGAAGGAGATCGCGAAGGACTTCGGGATCTCGGAGTCCTGCCTGACGAACTGGATCGCCATCGCTGACCGGCAGGACGGGAACAAACCCGCCGCCGCGGTGAGCGACTCTGGTGAGTTGCGTGAGGCTCGCCGTCGGATCCGGTTGCTCGAGCAAGAGAACGAGGTGCTACGCCGCGCTGCGGCGTACCTCTCGCAGGCGAACCTGCCGGGAAAATGATGTACCCGCTCGTCCGTGAGCTGGCCGCCCAGGATGCCCCGATCAGGGTGCCTGTGACGGTGACGTGCCGGGTCCTGAAACTTGCCAGGGCGCCGTACTACCGGTGGCTGGCCAACCCCGTGACCGACGCCGACTGGGTGGAAGCGCACCGCGCGAACGCGTTGTTCGATGCACACCGTGACGACCCGGAGTTCGGGTACCGCCTCCTAGCTGACGAGGCCCGCGACGCCGGGCAGGAGATGTGCGACCGCACCGCGTGGGCGATCTGTTCGAGCAACGCGTGGTGGAGCGTGTTCGGGAAGAAGCGCGCGAAGAAGGGCCGGCCCGGCCCGCCGGCGCACGATGACCGCGTCCAGCGTGACTTCACCGCGACCGGCCCGAACCAGCTGTGGCTGACCGACATCACGGAGCACCGCACCCGTGAGGGCAAGGTGTTCATGTGCGCCGTCAAGGACGTGTGGTCCAACCGGCTCCTCGGGTACTCCATCAGCTCGCGGATGAAGGCCCGCCTGGCCGTGCAGGCGTTGGAACACGCCGTGGACACCCGCGCCCGAGCGGGCGTCGACGTGGCCGGCTGCATCGTCCACAGCGACCGCGGGTCCCAGGGCGGATTCAACTGGTCGTCGCAACACCTTGACGTGGAAGGTGTTGGCGATGGCAGCGAACGACAGGGACCAGAGCACGAGGGACGCGCCACAGGTGTTGCGGCGCCAGTGGCGTGCAGATCGAGCGTTGCGCCCACCGATGCGTTCCCCTGGGCGCCCACGCCAGTCACCTTCGCGGCGAGTCGAACGGCAGTTTTGGCGCCAGATCGCCACGGGCGTCACAACGGCGGAAGCCTGCCTCGCGGTCGGCGTGTCGTGCCCCGTCGGTGCGCGCTGGTTTCGACACGCTGGCGGCATGCCACCGATCAGCCTGGCCGAGCCGTCCGGGCGCTATCTCAGTTTCGAAGAACGTGAAGAGATCGCGATCCTGAACGCCAAAGGCGTCGGCGTCCGCGCGATCGCTCGCCAGCTGGGGCGTGATGCAGGCACGATCAGCCGTGAACTACGCCGTAACGCCGCCACCCGTAGCGGCCGAATCGAGTACCGGGCCACGGTCGCGCAGTGGAAAGCGCAAGAAGCAGCGAAACGCCCGAAGATCGCGAAGTTGGTTAGGAACGAGCGTCTACGCGACTACGTCCAAGACCGCCTCGCCGGCGGGGTCACCCATCCTGACGGCACGCCCGTGGCAGGCCCGGCCGCGCCGGCGTGGAAGGGGTTGAACAAGCCGCGCAGGCAGGATCGGCGCTGGGCCAGTTCGTGGAGCCCGGAGCAGATCAGTCATCGGCTGCGGTTGGACTTCCCCGATGATGAGTCCATGCGCATCAGCCATGAGGCGATCTATCAGTCGTTGTTCATCGAAGGGCGCGGCGCGTTGAAACGCGAACTCGTCGCCTGTCTGCGCACCGGCCGCGCGTTGCGTGAACCGCGGGAGCGTTCACGGAACAAGCCCCAGGGCCATGTCAGCGCTGAGGTGGTCATCAGCCAGCGGCCCGCCGAAGCGCAAGACCGTGCCGTGCCAGGCCATTGGGAAGGCGACCTCATCATCGGTACCGGCCGCTCCGCGATCGGCACGCTCGTCGAGCGTCGTAGCCGCACCACGATCCTCGTACATCTTCCTCGACTTGAAGGCTGGGGTGAGCAGCCGCAGGTAAAGAACGGCCCGTCGCTGGGCGGCTACGGCGCGCAGGCGATGAACAAGGCGTTGAGCGCGTCGATCACGTCGCTTCCGCAGCAAGTGCGTCAGACGATCACGTGGGATCGGGGTAAGGAACTGTCCGGGCACGCCCAGTTCACGCTGGAGACCGGCACGCGCGTGTTCTTCGCCGACCCGCACTCGCCGTGGCAGCGCCCGACGAACGAGAACACCAACGGCGTGCTGCGCCAGTACTTCCCCAAGGGCACTGACCTGTCCCGATGGAGCGCGAACGACCTTGAAGCTGTCGCTCACACCCTCAACAACCGGCCACGCAAAGTCCTCGGCTGGCGAACCCCCGCAGAGGTCTTCGACGAGCAACTACGATCACTCGAACAAGCCGGTGTTGCAACGACTGGTTGAACCTGCCCAGTTCCGGTCCCGCAAGTACCTGCGCGCCCTGTCCCGGCACGACCTGCTCGGATCCATGGGACAAGTCGGCTCGAGCGCGGACAACGCCGCCATGGAGAGCTGGTTCGCACTCCTGCAGAAGAACGTCCTGGACCGCCGAACCTGGGACACCCGCGACCAGCTGAGGCTGGCCATCGTCACCTGGACCGAACGGACTTACCACCGCCGACGACGCCAAGCCCGCCTCGGCAAGTTGACCCCCATCGAGTACGAGACCATCATGACCACAGCGGCCACCCAGGCCGCATGACCAACATGTCACCTATCCGTGCAGCAGTCCCGCTCCCACTACGGCTTCGACGCGTTCTACTGCCAGCCAGGCATCGACGGCGCCCACGAGAAAGGTGGCGTCGAGGGCGAGGTCGGCTGGTTCCGCCGCAACCACCTCACCCCCATGCCCGACGTCGCCACCCTGGACGAACTCAACGACAAGATCCGTGCCTGGGAACACGATGACAACACCCGCCGCATCACCGGCCACGCCAACACGATCGGGCAGGACTACCACGCCGAACTCCCACACCTGGCACCGTTGCCAGCAGACGACTTCGACCCCGGCCTGATCCTCCACCCCCGCGTCGACCGCTCCGCCCTGATCACCGTCCGCATGGTCAAGTACTCCGTCCCCGCACACCTGATCGGGCAACGCGTCCGCGTCAGCCTGCGGGCCTCGTGCGTGGTCGTCTTCGAAGGCCGCACCATAGTGGCCACCCACCCACGCCTCGGCACCCGTGGGGTGACCCGAGTCGAGCTGGACCACTACCTAGAAGTCCTACGCCACAAGCCCGGTGCGTTCCCAGGCTCCACCGCCCTGGCCCAAGCCAGAGCGGCGGGGGCATTCACCGCAGCCCACGACGCGTTCTGGGCCGCAGCCCGCAAGACCAGCGGTGACGTCGCAGGCACCCAAGAACTCATCGACGTGCTCCTGCTCCACCGCTCCCTCCCCGCCGAGGCGGTGATCGCCGGCATCACCAGCGCCCTGTCGGTCGGCGCGATCAGCCCCGACGTCGTCGCCGTCGAAGCCCGCCGCCACGCCACCACCCACACACCCATCCCTACCACCCCGACCAGGCGGGGGACGGTCGTGAACTTGCCACCACGACGCCCCACCGACCCGCACCAGGTCATCGCGCACCTACCCGAGGACACTCGACCCCTGCCCACCGTCACCGCCTACGACGAGCTGTTGCGACGTCGCCAACCGGCCACGGATCCCGCCACCACCGCACCCAAGACAGGAACCCCATGACCACCACCAGCACCCGCCCGACCGGTCTTCGTCGTCGTCAGGGCCTGACCGAACAGGCCGCGCAGGCCGCGATCGACCAGGCCTGCCGCCGGCTCCGGCTGCCCACCATCCGCGCCGTCGTCGACGACGCCGTCGCGGTCGCCACCAAGGAACAACTCACCTACCAGGGCTTCCTCGCCGAACTCCTCCTGGCCGAGGTCGACGACCGCGACCGCCGCTCCACCCTGCGCCGCATCAAGAGCGCCGGCTTCCCCCGCGAGAAATGGCTTGCCGACTTCGACTTCACCGCGAACCCCAACATCAACCCCGCCACCATCAACGAGCTCGCCACCGGCGACTGGATCCGCCGCGGTGACCCGCTGTGCCTGATCGGGGACTCCGGCACCGGCAAATCCCACCTGCTCATCGCACTCGGCACCGCCGCCGCCGAGCAGGGCTACCGCGTCCGCTACACCCTCGCCACCCGCCTGGTGAACGAGCTCGTCGAAGCCGCCGACGAGAAACAACTCACCAAGACCATCAACCGCTACGGCCGCGTCGATCTCCTCGTGATTGACGAACTCGGCTACATGGAACTCGACCGGCGCGGCGCCGAGCTGCTGTTCCAAGTCCTCACCGAACGCGAGGAGAAGAACGCCATCGCGATCGCCTCCAACCAGTCCTTCTCCGCCTGGACCGACACCTTCACCGACCCCCGCCTGTGCGCAGCGATCGTCGACCGCCTCACCTACAACGCCACCATCATCGAAACAGGCACCAACTCCTACCGCCTCGCCCACACCCGAGCCCGGCACCGGACCCCCGCAACAGGCGCGTGACATCACTACTTTGCCGATGTGCGGACCTTCCTTGCGAATGCGGCACCGGAGGTCTCCGCAAGCGGGTGTTGCGTTCGAGCGCGCTCGAAGCCGTAGCGTCACCGACATGAACCTCGAGCTGGAACAGGCCCTCCGCCTCGCCACCGACCCACCCGGCGGGATCTCGGTCGAGGCACTGAAAGATCTCGTTCGCGACGACCCCACGACGTGGTGGGACATCGCCGAAGCAGCCGACCACCTGGACGTCACCGTCCACACGCTGCGCTACTACGAACGCATTGGCATGGTCGCCGTCGCCAGAGACGACGTCGGGCACCGCCGCTACGACTCACCCGCCATCCGCCGCCTGATGTTCATCACGCGCATGCGCACCGCAGGAATGACGATCGCCGACCTCAAGGAGTACCTGAACCTGGTCGACGCGGGACGACAGACCATCCCCCAACGACTCGACCTCATGCTCGAACACCGCGACACCCTGCGCCGCCAGATCGGCCAACTCCAACTGGCCCTCGCGGCGACCGAATACAAGATCGCCACCTACCAGGAAGGCCCGACACCATGACCACCCTCGGCACCCTCACCGCGTCCCCGATCGGGTTCGGCTGCATGGCCCTGAGTCACATCTACGGCGGCACCACCGACGCCCAGGCCCGCCGGACCCTCGACGAGTCGATAGACGCGGGCATCACGTTCCTGGACACGGCCGACGTCTACGGGGAGCCCCGTGCCGGCAGCAGCGGCCCAGCCGGGACGAACGAGGAGATGCTCGCACCCCTGCTCGCCCGCCGCCGCGACGGAGTGCAGCTGGCCACAAAGTTCGGCATCACCGGCATCACCCTTGGTGAGGACCACCGAGGGCAGAAGTCCACCGACGGACGTCCCGAGTACGTGTCCCAAGCCTGCGACGCGTCGCTGCGCCGCCTCGACGTCGAGACCATCGACCTGTACTACCTGCACCGCACCGACCCCGACATCCCCATCGAGGAGACCGTGGGCGCCATGGCGCAGCTCGTGACCCAGGGCAAGGTACGTCACCTCGGCCTGTCAGAGGTCACCGCGGACGAACTGCGTCGAGCCCACGCGACGGCCGCGATCACGGCCGTCCAGTCCGAATGGAGCCTGTGGTCGCGTGATGTCGAGGCTCACGTGGTCCCGGCCTGCGCGGAACTCGGGATCGGATTCGTGCCCTACAGCCCCTTGGGACGAGGCTTCCTCACCGGCACCCTCACCCCCGCGCAGATCGCGACCGACCTCCGCGGCCGCACCGAACGCATGGGGGCCGGGTGGGATGCCAACCAGCAGGCTCTCGCGATCGTCACCCGCGTTGCCGCCGAGATCGGAGCCACCAACGCCCAGATCTCCCTGGCGTGGCTGCTGCAGAAGGCAGAGCAGTTCCGAGTCGCCTGCGTCCCGATCCCAGGTTCACGCACGGCATCCCGCATGATCGAGAACCTCGGCAGTGCAGACATCGACCTCACGCCGACCCAGATGGACCTCCTGGACCACATCGCACGCACCGTGCACGGTGATCGCAACATCTCCGACGATCCCCGCTGGATCAGCTCCGGACGGGAGCAGTGACGCGCCAACATCCGCTTCTGCCGCGACGAGATCACTGACCTCATCTCGCCATTCAGTCTCCGGTGTTGCCGTCGATCTGTTCGCGCAGGAGATCGAGGTGGCCCAGGTGGCGGGCGTACTCCTCGATGAGGTGAACGAGAATCCAACGCAGGTTGACGTGCGCCGGGGTGGGCGCCCCCCAGGCCCGGACGCTGAGCTCATCTAGTGTCGGGGCAGCCGAGTAGGTGCTGTTCGCGTTAGCGATGGCCTTGTCGAACCACGCACGCAGGTCTTTGCCCGAGTCGGCGTCCGCTTCCCACTCCCAGTCACCCTCAGCCTGCTGCCAGCCCGAGCGCCACGGCTCGTCCAGCTCCCCGACATCCTGCCCGGCGAAACAGCCGCGGGCCCACCATGTCTCGCAGCTGGCCAGGTGCTTGATGATCGCGCCGATGCTCATCATCGATGGATGCCCGGCCAAGCGGGTGCGCAGCTGCTGGTCGTCCAAGCCCTCAGTCTTACGGCGCGCGACACTGCGCTGGAAGTCGAGGAATGACGTCAGGGTTGATCGTTCGTCACTCGCGGGGGCGATGTCGGGCAAGGGCGTCGTCACAGCCAGGAGCCTACCGAACGAAGCCGAGAGAGGCCCGCGCTCAAGGGCCCAGGCGCTCAGCCCGTCAGCTGGCATAATGCGCCCGGCCGACACGCTCTCCTGCCGCGTTGGGTCACTGCTCCAACATTCGGTGTCCCAACGACATCTGGAGGCGCACCAGGTAGCCGTCGGGGTCCTGCACGAGGAACTGGCGAACACCCGCCTACTCGCTCGGACTGAGGCGGTACCACTTCACTTCCGGCTCCATGAACAAGGGCCAGGCCGCCTCACGGAGCTGCCTGAGTTGCACGGCAACATCGGGCACGGAGATCTGGAAGTTGATCCCGCGCCCCAAGGGAAGGTCGAAGGGCGCCGTTCGCCGCGTCCTGCCGATGTCGGCCTGGTCGAGCATGAGGTGAGCGCCGCCGAGAGCGCGAGGTAGGCGAAGCCCTCCTCGGCCTGCGGTAAAGCACGGCGAAGCCCAGCAGGTCACACCAGAACCGGACGGACACGCTGCAGTCGGTCACGGCCAGTTCGGGCACAAGAGACGGTTCAGCACTCATGATCACCAGCCTCCCAGAGCGCATTCCCGAGCGCCCTGCGCTACCGCTGATCTAGCGCCAGATGGGGCCACGTGGGGCCGTCATCCCGGGGCCGGATGAAGTTGACATAGCCAGTAGAGGCTCTGGTGTGCCCCGGGGCGATTCAGTCCGGGCGGATCCGCGGTCGTCGACCTTGGTCATTCGCGGGGACCAGAGTTTGGGCTTTACGAGGAGGTATCCTTAGCGCGAATGAAGGCCACTTCCCGCAGAGCTGTCAAGCCCGCAGCGGTCTCGATGCCTTCAAGGACGGTCGTAGCCCTAAAGGCATCCGGCCATCGTCTCGACCGGGTTCCTGTGCCCAGCCCCTCGGTCGCCTCAGGGCGGCGGCAACCAATGGATCTTGACCTACCGATTCTCCAATTAGTCGCGACAGGGACATCGTCGTCTTATGAAGGACGCTTCACCGTGCAGCGGGGGCGTGGGCCCTGGAGCGAAAGGTGGTCGTCCTAGCCCCCGCGATACTTCGCGGGCAATAGTCTTTCGATCTCAGGCACGTTCGCCGGGGCGCACGGCCTGAGCTCGTGCCAGACCACCACCATGAGGGCCAGGGTGGACCCTGGCTCGTCGTCCATCTTGAAGCCACCGCTGGGGTAGTCAGCGGCAAACCTTTCGATAACATCGAGCGGCAACCGAATCTATTCAGACTTCCGACTGAGCATTGGCGTCTCGCAGGCTCGACCCAGCGCATGAAGTGCCTTGTGAACCTGGTCCACGCGAAGCTGAGGTGGGTGCTGCCTTGGAACTGGAAGCCTGTACGGAGCGAGGTTGCCTTCACTCGACGAGGTCGGTGGGGTCATTTGAGGCTCGTGACGAAGGAGCAACTGCGCCGCTATCGCCGTCACTGAGAACCTGGCCTCCGTATTCAACGGTCTCCGCCGCGCCGCGGGACCTCGCCCGGGCGACCACTCGACTGGCTCTGACGAGTCATGTCCTACGGTGAATCAGGATTCTGACTTCGTCCACGGCTCGGACTGTGTGAGTGAGTACAGGTACGCCATCGCGGGGACGACGATGATCGCGGCTAGGACGACGACGCCGAGCAGTGCGGCGAGTGTGGCTGGTGACCCGGCGGCATCGGCAATGCTGACTTGGTCGACAAGTAGCCAGGGGTACTGGGCTATGCCCCAGCCGAGTACCACCGCCGCGCCGGCAAGCACCGCGGTGAGGCGCGCCGCCGGGAAGCGGCGCGCGACCAGGAGCACCAGTGTGGCGAGACCCGCCACGGCCGAGATGCCGATCAGGGGTGCCGCCTTCCCGGTCAGACCGGCGTAGAGAGTCGGGGCGTCGTGCTTGATGGGCACCAGAGCGACGAACACGATCAGCCCGGTCGTGACGCCCACGGCCAGGGACCGGATCCGTAGCTGTGCCGTGAGCACGAATGCACTGGCGCGGGCGGCGTCGGCCACGAGGAACACCCCGGCCAGGAAGGTGCAGGTGCCGACCGCGATGAGGCCCCCGAAGATCGAGGTGGGGTTGACCCAGGAGTCGATCAGCGGGCCGCGTCCGGTCGCCGGCACCCGGCCCGACGCGATCGCCCCCGCGACACAACCGAAGAAGAACGGTGTGATCAGCGAGGAGGCAGCGAAGAACGCGCCGAACAGCCGTGCCTGGGCGAGGGTGGCGGCGTACTTGCGGAAGGCGAACGAGGCTCCGCGCAGGACGATCCCGAGCAATGCCAGCAGCAGCGGGATGATCAGGGTGCTCATCATGGCCGCGAACGAGACTGGGAACGCAGTCCACCAGGTCACCAGGCAGAAGATCAGCCACACGTGGTTCGCCTCCCATACCGGCCCGATGCTGTGGTCGATGAGGGTGCGCAGCTCGGCTCCCGACGCGGAGCCACCCGCGGTCAGGTCGAAGAATCCGGAGCCGAAGTCGGCGCCGCCGAACAGCGAGTAGGCCAGCACGCCCACGAAGAGCGCGGCGGCAGCGGCCAGCGCGAGGGTCATCGGTCGGTTCTCTGAGTGTCGGAGAGTCGCGCTTGCGGTCCGTAGGGGCTGGGCAGGTCCAGCTCACCCGAGCGCCAGCGGCGCGCCATCGACCGGAGCACGACGTAGGCGCCCACCGTCATGGCGGCGTACACCAGGAACGTGACCCCGAACAGCCACCACAATCCGGAGTTGCTGCCCGCCGCCTCGGTGGTGCGCAGCACGCCGAACACCGTCCACGGCTGCCGACCCACCTCCGTCGCGATCCACCCGGCCTCCAGAGCGATGATCGCGAGCGGACCCGCCGCCGCGGAGAACCGCAGGAACCAGCGGTTCTCGAGCAGGTCACGATCGCGCCAGCGAGTCCACCAGAACAGCACCACGGCCAGCGCCAGCAGGGTGCCGATCCCGACCATCGACTGAAAAGCCAAGTGGGCAATGTTCACCGGCGGCTGGTCTGCGACCGGGATCGTATCCAGGCCCTGGACCGGGGTGGTGAAAGAGTTGCGAGAGATGATCGATCCGAGCAGCGGGATGTCGATCGCCCCCCGGACCTGACCATCGACCAGGACACCGCCCAGACGCAAAGGGGACGGGCTCTCGGTCGTGGTCGCGAGCTCGAACGCCGCCAGCTTCGAGGGTTGGGTGCCACCGAGCCGTAGCCCCAGCAGGTGCCCGATGAAGGGCTGCACCAGCGCTGCCGCGCTAGCGAAGACGAACGGGACGCTGAACCCGAGCCGGTGGTGCGCATCGACGCGGCCGCGGAGCATGCCCACCGCGTACACACCCGAGACCAGGAAGCCCACGACCATGAACGCGCCCACCCACATATGCGCGAACTGGCCCCAGACCCCGTCGTTGAAGAACGCACGCCACGGCTGGACGTCGGTGACTTCACCGTTGACCATCCGGAAACCCGTGGGGTTGTTCATCCAGGCATTGACCGCGATCACGCTGAACGTGCCGACGACCCCCGAGATGGCCATCGGAATCAACATCAGAACGTGCCGATTCGGGGGCATCCGGCCCCAGCCGTAGAGGTAGATGCCGAGAAAGATCGCCTCAACGAAGAAGGCCAGCCCCTCGACGGCGAACGGCAACCCCAACACGTCGCCGAAGCGACCCATCAGACCGGGCCACAGCAGCCCCATCTCGAAACTCAACACGGTGCCGGAGACCGCACCGATGGCAAACAAGACCGCCGCTACCTTCGACCAGCGCTGCGCCAGGCCCAGTGCCACCTGGTCGTCGCGGCGGATCCCCCGCGAGTGCATCACCAGGATCATCGCGGGGAACGCCACCCCGAAGCAGGCCAGGATGATGTGCCATCCCAAGGTCATCGCCATCTGCTCGCGCGCCGGCAGCAACCCGGCAGGGTCGGCAGTAAGTACCTGGAGCAGCGCGTCGCGGGTGACCACGGTCCCGACGGTACGTGCGCACAGCCGCGAACCGGTCACCCATAGCGCTACTTGTGAAATGTTTCACAAGTCTAGAATGCTCCTCAAGCGCAGCCCCGGGCGCGCTCAGTCGTTCGAGTAGATGCGCTCGTCACCGGCTACCTCGGCTCGCCGTTCAGGTGCCGGCCGCCCTCGAGCACAGGGCTGGTGGGCTGCTGCCTGATCGTGCTCCGGCAACGATCAGGTCGCCGAACCCGCGTGCCCGTGGCTCAGACGCGACCGCCGGTAGTCGCTCGGCGGGGGAGGGGCTCGTCGGGGGAACCAGTCGTGGGCGTCATAAGCTGGCCACTTCGTTGCGCCCACACCTCGAACGCCAGTGTGGCGAAGGGCGGCACCGAACACGCCAGCCCCACCAGGGTGGTCCAACGACCCCATCCGAGCGCGCGTGAGACCAGGAATGTGATCAGCACATACGCGACGAAGATGCCGCCGTGGATGGGTCCGAAGATCCGTACCCCGAGGTCCCCCGCATCCGTGAGGTACTTGAAGTACATGCCGGTCAGCAGACCCGCCCACGAGATGGCCTCGGCCGTGGCGACGATCCGGAACAACTGCGCGTAGGTTCGAGGGGACACTCGGGCAGTGTAGGAGGAGCCGAAAGTCAACCAGACTTTGCATCCGTCGAACCAACGTCGAAAGCCACCAGATGGAATGATCGGCGAGATCGGGCCTTCGACCCGCAGCACAACCCGGGCCGGCACCCGCGTGTGTACGTCGCGGGCCGGCGGGTCTGACGATTCCAGCTCGGCGTGTGCTTTGCGGGCGGTGCGGCCCCCGTGAGGTGGATGGTGGCGAGCGCGTCGGCGGCCAGCAGTTGGAGCGCCGGTTTCACGAGCTCCTCTCGACCCCGTCGCGTTCCTTGAGCATCTGGCGCATCTGGTCGATCTCGGCGAGCTGGGCGGTGCGGATGGCATTGGCCAGCTTGACTACCTGGGGATCATCGGATTTCTGGATCACTGCCTCGGCCATCATTACCCCGGCCTGGTGATGCGGGATCATCAGCTGCAGCCATAGGACCTCGGCGGCCCGACCGCTCGCAGCTTTCAGCCGCGCCAGATCCGCGGCCGATGCCATCCCGGGCATCCGACCGTCCGGCAACATCGTCATCGAGCCGGATCCGGACGGCATGCCAGCCATCCCGGCATGATCCATCCCCGACATCCACGCCATCGACGTACGGGGGGAGGTCTGCGGGAGTCCCCAGCCGTCCAGCCAGGCGTACATCTGGCCGATCTGCTGCTGCTGGCTGGTGATCACGTCGTAGGCCATCGCCCGCAGGCCCGGGTCAGCGCTCTTCTCCCGCACGATCAGGGACATCTCAACGGCCTGGGCGTGGTGGACCTGCATGTCCCGGGCAAATCCAGCCTCGGGACTGTCATCGGCCGGTGGCGAGGCAGGACGGCCCACGAGGTACCCGACCCCGCCGGCCACCACCAAGCCGACTACCAGCAGCACCGCCACCACCGGCAACCAAGGACGGTGTCGGTCGGGGCGGGGGCGAGCGGCAACTTCGGCGTACTCCGCAAGATCCTCTGGCAGAGACGGTTCTTTGGTCATCGAGATCCCCCGATCAGGGCTGCGTGGTCGGGGATGGTGCGGGCATACCGCCGCCGGCGTTCAGTGGCAGGGTGCCGTCGGAGCCGCCGGTGCACGCGGCGCCGCTCTCGGGCGCTTGAGCACCCTGCCGGTACTCCCGGATGAAGGCCGCGAGACGGGGATCGTCCGCACCGTCGAGGGAGAGCTGTTTACCCCACGCCGAGGCGACGACCGGAGCCTTCAGCCCGGGAAACGGCGAGAGCACCGCGTAGGTGCTCGGGATCGCGGCCTTCAGAGTCGCGACCTGAGCGGCCGGCAGATCGGGTCGATACGTGACCCAGACGGCTCCGTGCTCCATCGAGTGCACCGCGTTCTCGTTGGGCACCGGGGTGGGATAGGTGGCGCAGTTGAGCCAGATGGGGTTGTGCTTTCCGCCCGCGGGCGGAGTCTGCGCATACGTAACCGGGGTCTGCACGTGCTCGGGGGTGACCTTGTAGCTCTTCACGGCCGCCAGGTCGGGCTTGTTCGCCTCGGTGCGGATCAGGCTGACGGCGACGCCGCCGACGATGAGCAGCACCGCGGCTGCGGTGACGGAGTAGATCAGCAGAGCACGCCGACGCTCCTTGCGCTTCTGCTCACGCCGCAGTTGCTGGACCCGCGCGGCCCGCTGTGTGTGGTCCTTGCGACCCTTCGAAGACATCTGCTGTCTTGCCTTTCGTTGTTCTGTCCCCTGGCCCGTGCCGGTTGCAGGTGGGAACTGTTTCGGTGGCTGACCTGACGGCTGCCGGGCGCTTGCGACGGGAGCCACAGGCACCCGATGGGAGGTCGGCCGAGGGCGCCTGCCCGCACCGCGGCGATTGCGACGCTCGCCTTGCCCGACGACATCGGGGTCGGGCCCGCAGCGGGTCAACGCCGCGCGGCGCGGTCCTCGCGGCGCGTCAGTCGAAGAGCTCGCCGAGGAAGCCCTTCTTCCGCTTGCCGTGGTGTCCGCCGTACTGGGGCTTGCCATGGTGTCCGCCTTGGTCCCAGCCGTAACCCGGAGGCTGGTTCGCCTGGGCGGGCGGCCCGGGGACCGGGGCGCCGCGGCCCTGCTGGGCGGCCTGGGTGTAGGCCGCCTCGGCATCGATCAGCTGCTCCAGCTCACCGCGGTCGAGGAAGACACCGCGACACTCGGTGCACTGGTCGATCTGAATGCCGTTGCGCTCGTAACTACGCATCGCGCCGTGACATTTGGGGCAGGTCAGCTCGGTTGTCATTGCTTCAGACTCCTTGTGGGGGTCGGTCGGATCCAACGTCGACTACTGTACATATGACAACTCGTTCAACTGTTCAGGAGTTCCCGTGACCCGATCCCAAGATGCCCAGGTGGTGGGCCTCGATGCCTGCACCTCGACCCAAGTCGACGAAGGCCGAGTGGAGGCCACGAGGCCTCTTCTGGTCACCCCAGCGGAGTCGAGCCGGATCGCGGACGCGTTCGCGCTGCTATCCGATCCAGGCAGGGTGCGGGTGCTGTTCGCGTTGCTGGAGGCAGGCGAGACCTGCGTGTGCGACCTGGCAGAGATGGTCGACATGTCCCCCTCCGCGCTGTCCCACGGACTGCGACTGCTCCGCACTGCAGGCGTCGTCACCAATCGCCGCGACGGCCGGATGGTCCGCTACCGCCTCGCGGATAGTCACGTACGCCTTCTCCTCGACGTCACGCGTGAGCACCTCGACCACGCCGTCCACGGCACCCCGGGGGTCTGAGGGATGGGACACGACCACGGCCACAGCCACGCCAGCGCAGCCACCGCCGGGGCCCGACACCGCACACCCCTACTGATCGCCTTCGGCCTGACCGCGGCCTACATGCTCGTCGAACTCACCGTGGGCTTGACCACCGGCTCCCTGGCTCTGCTGTCGGATGCCGCACACATGGGCACCGACGTCCTCGGCCTGGGGATGGCGTTGGCCGCGATCACCCTGGCCCAAGCCTCCGGGAACCCGCAGCGCACCTTCGGCACCTACCGACTCGAGGTCCTCGCTGCCCTGACCAACGGGGTGCTGCTGTTCGGAGTGGCCGGGTACGTGCTGTACGAAGCCTGGCAAAGATTCTCCTCCCCACCCGACGTCCCAGGGCTGCCGATGCTGGCCGTGGCAGTGGTGGGTCTGATCGTCAACCTGATCAGCTTTCGGCTGTTGATGGCCGGGGCTAAGGAATCCCTCAACGTCAAGGGCGCCTACCTCGAGGTGTTCTCCGACATGCTCGGCTCGGTGGGTGTCATCGTCGCCGCCATCATCATCTTCACCACCGGCTGGCGCTACGCGGACCCCCTGATCGGGGCCGCGATCGGCTTGTTCATCCTCCCCCGGACATGGAAACTCATCGCGCAAGCCTTGAGAATCTTGATGGAGGTCGCCCCGCCCGGACTCGACGTGGGCGAGGTCGAGGCCCGGATCAGGGCGCTGCCGGGCGTCGCGGACGTGCACGACTTGCACATCTGGACCGTCACCTCCGGACTGGACACCGCCACCGGGCACGTGGTGCTGGCCGACGACGCCGAGCTACACGCCGTCCTCGACCGGGTCACCGCGTTGCTCGCCGAGGAGTACCACGTCACCCATGCCACCATCCAGTGCGAACCAGCCAGCCACGAAGAACATGTCAACCCCATCTGACCTCCATAGCTGCCGGGACTGCTGCACGGATAGGTGACATGTTGGTCATGCGGCCTGGGTGGCCGCTGTGGTCATGATGGTCTCGTACTCGATGGGGGTCAACTTGCCGAGGCGGGCTTGGCGTCGTCGGCGGTGGTAAGTCCGTTCGGTCCAGGTGACGATGGCCAGCCTCAGCTGGTCGCGGGTGTCCCAGGTTCGGCGGTCCAGGACGTTCTTCTGCAGGAGTGCGAACCAGCTCTCCATGGCGGCGTTGTCCGCGCTCGAGCCGACTTGTCCCATGGATCCGAGCAGGTCGTGCCGGGACAGGGCGCGCAGGTACTTGCGGGACCGGAACTGGGACCCGCGGTCGCTGTGGACGATGCAGCCGGCCACGTCGACGCCCGCTCGGGCGCGGGTGTCCACGGCGTGTTCCAACGCCTGCACGGCCAGGCGGGCCTTCATCCGCGAGCTGATGGAGTACCCGAGGAGCCGGTTGGACCACACGTCCTTGACGGCGCACATGAACACCTTGCCCTCACGGGTGCGGTGCTCCGTGATGTCGGTCAGCCACAGCTGGTTCGGGCCGGTCGCGGTGAAGTCACGCTGGACGCGGTCATCGTGCGCCGGCGGGCCGGGCCGGCCCTTCTTCGCGCGCTTCTTCCCGAACACGCTCCACCACGCGTTGCTCGAACAGATCGCCCACGCGGTGCGGTCGCACATCTCCTGCCCGGCGTCGCGGGCCTCGTCAGCTAGGAGGCGGTACCCGAACTCCGGGTCGTCACGGTGTGCATCGAACAACGCGTTCGCGCGGTGCGCTTCCACCCAGTCGGCGTCGGTCACGGGGTTGGCCAGCCACCGGTAGTACGGCGCCCTGGCAAGTTTCAGGACCCGGCACGTCACCGTCACAGGCACCCTGATCGGGGCATCCTGGGCGGCCAGCTCACGGACGAGCGGGTACATCATTTTCCCGGCAGGTTCGCCTGCGAGAGGTACGCCGCAGCGCGGCGTAGCACCTCGTTCTCTTGCTCGAGCAACCGGATCCGACGGCGAGCCTCACGCAACTCACCAGAGTCGCTCACCGCGGCGGCGGGTTTGTTCCCGTCCTGCCGGTCAGCGATGGCGATCCAGTTCGTCAGGCAGGACTCCGAGATCCCGAAGTCCTTCGCGATCTCCTTCAACGTCGTCCCGGCCTCACGAGAGCGAGCGACCTCGATCACGTTCTGGCGGAACTCCTTGGGGTACGGCTTGGGCATGGTGCACATCCTCTCCTGCGGCACCGAACGGCACCACAGAGTCGATGTCACCTATCCGTGCAGCAGTCCCGTTGGGCCGCACCTGCGGATGCGGGGGATTGCCGCCGGGCTGGGTGGCGGGAATCGACCGATTATCGACAGGGGTGTACGTGATGGACCGTAAGACATGGCTGCGTGAGCACAGCGTGTGGGTGGCTGGCGGGTCGGCGGGCTCAGCGATGAGGAAGCACATGTGCATGGTGGGCCTCGCGGTGATGGCGCTGGCGGGATGCGGTAAGGACGCGCCGACGACTGGCACGGTCGAGGTGCGCGGATCGGGGCAAGAGTGGTCTGTGGCGTCGAGCAAGGCTGAGACTTCGAAGGACGGTTACAACGTCAAGGTGCTCGTGAAGCTTGACCCCAAAGCCGAGCATGGCGAGTACCTGCCTTGGGGTATTGGGGGCGACCTGACAAGCAAATACGACGGCGATGAGTCTGGGCAGGGCACGTTGAAGAACTGGTGCCACTCTGATGTGCGCCATGCTCGTCGGTGGTCGACTACGGCTGATGACAACGCTGTGATGCTGACATGCCGGGGCACGGTGGTTGAGGACATGATCTTGGTCGAGCTGCATGACAAGGCGGGCGCGTCGTGACGACGTACGGCTATGCGCGGGTCTCAACCGCGAAGCAGGCAGCGTCGCTCGACGCGCAGCGTGAGACGTTGATCGCGCGCGGTATTGACGCACGGCACGTGTACGCCGACATGTGCAGTGGCGCGAAGAAATCGCGTCCGGAATTCGACGCGCTCGTGCGTGCGGTTGATGACGGGGATCGGATCGTGTGCTCGAAGATCGACCGGTTGGGGCGCACGATGTTCGAGACGATGGGGACCGTGCTCGACCTCGCGCAGCGCGGAGTCACGGTCGAGACCGGTGACATGGGCGTGCTCGATCCGCACTCGGCGGCGGGTGAGGCTCAGATCAACCTCATGCTCGCGTTCGCCCAGTTCGAGCGCCGCCGACTGATCGAGCGCACGAATGAGGGTGTCGCGCGGGCGCGCGCTCAGGGCAAGAAGCTTGGACGCCCGGCGAAGGTCACGCCGTCGCTGCGTTCGGCGATGGTCGCGGCGTACGAGTCGGGCATGAGCATTTCGGAGATCGCGCGCCTGCACGGAATGTCGCGGGACACGGTGCGGCGAGCTCTAAGCGGGTCCCGACCGACGCCCTAAAGCGCGCTGGCTCAACCGGTGTGCGCGGGGCCGCCAGCGCGTCGAAGTCACTGGCCTGCTGCGCGGGCTCATCTCCGCGTGCGCGGGGCCGACACCCTCACCGGCCACAGCGGACGGTGACCCCGGGGCTCATCTCCGCGTGCGTGGGGCCGACCTCGGCACGAAGGTCATCCCTGCGATGGAGAAGGGCTCATCTCCGCGTGCGCGGGGCCGACCAGAACGGGCCCGACGCGGCGAACATGATGGCGGGCTCATCTCCGCGTGCGCGGGGCCGACTGGCGCGTCGTCGTCACCGAGGACGAGACCACGGGCTCATCTCCGTGTGCGCGGGGCCGACCCTTGCGGGGTGCTGTGTTTGCGCGCTTTTCAGTTGGTGGGGGAAGCGTTTGCCTTCACTTTCGCTTCCCCGTTGGGGGGAGATGACCGGACGCGATTACTCGGCCGGGGTGGCCCACCTCGCGGTGGGTCTTCCCGCTTCGCAGAACGTAGCGCGACAGATGTCTCGATACGCACTCCACGGGCGTTTTGCGACTCCTCCATGCCGGGGGCGTCGTGGGATGCGAGAGCGGCGCGAAGGATGTTCTTGGCCGCGTTGACGTCACGGTCGAGCACCGTGGCGCAGTTCTCGCAGTGGTACACGCGTTTCGACAGGGGCTGATTGGCTTTCTCTGCCCCGCACGTCGAACACGTCTTGCTCGTGGGAACGAAGCGCCCTGAGGGCAGGAGCTGCGATCGGTACCACGAAGTCTTGTAGGTGAGTTGTCGCCGCATCTCGGCGAAGCTCGCGTCGAGGATGGAACGGTTGAGGCCCGCTTTCGCGGCGACGTTGCGGCCAGGCTTGTCGATGCTGCCTCGTGCGCTGCGCGTCATGACGGCGACGTTGAGGTCGTCGACAGCGACGACGGCGTGCGAGGTCGCGAGCTGCTCCGTGATGGCGTGCAGTGTGCTCGCGCGGTGCTGGGCGACGGCGGCGTGCTCTCGCGCGAGACGGGCTCGAGCCTTGATGCGGCCCGTCGTGGGCGTGCCGTGCTGGCCACGCGCCGCGAACGAGTCACCGGGCGCGACGGCGGCGAACAGCGCCGCAGCCGCGAGGATGCCGCCGGACGCCCACGCCATCGGAATGGGGCCGACCCTGTCGACGAGGCGACCCGTCAGCAGCGACGGCAGATACGTCGCGCCGACGTGCAGGCTGATGACGAGCCCGACGTGCGCGAGGTCGTGATGGTGCGCCTTCAGGTGGATCGAGCCCGCCGACGAGCACGCAAGCCTGCCGCGTGGCCCGCGACGCGCAGCGTCGGCACGGCCCTGCACTGACCAGCGGGCGCCCCGACGCGTCACGCCTTACCCCAGAGTGCCGAGACGAGCGCGGGCAGCGCGGCGGCGGCGGGCGCACGCCAGACGAGCGTCGCGTCGTCGCTCAGTTCGGTCTCGGCGGGGTTGATCTCGACGACGGGCACGCCCCGCGTCAACGCCCGGTACGGCAGACCGGCGGCGGGTTGCACAACCCCGGACGTGCCGACGCTGAGGACGAGATCAGCGCGCTCGAGTGCGGCCTCGGCGTGCGCGAACGGCTCGTGCGGCAGTTCTTCGCCGAACCACACCACGCCGGGGCGCACCGCTGCGCCACACACCGGGCAACGCGGCGGGGCCAACCGCTCGACGGGGTCGGACGGCAGCGCGAGTGCCGGGGCGTCGGTTTCGTCGAAGGGGGTGTCGCACTCAGAGCAGCGCAACGCGAAGATGCTGCCGTGCAGGTGCGCGAGGACGCTGCTGCCCGCGCGTTCGTGGAGGTCGTCGATGTTCTGCGTGACGATCCACAGGTTCGCCCGCTCGGCGTCGGCCCAGTCGGCGAGTGCGCGATGGCCGACGTTGGGCTGGACATCGCGAATGAGCTTGGCCCGCCAGCGATACCAGGCCCAGACGAAGTCGGGATCGCGCTCCCACGCGTCGATCGTCGCGAGCTCCTCCGGGTCGTGGCGCTCCCACAGGCCCGTCTGCGCGTCGCGGAACGTGGGGATGCCGCTCTCGACGCTCATCCCCGCGCCCGTGAGGACGACGACGTCACGCGCGTCGCGCGCCAGGTCGAGGAAGGCGTCGAGGGGTTCCGAAGCTGGCGTGGGCATGCATCAGCGTAGGCGCCACCCCAGCTGCGAGGTCGCCCGCGCCGCCGAGACGCCCGACCGAACGTGCCCCAGACCAGACGATCGCCTAGGTTAGGTAGACCTCATTCATCGCGACGACGCGGAGGCTCTCATGCCACTCAGGACGATCGAACGCGGGCTGCAAGCCGCGTACTCGGCGGCCGCCTCGCTCACCATGGCCCTGCCACCGGAGCGCGAGACCTGGCCGACGACACCCGCCGAGGTGCGCGCCATCGAAGCGCTGTGCCCGGCCTTCACCCGCGTCACCCTGCACGCCGAGATGTTCCGCACGCTCGAACTCACCGGCCCCGACGAGTACTTCGGCCTCTTCATGCCGCCGGCCGGCGCACCCGTCGTCACCCCGCCTGACGACGAACGCGACCCCCGCAGCGCCGTCGCCGCCATGGACGATGCCGTGCGCCCCCAGCTGCGCTGGTACACGATCCGGACGCTGCGCCCCGAGCACGCCGAGATCGACGTCGACATCGTGGACGTCGGCCACGACGGGCCCGGCGCGCGCTGGCTGCGCGACGTCAGGGTCGGTGACGAGGTCGGGGTGCGCGTCCAGTCTGCGCTCTACAGCGCGGCGCCCGCGGGCGGGCATCACGTGCTCGTCGCCGACGAGACGGGCCTGCCGGGCATGCTCGCCATCGTCGACGCAGCCCGCGAACGGGCGACTGGAAAAGGTGAAGACTCGCAGAACACGCAACCCCGCCTCACCTGCGTCGTCGAGGTCCCTGATGCGACATACCTGCACCCGGAGGTCGCCGACGCCGGCATCACCGTCGTGCAGCGCGGCACGGATGCGTCCGGTTCGGCCGCCGTCGCGGCACTCGCAGACCTCGACGTCGACGACGCCGACTACGCGTGGGTGTGTGCGGAGGGCGGCGCGGTGGCCGCGATCAAGCGTCACCTGACGAAAGAGCGCGGCCTGTCACGGCGCGCCATCACGGCGAGTGGCTTCTGGTCGGTGGGCCGCCCGCGCCCGTGAGGCCTCGCCCATGCGGCCGGCGCTGGGCATCTCATCATGTGGGGCGACATAGCCATGCACACCGAGCGCGACGACCATGATGTGAGCAACACCTCACACACTCGGATGCAGACCCCATGCGCGACACTCGTCGCACTGCTTCAACCCTGGTCCTCATCGGCGGGCTCACCCTGGCGGCCTGCGGAACGAACGCGGCGGATTCGTCGCCCAGCAGTGCGTCCCCCAGGGCTGCGGCTGCGTCGTCGCTGCCCGTCACGCCGGCGATCAGCGCGTCGAGCACGAACAAGCAGTCGGCGTTCACCGTCACGCAGTTCGACAGCACCAGCGATGCGGGCTGGACGGCCACGTTCCAGGTGCTCAGCTCGCCGGCCGGCAACATCCTCGTCGACCCCGGCATGTAAGACGCGGAGGTCGCCGACTACGTGAAGTCGATCGGCGGCGTCGACGCGATCATGATCACCCACGGGCACTGCGACAAGCTGCGCGGCCTCGCCGTGGAGATGAAGACGAATGCGAAGGCCGTCGCGTTGATCCACGAACTCGACCAGCCCTACCTGCACGATCCGAAGCGCAACTGCTCCATCGCGGAGGGCACCTCGCGCACGACCGACGCGAAGACCTCCACCTTCAAGGAGTCCACGACGACGATCGCCGGCCACCGCGTCCCGCCCATCCACCTGCAGGACACACCGCGGGCAGCACGATCTTCTGGTTCCCGGACGACAACACGATGATCGGCGGCGACACGGTCATGAGCACGCAGATCGGCAGCGCCTCGCACCCGGGCGGCATCGAGGCCTCACGCACCGCGCCGATCGCGAAGTTCAAGAAGCTGACGTTCCCCGCGGATGCGCGCAGATACAACGGCCACGACGCCTCGACGACGTACGCCGAACTCATGAAGTCGAACTCCGACCTCGCCTGAGCCCCTTCTCCGACACCGTAGGTCTGGCACCGCTGAGCCCCGCCCTATTGAGCGATGCTCAACAAGAGTGATAGACAGGGTGAGGCGCGTCACGCGCCACGTCCCCGAGCAAGGAGCCACGGTGCAACGGACACTACGAGACGAGGACAAGGCCCTGCAGCGCGAGCTGCGCGCCTTTGCCGAGAGCTTCCCCGACCACATCAAGACCGGATACATCGCTGACGGCGAGGTCGTGCCCGAGTTGCTGCGCGAAGGTCAGCGCATCCTCGACGACGCCGACCTGGCCGCACCCCACTGGCCGACCGAATGGGGTGGGCGCGGCTGGGACGAACTGCAGCTGCACATCTACCGTTCCGAACTGCAGCGTGCCGGCGTGCCGATGCCGCTCGCGTTCAACACGAGCATGGTCGGCCCCGTCATCGCCGCGTTCGGCTCGCAGGAGCTCAAGGAGCGTTTCCTGCCGAAGACGAAGAGCTGCGAGATCTGGTGGTCGCAGGGCTTCTCCGAGCCGGACGCCGGCTCCGACCTCGCGTCCCTGCGCACGACGGCGGTGCGCGAGGGCGACGAGTACGTCGTCAACGGACAGAAGACGTGGACGACGCTCGGGCAGTTCGGTGACTGGATCTTCACCCTCGTGCGCACCGACCCGAGCGCCGACAAGCCGCAGAAGGGCATCTCCTTTCTCCTCATCGACATGTCCTCCCCCGGCCTCACGGTGCGCCCGATCAAGCTGATCGACGGCCGTCACGAGGTCAACGAGGTGTTCTTCGACGACGTCCGCGTGCCCGCCGACCAGCTCGTCGGCGAGGAGAACCGCGGCTGGGACTACGCGAAGTTCCTACTCGGCAACGAGCGCACGAGCGCCGCGCCCGTCGGCTCGATCAAGGCGGCGCTCGCCGCGGCGAAGGAGCACGCGAAGGCCACACGCAGCCCTCACGGCACCGCGCTCGACGAGCCGCTGCTCGCCGCGCGCTTCGCCCAGCTCGAGGCCGAGGTCATGGCGCTCGAACTGACGGTGCTGCGCGTCGCGGGTGACTCGCGTGACGGGCGCCCCGACCCGGCGTCGTCGATCCTCAAGCTGCGCGGCAGCCAGCTGCAGCAGGACGTCTACGAACTCATGGTCGACGTGGCCGGCGTCGACGCCCTCACCTGGTACACGGGCGAGTGGGGCAGCGAGACGCTGCCGCGGTACCTCAACTATCGCAAGGCGTCGATCTACAGCGGTTCCAACGAGGTTCAGCGCAACATCATCTCCGGCGGCATCCTTGGACTGAAGGGCTGAATCATGGACTTCACACCCACCGAAGAACAGCGCGCGTTGCAGAGCGCGGTGCGCGACCTTGCCTCGAGCCTCACGCCGAAGGACACCGGATCCGGCGCCCCCGCCGGCCCGCAGCCGTTCGACGCGGACGCCTGGGGCAAGTTCGCCGAGATGGGCCTGCTCGGGCTCGCCTTCGCCGAGGAGAAGGGCGGTTTCGGCGCGTCGGCCATCGAGGTGACGCTCGCCGCCGTCGAGCTCGGCGCGGCTCGCGTCACGCTCCCCTACGCCGATGCGATGGCGGCTGCGACGGCCCTCGACGCGGCGAACTCGCCGCTGCTCGCCGACGTCATCAGCGGCGAGAAGCTCGTGCTCACCGCGTTCGGCGAGTCGGGTGCGACGTGGTCACGGGCCGCGAGCGCCCGCACCGCGTCGGGTAGCGAGCTGGCGGGTGAGGCTCGCGGCAACACCGACCTGTCGTCGGCTGACGCCATCGTCACGACCGCCGGCACGGGCGACGACGTCGGGGTCTACCTCGTCGAATCCCCCACCGTCGACGGCCCGAAGGTGACGCTTGACGGCGCTCCCGCGACGCGGCTCGGCGGCCGCGAGGTGCTCGAGGCCGCGCTCGCACTGGGCAACGTCGGACAGTGCGGCGAGGCGCTCGGCGCGATGGGGGCCGCGCTCACGCTGACGGTCGAGTACCTCAAGACGCGCAAACAGTTCGGCGTGCCGATCATGCGGTTCCAGACCCTCACGCAACGCGCCGCCGACATGTACGTCGGCGTCGAGCTGACGCGCAGCGCCGTGCTCTACGCCGCGATGGCGCTCGCCGACCCCGGTGAGGGCGACGACGCGCTCGACCTCGACGCCATCGTGTCGCGAACAAAGTACCTCGTCGGCACCTACGGCCGGCTCGTCGGCCAGGAGGCGATCCAGTTGCACGGCGGCATCGGCATGACGGCCGAGTACGCCGTCGGCCACTACACCTCGCGCCTCGCGACGATCGAGCGGACCTTCGGCGACACCCGTCAGCACCTCGCGGCCCTGGCAGCCGGCGTCGGCGATCACACGTCGGTCGACGTCGTCTGAGACTGCTCGCACGACGGCGGCCGACGACGAATGACGAACGGCGGGACGAGCATCCAAGCTCGTCCCGCCGTTCGTGTGTCATGCGCTCGTCGCCGACAAATCCGGCCCGCCGCGCAGCGTCAGCCGCGCGTCATCACGACGCGTTCGACGACTCGTCGCTCGCGGCATCGCGGTCGAGTCGCGCGAACCGGTCGAACACGGCCGCACCGATGGGCAGCGCGCGCTCGTCGAGCATGAACGCAGGGTGGTGCAGGTCGGTCTCGTCGCTGTCGCCGTCCCAGACGCCGAGGCGCAGGTAGATGCCGGGGATCTCTTCGGTGTACCAGCCGAAGTCCTCGCCACCGGACGACTGGTCGGCCTCGCCGACGCCGTCCTCGCCGAGGACGTCGGTGACCGCCTGGGCTGCGAGCTGCGCGCACGCCTCGTCGTTGACGACCGGCGGCACACCTTGCACGTAGTTGACCTCGGCCTTCACGCCGTACAGCTCGGCGATGCCCGAGATCGCGGGCGGCACGACGTCGGGCAGCTGCGCCCACGTGTCGCGGCTCGCGGAGCGGACGGTGCCGACGAGCGTCCCCTTCGACGGGATGACGTTCGCGGCGCTGCCGCCGGCCTCGATCGAGCCCCACGTCATGACGGTGCCCGAGCGCGGGTCGATGCGGCGGTCGATGACCTGGGCCGCGCCCGTCGCGATGCTCGCGAGCGCGTAGATGAGGTCGCCGGTCTCGTGCGGACGCGCGGTGTGCCCGCCGTCGGAGGTCAGCGTCACCTCGATCTTCGCGTTCGAGGAGGTGATGGCGCCCGCGTGCACACCGACGTCACCGACGACGCGGTGCGGGTCGCAGTGAAGCGCGATGATGCGGTCGACGCCCTCGATCGCGCCGTCCTCGACGCAGTCGACGGCGCCGCCGGGCATCTGCTCCTCGGCGGGCTGGAAGATGAGGCGGACGGGGCGCGGCGGCGGGTTCTTCGCGAGCAGCGTCGCGGCGCCGAGCAGCATCGCCGTGTGCGCGTCGTGGCCGCAGGAGTGGCTGACGCCCTCGTTCGTCGAGGCGAACTCGAGGTCGGTCTCCTCATCCATCGGCAGCGCGTCGATGTCGGCGCGCAACGCGACGAGGTCGTCGGCCGTCGCGTCGTCGGCGGCGGGCACGTCACAGATCAAGCCGGTGCCGACGGAGAAACGTCGCACCTCGAACCCGAGACCTTCGAGCTGTTCGGCGACGTAGTCCGTCGTCGCCTTCTCCTCATAGCTCAGCTCGGGGTTGGTGTGCAGGTGGCGGCGCCACTCGACGAGCTTGTCCCGCAGGTCGTCGTCGATGCCGTCGTACGCCATGGCGGCCTCGTGTGCCGCGTCGACGTCGGGCTCGGAGTTCTTCCCACCCGTGTTCGCGTCGTTCTTGTCGAAGTCACTCACCGAAGATCCTTTCGCAGAAAGCCAAGACCCGCTGTTCCATGTCCCAGCGGTTGTTGAGACGTTCGAACTCGTGCCCCTCGTCGGGGAACAACAGCATCTCCGCCGGCACGCCCCGCGACGCGAGCACGCCCAGCGCCTGGTAAGCCTCGGAGACGGGGACGTTCGAGTCGAGCTGGCCGTGGATGAACATCACGGGCACGTCTACGCGGGAGAACTGACGCAGCGGGGAGGCTTGCGCGAGCAGGTGCCGGTCGAGCTTGGGGTCGCCGTATTTGGGCATCGCCGCGGAGGCGATCCACGGGTCGGTGTCACGGTAGAACGTCTCGAGATCCGACATGCCGCACGCCGCGATGCCGCCGGCCCAACGCCCGGCGTGCCGGGTGAGCGACGCGTGCACAAGGTATCCGCCGTACGAGCGGCCCATGATGACGGCCTGGCCGTCGCGGGTGATCCCTGCGTCGATGAGGTGGTCGAGCGTGTCCTCGGCGTCGTCGATCGCCGCGAACCGGCCGTAACGGTCGTCGGCCTGCGAGAAGCGCCGCCCGCGTCCTGCTGAGCCACGCACGTTCGGCAGGAACACCGAGTGCCCGGTCGCCGCGAGCTTGCGCAGCACGTTGTTGTAGTCGGGGCGCGCCTGTCCCTCGGGGCCGCCGTGGAAGTAGACGATCGTCGGGGCGGGCTCGCTCGGCGCAGGCCCGACGGCCCGGTAGAGCCACCCGGACAAGCGCATGCCGTCGCGCGCCTCGTAGTGGAGCAGCTCGGGGATGATGTCCGCTTCGCCCCACGCGGACAACACCGGCCGGCCACGTTCGTCCGTCGGGCGCGCGGGTGACATCGTGTCGAGGCCGTCCTGGTCGGCCAGTGCGTCAGCGCCGCTCGCGCCGACGTCGTCACCGGTCGCTGCGTGCCCGGCCGTCTCGTCGTCCGAGCCGCTCTCACGGGGACGGTTCTCGGCCACGCTCTCACCGACGGCGTCGCTCACCGCGTCGTCGACCGCCGTTGCGACAGCGCGGAACTCGTCGCCGACCCAGCGTCGGGCGGCCACGTCGTAGACGACGACGGTGGGCGGAAACTCGGGTCCGGCGACGGTGAGGGCGAGCAGCGACCCGTCCGCCGTCAGCGACGGCGTCGTCGCGATGAGCGACGGCAGCTCGGGCAGGTCGACGACGCGGGCGCGCCCACCCGTCAGGTCCACGATCTGCAGGTCGCACCACCCCTCGTCGTTCCACAGGACGGCCGCCACGGAACCGTCGAGGGAGACGGCGAACTCCTCGACGTCGGCGTCCTCACGTTCGAGGAGCACCTCGACGTCGTGGGCGTGCTCGGTGGGTGTGAGCCGCAGCAGTCGGAAGCGTTCGGCGCTGTGGTCGCTGCGCACGATGAAGCTGGGGCGATCCCCGTCGAACGTGACGAATCCGCGGTCGGTGGTCGAGCCGTTGTCGACCGGCATGAGGGGGCGCCAGGTGCCGTCGTCGTCGATGGCCAGGAGCTCACGGTTGCCGCGCGAGCCGACGCGGAACAACGAGACGTTGCCACGCGAGTGCGTCAGGGCGCCGCCGGTGCGCCGGTCGACGACGCGCGTCTCCCCCGTCACCGGATTGAACAGGCGGCCCTCGACGGTGCCCTCGCGGTCGAAGACGGAGACGGCGACGAAGTCGTCGTCCCAGCTGACGAGCTCGACCGTCTCGTACGCGGCGAGGTCGACGGTGTACGAGTTCGCGTCGTCCGGGTCGGAGGTGACGAACCAGATCTGCTCGCGGTCACCACCGTCGGGTGCGACCTCGCAGGCGAGCCAGTGCCCGTCGGGTGAGTACAGGACGCGCCGCACACCACCTTCGACGGGAAGACGCACCTCGCGCTCCTCGCCGACGATCGGAACCCCGTCGTCGTCGAGCGGCATCTGCAGTGCGAAGGGAAAACGGTCCTGTTCGACGACGACGCACGCGAGCAGCCGCCCGTCGGGCGAGAGCGCAGGGTCCTTGACGTAGCGGTCCAGCGTGCGCGGGCGTGGCGGGGCGCGGTGCTCGGCGGGTGGCGCGTAGGAGGTCAGGACGTGGGCATGCTCGGGTTCGGGCGGGCTGACGTCGTTCACGTCAGCCGATCCTAGGCGCCCGGGGGGCCAGACCTCCAGAGCGAGCGCGCCTGGTTCGTCTCCGGATGCCGGAGAACCGACCTCGCGGGTCATGATCGACGTGGTGCCGCGGAGTCGTCGGGGCCAGGAACATCACCTGACGCGGCCGTGGCAGCGTCACCGCGATCGGCGCCCACCGCGGTCTCGGATGGGGTCTGCGACGAGGCTGCAGCCGGCGCTGTCGGTGCAGGTGAGCGCAGGATCCACGTGTCCTTGCCGCCACCGCCGCGGGAGGTGTTGACGATGAGCGAACCAGCCGGGGCCGTTCGGGTGAGGGCGGCAGGGACGGTGTGGGCGCTCAGCTTGCGCGCATCGAGGACGCTGGGTTCCCCCGACTCGCCGGGCGCACTCCCGGGCTGCTTGGTGGCGCGAACGTGCACGAACGCCCGCAGGTCGACGTGCCGCGGGTGGATGCAGGTGCGTCCGCTCTCGTCGGCGGCGTAGGTGGGCAGCGTCGACAGGCGCACGATGTCCTGCGCGATGAAGTGGTCGGGATGCGCCCGCAGCTGCTCGGCGCGTTCGTCGAGCTCGGCTGGGGAGCACTCCGGCCCGATGGTGATGCCGGCGCCGCCGTAGCCGTCGACGGGTTTGACGACGCGTTCGTCGAGCCGTGCGATGACCTCCTCGACCTTGCCGGGTTTGTGGCACAGATCGGTGGGGACCTGTTCGAGCAGGGGCTCCTCGTCGAGGTAGAACCGGATCATGTCGGGCACGAGCGCGTACACGGCTTTGTCGTCGCCGACGCCGTTGCCGAATGCGTTGACGAACGCGAGACGGTGGTGGGCGAGGGCGTCCTCGAGTCCGGGGCCGAGTGGTTGACCGTCGCAACCGAGGGCTGCGAACAGTTGATCCTTCTCGATGCGCGCGTAGACGACGTCGAGTGGGCGCAGCGTCGTCGCGTCCTGCAGGTGCAGGCGCCCGTCGACGACGCAGAGGTCCGCGGGCGTGCAGACGGGCATGCCGACGAACTCGGCGATGCGGCGGTGCTCGAACCAGGCGGAGTCGCCCTCGCCCGTCGAGACGAGCGCAAGCCCTGGGTCGTCGGGGTTCGCGGCGTGCGCAGGTGCCGCGGCCTGCAGCGTCTCGCGCAGCATCGCGAATCCGTCGCGGGGCTCGAGCAGGTCGTACTCGCTGATCACGTCGGCGAACGTGTCGTTCGCCATCGCGCGAAGGAAGTGCGAGAACACCACGCCGGAGGGAACACGAAGGTTGTCCTCGAGGACGAGCCATCGCCCGTCGGCGCACACGAGATCCATGCCGCAGATATGGGCTCGCACGGACCCGGAGGGTTGGAGGCGGCCTTCGTCGACGTAGCCCGGTGAGCGTTCGATGTCGTCGGCGTCGACGACCCCAGCCTCGATGATGCGTCGCGGCCCGTAGATGTCGTCGAGGAACGCGTTGAGGGCGCGGGCGCGTTGTTCGAGGCCCGCGCTCAGGTCGGCCCACGTATCAGCGTCGATGATGCGGGGGATGAAGTCCGTCGGGAAGATCCGGGGTTCGTCCTCACCGCTGACGCGGAAGGCGATGCCCTCAGCCGTCTCCATGGCCTCTGCTCGTTCTTGCCGGGCCGCCCGCTCGTCATCACTGAGCGCAGCGATTGCTGCCAGGGCTGCGACGTAGGCGAGGCGGGGCGCGCCGTCCGCGTCGACGGCTTCGTCCCAGGCCTTCGCGACCGACGTGAGGCCGGCTTCGGTGGCTTCGAGCGTCTGCGTTTCGGCGTTCGCGCCCGGGTGCACGTCGGTGGGGCCGTTGTCGTGCAGCCCGAGCAGCGCGCCCTCGTTCGACAGGCCTGACGACGGGTCGTTCTCAGAGGCGGGCATGCCTCGTTTATACGCCGCCGCCGGACCGCGCAGACCCCGAATCGGCTTTTCCACCACACCGATTCGGGGCGTTCGATGCTCGGACGACGATCAGACGACGCCGAGCGCGAGCATCGCGTCGGCCACCTTGACGAAGCCCGCGATGTTGGCGCCGCGCACGTAGTCGCCCGGCACGTCGTAGGCGTCGGCCGTCTCCTCGCAGGTGCGGAAGACGCCGTTCATGATGGCGCGCAGGCGTTCTTCGGTGTGGTCGAACGACCACGAGTCGCGGGAGGCGTTCTGCTGCATCTCGAGGGCGCTCACCGCGACGCCGCCGGCGTTCGACGCCTTGCCGGGCGCGAAGAGGACGCCGGCCTCCTGCAGCAGGGCGGTCGCTGCGGGCGTCGTCGGCATGTTGGCGCCTTCGGCGACGGCGATGCAGCCGTTCGACACGAGGGTGCGCGCCGCGTCGTCCGGGAGCTCGTTCTGGGTGGCGCAGGGCAGGGCCACGTCGCACGGCACGTCCCAGATGCTTCCTTCGGAGACGAATCGGGCGCCCTCGTGCTCGTCCGCGTATTCGCTGATGCGTCCGCGCCTGGATTCCTTGAGTTCGCGCATGGCGTCGATGTCGAGGCCCCGCTCGTCGACGACGTACCCGCCGGAGTCGCTCATCGCGACGACGGTGCCGCCCAGCTGGGTGACCTTCTGTGCGGCGTAGACGGCGACGTTGCCGGAGCCGGAGATGACGACCTTCGCGCCGTCGAAGGAACGGTTCTGCGTCGCGAGCATGCGTTCGGTGAGGAACACGAGGCCGTACCCGGTGGCTTCGGTTCGCGCCTGGGCGCCACCCCAGGTGAGGCCCTTGCCCGTGAGCACTCCGGCCTCGTAGCGGTTGGTGATGCGCTTGTACTGGCCGAAGAGGAAGCCGATCTCGCGGCCGCCGACGCCGATGTCGCCGGCGGGCACGTCCGTGTATTCACCGATGTGGCGGTACAGCTCCGTCATGAACGACTGGCAGAAACGCATGATCTCGGCGTCGGAGCGGCCCTTCGGGTCGAAGTCGGAGCCGCCCTTGCCGCCGCCGATGGGCATACCGGTGAGCGCGTTCTTGAAGACCTGTTCGAAGCCGAGGAACTTGACGATGCCGAGGTAGACGCTGGGGTGGAAGCGCAGGCCACCCTTGTACGGTCCGAGCGCCGAGTTGAACTCGACGCGGAATCCGCGGTTCACCTGCACGCGGCCGTCGTCGTCGACCCACGGCACGCGGAAGATGATCTGACGCTCGGGCTCCGCCAGACGCTCGATGATGCTCGACTCGACGTAGTCGGGGCGACGCTTCAGCAGCGGGCCCAGGCTGGCGAGCACCTCGTCGACGGCCTGGTGGAACTCGGCCTCTCCGGGGTTGCGGCGCAGGATCGTCTTGCGCACGGTTTCGAGCTGGGGTTCGAGCCGCTCAGGCATGTGTTCTCCTCATCGTGGTGTCCCGCCACCTTACGAGCGGATGCCTGCGACGGCCATGTGACGTTGGCCCGGTTCGGAACTCCACTCGAGTGTGGGCGAGTCACGACTCGCCGAGGAGCCTTGCCAGCTTCTGCGCTAACGCAGTGAGACGCGAATCGACGACCGCCCACACGATCGCGTGATCGACCACCCCGTACTCATGGGCACGGATGTTTCGCATCCCATAGATGCGCCCTAGACGTCGGCAACATAGACAACCTCCGCCTGCGCGAGAGCTGAGTCACGGAAATACGGGTTGCGGATGGCGCGCTTCGCCACGAGGTCAACATCGCGTTCCAGGATCCTGCTCAGGTCGTCACGGAGGGCGCAGAAGTCCTCCAGCGGATCGGGGCGATCAGGGAGGAAATCGACCAGAGAGTCTACGTCGCTGTTGTGATGAGAAGTCCCCGCAGCAGCTGAGCCGAACAGGGACAACTCGGCCACGCCGTGACGTTCTGCGACGCGGCTGATCGCCTCGTGGTCCAGGCTCACGACGGAAGGCATGCCCTGCGTATCGCACCGCAGGCTGGATCAACCACAGCACCGGTGACGCCCGCGACGGGTCGCCTGCGTCCACCACAGGGATCGAGTCAGTCCGTGTAGCCGATGCTCATGTCGACGTCGTCGATGTCGCCGAGTGTCAGCAGTTGCACCCTCTGCCGGCGCCGCAGCTTGCGTGCGAACGCCTGCCGGATTTCGCGGTTCTTCCCACGCCTGCATTGGGGGCAAGAATAGCCCGTGTGGATTCTCTGCCTAACCATTCTCCCGCTCCGCCCACCATCGTCGAGCGCACTCCTCAGAGACTCGTCCTCGCCGATAGAAGTGAGGTGCGCAGCCAACTCACGACCGATATCGTGTGACACCGCACGATGAAACGGGGAATCGGACGTGTACATGCTCAGGCTGGCCCCGAGGCACGTCGGCGGCGGCGTATCTGTCGCTGCTCGCCGGTGAGGCGACGATGACGACGACCGTCGAGGCGTTCGAGAACGTCGAATCGGCGCACTTCAAGGCGAAGGACATTCTGGGCGCCTCGCGCTTCGCCCTGCTGCCGACGGACAACCCGCACGTCACGTCGGATCTGAAGAAGATCGCCGACGGCAGGGCGCTCAGCCCGGTGCTGCTCGTGCGTGGTGACGCGACGAGCGGACGCGACGCCATCATCGCCGACGGTTATCACCGGGTCTGCGCGAGTTATCACACGGACGAGAACACCGACGTGCCTGTGCGCATCGTCGACCTCGCGCACCGTTCCGCCTGAGGTCGCGACGGACGTGAACTTCGCGCAACTCGCTCTCATCTGTCTCGTCGCGGTGCTCGGGCCGCTGTTGTCGTTGCCGCGCGCGGTGAGGTTGCCGGTCGTCATCGGCGAGCTTGTCGTCGGGCTCGCGCTCGGGCAGACCGGCGCGCGGGTGCTCGACCCGCATGACGGCACGTTCGCGTTTCTCGCGGACGTCGGGTTCGCGCTCGTCATGTTCGTCGCCGGCACGCACGTGCCGGTGCGCGACAAGGCGCTGCGCACGGGTGCGTCGATCGGCGTGGCGCGGGCGGTCGCCGTCGGGGTGCTCGCCGCGCCCGCAGGATGGGCGATCGCGCACGTGTTCGGCACGGGGCACGCGGGGCTGTACGCGGTGCTGCTGGCGAGTTCTTCGGCGTCGATCGTCATGCCGGCGCTGCAGGGTATGCCGCTGACGGGGCCCTCGATCGTCGCGATGCTGCCGCAGTTGGCGCTCGCGGACGCGGCGTGCATCGTCGCGTTGCCGTTCGCGATCGATCCGTCGCACATGTCGCGGGCGGCGATCGGCGCTGCGGCGGTCGTGGCGGTGTCGCTCGTCGTGTTCTTCGTGCTGCGGTTCGTCGAGCAGCGCGGGTATCGACGGCGGGTGCACGAGGTGTCGGAGAATCGCGGGCTCGCGCTCGAGCTGCGGGTGACGCTGACGATCCTGTTCGCAGTCGCGGCGCTCGCGCAGTGGCGGCACGTGTCGATCATGCTCGCGGGATTCTGCGTCGGGTTGGCCGTTGCGGGGGTCGGTGAGCCGAAGCGCGTCGCGAAGCAGGTGTTCGCGCTGACTGACGGGCTGTTCGCGCCGATCTTCTTCGTGTGGCTCGGGGCGTCGCTCAATCTGCGTGACCTCGCGGCGCATCCGGATGCCCTCGCGCTCGGTCTCGCCCTGGGGTTGAGCGCTCTTGTCGTGCACGGCGCGATGGCGATGACGAAGCAGCCGTGGCCGGTCGCCGTCACGACCGCGGCGCAGATGGGGGTGCCCGTGGCAGCCGCGACGACGGGGACGCATCTCGGGTTGCTGCGACCTGGCGAGGACACGGCGATGCTGCTCGGCGCGCTCGTGACGATCGTCGCGACGGCGGCCCTCAGCGGTCCGCTGGCGAAGGTGGCGCAGCAGGACGACCGCGTCGATCCGCCACCCACCCCTTAAACATTGAAGCGTGACTCGACCACGTTCCGTAGCCGAATAACCTCTCGACCCACCGCTCCACATCATCCCCGAGCGGCACCCAATGCCGTAGCTCGGTCCAGACCCCGTTACCATTCTTCGACCTGACGTACTTCTCACGGGGACAGGGGGCGATCAGATGTCAGAATCTGATCGCGCTCGCTCTCCTGCAAGCGCCCGGCGCAACAACTCCACCATCTCCTCATGATGAGTGCGCACATCTGCGTCGTTCCAACTCCCGGTCTCCGCCCGCCGTGCCATCAGCTCGAGTTTCAGGCTCTGCCGGCGAGCATCGTGGTTGTTCGCCTTCTGCGCTGGGAGGTAGTTGCTGAACTTCGAGTTGGTGCTCACAGTGACCAGCGCCAAGTTCCCGAACCAGTCGAGAAGGTGCGGATCCTCCAGGCGGTATGCGAAGGAGGAGTGCTCGATGTCCTCGGTGCCCGGGGAGAAGTGCTCCACGGAGGTGCGGTAGCTGAAGGTGAAGTCCCATTGGTTCATCTCCTCCACCAGCAGGTAGTCCAGGTACGTGAACACGATGCGCGGGATGGCGAAGCCGAGCGCCATCCCATCCGGGCCGGTCTCCTCCTTGTCCGGGTCCGGGGTCACCGCCTCGCGCAGGCGCTCGTGGGCATGGGACTCGAGACAGTGGAGGAAGCCCTGAGCTGTGATCGGCTCATCGTGATCGGTGAGCTCGGTGACGTAGCGAAGTGCATCGGTCATCCAGTGCATCGTGCGCGGGGAGGTGTAGGTGATGCGCAGCGCCGACTGTAGCAGCAGGATCCGTCGGTGCAGGCTGCGCGGGCCGGCACCGGATTCGTCAGCGGCGAAGGTCGAGGGGTACCGGGGAGTGTCCTGCCCGTTGTTGCCGCGACGGGACGATCCTCGCGCGAGCCGGTACAACGACCAGCTGCCAGGTTCCTCGTCCGTGGTGGATTCGTGCCCGGTGGTCAGCGTCGCATCACGCTTGAGAATGAAATGATCGAACAGGTAGCGGATGCGCAGCAGGTCCGTGGTGAACTTGCGCACCCAGTCAATCCGCTCCGGCGGCGGTAGTGAATCGACGCGTGCAGAGAAGCGCTGCACTAGCAGTTTGTCGTCGAGCTGACGATCATCCTCCCGTGCGGAGCCCCTGCCTGCTCCCTCCACCGCGAGAACCTGCAGCAGCAGAGTCGGGAACGTGATCTGCGATGTGAATCGCTCGCCGCCGTCGGCATCTTCCGACTCGGTCCTGACCGTGGTCTGGGAGTAGGCAGCCACCGCATCGTCGAGGGTCAGCGCGGTGGATTCGGGTGTGTTCGAAGCGTCGTCGGCGGCGGGCGAGGCCGCTTCGGAGGTGGTGTCGATGAGTTGTGCACGCAAGCGGGAGAAATCTGCTGTCGGCATCTGGTCCCAGTCGGGGCCGAAGACTTCTGCGCGTTGGGAGGTGTTTCCGGCAGTGGCGCTCATCCCCACGTAGTGCTCCATGTCGGAGCATGCTGTCCAGACGCGGTTCAGCAGGGCGCGATCGAGGGGGTCAGACAGGTATCGGAGGAGTCGCGCCTTGACGATGTCCACGGGACTGAGCTGCGCACCGCGCGTATTCATGATCTCGAAGTACCGATTCAGATCGGTGCTCCGGTCGATCGGCATGCGGACGACGAGGACCCTGGTGAGCAGATAGTCGATCACCTGGGGAGTCTGTAAACGGTCACCGTCGGCCCCGCCGTCCAGTAGCTGTTCGATAATCATCGATGCGCGGAGGATGCCGGAGTCCTCTCGATCCTTCTCATCCTCCGCCGGCTCATCGATCGTATCGGCGACGCCGCGGAGAGCGCGGGTGGCCTTCTCCCGAGCCTCGTAGGTGAGCGGCCGAAGCGGACCGATGCGGTCCTTCAAACCCGGCCGGGAAGAGAGCTTGACCAGCAGGATATACAAGGTGGTCAGGCGCTGCTGTCCGTCGATCACGTCGAGCGGCTCATCGGCCCGTTGCGGAGGGGCGACCACGAGGTTGCCAAGGAAGTAGTCCTTGGCCTCCTCCTGCTCGGCCTCGTCGAAGACGTCGTGGATCAGGCGGTGTATCTGCTCCTCGCCCCAGGTGTAATTGCGCTGGTAGAGGGGAATCGAATAGCTGGGAGCGTCCGGGCTGAAGAGCTGCCCGACGGGGATGGCCTGGACGTCATCCTGAGCGATGGTCTGTGTCATCTCAGCGGGACTCCTTCAGCAGGGTGAGGAGCCGTGCATCCTCCGGGTTGTCAGTCCGCGCCGTGCGCGGGGCGCTCATGTTCTCCAGCTCGATCTCCCGCGGATCGAGACTGTCGCGGATGGCGGAGAACAGGTTCACCTTGTTCAGGCCGTCCATATTGGTGCTGATCCCTCGTGCGTAGTTGTCCGTGGTTCTCCAGCCCAGACGCTCGTACGCCAAGCGGAGGGAGTATGCCCAGCGGAAGAGGTGGCGTCGTACCTGCGGCATATCGGCCTCGGAGTACTTGTTCGTGTAGTACAGGACCGCGGCGACGTACAGCTCCCGGCAGTACCTGAATCGCGCCCCGTCGTGGAAGACCGTGCGATCCGCAGTCGTGAGACCGGCTGTGTTGGCGTCGGAGAAGAGTTCCTCGTCCAGCCGCTCATACTCCTCGAGCATGAACGCGGCGTAGTCGAAGAAGGACTTACCCGCAGCGACCGGAGCATCGAGCTGGTGCTGGGCCCGCTTGAGATCTCTGCGGGTCACCGAGTCGGCATCAGGATAGGACCACTCCTGCAGGCCGGGAAGCACCGCCTTGGCAGCGCGATGGTATTCGGCCCCCGGCAGGCGGCGAGTGGATCTGCCGACTCCCTTGAAGAGGTCGAGGTCATCGGTGGTATATGCATGCGCTGGCATGTTGCGGCTCCACCAGTGGATGCGGGCCAGGTAGGTGCCGAAGAGCCGGTCCAGCTCGTTCTCGTCGGCCTTCTCCCATTGCTCGACCACGGCGCGCTGCTCGGCAGTGCTGGCATCTGCCATTTCGCGCAGGTGGAAGGCCTTGAGCAGGTCGTGCGGGCGCAGTGATTTGCCTCGGAAGTTCTGCGAGTCGAAGAACTGGAATGCCTCATCCTCGTCATCGGTGACGATCTTCAGAACTTTGGCTTCGGCGTCGAGGAATTCCCGGTACCTGTCGAGGCGCCCCGGAGAACGTTCGAGGTCGGCGACCCGTCGCGAGAGTTCCTGATGGACGTGGTGGATCGGGGTGTCCCCTGATTGGAGATGGGGGATTCTCTGGCCGCGCAGAAGCGCCCGCAGCAGATGGAGGGTCAGGATTCTCTGCTGTCCATCGACCACCTCGAAATGCGACTCCTGGGGACGCCTCAGGAGGATGACGGTGCCCATGATGTACGAATGCTCCGGCCTGCTATCGAGAGCCTCCGCGACATCCGTGAACAGCTGTGCCGCGATGCGTGGGGACCAGGAGTACGGGCGCTGGAAATCCGGTATGCGCAGGTCGGGACCTTGAGTGCCGAGCAGTTCGCCGACGGAGACGAACTGCAGCATCTCGGTGTTGATCGTCATGGTGTCGACGGTAATCGATAGGTAGGACGCTGTACCAGGGGTCGGGATCCGAAATTGCATCGTGCAGTCAGTGCTGGAGTGCATGCAGGAGCATGGTGTGCGGGCAACAACGACAAAACGGTCAAGATCGCAACTGCGATAACACTCCAGAGCTGGATCACTGAGCCCCCTTAGGTTAGACCGGAACTCGACTACACATTGAACCTAAATTCCACCACGTCGCCGCACATACCAACCTCTGCGCGTGCACAGCTTCCTGGACCCCGTCATGCCGTCTCCCCACAGCCCAGTCGCGAAGAACGATCCCCATCTCGGGCTCACGCAGGCTGTTAGGACCTCGCGCCCGTGCTCGTAAGCATCCAAGCGCACAGAGATTGAGACAACTCTCGGTAGTAGGTAGACTGACCTACCTACTACCGGAGGGCGACATGAATCAAGGATCAGCGCGAGAGCGGCTGCTCGATGCCGCAGCGAGACGCTTCTACGAGGACGGCGTGCACGCGACAGGGATCGACACGATCACTTCTGAGGCCGGGGTCGCGAAGAAGAGCCTCTACAACAACTTCTCGTCCAAGGCAGAGCTCGTCAGCGCTTATATCGATTCCCGCCACGAGGAGTGGCTCGGCCTCCACCAGGCACGTGCGGTGAAGGCGTCTACGGCAGCAGACCGAGTGCTGGCAGTGTTCGACGCCTACATCGACCACGCGAACGATGCCTACGGCAAGGGCTTCCGGGGATGCGGGCTGCTCAATGCGGCCGCCGAGTTCCCGGCCGGACACCCTGCTCGCTCGGCCGTGCGCGCGCACAAGGAGCAGGTGGAGCGGATTCTCGTCGAGAACCTGGAAGTCATGGCCACCGACGCCGAGGCGCTGGAGCTGGCCGAGCACTTCAGCTTCCTCCTCGAAGGAGCCGTCGCACGGGCAGGTCTCGAGGGCACCCCGGCGCGCCTGGAGCACGCCCGAGCCATCGCATCGCGGATGCTGGCCGCACTGTGAAGCGAGGCTCCCCCACCGGCATCTTCGCGGTGCTCGCCGCCGCCCTCCTGTGGGGTACCACGGGGACTGCGGCGACGTTCGCACCGACAGTCGGCCCGCTGGCCATGGGCGCGGCCGCGCTCGGCATCGGCGGGATCCTGCAGGCAGCCATCGCGGCCCCCTCGCTCCGCCGGGAACGACCCGCACTGTCTTCGCAACGTGGGACAGTGCTCGTCGGAGCCGCAGCCGTGCTGATCTACCCGCTGGCCTTCTACAGCTCGATGCATCTGGCTGGCGTCGCGGTCGGCACTGTTGTGTCCCTCGGCTCTGCCCCCATCGCCTCGGGCCTTCTGGAACGAGTGATCGAGCGACGCAGACTCAGCGGCTGGTGGATGCTCGCCGTAGCGCTCGGCATCGCGGGCAGCGCAGCACTGTGCGCTGCGAAGATGCACGACTCGCCGAGCGAGACGCTCCCCACGGTCGCCGGCGTCATCCTCGGCCTGGTTGCTGGCGCAACCTACGCCATGTACTCGTGGAGCGCTCACCGCCTCATGAACCGCGGCGTCGGGCGCGCGGCAGCGATGGGCGCTGTCTTCGGTCTGGGCGGCATTGCGCTGATGCCCGTACTCATGCTCACCGGCGCACCACTCATCGCTTCCGCCCAGCCCATGATGGTCGGGCTCTACATGGCAATGGTCCCGATGTTCCTGGGCTATCTGCTCTTCGGGTACGGCCTCACGCGCGTCACTCCAAGCGCCGCGACAACGCTCACCCTCGCTGAACCCGCAATCGCCGCCCTCCTGGCGGTGGTCATCGTCGGTGAGCGCCTCCCCGCCCTCGGCTGGGTTGGACTGGCGGGCATCTGCGCCTCGCTCCTGGTCCTCTCGCTCGCACCTGCGACACAGGCGCGTGCCGCCGAACCGTCGCGTTCTAGCGAGCTCCCGATAGGTCAGGAAGTCTGAATCAGTCGGCCTGAGATAGACATCGGGCAAGACCTGGAGATCCGCCCAGGACCGGGATCAAATCACTTGGTGCGGCCCAAATAGCTCTGTGGAGAGGCTAAAGCGCAAATCTAAATTCCACCACGTCGCCGTCCTGCATGACGTAGTCCTTGCCTTCCATGCGGGCCTTGCCCTTCGCGCGAGCCTCGGCCACCGAACCACACTCGACGAGATCGTCGAATGAGATGATCTCAGCCTTGATGAAGCCCTTCTGGAAGTCGGTGTGGATGACGCCGGCGGCCATGGGCGCCGTCCAGCCCTTGCCGATCGTCCAGGCGCGCGTCTCCTTCGGCCCGGCCGTCAGATACGTCTGCAGCCCGAGCGTGTTGAAACCCTTGTGCGCGAGCTGCTCCAGGCCCGGCTCGGTGATACCGACCGACTCGAGCAGCTCCTTCGCGTCGTCCTCGTCGAGCTCGGCGACCTCGGACTCGAGCTGCGCATTGAGGAAGATCGCCTCCGCCGGCGCGACGAGCGCCTGCATCTCGGCCTGGAACGCCTCGTCCGTCAGCTGCGACTCGTCGACGTTGAACACATAGATGAACGGCTTCGCCGTCAGCAGCCCGAGCTCGCGGATCTCGCTCGTGTCGAAACCGACGGAGCTCAGCGTCTTGCCCTCCTCGAGCACCTTCTGCGCGGCCAGGGCAGCGTCATAGACCGACTTCTCGGTCTTCTTGCCCTTGACCTCCTTCTCCAGACGCGGCACAGCCTTCTCCAGCGTCTGCAGATCGGCGAGGATCAGCTCGGTGTTGATCGTCTCCAGATCCGAACTCGGCGACACCTTGCCGTCGACATGGTGCACGTCGTCATCGACGAACGCGCGCACGACCTGGCAGATCGCGTCCGCCTCACGAATGTTGGCGAGGAACTTGTTCCCCAGCCCCTCCCCCTCGGACGCACCCTTGACGATGCCCGCGATGTCGACGAACGACACCGTCGCCGGCAGGATCGCCGCCGAACCGAAGATCTCCGCGAGCTTCTTCAACCGCGGATCCGGCAACGGCACGACACCGACGTTCGGCTCGATCGTTGCGAAGGGATAGTTGGCAGCGAGCACGTTGTTCTTCGTCAGAGCGTTGAACATGGTCGACTTGCCGACGTTGGGGAGACCGACGATTCCGATGGTAAGAGCCACGAGAGAAGAGTCTACGTGCCACCGCCCGCGCCGGCTTCATCCGACGGACGCCTTCGACATCAGCGGCGCTGACACAATGACGCCATGCTCGTGCACCTGCGTCTCAACGTGCCGACGGACCTCACCGACGCCGTCCGCGACACCCTGAGCGACGACGCCCGCCTCACCAACCTCACCCACCTGCGCGGCGCGTCCCTCAAACCGGCCGGCGACGTCTTCGAAGCCGACGTCGCCCGCGAAGCCGCCACCGCCGTCCTCGACGACCTCAACGCCGTCGGCCTCGGCCACCGCGGCGGCATCGTCATCGGCCAACCCCTCGGCACCCCGTTCGACGCCGCGCACGACGTCGAAGAAGCCGCGCACGGCGACCCGGACGACGCCGTGATCTGGCACCTCGTCGAACGAGAGGCAGAGAAGGCGAGCTCACCGACGGCGACCTACCTCGTGTTCCTCTGCATCGCAACGGCCCTCGCGAGCATCGCCGTCATCACCGACTCGGCCGTCCTCGTCGTCGGCGCGATGGTCGTCGGGCCCGAGTTCGCCGTCATAGCCGCGATCTGCACCGGCATCGCCCTCGGACGTTGGCGCCTCGCCGCGCGCAGCGCCGCCACCCTGCTGTGGACATTCGCGTTCGCCATCGTCGTCATCATGCTCGCCGCCCTGCTCGCGGCATCGCTCGACGTCGTCTCGGCCGCCGACGTGACACGCCCCCGCCCTCAGACGGGCTTCATCTGGCGCCCCGACCTGTGGTCGTTCATCGTGGCGCTGCTCGCCGGCACGGCCGGGGTGCTCGCCCTGGCGACCGACAAGACGAGCGCCATGGTGGGCGTCTTCATCTCCGTCACGACGGTGCCCGCCGCCGGAAACCTCGCCCTCGGCCTCGCCATCTTCGACGCGGCCGAGATCACCGGATCCGCCGCGCAGCTCGGGATGAACCTGGCCGGAATGATCATCGCGGGCGTGCTGACGCTCGTCGTGCAACGCCTCGTCTGGCGCCACCTCAGCGACGCCATGCGCCACCGTTCCTCCGAACGGTGGCTACGCGCGCAACTCGGGCCGAGCCCGACCTCACCCGCCGCGGTCGCCACACGGGAGCACTGACCCCGCCACCGCACGGTGGTGACAGGCACCGACCTGGCACCTCCACCGCACACGCAGCGCACCGACAAACCGCGCCGTTCCGGGGTTGTCGGCGGCAGATGCTTGAGTTTCACCCGTGCAGACAACAGCCATCTTCGTGACGTTCGTCGCCGGCCTCGCCCTCGGAGCCCTCGCCATGTGGGTCGCCCTGCGACGCACGGCCGTGACCCCGACGGACGACGTCGCACAGCTCGCCGCGGCGCAGGCCGAGCGCGACGTGCTGCGTGAACGCATCGTCGACCTCGAGGCGACGGTGAGCGACGACGCGCAGACGGCCGCCCTTCTGGGGCCCCTGCGTGACGCCCTGAGCCGCGTCGAGCGCCAGGTCGCGACGCTGGAACGCGACCGTGTCGAGCAGTTCAGCTCTGTCGACGTCGCCCTGCGCCGCGTCACTGCCACGACGGACGAGCTGCGGCGCGAGACCTCATCGCTGGCCGGTTCGCTCAACGCCTCGAGCGTGCGCGGGCAGTGGGGCGAATCGCAGTTGCGGCGCATCCTCGAGCTGTCGGGCATGCTGCGTCGCTGCGACTTCGACGAGCAGTGGCGCGGGCGCAACGACACCGGTGACGACGTGCGCCCCGACGTCGTCGTCCATCTGCCGGGCGAGCGTTCGCTCGTCATCGATGCCAAGGCGCCGCTGAGTGCGTTCCTCGCGGCGCAGGAGGCGGACCTCGACGAACGCGCCCGCAGCGCCGCGTTGGGGCGCCACGCCAAGCAGCTGCGCTCGCACGTCGACACGCTCGCCTCGAAGCGTTACTGGACGGCACTGCCGCAGGCGCCCGCGTTCGTCATCTGCTTCGTGCCGGGCGACGCCATTCTCGCGTCCGCGCTCAATGCCGACCCCGGTTTGCTCGAGGAGGCGATGGAGCGTCACGTCGTGCTCGCCTCGCCGAGCACCCTCATCGCGACGATGCGCAGCGTCAGCGCGATGTGGCAGCAGGCGACGCTCGAGGAGAACGCGCGTGAGCTGCTGACGCTCGGCCGCGAGCTCTACGACCGCATCGGAGTGCTCGCCAAGCACACCCACGATCTCGGCGGCTCGTTGCGACGCAGCGTCGAGGCGTACAACCTGTTCGTCGGCTCGCTCGAGAGCCGCGTGCTCGTCACCGCGCGCCGGATGCACGACCTCGACGTCTCCGCCACCCCGCCGCGTGGCGTCGCGCCCCTCGACGTGACGCCGCGCCCACTCACCCACGAGGCGCTGCTCGAGCCCGTGCTCGCCGAACCCGCGCCGGGCAACCCCTCGGACGAGCGGGGCTGACGGTGCGCGGCCGGGCATGCTGGATGGGATGTCGAAGGCCCCCGCTCCGACACGGAGCGAGGGCCCGGCGCCCGCACGCGTCAGCGTGGCGGCATGTCTCAGTGAAGCGAGTCGGCGCCCTGAACGACCTGCTCGCCGCCGCGCATCGAGTCGGACATGCCGCGCGCCTTGAGGTCACGGCGCAGTTCGTTGGGCAGCGCGAACAGCAGGCTCTCCTCGGCGGCGACGATCGGCTTGACGTCCTCATAGCCGCGGGCGGCGAGGTAGTCGAGCACGCCCCGCACGAGGATCTCCGGCACCGATGCCCCCGAGGTCACACCGACGGTCGTGACCCCGTCGAGCCATGCCTCGTCGAGCTCATCGGCGTAGTCCACGAGGTGCCCGGCGCGCGAACCGTGCTCCAGCGCCACCTCGACGAGACGGACCGAGTTCGACGAGTTGCGCGAGCCGACGACGATCATGAGGTCGCACTCGGGCGCCATCTGCTTGACGGCGAGCTGACGGTTCTGCGTCGCATAGCAGATGTCGTCGCTCGGCGGATCCTGCAGGTGCGGAAACTTCTCGCGCAACCGGCGCACCGTCTCCATCGTCTCGTCGACGCTCAGCGTCGTCTGCGACAACCACACGACGCGCTCCGGGTCGCGCACCTCGACGTTGACGACATCGTCGGGCCCGTCGACGAGCGTGATGTGCTCGGGCGCCTCACCCGCAGTGCCGACGACCTCCTCGTGCCCCTCGTGCCCGATGAGCAGGATGTCGTAGTCCTGGCTCGCGAAGCGCGTGGCCTCGCGGTGCACCTTCGTGACGAGCGGGCATGTGGCGTCGATCGTCTTGAGGCTCAACGCCTTCGCCTCCTCGTGAACGACGGGAGCGACCCCGTGCGCAGAGAAGATGACGGTCGCGCCCTCAGGCACCTGGTCGGTCTCGTCGACGAAGATCGCGCCGCGTTTCTCGAGCGTCGTCACGACATGCTTGTTGTGGACGATCTCCTTGCGCACGTACACCGGCGGGCCGTAGAGGTCGAGAGCCTTCTCGACGGTGATGACGGCCCGATCCACGCCCGCGCAGTATCCGCGCGGCGCGGCCAGGAGAACTCGCTTCGTCTGGGTATCCACGCCCACCATCGTAACGACCACGGCCTCCGAGGCCGAGCGAGTGGGAGCGGCATCACGCGTCGTGGGGTCGCGAACGCGAGCGCCGCAGACTGTTCGCTCCCGCAGAGCGCACCTCACCGCCGCATTCGTCCTTCGCACCCGAGCGTGGCGCCTCGCCCCCGTAGAGTTGCCCCGTGACGAGCACACCCCCAGGCACGGGCACGCCGGCGGGCCTTCCGGCCCTCGCGGGCGACACGACCGCCGAGCAGCCGTGGCCGGTGCGCGTGCTCAGCATGAAGATCGCGCAGTACGTCGATCGCATGTCGCCGCTGTGGGTCGAGGGGCAGATCGTGCAACTCAACATCCGCGCCCGCACGGCGTATTTGACGCTGCGGGACGCCGACGTCGACATGTCCCTCTCCCTCACCGTTCCGACGAACACGCTCAACGCGATGGGCCCCGCGGTTCGTGAAGGGGCGCGCGTCGTCGTGCACGCCAAACCGACGTTCTGGACGAAGCGCGGCAGCCTCATGATGGAGGGCCGCACGATGCGGCCCGTCGGCGAGGGCGAACTGCTCCTGCGCCTCGAACAGCTCAAGCGCACGCTCGCCGCAGAGGGCCTGTTCGCCCCCGACCGCAAACGGCCGCTGCCGTTCCTGCCCCGCGTCATCGGGCTCATCACCGGGCGTGAGGGCGCAGCCGAGAACGACGTCGTCGAGAACGCGCGACGCCGCTGGCCGGCCGCCCACTTCGAGATCCGCCACGTTCCCGTCCAGGGCCCCGACTGCGTCACCGCCGTCAGCGGCGCCCTGCGCGAACTCGACGGTCTCGACCACGTCGACGTCATCGTCATCGCGCGCGGCGGCGGCTCCTTCGAGGACCTGCTCGGGTTCAGCAACGAGACGCTCGTGCGGGCCGTCAGCGCCGCGCGCACTCCCGTCGTCAGCGCCATCGGGCACGACGTCGACACGCCGCTGCTCGATCACGTCGCCGACCGACGCGCCTCGACCCCGACGGACGCCGCCAAGCTCGTCGTACCGGATCTGGCCGCCGAACAGGCCGCCCTCGCGCAACACCGCACGCGGCTCAGCCAAGGCCTGCGCGGCCGCTTCGCCGCCGAACGGCGCCACCTCAACTCCCTCGTCGGGCGGCCCGTGCTGCGCGAACCGGGCACCCTCGTCACCCAGCAACGCGACGAGGTCGACCGCCTCACGAACCGCAGCGCCTACGCGATGCGGCAACGTCTCACCCGCGCGCGCGACCAGATCGCTCACGGGCGCGCCCAGGTGATCGCCCTGTCCCCGCAGAAGACCCTCGATCGCGGGTACGCCGTCGTCCAGCACGCCGATGGCTCCCTCGTCATGGCTCGCGACGACGTCAGCGTCGACGACATCCTCAAGGTGACCGTGTCGCAGGGCAACTTCGCCGTCACGCCCTACAGCGGCAAACCGCGGACGCGCCGAGCGGGGACGCCTGCGACAACGAAGGCGCGCACGGCTGCATCGTCTAAGAAAGCGACGCAGGGAAGCGCGTCCGATGCCCCGAAGGCCAAGAAGAAGAATGCACCGGCGACGGCTGACGATGCGACGCCCACCACCCGATCCGAGACCACCGAGGACGACGCATGAGCGACACGCACGAGGCACCCGCGAACGAGGCGTCCGAGGACGTCATGAACCACGACTCGACCGATGCCGCCCAGGCCGGCACCCCTGGCACCGTGCCCGCGAGCGCGACCGATGCCACAAACGCCGACATCGCGAGCATGGGTTACGAACAGGCTCGCGACGAGCTCGCCCAGATCGTCACGACGCTCGAAGGTGGTCGCGCGCCGCTCGAGGAGAGCATGCGGCTGTGGGAGCGCGGCGAGGCCCTCGCCGATCACTGCACGCGGTGGCTCGACGGGGCACAGTCGCGCATCGAAGAAGCCGTCGCGCGCCGAGAGAACGGCAGCGAACGAGCCTGACGCGCCGCGCGCCGGGCACTACGCGCGCCCGGCCTGAGCGCGTCCGAGTTCAGCGTTCCCGACGCTCGCGTTCGCTCACTTCGCGATCTGGCTGTACGGCTTGGCCGCCGTGGCGATCTGCTGCAACTGGGCCCACGAGCCCTTGCCGGTGACGACGGTGTCGAGCCCGGCGAGCGGCTGCGAGCGCACGAGCCCCTTCTGGCCCGACTGCATCTCGACCTTGCGCCAGCTCACGCCCCCGAGGTCGACGCTGCCGGCATCAGAGCCGGATGCAACGTCCTTGATCCACGCCGCGCCGCCGTCCTTGCGCTGCTGGATCGAGACGTAGTCCTCACCGTCACCCTGATAGCCCGCGCGCCAACGCTCCGCGTGATCCTTGTCGCCCGGCACGATCGCGACGTTGACGGCACGCCACGGCGAACCGAGCCCGTCGGCGACGGCGACGTCCCAGTGCTTCGTCGACGACACCTCGCGCGCGATCTGTGACGCCTGCACGGTGGGCAGTTTCGTGGCCCCCTGACGAGGAATGAGGGCCAAAATCACCAAACAGCCGGCGATACAAGCGATCATGGACAGGACCATGCTCTTGGCGTTTCCCTGCATCCCGCGCCGCTTCGGCGGAGGGGGCGGGGGCATGGCCGGCGCTGACGCAGGCTGTGTCGGCTCGGTGGTCGTGGCCTTCTCGTGCGGGGTACTCACTCCCCCATGTTCGCCGACGCACCCGCGTCAGCGGAAACCGGGGCGGTCCGCCGCCCCGGCCACGCCGCCTCGAGCACCGCGGGAGCCAGCCGCCACACCAGTGCGACATCGAGGAGACACCGACCGTGACATCGAAGCTGCCCACCTACCAGATCCCCGACCGCAACCTGGCGCTCGAACTCGTGCGCGTCACCGAGTCGGCCGCCATGGCCGCCGGCCCCTGGGTCGGTCGCGGTGAGAAGAACCTCGCGGACGGCGCCGCCGTCGAGGCGATGCGCACCCTCATCTCGACGGTGAGCATGAACGGCACCGTCGTCATCGGCGAGGGCGAGAAGGACGAGGCCCCGATGCTGTTCAACGGTGAGCAGGTGGGCGACGGCACGGGCCCTGACGTCGACGTCGCCGTCGACCCGATCGACGGCACGACGCTGACGGCGAAGGGCATGCCGAACGCCGTCTCCGTCCTCGCCGTCAGCGAGCGCGGCTCGATGTACGACCCGAGTGCCGTGTTCTACATGGACAAGCTCGTCACCGGCCCCGAGGCCGCGGACGTCGTCGACATCCGCCTGCCCGTCGCCGAGAACATCCGCCGCATCGCGAAGGCGAAGAACACGACGAACAACGGCGTCACGGTCGTGCTGCTCGATCGCCCGCGCCATGAGCCGCTCGCGCAGGAGATCCGCGACGCCGGCGCGCGCATCAAGTTCATCTCCGACGGCGACGTCGCCGGCGCCATCATGGCTGCCCGCCCCAACACGGGTGTCGACCTGTTGCTCGGCATCGGCGGCACGCCTGAGGGCATCATCACCGCGTGCGCGATCAAGTGCATCGGCGGCGTCATCCAGGGCCGTCTCGCGCCGAAGGACGACGAGGAGAAGCAGCGCGCCCTCGACGCGGGCCACGACGTCAATCGTGTGCTGACGACGAACGACCTCGTCCGCGGCGACAATTGCTTCTTCGTCGCGACGGGCATCACCGACGGTGAACTGCTCAAGGGTGTGCGCTACCGCGAGAACGGCTGCACGACGAGCTCGCTCGTCATGCGCAGCAAGAGCGGTACCGTACGAACCATCGAGGCCGAGCACCGCCTGAGCAAGGTGGCTGAATACGCTTCGGAGCAGTACCAGTAAGTCGGGGCAGCGCATGACGCCGGCCGCGGCGACGAGACGCCAGGAGCCGACGCATGACCCAGCCCAGTACCGCCACCACGCTCGTCATCGGTGAGGCCCTCATCGACGTCGTCCATCCTCGCGACGGCGAGAGCGCGGAACACGTCGGTGGCAGCCCGCTCAACGTCGCGGTCGGGCTGTCGCGCCTCGGCCACCCCGCCGTCCTCGCCACGCACCTCGGCGAGGACGAGCGGGGTCACCGCATCCAGCGCCTGCTCACCGACGAGGGCGTCGAGCTGACGGTCGCGAGCTTCGACCTCGACGCCACGTCGACAGCTCAGGCCCACCTCGATGACGACGGCGCCGCAACGTACGACTTCGCCATCGACTGGCCGGCGGTCACGGGCCTGCCGACGGATGTCGCGCACGTCCACACCGGCTCGATCGGCGCCTCGCTCACCCCGGGCTCCGCGTCGGTCTTCGAGGCTTTGAAGGCCGCTCACGCGTCCGCGACGACGTCGTTCGACCCGAACGTGCGCCCCTCCCTCATGGGCAGCCCCGACGACGAGCGCGAGCGCGTCGAGCAGTTCTGCGGGTACGTCGATGTCATCAAGTCCTCCGACGAGGACGCGCAGTGGCTCTACCCGGGCCGCAGCGTCGAGGAGGTCGCCGAGTTGTGGGCCGGCCTCGGGCCGCGACTCGTCATCATCACCCGCGGCGGTGACGGAGCGCACGTCCGCCTCGCCGAGAGCGGCACCTTCGAGGTGGCCGGGCGCTCCGTCGAGGTCGCCGACACCGTCGGCGCCGGCGACTCGTTCATGTCAGGGCTCATCTCGGGGCTGCTCGACCTCGGGCTGCTCGGCGGTGTCGAGGCCCGTCAGCGCCTCGCGCACGCCCGCGAGGACGACGTGCGCCCCGCCCTCGCGCGCGCCATCGCCACATCCTCGGCGACGGTGACGCGCGCCGGCTCGAACCCGCCCACGCGTGAAGAGATCGCCGGCCTCTGAGCTCGCACCAGGTCTCGACGCTTGCGCCAGTGCACCCGGCGCACAACCACGGCCCGACGGCGACACAGCACAGCCATGCCGAGCACCGTCCTTGCGAGGGCAGCGTCCTTGCAACGCAGCCCCACCGCGCAGTATTCGGATGCCGCACGAACACAGCACGAGGGCCCGCATCGTCACCGATGCGGGCCCTCGACCTCTACTGGAGCGTGACCTCAACCGATGCTCGGGGTGAACCCGAGCATGAGGCTCACATCAAACGCTCAGACGTCCGTTCCTCCGGAGATGGCGCCGCGGGCGTCACGCTCCTTGGCACGCTGCAGCGCGGCCTTGCGCTGCTTCTCCGAGTTCGCCGCGATCTGGGTGGCCTTCTCCTCGTTGCGCGTGTAGTTGTGGCCCGATTCCGGGTCGAACACGTGCATGTGTGCCGGGTCGAACGCGAACTCGACCTCGTCGCCCTCGAAGATCTGCGAGCGAGCGTCGAGGTTGACGACGAGCTGGCTGCGAGCGCCCTCACCGTCGAGGTCCTTCTCGAGCGCGTCGAGGTGCTGCTTCGCGGCCGGGTCCTGCTCGAACGGGATGTAGGCGTACTGCTCGTTGCCGAGCCACTCCGTCTGGTCGACGACGGCCTTGAACGTCGCGCCACCGGAGACCGGGTTGACCTCGGCGTCCTTGATGTACTCGGGGCGGATGCCGACGATGACGATGTCCTTGCCCGCGACGTCACGGGCGAGCTGCTCCGTCATCGGCACGGTCGCGAACGGCAGACGCAGCGTGGTGTCCTCGACCCGTGCGGGCACGAAGTTCATCGGCGGCGAGCCGATGAAGCCCGCGACGAAGAGGTTGGCGGGCTGTTCGTACAGCTCGCGCGGGCTCGCACACTGCTGCAGCACGCCCTTCTTCAGCACGGCGACGCGGTCACCGAGCGTCATGGCCTCGGTCTGGTCGTGCGTGACGTAGATCGTCGTGATGCCGAGGCGACGCTGCATGCGCGCGATCTCCGTCCGCATCTGCCCGCGCAGCTTGGCGTCGAGGTTCGACAGCGGCTCGTCGAACAGGAACGCGTCGGCGTCGCGGACGATCGCGCGGCCCATCGCGACACGCTGACGCTGACCACCGGAGAGGTTGCCGGGCTTGCGCTCGAGGTGCTCGTCGAGTTCGAGCATCTTGCTCGCCTCGCGCACCTTGCGCTGGATCTCGTCATCGCTCACCTTGCCCTTGTTGAGCCGCAGCGGGAACGCGATGTTCTCGAACACCGTCAGGTGCGGGTAGAGGGCGTAGTTCTGGAACACCATCGCGAGGTTGCGGTCGCGCGGTGCGAGGTCGTTGACGCGCTTGCCGTTGATCTCGAGGTCACCGGAGGTGATGTCCTCGAGGCCGACGACCATGCGCAGCAGCGTCGACTTACCGCAGCCGGACGGGCCGACGAGGATCATGAACTCGCCGTCGGCGATGTCGAGGCTGACGTCGTTGACGGCCGGGAATCCGTCGCCGTACTTCTTGACGATGTTCTTGAGCTGGATGCTGGACATGAGGTGTCTCTCCTAAAGAGGCGGGCGTCAGCCCTTGACGGCGCCGGAGGTGAGGCCGGAGACGATCCGACGCTGGAAGATCAGGACGAGGATGATGACGGGGATCGTCACGATGACGGCGGCCGCGGCGATGGCGCCCGTCGGCTGCGTGAACTGGCTGGCGCCGGTGAAGAAGCTCAGCGCGGCGGGCACCGTGCGGGCGTTGCCCGACGTCAGCGAGATGGCGAACACGAAGTCGTTCCACGCCGTGAAGAACGTGATGATGGCCGTCGTGAAGACACCCGGGCCGGCGAGCGGCGCGATGACCTTGCGGAACGCCTGCCACGACGTCGCACCGTCGACCTGGGCGGCCTGCTCCATCTCCCACGGGATCTGCTGGAAGAACGCGGACAGCGTCCAGATCGCCAGCGGCAGCGTCAGCGCGAGGTACGGGATGACGAGGCCGGGGATCGTGTCGAACAGCCCGATCTGACGCCACATGTTGAACAGCGGCGTCACCATCGCGATGACCGGGAAGAACGAGACGGCGAGCGCCATCGTCAGGATCATCTTCTTGCCCGGGAAGTCGAGGCGGGCGATCGCGTAGGCGCAGAACGTCGCGAGGATGACAGAGATCAGCGTGGCGAGCAGCGACACGACGATCGAGTGCCACAGCGCCGGCATGAACAGGTCGGACGCTCCCCCCTTGAGGATCAACTCGTAGTTGTCCCAGCTCGGGTGCGTCGGGAAGAAGTTGCCGAAGCTGTTCTCCTTGCCCGTCGTGTCCGTGAGGGCTGCGTCGCTCTTGAGCGACAGCGCGAAGATCCACACGAGCGGCAGCAGCGTCCAGATCATGACGGGGATGGCGAAACCGAACATCCCCCACTTGGCCTTGTTCGAGACGTTGGTTTCCATCAGTTGTTCCTCCCGGCAGCGAGGTCGACCTTGAAGCCCTTGACGAAGATCGCCGCGATGATGAGCACGCAGAGGAAGAGGATGACAGCGAGGGCAGAGCCCATGCCGATCTCCACGCGATCGATCGCTTCACGGGAGACGAGCATCGAAAGGCTCGTCGTGTCGTTGGCGCCGCCGGTCATGACGTACGGGTTGTCGAAGATGCGGAAGGCGTCGAGCGTGCGGAACAGCAGGGCGACCATGATGGCGGCCTTCATGTTCGGCAGGATCACCTTCGTGAGGCGCTGCCACCAGGTGGCGCCGTCGACCTTGGCGGCCTCCTCCATCGAGGAGTCGACCTGTGCGAGGCCCGTCAGCAGCAGCAGTGACATGAACGGCGTCGTCTTCCAGATCTCCGACAGGCAGATGACGAACAGCGAGCTGCCCCGCTGACCGAACCAGTCGTAGTCGAGCGGGAACGAGCCGAACGTCAGGGTGTGCAGCCAGTGGTTGACGAAGCCGGTGCTGACGTCGAAGCCGAACTTCCACGCGAACGCGGAGACGACCGTGATGATCGCGTACGGCAGCAGGACGACGGTGCGCAGCGTGCGTCGTGGCATGACGATCTTGTTCATGAGCATCGCGATGGCGAAGCCGAGGATCAGCTCGACGACGACCGTGACGATCGTGATGATGAGCGTCGTGCCCATGGCGTTCCAGAACAGCGAGTCCTTGAGCGCGGAGGCGTAGTTCTGGAACCACACGAACTTCTTGCCCGCCGGGTCGGTGAGGCGGTACTTGAAGAACGACAGGTACAGCGCGTTGAGGATCGGGTACAGCGTCACGAGACACATGACGACGAACGCCGGCCCCGCGAGCTTCCACCCGAGGTTGCGCTCGGCGCGTGCGCGATCGGAGAGCGGCGCCTTCTTGCGCTTCGCCCCCGTTGCGACACCGGTGGCCGCACTCTTCTCCATGGATGCAGCGGTACTCACAGCAGGGCCTTCCCCTTCAGGACGTCGAGGATGAACTTCTGGGCCTCGGCCGGAGTGTTCGGCGTCACCTTCGACGGCGGCGAGAACTGCTGCTGCAGAGCCCCGGAGATGTCACCCCAGTAGGGCGAGAGCGGACGCGGCACGGCCTTGTCCAGCGAGGTGCGGATCTGGGCGGCGATCCCGTTCGGGAAGGCCTTCTTGACGTCCGCCGAGTCGTACGAGGCCTTGCGGCTGCTCGGGTTGCCCGAGGCAACCATGTACGCCGTCGTGTTCTTCTCGTTCGTGATGCACTCCGCCGCCTGGTAGGCGAGGTCGGTGTGCTTCGAGTTCTTGCCGACGGCGAGCTGGATACCACCGAACGGAGGCGCGGCGTCGTGCGAGGCGTCGGTGCGCGGGTAGACCGCGGCCGCCACGTCCTCGGCCACCTTCGGCGCGGCCTTCTGGATGGCACCGTAGGAGTAGGGCCAGTTGACGAGGAAACCGCCGCTCGGCGACTGGAACAGCGTCAGCGACGCCGTCTCGTCGGACGAACCGATCGCGGGGCCGCCGACGCCCGACGTCGCGACCTTGTTGATGATCGACGCGGCCTTCTTGCCGGCGTCCGAGTCGAGGCCGAGCTTGATGTTCTCGTACGTCGCACTCGGGTCCTCGACGATCTTGCCGCCGCCGCCCGCGACGAGCGCGTTGATCCACACGGCGTAGCCCTCGTAGAGCTTGCCCTGGACGCCGACGTTCGTCTTCGTCTTCTTCGCGGCGTCGATGACCTGATCCCACGTCACCGGCTTGCTCATGTCGAGACCGGCCTTCTGCGCGACCGACTTCTTGTACCAGAGCAGCTGCGTGTTCGCCCAGAACGGCACGGACGTCAGCTTGCCCTTGTACATCGAGGCGTCGATGGAGCTCTGGACGCGGTCCTCCGTGAAGTTCTTCTGCATCGACTCCGGCACGGGCGCGAGGTAGCCCGCAGCAGCGAACTCGGTGACGAACGCCGGGTCGGTGCTCATGAGGTCCATCGAGCTGTCGCCCGCGGCGAGGCGACGCAGCAGCTGCGTGCGCTGGTCGGAGGCCGAGTTCGGCAGCAGCTCGACCTTGATCTTGTACTTGCCGCCGGAGGCCTTCGTGCAGTTCGCGGCGAGTGTGGCCTGGCCACCCTTGGAGGCGTCGGAGTTGCCGACGTCCGGGTTGATGTACCAGGTCAGCGTGGGCGTGCCGCCCCCGCTGTCGCCACCGCACCCGGCGAGCGCGGTCGTCGCGAGCATCGCCATCGATGCTGCGGCAGCCACTCGCCTGCGTGACTTGGATGTGTTCATGAACACCGCTCCATCCTTGTTAATCGACAACTCATCATCCACGCACGCTGTGATGGACGCCATACTTGCACCGCCAGGGAGACCAAACGGTTATTGAGCCGTTACACGATCGCGCGATCAGGGGTGCTACGTTCGCCCTCCCCGCCTGCGATCTGCGTCCACATCTGCGATTTTCGTCAGCATTCACACCCCACCCGCGCATGCCCTGACGGCGGCGCCGCCGGCTCGTCGGGCCGCAGCCGCGTCGCGCTCCGATAGTCTCCACGCATGGCTGATTTCGCGTACTCCGACCTGCTGCCCACCGGCGAGGACACGACCACCTACCGCAAGCTGACGAGCGACGGGGTGCGCACGCTCGAGGGCCCCGGCGGGCGCACCTTCCTCGAGGTCGACCCCTCGGCCCTGGAGACGTTGTCGGCCACCGCGATGCACGACATCGCGCACTACCTGCGTACGTCTCACCTCGCGCAGCTGCGCAAGATCCTCGACGATCCCGAGGCGAGCAACAACGACAAGTTCGTCGCGCTCGACCTGCTCAAGAACGCGAACATCGCGGCGGCGGGCGTCCTGCCGATGTGTCAGGACACGGGCACGGCGATCGTCATGGGCAAGAAGGGTTCGCAGGTGCTCGTCGCGCGTGACGAGCACGACCCCGCTCCCGACGAGGCGTCGCTCGCGGAGGGCGTCTACGACGCGTACACGAAACTCAATCTGCGCTACAGCCAGATGGCGCCGCTGACGATGTGGGACGAGAAGAACACCGGCTCGAACCTGCCCGCGCAGATCGAGATCTACGCCGACAGCCAGCCGGGCCACGAGACCACCTACAAGTTCCTCTTCATGGCCAAGGGCGGCGGCAGCGCCAACAAGTCGTTCCTGTACCAGGAGACGAAGGCTATCCTCAACCCCAAGCGCATGCTCGAGTTCCTCGACGAGAAGCTGCGCAGCCTCGGCACCGCCGCGTGCCCGCCGTACCACCTCGCCGTCGTCATCGGCGGCACGAGCGCCGAGTTCGCGCTCAAGACCGCGAAGTACGCGAGCGCGAAGTACCTCGACGAGCTGCCGACGTCCGGTGACGCCGCCACCGGCCACGGCTTCCGCGACCCGGAGCTCGAGGAGCAGATCCTCGAACTGACGCGCAACTTCGGCATCGGCGCGCAGTTCGGCGGCAAGTACTTCTGTCACGACGTGCGCGTCGTCCGCCTCCCGCGCCACGGCGCGTCGCTGCCCGTCGCGATCGCCGTCAGCTGCTCGGCCGACCGTCAGGTGCTCGGCAAGATCACGCGCGAGGGCGTGTTCATCGAGCAGCTCGAGACCGACCCGGCGCAGTTCCTGCCCGACGTCACCGAGGCGCACCTCATCGAGAGCGGCGACGAGGCGACCGGCGCGGGCTCGACCGGCAAGGGCGCCGCCGTCGACATCGACCTGAGCCGCCCGATGGACGAGATCCGCGCCGAGCTGAGCAAGCATCCCGTCAAGACTCGCCTTTCGCTGACGGGGACGCTCGTCGTCGCGCGCGACATCGCGCACGCGAAGATCAAGGAGCGCCTCGACGCCGGCGAGGAGATGCCGCAGTACCTCAAGGACCACCCGGTCTACTACGCAGGCCCCGCGAAGACGCCGGAGGGCATGGCGTCCGGTTCGTTCGGGCCGACGACGGCCGGGCGCATGGATTCGTACGTCAAGCAGTTCCAGGCCGCCGGCGGCTCGATGGTGATGCTCGCCAAGGGCAACCGCAGCGCCCAGGTGACGGAGGCCTGCCAGGAGTACGGCGGGTTCTACCTCGGCTCGATCGGCGGCCCGGCCGCGCGTCTCGCCCTCGACTGCATCAAGAAGGTCGAGGTGCTCGAATACCCTGAGCTCGGCATGGAGGCCGTGTGGAAGATCGAGGTCGAGAACTTCCCCGCGTTCATCGTCGTCGACGACAAGGGCAACGACTTCTTCGCCGCCACGGCGAAGCCCACCGCCATGACCATCACCACCCGCCCCGGCCTGAGCTGACGGCGCCGACGTCATCACCAAGGAGCCACCATGAGCAGCACCCTCACGCCGCAGCAGGCCTGGGACACCCTCGTCGAGGGCAACCGACGCTTCGTCTCCGGCACGACGCAGCGCCCGCACAGTGACGGCGAGCGCCGGCGCGAGCTCGTCGCCGGGCAGGCACCCCAGGCCGTCATCTTCGGGTGCGGCGACTCCCGCGTGCCGGCCGAGATGATCTTCGACCAGGGCCTCGGCGATCTGTTCGTCGTGCGCACCGCGGGCCACGTGCTTGACCCCAGCGTGCTCGGCTCGATCGAGTTCGGCACCGAGGTGCTGCGCGCACCGCTCGTCGTCGTGCTCGGGCACAAGAGCTGCGGCGCCATCAACGCGACGCTCGCCGCCGAGGAGACCGGCGACATGCCGCCGGGGTACCTCCACACGATCATCGAGCGCGTCATGCCGTCGATCCTGCACGGACGCAAGCACGGGCTGACGACCGGCGAGCAGTTCGAGGCCGAGCATGCCCGGGCGACGAGCGAGCTCCTCCCCCAGCGCAGTCAGCTGATCCGTGATCGCATCGACGCCGGCCGGCTCGCCGTCGTCGCCGTGCACTACGACATCGGTGAGGGCGAGGCGCACGTCGTCGGCACCCTGGGTGACATCACGGCCTGATCGTCCGCCGCTGTCGCCATGCCGCCACCCCCAGCGGGTGGCGGCACGCCTGATGTCGCGGCACGCACAGGCTGCTGTGCGCCCCTCCCGGGCCACTCGCACACTCCGGGGCCTCGGGAGGGCCCGCAGGGACGTTCGGCCCTGACGCGGCGGGCCGGCTCGGCCTACCGTCAGTGGTGACCCGACGTCTCGTCCGGGAACCCGCCGACGAAATGAGCCGTCATGCCCAAGCCCGCCGTTCGCGTTGCCGTCAGCGGAGCCGCTGGCGCCATCGGTTACAGCCTCCTCTTCCGCATCGCCGCGGGTGAACTGCTCGGCCCCGACCAGCCCGTAGAGCTGCGCCTGCTCGAGGTCGACGAAGCGCTCCGCAAGCTGGAGGGCACCGTCATGGAGCTGCAGGACTGCGCGTTCCCAATGCTCGCAGGCACGGAGACCGGCTCCGACGCGCGCCGCATGTTCGACGGCGTCAGTCACGCGCTGCTCGTCGGCGCGAAGCCGCGCGGGCCGGGCATGGAGCGCGGCGACCTGCTCGAGGTCAACGGCCACATCTTCGGCCCGCAGGGAGAGGCGCTCAACGACGCTGCCGCCGATGAAGTGCAGGTCACCGTCACCGGCAACCCGGCGAACACGAACTGCCTCATCGCGATGCATGCGGCACGTGACATCCCGAACGAACGCTTCAGCGCGCTGACGCGCCTCGACCAGAACCGCGCCGTCGCGCAGCTCGCCGCGAAGACGGGTGCGAGCGTCACCGACATCCACGACGTCATCATCTGGGGCAACCACAGCGCCACGCAGTACCCGGACGTCACGCACGCGACGATCCATGGCCGTGCCGCGCGCCTCGAGGTGGGCGATGACGCCTGGCTCAACGACGTCTTCATCCCGACGGTCGCGAAGCGCGGCGCCGCGATCATCGACGCCCGAGGCGCGTCGTCAGCGGCGAGCGCCGCGAGCGCGACGATCGATCACGCCCGCGACTGGGCTCTCGGCACCGACCGGATCGTCTCCATGGCCGTGCCGTCGGACGGCTCCTACGGCGTGCCCGAGGGGCTCGTGTCGAGCTTCCCCGTCACCGTCACCGAGCGCGCCTGGCGGATCGTTCCCGACCTCACGATCGACGAGTTCAGCCGCGCCCGCATCGACGCAAGCGTCGCCGAGCTCGAGAGCGAGCGCGACGCCGTCCGCGCACTCGGGCTCATCTGAGCCCAACGACTCGCGGCGGCGCGTCAGGAGACCAGGGGGTTCCTGACGCGCCGACGTGCATCCCACGAACAGTAGGGCCCGAGCGACCGGCGCCGTCTGACGTAGCCGGCACGACTGGTGCACCGCAGGACGTCACAGCGTCATGACGAGCTACCGACGAACCTCACCATCCGGTCGAACGCCTCGTCGAGCTCATCGCTCGCGACAGCGAGGCTCATCCGCATGAACCGGTGCCCGTCGACGGGGTCGAAGTCGATCCCGGGGGTGATGGCGACGCCCGTCGCGGCGAGCACGTCGGCGCACCAGCGCACGGAGTCGTCGGTGAGGTGCGCGACGTCGCACCAGGCGTAGAACGCGCCGTCCGGTGGCGCGTAGGTCGTCACCCCGATCTCGGGAAGGCGCCGCTGCACCAACTCACGATTGCGCCGGTACGTCTCGACGTGCCCCTCCAGCTCACCGCGTGCCGCCTCGCCGACGGCCGCGAGCGCCGCATGCTGTGACACGGCCGGCGGGCAGATCGTGAGATTCGAGGCGAGAATGGCGACGCGTCGGCGCAGGTGCGCGGGCACGAGCATCCACCCGACGCGCCAACCCGTCATGGAGAAGAACTTCGACACCGAACCGATGACGGCGCCCTGGCGCGACGTCTGCCACGCGCTCGACGTCGCGCGCCCGAACGAGATGCCGTGGTAGATCTCGTCGCTGACGAGCAGCACGCCGTGCGCGTCGCACCAGCGCGCGATGGCTGCGAGTTCGTCCGCGTCGATGATCGTGCCCGTCGGGTTGGCGGGGCTCGCGACGACGAGCCCCTTCGGCGCGGCGCCGCGCGCGACACGTTCCGCCTCGAGCATCGCGACGGTGGGTTGGTAGCGCACCTCGGCGCCGCACGCGAGCTCCACGACGGACATCCCCAGCGCCCGCAGCGTGTTGCGGTAGGCGGGGTAGCCCGGGCGGGTCATCCACACCTCGTCGCCGCCGTCGAACGCAGCGAGGAACAGCAGCGTGAACGCGCCCGACGACCCGGTCGTGACGATGACGTCGTCAGCACTCACGTCGTCGACGCCGAGGTCGCGGTGATACGCGGCGATCGCCTCACGCAGCGGCCGGATGCCGACCGTCTCGGTGTACCCGAGCGCATCGGCCTCGATCGCCGCGACGGCCGCCTCCCGGGCTGCGCGCGGCGCGCCCGTCGAGGGCTGGCCAGCGCACAGGCTGATGACGTCGCCGTGCGTACGCTGACGTTCCGCTGCCGCGGCGAGCACCTCCATGACGTGGAACGGCTCGACGTCGCTGCGTCCACTCGGCTGGGCGGCTGGCAGGCTCATGCCTGCCACTGTGACACACCCCGCACGCGTGACGGCCGTCGGCGCTGTCCGTCAGCTCCCGTCGACAGCTCGCCGGGCCACCACACGACTGGGAGGCACACGACTGCGCCCAGATGCACCCGGGTGCATCTGGGCGCAGGACGAAAGCGCGCAGCCGGCAGTTCAGTCGATCGACAGCTCGCGCTTGACGACGTCGGCGAGGTGCGTCGCGACGGCCTGCGCGCGTTCGGCGGTGTCGGCCTCGACCATGACGCGCACGACCGGTTCGGTGCCCGACTTGCGCAGCAGGACGCGCCCGGCGCCGGCGAGGTCGCTCTCGGCGGCGCGCACAGCGGCCTGCACGCCGTCGTGCGAATCGACGGCCGACTTGTCGACCCCCTTGACGTTGATGAGCTTCTGCGGCATCCGCTGCATGACGGCGCCGAGCTGGGCGAGCGAGCGCCCACTCGAGGCCACGCGGGCAGCAAGGAGCAGGCCCGTGAGCACGCCGTCACCGGTCGTGCCGTGGTCGAGTGCGATGACGTGCCCCGACTGCTCGCCCCCGAGCGAGTACGACCCGCGGCGCATCTCCTCGAGCACGTAGCGGTCGCCGACACCGGTCTGCTTGACGGCGATGCCCTCGCGCTCCATCGCCTTGATCATGCCGAGGTTGCTCATGACCGTCGCGACGAGCGTGTCCTCGGCGAGCACGCCGCGCTCCTTGAGGTCGAGCGCGAGGATCGCCATGATTTGGTCACCGTCGACCACCTCACCCGTTCCGTCGACGGCGAGGCAGCGGTCCGCGTCACCGTCGAAGGCCACACCGAAGTCGGCTCCATTCGCGACGACCGCTTCCTGCAGCTTCTCCAGGTGCGTCGAGCCGTAGCCGTCGTTGATGTTGAGCCCGTCCGGCGTCGCACCGATGACGACGACGTCCGCGCCCGCGCGGCGGAACACCTCGGGCCCGACGACGGAGGCCGCGCCGTGCGCGCAGTCGACGACGATCTTGAGGCCCTCGAGGCGGTGCGGAAGCGCGCCGAGCAGGTGACCGATGTACTTCTCACCGCCCTCGGCGTAGGGATGCACACGACCGACCGACGCACCCGTCGGACGCTCGTACTCCTCGTGCAGGTGCGCCTCGATCGCGTCCTCGAGCGCGTCGGGCAGCTTGTGGCCGCCGCGGCTGAAGAACTTGATGCCGTTGTCTGGCATAGCGTTGTGCGAGGCCGACAGCATCGCGCCGAGGTCGGCGTTCATCGTCGCCGTCAGGTAGGCGATGGCCGGCGTCGGCAGCACGCCCGCGTCGTAGACGTCGACGCCCGCGCTCGCGAGCCCGGCGACGGTGGCCGCACCGAGGAACTCCCCCGACGCGCGCGGGTCGCGTCCGACGACGGCGACAGGACGCTCGTGATCGGCCGAGACCTCCCCGGCCTCGACGAGTACCCGTGCTGCTGCGACGGACAGCCCGAGTGCGAGCTCTGCCGTGACGTCCTGGTTGGCGACGCCACGCACACCGTCAGTGCCGAACATGCGGCCCATGTGCCCCTCCTGAGGTCTTCGGAATCTCTCTCCACAATACGCGGCGGTACGCGAATCGCTCCGCACCCGGCGCATGGGCCGGATACGGAGCGATTCGAGCAATGCAGCGCGTGGATCAGCGCTTGCTGAACTGCGACGCCTTGCGGGCCTTCTTGAGGCCGGCCTTCTTGCGCTCCGGAACGCGTGCGTCACGCGTGAGGAAGCCGGCCTTCTTGAGGATCGGACGGTTCAGCTCTTCGTCGACGCCGTTCAGCGAACGGGCGACGCCGAGGCGAACGGCACCGGCCTGGCCCGAGGGGCCACCGCCGTGCACGCGCACGAGGACGTCGTACGCACCGTCCAGCTCGAGCACCGTGAGGGGCTCGTTGACGATCTGCTGGTGCACCTTGTTCGGGAAGTACTCCTCGAGGGTGCGGCCGTTGATCTTCCACTCGCCCGTACCGGGGACGATGCGGACGCGGGCGATGGCCTGCTTGCGGCGGCCGGTCGCGGCGCCGGGCGCGGAAGCGGACGGGCGACGAACCTCGCCGTTCTCGCCGACGGGGCCGGTCGACTCGCTCGTGTATTCGGTCAGCTGCGGCTCGTCCGTCTCGAGGACGTCGAGCTCAACGTTCTGGTCTGCCACGGTTCTCCTAAGAATTCAGCAGCGCGCGCGATTACTGCGCGACCTGGGTGATCTCGAACGGCTTGGGCTGCTGCGCGGCGTGCGGGTGCTCGGCACCGCGGTACACCTTGAGCTTGGCGATCTGGGCGCGGCCCAGCTTCGTCTTGGGCAGCATGCCTCGGACGGCCTTCTCGACGGCCTTCTCCGGGTCCTTCGCCATGAGCTCCGTGTAGGAGGTCGAGGTCAGACCGCCGGGGAAGCCCGAGTGACGGTAGGCCTTCTTCTTCTCGAGCTTGGCGCCGGTGAGGGCGACCTTGTCGGCGTTGATGATGATGACGAAGTCACCGGTGTCGATGTGCGGCGCAAACGTGGGCTTGTGCTTGCCACGCAGCAGCGATGCAGTCTGGGACGCGAGGCGACCCAGAACGACGTCGGTGGCGTCGATGACGTGCCAGGTGCGGTCAGCCTGAGCCGACTCCTGGTTGGGGGTGAACGTACGCACGGTCGTTCCCTTCGTTCTGTCGTTGACGATGGGCGGCCACTTCGTGCGCGGTCACCGCCCGGGCGACAGCCCGCATGCGACCAGCTGCGACGAAGCAACAGTCATCCAGTCTACGGCAGATGCACAACCGGTCGAAATCGTGCAGTCATGACGTATCCCCTTGCGCCGCAATGTCTTTCACGGATCGCCACACCCGTCGATCGACGCCCTCCGGGTCGATCGCACAACAATTGTGCAAAATGGGCGCCTCCGTCGTCGCGCCATCGACTCCGGTAGCCTCGGGCCATGAACACGGCCGCGGGCAGCGACCCCTACCGCGTCATCGCCCATCCGATGCGTTCGCGCATCCTCGCGCACCTGCGTCTGCACGGCGGTTCGACGTCTGCCGAACTGGCCCGAGCCCTCGGCACGCACACCGGGGCGACGAGCTACCACGTGCGCGTGCTCGAGAGCGCAGGCCTGGTCGAGGACACCGGGCTCGGCAACGCGAAGACGCGCGTCTGGGCTCTCGTCGACGAATCGGACGACACCGATGACGCGAATCCCAGCGATGCCCTCGAGTTCCTCGACGACGCCGACGCCGAAGACGCGCGCTGGCTTGAGCACGACTTCATCACGCACGTCAGTGAGCGCGCCCACGCCTGGGTCGACGAGCAGGACGCCTGGCCCTACGTGTGGCAGGACGAGTGCCGCGCGTTCGACTCCCCCGTCCTCGTGAGCGAGGAGCAGATGAGCGCTCTGCGCTCCGAGATGGAGGCGCTTCTTGCGCGGTATCGCCGAGCCGGCGCAGGCACCCCAGGTGCGCGACGGGTCGCCGTCACCGTCGTCCCGCTGCCGTTGCCGAACGTCACGTGAGCACCGGCCCAGGCGAGCTCCATGACCGGCCGATGAATTCGAGCGAACGGGCCGAATCCACGCGTCCTGACACTCGCGTCCGGCCACTCCGCTCGTATTCGCCGCGCTGACGTCGAGCCAGCGGTCGCGACGCGGTCAGGTTGCCCCATCGAGGTCAGCCGCCGAACGCATGACGCGCGACGCCGCATCGCGCGCCGCGAACTGATCGGGGCTCGGGTAGCTGACCTCCTCGAGGCACAGCCCGTGCGGCGGCATGACGACGACGCCCGGGTCGCGTCGCCCCGCAGTCAGTACCTGCGCGGGCCAGTCGATCGGGCGACGCCCCTCCCCCACCGGCACGACGCCGCCGATGAGGGCCCGCACCATCGAGTGGCAGAACGCGTCCGCCTCCAACCGCGCGGTGAGCACGCCGTCCGCCTCGCGCGTCCACGCGTAGTCGAGCAGCGTGCGGATCGTCGTCGCACCCTCGCGGGGCTTGCAGTAGGCCGCGAAGTCGTGCAACCCGACGAGCAGGGCCGACGCGGCGTTCATCGCGTCGACGTCCAGGTTTCGCTTGACGACGACGGTGTCGCGCCGGCGAAGCGGGTCGAGGCGCGCCGCATCGTCGAGCAGGCGATAGCTGTAGCGGCGCTTCAGCGCCGAGAAGCGAGCATCGAAACTCGCGGGCTGCTCACTGGCGGCCTTGACGACGACGTCCCCCGCCAGGACGCCGTTGAGGCGCGTGACGAGCGCCTGCGCGGGCGCACGCTCGCTTCGCCCCGGCAGCGCAGCCCACGCGTCGGCGCCGATGTCGCCGTGGCACACCCCACCGCGCGCGTGGACGCCGGCGTCGGTGCGCCCGGCCACCGTCAGCCGGACGTCGTCGCGGCGCAGGACGCGCGTGAGCGCACCCGTCAGTTCTCCCTCGACAGTGCGACGTCCGGGCTGGCGGGCCCACCCCGAGAAGTCGGTGCCGTCGTAGGCGAAGTCGATCCTGAAACGCATGCCGCCCAACCTATCCCGCGAACTCGACCACGGACGCGACGATGCCCGCCTCCCCTGAGGGGGAAGCGGGCATCGTGCGTGACAGGTCGATCAGGCGTCGCCGTCAGCCTTCGAGGCACCGCCGGACGTCTCCGTCGCGGCAGGGGTCTCGGGCGTGACGTCCGCTGCCGGAGCGGCCGCAGCGTCTTCCTTGACCGCGCGCTTCGTGGCGGCCTCGGCCTCCTTGACCGTCGACTGCTTCGCGGAGTAGGCCTCGCGAACCAGTTCGATGACGACCATGGGGGCGTTGTCGCCCTTGCGCGGCGCGATCTTGGTGATGCGCGTGTAGCCGCCGGGACGCTCGGCCATGTCGGGTGCGATCTCCGTGAAGAGACGGTGCACGGCCGACTTGTCCGAGATCTTGCGCATCACGCGTCGACGCGAGGCGAGGTCGCCGCGCTTGCCGAACGAGATGAGGCGCTCGGCGTACGGACGCAGGCGCTTGGCCTTCGCCTCCGTCGTCGTGACGCGGTCGTGGGTGAACAGCTGAGTGGCCATGTTGGCCATGATCAGCCGCTCGTGCGACGGGCTGCCGCCGACGCGGGCGCCCTTCGTGGGGGTAGGCATGTTTTCTCCTTGGTCTACCGGTCAGCTGCGAGAATGCTCAACTCAGCGAGCAGGCTCACCGCTGTACCGAAAAGCTGCTCAGTACTGCTCGTCCTCGGCGAGGTCCGCGCCGTCGGCGTCCTCGTCGTAGCGGTCGGCGATGACGCTGGCGTCGAACCCGGGCGGGCTGTCCTTCAGCTGAAGGCCCATGTCGCGCAGCTTGTCGGCGACCTCGTGGATCGACTTCGAACCGAAGTTGCGAATGTCGAGCAGGTCGGCCTCGCTGCGGGACACGAGTTCACCCACGGTGTGGATGCCCTCGCGCTTGAGGCAGTTGTAGGAGCGGACGGTGAGGTCGAGGTCCTCGATCGGCAGAGCGAGGTCCTCGGCGAGCGCTGCGTCGGTCGGGGACGGACCCATGTCGATGCCCTCGGCCTCGACGTTGAGCTCGCGCGCGAGACCGAACAGCTCGACGAGCGTGGAGCCGGCCGAAGCCATGGCGTCACGCGGGGCCATCGAGTTCTTCGTCTCGACGTCGACGATGAGCTTGTCGAAGTCGGTGCGCTGCTCGACACGCGTGGCCTCGACCTTGTAGGTCACGGCCAGCACCGGCGAGTAGATGGAGTCGACCGGGATGCGGCCGATCTCCTGCTCCGCCGACTTGTTCAGCGCCGCCGAGACGTAGCCGCGGCCGCGCTCGACCGTCAGCTCCATCTCGATGCTGCCCTTGTCGTTCAGCGTCGCGATCTCGAGGTCGGGGTTGTGCACCTCGACACCGGCCGGGGGCGCGATGTCAGCAGCGGTGACGACACCCGCGCCCTGCTTGCGCAGGTACATCACGACGGGCTCGTCGTGCTCCGAGGAGACGACCAGACCCTTGATGTTGAGGATGACCTCGGTGACGTCTTCCTTGACGCCGGGGATCGTCGAGAACTCGTGCTGGACGCCGTCGATGCGGATGCTGGTGACGGCGGCACCCGGGATGCTCGAGAGCAGGGTGCGGCGGAGCGAGTTGCCGAGCGTGTAGCCGAAACCCGGCTCCAGGGGCTCGATGACGAACCGCGAACGGCTCTCGGAAACCACGTCCTCGGAGAGCGTGGGGCGCTGTGCGATGAGCACTCTCGTTGTCCTTTCCTACGGCGACCACTATTTGACGCCGGGTGAACGAGCAGGAATCGAGTCCTGCGCCGGTGCGAGCTCTGTCTCTCGGACCGGCAGGTGGAAGGTGGCGCCTCACGCGGCGCGAAGCGCCACCTTCCGATGCGAAGCTCGGATCAGTTCTTCGAGTAGAGCTCGACGATGAGCTGCTCGGTGAGCTGGCTGTCGATCTGCTCGCGCGTCGGGAGCTGGTGGATCAGCACCTGCAGCGTGCCCGGGACGACGTGCAGCCACGCCGGAACGGGACGCTCGCCGAACGTCTCGCGAGCGAGCTGGATCGGGAACGCCTCGCGCGACTTCTCACGGACCGTGATGATGTCGTACTGCTCGACGCGGTAGGACGGGACGTCGACGCGCACGCCGTTGACCTCGAAGTGACCGTGCGTGACGAGCTGGCGGGCAGCGCGGCGCGTGCGGGCGAGGCCGGCGCGGTAGATGACGTTGTCCAGGCGGGACTCGAGGATGATGAGCAGGTTCTCACCGGTCTTGCCGGGGCGGCGCGCCGCCTCCTTGTAGTACCGGACGAACTGCTTCTCCATGACGCCGTAGGTGAAGCGGGCCTTCTGCTTCTCCTGCAGCTGGTGGAGGTACTCCTTCTCCTGGATTCGACCGCGGCCGTGCTGGCCGGGCGGGAAGGGGCGCATCTCGAAGTTCTTGTCACCACCGACGAGGTCGGTCTTGAGTCGACGCGACTTCTTGGTGATCGGGCCGGTGTAACGGGCCATGTGGGGTGTCTCCTAGTTCGTCTTCGTTCGCGGTGTCTGGGTGATCAGACGCGGCGACGCTTGGGCGGGCGGACGCCGTTGTGCGGCGTGGGCGTGACATCGCTGATCGCGCCGACCTCGAGGCCGGTCGCGGTGAGCGAGCGGATGGCGGTCTCACGACCGGAACCCGGGCCCTTGACGAAGACGTCGACCTTGCGCATGCCGTGGTCCATGGCACGACGCGCAGCGGCCTCGGCGGCCATCTGCGCTGCGTAGGGGGTCGACTTGCGGGAACCCTTGAAGCCGACCTGGCCGGCGGACGCCCACGAGATCACGGCACCGGTGGGGTCCGTGATGGAAACGATGGTGTTGTTGAACGTGCTCTTGATGTGGGCCTGGCCCGCAGCAACGTTCTTCTTCTCCTTGCGGCGCACCTTCTTGGCGCCCGCGGCCATACGGCTCTTGGGAGGCATAGTTCGAATCTCCTGTTTCGACGCTCAGTTGAGGAAGTAGTCGTGATCAGCCGAAGCTGCTCGACTCACTTGGCCTTCTTCTTGCCGGCCACGGTGCGCTTCGGGCCCTTGCGGGTACGAGCGTTCGTCTTGGTGCGCTGACCGTGCACGGGCAGGCCACGGCGGTGGCGCAGACCCTCGTAGCTTCCGATCTCCACCTTGCGGCGGATGTCGGCGGCGATCTCACGGCGCAGGTCACCTTCGAGGCGGAAGCTTGCCTCGAGGTGGTCACGCAGCTTGACGAGTTCTTCCTCGGTGAGGTCGCGGACGCGCGTGTCCGGGTTGACGCCGGTCGCGGCCAGCGTCTCCTGGGCACGGGTACGCCCGACGCCGAAGATGTAGGTGAGGCCGACCTCGACGCGCTTCTCGCGCGGCAGGTCGACACCGATGAGACGTGCCATGTGTTCTCCTGATCATGAGCGGAGGTCTGGGGCAGCACCGTTCCCGCTATGGCGTGAGCCTCGATGCTCGTGATGAGCGGTGGGACTCGCGGGTCCTCGGCCTCCGCGCCGAGGGTGACGTCCACTGGCGTGTCTCTGTATCAGATCGCTCTGAGAGATCTCGACGATTCATCCTGTCGGATCCTCGTCAGAGCCCAGTGGGGCCGGGTGCTGCAGTTTCATGTGTTGCGTCCTGGTGAAGACGCTGTGAGCTGGTGCTCGGTGGATCAGCCCTGGCGCTGCTTGTGGCGCAGGTTCTCGCAGATCACCATGACTCGGCCGTTGCGGCGAATCACCTTGCACTTGTCACAGATCTTCTTGACGCTCGGCTGAACCTTCATCTGCCTGCTGTCTTGTCGATCGCGCTCTCGACACACCGACACGCTGCGACCATGCGGACGCAGCGCGGGGAGCGAGAACTGGGTTGAATCAGCGGTAACGGAAGACGATACGGCCGCGGGTCAGGTCATAGGGCGAGAGCTCGACGACGACCCGGTCCTCGGGGAGGATCCGGATGTAGTGCTGACGCATCTTGCCCGAGATGTGAGCGAGAACCTTGTGACCGTTCGTGAGCTCGACCCGGAACATCGCGTTCGGGAGAGCCTCGACGATCGTGCCCTCGATCTCGATGACACCGTCCTTCTTGGCCATAGCCTCCGCATTTCGCTGCACGAAACCGTCCCGGATGGACGGAATCTGTTGGCCGGCCTGCCCGGTCGCGTCACGCTGAGCGCCACATACCACGACAGACCGTCCCTCAGTCTACGAGACGCGCTCGGCTTCCCCAAATCGCGTCGACCCGCCTCCGTTCCGATGAGAGGGGCTCGAGCGTTGGGGGACCCGGACGGCGTCGCGTCCGCGTGGGGCCTCAGTCGTCCAGGCCGCCGTACAACCCGAGCGGCTCGAGACGCGAACGTCCGCCGTCCTGCGCCGTCAGCACCCACAGGCCCTTCTCCGTCACCGCCACGGTGTGCTCGAAGTGCGCGGCGAGGGAGCCGTCGTCGGTCTTGACGGTCCAGCCATCGTCGAGCTCATGCGTCTCGTACGTGCCGAGCGTGACCATCGGCTCGACGGCGACGACGAGACCAGGCTTCACCTTGGGGAGCCGCTCGTTGACGTACTCGTTGTAGACCGTTGGATCTTGGTGCAACTCACGACCCACACCGTGGCCCGTGTAGCCGTCGACGATCTCGAAGCTGGGCATCTCCGGCGGCAACCCTGCGAGGCGCCCCGGAGCGTTGAACTCCTCGAGCAGGTCTTGTACGCCCTCACCGACGTCGTTGAGGCGCTCGCCCACCTGAAGCGCCTCGATGCCGGCCCACATCGACGCCTCGGTCGCGAGCACGAGAGCGCGCCGCGGGTCGCCCTGCGCCCACGCCACGACACCCTCTCGTCTGATCGCCGGCTCATCACCCGCGTGACGCGCCGCCACGCGCTGCGCCGAGCTCGCGTCGTCCCTCGCCGCCCCGACGACGAACGTCAACGCCGAGTCACCGTGCCACCCGTCGACGATCGCTCCGCAGTCGAGCGAGACGACGTCGCCGTCTTGCAGCACGCGCTCCCCCGGGATGCCATGGACCACCTCGTCGTTGACGGAGATGCACAGCGTCGCGGGAAAGCCGTTGTACCCGAGGAACGACGGCGTCGCACCGCGTTCGAGCATGTGGGCGTGGGCGATGGCGTCGACGTCCTTCGTCGTCATGCCCGCGCGCGTTCCGAGTGCCGACGCGCGAAGCGCCGAGCCGGTCACGAGACCGGCCCGGCGCATCGCGCGGATGTCGTCACTCGACTTGAGATCCAGTCGGGTGCGTCCGAACATCAGTTCTTCGCCGCGACCTCGTCGAGTGCCGCGCCGATCCGCGCCTCGACCTCGTCGATCGAGCCCATGCCGTCGACCTGGACGAGGAGGCCACGCTCGGTGTAGGCGGCGGCCAGCGGCGCCGTCTCGCGCACGTAGAGCTCCTGACGCTCGCGGATGACCTCTTCGGTGTCGTCCGCACGGCCCGACGTCTCGGCGCGCTTGAGCAGGCGCTGCACGAGCTCCTCGCCATCGACGGTGAGTTCCAGGGCCGCGTCGAGGGCCTGGCCCTTCGCCGCGAGCATCTCCTCGAGCGCGACGACCTGGCCCGCGGTGCGCGGGTATCCGTCGAGCAGGAAGCCGTTCGCGGCGTCCTTCTCGTCGAGGCGGTTCTTGACGATCTCGTTCGTGATCTCGTCCGTGACGTACCCACCGGAGGCCAGGATGTCCTTGACCTTGAGGCCGAGCTCGGTCTCGTTCTTGATGTTGGCGCGGAAGATATCGCCGGTCGAGATGTGCGGGATGCCCCGGCTTTCGGCCAGACGCTCCGCCTGCGTTCCCTTGCCTGCCCCGGGGGGTCCGAGAATGATGAGTCGCATTACCGCAAGAACCCTTCGTAGTTGTGCTGTTGCAGCTTGGAGTCGACCTGCTTGACGGTCTCCAGACCCACGCCGACGAGGATGAGGATGGACGCACCACCGAACGGAACGTTCTGGTTCGCGTCGAAGAGCGCCAGCGCGATCAGGGGTAGCAGCGCGAGGAACGCGATGTAGATCGCGCCGACGGTGGTGATGCGCGTCAGGACGTAGTTGAGGTACTTGGCCGTCGCGGAGCCGGCGCGAACGCCCGGAATGAAGCTGCCGGCCTGCTTGAGGTTGTCCGCCACCTCGTCGGGCTGGTAGGTGATCGACACGTAGAAGAACGTGAAGAACAGGATCAGGACCGTGTAGATCGCCATGTAGACGGGGTGGTCGCCGCGCGCCAGGTAGGTGTTGATCCACTGCGCCCACCCGGGCGGATTCGTCTTGTTCGCCGCGAACTGCGAAACCATGACGGGCAGGGAGAGCAAGGACGTCGCGAAGATGATCGGGATGACGTTCGCCATGTTGACCTTCAGCGGGATGTACGTCGTCGTCCCGCCGTAGGAGCGACGTCCGACCATGCGCTTCGCGTATTGGACGGGGATGCGTCGCTGGCTGTTCTCCACGAAAACGACGGCGGTCGTCACGGCCAAGCACATGATGACCACGGCGATGAAACGCCCCCAGCCCTGGTTGTGGATCGCCCACAGACTCTGGGGCACGCGAGCGGCAACGGCGGTCAGGATGAGCAGCGACATACCGTTGCCGATACCCCGTTCCGTCACCTGCTCACCGAGCCACATGATGAGGCCGGTGCCGGCCGTCAGGGTCAGAATCATGAGCAGGACGGTCGGGATCGAGTCGTCCGTCATGATCGTCGAACACGTGGTCGGGCTACCACCGAGAATCGTCCACGGGCTGCGAGCGGCGGTGATGAGCGTCGAACTCTGCAGGAGCGCTAGCGCGATCGCGAGATAGCGGGTGTACTGCGTCATCTTCGCCTGCCCGCTCTGGCCCTCCTTCTTGAGGGTCTCGAAACGCGGGATGACGACCGTCAACAACTGAATGATGATCGACGCGGTGATGTAGGGCATGATGCCGAGCGCGAAGATCGACAGCTGGAGCAGCGCGCCACCTGAGAACAGGTTCGCGAGCCCGAGGAGGCTGTTCGAACCACCGGCCGCGGCCTGACACTTGGCCACGAGATCGAAGCTGATCCCCGGCGTCGGAATGTGCGAACCGAGCCGGAACAACGCCATGATGGCCAGCGTGAACAGGATCTTGTTGCGCAGTTCGGGCGTCCGGAAGGCGCGTCCAAAACTGGTCAGCACAAAAACCTCCTGAGCCGTGACGCGTCACGGCTGAATACGTAAAGGGCTTGCCGGGTGGCCCCGACGACGGCGTCGCACCCGACGCGGGCGACCACCGTCAACGAATAGACGATACCCTCCCCCGCGTCCCGACGACGAAAGAACCCCGCCGGGAGCACCACATCGTGGCACCCCGGCGGGGTCCTGTCTCAGACGCGTCACTCAGCGGTGACGGAACCGCCTGCGGCCTCGATCTTGTCCTTGGCCGTGGCCGAGAACTTCTGCGCCGTGACGTTCACCTTGACGGTGATGTCGCCAGTGCCGAGCACCTTGACGGGCTGGCCCTTGCGGACGGCACCCTTCTCCACGAGCGCCGCGACGTCGACGTCGCCGCCCTCGGGGAACAAGGTGGAGATCTTGTCCAGGTTCACGACCTGGTACTCGACCTTGAACGGGTTCTTGAAGCCGCGGAGCTTGGGCAGACGCATGTGCAGCGGCGTCTGACCACCCTCGAAGCGAGCGGGAACCTGGTAGCGAGCCTTCGTACCCTTGGTACCACGACCCGCGGTCTTGCCCTTGGAGCCCTCACCGCGACCCACACGGGTCTTCGCGGTCTTGGCACCCGGGGCGGGACGCAGGTTGTGGATCTTCAGGGCCGACCCGTTGGCCTTGGTGTCAGGCATTTTCAGTCAACCTCCTCGACGGTCACGAGGTGCGCGACCGCGCGGACCATGCCCCGAAACTCGGGGCGGTCCTCCTTGACGACCGTGTGGCCGATGCGCTTGAGGCCCAGCGAACGCAGGGTCTCACGGTGCTGCGGCTTGCCACCGATCTCGGAACGGATCTGGGTCACCTTGAGTTGAGCCATCACGCACCTGCCTTCTCGGCCATCGCGTGCTGCATCGCAGCGGGGACGACGTCGTCGATCGGCAGGCCACGGCGAGCGGCCACGGCCTCCGGACGCTCGAGACCCTGGAGGGCCGCGACCGTCGCGTGGACGATGTTGATCGAGTTGTCGGAGCCCAGAGACTTCGACAGCACGTCGTGGATGCCCGCGCACTCGAGGACGGCGCGCACCGGACCACCGGCGATGACACCGGTACCGGGCGATGCCGGCTTCAGCAGGACGACGCCCGCCGCAGCCTCACCCTGAACGGGGTGCGGGATCGTGCCCTGGATGCGGGGGACGCGGAAGAAGTTCTTCTTCGCCTCCTCGACACCCTTGGCGATGGCCGCGGGAACTTCCTTGGCCTTGCCGTAGCCGACACCGACGGTGCCGTCACCGTCACCGACGACGACGAGGGCGGTGAAGCTGAAGCGACGACCACCCTTGACGACCTTGGCGACACGGTTGATGGTGACGACGTTCTCGACGTACTGGTTGCGCTCTTCCTCGCGACCGCGGCCGCGGCCGCCGTCACGACGACCGCCATCGCGGCGGTTGTCACGCTGGTTGTTGTCGCGCTCGCCGCCCGTCTGGGCGGTACCGGCGCCTCGACGCTGGGGTCCAGCCATCAGACATTCCTCTTCTCGGCGTTGTTCTGGTTGGTCATCACAGGCTCAGGCCACCTTCGCGGGCGCCGTCGGCGATCGCGGCGACGCGGCCGGCGTAGCGGTTGCCGCCACGGTCGAACACGACTGCCTCGATGCCCTGGGCCTTCGCACGCTCGGCCACGAGTTCGCCGACCTTGCGGGCCTTGGCGGACTTGTCACCCTCGAACGTGCGCAGGTCGGCTTCCATGGTGGACGCGGACGCGACGGTCTTGCCGACCGTGTCGTCGACGACCTGGACGAAGACGTGACGGCTGGAACGCGAGACGACCAGGCGCGGGCGAACCGCGGTCCCCGTGACCTTCTTGCGCAGGCGCAGGTGACGACGGCCGCGAGCTGCGGACTTGCTCGTCGAACGCTTGACGATCTTTGCCATGGCTTACTTACCAGCCTTTCCGACCTTGCGGCGGATGTGCTCGCCTTCGTAGCGGACACCCTTCGCCTTGTACGGGTCGGGCTTGCGCAGCTTGCGGATGTTGGCCGAGACCTCACCGACGAGCTGCTTGTCGATACCGGAGACCGAGAAGCGGGTCGGGTTCTCGACCACGAACGTGATGCCCTCGGGGGCCTTCACGAGGATCGGGTGCGAGTAGCCGAGCGCGAACTCGAGGTCGCTGCCCTTCGCCGTCACGCGGTAACCCGTGCCGTGGATCTCGAGCTTCTTGGTGTAGCCGTCGGTGACACCGACGACCATGTTGTTGATCAGGCTCCGCGTCAGTCCGTGACGGGCGCGCGCGTCGCGCTCGTCGTTGGGTCGCGTCACCTCGACGGATCCGTCCTCGCCCTTGGCGACGGTGATCGGCGCGGGAACCGTCAGGTCAAGGCTGCCCTTGGGGCCCTTAACCGTGACGTCCTGGCCGTCGATGGTCACCTCGACACCGGACGGGACAGGAACCGGGAGACGTCCAATACGTGACATCTGTTTCTCCTCCTAATTCCTGATTACCAGACGTAGGCGAGGACTTCCCCGCCAACACCCTTGGCCGCCGCCTGCTTGTCGGTGAGCAGACCGGAGGACGTGGAAAGAATGGCAATGCCGAGGCCACCGAGAACCTTGGGGAGGTTGGTGGACTTGGCGTAGACGCGAAGGCCGGGCTTCGAGACGCGGCGCACTCCGGCGATGGAGCGCTCACGGTTCGGGCCGTACTTCAGGTTGATCGTGAGCGTCTGGCCGACGCGGGCTTCTTCGACGGTCCAGCCGGCGATGTAACCCTCGCGTTCAAGAATCTCAGCGATGTGGGACTTCAGCTTCGAGAACGGCATGGACGTCGAGTCGTGGTGCGCCGAGTTGGCGTTCCGGACTCGCGTCAACATGTCCGCGATCGGGTCGGTCATGGTCATTGGGCTTCTCCGCCCTTCCTCACCGGGGTTTCAACCCGCGTGTGTTGGGTCGACCTACGGTGTAGAACGAACTAATGAAAGTGGTGGGTTCTTACCAGCTGGACTTGGTCACGCCCGGCAGTTCGCCGGCGTGTGCCATCTCGCGCAAGCAGATGCGGCACAGGCCGAACTTGCGGTAGACCGAGTGCGGGCGGCCGCAGCGCTGGCAGCGCGTGTAGCCACGAACCTTGAACTTCGGCTTGGCGTTCGCCTTGTTGATCAGTGCGGTCTTCGCCATCGTCACTTCTCCTTGAACGGGAATCCGAGGGCGCGCAGCAGGGCGCGGCCTTCGTCGTCGTTCGCGGCGGTCGTCACGACGGTGATGTCCATGCCGCGGACGCGGTCGATCTTGTCCTGGTCGATCTCGTGGAACATCGACTGCTCGTTCAGACCGAACGTGTAGTTGCCGTTGCCGTCGAACTGCTTCGGCGACAGGCCGCGGAAGTCGCGGATACGCGGCAGCGCAACCGAAACGAGGCGGTCGAGGAACTCCCACATGCGGTCGCCGCGCAGCGTGACGTGCGCGCCGATCGGCATGCCCTCACGCAGCTTGAACTGGGCGATCGACTTGCGTGCCTTGGTGACAGCCGGCTTCTGGCCGGTGATGGCCTCGAGGTCGCGGATGGCGCCCTCGATCAGCTTGCTGTCCTTCGCGGCGTCGCCGACACCCATGTTGACGACGACCTTGACGACACCCGGAACCTGCATCGCGTTGGCGAAGTTGAACTCGCCCTGCAGCTGGCCCTTGATCTCGTCCTGGTAGCGCGTCTTCAGACGCGGGGTGGTCTTCGTGGTCTCAGACATCACAGGTCCTTACCGGAACGCACGGACACGCGGGTACGCACGGTCTTGGTCTTGCCGTCGCGCTCGACCTGCTCGACGCGGGTGCGCACACGGGTGGGCTTGTTCGTCTCCGGGTCGACGAGGGCCACGTTCGAGACGTGGATCGGCGCCTCGACGACCGTGAGGCCGCCGGTGCCCGCACCGGGCTGACCGGCCTTGACGTGCTTCGTGACGCGGTTGATGCCCTCGACGAGGACACGCTGCGTCTCCGGGAACACGGCGATGACCTTGCCCTGCTTGCCCTTGTCGCCGCCATTCTTCTCGGAACGGCCGCTGATGACCTGGACGAGGTCGTTCTTCTTGATCTTCATCTTGGCCACCATGGTTCAGAGCACCTCCGGGGCAAGCGAAATGATCTTCATGAACTTCTTGTCGCGCAGTTCACGGCCGACGGGGCCGAAGATGCGCGTACCACGCGGGTCGCCGTCACCCTTGAGGATGACTGCCGCGTTCTCGTCGAAGCGGATGTAGGAGCCGTCTGCACGACGGCGCTCCTTCTTGGTGCGAACGATGACGGCCTTGACGACGTCACCCTTCTTGACATTGCCACCGGGGATGGCGTCCTTGACGGTGGCCACGATGGTGTCACCGATGCCGGCGTACCGGCGGCCAGAACCGCCGAGCACGCGGATGCACAGGATCTCCTTGGCACCGGTGTTGTCGGCGACACGAAGTCGCGACTCCTGCTGAATCACAGTTTCTACTCCTGTCGTCTCACTGGTTCTCGCCCGATCTGAGCGAGCCTTGCGGAACGTTTAATGGTCTCACACCGATCGGCGCACGCGAAAACCGGGAGAGTCCCCCGCGCCGGTGGGGCGACGACGAGATCGCCGCCCCACCGATGACGGGCGTGGACTTCCCGGCTACGCGCGTGCCTCGCGGCTTACTTGGCGCGCTCGAGGATCTCGACGACGCGCCAACGCTTCGTTGCCGAGAGCGGGCGGGTCTCCATGATGAGAACGCGGTCGCCGATGCCGGCGCTGTTGTTCTCGTCGTGGGCCTTCACCTTGCTGCTGCGGCGCATGACCTTGCCGTACAGGGCGTGCTTGACGCGGTCCTCGACCTCGACGACGACGGTCTTGTCCATCTTGTCGCTGACGACGTAACCCTGACGCGTCTTGCGGTAGTTGCGCTCTGCCTGCTCGGTCACAGCGGTCTCCTGCTTGTCAGTCATGGTCAGCCAACCTTCTCATCACGGCCGATGTTGAGCTCGCGCTCACGCATCTCCGTGTAGATGCGCGCGATGTCCGTGCGAACGGAACGCAGACGGGCCGAGCTCTCGAGCTGGCCGGTGGCCGACTGGAAGCGCAGGTTGAAGAGTTCCTTCTTCGCCTCTGCGAGCTTCTGCGTCAGCACCTCGTCCGTCATCTCGCGCAGTGCCTTCGGCTGCAGGTCTTCCGAACCCTTGGCCATCAGATGTCACCACCTTCACGCGCGACGAAGCGGCACTTCATCGGCAGCTTGTGCATCGCGAGACGCATGGCCTCGCGCGCAACCTCTTCGGACACACCGTTGACCTCGAACATGACGCGGCCCGGCTTGACGTTGGCGACCCACCACTCCGGCGAACCCTTACCGGAACCCATGCGGGTCTCGGCGGGCTTCTTCGTCAGCGGACGGTCCGGGTAGATGTTGATCCACACCTTTCCGCCACGCTTCATGTAGCGGGTCATCGCGATACGAGCGGACTCGATCTGACGGTTCGTGACGTAAGCCGGCTCGAGAGCCTGGATGCCGTAGTCACCGAACGTGACCTGCGTGCCGCCCTTGGCGGTGCCGCTGCGCTTCGGGTGGTGCTGCTTGCGGTGCTTCACTCGACGGGGAATGAGCATCAGGCTTCGCCTCCCTCAGTCTTGGCGGGCTCGGTGACCTCGGTCGTCGTCTCGCTGGTGACAGCGGTCTGCTCGGCGCGCTGGCCACGACCGCGCCCGCGCTCACCACGGTCGCCGCGCGGGCCGTCGTTGCGGCGGCCACGGGCCGGACGCTGCGGGGCGGCGGCCTGCTCACGAGCGAGCTCCTTGGCCGTCAGGTCGCCCTTGTAGATCCAGACCTTGACACCGATGCGGCCGAACGTCGTACGCGCCTCGTAGAAGCCGTAGTCGATGTTGGCGCGCAGCGTGTGCAGCGGCACACGACCTTCGCGGTAGAACTCCGAGCGCGACATCTCGGCGCCGCCGAGACGACCGGAGCACTGGACACGGATGCCCTTGGCGCCGGCGCGCTGCGCGGACATGATGCCCTTGCGCATCGCACGACGGAAGGACACGCGCGCCGAGAGCTGCTCGGCGATGCCCTGCGCGACGAGCTGAGCGTCGGCCTCGGGGTTCTTGACCTCGAGGATGTTCAGCTGAACCTGCTTGCCCGTGAGCTTCTCAAGGCGCGAGCGGAGGCGGTCGGCCTCGGCGCCGCGGCGGCCGATGACGATGCCCGGACGCGCCGTGTGGATGTCGACGCGAACACGGTCACGCGTGCGCTCGATGTCGACGCGTGCGATACCGGCGCGCTCCATGCCCTCGGACAGGAGCTTGCGGATCGCGACGTCTTCCTTGACGTAGTCGCTGTAGCGCTGGCCCGGCTTCGTCGAGTCGGCGAACCAGCGGCTCTTGTGCTCGGTCGTGATGCCGAGGCGGAAACCGTTCGGGTTGATCTTCTGACCCATCAGCGGTTACCTCCCTTCGAGTCGCGCTCGCCCACAACGATGGTGATGTGGCTCGTGCGCTTGAGGATGCGGCTCGCGCGGCCCTGGGCACGCGGGCGGAATCGCTTCATGGTCGGACCTTCGTCGACGAACGCGGTCGTGACGACCAGTGCGTTCTCGTCGAAGGGTGCGGAGTTCTTGTCCGCCGTGAAACGCGCGTTCGCAATGGCGCTGTTGAGCGTCTTGAGAACGGGCTCGCTGGCAGTCTGCGGAGCAAACTGCAGCAGAGCGATCGCGTCAGCGGCCTGCTTGCCACGGATCATGTCCACGACGCGGCGGGCCTTCATCGGCGTCACGCGGACGTGCCGCGCCTGCGCCTTGGCTTCCATCGCTGTCCCTTTACTTTCGTTCGTCATGTTGGGTTACCCCGCCGCGTCAGCGACGGCGACCCTTCTTGTCGTCCTTCTCGTGACCCTTGAAGGTACGAGTGGGAGCGAACTCACCCAACTTGTGGCCGACCATGCTCTCGGTCACGAAGACCGGAACGTGCTTGCGACCGTCGTGGACGGCCAGGGTGTGGCCGAGCATGTCCGGGGTGATCATCGAGCGGCGCGACCACGTCTTGATGACGCTCTGCGTGCCGGCTTCGTTCTGGGCATCGACCTTCTTCGCGAGGTGCTCGTCGACGAAGGGGCCCTTCTTGAGGCTACGAGGCATTTCGAAAGGCTCCTATCAGCGCTTCTTGCCAGTACGACGGCGACGCACGATGAGCTTGTCGCTGTCCTTGTTCGGGCGGCGGGTGCGGCCTTCCTTCTGGCCCCACGGGCTCACCGGGTTACGACCACCGGAGGTCTTGCCCTCACCACCACCGTGCGGGTGGTCCACCGGGTTCATCGCGACACCACGGACGGTCGGGCGCTTGCCCTTCCAGCGCATGCGGCCGGCCTTGCCCCAGTTGATGTTGCTCTGCTCGGCGTTGCCCACCTCACCGATCGTCGCGCGGCAGCGGACGTCGACGTTGCGGATCTCACCGGAGGGCATGCGCAGCTGGGCGTAGGGGCCGTCCTTCGCGACGAGCTGGACGCGAACACCCGCGGAACGGGCGATCTTCGCGCCGCCACCGGGGCGCAGCTCGACACAGTGGATGACGGTACCGACGGGGATGTTACGCATCGGCAGGTTGTTGCCGGGCTTGATGTCGGCCTCGGGACCGTTCTCGATGCGGTCGCCCTGCTTCAGCTTGTTCGGCGCGATGATGTAGCGCTTCTCGCCGTCGGCGTAGTGCAGCAGCGCGATGCGGGCGGTGCGGTTGGGGTCGTACTCGATGTGAGCGACCTTGGCCGGGATGCCGTCCTTGTCCGCGCGGCGGAAGTCGATCACACGGTAGGCGCGCTTGTGGCCACCACCGATGTGACGGGTCGTGATACGTCCGGAGGCGTTGCGGCCACCGGTCTTGGTCAGGGGGCGCACCAGCGACTTCTCGGGCGTGGAGCGAGTGATCTCGACGAAGTCGGCCACACTCGAGCCACGACGACCGGGGGTCGTGGGCTTGTACTTGCGAATAGCCATGGGTCTAAGTCGTCCTCAGTCTTGGATTGATTCGGCGATCGTCATCGAGGGTCAGGAGGCCTGACCGAAGATGTCGATGTTGCCTTCCGTGAGCGAGACGATGGCGCGCTTGGTGTCCTTGCGCTTGCCCATGCCGAAACGTGTACGGCGCGTCTTGCCCTTGCGGTTCAGCGTGTGCACCGATGCGACCTTGACGTCGAAGATCTGCTCGATGGCGATCTTGATCTCCGTCTTGTTCGCACGCGGGTCCACGATGAACGTGTACTTGCCCTCGTCGAGGAGTGCGTAGGACTTCTCCGAGACGACGGGCTGGATGATGACGTCGCGGGGGTCCTTGTTCAGGGTGCTCACTTGGTGTCCTCCGACTTCTGGCCGCCGGCGACGAATGCGTCGAACGCAGCCTTCGTGAACGCGATGTCGTCGGCGCACAGCACGTCGTACGTGTTGAGCTGGTCGCTCCAGAGCACGTGGACGTTCGGCAGGTTGCGAACGCTGAGCTCGGAGACCGAGTCCATGCGGTCGATGACGACGAGGAGGTTCTTGCGGTCCGAGAGCGTGCCGAGGAACTTCGCGGCAGCCTTCGTCGACGGCGCCTCACCGGCGACGACGGACTCGAGAACGTGGATGCGCTCGAAACGGGCGCGGTCCGAGAGGGCTCCGCGCAGGGCGGCGGCCTTCATCTTCTTGGGCGTGCGCTGGCTGTAGTCGCGCGGCTGCGGGCCGTGGACGGTGCCACCGCCGGCGAACTGCGGCGCGCGGGTCGAACCCTGACGGGCGCGACCGGTGCCCTTCTGGCGGTACGGCTTGCGCCCACCACCACGGACCTCGCCGCGGGTCTTGGTCTTGTGCGTGCCCTGACGAGCTGCGGCCAGCTGCGCCACCACGACCTGGTGGATCAGCGGGACGTTGGTGGCGACATCGAAGATGTCGGCCGGCAGTTCGACAGAACCGGACGTCTTGCCCTCGGGGCTCAGGATGTCAACGGTAGTCATGCTCAGGCTCCCTTGATGGCCGTGCGCACGAGAACGACAGCGCCCGCGGGGCCGGGAACGGCACCCTTGATGAGCAGCAGGCCCTTCTCAGCGTCCACGGCGTGGATCTGGAGGTTCTGGGTCGTCTGGCGAACGCCACCCATGCGACCGGCCATGCGCATGCCCTTGAAGACTCGACCCGGGGTGGCGCAGCCACCGATCGAACCCGGCTTGCGGTGGTTGCGGTGCGCACCGTGCGAGGCCGAGACACCGGCGAAGCCGTGACGCTTCATGACACCGGCGAAACCCTTGCCCTTGGTGCGGCCGACGACGTCGACCTTCTGGCCGGCCTCGAAAGCCTCTGCCGTCAGCTCCTGGCCGAGCGAGTACTCGCCGGCGTCGGAGGTGCGCAGTTCGGCCAGGTGGCGGCGCGGCGTGACGCCGGCCTTCTCGAAGTGGCCGGTCAGCGGCTTCGTGACCTTGCGCGGGTCGATCTGGCCGTAGCCGATCTGAACCGCGTTGTAGCCGTCGACGCCTTCGCTGCGCAGCTGCGTGACGACGCACGGGCCGACGGCGACGACGGTGACGGGGATGAGGCGGTTGTCGGCGTCCCAGACCTGGGTCATGCCGAGCTTCTCGCCGAGGAGGCCCTTCACGGGGCGCTCAGTGGTTGCAGTCATGAGTCAAACCCTCGCTTACAGCTTGATCTCGATGTTGACGTCGGCCGGGAGGTCGAGTCGCATGAGCGAGTCCACCGCCTTCGGCGTCGGGTCAACGATGTCGATGAGGCGCTTGTGCGTACGCATCTCGAAGTGCTCGCGGCTGTCCTTGTACTTGTGCGGCGACCGGATGACGCAGAAGACGTTCTTCTCCGTCGGCAGCGGCACCGGTCCAACGACCGTTGCGCCTGCACGGGTCACCGTGTCGACAATCTTGCGCGCCGAGCTGTCGATGACCTCGTGGTCATACGACTTCAGTCGGATGCGGATCTTCTGTCCCGCCATTCGCGTGAGTCTCTCTTCTCGCCGATCATGTTCGTGTCCGGCTCCCCCACCCACGCGCTCGGGCGTGTCGCGCGCCCTCCGGGCGCGATCTTCCGGCAGGAAGATCTGGAGGCTTTTCAGCCGGTGCTTGCGCTTCCCTGGACGCACGCCGTTCCATGAGAACGTGTGCACTTCGTGAGGGAAGTGCGAACAAGTGCGTTTCAGAGGCGGCAGTGCAGGTACGGACCTTCACCACGCGTCAAGCAACTTGTCCATAGTGCCAGATCGCCCCCGCCGCCTCCAAATCGGGGCGTCGGGGGCGCTGATGGCGAGGGCATAGTGCGGCGGTCGCGGCGTCTCAATCCCGCGCGTGCTCGAGCGCCGCGATGAGGACGCACAGGGCCACGCCCGCCATGGCCTCCTCGACCTCGGCCAGGGGCGGCAGGCTGGGCGCGAGCCGGATGTTCTCGTCCAACGGGTCCTTGCCGTACGGGAACGAGGCGCCTGCCGGTGTCAGGGCGATGCCCGCCTCCTTGGCGAGTTCGACGACGCGGCTCGCGGTGCCGGGCACGACGTCGAGGTTGACGAAGTAGCCGCCCTCCGGCTTGTTCCAGCGTGCGACCCCGTACTCACCCAGCCGCTCGCTGAGGGCTGCGTCGACGGCAGCGAACTTGGGCGCCATGATGGCGGCGTGCTTGCGCATGTGCTCGCGCACCCCCTCTGCGTCGCCGAAGAACTGCGCGTGGGCCAACTGGTTCACCTTGTCCGGGCCGATGGAGCCGTGCCCGAGGTTCGCCAAGTACCAGCCGACCGTCTCGCGCGAGCCGGCCAGGAACGCGACGCCGGCACCGGCGAAGGTGATCTTCGACGTGGAGGCGAACATGATCGGGCGATCGGGATGGCCCGACGCCTGGGCCAGGCTCACGATGTCGGCCGACTTCGCCTCGTTCATGCTGAGATGGTGCACGGCGTACGCGTTGTCCCAAAAAATGCGGAAATCAGGCGCGGCGGCCGGCATCGCCGCCAGCTTCGCCGCGACCTCCTGCGAGCAGATCGCGCCGGTGGGGTTGGCGTATGTCGGCACGATCCACATGCCCTTGATGCTCGGGTCGTGCGCGACGAGGTGGGCGCACTCGTCCGCGTCGGGCCCGTCCTCACGCATCGGCACGTTGATCATCTCGATGCCGAGGCTCTCGAGCAGCCCGAAGTGGCGGTCGTACCCGGGCACGGGTGCGAGGAACTTGACGCTTCCCTCCTGTGACCACGGGCGCGGCGAGCCGAGGCCGCCTCGCAGCAGGTGATAGACGAGAACGTCGTGCATCATCGTCAGGCTCGAGTTGTTGCCCGCAACGATCTGATCGACGTCGACCCCGAGCAGGTCGGCGAAGATGCTTCGGATCTCCACGAGACCGGGCAACCCCCCGTAGTTGCGGACGTCGACCCCTGACTCGTCCTTCGTCCCCTCGGGCAACGACAGTAGCGCGTTCGACAGGTCGAGCTGCGCTGACGACGGCTTGCCGCGCGTGAGATCGAGACTCAGCCCGCGCGCACGTAACTGTTCGTAGTCGGCCTGGACGCGCTTCAACAGCTCATCACGCTCGGCGCGGGTGAGGTCGGCGAGTGACACGATGTCTCCTAGGTGCTGCGGTCGGTCTTGTCACCATCCTTTCACGGCGGGCGCGTCCCCCACGGGGCCGGCGCGCTCTGGTGGTCCACATCGCGGGCTTCGTCGAACGGCCCGCTCATGAGGGCCACGGAACCGCTCGGTCGCCGGTGCCGTCACAGCCATGAACGCGTTCGAGACCACGAACGGACCCGAGGCAGAGGAGAGCACGATGAAGACCCCCCGCATGGCAGCAGCGGCCCTGACGTTCGCCGCCGCGCTGTCCCTCACGGCATGTCAGGACGAGCAGGCCGCGACCACCAAGGGCTCGGCCTCGTCCCCGACGTCGTCTGCGTCCACGGCAACGGAGTCCTCCCCCACATCGTCGTCGTCGAGTGCCGCCGAGACTTCACCCTCTTCGGCACCGCCGTCCGCCTCCGCCGGCAGTGACGCTGCGGCCGCCGGCCCCACCGGCGCCCGTCCCAAGGCACCCGAGAAGGTGACGCCGCCCGCGGGCTCCGTGATGACGAACGCGAGCGTCGTCATGGCGGGCGGATACAAATCCGAACCGAGTTCCCAGTACGCGAAGCTGTACAGCGTCTGGAAGATCGATGGCACCGGCCCCGGCGTCGCCACGATCCAGTACGAGATGCTGGACGGCGACAACAAGGTGCTCGCGACGGCTGAGAGCTCCATCAACGTGGGCAAGGGCCGCCAGATGACCAAGGTCGACAACGGCCTGAGCAAGGCGCCCGCCGGCAGCGTCAAGGTGCGCATGCGCATCACCAAGGTGGAGCCCAACCCGCACGCAGACGACATCGCGGTTTCCGATGTCAAGGTCATTCCGGACGGGTACGAAGGTTTTCGACCCCGCATCACCGGCAAATATGCGGCCGGCCCCGAGTCGCAGGTCTATGGCTTCAGCGCGGTGTGCTACGAGCGCGCGAGCGGACGTGTCGTCGTCGGCAACGGCATGGCCGACGACGGTGGCGCGAAGAGCGGTACCTTCACCCTCGATCTCGGCGCCGCCCCAAGCCACTGGCACCCCACGCAGTGCTTCGTCGGCCAGAGCGGCAGTGGTGCTTGACACCCGTCGCAGCGCACCATCGGGAACGCAGGAGGGCCCGAGCACCTCACGGTGCTCGGGCCCTTCTTCGATGATGTCACTCCCTCACGGGAGCGAGATCACTTGATGATCTTGGTGACGCGACCGGCGCCGACCGTACGACCACCCTCACGGATGGCGAACTTGAGGCCTTCCTCCATGGCGATGGGCTGGATGAGCTCCACCGTCATGTCGGTGTTGTCGCCGGGCATGACCATCTCGGTGCCCTCGGGCAGGTGCACGACACCCGTGACGTCCGTCGTACGGAAGTAGAACTGCGGACGGTAGTTGTCGTAGAACGGCGTGTGACGGCCACCTTCGTCCTTCGACAGGATGTAGACCTGAGCCTCGAAGTCCGTGTGCGGGGTGATCGAACCCGGCTTCACGACGACCTGGCCACGCTCGACGTCCTCGCGCTTGATGCCGCGAAGGAGCAGACCGACGTTCTCACCCGCGCGACCCTCGTCGAGCAGCTTGCGGAACATCTCGATGCCCGTGACGGTCGTCTTGGCAGCCGGACCCTCGTGGATACCGACGATCTCGACGTCCTCGTTGACGTTCAGGACACCGCGCTCGATGCGACCGGTGACGACGGTGCCACGACCGGTGATCGTGAAGACGTCCTCGACGGGCATGAGGAAAGGCTTGTCGATGTCGCGCTCCGGCTCCGGGATCGACTCGTCGACAGCGTTCATGAGGTTCATGAGCTTGTCGCCCCACTCGGCGTCGCCCTCGAGCGCCTTGAGCGCCGAGACCTGGACGACGGGCAGGTCGTCACCCGGGAAGTCGTAGGAGGACAGCAGTTCGCGGACCTCCATCTCGACGAGCTCCATGATCTCTTCGTCGTCGACCATGTCAGCCTTGTTCAGCGCGACGACGATGTAGGGAACGCCGACCTGGCGAGCCAGGAGGACGTGCTCCTTCGTCTGCGGCATCGGACCGTCGGTCGCGGCGACGACGAGGATGGCGCCGTCCATCTGCGCCGCACCCGTGATCATGTTCTTCACGTAGTCAGCGTGACCGGGGCAGTCGACGTGAGCGTAGTGACGCTGCTCCGTCTGGTACTCGATGTGCGCGATCGAGATGGTGATGCCGCGCTGCTTCTCCTCGGGCGCCTTGTCGATCTCGTCGAACGGCGTGAAGGGGTTGAGCTCGGGGTACTTGTCGTGCAGAACCTTGGAGATTGCTGCCGTCAGCGTCGTCTTGCCGTGGTCGATGTGACCAATGGTGCCGATGTTGACGTGCGGCTTGTTCCGCTCGAACTTTGCCTTCGCCACTTGGGTCCTCCTCAGGACTTGTGTTGGTCAAACGCTGTGTCGCCTTCGGGTGAAGGCGCCGGGACGCGTCTGTTGGTTACAGGTGGTGTACGGGTCAATCGACGGGGATGAACCCGTTCACTCGCCCCGGATCTTCTTGATGATCTCGTCCGCGACGCTCCGGGGAACCTCGCTGTACGAGTCGAACTGCATCGTGTAGTTGGCACGACCCTGCGTCTTGGAACGGAGGTCGCCAACGTACCCGAACATCTCCGACAACGGAACCAGGCCGCGAACGACCTTGGCGCCACTGACGTCCTCCATGGCCTGGATCTGGCCACGGCGGGAGTTGATGTCACCGATCACGTCACCCATGTACTCCTCGGGCGTACGGACCTCGACAGCCATCATCGGCTCGAGGAGCACGGGGTCGGCCTTGCGGACGGCCTCCTTGAGCGCCATGGAACCGGCAATCTTGAACGCCATCTCCGAGGAGTCGACGTCGTGGTAGGCACCGTCGACGAGGATCGCCTTGATGCCGACCAGCGGGTAGCCCGCGAGGACACCCTGCTGCATCGCATCCTGGATGCCGTTGTCGACTGACGGGATGTACTCGCGCGGCACGCGACCACCGACGACGGCGTTCTCGAACTCGTAGAGCTCGCCCTCGGCCGTGTCCAGGGGCTCGAAGGTGATCTGGACCTTCGCGAACTGGCCCGAACCACCGGTCTGCTTCTTGTGCGTGTAGTCGTACTTCGGGACGGCCTTGCGGATCGTCTCGCGGTAGGCGACCTGCGGCGCACCGACGTTTGCCTCGACCTTGAACTCGCGCTTCATGCGGTCGACCAGGATGTCGAGGTGGAGCTCGCCCATGCCTCGGATGATGGTCTGACCGGTCTCCTCGTCGAGCTCGACCTGGAAGGTCGGGTCTTCCTGAGCCAGCTTCTGGATGGCCGTGGAGAGCTTCTCCTGGTCACCCTTCGTCTTGGGCTCGATGGCCACGGAGATGACGGGCTCCGGGAACGTCATCGACTCGAGAACGATCTGCTCGTTCACGTCGGACAGCGTGTCACCGGTGGTGGTCTCCTTGAGACCGATCGCCGCGTAGATGTGACCGGCCTGTGCTTCCTCGACCGGGTTCTCCTTGTTGGCGTGCATCTGGAAGAGCTTGCCGACGCGCTCCTTCTTGCCCTTCGTCGAGTTGACGACGGCCGAGCCGGCGGAGATCTTGCCCGAGTAGACGCGGATGAAGGTCAGCGAACCGAAGAACGGGTGCGCGGCGACCTTGAACGCCAGAGCCGAGAACGGCTCGTCGAGAGCCGGCTTGCGCGTGATCTCGGTCTCCTCGTCGCCCGGCTTGTGGCCGATCATCGGGGGGACGTCGAGCGGGCTCGGCAGGTAGTCGACGACGGCGTCGAGCATCGGCTGGACACCGCGGTTCTTGAAGGCCGAACCACACATGACCGGGTACAGCTCGGAGTTGACCGTGAGCTTGCGGATGCCGGCCTTGAGCTCAGCCGTCGTGAGCTCCTCGCCACCGAGGTACTTCTCCATGAGGTCGTCGTCCGACTCGGCGACGCGCTCGACGAGCGCGTTGCGGTACTCATCGGCCTTGGCCTGCAGGTCGGCCGGGATCTCCTGGATCTCGTACTTGGCGCCCATGGTGACGTCACCCTTGGCGTCACCGGGCCACACGAGCGCCCGCATCTCGACGAGGTCGACGACACCGATGAAGTCGTTCTCCGCACCGATGGGGAGCTGGAGGACGAGGGGCTCGGCGCCCAGACGGTCCTTGATGGTCTGCACGGTGAAGTAGAAGTCCGCGCCCATCTTGTCCATCTTGTTGACGAAGCACATGCGCGGAACGTCGTACTTGTCCGCCTGACGCCAGACCGTCTCGGACTGGGGCTCGACGCCCTCCTTGCCGTCGAAGACGGCGACGGCGCCGTCGAGCACGCGCAGGGAACGCTCGACCTCGACGGTGAAGTCGACGTGGCCCGGCGTGTCGATGATGTTGATCTGGGTGCCGTTCCAGAACGACGTCACAGCAGCGGACGTGATCGTGATGCCACGCTCCTTCTCCTGCTCCATCCAGTCGGTCGTCGACGCACCGTCGTGCGTCTCACCGATCTTGTGGTTGACGCCGGTGTAGAACAGGATCCGCTCGGTCACCGTCGTCTTGCCGGCGTCGATGTGCGCCATGATGCCGATGTTGCGGACCTTCTTGAGGTCAGTCAGCACGTCCTGTGCCACGGTGTCTCTTCTCGTTCGAAGTTCAGTGTGAGTAGCTGGAGCGAGCCGGGACGGCGGCCCGAACCCATCCTACGGAGAGGACGGGCCGCCGACCCAACCGCGATCACCAGCGGTAGTGCGCGAAGGCCTTGTTCGACTCGGCCATCTTGTGCGTATCCTCGCGGCGCTTGACCGCGGCACCCAGACCGTTGCTGGCGTCCAGGATCTCGTTCATCAGACGCTCGGTCATCGTCTTCTCGCGACGCTGACGCGAGTAGCCGACGAGCCAGCGCAGCGACAGCGTCGTCGCGCGGCCCGGCTTGACCTCGATCGGCACCTGGTAGGTCGCACCACCGACGCGGCGGGACTTGACCTCGAGGGCCGGCTTGATGTTGTCGAGAGCGCGCTTCAGCGTCACGACCGGGTCGGTACCCGTCTTCTCACGGCAACCTTCGAGGGCGTCGTACACGATGCGCTCGGCGATGGACTTCTTGCCGTCGAGCAGGATCTTGTTGACGAGCTGCGTGACGAGCGGCGAACCGTAGACCGGGTCGACGACGAGGGGGCGCTTAGGAGCAGGACCCTTACGAGGCATTACTTCTTCTCCTTCTTGGCGCCGTAGCGGCTACGAGCCTGGTTGCGGCCCTTGACACCCTGGGTGTCGAGCGCGCCGCGGATGATCTTGTAGCGCACACCGGGAAGGTCCTTCACACGGCCACCACGCACGAGCACGATCGAGTGCTCCTGCAGGTTGTGGCCGACGCCCGGGATGTAAGCCGTGACCTCGATGCCAGAGGTGAGCTTCACACGGGCGACCTTGCGCAGAGCCGAGTTCGGCTTCTTCGGGGTCGTGGTGTAGACGCGGGTGCACACACCGCGTCGCTGGGGGCTGCCCTTGAGAGCCGGAGTCGAGGCCTTCGTGGCCTTGTCCTGGCGACCCTTGCGGACGAGCTGGTTGATCGTAGGCAACCTAGTTCTCCGAACGTGTCGTATCTGTTCTGCCTGCAGGATGAATCGCAGGCTCCTTGGTCTCGTCGCGGATCGTGCGCCGAAGGGCGCAACAGGCGCGACCCCTCCCCTGCACTTTCGTCGCGGGGCGCATGCACGACGTTCGAGACGCCGTGCCCGACCCATCGCGGCGACTGCCCGGCGAGGGTGTGATCATGAGTGGAGTCCGGACAGACTCCTGCCATGCACCCGAGTAGTTTACCGACTCTCCCGGGCCCCGGCCAAATCGCGGGAGCATGCACGTTCCGACCGCAACGCGACACGCCGACGAACCTGAGGAGACCGCGAGGGGCACCCCCTGCCTGTGCAGGAGATGCCCCTCGCGGCGTGGATCTGCGTCGATCAGCTGTCGAAGCCGAGCGTCGCGTCGTCCAGTCGGACGGCCTCGCCCGAGCCCGGGCCAAAGACCGGGTAGTCGTACGGCTGGTAGTCCGGCAGCGCGTACATCGCGGCCTTCGCCTCCTCCGTCGGCTCCACCTTGACGTTGCGGTAACGGCTGAGGCCGGTACCCGCCGGGATGAGCTTTCCGAGGATGACGTTCTCCTTGAGGCCGAGCAGCGGGTCGCTCTTCACGTTCATGGCGGCCTCGGTGAGGACGCGCGTCGTTTCCTGGAACGATGCCGCCGACAGCCACGACTCGGTGGCTAGCGAAGCCTTCGTGATGCCCATGAGCTCGCTACGACCCGACGCCGGACGTCCGCCCTCGGCGATCGCCTTGCGCGAGGCGTCCTCGAAGCGCGCGCGGTCGGCCAGCTCACCCGGGAGCAGGTCGGTGTCACCCGCCTCGATGATCGTCACGCGGCGCAGCATCTGACGCACGATGACCTCGATGTGCTTGTCGTGGATCGACACACCCTGCTGGCGGTACACGCCCTGGACCTCGTCGACGAGGTGCTTCTGCACCTCACGCGGGCCGAGGATGCGCAGCACCTGCTTCGGGTCGATCGCACCCTGCACGAGCAGCGTGCCGACCTCGACGCGCTGGCCGTCCTCGACGAGCAGGCGCGCACGCTTGCTCACCGGGTAGGCGTGCGGCTCCGAGCCGTCGTCCGGGATGAGGTTGATGCGACGAGCCTTGTCGGTCTCCTCGATCTCGATCTTTCCGGATGCCTCCGCGATCGGGGCGACACCCTTCGGCGTGCGAGCCTCGAAGAGCTCGACGACTCGGGGCAGACCCTGCGTGATGTCGTCACCCGCGGCACCGCCGGTGTGGAAGGTACGCATCGTCAGCTGCGTGCCCGGCTCACCGATCGACTGCGCCGCGATGATGCCGACAGCCTCGCCGATGTCGACGAGCTTGCCGGTCGCGAGCGAACGGCCGTAGCACTTCGCACACGTCCCGACGCGCGACTCACAGGTGAGGACCGAGCGGACCTTGACCTCTTCGATGCCGGCGTCGATCAGCTTGCTGAGCGCGACGTCACCGAGGTCGTCGCCGGCCTGCAGGAACGTCTCGCCGTCGATCTCGACCGTCTGCGCCACGTTGCGGGCGTAGACCGAGCTCTCGACGTCCTCGTGCTCGACCAGCTGGCCGTCAGAGTTGCGCTGCGCGATCGGCAGGACGAGACCGCGCTTCGTGCCGCAGTCCTCCTCGCGGATGATGACGTCCTGCGAGACGTCGACGAGACGACGCGTCAGGTAACCCGAGTCGGCCGTACGCAGAGCGGTGTCGGCCAGACCCTTTCGTGCACCGTGGGTCGAGATGAAGAACTCCAGCACCGACAGGCCCTCACGGAAGTTGGCCTTGATCGGACGCGGGATGATCTCGCCCTTCGGGTTGGCCATGAGGCCTCGCATACCCGCGAGCTGGCGCAGCTGGAACCAGTTACCACGGGCACCCGAGTTGACCATGCGGTAGATCGGGTTGTCCTTCGGGAAGTTGTTCTCCATCTGCTTGGAGACCTCGTTCGCCGCCTGCGTCCAGATCTCGATGAGCTCCTGACGGCGCTCGTCGTCCGTGATCAGACCACGGTCGAACTGCAGCTGCACCTTCGCGGCCTTGGCGTCGTAGCTCTCGAGGATCTCGTCCTTGTTCGAGGGCATGACGACGTCCGAGATGGCGACGGTCGTGCCCGAGCGCGTGGCCCAGTGGAAACCGGTCTCCTTCAGCGCATCGAGCGACGCCGCGACCTGGACCTTCGAGTAACGCTCCGCAAGGTCGTTGACGATGGCCGAGAGGACCTTCTTGTCGACGGGCTTGTTGATGTACTCGTAGTCCTCCGGCAGCGTGCCGTTGAAGATCGCGCGACCCAGGGTCGTACGGATCCGCAGCTCGGAGACGAAGCCGTTCTCGTCCGCCTCGACGCCGTCGGGCAGCACCGTGCCGGCCGTCGGGACGAAGTCGCGAAGACGCACCGAGATCGGCGTGCCGATCTTGATCTCGCCCGCGTCGAAGGCCATGCGGGCCTCGGCGACGGTCGAGAACGCGCGGATGTCCTCGTCCTTCATCTCGTCGGCGTCGAGCACCTCGGAGGTGAGGTGGAACAGACCGATGATCATGTCCTGCGTCGGCATCGTCACGGGACGACCGTCGGCGGGCTTGAGGATGTTGTTGCTCGAGAGCATGAGGATGCGGGCCTCGGCCTGCGCCTCGGAGCTGAGCGGCACGTGGACGGCCATCTGGTCACCGTCGAAGTCGGCGTTGAACGCCGAGCAGACAAGCGGGTGGATCTGGACGGCCTTGCCCTCGACGAGCTGCGGCTCGAACGCCTGGATGCCCAGACGGTGCAGCGTCGGCGCGCGGTTGAGCAGCACGGGGTGCTCACGGATGACCTCTTCGAGGACGTCCCACACGACCGGGCGGGCACGCTCGACCATGCGCTTCGCCGACTTGATGTTCTGCGCGTGCTCGAGGTCGACGAGGCGCTTCATGACGAACGGCTTGAACAGCTCGAGCGCCATCTGCTTGGGCAGACCGCACTGGTGCAGCTTGAGCGTCGGACCGACGACGATGACCGAACGACCCGAGTAGTCGACTCGCTTGCCGAGCAGGTTCTGACGGAAACGACCCTGCTTGCCCTTGAGCATGTCGGACAGCGACTTGAGCGGCCGGTTGCCCGGACCGGTCACCGGTCGGCCACGACGGCCGTTGTCGAACAGCGCGTCGACGGCCTCCTGAAGCATGCGCTTCTCGTTGTTGACGATGATCTCCGGCGCACCGAGGTCGAGCAGACGCTTGAGTCGGTTGTTGCGGTTGATCACACGGCGGTACAGGTCGTTGAGGTCGGACGTCGCGAAACGGCCACCGTCGAGCTGCACCATCGGGCGCAGGTCCGGCGGGATGACCGGGACGCAGTCGAGAACCATGCCGGCCGGCTTGTTCTCGGTCTGCTGGAAGGCCGTGACGACGCGCAGACGCTTGAGCGCACGCGTCTTCTTCTGGCCCTTGCCCGTCGCGATGATCTCGCGCAGCAGCTCCGCCTCGGCGTCGAGGTCGAAGTTCTCGAGACGCTTCTGCAGCGCCGCAGCGCCCATGCCGCCCTCGAAGTACAGACCGAAACGGTCACGCATCTCGCGGTAGAGGATCTCGTCGCCCTCGAGGTCCTGGACCTTGAGGTTCTTGAAACGATCCCAGACCTGCTCGAGGCGCTCGATCTGCTGATCCGCGCGCTTGCGGATCTGCGTCATCTCGCGCTCGGCCGACTCGCGGACCTTGCGGCGGGCGTCAGCCTTGGCGCCCTCCTTCTCGAGCTCGGCGAGGTCGGCCTCGAGCTTCGTCGAACGCGTGTTGATGTCCGCGTCGCGACGGTTCTCGAGTTCCTTCTTCTCGACCTCGATCTGGTTCTCGAGCGACGGCAGGTCGGCGTGACGCTGCTCCTCGTCGACCGAGGTGATCATGTAGGCCGCGAAGTAGATGACCTTCTCGAGGTCCTTCGGCGCGAGGTCCAGCAGGTAGCCCAGACGGCTCGGGACACCCTTGAAGTACCAGATGTGCGTGACCGGCGCGGCGAGCTCGATGTGGCCCATGCGCTCGCGACGAACCGCGGAACGCGTGACCTCGACGCCGCAGCGCTCACAGATGATGCCCTTGAAACGGACGCGCTTGTACTTGCCGCAGTAGCACTCCCAGTCGCGCGTCGGGCCGAAGATCTTCTCGCAGAAGAGTCCGTCCTTCTCGGGCTTGAGGGTGCGGTAGTTGATGGTTTCGGGCTTCTTGACCTCGCCGTGCGACCACTCGCGGATGTCGTCCGCGGTCGCGAGGCCGATGCGAAGCTCGTCGAAGAAGTTGACGTCCAGCACGTTGCTGATTCCTTCTCTCGCCTAAATCTGAAAAGTCTGATCGTTGCTGTTGTGGTTGTCCGGTCGGCTCGTTCGAGCCGCGGACCTACGTCTGCGCCGGCTGATCCGACACGCGGTGGGCCGGGCGATCATCTCGATCGACCCACCGCGTGTCGGGCGCCGTGATCAGACTTCCTCGACGCTGCTCGGCTCGCGGCGCGACAGGTCGATGCCCAGCTCCTCCGCGGCCCGGAACACTTCCTGCTCCGAGTCGCGCAGGTCGATGGCGGTGCCGTCACTGCTCAGGACCTCGACGTTGAGGCAGAGCGACTGCATCTCCTTGATGAGGACCTTGAACGACTCCGGGATGCCCGGCTCGGGGATGTTCTCGCCCTTGACGATGGCCTCGTACACCTTGACGCGGCCCGTCACGTCGTCCGACTTGATCGTCAGCAACTCCTGCAGGGCGTATGCGGCGCCGTAGGCCTCGAGGGCCCACACCTCCATCTCACCGAAGCGCTGACCACCGAACTGCGCCTTACCACCGAGCGGCTGCTGCGTGATCATCGAGTACGGACCCGTCGAACGCGCGTGGATCTTCTCGTCGACGAGGTGGTGCAGCTTCAGGATGTACATGTACCCGACGGAGACCGGCTCCGGGAACGGCTCACCCGAGCGGCCGTCGAACAGCTGCGCCTTGCCGGAGTCGCCGATGAGGCGCACGCCGTCGCGCGTCGTGTTCGTCGACTCGAGCAGGCCACGGATCTCCGTCTCGCGCGCACCGTCGAACACGGGCGTCGCAATACGGGTGTTCGGGCCCGTCTCACGTGCATCGGCCGGGATCTTGGCCGCCCACTCCGGGTCACCCTCGATCTTCCAACCACGCGAGGCGGCCCAGCCCATGTGCAGCTCGAGCACCTGACCGGGGTTCATTCGCGAGGGAACACCGAGCGGGTTGAGCACGACGTCGACCGGCGTGCCGTCCTCGAGGAACGGCATGTCCTCGACCGGCAGGATCTTCGAGATGACGCCCTTGTTGCCGTGACGGCCGGCGAGCTTGTCACCGTCGGTGATCTTGCGCTTGTTCGCCACGTAGACACGCACGAGCTGGTTGACGCCCGGGGGCAACTCGTCGCCCTCGTCACGGTCGAAGACCTTGACGCCGATGACCGTGCCGGTCTCACCGTGCGGAACCTTCATCGACGTGTCGCGAACCTCACGGGCCTTCTCACCGAAGATGGCGCGCAGCAGGCGCTCCTCCGGCGTCAGCTCGGTCTCACCCTTGGGCGTGACCTTGCCGACGAGCAGGTCGCCGTCACGAACCTCGGCGCCGACGCGGATGATGCCGCGCTCGTCGAGGTCGGCCAGCACCTCGTCGGAGACGTTCGGGATGTCCCGCGTGATCTCCTCCGGGCCCAGCTTCGTGTCGCGGGCGTCGATCTCGTGCTCCTCGATGTGGATCGAGGAGAGCGTGTCGTCCTGCACGAGGCGCTGCGACAGGATGATCGCGTCCTCGTAGTTGTAGCCCTCCCACGGCATGAACGCCACGAGCAGGTTCTTGCCGAGCGACATCTCGCCGCCGTCGGTAGCGGGGCCGTCAGCGATGACGGCGCCCTCATCGAGGCGCTCACCCTCGTTGACCACGACACGTTGGTTGTAGCAGGTGCCCTGGTTCGAGCGCGTGAACTTCGCGATGCGGTACGTCGAGTACGTCGCGTCGTCGTTGGCGACCGTGACGAGGTCGGCGGAGACCTCCTGCACGACACCCGCCTTGGTGGCTCGCACGACGTCACCCGAGTCGAGTGCCGCACGGTACTCGATGCCGGTACCGACGAGCGGAGCCTCCGAACGAACGAGCGGCACCGCCTGACGCTGCATGTTGGCACCCATGAGGGCGCGGTTGGCGTCGTCGTGCTCGAGGAACGGGATGAGTGCGGTCGCGGCCGACACCATCTGACGCGCCGAGACGTCCATGTAGTCGACGTCCTCGATCGCGACGTCGCTCGCCTCTCCGCCCTTGGTGCGCGCCATGACGCGGTCCTCGGCGAAGTGGTTGTCCGGCGTCAGCGGCGCGTTGGCCTGCGCGATGACGAACGTGTCCTCCTCGTCCGCCGACAAGTAGTCGACGTCGTCGGTGACCTGGCCGTCGACGACCTTGCGGTACGGCGTCTCGACGAAACCGAACGGGTTGATGCGACCGAACGACGCGAGCGAACCGATGAGACCGATGTTCGGGCCTTCCGGCGTCTCGATCGGGCACATGCGGCCGTAGTGCGACGGGTGGACGTCACGGACCTCCATGCCTGCGCGGTCCCGCGACAGACCACCGGGGCCCAGCGCTGACAGACGACGCTTGTGCGTCAGACCGGCGAGCGGGTTGTTCTGGTCCATGAACTGCGACAGCTGCGACGTTCCGAAGAACTCCTTGATCGACGCCACCACGGGGCGGATGTTGATCAGGGTCTGCGGCGTGATGGCCTCGACGTCCTGCGTCGTCATGCGCTCACGAACCACGCGCTCCATGCGGGACAGGCCCGTGCGAACCTGGTTCTGGATGAGCTCACCGACGTTGCGCAGGCGGCGGTTGCCGAAGTGGTCGATGTCGTCGATCTCGACGCGGACGTCGATCTCTTCGCCGTGACGCGTGCCCTTCATCGTCTCCTCGCCGGCGTGCAGCGCGACGATGTACTTGATGGTGGCGACGATGTCGTCGATGCCGAGCGTCGAGTCTTCGAGCCCGCCGTCGACGCCCAGCTTCTTGTTGACCTTGTAGCGGCCGACCTTCGCGAGATCGTAGCGCTTGCCATTGAAGTACAGGTTGTCGAGCAGCTGCTGGGCAGCCTCACGCGTCGGCGGTTCGCCCGGGCGCAGCTTGCGGTAGATCTCGAGCAGCGCGGCGTCCTGGTCGGCCGTGTGGTCCTTCTCCAGGGTGGCGCGCATCGACTCGTACTGGCCGAACTCCTCGAGGATCTGAGCCTCGGTCCAGCCCAGCGCCTTGAGCAGCACCGTCACGGACTGCTTGCGCTTGCGGTCGACGCGGACACCGACCATGTCGCGCTTGTCGATCTCGAACTCGAGCCACGCACCACGGCTGGGGATGACCTTCGCCGTGTAGATCTCCTTGTCAGAGGTCTTGTCGATGGAGCGCTCGAAGTAGACGCCCGGCGAACGGACGAGCTGCGAGACGACGACGCGCTCGGTGCCGTTGATGACGAACGTGCCGCGGTCCGTCATGAGCGGGAAGTCGCCCATGAAGACCGTCTGGCTCTTGATCTCGCCCGTCTCGGCGTTCATGAACTCAGCCGTGACGAACAGCGGAGCCGCGTACGTCATGTCGCGCTCCTTGCACTCCTCGATGGAGTACTTGACGTCCTCGAATCGGTGGTCGCGGAAGCTCAGCGACATCGAGCCGGAGAAGTCTTCGATCGGCGAGATCTCCTCGAAGATCTCCTCCAGACCGGAGCGCTCGGGCACGTCGACACGGCCCTCCGACTTGGCGGCGGCCACGCGGGCCTGCCACTTCTCGTTGCCGAGAAGCCAGTCGAAGCTCTCGGTCTGCAGCGCGAGCAGATCCGGGATTTCGAGGGGCTCACGAATTTTGGCGAAGGTGAGACGGCCGGAGGCAGTCTTCGCCGAGGACAGAGTCTGGGTCGCGGTGCGCGAGGCAGCCAAGGAGGGTCCCTTCCAGAGGCCTTATAGATCGGCAGTGCGCGCCACCTGCCGTACGGGTCCTCCCCCCTCGACGCTCCTCGGACGGCCGGCGTCATGATGTCGCGACCAAGCAGAGCGGGCAGCTCTTCGTGGTGGCGTCTTGACGCGGAATCCGGATCGGGTGTCGGGGGCAGGCGCAGACAGGGCAGCGCAAAATAGCAGGATAGTACCCAGAGAAGAAGGATGCAAGCCGACGAACTCGGAACCCGAGTCTGTCGCACCGCGCGCCCATCCTGACGAGCCCGGGTGGACCGCATCGACCGCTATGATCCGGCGCCTCCCCCGGCGCCGTCTTGACCCCACGAGAATGACGCAGGGCGGGCGCACAGTCAAGCAGCGACGCGCCGGTCGCCCGTCACCCCGCCAGGTGCGACCAGCGCGTCTCGAGCTCACGCCACGGGCCGGCGTCCGCAACCCTGCCCGCCTCCAGGACGACGACGCGGTCGGCCCGGGCGAGAGCCGAACGCTTCGACGTCGCCCCGACGACGGCGCTGCCACGCGCACGCAACGCGTCCCACAGCTCGAGCTCGGTGCGCGCGTCGAGCGCGCTCGAGACGTCGTCGGCCAGGAGCAGTTCGGCCTCCGTCGACAGGGCTCGCGCGAGCGCCAGCCGCTGAACCTGCCCACCGGACAGGCGCACCCCGCGGTGGCCGACGAGACTGTCCCGGCCGCCCGCGTTGTCGATGTCGGGGGTGAGACGCGCAGCGTCGACGGAAGTGTCGAACTCGCGCTCGTGACCGAGGAGCACGTTCTCGGCGAAGGAGCCGGAGAGCACTCGGGGCGTCTGGGCGACGTAGGCGACCTGGCCGGGGCGGAGGAAGAGCTCTGGCTCGCTCACCTCTCGTCCGTTCCACGTGAGCGAGCCGGTGTGGTGCACGAGCCCCGCGAGTGCCGCCAGCAGGCTCGACTTGCCGGAGCCCACGGCGCCCAGGAGCAGCACGAGCTCGCCCTGCCCGACGGTGAGATCCACGCCTTCGACGCCGACCGTCCCGTCATCGTGCAGGGCGGCGAGGTCGCGCAACGCCAGTTCGCGCAAGGGCTCCCTCGGCGTCTCAGGTACCTGAGGTGCCGCACCGGAGGGCAGGTCGAGGCCAGCCGGGAGGTCGACGAGATCGGCCCCGCCGGCGAGTTCGCTCGTCGCCCTGAGCCAGGCCCGCGTTCCGGGCGCCTCGGTGACGACCGACCCGGCGACCCGGCCGAACCAGTCGAAGTTGGACGCCGCGTTGACGACGAGCAGCGCCGTCGCAAGGCCCCAGGTGCCGTACAGCGCCCCCGCCCAGGCTGCCACGATGCCTGCCTGCACCATGAGCGTCGGGACGCCGTCGAGCACGGCGGCGACTCGGTGCTCGCGCACCGCGGCCTCGACGCGCGTGCGGTCGACGGCGGCGAGGTGTTCGCGGATGCGCCCGGTGCGACCCGCGAGCTTGATGGTGCGCGCTGCTTCGAGCGAGGAGACGAGGGCGCGACCGAACTGGGCACGGGACGCCGACGCCCGCGCGGCGGAGCGGCCCGCCACGCGCCGTCCGAGGGCGGAGGCCAGCGCCGAGCCGACCATGATGACGAGCAGGACGAGACCCGCGAGCCAGGTGCCACCGAGCACAGCGGTGAGAACGACGATGACGAAACCGTTGGTGAAGTCGATCCACCGGTCGGCATAGCGGACGAAGCGATCCGAATCCATCGCGCGCGCGACGACCTCGCCGGGAGGCGTGCGCGGCAGCCGGTGCTGCCCCGTCTGTCCGATGAGCACGCGCATGCGCACCCGCAGGGAGATCTCGATCCACCACCGCGGGTAACGGATGACGGCCACCGCGAGCGAGACCGGGCCGAGCATCACGCACACCGCGACCGCTGCGGCCCAACCCCATGCGGGGGTGCCGTCCGCCAGGGCCTGCACGGTGTGACCCCAAGCCCAGCCCGTGACGCTGCCGATGGCACCGAAGATGGAGAACGCGAGGAACGCGAAGATGGCCACGACGCCCCACTCGGGCCGCACCTTCAGCGCGTTGATGATCGCGCGTGCGAGGGACGAACCCTCGGGGATGTCGCGCGTGACGGGCGCCGCGCCCGTGCGTCGCGCGTGCGCGACGTGCGGGGCCTCGTGGTCCGGGGCGGGGACGGCGGACGCGCCGGCGGCTTCGGTGAGGTCGCGGAAGTAACCGGGTGTCTCGAGCAGTTCGTCACGGCGACCGAACTGCACGAGGCGCCCGCGCTCCATGACGCCGATGAAGTCGGCCCGCTCGATGGTGCCGAGACGATGCGCGATGAGGATGCCGGTGCGCCCCTCGAGCAACCGTGCAGAGGCCGCGACGACGCGGGCCTCCGTCACCGGATCCATGCGGGCGGTCGCCTCGTCGAGCACGATGACGCGCACGTCGCGTGCGAGCAGACGGGCGAACGCCAGCAGCTGTTCCTCGCCGGCCGACAGGCTCACGCCACCCGGGCCGAGCACCGTGTCGAGGCCGTCGGGCAGGGTCGAGACCCACGGGCCGAGACCGAGCGTCTCGACGACGTCCTCGATCTGAGCGCGCGGCAGCGGCTCGAAGACGGTGATGTTCTCCGCCAGCGTGCCGGCGAGGATCTCGGTGCGCTGCGTGACGACACCGACGCCCCCGCGCAGCGCCTCCAGGTCGAGGTCGCGCACGTCGACGCCGCCGAGGAAGAGCGAACCGGGCGGCGGCTCGACGGCGCGCGAGACGAGGGAGGCCAACGTCGACTTGCCGGATCCGGTGCGTCCCACCAGGGCGAGAGTCGACCCGGCCGGCACGTGCAGGTCGACGTCCTGCAGCGCGAACGTGCCGGTGCCGTAGCTGAAGTCGAGGTGACGTACGTCGAGATCCAGCGGGCCCTCCGGCAGCGCTCGTCCGCCCTCGGGTTCGGCCGGAACGGCCAGGAGGGCGCGCAGGCGCACGATGGCGCCGAGGCCCGCCTGCATGTCCGGGAACTGCTCGGCGACCCGTGCCAGCATGCCGACGAACGTGCTCGTGACGAGGAACATCGTGACGAGATCACCGACCGACATCGACGTGCGCGAGGCGAGCGCGACACCGGCGAGCACGACGAGGACGAGCAGCAGGTGCAGCGACAGGCCGGTGCGCAGCAGCAGCTTGACCTCGAGGCGCACGACGGCCAGGAACCGCTCGTGCACGCGCGCCGACAGCTTGGCGAGGCGCGCGACCACGAACGGCTGGCCGAGGCTCGTGCGGATGTCGTCGCGGCCCGCGACGCCCTCCTCGAAGATGGCGGCGTGCTCCGTCCAGGCGGCCTCCTCGAGCACCTTGCCCGCCGCGATCGGGGCGAGCAAGGAACGCATGAGCACCCACGTCAGCGCCGCGAAGAGCGGGAAGAGCACCCAGGCCGGCCACCACGTGATACCCGCGACGATCCACATCGGCACCATGGCGAGCGTCATCCGCAGCACCATCCAGATCTGCTGTCGCAGCAGGTTCGAGATCTCGTGGGTGTCGTCGTCGACACGGTCGAGGATCTCACCGCCCGCCTGCTCCGACAGGGCCTCGAGCGGTTGCGCGAGCACCGCGTCGACGAGGTCGCGACGCAGCTGCCCGGCGGCACGATCGACCATGCCCGCCCACAGGAAGCGCCCCGCGGTGTCGACGAGCGCCCCACCGAGGACGGTGACGGCCAGCAGCGTCACGAGGCGAGCGCTCGTGTGCTCGGCCAGCCGACCCGCGATGACGGACGCCGCCGTCGTCGCCAACGCTGTGACGGCCGCGAGGATGACTGCGACCCACGTACTGGGGACGGCGATGCGTCGCCATCCGATCTGGCGGGATGGCGAGGCGTGCGGCGCGGGTGGTGTCGTCATGGCACGTCACAGGCTACGGGTGAACACCGACAACCGCACCCGAATATCGCGCGCGTCATCGGCGGCACCGGCCTCGGCAGGGTTCCTCCGGCGCGACGCCCAGGTCTGCGGGCATGCGAAAGCGGGCCGCACCGTGATGGTGCGACCCGCTTCGACGCGATGTCTCGCGATCAGTGCCCAGGCAGTGCCCGGGCAGAGATCACTTGACCTCGACGGTGGCGCCGGCGCCTTCGAGGGCTTCCTTGGCCTTGTCGGCAGCGTCCTTGGCGACACCTTCGAGAACCGGCTTCGGGGCGCCGTCGACGAGGTCCTTGGCCTCCTTGAGACCGAGGGACGTGAGGGCGCGCACCTCCTTGATGACCTGGATCTTCTTGTCACCGGCCGAGGCCAGGATGACGTCGAACTCGGACTTCTCCTCGGCAGCGCCGGCGTCGCCGCCGCCTGCAGCCGGAGCAGCCGCGGCAGCAACCGGGGCAGCAGCGGTGACGTTGAAGGTGTCTTCGAAGAGCGTCACGAACTCGGAGAGCTCGATGAGCGTCATTTCCTTGAAAGCCTCGAGGAGCTCGTCGTTGGAGAGCTTCGCCATGATGGGCGTCCTTTCTGTTCTGTCGGACCCGGACCGATGTGGTCGTGGGATCCGTGCCGTGAGTGGCGTTGTGGTGGGTTTGCGCTGATGCCGGTCAGGACCGGATCAGGCCTCGTCGCCACCCTCGGCGACGTCTGCGGTGGCCGCTTCGACAGCCGGGGCTGCGTCGGTGGCCGGTCCCTCGGTCTCGACCTTCGCACGCAGGGCGTCGACGGTGCGAGCAGCCTGCGACAGCGGGGCCGCGAAGAGGTAGACAGCCTGGCTGAGCGAGGCCTGGAGGCCCCCGGCCAGCTTGGCGAGCAGGGTCTCGCGGGACTCGAGGTCCGCGAGCTTGTTGATCTCCTCGGCCGACATGGCCTTGCCATCAAGGACGCCGCCCTTGATGACGAGGAGAGGGTTGGCCTTGGCGAAGTCACGCAGCTTCTTCGCCGTCTCCACCGGGTCACCGGTGACGAAGGCGATAGCGGACGGGCCCTGGAGCTGGCCGTCGAAAGCCGTCACGCCGGCTTCGGCAGCCGCACGGGCGGTCAGCGTGTTCTTCACCACGGCGTAGGTGGCGTGCTCACGAATGGAGTTACGCAGATCGGTGATCTGCGCCACGGTGAGACCGCGGTACTCCGTCAGCACGGCAGCATCCGAGTTGCGGAAGTTGTCCGCAAGCTCGGCAATGGCTGCATCCTTAGCGGCGGTAGCCATGCGCGCCTCCTTCGGTGGTGAGTGCCAGTCGCTCGGGCGACACGAAAAAAGAGCCTCGGCGCAGGCGCGCTGAGGCTCTGAAAACATGCTGACGAACAGCACGATCATCGACTGAAGCTCACCTGCGCCGGACGCTCACAGACGTGAGGCCTTCGGTCACATCCACCCTGAGGCAGAGTGCAACAACCGGCGGTCATTGGTTCTCCCAATGTACCGGGCGGGCGGCGAGCGGCCAAATCGGTGCGATCGACGCCGGTGGGCACTGGTGCACAGGCCGCGGAAACCTGACGAAAAACTTACCGTCGCGATCGGGTGCGACACGCGCCGCGCTGGTGAGACTCGAGAAGTGACCGGTGACGCACCGGGCGCTGCCTCACCGCCGACCGAAGGACCAAGCATGCCCGACGCACCCACCCCCGCAGCTGCTCTACCCGACGATGGCGCGACCGCACGTCGTGGACTTGCCGGGCGCCATCTCGCGCCACGTGGGGTCGCCGTGATCGCCCTGGCCGCGGCCGTGACGACGGCGGTGAGTGGGTGCGGCGACGACTCGACGGCCGATGCCTCGACGAGCACCATCGCCCCCTCCGACATGAGCCGCATCGCGGCCGGCAACACGCCGCGTTCCAGTTCGACTGACCCTTCTACGTCGTTGCGCAGCGCCGCCTCGTCTGCGCCCGCGACCTCGCGGAGTGCTTCGGTCGCGTCGAGCGCACCCGGGACGACATCCAAGGCCGGCGCCGCCGCAGTCGTCATCCCCGACGCCGCCAAGGCCCACACCAAAGACGGCGCCAAGGCCTTCGTGAAGTTCTACTGGGAAACCCTCGATGTGCTAGCCGCCAAGCCTCAGCCGGATGCGTTGCGTTACCTTTCGCAGCCGAGCTGTGCCACGTGCCAGCTCCAGATCACTGGCCTCTCGGACTTGCTGCGGGAAGGTGCCCACATCGAAACCAATCAGCGTCGCCTTGACCATTGGGCCGTGCGTGCCGACTCGGTGGAAGACTCCGTCGTGGTGACGTTCCGGCAATCCGACCGTGGCAACTTCAAGGTGGGCGCCGACGGCTCCCGAAAGCAGTTCGCACCGAACAACCTCGGCGTCGCAGCCCGGGCCGACTGGACCGCCGGAGGCTGGAGGATCGGAGCTGCTGGTGCTGACAAGTCCTGATGACCGCGCGCAGCACCAGCGAACAACAAGCTCAGCATTATTAGCCGCGTGCCTCGCCGCCACGGCCATCTTGGGTTCCGCGACCACAGCCTCTGCTGATCCGCGCTGCCCGGATCCCACAGCGTGCGTGATTGATGACGGCGTCATCATCCACGTGACGAATCCCGGCGTGCCGACGAAACCGACCCCCGGCCGCCCCGGCGTCGGGTGGACCCCGCCTCCTCCGCGCGACACCACGAACTACCCCGGCACCCAGCCTGGCCGGCCCCACACAGAGAACGGACCCAACACCGGCGACATCGCCGCGTACTACGACGCGGACAGCGCGTCAGTCCACGCACGCCCCGCTGACACGCCGTGCGCGACGGGCGAGGGGCAGACCCCGAAGCTGTCGTGCGTCAACTACACCCCCGCGCCACCTGCACCCACGATGACCACCCCCGCATCAGGAACCGCCACAGCGCCAGCAGCTCCGGCCGCGCCCACCTACACCGCCGAGCAAGCAGCCACCCAGGCCTGGACGACTCAGACCTTCACGAAGGCCACCGTCGCCATCCAACCCGCCGGCAACACCACGCTCACGGGCCTGCCCACCTACTTCCAGGCGACCTACGGCCCCGACGGTCTCGCCCCCGGTGAGACGGCCACCGTCACCCTGCTCGGACACACCATCACCCTGCGCCCCACCGACGTCACCTACACCTACCACTACGGCGACACCGCCACCTACGGCCCCACCACCGACGCGGGCGGGCCCTACCCCACCGGCAACGTCACTCACACCTACCCCACCAAGGGCACCGTCACCACCCGCATCGACACCACCCTCAGCGGCCAGTACCAGGAGAACAACGGCCCCTGGCGCACCATCCCCGGCGCCACGACGATCACGGGACAGCCTCAACGGCTCACCATCGCCACCCTCCAATCACGCCTCCACCACTGACCACCGCACCCAGAGAACACACCCGCCGCCCGACCGCTCGCACCCACCCGCCAGCTGCACCACGAATGCGCGACTGCGCGCACGTTCCCCGTGTGGGTGCACAAGTCCCCAGCAGAGTCGCTGCACCAACTGTTCACCCACTGGCCACGATGACGCACCCTGCGCGCCGCGGCCCGCCGCCTACTGTCAGCTCGTCCTGTTGCTGAACCAACGAAAGCCCCTCATGCCACTGCTTCCCCAGCGCCCCACCGCCATCGTCACCGTCGCCGCAGCCGTCGCGGGGCTGACGTCGTTCTCGCTGTCCACCGCAGGTTCGGCGCAGGCTGCGTCGACCACCGTCACGATCAGCGAGGTGTTCGGCGGAGGCGGCAACAGCGGCGCACCGCTGCGCAGCGACTTCGTCGAGCTCTACAACACCTCGAGCGCGCCCGTCGACCTCACCGGCTGGAGCGTCCAGTACTGGTCCGCGTCGGGCACGAGCGCCCAGAAGACTCCGCTCAGCGGCCAGGTCGCACCGGGACACCACTTCCTCGTCAAGGAAGCCGACGGCGCGAACGCGTCCGCGCCCGCCCTGGAGAATCCTGACGTGACGGGCACGATCGCGATGTCGGGCACCGCGGGCCGCGTCGCCATCGTCGACCCGAACGGCGCCACCGTCGACCTCGTCGGCTGGGGCGGGGCGAGCGTCGCGGAGGGTTCCCCTGCCCCCGCGACGACGAACTCGACATCCGTCTTCCGCAAGAGCGAGTGCACCGACACCGACGACAACGCTGTCGACTTCACCGTCGGCACCCCGACGCCGACGTCGTCGGCGGCCGGCGCGACGGCCTGCACCCCGCAGGCGCCGCACGAGCCGTCGACGGTGACGATCCAGCAGATCCAGGGTTCCTCGCACCTCTCGCCGCTCAGGGACGAGCGCGTCAGCAAGGTCAGCGGTGTCGTCACCGCCATCAATGCCACCGGGTTCTGGATGCAGGCCCCGAGCGACGACGACGACGCGACGAGCGACGCCGTCTTCGTCTACACCAAGACCGCGCCCACCGCCGTCGTCGGTGACGCCGTCAGCGTCGACGCCACCGTCTCCGAATTCCGACCGGGCGGCGCCTCGGGCAACGACAACCTGACGACGACGCAGCTGACGAGCCCCGTCGTCACCGTCACCGCGTCCGGGCAGGCGCTGCCGGCGCCTGCCGTCCTCGGCAAGGACCGCATCGCCCCACAGCAGAACGTCGAGTCGGGCGACCCGAAGAACGTCGAATCGGCAGCGGCCACCTTCGACCCGACGAAGAACGCGATCGACTTCGACGAGTCGCTCGAAGGCATGCGCGTCGCCCTCGACGATGCGCGCGCCGTCGGCCCGACCAACCCCAAGTACCGCGAGACCCCGGTCGTGCCCGGCCAGAACGTCGACGCGCTGACCACGCCGCGCGGTGGCGTGCTCTACTCCGGCTACGACCACCCGAACGCGATGCGCGTCATCCTCGACGACCAGGCCAAGCCCGCCAACCCGCTGCCCGTCAGCACCGTAGGTGACGTCTACACCGGCCGCACCACCGGCATCATGGACTACTCCTTCGCCATGCCGCACGTGCACGTCACCGACGTCGCGGGGCACCGCAGCGCCGGCCTGAAGCGCGAGACGACGAAGGCCCAGGGCCTGTTCGAGATGGCCGTCGCGACATTCAACGTCGAGAACCTCGCACCCAGCGACCCCCAGACGAAGTACGACCGCCTCGCCGGCCAGATCACGGGCAACCTGCACTCCCCCGATGTCCTCGCGCTCGAAGAGATCCAGGACAACAACGGCGCCCAGAACGACGGCACCGTCGACTCGTCCACGACCGTCAAGAAGCTCGTCGACACCATCAAGGCCGCCGGCGGCCCGACGTACCAGGCGCGCTGGGTCGACCCCGAGAACGGCAAGGACGGAGGCCAGCCCGGAGGCAACATCCGCCAGGTGTTCCTCTACCGCACCGACCGCGGCACGTCGTTCGTCGACAAGGGAACCCCCGGCGCGACGACGGCCACCGGCGTCACCGGGCGTGGCCTGTTCACCGACCTCACCGTCTCGCCCGGCCGCATCGACCCGACGAACACCGCCTTCACCGACTCGCGCAAGCCGCTCGTCGGCGAGTTCAAGTTCCGCGGGACGAAGGTGTACGTCATCGCCAACCACTTCAACAGCAAGGGCGGCGACGACCCGCTCTTCGGCCGCTGGCAGCAGCCCGTGCGCTCGTCCGAGACGCAGCGCCACGCGCAGGCCACCGTCGTGCGCGGATTCATCGACAAGCTGCTCGCCGCCGACCCCAACGCTCGCATCGTGACGCTCGGTGACCTCAACGACTTCGAGTTCAGCCGGACCACCGACATCCTCGCCGGAAACGGCAAGACAGCGATGACGGACCTGCCGCGCACCCTGCCCGCCAACGAGCGGTACTCGTACGTGTACGAGGGCAACAGCCAGATCCTCGACCACATCCTGCTCAGCCCCAAGCTCGCCCAGCCCTGGCTCGGCCTCGGGAAGCCGCCGTTCAACTACGACATCGTCCACACCAACAGCGAGTTCCCCGACCAGGACTCCGACCACGACCCGCAGATCGTCCGCATGACCGTCACCCCGTTCTGACGTCATGCGGCCGGCCACGTGATCTGGACGGCACAACAGGCGAGGCCCGCACCCCGAACGAATCGGGATGCGGGCCTCGCCCGTCGAGAAGCGTCGACCGCTCACGTAGAGCGATCGAGCGAGAAGCCGATCAGGCCTGCTCGGCGCCGTCCTCCATGAGGTTGCGCGTGCGCGACTGGTCGATCAGGATGCCAGGGCCCATCGTCGTGGCCATCGTGGCCTTCGTGATGTAACGACCCTTCGACGCCGACGGCTTCAGCCGCAGGATCTCATCGAGCGCAGCCGCATAGTTCTCGACGAGAGCCTTCTCGTCGAACGAGGACTTGCCGATGATGAAGTGGAGGTTCGCGTGCTTGTCGACCCGGAACTCGATCTTTCCGCCCTTGATGTCTCCGACGGCCTTCGCGACGTCCATCGTCACCGTGCCCGTCTTAGGGTTCGGCATGAGACCACGCGGACCGAGCACCTTACCCAGGCGACCGACCTTGCCCATGAGGTCCGGCGTCGCGACGACGGCGTCGAAGTCCGTCCAGCCACCCTGAACCCTGGCGATCAGGTCATCCGAACCAACGAAGTCGGCGCCGGCAGCCTCAGCCGCCGCAGCCTTGTCACCGTTCGCGAACACGAGGACGCGAGCCGTCTTACCCGTGCCGTTCGGCAGGTTCACCGTGCCACGAACCATCTGGTCCGCCTTGCGCGGGTCGACACCGAGGCGCATCGCAACCTCGACCGTCGAATCGAACTTCGTGCCGGCCGTCTCCTTCGCGAGGCGAACAGCCTCGAGCGGCGAGTACAGCTTGCCTTCTTCGATCTTCTCTTCCGCCGCGCGGTACGTCTTGCTGCGCTTCATCTCAAACTCCTTCAACAGGGAGATCGTGGTTCTACGAGCCAGCGCCGGCCCAACCACTTTCGGGCTCCGCGCCCCCGACACCAGGTCGATCCTGACGCCGCGATGCCACACAGGCAACCGGTTGATCTTACGTGACGTGCGGGGGTGGGGTGAAATCGGCGACGGACGCACGAAGCCCCTGACCCAGGTGAGGGCCAGGGGCTTGCGTCGAACCGGCAGAACCGTCAGACGATTTCTTCTCGACTGATCGACCCCGCCGAAACGTCACGGCGGCATGAACATCACCGACCGTACCGAAGGTGCACTCTCAGACACTTTTTCTCGACTGAACGCACCCCGGCCGGAACGTCACGGCAGTACGAACATCACTGCCCGTACCGAGGATGCACTCTCAGACACTTTTCCTCGACTGAACGCACCCCGCCGGAACGTCACGGCAGTACGAACATCACTGCCCGTACCGGCGGTGCACTTTCAGTCGGTGGTAATCCCCATCGAACGCGCCGTACCCGCAATGATCCGCGACGCCATGTCGAGATCGTTCGCGTTGAGGTCCTGCATCTTCTGCTGCGCGATCTCACGAACCTGATCCGCCGACAGGTGCGCGACCTTCGTCTTGTGCGGCTCGCCGGAACCCTTCTGGACGCCCGCAGCCTTCTTGATGAGCTCAGCAGCCGGCGGCGTCTTCGTGATGAACGTGAACGAACGGTCCTCGTAGACCGTGATCTCGACCGGGATGACGTTGCCGCGCTGGGACTCCGTCGCAGCGTTGTACGCCTTGACGAACTCCATGATGTTCACACCGTGCTGACCCAGCGCCGGACCGACCGGCGGAGCCGGCGTCGCCGCACCGGCCTGGATCTGCAGCTTGATGAAACCGGAAACCTTCTTCTTCGGAGGCATGAAGCCACCTCTTTCCTGTCATGGGCCGACGCCGTGGGCGATGACCCGGTTGCATCCTCACCACCCGGACAGGCGATGAGAGGTTGACGACGACCGCCGCGACGAAACGCGCGGCAGGTCGAAGGATCAGATCTTCGCGACCTGGTTGAAGCCCAGTTCGACCGGCGTCTCGCGACCGAAGATCGACACGAGCACCTTGATCTTCTGCGTGTCCGCGTTGATCTCGGAGATCGTCGCGGGCAACGTCTCGAACGGGCCTTCCATGACGGTGACGGACTCGCCGACGGTGAAGTCGACATCCGCGGACGCCGACGACGCGGAGCCACTCGACGCGGCCGCACCCTCAGCCGAAGCCTCCGGCTCCTCGAACGTCGGGTTCAGCATCGTGACGACCTCGTCGATCGACAACGGGTACGGCTGGTGCGCGTTGCCGACGAAGCCCGTGACACCCGGGGTGTGACGCACTGCGCCCCACGACTCGTCCGTCAGATCCATGCGCACGAGCACGTAACCCGGGATGCGCACGCGCGTACCCGACTTCTTCTGCCCGTTCTTGATCTCGGTGTAGTCCTCCATCGGAACCTCGATCTGGAAGATGTAATCCTCCATGTTGAGGCTCGTGATGCGCTGCTCGAGGTTCGTCTTCACACGCTTCTCGTAGCCCGCGTAGGAGTGGATGACGTACCAGTCACCGAACTGCGACTTGAGCTCCGCGATGAACGCCTCGCGAGGGTCGACCGCGTCAGCCTGCTCGGCCGGGGCGACCTCGGCGTCGACGACGGCCTCCTGCTCCACCTCGCGCTCGGCGTCGTCGGCGTGGGCCTCGGCGGCGCTCGGCAGTTCGCCGACTTCGCCCTGCTCGGGCGCCAGGTCAGCGTCAGGCGTGCGCACAGCGCCCGCCGCGAATTCGGCCTCTTCCGCCGCAGCCGGCGAAAGCTGCTCGGGGTTCTGCTCGGTCATCGACCTGCTTCCTTCACATGTGGGGACGTACGTCGCGTGCTCTCACACGAACGCCGCCCGCGCGGCCCCCGCGGGGGCGCTCAGGCGGCGAATCTTCGAGATGGCCCGGGACTCAGTTCGAACCGAAGACCCAGGAGACCGCACGCGTGAACAGCCAGTCTAGACCGTTGACGTACGCCATGATGACGGCGAGGAAGACCAGGACCGCGATCGTGTACGTCGTCAACTCGTCACGCGTCGGATAAACGACCTTGCGCATCTCGCCGATGACCTGCCGGATGAACAACAGGATGCGGCCGAAGAAACCGCGGCGCTCAGATTCACCCGCGACGGAAGCCCCCGTCACGACATCGGAATCTGCCACGGCCCCGCCCTCTCGGATCAATACGCTGTGCAGGGCACGAGGGACTTGAACCCCCAACCCCCGGTTTTGGAGACCGGTGCTCTGCCAATTGAGCTAGTGCCCTTCGCGAGCGAACCCGCGCGACGCGGCGGTTGAGTGCCGTGTCGACCCCCAACTGTACGGGACGACGACGCTCGAACGGAAATCTGGCCCTCCCCCGTGCGTGATGCGCGGCAGCCGTCGCGCGAGGGCGGTGACAGGATGAGCGGGTGACGAGTCGCGACACCTCCCCCAGCCGCTCCCGGCGAGACCTCGACGCCCTGCCGAAGGCGCACCTGCACCTGCACTTCACCGGCTCGATGGCGTTCGACACCCTGCTCGACATGAGCGTGACGCACGGCGTCCGGCTGCCGGACAGCCTGAGGCGCAGCTGGCCTCCTCAGCTCGCATCGGCCCGCGACGAGCGGGGTTGGTTCCGCTTCCAACGCCTCTACGACGCCGCCCGCGCCTGCGTGCGTAGCGAGGATGACATGCGCCGCATCGTCGACGAGGCCGCCGCGAGCGATGCGCGTGAGGGCTCACGATGGTTGGAGATCCAGGTCGACCCCACGTCCTACGCACCGTTCGTCGGCGGCATCACACCCGCCTTGGAGATCGTGCTCGACGAAGCTGCGCGGGCCGGTGAGCGTCACGGCATCGGGGTGGGCGTCGTAGTCGCGGCGTCACGGCTACGGCATCCCCTCGACGCGCGGACGTTGGCCCGGCTCGCGGCGAAGAACGCCGGCGGTGTCGTCGGCTTCGGATTGAGCAACGACGAACGCCGCGGCGACACCTCCGCGTTCGCGCCGGCGTTCCGCATCGCGCGCAACGCGGGCCTCGCCTCACTGCCCCACGGGGGCGAACTGCTAGGCGCCGACGCCGTGAGCGAGACGCTCGACGCGCTGCACCCCACGCGGCTCGGGCACGGGGTGCGTTCCGCGGAATCGCCTGAGGTGTTGGCGCGCGTCGTCGATGCCGGCGTCGGGCTCGAGGTGTGCCCCGGCAGCAATGTGGCACTCGGCGTGTACGAGAGCGCCCCGGAGGTGCCCCTGCGTCCCTTGTTCGACGCAGGCGCGCGGATGGCGCTCGGCGCCGACGACCCGCTGCTGTTCGGCTCACGCCTCACGGATCAGTACCGCACCGCGCGCGACGTCCACGGATTCAGCGACGCCGAACTCGCCCAGCTCGCGCGCGACAGTTTCACGATCTCGAACGCGCCGGCGGACGTCGTCGCGGCCGCGGACGCCGACATCGACGCCTGGCTCGCCGCACCGCCTGCTTGAGCGCTCAGCCGGCCTCCCAGATTGCTGCGTCGCGCTCGAGCATCGAGTGCGCGGACGCCGGAGGTGGGCGGAGCGGGTCAGGCGATCGGTTCGAGCCCGACCCACACGGGCTCGGGCACGAGACGCACGCCGAACGCGGCCTCGACGCCGTCGACGATCTCGGTGGCGAGGGCCACGACGTCCGATGCGCTGGCATCGCCACGGTTCGTCAGAGCGAGCGTGTGCTTGGTCGACAACGCCGCCGGGCCGGGCATGTTGTACCCCTTGCCGAAGCCGGCCTTGTCGATGAGCCAGGCCGCCGACGTCTTGAGCAACCCCGGGTGCGCCGCGCCGGCGGGGAACTCGGGCGGTGTGGGTCCGTCGGCGCCGAGGCGCTCGGCCGCTCGCTCGCGGATGCGCGCCATGACGCGTTCGGAGACGATCGGGTTGGTGAAGAACGAACCGCACGACCAGGTGTCATGATCGGCCTCGACGACGACCATCCCGCGCTTGGAACGCTGGGCGAGGACGGCCTCGCGGGCGTCGGCGAGCGGAACGCGATCGCCCTGCTCGACGCCGAGCCCCGCGGCGAGATCCGCGTACGCGATGGGCTGGCTGCGATCGGCCTTGCGCAGCTGGAACGACACGTCGAGCACGACGTAGCGACCGCTCGCGTCGCCGTCACGGAAGGGGGTGTTCTTGAAGATGCTGTGACGGTAGGTGAAGTCGCAGTCGGCGTTGGCGAACGTCTTGATCTGCTGGGTGACACGGTCGTACGTCCGTACGCTCGCGACGGTCTGCGCGACCTCCTGGCCGTACGCGCCGACGTTCTGCACGGGCGTCGCGCCGACGAGCCCCGGGATACCCGACAACGCCTCGATGCCGGACCAGTCGTGGCTGCAAGCGTACGCGACGAACTCGTCCCACACCATGCCGGCACTGACACGAACCGTCACGCCCCCGCAGTCGGAGTCGTGCTCGACCTCGAGGGTGTCGTTCGCGATCTTGACGACCGTGCCGGGAAAACCCTCGTCCGCGATGAGCAGGTTCGAACCGCCCGAGAGCACGAGCAGCGGCTCCTCGGCGTCATCGACCTCGCGCACGACGTCGACGATCTCGTCGATCGTCTCCGCGACCACGAGACGTCGAGCAGGGCCACCGACATGCATCGTCGTCAGGCTCGCGAGCGGGACGTCGAACTGCTCCTGCATGAAGACCTCGATCAGAGTTGGATGACTGCTCTCGTTCGACTCAAGACCTTAGTGCCTGCCACCGACACCGCCGCGTCCAGCGTCACCCTGCCCGCGTCGTCGTCGCGCGAGAACAGCGAGACGACGATGTCGACGCGTGCATCGCCGCCGGCAGGCACGACGACGGGCGCGGCGAAGCGGGTGCCGAAGGAGACGATCAAGTGCCCCTGCGCCAGCTCCTCGATGCGTGAGGCGACCAGCCCCATCGTCAGCATGCCGTGGGCGATGACGTCGGGCAGGCCGACGCTCTTGGCGAACGCCTCGTCCTGGTGGATCGGGTTCTGATCGCCGCTGGCGTCGGCGTAGGCGACGAGATCGGCGCGTCGAAGCGTTTCGCTCGTCTCGAGCAACGTGTCGCCCGCGCTCGCGGACGTGAGGTCGACGCTGCGGTGTTCGTGCTCGCTCATGCGTGTGCCTCCTCTGCCCTGATGACGACGACGCTCGTCGTGTCAGCTCGATGCGACCCATCAGCGGTCGTGACGGCGGTGGCGAGCGTGACCATGTCGTGTCCGCCGGCCGAGCGAACGCGCGCGACGGTCGTCTCGGCGATGAGCGCCTCTCCCGCGACGATCGGCGCGTGATGCGTGAACGTCTCCTCACCATGGACGAGGCGCGAGAAGTCGACGCCGGCCTCCTCATCGCGCATGAAGAGCGCCTCCGCCTGCTGGGCGAGCGTGACGGCGAACGTCGTCGGCGCGACGATGTCCGTGTGGCCCGCGGCGCGGGCGGCGTCGACGTCGAGGCAACGGTCGTCGCTCGTGCGGACGGCGCGGGCGAACGTCACGATCTCATCGCGCGTGACGACGTGCGCCTGCGGCATGCGGTAGGTGCGGCCCTCGACCGCCGGGTTCACTGGCATGTCTCGACGCTAGAGGTGCCTCGGCGTTACTCGGAAGTCGGAGAGGCGCGAGGTCGAGGCGCGCATAGGTTCTAAGACGGCAGCACGACGGACGTCAGACGCATGTGACCGAAAATCGCAGATGGGGACGAAAATCGCGAAGGTGGACAGGATTCGCCGATGGGGCGGGAATCGCAGATGGGGCGGGGTTGCGAAACGGCCGTCACCCTCGAGGGGTGACGGCCGTGACGTGTGGTTCAGACGAGATCAGCGGGTCTCGCGGTGAGCCGTGTGCTTCGTGCAGCGCTTGCAGTACTTCGCCAGCTCGAGACGGTCGGGGTTGTTCCGACGGTTCTTCTTGGTGACGTAGTTGCGCTCCTTGCACTCGGTGCAAGCCATCGTGATCTTCGGGCGAACGTCAGCGCTCTTCGAGGCCATGTCCTACACCTACTCTCAAAAAAGTCGAAAACTGTCGTGAGACAGACTGTCGGGAAAAACTTGGTAGCGGGAGCGGGACTCGATCCCGCGACCTCACGATTATGAGTCGTGCGCTCTAACCAGCTGAGCTACCCCGCCATGCCATGGTCGCCGTCTCCGGCGCTCACGCGAGCCCCCAAACGGAATCGAACCGTTGACCTTCTCCTTACCATGGAGACGCTCTGCCGACTGAGCTATAGGGGCCTCACGCCACTACCGCCGAGGCTGTTTCAGCTGCTCAGCGCGTTTCAGGCGCGAGGAACACCTTACACGGCGCCCGAACGAACACGAAATCGACGAGACCACGGCGCCGGACGCGGTGCCGCCGCGGATCGCCCCACGAAGTCGGGATCGGGTCGTCGTCACCGTCCCGGCGCCGAGACGTGCCACGCACGAGACGCGGGATCCCGACGGCACGTCATACCGTCGGGATCCCGCGTCTCAGGGGGTGTGCCTCACAGCGGACGGATCGTGCCCCGAGCGTGCTCCGTGCCCTTCTTGGCGTTGCGCAGCGCGAGGTCGAACGACCCCGGCCTGCCCGCGGACTGCGCGATGAAACGCGCCGTCGACGGGATGAGCACCGGCTTCTTGAACGCAACGTTCACCTCGTAGGCGTCGGGCAACCGGTTCTCGAGCGCGCCGAGCATGCGGGCCTTGCTCCACATGCCGTGCACGATCGTCGTCGGGAAGCCGAGCGCCTTCGCGGCGAGCGGGTTCATGTGGATCGGGTTGACGTCGCCCGACACCTTCGCGTATCGGCGTCCGAGGTCGCCGGCGAGGCGCCACGTTGCACCGAAACCGTCGATGGCGTCCGGCTCGTCGACCTTCGGCGGCACCTCTCCGTCGACCTTCGCGCCGCGAAAGAGGTACGACGAGCGGTCCTCCCACACGAGTTCGCCGTCGACGTACGCCTCACCGACGAGGTCGGCCTGCGCACCACGGAAGTGCGGGCGTAGGTTCTCGACCCGCGCGCGCAGCTCCAGCGTCTCGCCCAACAGCACCGGACGGTGCTGACGGATCGTGTTCTCGAGGTGCACCGAACCCATGAGGGCGAACGGGAAGCCCGGATCCGACATGAGCGCGACCTGCAGCGGGAAGACGAGCACGTGCAGGTACGTGCTCGGCACCCGGTTGCTCAGCGCGAACCCGCAGACCGCGTCGTAGTCGGCGACGTCCGCGACGCTCGGCGTCACGTCGCGTCGCACGACCTCGAGGTCGGGCAGCGTCCGCCCCTTGCGCTTCGACCCGGTGACGACGGCTTTCGCGAACATGGGGCCGAGCTTCGGCTCGCCCTTCAGCTCGATCGTGCGCGTCACGTCAGGCTCCGATCTGGCTCTGCCCGCACACGCGCAGCACCTGGCCGGTGACGCCCGCCGAGCCCGGCTCGGCGAAGAACGCGATGGCCTCGCCGACGTCGATCGGGTTGCCGCCCTGCATCATCGAGTTGAGGCGGCGGCCCACCTCGCGCGTCGCCATCGGAATCTTGGACGTCATGTCGGTCTCGATGAAGCCGGGCGCGACGGCGTTGACGGTGATGTCGCGCTCGGCCAGCTTCTCCGAGAGCTCACGCACCATGCCGATGACGCCGGCCTTCGACGCCGCGTAGTTCGCCTGACCGCGGTTGCCGCCGATACCGGAGGTCGAGGCGACCGACACGATGCGTCCGCCGTCCTTGAGACCACCCTTCGTCGCCGGGTCGAGCAGCACCTCGTTGATGCGGAACTGCGCGCCGAGGTTGACGTCGACGACCGAGTTCCAGCGCGCCTCGTCGGTGTTGACGAACAGCTTGTCGCGCGTGATGCCCGCGTTGTGGACGATGACGTCGAGCTTGTCGGCGTGACGGGCGACGGCTTCGGCGATCTTCGCGCCCGCGTCGGGTGAGGTGATGTCGAGCCCGAGCGAGGTGCCGCCGATCTCGTTGGCGACCTTGCTCAGCGCGTCCCCGGCGGCCGGGATGTCGACGGCGATGACGTGCGCACCGGCGCGGGCGAACACGCGCGCGATCTGCGCGCCGATGCCGCGCGCCGCACCCGTGATGACGGCGACCTGGCCTGCGAACGGCTGGTGCCAGTCGGCGACCTCGGTGACGGCGTGCTTGCGGATGCGGATCGGCTGACCCGACACATACGCCGAGCGGCTCGAGCCGAAGAAGCGCAGCGGCGCCTCGAGCACGGCCGCGTCGCCCTGGGCGTCGGGGTCGATCCAGAACAGGTTCGCCGAGCCGCCGGCGCGCAGTTCCTTGCCGATCGAGCGCGTGATGCCCTCGAACGCCTGCGCCGTCGCGGCGGCTTCGACGTCGTCGAGCGCGGACGGCGTCGTCGCCATGACGATGACGCGCGCCGACCTGCCGAGCGCCTTGACCGCCGGGATGGCGATCTCGCGGAACGTCTCGAGGTCGGTCAGCTTCGTCGCCGCGGTGACGTCGATGACGAACGCGCCGAGCTTGTCGGAGTACGTCGCCTCTGCGGTGGCGTCGACCACGTCGGCGCCGGAGCCGCGCAGGATCGCCGCGGCCGTCGAACCGACGACGCCGGAACCGACCGTGCCGACGGCGGCGGGGCCGTCGAGCAGGTCCTGACCGACCTCGTAACGGCGCAGGACGGGCGGCTGCGGCAGCCCGATCTGCTTGGCGAGCTTCTTGCCGAAACCGTTGTTGACGAAGTTCGAGTAACCGTCAGCCATCACACTGCCTCCAGAATCGCGACGACGCCCTGGCCACCAGCGGCGCACACGGAGATGAGGCCGCGGCCGGAGCCCTTCTCGTGCAGCTGCTTGGCGAGCTGCGCGATGATGCGGCCACCGGTGGCCGCGAACGGGTGGCCCGCGGCGAGCGAGCTTCCGTTGACGTTGAGCTTGCTGCGGTCGATCGAGCCGAGCGGCGCGTCGAGACCGAGCTTGTCCTTGCAGAACTCGGGGCTCTCCCAGGCCTTGAGCGTGGCGAGCACCGTCGAGGCGAACGCCTCGTGGATCTCGTAGAAGTCGAAGTCCTGCAGGCTCAGACCGTTGCGCGCGAGCAGGCGCGGCACCGCGTACGCGGGGGCCATGAGCAGGCCCTCCTTGCCGTCGACGTAGTCGACCGCGGCGGCCTCGCCGTCGACGAAACGGGCGAGCAGCGGCAGATTGCGCTCCTTCGCCCACGCCTCGCTGCCGAACAGCACGGCCGAGGCGCCATCCGTCAGCGGCGTCGAGTTGCCGGCGGTCATCGTCAGGCCCTCGCCCTTGCCGAAGACCGGCTTGAGCTTCGCGAGCTTCTCGGCCGTGCTGTCGGGACGCAGGTTGTTGTCCTTGGCGAGGCCGAGGAACGGCGTGATGAGGTCGTCGAAGAAGCCACGCTCGTAGGCGGCGGCCATCTTCTGGTGCGACGCGGCGGCGAGCTCGTCCTGGGCCTCACGCGTGATGCCCCACTCCTTGGCCGTGATGGCCATGTGGTCGCCCATCGCGAGGCCGGTGCGCGGCTCCGAGTTGCGGGGCTGCTCGGGCGCGAGCTGGTTCGGGCGGATCGAGGCGAACGCCTTGAGGCGATCCGGCGTCGTCTTCGCGTAGTTCGCCTTCATGAGCGTCTTGCGCAGACCCTCGTTCAGTGCGAGCGGCGCGTCGGACGTCGTGTCCGTGCCACCGGCGATCGCCGAGTCGATCTGGCCGAGCTTGATCTTGTTCGTCACGAGGATCGCAGCCTCGAGACCCGTCGCGCAGGCCTGCTGGATGTCGTAGGCCGGCGTCGTCGGCGCGAGGTGGCTGCCGAGGACGGATTCGCGCGTGAGGTTGAAGTCGCGCGAGTGCTTGATGACGGCACCGGCGACGACCTCACCGAGGCGCTCACCCGAGAGGGAGAAGCGCGAGACGAGGCCGTCGAGGGCCGCCGTCAGCATGTCCTGGTTGGAGGCCTTGAGGTAGGCGCCGCCCGAGCGGGCGAACGGGATGCGGTTGCCGCCGATGACGTAGGCGTCACGGATCGTGGTCATGAATCGCTCCGGTTGAGTCGTGGTGGGTCGTGCGCGAGTCGATGACGAGGCCGCGCGGACGTGAGCACTCGTCAAAACTTACCGATACGGACAGTAGCAGGTACGGCGCGTACGCGATACCGTGTCAGGCATGTCCACCACCACCCGAGCATCGAGCGCCCAACCCGACGGACGCGACGCGCGCTGGGCCGCCCATCGCGTCGCCCGCCGTCGCGAGCTCGTCGACGCCGCCCTGCGCGCCATCCGCCGTCACGGCGCCGGGGTGGGGATGGACGAGATCGCGGCCGAGGCCGGCACGAGCAAGACCGTCATCTACCGTCACCTCGGCGACCGGCTGGGGCTCTACCTCGCCGTGTGCGAATCGGTCGACGCGCTCATCCTCGCCGAGATCGACGCGGCCGCGAGCGCCACGTCGGATGGTGACGGCGACGCCCGCGCCACCGGTTCGTCCGCGCGACGCACGCCCGGGCCCGCGATGCTCGGCGCCGTCATCGACTCCTACCTGCGCCTCGTCGAACGCGATCCCGAGGTGTACCGGTTCGTCGTGAGGCGCCCGGACGTGACGCTGCCGGAGGGTCCTGGCGATCCCGTCACCGGCCTTTCGGGACGGATCGCCGACAACCTCTTCGACCTCCTGCTGGCCTTCGGCCCCGACACCGAGGAAGCTCGCGGGAGAGCGCGAGCGTTCGCGTGGGGCGTCGTCGGCCTCGTCAAGGAATCGGCCGACCGGTGGCTGGAGAGCCCCGGCGGATTGAGTCGCGCGCAACTCGCCGCCCACCTCGCCGCGCTCGCCCACGGCGGCCTCGCCGGGGCGCTGGCGCGAGACGCGCCAGGGCCGGCCGATGCGCACATCGCTACTGCTGGCCCCGGCGGCGTCGACCAACCCGACCGCCCCGCCGACACCGGACGCGACGAGCGAAGCATCCACGACGACACTGCCCGATCCGACGAAACACCGACGTTCGACCCGGCCGGATGACACGATCCGTTCCGAGGCAGCTCTCACCCGCAGGCCGCACCGCGGCGCCCGCGGCCGACAAGGAGGACGACATGAGCACGACTCCCGAGACCACGACCGAGAACACTTCGCCCGCGCCCGCGACGAACGACGTCGTCGAGCAGATGCGCATCGCGCTCGACGGGCCGTGGCGCGACCTGCGCGAGCGGATCCGCGGCGAGCTGCCGTGGGAGGCCATCAGTGGCACGCCCGGCGAGTCGATCGAGGCTCAGCGCGAGCGAGTGACGCGTCAGGTGCTCGCGCTCGCCGACAAGGGGTACGGCTCGATCGGTTTCCCGACGCAGTACGGCGGCACGCTCGACTACGGCGCGTCCTGCGTCGCGTTCGAGATGGAGGCCTACGGCGACCTGTCGCTGCTCATCAAGAACGGCGTCCAGTTCGGTCTGTTCGGCGGCGCCGTCTCGCGCCTCGGCACCGACAAGCACCTCGCCGCGTACGTGCCCGACATCATGAGCGGCAAGCTCATGGGCTGCTTCGCGATGACGGAGGTCGGCCACGGCTCGAACGTCGCCGCCGTCGAGACGACCGCGACGTACGACGTGGAGACCGACGAGATCGTCGTGCACTCCCCCACTGTCTCCGCGACGAAGACGTACATCGGGAACGCCGCCAAGGACGGACGCGCGGCCGCCGTGTTCGCGCAGCTCGTCGTCCCGAGCGTCGGTGACGTCGCCGACGGCGAGGAGGAGACCCCGAGCAAGGGCGTCCACGTCGTCGTCGTGCCGATCCGCGACGAGGACGGCAACCCGATGCCGGGCGTCACGATCGGCGACAACGGCGTCAAGGGCGGGCTGCCCGGCGTCGACAACGGCACGATCGCGTTCGACCACGTCCGTGTGCCCCGCGAGAACCTGCTCGACAAGTTCGGTGGCATCGACGAGACCGGCACCTACGTCTCGGAGATCGACAACATCAACCGGCGCTTCTTCACGATGCTCGGCACGCTCGTGCGCGGCCGCGTGTGCGTCGGCGGCGGCGCGGGTGCGGCGGCGCAGAAGGCGCTCGCCATCGCCGTCCGCTACGGCGACCAGCGGCGTCAGTTCTCCGCTCCCGGCTCGCCCGACGAACTCGTCGTCCTCGACTACCTCGCGCATCAGCGCAAGCTGCTGCCGCGCCTCGCGAAGTCGTTCGCGCTGCGCTTCACGCAGAATGCCATGACGGCGCGCCTGCAGGAACTGGAGGACGCAGCGACGTCGTCGGAGAAGGAGACGCCCGGCGCCGACCACGAGGACGCTCAGCGGGAACTCGAGGCGTGGGTCGCCGGCATGAAGGCGCAGACGACATGGCATGCGCTCGACACGATCCAGGCGTGCCGCGAGGCGTGCGGCGGCGCCGGGTACATGGCGGCCAACGGGCTGACGCAGATGCGCGCCGACGTCGACGTGTTCGCGACGTTCGAGGGCGACAACACCGTCCTCATGCAGCTTGTCGCGAAGGGGCTGCTGACGGAGTACAAGGACCAGTGGGGCGATCTCGACATCGCGGGAACGATCGCGAAGGTCACCGCGCAGACCGTCGAGGGACTCGTCGAGAACACGCTGAAGCGTGCCGGCCTGCAGCGCCTCATCGACGGCGCGACGCCGCGCAACGACGAGACGGCGCTCGACTCACGCGGCTGGCAGGAGTCGATGTTCTCCGAGCGCGCGTCGCACCTGCTCGAGACGGCCGCGATGCGGCTGCGCAAGGCGGGCAAGAGCGACGGGTTCGCCGTGTTCAACGCGGCCCAGGATCACATCCTCGCCGCGGCGAAGGCCGACATCGACCTGCGGATCTTCGAAGCGTTCAAGGAAGGCCTCGAGGCCATGCCCGAGGGCGAGGCGCGCGAGCTCATGGCGAAGGTGTTCGACCTCTACGCACTGGCGTCGATAGAGGAGGACAAGGGCTGGTTCATCGAGCACGGCCGCATCACGGCGTCACGTTCGAAGGCCGTCACGACGCGCATCAACGAACTGTGCGCCGAGCTGCGTCCCCACGCCGTCGACCTGACGAAGGCGTTCGGCATCCCCGAGTCGTGGCTCGAGAACGACCTCATCGACCTCGGTCAGGACCGCGCGGGTGTGACGGCCTGACGACGGGTTCGACGCCTCGCGGGTTACAGGGCGCTTCGGCGGGCCGACGCATCGCGGCGCGAATGCTGACGGGCGCCTCACCTGGCTGGTGAGGCGCCCGTCAGGCGTTCTGTCCGCGCGTCTGGTGATGTGCCTGGCCGCACGCGGGGGCGTCCCGGGGCTCAGCGCACCGGTTCGCTGGAGACGACGAGCTGTTCGAACGTCATCGCCTTCTGCCCGGTGAGCAGTCGCACGTCGTTGCTGACGACGTCGAGCTCCCCCGCGGCGATCGCCGTGTAGGTGCTCACCCATGCGTCCATCTCGAACGGCTGCGGGTCGTACTTCTGCCGTGACGCGCGCGCCTGCTCGATCGTCTCGGGTTCGTAGCGGAAGTCGCGGTCGCGACCCGCGCTGAGGATGGCGGCGATCTCGTCCAGCGTCAGGGCCTGCGGGCCGGTGAGATCGTACGTGCGGCCCGAGTGCTCGCCCGGTGCGAGGAGCACCGCGTGCGCGGCACGGGCGACGTCCGCTCGGGCGACGGGCGCGACGCGTCCGTCACCCGCCGGGCCGCGGAGGACGCCGTCCTCGTCGGCGAAGTGCTCGAAGACGTCGGCGTAGAAGCTGTCGCGCAGGAACGTCCACGCCATGCCGGAGGCCTTGATGTGCTCCTCCGTCGCGAAGTGGTCGCGCCCGAGCGTGAACGTCGAATCGGGCGCCGCATTGAGGAACGAGGTGTAGACGATGTGCTGCACGCCCGCCTTCGCGGCCTGGTCGACGAAGTTGCGGTGCTCCTCGACGCGCGTCGGGCTCTCGGCCGCCGACACCATGAACAGGGTGCCGACGCCCTCGAGCGCGGCGGCGGCGTCGGGGGCTCCGTACTCGGCGACGGCGACCTCGCTCTCACCGTCGACGTCACCGAGATGTGGCAGGCGCGAGACGTCGCGCAGGAAAAAGCGAACCGGGCGTCCCGGTGCCGAGACGAGGCGCGCGACGGCGCCGCCGACGGCACCCGTCACACCGGTGACACCGATGCGGGGAAGAGTGGTGGAATCTGCGCGAAAGGCCATGTGCCCATCATGCCCGTCTATCGTGTCGCGCATGAGAACGATTCAGCACATCGCGGTGGCGGAGGAGTGGCGGGACGCGCTCGAGAGCGGCGAGTACGTGTGGTCGACGATCGGCATGACGATCGAGCAGGTCGGCTACCTGCACGCGAGTTTCCCCGAGCAGGTGCGGCCGACGCTCGAGCGGTTCTACTCGGACATCGACGTGCTGCTGGTGCTGCTGACGTTGGACGCGGACGCCATCGTCGCGGCGGGGCTCGAGGTTCGCGTCGAACCCGCGCTCCCCGGCGCGGTGGGCAGCGAGAAGTTTCCGCATGTCTACGGTGGCCCTCTGCCGACGTCATGCGTGAGCAACGTCGAGGCGATCGGACAGCCGCCGGCTGCGTGAGCATGGCGCCCACTCGGCAGACGGGCCTGGCAAGACGAGAGCCCCGCAGACGAATCTGCAGGGCTCTCGGTGCATCTGTGGTGCCAGGTGAAGGATTCGAACCTTCGTAGCTTTCGCGACGGATTTACAGTCCGCTCCCATTGGCCGCTCGGGCAACCTGGCGCGCGTGCTCGGAAACCATAGCAAGAGCGCGCGCCGTTGAGCGAATCGGCAGGGCACGCGCGGGTGTGCGAGGTCACGGCGGCGCGGTGGCGTCGCCGTCAAGGCATGACGCTGGCTGGGACGTCGGCTCGACCGCGGGCGGGACGGTGGCGCGACGGCACGGGATCGGCGTCACGGCATAATGAGGCGCAGGCAGCGCCCGCGTTCAACGAAGGAGAAACCGTGGCAGACAGCTCGTTCGACATCGTCAGCAAGATCGACAAGCAGGAGGTCGCCAACGCGGTCAACCAGGCCGCGAAGGAGATCAGTTCGCGCTATGACTTCAAGAACGTCGGCGCGTCGGTCGAACTCTCCGGGGAATCGATCGTCATGAAGGCCAACTCCGAGGAGCGCACGCTCGCCGTCCTCGACGTGCTGCAGACGAAGCTCGTCAAGCGTGGTGTGTCGCTCAAGACGCTCGACTACGGCGACGACGAACCGACGCCGAAACTCTCCGGCAAGGAATACCGCCTCGAGGCGAAACTCAAGGAGGGCATCTCGAGCGAGAACGCGAAGAAGATCAGCAAGATCATCCGCGACGAGGGCCCCAAGAGCGTCAAGGCCCGCATCGAGGGTGACGAACTGCGCGTCACGAGCAAGAGCCGCGACGACCTGCAGGAGGTGCAGGCCCTGCTCAAGGGTTCCGACCTCGACGTCGCACTGCAGTTCACGAACTACCGCTGATCGGCGTACTTCACCACCCGATGGACGAGGGCCCCGCACCGACTCGCTCGGCGCGGGGCCTCGTCGTCGGCATCCTCGACGTCAGCGCCAGGGGTGGCGCAGGATCAGTTCGGTGTTGCGGTCGGCGTCGGCGCCCATGAGGGCGGCCGAGCGGTTCGGATCGTTGTAGGACAGCTCGCGGTACAGCGACGCCAGATCCGCCTGGTCCTGCCCTGTCGTCGACGCTGCGTACGGCGCGGCCGACTCGACCAGCGTCGTGTACAGGCTGAGCGTGCCGTCGGCGTTGTCACAGAGCTCGATGATGCGCGCGTGCTGCGGGAAGTCGACGTGGCTCGCCGTGTTGATCTCCCAGAACGACCGTCGCGGATCGGCGTGACGATGCGCGGTGATGCGGTTCTCGTGCGTGTGCCCGTTGACCCACGCCACGACGTTGCGGAAGCGCATGAGCGTGTCGCGCACCTCGCGCCCGGCGTGCCGCAGTTCGGGCGTGGCCGGGTCGAGCAGCACGTTCGTCATCGTCGTGCTCGTGTGATGGCTGAAGATGACGAACATCTCGTCGGCGACGGCATGGCGTTGTGTGCGACCCCAGAAGTCGACGTACGTGCTGCTGCCCGCGGTGAGGACACGCTGCAACCACAGGAACTGCTCGTGCCCGAGGCTGCCCTCGGTGAATCCGGCGCGGTTCGTCGAATCGAGCGAGATGCCCGTGACACCGTCGGCGATGCGGAACGTGTAGTAGCCGCGCCCGGTCGCCACGTTCTCGTCCGTGAAGCCATGGCCGCCGCTCGGCAGGTGCGCGCGCATGTACTCCGTCGGGGTGAACGGCCTGCGGCGCTCATCGGGTGTGACGTGCCAGGTGTTCTTGGTGCTGCTGCTGACGCCCTTGATCGCCGTGCTGCCGGTCGCGAAGGTGCGTCGCAGTGCCGCATCGGACGTGCCCGAGGTGAAGCCGGTGAACTTCACGTCGCCGGTGTACATCGCGGCCAGTGCACCCCAGTCGGACGGCAGGACGCCGCTGACGGAGTCGTCGTGGTTGCCGAAGACCGAGAACCATCGCACGTTCAGCCCCGGGCTGCGGTGCGCTGCCGTGGCGCGGCGGAAGAAGCCGTCGAGGACCGGGAAGCCTGCGCTGACGTACCGGTCGCGGACGGAGGCATTCTCGACGTTGTAGTACTGCGGGTTGCCGCTCGTCTGCGCGCCCTCCCACCGGTCGCTCGCGCCCGTGTTCGGGGTGATGACGCCGCCGTTCATGACTGCGAGGTACCACTCGAGCTCGACGTGCTCGTGGTTGTCCGTGTTGTCACCCGTCGAGACGACGCAGTCGAACCGGCGCCCGGTGAACGGGCCCTTGGCGAGGTCGTTGACCCGCTCGACCAGCTGCGCCGCCCCCTGGGTGCCGAGAGCCTCCTGCGGGCGGCACGCGCTCGAGTTGACCGTGTTGAGGAACTCGAAGCGCACCGGGCTCTGCGCGTCGACGACGTGCAGGTCGGTGAACTGGACGATGCTCGCGAGGCCGGTGCGGGTGTCGTCGCGGGAAGGTCGCGGCTCGGCGAGGTCGGCGCGCACGACGAGGGGGTAGCCCGGCCCGGCCGTCAGACGCGTGTAGCCGCTCGTCGCCACCGGGGCCGCAGCCTGCTCGAGCGTCGTGCCGCGGGTGTAGACCGAACGATCCGCGGCCTGCGCGAGTTGGGCGTTGGTCGCGGCGAGCGCTGCGGTGACGAGGGAGCCGGAGGCGCCCTTGAGGAACGCGCGACGTGTGGGGCGAGGCATGACGACAACTCTCCGTCGGGGATGAGGAGGTGCCAGCGTGCCCCTGGCGCGGGGCATGGACGTGACGGGCGGCTGAATGCGACGTGAACTCGTGGGGCGTCAGCCGAGCTGGTGGCCGGGCTCGACGGCGACGCACTCGAGGCGCTGAGGTGCGCTTCTCGACGACGCCGAGGCCCTCGCGACGGTTACGTCAAGGTAAGGATCGCAGCCCGGCGACAAGTACCTGTGACGGGGCGTACCATGCAAAGAGCGATCAAGCTACCCATGAGCTAAGAAAGGCGGCGTCCCATGCCCCGCAACATCTACGACGAAGACCACGAGGCGTTCCGCGCTTCCGCCCGCGAGTTCGTCGAGCGCACCCTCGCCCCGCGTGCCGAGGAGATGATCCGCGATCACGTCATCGCGCGTGACATCTGGCTCGAGGCCGGCAAGCAGGGCTTCTTCGGCCTGTGCATCCCGGAGGAGTACGGCGGCGCCGGCATCGACGACTACCGCTTCAACGCGATCTTCGCCGAAGAGATCAGCAAGTTCACCGCCGCCGTCGCGTCGTGCTTCGGCATCCACTCGGATGTCACCGCGCCGTACATCGTCAGCCTCGGCACCGAGGAGCAGAAGCAGAAGTACCTGCCGCGCGTCGCGACGGGTGAGCTGATCCTGTCGATCGGCATGACGGAGCCGTCGGGCGGTTCGGACCTCGCCAACCTCAAGTCGACGGCCGTCAAGGCTGACGACGGTTCGGGCGACTGGATCCTCAACGGCTCGAAGACGTTCATCACGAACGGCCACCAGTGCGACGTCGCCGTCGTCGCGGCGCGCACGGACCCGAGCAAGGGCGCCAAGGGCATCTCGCTGTTCCTCGTCGAGGCCGGCACGGAGGGCTTCACGAAGGGCAACAAGCTCGACAAGGTCGGCCAGGTCGAGTCCGACACCTCCGAGCTGTTCTTCGACAACGTGCGCCTGCCCGCCGACGCGCTGCTCGGCCCGCAGGACCTCGGCTTCATCGCGATGATGAAGCACTTGCCGCAGGAGCGCATCGGCAACGCCATCGCGAACATCGCGAACGCGAAGCAGATCCTCGCCGAGACGATCCAGTACTGCAAGGACCGCAAGGCGTTCGGTCAGCCGATCGGCTCGTTCCAGCACAACACCTTCAAGATCGCCGAGATGGTGACGAAGATCGAGGTCTCCGAGGCGTACATCGACGACTGTGTCGCCGCGCACGCCGAGGGCAAGCTGACGGCCGTCGACGCCGCAAAGGCGAAGTGGTGGGCCGCCCAGGTGCAGTGCGACGTGCTCGACGAGTGCGTGCAGTTGCACGGTGGCTACGGCTACATGAACGAGTACCGCGTGGCACGTGCGTGGCGTGACGCTCGCGTGCACAAGATCTGGGCCGGTTCGAACGAGATCATGAAGATGATCATCGGGCGTGACCTGGGTTTGTGACGAGCGAATACCGAAGGTCGAGGGCCATGGCGATCGCGCGCAGCGCGATCGCCATGGCCCTCGACCGTAGGTGAGCGTCCGGCGAAGGGTTGTGGAGGTTCGTGCTACCCAGAGCACGAACCTCCACAACCCTCGTGGGAGCGGCTGCCACCCGTCAGGCGAACGCGTCGGCGGCTGTCGTCGTCGAGCCCACCGCGTCAGGCTGCTTCGTCCAGGACGCTTGGGCGTTGAGGACGCGGATGGCTTCGTCCGGGCCGTAGGGCAGGCCATTTTCGCGCATGTCGGCGGTCGTGTGCGCGTCTTCGACGAGCGTCATGTCGTAGCCGCGGTGGATGCCGCCGTAGAACGTCGAGCGGATGCAGGCGTCGGTCTGGGCGCCGCAGAGGACGATGCGTTTGACGTCGCGCTCCTGCAGACGTTCGGCGAGGTCGGTCTCGACGAACGCATCACCCCACGTCTTGTGGACGACCAGTTCGCCAGGTGCCGGAACAAGCTGCGGGACGACCTGCCATGCGTCGCTGTCACGCGGCATCCCCGGGTCGGAGTGCTGCACCCAGATGACGGGCACACCCTGCTCACGCGCCCGATCGACGAGCGATGAGATCTTCGCGACGACGTCGTCGCTGTTGACGGATTCGGCCATGACATCGTTCTGCACATCGACGACGAGAAGTGCTGTTTCGCTCATGCAGTCAGCGTAGGTGGCCCCGGTGACAACGCTGCCCGGACGTCCCACTCGATGCAGAACGACGCCAGGCGGAGACGCGGCGGCCCGCGGACGTCCCACTTCATGTCAGGCGGCGCCATGTGGGGAAGTCATCAGGCCTGACGGGCAGTGCGCAGGACAATGCCATCCAGTTGTTGAGCAATGCTCAACAAGATGCCCCAGGAGCGTTGTCGGTGTGGTGTGATGTGATGCACAGCACAGTCAACGTCTGGAGTGCACATGTCCGAGCTGCCCGTCGTCTCCACCACGCTCTCCCTCGCCAGCGTGCTCGCCGAACCGGCGCGCCGCACCCCTGACGCTCTTGCCCTGATCGAGGGCGAGCGTCGACTCACGTACGCGGAGGTCTGGCGCGAGGCGCGCACGGTCGCCGCGCAACTCATCGCGGACGGCGTCACGCCCGGCGACCGCGTCGCGCTGCTGGCGCCCAACGTCGTCGAGTTCGTCACGAGCTACTACGGCATCCTCGCGGCGGGTGGCGTCGTCGTCCCCGTGCCGACGCTGCTGCAAGGGCGCGAGGCCGCCTACCTCCTCGAGACGGCCGAGGTGAGCCGCCTGCTCCACCACCCGGCTGTCGCGGCGACGGCGACGAAGGCGTCGGAGATCACCGGCGTCCCCGCGGTCGACATCACCACGTACGCGGCCAGCGCCGAACCCATCAGCAACTTCGTGGCACGCGAGCCGCTCGACCCCGCCGTCATCTTCTTCACGAGCGGCACGACGGGCAAGCCCAAGGGCGCGATCCTCACCCATCTCAACCTGGTGATGAACTGCACGGTCAGCGCGTTCGACGGCAACGGCGTCGCGGCGGGCGCCGTCGTCCTGGGGTGCCTGCCGTTGTTCCACATCTTCGGTCAGTCCGTCTCGCTCAACGCGGCGTTCCGGCGCGGCGTCACCGTCGTCCTGCAGCCCCGTTTCGACGCGACGGAGGCGCTGCGCCTCATGAACGCCGAGGGCGTGACGATGATCTGCGCCGTGCCGACGATGTACATCCAGCTGCTCAAGGCGGTCGGCGAGCACCCCGAGATCCCCGTCCCGCAGCTCGCTGACGCCATCAGCGGCGGCGCGTCGCTGCCCGTAGCCGTGCTCGAGAAGTTCGAGAGGGTGTTCTCGACGAAGATCCACGAAGGCTACGGCCTCAGCGAGACCTCGCCGTCGATCACGTCGAACCAGGAGGCGCTCGGCGTCGAACCGGGCACCGTCGGACACGCGCTGTGGGGCATCGACATGGGCATCGCCGACCTGACGGTGCCCGAACGCGTCGAGCTGCTGCCGCCGGGCGAACGCGGCGAGGTCGTCTGCCGCGGCCACGCCATCTTCGCCGGCTACTGGAACAACCCGGCCGCGAGCGCCGAAGCCCTGCAGGACGGATGGTTCCGCACCGGCGACATCGGCATCCAGGACGAGACGGGGCGGGTGCGCATCGTCGACCGAACGAAGGATCTCGTCATCCGCGGCGGGTACAACGTCTACCCGCGCGAGGTCGAGGAGACGCTGATGCGCTATGACGGCGTCGCGCAGGTCGCCGTGATCGGCGTGCCCGACGAGCAGTACGGCGAGGAGATCATGGCCGTCGTCGTGCCGTCCGACGACGCTGCGCTCGACGCTGAGACGCTCGTCGCCTGGAGCCGAGAGCAGCTCGGATCGCACAAGTACCCGCGCCGCGTCGACATCGTCGAGGCGCTGCCGCTCGGGCCGAGCATGAAGGTGCTCAAGCGCGAACTTCGCACGAGGTACGCCGAAGGGGCATAGTGTTGTTGAGCAACGCTCAATAGCGTTGCGTGCGTCTTTCGAGAGGAATGCTTCATGACTGCACAGGCCAGCCGCTTCACTGGCAAGGTCGCGATCGTCACCGGCGCGAGCCGCGGGATCGGCCTCGCCATCGCCCAGCGCTTCGTCGACGAGGGCGCGAACGTCATCATCACCGCGCGCGGCCAGGAGACGCTCGATGCGGCCGTCGCGCAGCTCGGCGACGCGGCCGTCGCCGTCGCCGGCAAAGCGCAGGACAAGGCGCACCAGGACGAGGTCGTGCGCACCGCGATGGAGCGCTGGGGCCGCATCGACGTGCTCGTCAACAACACGGGCATCAACCCCGTCTACGGCGGCCTCATGGACCTCGACGACGACGCGGCGCGCAAGATCGCCGACGTCAACCTGCTCGCGACGCTGTCGTGGACGCGCGCCGTCTGGAACGCGTGGATGAAGGACAACGGCGGCTCGGTCGTCAACCTCGCGAGCATCGCCGGGCTGCGCGCCGCACCCGGCATCGCGTTCTACGGCGTGACGAAGGCCGGCGTCATCCACATGACGGAGGAGCTCGCCGCCGAACTCGGCCCGAAGGTGCGCGTCAACGCCGTCGCCCCCGCCGTCGTCAAGACCGACTTCGCGAAGGCCCTGTACGAGGGACGCGAGGAATCCGTCGCCAAGCCCTACCCGCTCAAGCGCCTCGGCGCGCCGGAGGACATCGCGGGGCCCGTCGCGTTCCTCGCCTCCGACGACGCCGCGTGGATGACGGGCCAGACGCTCGTCGTCGACGGCGGCATCACCGTCACCGGCGGGCTCGTCTGAGACCTGCTGCCGGCTACTGCTGGCCGTCGCTGTTTGCGTGCACGTGCACGCGAGTAGATGAGCCACGAAACCTGAACGACCCCCCGCTCCACGAAAGGACTTCCCCATGACCCAGCGAACCGCCATCGTCACCGGAGCCGCGCGCGGCATCGGCGCCGCCGTCGCCAAGCGCCTCGCTGCGGACGGCATGAAGGTCGCCGTCCTCGACCTCGACGAATCCGCTTGCGCGGCAACGGTCGAGGCCATCAAGACCGCCGGCGGCGACGCCCTGGCCGTCGGCTGCGATGTCGCCGATGAGGAGAGCGTCAAGGGCGCCGTCGCCCGCGTTGCCGACGAGCTCGGCGCGCCGACCGTCCTCGTCAACAACGCCGGCATCCTGCGCGACAACCTGCTGTTCAAGATGTCGGCCGACGACTGGGACATGGTGATGAACGTGCACCTGCGCGGCTCGTTCCTCATGTCGCGCGAGTGCCAGGCGCACATGACGAAGGAGGGTTTCGGCCGCATCGTCAACCTGTCGTCGAGCTCCGCGCTCGGCAACCGCGGCCAGGCGAACTACTCGGCCGCGAAGGCGGGGCTGCAGGGCTTCACGAAGACGCTCGCCATCGAGCTCGGCAAGTTCGGCGTGACGGCGAATGCCATCGCCCCGGGCTTCATCGAGACGGACATGACGGCGGCGACGGCCGAGCGCGTCGGCGTGCCGTTCGAGGACTTCATCAAGGGCGCCGCCGAGATGACGGCCGTCAAGAAGGCCGGCCAGCCCGACGACATCGCCAACGCGGCGTCGTTCTTCTGCGACGAGCGCTCCGGGTACGTCTCCGGGCAGGTGCTGTACGTCGCCGGCGGACCGCTCTGCTGAACCGGGACGAGGAGAACACCATGCGAACGTTCAACGGACTCGACGAACTCAAGACGGCTGTCGGCGAGCATCTCGGCACGAGCGAGTGGCACGAGATCACGCAGAAGATGGTCGACCAGTTCGCGGACGCCACCGGCGACCACCAGTGGATCCACGTCGACCCCGAACGCGCCAAGAGCGGCCCGTTCGGCACGACCATCGCGCACGGCTACCTGACGTTGTCGCTCGCGCCGATGCTGTCGTCGGAGATCTGGACGATCGAAGGCATCACGATGGCCGTCAACTACGGCTCGAACAAGGTGCGCTTCACGCAGCCCGTGCCCGTGGGGTCGCGGGTGCGCGGCAGCATCGTGCTCGACAGCGTCGACGAGAGCCCCAAGGGCGCCCAGGTCGCCATGACGCTGACCGTCGAGATCGAGGGTCAAGAGCGACCCGCGTGCGTCGCGCAGACGCTGAGCGTCATCGTGCCCTGACGATCGGCGCCGCTGCGCTCGTGTTCGAGCGCGCACGATGGCGGGTGACTCACGAGGTGGAGGGCAGTTTCGAACCAACCAGTGAGTTACCCGCCATCATGCGTCAGGCCTGCGATTCGTCGGTCCCGGGGTCGATGAACGCGGCCCCTATTCTGCGGGACTCCTCGTCCCCCAACCACTCGAGCGCATGAATCGGGGCGGGGCGACCGCCCTGCCTGACCCCTGTCCACTCTCGTCGAGCCCACTGTTCGGTCTCGGCCTCGATTGCCGCGCCGTCACTCAGCCAGATGTCTGTGCACACTCCGTCCGGCAGGTCGAGCCACAGAATCGCGTTCTCGTAGGGTGCCGACCAGCATCGCCACCACAGATGACCACTCTCGAGCGTGGCGAGGCGAACCGATTCGACGTACAGAACTCCTGAGCGACCATCGGGCAACGTGGCACGCGCCGCGCGATCGCGAAACGGGTCGAGACACGGATCGGGCACGAACCCCGTCTCGAGATCGGGCTTTGGTGACAGCCCGGTCAGCCCTCGACGAACGCGGCGCGCGAGGCGAGGACCTCACGCACGAGGGCCTGCTGATCGACGACGGCACGGCGCACCGATGCGGGCAGGTCGCGCTCGAGCATGCGGCGGGCTTCGACGTCGAGTTCCTCGCTCGCGAGGGCCGTCGGGAACGCAAGCGACGCGACGCGGGCGAGCGCGTCCTCGCCCACCCACGCGCGCATCGCGGGAACGTCGCTGACGTAGCGCTCGATGTACGGCGCAAGGGTGGCCTCGTCGTCGGCCGACCAAAAACCCGTGGCGAGCGCGTTCATCTCGTAGTTGCTGTGCGCCGGCGTGTCATCGGTGGGAGCGGCCGTCAGCTCCTCCCACGCCCATTCCTTCGCCTCCGCGGTCGGGAACGACGCCCGTGCCGTGAGATAGCCGAGCTGACCCGACATCGTCTCGTCAGCCGCGAGGGCGTCGCCGAGCTCGGCGATCGTCACCGCGTCGAGCTGTGCGAGGCGACGCGCCACGCGCCACCGGAACGGTGCGTCACCGTCGAGCCCCGCCGGCAGGCCCTCCCCCGCGAACCACGGACGCAGACGCTCGGCGTCGCCCGTCGAGGCGACGAGACGCGCCCCCGCGAGGAGGCGGGGATCGTCGACGGCATCGACCCGTGCGCCCGAGGACGCACCGGCCGAAGTCGATGACGGTGCGCCGGCAGGGCTCAGCGAAGATGCGCCGGCAGCGCTCGACGACGGGCTGGCAGTGCTCGTCGAGGACGCCGCTGACATGGCGCTCGTCGAAGAATCCGATGCCGCAGCCATGAGCTGCTCCCCCACCGCGGCGAGACGTGCCGCAGCGTCCGAACGCTCGGACCACGGCATGAAGCGTCCGACGACCTGCCCCAGGGCCACGCCGACGGCGACGTCGAGCACGGGCATCTGCGTCTCGGCCGGCAGCGCGCCCTCGGCGATGGCGAGCACCTGCTGCGGGGAGACGACAGCCGTCGCGAGGCCGTGGGCGAGTGCCGTCCAGATCATGCCGCGCGTGGTTGCGTCGGCGATGCCGGACAGTGCTGTCGGCAGCGCAGCGAGGGTCGCGGCGTCGAACTCGACGCCTGCCCACGTCAGGTCACCGGCGTTCGGGATGATGGCGGCGACCTGCTCACCGCGCGCCATCGTTCCGCTCACCTCGGGCAGGTCGACGAGGCCCGCAGCGCCCGTCAGGTCGTCGACGGCGACGAGGGCGCCGTCGGCTGAATGGGCGCTCAAGCGGAGGGTGTGCGTGCGCTCGGCAGGCCACTGCGTGTTGGCCTCGATGACGAGGTGGGGCGCGCTCGTCGTGTCAGCCGCGGCGGAGGCATCGTGATCCGAGGGAGCGGACGCAGCCGGGTCGCGGGCGTCGTCGAGCGAGCGGGTGGTACGTGCTGCGTCATCGGTACCCTCGGTCACCACACCGCGGGCCGCGCCGACGAACCCGTCGACGCGGAGGGTGTCCATGCCGGCCGTCTCGAGCCACGCGGCGGCCCATCGCGTCAGGTCGGTGCCGGAGGCCTCTTCGAGGGAGGCGAGGAAGTCGGCGAGCGTCGCGTTGGCGAACGCGTGCCGCTGCAGGTGAAGGCGCACGCCCGCGATGAACGCGTCGTCACCGATGTGGTGGATGAGCTGACGCAGCACCGCCGAACCCTTGGCGTAGGAGATGCCGTCGAAGTTCTGCAGCGCCGTGTCGGTGTCGGGCGCGGGCGCGCCCGCGACGGGGTGCGTCGACGGCGACCGCTCCGCCGCGTAACCCCATGCCTTGCGGCCGGCGGCGACGTCGACCCACGCGTCGTCGAACTCGGTGGCCGCGACGAGCGTGCGGTTGGCCATGTACTCGGCGAACGACTCGTTGAGCCACAGGTCGTCCCACCACTGCATCGTCACGAGGTCGCCGAACCACATGTGCGCCATCTCGTGGCTGATCGTGTTGGCGCGCGACAGGTGCTCGGTGCGGCTCGCGGCGCCGGTGAAGACGAGCTGGTCGCGGAACGTCACGCACCCCGGGTTCTCCATCGCGCCCGCGTTGAACTCAGGAACGAACACCTGGTGGTACTCGCCGAACGGGTATCGGATGCCGAACAGCTGGTGGTAGTAGTCGAACGACTCGCGCGTCACGGTGAGCATCTCGTCGGCCTGCGCCTCGAGCCGGTCGCGCAACGAGGCGCGCGCGTGCAGCGCGAGGGGAATGCCGTCGTGCTCAGCCGTGACGGTGGCGAAGGGGCCGGCGCAGACGGTGACGAAATACGTCGCGAGCGGTTTCGTCGTCGCAGCGCGCCAGAGCTGCGGCTCGACCTCGCGCATGGCGCCGTTGGCGACGACCGTCCACCCCTGCGGGGCGCGCACGGTGACGTCGTACGGCGCCTTGAGGTCGGGCTGGTCGAAGCAGGCGTAGACGCGCGATGCCGCGTCCATGAACAGGTGGCCGTAGACGTAGTCGTTGCTGTCGGCGGGGTCGGTGGCCCGGTGCAGGCCCTGCCCGTCGCGCCCGTACGTCATGCGCGCGGTGACGACGAGTTCGTTGCGCTCGGCGAGATCGTCGAGGCGCAGGCGACGACCGTCGAGGGCCGTGGTGACGTCGAGGTCACGCCCGTTGAGCGACGCTGACAGCAGCTCGTCGGGGTCGAGGTCGACGAACGTCGACGCTCCGGCCTGCGCGTCGAACGTCAGCGTCGTCGTCGAACCGAACGTGCGGGGCCCCGCGTCGAGATCGAGGTCGATGCGGTAGGCCGTCGGATGCACGATCGCGGCTCGTGCTTGCGCTTCGTCACGCGTCAGAGTCATGCTGCCATCCTGCCAGCCCAGGGTGTGCCGCAGGTGGAACGCGGTTACCGACGGCGCGGGCCTCAGAAGAAGCGCAGCAGCAACGACGGCAGGATGCTCGTCGCGACGAGCACGAGCGCCATCAGCGCGATGACGACGCGGTGGCCGCGCGTCGTGACGACCAACGGCGAGGCCGCCGCGCCTGCGGACGTACCCACGACGGTCGCGCCCGCCCCCTCGACGGAGTCAGCGGCCGGCGCATCGGATGCGTCGCCCGTCGCGTCACCGATCGGCACGAACATCGCGACGATCCAGCGCAGGTACACCGCCACGCCGAGCAGCGTGTTGAGCACCGCGAACCCGAGCAGCCACCACGAGTGGTCGACGGCGACGGGTTTCATCGCGACGACCTTCGCGACGACACCGACGATGCTCGGCGGCAACCCGGCGAGCGCGAGCAGGCCGAGCGCCATCGTCGCCGCACTCAGCGGATGCGAGCGGAACATGCCGCGCAGCGCGTCGATCTGCACTGCCCGGCCGGGCCGCTCGAACGCGGCGAGGACGACGAACACCGCGGCCGTGCCCAGCGTGTAGAGCGCAAGATACTGTGCGGCTGCATGCGTCGAACCGGCCGAGACGCTCGTGAGCGGCAGCAGCACCCAACCGGCCTGCGCAACCGTCGACCACGCCATGAGACGCAGCAGATCGACCTGACGCAGCGCCATGACGTTGCCGAGCGTCATCGACAACGCCGCGATGATGCCGAGGGCCGCCTGCGCCGGCGAACCGAGCGCGGACGCCGCCGACACGACGACGAGCATCGCGCCGAGCGCGCCCACCTTGGACGTCGTCGCGAGGAACGCCGCGACCCACGTGCCGGACCCCGCGAACGCCTCCGGCGTCCACGCGTGGAACGGCGCGAGCGACAGCTTGAAACCCACACCGGCGAGCACGAGCATCATCGCGACGACGGCGAGCGGCTTGCGGGCCGGGTCGGCGAACGCCGTGATGACGGCGTCACCGCTCATCGCGATGGTGCCCGTCGCAGCAAACCACAACGCACACCCGAGCGCGAGCACGGCGAACGACGCGAGCGCCGTGACGAGCAACGTCAACGCACCGTGCGCGGCCGCCCGGCCACCACGCAACGCGACGAGGGCGATGCTCGGCAGCGTCGCGAGTTCGAGGAGCACGAGCCACGATGCGAGGTCTCGCGCGGCGACGACGCCGACGCATCCGGCCGTCGCGGACAGCACGAGCATGGCGCGCACCGCGGCGCGTTGAGGGGACGTCGGACGCACCGGCTCGAGCGCCGCGAGCACGACGACGACGAGCGCCGAGACGAGCGCCAACCCCGCGAGGCCCGTCCCCGGCGCGTCGAGACGCCACCAGCATTCCCCGCCCGAGCACAGCGTCGCCAAGTGCCCTCGGCGCCCCGCGACGACGAGGGCACCCAACGCACCGATCAGACCGAGAGCCGCGATGATCCACGGCAACCGCGCCTTGGCGTGGAAGACCACGTCGACGAGCAGCACGAGAAGCGCCGCGACCATCGGCACGGCAGCCGGAGCGAGGGCGAGAGCGTCGACGGAGATCTTCACTTGACGCCTCCCAGCAGCGTGACGAGCTCGTCGTTCATGAGATGCATGAGGGGGCTCGGGACGAGACCGAGGGCGATCGTCGCGAGCGTCAGCACGCCGATCGCGAGCCACTCCGCGCCCGTGACGCGCTGCATGGCCGCGGCGCCGTCGGCCGGCGACGCGACGGCTGCCACGCCATTCGAGGCGTCGGCGACGGCCGTCGCGTCAGACGCAGCGTTCGCAGTCGCTCGACGGGCGTCATCGACAGCCGCGCGACGAGTGTCGTCGTCGAGGTCGCCGGACCAGACGGCGCGCAATACGCGTGCGCCGTAGACGGCGGCGAGCACGGCGCCGAGGGCGGCGAGGGCCGTCAGCACGTGGAACAGGGTGTTGGGTCGTGACGGCGCATCCCACGCCGCGAAGAGTGCGAGGATTTCGCCCCAGAAACCGGCGAGCCCCGGCAGCCCGAACGCAGCGGCGACCCCGACGACCAGGGCGAACCCGAGTCGCGGATGGGTGTCACGCAATCCGAGCGCGGGTGCGTCGACGTCGACCGGCCCACGGCGCGCCTTCAGCGCACCGACGATCGCGAACAGCAGCGCCGAGATGACACCGTGCGCGATGTTGCCGTAGAGCGCGGCGCCGAAACCGATGACCTGCCCGGCCGCGAGCGCCAGCATGACGAAACCCATGTGGGCGATCGACGACCACGCGACGAGGCGTTTGAGGTCGTGTTCGACGAGACAGACGAGGCCACCGACGATGATGCCGGCGACCGCCAGGATCGCGACGATCGGCGCGATGCGGCGCCATGCGTCCGGCATCGGCAGCGCGACGAGACGGACGAAACCGTACGTGCCCAGCTTGAGCAGCACGGCGGCGAGCATCATCGAACCGGCAGTCGGTGCCGCCGTGTGAGCGCGCGGCAGCCACGCGTGCACGCCGAGCAGCGGCACCTTGACGGCGAGGCCGACGCTGATGAGCGTCGCGGCGATGAGCGTCGTCGTGAATGGCAGGTGGTGTGCGGCCGCCGTGAGGTGGTCGAGGTCGCTCGTGCCGGTCGCGGCGACGAGCACGAGCAGCCCCGCGAGCATGAGCATGGAGCCACCGACGGTGTAGAGCGCGAACATCCACCCGGCGCGACGACGCTCGGCGGGCGCAGCGTCACCGAAGCGGTCGATGAGCACCCACATCGGCACGAGGGCGACCTCGAAGGCGATGAAGAAGCCGATGACGTCGCGCACCGTGAACGCGGCGACGGCCGCGCCGAGCACGACGAGCAGGCTGCCGTAGAACAGCCCCGGCGTGCCCTTCGGACGCTGACGGGACGACACGGCGACGGCGAGCAGCGTCACCGCTGCGGCGAGCACGACGAGGGGCGCGCTGATGCCGTCGATCGTCAGGTGCAGGCGCAGCCCGATCTGCGGCGCCCACGGCCGGTCGACGACGGCGTCCCCCATCGCCGCGGCGAGGCCGGCGCCGAGCGACGCAGCCGCGGTCAGGAGGGCGATGCACCAGGCGGCGGTGTGCGACAGCGGACGTCCGAGACGGTCGGCCGCCATGAGAGCGGCGCCGAGACCGAGCGGCAGGGCGCTGGCGAGGAGCAGGGCGATCACCACAACGTCACCCCCACGACCGAGGCGACGACGACGCCGACGACGACCCACGACAGGCCCGTCGAGGGGCGGCGCGTGTGCGGTGCGTCGGCGAGGTCGCCGAGGCGCGCCATGCCGGCGGGCAGCGTGTCGTGCGCTGCGGCGAGACGAAGATCGGTGCCGTGGACGACATGGGCGAACCACACGATCGGCCGCGTCAGCGCGAGGTAGGCACGATCGAGGCCGAACCCGCGCGTGGCGAGCAGCGTCATGCGTCGCGGCAGGCGCCGGGAGGCGTCACCGTAGAGCTGACGCAGCGACATGATGCGCACGACGAGCACCGACGCGAGCACGAGCAGCACGGTGGCCCCCATCATCGGCAGGTTGAGATGCCGGGTGTCGATGTCGATGAGCGGCGTCAGCGCGAGGGCTCCACCGAAGATGCCGCCGAGGGCGAGCACCCACATCATGAACCGCACCATGACGCCGGGGCGCGGCAGCACCTCGTCCTCGTCGTACTCCTCGACGGCGGCGATCTCCTCGCCGTGCTCGTCGACCTCGGGCGAGGTGCGCAGCAGTTCGACGATGTCGACGTCGCGCACGACGTGCGAGTCGTTGAGGACCTGACGTTCACCGCGGCGCTCCAGCGTCGTGCGGTGCTGCAGGATGAGCCAGGCACGCATCGAATACGCGGCAGTCGCGGCGACGATGAGGAACAGCATGATGAACCCGATGAGCCCTTCGACGTGTCCGTCCGCCTGCGAGCGCGCTGCGTCGTTGATCATCGCATCCTTCGAGACGAACGCGATCGTCGGCGGCAGCCCCGCCATGGTGAACAACCCCAGGGTCGCCGGAACGAACGTGCGCGGCAGGCGACGCAGCGACCCCGACATGCGACTCGCGAGCGTGCTGCCGATGACGACGGACAGCCAGCCGAGCAGCAAGAACAGCATCGACTTGAAGAAGGCGTGGCCGACGAGGTGGAGCAGCGCGGCGTCGGCCGAGTCACCCGGCGGGACGGCGCCGACGGCCAGCAGCATGAGCCCGACCTGGCTGACGGTCGACCACGCGAGCAACCGCTTGAGGTCGAACTGGCAGAACGCGGCCAGCGCCGCGAGCAGCGACGTGACACCGGTGACGAGGACGAGCGTCAGGCGGGCTGTCGGTTCGAGCGCGAGCAGCGGCTCGAACTGGGCGAGCACGACGGTGCCGGCGGCGACCATCGTCGCGGCGTGGATGAGCGCGGAGGCGGGCGTCGGGCCCTCCATCGCATCAGGCAGCCAGTCGCTGAACGGCAGCTGCGCCGACTTGCCGAGCACGCCGCAGACGAGGCCGAGCAGGACGGCGAGTCGCAGAGGGCCGTCGATGTGCGTCCACGTGCTGAGGATGTCGCTGATACGCGTCGTGTGCGCGACCATCGCGAGCGCCGCGAGGCCGACGATGAACGGCGCGTCTGCGAGGCGGGTGACGACGAAGGCCTTGAACGCTGCGCGGCGGGCCGCAGCGCGCTCGCTCTCGTGACCGATGAGCAGGTACGAGCACCAGCCCATGACCTCCCAGCCCATCAGCGTGAGCAGCACGTCGTTCGACAGCACGACGAGCACCATCGCTCCAGTGAACAGCGCGACGCTCGAGGCGAACACGCGATAGCGCGGATCGGAGTACAGGTACCAGCGCGCGAAGAGCTGCACCGTCAGTGACACGAGAAGCACGACGGCGACGATGAGCGCGCTCGTCGCGTCGTCGCGCAACTGCAGCGGCACCCGCAGCGTGGGCCCGAGCGGCAGCGCGTCGAGCGTCGTGACGTCCTGCGCCACCCCCGACCCGAGATGACGCAGGACCAGCCAGACGGACGCGCCGAGCGCCGCGGCCGTCGTCACGGAGGCGAGGACGAAGGCGACGACGTTGCGGCGTCCGAGGACGAACGCCAATAGCGTGCCGATGAGCGGCAGCGCGAGAGCCGCCTGCGCGAGGTGAGACGTCACGCTCGTCACGAGGTCACCTCCGGCGAGGATGCTGAGGATGCCGGCGACGTGGTCGACGTCGCGGCCGGCGAAGCTGTGGTGGCCGTCACGCCCGCCTCGCGAGCGCCGCTGTTCTCGCCCGTGACCTCACGCGTGTCGGCGCGTACCTCGTCGGCGTCGAGTCCTTCGCCGAGGTCGATGTGACCGCGCGCGCGAAATGCATACAGGATGATGCCGAGCGCGAGGGTCACCTCGGCGGCGGCGAGGGTGATGACGAACAGGGACATGATCTGGGCGGAGCCGCCCGGATCGGGCAGGATCGCGCTCGTCGTGACGAGCACGAGGTTTGCGGCCGCGAGCACGAGTTCGACACCGATGAGCATGAGGACGGCGTTGCGGCGCGCGAGGATGGCGTAGACACCGGCGCCGGCGAGGATCGAGGCGAGGCCGAACGGCAGCACGAGGTGGATCATCGACCGCCTCCCGAGCGTCGCGAACCGATCATCGCGAGGGCCCCGACGAGGGCGGCGAGCAGGACGAGCGAGACGACCTCGAACGGCCACGCGAACCGGCCGAACAGGTTCTGCGCGAGGTCGGTCGTCGTGCCCGAGTCGATGCGCGCGCGGCGTGTGCCGAACGCCGAGACGAACGCAGAGAACAACAGACCGCCCGTCGCCGCGGCGATGACGAGGGCGGCCATCCGCGTCATGATGGGCGCGTCGTGGTCGCCGCTGCGCCCGATCGGCGCGCGCGTCAGCATGACGGCGAACAGGACGAGGACGACGACCGCGCCGACGTAGACGAGCAACTGCACGAGCGCGACGAGTTCGGCGCCGAGGACGAGGTAGCAGCCCGACAGCGTCGCGAGGCACACCGTCAGCCACAGTGCCGCGTGGACGATCTGCCGCGTCGTCACCGCACAGATCGCGGACGCGGCGCTGATGAGGCCGAGGCAGGCGAACAGGGCGTCATGGACGGTCATGGTCGCTCCCCCCTGGTCCTGGCTGTCCGGCTGCTGATGGGCGTGTCGACTTCGGTGTGGCGGGCGGTGGCCCGCGTCGTCGTGGTGCTCGCGTTCACTGCGTCGGCCGACGTCGTTGCACGCGTGCGGGTTTGCTCGCCGCAGCCACCTCGGCGGCCCCGGGTGCGCCGTCGTCGAGATCGGGAGGCGCGGGGACGGTGCGCATCCACGCGCCGAGCTCGTCCTTCTCCTGCAGCAGGTCGCGGATGTCGTTCGTCGCGTACTCGAACTCGGGGCTCCAGAACAGCGCGTCGAACGGGCAGACCTCGATGCAGATGCCGCAGTACATGCACAAGGAGAAGTCGATCGCGAACCGGTCGACGACGTTGCGCTGACGATCGCGCCCACCGGGCGCCTCGCTCGGCACCGTCTCCTTGTGCGAGTCGATGTAGAGGCACCAGTCGGGGCACTCGCGTGCGCACAGCATGCAGGCGGTGCAGTTCTCCTCGAGCAGCGCGATGACGCCGCGGCTGCGCGGCGGCAGGTCGGGCTTGACGTCCGGGTACTGCTGCACGGACGTCTTCTTCGTCATCGTGCGCGCAGTCGTGCGCATCCCGGTGAGCAGGCCGCGGATCGGACCCGCCTCACGCCCGGAGGAGGGCAGCGGGTGGACGTGGCGACCGAGATCGCGCGGGGCGTCGGGAGTCGCGTCGCCCGAGGCGGACGCGTCGTTCTCGTGAGGCTGAGTCATGCGGTGTAGATCACTCCTGCCGCGGTGAGAGCGAGTTGGACGAGTGCGAGCGGGACGAGCACGAACCAGGCGAAACGCTGCAGCTGGTCCTCACGCAGCCGCGGCCAGCTCATGCGCATCCACAAGATGACGAAGGCGACGACGGCCGTCTTGAGCAGCATCCACACGAACCCGAGCGCGCCCTCGAACGGGCCGTTCCACCCGCCGAGGTAGAGCGCGGCGAACAGTGCCGACATCACGACGATGCCTGCGTACTCGCTCAGCAGGAACAGCGCGAAACGCAGGCCGGTGTACTCCGTCATCACGCCCATGACGACCTCTGAGTCGGCGACGGGCATGTCGAACGGCGGGCGTTGCAGCTCGGCCGTCATCGCGACGAGCAGGACGAACGCGCCCGGCAGCTGCCACAGCAACCAGATCGGGTGCCACTCGTGGACGATGCCGGAGATGCTGAGCGAACCCGCAGCCATCGCGAACGACGCGCACGCGAGGATGAGCGGCACCTCGTAGCTGACGAGCTGCGCGGCCGACCGGAACGCGCCGAGCGTCGCGTACTTGTTGCCCGAACCGAACCCTGCCATGAGCGTCGCGACCGTGCCGATGCCGGAGACGGCGAGCACGTAGACGAGCGACGCGGGCAGGTCACCGGCGACGAGGCTCGGCGTGAACGGGACGGCCGCGAGCGCCAGCAGATAGCTGAACATCGACACCGCCGGCGCGAGCTTGAACACGCCCCGGTCAGCGGCGCGCGGCGTCACGTCCTCCTTCTGCGCAAACTTGACGCCGTCGGCGACGAGCTGCGCCCACCCGTGAAAACCGCCGGCCTCCATCGGGCCGAGGCGCCCCTGCATGTGCGCCATCACCTTGTGTTCGACCTGGCCGAGCACGAGCGGCAGCACCATGAAACAGGCGAGCACGGCCACGCTGCGCAACGTGACGTCGAGAACGCTCATCGCGGCCCCCACGTGTCGTCGGGGACGCCCGGCGCCATGACCTTGCGGCGCTTGGCCGCTCCCGCGCGAGGGCTCTCACCCTTGGACTCGCCGGGGTCCTTGATGCCCGGCCACTCCTTGCTCGCGCGCGCCGTGAGGACGAACGACTTTCGCAGCGGCGTGCCGATGAACGTCTCGGGCAGCAGCAGCTTGCGCAGACCGGCGCCCGTGCCGTCGTCGAACCCGTCGAAGACGATGCCGAACATCTCGAACGTCTCACGTTCGTGCCATGCCGCGCCGCGCCACAGGCCGGTGAGGCTCGGGGCGTGCGCCGGGTCGTCACCCGAGGCGAGCGGCACCCGTGCGCGCGTCATGACACTCGCGCGCACGCCGGGGACGTCGCCGTCACCGATCTCATAGAGGTGGCTGACGAGGTCGAAACCGGCCGGCTTGTCGGGCAGATCGCGATCGGTCTCGTCGACGGCGGTGACGAAGTCGAAGAACGTGTAGCCGTCGGCGCGGTGCGCTTCATGCGTGGCGATCCACTCGTCGAGCGCGACGTCGACGCGGCGCGGTTCGCGGCTCATGCGTCATCACCGGTCGTGGGGGTGTCGGGTGTCGGGGCGTCGGCCTTGGTGGCGCCCGTCGCCTTCGTCGAGGGGACGTCGTGCCCCGGCTTCGTCACGAGCGGACGCTGGACGGACGCGGCGCTGCGGCGCTTGGTGGAGAACGGGTTGAGGCGCGACATGATGCTCTCGCCGGTCAGCTTCTCCTGCGCGATCTGGTTCTGCAGCGTGACGATGCCCTGCAGCAGCGCTTCGGGGCGCGGCGGGCAACCGGGCACGTAGACGTCGACGGGCACGAGCTGGTCGACGCCTTTCGTCACGGAGTAAGAATCCCAGTACGGCCCACCGGAGTTCGAACACGCGCCGAAGCTGATGACGTACTTCGGCTCGGGCATCTGGTCGTAGAGGCGACGGACGGCGGGCGCCATCTTGTCGGTGACGGTGCCGGAGACGACCATGAGGTCGGCCTGACGTGGGCCCGGCGCGAAGGGGATGACGCCGAGGCGGATGAAGTCGTGGCGCGACATCGAGCCGGCGATGAATTCGATCGCGCAGCAGGCGAGGCCGAAGTTGAACACCCACAGTGAGTAGCGGCGCCCCCAGTTGAGGACGAGCCGCATCGGCTTCGGTGCATGCTCCTGCGCCATGCCGACGTGGGGACGCACCGTCGGCATCGGCAGGTCGACGGCGCGCTCTGCGGTGGCTTCGATCGGCCCTGCCGTGGGGAAGGTCGCGTCGGCGGCGGGCGTGCGGGAATCGTCGGTCATCGTCGGATCACCTCACAGCCAGGCCAGCAGGCCCCGGCGCGCGGCATGCGCGAGGCCGACGAGCAGGACGAGGATGAAGATGCCCATCTCGAACAGTGAAGCGACGCCGAGACCGCTCGTGCGCAGGACGAGCGCCCACGGGAACAGGTAGACGGCGTCGACGGCGAACACCACGTAGAGAAACGCGAACGCGACGTACCGGAAACCGGACTGCTGCCAGTTGCCGGCGATGGGGTCGACGCCCGACTCGTACGTCGTCAGCTTCGTCGGGCTGGGCACGCGCGGTGCGAGGACACGACGGACCACCATGGCAGCGACGAAGAGCGCGACGCCCCCGAGGGTGACGCCGAGCACGACGAGGTAGCCCAGCAGACCGGAATTCACCGGCCCAGCCTATCGGGGCGCACCACCTGCGCCCGCGAGGCTGGCGCGTGTGTCTCGCCTGCGGGCGTTCTGCGGTGACGCCGGGCATCATGCGGCTGCCCTCTCACAGATGGAGTGGGGAGCCTGTCTGCCCCTGTCACCGACGGGAGTTCGTCGAGGCTGAAGGCCCGCACCCGCAGCCGTGGCGTTCATAGGCTCCTGCCGGCAGGTGCGATGTCGCCGATGGGACGCAAGAACCCCGGAATCCCGCGGTTGTCGGAGGCAGCGTCTACTGTCTGTGACGTGGCACTCATCCTGCATCGGGAAGCTTCCCCGACCGCTCTCGCCGAGCAGCTCGGCTCGCTCCTCGCGAGCGATCCGCTCGACGTGTTCGACCGTGAACTCGTCATCGCGCCCTCCCCCGGCGTCGAGCGCTGGCTGAGCCAACGTCTCGCGCACGAGCTCGGCGCGAACATCGGCGACGACGGGGTGTGCGCCGGGCTGAGCGTCCACACGCCGTACTCGTTCATGTCGTTCGCCCTCGAGCGCGAGTTCGACGACCCGTGGCACCCCGACCGGCTCGCCTGGCTCGTCCTCGAAGCCGTCGACGCGGCCGTGCAGCGCCCCGGGTTCGAGACGCTCGCCCACCACCTCGGGGCCGATGCGCTGCCCGGCGGCGCGTCGAAGAACGACGCGTGGTTCCACCGTGCCCGCCAGTCTCGTCGGTACGCGGTCGCGCGGCGCCTCGCGGGGCTGTTCGCGCGCTACAGCGACGAGCGTCCCGCGCTCGTTCGTGCCTGGGAGAGCGGTGCCGGCGGCGACGTCGCGCCCGACCTCGCGTGGCAGCCCCGGTTGTGGCGTGACGTGCTCGACGTGGCGCGCGCGCACGGCATCGACGAGTCGCCCGTCGCGCGGCTCGACCGCGTGTGCACCAGCCTGCGCGACGGCACGCTGACGCTGTCCCTGCCGCGGCGCGTCAACTTCTTCGGCTACACGCGGGTGTCGACGGCGACACTCGACCTGTTCGAAGCGATCGCCGCACGTCACGAGACGCACCTGTGGCTGCCGCACCCGAGCGACGCCCTCTGGCAGCGGTTGCGCCAGCTCGATTCCGGCGGCCTCCGGCGCCGCGACGACGACAGCGCGCGCGCCGCGGAGCACCCGTTGCTCGCCACGCTCGGGCGTGACGTCCGCGAACTCGAACTGACGCTGCTGCGACGCGACGTCGAGGACGCGAGCGCACCGGCGGCCGCCCCGTTTGGGCAGGGGCCTGCCGGTGAGGGATCCTCGCGCGGGGCTGCTGCCGGCACGCGCCTCGAGCAGCTGCAGGCCGACATCCGCGCCAACCGCGCCCCGAGCGCCGTCTCGACCATCGACGACACGACCTCCTTCCAGGTTCACGCCTGTCACGGCCCGGCCCGTCAGGTCGACGCACTGCGCGAGACGCTGCTGTGGCTGCTCGACGAGTCCAAGGGCAGTCTGCAGCCGCGCGACATCGTCGTCATGTGCCCCGACGTCGAGACGTACGCGCCGCTCATCAAGGCGGCGTTCGCCTCCGTCGACGACGACGGCGCGCACCATCCCGGTCGGCGTCTGCGCGTGCAGCTCGCCGACCGCGGCCTCGCCGCCACCAACCCCCTCGCCGAGGTGGCCCTGAGACTGCTCGGCCTCGCCGGCGGGCGCGCCACCGCATCCGAGGTGCTCGACTTCGCGCACCTGCCCGCCGTGCGCCAGAAGTTCGGTTTCGACACGGATGCCCTCGACCGCATCAGCCGGTGGGTGCGCACGAGCGGTGCACGTTGGGGTTACGACGCCGAGCACCGCCGCGAGTACGGCCTCCTCGAGATGCCGGCCAACACGTGGACGCTGGCTCTCGACCGGCTCGCACTCGGCGTCGCGATGAGCGCCGACACAGAAGCTCCGGCGGGCGCCCTGCTGCCGATCGACGATCTGGGCACCTCCGACATCGAGACGGCGAGCGCCTTCGTCACCCTCATGACGGAGGTGACGGCGGCCGCCAAGGCCGTGCGCGGCACGAGCTCAGCGGGCGTCGACCTTACCCGGGGCAGTTTCACGCCGCAGGAATGGTTCGACTGGTTGCGGCGTCACGTGGGCGCCGTCGCTGCTCCGTCACGCGACGAGGCGTGGCAGCTCGGAGCGTTCGAGCGCGAGTTGGCGTTCCTCGCCGAGGGCAGCACCCGCACCGGTCTGCGCCTCACCGACATGCGCGTCATGCTCGAGCAGCGCTGGGGCCCGCGCCCGTCGCGCAGCAACTTCCGCAACGGCGCCGTCAGCGTGTGCACGCTGACGCCGATGCGTTCGGTGCCGCACCAGGCCGTCATCCTGCTCGGCCTCGACGACGAGAGCTTCCCCCGCTCCTTCGTCGTCGACGGTGACGACGCGCTCGCTCGCGACCCTCATCTCGGCGAGCGCGACCCGCGCAGTGAGGACAGGCAACTGCTCCTCGATGCCGTCATGGCGTCGCGCAAGCACCTCATCGCGTTCTACTCGGGCTTCGACGAGCGTGACGGCACTCGCCGCCCGCCCGCCGTCCCGCTGCAGGAGCTCATCGCCGCGGCCGCCGCGACCGGCGCGCCGACCCCCGAGGATGCCGAGCGTCACCCCTTCGAGTTCGTCCACCCGCTGCAACCGTTCGACGAACGCAACTTCACGTTCAGTTCACCCCTGCCGGGTGGCTCGTACGACGCGGCCGCGCTCGCCGGCGCGCGTTCGTTGCGGCAGGCGCGTGAGAGCGGACGCGACGTCGCCGACGAGACCTCGCTGCCGCCGCTGCTCACCGGCCTGCTGCCGGCCCGCGAACCCCGTGACGTCACCCTCGACGAGCTCGTGAGGTTCATCGAGAACCCGGCCCGCACGTTCCTGTCCGACCGGCTGCAGACGGGCGTCACGTACGAGGCCGACGAGACCGAGGATGCGCTACCGATCGACCTCGACCCGCTCGAACAGTGGGCCGTCGGCGATCGCCTCCTGCGTCGCACCCTCAGCGGGGTGCCGCTGGAGCAGGCGAGCGCCGAGGAGAGCCACAGTGGCGCGTTGCCACCGAGCCCGCTGCCGTCGAAGATCGGCGACATCACGCGCAAGGTCGGCGCCATCCTTCAGGGCCTGCCGCCGGGTGAGCGACGCAGTATCGACGTGTCGATCCCCCTCACGCTCAACGGGCCGAGCGGGCCGGCCTCCGTCCGGCTGACGGGTGTCGTCCCGCACGTCATCGGCGACGAGATCCAGATCGTCAACTACAGCTCCGTCAGTGCTCGGCACCTCGCGCGGGCCTGGGTGAGCGTCCTCGCGGTCGCCGCCTCGCGTCCTGGGCAGGAGTGGAGCGCCGCCGTGCGCGGCAAGTACGGCGAGTGCCGCCTCACCGCACCCGATGACCCGCTCGGCGCGCTCACCGACCTCGCGGCCCTGCGCCTCGACGGTCTGCGCGCGCCCCTGCCGGTGCCGGCGAAGACGTCGCTCGCGTTCATCGATGGCTACCGCACCGGGCGACGCTCGCGCAACGCCACCGAAGAACTCGCCCTCAACGTCGGGGCGAGCAAGGCCCGCCCGGTCTGGGAAGGCACCTTCGATCGCGAGGGAGAACGCGACGACCCCTGGTGGCAGCGCGTTTACGCGCCACAGGTGCCCTCACTCGACCGGCTCAATGCGGGCAACGTGTTCATCGACCGGAGCAAACGGCTGTGGATGCCGCTGCTCGACCAGAAGGGACCGATCGGGCGATGACCGAGACCCCAGCACCCGTCGCGACGAACCCGCTCGGGGCACCCGCGCCGCCGCCGTCCGCGCAGTTCGACGTCACGGCGCCCATCCCGCACGGCACGACCCTCATCGAGGCGAGCGCCGGAACGGGCAAGACCTGGACGCTGAGCGCCCTCGTGACCCGTCTCGTGGCCGAGGAGGGGCTACCGCTCGAGGAACTGCTCGTCGTGACGTTCTCCCGCGCCGCCAGCCAAGAACTGCGCGAACGCGTGCGCGAACAGCTCGAACGCGTGCTCACGCGGCTGCGGCAGGCGCCCCGCGACGACGACGGCGTCCTCGTCGCAGCCCTGCGCAGCGACGACCCAGGCATGCTCGCCGAGCGCTGCGACCGCCTCGCCCGGGCGCTCGCGTCGTTCGACTCGGCGCTCATCGCGACGATCCACCAGTTCTGCCACGACGTGCTCAAGGGCCTCGGCGTCGCCGGCGATTCCGACTCGTTCGCGACGCTCGTCGAGGACACGACCGGCCTGCGCGACGAGGTCATCGACGACCTTTACGTCGCCCGCCGCGCGCAGGATCCGTCGTTCGACCTCTCGCACGAGCGGGCACGATTCATCGGCCACTGCGTATTGACGAACACCGGCGCCGCCCTCGACGCGCCCGCCGACGACAGCCAACGCGCCGTCATCGACTTCGCTGAGGCGCTGCGCAACGAGTACGCGCGCCGCAAGCGCCGCGCCGGCATCCTCGAGTACGACGACCTGCTCGTCGACCTGCGCACCGCACTGCGTGCAACCCCGTCGATCGCCCGCGAACGGATGCGGGCGCGGTGGAGTGTCGTGCTCGTCGACGAGTTCCAGGACACCGACCCCGTGCAATGGGAGGTCTTCCAGACGGCGTTCTCGGAGGCGGGCCGCTCCCTCATCCTCGTCGGCGACCCCAAGCAGGCGATCTACGGTTTCCGCGGCGGCGACGTCCACACCTACCTGCGGGCGTCGCAGACCGCCGAGCACCGTTCGACGCTGCCGACGAACTACCGCAGCGACGGCCCGCTCGTCGACGCCCTCGGCCGCCTCATGGGCAACGTGACGCTCTCGCCCGGCATCGTCGCGCACCCCGTCACCGCCGACCGCGAGACGTCCCGCCTCGTCGGCGACGCCGCGCCGATCGAGATGCGCTGGGTCAACGGTGACCCGCTGCCCGCAGCTGGCGCGCGCAGCGCCGTCGCGCACGACCTCGCGGTGCGCGCCAGCGAGCTGCTGGCGAGCGGGACGACGTTCGGCGACGCGCCGCTCGCGCCGCACCACATGGCGGTCCTCGCGCGCACCCACGCACAGCTGCTCCAGGTCCGCGAGCAGCTGCGTGCCGCCGGCATCCCCGCCGTGATGATGAGTGGCGACTCCGTACTGCGCAGCAGCGCCGGGGCCTGGTGGCTCGAGCTCCTGCTCGCCCTCGAACAACCCCATCGCGCGCAGCGCGTGCGAGCGGCGTGCCTGACGCCCCTCATCGGCTGGGACGTCGCCCGCATCGACGCACTCGAGACGGCCGACGCCGACGAATCCGCCGAACTCGTCCACGCGCTCGCGGCGCAGTTCGACGAGGGCGGCATCCCCGCCGTCGTGGATGCGCTGCGAGCGCACGGCATGCTCGAACGCCTCCTCGCCCGCGTCGGCGGCGAACGCGACGTCACCGACATCGAGCACTGCGCGCAGTTGCTGACGGAGCGTCAGCTCGCGACCGGCGGCGGCATCGCGGCGCTCGTCGCGTGGGTGCAGGAGCAGAGCGCCGCGGATGCCAAGGTCACCGCCGACGCGCGCCTCATGCGTCTCGACTCCGACGCGCAGGCCGTGACACTGTCGACCATCCACGCGAGCAAGGGGCTGCAGTACCCCATCGTCTTCGCGCCGACGCTGTGGAACCGATGGGACAAGGACCGCTCGGTTCCCGACATCGTCTACACCGAGGCGGGCCGTGTCGTCTCGTTCGATCCGGGCGTCATCAACGCGTCGCGATCGCACGAGGAGGCCTCCGGCGAGGAGATGCGCCTCGCGTACGTGGCGATGACGCGCGCGCAGAGCAAGGTGGTGTTGTGGTGGGCACCGACGGCACGCAGTACCTCGAAGAGCGCTCTGCACCGGCTGCTGTTCGGTCAGGCCGCCGACGCCGCGTCGCTGGGAGAACTGCTGACGCGCCGCACGAGCGACAAGGGCAGCGAGGTCATCACCACGACCGAGCAGAACGGCCTGCCGCGCGGTGACAAGCTGTTCGAGACCCTCCAGACCTGGGCTGAACACCGGGCCTTCACCCTCACCGAGGTCGTGCCCGGCGCCAAGCCGACGCCCGTTCACGTCGCCGTCTCGAGCGACGAGATGAACCTCTCACGGTTCGACCCACGCCTCGTCGACACGTCCTGGCGACGCACGTCGTACTCCGCGCTGTCGGCCGCCGGCGAGCGCGCCGACGAGCTGGCGGGCGTCGTCAGCGAGCCCGACGCCGTCGGCGCCCAGCTCGACCCGGACGTCGACCTCGCGCTGCCGCAGGCACCGTCGGCGCCCGATGTCCCGGGGGATGACGCTCTCTCCCCCATGCACGACCAGCCGCTCGGCGCGACGTTCGGCTCGCTCGTGCACGGTGTGCTCGAGGAGGCCGACTTCCAGGCCGACGACCTCGACGCCGAGCTGCACCGGCACATCGTCGAACAACAGCTGCGCTGGCCGGCCGACGTCGACGTCGACGCCCTCGTCGAAGCGCTGCGCGGGGTGCTCGCCACCCCGTTCGGGCCCCTGGCCGACGACGTGTGCCTGCGTCGGATCGCAATGAGCGACCGCATCGCCGAGATGGACTTCGAGATCCCCCTCGGTGGCGGTGACACCCCCCACGCCCGGGCGACCCTGCGTGCGTTCGCCGACGTCCTGCGCCGTCACCTGCCGGAAGACGACCCGCTGCGTCCCTACGCCGACCATCTCGAGGCCTCCCTGCTCGGCGAGGAGACGCTGCGCGGGTACCTGACCGGCTCGATCGACCTGACGTTCCGTCACGGCGGGCGCTATTTCGTCGTCGACTACAAGACGAACCGCCTGGGTGATCCGGATGCCCCGCTCACGTTGTCTGCTTACGGCCCCGAGGCCCTCGCCGCGGCGATGAATCACTCGTCCTACCCGCTGCAGGCGATTCTGTACGCCGTCGTCCTGCACCGCTACCTGCGCTGGCGCCTGCCCGGCTACGACCCCGAGACCCACCTCGGCGGCGTCATGTATCTCTATGTGCGTGGCATGGCGGGGGCTGACACGCCCCGCGGTGACGACGACACCCCCTTCGGCGTCTTCACGTGGCGCCCACCGGCAGCGCTCGTCGTCGCGCTGTCCGCCATCATCGACGGTCGCGAGCGAGGGAGTCAGCGATGACCGACCACCATGTCGAGACTGCGCCCGAATCGGCGGTTGTCGCACCTGACGCGGGTCGCACAGACGGACGCCACCCACTCGACGTCCTCGCCGAGCACGAGTTCGTCAGCCGCGGCGACGAACTCGTGGCCCGTCGCATCGCCCGCGCCGTGGGTGAACGCGACGGGTGGCCGCTCGCGCTGCTCGCTCTCGCCGTACGCGCGGCCCGAGAAGGATCGAGCGCGCTCGACCTCACAGGCGTCGCCAAGACGGGCGCCGAGGTCGCGCGTGACCAGGAGGACGAGGTCGACCTCGCGGTGGCGACGCTCGCCGAGGTGATCGCCGTGCCCGACCCTGCGGCCCTCGCCGATCTCGTGCGTGCGAGTGCGCTCGCGCACCAAGGCGTCGTGCACCTGCGCGGCGACGGCGCGGACGCCGCAGATCCGCCGCTGCTCATCATGGATCGTCACGACCGCGACGAGAACCTCATCGCCGACCTCATCGCACAGCGGCAATCACTGCTGGCTCCCCTCACCACGCAGTCGCAGGCCGAGGCCGACGCGGCCATCGCCGGCATCGCGCTCGACGACGCGCAGCGCGGAGCGGTGCACTCGGTCCTGACGCGATCGCTGACCGTCCTCACCGGTGGCCCGGGCATGGGCAAGACCTACACGCTCGCTGCGATCATCCGCGCCGCCCACGCGGGGCTCGGAGCCGACCTACGCCTTGCGCTCGCGGCTCCCACCGGCAAGGCGGCGGCGCGCATGACGGAGTCGTTGCGTGAGAACGGCGTCGGCCCCGACGCGGCCCCCGACGCCATCACCCTGCATCGCTTGCTCGGGTGGGATCGCACGAACTCGCAGCGCTTCGTGCACGACGCGAGCAACCCGCTGCCGCACGATCTCGTCGTCGTCGACGAGGCGTCGATGCTGTCACTCGCGATGACGGCGCGCCTGCTCGAAGCGCTCAAGCCGACGGCGCGCCTGCTCCTCGTCGGCGACCCCGATCAGCTCGCATCCGTCGAGGCCGGTTCGGTGCTGAGCGACCTCGTCTCCGGGCTCGACGACGCGCAGATCGTGCGCCTCACGACGCATCACCGGCTCAGCGAATCCCGCCGCGATCTCGCGCTGGCCTTCGCGGCGCCGACGCCGGACGAACAGGTCGCGGGCGTCACCGCGGTGCTGCGCGGTGGGCGCGGCGACGTCGAACACCTCAGCGAGGGCGACGTCGACCTGGCCGCGCTGCCGCACGTCGCGGAATCGGCGTGGCAGCTGCGTCAGGCGGCCGCTGCCGGGGATCGTGACGCGGCGCTGGGCGCCCTGCGTCACCACCGTCTCCTGTGCGCGCACCGCACCGGACCGTACGGTGTCGCCCGCTGGAACCGCCTCGTCGAGGCCTCGCTCGCCGATCGGGGCGTCGACATCGTGGCGGGCCGCATGTACGTCGGCCGGCCCGTCATCGTGACGAAGAACGACCCGAGCCTCGGGCTTTTCAACGGTGACACGGGCGTCGTCATCGACGCGGGCGGGCACCTCGTCGTCCTCGTCGACCGCGGGCAGAAGGCGGGCGAGGAGACGAAGAAACGCACCGAGTTCTCACCGTGGCGCCTGGCCGACGTCGAGACGATGCACGCGATGACGGTGCACAAGGCGCAGGGCAGCCAGGCCGAGCACGTCACGGTCATCGTGCCGCCGGTCAGTTCGCGGCTGCTGACGCGCGAGATGCTCTACACCGCGCTGACCCGCGCGAGTGCGCACCTCACCGTCGTCGGCACGGACGACGCCATCGAGCACGCGGTGCGCACCCCGGTGCGCCGAGCGTCAGGGCTGGCGCGGCGCCTGCGTGAGACGAACATCCAGCGCGAGACGAAAACCGAGAATGGATAGATTTCTGATGCACTGACCGGTGTCACCTGCCCCGCCGGGATCACCCGGCCCGACGACCGATGGAGAAGCGTGGCTGACGAGCAGCGCCAAGGCACGATCTACGGCTTCCTCGCCTACCTGGCGTGGGGTCTGTTTCCGCTGTACTTCCATGCCCTCGAACCGGCGGGCGCGTGGGAGATCCTCAGCCATCGCATCCTGTGGACGCTGCTGCTGTGTCTCGTCCTGCTGGCGATCACCCGCAATCTGGGCTTCCTGGGCGGGTTGTTCAGGGACGCGCGCAGGCTCGGCGCCATCACGATCGCGGCGCTCCTCATCGCCGCGAACTGGACGATCTACGTCGTCGCCGTGACGAGCGGCCACGTCACCGAGGCCGCGCTCGGGTACTTCCTCAACCCTCTCGTGACGGTGATGCTCGGCGTCCTCGTGCTCGGTGAGAAGCTGCGGCGTCTGCAGTGGCTCGCCGTCGCGATCGGTGTCGTCGCGTGCGTCTACCTCGCGATCGACTACGGCAGCCCGCCGTGGATCTCCATCTCCCTCGCGCTGTCGTTCGCCGCATACGGCCTCATGAAGAAGCGCATCGGCGGCCACCTCAGCGCCCTCGAAGGGCTGACAGCGGAGACCGTCGTCCTCGCGCCGTTGGCCGCCGCGCTGCTGCTGTTCGTGCTGCCGTCGAAGGATCTGACGTGGAGCGGGCACGGCGTCTCGCACAGCGTTCTGCTCGCCTTCAGCGGCGTCGCGACGGCCATCCCGCTGCTGCTGTTCGCCGCCGCTGCCCGTCGCATCCCGCTGACGACGATCGGGCTGCTGCAGTTCATGACGCCGATCATGCAGTTGCTGTGCGGCGTGCTCGTACTCGGCGAGCACATCAGTGCCGGACGCTGGGTCGGCTTCGGCCTCGTGTGGCTCGCCCTCGTCGCCCTGACGCTCGACTCGCTGCAGCACGCCACCCGCAGCCGCCGCGCCCGACGCGTCGCAGCCGCCGCCTGAACACGCAGCCACTCGGATCATGGCGCCGACGCGCGCCGGGTCAGCGAGGTCATGCCACGTCAACCGCACGACGATGAAGCCAAGACGCTCAAGACGCAGGTGACGCAGCTTCTCGGCCTGCAGGGCGCGCGGGCTGTCGTACTTGCCGAGCCCGTCGAACTCGATGAGGACACGAGTACTGCAACCCGGAAATCAGCCCGGGCGAAGACGCCGCCCGTCTCGTCGCGAATCGGGTGTTGCGGCTCCAAGGCGATCCCGTAGGTGTGGCACAACCAGCGCAGCCGGCTCTCCCCCGGCGACTCGACCCGGGCGTCCGCGAGATCGACGACGACGCGCGCCATGCTCACCCCCCTTGCGACGGTCATAGAGGGCAAGCACGTCTGGCAGTGCCGTGAGCGTGGCGGCAACACGGCGTCGCGCCAATTCGCGGCGCCACACCGCCGGATTCTCGGACGTCGGCGGCGTCACGATGTGATAGCTGCCGTTGCCGAGCGATTCGAGCCAACCGTCACGGACCCAGCGTCGGACGTGGTCATGCGTCAGCCCATGGGTGGCGAGTTCACTCACGTGCAGATGATGGGGTCCGTGCTGCATTCGCTGCCGCAGCAGCTCGGGTGGCGGATTCACTCTCACACTGTCGCCCATCGAGGGCACGGCGTGCTGGGCGAACGACGTCGCCCTGTGGACAACCAACCACGATCGAGCGAATCGGTGGGATCAAGCACTGCAGCGCTCGATCCCACCGATTTCGCTCGTGTTCGGCCCGGCTCGGCCCCGTGCGCCCAGCCGTCAGGCCCCGAGCACCTGTTCCAGATACGGGTTGGCGAACACCCGCTGCGGGTCGAGACGATCGCGCAGGGCGACGAAGTCGTCGAAACGCGGGTAGACCGAGCGCAGGTAGTCGGCGTCGTAGTCGTGCATCTTGCCCCAGTGAGGGCGCGCGCCGAGTTCGCGGGCGACGTCCCAGAAGTGCGCGAAGTAGGCGCGGTGGTCGGCCTTCACGTATTGGTGGATGGCGATGTAGCAGCTGTCACGCTCGTTGGCCGTCGACATCCAGCGATCGTCACCGGCAGCCCAGCGCACCTCGACGGGGAACGCGACGGGTTCGGCGGTGCGCTCCACCCACCGCTGCATCTCCCGCAGGATCGGCTCTGCGGCCTCGAGCGGCACGGCCATCTCCGATTCGCGGAACCGAACCGTTCGCGGTGAGGCGTACACGGCGTGCGAGCGATCCGAGAACTCGCGCGCGGACAGCGTCGAGGCGGAGATGTCGTTGAGGCGCGGCACGAGCGACGGCCGTCGCACCGCGAGCTCGTTGAGCCACCCGAAGACGGTGTTCGACAGGAACTGATCCTCGAGTCGTCCCTTCCAGCGCGGCAGCGGATTCACCGCCGCGTCACCGCCCCCGCGGACGTTGCGCTTCGTCATCACCTTGTCGGTGTGCGGAAACCAGTAGAACTCGTAGTGGTCGATCTCGGCGAGCGTCGCGTCGAGGCCGGCGAACTCCGCCGTCATCGTCGACGGGCCCTCCGTCGCGGCCAGCGTGAACGCCGGCACGCACTGCATCTCGACCTCGGTGATCACCCCGAGCACCCCGAGCGTGACGGCGAGAGCCGGCACGAGGTCGGCGTTCTCCCCGCCGTCGCTCCAGCGCAGAACCTCGCCGGTGCCCGTCACCATCTCGCCGCCGACGACGGCGCCGCCGAACCCGGTCCAGCCGAGCCCTGTGCCGTGCGTCGACGTCGAGACCGCCCCCGCGATCGTCTGACGGTCGATGTCGCCCATGTTGGGCAGCGCGAGCCCGTGTTCGGCGAGCCGCTCGACGAGGTCGTACAGGTGCGTCCCCGCCTTGATGCGCACCCGGTTCGTCGCCTCGTCGACGACGATGCCGCTCAGCGCATCGAGACGCACCTGGACGTCGACGGGCTCCGCGATCGCCGTGAACGAGTGCCCTGCACCGACCGGTTTGACCCGCCCGCCCGACGCCGCGGCGCGCTGCACGAGCGCAACGACCTCGTCGCGCGATCGCGGCGTGACGACCTCGCGCGGCGTCGCCGTCACGTTGCCGGCCCAGTTGCTCCACTCAGCCAAAGTTCTGCCCTTCTCCCCGATAGGTCGCGACCTCGTCGACGAGGGCGCCGTTCTCGACGACGAGGATCGAGTCGAACCGCTCGCACATCTCCCCCGCCTTGGAGTGGCGGAACCACACGTGGTCGCCGATGCTCAACCCGCGCGCGGACGCTCCGTGCAGCGGCGACTGCACCTCCCCCGCGCCCAGCTGGCCGTAGTACTTGAGCCCACGCGGATGCACGGGCACCGGCACCCGCGAGCGTGACGGCGGCCCGGAGCCGATGTAGCCGCCCGAATACGTGACGGCGGTCTGCGGGTCGGGTTTGCGCACGACGGGTGAGACGAACCAGCAGGCCGGTTCGGTGCGTAGCGCGCGGTAGCCGTCGAACAGACGCGGCGCGAACAGCCCGGAGCCGACGGCGATGTCGCCGAGCACGCCGTCACGCCCGCTGATGTGCGCCGATCCCGTGCCGCCTCCGTTGATGATCTCGAGGTCGGAGTACGCCTGCAGCGCGTCGACGACGGCGCGTCGGCGGCCCTCGATCTCGCGCATCGACGCCCACTTCATGAGGCGGTGACCGGGCGTCGAATCGGGCACGCCGGCGATCTGCGCCTCGTAGAACATGCAGCCGACGAGCTCGACGCCCGGCGTCCGCTCGATGCACTGCGCGAGGCTGACGGCGTCCTCGGGCGTACGCACGTCGGACCGGTGCGCTCCGGCGGTGAACGGACCGACCTTGAACGTCATGTCGACGTCGATGGCCACGCGCAGCACGACCCCCGCCTGCGTGGCGACGCGCGCGATCATCGCGACGTGCTCGGGCGAGTCGACCATGAGCGTGACGGTGGCGCGTGCCTCCTCGTCGTCGGCGATGGCGCGCATCGCGACGACGTCGGCGCTCGGGTAGGCGACGAGCACATCACGTAGCCCGTGAGACAGGAGCCACCGCGCCTCGGCGACCGAATAGGCGAGCAGACCGCTGACGCCGTCGTGGCGCAACGCCTCCTCGATGAGCGCGCGCACGCGGATCGACTTCGTCGCGATGCGCAGCGGCACGGGGGTCGCGACGTCGCGTAGCGCCGTCAGGTTGCGCGTGAACGCCGCGCGGTCGAGGACGGCCGTCGGCGCCCTGATCGGCCCCAACGGTGTGTCGAAGACGCTCACGCGGACACTCGGTCGGCGAACAGGCCGGCGAAGGCGTCGAGGACGGCGAGCGCCTTGTCGTCATCACCGTCGGCGAGCCAGGCGAGGGCGACGCCGTCCGTCATGGCGATGACCATGCGCTGGACGACCTCGGTCGGGATGCCGAGGTCGTTCGACCAGCGTGTCTGGAAGGTCTCGACGAAGTCGTGGACGATCGCGTAGTTCGTGGCGAAGATGCGGCGCGCGAGTTCGGGGCCCGAGTCTTCCTGACGCACGAGGTAGGCGACGAGTTCGTAGACGAGTCGCTGCCGGTCCGCCTGCGCACCACTGATCGACCAGTAGTAGCGGAACGCGGCGCGGATGGCGTCGACGGGCGAGACGTCGTCCGGCAACGGCAGTGACGCCGCCTCGATGTCGCGAGTCGCGATCGACTCGACCATGGCTTCGAGCAGCGCCTTCTTGCTGTCGAAGCAGTAGTGGACGGTGCCGAGCGAGACGCCCGCCTCCGTCGCGATACGGCGGACGGTCGTGTTGTCCAGGCCGTCCCGCAGGGCGATCGCGACGGCCGCCTGGATGAGTTGCGCGCGTCGCGTTTCGATGTCTAGCCGAGGCATAACTGCGACTCTAACGCCCCCTGAACTGGACATGTGTCTTGCACCACATTCGACACCCAGATGGTCACTTGCTGAACACCCGGCGTTCACGCCTCGGGACGGAGCGCGGTGTCAGCACGTGGTCTCAACTCTCCCCGCACCGGCGCCCGTCACGCCGAACGCGTCGCGACGCTCAGCGGAACCTCCTTGAGCGCGTCCTGCACCTCGCCCTCGCCGAGTTCGTCGATGAGAGCGGCGGCTTCGCGCGCTGTCGTCAGCGTGTGCGCGCGGGCCTGCTCCATGGCGGGGTGCGCGCGCAGCAGCTCGAGGGCCTCGGCGTGCTCGGCGTCGTCCGTCAGTGGCCTCGCGAGCAGTGCCTTCAGGCGCGCGTCGGCGGGGTCGCTCGAGGCGTTGACGTAGAACGTCGGCAGCGTCGTGACGCCCTCACGCAGGTCGGTGCCCGGGGTCTTGCCCGAAGTCTCGGCCTCGCTCGCGATGTCGAGGATGTCGTCGCTCAGCTGGAAGACGAGCCCGACGAGCTCGCCGTAGCGGCCCAGCACCTCGACGGTGCGCTCGTCGCAGCCGGAGAACATCGCCCCGTACTGCGCGGCGGCGGCGATGAGGACGCCCGTCTTGTCGGCGAGCACCTTGAGGTAGTACTCCATCGGGTCGGCGCCGTCGGGTGTCTGACGCTCGTCCTCGATCTGGCCGGCGCACAGGCGCACGAACGTCCGGGCCTGCAGGATGACGGCCTCCGGGCCGAGGTGGGCGATGAGTTCGGATGCCTTGCCGAAGAGCAGGTCGCCGATGAGGATGGCCGTCGAGTTGCCGTACACTGCGTTGGCGCTCGGCACACCGCGGCGGATGTCGGCCTCGTCCATGACGTCGTCGTGGTACAGCGAGGCGAGGTGCGTCAGCTCGACGCCGGCCGCCGCGTCGACGACCTCGTCGCTGATGCCGGTGCCGAGCATCGAGGTGAGCAACGTCAGCATCGGGCGGAAACGCTTGCCGCCGGCGTCCACGAGGTGGTGGCTGGCCTCACGCACGAGCGGGCTGTCGTGGTCGACGACGACGTCGAGGCGTGCGTTGACGCGCTGCAGCCCGTCGACGAGGCGGTCGCTCAGCTCCGCCGAGGCGTCCGGGACGATCGCGGACGCGACCGACTGGGCGCTCGAGGTGCGCGCGGATTCAGCACTCATGGTTCAACTCTTCCTGGGCCGTTCACGCGTTGGGCGCGAGGCGGGTCAGCACGGTGTACAGGCGATCGGTGGCGCTCTTGCCGCCCGGGTCGGCGAGGTTCGCCATCACCTTGACGATGATCTTCATCAGGTCCTCGCGCGGCAAACCGTACGTGACGGCGAGCTTCATGATCTGCGGATTACCGATCATCGTGGCGAAGTGGCGACCGAGCGTGAAGTAGCCGCCGAGGGCCTGCTTCATGACGTCGGGGTAGGTGGCGAGGATGCGTTCGCGGGCGACGTCGCCGCCGTTCTTCGCGGCGCCGAACGCGTCCGCGACGACGCTCGAACCGAGGCGCGCGGCCTCCATCGCGTACGCGATGCCCTCACCGTTGAACGGATTGACCATGCCGCCGGAGTCGCCGACGAGCATGAGGCCGTCGGCGTAGTGCGGGGTGCGGTTGAAGCCCATCGGCAGCGCCGCTCCGCGGATGTCGCCGACCATCGTCGCGTCGCCGAACGTCCACTCGGGCGGCATCGTCGCGACCCAGCGGCGCATGACCTCGCGGTAGTCGGTCTTGCCGAACGCCTTCGAGGTGTTGAGGATGCCGAGGCCGACGTTGCTCGTGCCGTCCCCGACGCCGAAGATCCACCCGTAGCCGGGCAGCAGGATCTTCTCGCCGCGCTCGTTCGTCGACGGCAGTTCGAGCCAGCTCTCGAGGTAGTCGTCGTGCGTGCGCGGGCTCGTGTAATAGGCGCGGACGGCGACGCCCATCGGCCGGTCCTCGCGCTTCTGGCGGCCGACGGCGAGCGCCAGGCGGCTCGAGTTGCCGTCGCAGGCGACGACGAGCGGGGCACGGTACGTCGCCTTCTCGCCGGTGGCACGCCCGTCCTCGCCGAGGAGCTTCGCCTCGACGCCGGCAACGCGGCCGTTCTCGACGATGGGCGCCGTGACGTTGACGCCCTGCAGCAACCGCGCGCCCTGGGCGACGGCGTGCTGGGCGAGGATGTCGTCGAAGTCCTGGCGCGTGCGCACGAGACCGTAGGCGGGGAAGGCTCCCTCGTCGGGCCAGTCGACCTGCAGACGCATGCCACGCCCGACGAGGCGCAGCCCCTTATTGCGGATCCACCCCTCGCTCTCGGGAGTGGGGATGCCGAGCGCGTCGATCTCCTTGACGGCGCGCGGCGTCAACCCGTCACCACACACCTTCTCGCGCGGGAAACGGGTCTTCTCGAGCAGCAGGACGTCGAGGCCGGCCTGCGCGAGGTACGCGGCCATCGTCGAACCACCCGGGCCGGCACCGACGACGATGACGTCGGCGCTCTCGATCGCCGCCTCGGGGCGCGTGCCGACGGCGTCGCTCACGCCGCGCCGCCCTTCTTCTTCGCCTGCTGGTTCTTCGACTGCTGGTTCTTCGGCGCATTCTTCGCCGCGGGCTTGACCGCGCGATGCAGCGCGACGATGCCGCCGGTGAGGTTGCGCCACTCGACGTCGGCCCAGCCTGCCGTCTTGATCTGCTCGGCGAGCTCACGCTGCGCGGGCCAGCTCTGGATCGACTCGGCGAGGTAGACGTAGCTCTCCGGGTTCGAGCTGACGGCGCGCGCGACGGGCGGCAGCGCCTGCATGAGGTACTCGGTGTAGACGCGGCGGAACGGCCCGTTCGTCGGGTGGCTGAACTCGCAGATCAGCAGGCGCCCGCCGGGCTTCGTCACGCGCGCGAACTCGGCGAGCGCGCCCGTGACGTCGACGACGTTGCGCAGGCCGAAGCTCATCGTGACGGCGTCGAACGAGGCATCGGCGAACGGCAGCTTCGTCGCATCGGCGGCGGTGAATCCGAGGTCGGCGCGGCGCTTCTTGCCCTCGCGCAGCATGCCGAGGCTGAAGTCGGCGGGCACGACGTGTGCGCCCGCGGCGTCGAAGGGCTCCGACGAGGTGCCCGTGCCTGCGGCGATGTCGAGCACGATCTCGCCCGGCTTGGGGTCGAGCGCCGTCAGCACCTGCTTGCGCCAGCGACGGTCCTGGCCGAGGGAGAGCAGGTCGTTCATGATGTCGTAACGCGCCGCGACGTCGTCGAACATGCGCGCGACATCGCTGGGTCGCTTGTCCAGGCCAGCACGATTCATGGGGCCATTCTCGCACTCGCGCGCGCGTGCCCTCGCGGCCACCTGAATGAGCAGGTGCGCGGGGCGTCATCACGCGTCGCTGACGGCGGCGCCTCGCGCCACCGAGCCGTCCGCGGCACGGGGTTAGGCTGGTGTCTCGTGAGCCTTTCCCCATCGCCCGCCGACGCCGCGCGCACGCCGCACCTGCGGGTGCGCACCCAGGAGCTCGCCGACCCGGGCGATCTCGTCTCGCTCGTTCCGGCGGGCCGCCCGGCCGAGGACGTGATGTCGTGGGTGCGCCGCGGTGAGGGTCTCGTCGCGTGGGGGCGCGCCGCGTCGATCGCGACGAGCGGTGACGAGCGATTCGCCGACGCCGAGTCGTGGTGGGATGCGCTCGTCGCGGCAGCCGACGTCGAGGACGAGGTCGCCCTGCCCGGCAGTGGACTCGTCGCGTTCGGCTCGTTCAGTTTCCGCAACTCCTCCGACGAGGGTTCGGCGCTCGTCGTGCCCGAGATGGTCGTCGGGCGCCGCGGCGGGCGAGCGTGGCTCACGACGATCAACCGCACGAGCGACCGCCTGCCCGACGTCACGCCAGCGCTGGCACCGACGGGCGTCGAGGCCCGTGACGGCGCGCTGACGCCCGCGCAGTGGCGCAGCGCCGTGAGCGACGCCATCGAGATGATCCGCACGGGGCGCATCGAGAAGGTCGTGCTCGCGCGTGACGAGATCCACGTCGCGGACGCCGACATCGACCCACGCTGGCTGCTGACGCGTCTGGCGGCGCGTTACCGCGACACGTGGGCGTTCGCCGTCGATGGTCTCGTCGGCGCGACGCCGGAGCTGCTCGTGCGCTCGGAGAAGGGGCTCGTCACCTCACGCGTCCTCGCCGGGACGATCCGTCGCGCCGGGGCCGGCGCCTCCAGCGAGGAGCAGGATCTGGCGCTCGCCGCGAGCCTCGCGCGCAGTTCGAAGGACCTCGAGGAGCACGAGTATGCCGTCCGCTCCGTCGAGGCGGCGCTGCGGCCGCACTGTTCTTCGATGAACGTGCCCGACGCGCCGTTCGTCCTCAATCTGCCGAACGTGCTGCACCTCGCCACGGACGTCTCCGGCGCGCTCGACGGGGGCGCGTCGTCGCTGACGCTCGCGGCATCGCTGCACCCGTCGGCTGCAGTGTGCGGGACGCCGACGAACGAGGCGGCGCTCGTCATCGACGAGCTCGAACACATGGACCGCGGACGCTATGCCGGGCCCGTCGGCTGGATCGACGCCGCCGGCGACGGCGAGTGGGGCATCGCGCTGCGCAGCGGCCAGATCGACATCGAGAACCCCTGCCGCATCAGGCTGTTCGCCGGGTGCGGCATCGTCGCCGGGTCCGATCCGGTGAGCGAGGTCGCCGAATCCGTCGCCAAGCTCTCACCCATGCGCGAGGCGTTGCGCGACGACTGACGCGCGAGGAGGGCAGGTTTGGCGACGTCGCTCCGGTTCTTGTGCGCGTTCGGAGCTGCGATCGCGCCATGCCGACTTTCAGCCCTCACGGTGCGAGTTGAGGGCCACAACCCTGCCATGCGGTACTTCAGCTCCGCGCGGGACGGCTGGTTCCACGCTCGGCGGCCGGGCGGTAGCGTCGATCAGATGAAGCGTCTTCTCGTCATCAGCCACGCACCGACCCTGGCCACGGTGTCCCTGCGCGATGCAGTGATCGCGGGGGCGAGCGACCCGGAGTTCTTCGACGGACTCGTCGAGGTCGTCGCGATCGAAGCGCTGGAGGCGACCGACCCGCGGGCCTACCTCGACGCCGATGCGTATGTGTTCGGCACACCGGTCAACTTCGGCTACCTCTCCGGCGCACTCAAGCACAGTTTTGACTCGACGTACGGCGCGCTGCAGGGGCACGTCCGCAGGCGCCCGTTCAGCTACTGGGTGCACGGGCGCAGCGACGCGACGGGCGCGCGCCGCGCTCTCGACGCCATCACGACGGGCCTCGAACTGCGCCTCGTCGCCGAGCCCTTCGAACGTCTCGGCGACGTGGGTGATGACGACCTCGCCGCTGCCCGCGAGTTCGGAGCCACCGTCGCGGCACACCTGTTGGACTGAGCATCCACCTCGCCGTCTGCGCTGGGCTGGTGAACTCACATGGGCTGGTGCATTCAAGCGCGTGACCATGCCGGCGCGGCGCCGGGCCACTCGGTCGTGACGCGCGACAACCGGCACCCGCCAGAGGGCAGCCCCGATCGCCCCGGAAGCGCCCGCGGTGGGCGGCGCAACACATAGGGTGAGGCGGCAGTCACCGCGCGGTGACGCGGAGAGGCCCCACCGATGTCAGCGTTCCGTCCCCGACAGGGCGAGTCCAAGCCTGCGCGCACCTGGACGGCCATCGTCGTCGCGTTGGGTACCGCCCTGGCCCTCGTCGCGGCCTTCGGCGGGCCGAAGGACGTGCGCCGCACCGATGGAGGCAACGTCGCCTTCGCGATCGGGGCCTGCGGCGCGTCCGAACCGAAAGCCTTCCCGAGCGGTGTCATCGCCAACACGGATCGGCACACGGCCCGAATCATCGCCATCACGCCGAGCGCTGGATCGTCGCGTGTCGACGTGCGCGATTTCGCCGTCATCGACGCGGGGCCTGCCGAAGGCAGCCTCGATCCCGAGACGCCCATGAGCGTCGGGTTTGCGTCACTTCCCGCCGTCGCGCACCCACACGAAATCTTGCCCGGGCATCAGGCGATCATCGAGGTTCGCGTGACCTCGAGTGGTCGCCCGTCCCACCTGACCGGCTACGACATCACAGTGGCGAACGGCCCCGCCACGCACGTGGTGCATGACGAGGCCGACGTGACCTTCACCGGGGCCTGCTCGGCCCCCGCGTGAGGCGTGATTCAGACGATGCGGTTCAGACGGCGTGGTCCGTCGGCGTTCCCGGGTCGTTGCTGACGATGGTGCGCGTGGGGTCACCTTCGTCGATCGAACCAGCCTTGTCGGTTGCGTTCTGAGCCGTCTCTCCGGTCCTGTCGGACGCGCCGCTCAGGCGCGCCTTGAGCTGCTCGATGAAGTCGGTCAGTGCCATGCTCGTCATCTCCTCGTGTCGTCGTCTCGCGCATCATGCCCGGGCGCCCGCAACCTCGCGAGCGGCCGGGCAGCGCGATCAGTTCTCCTGCAGTTTGTCACCGTCGAGGCCGGAGTGCGGGACGTTGTCCTCGTTCACCGTGTCGGCCTCGCCGCCGGCGTCGGGGGTGTCGATGTTGGAGGCGTCCTGCTCGCTCAGACGCTCACCGTCGTTGTCGCCGTCCTCGGGCATCTCGAACACTGCGTCGGTCGCAACCGTCATGTCGTCTCTCCTTCATCGTGTGGCGCGCCACCATGTGGGCTGCGGCGCCCCGGGCGGGCGCCGCCTCCTGCCACTCTTGCCGAGATGACGCGGGCGCGCACCATACCTGAGGGTGGGGCGCGTCATCGACGTTCGTAGCGCGCGTCCATCTCACCGGCGTCGGCGACGGCGTCGATGGCGGCCGCGAAAAGGTCGTGGCGCGCCTGACGCTCGAGGTGACGCTCGATGCGCACCTCGATGACGTTCAGCCCGGGCGCCGGGTCGCTGACGCGCTCGATGAGTTCGTCACGCGACCCGATGAGCGAATACCCGACACCGCGGGCCTCGCACACGAGCGCGAGGTCGGCGTTCGTCGGCGTGCCGAAGACGCGCTCGAAGTGCTCGGCGAGTTCGCTGCGCCCCTGCTCGAGCGTGCCGAAGATGCCGCCGCCGTCGTCGTTGATGACGACGATCGTCAGGTCGGGGCGCGGCTCGCCGGGGCCGATGAGCAGGCCGTTGCTGTCGTGCAGGAACGTCAGGTCGCCCATGAGTGCGAAACTCGGGCCGTCGTGCGACAGCGCGATGCCGACGGCCGTCGAGACCACTCCGTCGATGCCCGACAACCCGCGGTTCGCGACGGAGCAGACCCGACGCGCGATGCGCTGCGGGTTGCGACCGAGATCGAGGTCACGCGCCGTGTTCGACGACCCGATGAGCAGCGCCGACCCGGCCGGCACGTGCTGCACGAGCGTCGACGTCGCGGCCAGGCCGGACGGCCACGACCGCGCGACGAGCGGCCCGATGCGCTGCGCGAGACGCTGCCCTGCGATGCGCCAACTGCTCGACCACCGACGGTCCGCGCACGCCGCGACGAGTTCGTGCGAGCGCGCGATGGCGGCCCACTCGTGCACCCGCTGCACGACGTGCGACGGGTCGGCCCACGACGTCGAGGCCGTGATGACCTCGACGGTCACCTCGGGGTGACGCAGCAGCTTCGCGACGTCGCGCGAGAGCGTCATGCGTCCGGCGACGAGAACACGCTCGGGCAGGTGCTCGTCGAGCCAGTCGTGGGCGGCGAGGATGAGCGAACCGTGCGGCATGGCGCGCCCGCGGTGGTAATCGCCGAACGGCTCGGCGATGACGGGCCAGCCCGCCGCGTCGGCGAGTTCGGCGACCTCGGCGGCCAGCTTCGGATCGGGCAGATCACCGAGCAGGACGAGCGTACGCGGCACCGGTGCGATGCCCGGGCCGGGCGCGACGGTGACCGTCGATGCCGGAGCACGCAACTGCATCCAGGGGCGCCCGCGATCCCGCCCCTCGAGGCTTTCGGGCCACACGGGTGACGTCGTTGAGGGGGCGTCATCAGCCCGGCCGTCCTCATCGGACGTCGCGCTCGTATCCCTCGCCACGATCGCCGCCGCGCCCGCAACGGCTCCGGCCATCGCGAGGTCGGCGACGTCGGGCGTCAGCGGCTCGCGGAACGGCAGGTTGAGGTGGACCGGCCCGACGTCGCCCGTCGGGACGCCCGTCGCGTGGGCGAACGCGCGACCGACGACCGAGCGCCACACCGTGTTCTGCCCAGCGCGCTCGCTCGGCGTCGCGAACTCGTGGAACCACCGCGTCGCGGAGCCGAAGATCTTGACCTGATCGGTCGTCTGGTTGGCGCCCGTGTCGCGTAGTTCTGCGGGGCGGTCGGCGCTCATGATGATGAGCGGCACCTGCGCGTGATGTGCTTCGAGGACGGCAGGGTGAAGGTTTGCGACGGCCGTGCCGCTCGTCGTGATGACGGGCACCGGGTTGCGCGAGATCTTCGCGAGACCGAGGGCGAGGAACCCGGCCGAACGTTCATCGACGCGCACGTGCAGACGTAGCCGTCCAGCCTTGTCGGCCGCGGCCACCGCGTACGCGAGCGGCGCCGAACGCGAACCGGGCGAGAGCACCACGTCCTTGACGCCGAGCCGCACGAGTTCGTCGATGATCACGCTTGCCATGGCAGTCGAAGGATTCACGCTCACCATCTTGGCGCATGGCGCCGACAACCCCAACGACGCGCCCGTTCCCTACGCTGTGGGCGTGACGAACGACGAGCAGCCCACCCTTCCCAGCGGCACGCAGTGGCACATCAGGGCGTCCGGGTACGAGGCGACGATCGTCGAGGTCGGCGGCGGGTTGCGGACGCTGCGCCACGACGGCGAGGACATCGTCCATGGATACGCCGAGGACACCATGGCCGACGCGGCCCGCGGGCACGTCCTCGCGCCGTGGCCGAACCGCATCGCAGGCGGGCGCTACGCGTTCGACGGCGACACGTACCTGCTGCCGCTGACCGAACCGGAGCACGCCAACGCCGCCCACGGGCTGGTGCGCTGGCAACCGTGGCAGCTCGTGGAGCACGCGACGCATCGCGTCACCGTCGGCGTCACGCTGCACCCGCAGCCGGGATGGGCGTGGACGGTGCGATTCGAGATGACGTACGTGCTCGGCCCCGACGGCCTGACGATCACGCCGCGCGCCACGAACCTCTCCAACACGCCATGCCCGTTCGGGTTCGGCATGCACCCCTATCTGACGGCAGGTGAGAGCTCACTCGACGACGTGACGCTGACCGCCCCTCTAGACGAAGCCCTTACCGTCGACGAGCGGCTCATCCCGGTGGGGCGTGGACCAGCCTCGATCGACTTCACCGAAAGCGCATCATTGCGCGGCGTCACCCTCGATACGTGCTTCACCGGTATCGGAGCCCGCCCGGGCAGCGGAATGCCCTCGCGGCCTGCAGACGCGGCGCCACGGGCTGACGGAGCCGCGTCGTCGAGCAACGACGCCGCACGCTGGGAGGTCAGCGTCAGCACGTCGTCGCGGGTGACGACGTTGTGGGCCGATGCGCGCGAGTTCGGCTACGTGCAGCTGTTCACGGGCGACGGGTTGCCGGAGCCGAAGAACCGACGCTCGGGCTTGGCCGTGGAGCCGATGACGTGCCCCGCCAATGCGTTCAACACGGGCGAGGGCCTCATGGTGCTGCACCCCGGCCGAACATGGACAGCCTCCTTCGGCATCTCCTCACGCCACTGATCCTCACGACCCCGACCCTCAAAACGCTGGCCCCACCCGTCCCCATCCGCGATCCACATCGGCGATTCCTGTCCACCCCTGACTGTCAGCCTGGGTGTGAGTCACTCAGGAGGTGGGTATGCGCAGATGGACTGCGGAAGAGAAGACCGCGTTGGTGCAGCAGTATGTGGCGTTGCCGCATGGCACGAAAGCGGCGTGGTTGCTCGAGCAGGGTGTGTCGCGTCATCAGATCATGACGTGGCGCAAAGCGTTCTACTTCGGAGACCTCGAACGAGACCTCGTGCCCCGCGATACTTCACACATGACAGTTGCTGACGGCGCGCGTTTGGCGCGCGTGGAACAAGAACTCGCCGCCGAACGCGCAGCCCGCGCGCGGGAGGCGCAGACGCATGCTGAGCAGGTTGCGCGGCTGGAGGCATCGAACGAGGCGCTGGGAAAAGCTATCGGGCTCTTGCACGAGTTGAACGCGCCGCAGGAGCCCACGCCCGAGTCCTGAACGAGGCCGATGCCGCCCGCCATGCGGCGTTCCTCGAAGCGGAGAACACCCTGGTCGCCGAGCATGTCGCGGCCGGCTATTCCCAGCGTGAAGCGTTGAAGATCATCGGTGTGGCGACCTCGACGTGGCACTACCGTCACCATCCACGCGCTCGCGTCGCGGACCCGATCGCGCACACCGAGCGGTATCAGCCGTGCGCGCTCAGCTCTGAGGAGCGCGCCCAGATCGTGTCCGCGATCCGTGACGGTTGGCACGAGCAGCGCAGCGTGGAGCAGTCGTTCTACGACGCGTTCGATGCGGGGCGGCCGGTGGCGTCTTTGTCGACGTGGATGCGGTGCGCGCGTGGCTTGCACGGGCCACGGCCGGTGCGTCGACGCCGTACGCGGCGCACGGTCGCGATGCCGCAGTGGGAGGCGTCCGCACCGAACGAGGTGTGGTGCTGGGACATCACGAAACTTCCCGGGCCATACACGGGGGTCTGGTATCAGCAGTACACGATCATCGACGCGTTCAGCCGCACGATCATCGCCAGCAGCGTCGAGACAGATGAGTCCGACGAACTCGCGGTCGCGTTGTTCCAGGCCGCGACAGAACGTGAGGGTGTTCACCCGCGGATCGTGCATTCCGATGGTGGGCCGGCGATGAAGTCGGTACTGCTGGCCGACTTCTACCGTCATGCTGGGATCAGCGCGAGCCGGAATCGTCCGCGCGTGTCGAACGACAACCCGCACATCGAGTCCTACTTCAAGACCGAGAAGTACCGTCCCGACTACCCGAGCCAGTTCACCAGTGTTGAACACGCGCGCGAGTGGGCCGAGCACGTCGTGCACGATTACAACACGCGTCATCACCACAGCTCACTGGCCGGGTTCACGCCCGAACAGGTCCACACCGGCACCTGGGTCGATGTCCACACCGAACGCCAAGCCGTCCTGGATGCGCAGTACGCCGCGAACCCCGAACGCTACCGAGGCCGGCGCCCCATCGCCGCCACAACACCCGAAATCACCCAACTCAACCCCACGTGACTCCAATCAGGTTGACAGCTTCCGCACCTTCGCGATCCACGTCCACATCCGCGATTCCTGTCCGCATGTGCGAATTTCGCTCATATTCAGCAGGCCGTCATACCGCGCACTCGAGCCCCCGCCCACCCAGCCGACGTCCATGGTGCGCTCTGCCGTCTCGCCACAGACGTCTTCACCGGATGTCGAGGTGCCCCCGGCCGCGCCGCCGACTACCGTGGTGCGGGTGCCCAGAGCCGCGCGCAGTTTTGCCGATGATCTGAGGGCCCGCAGCGACGACGAGCTCGCGGCCCTCCTGCTCGCGCGCCCCGACCTCACGCGACCGGCGCCGGCGGACATCACTTCCCTCGCGGCTCGCGCCGCGACGCGCGCCAGCGTCCAGCGTGCGCTCGAACATCTCGACGGCGGCGCGCTGCGCCTCGTCGAAGCCCTCCTCGTCGTCGGTGCTGACGGCGCCGCGGCCGCGCTCGGCGCGTCGAAGAAGGCCGTCGAACAGGGGATCCGGGAGCTCTGGGCGAAGGCGCTCGTCTGGCGCGCTTCCGACGGCTGGCGAACGGCTCGCGCGGTCGGTGAGATCCTCACGCACCCAGCAGGATTGGGACGTTCGACCGCCGAGCTGGTGACGCATCCGAGCACCCTCGCGCTCTCGCCCACGACCACCCCCGACGAGGTCGCCGACGCCGAAGCACGTCTCACCGATCGCGCGCGCGCCGTCATCGAGCAACTGCGCTGGGGTAGCGCCCGCGCCTCGTTCACGACGCCCGCCCTGCGCGCCGTCCGTGACGAACTCGTCCGCGCCGGGCTCATGGTCGCCCTCGACGGTGACGACGCCGTCATCCCGCGCGAGGTGGGCCTCGCCCTGCGCGGCGGCCGGCTGTCGCGCGAACCGTGGGCGCCGCCACAACCCGAGCCACGTCACGTCGACCAGGCCGACGCCGACACGGCTGCCGCCGGGGAGGTGCTCGATCTGCTGTGGCGACTCGACGACGTCGCCGCCGCCTGGGATGAGGAGGCGCCGCGTGTCCTGCGCACCGGTGGTCTGTCCGTCCGCGATCACCGTCGTCTCGCCGCGAGGCTCGATGCGTCGAGCGAACTGACCGCCTTCGTCCTCGAGATCGGCCACGCCGCAGGCCTGTTCGCCTCCGACGGAGAGATCGACGCGACGTGGCGACCGACCGATCTGTACGACGAATGGACGACCTGGAGCCCGGCGCGACGCTGGACGGCCCTCGCTCTGGCGTGGCGTGACACCGTCCGCGCCCCCGGCCTCGCGGGTCAGAGCGTCGACGGGACGCTCGTCAACGTCCTCGGCAAGGACGCCGCGTGGCCGCTCATGCGGGCCCGCCGCCGGGACGTGCTCGACGTCCTCGCCGCCCTCCCGGCGGGCAGCGCCCCCACGATCGACGGCGTCGAAGCGCTGCTGCGTTGGCGCCGACCGCTCCGCCTGCCTGCCGGGGCGCCCACCCACACTGATGTCGTCCTGCGCGAAGCGGCATGGCTCGGCGTCCTCGGCCGGGGCGCGCTCACCAGCGCCGGGCGTGCGCTGCTCGCGGCCGACCCGTCGTCCGCCGCGGATGTCGAGGCCGTGACGACCGCCATGTCGACCGCGCTCCCGGAGCCGGTCGATCAGGTCATGCTCCAGGGCGACCTCACCGCCATCGCGCCCGGCCCGCTGGCGGAAGAGGCCGCCACGTTCATGCGTCGCGCCGCCGACGTCGAATCCCGCGGTGGTGCAACGGTTTTCCGCTTCAGCGACGCGAGTCTGCGTCGCCTGCTCGACCACGGGGTCTCCTCGGCGGAGGCGCTCGAGTTGCTGCGTCGCCACAGCATGACGCCGATCCCGCAGGCTCTCGAATACCTGCTCGGCGACGTCGCGCGCCGCCACGGCCACGTGCGCGTCGGGTCGGTCAGTTCGTACGTGCGCAGCGATGACGAGGCCGCCCTCGACGCGCTCGTCGCCGACACGGGCCTCGCGTCGCTGCAGCTGCGCCGCATCGCACCCACCGTCTGCGTCTCCCCGATGCCTGCGGCGACGCTGCTCGACGTCCTGCGCGAGCATCGTCACGCGCCTGTCGCCGAGACCTCCGATGGCGGGGTCGTCGTGCGCGCCGCCACCGTCGAGCGCGCCCCGACGCCGTCGCGCCGCACCACCCCCGTCCAGGTGCACACGCTCGACGCCGGTGAGGCCGAGCAGCTGGCCGGCCGTCTACGGGCCGCCGAGAAGGACGCCGTCCGTCCGAGCGAGCACGACGCGCACAAGCGCATTCCGTCCTGTGATCCGACGGTGACGTTGGCGCTGCTGCAGGACGCGGCCGCCGAGAGCGTTCCCGTGTGGATCGGCTACGTGGAGGCCGGCGGCGACATCAAGCGCGGCTTGTTCCGCCCCGCGAGCGTGACAGGCGGGCGCGTCACGGGCCAGCTGGGCGACGCCTCGCCAGTGACGCGGACGTTCTCGATCCACCGCATCACGGGCGTGGCGTCGGCGTGACGTCCGCGACGCCCCTCGAGACCTGCCTCGTCCTTGTCACCCGTACGAGCGACGGGGCGGACGAGGTGCTGCTCGGGCGAAAGCTGCGCGGCTTCGGTCGTAGCCGCGTCGTCGCCCCCGGCGGAAAGATCGACGCCGGTGAGAGCGCGCAGGAGGCGGCCGCCCGCGAGCTCGAGGAGGAGACGGGTCTGCGCGCGCAGACACTCGCGCCAGCCGGCGTCCTCGACTTTCGCTTTTCCCACGACGACCTGACCCAAGACATGCGGGCGCATGTGTTCATTGCGTCCGATGCCCTCGGCGCGGTGCAGGATTCAGACGAGATCGCCGGCCGGTGGGTGCGTCAGGACGAGATTCCGTACGTCGAGATGTGGCCGGATGCGCGCCACTGGATGCCCCGCGCGCTCGCGGACACCCTGCAGCACGCCCTGTTCGTCTACGGCGCGGACGGCGTCACGCTCGAGCGCTTCGAGCTCTGACGGCGGGCGCCCAGCCGCGTCAGCGCGCGCGGGCCGAGCACGATGACGGCCACGTCAACGAGCAGGAGCGCGCCGCCGACGAACGCGGCAGCGTTGGTGCGTTCGCCGAGGAAGACCCAGCCGGCGAGGAAGCCGACGACGGGGACGAGCAGCGTGAACGGGGCGACGTTCGATGCCGGATAGATGCCCATGAGCCCGTTCCAGATCGTGTAGCCAACGAGGCTCGCAAGGATGACGGTGTACGCCGTCGACGCGATCGCCGCGCCGCCGAAGTGCGTGAGCGCGTCACCGACAGCGCCCGGGCCGTCGCTGAGCAGCGACAACACCAGCATAGGCAGCGGGACGAACAGGCTGCCCCACACCGTCAAACCGAGGCCTGACGCTCCGCGCAGCGTCGCGAGGCGACGTTACCGGCACCCCAGCTCAGCGCTCCCGCGAGACACAGCAGGACGCCGACGAGCGGTGTCGCCCCCGAGCGTCCGAGGGCCACGACGACGAGCCCACCCACGGCGATGCCCATGCCCATGAGTGGGATGGGTCGCCGCCGCTCCCCCCAGGACGGCCGCGGCGATGACGACGGTGAACAGCGCCTGAGCCTGCAGGATCAGCGAGGCCAGCCCGGAGGCCAGACCCGCTGCCATCGCCGAGTACAGAAACCCGAACTGCCCGGCCGACATGAGCAGCCCGACGAGTGCGAGGTCGCGCCACGCGACCTGCGGGCGCGGCACGAACGCCATGATCGGCAGGATGCACGCGAACCGGATCGCCACGAACAGCAGCGGCGGCATGCCGGCCAGCCCCTCGTGGATGACGACGAAGTTGAGCCCCCAGATGAGAACGACGAGCAGCGCGAGCGCGATGTGGCGTGGGGTCATGAGCCCCATCCCACCGCACCGCGCCCGCCGCCGGAAGAACGATCCGTCTGGTGGCCGTTCAGGGCCTCGGAAGGTGCCTCAGAAGATGCGCACGCGCTCGTCCTCGTCGACCCACATGCCGTCGCCGGCCCTGACGTCGAACGCCTCGACGAACTCGGTGAGGTTGCGGGCTGCGTTGGCGCGCACGTCCATCGGCGAGTGCGGGTCGGTGGCGAGCAGACGCTTCGCCTCGGCCTCGCGAGCGGTGCCGCTCCACACCTGAGCCCAGCCGAGGAAGAAGCGCTGCGCGCCCGTGAAACCGTCGAGCTCCGGTGCCGGAGCGTCCTCGCAGGCGATCGTGTACGCCTTGTACCCGATCGTCAGTCCGCCGAGGTCGCCGATGTTCTCACCGACCGTCAGGCCACCGTTCACCTTGAGGCCGGGGGCGTCGCGCGTCTCGAGCTCGGAGAACTGCGCGATGAGCTTGGCCGACAGGGCGTCGAAGCGCTCGCGGTCGCCTTCGGTCCACCAGTCGACGAGTTCACCGTCTCCGTTGAAGCGCGAGCCCTGGTCGTCGAAGCCGTGGCCGAGTTCGTGTCCGATGACGGCGCCGATGCCGCCGTAGTTGACGGCGTCGTCCGCGTCGACGTCGAAGAACGGCGGCTGCAGGATGGCGGCCGGGAAGACGATCTCGTTCATCATCGGGTGGTAGTAGGCGTTGACCGTCTGCGGGCTCATGAGCCACTCGTTGCGGTCGATGGGCTGCCCGATCTTGGCCAGCTGGTAGTCGGTCTCGAATGACGCGGAACGCTTGATGTTGCCGACGAGGTCGTCGGCGACGATCTGCAGGTCGGAGTAGTCGCGCCACTCGTCGGGGTATCCGATCTTGGGCGTGAACGCGTCGAGCTTCTCGAGCGCCTTGACCTGCGTCTCGGGGCTCATCCACGTCGATTCGCGGAAACTGCGACGGAACGCCTCGACGAGGTTGCCGACGAGTTCCTGCATCCGCCCCTTCGCCTCCGGCGGGAAGTGACGCTCGACGTACAGCTTGCCGGCCTCCTCGCCGAGGACGCCCTCGACGAGGCCGACGCCGCGCTTCCAGCGCTCACGCAGCTGCGGCGTGCCCGACAGGGTGCGGCCGGCGAAGTCGAAGCGCTCCTCGACCACGGCGTCGCCGAGGTAGTTCGCGAAGGAGGTGACGAGGTGCCACGTCATCCATGCCTTCCAATCCTCGAGCGGACGGGTGGCGAACAGTTCCGCGAGCCCCTCGAGGTAGCTCGGCTCCCCGACGACGACGTTCGCGAACGCGCCGTCCGGCACGACCTGGCCCTCCATCCACGCGTCGAGATCGAACGCGCCGAGCACGTCGCGCAGCTCGTCGAGCGTGTAGCGGTTGTAGGTCTTGATGGCGTCGCGCGTCGAGACGTTGTCCCAGTGGTGCTTCGCGAGGTCGACCTCGAGGGCGTAAGCGCGGTCGGCGACGGCCTCCGGCGTGGAGACACCCGCGAGTTCGAGCAGCCGCACCATGTGCTCCTGGTAGGCGGCGCGGATCTCGGCGTACTGCGCCTCGCGGTAGTAGGCCTCGTCGGGCAGCCCGAGGCCGCTCTGGCCGATGTAGACGATGTACTCGTCGCTGTTCTTCGCGTCGGCGCTGACGTAGAAACCGAACAGACCGCCCATGCCGTAGCGCTCGAGGTGGCCGAGGAGCATGAGCAGATCGTGCTCGCTCGTCAGCCCGTCGATGGCGGCGAGATCCTCCGCGATCGGCGAGACGCCGAGACGGTTGATGCGCTCGGTGTCCATGAACGAGCGGTACAGGTCGCCGACCTTCTGCGTGGCCGGGCCGAAGCCCTCGGCCGGGTTGCCGTTCTCGGCGTCCTCCGCCTTCTGCGCTGCCTCCTCGATGATGACGCGCATCGCCGCCTCGCTCTTCTCACGAAGGCGGTCGAACGCGCCGTAGCGCGACTTGTCGTCGGGGATGGGGTGCTCGCGAACCCACGTGTTGTTGACGTAGGCGAACAGGTCGTCCTGGGGGCGGACGGACGCGTCGAACGTGTCGACGTCGAGGCCGGACTTGCGGGTCATGCGAACACCTCAGATTTCGTGGAGGTCGAGGACTTCTCAGCTGATGTCCATCCAAACACCTCGCACCGACAACCGTCATCCGCAGCTCACCGCGCGAGCTCAGACAGCATCGTTGAGACCCACCCCGGGCACCGCCGACGGGTCGTCGCGAACTGACTTGGGGTTCGTCTCCGGCAGCAGCCAGGCCCCGACGGCCGTCAGGACGCTGAGCACCACCATGTAGGCGGCGATCCCGTGCGTGCTGCCCGTTCTGTCGATGACGGAGGCCATGATCATCGGGGTCGGGCCGGCCAGTGCGATGGCGGCCAACTGATACGCCAGCGACATGCCCGAGTACCGCATCGACGGGTGAAAGATCTCTGCAAGATAGGCAGCGAGCGGGCCGTAGATCGTCGACTGGAAGAAGCTCGTGAGAAAAGCCCCGATGGCGAACATCGCGATGCTCTTCGTCCCGAGCAGAGCGAAGTAGGGAAAGATGACGACTGCGAGGCCGATGGCTGACCAGAACACGACGGGTTTCCGTCCGATCCGGTCCGAGAGTGCGCCCGACCACAAGATCATGGGGATGTTGAGCGCCGAGAGCACAAGAGTGACGAGCAGGAGACTCTCTCGTTTCATCCCGAGCTCGCTCGAGGCGTAGCTCAGGGAACCGACGATGCCGACGTAGAACATCGAATTCGTCGCCCCCATCGTGAGGCAACCGAGCAGAATGCGTTTCCACGCCTTGCGGACCACGTCGAGCGCGGGCGCCTGAGCAGGGGCGTCGTTCATCCGCTCGGCGGAACGCGCCTGCAGCTCCTTGAACTCCGGCGAGTCCTCGACCTTGTTGTGGATGTACAACCCGAGGGGGAACAGGACGACGCTCAGCAGGAACGGGATGCGCCAACCCCACGAGACGAAGTCAGCCTTGGAGACGCTCTGCGACACGACGAGAAAGATGAGGTTGCCGAGCAACACGCCGATCGGGACGCCCATCTGACCGAAGGTGCCGGCGAAGCCGCGGCGTTTCGGCCCCTCGGATTCCGTCAGGAGCAGGATGATGCCGCCCCATTGACCACCGGCCGCAAGGCCCTGGACGAACCTGAGGGTCACGAGGACGACGGGCGCGAGGACGCCGATCGTCGCGGCAGAGGGCAGGAGGCCGATGAGGAACGTCGCCCCTCCCATGGCCAGGACGCAGATCACGACGACGCGCTTGCGCCCGTACTTGTCGCCGTAGTGGCCGGCGAGCACGCCACCTAGTGGGCGGGCAAGAAAGGCCGCCCAGAACGTCCCGAACGACAGGAGGGTTCCGGTCAAGGCGGAGCTGTCGGGAAAGAACACATGAGGGAACACCAGCGCTGCTGCGGTCCCGAAGATGAAGAAGTCGTACCACTCGATCGAACTGCTCAGCAGGCTGGCGGCGAGCAGCCGCTTGCGGCGCTTCGGATCGATGGCGACGTCAGGTGCGGATACAGCAGTCACGGGGGGCCTCCTGCTCGACGGGAGATGACATTTTCATGTGATCTGAAGCACACCCTAGAGCCCCACTCGTCACTTGTTGAGCAATGCTCAATAACGCATCGGTAACGGAGATCGCGTCACGGCCCACTCGATGACGGGCGGCGCCGATGTTGTGTCATGAACGCGCGCTATCTCACGCGTTCATGACACAACATCGGCCGTCTCGGTGCTCACCCCGGTCGGAATGCCCCGTCGCTGGCGCCCGTTACCCTGAACGCGGCACCTGTCGATGCCGCAGACCCCACCGAGAGGCAACGCGTGAACAACGGCGCACTCATCGTGCAGAGCGATCGGACGATCCTGCTCGAGGTCGATCACGAGGACGCCGAGGCGGCGCGTCGCGCCATCGCTCCGTTCGCCGAGCTCGAACGCGCCCCCGAGCACGTTCACACGTATCGCGTCACGCCGCTCGGCCTGTGGAACGCCCGCGCTGCAGGCCTCGACGCCGAGACGGTCGTCGACGCCCTCATCACGCACAGCCGTTTCCCCGTGCCGCAACCGCTGCTGCTCGACGTCGCCGAGACGATGGATCGTTACGGCCGTCTCGTCCTCGAGAAGGACGGCGACCAGCTCGTCCTGCACTCCACCGACAAGCCCGTGCTCGAAGAGGTGCTGCGGCACAAGAAGATCAAGCCACTCGTCGGCGAGCGCCTCGACGACTTCACCGTCGCCGTCCACCCAAGTGAGCGTGGCGCGATCAAGCAGGAGCTCATCAAGGTCGGCTGGCCGGCCGAGGACCGTGCGGGTTTCGTCGACGGTGAGGCCCACCCCATCGACCTCGACACCGACGGCTGGGAGCTGCGCCCCTACCAGCGTCAGGCCGTCGACGGGTTCTGGGACGGCGGCAGCGGCGTCGTCGTCCTGCCCTGTGGCGCCGGCAAGACGCTCGTCGGCGCCGGTGCCATGGCGAAGGCCAAGGCGACGACCCTCATCCTCGTGACGAACACGGTCTCGGCCCGTCAGTGGCGCGATGAGCTGCTCAAGCGCACGACGCTGACGGAGGACGAGATCGGCGAGTACTCCGGTGCGCGCAAGGAAATCCGCCCCGTCACGATCGCGACGTACCAGGTGCTCACGCTCAAGCGAAAGGGCGTCTACCCGCACCTCGAGCTGCTCGACGCGCGCGACTGGGGCCTCGTCGTCTACGACGAGGTGCATCTGCTCCCGGCGCCCATCTTCCGCATGACGGCCGACCTGCAGGCCCGTCGACGTCTCGGCCTGACGGCGACGCTCGTGCGTGAGGACAACCGCGAGGACGACGTGTTCTCCCTCATCGGCCCGAAGCGCTACGACGCACCCTGGAAGGACATCGAGAGCCAGGGTTACATCGCGCCCGCCGATTGCGTCGAGGTGCGCGTCGGGCTCTCCGACTCCGACCGCATGGCCTATGCGACGAGCGAACCCGACGAGCGCTACCGCTTCGCCTCGTGCGCGACGGTCAAGGATCCGGTCGTCGAACGCATCGTCGCCAAGCATGACGGCGAACCGACCCTCGTCATCGGCCAGTATCTCGACCAGCTCGAGACCGTCGCGGGACGCCTGAACGCCGACCTCATCACCGGTGAGACGTCGGTTGCGGTGCGGCAGAAGCTGTTCCAGCAGTTCCGTGACGGCGAGATCACCAAGCTCGTCGTGTCGAAGGTCGCGAACTTCTCGATCGACCTGCCGGAGGCGAGCGTCGCCGTCCAGATCTCCGGAACCTTCGGCTCGCGTCAGGAGGAGGCCCAGCGCCTCGGTCGCGTCCTGCGCCCGAAGGCCGACGGACGCACCGCGCACTTCTACTCGATCGTCACGCGCGACACCGTCGACGCCGACTTCGCCGCGCACCGTCAGCGCTTCCTCGCCGAGCAGGGCTACGCCTACCGCATCGTCGACGAGAGCGACATCTGAGCCCTTCCCCGCACAGCTTGGTTCAGCAGACCAACCACATGACGACGGTCAACATCCACGAGGCGAAGACTCACCTTTCCCGGCTGCTTGCCAGGGTCGGGGCCGGCGAGTCGATCACCATCGCCAAGGCGGGGCGGCCCATCGTCGACCTCGTCCCGCATGTCGCCGAGCCCGTCAGGTTCGGCACACTCGATGCGTCGTGGACGACGGCGGACGACGCCTTCGGCGATGAGATCGACACGCTCGTCGGGGCGCTGTTCGGCGCCGGGCGATGAGCATCCTGCTCGATGCCCACGTCGCGCTGCGGCTACTGCAGGACGACCGCGGTCTCGGCCGAAGTGCGAAAGACGCCATCCGCGAGAGCTCACGCAGCTTCGGCGTTGCCACGTCCGCGACGCACGTAGGCCCAGCCCATGAGTCCGAGGACGGCGCCCGCGACGCACGTCCACGGCCACCAGTCACGCTCGCCCGTGTGCAGGGCGGGCACGAGAAGCGTCACGACGAGCATGACGACCCAGCACGCGACGCCGACGAGGATCACCTTGGGTGTGTCGACGTGCAGCGGCTGCGGCTTCGGAATGACGGTGTCGCCGCCGGTGAACAACTTCTCGTACGGCGATTCCTCGAGTCGCGCCTGGCCCTCGGGGGGGAGCACGACGCCAGCTTCGTAGGACATCGAGTGCTCGGCGCGCTCCCGCATCTCGCGGGCGCGCTCGATCGAGCGGGGCGTCGCACCGTCAGCACGCGGCGCGCGCTTCGGCTGACGCTGGTCTGGGCTCACCGCCACAGCCTAGTTGACGCGCCCCTGACGGGCGGCGAAGCACCGACAGCCGAGCTCGGCGCCGGCGCCCTCAGACCCGGCGGCGCGCCTCTGCTGAGCGGGGCGAAGGGACGGCAGACGTCACTCACGGGCCCGGTCATGGGCGCGCACCCGACGAGGCGGCGACGACCACCCGCTGAGCACGTTTCCCGGCGCACACGGGCGCCAAATACGATGTGCGCCATGTCGAGCACAGTCACTTCGGCCCCCGCCCCCGGGCCGCCCGCGAACGCCCTGGATCGCTACTTCAAGATCAGCGAACGCGGTTCCACCGTCGGACGGGAGATCCGCGGTGGCCTCGTCACCTTCTTCACGATGGCGTACATCGTCGTCCTCAACCCCATCATCATCGGCACGGTGCCGGACTCGACGGGCCATTACATCGGTGGCGGAACGTCGCCGAACCTCACCCTCGTGGCATCCGTGACGGCCCTCGTCGCTGGTGTGATGACGATCTTCATGGGCGCGATCGCCAAGTTCCCCCTGGCCATCGCGACCGGCCTCGGTCTCAACGCATTCGTCGCCTACTCCGTGGCGAAGTTGCCGGGCATGACCTGGCCTGACGCCATGGGGCTCGTCGTCATCGAGGGCTTCATCATCTTCCTGCTCGTCATCTCCGGTTTTCGCAAGGCACTGTTCGCGGCGATTCCGCACTCGTTGAAGACGGCCATCAGCGTCGGCATCGGGCTGTTCATCTGCCTCGTCGCCCTCCACGACGCGGGTTTCAACTCCGCCGGCGGCGGCTTCCTCCAACTTGGCCCGAGCGGCACGCTGCAGGGCTGGCCGGTGCTCATCTTCATCATCGGCGTGCTCGGCATCGCCGCGATGATGGCCCGCAAGGTGAAAGGCGCCATGCTCGTCGGCATCCTCGGTGCGACGACGCTCGCCGTCATCGCCGAGACGGTCGGCAACATCGGCAGCAAGACGAACGCCAAGGGGGACGTCGTGAACCCGGGAGGGTGGTCCCTCACCGTGCCGCAGGTGCCCGACTCGTTCGTCTCGCAGCCGAACTTCTCGATCATCGGCGACTTCTCGCTGTTCGGTGCCTTCGGCAAGATCGGCACCATCTCCACGATCCTCATCATCTTCACGCTCGTGCTCGGCGCCTTCTTCGACCTCATGGGCGCGATGTACGCCGTCGGCGCCGAGGGAGACCTGCTCGACGAGGATGGTGTGCCCGAGCACTCCGAACGCATCATGATCGTCGACTCCGTGGCCGCGATGGCCGGCGGCGCCGGCTCCATCAGCTCCAACACGGCCTTCATCGAATCGGCGTCCGGCGTCGGCGAGGGTGCGCGAACCGGCCTCGCCTCCATCGTCACCGGCGTGTGCTTCCTGCTCACGACGTTCCTGGCCCCGCTCGTCGAGATGGTGCCTTCGGAGGCCGCCGCGCCTGCCCTCGTCATCGTCGGCTACCTCATGATGACGCAGGCGAACGACATCGACTGGAAGGACATGGAGATCGGCCTGCCCGCCTTCCTGACGATGGCGCTCATGCCCTTCACCTACTCGATCGCCGTCGGCATCGGCGCCGGGTTCATCAGCTTCATCCTGATCAAGCTGGTCAAGGGCAAGGCGAAGGACGTGCACCCACTCATGTACGTCGTCGGGTTCTTCTTCCTCGTCTACTTCGGGATCGAACCGGTCAAGCAGATCCTCGGCGTCAGCTGAGGTGTCGATCATGCGGCGAGGGCCGCCCACCACGTGGTGGGCGGCCCTCGCCGTATGTTCGCTGCCTCAGGCCTCGTCGTGCTCGGTGTTCTCCTGCTCGGTGTTCTCGCGCGCACCCTTGCCGCCGCCCGAGACCTCCAGGTCGACGTCAAGTTCGTCGAGCACCGGCGCGTCCTGATGGTCGTGCGCCTGCGGAGCTTCCATGTCGGCCTCGGAATGGGCGCCGCACCCGAAGTCGAGGGCGACGACCTTGCCGTCGGCGGGCGACCAATCATTGGCACAGACACCGAACTGCTGACGCAGCACACCCGCCATCGGCAGGAAGTAGCCACACGTCGCGCACGGCGCGGGAGCCTTGCGGGCGATGTCGGACGACGGCCCGTTCTCTCCGTCGTACCAGCGCTGAGCCGCCTCGTCGCGCCCCTCTGCCGAGAGCACGCGCGCGCGGCCGAGGCCGAGCTCGAAGATGGCGACCTGGTCGACGTCCTCGTTGCCGGTTGCCTCGAACCCGCCTTCGAGGCGCGGGTCGTCCTCCTTGTACGGCAGCACGTCGCCGGCGCTCAGGTCCCCCGGGGCGAGCCGGTCAGCCCAGGGCACCCACTCGGGCGCGAGGATCGACGACGCCGTCGGCACGAGATTCGTCTCGCACACGGTGGCGACCTTCGCGCGGGGCGCGCGGGCCACGGAGACGGCCCACTGCCAGTCGGGGTAGCCCTTGGCCAGGCTCGCGAAGTAGTGCGTGCCGAGTCGCTCCGAGTTCATCTCGAAGCGCACGTGCTCACCGACCGTGTCGCGGTAGGCGATCTCGACGACGGCGGCGCGCGCCATGTCGCGTGCGGCGTCAGCGGCGAGTACGGCGTCGTTCTTCACCACCTTGACGCGGCGAGCCTTCGGTGACGACGCGGGCGCCGGCTCGACGGGTTCGCTCGCCGCGGAGGGCACGGAGGGGACGTCAGACATGATCAGACCTCGAGGTCGTCGGCCACGGCGCGCAGCACCGTCGCGATCTTGTTCGAATGGCTGCGGTCGGGGTAACGCCCCTTCTGCAACCCGGAGGACAGGTCGTCGAGCAGACGGATCACGTCTTCGACGATAACGCTCATCTGCTCAGCGGGCTTGCGCTTGCGCTCGGCGATCGACGGCGGCGCGTCGAGCACCTGGACGTGCATCGCCTGCGCGCCCTTGCGCCCGTCGACGACGCTGTACTCGATGCGCATTCCGCCCCGCAGCTGGCTCACCCCGGCAGGCAGCGCACTCGCGGGGACGAAGACGTCGACGCCGTCGTCCCCGGAGACGAAGCCGAAGCCCTTCTCGGCGCTGTAGAACTTGACCTTGCCGACCGGCACGTCGCACCTCTTTGCTCATGAGGCCGGCGGGCGACCTCGGGTGGGATGGCTCGCGCGTGCGGCACCCCGTCGAACACTAACTTTTCGAGTTTACCGGCGCGTGTGCGGCGCCTCCGAATCGTCGGCCTCGACGCGTTCCACGCTCGGCTCGGCGACCTCGATGCCGGCGTCATCCGAGCCGCCGCCGCGCTCGTGTGCACCGTCGCCGCGACGGGCCTCGTCCTCGCGTAGTTGCTGCTGCATCTGCCGCAGCATGTCGGCGCGGGCCGAGCGCGACGCCGCATCGCCCGCCGACGCACGGCGGGCGGTCGGCGGCTGCGTGACGGCGCGCGAGCGCCACCAGAAGAACACCCCGCCGAGCAGCATCGCGAACCCGGCCAGCAGGACGACGAGACAGACCAGCGCCCACACCACCATGGCGGCATGGAGCAGCGCGCCGACATGCCCCCGGTCAGCGAGCTTGACGGCTACCGTCACCCACGCGCCGATGAGCAGTGGCGAGGCCACCCACAGCAGCGCAGCGCCGACGATCGCGAGCCGTTTGCCGCGCGCCAGCAGCGCGGTCGAGAAACTCTCCTCGTGCACGTCGTCCATGGCGCGAACGCTACCGCGCGCCGGCGACAACCCCGTCATTCCAGGCCTTCGGCGCCGCCCGCCAGGTGCCGAGTGCTGCCCGGACGTCGGCGCGTCGCCACGCCGTCACGGGGCCGGAAAACCCCGAGCCGACGGGGTTGTCGGGGCCGCCCACTACTGTCGGCGACATGACGAACCGCAGTCCGCGACGCCTCAGCACCGCGCAGGCACGCCGCATCGCGTTGGCCGCCCAGGGGTTCGCGAAGGCACGCCCCGAGAGCGTCACGACACGCCACCTGACGGCGACCGCCGCGCGCCTGCAGGTCGTGCAGATCGACAGCGTCAACGTCCTCACGCGCAGCCACTACCTCCCCTTCTTCAGCCGCCTCGGCCCGTATGCGCACCGCGACCTGGACGCGCTTCGGGACCGCGCGCCACGTCGTCTCGTCGAGTATTGGGCGCACGAGGCCAGTCTCGTGACGCCGCAGGTGTGGCCGCTGCTGCGTCACCGCATGGCGCGCGCCCATGAGGACGCCTGGGGTGGCATGCGTCGCGTCGCAGCCGAGCACCCCGACCTCGTCGAACGCGTCCACGCCCACGTCACGACGCACCCGCCCGCCACAGCCCGCGAGATCGAGGTCGCGCTCGAACACGACGAGCAGCTGAACAACGACCACTGGGGCTGGAACTGGTCGCTCGTCAAGGCAGCTCTGGAGCACCTGTTCTGGGCCGGCCGCATCACCTCGGCCGGACGAACGCCGCAGTTCGAACGTCGCTACGCGAGCCTCGAGCGCGTCCTGCCGAACCAGATCGCCGACGCCGCGCTGGCCGAGGAGTTCTTCTCACCGACCTCCCTGATCGACGCCCCTGCGGGCAGCGACGTCGCCTACTTCGACGACGTCGTCGAACTCGTGCGGCGCGGCGCGATGGCGCACGGGGTCGGCACCGAGCTGTGTCTAAGGGATTACTTCCGGCTCAAGGGCGCGCAGGTGCGCCCGGCGATCGAGCACCTGGTGTCGGCGGGCGAACTCGAACCCGTCGACGTCGAATGCTTCGACAAACCCGCATGGCGCCACGTCGATGCAAAGAACCCTCGCCGCATCGAGACGGCCGCGCTGTTGTCGCCGTTCGACTCACTCATCTGGCAGCGCGAACGCACCGAGGCACTGTGGAACTTCCGCTACCGCCTCGAGATCTACACCCCCGCCGCGAAGCGTCAGTACGGCTACTACGTCCTGCCGTTCCTGTTCGGCGAGCGCCTCGTCGCGCGCGTCGACCTGAAGGCCGACCGCGCCGCCGGGGTGTTGCGCGCTCACGCGATCCACTGGGAGCCGGGCGCCCCCGCCGCACACCCAGGCGCCGCGGACGCCTTGAGCGACGAGCTCACGACGATGGCGACATGGCTGGGTCTCGAGGGGTGGCGCGCCGCATGAACGACGCGCGCGCACCGGTGACGGGTGGAGTCCGCCCCACCCGTCACCGGTGCGCGTTTGGCTCATGTCAGACGTGACGCTCCTGATGCGGCTCCGACGATGCCTTCGGCTGCTTCGCCTCCTTCGAGGCCAGCGCGTAGGTGCGGGCGTACGTGGTGCCGGCCGCGAGCAGGACGAGGCCTGCGACGACGCACGTCATGGCCCGCGTCATCGCGCCCATGTAGGCGAGATCGAACATGAGCAACTTGAGAAGGGCACAGCCGAGCAGCGCGAGACCCCACGCCATCGACGCCGACAGGTGGCGCGGCCGCGTCAGGCCGGCGACGAGCACGAGAGCGGCGAGCGCCATCGTGCCGACGGTGATGACGAGGTGCACGAGGAAGAAGCCCGACGGCGTGCGACCCAGGCAGGTGATCAGCGACATCGCGAAGCCCAGCAGACCGATGAAGCCGGCACCGACGAGCGTCATCTGGACGTGCGGCGCGGGCATCGCCCGGCCCCGGACCGACCAGGTCGCGACGGCGGCCACCGTGAGCATGAGCAGCCCGCTCACCGCGACGGATGCCGGCAGTTCAGCGGCACGCCCCCGGTAGAACAGGTCGATCGTGGGAGAGGCCACCTGCTGCGCGACGGCGGCGAGACCCAGCGCTCCGAGGGCCAACTGACCGTCGATGCGCCGACGCGTCATGCCCTGCGCGGCGAACAGCACGAGCGCAGCGGCGAGGAACGGTAGGGCGAGCCACGGCCCGGTCGTCATGGCGAAGGCCAACGTCAGCGCGTTGATGACGGTGACGACGAGCGCGCCCAGGCGCAGCTCGCGCCCCGCGTGCCGCAGGGCCCACCACGTCAGTGCCGCGACGAACGTCGCCCCGAGGGCCAGCAGCGTCCACGTCGAACGGTCGGCGCGGATCATGAAGACCCACATCGGCAGCCAGGCGCTGACGTAGGCGGCCGCACCCCAGCGCGCGTCGGGACGAACCGTCGCGGTGAGCAGCGTCGTCGTCACCGCGGTGAGGGCGATGAGGCCGATCATGACGGGCACCTGGACGCTGTGGTCGAGGTCGATCCAGAACGTCGCGGCGAGCACGACGGGGACGGTCCGCGCGAGGCCGAGCTCGTCCCAGCGACGCGTCGGCTCGGGTGCGACGCCGACGAGCTGGATGACGAACAGGAACGCGACGAGCGCGAGGCCGGGGCCCTGCGTCAAGAAGGGCGCGAACACGCAGACCGCGACCATGATCGCGATGGCGAGCCATTTCTCGTCCCAGCGCATCGCGAGCAGGAACGCGGCTGCCGCGACGACGAACGCCATCGCGAGGCCGACACTCAACGGCACCCACGCGTAGAGGCGGGTGACGGCGATGACGTCGAAGTACGCCGCGGACGCTGCCGTCGCGAGCAGCGCGATGGAGCCGATCTGGCCACCCGGTCGACGGCGCACCCACGACGCGGCCGCGGCGAGAGCCGCCGAACCCGCGGCGCCACCGACGACGCGGACCGGCGGCGTCAGGATGCCTTCACGCGCCGCCATGACGAGCAGGAGCACGACCCCGACGAGCGTGACGACGACGCCCGCGGCCGCCAGCAGCATCGCGACGATCTGCTGGTTGTCGAACCGTCGAGGCTTCAGTTCGGGAGGTGGCGGCGGGATGAACGCGAGCGAACCGGGAAATGCGGGTGCCGGTCCTGCACCAGAGCGCCCGTCACGGGGAGCCTGACCGGGAGCGGCACCGCTGTACTGGCCTTGCCGATGACCACTGTTCGGCGTCGCCCCCATGAATGGTGGCGGCGGCGTCGAGTGGCCGTCAGGAGCGTCGAAGGCAGGGCGTCCGGGGTACGACGGACCGTAGGGCGGCACCGGGCGGGACGGGTCGAAGGAGTTCGAGGGCTGGTTCTCATTCATGCCTTCGAGCCTCGTCGGCCGTCGGCTTCGGCGCCTGAGCAGGACTACTCAGACGACGTGAGTAATGGACGCGAGTGAGTGCTCAGGGCGCCCCTGCCCACGCAGGTGCGGCGAACGTCAGTCGAGGCCGTTCTCGAGAGCGAACCGCGTCAGTTCGACGCGGTTGGCAAGGTGCAGCTTGCGCAGCGTCGCGGCGACGTGGTTGTCGACGGTGCGGCTGCTGAGGCCGAGCCGCGAGGCGATCTGCTTCGACGCGAGCCCCTTCGCAACCATGCGCAGCACCTCGCTCTCGCGGGGCGTCAGGGCGCTCGCCGGGTCGTCCGTGGTGTCGACGCGGCCACGCAGGTGCGCGAGCACCAGCCCGGCGAGTTCGGGGGTGAACACCGCGTCTCCGCGCAGCGTCGCCTCGACCGCGTCGACAAGTTCGGCGGCGCTGGCACTCTTGAGCAGGTAGCCCGACGCGCCAACCTTTACGGCGTCGAGCACGTCGCTGCGCGCCGACGACGCCGACAGCACGAGCACCTTGACCTCGGCGAGCGTCAGCATGATGGCGGACGTCGCGTCGGCACCGTTGCCGTCGGGCAGATTCATGTCCATGAGGACCAGGTCGGGGCGCGTCGCGCGAGCGCGATCGACGGCCTCGCGCACGGACCCGTCGGTGGCGACGACGTCGTAGCCGCGCGCGACGAGGTCGCGTTCGACGGCGTCACGCCACATCGGATGATCGTCGACGATCATGACGCGGGCCTGGGGCTCACGGGACGAGTCATTCATGACGACATTGTCGCGGACGCCAAGATCGCGAGCCACCGTGGCGCTGCGGCGCTCCACTGCTGCGGCGGATGAGAACGCCCGTCGCGCGACACGATCATGATCGAGGCCGCTTGCCGCGCCTCAGCGCGGCACCGTGAACTCCCACTCGACGCCCTCGCCCGGCGCGGTGGTGAGATGCGCGCGTCCGCCGATCGCCTCGATGCGTCCGACGATCGATCCGCTGACGCCCAGTCGCCCTTCGGCGCGTGCCTGCGCCGGCCGTTCCGGCGACATGCCCACGCCGTCGTCACGGACGGTGACGACGACCTCATCGCCGAGATCCTCGAGCAGGACGTACGAGGTCGCGGGTGCGCCACCACGCCCGGCGTGCAAATCGGTGTTCGTCAGGGCTTGCCGCACCGCCGCGGTGATCTCGGCGACGACGTCGGGGCGCAGCGTCACCGCCTCGGCTCCGGCGCTGACGTGGCACCGACGGCTCTCGAGGGCGAGCAGCACCTGGCGCAGATCCGTCGGGTCAGGCGCGTCAGACCGGCGGGCAGCACCCCGCGCCGGCGCGTCCACCGACGACGCCTCTATGCCGGCGTCGAGAGCTCCCCCACCCCGCGCCACCCCGTTCTGACCCGCATCACGCAGGCTGGAGGCGACTCCCCCGGCGAGACCATTCAGACGCACTGCCCCCGCGTTGCCCGCCCACGTGCCGTCGCGGCGCGCGCTGTCGTCGCCGTCCGCGATGAGGTGGCGTAGAGCCTGCTCCTGCTCGGCGGCGAGCTGCCCGACACGCGCGAACTCACCACCCGCGCGCTCCCCTTCGCGCGCGGTCAAGGCGAGCACCTGCAGCACTCCGTCGTGCACCTGCCGGGCGAGCCGTTCGCGCTCCGCGGCCCGGGCGCGCAGCTCGAGCGCCCTCGTCAACTGCTCGTGGGCGCGCTGCACACCGTGGCTCGCCACCCCCGCGGCGATGCCCGCACTGACGAGAATGGGCAGCGTCGGTGAACGTTCGAGCCACGACAGATCTCCGCCGACGTGCAGGCACGCGAGCCCCAGGACGACGGCGCTCGCGAAACCTGCGCCGACACCCCACATCATCCCGGCGGTGAGCACGGCGTTCGTCACCCACATCGTCGTCGGCAGGCTCTGGTTGTGATCCCACCAGCTCTCGGGTGCGACGATCCACGTCGAGTAGACGAGCGCGAGCGTGACGACCTGGTCGAGCCCGACGAGCACAGGTCGCCAGGTGCGGCGCGCGAACATCGCGTACGCCGCGATGCCGGACCAGATGCACTGCACCGCGATGAGGGCGCTTGCCAGGTGGGGGCGCGAGTAGTGCGAGATCGCCATCGAATGGATGAAGAGGCTGTATGCGAGCGTCAGGACGCGAAACGCGCCCGAGGTTGCCCAGAGCGAACCCATCGCGTCGTCGGGCAGGCCCACGCCCCAGCCCGTCCATCGGGACGCGACGGACGGCGCCCCGAACCGCACAGGCGATTCGGGGCGTCGACGCAGGTGGGCTCGGCTCACTTGCGCTGCTCGGGGTACGGCACCCCGTAACCCTCCTGGCCGGGCGCCTGGTACTCGCCACTCGCGGTGTTCTGCGTCGGGTACGGCATCTGCGACGGCGGCAGCTGCGGCTGCTCGTTGTACGGACGCTGCTGGCTCTGCGGCGCGTCGAACTGCACGTTCGGCGCCTGGTCGTTCGTCATGTTGACGCGCGGGGCACCCTTCGTCGCCTCGTCGGCCTCGTAGTACTCGGCCTTCGTCACGCCCGCGGGGCCGGCCATGAACTTCGTCGGGATCGAGTCGACCTTCGAGTTGAGCGAGCTGACGCACGCGTTGTAGTAGCGGCGCGCGTTGGAGATGCGGTCCTCGGTCGAGCTGAGCTCGCCCATGAGCTGCTGGTAGTTCTGGTTCGACTTGAGGTCGGGGTAGGCCTCGGAGACGGAGATGAGGCGACCCAGCGCCTGGCTCAGCTCACCCTCGGCCTCGGCGACCTGCGCCGGCGAACCGTTCGTGTTGACGGCCGCACCACGCGCGCGGATGACGGCGTCGAGCGTGCCCGCCTCGTGCTTCGCGTACGCCTTGACCGTCTCGACGAGGTTCGGGATGAGGTCGTGACGACGCGTCAGCTCGACGTCGATCTGGTGCCAGGCCTCTTGCACCGTGTTGCGCTGCTTGACGAGGCCGTTGTACATCATGACGGCTGCGACGACGAGCGCGACGATGATGACGAGAAGGATGATGACGAACGTCATGAGTGGCTCCTGCTTCGAGGGGTCATGTCTGCTTCGACCCTAGCCGACGGCAGCGACCACCGTCAGCGCTCGATGCGTGTCACGGCGCGATTCGCCCCCGGCGGGGCCGGCTGCGCCTGGGGACTGGAGGTCACTCCTCCTCGAAGCGGGTGAGGATCTGCTCGACGATCTGGGGGGATGCGCCCAGCGGCGCGGTGACGATTTCGGCGCCCGAACGCGTCAGCTTGTCATGGAAGTGCCCCTCGCCGAGCAGCAGCGCCGCGACGGCGACACGGACGTGAGGGTGGTCGCGGTTTGCGCTCACGGCGTCGGGCACGGACGGGGTGGCAGCCGAGCCGAAGGCCACGCCGATCGAGGTACCCCAGACGTCAGCGAGCAGACGTGCCTGGGCGCGGGCGTCGGCGGTGGCCTCGGCGCGGCTGGACCCGGCGGCGGCCATGACGATCGCGTCGCCGGGACGCGCGCCTGCCTCGCGGAGGCGCTGCGCGAGCAGTTCCGCGATGGGTCGCGACGGGCCGAGCGCGCCCGTCGAGCGCGCGTTGTCGTGCGGCGCAACGGCTTTCGCGACGTCGACCCGCACGTGGTAGCCGCCGCAGAACAACAGCGGCACGGCGACGACCTCGTCGAACTCGGGCACCAAGCGCGCCACGACGTCCGCGACCTTCGGCTCCTGCACGTCGACATACGCCTCGGTGACGGTGAGGTCGGGGCGCGCGGCGCGAACCGCGTCGGCGAGATCGTGGACGACCCGCCGGCCCTGTGGGCTCGCCGTCCCGTGGGCGACGAGGACGAGTGCGGCTCGCCGGCCGCCACGCGCGGGCGCCGTTGCAACAGCGGAGGATTCAGGGGGCGCGAGATCGGGCGCGGTCGGGGCGACCGTCATGTCGTCAGGCATGGCCGTCATTGTGCCCGCCGAGGGTGTCGGCGACCAGGCGCGTCAAGGCGCCGAGGCGAAAGCGCGTCGGCACGATCGGTTCGACGCCGCACTCGCGCAGCGGCGCCGCGGTGGTGTCACCGACGCAGGCCGCGATGACGCGCCCCTCGCGCAGCATGTCCAGCACGGCATCCTGTTGACCCGAGGCGCGCGCGGCGTCGAGAAAGGCGAAGACGCCGGGAGCTGCGGTGAACGCGACGACATCGACGTCGGATCGCGCGACGAGATCGACGGCGCGCGCGACGGCAGAGGGGTCGGGCGCCGGGCCCCAGCGGTAGACGACGAGCGAGACGACGTCAGCACCTGCGGCGCGCAGGGTCTCGTCGATGCCGTCGGAACCGGCGCCGTGGTGTTGCACAGCGACGCGGACGCCGTCGAGCGACTCCCCGCGCAGACGTTCCTTGATCTCCTCGGCCGTCTCCGAGGCGGCCGTCCACGTGACCTCGAGACCCGCTCCGACGACAGCGCCGCGCGCCTTCGGCCCGCGGGCGTAGATGCGAGTCGTCCGCAGTGCGTCGAGGAGTCGCTCGCGCAGCCCGGCCGCCTCGGCGGCCTCGAACCAGCCCCGGAACCCGATGCCCGTCGTCACCACGAGCAGGTCGGGCGGCTCCTCGATCAGCGCGCGGGTATGGGCGAGCAGCTCAGGGTCGTCGACGTGCGGCACGTGCGACATAGTCGCTGCCCGGATCACCTCGGCGCCGCGACGTTCGAGCGGTGCGGCGAACTCATCGGCCTTGCGCTGCGCGGTGATGACGATGCGCCGCCCGGCGAGGTCGTGCGGCGCCCGTCGCTGCTGGGGAGCGGAATCCGAAGCGAACTCCACCGAAGCGACGGCAGAGGCGTGCGACGCACGCCGAGCGGCGTCTCGAGGGGCGCTCGCGCCGTCCGGCTGCTGGTCACGCATCGGTCTCACCCGTCCCCTCGGTGGTGGCTTGCTGCGTCGTCATGGCGATGATCGCCGCGTCGGGCAGGACGTCGACGACGTCGCCGATGACGATGACGCTCGGGTTGCCGATGCCCCGCGTGGCGCACTCGCCGGCGAGCTCGTCGAGGGTGGAACGCACGACCTGCTGCTGCGGCGTCCACGCACGGTGGACGACGCCCGCGGGCGTCGCGGCCGGTTTGCCGTGCGCGACGAGGCCGGCCGTCAGCTCGCCCAGGCGTCCCATCCCCATGAGGACGACGATGGTGTGCGGCCATGCCGCCAGCGCCGGCAGCGCCAGTTCGTCGTGCCCGGAGAGCACGAGCAGGCCCGCCGACGATCCGCGATGCGTCACCGGGATGCCGCCGGCGAGCGGCGCGGAGAGCGCGCTCGTCACGCCGGGCACGACATCGACGTCGATGCCGTGCGCATGGCAGGACAGGTATTCCTCCCCCCCGCGGCCGAGCAGGTACGGATCGCCGCCCTTGAGGCGCACCACCCGCCGCCCGGCCCGCGCCTCACGCACGAGAATCGCGTTGATCTCGCCCTGCGGAACGGGGTGATGGTGCGGGCTCTTGCCGACGTCGATGATCTCGGCGCTCAGATCGAGACGCGCCAGTTCGTCCCGCGGGCCAAGGCGATCGGCGACGATGACGTCCGCCTGCTCGAGCTCGCGCAGGGCACGCAGCGTCAGCAGGTCGAGCGAACCCGGTCCGCCGCCGACGAGGACGACGCGCCCCGCCGCGACTGCGTCGCTCATCCGTTCCTCCTCGCTGCGGCCCTTCGTGTTCACTCCCCGACCTTAGGCAGCGACGCGCCGCAGCCGCCGTGATGTTCGTGACGCGAGAAGCGTCGCGCACTCACGCCCGCGCAGCACCCGTCGAGCAGTTTCATGATCGGCGCTCCACGGCACGAACCCGCACACCGCCGGCGATCAATCGGCGAATGAGCTCAGTGGCGCGCACGGGCAGCGCGCCACCCGCGACCAACGCGTCGTACATGCGCTCCGGCACGTCGTAGTGGTCGACGTCGAACGCAGCATCCGGAACGCCATGATCGTGCGCGAAGGCGTGCAGCTCGTCGAGCGAGCTGCCGGAGACGAGATGCGAGAACACCGTGCCCCACGCGGGCCACATCGGCGGGTCGATGAGGATGGCCATCGTCCCATCATCGCGGTTGGCCGGGCACATCGCCACCGTCCCCGCCGCAGGCGACCGACCTGGCGAGGCGGCCGGACGATCAGCGCGTCGTCTGCTCCGGTTCTGCGTAGTCGCTCGTGCGCTCGCCCAACTCGATCATCCCGTCGCGCTCACGCACGGCCCAGGTGCCGAGACGGACGGCGCGGTCGGCGACGTCCTCGCCCGTCCGCACGTCGAAGGCCTGCTTGTACAGCGGCGACTGGATGACGTCGTACGTCTGACCGTCGAGAGTGCGCGTCCCGACGACGCCGCGGGCGATGACGTTCGCGAGGGCGTACGGGTCACGGTGGCCGACGGCGAACACCTCGTCGTTCGCGAGGCGCACGAGGGCGACCTGCGCGCCGTCCGGCGTGAGTGCCGCAACGGCCCGCTCCGGTGTCAGCCGGTCGACGGCGCACAGCGGGGTCCACGAGGTACCGGCCTCGCTAGGTGTGGGGGTTGTCATCCCTGGCCTCCTTGTGCAGCGCCTGCGCCGACGGGGATGCGCTCGCCTGCGATCCGGACGGGACGTCGGTTGGAGTCGATGAGTTCGAGGGTGGCGTCGGCCTTCTCGGCCGGGGTCGCCGGGCGGGGCTGGTCACGTTCCACGACGTAGAGCAGATCGGGGTCGACGTTCGTGTCGTCGTTGACGAAGGCCGTGAACCGGGCGAGCTTCTCAGGGTCCTCCAGGACGTCGCGCCACTCGTCGGAGTAGGCGTTGACGTGACGTTCCATCATCGCGTCGAGGTCGGCGCAGATGCCCAACGCGTCGTCCATGATCACCTCGCGCAGGTGCTCGGTGCCGCCCTCGAGCTCGGCGAGCCACGGCGCGGTGCGCTGCAGCCGCTCGGCTGTCGAGATGTAGAACATGAAGAACCTGTCGATGGTGCGGATCAGTTCTTCTTCGTCGAGGTCCTCAGCGAGCAACTGCGCGTGCACCGGCTTGAAGCCACCGTTACCCCCGACGTAGAGGTTCCACCCGTTCTCCGTCGCGATGATGCCGGCGTCCTTGCCGCGCGCCTCGGCGCACTCGCGCGCGCACCCGGAGACACCCATCTTGAGCTTGTGCGGGCTGCGCAGCCCCTTGTACCGGGTCTCGAGGTCGATCGCGAGACGGACGGAGTCGCGCACGCCGAAGCGGCACCAGGTCTGCCCGACGCACGACTTCACCGCACGCAAGCTCTTGCCGTATGCCTGGCCGCATTCGAAGCCCGCGTCGAGCAACTCGCGCCAGATGGCGGGGAGCTGGTCGATGCGGGCACCGAACATGTCGATGCGCTGGGCGCCGGTGATCTTCGTGTAGAGGCCGTACTTCTCGGCGATCTGCCCGATCGCGACGAGACCCGACGGCGTCACCTCACCACCCGGGATGCGCGGCACGACCGAGTACGTACCGTCCTTCTGCATGTTGGCGAGGACGTGATCGTTCGTGTCCTGCATCGTCGCCTGCTGACCGTCGAGCACGTGGCCGTTCTCGAGACTGGCGAGGATGTTGGCGATCGTCGGCTTGCACACGTCACAGCCACGCCCGGCGCCGAAACGCTCGATGACGTCGTCGAAGGACGTGAGCCTCGCGACCTTGATCGCGTTGAACAGCGGGCTTCGTGACAACGGCATGTGCTCGCACAACGACCTGTCGACCTCGATACCGGCCTTCGCCTGCTCGACCTCGACGAGCTTGATGACGAGCGGCAGGCATGATCCGCACGAGGTCCCTGCCTTGGTGCAGGTCTTGATGTCCGAGACCGTCGTGGCACCGTCCGCGAACGCCGCACGGATCTGGCCCGCACTCACGTTGTTGCACGAGCAGACGCCCGCGTCGTCGGGCAGTTCGAGGTTGATCTCGGCCTTCGCGCCGCGTTCGTCCTCGGGGATGACGAAGGCGCTCGGCGCTGCGAGGTCGTGGCCGACCATCGCCCGCAGGCTCGGGAACGCGCTCGCATCACCGACGAGCACTCCGCCGAGGAGGGTGTGTCCGTCATCGGCGACGACGAGCTTGCGGTACCAGCCGGTCATGGCATCCGAGTAGACGACCTCGCGCGCGCCGGGCGTCGCGGCGAACGCGTCGCCGAAGCTCGCGACGTCGACGCCCATGAGCTTGAGCTTCGTCGAGGAATCGGCGCCGTCGAAGTCCGGCGCTTCGCCGAGCAGATGCGCAGCGGCGATCTCGGCCATCGTGTACCCGGGTGCGACGAGGCCCCACACCTCCCCCTGGATGCACGCGACCTCACCGATCGCGTGGATGGCCGGGTCCGTCGTGGCGCAGTGGGTGTCGACGAGGACGCCGCCGCGAGGCCCGAGCTCGAGGCCCGCGGCACGCGCGAGTTCGTCGCGAGGACGGATGCCCGTGGCGAAGACGACGACGTCCACGTCGTCCCGCTCGCCACTCGCGTAGTCCATCGAGGCGACGCGACCGTCGTCGCCCGCGTTGATGCGTGCCGTGGCGGTCGAGGTGCGCACGTGCACGCCGGTGCCTTCGATGATGCGCTTGAGATCCTCGCCGCCTCCCGCGTCGACCTGCATGGGCATGAGGCGGTCAGCGAACTCGACGACCGTCGTATCCGCTCCCATCGCCTGCAGCGCGCCACCGGCCTCGAGGCCGAGCAGACCACCTCCGATGACGGCGCCGCGCACCTGCCGCTCGGGGTGGCGTCCGGCCGTGTCCGAGACGTAGCGCCGAAGCGCCTCGACATCGTCGAGGGTGCGGTAGACGAAACAACCCGTGACGTCGCGCCCCTCGATGGGCGGCACTGCGGCGTGCGAGCCCGTTGCCAGGATGAGGGCGTCGTAGGAGATGTGCTCGCCGCCCTCCGTCTCGACGGCTCGCGCGTCTCGGTCGATGCCGGTGACGAGCGTGCCCGTGCGCAACGTCACCCGTTCGTCGTCCCAGACACTCTCGTCGAGCAGCAGATCTGACGCGGTGGAGCCCGAGAAGAAGCTCGTCAGATGCACCCGGTCGTACGGCGCGAACGGCTCGTCACCGATGACCGTTAGCGAGACGCGGCGCGCGTCGTCCTTCGCGAGGAGCGTCTCGGCGAACTTGTGGGCCACCATCCCCGCGCCGATGACGACGACGTGGGTGGGTCTGTCTTGGCGCATGCTTCCTCCGGAACGGGTCGTGTCATCCCACCGTACGAGCGCACCGGGACGTCGGCGAAGGGGCCATGGTCCCGATTCACCGGGTGTTCACCTGCAGCGGTGTCCAGCTCCGTGGCGACGGGCGCGCACCCCTGAGGCACAGACGAACGAGCCGCCACCGGTGACGGTGACGGCTCGTTCGCGCACAGCCAAGAGGCGCGGCGTGACAGACGCTCAGGCGAGGCCGAGATCTTCCATCGAGAAGGCGCTGACGTAGGTGAGGCCCTCGGCCTCGATCTTCTCCTGCGCACCGGTGGCACGGTCGGCGATGGTCGCGACGCCGACGACCTCGGCGCCCTCCTCACGGCACGCGGCGACGGCTTCCAACGGCGAGGCACCCGTCGTCGTCGTGTCCTCGACGACGAGCACGCGACGACCCTTGATCGAGGGGCCCTCGATGCGCTGCTGCAGGCCGTGCGCCTTGCCGGCCTTGCGGACGACGAACGCGTCGACCTGCTCCCCCGCAGCAGCCGCAGCGTGCAGCATCGACGTCGCGACGGGGTCAGCACCAAGCGTCAGACCGCCGACGGCGACGTAGTCGAAGTCCCTCGTCAGATCGCGCATGACGCGTCCGACGAGCGGCGCAGCCTCGCCGGAGAGAGAGATGCGACGCAGATCGACGTAGTAGTCGGCCTCCTTGCCGCTGCTCAACGTCACCTTGCCGTGCACGATGGCGTTGTCCTTGATGAGTTGCAGCAGGCGGGCGCGGTCTTCGGCGATGTTCGTCATGCCGTCCATTCTATTTGGCGGGGGTTCCTCAGTCGCGCGGCCGATGACGGTTGCTCAAAGCGCCCGCGCGCACGATGGAGCGCGGCACGTGGCGCAGCAACTGCGTCGCGACCTTGTACTGCTTCCCCGGCACCGAGATGACGCGGCCGGCGTCGACGTCGGCGAGGCAGTCGCGCACGAGGCGGTCGGCGTCGAGCCAGAGTCGCTTGCCGATGGCCGAGGTCTTGTCGACGTCGATGTCGGCGCTCGCGTGGAAGTCGGTGTGGGTGAAACCTGGGCACAGCGCGGTCACCGTGACGCCCGTGCCCGCGAGCTGGCCGGCGAGCGACTCGCTGAACACGGTGACATACGACTTCGCCGCCGAGTAGGTGCCGCTCGCCATGAACCCCGCGACCGACGAGACGTTGATGATCGCGCCCCGCCCCCGCTCACGCATCGCGCGGCCTGCGGCGTGGCTGAGCACGACGACGGCCTTGACCATGACGTCAACGGAGGCGATCTCCTTCTCGACGTCGGTGTCGAGGAACGCCGTCTTGAGCCCGAAGCCGGCGTTGTTGACGAGCACCTCGATGGGGTCGCTCGCCTGCGCGACACGCTCGGCGACGCGCTTGAGATCGTCAGCGTTGGCGAGGTCGGCCGCGAGGACCTCGGCGTGCACGCGGTAGCGCTTCTCGAGGTGTGCCTTGAGCTCCTCGAGCCAGTCGGCGCGCCGCGCGACCAGGACGACGTTGTCGCCGCGCGCCGCCAGCTGCTCGCAGAACTCCTTGCCGATGCCGGCGCTCGCGCCGGTGACCAGTGCCCATTTCGTCATGCTCACCACTGTGCCACTCGTCGCCGACAACCGCAGGATCCCGCTGGTTTCGAGGGTTGTCGCAGGGCCCGTCTAGGGTTGAGGCATGCGAATCGCCACGTGGAACGTCAACTCCATCCGCACCCGCGTCGACCGCGTCATCGCCTTCCTCGAACGTGGTGACGTCGACGTGCTCGCCATGCAGGAGACGAAGTGCAAGGACGAGCAGTTCCCCATGGCCCGCTTCGAGGAAGCCGGGTACGAGGTCGCCCATCACGGGCTGAACCAGTGGAACGGTGTCGCGATCGCCTCGCGCGTCGGCCTCGAGGACGTGCAGATCGGCTTCGAGGACATGCCCGGCTTCGGCGACCCCATCGCGGCGGAGGCCCGCGCCATCGCCGCCACGTGCGACGGGGTGCGCATGTGGTCGCTCTACGTGCCGAACGGTCGCGAGATCGGCCACCCGCACTACGAGTACAAGCTCGACTGGCTCGCCGCGCTGCGCGCCGACGGCGAGAAGTGGCTCACCGAGAACCCCGAGGCGCAGATCGCGCTGACGGGTGACTGGAACATCGCGCCGAGAGACGAAGACGTCTGGGATCCGGCGTTCTTCGAGGGCAAGACGCACGTGACGCAACCCGAGCGTGACGCGTTCCAGGCGATGATCGACACAGGCTACGCCGACGTGGTGCGCCCGCACACGAACGAGCCGCGCACCTACACGTACTGGGATTACACGCAGCTGCGTTTCCCCAAGAAGCAGGGCATGCGCATCGACTTCGCCCTGTGCTCCCCCGCCCTCGCCGGGCGCGTCCAGGGCGCCGTCATCGACCGCGACGAGCGCAAGGGCAAGGGTGCGAGCGACCACGCGCCCGTCATCGTGCAGCTCGACTGACAGCGTCTTGACTGACGAGTCGGCTGGCAGCGTGACGGCGCACGGTGCGATCAGCCGAGCCCAGCTGCGTCAGTCCGTGTCGTTCGAGTCAGTCCTGCGTGACGCAACCGGCACTGACTGACGCAGTGGCGGCGCGAGCAGCGCCATCACGCGCCGTCGGCTGTGTCGGTGCGCGATGGCGGCGGTCGGCCCCGTTAGGTTGGTGCGGTGAGCACTGTGGCAGAGGTGGACGTCGTCGTCGTCGGCACCGGTTTCTCCGGGATCGGCATGGCCGTGGCGCTGCAGGACGCCGGCCGCAGCTTCGTCATCCTCGAGAAGGCCGACGAGATCGGTGGCACGTGGCGTGACAACCGTTATCCCGGTGTTGCCTGCGATGTGCCGAGCCACCTGTACTCGTTCAGCTTCGAGCTCAACCCGTACTGGTCGCACACCTATTCGCGCGGTGACGTCATCCAGGACTATCTGCTCGCCGTCGTCGAGAAGTACGAGCTGCGCGAGCACATCCGCTTCGACACGGCGCTGCACGCCGCCGACTTCGACGAGTCGAGCGGCGTGTGGACGATCGCGACGCACTCCTCGGACGGTTCGACGCACACCGTCACCGCCCGCGCACTCGTGCTCGGCGTCGGTGCGCTGCACCTGCCGCACATCCCCCTCATCGACGGGCTGCACACGTTCGCCGGCGAACTCATCCACACCGCAGCCTGGCCTCGCGACAGTTCGATGTTCGGCCGCCGCGTCGGCATCATCGGCACGGGCGCCTCGGCTGTGCAGTGCATCCCGGCGCTCGCCGAGGACGCCGAGCACCTCACCGTCTTCCAGCGCAGCGCACCGTGGATCATGCCGCAGCGCAACAGCGAGTACTCCGACGCGACGATCGACCGCTTCCGGCGTCACCCCGCGCTCATGCGGGCCCATCGGGCTGCACTGCGCCGACGCAACGACCTGCCTGCCGTCGCGTTCGACAGCCAGCCGCGGCTGCTCGAACTCGCCTCCCGCGAGGCCCGACGGCACCTGGCCAACCAGATCAAGGATCCGCAGCTGCGCGAGAAGCTGACCCCCACCTACACGATGGGGTGCAAGCGCGTCCTGCTGTCCGACACGTACTACCCTGCCCTCGCGCGCGCCGACGTCGACGTCGTGACCGACGACGTCGTGGGCGTGACGCCCGACGGCGTCGTCACCGCCGACGGAACCCTGCACGAGGTTGACGCCCTCGTGCTGGCCACCGGCTTCGACCCCCGCGGCTCGTACGCCCACCTCGACATCACCGGGCGTGACGGCCGCTCGTTCGCCGAGGAATGGCAGAACGGTGTCGAGTCCTATCTCGGCGTGACGATGGCCGACTTCCCCAACCTCTTCATGCTGCTGGGGCCCAACACGGGCCTGGGGCACACGAGCGTCGTGCTCATGATCGAAGCGCAGATCGCCCACGTCATGACGCTGCTCGACGAACGCGATCGCCGAGGCGCCCACGCCGTCGAGGTGCGCCCCGAACTCGTGCCCGCCTTCACGCGTGAGATGCGCGAACGCAGCGGTCGCTCGGTGTGGACGCAGGGCGGCTGCACCTCCTGGTACCTCGATGACGACGGCGAGAACCGCACCCTGTGGCCCGGCGGGGTCGGCGAATACGAACGGCGCCTCACCGAGCCGTCGGCCGTCGACTTCCTCTTCACCTGAGCACACCGGCGAGCCGGCCGGAGTCGTTCGCCTTACCTGCGCTCCCGCGCCTTGTCATGCGCGAACGAGAGCCCGGCTACCGTCGCCCGATGCCGGCGAGTTGCGCCTGACGATGGCGCTCCCGATGAGTCATCCGCGCGAGGACGAGTTGCTCAGGCGTCCGACGGTTCTTGGCCTGCTGGAACGAGACGGCGTAGATGAGCGGGCCCACGACGGGCAGGACGCCGACGAGCAGGGCCCAGCGGTACATGGCGTCCTCGGTGTCGGCGACGAGACTCGGCCACTTCTTGAGGCTGCGGGTCGCCACGATGGCACCGGTGAGCCACAGCGCCGGGGCGACGACGAAGAGCAGGACGGCGACGACGACGAACCAGTGGATGAACGTCGCGAGCGCCTCCGCGTTGGGATCGTCCGCGACCGCGAGCACACCGTGAGTTGCGAAGATAGTCATGCGTCGACGGTAGGCATGTCACGGGGTGTGCCGTCGGCGCCGGCCGCAAACCCTGTGGACGAGGGTGCAGGACGGCCGCGGAAGGCCGCGCAGCCGTCATCGTCCACAGCCGTCGGCGCCCCTGCGTCACCCCACGGGGTTGCCGGGGCGCCCCCGGCGCGGCTCAGCTGACGACGTCGCCGGGGTCGATCTGCTCCCCCGGCTTCACGACATCGCGCACGGTGGCACCCGCGCCGATGACGGCGATGTCCGCGTCGCGCGCCGCGGTGGCGGCAGGGGCTGAGCCGACGCGCGCTCCTCGGCGCACCGCGACGTCGACGTCGACGATCGCGGTGCGCACCTCGGCACCCTTCTCGATGACCGTGCCGTCGAGCACCACGGCATCCTCGACGACGGCCCCCGCGCGCACGATCACGCCGGGCCCGAGCACCGAGCGGCGCACGGTGCCGGCGATGTCGCACCCTGGCGACAGGTAGGACGCGTCGACGACGGCCCCTTCGCGCACGCGCGCCGCGCACTTGTTCGTCGCGAGGGTGCGCATTGGCCACGCCTCGTCGTCGAAGATCGGCACGTCACCACGCACGAGGTCGCGGTGAGCGCGCAGGTAGGTCTCGGGCCGGCCCATGTCCATCCAGTACGCCTCGAGCGCGTGGGTGCGCACACGTCCACGCGCGACGAGCGTCGGGATGAGGTGCTCGGCGAAGTCGCCGAGACCGGTGTCGTCCTCGTCGTCGGCTTCAGGGCGCGTCGCTTTCTCGGCTTCTTCGAGGGCGTCGAGCAGCGCTGCCGTGCGGTAGATGAAGACCTCCGCGGAGATCGTTCCGTGGGCCGGGTCCTCGGGCTTCTCGTCGATGCGGGTGACCTTGCCGGTGGCGTCGCTCGTCACGACAGCCTTGTTCGACGCCTCCGTCACGGGCACCTCGGTGGTGACGATGGTGAGGTCGGCGCCCTTGGCGAGGTGAGCGGCGACGACGTCCCGCAGGTCGAGCGTGAACACCTGATCGGCGCTCAGCACGACGGTCACGTCAGCGTTCTCGTCGGCGATCTGATGACGGATGCGGTACAGGTCGTCCGCGTTGCCGGTGGCGAACCCACCCGTGCGCGCGGCGTCGATCTCCTCGGGCACGATGCGGCGGAAACCGCCGTCGTTGCGGTCCAGATCCCAGGGGCGTCCGTGCTGCAGGTGCTTGTCGAGCGTGCCCGCGCGGTACTGCACGGAAACCCAGACGCTGGAGATACCCGAGTTGACGAGGTTCGACATGGCGATGTCGACGAGCTGGTGCGTGCCACCGAACGGCAGCGCCGGTTTCGCGCGGTGCGTGGTGAGCACACCCATCCGTGAGCCCTTACCTCCGGCCTGGACGATGGCGAGCACGCGCGGAGCGTCGGTCAGGGGCATGTGAGCGGCCATGCCGCCATCCTGCCAAGGCAGCCTCCCCGCGTCGAGCCGGCGTCGCATCCTGTGTTCATGACCGCCCCGCCGCACACCCCACACCTCGCGTCTCACGCGGGAAACTCATGCCTCCCGTCGTGGGGCGTCAGCGCTCAGCGCCTCGAGGGTGCCGGTGCCGTCATCAGCAGCGCCGGTGAAGCCGAGCTGACGCCATGCCTCATACGCTACGACGGCGACCGCGTTGCCGAGGTTGAGGCTGCGGTTGTCGGGGCGCATGGGGATGCGCAGTCGCTCTTCAGCGCTGAACGTCGCGAGGAGATCGTCAGGCAATCCTGTTGCCTCGCAACCGAAGACGAGGACGTCGTCGTCACGGTAGTCGACGGCGTCATACCGTCTCCGGGCACGCGACGTCAGCGCGAGCCACCGCCCGGGGCAAGCGGCGCGGGCCGCGTCGACGTCCGCGTGCACGTGGACGTCGGCCAACTCGTGGTAGTCGAGCCCGCCCCGGCGCAGCAGGCGGGCGTCCATCGAGAAACCGAGCGGTTCGACGAGGTGCAGGCTCGCGCCGACGTTCGCGGCGAGGCGGATGATGTTGCCGGTGTTGGGCGCGATCTGCGGCGCGACGAGGACGATCTGCACGCCCGCGAACCTACCAGCGTCACTTCATGTACTGCGGCGCCTCTTCACGCAGGTCGATCTTGCGGATCTTGCCCGTCACCGTCATCGGGAACTCCTCCATGACGCGCACGTAGCGCGGCACCTTGTAGTGCGCGAGCCTGCCGTCGCAGTAGGCGCGTAGCGATTCGACCGTCAGCGGCTCCGCGCCGTCGATCATGCGGACGCACGCCATGAGTTCCTCGCCGTACTTGTCGTCGGGCACGCCGATGACCTGCGCGTCGACGATGTCGGGGTGGTTGTAGAGGAACTCCTCGATCTCTCGCGGGTAGATGTTCTCGCCGCCGCGGATGACCATGTCCTTGATGCGCCCCGTGATCGTGACGTACCCGTCGTCGTCCATGGCGGCGATGTCGCCCGTGTGCATCCAGCCGTCGACGATGGCTTCGGCGCTCTTGTCGTCCTGGTTCCAATAGCCGAGCATGACCGAGTACCCCTTGGTACACAGCTCACCCGGCTCACCGCGCTTGACGGGCTCGTACGTGACGGGGTCGACGACCATGACCTCGAGGTGCGGGCCGACGCGCCCTACCGTCTGCGTGCGCTGCTCGACGGTGTCGTTCTTGCGTGTCTGCAGCGACACGGGCGAGGTCTCCGTCATGCCGTAGCAGATCGAGACCTCCTCCATGTGCATGCGCTCCATGACCTGACGCATCGTGTGCTCGGGGCAGGGCGAGCCGGCCATGATGCCGGTGCGCAGGCTCGTCAGGTCGTAGCGGTCGAAGTCGGGCAGCGCGAGTTCGGCGATGAACATCGTCGGCACGCCGTAGAGGCTCGTACACCGTTCGTCCACGACGGTCTGCAGGGTGAGGGCGGCGTCGAAGCCGGGCGCGGGGATGACCATCGTCGCGCCGTGCGAGGTGCAGGCGAGGTTGCCCATGACCATGCCGAAGCAGTGGTAGAACGGCACGGGGATGCAGACGCGGTCTTCGGCTGTGTACGAACAGAGTTCGCCGACGAAGAAGCCGTTGTTGAGGATGTTGCGGTGACTCAGCGTCGCGCCCTTGGGGAAGCCGGTCGTGCCGCTCGTGTACTGGATGTTGATTGCGTCGGTGTTCTTCAGCGACTTCTGGACGGCGGCGAGGCGCTCGCGTCCGCCGTCAGCGGCGAGAGCCTTCGCGCCCGCGTCGGCGAGGTCGCTCCACGACGTCTCGCCGATGAGAACGACGCGCGCGAGGTCGGGGCACTCGCCGCGCACCTGCTCGATCATGCGCGCGTAGTTGCTCGTCTTGAACTTCGGGGCGGCGATCAGTGTCGTGATGCCGGCCTGGCCCAGCACGTACTTGAGTTCGTGGCTGCGGTAGGCGGGGTTGATGTTGACGAGGATGGCGCCGATCTTGGCCGTCGCGTACTGGGTGAGCGTCCACTCGGGGCAGTTGGGCGCCCAGATGCCGACGCGGTCGCCCGTCGCGACGCCGGCGTCGAGCAGGGCCAGGGCAAGTGCGTCGACGTCGTGGAGGAACTCGGTGTACGTCCAGCGCCGGCCGCTCGCCACGTCGACGAGCGCCTCACGATCGGGATGTGCGGCGACGGTCGCGTCGAGGTTGTCGCCGATCGTCTGCTCGATCAGAGGCGATTCGGGCGCCCCACGCGTGTGGCTGAGCGTCGGGTCGAGGTCGTTCTCGAGGGTGTCGGTGGCGGACATCGGCTCTCCTCCGGTCGCGTCATCCGTGACTCGCATCACAGGATTTCAGTGAATCACATCACACCGTCTCGGTTAATGGTTCTTAACTGAATTTCTCGACGGGCGGAACGACCCGGCTTCACCCAGCAGGGCGCAGCGCCGCGAGCGCCATCGCGCGCAGGACGGCTCGGGTGCGTTCGCGGTGAGCTTCGACCGCGGTCTTCGTCCTGCCGGTCGAGTGCGGCGTCGAGTTGAGCGCGCCGAAGCCGGCGTGGGCCTTGATGCGGGCCTCGTCGTCGCTGAGAGAGGGGTCGACGTCGCGCAGCACACCGACCCAGATCTCGACATATTGGCGCTGCAGCTGCCGCACGTCGCGACGAGCGGCTGCGTCGAGGCTTGCGAGATCGCGGCCCTGCACGCGGATGAGCGCCGGCTTGGTCAGGGAGAAGTCGATGTGGAAGTCGACGAGGTTCTCGAGCGCCTCGTCAGCCGTGGCGGCGTCAGCGACGACGCGCGAACCGTTCTCGAGGAGATACCGGCTGATGCCGACGAGCAGTTCGGCGAGCACCGCTTCTTTGTTCGCGAAGTGGCGGTAGACGGCGGGGCCGCTGATGCCGACGGCGCTGCCCAGGTCTTCGAGACGCACCCCCGCGAGCCCACGCTCGGCGATGAGGCCCGCAGCGGCATCGAGGATTTGCTGACGCCGGGCAGCCTTGCTGCGCTCCCGGGCCGTCAGCTCCGCGCCTGCCGCGACGTCGAGCGCCATGCGAACCCCCGTGGGCGAGAGACAGATACCAACGATCGAGTTAATCACAATGAACTGAGTGTGGTTGCCCTTGACGGAGTCCACATGGCGACCGACGCAGGCAGTCACCCAAAGAAGTCACCTCGCGAACCCCCTCGAAACATACGAAACCCTCTGTCTTGGCCCTATGCGCAATCTGAAGATTTGCTCCGTGGCGGCTGCCCTCGCCCTGGCCGGCTGTTCGTCAGAGGTCAAGAACTCGAACGACGCCCCTGGCAGCAACACCCCCGCCTCGTCGGCCTCGTCAGCCGCCGGGGAAGGCGCGACACCTCAGACATCCAGCTCCGCGACCTCTACGTCATCTGACGAAGGCAACAGCAAGACCAAGCCCTTCGGATCCACGTTCACGTGGGACGACGGCGTCGCGATCACCATCTCGAAGCCTCAGCCCTTTCAGCCGTCTCCCTACGCAGCCTCTGACACCAAGTTCAAGAAGTTCGTCATCGTCGATGTCACGTTGAAGAACGGATCTAAAGAGCCCTACAACGCCATGACGCTCACGACCACAGCCACGAGCGGAGATAAGCAATCCGACGGGGTCTTCGACACCGAGAAGGGCGTTGATCTGCCCACCGCCGACATTCTCCCCGGCAAGACGCTCACTTGGAAGCAGGCCTACGGTGTCGACGCCACGGGCGACCTCGTCATCGCGGTTGAAAACGGCTTTGGCAACGCAAAGGGCTATTACAAATAGGACAGCGCCCCGACGGGGTTGGACAAGATCACTGCGGCGGCGCTGATCATCACGGTACGGCCGCCTCTCATACGGAACTACTGCGGCGCACCGTAAACTCGGAAGGGGACGGAGGGCCTCAGCGTCCGTTGTGCCGGTTCATGCTTGAGCCACCACATCGGCGTCAAGCCCCGGACATGAGAAGTCCCCACTGCCGTGCGTGACGAGTTGGACACAAGCATGACCAGCGAGCCTTAAGCCAGGGAGCTCAGCCTAAGGTCGATCTATGAACAAGACCAGCCTCCTCGCACTGACTGCCGTTCTCGCCCTCGCCGGGTGCTCGAGCAACGACACCGACAAGGCCAAGGACGCCGCGACCAGTGCTGCGTCGCAGGCCACGAGCGCGGTGGCGAGCGCAGGCTCCGCCGCATCGAGCGCAGCCGGCGAAGCCAGCTCCAAGGCCGTCGGGGCGCAGGCCGAGCCGTTCACCATGCCCGACGAGACCGGCAAGACCTTGCAAGCCGCGCAGGACGACGTGCAGCGGGTCTCCGGCAACCCGCTCTACGTCTCGCACTCGGACGACGCGCTCGGCACGAGCCGCCCCCAACTGCTCGACAAGCACTGGAAGGTCTGCTCACAGACCCCTGCCGCCGGAACCGAGGTCAAGGACGGCGTCGACGTGCGGTTCAAGACCGTCAAGCTCGACGAAACCTGCCCCTGACGCAGGGCACCGGCGCCCGGCACCGGGTGCCGCGTTATGCCGGTCATGCCGCCACAGCGCAGAAGCGAACTGCGGCACCCCGTCAAGAAACGACACTGCGGCTCACACGCGCCGCGCGAGTCGGCCGTGCTCGCGGCTACCCCTTCAAACGCGATGGCGCGACACGCCCGGCCGTCACCCCAGGCGCGCGAACGGCTCGGGGTAGGTGAAGACGCCGCGGGCCCCGGCATACGCGGGGCTCGCGGCGTCACCGTCGCGCCCCCAGCCGCCCGCGAGAGGACGCGCCTGGAAGAACTCGCCCCACGCCGGGTCGGCGCTGATGCCGAGATCCGCAGCCGGTACGAAACCGAACCACGCGTAGTAGCCCGGTTCACCCAGCAGGACGATGACGCTCGCACCTGCCTGACGCGGCGCGGGTCAAGTCCGCTGGGGTGGTGTACGAGGTTGATCCCTCGGTTGGTCGTGTTGTCAGGCTGTGAGGGCCTGTAGTTCGAGTTCGGTGGTCACCTCCTCGGTGGTGGTGTCGACGGCTTGTGCGCGGGCGAGGACGTCGAGGCCGAGGTAGCGGCGGCCTTCGGCCCACTCGTCGTGTTGCTCGGCCAGGACGGCGCCGACGAGCCGGATGATGGATGCGCGGTCGGGGAAGATCCCGACCACGTCGGTGCGCCGGCGGATTTCGCGGTTGAGCCGCTCGTTCGGGTTGTTCGACCAGATCTGACGCCAGACCTCTTTCGGGAACGGCGTGAACGCCAGAATGTCCGCCTTGGCACCTTCGAGATGTTCAGCCACCGCCGGGAGCTTCTCGTGCAGGGCGTCGACGACGCGGTCGAACTGGGCGTGCACGGCCTCAGCATCGGGCTGGTCGTAGATCGAGTGCAGCAACGCCTTGACCCACGGCCAGTTGGTCTTCGGGGTCGCGGACATCAGGTTGGCCGCGTAGTGGGTCCGGCAGCGCTGCCAACCGGCGCCCGGGCTCGTGGCCGCGATCGCAGCTACGAGCCCGGCGTGGGCGTCAGAGGTGACGAGCTTGACCCCCGTGAGGCCGCGGGCGGTCAGATCCCTCCAGAACGCGAGCCAGCCGGCGCCGTCCTCGCTGGTGGTGACCTGCGCGCCGAGGATCTCGCGGTGCCCGTCAGCGTTGACACCGGTCGCGACCAGCACGTGCACCGGCACCACACGGCCACCTTCGCGGACCTTCAACACCAGCGCGTCAGCGGCGACGAACGTGAACGGCCCGGCGTCTTCGAGTCGTCGGGTGCGGAACTCTTCGACGTGCTCGTCGAGTTCCTTGGCCATCACCGAGACCTGGGACTTCGACAGGCCGGTGATCCCGAGAGTCTGGACGAGCTTGTCCATCCGCCGCGTCGAGACGCCGAGGAGGTAGCAGGTCGCCACCACGCTGGTCAGTGCTCGTTCGGCACGCTTCCTGCGCTCGAGCAGCCACTCCGGATACAGCGACCCGGTGCGTAGCTTGGGGACGGCGACATCCAGGGTGCCGACGCGGGTGTCGAGGTCGCGGTGGCGGTAGCCGTTGCGGGAGTTGACCCGCTCCGGGGTCCGTTCGTTGTAGCCGGCACCGCACACCGCGTCGGCCTGGGCGGACAGCAGTGCATTGACGAAGGTGGTGAGCAGGTCCCGCATCAGATCGGGGCTCGCCTGGGACAGCTGCTCGTTCAGGAAACGGGCAGGGTCGATACTGGGTCCAGCGGTCATCAAGGTGTCCTTCTTCGAGGTTGGTTGTGAGAGATCACTCGAAGGATCCACCTGGTGGCCGCGCCTACGTTGAAGGCACGCGCTCACTCAGGTCCGTCGTACACCACTCTGCTGGACTCCACTCTGCGCGTCCAGGGTCGCCTCCATCAACTATGACCCGATGCCCTGCCCCTGCCTCGACGGCTCGACCGACAACGGCCCCAGCCCGAGCGTCGGCGCCCCGTCGAGGTCACCCCCGGTCGCCACGTGCCCGACGATTCTGTCCCCATCGAGTGCGACGAACGCGAACCTCGGGTCGTACGAAGCCGATTCGCGAAGCCAGCCCACGAGCGTCGCCTCACCGGGAGCCCGACGCACCCGGCAACGACATCGACGCCGACGCCAGACTCGACGCCGACGCCAGACTCGACGCCGGCGCCGCGCCCTCGTCGGACGACCCGCAGGCCGCACCCCCGAGCGTCACGACGCGCGCCGCTCCCGCTCCCGCAGCCGCCCGTCGCCGCGGCCGAACATAGTTCGTGAATTCATCCCTGCGTGTCATCAGATCTTCCCCTGGTCCCCGCGGCCGTCGAAGCCTCGACGGCCGTCGCCATCCGGCCGCGCACATGCGCACCTCACTCACCATGACGCTCGCCTCGCCGACTCGTAAAGCCCTTGGCACGAATGCGACACGGACGGTTGACGACGCCGGCCGCCACAAGCGGCCCACCGCCCACCGCTCACTGCGACGACTCCCGCCACGTGCTCGGGCGAGGACACCGGGCAGACCTCCCCGCTCACCACACTTGAGTTAATTGTGATTAACTGAATGCGCGAGTGACGCAGGTCACGTGATCGCTCGCACCGACCCGTCCCACCGACGTCACGGGGTGAGCGAACGCATGGCCTTCGACCAAGCCGCCAACCGAGCCGAGCATCTGCGCCTGCTCGACGATCTGAACGACAAGCTGGCCCGCGCTGCGAAGGGTGGCAGCGACAAGTCGCGCGAGCGCCACGTCGCCCGCGGCAAGCTGTTGCCGCGCGACCGCGTCGAGACGCTGCTCGATCCGGGCAGCCCGTTCATCGAGCTCGCGCCCCTCGCCGCCGACGGCATGTACGACGACGAGTGCCCCGGCGCCGGCGTCATCGGCGGTATCGGCCGCGTCGAGGGTCGCGAGTGCGTCATCGTCGCGAACGACGCGACCGTCAAGGGCGGCACGTACTACCCGATGACGGTGAAGAAGCACCTGCGCGCGCAGGAGATCGCGCGCGAGAACAACCTGCCGTGCATCTACCTCGTCGACTCCGGCGGAGCGTTCCTGCCCAAGCAGGACGACGTGTTCCCCGACCGCGACCACTTCGGCCGCATCTTCTACAACCAGGCGACGCTGTCGGCGAAGGGCATTCCACAGATCGCCGCCGTCATGGGTTCGTGCACCGCCGGCGGCGCCTACGTGCCCGCGATGAGCGACGAGACCGTCATCGTGCGCGAGCAGGGCACGATCTTCCTTGGCGGCCCGCCGCTGGTGAAGGCTGCGACGGGCGAGGTCGTCACGGCCGAGGATCTCGGTGGCGGCGACCTGCACTCGAAGGTCTCAGGCGTCACCGACCACCTCGCCGATGACGACCACGACGCGCTCATGACGGTGCGCAGCATCGTCAGCACGCTCGGGCCGAAGCCCGAAACCCCTTGGCGCACCGTGGAACCGCGCGACGCCGTGCATGATCAGGAACGCCTCTACGACGTCGTCCCCGTCGACCTGCGCACACCGTACGACGTGCACGACGTCATCGAGACGATCGTCGACGCCGGCGAGTTCCACGAGTTCAAGGCCGAGTACGGCAAGACGCTCGTCACCGGGTTCGCGCACATCCACGGCCACCCCGTCGCGATCATCGCGAACAACGGCGTGCTGTTCGGCGAATCCGCGCAGAAGGGCGCGCACTTCATCGAGCTTGCCGACAAGCGCAAGACGCCGCTGCTGTTCCTGCAGAACATCACCGGTTTCATGGTGGGCCGCGAGTACGAGGCCGGGGGCATCGCCAAGCACGGCGCGAAGATGGTGACGGCCGTCGCCTGCGCGCGCGTACCGAAGTTCACCGTCGTCATCGGCGGGCAGCTACGGTGCCGGCAACTACTCGATGTGCGGGCGCGCTTACTCGCCGCGATTCCTGTGGATGTGGCCCAACGCGCGCATCAGCGTCATGGGCGGTGAACAGGCCGCGAGCGTGCTCGCGACGGTGCGCGGCGACCAGCTCGAAGCCGCCGGCACCCCGTGGAGCGACGACGACGCCGAGACGTTCAAGGCCCCGATCCGCGAGCAGTACGAGACGCAGGGCAACCCCTACTACTCGACCGCCCGCCTCTGGGACGACGGCGTCATCGACCCCGCCTCCACCCGCGACCTCGTCGGACTCGCCCTCGAGGCCTGCTCCGGCACCGACCTGCCCGACGTCAGCTACGGCGTCTTCCGGATGTGAGTGAGATGACCTCGAACACGACCTCCGCCCCCGACACGAACGTCGAGAAGCGCGACATCGCAACGGTTCTCATCGCCAACCGCGGCGAGATCGCCGTCCGCGTCATGCGCACGCTGCGCCGCATGGGCATCCGCAGCGTCGCCGTCTACACCGACGCCGACGCGAGCGCGCTGCACGTGCGCGAAGCCGACGTCGCCATCAACCTGGACCGTCTCGACGTTGCGCGCGGTGACGCCAGCGCCCCGGTTCGCACGAACTACCTCAGCATCCCCGCCGTCATCGAGGCGTGCCGCATCAGTGGCGCCGACGGCGTGCACCCGGGCTACGGGTTCCTGTCGGAGAACACCGCGTTCGCGGCTGCGTGCGAGGAGGTGGGCATCGCCTTCCTCGGCCCCGGCAGCCGCGCCATCGAGACGATGGGCGACAAGATCACGGCGAAGACAGCCGTCAGCGCGTTCGACGTGCCCGTCGTGCCCGGCCTCGCCCGACCCGGTCTGAGTGACGACGAGCTCGTCGCGGCCGCGAGCGAGGTCGGTTTCCCCGTCCTCATCAAGCCGAGCGCCGGCGGCGGCGGCAAGGGCATGCACGTCGTCGAGCGTGCCGAGGACATGGCCGACGCCGTCGCGCGCGCCCGTCGGGAGGCCGCCTCGAGCTTCGGCGACGACACGCTGTTCCTCGAACGGTTCGTGCTGCGCCCGCGGCACATCGAGGTGCAGGTCATCGCGGACAAGCACGGCAACGTCGTGCATCTCGGCGAGCGCGAGTGCTCGCTGCAGCGCCGTCACCAGAAGGTCATCGAAGAGGCACCGTCACCGCTGCTCGACGACGCCACGCGTGCACGAATCGGCGAAGCGGCCTGCAACACAGCACGATCCGTCGACTACGTCGGTGCGGGGACGGTCGAGTTCATCGTCAGCGCCGACGCGCCCGACGAGTTCTTCTTCATGGAGATGAACACGCGCCTACAGGTCGAGCACCCCGTCACCGAACTCGTCACCGGCCTCGACCTCGTCGAGTGGCAGGTGCGCGTGGCCGCCGGTGAGCCGCTCGGGTTCACGCAGGACGACGTGACGCTGACGGGCCACGCCATCGAGGCGCGCGTGTACGCCGAGGACCCGGCGCGCGGCTTCCTACCCACCGGCGGCGAGGTCATCTCGCTGTCCGAGCCGACGGGCGCCGGGGTGCGCGTCGACTCGGGGTTGCGCGTTGGCACGATCGTCGGCAGCAACTTCGACCCGATGCTGAGCAAGGTCATCGCTTACGGCCCCGACCGCGCGTCCGCCCTGCGAGGCCTCGACGCGGCCTTGGCGAAGACGCACATCGGCGGCGTCGTGACCAACATCGATTTTTGCCGCTTCCTGCTCGCCGACCCCGACGTCATCGCCGGGCGCCTCGACACCGGCCTGCTCGACGCGCGCGTCGCCGACTACGTCGCCACCCCCGCGCCCGACGGCGTGCTCGTCGCCGCAGCGTCGGCCTCGTTGGGGCTCGTCGGCGGCGGCGACCTGTGGGCCGGGCGAGACGGATGGCGCACCGGCCACAACAGCCCTCGGCGCGCCCGCTTCGCCGTCACCGACCCGAGTGAGGATGCCAGCGGCATCGTCGAGGTCGCCCTCACCCACCACCGCGACGGCGAGGACGTCACGATCAGCCGCGACGTGCCCGCCTCCGTGACGGCGGCCCGCGGCGACGGGGAGACAACGCGGCTCGCCGTCGTCATCGAAGGCGAGGAGACCGACGGCACAACGCGATTCGTCATCGACGCCGATGGCGAACGCCGCACGTACCGAACGGCGATCTCGAGCGACAAGAGCGGCACCCGCACGGTGTGGGTCGACTCACCAGACGGGACGTTCACGCTCAAGGAAGCACCACACGTCAGCCTGCGCGCGTCGGCTGCGGCCAGCGCCGGTGGTGACATCACGAGCCCGATGCCGGGCGCCGTCATCGCCGTGCAGGTCGCCGATGGTGCCGAGGTCGCGGCGGGTGACGTCGTCGTCATCGTCGAGGCGATGAAGATGGAGCACTCCCTCACCGCACCGATCGACGGCACCGTCGAAGTTCTCGCCCCCGCAGGCACTCAGGTGGCCGTCGACGAGGTGCTTGCTCGCATCACACCGCCCGACGCCTCCTGACCCCCTCCCTCTTCATCCCACCCCACTCTTTCCGCCTCTTCAGCCCCCCGCCGAGCCCTGACCCCCCGCCGAGCCTTGACCCTCTGCGTGCAAGTGCACCCGGGTTCACTTGCACGCAGAGGGGGTAGACGCCCACGCACCCGTAGGAGACCGCCATGACCGACTTCATCGCGCAGGGCAATCTGCCCGACGAGTACGCCGACCTCGCGAAGGGCGTGCGTGATTTCGCGCAGCGTGTCGTCGCGCCTGTGTCGGCCCAGCACGACAAGGACCACACGTTCCCCTACGAGGTCGTCTCCGGCATGGCCGAGATGGGCCTGTTCGGCATCCCGTTTCCCGAGGAGTTCGGTGGCGTGGGCGGCGACTACTTCGCCCTGTGCCTCGCGCTCGAAGAACTCGCGAAGGTCGACCAGAGCGTCGCCATCACCCTCGAGGCGGGCGTCGGGCTCGGCGCGATGCCTATCTACCGCTTCGGTTCGCAGGAGCAGAAGGAGCAGTGGCTACCGATGCTCGCGTCCGGTGAGGAGCTCGGCGGCTTCGGTCTGACGGAGGCCGGCGCCGGTTCTGACGCGTCCGGCACGCGCACGACGGCCAAGGAAGACGGCGACGCGTGGGTCATCAACGGCTCGAAGCAGTTCATCACCAACTCGGGCACCGACATCACGAAGCTCGTGACGGTGACGGCGGTGACGGGCGAGTCGCAGACGGCTGATGGGCGCGCCAAGAAGGAGATCTCGACAATCATCGTGCCGGCGAACACGCCGGGTTTCACGGCTGAGCCCGCCTACGACAAGGTCGGTTGGAATGCCTCCGACACGCATCCGCTGTCGTTCTCGGACGTGCGCGTGCCGAAGGCGAACCTGCTCGGCGAACGCGGCCGCGGGTACGCGAACTTCCTGCGCATCCTCGACGAGGGCCGCATCGCCATCGCGGCCCTGGCGGTCGGCGCGGCGCAGGGATGCGTCGACGAATCGGTGAAGTACGCAAAGGAACGTCAGGCGTTCGGCCACGCGATCGGCGAGTACCAGGCCATTCAGTTCAAGATCGCCCGCATGGAGGCGCGGGCTCACACGGCGCGTTCGGCGTACTACAACGCCGCGGCACTCATGCTCGCCGGCAAGCCGTTCAAGAAGGCCGCGTCGATCGCGAAGATGGTCGCGTCGGAGGCCGCGATGGACAACGCCCGCGACGCCACGCAGATCCACGGCGGCTACGGCTTCATGAACGAGTACGTCGTCTCGCGTCACTACCGCGACTCGAAGATCCTCGAGATCGGCGAGGGCACAACCGAGGTGCAGCTCATGCTCATCGCCCGCGAACTGTCCTTGTGACCCACGATGTTGCCCGGGTTTCGGGGCGCAGGCGCCCCGAAACCCGGGCAACATCGACTCGACGAAAGGCCGTCATGCCCCTTCCTGAAACACCCCAAGATGCCTCGAGCGACGACGCCGCTACCGGCCCCGACTCGGGCGAGCGACAGCCCAAGCGCATCACGCAGCGGGGACTGTGGTTCGAGGAGTTCGAGGTCGGCGCGATCTACGAGCACCGCCCCGGACGCACCGTCACCGAGGCCGACAACGTGCTGTTCACGACGTTGACGATGAACACGCAGGCCCTGCACCTCGACGCCGAGTACGGAGCGGGGACGGAGTTCGGCGAGCGCCTCGTCAACTCGATGTTCACGCTGTCGACGCTCGTCGGGCTGTCGGTCGCCCAGCTGACGATGGGAACGATCGTCGCGAACCTCGGGTTCAGCGAGATCAGCTTTCCCAAGCCGATGCGCCACGGTGACACGATGTACGCCGAGACGCTGATCGAGGACAAGCGCGAATCGAAGTCGCGCCCCGGCCAGGGCATCGTCACGCTGCGGCACGTCGCGAAGAACCAGCACGGTGACGTCGTCGCCGTCGCCGTCCGCCAGACGCTCGTGAAGTGCGCGCCGTCGGCCTGATGCACACCTGGTGACGGTTGGGGTGGATGGGGACGTTCGGACGTCACCATCCACCCCAACCGTCACCGTCTACCGACCGGAGGAACTCATGGACACAAGCACCTCGTGGACGATGCCGGGGCCGGGCTGGCTCTTCTGCCCGGCGGACCGCCCGGAGCGCTACGCGAAGGCCGCTGCGGCGGCGGACGTCGTCATCCTCGATCTGGAGGACGCCGTGAACCCGGCGGACAAGCCCGCGGCACGTCAGGCCCTCATCGACGCATTCAATTGTGACGGCGCACCGGACGTCGAGACGCTCGTCGTGCGCGTCAACGCCGCGACGACGGACGAGTTCGCCGCCGACCTCGTCTGCCTGGAGCAGCTACCCGTCCGTCGCGTCATGCTCGCCAAGACCGAGACGCGCGCCGACGTCGACGCCCTGCCAGACCACGACGTCATCGCCCTCATCGAATCTCCTCTGGGTGCCGTCAACGCCGCCGAGATCGCTGCCGCCCCGAACGTCGCCGGGTTCATGTGGGGCTCCGAGGACCTGACGGCGGGCCTCGGTGGGCGCCGCAGTCGCCTGGCCGACGGGAGTTACCACCCGATCGTTCAGCAGGTGCGCGGCAACGTCCTGCTGGCCGCGAAGGCGCACGGCTGCTTCGCACTCGACTCCGTGTTCATGGACATCGGCAACCTCCTCGCCCTGCGCGCCGAGGCCGATGACGCCGTCGCCATCGGTTTCGACGCGAAGGTCGCCATTCACCCCAAGCAGGTCGCCACGATCCGCGACGCCTACGCCCCGACCGATGAGCAGATCGACTGGGCCACGCGCCTCATGGACGCGGCGAAGCACGAACGCGGCGTGTTCACGTTCGAGGGACAGATGGTAGACGGGCCGGTGTTCAAGCAGGCCGAGCAGATCCTGCGGCGCGCGAACTGACGCAACGCGGCCGGTGGGGCAATGACGGGGGCTGCTCCAAGCTGGCGCTGCGGCGGCGTCCCGGGCCCGCTCATCCCGCATCGCGGCCACGTCCGGCCCTCGACGGCGAGGTCCCGGCAGGCCCTTGATGGCGGGCCGGGCATGCAGGCCGCCGAGGTCAACGTCGACGCCCAGCGGTAGAGGCCACCGTCATCGGCCCCTGTCGGCGCCGCGGCCGTTCAGCTCTCGACGCGGCGTGAACCGATGACCCGGCGCCCCAGGAAGAAGAACGCCAGCACCGCCGCGACGAGCACCGCGACGCCTGCGCCGACGAACACGGTGTGCACCTGCACGACGCCCGCGTCACGCACGGTCTGCTCGCTCGTATGAGCGGCCTTCTGCATCTCGACGCTGAACTGGTGCAGGCCGATCGCCGTCAGCAGCGCGAGGCCGACGACCATGCCCATCATGCGGCCGACGACGACGAGTGCCGACGTCACGCCGTGCGCGTCGTCGGGCGAGTCGGCGAGCGCCGCGTCGTTGACGGGCGCGATGGCGAGGCCGATGCCGAGGCCCGCGACGGCGAGCACGAGCGTCGAGATGACGACGCCGCCGAGCGTGTCGCGCCCCCACGTACTCATCGCGAGGATCGCGGCCCCGGCCATGATGAGACCGGGAGCGGCGACGAGGGCCGGCCCCACGCGGCGCAGCAGGAACCCGCCGAGGAACGCCCCGATGGGCACGGCGACGAGAAAGCGCAGCAGGACGAACGCGGCCGCCGTCTGCGAGTCCGTCAGCGTCAGTCGCGCGAGGACCGGGATCTCGACGACGATCGCGACGAGCGCCGTGCCGACGAGGAACGACACCAGTAGCGCGACGGGCACCCGACCCGCCAGGACGCCGCGTTCGATGAGTGGTCGCCGCGCCGTGCGATGACGGATGCCGTACCCGACGAGCAGCACCGCCGCCACCGGCAGCAGCACGTATCCGGCGGGGCTGAGCACCTCCTTCGAGGTGTCGGCCGCGGCGAACGCCCACACGATGCAGGCGAGCGCGCCCGTCAGCAGCACGGCGCCGGGCAGGTCGACGGCGCGTAGCCGCGGCCACCAGATCCGTGCGGTCAGCGCGATGCCCAGCACGAGGACGCCGAGGCCACGCAATGCAATGGGGGTCGCCATGCGCGAGGTGTAGCCGTCGTACGGGACGAACGGCAGGCCGTAGTCGACGTCGGAGGTCAGCCGCTCCGGCGCCCACAGCGCGAGCAGGACGATGAGGGTTCCGACGAGCAACGCCAGCCACCCCAACCATCCGACGATGCGGGCCACGCGCCCGGGGCCTGACGACGCAGCAGCGACGCGGTGCGCGCCGTCGCCAGCCGCGGATGTCGACGCGCCGCGCCCGCCCACAGGCTCAACGCCGCCGCCCACGTCCGGCACCTGCGTGCTCGTCCGTCGCCCCAACACACCGATCATGACGGCGAGGACGACGGCCGCTGCAGCGTTGACCCAGAAGATCGCGCGCCACGACCACACGGCGAGGATCGCGGCGCCGAGCAGTGGGCCGAGCACCGACCCCACTTCCTGCACCGCCGACACCATCCCGAGCGCCGTGCCCCGTCGCCCGCGCGGCAGCAGATCTGCGACAAGGGCCAGCGTCGCGGGCACGAGCCCGCCACCACCGATGCCCTGGATGACGCGCCCGCCGACGATGACGGGCAGGTCGACGGCGAGCGCCGTGACGACGCTGCCGAGGCCGAACAGCACGAGGCACCACAGCAACACGCGTTGGCGCGAGACGAGGTCGGACAGCCGTCCGATGAGCGGCAGCACGGCGATGTAACCGAGCAGGAAGCCCGACACGATCGGCGTCGCCCGTTGCAGTTCGTCGAGGCCGAGGCCGACGCCCGCCATCATGTCCTGCAGCGCGAGGACGACGACGTACGTGTCGGCCGCCGTCAGCAGCACGGCGAGTGCCGCCGTCGCGAGCAGCGCCTTCGAACGGGTGGCGATCGCCGGAACGTCGGCGTCGGGCGCGGTGGCAGCGGTGAGCGTCATGGGTCGTCGAGGTCTCTCGCGTCGGGGGTCAGTCGGCGGCCGGGTGCGTCACGAGCAGGGGTGAATCACCGGCAGGCACGGTCACGGCTGCTTGATCTCGACCTTCTGGTCGTACTTGGAGATGTCGATCGTGTACGTCGCGTCGGCCGAGTCGAAGAACGGGCCCGTGATGATCATGGTGCGCACCTCGTCGGAGTCCGTGAGGCCGACCTCGACGGTGTAGTCGCCGCGCGTCTTGCCGAAACCCATCGCCTTCGCGGCGCTCGGGCCGTCGAGCGTGCCCTTGTACGTCGTCACCTTCTCGCCGCCGACGAGCTTCTCGCCCGAACGCTTCATGTCCTTGCTCATGAGCGGCATCGCCGGGATGCCACTCGTCGCGTTGAAAAGCGACGTCGGGGACGGCACACCGAGCGACTTGAGGTTCACCGTCAGGTACTTGGGCGAGAAGCTCGGCTTCACCCAGTTCTTGTCGCCGATGCTGATGATGCCGGCCTTGATCTCGTTGCCCTGCGTGCTCGCCGTCACGTCACCCTTGAACGCGGCGGGCGAGTTGACGACGTCGCCCTCCCCCGCCTTGAGCGCCGGTTCGTCCTTCGGCGCGGCCGAGCACGTCACCTTCGTGTGGTACCCGGACGTCTTGCCGATCTTGTCCTGCGCGGCCTTGAGACGCTTCGTCACGTCCTCGCCGCTGGAGGCGTTCGAATCGGACTTCTTCGCCGACGAGCACGCCGTCAGGGCGACGCTCGCGAGCGCTGCCGTCATGACGCTGCGGCGCGTGGGCATGTGGGAGGTCATGAGCTCACCTGTCCGTCGGGGGTCGTGAGCGGATGCTCACCTGTCGTTGTGACGCAGCCTATGCAATGCAGGTTCCGAAACGGGGCGGTTCACCGTCTCCGGGTGTGTTTGAGTGGGTCGCGTGAACCACGAATTCGCCCGCACCACCGTCACCGCCGCCGACGGCGCGCGCCTCGCCGTCTTCACCGCCGAGCCGGCCGATCTGGCGCCCGACGCGCCGACCGTCGTCATGTCCCACGGCTGGACACTGAGCCACCGCTCGTGGGAACCCGTTGCGCAGCGTCTGCTCGATCGCGGCGGCGTGCGAGTCGTGCTGTGGGATCAGCGCGGGCACGGCGACTCGACGTTCGCCGGTGGCCGCATGCGCCCCGGCGACGAGACCGTGCGCGCGCTCGGCGAGGACCTCGCGAGCGTCGTCGCCGAGACGGCACCGGAGGGATCACCGGTCATCGTCGCGGGTCACTCGATGGGCGGGATGACGGTGATGGCGTTCGCCGGGCTGCACCCGGGGCTCCTGGGTGAGAAGGTCATCGGCGCGGTGCTCGTCTCGACGTCGTCAGGGCAGTTGCGCGGCTTCACCGTCCCCGGCGAGAAGTGGATCGTCAAGGCGCTCAAGCACGTTCCGCTCCGCCCGGGCCGTCTCGTCACCCTCGCCTCACAGCGCCGCGGCGGCTTCGGCATCGACCCGCGCGACGAAGACGTCCGGGCCGCGCGCGACCAGATCGCCGCCACGCGCATCTCGACGAGCGGCGCGTTCTACACCGCGCTCATGGCGCACGACGAACTCGCCGCGCTGGCCGCGCTGAGCAAGGTGCCCGTGCGCATCCTCGTCGGCTCGCGTGATCTGCTGACGCCGAAGCGCCACTCCATCGCTCTCGCCGAGGCCATGCCCGACGCTCACCTCGACATCGTGGACGGCCGGGGCCACATGCTGACGTACGAGGAGCCCGACCTCGTCACCGACGCCATCGGCGACGTCATCACGCAGGCCGGCGCGAACGATCAGGGCTCTGCCGTCACGTCCGCGTGACGCCGGGGCCATCGTGCGCCTGCCGCGGCCACGTCGGCGTCCCGCTCAGGACGCCTGAGCGCGGCGCCCCCGCGAAGGGGACGCCGCGCTCAGTCATGTGCGCGAGGTGGCGGCTCAAGCGTCGCGTCGCGGGACGACGATCATCGGCACGGGCAGCGACGAGAGCATGCGCGTCGCAGCGGAGCCGAGGAAGGTGCGTCGGTTCTGCGCGAGCCGGGACGAGCCGACGCACAGCGCCGTGCGCTCGTCCCAGTCGATCTTCTTGACGGCCTGCTTGAGCGAGCGGCCCTGACCGACGACGGTCGTGACCTCCGCGCGGTCACCGACGCGCTTGGCTGCGTCGGCGAGCACGCGCTCGGCCTCATCGAAGCCGTCGACGTGGAACTGCTTGTCCTGCTTGAGCGAGACGAGCGAGATGAGCTGCAGCGGCAGGCCGACGCGCTTGATCGCGTCTGCGGCCTCGATGGCGACCTGGTGCGCGCCGGGGCGCGGGCCGATGGCGGCGGACAGCGACGAGAGCGAGTCGAACTTCACCTTGCGGTAGTTGCGCGGCGCCATGGCGATCGGGACGGGGCTCGAGTGCAGCAGGCCGCCGACGATGGCGTTCGTCGCGACGGGCTGACCCGCGCCCGAACCGGCACCGATGACGATGGCCTGCGAGCCAAGCTGCTCGGCTGCGGCGAGGATGCCCTGCGTGATCGACTCGCCGTAGACGACGTGCGTCTCGACCTCGACGCCCTCGCCCACCGACTTCGCGGCCGTCTTCAGCCAGCCGGCCGCCTCGCGTCCGACCTCCTGCTCGAAGGTGCGGTCGCCCGCGGTGACGGTGAAACCGTTCGTCTGCTGGAAGACGACGTACACGATGTCGAGCTTCGCCTCGAAGGTGCGCGCGAGCACGGCGCCGAGCTTGAGGGCGTCCTCCGAACGCTTGTCCCCACCCCAGGCCACGAGGTAGCGCGTGCCAGGAGTCGTCACTGCAGGTGTGTTCTCTGTCATACGTCAAATCTACCTGCCCCGATGCCGTGCCATCAGCGCCGCGATACGAATGTGACCGAAACTCGCAAGGGTGGACGAAAATCGCAGAAGGGGACGGGAACCGCAGAGGGGACGCGCGAAACGGGCCGGACACCGTGATCGGTGTCCGGCCCGTTTCAGTGTGCGGTTCACTGCTCAGGCAGCTGTCGCGACGATCAGCTCTCGACGCCCGCGTCGGGCTCGACCCTCTCCGACACGATGCGCAGACCCGTCACCGGAGGCTCGACGCCCTCCGGTGCCGTGACGCCATCCGGCAGCTTCAGCGCCGCGCCACGTTCGACGTCAATCGTCACCTTCTCGCCGTCGAGCACCTCGCCGGCGAGGAGTGCACGAGCCAGACGGTCGCCGATCTCCTTCTGCACGAGGCGACGCAGCGGGCGCGCACCGTACGCCGGGTCGTACCCCGTCTCGGCGAGCCACTCGCGCGCGGCCGGCGTCACCTCGAGGGTGATGCGGCGATCGGCGAGCCGCTTGCTCAGCGACGCGACCTGCAGCTCGACGATGTGCGACAGCTCGTCCCGCGTCAGCGGGTCGAAGATGACGATCTCGTCGAGACGGTTGAGGAACTCGGGCTTGAACTGCGCGCGCACCGCACCCATGACAGCGCCATGCTTGGCCTCCGGCGCCATCGTCGGGTCGACGAGGAACTGGCTGCCCAGGTTCGACGTCATGACGAGGATGACGTTGCGGAAGTCGACCGTGCGGCCCTGCCCGTCCGTCAGGCGCCCGTCGTCGAGCACCTGCAGGAGGATGTCGAACGTCTCCGGGTGCGCCTTCTCGACCTCGTCGAGCAGCACGACCGAGTACGGGCGACGGCGCACAGCCTCGGTCAGCTGACCGCCCTCTTCGTACCCGACGTAGCCGGGAGGCGAACCGATGAGGCGCGCGACGGCGTGACGCTCGGAGTACTCCGACATGTCGATGCGCACCATGGCGCGCTCGTCGTCGAAGAGGAAGTCGGCGAGCGACTTCGCGAGCTCCGTCTTGCCCACACCCGTCGGGCCGAGGAACAGGAACGAACCGGTCGGACGATCGGGGTCGGCGATGCCGGAGCGCGAACGGCGCACGGCGTCACTGACAGCCTCGACCGCGGCCTTCTGACCGATGAGGCGCTCGCCGAGGAAGTCCTCCATGCGCAGCAGCTTCTCGGTCTCGCCCTCGAGCAGACGCCCGGCGGGGATGCCGGTCCAGCTGGCGATGACCTCGGCGATGTCGTCGGCGGTCACCTCGTCGGAGACCATCGGCGCCTCGCCGCCGGCCTTCGAGGACGTCGCCTCGGCTGCCTGCGCCTCGTCGAGCTGCTTCTCAAGAGCCGGGATGTCGCCGTAGAGCAACTTCGAGGCGTTGCCGTAGTCACCTTCGCGCTGCAGCTTCTCAGCCTGCGTGCGCAGGTCGTCGATCTGGGCCTTGAGATCACCGACCTTGTTGAGGCTGGCCTTCTCGGCCTCCCAACGCGCCGTCAGCGCGGCGAGCTGTTCCTCGGTGTCGGCGCGGTCGGCCCGCAGCTTCGCGAGTCGGTCGCGCGAGGCCGGGTCGGTCTCGCTCTCGAGGTGCAGTTCTTCCATGTTCATGCGGTCGACGCTGCGGCGTAGCTGGTCGATCTCGACGGGGCTCGAGTCGATCTCCATGCGCAGACGCGACGCGGCCTCGTCGATGAGGTCGATCGCCTTGTCGGGCAGCTGTCGGCTCGTGATGTAGCGGTCGCTCAACGTCGCAGCGGCGACGAGCGCCTGGTCGGCGATGGCGACCTTGTGGTGCGCCTCGTAGCGCTCCTTCAGGCCGCGCAGGATCGCGATCGTGTCCTCGACGCTCGGCTCACCGACGAACACCTGCTGGAAACGACGCTCCAGCGCCGGGTCCTTCTCGATGTTCTCGCGGTACTCGTCGAGCGTCGTCGCACCGACGAGACGCAGCTCGCCGCGCGCGAGCATCGGCTTGAGCATGTTGCCGGCGTCCATCGACGAGTCGCCGCCGGCACCCGCGCCGACGACGGTGTGGATCTCGTCGATGAACGTGACGATCTCGCCGTCGGAGTTCTTGATCTCCTCGAGGACGGCCTTGAGGCGCTCCTCGAACTCGCCGCGGTACTTCGCACCGGCGACCATCGCGCCGAGGTCGAGGGAGATGAGGCGCTTGTCGCGCAGGCTCTCCGGCACGTCCCCGGCGACGATGCGCTGCGCGAGACCCTCGACGACGGCCGTCTTGCCGACGCCGGGCTCACCGATGAGGACGGGGTTGTTCTTCGTGCGGCGGCTCAGCACCTGCACGACGCGACGGATCTCGCTGTCGCGGCCGATGACGGGGTCGAGCTTGCCCTCACGGGCGAGGGCCGTCAGGTCGGTGCCGAACTTCTCGAGCGCCTCGAACGTGCCCTCGGGCTCGGCGGAGGTGACCTTGCGGCCACCGCGCGTCGCGGGGATCGCCTGTTCGATCGCCTCCGCGTTCAGCGTGGAGAACTTGCCCGTGCGAGCGAGCGCGAGCAGCAGGTGGTCGGTCGAGGTGAACGCATCCCCCATGGCGCTCATGTCGCTGCGCGCCTTCTCGAGCACGTTGAGCAGCTCACGGCTCATGCCGGGCTGGCCCACGCTTGCACCCGAGCTGCTCGGGAACGTGCGCAGGTCGGCCTCGGCCTGCGCGATGACTGCCTGCGGAGTGGTGCCCGTCGCCTCGAGCAGCGGGCCGGTGGTCGTGTCGGTCTGTTCCGCGAGCGCCTTGAGGAGGTGCGCGGGCTCGATCGAGGGGTTGCCGGCCGACTGCGCGGCCGTCACGGCGGCGGAGAGGGCCTCCTGCGCCTTCGTTGTCAGTTGAATATCCACTGCTGACTCCTTGTCGTTGAACGTCTTCTTGCTGCAATGCACGACGTTCGCTGACGGGCCCGGTGGCTCGACAGCGACCTCACCTTCAGTATGGCTGGTCGCGCATCTTCCTGTCAGGTACAACCGCAACAAAGTTGCGCGTATTCCACTCAACTCACGGGTACACACGAAGCTCATGAGTGTGTCCACACGGACGGCCCTCGTTTGATGACGGCGACCTCGAATGCACAACTGAGTGTGCTCAAAAAACGTTTCATCGCCTGGGGATCCACATGACCACACCCATCTCACGCCGTTCCGTCGCCCGCGGGGCCGCCGGGAGCATCCCCGCCGTCACCGTTGCGGGCGCTGCCCCCGTGATGGCGGCATCCACCTGTGGCGCCCCCACACCTCGTGTCAGCGGCGGCGTCATCTACGACTGGGGTGATGTCAGCGCACCGACGGCGAATCAATCGCTCAACGTCGGCGCCCCGACATGCGTCGACAACCTGCCCGCCGGCGTGACCGTTGCCAGGTGACCTACGACTACTGGCTCGGGCTGCGCAACGGCCAGACATCTTCCGGCCCTGGCATCTTCTGGGTCGGTGACACCACCTCCAACCGCCGGAGTTCCTGTGGCTCGTCCACCTGTTCCAACATGACCTACTCCTACGGCAGCGCGGGGTGGCAGCCGGTGACCAGCACCTCACGAAGCACGATCATCGCCCACCTCAATGGCACCCTCGCGAGCTGGAATCTTCACGTCGAGTGGCGCGCAGGAAGCGGGGCAGGCTCGTACAGCCTTGTCACGGGTACGACGTGCCGCAACTTCACCACCGGCCCTTCGGGTCGCTTCATCACGAACTACTCGAACGCCGTCGCCCCGCTCGGGTGCGGTGTGGCGCAGGGCGGACTCAGCTACGTACAGGACGTCACGGTCACGCTGCCCGACGGCACGACGCTGCCGTGCCAGGTCAAGTCGCTCGACGCATCGAACACGTGTTGACGACACCGCTGCGACGCCGAACGCACCGGCCGCTCCGACACCGCGGGCTGCACCTTCTTTCTCCGGGGCAGCCCGCGTCGTCGTGTCGGCCACCGGACACCGCTTTGCCGCGAGATTTCGGGGTTGTCGGCGCCGGGTGGCACGCTTCATCCGTGCGAAGCATCGGCAAGATCCTGTCCTCCACCCGCGCTCTGTGGTCGTCGTATCTCGCGATCGTCGTCAGCTCGGTCCTCATCACGGCGACGTCGCTCGTCATGCCGTTCATCATCTCGGGTGCGACGGACGAGGTGGTCTCCGTCGTCAAGACGGGCGCGAACCCGTCGGGGCACGTCGCGACCATCATGTGGTTCGCGGTGGCCCTGCTCGTGGCCGACCTCGCGAACACGGCGATCAGCAACATCGGCGGGTACATCGGCGACGTGACGGCGGTGCGGCTGCGACGCATCCTGTCGACGCGCTACTTCGAGAAGCTGCTGACGCTGCCGCAGAGCTACTTCGACCGTGAGCTGACGGGCAGGATCATCAACCGCCTCTCGCGGAACATCTCGGAGACGACACAGTTCCTCAACTCGTTCGCGAACAACTTCCTGCCGATGCTGCTGACGACGTTCGCGGTGCTCGTCATCTCCGCCATCTACTCGTGGCCGCTCGCGCTGCTGCTGCTCATCGTCTTCCCCGTCTTCATGTACCTGACGACGCTGACGAGCAAGAAGTGGCAGGTGCTCGAGGGCGAGAAGAACAGCCAATTCGACATCGCCGGCGGACGTTTTGCCGAGGTCGTCGGGCAGATCCGCGTCGTCAAGAGCTTCGGTCAGGAGCGCCGCGAGCTCACGTCGTTCGACGAGCGGTACGCGAGCACCGTCGCGACGACGCGCGAGCAGTCGCGCTACTGGCACCTCATGGATGGCGCGCGACGCGGCGCCCTCAACGTCATCTTCTTCGGCGTCTACTCGATCATCTTCGTGCAGACCGTCGAGGGGCACTTCTCCATCGGTGACATGGTGCTGCTCATCCAACTCGTCAACATGGCGCGTCAGCCCGTCATGATGATGAGCTACCTCATTGACTCGGGCCAGCGGGCCGTCGCCGGCAGCCGCGACTACTTCCGCGTCCTCGAAGAACGACCAGAGCGGGAGGGCCTCGACCTGCTCGGCGACGCCGACACCGCGCCGGGTGCGACGATCGACGCCGCGCGGGCGCGCGCCGCCGCATGCACCGGGTCCGTCATCGAGTTCGATCACGCCTCGTTCGGCTACGACGCCGACCGGGACGTGCTGAAGGACATCACGCTGGCCGTCGAACGGGGTGAACATGTCGCGTTTGTCGGCGAGTCCGGCGGCGGCAAGACGACGCTCATCAGCCTCCTGCTCGGGCTGTACACGGTGCATGACGGGCACCTGCGCGTCTTCGGCCGTGACACCGCCGAGACGCCGCTCGACGAGCTGCGCAGCGACTTCGGCGTCGTGTTCCAGGACGCGTCGCTGTTCAGCGGCACGATTCGCGAGAACATCGCCTACGGCCACCCCGAGGCCACCGACGAGGAGATCCGGGCCGCGGCCGAACGCGCCAACGCCGACGTGTTCATCCGCCAGTTCCCCGACGGCTACGACACGACGATCGGCGAACGCGGCCTCAAGCTGTCCGGCGGCCAGAAGCAGCGCATCGCCGTGGCGCGGGCGATGCTCAAGGACGCGCCGATCCTCATCCTCGACGAGGCGACGAGCGCGCTCGACACCAAGTCGGAGCGGCTCGTGCAGGCCGGCCTCGACGAGCTCATGGAGGGCCGCACGTCCCTCATCATCGCCCACCGCCTGTCGACGATCAGCGCCGTCGACCGCATCGTCACCCTGCGCGACGGACGCATCGACGAGGTCGGCCCGCCCGCTGAGCTCGCCACCTCCGGCGGCATCTACGCCGAGTTGCTCGCCCTGCAGGCGTCGGGGTCGAAGCGCGACAAGAAGCGCCTCAAGGCCTACGACATCGCCGGGTGAGCACCGCCGTCATGACACCTTGGCGCCGGCGCAGCCCTTCGGCCCGTCGAGCGCACCCTTGCGGTAGGCGCGGATGAGGTCGAAACCGTCGGAGCCACCGACCATGAGCAGTGCCTGGATGGCTTCGTCGAGGTCACCGGGCGACATCGTGAACGAGCTGGTCTGCGGACGGTTGTGCAGGATGACGTCGGCGGAGTAGGCACCCGCGTAGCAGACGCCGCGATCGGCGGCGTCGTCGCCGAGCGGCTTGCCCGAGCGGCTCAGGGCCGCCTTGCCGTACTGCGCGGCCAGGAGCACGATTGGGCCGAAGTCGCCTGTCTCCCGGTAGATCTCACGCGTGACGTCGTCGTTCCACCCGATCGAGTCGTCGCTCGGGCAGTAGTACGCGACGGCGCCCGTCACCGTCTCGTCGCCGCACGTGGCCGGCTTCCTCGTCGCGAACGGCGTCAGCTTGCCCATCGGCTTCCACTGCTGACCATTCGTCACCTGGGGGTAGGTGTGCTCCCAGTAGTCGTCGAGGTCGTAGGCGCCGCTCTGCATCGCCGACTCGTACGGCAGGTTCCCGCCACTCGCAGCGTCCGTGTAGCTCGTGAACGGCAGCTCGGTGACGACGGGCTCCTCGCTCGTGTACGCCTTGCACGCCTTCAGGCCGTCGTCGTAGCCCGTCTGGAAGGAGTTGACGCGGTCGAAGCCGTTGCCGTGCGCCTGTTCGGAGCGCGGGTCCTCACCCACCGGGTCCTTCACCGCGAGGATCGCGGCGGCGGCCTGCGTCGGCGTCTCCGACGAGGCGGCGACGACCTTGTCGTCGATCGCGTGATGGAGCCAGGCGCCGGCGAAGCAGTCGGCCTGCAGCTCCTGCACGACGGGTTTGCCGCGGTAGCCGAAACGGTGCTGCACCGCGTGCCCGAACTCGTGCGCCATGATGACCTGCGGCGAGATGTCGCCGTAGGCGCTGCGCATGTCGGTGAGCAGGCCCGTCGAATCCCAGGCGATCGCCCCGTCCTCGTAGCAGTAGTAGGCATTTCCGGTGACGTCACCGCAGACCGACGGTGAACGGCGTCCCGCCTTGGTGTCGACGGAGTAGTAGGCCTTGATGGGTGTGAACGCCGAGCCGTAGACCGCTGGCAGCTGCCGACCCCAGTAGCGTTCGAGGTCCGCGACGGCGGCCGTCGCGAGCTTCGCGGCGTCGCTGCGCCGGTCGCCTCGCACGACGACCTTCGACACATCGATGGGCTGGCTCGAGGTGGACGTCTGCGATCCGGGGGTGCTCGCGGACGGTGACGCCGCGGCGCCGGTGTGTCCCGAGGTGGTGGCCGAGGCGGGCGCCGAGGTGGGCGCCGAGGAGCCACCGGTCGTGGCGCTCGTGCACCCCGTCACGGCAAGCGCGGCCGCGACGGTGACGACCGTGCCCCGCATGATGCGGCCGCGCGCGGCTGCGCTTCGCGGTGACGCCGCGTCGGCGCCCGGCAGATCGGCGCGTTTGGTCGCGCGTCGTGATGTCATCCCCATGGAGCCACCCTCCTGTGTCCGGCGCGCCTCTCGCGCGCGTCGGCAGCCACCCGATGGCCGGCCGGTGCGTCGAGGGTAGCGCGGGGCGGAGAGCCTCCGCGACAGGATCGGGTGCGCGTGTGGAGGGTGCTCACCAAAGCCGCCTGGCCCCTGAGCGGCCTCAGAGAACACTCTGGACGGCCGGTCAATTTCCTCTGATGACCCCGCCGCACCATCGTCCCAGGCACCGCGTGGAGCATCCCCACCGTCACGATCGCCGCGGCGAGCCCGTCCGGCACAGCCTCGAACACCGCACGCAGCCCTGAGAGCAGGGCGACCATGGATCTCGCCTTCGCCGACCTGCTGACGAAGCAGGGCTCGCTGACGGTCAACTTCTACCAGTTGGTCCTGAGCGCCAATGGATTCGAGGGCGAATCCTGGCTCAACCTGCGCAACGACAGCGACGTCCCCCTGCGCTTCGCGGCCGACCACCCCCTGGCGCCGCGTGTCGACGTCGTCGGGCGCACCGGACCCAAGGACACCGAGCGGGCGGGGACCTGGCCGTCCACTTCGTGGGGCACCATCACGCGCGGTGGCTTCGACAAGACGACGGGAACACGCACCTACACCTGGACGTTCCTCGGCACTGTCCACGCTTGTGGCAAGGGCGACAACGAGGCGGACTTGCGATTCCACTGACAGGACGGCTTCATGTTCACCGGCCGCATCACGAACGAGATCCGCATCACCCCGTTGATGCCCAACACGCCCCTGCCGCCCACCCTCGAGCCCATCGCCCTCACGTCCGGGCAGGGCGCTGCGTGCCAGAACTACTACGACGCCAAGGTCGCGGAGTACAACCGATTGGCCCGCACCATTGCCTCATACGCGGACGGTTCTAGGAACAGCGGCAGCTCCGATCGTCATGGCGACCAGAGCGTCGCGCTCGGGCAGACGGTCGCCTCCAGCGTCATCGGCGACTTCCGCCCGGCGGGTGCCGTCGACGGTATCTACTGACGGCTCGGCTCGGCCGGAACGTCAGGAGGGCGGTACCCGATCGGGTACCGCCCTCCTGACGCTGCACTGGGCGCCCACGGAGGCGCTGCTCAGCAGCTTGCCCGGCACGTCATCGCGTGGGGGAAGGTCGTCACGCGCGCGCCGAACCGCCCTCACCACGTGGGTCGCGCACGTCGTCGACCTCGTCGACCTCGACGACCTCGCGCTGCACCGGCTCGGTGGCGGTGACGTTCTCCTTCGTCGCACTGATGCCGAGGTGCAGCCGTTCGACGGCGTAGACCCGCGTCGAGAGCACGGGGCGCTCCTCGTGCAGCACGATGACGCCGTCCTCGTCGCGCCGGTCGGCGTCACGCGTGTGCGTGCCCTCGCCGGCTTCGACGTCGTACACCTCGCCCTCGGCATGCGTGTGCTCGCCCAGCGCCGAACCGCCGTCGAGGTTCTCGATGCGCGGCTGCCACGTCGAGGCGGGGACGTCGACGGCTTCCTCGCTGCCGTCGTCGTACACGCGCACGACATCGACGACCTCGCGGCGCACGGGGACGGTGATCGTCACCTCTTCGACGACGACACGCTTGCGCACCTCGACGCGCCCGGCCTCGGCGCGCTCGACACCCGCGACGAGACGCTCCTCGTGCAGGACGACGCCCGCTTCGTCGGCGCCCACGCCATCGCGACGCATTCCGGCAGCCTGTTGACGCGTGTCCTGCTCGTAGGCCTCGGCGTCGAAGGGACGCTCGTCAGGGCGGTTCTTCGTCATCTGCAGACTCCTTCGTGGGGTGAGCGCGGCACCCCGCTGCGCCCGTGATCGGTTGGGGGCCATGGCGGCCCCGTTCGACGATCACGCTACCCGAGCGCCCGTCACGGCGCGATGCTCTCTCGGGGTGAGCCAGGCGCTCACCGGGAGGGCGCGGCTGCCGTCCAGGTGCACGCGCCACGTGCGTGATTCGACAACGGCGCCCGATGGCCCTCAGCCTGCCGCCGCCCCTTCGCCGCGAGCGCGCCCGCCCACACACGTCGCCCGCATCGACGCCGAAACGCCCTGGACGCCTTGCGAAGACGCGCGCCGTGAGCCAAGGTGAAGACATGACTGACGAGAAAAAGATCATCGTGACCCGCACCATCGAGGCCCCGGCGCAGGACATCTTCAACGTCCTCACCAACCCGGCCGAGCACGTCAAGCTCGACGGCTCGGGCTTCATCCGCAGCGTCGACCACGGAGACCGCATCCAGAAGGTCGGCCAGGTGTTCACCATGAACATGGTCGGTGAGCACATGGGGGGCGAATACCAGACCGACAACCACGTCACCGGGTACGCCGATGACAAGCTCGTCGCGTGGCAGACGGCGCCCGCCGGCACCGAGCCCAAGGGCTGGGAGTGGATGTACGAGCTAGAGGCCCACGGCCCGAAGGAGACCGCCGTAACCCTGACGTACGACTGGAGCAAGGTCACCGACAAGGAACTGCTCAAGAAGGTGCACTTCCCCCTCGTCGAGAAGCACGCCCTCGAGGAGTCGCTCGCGAAGCTCGAAGAGCGCGCCACGTCGAACTGACGCCCGTTCATCGGTGAGGCCCCATTCCCGCGCGGGAATGGGGCCTCACCGATGCTGGGAGCAACTAGTCCGATGTGCCGGTCGACGGCGGCAACGCGTCGGTGAGGTCGCGCAGTCGCCACCCGGCGCGTCTCTTGGCCCGTCAGCACGCCCGACGGCGTTTAGCTCAACGCGTCAGCACGACCGGCGGCGCGACGTGCGTCGCGTCAGCTCTTCCGACGCCGCGTCGCTCAGCGCGTCGGCAGCTGCGCGGGGTTGGGGTCGAGCCAGCCGTCATGCTCCTTGGCGAGCGCGTCGAAACGCTCGGTGAGGGCCTGCGCGACGGCCGAGGCAGGATCGTCGACGGTGTCCTGCTTGACGTAGACGCCCCACTCGTGATCCTCGTCGTCCTCCTCACCCGCCAGCGCCTCACGCACGACGCGCACGTCGGTGAAGTCACCCGATTCGAGCAGGTCGTCCGCGATCTCCTCGGCGACATCACGCTCGGGAAACAACATGAGGTACTCGGTCATGGGCACTACTGTGCCAAGGAAACCTGGGGATTGTCATCGTCGCCGCGCCCACGCGAGGCGGTAGATTGGCGACTCGAGTGGGGCGGCTCGAGTCAGACGACTCCAGTCGAGCGGCTCGAGTCAAGCGCGTGGATCGAATGTGAGGAATCGTCATGGTGTGGGCCCTCGTCGTCGCCGTCGTCCTGCTCCTGCTCATCGGGTGGAGCAACCTGACGCTGCAGAAGCAGGTGCGTCACCTGCAGGAGGAGATCACCGATCTGCGTGCGGGCCAGGATCTGTCCGAGCGCGTCAGCTACCTCGTGCACAAGGGTCGCGAGATCGAGGCCATCGCGATGTATCGCAGCGCGACGGGCCTCGGCCTGCTCGAGAGCAAGAACGCCGTCGAGGTCATCGCCAAGAACAACCCCCAGCTCTGACGTGCCGTTGGCGCCCCTGCCGCCGGCGTCGGAGCGCGTCAAGCCGCGTCAGGTCATTCTTCTCGTGACCCGCTCCTCACCTGCGATCTACGTCCACCCCTGACTGTCAGCCTGGGTGTGAGTCACTCAGGAGGTGGGTATGCGCAGATGGACTGCGGAAGAGAAGACCGCGTTGGTGCAGCAGTATGTGGCGTTGCCGCATGGCACGAAAGCGGCGTGGTTGCTCGAGCAGGGTGTGTCGCGTCATCAGATCATGACGTGGCGCAAAGCGTTCTACTTCGGAGACCTCGAACGAGACCTCGTGCCCCGCGATACTTCACACATGACAGTTGCTGACGGCGCGCGTTTGGCGCGCGTGGAACAAGAACTCGCCGCCGAACGCGCAGCCCGCGCGCGGGAGGCGCAGACGCATGCTGAGCAGGTTGCGCGGCTGGAGGCATCGAACGAGGCGCTGGGAAAAGCTATCGGGCTCTTGCACGAGTTGAACGCGCCGCAGGAGCCCACGCCCGAGTCCTGAACGAGGCCGATGCCGCCCGCCATGCGGCGTTCCTCGAAGCGGAGAACACCCTGGTCGCCGAGCATGTCGCGGCCGGCTATTCCCAGCGTGAAGCGTTGAAGATCATCGGTGTGGCGACCTCGACGTGGCACTACCGTCACCATCCACGCGCTCGCGTCGCGGACCCGATCGCGCACACCGAGCGGTATCAGCCGTGCGCGCTCAGCTCTGAGGAGCGCGCCCAGGTCGTGTCCGCGATCCGTGACGGTTGGCACGAGCAGCGCAGCGTGGAGCAGTCGTTCTACGACGCGTTCGATGCGGGGCGGCCGGTGGCGTCTTTGTCGACGTGGATGCGGTGCGCGCGTGGCTTGCACGGGCCACGGCCGGTGCGTCGACGCCGTACGCGGCGCACGGTCGCGATGCCGCAGTGGGAGGCGTCCGCACCGAACGAGGTGTGGTGCTGGGACATCACGAAACTTCCCGGGCCATACACGGGGGTCTGGTATCAGCAGTACACGATCATCGACGCGTTCAGCCGCACGATCATCGCCAGCAGCGTCGAGACAGATGAGTCCGACGAACTCGCGGTCGCGTTGTTCCAGGCCGCGACAGAACGTGAGGGTGTTCACCCGCGGATCGTGCATTCCGATGGTGGGCCGGCGATGAAGTCGGTACTGCTGGCCGACTTCTACCGTCATGCTGGGATCAGCGCGAGCCGGAATCGTCCGCGCGTGTCGAACGACAACCCGCACATCGAGTCCTACTTCAAGACCGAGAAGTACCGTCCCGACTACCCGAGCCAGTTCACCAGTGTTGAACACGCGCGCGAGTGGGCCGAGCACGTCGTGCACGATTACAACACGCGTCATCACCACAGCTCACTGGCCGGGTTCACGCCCGAACAGGTCCACACCGGCACCTGGGTCGATGTCCACACCGAACGCCAAGCCGTCCTGGATGCGCAGTACGCCGCGAACCCCGAACGCTACCGAGGCCGGCGCCCCATCGCCGCCACAACACCCGAAATCACCCAACTCAACCCCACGTGACTCCAATCAGGTTGACAGCTTCCGCACAGTCGCGATTCTTGGTCATATCGACGAATGTGGACGGGAATCGCAGATGGGACAGGAAGCGCAGATGGTCACGGCGTCTCGTCGATAGCTGCTCGTCCACCTGAGTTCACCCAGGCTTCATGCCCCGGATCACCCACGGCCAGCCGGACGCCGACATCGGGCCACGCGAACGACCTACCGTCAGCCCGATGAAGGGACGTTACGTAGCGGTCGGAGACTCGTTCACCGAGGGCGTCGGTGACGCGAACCTCATGTACCCCAACGGCGTGCGCGGGTGGGCCGATCGTATGGCCCGCCAGATGGGGCGCGTGGACGCGACGTGGGAGTACGCGAACTTCGCCATCCGCAGCAAGCGTCTCGACGAGATCGTCGACGAGCAGTTCGACGCCGCCCTCGCGCTCGAACCGACGCTCATCTCGTTCTACGCCGGCGGCAACGACATCCTCGCCGTCCGCTCCGACATGCCCGCCATCATGGAGCGTTACGAGGCCGCGCTGCAGCGCCTCGTCGGATCGGGCGCGGAGGTGCTGCTGTTCACGACGTTCGACGTGAAGATCTCGACGGCGCTCGAGCCGCTGCGGCGGCGCATCGTCTTCTACAACGACGCCGTGCGCGAACTGGCCCGCCAGTACGGCTGCCTGCTCGTCGATCACACCCAGTTTCGAGAGTTCGACGACCCGCGCATGTGGGCGTTCGACCGCATCCACATGAGCCGGCTCGGGCACAAGCACCTCGCCGCCTACGTGCTCGCCGAACTCGGCATCCCCCACACGCTCAAACTGCCGGAGCTGCCTCCGTTCGAGGCGCCGCACTGGCGCGAGAGCATCCGCACCGAGAGCCGATGGCTCGCCACCGAGGTGATCCCCCTCTTCCGGCGCCGCATCAACGGCGTCCGTGAGGGCGATACGCTTCCCCCGAAGTGGCCCGAACCGATCCGCCCCGCGGACGGCATGAAGCGACTGGCCCGTGCGCGCGCGGGCGACGCCGTCGAGGTCAGGGCACGCGCAGGTGAACGCCACGCCGGCTGAGCGCCCGCGTCACGCTCACGAGCGATCAGACGCCCGCGCCGCGCACCGCGACGTCGACGAGATCTCCGAGGCGGCGCGCCACGGATTCGACCTCGGCGCGTCCGGTACGCGTGCGGTTCAGCTCGAGCACCCCACCGGAGACGATGAGGCCCGCGGCGGCGACGCTGCGCTCCGCGTCACCCCCCGCTGCGACGAGCAGCGCCGCGATGGCGTCCTCGAGACCGGCGACCAGCGCGACGACCTTCTCGCGATACGGCCCGGGCGCACCGAACAGCACCTCCCGTCCGACGACCATCGCGTTCTCGGGGTAGTCACGGGCCTGCTGCGCGAACGGTTCGAGCAGACGCAGGACGTGCTCGCGCACCCCACCGTCACCGGCGTCGTCGGGCAGGTGATCGTCGACGAGATCACGCCACTCGTGTTCGACGACCATCATGAGCAGTTCCGCCTTCGTCGGGGCGTACTGGAACACGGTGCCGGCGGCGACGTTGGCGCGCTTGGCCACCTCGGCCGTCGTCATGCGCTCGTACCCCACCTCACCGAGCAGGCTCTCGGCAGCCGCGAGGATGCGGGCCTGCTTGTCAGCCTTGTTGCGCGCGCGACGACCCTGCTGGTCCGAGCCGCTCACGACGGGACGTCGGCAGGTCACGACCGTGGCGTCAGGCGTACCCGGCGTGGGGGCCGGCCTCGTCGGGGCCGTCGAACCGGCCGACGGTGCCGCGGAGGCGGCCGTGGCGCTGAGGGGAAGCGACATGGATCGAAACATTACCCGGGCCGAAAGGCCCTGGTGGCGCCGCAAAAAATGAGTACAGTCAAAAATATCGGAAACGAAGGAGACACCATGGACACCATGAAGGCCGCACGCCTCGACGTCACGCACCACACCCTGAACGTCGAGGAGGTACCCGTCCCGACGCCAGGGCCGGGCCAAGCCGTCATCGAGGTGAAGGCGGCGGGCGTCTGCCTGTCGGACGTGCACCTGCTCGAAGGGCTCATCGCGCCGCAGTTCCTCGACAGCGAGAAGGTGACGCTCGGTCACGAGGTCGCGGGCGTCGTCACCGCCCTCGGTGACGGCGTGCCGACACTGCCCGGCATCGAGGTGGGCAGCCGCGTCCTGCTGCAGGCCGGCCACCGCCTCCCGAACGGCCGCATCCTGACGCGCGGCGTCGACTACGACGGCGGGTACGCCGAATACGCCCTCGCGCAGGCCGAGACGCTCGTCCCGATCCCCGACGACCTCCCGTTCGAGCAGGCCGCCATCATCCCCGACGCCGTCTCGACGCCGTGGGCAGCCATCCAGACGAGCGGGCGCGTGCGCGCCGGCGAGGCCGTCGGCGTCTGGGGCCTCGGCGGGCTGGGCATTCACGCCGTGCAGTTGCTGCGTCTCATCGGCGCCTCCCCCATCGTCGCGATCGACCCGCTCGAGGCCGCGCGCGAACGGGCGCTCGCCGTCGGCGCCGACGTGGCGTGCGCCCCTGAAGACGCGGAGGACGCCATCCGCCAGCTCTCGCCCCGCGGTCTCGACGTCGCGTTCGACTTCGCGGGCGTGGCCCCCGTGCGGGCCCAGGCGATGGCCTCCCTCGCGCCGCAGGGACGTCTCGTCATCGTCGGCCTCGCCGGGCGGCCCATCGAGATTCCGTCCGACACCGCATTCGCCTACAAGCAGCTGACGCTGCGCGGCCACTACGGCAGCGAGGGAACGGACGTCCACCAGCTCGTCGCGTTGACCCGCACGAAGCGGCTCGACCTGTCGGCGTCGATCAGCGGGGTCTTCCCGCTCGAGGAAGCGCCCGAAGTGCTCGAGCGGCTCGCGCGCAAGGACGGCAACCCGATCCGTTTCATCCTGCATCCCTGACGGCGCACGCAGCCGTCCCCTCACCCATCGTCCCGCGCGATGATCTCGCGCACCCGACCTCGAGGAGGTCCCATGTACTACAGCAGTGGAAACTACGAAGCCTTCGCCCGTCCCCGCCCGCCGAAGGACGCCGCGAGCAAGCACGCCTGGATCGTCGGCAGCGGCCTCGCGGGCCTCGCGGCGGCCGTCTTCATGATCCGTGACGCCGCCGTCCCCGGCGAGAACATCACGATCCTCGAGAAGGGCTCCCTCGCCGGTGGCGCCCTCGACGGGATCGAGGAGCCCGAGAAGGGGTTCGTCATCCGCGGTGGACGCGAGATGGAGAACCACTTCGAGTGCCTGTGGGATTGCTTCCGCACGATCCCCAGCCTCGAGGTCGAGGGCGCGTCCGTGCTCGACGAGTTCTACTGGCTCAACAAGGACGACCCGAACTACTCGCTGCAGCGCGCCACCGTCGAACGCGGCCAGGACGCGCACACCGACGGGTTGTTCACGCTGAACAAGAAGGCGCAGAAGGATCTCGTCAAGGTGTTCCTCGCGACGCGCGAGGAGATGGAGAACAAGCGCATCGACGAGGTGTTCGGCCGCGACTTCCTCGACAGCAACTTCTGGCTCTACTGGCGCACGATGTTCGCGTTCGAGGAATGGCACAGCGCACTCGAGATGAAGCTGTACCTGCACCGCTTCATCCACCACATCGGCGGACTTCCGGACTTCTCGGCGCTCAAGTTCACCAAGTACAACCAGTACGAGTCGCTCGTGCTGCCGATGACGAAGTGGCTGAGCGAGCAGGGCGTGCGTTTCCAGTACGACACGGAGGTGACGGACGTCGAGTTCGACCTGACGGCGTCGGCCAAGCGCGCGACCCGCATCGAGTGGACCCGCTCCGGCGAGCACGCCGGTGACACGGGCGTCGACCTCGGGGACGACGATTACGTCCTGATGACGATCGGCTCGCTCGTCGACAACTCCGACGAGGGCGATCACCGCACCGCCGCGACGCTGAACCGCGGCCCTGCCTCGGCGTGGGACCTGTGGAAGAAGATCGCGCGCAAGGATCCGTCGTTCGGGCGCCCCGAGGTGTTCTGCAGCTCCATCGACGAGACGAAGTGGGAGTCGGCGACCGTCACGACGCTCGATGAGCGCATCCCCGAGTACATCCGGCGCATCGCCAAGCGCGACCCCTTCAGCGGACGGGTCGTGACGGGCGGCATCGTCACCGTCAAGGATTCGAGCTGGCTCATGAGCTGGACGGTGAACCGCCAGCCGCACTTCAAGAAGCAGCCGAAGGACCAGATCGTCGTGTGGGTCTACAGCCTGTTCGTCGACACGCCCGGCGACTACGTCAAGAAGCCGATGAGCGAGTGCACCGGCGAGGAGATCACCGCCGAGTGGCTCTACCACCTCGGCGTGCCCGAGGCTGACATCCCCGAACTCGCGGCGACGGGCGCGAAGTGCGTACCGGTCATGATGCCGTACGTGACGTCGTTCTTCATGCCCCGCAAGGCCGGTGACCGCCCTGACGTCGTGCCGGAGGGCGCGGAGAACTTCGCCTTCATCGGCCAGTTCGCCGAGACCAGCCGCGACTGCATCTTCACGACCGAGTACTCGGTGCGCACCGGCATGGAAGCCACCTACCAGTTGTTCGGCGTCGAGCGCGGTGTGCCCGAGGTGTTCAACTCGACCTACGACGTGCGGACGCTGCTCGACGCCTCGGCGCGCCTCAAGGACGGCGAGAAGACCGAGCTGCCCGGCCCCGCCGTACTGCGCCGCAAGATCGCGAAGGGGCTCGACTCCACCGAGATCGGCGTGCTGCTGCGCGAGCACGGCATCCTGTGACGGCAACCTGACGCCCGCATCGCGCGCCGAGGCCCTCATCCCGAGTCGGGGATGAGGGCCTCGGCCATGCAGGTGTTGTACGACGACGGTGTGGCGCTGCGTCGTGCGCTCCGGAGCGTGCGTCGTGACGAGCTCGGGCTCAGCGGGTGCTGTACGGCCGGAGCGAACGCCCGATCGAGCGCGGGCGCGGTCGTTCGCCGGGCCCCAGCGCGACGATGCCGTCGCGTCCGGCCGCGAAGACGCACGTGTGAGAGCGCGATTCGAGTGCGTCCCGGTACTGCGCGTTCTGTTCGCTCAGCTCCTCGATCTGCGCCCGTAGCGCCGTGACCTGGTGCTCGAGCTCCATGATGCGTTGGATGCCGGCGAGCGAGACTCCCTCCGACGACAGCTCCTGCACCCGACGCAGCTGCGCGATGTCGCGCATCGAATAGCGGCGGCCGCCGCCACTCGTGCGTTCGGGGGTGACGAGCCCCAGACGGTCGTACTGGCGCAGCGTCTGGGCGTGCATCCCGGCCAGTTCGGCGGCGACGGAGATGACGTACACCGGCTTCGCCGGAGCGTCGAGGCCGTGCAGCCGCTCGTCACCGACGCGTCCGTTGTGGTCGTCGACGATCTCGCCGAGCCGCCGTTCGACCCGCGACGGCGTCACGACGCGGCCTGACGCGCCTTCGCGAGCAGCTCTTCGCGCGGGTCGGCTTCGCCCGCCGCGAGGGTCTCGACGGCCCGACGCTGCTCGTCGGTGAGCTCCTTCGGCACGACGACGTGAACCTTCGCGATGAGGTCGCCGGTCGCCTTCTTCGTCTTCACGCCACGGCCCTTGACGCGCAGGCTGCGGCCCGAGGGCGTGCCGGGCGCGACGCGGACCTTGACGCTCTTGCCGTCTAAGGTGGGCACCTGCACCGTGGCGCCGAGGGTGGCCTCGGCGAACGTCACGGGCAGCTCGACGGTGAGGTTGTCACCGTCGCGGCCGAAGACCGGGTCGGTGCCGACGCTGATGTGCAGGATCATGTCGCCGTTCGGGCCACCGCCGAAGCCGGGACGGCCCTTGCCGCGCAACCGGATCTTCTGCCCGTCCTTCACCCCGGCCGGAATGCGCGCGGTGAAACTCTGACCATCGGCGTCGCTGATGCGCACCTCGCTGCCCTCGACGGCCTGACGGAACGTGATCGACGCGCGCGCCTCGACGTCCTCGCCTCTCTGGGCGGCGCGCTGACGGGAGCCGCCGCCGAAGCCGGAGCTGAACCCGCCGCCCCCGAAGCCTCCGCCGGCGCCACCGAACTGGGCGAGCAGATCTTCGAGGTTGATGCCCTGCTGGCCACCCGCCCCACTCGAATAGGTGCGGTAACCGCTGCCGCCGCCCCCGCCGAACATCGACGAGAAAACGTCCTCGGCGCCGCCGGCACCGCCGCTGAAGCGGGCGCCGCCTCGCGCCATCTGACGCACGGCGTCGTACTCCTGACGCTGCTGCGGGTCGGAGAGCACCTGGTTGGCCTCGCCGATCTCCTTGAACTTCTGCTCGGCGGAGGTGTCACCGGGGTTCTTGTCCGGGTGGTACTTGCGGGCCAGCTTGCGGTAGGCCTTCTTGATGTCCTCCTCGCTTGCGTCCTGCGCGACACCGAGGGTGGCGTAAAAGTCTTTTTCGAACCAGTCCTGACTGGCCATGCGCACCTCCTTCGTGGTTTCACGCCGGCCGGTCTCGGACCGGGCGTGCATCGCGTGCGCGTGCGAACGGGGTTTTCAATTGTGTGTCGGCGGCGCCCGGTGGGGGCGCAGCCGCGACGTCAGCGAAGCAGATTGCCCCGCGGCACGAAGCGACTCGGCTCGGCCGCGGCGCGCTCGATCAGCCTGCGACCGAGACGCGGGCGGGACGCACGACGCGCTCGCCCACCTTGTAGCCCGGCTGCAGCACCTGCACGACGAAGGTTCCGTCGACGCCCTCGGGCGCCTCGGCCTCGACGTGCATGAGCGCCTCGTGGACGCTGGGGTCGAACGCCTCGTCGACCTCGCCGAAGCGTGCCACACCGAAGCGGTTGAGCGTCGATTCGATCTTGTCGGCGATCTTGCTCATCGGGCCCTCGGTGAGGTCGCCGTGCTGGCGCGCGAGCTCGATGTCGTCGAGGACCGGGATGAGGGATTCGACGACCGAGCCGATCGTCGTCTCCTTCTCACGAGCCCGGTCGCGCTCGACGCGGTTGCGGTAGTTGACGTACTCGGCCTGGATGCGCTGCAGGTCGGACAGGCGCTCCGCAGCGAGCTTCGTGTCCGGGTGCTCGGCGACCGCGTCGTCAGCGCTCGTCGCGTCGGGGCCGGCCTGCGTGGCGGCCTCGTCGGAACGCGTCTGCAGGTTCTCGGGCTGCTCTCCGCCGGGCAGGTCGGAACCCACACCGCCGGCGAACGAGTTGTCGGTCTCGCCCTGCGTCGCACCGTCGGCGTTGTGGGGCGTGGCGCCGCTCGTGTTCTGGTCCGTCATGACGGACTCCTTCCTGCCACCTCCTGGTGGCGAAGCGGCCGGTGGACTCCCCGTGGGCAGCCCACCGGCCGTACTCGTGTCAGGGGCCGACCGGGGTGCGCGTGGCACCCCGGTCAGGCACTCACTTGGAGGTGTCGTCGTCGTCCTCGACGACCTCGGCGTCGACGACGTCGTCGCCACCCTGCTTCTGCTCGCCTGCAGCGCCCTCGGCACCGGCCGCACCCGCGGCGTCGCCGTTCTCGGCCTGCGCGGCGTACATCGCGGCGCCCATCTTCTGGCTGGCCTCAGACAGCGCCGTGGCCTTCGCGTTGATGTCCTCCGGCGACGCGGACGACTCCGGCTTCAGGGCCTCCTTGAGCTCGGCGAGGGCGCTCTCGGTGGCCGACTTCTCGTCAGAGGGCACCTTGTCGCCGTTCTCCTCGAGGAACTTCTCCGTCGAGTAGATGAGAGCCTCGCCCGTGTTGCGGGCCTCGGCCTCCTCGCGACGCTTCGCGTCCTCGGCGGCGTGCTCCTCCGCCTCGCGGACCATGCGCTCGATGTCCTCCTTCGGCAGCGCGGAGCCACCGGAGATCGTCATCGACTGCTCCTTGTTCGTGCCACGGTCCTTCGCGGAGACGTGCACGATGCCGTTGGCGTCGATGTCGAACGTGACCTCGATCTGCGGCACGCCACGCGGCGCGGGAGCGATGCCCGTGAGCTCGAAGTTGCCGAGAGCCTTGTTGGCCTTGGCGATCTCGCGCTCACCCTGGAACACCTGGATGTCGACGGACGGCTGGTTGTCCTCAGCCGTCGAGAACACCTCGGTGCGCTTCGTCGGGATGGCCGTGTTGCGCTCGATGAGCTTGGTGAAAAGCCCACCCTTCGTCTCGATGCCGAGGCTCAGCGGCGTGACGTCGATGAGCAGCACGTCCTTGCGCTCACCCTTGAGCACACCGGCCTGCAGCGCGGCGCCGACGGCGACGACCTCGTCCGGGTTGACGCCCTTGTTCGGCTCCTTGCCACCGCACATCTGCTTGACGAGCTCGACGACGGCCGGCATGCGGGTCGAGCCACCGACGAGGACGACGTGGTCGATGTCGGAGATCTTGACGCCCGCATCCTTGATGACGTTCTCGAACGGCTTCTTCAAGCGCTCGAGCAGGTCCTTCGTCATCTGCTCGAACTGAGCACGCGTGATCGTCTCGTCGACGTGGATCGGGCCGTTCTCGCCCATCGACAGGTACTGGAGGGAGATGTTCGTCGAGGTCGAGCTCGACAGCTCCTTCTTCGCCTGCTCCGCGGCGTCACGCAGACGCTGCATGGCGATCTTGTCCTTGCTCAGGTCGACGCCGGACTCGCTCTTCACCTTGTTAATGAGGTGCTCGACGATGCGGTTGTCCCAGTCGTCGCCACCGAGCTTGTTGTCACCGGAGGTGGCGCGCACCTGGATGGTGGAGAAGCCGTCCTCCGCGTCCTTGCCCACCTCGAGCAGGGAGACATCGAACGTACCGCCACCGAGGTCGAAGACGAGGATGAGCTCGTCCTCCTTGCCCTTGTCGAGGCCGTAGGCGAGGGCCGCGGCGGTGGGCTCGTTGACGATGCGCAGGACGTTGAGGCCCGCGATCTCGCCGGCCTCCTTCGTGGCCTGACGCTCGGCGTCGTCGAAGTAGGCGGGAACCGTGATGACGGCGTCCGTGACCTCTTCGCCGAGGTAGGCCTCGGAGTCACGCTTGAGCTTCATGAGAATACGGGCCGAGATCTCCTGCGGCGTGTACTTCTTGCCGTCGATCTCCGTCGTCCAGTCCGTGCCCATGTGGCGCTTGACGGAACGGATGGTGCGATCGACGTTCGTGACCGCCTGACGCTTCGCGATCTCGCCGACGAGGATCTCGCCGTTCTTCGTGAACGCGACGACGGATGGGGTGGTGCGACCGCCCTCGGCGTTCGCGATGATCTTGGGCTCGTTGCCTTCGAGAACGGCGACGGCCGAGTTGGTGGTACCGAGGTCAATACCGACTGCGCGACCCATGGTGGGATCTCCTTCGTTCGAGGAAACGACGATCTGTGCGCGCGCCCTGCAGGCGTGGCCCACACCGTCAGATTGACTGATGTTGACTCAACTCTGTTTCGCCGTGAGTGTCAACCCTCGGCTCATCAAAGTTGCTGTTACTTGACTCAACTTGTTTGATCCGCACTTCATTCCCCGTCGCAGAAGTTTTCTCCGGGCCCCGTCTCGTCAGCCTTGGACGAGCCTCGCCCGTCGCGCGGACGCCGCCACTACCCCTGGGTAGGATCGCGGGATAGACAGGGCGAGCCCGGATGGGTTCGCGGGCGCTGCGGGACGATGGAGAGCGACGATGCGGACAGAGCCCGAGCAACACGCGACGAGCGGAAACGTGACGGTCTCGCGCGTGCAGTACGGCCCCTCCCAAGCGCGCGTCACCTCGATCAGCGGCCCCCGCGGTCGCGACTTCGTCCTCGTCGCCGGCATCGGAGTGGCCTCCGACTACTACGTTCGCCTCGCCCTCGATCTCAATCAGGTCGGCACCGTCCACGCCATCGACCTTCCCGGCTTCGGCGGCGTTCCGCACGGCAAGCAAACGCCCGGGATCGAAGGATTCGCGGATCTCGTCGAGGCCGCGATCACCCAGCTCGAGCTGGACGACCCGGTCCTCGTCGGGCATTCCATGGGCTCACAGGTCGTCACCGAGGTCGCGGCGCGGCGCTCGGATCTCAGCACCATCGTCCTCATCGGCCCCGTCGTGAACTCTGCCGAGAGCAGCATCGCGCGCCAGGCGTGGCGCCTCGCCCAGTGCGCCGGGCGCGAACCCTTCGCGATCACCGTGCACGTCCTCATCTCCTACGTGCTCTGCGGGCCGTGGTGGTTCTTCAAGGTGCTGCCGAAGATGATGAACTACCCGATCGAAGAGCGGCTCCCGCACGTGCGCGCGCACACCCTTATCCTGCGTGGGCAGCACGACGTGACCAGCCCGCGCTCCTGGGCACGGCACCTGTGCGACATCACGCCGCACGCACGCGCCTGGGAGATCCCGAGCGCCGCGCACTCCGTCATGTACGCGCACGCCGGCGCCGTGGCCGCCTTGATCATCGAGCACATGCAGCACCCCGAAGCCGCGCACGACGACCCTCGCGATCGACAGATCGACCAGCGCACGAACCCCGACGAGCGCCGCTCGCTCGTGCGCTTCCTCTCGCGACTGCGTGGCGGTGCGACGACGCTGCGCGGGATGGTCACCGGCGACGATGCGCTCGTCGCCCGCGGCAGCCGCCGCTCCCTCGCCGGATACGACGGTCCGCACGACTCCCCCGACGTCGATGCCGTACCCCTCGACGCCGCGGAGGCCGCGGAGGACGAGTCGACGTCCGAAGCGGCACGCACGACGGACTGACGAACCCCGCGGTGTGCTGCCACCACTCGTCGGAGCGCGGTTCGGAGGCGAGGTGATCGGGAACAGCGGCGCCGCAGCGATGGTTGACGCGGACACACCGCGACGCACAGGAGCAGCCATGAGCGACGAGACCTTCGAGCCCACCACGCCGATGAAGGCGCACGAGCCGGCGGCCACGCGGACGATGGAGCAGATGCTCGGCGCGGCGACCAGTCCGTCAGGCCTGCACACGATCACCGACCCGAGCGGCGACCCCTACGAGACCCTGCGCACGGCCAAGGAGCTGTTCGACACGCGCAAGTACACCGAGGCGGCGCGTCTCATCGAGGGCATGACCGGCACGCCGGAGGGCGCGTCGCGTGATGCTCGCGAACTGCTCGCCCGCAGCTACTACCACTCGGCGCAGCTGACGAAGGCCGCCGTCGCGGCCCGTGAACTGCTCGACGTCGACCCGACGAACGTCGACGCCGCCGTGCTGCTGGCCCGCTCGCTCGAGCGTGCGGGCAAGAAGGACGAGGCCGCCCCGGTGCGACGCCTCGCCCAGTCGCTCGGCGCCGACATCTGACGCACGTCGGAGGGCAGCATCTGGTCTGTGAGGGCACGGAAGAACGCTCCCATCGACGTCAGCTGCTGCCGCTGCGACGGTGCGCGGCACGCGCCGCTCAGCGCAGGGCGTTCAGCGTCATGAGGTCGTCGTCACTGAGGGTGACGTCGCGAGCCGCCGTGTTCTCCTCGAGGTGCGCGATCGACGATGTGCCAGGGATGAGCAGGACGTTCTCGGCGCGCGCGAGCAACCAGGCCAGGCCGACCTGCGCCGGCGTGACGCCGCGTTCGGCGGCCATGCGCTGCACCGCCCGGTCGTCGCCGACCTTCGGCAGGTGCTCGAACGCCGAGCCGAGCGGGAAGAACGGCACGTAGGCGACGCCACGCTCACGGCACAACTCGAGCGTGGCGTCGTCGTCACGCATGAGGAGGTTGTAGGCGTTCTGCACGCACACGGCGCCCGCGTCGAGCGCGACGCGCGCCTGCTCGGTCGAGACGTTGCTGACGCCGAACGCCTCGAGCTCCCCCGCCTCGACCAGGCCCTGCATAGCACCGAGCTGCTCCTCGAGGGGGCAGGCGTTCTCATCGCCGATCTCGTCGACGGGCATGACGCGCAGGTTGACGACCGGCAGCCGCTCCACGTCCAGCGTCACGAGGTTCTCGCGGACCGCGGCCACGAGCTGGTCGGGGCGCTGCGCCGGCAGCCACTCACCCGACGGTCCCCGCACGGCGCCGACCTTGGAGACGATGACGAGATCGTCGGCGTAGGGATGCAGCGCCTCCTTGATCAGTTCGTTCGAGACGTTCGGGCCGTAGAACTGCGACGTGTCGATGTGGTCGATGCCGAGCTCGACGACGCGACGCAGCACGCGGACGGCCTCGTCGTGATCGCGTGGCGGACCGAACACGCCCGGCCCGGGAAGCTGCATGGCGCCGTACCCGACGCGTCCGACGCGATGACCGGCGAGAGTGAAAGTGCTCATGCGTCATTCGACCACGTCGGCCTGGGGGCAGGCGGCGGCGCCTCGCAGATGCTCGTCAGATGAGCGTCAGAGCGTGAGAAGACCCCGCACGAGCGCCGACGCGCCACCGAGCGCGGCGAGCGCCATCGCGAGTCGCTTCGCCTGCGCCGTCGTCACGCGAGGCGTGAGACCCTCGCCGATGCGGACACTGATGAGCACGAGCACGACGACGAGCGGCATGAGCCACCAGGGCGGCAACTCGGTCGAGCCCGTCGACCCGAGCGTCGTCTTCGCGATGACCGAGATGGCCCCCATCGTCATGAAGATGGGTTGGAGGGTCGCGGCGAACGATCGGTGCTCCCACCGCGTCAGCCGGGAGTGGATGACGAGGACGGGCGCCGAGACCCCGGACAGCGTATTGAAGAATCCGCCGATGCCGCCGGCGACGGGCGTCGGCCACGCGGACGTGACGTGCGGTAGACGGCCGAGGCGATCGGCGCCGACGGTGAAGCCGATTGCGCCGAGCACCGCCACTCCGACGACGACCTGCAGCCAGGCCGCACTGACCTCGCGTACGACCACGGCACCCACGAGAGCGCCCGGCACGACACAGGCGCAGATGATGCCGGCGCGCCGCCAGTCGACGTCACGTCGCAACGTCAGGGTGAGCAGCAGGCCGGAAACGGTCGTCGTCGCGTTCGCGAGCAGGACGCCATGGGCGGCGCCCATGATGAGCGTCAGTGTCGGAGCCAGGACGAGCCCCATGCCCGAACCCGACAGGCGTTGGAGCACCGCGCCGACGAGGATCGCCGCGACGACGGCGGCGAGCATCGCGGCGGTGAACTCCATCCACACATCCAAGCAGGTCGTCCCCCGCCGCCGTTCCTCTGGTCAGCGGGCCACGTTGGTGGCCTGGGGCGGGCGGGAGGGTTTCACCCTCGCGTTTGGCCCGTGGGGCCGACGCGCGTCAGGATGGGGAACCGTGAAGACCGTCCTCGACGTCATGCGCCACCGGCGCGACAACTCGAGCCAGCCCCTGCGGCGTCACGACCACGCGCGCGTCACCGTCGTCCTCGAAGGCGGCAGTTCCCGCGCGGCCTACGGCGGCGGCATGGTGGCCGAGCTCGAGGCTCGCGACCTGCTCACGACCGTCGATGCGGTCTACGGCGCGTCGGCCGGAGCTCTCAACGGCGCCTGGCTGATCTGTGGCCGCGCCCGGGCCAATCTGCACGGCTGGTGGGCGCCGGAGAGCATGAATGCGACGATCCGCCCGTCGAACGCGCTGCGTCGCAAACCCGTCGTCGACACCGACGTCATCGTCTACGACCTGTACGAGAACGTCACGCCGATGGGGTTCGAGGAGATCCTCGCGAGCGATGTCGAGTACCACCCCATCGCCACCGACGCGGCGAGTGGCGACGCGGTCGACCTGGCGCCGATGATCCACGACAAGGCGAGCCTGCAGGACGCACTGCGCGCCACGGCGCGGCTGCCGGTTCTCGGCGGCGCACCCGTCGAGATCGACGGGCGACGTTTCATCGACGGCGGGATCGCTGAGAACATCCCCGTCGAGACAGCACTGGCCCAGGGCGCGACGCACGTGCTCGTGCTGCGCACCAAGGCGCCGTCGCTGGATCTGAGCCGCGACAAGGCGGTCGAGAAGCGACTCGTCGCGCGGTGGATGTCCCGTCACGCGCCCGGCGCGAGCGCGGCCTGGACGCGCCGCAACCTGCGCAAGCAGGAGCTCGAGCACCTCATGTCGCACGACGACCGGGTGACGCAGGTGGCGCCGCCCGCCGACGTCGCGCGCATCTCGGTCGTCGGCCGCGCTCAGGACGTGCAGCGACGTGCCGTCGAGGACGGTCAGCGCATCATGGCCGAGACCCTCGACGCCGCAGGGTTGTGATCGACGCCCGTACCCACCGGCGATTCTCGGTCACATCTGCAGATCTGCAGATGTGACCGAAAAGCGCACAAGGGGACGAGAATCGCCGATGTGGACGCCGTTCGCCGATGTGGACGGGAATCGCGGGAGGGTCAGCGCCCGGCGCGCGAGTTCGACGAGAACCCGGCTGCACCGCCGCTGCGACGAGCGCCGCCGGAGCGTCCTGCCGCACCCGAGCCACCCTGGCCACGCGCACCCGAACCACCACGCGAGCCACCCTGGCTCCGTGAACCCGAGCCACCGGACGGACGCCCGCCCGCCCGGTTGCCGTCGCGACCACCGGTCGCAGCGCCGCCGGAGCGTCCGCTGCCCTGGTTGTCACGGCCGGCGCCGTCCTGACCGCCGCGGCCGCCGCTCTGAGCGCCTCGGCCACCGGAGCGTCCTCCGCCCTGGTTGCGGCCGCCGGAGCGTCCGCCCTGGCCACGTCCGCCTTGACGCTGCTCGCCGCCGTCCTTCGGAGCCTTCTTGCGCGAGGGCTCCTGCACGGGTGCGGTGGGCAGTGCTGCGGCGACCTCGTCGGCGCTCATCGTGCGACGCTCACCGGGCGCGAGCTTCTCGAGCAGCGGGTGCGAGGCAGTGACGTTCGTCGTCGTTGCGTTGATCTTCGCCATGCGCAGCAGCGACTTCACGTCGCCGCGCTGATCCGGCGTCATGAGGGTGATGACGGTGCCCGCGGCGCCGGCGCGGGCGGTGCGGCCCGAGCGGTGCAGGTAGGCCTTGTGCTCGGTGGGCGGGTCGGCGTGGACGACGAGTGAGACGTCGTCGACGTGGATGCCGCGCGCGGCGATGTCGGTCGCGACGAGCGTCTCGACGGCGCCCGAGTGGAACGCGTCGAGGTTGCGCACGCGAGCGTTCTGCGACAGGTTGCCGTGCAGGTCGACGGCGGGAATGCCGCGGCCGGCGAGCTGCTTCGCGAGCTTCTTCGCGCCGTGCTTGGTGCGGGTGAACACGACCGTGCGTCCGGGTGCGGAGACGAGGTCGGTGAGCACGTCGATGCGCGAGTCGGAGTCGACGGCGAAGACGTGGTGCTCCATCGTCGCGACGGGCGACTGCGCCGAATCGGCCTGGTGCGTCACCGGGTTCGACAGGAACTTCTTGACGAGCACGTCGATGCCACCGTCGAGCGTCGCGGAGAACAGCAGGTGCTGCGCCTCGCGCGGCACCTTCGTCAGGATGCGTTTGACGCCGGGCAGGAAGCCCATGTCGGCCATGTGGTCGGCCTCGTCGAGGATGCAGACCTCGACGTCGGACAGGTCGCAGAAGCCCTGGCCCATGAGGTCTTCCAGACGCCCGGGGCACGCGATGAGGACGTCGACGCCCGCCTTGAGAGCCTTGACCTGCGGGTTCTGCCCGACGCCGCCGAAGACGGTCGTGTACGACAGCCCGGCCGCCGCGGCCAGCGGCTTGAGCGAGTCGGCGATCTGGTTGGCGAGCTCGCGCGTCGGCGCGAGGACGAGCGAGCGCGGGCGGTAGGCGTCGATCTCGTAGCGCGTCTCGTCGAGACGGGCGACGAGCGGCAGCAGGAACGCGAACGTCTTGCCCGAGCCGGTACGGCCGCGGCCGAGGACGTCGCGGCCCTTGAGCGAGTCGGGCAGCGTCGCGGCCTGGATGGGTGTCGGCGTGTCGATGCCGAGCTTGTCGAGGGTCTTGACGAGGACGGCGGGCACGCCGAGATCGGAGAACGAGGGCACAGATGACTCCTGGAGAGGTTGCATGGAAAGACGAACGATCGATGGTGAAAGCCCGCGCGGTGAATCCGCGCGTCGCAGGCGATCTCGCATCTCGACGATCGTCCGACTCTCATGCGCCACGCGTTCCCGAGATCGGAGGGCGTCGTTCGACGACGTGTGCTGCCCGTTTCGGCGCTGCCGCGCGCCGGGCGCACGACGAGCGCGGGGCGCTCCGATTCGAGGGGAGGCGCAGGGGCGAGTCGGCCACCTGCACGAAGCATCCAGTCTACGCGCAAAGGTTGCGAACCTTCACATGCCACTGTCACGGGCGTGGCATTCGTCGCATCATCGTGCTTGGCTGGAGGTCACCTATTCGCCCCTGGCGCCCGGCCCTCGCACCATGACGCTCGATGCACCACCCGAGCCAAGGACGCCTCCAGCACAAGGGATCTCCCATGGCAGCCATCCCCGTCGACGCGCCACGCGCCCTCGACGCCCATCGCCCGCTGAGCAAGACGTCCCTCGCCGTCGCGGGGTCGTCGACCGTCATCGAGTGGTACGACTTCACGCTGTACCTGTACCTGACGACGGTCATCTCGCGCGTCTTCTTCGGCGGCGGCACGAGCGGTACCGCATGGACGCTGCTGGTCTTCGCCGGCACCTACCTGATGCGCCCCGTCGGCGCCGCGTTCTTCGGCCATGTCGGCGACCGCATCGGGCGCAAGCCCGTCCTTCTCATCTCCATGGCCCTCATGACGTTGGCGATGCTCGCGACGGCCTGCCGGCCGACGTACGCCTCCATCGGGCCAATGGCGGGTTACCTGATGATCGCGCTGCGCGCCCTCATGGCGTTCAGCGTCGGCGGCGAGTACTCGGGCGTCATGACGTACCTCGTCGAGGGCTCCGAACCGCACCGCCGCGGCTTCGTCACGTCGCTGGCCTCCGCGGCGAGCGAGATCGGTGGCCTGCTGGCGGTCGGCCTCTCGGCGATTACGACGTCGTACTTCGTCGGTGACGACCTCGATTCCTGGGGCTGGCGCGTGCCGTTCTTCATCGGCGCGGCGATGGCTGCGACGACCCTGTTCATGCGCTCACGCATGGAGGAGTCGCCCGTGTTCGAAGAGGAATCCGAGGCGGACAAGTCGAAGAACCCGCTCGTCGAGGTGCTCAAGACCGAGCCCGCCGCGGTGTGGCGTGGTTTCGCCATCTCGGCGCTCGGGTCGATCACGTACTACGTCGGCATCGGCTACGCGCCGACGTTCCTGCAGTCCGCAGGCAAGTTCAGCGAGTCCGACGCCCTGTGGCTCGGTACCGCGGCGGCGATCGCCGTCATCCTCGTGACGCCGCTGGCGGGCCTCGCCGCCGACCGCTTCGGCCGCCGTCCCATCCTGCTCATCTTCGGGGTGCTCGCGGCCGTGACGTCGCTGACGATGTTCCAGCTCATGGCGAACGGCTCGACGGGCGCGGCGCTCGCGGGCGCCCTCGTGCTCGCCGCCGTCGCGGGCGGGTGGAGCGCCGTGGCCGCGTCGGCCATCGCGGAGCAGTTCAAGTCGAAGGCCCGCATGTCGGGCATGGCGCTCGGATTCACGACGGCGACCGCCATCTTCGGCGGGTTCGCGCCGCTCGTCGGGCAGAAGCTCATCGACTCGACTGGTTGGGCACCCGCGCCCGGCGCGATGATCGCCGTCGTCGCGATCTGTGTGCTGCCCGTCGTGTGGTTCCAGAAGGAGACGGCCCCGAACGTGACAGAGGGCAACGCCGCCAACGATCCGGCCTCCCCCACCCGCACGCCGTGACCATCTGCGATTCCTGGCCACATTCGCGATCTTCGTCCACGTCTGCGATTTCCGGTCACCCCTGACTGTCAGCCTGGGTGTGAGTCACTCAGGAGGTGGGTATGCGCAGATGGACTGCGGAAGAGAAGACCGCGTTGGTGCAGCAGTATGTGGCGTTGCCGCATGGCACGAAAGCGGCGTGGTTGCTCGAGCAGGGTGTGTCGCGTCATCAGATCATGACGTGGCGCAAAGCGTTCTACTTCGGAGACCTCGAACGAGACCTCGTGCCCCGCGATACTTCACACATGACAGTTGCTGACGGCGCGCGTTTGGCGCGCGTGGAACAAGAACTCGCCGCCGAACGCGCAGCCCGCGCGCGGGAGGCGCAGACGCATGCTGAGCAGGTTGCGCGGCTGGAGGCATCGAACGAGGCGCTGGGAAAAGCTATCGGGCTCTTGCACGAGTTGAACGCGCCGCAGGAGCCCACGCCCGAGTCCTGAACGAGGCCGATGCCGCCCGCCATGCGGCGTTCCTCGAAGCGGAGAACACCCTGGTCGCCGAGCATGTCGCGGCCGGCTATTCCCAGCGTGAAGCGTTGAAGATCATCGGTGTGGCGACCTCGACGTGGCACTACCGTCACCATCCACGCGCTCGCGTCGCGGACCCGATCGCGCACACCGAGCGGTATCAGCCGTGCGCGCTCAGCTCTGAGGAGCGCGCCCAGATCGTGTCCGCGATCCGTGACGGTTGGCACGAGCAGCGCAGCGTGGAGCAGTCGTTCTACGACGCGTTCGATGCGGGGCGGCCGGTGGCGTCTTTGTCGACGTGGATGCGGTGCGCGCGTGGCTTGCACGGGCCACGGCCGGTGCGTCGACGCCGTACGCGGCGCACGGTCGCGATGCCGCAGTGGGAGGCGTCCGCACCGAACGAGGTGTGGTGCTGGGACATCACGAAACTTCCCGGGCCATACACGGGGGTCTGGTATCAGCAGTACACGATCATCGACGCGTTCAGCCGCACGATCATCGCCAGCAGCGTCGAGACAGATGAGTCCGACGAACTCGCGGTCGCGTTGTTCCAGGCCGCGACAGAACGTGAGGGTGTTCACCCGCGGATCGTGCATTCCGATGGTGGGCCGGCGATGAAGTCGGTACTGCTGGCCGACTTCTACCGTCATGCTGGGATCAGCGCGAGCCGGAATCGTCCGCGCGTGTCGAACGACAACCCGCACATCGAGTCCTACTTCAAGACCGAGAAGTACCGTCCCGACTACCCGAGCCAGTTCACCAGTGTTGAACACGCGCGCGAGTGGGCCGAGCACGTCGTGCACGATTACAACACGCGTCATCACCACAGCTCACTGGCCGGGTTCACGCCCGAACAGGTCCACACCGGCACCTGGGTCGATGTCCACACCGAACGCCAAGCCGTCCTGGATGCGCAGTACGCCGCGAACCCCGAACGCTACCGAGGCCGGCGCCCCATCGCCGCCACAACACCCGAAATCACCCAACTCAACCCCACGTGACTCCAATCAGGTTGACAGCTTCCGCACCTTCGCGATTCCTGATCCCATCCGCGAATCCCGGTCACTTTCGCACCGCCAGCCGTGACGGCGAAGGCCGCGCCCGACGCGTCGGGCGCGGCCTTCTCGGCGTCCGACACGGGGCAGCTCGCATCGTCGCCATTCTTCGCGCCCCGGGCCCCCTGGACCACAATGGTGCGGTGAGTGAGACGAGACCCGCGCCCGAGACCGACGCCCCGCCTCTGGCGATGCAGATCGCGCTGCGCGTCGAGAAGACCGCGCCACCGGACGAACTCGACGCCTGCGCCGCGGCCGCGCAGGCCTGCGTCGGATTGCTCGTCGAGGCCGAGCGCCGCGCGCACCCCGTCGTGTCCTCTGATGCCGCCAGCGGCGCCGACGACGACGGCGCCGCTGGCGGCATCGAGACGCCCGCCCCCGACACTGCGATGCTCGACGCCATCGACGCCTGGCGCGGCATCGCCATCCGCAAGATCGTGAGGCGTTGCAGCGGCAAGCGCTGGAGTGACGCGCAAGCCCTCGACGGGGTGACGGCTCGTCACGGCAGCGCCGAGGCTCGTGCGTTCACGCCGGCGCCGACGTCACCGCTGCCGCCCGAGCTGAAGAAGATGCAGGTCGAGGGCACGCAGCTCCCGTCGCACCCCGACGATGGAACGAGCGACGCGCGCGACCCGCAGGACGTGGATGCGATGGTCACCGTCCGCCTCAGCCCCCTCGTCACGATGACGAGCGGAAAGAGCGCCGCGCAGTGCGCGCACGCGGCGCAGCGAGCGTGGGAATCGATGAGCGCCGACGAGCGCGCACGGTGGGCGGCCGACGACCACCGCGTCCGCATCGTGCGCGATACAGAGGCGCACTGGGCCGCGACGCCGGGCCGCGTCAGCATCATCGACGCCGGATTCACCGAACTCGACGGACAGCACGAGACGACCCGCGCGGACTGGTGACGCACCCGCGCACGTCACGATTCGTCGCCGCGCATCACGTGAACCGCGGTTTCCCGCGCAGGGAGCACAAGATTGCGGCCCGGCGACCGGCAGAATGAATGCACCCGACCGTCAGGAGTTCTCGTGACCGCCACGCCCCGCCTCGTCGCCGACCTCGACGTGCTCGAACGCAACATCGACGCCATGGCGAGCCTGGGTCGTGACGCCGGTGTCGCGCTGCGGCCGCACGTCAAGACGCACAAGATGCCCGAGATCGCCACCATGCAGCGTGACGCGGGGGCGCGCGGCATCACCGTCGCGACGATCGGTGAGGCCGAGGTCTTCGTCGACGCGGGCTTCGACGACGTGTTCATCGCCTACCCCTTGTGGGTCGACGACGAGGCTGGGCGGCGCCTGCGCGCCCTCGCGGAACGCGCGCGCGTCGGCGTCGGCTGCGACTCGATGACGGCCGCGCGCCAGCTGCGCAAGCCGCTCGGCTCTGCGGTGGTCGAGGTCCTCGTCGAGCTCGACTCGGGTCAGCACCGCACCGGCATCCCGGCGCGTGACGCAGGCGAGCTCGCCGCGGGCATCGCGAGCCTCGGCTTCGACGTGCGCGGCGTCTTCACCTTTCCCGGCCACTCGTACTCGCCGGAAGGCCGAGCCCAGTCCGCTGACGACGAAAGCGCTGCGCTCGCCGGCGCGTCACGAGCCCTGCGCGCCAAGGGAATCGAACCGCACGTTCGTAGCGGCGGGTCGAGCCCGAGCATGGCGTTCGCTGCACGCAACGGCGCTGGCGAAGGCGCGCGCGCGGGCATGCCGGGGGCTGCGTCGTGGTCGGGGAGCGCCCTCACGAGCCTGCCTGGCGCCACCTCCGCCGTCAACGACGGCGCGGGCCCGTCGACGGATGTCGCCCCCATGGAGATGCGGCCCGGTGCGTACGTCTTCAACGATGCGCAGCAGTGGGAACTCGGAGCCTGCGCGGCCGGGGACATCGCGCTCACCGCACACGCGCGGGTCGTCTCGCACTCGGGTGGGCGTCTCGTGCTCGATGCCGGGTCGAAGACGCTCGCTGCCGACAAGGCGCCCTGGGCGAGCGGCCACGGTCGACTGCTCGACCATCCCGACGCGCGCATCGTGCAGATGTCCGAGCATCACGCCGTCGTCGACATGGCCGGGGCCTCCCTGCCCGCGCTCGGCTCGACGGTGCGCGTCGTGCCGAATCACTGCTGCAACGCGATCAACCTGGCCAACGCGGTCGACGTCGTACGCAACGGCACGCTCGTGGGCACCTGGGCCGTCGCAGCGCGGGGCATGAACAGCTGATGCCTTTCGCGTGCTCGAGTGTGTGGGGCGTGATCGATCCAGCGCTCGCACCGAGGCGCCGCGCAGGTGAGTCAGTTGGTGCCGGCCGAGTCAGTCCTGTGTGACTCGGCCAGCATCAATTGACTCGGCTGTGTGAGGCGGGCGAGCGTCAGCGCACCAATCGGCGCAGGGCGTCGCTGACCTCGGCGAGCTTGGTGGCCTGTTCGTCGCCCCCGGCTCGAGCAGCCTCGACGACGCAGTGGGCCATGTGGTCGTCGAGCAGCCCGAGCGCCACGGCCTTCAACCCCGACTGGATGGCCGCGATCTGGGTGAGGACGTCGATGCAGTACCGGTCGTCCGCGACCATCTTCTCGACGCCGCGCACCTGCCCCTCGATGCGCTTGAGCCGCTTCGACAGAGCATCCTTCGACCCGGCGTTCTCGTACCCCGGTTTCGACGGTTCACAGCACGACGACCCCGCGGCGTGATCGCCGCCATCGGACACCCCGTTGCCCGGCTCCACAGCGTCAACCATGGCGTCTTCAGCCCCCGTCAGTGCGTCGACGACGGGTTCCTGCCGCATCGCCTCCACGGCCGGCTCCTTCGACTTCGTCTCGCTCACGCGCGCCCACCCTCCTCGTTCGATCGATGACTCGGCCGTTGCTCCGCCGTCCCGGCGAATCCGCGCAACCGCAAGCTGTTGAGCACGACGAACACCGAGCTGAACGCCATCGCGGCGCCCGCGATCATGGGGTTGAGCAGCCCCGCGGCGGCCAACGGAATCGCTGCGACGTTGTACGCGAACGCCCAGAACAGGTTGCTCTTGATCGTGTTCAGCGTCCTGCGGCCCAGGCGGATCGCGTCGCCGACGAGACGCAGATCGCCGCGCACGACGGTGACGTCAGCCGCTTCGATCGCAACGTCCGTGCCCGTTCCCATCGCGATGCCGAGATCGGCCTGCGCGAGCGCGGGAGCGTCGTTGACGCCGTCGCCGACCATCGCGACGACGCGCCCCTCACCCTGCAGACGCGTGATGACGTCGACCTTGCCCGCCGGCAGCACACCGGCGATGACGTCGTCGATGCGGACTGCGTCGGCGACGCTCCGCGCGGCGCGCTCGTTGTCGCCCGTCAGCAGGACGGTGTGCAGGCCGAGGCGCGACAGTCCGCGCAGGGCATCCGCGCTCGTCGGTTTCACGGTGTCGGTGACGGCGATGACGCCACGCGCCGCGCCGCCCCATCCGACGGCGACGACCGTCCCACCACCCGATTCGAGATCGTCGAAGGCTCCACGCAGGTGGCCGTCGAGAGCCATGCCCCGGGCCGCGAGAGCATCCGGGCGGCCGACGATGACGTCGACCATCACGGCTGCCTCAGCGTTCGGGCCGGGCACGCGCACTCGCCCCGTCACGCCCTCGCCGGGCATGTTGATGAAACCGTCGGCGGTCGGCAGATCGCCGACGCGGTCGCGGCCCGCGTCGGTGATGGCGCGAGCGATCGGGTGCTCCGAGCCGCTCTCGAGGGCTGCCGCAACAGCGAGCACGTCCTCCTCGGATTCACCACCGGCACAGACGATCTCACCGACCGACATCTCGCCGGAGGTGAGCGTTCCGGTCTTGTCGAGCACGACCGTGTCGATGCGATGCGTCGCCTCGAGCACCTCGGGGCCCTTGAAGAGCACCCCGAACTGCGCGCCGCGCCCAGTACCCACCATGAGCGCCGTCGGCGTCGCAAGACCCAGCGCGCAGGGGCACGCGATGATGAGCACCGCGACGGCTGCGGTGAACGCCGCTTCGACGTCGCCCGTCACGACGAGCCAGCCGAGGAGCGTCAGCACCGACAGCGCAATGACGACCGGCACGAAGATGCCGGAGACGCGATCGGCGAGCCGCTGCACGTCCGCTTTGCCGTTCTGCGCGTCCTCGACGAGCTTCGCCATCTGCGCGAGCTGCGTCTGCCCGCCGACGCGGGTGGCGCGCACCACGATCCGTCCGCTCGTGTTGAGCGTCGCCCCGATGACGGCGTCACCGGGGCCGACGTCGACGGGCACCGATTCGCCCGTCACCATCGAGGCGTCGACGGCGCTGTCACCGCTGACGACCTCGCCGTCGGTCGCGATCTTCTCGCCGGGTCGCACGACGATGCGGTCGCCGACGACGAGTTGGCCTGCGTTCACACGCTGCTCGCGCTCGACGCCGTCAGGGCCGGAGCGCAGGACGGTCGCCTCCTTGGCCCCCAGGTCGAGCAGGGCGCGCAGCGCGGCGCCGCTCGCGCGTTTCGAACGCGCCTCGACGAAGCGTCCGAGCAGCACGAACGTCGTGACGCCGGCGGCCGCCTCCAGGTAGATGTTCGACGCACCGTGCCCTCGCGTCGCGCCGAAGTCGAAGCCGTGCTTCATGCCCGGCATGCCGGCGTCGCCGAAGAACAGCGCGTACAGCGACCACGTGAACGCCGCGATCGTGCCGACGCTGACGAGGGTGTCCATCGTCGTCGCGCCGTGCTTGAGGTTCGTCCATGCGGCGCGATGGAACGGCCACGCACCCCAGACCACGACGGGCGCCGCGAGCGTCAGCGACAGCCACTGCCAGTTCGTGAACTGCAGCGGCGGAATCATCGCCATGAGCACGACGGGCACCGTCAGCGCAGCGCTGACGACGAGGCGCTGCCGCAGCTCGCGCACGTGCGCGTCGGCCGGTGATTCGCCCGCTTCGCCGGCGCGAGCGCCGCTGTCCGCCCCGTCAGTGTCGGCCGATGACGGCGGGGAAACCGGTTCGGGCGTGATGACGCTCGCGCCGTAGCCGGTCTTCTCGACCGTTGCGACGAGGTCGTCGGGCGTCACGTCGTCGGCGAAGGCGACGCGTGCCTTCTCCGTCGCGTAGTTGACGCTGGCCTCGACGCCGTCGAGCTTGTTGAGCTTGCGTTCGATGCGGTTCGCGCACGAGGCGCACGTCATACCCGTCAGCGCCAGTTCGACACTCTGCGTCGGCGTTGCCGGAGCCTCGGGGGCTACTGGCGCCGCTGGGGTGGGGGTCCGGGTCTGCGTGGTCGTCTCGATCATCCTCAGGCGAGCTGGTATCCGGCTTCGGTGACGGCGGCGTCGACCTGCTCGCGGCTCACGGGCTGCTCGGAGGTGAACGTCACGACGCCGCTCTCGTGGTTGGCGACGACGTCGCTGACGCCGGGGATCTCCTCGAGTTCCTCGCGCACGCTCATCTCGCAGTGGCCACAGGTCATGCCGGTGACGGTGTACGTGCTGGTGTTCTGCTCAGCCATGACTGCTCCTTCGTCGTGTTTTACTGACACACAACACCATACCCCCAGGGGGTATTCCCCTCCGGTCGACCGTCGCCCGGCCCCACCGTCGCGCGCGTCAGTTCGATGCCAGGTGCGCGCCGAGGCGCTGCATCCCGCGGATCCACCGGTCGTAGTCGGCGCCCTTGGCGCGGTACATGTCGAGCACGTTTGCGTGGGGCAGCACGAGGAACGTCTCGTTCTCGATCGCGCGCATGACGTCGTCCGCCACCTGCGCAGGCGTGAGCACCGGGCCCGATTCGGTGACGGCGCGCTGCGCGACGCGCGAGGCGCCGCCGGTCTCGGTCAGCAGGTTCGTGTCGACGCCCATCGGGCACAGGCAGCTGACGCCGACGCCCTTGTCGCCGTACGACACGGCGAGCCATTCGGCGAAGGCGAGCGCCGCGTGCTTCGTCGTCGCGTACGTCGACGAGCCGATCTGCGTGAGCAGGCCGGCAGCCGACGCCGTCGAGACGAAGTAGCCGCGGCCGCGCTCCACCCATCCTGGCACGAGCTGCTGCGCGGCGCGCACGTGCGCCATGAGGTTGACGTCGATCGCGGTGGCCCAGCTCGCCTCGTCGGCCAGATCTGCGCCCACGCCGACGCCCGCGTTCGCGACGTAGACGTCGACCGGCGCACCGAACTCGCGTTCGGCGAGGACGATGACCTCGGCGATGTCGGCGGCGCTCGAGGCGTCACCGGCGGCGGCGACCACGTCGCCGTGGGCGGTGGCGAGCCGTTCGCGCGTGGCACTGAGACGTTCGCCGTCGAGGTCGGTGAGGGCGACCTTCGCGCCGCGTTCGAGCAGCGCCTCCGCAAGCGCCGCGCCGATACCGCCTGCCGCCCCGGTCACCACGCACACCGCGCCGTGAACATCCATGTCTGCCACCTCGTTCATCGTCGTGAAGCATTGTTGAGCAATGCTCAATAGTTACCTCGATCACATCACAGACTGCGTCGGCCGCGCCAGGGGTTCATCGCCACCAGCTCTTCCGACCGGCGCCCGGCCGAGCGATCCGTGCGCATCTCAGCGCCGCCCGGCCACTGCCGGGCCGGGCGAACCACGCCCGCCCCTCGAACGACGTGCGACGACCTGCTCGGCTCCCCCGGCCCGAGACGATACGTTCGAGCCATGCCATGGAACCCACCAGAGATTCCCGCCTCCGCCGGCGCACTGCTCTTCGATCGTTCGGGGCGCCTGCTCATCCTCGAGCCGACATACAAGAGCGGCTGGACGATCCCCGGCGGCGCGATGGAGGCCGACGGCGAGAGTCCATGGGACGGATGCCGGCGCGAGGTGCTCGAAGAGACGGGGCTGGTCGTGACGAGCGGACACCTCGTCATCGTCGACACCCGCCCGGGCAAGCTCGAGCGCAAGCTGGGGCTGCGCTTCCTCTTCGACTGCGGCACCCTCGACGACAAGCAGATTGCCTCGATCCGCCTGCAGGCCGACGAGATCGCCTCCCACCGCTTCGCCGAACGCGACGAGGCACTGGCCCTGCTGTCGAACCCCGTCGGACGGCGCGTCGCGCACGGCTGGGGCGCCCCTCACTGCCTCTACCTCGAGAACGGTCGGCCGGTCGACGGGGTGAACTGACGCCCCGGGGCTCACCCATCTGCGGTTGCCTCGGCCTGTTGACGCACCCCGCATCAGCCCGCAGGTCAGGCATCCACGCCCGCGGGAATGCGGATCGCAGCGCGACATCATAGGCTGGGCATCGAACGGAACGGCGCGCTCAGCGTCGTTGATTCTTTAACGAAGGTGGTATTCGCATGTTCAACCCCGGCAAGGCTCTCGGCCGCGCGATGGTCGGTTCGCTGTTCGTCTACGGCGGCCAGAACGCCATCAAGAACCGCGCTCACCTCGTGCCGATGATCGACGCCGCGCAGGAGCGCTACGGCCTCAAGGGTCAGCTCCCGCTCACGTCCGAGCAGCTCATCCAGGCCAACGGCGCCGGCATGATCGCCCTCGGCGCGGCGATGGGCCTCGGCATCAAGTCGCGTCTCGCTGCCATCGGCCTGCTGCCGTTGCTGGCCGCCACGACGGTCTCCGCCCACAACTTCTGGGACATCAAGGACGACCCGCAGGCCCGCAACCAGCAGATGACCGCCTTCTTCGGCAACCTCGCCGCCGCCGGTGGCCTCGTCACCGTCATCATGACGAAGAACTGACGCACCCGGGCGTCGAGGTCTGAGACGTCTGCGATCGACGTCTGAGGAGTCGCCGTCCGAGAATTCGATGGCGGCCTTGCGCCGCGTCACGCGTGAGAGCCGGAACCCTGCCTGGCAGGGTTCCGGTTCTCACGCGTTTTGTCTCGCAGCGGCGAGCGGCGCCAGCGGCGTCTCGGCTCTCAACGCGTGTCACCGCGACGCACGTAGCGCCGGGCATCCGACGTGATCGGCTCGGCTCTCGCCGAATTGGTGGGCGGAGAACAGATCGGAAACCTCCCCGATCGCTTCCGATTGTCTGGCGAGCTTCTGCGACATCGACGAAACGCGTGCGCACCTCACGAGTCGACCTGGCACGTTCAGACCCTAGGCGCGAAGTGGCGATAAGACGTCGACCAGCCCTATGTGCACGCGCACTCGATGAGCGACGGCTCGTGCCAGTGGGGTGTACCCACCCCACGAAAGTAGGCACCCTCTCAGGTGTGCACTTTCGAAGATGCGGAATCTAGGGACGGTCCTCTTGGTGGTTTCCCTCGTTGAGGTGGCCGGTCTTGCCGGATGGTCAGGCGATGCGTGCGCCGCCGTCGACGTGGATGGTCTCGCCGGTTACGAACGACCCTTCGAGCAGCCACAGGACGGCACGTGCGATGTCGTCGTTCCGCCCCACTCGGCCGACCAGGGTCGCGCGCCCGGAGTCCTCGAGAAATTCGTGCTTCGCGTTGTCTCCCATCGCATCCCAGCTGCCGGAATCGATGATGCCGGGCGAGATCGCGTTGACCCTGATGGGAGCGAGCTCCTTTGCGAGATGCGTGACGGCGTAGGTGACCGCCCCGTTCGTGATGCCCATGACGGCGTATCCGGGCGACGGGTTCCACGCGGCGACGCCGGAGAACAGCAGAAGGCTGCCGTCGGGGCGAACTGTCTTGGCTGCATGCTTCGCCAGCAACATCGGACCGATCACCTTCGCCTCGAAGGCGGAGACGACATGATCGTGGTCGAGCTGCGAGACCGGCACGTTGTGATGCGCAGACGCGGTGGTGACGATGTGATCGAGTGGTCCGACCTCGTCCAGAGCGCGCACGATGCTGTCTTCGTCGGTGATGTCGATGCTGACAGCTCGCGCTCCGGGGATCCGCTCAGCGGCCTCGCGCGCTTTCACCAGGTCGCGAGCACCGATGACAGGTGTTGCCCCTGCTTCGTGGATGGCGTTCGCGATGGCGAACCCGATATCGCGCGCGCCGCCGATGATGAGGATGTTCTGGCTGGCCAGGGGCAGGGTGGCACTCATGGGGTTCTCCCTTGCGTTGCGATAATGAGATGCGTTGTGCGGGGATCAGATGTGGCGACGCTCGCGCGCGTCCAGTCGCAGGGTGACAAAGGCAAGGGCCAACCCCGCTGCGGTCATCATAGCGCCGACGATGTTGGCCGAGGCGTACCCGAAACCGGCCCCGATGGCGGCGCCAGCGAGCCACGCAGACGGTCCGTTCGAGCCGACTGCTTCCATCGCACGAGGTGCCTGAACGCTTCCAGGGCCGGTCTGCCTCGACTTTGCGCAAGCGGGTGGCTCCGGGCCCGACTGTGCAATGTCCGAGGCGTGTCGTGTGCAAAGTACGGCGCATCTCGACATCGGTCAGCCGCATTCCTGGGCTATTGCAAAGGCCTGGTTTGAGCCAGTTGCCCAGGTTTGCCGGTGAACGTGTGAGTGGGGCCCCGCCAAATGCGGCGGGGCCCCACTCACACGTCAGGGGTGCAAGACGATCAGTGCTTGATCATCCCGTGCGGGTCGATGATGTACTTCTCGTCCGAACCCTCGTTGAACTTCACGTATGCGTCAGGGGCCTCGTCGAGGCTGATGACCTTGGTGTTGAGCATGTCGCTCAGGTAGGGCATGCGGTCCCACAGGATGGCCATCATGAGTTCACGGTTGTAGTGCATGATCGGCGCCTGGCCCGCAGAGATGCGAGGCGACTTGATCCACACCTTGCCGAAGTCGAGCGGGAAGGTGCCTTCCTTGCCTTCCTGCGTCGGCGCGAGCGGGTCCGGCCCGTAGACACCGATGACGCCCGTGGCGCCGCCGGCTCGGGTTGCGTCCATGACCTGGTTGATCGCGGCCTGCGGCATGAGCTTGTCCGCGTCGGAGCCGATGCCGTGAGCTTCGGCTCCGACGTAGTCGACGGCGCTGTCGACCATCGGCTCACCGAGGATGGCCTCGATCTGGTCGGTCAGGGGCACGTCCTTGGACAGGTCGATGGTCTCGCAGCCGCTGCGCTTGACGAGGTCGAGTCGCTTCTGGTCGTAGTCGCCGACGATGATGCACGACGCACCGAGCAGGCGGGCCGCAGCAGCGCCGCAGCGTCCGACGGGGCCAGCGCCGGCGATGTACACGGTGGAGCCCGGCTTGGCGCCGGCTTCCATGAGACCGTGGAATGCGGTGGGGAGGATGTCCGACAGCAGCGCCAGGTCGCGGATCTTCTCCATGGCCTGGTCCTTGTCGGGGAAGCGCAGGAGCTGGAAGTCGGCGTAGGGCACGAACATGTACTCGGCCTGGCCGCCGTCCCAGTTACCCAGGTTGAAGCCGTAGGCGGCGCAGGAGGCGTCGGGGTTCGTCGTCTCGCACACCTCGGTGTGGCGGGCGCGGCAGTTGCGGCAGCGGCCGCAGGCGACGTTGAAGGGGACGGAGACGAGGTCGCCCTCGGACAGGAACTCGACGTCAGGGCCGACCTCGACGACCTGCCCAGTCATCTCGTGACCCATGAGCATGCCCTCGGGCACCGGGAACGAACCGCGGTAGATGTGCAGGTCGGACCCGCAGATGTTCGTTGCGACGATCTTGAGAATGACGCCGTGCGGGGCCTTCTGGCCGTTCGGCATCTCGAGCTTGGGGTAATCGACGGTGTCGACTCGCATGTCTTCGGTACCGTGGAACACCACGGCGCGGTTACCAGTTGCCATGTCTTTCACTCCTTCGACCGCCCCAGCTCGAAGCGGCCCGTCGAGGGGCCCGTGGATTACGGGTCTGCCTGTAGCTAACCAGAGTGCGGTTGTTTGCTCCAGCCCGATGCAACCGCGTCGGGGCATCCATGTCGCGAGTTGAATCGCCCCGGGTTCGGTAGAGGCTGTCAGTCGGCGCAAGGATCGACAGCATGGCAGCACCAGGGACTGCCGAAGAGTCGATTGCACCCCAACTCGACCAGCGCCATCACACGCTGCTCAACCGCTGTCGCGGGGCGCTGCTCGTCGCGCACCTGCCGACTGGTGGTCATGGGGGTGAGGTTCGCCGCGAAGCGCGCCTTCGGCCCAGACGGAGCCAGATCCGTCCTGGCTGGCGGGCCGGAACGTTACGGCCTGTTCGCCAGCAACGTCCTCAACTGCGCCGCTGCCTCGTTCGCCGCCTGCTCGCTCATCTGCGACGGGTCCAACCCGATCAGCGGGCGAACCTGCAGCATGCAGTCCAGCCTCGCCTGCTGATTTGGGTCGTAGCTGACCTGCGGCAGGCCCTCCTGCTCGGCGATGTCCTCCGCCTCGTCTCGGCCTCGTCCACCATCGTTTTCTCCCACACGCTCGGAATCGGCACAAACGCCACCTGGCTCCAATCCGGGACCGGACTCGCAGGCGGCATCCGCAGTCTCGCCTGCCTCCGGCTCGGCCATGCCGAAAGGCCGAGGACGAGTCATGACGCTCGCCGCGAGGGTGGTCGTGGCGCAAGGGCCGTCATCGATCGTCAGTTGACGCGGGTGGGCAGCTCCTGGCCCGCACGGTGGGCGTCGATGTTGGCAAGGACGACGTCGGCCATCGCGCGGCGCGTCTCGTGTGTCGCGCTCGCGACGTGCGGGGTGATGACGACCGTGTCGAGGTCGCATAGCTCCTGCGGGATGCGTGGCTCGTCGGCGAACACGTCGAGCGCGGCGCCCGCGATCGCGTCATGCTGCAACGCCTCGATGAGCGCCTCCTGGTCGACGACGCTGCCCCGCGCGATATTGACGAGGTAGCCACGCTCCCCCAGTGCGGCGAGCACGTCGGCGTCGACGAGCGCCTTCGTCTGCGCGCCGCCAGGAGTCGCGACGACGAGGACGTCGGCCCATTCGGCCAGCGCCGCGGGGCTCTCCTCGTAGTCGTAGACGACGTCCTTGCGCGAACGATTGTGGTACCTGATCTCGCAGCGGAACCCTTCGAATCGCGTCGCGATGGCCTGCCCGATGCGGCCGAGACCGAGGATGCCGACCTTTGCTCCGGTGACGCGCCGCTGCAGCGGGTACGGGCCGTCACTCTCCCAACGACCCTGTCGCGCATACCGATCCGAGGCGGAGATGGCGCGCATGACGTCGATCGTCAGGCCGATGGCGAGGTCGGCGACACAGTCGTCGAGGACGTCGGGGGTGTTCGTCACCGGGATGCCACGCGCGGTGGCCGCGTCGACGTCCGTCGCGTCATAGCCGACACCGAAGTTGGCGATGAGTTCGAGGTTCGGCAGCGCGTCGATGAGGCGCGCATCCGCTCCGACGCCCGCACTGCTGACGACGACGCGGATGTCGGCGGCGTGATCGTCGAGCATCGCGCGTCGGTCAGCGCCACCGTGTGGCCAGGTCAGGGCGCCGTCATCGACGAGCTGCTCGACGAGCGGCGGGTACAGCCCGCCGGCGCCCAGGATCAGTGTGTCGCTCATGCCCTCATCGTGGCATCCCGGTCACGCTCGAGCCGATGCGCCCCGCGACGCGCGCGGCACCACGGAGCGGGGCACCCAAGTCCTACGTGTCGGCCGCCAGCGTCTGGGAGACGAAGATCAAGGTGCGCTCCGGCAGGCTGTCCGGGCCTGACGGCATCACGGCCCTCTGCGGGCGTGCCGGGCTCTGCGAGTTGCCCATTCTTCCTTGGCATACCGATGAGGCGGCGCGCGTCAGCAGCGAACTGCCCCACCGCGACCCGTTCGACGCGATGCTCGTCACCCAGGCAGCCCTCGAAGACATGACCCTGGTGACAGCCCGCCGCCATCTTCTCGGCACCTCGCTCTGCCGCACCCTCGACGTCTCGTGCTGAGGGCGACCAAGCGAGCTTCTGGCGGAACCTGCGAGGTCAGCCCCCGCCCGCCACCCTGACCGCGATCAAGCGAGCCCGCTGGGCGAGCGCTGAGGAGTCAGCGTCAAAGATCATCGAACTCCGGGGGGCCGGGGAGCGCGCTCGCGCGCTGCCCGGTCACCCCGAGTTGCGCAGCGCTGTCGCCAGTCCGTTCATCGTGAGCAGGATGCCGCGTTTGAGTTGGGGGTCATCGTCGCCGGCGCGGTAGCGGCGCAGGAGTTCGACCTGCAGGTGGTTGAGGGGCTCGAGGTAGGGGAAGCGATTGAAGACGGAACGTTTGAGAGCGGCGTTGTCCCACAGCAGGTCGTCGTGGCCGGTGATCTTCTCGTACATGGCGAGGGTGCGGGCGTGTTCGTCGCGGATCTTGTCGAACACGCGCGCTCGCAGGTCGGCGTCTTCGACGAGTTCGGCGTATTCGGCGGCGAGTCCGAGGTCGGATTTCGCCATGACCTGCGCCATGTTGGAGATGACGGAGCGGAAGAACGGCCAGCGTTCGACGTAGCCGCGCAGTTGCGCGAGGCGCGCGTCGTCGTCACCGATCCAGCGTTCGAGGGCGGTGCCCGTGCCGTACCAGCCTGGCAGCATGACGCGGCACAGCGACCACGACATCACCCACGGGATGGCGCGCAGGTCGGCGATCGACGACGTCGGTTTGCGTGAGCTGGGACGGGAGCCGATGTTGAGTTCGCCGATCTCGGCGACGGGCGTCGACGTCTTGAAGTAGTCGACGAATCCGTCGGTGCGGTGCACGAGGTCGCCGTACGCCTCGCGGGCGAGGGCGGCGATCTCGTCCATCGCGGCGTAGGCATCTTCGACCTCGGACGGTTCGAGACCCTCGACGTCGAGCAGGGACGACTCGATCGTCGCGGAGACGAGTGCCTCGAGGTTGCGCGTGGCGAGCTTCGGTTCGGCGTACTTGGCGGCGATGATCTCGCCCTGTTCGGTGAGGCGCAGCGAGCCGCGCACGGCGCCCGGCGGTTGCGCGAGGATCGCGTCGTAGCTCGGGCCACCACCACGTCCGACGGTGCCGCCTCGGCCGTGGAACAGCCGCAGTCGGATGCCGGCTTCTTCGGCCACCTCGACGAGGTCGAGTTCGGCGCGGTACAGCGCCCAGTTGGCGGCCATGTAGCCGCCGTCCTTGTTCGAGTCGCTGTAGCCGAGCATGACCTCCTGCAGCCCTCCGCCCTTGCGTGCAGGTGAACCCGGGTGCATCTGCGCGCAGGGGGCGTCGGCGGGCGGCGCCTTCGAATCGACGAGGGCGCGGTAGGCGGGGACGGCGAGCGCCGCCCGCAGCGTCGTCGCGGAGACCTGCAGATCCTCGATCGTCTCGAACAGCGGCACGATGTTGACGCTGCAGCGCGGACCGTCTGGCGTCACCGTCAGCAGCCCGGCCTCCTTGAGCAGGACGGCCGTCTCGAGCATGTCGGACACGCTTGTGCACATCGAGATGACGTGGTTCGGCACGGCCTTCTCACCGAACGTCCTGACGGCGTGTGCGGCGGCCGCGGTGATCGCGAGTTCCTTCGTCGTCGTCTCGCTGAACGTCGCATTCGGCCCGGCGAGGGGACGGTTGTTCGCGAGCTCCGCGGTGAGCAGCTCGACGCGGGCGTCCTCGTCGAGCGCGGCGTAGTCGTCGCAGACGCCGGCCCAGGCGAACAGCTCCGCGATGGTCGCCTCGTGCGTCTCGGAGTTCTGGCGCAGGTCGAGGCCGTAGAGGTGAAAACCGAACGTGCGCACCGCTTCTCGCAGCGTGGCGAGTCGGTCGTCGGCGATCAGGTCGTCACTGGTGCTGCGCAGCGAGGCGTCGATGACGTCGAGGTCGGCGAGGAACTCCTCGGGCGTCGCATAGGCGACGTACGGGTCGTCAGCCTCACCGCCCTGCCCCGCGCCGACGGCGCCGGCCGGCCCAGCCGCGCCCGCCGCGCCCGCCGCGCCGGGATCGCCCGCATCAGCCCCCACGACGACCCCATGCGTCTCCATGAGTCGGTCGTGCACGTACGACAACGCCTGACGGTAGGGCTCGTCGTCGCGCGCGTCACCGGCGTCAGCCGCGTGCTGCGCGAGGGCCAGCAACTCGTCCGTGACGGGCGCCATGCGTCGGGAGAGCGACAGGCTCGTCTGCAGCTTGTCGAGCTCGTCGAGGTAGTGATCGAGCGCCGTCTCCGCGGCACGGCGTGTGGCGTAGGCGACGACGTCACCCGTGACGTTGGGGTTGCCGTCACGGTCGCCACCGATCCACGAACCAGCCTGCAGCACAGGATCATCCGCGATTCCAGCGCCCGGGAGCAGGGCCGCGAACGCGTCACGCAGCTCGGCGTTGAGCGTCGGCATCACCTCGAAGAACGCGGCGTCGTACCAGCGCAGGCCCGCGTCGATCTCGTCGGTGATCGTGATCTTGCTCAGCCGGATGAGGGCCGTCTGCCACAGCGTCAGCACCCACAGCTTGATCTGGCGCAGGTTCTCCGCATCCTCGCTCGGGTCGAGCTGCATGCGCGTGCGCTCCCGCATGAGGCGCTTGATGTGGCTCTGCGCCTCGAAGACGGTGCGGCGGCGCGTCTCCGTCGGGTGCGCCGTGATGACGGGAACGACGGTGGCGCCCGCCAGCCGCTCGGAGGCCGTGTCACCGTCGATATGGGCGCCGGCGAGCTTGCGGAAGGTCGCCGCGAGCGAGCCGTCCTGCGGATCCTCCCCCGCCGCGACGTGAGCGGCGCGGCGACGCTCACGGTGCAGATCCTCCGCGATGTTCGCGAGCAACGCGAAGTGGCTGAACGCTCGGATGACGTGGAGGGCGTCGCGCGTCGACAGCCCCGTCAGCGTGTCGCCGAACGACGCGCGGTCGACCTCCTGACGACGGACCCCGAACGCCCTGACCCGGGCGTCCTCGACGAGGCCGAAGACGCGTTCACCCTCGTGCTCGCGGATGACGTCACCGAGCAACCCGCCGAGCAGACGGATGTCGTCGCGCAGCGGCTCGGTGGCCGAGCGGTCCGCGTCAGTGGTCGTGAAGTGCAGAAGTTCTGACATGTTCGCCAGTATGCCGAGGCCGGCCCCCGCGTTTCAGCGGCGTCCAGGCCGTGTCACACGCCCGAAACACGCTTGCGCCACAGCGTGTTCGAGCTCGGGGGATGCGGCAATGACCTGACGTGCACGAAATGGCGCGGCTGGGCCCTGCGTTCGCCGCGCGATGCAGCCCTCAGGCCGTGACGCGACGCCGGTACGCGAGCACCATGGCGGTCGCCGTCAGTGTGCCGACGATGGCGACGACGAACACGGTGTGGATGTTCGAGACGTCGAGGACGAACGCTCCGAGGGCGGCTCCGCCGGCGATCGCGAAGTTGAAGATGCCCGAATCGAGCGCTGCGGCGGGCTCGGCGTAGGGCCCGGCGCTCGTCAGTACCCAGTGCTGCAGCACGACGGCCATCGCGCCACCGAACAGTCCCCACACGCCCATCGCGAGGGCCGCGACGGCGGGGGTTCCCGAGAGCATGAGGCCCGCGATGCCGGCCGTCATGCCGCACGTGACGAGCAGCAGCGCGAGCATCGGGCGACGTCGCATGATGGGCGCTGAGCCGACGTTGCCGAACAACCCGGTGATGCCCATGACGAGCAGCATCGCGCCGACACCCGCGGGGCTGACGTGCGCGAACTCCTGCAGCGCAGGGCTCGCGTAGGTGTACGCGCAGAACTGCGCGACGACGAGCACCGCCGTCACGAGCAGCGCGAGACGCACCGGGCCGATCGACCAGGCGCGGCGGTACCCGTCGGTCGTGAACTTCTCGTCGACGAGCACGCTCGGCACGAGGAACCACAGCGCCACGGCAATGACGAAGCAGAACGCGGCGAGCGCGTAGAACGCGACGTGCCACGTCCACGTCGTGCCGAGCCACGTGCCGATCGGCACGCCGAGGATCGTCGCTCCCGACGCCCCCGCGAACGCGACGGTGGTCGCGAGCGCCGCGCGTTCGGGCGCGACGATGCGGGAGGCGACGATGGCGATGAGCGCCCAGAACACGCCGATGCCGAGCCCGGCGCACAAACGCGCTACGAGGTAGACGGCGACGTTCGTCGCCATCCCGGACGCCGTGGTCGCGGCCGCGACGACGAGCAGTGCCGTGAAGAGCACGACGCGGCGATCGAGGGTGCCGATGGCGAGTGACGTCGACAACCCCATGACGCCGGCGACGGCGCCGGCCAGCGTCACGCCGAGGCCTACGGCTCCTTCGGAGGCGCCCAGGTCGTCGCTGATCAGGGTGAGGACGCCGATCGGCAGCTCCTCGACCGTCACCATCGCGAAGATGCCGAGGGCGAGCACGACCACCCCCGGCCACCCTGACGCCCGCAGACCCCTGTGCTCGTTCATCGCCCTCCTTCGACAAGATGGCCGCCCCACAGGATCGGGGGCGGCAGATGAACTCCCAGTTTCTCAGACCTGGCGCTCTTGGCGAATCGCTGCGCTTCTGGGCGTCAACACCCCGCCCCATCTGCGATTCCTGTCCCCATCCGCGTTTTTCGTCCACATCTGCGATCCAGCGACCCAACGGCGATTCACGGACACATGTGACCGAGAAGCGCCGTTGAGTAGGGGCTGATCGGGACCCAGGTGTCGCGCTCGCCGCCCGGCCCGGCTCCGCGCGGTGTCGGCGACGTGCCCGACGTCGAGGACGGCGATGCTTGACGCGCGGGGTCGATGCGTCACGATGGAGGGGAACATCCATTCCCGAGACGTAGGACGCACCGTGACGGCGCCATCAGCCTCCTCCACCACATCAGCCCCCGACGGCTGGAACGCCTCCGTCGCCGCGAACCCCGACGGCGGCGCATTCTTCCAGCTCGCGGAGTTCGCCGAGATCAAGGCCGACGCCGGGTGGAGGCCCCGCTTCGTCGACGCGGGTGGGGTCGCCGTCATGGTGCTCGAGCGGATCGTCCCGCCGCTGGGGCGGCTGTGGTACGTGCCGCAGGGCCCCGGGCTGGCGGAGGGCAGCGACCCGTCGGGCGTGCTGACGGCGCTTGCCGCGCAGGCGAAGAAGCGCCTCGTCTTCGCGATCAAGTTCGAGCCGCAGCTCGTCGATTCACCCGAGAACCGGGCGGCGCTCGAGGCCGCGGGCGCTCACCGCACGACCGACGTCCAGCCCACGTTCTCGACGGTGTGGCTCGACATCCGGCCCGACGCCGAGACCCTGCTCAAGGGCTTCGACTCGAAGGCGCGCTACAACATCCGCCGCGCCGTCAAGGACGGCGTGACGACCGCCGAGGCGCCGATCGACGACGCCTCGTGCCGCACGTTCTACGACCTGTTCGTCAAGACGGCCGAGGGCCGTTTCGTCATCCGCCCCTACGAGTACTACCGCACGTTCTGGCAGACGTACGCGCGCGACGGCCGCGGCGCCTTCTTCTTCGCCTACTACGAGGGTGAGGTCATCTCGGCAGACTTCGTCATGATCAACGGCCACCTCGCGAGCCGCAAGGACGCGGCGTCGGTGCCCGTCAAGAAGGTGCGCGGCGCCGCGGCGCTTCTCGTGCTCGACACGATCAAGGCGCTCAAGGAGCGCGGCGTCACCGACTACGACCTGTGCGGCGCCCCGCCCTCGGATCGCGCCAAGGACGAGACGCACCCGCTCTACGGCGTCGGACAGTTCAAGACGGGGTTCAACAAGGAGATCACCGACTACGTCGGCACCTGGCTGCTGCCCGTGATGCCGCTGCAGGCGAAGGCGTGGGAGGCCGGCGTCGAGAAGGCTGTGCGCAAGGCCCACTTCGTCGTGAAGAAGACGCCGTACTTCTGATCGGCGCCCGCGCATCCTGCGATTCGGGGTGAGATGCCGCGCGGGGCGAGAATAGGCCACGATGAATGCCCTCTTCGACCTCGACGCCATCGGACGCGGGCTGCCCTTCGCGACGGCCACCGCTGAGTTGACGCGCGCTCTCGACGCGGGCGCGTGCGTCGTCCAGGCCCCGCCCGGCACGGGCAAGACGACGCTCGCGCCGCCGCTCGTCGCGAACTGGCTCGCTGAGCGAGGCGACGCATGGCGCGACGTCGACACCGCAGCGGCCCGTGGAGTGACGCCCGGCCGAGCGGGCCGCGTCATCGTCACCCAGCCGCGCCGCGTCGCCGTACGCGCTGCCGCACGCCGTCTGGCACAGCTGACGGGGTCGCGTCTCGGTGACGTCGTCGGCTACGCAGTGCGCGGCGAATCCCGCTCGAGCACAGCGACACTCGTCGAGTTCGTCACGCCCGGTCTGCTCGATCGGCGCCTGCTCGCCGACCCCGAACTGACGGGCGTCGGCGCCGTAATCCTCGACGAGGTGCATGAGCGCTCGATCGAATCCGACGTCGCGTTCGGCCTGCTCGCCGACGTACGCGCGCTGCGTGACGATCTCGTCGTCGTCGCGATGTCAGCGACGCTCGACGCACCGCGTTTCGCCGATCTCCTCGCCGCGACCACCACGTCGGGTGAGGCACCCCTCGTCGATTGCCCGTCCGCGCTGCACCCGCTCGACGTGCGATGGGCGCCGTTCGACTCGCCCCGCCTCGACGCGCGCGGCGTCACCCGCGCCTTCCTCGAGCACGTCGCGCGCACCACGACCCGCGCGCTGGACGATGCCGACACTCATGTCGGCGGGCGTGGCACTGCCGCAGCGACGGACGCCGTCGCCAACTTGGCCGGCTTGCGGGGCTGCGACGCGCTCGTCTTCCTCCCGGGTGCGCGCGAGGTGTCGATCGTCGCCGAGCAGGTGCGGCAACTGCGCCCCGAACTCGACGTGCTCGAACTGCACGGGCGCATCGACGCCGCCGAGCAGGATCGCGCGACGTCCGGTCGCGGACCCGACGAACGGCGCCGCGTCGTCGTCTCCACAGCCCTCGCGGAGTCGTCACTGACGGTGCCCGGCGTGCGCCTCGTCGTCGACGCCGGGCTCTCGCGCGAACCTCGACGCGACGTCGCGCGCGGCATGAACGGCCTTGTCACCGTGGCGTGTTCGCGCGCCAGCGCGGTGCAGCGTGCCGGCCGTGCGGCCCGTCTCGGGCCCGGCATGGCGGTGCGTTGCTACGACGAGCAGACGTTCGCGCGCATGCCCGAGCATGTCACGCCCGAGATGGCGACGAGCGACCTCACCGACGTCGCCCTGACGTTCGCGGCGTGGGGCACGCCGGGCGGCACCGGGCTTTCCTTGCCGACGCAACCACCTGCGCCCGCCCTGCGCGAGGCGACGCACACCCTCGTCGGCCTGGGCGCGCTCGACGCTGACGGTCGCATCACCGCCCTCGGCAGGACGCTCGTCGAGGTACCCGCCGACCCGCGGCTCGCCCGCGCCTTGCTCGTCGCGGCCGAGCGAATCGGCGCCCGATCGGCCGCGGAGTACGTCGCTGCACTCGCCGACGACGTCCGCTCGAGGGACGCCGACCTCGACCACGCGATCGCCGAGCTGCAGGGGGCGGCCCGTTCGCGGTGGGTGCGCGAGAGCGAACGCCTCACGCGCGTCGTCGCGGCCGGCTCGAATGACGCCGGCGCCACCCCGGACCCCGGGTGGGCGCCCGGACACGCCGCGGCATCTCGACGGGCTCGCTCCGTGGACGCCGAGACCGAGAGCGACGCCGGTCTCGTCATCGCTCTTGCGTATCCGGAACGCGTGGCGCATCGCGTCGCCGAGGGCGTCTACCTCACGGCGTCGGGAACCCGTGCGGGGCTAGACGATTCACCGTTGACCGAGTGTGAGTGGTTGGCTGTCGCGGACGTCGCGCGTTCCGATGGTCGCGCCGCGCGTGGGACGGGCGCCGTCATCCGGTTGGCGGCCCCGATCACTCGACCGATCGCGGAGGACGCAACGTCGCACCTGCTCGTCGACGAGATGCGCGCGACGTGGGACGCGACCTCCGGCAAGATCGTGGGGCGGCGTGTCAAGGCGCTCGGCGCGATCGAGTTCTCGGCGACACCAACGTCCCCGACGCCGGAAGTGGCGCGACAAGCCGTCGCGAATGCTCTTGCAGCGCAGAGGCTTTCGTTGCTGACATGGAGCGATGCTGCAGCGGCGCTGCGACGTCGTCTGGCTTTCCTGCACCACCACCTCGCCGACCCGTGGCCCGCGATGGACGACGACACACTGCTCGCCCGACTCGACGAATGGCTCGCCCCGGAGCTCGACCGCCTCGCCCGTGGGGGGAAGCTCGCCTCCATCGACCTGACGGAACCGCTGCGTCGCCTGCTGCCCTGGCCCGAGGCGACACGTCTCGACGAGTTGGCACCCGAGCGGCTGCGTGTGCCCAGCGGCTCCAGCGTGCGCATCACCTACCCACCTCTCGACGAACCGGGCGGCCCGCCCATCGTCGCAGTGAAACTGCAGGAGTGCTTCGGGCTGACGCAGACCCCGCGCCTCGCCGACGGGCGCGCACCTGTGCTGTTCCACCTGCTGTCGCCTGCGCAGCGACCCGTCGCCGTCACCGACGACCTCGCCTCGTTCTGGGCCGGGCCCTACGCGGGCGTGCGCGCCGACATGCGCGGCCGCTACCCGAAGCATCCGTGGCCCGAGGACCCTCTCACACACGTCGCGACGGCGAAGACGAAGAACCGCCTCTGACGCCCGGCGGCACTTCGGAGGCACAATCCTGCATGGCCGAGTTGCAGTCCCCCAACTCCCAACTCGAGGGGCACAATCCTGCATGGCTGAGTTGCAGTCCGCAACTCACCGGCCGACAGCCTCAACCCGCCTGGCGACGCCGCAGCTCTGACGTCCGCGTCACGCCGGCGCAGCCGTCACTCCTCGTGCAGCCACTCGTCGAGCACGCGGGTGGCGAACGGCAGCATGATGTAGGTCATGAGCGGCGTGAGGATCGACGTCTGGATCAGCGTGCGCAACACGACGTGCAGGCTCGCGATGTGCGGCTGCAGCAGGTAGGCGGCAAGCACCGACATCGGGAAGAACACCGCCCAGATCATCGTGGCCTGCTTCCACCGCGGCGGCGCGAGACGACGGCCGGGCGCGGGCGCTTCGCCGGGCAGGACGACGTCACTGCTGTGCGACGGCTCGTCGAACCATCCCTCGATGCCGACGCGCTTCTCGCCGCGGGTGTGCTGCACGATGTCCGCACCGAACGACAACCACCAGGCGCGCTCGGGGCTGCGATCCCACGCGTCGAGGCACGCCTGATTGCGGAAACGACACAGCATGTGCCATTCCTGCGAGTTGCTCGACGAGCGCACCCACCCGGTGCCGAGGAAGCCCTCGAACTTCTCCGCCATCGCCATGCCGGCATGCACCCAGGCCAGCACCTGAGTCTCGTTGTCGGTGCTCATGTGGCGCGTGAACGACACCGTCACGGGCGCCTCGTCAGGCGCGGTCGGCGCGGCAGCGACAGCATTCGTCATACCCGTCATCGTCGGGCATGCACGGCGCAGACAACGAACCGAACCGGTGTCACATGCGTCACGCCGACGACGCTCGCCGCCCAGGCAGCACGCCCTGGGCACCCGTACCGCCCACCCTCATCACCCCCACGACGATCGGCGCTCGCCGCCCGCGCGGCGCACCTCAGATGTTCATCTCGTCCGCCCTCGTCACGGGGGCATCGCACACGAAGCCCCGGCACACGTACGCCGTCGCCTGGCCGTCGACCGCAGGGCGATCTGCCAGCAACGGCACCCCGCCGGCGTCGGCAGCGCCACGAACACGCACCAACCCCGGACTCGTCGAACGCCAGGCGCGCAGCCACATCTCATCCGCCTCGGCCGCATCAGGCGGCCCATCGACGGACCCCGCAGCCGCACCCCCATCCGCAGGGTCGACGACGGCGACCTGCACCGGCCCCGCAGCGAGCGCCTCCGCCGCAGCGAGCGCCCACCCGGCGAACCGCGGGTTCGACGCCATCACACCCACGAGGCCGGACAGACAGGCAAGAGCTCGCTCGCGGTATTCGCCGTGCCCCGTCAGAGCGAACGCCATGACGTACGCCGAGGCGAGCGACGACGCGCCGCACGGTTCGGCGTTGTCGCCGTCGGAGTGCGGCCTGATGAAGAGCTGCGACGCGTCCGACCCCGTGTCGTACACGATGTCGCCGTCGAAGAACAGGCGCGCCGCGTCGTCGAGCAGACCGATCGCCACCTCGGCATGGCGCGTCTCGCCATTCGCCTGATGCAGCACCAACAGCCCCTCGGCGAGGTTGCCGTAGTCATCGGCACACGCGAGCGCCTCGCTCACCCGGCCCTTGAGCGACGCCCGCCGCAACCGCCCGTCGACGACGTGGGTCGCGAGCACGACGTCAGCCGCCTCCCGCGCCGCCGCCACCCACGAGGGTTGTTCGAGGATCATCCCGGCCTCGGCGAGCGCGGCGATGGCGAGGCCGTTCCATGACGTGACGACCTTGTCGTCACGGGCCGGCTGCGGGCGCTCGGCCCGCACCGAGCGCAGCCTGGCCCGAACGTCTGACCACCACGCGTCCGGGGAGCGGTCACCCAGCACCTCGGGCGAGAAAAGCTCGGCGGAGTCACGACGCAGCTGCAGGGTCGAGCGGCCGTCTTCGAACGTGCCGTGACGGGTGACGCCGAGAAGCTCAGCGGCGCGCGCGCCGTCGCTGCGGCCCAGCACCTCGACGAGCTCCTCCTCGTTCCATACGTAGGTGAGGCCTTCGACGCCGTCGGTGTCAGCATCGAGCGCGGAGGCAAACGCCCCCTCACTGGTGCCGAGGCGCCGCAAGATGAAGTCGGCCGTCTCGTAGGTCACGCGACGCGCCCAGTCGTCGCCTGTCGCGCGCCACAGGTGCGCGTACACCCGCAGCAGTTGCGCGTTGTCGTACAGCATCTTCTCGAAGTGCGGCACGACCCAGTCGACGTCGACGCTGTAGCGCGCGAACCCTCCGTCGAGTTGGTCGTACATGCCACCGCGCGCCATCGCCTCGCCCGTGCGGCGAGCCATCGCGAGGGCGTCCGCGTCGCCCGTGCGGGCGTGGTGACGCAGCAGGTGCTCGAGCGTCATCGACGGCGGGAACTTGGGCGCGCCACCGAAGCCGCCCCGGCCGTCGTCGAACTGGCGACGCAGGCCGACGACGGCACGCGTCAGATCGACCCCCACGAGCTGTCGCTCAGCCCCATTGCCCTGCCCGAGCAGGTCATCTCCCCCAGGCCCCAAACCCGTCGCCTCGGCACGCGAGCGCGTCCGCATCGCCTCGACGATGGAACGCGCTGCTTCCTCGACGCGCGCCCGATCGTCACGCCACAACTCACCGATCGAGTGCAGCAGCGACGAGAACTGCTCACGCGGGAAGTAGGTTCCGGCGTAGAAGGGCTCACCGTGCGGCGTCAGCAACACCGTCATCGGCCAGCCGCCGTGCCCGGTGAGCGCCTGCGTGACGTTCATGTAGACGGCGTCGACGTCCGGGCGCTCCTCACGATCGACCTTGACGGCGACGAACCCCTCGGCGAGCTGCGCCGCGATGGCTGTGTCCTCGAATGACTCGTGCGCCATGACGTGGCACCAGTGGCACGCCGCGTAGCCGACGGACAACAGCACGGGCACGTCACGATGTCGCGCCTCGGCGAACGCCTCGTCACCCCATTCGTGCCAGTCGACGGGGTTGTCGGCGTGCTGACGCAGGTAGGGGCTCAGCGAGGCAGCGAGTCGGTTGGCCATGACCCCAAGCTAGGCCCCGACACCGACAACCGCGTCATCCCAAGGGATTCAGCATGCAGAGCGCCCCCGTCACGATCATCACGTGAAGGGGGCGCACATCGTCAGGTATCCGGTTCAGGCGGCTCGCGACAACTCGGCCGCCGGCTCGAGCGCCGCGACGGGCGCCTCGTCGGTCTCAGCGTCCGGCGTGACCATGACGTCGTTGAACATCCGTGTCTCGACCCCCGCCATCACGAAGACGAGGACGAACATGGTCACGACGACGAGAACGGCCAGACCCAACGCTGCTCCAAGGCTCATGCCTCCACCCTGACAGGTTTGCGCTCATAGCGGAACCCCGACGCGCGGCGGGGGTTGGTTGCATTGACATATGTCACATTGGCGCCTCATCGAAGAGCGCTGAGCGCCGGTGGTTCGCAGAATCCGCCATCCTCATGGAGGACGTCACTAGGCTGGCGTCCGTGACGGATGATTCGCTGGAATGGGAGACGTGCCGCGACTTCGTGGTGCCGGCGCTGAGGGAGGCCGGCTGGCGCGACGAGAACATTCGCGAGCAGTTCGCCCTCCGCGCCACCCGCGCGGACCGTCGCAGCGGGTTCGGCGACGGGTTCGCCGATTACGTCCTGATGTCGCCCAACGGTGAGGTGCCCCTGGCCGTGGTCGAAGCCAAACGCTCGCGTCGCTCGGCCGCCGACGGTCTTGCGCAGGCCATCCGGTACGCCGAGCAGCTCGGGGTCACGTTGACCTACAGCACGAACGGCGGCTCGTTCATCGAGCGGAACTTCACGACGGGCGCCGAACGCGTTGTGCCACGACCTGCGTCGCCGATCGAGGCGTGGGCCGAGTACATCTCGGCGCGCGGCCTCGATGCCGAATCGGCGGAGCTTCTGGACCAGCCCAGCAACCGGCGCATCATCGACGGCGAGCGGGTCCGAACCTTGCGCTGGTATCAGGCCCGCGCCGTCCACGAGGCACTCGCGGCGATCGCTCGTGGTGAGCAGCGCGTCCTCGTCCTCATGGCCACCGGGACGGGCAAGACCTTCACAGCGATGCAACTCATCCACAAGCTGCGTGAGTACGAGCGGCACGTCCGCCCGGGCAGTAACTACCGCGTCCTCTACCTCGCCGACCGCACCGAGCTGCTGCGTAGCCCTCATGAGAAGGTGTTCAACCCCGCGTTCGGCCACGAACCCAACCTGCGGGTGCGCGGCAAGGTCAACCTCAACCGTGAGATCTACTTCGCCACCTACCAGGCGTTGCTCAACGGGCAGGACGACGAGGCGCTGCTCGCCTATCCCTCGGACTTCTTCGACCTCGTCATCGTCGATGAGTGCCACCGCGGTTCGGCGCGCGAGAATTCTCTGTGGCGCGGCGTGCTCGATCACTTCTCCAGTGCAGTGCAGGTCGGGATGACGGCCACCCCCAGCGAGGCAGACGACGCGGAGACCTATCGCTACTTCGGCAACCCGGTGTTCACGTACACGCTGCGTCAGGGCATCGAGGACGGCTATCTCGCTCCGTACGACGTCCTGCGCGTCCTGCCGAGCCCTGACGAGGAGGGCTGGGAGCCGCTGCGTGGCGAGGTCGACATGCACGGCAACGCCATTCCTGAGGGTGTCTACAGCACGAGGGATTTCGAACGCAGGATCTCGCTTCTCGCACGGACGCGAGTGGTCGCGGAGCATCTCACCCGCCTGCTCGCGCGTCACCCGGGCGAACGCGCCATCGTGTTCTGCGTCGACCAGGATCATGCGGAGCAGATGCGCTCGGCGCTGGCCGCGCTCAATCAGCCGCTGATGCAGCGCACCCCAGAGTGGGTCGCCCGCATCACCGGCGACGAGTGGGAGAAGGATCGGCTGCTCGAGTCGTTCACCTCGACCGAGGAACCGCGCACGCCGATCGTCGTGACCACGTCGCGCCTGCTGTCGACGGGGGTGGATGTCGTCGACCTGCGGTTCGTCGTCCTGTTCCGGGCCGTCGGGTCGAAGACGGAGTTCAAGCAGATCGTCGGACGGGGGACGCGACTGTATCCCGAGGCGGGCAAGACCCACTTCACCGTCGTCGACTACGTCGGTGCGAGCCGTCATTTCCTCGATTCCGATTTCGACGGCTACCCGCCGCACATCGAGAACGTCGTGATCCACCGCGACGGCACCACGACGCGTTCCGAGGCTGACGGCTCGGCAGCACCGGACGCGGGATGCGGCGATCTGCCGCCCGTCGACCACCCGGATTCGGACGGCTGGGCCGATGCCGACGGCGCCGTCGACATCGACGGCGCGAGCGTCGGCGATCCGGGCGCGCCCTTCGCCGTCGTCCCCGGCCCCGCGCAGCCGCCGCGCCCGCCGAAGCTCGTGGTCGACCGCGCGTCCGGCATCTCGATCACCGGCGAGTTGCGTTTCCGCGCCGACACGAGCGGGGGCGGGCTCCAGCTCGTGGAGTTCGAGCGCTACTTGCGCACCACGTTGGGTCGGGTCGCGGGCACTGCGGATCAGCTTGCCGCCGAATGGGCGACGCCGGCGGGACGTGCCCGCGCCTTGGCCGAACTGGAACGGGCGGGGATCCGGCGCGAGGACATCGCGGCACCGGGCACCGAGATGATCGACCTGTTCGACGCCCTCACCCATCTCGCGTTCGACGCCCCGATGCCGACTCGCGCCGAGCGCGCCCGCCGCGCCCGGGCTGCCCACGAATCGGAGATCGAGGCTCTTCCCACGCAGGCCCGGGCGGCGATCGAGGGGCTGCTCGAGCGTTACGTCGAGCACGGCGTCGACGACATCAGCACCGGCGAGGTCCTCTCCCTGCCGCCGCTGTCCCAGGTGGGGAGCAAGCGGGAGATCACGCAGGCCTTCGGCGGTGTCACCGAGTTCAACGCCATGCTGGGGACGGTCCAAACCTGGCTGTACTCAGCATGATCTTGAGTTAGGCATACACCGCTGCCGCTGAAACTAAAGATTTTATTGAGGCGACGCCGGGCTATGCTGGGACCATGCGCACCGATCGCCGCGAGCTGCGTCTCCGCCTCGAGCGGATGGCTTTCACTCAGTCCGGCTACTTCACTGCGGCGCAAGCCCTCGACGCCGGGTACTCCTACCAGGCGCAGAAGTACCACGTCGATGCCGGCAACTGGCTTCGCGTCGAGCGAGGCCTGTTCCGCCTCCCGCACTGGCCGGTCGAGGAGCACGATCATCTCGTGCGCCTGCAGCTCGCCGTCGGTCCGCAGGCCGCCTTCTCCCACGCCACGGCGTTGGCGCTTCATGGGCTCTCGGACAGCAACCCCCGCCGCCTCCACATGACGGCCTCGAGTGGCAGAGCGCTCACGGATCCGTCCGTGATCGTGCATCGGGGCCACCTCGGCGACGAAGACGTCGAGACGCGTTCCGGCTGGCGGGTCACGACGCCTATCCGCACACTCATCGATGCGGCCGGTGATGCCGAGCTCTCCCAAGAGATCGTCGATGACGCCGTCGCAGACGCCGTCGAGCGCGGCCTCACGACGGCTCGGAGACTGCGGCGGGCCTCGGACGAAGCGCCCGCCGCGTCCGCCCTGCGCGTGGAACGAGCGCTGGGCCGCCTCGCGGAGCGTGCCGCGCGATGAAGCATTCCGACGCGTCCAGATCGTTGGGCCACCGCATCCGCAACGCGGCACGCGAACGCTGTGTCGACCCCGCCCGCCTACGCCGGCAGATCGCGTTCCAGCGGCTGCTCGCCCGGCTCGCTCTCGACGAGGCATGGGTGCTCAAGGGCGGCTTTCTGCTCGAAGCACGGTTCGAGGCGCAGGCGCGAACCACCAAGGATCTCGATCTCGTCCACGCCGAGACCGGCCTGACGGCACTCGACGTGCAAGATCTGCTCGACGAAGCACTCGACCGGGATCTCGGTGACTCATTCTCGTTTCGGGTCGGCCTCCCCCGGCGCCTGCGCGATGCCGACGATGAGGGGGCGTGGCGGGTCGGCGTCGAAGCCTCGGTCGGCGGCACGAGCTTCGAACATCTCACTCTCGACGTGGTCACTCAGGCCGCCGAGACGGCGGGGGCGGTCGAGACCGTGGAGATCCCGAGCCCGCTGATCCCGTCCGCAGCACCGGCGGTCCGGATCCGCGCCGTCGACCTGGCACAGCATGCGGCGGAGAAGGTGCACGCCTATTCGCGCATCTACGCCCATGACCGGCCGTCGTCCCGGGTGAAGGATCTCGTCGACCTCGTCCTCATCATCGAATCCGGCGCGCTCGATGCTGCGCGGTTCGCGGAGCGTGTCGACGTCGTCTTCCGCGTCCGTGACGGCGCTGCAGCGCCCGCCGACCTTCCCGCGCCGCCGGCCTCGTGGCCCACGCCGTACGCGGCGATGGTCGCCGATCTCGACGTCACGTCTCGCACCAGCGACACCGCCTACGCTTTCGTCCGCACGTTCTACCAGAAGTCGAGGAACCGATGACCCAGCCCGCGACAACCCGCGCGCAACTGCAGAACATCGTCAAGGAATCGCGCGCCATCATGCGCAAGGATGCGGGGCTCAACGGTGAGCTCGACCGACTGCCCCAGCTCGCGTGGCTGCTCTTCCTGCGGGCGTACGACGAGGCGGAGCAGGATCGCCCCATCGGGAACCCGGGGTACGTCCCAGCCATCCAGGGCCGGTATCGATGGTCCGAGTGGGCCCGCGGTTCGATGACCGGCGAGCCGTTCCTCGAATTCGTCGACACGCAGCTCCTGCCGCACCTGCGCGACCTTCACGGTTCCGACGATCCCACCGACCCGCGCAACACGATCTCCGCGGTCTTCCACGACGTGCAGAACCGCATGATGAGCGGTTTCCTGCTCAAGGATCTCGTCGCCCAGATCGACAAGATCAGTTTCGCGAGCAACGACGACATCCACACGCTCGCACACGTCTACGAGTCGATGCTGCGGGAGATGCGTGACGCAGCCGGCGATTCCGGTGAGTTCTACACCCCGCGCCCGCTCGTGCGTCTCATGGTCGACCTCGTCGACCCTAAACCCGGTGAGACGGTGATGGATCCGGCTGCGGGCACCGGCGGCTTCCTCATCGAGTCGCTCGAGCACATGCTGGAGCAGGCGCCGGGCAGCGTCGAGCGGCAGAAGGTGCGTCAGAGCGTGCGCGGCATCGAGAAGAAGCCGCTGCCGTTCCTGCTGTCCCAGATGAACATGCTGCTGCACGAGGTCGATCGACCCCGCCTCGTGCGCACCAACACGTTGTCGCAGAAGCTCGATCAGGTGCGCGGCGACGGCGTCGACGTCGTCGTCACCAACCCCCCGTTCGGTGGTGAGGAGGAATCGGGGGTTCTCGAGAACTTCCAGACGAGCCTGCGCACCACCGAGACGGTGTGGCTGTTCCTCCAGCACGTCATGGCCCGCATCGAGAAGTCGCCGACGGGGCGGTGCGCGATCGTCGTGCCCAACAGCGTCATGTTCGACGCCGGTATCGGCGGGCGCATCAAGGCCAGGCTCATGGAGAAGTTCAACCTCCACACGGTGCTGCGCCTGCCCGAAGGCGTGTTCGCGCCGTACACGATCATTCCGTCGAACGTGCTGTTCTTCGAGCGCGGCCCGCAGAGCGACGACGTGTGGTTCTACGAGCACCCCCTGCCCGAGGGCCGCAAACGCTACACGAAGACGAAGCCGCTGCAGTTCGAGGAATTCGCCGACTTCACGACGTGGTGGGGCGGCACCTCCCACGAAGGGCGCACCGGGAACGAGCACGCCTGGCGCGTGAGCGCCGATTCGATCCGCGAATCGGGCTACAACCTCGACCTGCACAACCCCCACACCGCCGACGACCTCACGCACCGCCCCGTCGCCGAGATCGTCGACGAACTCATCGCCACCGAGCACGAGATCCTCGCCGTACTCGACGACCTCAAGACCACCGTCGCGGGATTCGAGGTGCACTCATGACGGACATGGTGCCGTTGGGTGAACTCCTGGAAGCAGCTCGAACCCCTGTCGCCATCGACCCCACGCAGGCCTACCGCCCCGTGGGCCTCCGAAGCTTTGGAAACGGCATTATCCGCTACCCCCAAGCGCCCGCTCATGAACTCTCTAAACTCCGATACTTCCGTCTTGCGCCTAGCCGCATTGTCATCAGTAACATCAAGGGTTGGGAGGGTGCGGTAACGACCACGACGGAAGACGAGCATGGATATATTGCCTCCAACCGTTTTCTGCAATATACCTCCCGGGGAAACGCGGACCTCAATTACGTGAAGCATTACCTGCTGTCCGAAACAGGGATTGGGTCACTAGGGCAGGCGTCACCGGGATCAGCCGATCGCAACAGAACGCTATCCATCAAGAACTTCGAGAGGATCGAAATCCCCCTCCCCGACCTCGCCGAGCAGAAGCGCATCGCCGACTATCTGGACACCACGGCATCGACGGTCAGCCAGATCATCCGCCAAGGCGCAAACAGAGCGTCGCTTCTCCGCTCCGTCACCCATAACGAGCAGCCCGGGGTATCGGTCCCCTTGGGCGAGTTGGTGTCACGCGTGCGCCGACCTGTGCCCGTACGGACCGACGATTCGTATGGACTGGCAGGGGTGCGCTGGTACGGGGATGGCGTTTTCCACCGCGAGACGCGGTACGGACGCGACCTCTCGGCGAAGACACTTTACGAAGTAGCGCCCGGGGACCTCGTCTACAACCGACTGTTCGCTTGGAAGCAGTCCTTCGCCATTGCGGAGAGCCATCTTTTCGCGTCCAACGAGTTCCCCACCTACGAGATCGACCGTACCCGAATTCTCCCGGAAGTCCTTCTTGCCCAGCTCCTCTCACCACAATTCACCGCCCTCGTAAACCAGGCGAGCACTGGGAGCACTCCGACCAGCCGGAACCGGTTGAAAGAGGAGAATTTTGAAAGCCTGCCCGTCACGGTTCCAGAGCCTCACACACAGCGGTCCCTGGCCATGGCGTTACGGCTCGCAAGGGATGCTCAACTACTCAACCTCCGGTCGCAGACGTTCGCCGAAGCCCTCCTGCCTGCCGCGCGCAACGAGGTGTTCAGTGCGTTGATGTGATGCTGGCCCACGCGTCGCCGTCGGTGACGACGACGTGGTCGAGCAGGCGCACGCCGACGACGTCGCAGCCGGTGCGGAGGCGATGGGTCGCGTCGAGGTCGGCGCGGCTCGGCGCGGCGTGCCCGCTGGGGTGATTGTGCGCGACGGCGAGCGCGACGCCGTCGTGGCGCATCGTGAGGGCGAGCAGCTCCCGCACGGGCAGGCTCGCGCCCGCGGCGCCGCCGCGGCTGACGACACTCGTGTGCAGCGGCACGAGGCGGGCGTCGAGCACGAGGGCGAGGACGTGCTCGACCCGTTCGTGGCCGATGTGGGCGCGCGCGAGCGCCGCGATGTCGGCCGACGACCGCAGGGGCCGCGTCGGGCGCTGCCCGCCGCGCGAACCGAGGGCGAACGCCGCGACGAGTCGGCTCGCCTTCGCGGGGCCTACCCCGGGCGTCCTGGCGAGTTCGGGCACTTCCGCGCGCGCCAGCCCGGCGACGCCGCCCCAGGCGTCGAGCAGGCGGTGGGCGAGCACGAGCACGGGGGCCCCTTGGCTGCCCGTCCCGAGATGCAAGGCGACGAGTTCGGCGTCGCTGAGCGCGGACGCGCCATGGATCATCAACCGCTCCCGGGGCCCGTCGCTCATCACCCTTCGACGGTACGGCGACGCGCAGCGACGCGGCGTTCGTCATCCACAGGCCCGTGCGAGCTCGCAGGCACGCGCCACCGCGTCAGGCGCCGGCAGCGTCCCGTTCCACCAGCTCGCGCATGGCGCGCTCCTGCTCGGACGATTCCCATTCGACGTCGTCGAGCAGCCGGTGGATCTCGTCGATGACGCGCTGCACGCCCGCCTCGGAGATCAACCCCAACTCGTGAGCCTTGGCGGCCGCACCGACGTAGGTGTCGACCACCCAGATCCCCTTCGCGGCGAGTTCGGCGCGGCGTCCGGCATCCAGGGCCACGACGTCGTGGATGAAGACGGCCTTGACGACGTCACCGTGCGCCTGCAAGATCTGCTCGCCGACGGCGATGTCCCCCTGCCCCGAATCGCCGACGAACACGAGGTCGTACTCGGGAAACAAGGTCGCGTAGTGCGCGATGTTGGCGACCTTCTTCGCGGCCATCGCGTCGTGCGTCGCAAGATGGAAGATGCTGCCCGTCATGATCGACAGATCCGCGAACCCGGCCTTGGTGAGTGACTCGCGGCTGTAGCTCTTCATCAACCCCAGGGCATCCGCAGGCCGCGCCGTGACGAACGTCAGGTCACCGCGCGAGAGCGGCGCGTCACGAGGTCCGAGGTCGAGTGCTTCGTAGAACGCGATGATGCCCGGGATGACGGTTCCGCGCGGGTAACGCGTCTCGTGGATCTTCGCCAGGGCGGTGTCGTCGATGTCGGACAGGGTCTTCGCCTGCCGCTCACCCTCGAGCGACGAGGACGCGGCGAAGTGGTCGAGAATCTCGGCGCGGATGGCGTCGTCGTCGATGTCGGCGAAGACGAGACCCTCCAGATCGTGTCGGCCCTTCGCGAGGTTGAGCGTGTTCTTCAGGTGCGTCAGGTCGTTGCCCGTGTGGGCGAGCAGCATGTCACGGATCGCGCCCTCCATCGCAGCCGACGTCGCGCCGCCCTGCATCCCGTGGATGACGGCGACCTGCGCCGCCATGCTCAACTCGTGACGCCTCGTGCGGGTGAGCAACTCGATGAGGGCGGTCTCGTTGTCGGGGCCGATGAGGCGGTCGTCCATGTCGTCGAACAGCTTGGTCGCGTCGACGTTCTCGAGGACGTCGTTCAGCTCACCGGCGGGCGCCTCGCGCAGCAGCGTGAGGATCTGCTTCTCATCACGTCGCCCCGTCGGGCCGTCGAGAAGGGAGTTGACGAGATCGAGCGTGGCACCCACGAGGCCTCCCCTGGCCGAACGGCTGACGGCAGCCGATCACGGCGCCGCCCGGGCGCACCACGCCCGCGACGACAGCCTATCGAGCCTCGATGCGGCGCCCCGCACCTCACCGACACACCTCACCGACACACCGCGCGGGATACTCGCCCGCCCGCGAGTTCGGCGTGCCACAGTGAGTGCATGAGCGACACCATCACCGTGAAGAAGAACACCGAGACCCACCGCTACGAGGGTTTCCTCGACGACGAGCAGGTCGGGTTCGCCGACTACCGCGAGGACGGCGACGTCGTCACGATGCCGCACACGATCGTGCCGGAGCGCTTCGGTGGCCGCGGTTTCGCGAGCCAGATCGTCCGTTTCGCGCTCGACGACGTGCGCGCGGCCGGCAAGAAGGTCGACCCGGTCTGCCCGTACGTCGCGTCGTGGATCGACAAGCACCCCGACTACGCGGACGTGCGCGTCACGGCCTCATGAGCGGGCGGTTCGTAGCCCCAGCGGCGCACGAACACCGCGAGGTCCTCGACACCACGCGTCGACGACGCCGTCGGCGCGTGCAATACGTGCGCGCCACCGACTCATGCCATGGACAGCCCGGCCTGCTCGGCGCGCATCGCGAGATCGAGGTCGCCGATGGCCGGGTCGCGGTAGTCGGGGGCAGAAACCACCGAGCAACCGCCACTCGCGCACGCGGACGGCGAAGCTGTCCGCCAGGAACAACCGATGGTCCTCGTTCGCGCGCACGTCACCAGGAGGCGGGAGCGCGCGGCGCGGGTGCGGGTCGACGAGTTGCGCGACTCCGCGTCGTTTCATGGCCGCCAGGTCATCATCGGCCGACAGGTAGGTGATGGGGCCGTTGAACAACCACCGCGGCTCGTGCCGCACACGGCAAAGGCGTCGCGATACGCCTCGAGGAACCCTGGTAGTGGGATGCTGCGCGAGTCTGGATGGATGAAACCCTCACGCCCCTGAGCGATGGCGATGCTGGCACCCATGTTGCCCGCCCGACCGATCATGAAGTCGGCCGCGTCGAGCTCGTGCAGCTGTACGTCGGGATCGTTCGCGAGCGAGGCGATCGATCGCGCTCACGCGAGATCGTCCACGACGACGTGCGGGACGCCGGATGCGACGTCGCGGAGGAATCGCCGCTGCTGCTCGAGCGAACCCAGATCTCCCGACGTCGCCGTCACGAAGGCGAGACGCGGCGGTGCTGACGAGGGTGCAGGAGACCACTGGGGCTTCGCGCGGAGGCAACGCTGAGGCACGCAAGACCTTCCGAGACATCCGCGACGAGGTCGTCGACACCCCGGTAACGAATCGCTTCTATCCCAAAATGCGACCCACATCTGAAAATTAGTCGCCGGTACAGCTCGAAACCGAACACCGCGCGCTGGCCGAGTCAGCGCAGCCTGTCAACGCGCCCAGCCGGTCAACCCGCCGTCAGGAGTGCGAGCGGGTGCGCGTGAGATCCGCCTCGAGCGGGTCGACCTTCTTCGACTTCGTCATGAGCTTGTGGCCGGCCCACACGGCGAGGAACAGCGGCAGGCCGATGTAGCTCTCGAGCAGGCCGCCGGGGTCGACGGTGCCTTCGAAGATCAGGTCTTTGTTCTGCAGCACGATGACGAGCGCGCACATGCCGAGCGCGACGACCGGCCCGAGCGGGTACCACTTCGCGCGGAACGGCAGATCCTCGACGCGGCCACCTTGTGCGACGTACGCCTTGCGGAACTTGAGGTGGCTCCACGCGATACCGCACCACGTGATGAACCCCGCGAGACCGGAGGCAGCGACGAGCCAGCCATAGGCGTCGGACGAGAGCAGGCTCAGCCCGTAGCAGCCGAGCGCGACGAGGGCCGTCAGCAGCAGCGCCGGCATCGGTACGGAACGGCGGTTGGTCTTGAGCAGGAAGCGGGGCGCCATGCCCTTCTGGGCCATCGCGTAGAGCATGCGGGTCGAGACGTAGAGACCGGACGAACCGGCCGACAGGATGGCGGTGAGAATGACCGCGTTCATGACGCTCGCCGCACCGACCACGCCGACCTTCTCGAAGATCAGCGTGAACGGCGACGCCTGGATGTCGCCGTCAGCGGCATTGACGAGGCGCGGGTCGGTGTACGGCAGCAGGAAGCCGATGACGACGAACGCGCCGATGTAGAAGATGAGGATGCGGAAGAACACGGCGCGGATGGCCTTCGGGATCGTCTTCTCGGGCTCGTCGGCCTCACCGGCGGCGACACCGATCATCTCGGTGCCCTGGAAGCTGAATCCGGCGATCATGAAGATCGCGATGATGCCCGAGAACCCGCCGACGAACGGCGCCTGGCCGGTGGTCCAGTTCTTCGTGCCGGGCGCCTCCGTCATGATGCCGAAGATCATGAGGACGCCGACGGCGAGGAACACGAGGACGGTGATGACCTTGATCGAGGCGAACAGGAACTCGCTCTCGCCGAAGGCGCGCACGCTGATCGCGTTGATGGCGAACAGGATGGCGAAGAAGACGAGCGCGACGAGACGCTGGTCAACGTCCGGCGCCCAGTATTTGACGACGGCGCCCGCCGCCGCAATCTCCGCCGCGACCGTGATCGCCCAGTTGAACCAGTAGTTCCAGCCCTGCGCGAAGCCGAAGCTGCGGCTGACGAATCGGGTGCCGTACGCCTCGAACGAGTTGGCGAGCGGCAGATACGTCGACATCTCGCCGAGGCTCTGCATGAGCAACCACACCATGAACCCGATGACGCCGTACGCGACGAGCGCGCCGCCGGGGCCCGCCTCGTGGATCGAACCGGCGGAGGCGAGGAACAGGCCCGTCCCGATGGCGCCGCCGATGGCGATCATGTTGAGGTGGCGCGCATTGAGGTCGCGTCGCAGCTCGTTCTGACCACCCGCGCCAGGCGTCGGGTCGGCGACGGAGCCCGCGGGCCCTGACGGCTCGGCGGGCGTGGAATCGGCCTGTGTGGCCATGGCGTCTCCTGCGAGATCGAGAAGTGGATGACGCGGCGTGAGGACCGGTCGTTCGGTTCCTCGCCGGGGCACCTGCCCGGCGGGCGAGCCGGGCTCAGAGTAGCAACGCGAGCCGCCCGGAGAAGGGGCGACACGGGGGCCGACAACCCCTGCCGCGGCGTGAAATGTGCGGCAAATCACATCCTCGCGACAAAGCTGTGGCGCCGCGCTGCCTCAGCCCTGCCGAACCTCGCAGATCGGGGCCGCAAAGCGTCCGAGCACTGGACATTCCGGGGCATCGGCGATGGGATGAGAACCGTTTTTTCCCATTCGAGACGAACACCCACGAGCGACGAATGCGCTGCGGGCCCGGCTTCGCCCACCCGAACGTGCGCAGGAGAAACACACATGTCCCATACCGCTTCCGCCGCACCGGACGGCGAGCCCCGCGAGCTCGAACGCGACCACATCACCGTGGTCGAGAAAGCTCCACTCAAGAAAGCCATCACGGGCGCCACCATGGGCAACCTCATGGAATGGTATGACTTCGGCATCTACGGCTACCTCGCCGCCACGATGACGAAGGTGTTCCAGCCCGAGGGTGGCGACGACTCGACGAAGATGATCATCACCTTCGCCGTGTTCGCCGTCAGCTTCCTCGCCCGCCCCTTCGGTGGCCTCGTCTTCGGCCCCCTCGGCGACAAGATCGGGCGTCAGAAGACGCTCGCCATCACGATGCTGGCCATGTCGATCGCGACGGGCGCCATCGGTCTGCTGCCGTCGTTCTCGACCGCCGGCTGGTGGGCGTTCGCCGGTCTCATCATCTGCCGCCTCATCCAGGGCTTCTCCACCGGCGGTGAGTACTCGGGCGCGACGACGTTCGTCTCCGAGTACTCCCCCGACAAGCGTCGCGGCTACTTCTCGAGCTTCCTCGACACCGGTTCCTACCTCGGTTTCGCGGTCGGCGCCGCCGTCGTCGCGCTGTTCAGCATCGGCCTCGGATCCGAGACGATGGACGACTGGGGCTGGCGCATCCCGTTCCTGCTCGCTCTGCCGTTCGGCCTGCTCGCCATGTACTTCCGCATGAAGATCGACGAGTCGCCGACGTTCGAGAACACGCAGGCCGCCAACGAGGCAGCCGAGAGCAACGACGCCATCGACGAGTCGCAGACGCAGCTCGGCCCGGTCGGCATCATCAAGCACCACTGGCGCCCGCTGCTCATCGCCATGGCGCTCGTCGGCGCGACGAACACCGCCGGCTACTCGCTCACGTCGTACATGCCCGGTTACCTCGAGAGCAACCACGGCTACACCACCCTGGGTGCCGCTGCAGCCACCATCCCGGCGCTCGTGGCGCTCTCCCTGGCCGTGCCCTTCGTCGGGCGCTTGTCGGACAAGATCGGCCGCAAGCCCGTCTACTGGATCGCGATCATCTCGACGCTGCTGTTCACCTACCCGGCCTACATGATGATGGAGAACCAGACGCTGGCCTTCGTCGCGATGTTCATGCTGGCCTTCTCGGTCTGCTTCTACGTCGCGATGTCGGCCTCGACGCTTCCCGCGCTGTTCCCGACGGCCTCACGCTTCGGCGGCATGGCGCTGTCGTACAACATCGCCGTCTCCCTGTTCGGCGGCACCGCGCCGATGATCAGCGAAGCGCTCGTCAAGTGGACCGGCAGCAAGAACGCACCGGCGCTCTACACGATGTTCTTCGCCGTGCTCGGCGGCATCGCATTGCTCGCGATGAAGGAGTCGGCGCGCAGACCGCTGCCGGGTTCGATGCCGACGGTCGCCTCCGACGAAGAGGCCCACGAACTCGTCGAGACGCAGCACGACAACCCCGACATCGTCCACGAGGACCTGCCGTTCGACGCGCACGACGCCGCGAACGCGGCAACCGCGGGGACCACTTCGGACACCGAGAAGCACTGACGTCCGCTGCCGCGAGCGCTGAGTCCACAACGCTCGCAGCCACGAAGGCCGCCACCCGATCGGGGTGGCGGCCTTCGCCGCCGTCTCGCCGCGACCACCGCTCGTTCAGTCGCCCTGGTTCGTGTGCTCGTGCAGCAGCTTGGTGACCTCGCGGCGCAGCACCTTGCCCATCGGGTTCGTCGGCAGTTCGTCGACGACGACGAAGCGACGCGGCGCCTTGTACGCCGTCAGCTTGCCCTTGACGTGGCGGCGCAGCGCCTCGGCGTCAGCATCGGTGTGGCCGTCGGCGAGCACGACGGCGGCGACGACGTCCTCACCGCCCGCGGTGGCGGGCAGCCCGACGACGGCGGCGTCGGCGATCGAGTCGTGTTCGCGCAGCACGCCTTCGACCTCGCTCGGGTAGACGTTGAAGCCACCCGTGACGATCATCTCCTTGATGCGGTCGACGACCGTGAGGTAGCCGCCCTCGCCCATCTCGACGACGTCGCCGGTGCGGAAGAAGCCGTCGTGGAACGCCTCCTGCGTCGCCTCGGGCTTCTTGTAATAGCCACCGAAGACCTGCGGACCCTTGACGAGCAGCTCGCCCGGGCCGGAATCCGGCGCGTCCTTCGTGACGTCCTCGGGATCGGCGAGGCGGATCTCGACGTCGGGGAACGGCACGCCGATCGAGCCGGCGCGACGATCGTCGGAGATGGGGTTGCCGACGACGACCGGGCTCGTCTCGGTGAGGCCGTAGCCCTCGATGAGGTGGCCGCCCGTCGCCTTCTCCCAGCGTTGCACGAGCGCGGACGGCAGCGACATCGCGCCCGACAGGCCGATGCGGATGCCCTCGAGGCTGACGTCGCGCTTCTCCGCCTCGTCGAGGATGCGGGCGTACAGCGGCGGCACGCCCGGAGCGAACGTCGGGGTGCGACGCTTCACGGCGTCGATGATGAGCGGCACCTCGGGGGCGGGCAGCATGAGCAGGCACGCGCCGAGGTTGATGCCCGCGAGGACGCCGATCGTCAGGCCGTAGGCGTGGAACATCGGGAGGACGACGAGGAACGTCTCCTCACCGTCACGCAGCTGCGCCCACGCCTTGCCCTGCAGGCAGTTGGCAGCGAGGTTCGCGTGCGTGAGCGGGACGCCCTTGGGGGTGCCGCTCGTGCCCGAGGTGTAGAGCATGATCGCCGGGTCACCGGCCGATGGCTTGGGGTGGTCGACGGGCAGCGTGCCGCGTGAGAGCAGGTCGTTCCAGCTCAGCAGGCCCTCGGGCGCCGGGCCGGTGAGCCGCTCGCGCGACTCGCGCGCCTTCTTCACCGGCAGGCGCAGCGCGAGACGCTTGACGAACGGCAGCTCCGCCGTCACGTCGATCGCGACGATGTGGCGGACGCCGTTCTCCTGCGCGAGGTCGACGAGCATCGGGCTGATCTTGTCCCATGCGATGACGACCTCGGCCTCGTGGTCCTCGAACGGCGCGCGCAGCTCACCGATCGTGTAGAGCGGGTTGTGCTGCACCGCGATCGCGCCGATGCGCATGATCGCCTGCGTGACGACGACGTTCTGCGGGCAGCCAGGCAGCAGGACGGCGACGCGGTCGCCCGCCGTGACACCGAGGTCCAACAGACCGGCCGCGGCGGCGTCGACCTGAGCCTTGAGCTGGTCGTAGGTCGTGACGCGCCCCATGAAGTCGATGGCCGGGCGATCGCCGAATCGCGCGACGGCGGAGTCGAACTGATCGACGAGCGTCGCCATGCCGTAATCGAGGCGCAGGGGCACACCGGGCGAGTAGGAGTTCGCCCACAGCGCGTTCGTCAGCATCGTCGTCATCCTCCATCGGCGCGTCGCGCCTCGTCACGGCTGGTCTCGTCACAGCACGAGGTGCCGAGCGGGATCGCCGGCACCGTCTTCGAGTGTATGCCCCGTCACGTCGAGCTTCTACACCCGTAGTACCCATCGGCGATTCCTGTCCCCTCCTGCGAACTACGTCCCCGGTCGCGATTCCTGTCCCCTGTGCGATTTTCGGTCACATTCGCGAATCCCGTCCCCACCTGCGGAACTGCGGCGCGGTGCAGGATGGGTGCCATGAACACCGTGACAGTCCATGAGGCCCCCTCCGTCGAGATCGTGCGTGGCGACATCACGACCGAGCAGGTCGACGCCGTCGTCAACGCCGCGAACTCGGGCCTGCTCGGCGGTGGCGGCGTGGACGGTGCCATCCATGCCGCAGCAGGGCCGCAGCTGCGCGAGGAGTGTCGCAAGCTGCGCGCGACACGGCTGACGGGCGGATTACCGACCGGCGAGGCCGTCATCACCGGCGCGGGGCGGATGCCCGCGCGCTACGTCATCCACACTGTCGGCCCGAATCGTCATGCGGGCCAGACGGATCCGGCTCTTCTAAGCTCCTGTTTCGCCGAGTCATTGCGGATCGCCGACGAGGCGGAATGCCGCTCCGTGGCCTTTCCCGCCATCAGCGCGGGCGTGTACGGCTGGGACGTCGAAGAGGTCGCGTGCATCGCTCTCGAGGTGGCGCGTTCCGCCCGATGTGCACATGTCCGGTTGATCCGTTTCGTGCTGTACGACGATCGCGCACTCGCCGCTTTCGAACGTGCTGCCGACCGAGCCTGACCGCATCCCGGCCAAGGCGAGTCGGATCTCTCTCGGGCAGACCAACGGCAGGGTGCGGGGAGCGTTCCTGCGGGCCGGTTGGGTGGCCACGTTCGATGGCTTGTCGGCGCCGCGTGGTTGGCTTCGACCATGGAGCTGAACGAGTGGAGTGGACGCATCGAGGGCATCTCGGCTGCGTACGGCGAGTACTTCGCTGTGGAGCGCACGCCGGAGTGGGTCCTGCTCGAGCTCACCGAGGAGGTCGGGGAGCTCACGCAGGCCTATCTCGCATCGAGCGGGCAGGGTCGAAACCGGGGCAAGAGCGACGACGAGCTGCGCCAGGACCTCGAGGGTGAGGTCGCCGACGCGTTCGCCATGATCCTGGTCTTCGCGCGGAGCGCGGGTATCGACATCGAATCAGCGCTGACGACGAAGTGGCTCCCGTGGGAGAAGTTCCACGCCGATCGAGCCGCAGGTCTGGCGCCCGAGCCACTCGCCCATCGGTGGCCCGAGCCGTCCGACGATGACCCGCAGGCGTCGTCATGACCGTCGCGAGTCCTCCCCTGCTGCGCGGTGACGGCGCGAGCGCGCAGAATCGTCGGTCAACCCGCCTCGCGACGCCGCTGGGCGACATGCTCGTCGCCGTGAGCGGTGACGGGGTGCTCGGCGCCTACTTCGACGGCCAGGCGCATCAGCCGGACGCGGCGTGGTTCGGCACCCGCGTCGAGCGGTCCGCCGATGCCCTCCTCGACGCCGCGGCGCAGCAGCTCACCGCCTGGTTCGCCGGGGAGCGGACCGATTTCGACCTTCCGCTCGCCCCGCTCGGCACCCCGTTCCAGCGCAGCGTCTGGGAGCTGTTGCTGCGGATCCCTCCCGGCGAGACGACGACGTACGGCGAGCTGTCGGCGTCGCTCTCACCCGACGGAGTCGCCACCCCTGGCCAGGCACAGGGCGTCGGGCAGGCCGTCGGTCACAACCCGATCAGCGTCATCGTGCCGTGCCACCGCGTCGTCGGCTCGGACGGTTCCCTCGTCGGCTTCGCCGGCGGCCTGGATCGCAAACGCTGGCTCCTCGCCCACGAGGAGAGCGAGACGACCCGTGAATCCCGTTTGTTCTGAACGGTTCTCGCGCCGCTCGGCTCGGTTGCGAAAAAAGTTCTCTCGCCGACCTCACACTTCGTCGTTCTCGGACGACTCCTGAGTGATGACACAGCAACCGCTCTTCCACGAGATCGTCGAACGCCATGGGCCGACGGTTCTGCGCGTGTGCGCCGCGACCCTGGGGCCCGGTGCGGACGCGGAGGACGCCTGGTCCGAGACGTTTCTCGCGGCTCTGCGGGGCTACCCGTTCGACGAGATCGAGGACGTCGAGGCATGGCTCGTGCGCGTGGCGCGGCACAAGAGCGTCGACATCGTGCGACGGAATCGCCGCGCCGCGCCACACCCCGAGCTCGTCCGCGATCTCGAGGCGGCCCACGACTCGACTCGATCGCGGCGCCTCGGCGCCGGAGCCGCCAAGGACGACGACGCCGGGCAGGCGCTTCAACGCCTCTTCGTCGACGACGTCCACCCGGGCGCCGATGTCGAGGCCTGGGACGGCGAGTTGTGGAGCCACGTGGGCGCTCTGAGCGAACGGCAACAGTTCGTCGTCGTGCACCGCTACGTGGGGCAGTGGACCTACCCGGAGATCGCCGACAAGCTCGGCTGCTCGACGGCGGCTGCCCGACGTTGCGGAGCCGACGCCATCGCCGCGCTGCGTCATCGACTCATCCCGACCCGAGAGGACACCTGATGACCAGCGACGACGTGTTCACCACGACCATCGACGCCTTCACCGACGCGTCATCGACCGAGGCGCTGACGAGTCGGCTGCTCGAACATGTGCGTCCGCGGGACGTCGACGTCGTGTGGACGACGCACGAGACGCTGCTCGGCCGGCTCCTGCTCGCCTTCCGCGACGACGCCGTCGTCCGCATCGCGTTCGAGTCGGAGGGCTTCGACGCCGTGCTCGACGACCTCGGTGAACGTCTCGGACGCCGCACGCTGCGCTCGGCCCAGCCCGCCGACACCCTGCGCCGCCAGCTCGACCTGTACTTCACCGGGGTGCGCGTGGAGTTCAGCGTGACGCCCGACCTGTCGTTGTCCACTGCCCCCTTCCGACGGGAGGTGCAGTCGAGCCTGCCCACGATTCCCTACGGCCGCACCATCAGCTACGCCGATCTCGCCTCCTCGACGGGACGCCCCCGCGCGGTTCGCGCCGTCGGCAGTGCCTGCGCGAGCAATCCGCTACCCATCGTCCTCCCCTGTCACCGGGTCGTGCGTAGCGACGGCTCCCTCGGCAACTACCTCGGCGGCGTCGAGGCGAAGCAGCGGTTGCTCGAGCTCGAGTCCGCCGCCGCGCCTTAGGCCCACCTAAGTCATGCAGCCGGCTCTCAGGGTTTACGCCGACGACATCTGCGCGACGTCTCGTGTCTGCCTCGACGCCCAAGGATCGACCCGCGTGGGCGCCCCCACCGTCCGCCCTGATCAGCTCCCGACTTTCCGCCCCGGCGAGGAGACCCCATGAGCCCCAAGCTGCTCCCCCTCATCAATACCCGCCACGGTTCGCGCAGCGCGAAGACGTGCGAGTACCGCTGCGCCAACCAGTGCGACGCGCCTACGCCGAACACCTCGGGCAACGAGGAATTCCAGACTCTCGCTCAGCGTGCCATCGCCCGTCGCGCGATGCTCACGGGCTCCGCGGGCGCCATGGTGCTCGCCGGTTTCGGCGCGCAGGCTGCTGCGGCGGACACTGCGCACGGCCACCACCCGCGACCCGAGCGCAACGTCGGGCGCGCCTCCTTCACCTCCGTCGCGCCGAACCGCAAGGATGACGTCGTCAACGCCGAAGGGTTCACGCACGACCTGATCATCCGTTGGGGCGACCCCGTCACCAAGCGCGCACCGCGTTTCGACGTCCACCACCAGACGCCCGAGGCACAGGCGCAGCAGTTCGGTTACAACAACGACTATGTCGGCATCATCCCGCTCGACGGTCGCCGCGCCCTGCTGAGCGTCAACCACGAGTACACCGACCCGGAACTGATGTTCCCGACCGGGACGGACGAGCTGCTCAAGAAGAAGATCGAGATGGCCGCGCACGGTCTGGCGGTCGTCGCCATCGAGAAGGGCCGGGCCAAGGGGTCATGGAAGGCCAGCGACCCGCGCCGCTCGCGCTACAACCGCCGCATCACGGCCAGCACGCCGCTGCGCGTCGACGGCCCCGCCGCTGGTCACGAGCTGCTGCGCACCAAGGCTGACCCCAAGGGCACGACGATCCTCGGCACCTTCGCCAACTGCTCCGGCGGTACCACGCCGTGGGGCACGACGCTGCACGGCGAGGAGAACTTCCACGGTTACTTCGACGCCTCCGGCGCGCTCGACCCCAAGCAGGCCGATGCCTACAAGCGGTACGGCATCACCGGCCAGGGCAAGGGGTGGAAGGACGTCGACGAGCGTTTCGACCTGACGAAGACCCCGAACGAGGCCAACCGCTTCGGTTGGATCGTCGAGCTCGACCCGCTCGACCCGTCAGCCCCGCCCGTCAAGCACACGATGCTCGGCCGTGTGAAGCACGAAGGCTGCAACGTCACGATCGCACGTGACGGCCGCGTCGTCGCCTACACCGGCGACGACGAGAAGGGCGAGTACATCTACAAGTTCGTCTCACGTGACCGCTACCAGCGCAGTGCCTCGCCCGCCGCACGCCGCCACAACAAGACACTGCTGTCCGCCGGCACGCTCTACGTCGCGAAGTTCACCGGTGACGGCGACGCCGACGGCGTCCACGACGGCACGGGCACGTGGATCCCGCTCACGAGCGAGAAGAAGTCGTACGTTCCGGGCATGAGCGTCGCGGAGGTGCTCGTCCACACGCGCCTGGCGGCCGACAAGGTCGGTCCGACGCGCATGGACCGCCCCGAGGACATCGAGCCGAACCCCGTCAACGGCAAGATCTACTGCGCGCTGACGAACAACTCCGACCGCGGCAAGAAGTTCACCACGGACGAGGCCAATCCCCTCGCCTCGTCGATGACGCGCAAGAAGCTGGGCGAGCCGCTCACGGCCACGTCCGGCAACCGCAACGGATACATCCTCGAGATCACCGAGGGCCGTGGCCGCTCCTGCGGCAAGGGGTACGAGACCTCGACCGACTTCACCTGGGATCTCATGCTCATCTGCGGTGACCCGGCCGCGCAGGAGACGTACTTCGCCGGCTTCCCGAAGGAGCACGTCAGCCCGATCAGCTGCCCCGACAACGTCGCCTTCGACGCCGTCGGCAACCTGTGGATCTCCACCGACGGCAACCAGCTCGGCTCCAACGACGGGCTCTTCCGCGTCCCGACGAACGGGCCGGAGCGCGGCCGCGTCCAGCAGTTCCTCACGGTGCCCTACGGCGCCGAGACCTGCGGGCCGCTCGTCAGCCCGGACCAGCTGTCCGTCTTCACGGCCGTGCAGCACCCGGGCGAGACCGACGACGCGACGTTCGAGAAGCCGACGAGCACGTGGCCGCACACGGACGCCTTCCCCCGCCCGTCGGTCATCGTCTCCTACGCGAAATGACGATGCTCGTCTGACCGAGCGTGAGCCGTGCGGTCAGACGAGCAGGCGCCGGCGGCTCACCCGCGCACCGGGTGAGCCGCCGGCGTCATGCGTCATGGCCTAGGCTCGGGTCGTGAGTTCGCCCGCCTTGCATCGTCGCGTCTCGATGGTCGCTCTCGTCGCCCTGGGCGGCGCAGCGGGGGCGGTGGCCCGCGCCGGTGTTGCGGCCGCGATGCATGCGCCGTGGGCGACGCTGACGGTCAACCTCGTCGGCGCGTGCATCCTCGGCGGGCTGCTCGAGTTCTTCACCCGCGCAGGCGACCGCTCGGCCTGGCGTCTGCTGCTCGGCACCGGGTTCTGCGGGGCCTTCACGACGTACAGCACGTTCGCGCGAGAGGTCGCCGAACGCTCCGCTGGGTCGGGAGTGGGCCTCGCCGCCGCGGAGGTCGCGCTCGGCCTCGCAGCCGCGGCGGCGGGGGCCGTCGTCACCGCCCGTTGGGCACCTCGGAGCAGCGCATGATGACGTGGCCGCTCATCGCCCTCGGCGGCGCTGTCGGAGCGGCCCTGCGCTTCGTCCTCGACGGGGAGATGAAGGCCCGCGGCCCACGCACGTGGCCCCACTCGACGTTCGCCGTCAACCTCCTCGGCTCGTTCGTGCTCGGCGTCCTCACCGCGCATCCTCGCCCAGGATGGTTGAGCGCCCTCGTCGTCACCGGTGTCTGCGGCGGCTTCACGACGTTCTCCACCGCGAGCGTCGAAACGCTCACCCTGCTGCGCGAACGGCGCGCGGCCACTGCTCTCGGGTACGCGGTGGGCAGCGTCGTCGCCTGCGTCGCCGTCATCCTGCTGGCTCACCGCTTCGTCTGACGGCCGGGCTCGAGCCGGCTGCCGAGCCGCGCGGCGCGCATCCGACACCGCGACCGGCTCGAACCGAAGCTCACTCAGCCCCGAGCGCTGCGGGGCGGCGCGGCAACGTCACGATCGCCGTCGTGCCGGCAGTGCTGGAGTCGAAGTGGATGCTCGCCTCCATCGACTCCGCGAGTGCCATCGTGATGGCGAGGCCCAGCCCACCGCGACGATCGGTGTCCGAACGCGCCGCCCCCTTGAAACGTCGCCCTGGTTCGGCGGCGACGGACGCGGGCAGCCCCGGCCCGTCGTCGGCAACCTCGACGACGACGCTGTCGCCGGCATCGCGCACGCTGAGCTGCACGCGCGTACCGGCGGGCGTGTGGCGTCGCGCGTTCGTCACCAGATTGACGATGACGCGGCGCACCCCGTTCTCGTCGCCCACGATCTCGCACGCCTCGTCCGGCGCGTCGAACGCCCACAGGTGCTGCGGCGCCATCAGTTTCGCGTCGGACAACGCCTCCAACGCGAGGAACGTGACGTCGACGCTCTCCTGTGCCGCGCGTTCGCCGGCGTCGAGGTGGGCGAGGAGCAACAGATCCTCGACGAGGCGCGCCATCCGGATGCTCTCGCGTTCGATGCGACGCAGCGATGGCGCCAGCTCGAGCTCGAGCGCGCGGACGTCACTCGCCGCCCTACGTCCGTGGTCAACGCCGCCATCCTGGCGCTCAACGCCCGAGAGGCCCCCGCCGGCAGAGTCGCCCGCCGCCTCGGATCGCTCGGCCTCCACGGCGCGCGCGAGCATCGACGCGGACAGCTCGGCATGCGATCGCACGACGGCCAGCGGCGTGCGCAGTTCATGGCTGACGTCGGCCAGCATGGTGCGCAGGGCGGCCTCGCTCTCGTCGCGGCGCGCGAGGGCCGCCTCGACCTGACGCAGCAGATCATTGATGGAATGTGTGAGCACCCCCACCTCGTCGGCGGCTCGTCGCGGTTCGGGCACACGGCGGCTGACGGCGTCCTCCACCGATTCCGCGGGTGTCTCGGCGATACTGCGCGCGGTGCGCGTGACGGCCTGCAGGGGCCGCACCTGACGTCGCGTCAGCCACACGCCGATGGCGCTCGCCACGATGCCCGCGGGCACCCACAGTGCCAGTTGCCACGCGGCGAGGCGGGCGAGGTCGCGCTGCGCGGGTTCCACGCTGACGGCGGCGAGCACCTCGGTGCCGGACTGCCTCAGCGTGGCGACGCGCATGTCGTCGCGTTCGGGCAGCTTGACGTCGCGCAGGCCGTCCGGGCGATCGAGCTCGGTTCGCAGCGCGGTGGCGTCCTCCGCCGCCACCACGCGGTCGGGGCCGTTGGTGCGCACGTCGAGCCGGTCGCCGCGTCGCACCATGACGATCGCCCCGGACGGTAGTTCTTCCGCCAGCTCCTGCGCCGACGTGTGCTCGTGGTTGACCGCAACGTGCAGGGTGTCGTCGATGCTCGCGTGGATGACGGCGCGTGACAGCAGGAACGAGGCGATGCAGCCGATGGCGGCGAGCACCATCGTCAGCGTCATGACGAGCACCGCGACGCGCGCGCTCAGCTTGCGTGGCCGCAGCCGTGCGAGGTTCATCCCGCGGCGGGTCGCAGCGTGTATCCGAGGCCCCTCGCTGTGTGGATGAGCGCCGGATGCGGCCCGTCGATCTTCTTGCGCAGGTAGCTGATGTAGAGCTCGACGACGTGCTCACCGCCCTGGAAATCCTCGCCCCACACCGCGGCGAGCAACTCCTGCTTCGAGCACACGCGACGCCCGTTCTGCGCCAGGTGCCGCGCGAGCGCGAACTCGGTGGCGGTCAGACGGATCGGTTCGCCGGCGCGCGACACCTCGTACGTCAGGGTGTTGATGACGAGGTCGTCGACGACGAGATGCTCGCCCTGCCCCTGCGCGACCATGCCGCTGCGGCGCATGAGCGCCTCGGCGCGGACGATGACCTCCTCGAGGCTGAACGGCTTCGTCAGGTAGTCGTCAGCGCCCTGCCGGATGCCACTCACCCTGTCCTCCAACGCATCCCGCGCCGTGAGGAAGATGACTCCCGCCTCGGGCAGGATCGAGCGGATGCGGGCGAGGACGTCGAAACCGTCCGTGTCCGGCAGCCCGATGTCGAGGACGACGACGTCCGGGCTCTCGCGCCGCGCGAGGGCGACGGCCTGCGAGCCGGTCGTCGCCGTCAGCACCTGCCAGCCCTGGAACGTGAACGCCGCCGACAGCGACGTGAGCAGGCCCTCCTCGTCGTCGACGATGAGGACGCGCGCTGCACGTCCGGTGACGTGACGAAAGGATGCCTCGCGGGTGTTCATGCTCCCACGATAGAAGCCGCCGAGACGCGCGAAACAGACCACAGTTCCATGAGAGGGAATTCTGAGGAAGGGGCGATAGTTTCATCTTCGTGCCCAGGAAGGTGCTCCCGTTCCCCCCTGGTGTGATGCGTCCTGGGCACCCCAGCGGCGGTGGAGGTCTCGACCTTCACCGCCGCTTTCTTCTCACCGCGGGCGCGTCGTCCACAGGCCGTGACGGCGGGAGCGCTCTTTCCGCTGCCGGAGCAGGCTGATCCACAGGGTGGCCGTGCTGACGTTGGCGCCGCTCATGGCCCGCCCGCCACGCTCGAGCCATGAGCGACGATCTGGCACCCGGCCCCCTGTTCGACACCCCCGCGCCTGACACCTCCGACGACGCCGCACCGACGCTCGTCGGCGCGTGGATGAGCCCCGGCCTCCTGACACATGACGGTGTCGTGCCGCATGACGAGCGCCTGCCGGGCGATTTCGGTGCGACCGGCCCCGGGGCGGACGATCCCGACGCGGGCGGCCCGGCGGAAACCGGCCTCGGGTCGGACGAGGCGCCGTCGGCCAGCCAGCCGTCCCCTGCTGACCCGACGGCCGGTGAGTCGGCCGCTCCCGAAGACGCGCCTGCTCCGGAGAACGAGCCAGCTCTCGAGGACGGTCTCGTTCCAGGGGACGATCTCGAGTCGTGCGCGGCGACCCTCGCAGTCGCCGTCGTGCTCGAGCGCGGCGCTCCGTCTGCATGGCGCGCCGTGCCGGTGCGTCAGGGCCTGAGCAGCGCCGTCATCGATGCGGTGATGACGCCCCGCGTCATGACGAGCACCGTCGACGCCGTCGTCGCCCGCCACGAGGCCGCGTTCGGGGCGGGCACCGCGTCGGAGCTGCTGCACGCGTTCGATCTCATGGGCGAGACGACGTGGCGGGAGGAGATCGGCACCGGCCACCGCACCCGCGCCAGTGTGGACGCACCCCACAAGAGCGCCGTCATCCGTCAGGCGGCGGCGCTCCTCGCGGGCCGAGGTATCGAGTCATGCGCCGACCTGGTGGCGGCCGCCCACGACGACGACCTCCGACGGGCCTGGTGCGCGCTGCCCGGCCAGTCGTCCGGCTCGACGTGGCGTCACCTGCTGCTCGCCGCAGGGTGCGACGACGTCATGTTGTGCCCCCTCACCCGATCCTTCGCGCGCCGCGCCACCGGCCACACCCTCACCGCCGACGAGCTCCACGCCGTCATCGTCTCCGCGGCCGTCCAGTTGGGCATCACGCCCGCCGCGATCGAGCACCAGATGTGGCGCGGCGCGCTCACGGCGAAGCGCCGCCGCCCCAGCGTGAGCGACGACGGCGCTGCGCGTGAGGGGGCCGATGAGCCCCCTGCTGTCGACGATCAGCTCTGACGGCGCAGACGCATCGCGATGCCCGCGCCGGCAGCCACCACGACGACAGCCAGGCCCGCGAGGCCTGTGACGGCGCGCTCGTTGCTCACGCCATCGGTGTCGACCTTCGGCCCCGTCGTCGTGCTCGGGGACGTGCCGTCGGAAGCGGAACCGGTCTCCGTCGCGCCGGTGGTGGAGCTCGTCGAACCGGCCGGCGGCGGCGTGGGCTCGGTCGTCGGCGTGGTCGGCTCGGTCGTCGGCGTCGTCGGTTCCGTCGTCGGCGTCGTGGGCTCGGTCGTCGGCGTCGTCGGCTCGGTCGTCGGCGTCGGGGTCGTCGTGGCGCCGGCCTCGAGCGTCACGGGGAAGCTGCCCGTCGTGCCGGATTCCTTGGCCCTCAGCGTGATCACGGCGTCGCCGGCGGCGAGGTCGCTCGGGGCGGTGAACGAGATCGTGGCCTCACCGTGGTTGGCCGGGTAGGGCGGGGTGGCGGCGCTCGTCGCGCTGATCGGGAACGTTCCGACCACGTGGCCACCGATCGAGACCTCGACCGAGGTGTTCGTCGGCGAGTTCTTGCTCGTCATGTCGAAGCCGGAGGCGGTGAACTCGACCTTCTCCCCGGCCTTGACGCTCGTCGGCTGGCCATGGATGGACAGCGACTGCTTGGCGTACGACGGCTTCACCGGGCTGTGCGCCTTGAGCCACTCGACGAACAGGCCCTGGTCGATGAGACCGGAGTCGGAGATCGGGCCACCCTCGTTGAGGGCGGTGAAGTTGTCGCCGCCGGCCATGAGGAAGGAGTTGGACGCGACGGTGTACTTCGCCGCCGGGTCGATGGGCTTGCCGCCCACCATGACGCTGGTGATGCGCGAGCCCGCGGGCTTGGTCTCGTCGAACGTGTACGTGACGTTGCTCGACAGGCCCATCTTGAGGAACGGGCGGGAGGCGCCGTCGGGCTGCCACTGCTGCTCGAGGAGCTTGACGAACGTCGCGCCCGAGATCTCACGCGTCGCGACCGTGTTGTTGAACGGCATGACGGCCGCGGCCTGCGCGAACGTCAGGTTGCCCGCGGCGTCGGGGACGAGGTCGGCGCGCACGCCGCCGGGGTTCATGATGCCGATCTCGACGCTGCCCGGGCGACCGGGCGCGTTGAGGGAGTCGACGTAGCTCTGCGCGATGGCGTTCGACAGGTTCGACTCGGCGAGACGGTCGTCGCGCGAGCCGTCGGGCTTGAGCGCCGAGGTGATCGGGCCCGTGGCCTGTGCGATGACCTGCTGACCGATCTGCGCGGCGCGGGCGTTCGCCGAGTCGACGATGGAGGCGGCAGCGGTGTAGGCGGGCAGCGACGCGCAGGCGTCCGTCGGCGCCGTGACCTTGCGGTTGACGACGGAGTACTGCTTCACCTTCCCCGAGGCCTTGTCGTAGCCGAGGTTGAGGATGCCCAGGTTGTGCGCGTAGAAGTCGGTCTGGATGATCGGGCGCGTGCCGTCGCCGTCAGGCACGGGAGCGTCCCAGTCGTACAGCTGGTGGGTATGGCCGGTGAAGATCGCAGAGACGTTCGCGCTCGTCTTCGTCACGATGTTCTTGAAGACGGGGCTCGCGGATTCCATCTGCTCCAGCGTCGCGCTGCCGCCCTCCGGCGCACCCTCGTGGTACTCGGCGACGACGACGTCGGCCTCACCGTTCGACGGGTCGCCGTCCTTCAGCTTCGCCGCGACACGGTTGACGGCGGCCACGGGGTCACCGAAGTCGATGCTCGCGATGCCGTCGGCGCCGACCATGTTCTTCGTGTCCGTCGTGACGGCACCGACGACGGCGACCTTGACGCCGTTGACGTCGAGCACCTTGTACTCGGGCAGCGCGGGCGTCGTCGTGCCCTTCTCGTAGACGTTGGCACCGAGGTAGGTCCACTGCGCGCGCGACTGGACGTGACCGGTCAGGTCGTCGAAGCCCTTGTCGAACTCGTGGTTGCCGACGGAGGAGACCTGCAGCTTCAGGGCGTTGAGGTAGTCGATCGACGGGTTGTCGTCCTGCGAGGCCGACTCGAACGGCGAACCGCCGACGTTGTCACCGGCCGAGATGAACGCCGAACCCGGGAACTCCTGCTCGGCCGAGGCGACGGTGCAGGCGAAGTCCTTCGTGAAGTGGCCGTGGAAATCGTTGGTGCCGAGCAGCGTGACGGGCGTGAGGTCGGCGTCGAGCGCGGGAACGACGGTGGCGGCGTTCGCGGCAGGCGTCAGGGCACCGGCGAAGGCGAGTGCGAGCACACCGGAGAGGGCACAGGTGCGCGCGATGCGGTTGGTCATGAGGTTCCTCGAGGTTCGAAGTGTTCGGCGGACGCTCGGCCTGGGGCACGTCGCCGCGGGGAAGGACAGCGCCTCATTGTGCGCAGGCTGGCCGCCCCCTGGGTGCCCCCAGCGCCCCCTGCGCGTGATGTTCACCAAGTGTTCGCCTGACGTCGTCGACCACGGGCGAAACCGCGGCGGCGGCCGTCCACCTCACCCGCCCCGCCAGGCGGAATAGTTGAAATGTAAACTAGGTTGAACCAGGCAACCGATCGCCAGGAGGATCACATGCCCGCCGTCACCGCAGACACGCTCACGCTGCCGCGCCTCGCCGCACCCGCGGCCACGGCCCGCGAGCGCCGCGTCACCCGTCACGTGGCCGGCCCGAAGGGGTACGAGGGCGAGGGTTTCCCGGTCACGCGCGCCTTCGCCGGCATACCCCACGACGAGCTCGACCCCTTCGTCCACATGGACGAGATGGGCGCCGTCAACTACGCCCCGGGCGAGCCGAAGGGCACCGACTGGCACCCGCATCGCGGTTTCGAGACCGTCACCTATATCATGGACGGGCGCTTCCAGCACCAAGATTCGCACGGGGGTGGCGGCATGATCGAGAACGGCGCCACCCAGTGGATGACGGCCGGTTCGGGCGTGCTGCACATCGAGACGCCCCCGGCCGAGCTCGTCGTCTCGGGCGGTTTCTTCCACGGCATCCAGCTGTGGGTCAACCTGCCGGCCGCGCAGAAGTTCGCCGACCCGCGATACCAGAACATCGACGGCACGGACTCCGAGCTCGTGACGACGCACGACGGTGCCGCGCTCATCCGCATCATCGCCGGCTCCATCGGCGGCTTCCGCGGCCCGGGCAGCACGCACACGCCGATCACGATGGCACACGCGACGATCCCTGCCGGCGTGCGCGCCGACATCCCGTGGGAGGCGTCCTACAACGGCCTCGTGTTCGTCCTGTCCGGTTCGGGCACCATCGGCAGCACGCCCGCTGACGGTTCGTCGCCCCGGCCCATCTCGGCGGGTCAGACGATCGTCACGAGCGCCGGTGACCTCATGACGCTGACCGCCGACGCCCGCCAGGACGTCGAGACCCCGTCGCTCGAGGTGCTGCTGCTCGGCGGTCGCCCCATCAAGGAACCCGTCGTGCAGTACGGTCCCTTCGTCATGAACACGAAGGCGGAGGTCATGGCGGCGTTCGAGGACTTCCGCTCAGGACGCCTCGGCCGCGTCCCCGCGGACGCCCTGCGCCCCTACCGCGCGACGGAGGCCGAACTGCGCGACGCCGTGGCCGCCATGCCGCACGGGGGCACCATCACGACCCCCTGACCACCGCGCCGCCGTCCCCAACTGCGATTTTCGTCCCCATCGGCGATTTTCGTCCACCTTCGAGGCCGGCTCGTCGCCCACGACGGGCCGGCCGGCGTCGTCACCCAACGGGCAGAGCGGGCATCTGCATGACGAACCACACCGCGAAGCCGACGGCCAGTGCGAGGGTGACGATGGCGACGACGGCCGTGACCGCGGGCGCCGTCCGAGGGCGTGGGCGCTGACCGCGCGGAGCTGCGATGACCTTCGGCAGCCGCCACACGTAGGCGAGGACGTGCGTCGCGGCGCAGATGATCCACCCCTAGAACGACGCCTCGTGCAGTGTCAGCCAGATCGTGTCCGGTTCGTACAGCGTCACGATGCCGGTGCCGATGACGCTCGCAGTGAGCACCACGAGCAGCGGCGCAAGCAGTCGCAGGACGATGAACGGTGGCCCTGACGCGACGTAGCGGCCGTCGCGCGTGTAGTAACGCACGAGCCGGTAGCCGGTGGAGGTCAGCTTGACGAGGACGACGACGCCCGCGGCGATGCCCAGCCCCGCATGCCACTCGATGAGCCCCTCGACGTCGAGCAAGGTGACGCCGACGGCGCTCAGGATGAGGACGAGCGAGGCCCCGAGCGTTGCGGTCAGGCGTGAGTTGGCGACGACGCCGTCGTCCGCGGCGGGCTTGTCGACGCTTTCGGGGCGGAACAGCTCGGCGGGGAAGAGCACCTCGTCGAGCGGTTCGGGCAGGCGATTCATGCGCCGATCATGCGGCCGCGCAGCGAGATGCGCCAACCAGTGCAGGCAAACCTGAGCTCGCCACCTCGTGCTCACTCCGGCGACACAGAACCCGCCCCGCGAAGCTGCCTGCCCGTTATCCACGCCCGCGGGGTCGATATCCACCGCGAGGCCATCGCGAAGCTGCGATGCTGAGGGGACGAGAACGGCGCTGACGCGCCCCGAGACCGAACCCGAGTTCAAGGAGAGATGACGATGACGCACGGTGAGCGGGCATGAAACTGCGTCCTCTGCGCCACCGTTCGGCAGGCCGCGCAATCACCTCACTTCCCGGCGCGGCCACGCGCCCTGCAATCGCTCGCCTCGCGACGACGCGCCCCTCGGCCGCGGCATACGTCGTCGTCGCTGCGACGACCAGCCTCGGGGCTCTGTTGCCCGACGATCGCCTCCACGCCGTCACCAAGCATCTCGTCGCACCGCTCGCCGCGCTCGACGTCGCGACTCGCCCGGGGGCGTGGACCCCGCGTCGCCGTCCTACGACCGGCACGCTGCTCGTCGCCCTCACCGGCTCGGCCATCGGCGACCACCTCATGCTCGCCGAGTCGCGCAGCGAGGGCGCGGCGGCTCGCCGTCATCTGCGTCGCGGCGCGGCCGCATTCGGTGTGCAGCAGCTCGGCCTGCTCACCGTCATGCGCACGCGCGGCCAGCGCTTCACGCCGCGCACGATCGCAGTCGGCGTGACGACGCTCGCCGCGCTCGCCGTGGTCGATCACGTTGCCGCCCGGCGCGATTCCGTCTCGTCGATCGTGCCGGACGACAGCGCTCCGAGCGCCGCTCACAACCCGGACGCCGCCAGGGTTCAGCCGCGCGCCCCCGAGCCGCGCACGCCCGACGCGCCATCGTCCGCACTGCCCGACCCTGTCGTCGCGACCTACGGGGCGCTCCTCGTCGCCATGGCCATGCTCGCCCAGGACGACGCCCGTACCGCCCGTGGCGGGGCCCTCTTCCTCGCGAGCGACGCCCTCATCGTCACCCGACAACTGCTGCCGCACAGCAGGCTGCGGCGCGTCGCCGACACCGCCGTCGTGGCGACGTACACCGCGGCGCTCGCGATGCTCGTCGACGCGTTGGCCGCCGACGACATCACTCCCGCGCGATGTCACCGCGGGTGATAATGCAGGCATGGCTCTGCAGATCGACTACTTCGCCGCCGCGTCCGACGAGGAGGCCGCGGCGCTCGTCAACCTCGAGACGGGCGTGCGCTCGATCCCGTTCGACGACGAATCCGACGCTCCGGCAGTCGAATACGACGTCGTCCCCTCCCAGGTCGTCGATCCGGGCCTCGCGTTCGGCTACCTCAACGAGCTGTTGACGGGCGTGCCCGTCGAGGAGTTCGTGACGAACGGCTGGCCCGCGCTCGTCGCGACGAGTGACGACGAGCAGAAGTTCGTCCTGCAGGTCGACCCGGGATTCGTCGCGCTCATGTCGACGCGCGAGGGGCCGTTCGACGACCTCGCCGCCCAATGGGCCGCCGTCGAAGCACCCGAGGACGCCGACGAGTGGGAAGCCGGCCCACGTGAACTCGGCGAGTTCCTGGCCCAGTTCGTCGCGCTCGCGCTGACGGCCGGCGACGAGGGCAAGCACGTCTACTGCTGGCTGTGGCCCTGACGGGTCTGGGTGCTCGCCGGCCCGGCGCCGCAGGAGACGCCCGCCGGATGGCAGGTCACTCACACGTAGGCGCGCAACTGCGTGCCTGCCTGTTCGTCAGTCGCCATCCTGCATCACGCGAGGCCACCGCAGCGTGTCATGCGAGGTCGCCACGCCGCATCACGCGCAGCGATCACCTCGCAAGATCCTCCCGCGACAGCGCACGGTAGGCGTGCCAGGCCGGTTCCTCGTACGGGTGCGCGGCGAGCATGGCGTCGAGCGCCCGCACGGCGTCGCGCCGCGGGCACACGACTTCGATGCGCTGCTCCTGCACGACCTCGGGGCGCCCTACGGCGCCGATGTGCGGCTGCGCGCCGGCGAGCGGTTCGAAGCGCCCTTCGCCGGTGACGCTGAACGAGCACGCGCGGTAGTCGCCGATCGCACCCGCCCCGGCCCGCGCCGCAGCGTCACGCACCGCGTCGACGTGGCTGACAGGGGCGAACACGACGATGACGACGAGGTCGTCGCGGCCGCCCGCACCCCCGTCACCGGCGCCGAGGTACTGGCCCCCACGCCGGACGGCGCGCGCCCAGCGCGTCTCATGCACCGTCGATCACCCGAACAGGACGGCTGCCTCGTCCCACTGCTTGCGCGGGACGGTCTTGAGCTCCTTCGTCGCCTCGGCCATCGGCACCGTCACGATGTCGATGCCCGAGAGCGCCACCATCTGACCCCACTTGCGCTGCATGACGGCGTCGATGGCGGCGTGCCCGAAGCGCGTGGCCAGCACGCGGTCGTAGGCCGTCGGCACACCGCCGCGCTGCAGGTGGCCGAGCGTCGCGGCGCGCGTCTCGATGCCGGTTGAGCGTTCGATGAGCGGTGCGAGCGCCTCACCGATGCCACCGAGGCGCGGGCGTCCGGCGGCATCGAGGCCGCGTTCGGCCGCGATGTCCTCGAGTTCGCCCTTGTCGTTCTTCAGCTGGAACCCCTCGGACACGACGACGACGGGTGCACGCCCGCGCGCCTGCGTCAGCAGTACCCATTCGGTGATCTGCGCGAGCGTCACCGACACCTCGGGGATGAGGATGGCGTGGGCGCCGCTCGCGAGCCCGGCGTGCAGTGCGATCCAGCCGACGTGACGGCCCATGACCTCGACGACCATGCAGCGGTGGTGCGCCTCCGTCGTCGTGCGCAGTCGGTCGATCGACTCGGTCGCGATGGAGACGGCGGTGTCGAAACCGAAGGTGTAGTCGGTGCCCGACAGGTCGTTGTCGATGGTCTTCGGCACGCCGACGACGGGCAGCCCGTCAGCGGCGAGACGCGCGGCACCCGACAGCGTGCCCTCGCCTCCGATCGCAATGATCCCCTCCATGCCGTGCCGTTCCATGACGGCGCGGATCGCGTCGGGGCCTCCGACGCCGTCGATGCCGTTGTAGGGGTGCGTTCGGGAGGTGCCGAGGATGGTGCCCCCCTCCTTGGACAGCCCACGCACGCGACGGCGTGGAAGGGAGAACACGTCGTCGACGATGAGGCCGCGCCACCCGTCACGGATGCCGGCGAACTCCTGCTCATAGATCTTGTCGCCCTTCATCACCGCGCCACGGATGACGGCGTTGAGGCCGGGGCAGTCGCCGCCAGAGGTCAGGATGCCGATGCTCATGCGCCTAGTTTCTCCCATGCGCGGCGGCAGGGGGCACCCGCACCGCCGGGTGGGACGTCGCGTCTCTCCCTACGGACGAGTAGACCCGCAGCCATGTGGATGGGACGGCAGCCGGCGCGACGCATCGCGCGTGCGCGGGGGACACCCGTCGGGAGGAGCGTTGCCCATTACGATAAGGTGTCACCACACCTCGACGGCAGGATCCGTGAGCATGACGCGCCCCGACGACACGACGCCTCAAGCCCCTGTTCCCACCGAGCCGGAGGCTGCGGAGCCAGAGCCATCCGGAACCCGCGACCCGTTGCTGCGTGGCGATCTGGCTCCCGCGCCGCGCACACTCGTCGACATCCTGCGCGCGAGCGTCGCCGCGCACCCGGACGACCCGGCCGTCGACAACGGCCAGGACGTGCTGACGTACGCCGAATTCGCCCAGGCCGCAGAGCAGTTCGCCGACGCCCTGCACGAGCTGGGCATCGGTTCGGGTGAGCGCATCGGCATCCGCATCCCGTCGGGAACCCTTGATCTGTACGTCGCGATCGCGGGGACGCTCGTCGCGGGCTGCGCGTACGTGCCGGTCGACTTCGACGACCCCGACGAGCGCGCCGACACCGTCTTCGGCGAGGCCGACGTCGCCGCCATCGTCGGCAAAGACCTCGTCATCAGCCCCCGCGCGCCGCACGCCGACGACGCCGCGGCGCATGACGACGTGCGCACCGGCGACCCTGCCCTCACCGACGACGCGTGGATCATCTTCACCTCGGGTTCGACGGGCAAGCCGAAGGGCGTCGCCGTCACGCATCGCAACGCTGCGGCGTTCGTCGACGCCGAGGCCAACCTGTTCCTGCAGAACGCACCCATCGGGCCGGGTGATCGCGTCATGGCGGGTCTGTCCGTCGCGTTCGACGCGAGCTGCGAGGAGATGTGGCTCGCGTGGCGCTACGGTGCCTGCCTCGTGCCCGCACCGCGCAGCCTCGTGAAGTCGGGCATGGATCTGGGGCCGTGGCTGACGGCGAACGACATCACGATCATCTCGACGGTGCCGACGCTCGTCGCGCTGTGGCCGCACGAGGCGATCAAGGACGTCCGCCTCGTCATCCTCGGCGGCGAGGCGTGCCCGCCCGAGATCGGCGCCCGTCTCGCGACCGAGGCCCGCGAGGTGTGGAATACCTACGGCCCGACGGAGGCGACCGTCGTCGCCTGCGCCGCGCAGCTGACGGGTGAGCCACCCGTGCGCATCGGCTTGCCCCTCGACGGGTGGGATCTCGCCGTCGTCGACTCCGAGGGCAACCCCGTGCCGCAGGGTGAGGCGGGCGAGCTCATCATCGGCGGCGTCGGCCTCGCGCGCTACCTCGATCCGGCCAAGGACGCGGAGAAGTACGCGCCGATGCCGACGCTCGGGTGGGATCGCGCGTACCGAAGCGGCGACATCGTCGTCAACGATCCGATTGGTCTGACGTTCCAAGGCCGCGCCGACGACCAGATCAAACTCAACGGCCGACGCATCGAGCTCGGCGAGGTCGACTCCGCGCTGCTGCAACTGCCGCACGTCAGTGGTGCGGCTGCGGCGGTGCGTACCTCGGAGACGGGCAACAAGCTGCTCGTCGGCTACCTCACCGTCAAGGACGGCTTCGACCGCAAGGCCGCCACCGCGCACCTGCGCGAGACGATGCCCGCGGCGCTCGTGCCGCAGCTCGCCGTCGTCGACACGCTGCCGACGCGCACCTCCGGCAAGATCGACCGCGATGCGCTGCCGTGGCCCCTCGAGATCCCGACGGGTGACGGCGACGGCGAGACGTTCACAGGCACGGCGGCGCGGCTGCAGGAGCTGTTCGCCAGCATCCTGGGCACTCCCCCTACGTCGCCGGACGACAACTTCTTCGACCTCGGCGGCGGCTCGCTGACGGCGGCGCAGCTCGTCGCGCGGCTGCGTGAGACGAACCCGGAGATCACCGTCGCCGACGTCTACGAGGCGAACTCGATCACCGAACTCGCCGCGACGATCGACCAGATGTCCTCTCCCACCGGGCGATTGAACGACAACGTCGTCAAGGTGCGCCGCAGCACGCAGACGTTGCAGGTCGTCGCGTCGCTCGCTGTACGCCAGTTCTCGGCGCTGCGTTGGCTGACGTGGTTGGGTGCCGGCGCGAACCTCGCGCACGCCTCCGGCATGACGTGGGTGCCGACGCTGAGCTGGTGGTGGATCCTCGTGGGCTGGGTGCTGTTCGTCGCCCCGCCGGGGCGGATGCTGCTGGCCGCCGGATTCGCCCGCACCATCCTCGCGGGGGTGACGCCGGGCGCGTACAGCCGCGGTGGACGCACCCACCTGCGCGTCTGGCTCGCCGAACGCATCGCCGACGAACTGGGCGCCACCAACCTCGCCGGTGCGCCGCTCGTCAAGTTCTACGGCCGCCTGCTCGGCTGCGACATCAAGAAGCACGTCGACCTGCACAGCCTGCCGCCCGTCACCGGCTTCCTCACGCTCGGCAAGGGCTGCTCGATCGAGCCCGAGGTGGAGCTGCGCGGGCACTGGATCGACGGTGACACGTTCCATCTCGGACGCATCGAGGTCGGACCGAACGCCCGCGTCGGCACGCGCTCGACGCTGCTGCCCGGCGCCCGCGTCGGCAAGCGCGCGGAGATCGCTCCCGGTTCGGGCGTGTTCGGTCGCGTGCCCGCCGACCAGCTCTGGTCCGGGGCGCCCGCCGAGCACATCGGCACCGCACGCGGCCCGTGGGACGAGCAGGCGCCACCGAACAAGCCGATCTGGCTCGTCGCGTACGGCGCGACCGGCATGGCCGCGTCGCTCATCCCCGCGGTGGGTTCGGCGGCCGGGCTGGCCGTGCTGTGGCCCTGGCTGCGTCACGCCGACTCGGTCGCGGACATCGCCCGCATCGGCGCGATCGGCGTCATCCCAGCGACGCTCGTCGGTTTCGTCGTCACGGCCCTCGTCATCCTGGCTGCGGTGCGCGCCCTCGGCCGCGGCCTCGTCGCCGGTCACCACGCGATTCACGGCGGTCAGGGCTGGCGCGCGTGGACGACCATGCGCATCCTCGACGAGGCCCGCACCTGGCTGTTCCCGCTCTACTCGAGCACGCTGACGCCGAACTGGCTGCGCGCGCTCGGCGCGAAGATCGGACGTGAGGTCGAGGCCTCGACCGTGCTCATGCTGCCGAAGATGGCGGACGTCGGCGAGGGCGCGTTCCTCGCCGACGACACCCTCGTCGCCAACTACGAACTCGGCGGCGGCTGGATTCGCATCGCGCCCGTCAAGGTCGGCAAGGGTGCCTTCATCGGCAACTCGGGCATGGCCGCGCCCGGGCGCAAGGTGCCGAAGCGCGGCCTCGTCGCCGTACTGTCGGCCGCGCCCGCACGCGGGGCGGCGAAGAAGGGCACGAGCTGGCTCGGCTCGCCGCCGCAACGTCTGCGCCGCCAGGCCGGTGAGACGGACGCCTCCCGTACCACCGCGCCGCCGACAAAGCTGCGTGTCGCGCGCGCCGTCGTCGAGGCGCTGCGGATCATCCCGCAGTCGCTGCACTCGGCGCTCATCGCCGGTGCAGCGCTGACGATGCTGTGGGTCGCCGACACGCACTCGTGGTGGCTGGCGGCGCTGACGGCAGGATTCGTGCTCGTCGGTTTCGGCGCGCTCGGCGGGGCGTCCGCCGTCATCGCGAAGTGGCTACTGGTCGGGCGCCTGCGCGTCACCGAATACCCGCTGTGGAGTTCGTTCGTGTGGCGCAACGAACTCGCCGACACGTTCACCGAGGTCGTCGCCGCGCCCTGGCTCATCCGCGCCAACGGCGGCACGCCGGTGCTCAACCTGTGGCTGCGCGCGATGGGAGCGAAGATCGGCCACGGCGTGTGGTGCGAGACGTACTGGCTGCCCGAAGCCGACCTCATCCGCCTCGGCGACGGCGCCTGCGTCAACTCGGGTTGTGTCGTGCAGACTCACCTGTTCCACGACCGCATCCTCGCGATGGACACCGTCACCCTCGGCGCCGGCGCGACGCTTGGCCCCAACAGCGTCGTCCTGCCCGCTGCGAAGATCGGCACACACGCGACCGTCGGGCCGACGTCCCTCGTCATGCGCGGCGAGAGCGTGCCTGACAAGACCCGCTGGCTCGGCAATCCCATCGGCCCGTGGATCGAGGACGAGAACCCCGCCGACGCCCGCCGCGACGGCGGCGAGATGGAAACCGACGCCGTCGCGCACGATGACGAAGCGGCGCGCACTTCGCAGGGCGCGACCCACGTCGAGTTCCACGACGAACCGTCCTCACCGGTAGCATCCGACGAACACCCCGGCGACGGGCAACCCGTCACGAACGGCGCCTCCTTCGAGGGACGCGACGCCACGCCGACCGCACGACCCGAAAGCGATTCCTGATGTTCAGCAGCACTCCGAGCGGCGGCGCCGACCCCTACGTCCCGGGTCACGGCGATCTGGCGTTCGGCGTCGATTCCTACGATCTGACCCTCGACTACACGCCCGCCGGTAACCGTCTCGACGCCACGGCCGCGCTCGCCTGCCGCATCGTCGACGACGTGCCGGAGGCCTCGCTCGACGACGGCGGGGTGCGCCGGATCGAACTCGACCTGCATCACCGGCTCAAGGTCGCGAAGCTGACGGTGTCGGGCGCGAAGATGGCGCGGTTCGGCCAGGAGCGTTCGCGGCTGTTCATCCGGTTCGCGCAGCCGCTCGCGCCGGGCGCGCGCTTCACCGTCACCGTCGCCTACAAAGGTTCGCCCGGTCCGATGCGCGGGCCCGATGGCGACGCGGGCTGGGAGGAGCTGGAGAACGGCGTCATCGTCGCGTCGCAGCCCCACGGTTCGCCGACGTGGTTCCCATGCAACGACCGTGCCGCGGACAAGGCCGTCTACCGCTTCGCCGTGACGACGGATGCCGAGTACCACGTCGTCGCCAACGGCACTCTGCTGCGCCGCCGTCACACGGGCCGACGTGCGACGTGGACGTACGAGTGCACAGCACCCATGTCTCCGTACCTGGCGACGTTGCAGATCGGGCCGTACCAGACCCGTCAGATCCAGGCGAAGCCGACGGACGTCCGCCTCGTCTTCCCGCCTCGTCTGCGTGAGCCGGTCCGAGAGGCGTTCTCCGACCAGCTGCACATGATCGATTTCTTCTCCTCGCGCTTCGGCGCGTACCCCTTCGCCTCGTACACGGCCGTCATCACCGACGACCCGCTCGAGATCCCCCTCGAGTCGCAGACGTTGTCGACGTTCGGTTCCAACTTCGCGAACCGCGGCTGGGACGCGCAGCGCCTCATCGCGCACGAACTCGCGCACCAGTGGTTCGGCAACGCCGTGACGGCGGCGTCGTGGGAGGACATCTGGCTCCACGAGGGTTTCGCCTGCTACAGCGAGTGGCTGTGGAGCGAGGAGATCCATCTCGGGAGCGCCGACCAGCGGGCGCGCGAGGCGTGGCTGCGCCTGTCGCGGCTGCCGAAGGATCTGCGCCTGCACGATCCGGGCCCGAAGGACATGTTCGACGACCGCGTCTACAAGCGCGGAGCGCTGACGCTGCACGCCCTGCGCCTGACGATGGGTGACGCCGCGTTCTTCACGCTGCTGCAGCGATGGGTGGCCGAGAACACCGGCAAGACGGTGACGACGCAGCAGTTCGTGCGGCTCGCGGACGAGGTGGCTGCCGCAGCCGGCGTCGAACCCGTGGGCGCCCTCATCGCCGAGTGGCTCGAGACCCTCCCCCTGCCGCAGCTGCCTGGGCCAGGCTCCACGCGCGTCTGACCCGCTCGAGCCACTGAATGTGGACAGGAATCGCAGATGGGTACGCGGCGCCGCCACCGAAGCGATCCAGGTCACACCAGATGGGTAGGGTGAGGGCATGCCAGCTGATGCACCTGAGCTTCCTGCGTTCACGCCGCGCGAGGACGTCGACACCTACTTCATCCCCCGCCTCGAGACCCCCGAAGGAGCCCCCGAGGGCGCGCGCCTGTTCGATCCGACGATCCACGTGCAGGGCGCCTGGAACGAGGGCGAGCAGCACCTCGCCGCGTCGGCAGGGCTCATGGTGCACTGCATCGAACAGCACGAGCCGCGCGACGACATGCAGCTTGCGAAGATCACCTTCGACGTCCTCGGCTTCATCCCGCTGCGTCCGACGCTCGTGTCGGTGCGCACGATCCGCCCCGGCCGCACGATCGAACTCGTCGAAGCCACGTTCAGCGTCGACGGACGAACCATCATCGTCGGGCGCGCGTGGCGTCTGTCGAAGCAGGATTCCTCACCGGTGGCGGGCGCCGACGTGCCCACCATGCCGCCCCTCGAAGAATGCACCCCCTACAGCATGGCGAGCATGTGGCCGGGCGGCTTCATCCACTCCCTCGACGGTTACGAGGCCGAACCCTACGTGCCGGGCCGACACCGCGTCTGGCTGCGCACGCAGCTGCCGATCGTCATGGGTGAACAGATCACCCCGACGACGCACTTCCTCTCCGTCATCGACGGCGCCAACGGCATCGCCGTCCGCGTCGATCCGCGCGAGTGGATGTACCCCAACGTCGATTTGACGGTGCACCTCTTCCGCCAACCCGACCCCACCGCAACGGGATTCGACACCATCGTCGCGATGGGCGAGAGCGGGCTCGGCGTCACGATGACGTCACTGCACGACATCCACGGCCCCGTCGGACGCATCGCGCAGAGCCTGACGGTCCGCAAGCTCTGACGCGCGATGTTGCCCGGGAATCGTCAGTGGGTGAACTGCACGCCCTGGGAGGCGTCGAGCACGACGCCGACGCGGGCGCCGGGCTCGAGCGCGGCCGGTTCGACGTCGCCGGGGTAGGCCACAGCAGCCAGCTCCAGCATGGGCAGCGCATCGAGCCGGACGCTCACGCGCGTCAACTCGTCCGCCACCGCGCTGTGCACGATGCTCGCCGCCAGCGCGCGGGGGGCCCGGGCGTCACGCGCTCCGGCCGCTTCGCCCCACGAGGAACCATGCGTCGCCCCGGCGTCACGCATTGCGACACCGTCTCCCGAAGAGGAGCCGGACGCCGTTCCTGTCGCAACCACCCGTAGGGCACTCTGACGCAACTTCCAACGCCCCGGCGCGAGGCCCACCGCTGTCGCCTCGTCGGGGTCCAGGGTCGTCGTGAAGCCGAGGAAATCGGCGGTGTCTTCGTCGGACGGCACGGCCCACACCTCAGGCGCGGCACCGTGCTGGACGATGCGTCCGTCGCGCATGACGGCGATGTCGTCGGCGACGGTGAGCGCCTCGCCGTGATCGTGCGTGACGAACAGTGCGGTCGCGTTCTCGGCGGTGAGGATGGCCCGCAGATCGGTCGACAACCGCTCGCGCAGGCCTCTGTCGAGGGCCGAGAGCGGCTCGTCGAGGAGCAACAACCGCGGTCGCACCGCGAGGGCCCGCGCGAGCGCCACACGCTGCTGTTGACCGCCGGAAAGCGTTGCGGGAGAACGCTTCTCGTAGCCAGGCAGCCCGACGAGGTCGAGCAGTTGCCCGACGCGTGCGGCCTGCTCGGCGCGCCCCACACCACGTCGCGCCAGCCCGTAGGCGACGTTCGCGGCGACGTCGAGGTGCCCGAACAGTTGGCCGTCCTGGAACATCAGCGCGAAGTCGCGCTTGTGCGTCGGCACGCGCGTCACGTCGTCGCCGTCGAAGCTGACGCGCCCCGCGTCGAGACGCTGCAAGCCTGCGACGGCGCGCAGCAGCGTCGACTTGCCGCAGCCGCTCGGGCCGAGGACGGCGAGCACGCGCCCGGCGTCGACGGTGACATCGACGTCGTCGAGCGCCGGTGACTCCTGGCCGGCGAACGTCACGCGGGCGCCGCTGACGACGAGCCCGCGCGCCGCCTCCGCGGCCCGCTCACCATCGGCCCGCTCGCCACCAGACGTCATCCCCTCGGACCGCGTCCCACCGGCTCGCAACCCGTCGGACCTCTCGCCACCAGACGGCATCCCGTTGGCCCGCTCTTCACCGACCGGCGTCCCACCAGCCCACGCCGGACCGGCGTCGCCTCGCCTGGGTCGTCCCACCATCAGCCCATCCTCCCTGCGGCGACGCCGCCGATCTTGTCGACGGCCACCATGACGAGACCAGTCACGGCTGCGAGCACGACGGACGCTGCCATCGCGCCACCGAAGTTGGCGTCACCGGGGCGCCCGATCAGCTGGTAGATGACGACGGGCAACGTCGGCGAATCAGGTTGCGCGAGAAAGGCCGTCGCGCCGAACTCGCCGAGCGAAACCGCGAGCGCGAACCCGGCTGCCGCGACGAAGGGTCGCCACAGCACCGGCAGATCCGCCGTCATCCATGCCCGGACCGGCGAGGCCCCGAGCGCGGCGGCCGCCTCGCGCGGACGGGGGTCCAGCGAGCGCAGCACGGGCGTCAGCGTGCGCACGACGAGCGGCAGCGCGACCATTGCCTGCGCGATCGGAATGAGCGCTGACGACGAACGCAGGTCGAGAGGCGGCCGGTCGAGCGTGATGAGGAAACCGAAACCGACGGTCACGGCCGAGACGCCGAGCGGCAGCATGAACGCCGCGTCGAGCAGCCGGACGACACTCCGCCCCTTCGGGCTCGCCGCGCGCCACGACACGACGACGCAGACGCACACCCCCAGCACGAGCGCGAGCAACGCAGCGTCGATCGCGATGCGCCAGCTCTGCGAGAGCGCACCGACGACCCCGAGGTCACCCAATCCGCGATAGTGCTGCACCGTCCAGCCGCCATCGGAACGCAGCGAGCGCACGAGCAGCGTCACCAGCGGCGCCAGGATGAGCGCCCCGACAGCGGCGGTGAGCGTCAGGGCAGCCACGTCACCGCGACCAGGACGTCGCAGCGCCGTCTGCTGCGTCACGCCACGCCGCACCCGCTCGTCATGACGCCCGATGCGCGAGCGTTCGCTGACGACGAGCAGCGCCGCGACGAGGACGAACTGCGTCACCGACAGCACCGCCGCGGCTCGCAGGTCGAGGAATTCGACGGTGAGGGAGTAGATCTCCGTCTCGAGTGTCGAGTAGCGCAGGCCACCGAGCATGAGGACGATGCCGAACGCCGTCGAGCAGAACAGAAACACGACGCTCGCGGCGCTGACGACGGCGGGGCGCAGCTGCGGCCACGTCACCGTCCGGAAGACCTGCCGCGGTGATGCCCCGAGTGCCGCCGCCGACTCCGCCGTGCGCGGGTCGAGCGACGCCCACATCGGCCCGACGGTGCGCACGACGACGGACACGTTGAAGAACACCATCGCGAGCAGCACCGGCTGCCACGAGCCGTCCCAGCCCAACCAGGCAAGCGGGCCGCCGTCGGCGAACAGCGACCGGAACGCGACGCCGACGACGACCGTCGGCATGACGAACGGCAGGACGACGAGCGCGCGCCACACCCCCGCCCCCGGCACGCGCAGCCGGTACAGGGCGTGCGCGACGGGCACACCGAGCAGCACCGAGCACGCCGTCGCGAGCGCCGCCATCCACACGGTGAACCACAGCACGCGCAGGATGCGCGGGCGCGTCAGGACGTCCGTGAATCCGCCCAGATCGACGTGCCGACCCGGCGCGAGCCCACGCACCGCCATCGCTGCGACGGGCCACGCGAAGAAGATCGCGAGGAACACGAGCGGGACGACGGCAAGCGCGGCCATGACGAACGGCGCGCGAGCGCCCCGGGCTCGTGCGCCGCGACGCAGACCATCACGGGTGCCGTTCATCGCTCGGGCGTCACTTGGACGTGACGTCCTTCCACTTCGTCAGCCATTCGGAACGGTTCTTGTCGATGTCGGCGGGCGACACCTCGATCGGCTTCGTCGGCTGCTTCGCGTTCGCCGCCCACGCCTTGGGCAGTTCGACGTTCGAGTCGACGGGGAAGACGTACATCGAGTCGGGCAGCGACTTCTGGAAGCTCGCACCGTTCATGAAGTCGATGAGCGCCTTCGCGCCGTCGGGGTTCTTCGCCCCCTTGAGCACACCGGCGTACTCGGTCGATCGGAAGCACGTGTCGAGCAGCGCCGACGTCGTCGACGTGCCCGCCTTGTCGACGGTGAACGCCGGCGAGCTGTCGTAGCTGACGACGATCGGACGCTTGCCCTTGCCGCTGCCGGTGAAGTCGACCTCGTACGCGTCGCTCCAGCCCGACGTCAGCTTGAGCCCGTTCGCCATGAGCTTCTTCCAGTACGCCTCCCAGCCGTCCTGGCCGTAGTGGCCGACGGTCGCGAGGAAGAACGCCATGCCCGGCGAGCTCGACGACGCGCCCGGCGCGACCATGAGGTTCTTGTACTCGGGCTTGACGAGGTCGTCGAACGACGCGGGCTTCGTCTTGTGGTTCTTCGTGAACCACGCGTCGTCGACGTTGACGCACACCGACGCGGTGTCGATCGGCGACAGCTGCCCCTTGCCCTGGCCGTCCGGCAGCTCGTACTTCGACGCCGACGCAGGCGCGCCCTTCGGGCTGTACGGCTCGAGGACGTCGTTCGTCGTGACACGCGAGGCGAACGTGTTGTCGATGCCGAACACGACGTCACCGAGCGGGTTGTTCTTGCTCAGCACGAGCTTGTTCGCGAGCTCACCGGCGTCACCGGACTTCACGACCTTGACGGTGTAGCCCGTCTGCTTCGTGAACTCGGCCATGACGTTCTTGTCGGGCGCCCACGACTCGTGCGTCACCAACGTGACCGTCTTCGACGCGCCCGAACCCGACGCACCCGAGCCGCCCGCTGAACTCGACTTCGAGCCCGACGAGTTGTTGTCGACGCTGCACGCCGCCAGCGCACCCACGCACGCGAGCGCCAGCACGGCGCGGCCACCACGAGACATCATGTGAACGTTCCTCCTCACGGCCAGTGAGGGACGTCGTCGCCCGCACGTACGCGCGACGAGTGAGAACTCGACTTCCTCCGCCGGTGCTAACCGGGTCAGGTTCGAGGGTTTGGTGCCGGATGCGGCACGATCTCAGCGCACACTGCGCTCCCCTGTCGTTCGAGCGTGAGATTAGCACCGACCACCGACGGACGACACGCTTCGGCCCGCTTCGCACTCCGGCATCCCCGCTGACGGCTCGTGCGCACCTCACGCCGACGCCGGATCCCTCGTGCACGAGCCGGCCGCCACGACGCCCACCCCCGTCAGACCGGGCTGATGAGCATGCCGACTGGCGCAGCGACACATGCACGCGCGAGGATGGACCCAAGACATCAACGGCCCGAGGCTCGACGACGCCTCACGACGGCCGACGACACGTAAGGGGAAACACCATGGGCAACCTCGTGTGGAAGGTGCTGAGCATGGGCGCCGGCATCGTCGCGAGCAAGATCGCGACGACCACCGCAACCAAGACGTGGAAGATGACGACCGGCAAGAGCCCGCGCAGCGCGAAGGACCCGAACGCCAGCATCATCGAAGCCGCGATCTACGCCGCCATCTCCACCGGCGCACTCGCCGCCGCCAAGATGTACGCCGAACGCCGCGCCGCCGACTACTTCACCAAGTCCGCCGGCCACCCGCCGCAGGCCCTCGTCAAGCGCGCCGAAGAAGAGGCCAAGGAAGCCCAGAAGGGCAAGAGCCAGGCGCCCGTCGTCGTCATGAAGTAATTCCCCTTCGTCCGCTTTCCGGCGTGGGAGCCTCGCGGGCTCGGCTCCCACGCTCGGTGCAGCAGACTCGGGGGCGTCCATGTTGCGCATGGAGCTGTTCGCTTGGAGGGTCAGGTTCTGCCTGGCCCTCCTCGCGTGTCTCTGGCCGACGCATCACTGAGCGTCGCGAATTTCGTCCACACCGGCGAATTTCGCCCACATTCGCGATTCACGTCCACCTCGGCGGATCTCGTCCACATTCACGTCCCGGCCGAACATCACGCCGCGCTCCGGTGGCATGCTGACGCCATGAGCACGGCCACCCGAGCGCAACTGCGCCTCGGCACGTCAGGGTGGACGTACGCCTCCTGGAAAGGCACCGTCTACCCCGCAGGCGTCGCCGACCGCGTGCGCCTCGAGTACTACGCGGCGAACCTCTTCGACACTGTCGCACTCAACGCCAGCTACTACCGCTGGCCGTCACTCACGACCTTCGAGGATTGGCGCCGCCGCCTACCCGACGGGTTCCGCATTACCGTCAAGGCCCCCAAGGGCCTCACGCACGTCCCGCTTCGTGCGCGAGCGCACGTGAGCCGTCTGCCGTAACGTCGTCCCCATGACCACGGCACAGGGCACGAACCCGACGAACGACGAGGGCGCAGAGGGCGAGATCGTCCCCGAGGCGTTCAGCGAATACCGCGAGCACGAACCCGAGACCCCGGGCGTGCACGACGAATCCGTCACCGACGATGCGGAGCTGCGCCCCGACTACGCGGCCGTCATCGAGCGCATCGAGACGCTCGGGCCCGACGAGGTGTCGCGCCGCCTCGAAGCGGCCGGCAAGGGCCTGACCGAGCTCGGCGTGACGATCAACTCCGAGGACGGCAACCGCCCGTACCCGATCGACATCGTGCCGCGCATCATCTCGGCCGAGCGCTGGGCCGAGCTCAGCGCCGGCGCCGAGCAGCGCGTCCGTGCGCTCGAACTCTTCCTGCGCGACGTCTACGGCCCCGGCGAGATCATCAAGGCGGGCCGCGTCGACGCCGACATGCTGCGTCGCTCGCCCGGCTGGTCCAAGGACGGCCAGCGGGTGCCCGCCGACTTCGTCCGCGCCGGCATCTGCGGCCTCGACCTCGTCTCGCCCGCGTCCGGCGAGTGGATGGTGCTCGAGGACAACCTGCGCATGCCCGGCGGGCTGGGCATGACGCACATCAACCGTGAGGTGCTCGAGAACCACTTCGCCGAGATCCTGCCGCCCGCGGAGACGCTCGAGCACCCGACCCGGACGTACGGGCTGCTGCACGAGTCGCTCATCGCAAGCGCAAGACTCGTCGACGGTGGCGTTGCCGAGGGCGAGATCGGCCTGTGCATGGTCTCCCCCGGCCCGACGGACACGACCTGGTACGAGCAGAACCTCGTGAGCGGCCAGGTCGGCGCCGCCATCGTGACGGCAGACGCCCTCGTCGTCGACGACGGCAAGCTGTGGCGCCTCGACGGCGGCGAACGTCACCGCGTGCACCTGCTCAACCCGCGCATGGGTGAGACCGAGCTGTTCGAAGCGAAGGGCGCGGACGGTCGTCCGCTCGGCGACGCGCTGCGTGACGTGCTCGCGGCGGGCGCGGTCGCCATCGTCAATGCGCCCGGCAACGGCCTCGCCGACGACAAGGCGACGTACGCGCTCGTGCCCGACATCATCGATTTCTACCTCGGCGAGAAGCCGCTGCTCGCGCAGGTGCCGACGCTGCTGTGCGCCCGCGAGGACCACCGCGAGGAGGTGCTCGATCGCCTCGACGAACTCGTCGTCAAGCCGATCGACGGCTACGGCGGCAGCGGAATCACCGTCGGCCCGGAGTGCTCGGCCGACGAGCTGGAGACGCGCCGTCGGGAGATCCGTGAGACGCCTGAGCGCTTCGTCGCGCAGGACATCGTGCCGTTGTCGACCCTGCCGACGCTCGTCGACGGCTCGTTCGCGCCGAGCCACGTCGACCTGCGCGCGTTCGTGCTGCAGCGCCCGGACGAGCAGGACGCCTCGCGCACCGTCGCCGTCACGACACCGGGAGCGATGACGCGCGTCGCCCCAGCGGGCACGATGATCGTCAACGTCTCGGCCGGCGGCGGCGCGAAGGACACCTGGATCCAGCGCTGACGCCCGCATCGCGGCCCGGTGCGACACTCGAAGCGCCCTGACGCGATCGTCGACGGGCCGCGCCACCGTGCGCAGAGTTACGCCCGGTCGCGCAGCCCCACGCCTCTGCGTGCAAGTGCACCCAGGTGCACTTGCACGCAGAGGAGACGGGGCGCGGCGCCGTGGGTGAGACTGGAGTCATGACGCGCGACGCCAGCCAGCAGCCGACCGAGTTCATCCGCTCGATGGCGGACGGCACGACGAAGCAGGTCAACCCGCTGAGCGGTACGAAGGTGTGGACGGTGCCCGGCCGCGGCGACCGTCCCCTCGGGCTCGTCCCTGCTGATGTCAAAGACCTCGTGGCGCAGGACTTCACGTCGTCCTGCGCGTTCTGCTCCGAGCGCTACCTCGAGACGCCACCGGAGAAGGTGCGCTCCGTCCTCGCCGCAGGTTCCGCCGAGGCGCCGCGCTTCGTCCGACTGCGTGGTCTGACGCCGGCCGAGGTGACGTCGCAGGTCGCCGAGTTCCGCCGCATCCCGAACCTGTTCGAGATCATGTCGGTCGACTACTGGCAGGCCAACCACGGCTACACGTTCGACGACGCGATCGAGGCCCGCCGCCGCGCCTACGAGGCTGCTGACGGAGGGCGCGAACACCTGCTGCGCCTCGCGCGGGTGCGTCTCGGCAAGCGCGCCGAGGTCGCCACGGACGCCGAACTCCTCGACGCTGCAGGCGATTTCTTCGCGAGCACCCATGACGTCATCGTCGGCCGCCGCCACTACGTCGACGGCGCGACGCGCAGCGACCAGCTCGCCTCGTCAGGCGCCCTGACGCCGACCGAGCACCGCGAATACCTCGACCTGACGATCGACGCGATGGCCGAGCTGTACGCGACGAACCCGCACGTGCGCTACGTCGCGGCCTTCCAGAACTGGCTCAAGCCGGCGGGCGCGTCGTTCGACCACCTGCACAAGCAGATCGTCGGCATCGACGAGTTCGGCACCTCGACCGACCTCGACATCGATGCGGCGCGTCGCGATCCGCGCGTGTTCGAGGAACTCATCGCCTACGCGCGCAGCCACGATCTCGTCGTCGCGGAGAACGCTCACGCGATCGCCTTCGCCGGGTTCGGCCACCGCTACCCGAGCATCGAGATCTGGTCGACGTCCGGCACGTGCGAGCCATGGCTCATGACCGACGACGAACGTCACGCAATGGCCGACCTCGTCCACGCCGCGCATGCCGCGACCGGAGCCGACGTGCCGTGCAACGAGGAGTGGCACCACCGTCCGCCGTCCATGAGCGAGGTCGAGATCCCCTGGCACGTCGTGCTCAAGTGGCGCATCGCCAACCTCGCCGGGTTCGAGGGCAGCACGAAGATCTACCTCAACACCATCAGCCCCGCGGGCGTCCGCGACCGCGTCGTTCCCGCGCTCCGCCGGTTGCAGGACGAGGGCCGCCTCGCCCCCGGCATCCGCCTCTGATCGCTGCGCGCGTCACCGTCGGGTCGCGAAGAATTCCTTGAGGACCGCCGAACACTCGTCCTCACGGATGCCGCCGACCACCTCGATGCGGTGGGTCGAGCGTGAGTCGCGCACGACGTCCCACAGCCCGCCGCAGGCGCCGGCCTTGCGATCCCACGCCCCGAGGACGATGCGCGGCAGCCGCGCCTGAACGGCTGCCCCCGCGCACATGAGGCACGGTTCGAGCGTGACGACCAGGGTGCAGCCGTCGAGGCGCCAGCACCCTCGCGACGCTGCAGCGCGCCGCATCGCGACGATCTCCGCATGACCCGTCGGGTCGCCGTCGACCTCACGAAGGTTCGCGCCGACGCCGATCACCTCGCCGTCAGGATCGACGACGAGCGCTCCGACCGGCACGTCTCCCGCCGCGCCCACCTCACGCGCCAGTTCGAGCGCGCGCCCCATCCACGCGTCGTACGTGAGCTCGATCGCTGGTGCCACGGGAAGATCCACGGGTTAAGTTTGTCCCATGCGCGTCATCGTTGCCGACCACCCGCTCATCTCGCACAAGCTCACGACGCTGCGTGACAAGCGAACCGACTCCCCGACGTTCCGTCGCCTCGTCGACGAACTCGTCACGCTCCTCGCGTACGAGGCGACGCGTGACGTCCGCGTCGAGGAGGTCGACGTCGAGACGCCGGTGACGACGGCGCGCGGCATCAAGCTCGCGACGCCGCGTCCGCTGCTCGTGCCGATCCTGCGCGCCGGCCTGGGCATGCTCGACGGCATGATGCGGCTCCTGCCGACGGCCGAGGTCGGCTTCCTCGGTCTCGTGCGCAACGAGGAGACGCTCGAGGCGACGACGTACGCGAACCGTCTGCCCGACGACCTGTCGGGCCGTCAGGTCTACGTCGTCGACCCGATGCTCGCGACGGGCGGCACCCTCGCCGCGACGATCGACTACCTCGTCGAGCGCGGCGCCGACGACATCACGGCCGTCGTGCTCATCGCCGCGCCGGAAGGCCTGGCGAAGCTCGAGGAGTTGACGTCGCACATCGAGGTGCCCATCACCCTCGTCACCGGTGCGATGGACGAGAAGCTCAACGAGAACGGCTACATCGTGCCCGGCCTCGGCGACGCCGGCGACCGTCTCTACGGCATCGCGACGCACGACGCGTGAGCGCCTGAGCCGCATTCTCGATGGGGGCCGAAATCCTGCAGTGCAGGGTTTCGGCCCCCATCACGCTCATTCGGGGCTGAAACACTGCATGGCAACGTTTCAGCCCTCAGCCCCGAGCACCCAGGTCGATGGCGTCGCCCCAGCCAGCGTCACGAGCCTGCTTGTAGGCCGGGCCGGCCTTCTTCGTCACCACGGCGCGTCGCACCTGGCCGGCGAGGCCTGAGGCGTCGAGCGCCTCGCACACCTGCAGCTCCACGAACCCCTTGTTCTTCTTCGGATGCCGGATGATGCGGGCGTCGCGCTCGCTGGGGCGCTGCGTCAGATCGACGCCGTCGCGCAACGGCACACCCTGCGCCACGTGCGCGGGCTCACGCACCATCGCGACGTACGAGAACTTCTCGTCCTCGTGCGACAGCTCGCCACCCTTGATCTGCCGGTGCACCGACGAACGGTTGACGCGCGCCGCGAAGTGGCACCAATCCGGTTCCGTCTTGACGAGCAACGGGCACGCCCCCTGATGCGGACATGGCGCCGCGACCGACCACGACTGCTCGAGCAGTTGATCGCGGGCTCGCAGGATGCGCGCGTAGCCGTCCGGCGTGCCGGGTTCGACGATGACGACGGCGCGCGTCGCCGCTGACGTCGCCTCGGCGACGATGCGATCGGCCTGCTGAGCCGACAACTCGCTCAACACATAGGAGACCGTCGCGAGATCGGCGCCGCCACCGGATGGCGCACCGACCGTCACGTTCCACGAGCCGACGCGGCCCTCCTGCCACACGGTGCGCTCGAGGGCGGGCACCCCACTGGCGCGCGCGAGCCGCTGCCCCAGGTCGAGCGCGGCCGGCACCTGGTCGAGGACGCTGATGTCGCGCAGCGTCTCGAAGACGTCCGCCGCCGCCCAGGCCGCGGCGCCGGTGCCGCCGCCGAGGTCGACCATCGACGTCACCGAATCAGCGTCGAACACACCGGAATCGGCGAGGGCGCGCAGCGCCGAACGCACCGCACCGAACGTCGCGGGCATGCGGTAGTGGGCGTACGCGAGCACGTCGACGGGGCGCGCGAGAATGGGCTCGTCAGCCGCCGCGACGGCCCGATACCGGGTCGACAGGCGCGTGACAGCGTCACTCAACTGCTTGATCGCCGTACCGGAGGCTTCTCGTTCGAGCGCATCGCGCAGACTCATCGCCAGATCCACGCCGTCAGCGTACGCACCACCAGCGACAGCGGCGCGCGCGTTCCACGGCGGGCCCGACGGCGCGCACCCGCCGGCGAGCGCCGCGAAAACGGTTCGGCGCGCCTGCGCCGCAGCATGGGTGAACCCTGCAAGGATGCGAGAGTTGCCCGTGCCTTCCCCCGCGCGCTCCACCCACCAGAAAGAGACGACGCCATGGACAAGATCAACTTCAAGTCGATCCTGAAGTTCTTGTTGTTCGCGTTCATCATCTACGCCGTCTTCTCGAGCCCCGCGAAGTCGGCCGACGTCGTGCGCGCCGTCGGCGACGTGCTGCGCAACGCCGTCACCAACCTGCGCGAATTCTTCGACGCGCTGCTCGGCAAGAACTGAACCCATGGGCCCACTGCGCCCACATCAGGCGAGCGACCGCGTCGCCGGTTATCTCGCGCGCGGTGAGGACGTCGTCCTCGAGATGAAGCAGCACTGGGCGCGCGTGCTGCCCGCCATCACCTCGTGCGTCGTCGGGTTCGTCCTCGTCATCGTCGCGGGCATCTGCGCGCCCGCCTGGATGGGCCCGCTGACGAACGCCGCGTGGTGGATCTGGCTCGTCCTCGCCGCGCACCTCGCCTGGCGCGTCGTCGAATGGTGGGACCAGACGTTCGTCATCACGAACAAGCGCCTCATCCTGGTGCACGGGTTGTTCGTCAAGAAGGTGGCGATGATGCCGCTGTCGAAGGTGACGGACATGTCGTACAACCGCTCGCCCGCCGCGCGGCTGCTCGGCTACGGCACGTTCAAGATCGAGTCGGCGGGTCAGGAGCAGGCGCTCAACGTCATCGACTACGTGCGCAACCCCGACGAGAAATACCGCGACATCTGCGGGCTCATCTTCGGTTTCGAGGACGAGGACGACCCGCGCCCCAGCGGGCACGCGGACGCGCGGCACGCCGACGACGAGGGCTACGACGACGAATGGCGTGACCCGTGGGTCGAGGACGACTGGCACGACGAGTCGCAGCATGACGAGTCGTGGGATGGCGACGGCTGGTCCGACGACGAACAACGCCGTGAGACGCCGCGCCGCGAATCGCAGCGTCGTGAGTCGCAGCGTCACGGCCCGTCAGGCGGCGACGACACCCGCCCCCTCGCGGTCCGTCAGCCCCGAGCTCGCTACGGCCGCGGGCAACGTCGAGTGGCCGAGGACGACACGGATCCTCACGGATTTGTCACGGTTGGTCACCCAAACCCCCACAGTGACACCGATCACACGTACCGTCAGCGGCATGACAGGGACGAGACGTCGCCCGAGCAGGGTGACGAATCGGCCTGGTGGGTGAGCCGTGAACACGCGACCTCACCTCAACCCGTCCGCCGACGAGGTCGCGACCACGATGTGGACGATGGCTCCACATGGCGAGACGGAACGTAATCTCACACGGTTCCAACCATCCGGTGAAAGGGCGCTCACATGAGCCTTTTGCGCACCAAGTCGATCGAAGCGTCGATCGCAGACTCGGAAGCCTCCGAGTTCCAGCTGAAGAAGAACCTGTCAGCGCTCGACCTGACGGTCTTCGGCATCGGCGTCATCATCGGCGCCGGCATCTTCACGGTGACGGGGCGAGCCGCGCACACGATGGCGGGCCCCGCCATCGTCATCTCGTTCCTCATCGGCGCCTTCTGCTGCGGTCTCGCGGCCCTGTGCTACGCCGAGCTGTCGTCGGCGGTGCCCGTCTCGGGCTCGGCCTACACGTTCTCCTACGCGACGATGGGCGAACTCATCGCCTGGATCGTGGGCTGGGATCTGCTTCTCGAGCTCATCCTCGCCGCGGGCGTCGTCGCCCAGGGTTGGAGCGCGTACTTCAACATCCTGTTCGGTGAGTGGGGGTTGAAGCTGCCCGACAATCTGCAGGGCGGCACCGGCTGGTTCACCCACTTCGACATCGCCGCCTTCGGCCTCGTCGCCGTGCTCACCTGCGTCATCGCGACGGGCATCAAGGAGTCGATGCGCGTCAACCTGACGCTCGTCGCCGTCAAGCTGTTCATCGTGCTGTTCATCATCGTGATGGGCATCCAGTACATCAACACGTCGAACTACACCCCGTTCGTGCCGCCGGCTCAGCACCTCGAGAGCACGTCCGACACGCTCAAGCGCCCCCTGTGGGAGCTCATGACGGGCATGGAACCGCAGGCGTTCGGCGTCATGGGCGTCATCTCCGGCGCAGCCCTCGTGTTCTTCGCCTACATCGGCTTCGACGTCGTCGCGACCACCGCCGAGGAGACGCGCAACCCGAAGCGCGACCTGCCGATCGGCATCATCGGCTCGCTCGCGATCTGCACGATCCTCTACGTCTCCGTCTGCCTCGTCATCACCGGCATGGTGAGCTACGACAAGATCGACCCCAAGGGCGCACTCGCCGCGGCCTTCCGCGATCACGGACATCCCGGGTACGCGCAGATCATCGCAGCCGGCGCCGTCGCGGGTCTCGCCACGGTCGTCATGACGCTGATGATCGGCGCCACCCGCGTCATGTACGCGATGTCGCGCGACGGCCTGCTGCCGATGGGCATGGCACGCACGAACCCCAAGACGGGCACGCCGGTCCCGATGACGCTCGTCATGGGCTTCATCATCGCGGTCGCAGCGGCGACCATCCCGATCGGTGAGTTCGAGGAGATGGTCAACATCGGCACCCTGTCGGCGTTCTTCCTCGTCAGCCTGGCCGTGCCCGTGCTGCGCAAGAAGCGCCCCGACCTCGAGCGCCCGTTCAAGGTGCCGGGCAGCCCCGTCCTCCCGTGGGTCGCCGCCGCTGTGTGCCTCTACCTCATGCTCAACCTGCCCGTCGAGACGTGGCTGCGTTTCGTGGTGTGGCTCCTCATCGGCTTCGCGATCTACTTCTTCTACGGCCGCGGCCACTCGCGCGTCGGTCGCAACCCGCAGCTGCAGGGCGGCGTCGGTGACGGCGTCTACGCCACCGACCTCGACACGTCGGTCGGTGACGGCGCCGAGGCGCTGCGCAAGAACGAGCGACGCTACTGAGCACACTCGCCTCGTTTCATCTCGAAGCCCCTCACCCGCATCGTCGGGTCGAGGGGCTTCGACGTGCTCCGTCGCCTCTTGTCGCAGCTCACCCGCGCCCGCGATCGAGCGGAATCGGTGGGATCGAGCGTCGGGGCACTCGATCCCGCCGATTTCGCTCGATCACGTCGGCGAGCACCCATGCACCCGGTCGCCCCACCCGAGGGCCCTAGAATGATCGACGCCCACCCGCCGACCCGCGTTCTTCGAGGTTCCTCATGGCTGTTCGCCCCATCACCATCGTCGGCCACAAGGCCCTGCACGCACCCACGAAGCGGGTCAAGGAGATCACCGACGACACGCGCGCCCTCGTCGAGGACATGTTCGAGACGATGGAGGCGGCGAACGGCGTCGGCCTCGCAGCCAACCAGGTCGGCGTCAAGCAGCGCATCTTCGTCTTCGACTGTCCCGACGACGAACTCGGCGATAACCGCCGCGGCGTCGTCATCAACCCGAAGCTCGAGAAGGGTCGCGTGCCTGCCGGCGAGGCCGACGAGGAGAACGACAACGAGGGTTGCCTGTCGGTGCCCGGCGAGCACTTCCCGACGGCGCGGGCCGACTGGGCGAAGGTGACGGGCACCGACCTCGACGGGAACGAGATCGTCATCGAGGGGCACGGCTTCTTCGCCCGCATGCTGCAGCACGAGACCGACCACCTCGACGGCTACCTCTACCTCGACCGCCTCACGCCGACGATGCGCCTCGAGTCGCGCGAGGCGGTCAAGGACCGCGGCTGGCAGTACGACGGCATCACCAAGTGGGACCCGACCGAACTCAAGGCCGAGGACGTCTGAGCCGACAGCGGCATCCGAGCATCGTCGCGGAGCGTTGCCGCCCGATATAGCCTGACGTCATGAAGGCTGAAGCTGTCGCGAAACCGCACGCCTACCACGGTGAGGGCGTCATCTGGGCCGACGATTGGGGCGGCGGCCACCCGGCGCTGCGCTACGTCGACATGCTGGCCGGGGACGTCCTCGAGCTCCAGCCGGGCGGTGATGTCACCCGATTCCACGTCGGGGACGTCGCGGCAGCGCTGCGTCCGCGCGCAGGTGGAGGCGCGATCGTCGCGACGGAGCGTGGTTTCGCACTGACGCGTTCGGTCGACTTCGCCGATCTGGAGCACACCGCCGATCTGTGGCCGTCGACGCACGAGCCGCGCACCCGGTTCAACGACGGTGGATGCGCCCCCGACGGGTCGTTCTACATGGGGTCGATGGCCTACGACCAGAGCGAGGGCGCGGCATCGATGTGGCGGCTGGCGCCGGACCGGTCGACGAGCCATGTCTTCGGTGACGTCACCATCTCGAACGGCCTGTGCTGGTCGCCCGACGGCACGCTCGCCTACTACAACGACACGCCGACCCGCATCATCTGGGTGTTCGACTGGAGCGCCGAGACCGGCCTGACGAACCGTCGGCCCTTCGTCCGGCTCGAGGACGGCATCGGCCACCCCGACGGGCTGACGGTCGACGCCGAAGGCGGAGTGTGGACGGCGCTGTTCGGCGGCTCCGCCGTGCGTCGCTACGACGCTGACGGCTCGCTCAGCGAGATCGTCGAGGTGGGGCCGAGCCTGGTGACGTGCCCGGCCTTCGGCGGCGACGACCTCGACCAGCTGTTCATCACGACCTCGCGAGAGAACCTGCCGGACGACGCGGAGCCCGACGCCGGCGCCCTCTTCGTCTGTACGCCGGGTATCCGCGGTCAACGCACCCTCCCCTTCACCGGCTGACCGCACCAGTCCGTCCCCATGTACGATTCTTGACCCTTCCGCGAACCGCGTCCACATCGGCGATTTACGTCCCCATTCAACGGACGTTGCCACCAGGGCGACCCGTGTCACGACGACTCGCGCCGACGCGTGCGAATGTGACGCTGATTCGCAGATGTGGACGCCGTTCGCGCGTGTGAACGTGGATCGCGGATGGGGACGCGATTCGCCGATGTGGATGAAAATCGCAGGTCATGACAGGCGGGGCTGGCGGAGGAGCACAGGCCGGTTCACAAGGGGCGGCCGAGCCGATTAGCGTTCCCCCGAGGATGCGTGTAGAGTTCTATCTCGTTGCAGCGGCCGCTGAGGCCGGGCAGCAAGCACCCGTAGCTCAACGGATAGAGCATCTGACTACGGATCAGAAGGTTTGGGGTTCGAATCCCTACGGGTGCACTCTGTGTTGAGACAGAGGAAAGAACCCCCGGCTCGCCGGGGGTTTTTGCTATGTCCGGGCCTTGCTCTCCGCGCGGCCCGACAACCTTCGCCGAAGTGGGGTCCGATGCCGCTCACCACCCTGCTGGTCCTCGGTCTCGTCGTCGGCGTCGGCGCCTTCGTGCAACGCATCGCCGGGTTCGGCCTCGCCGTCGTCGCAGCGCCGTTCGTCGTCATGGTCGCTCCGCAAGTCATGCCGGCGGCACTGCTATTCGTTGTCCTGCCACTGCCCGTGCTGGAGATGGCTCGGGCCCACCGTGACATCCGGTGGCGGCCGTTCGGGTGGGCGATGGCAGGCCGCCTCGCGACGATGCCACTCGGCGTCTGGCTCGCGGCCAACGCGTCGCACACCGTCACGTCACTCCTCGTGGCCGGCATGGTGCTCGTCGCCGTCGCCGGATCGCTCACGCGCTGGCGCGTACGCCCGTCGTCGGGCATCGCCCTCGGCGCCGGAGCCTTGACGGGCATCTCGGCGACGACGGCGTCGATCGGCGGCCCGTTCTTCGGCCTCGCCCTGCAGGAACTCACACCGCAGCAGGCACGCTCGACACTCGCGCCGTTCTTCCTCTTCGGCTCACTGAGTTCACTGCTCGGCCTCGCGATCGGCGGCCAGATCAGCGCTGACGGTCTGCGTGCCGGGCTCGCGTGGCTGCCGTTCATGGCCGTGGGCGCTCTCGCGGCGCAGCCGTTGCGGCACTCGATCGACGCGGTGCGCTTCCGCCACAGCATCCTCGCGCTCGCGACGGTCAGCGCCCTCGCCGTCATCGTCCGCGTCGCGCTCACCTGAACGCGTCCCTCTCGACGGCGAGCGCCACGCCGTCCGCGTCCCGCGCGTCGTCATCGAGCCCGCGACGCTGGGCGCGACGTCCCCGTCACGAACGCTTTGTCGCATAGGTGCACCTTGCTGGCGCAACGCCCTTCGTCAGCGTGAGATTGAGGGCAAACAGCCCCCGATTCCGGGGCCGTCTCACGGAGGTAGCCATGGACATCACCGAGATCATCCTGCAGCAGCACACCGCTCAGCGACGCGCGTTCGCCGTGCTCGAGGAGTGGCCGCGCGACGACACCGACGGTCTGGCCGCGCTGTGGAGCCAGCTGCGCATCTTCCTCGAGCTGCACGCTGAGGCAGAGGAGCTGTACTTCTACCCCGAACTCGTCAAGATCGGCACCGGCGGCGCAGACGCCGAGAGCAACGACGAGCAGGTCGAGGACGCGATCCACGACCACAACCTGCTGCGCGACGCCATCAAGCGCGCGGACGCCGCCACGACCGGGTCGAAAGACTGGTGGGAGGCCGTCGTCCAGGCCAACATCGCGAACTCCGACCACATGGCCGAGGAAGAGCGTCAGGACCTGGCCGACTTCCGTCAGCAGGCGAGCCTCGAACTGCGTCACCAGGTCGGCATCAACTTCCTGCGCCACCTCGCGGCGTCGTGGTCGAAGCCGCTGACGATCGAGGACAAGAACCCCGAGCGCTTCATCGCCGACGCCGAGAAGGCCGGCCCGAGCGGCGCCGTCCGCGCCGCAGCTGCTCAGGCGAAGGAGCAGACGTCGACGCGCGTCAGCGCCCACCCCGAGCCGTCGCTCAAGGCCGACGACCCGGAAGGCGACGACTGAGCTCCCCTGATCGAACGCAACGCGCCATCGCTGGGTCCTTCCCAGCGGTGGCGCGTTGCTACGTCTGTGCGGCTGGACGCACGTCGAAGATCGGCCCCGAGCGGCGGTCGGTCGGCGCCGGGCGCGGGTGGTGCGCCCCCGGCGCGCTCGGGTGGGCCTCAGTCGGTCGCGATTCCGACGCTCCGTCCGACGGTGCTGCGCTCGGCCCCGTCCAGCACGATTCAGCGCACGACGACGCGCGCGTTGCCGTCACGCCGCGTCCAGCCTCGCGCGTCGAGATGCTCGAGCAGGGGGATGACGACGCGGCGCGTCGTGCCGAGCGCCTGGCGCGCCTCGCTCGTCGTGAACGGTTGCGGCAGTCTTGCGAGCTCGCGCATCGCTCGCGCGGGCGCGTCGGGCAGCAGGACGATGTCGGCGGGCTCGGCCTTGAGTCGCAGGATCGCTCCGCGCTGTGCAGCCGCGGCGAGCTGCCGGTTGCCGAGGCCGAGCGCCACGAGGTCATCGGCTTCGGGGGCATCGAACGGGTTGGCGCGCAGCCGTTCTCGAAGTTGCTCCAGGGCCGCTTCATCGGCACCGAACGATGAGCCGTGGCGTGAGCCGACAACCCGCCCGTCGCGGATCACGAGACCCGCATCAGGGTTCGTCACGCCGCATGACTCGACGAGGGCGGGCAGCAGACGTCGGGGCACGCCGAGGCGCGTCTCGATGGCGCCTGACGGCAGCCCGGGGCTCAAGGGGTCGGCGGCGTCAGCGGTGACCGCCTCGATGATCGCGGCGCGCCAAGCCGTCGCCTGTTTCTCGTGCACGACGAGTCCCTCGACACGACCCAGGCCCTCCCCCGGCAGGGGCAGCCCCTCGCGCAGCACCTCGGGGCGGCGGGCCCCGACGGCGGTGACCCACTCGTCGCGCACCCAGCCGCGGTCGGCGACGAGTGGTTCGAGCTGCGCGACCGCGTGGCCGGCTAGGACACGTGCGCGCTCCCGACCGGCGCCGCGCCTCGTCAATGCCGCCGGGTCGAGGTCGAGCACCGTTGCCCCGCAATGGATCCGCCCCGCTGACGCATCACGCACGATGATGCGATCCCCCAGCCGCAACGGCAGCGGATCGCTCAGCGTCAACCGCGCGTGACGCTCGTCGAACGGTCGCACCCGCGCCTCGACGGACGCTGTGCCGATGTGGACGCTGACCTCCGCCGACGCATCCTGCCACTCATGCCCGCCCTCGCTGCGCACGTCGAGGACGTTCATCCACGACGCCGACCCCGGCGTCAGCAGGGGCGTGCCGCGCGGCACGTCGTCGGTGTGCAGACCTCGCAGAGCGACCGCGACGCGCGAGACCGGCGCGACCTCGTCATGACGCTGCCCGAGCACCTGCAACGAACGCACGACCGCTCGTTCGTCACCCACCTCCAACTCGTCCCCGAGACGCAGCGTGCCCGCCGCGAGCGTGCCGGTGACCACGGTGCCGGTGCCCTTGACGGAGAACGAACGATCGACCCACAACCGCACAGGGGAAACCGTGTCCACGGGTGGCATCTGCGCGACGAGATCGTCGAGGGCGCACCGCAGTTCGTCGATGCCACGGCCGCTGACGGCGTCGGTCTCGACGACGTCGACAACTTCGAGTGACGTCGCGGCGATGTGGCCGAGCGCTGTCTCACGCACCTCGGCGACGCGCTCGGGCGTCGCCAGGCCACAGCGCGTGATGACGAGCAGGCCGTGCCTGAGACCGAGTGCGTCGATCGCGTCGAGGTGCTCGCGCGATTGCGCCTGCCACCCCTGATCCGCGGCGACGACGAGCATGACGGCCGGCGCCGGCCCGAGGCCCGCGAGCATGTTGCCGATGAAGCGACGGTGGCCGGGCACGTCGACGAATGCGAGCTTCTCGCCCGACGGCAGGTCGAGTCCCGCGAACCCGAGATCGATCGTCAGGCCACGCTTCTTCTCCTCCTCGAGCCGATCCGGGTCGGTGCCCGTGAGAGCCCGCACGAGGGTGCTCTTGCCGTGGTCGACGTGACCGGCCGTCGCGACGACGCGCATCAGCACTCACTCCCCGCGAGCCGCACCGCGCCGCCGCTGCGCTCGGCGACGTAGCCCCTGGCGGGGAGGAGCGGTGTCGTCGCCGACGGGGCCGTGGCATCACGCCGCGCGTTCATCGTCATGCGCGTCCTCCGTCGTCAGCTGGGGTGCCGGATTCGTTGCCTACAGCGACGGCCCGGATCGCGGCGGCGACGTCGGCGTCCGAGGACGCAGGGACGCACCGCAGGTCGACGAGGCAGCGTCCAAGCGCGGTGCGGGCCAGGACGCACGGGCGTCCGAGGCGTAGCGCCTCCGCGAAGGGCTCCGGCAGGGCGACGGCGAGGCTCGGCAGCTCGAAACCAGGCGCGCCTCCCCCACCGACGCGTCCGATGACGTCGACGACCTCGGCGCCCGGAACGACGTCAGCGATGGCCGCCGCAAGGTGTGTCGTGCGCTGACGGAGCGAGTCGCGCGTCTCGTGCAGGGCGCGGGTAACGGGGGGTTCGGGGCCGCGCAGGGTCGCTTCGAGAGCGGCGAGCGTCAGCTTGTCGACGCGCATCGCGCGGGCCATCGGGTGGCGGCGGACGCGTTCCACGGCGTCGGCGTCGCCGAGAACGAGCCCCGCTTGCGGCCCGCCGAGTAGCTTGTCGCCGCTCGCGGTGACGACCGTCGCGCCATCGCGCAGCCAGCTCGTCGCGTCGGGCTCGTCGGGCAGCACCCGTTCGGGGGCGAGCAGGCCGCTGCCGACGTCCGCGATGACGGGGACGCCGAGCGCCGCGAGATCGCGCACGCCTGGCACCCCGGCGAACCCTTCGACGCGATAGTTGCTCGTGTGGATCTTGAGCACGGCGCCCACCCGGCGGCCGTGACGTTCGGCGTCGACGATGGCGTTCTCGTAGTCGCGCAGATGCGTGCGATTCGTCATGCCTACCTCGACGAGCCGGGCCCCGGCCGACTGCAGCAACTCGGGCAGACGGAAGCCGTCGCCTATCTCGATGAGTTCGCCGCGGCTGACGAGGACGTCCGTGTCCCCGGCGATCGCGAGGCAGGCGAGCAGCAGTGCCGCCGCGCCGTTGTTGACGACCAGTGCGCCGCCCGCGTCCGGCACCCGCTCCTGGAGCGCGTCGAGCGTTGCGCGGCCGCGCTTGGCGCGCGTGGCAGTGACGGGGTCGAACTCGACGTCGACGTACCCCGCAGCGCGACCGAGCGCCTCGACCGCGGCGTCGCTGAGAGGCGCGCGCCCGATGTTGGTGTGCACGACGACGCCCGTTGCGTTGAGGATCGCTCGCAGGGTGGTGGCCGACTCGGGCAGGCGCAATGCGATGGCCGCGTCGATGCCGTCGGGGCTGATGGTGCCCGCGCGGACGTCGGCCTGGGCAGAGACGATGGCGCGCTTCACAGCGTCGCGTCCGAGCGCGCCTACCTCGTCGGCGAAGCGTGCGAGGAGCTCGTCGGTGCGCGGGATGCGTCGACGTGGGTCGTCGCTCGTGGCCATCGTTCCTCCAGGTCGAGTGCTGATGCGCCCCAACCTATCGGGCAGGTCTGACAATCCTGCGCAGCAACGGTTTTCACGCCCTTCGCCGCTCCGGCGCACTCATGGCTCGAGTGACCCTCCGTGGCGCGTCGCTCCGAGCCGCGGCGGCGAGCCCACGCGGCCGGAAGAGGGGCCAACGACGACACATGCGAGAAGCCCCCCAGCTCGCGGGGCCCTGAGACTTGCGGAGGCGGACAGGAATCGAACCTGCCAAACCGAGATGCTCGGTTTCACCGGTTTTGAAGACCGGGGGGCCCACCAGGAACCCGGACGCCTCCCTTGGTGCGTGTCAATCATAGGGGCGCTGGAGTCGTGGGTGCGCCGGGGCGATGGGCGGGCGGGGTCCGCGCGGCGTACCCGTCGGGGTCGTTGTCAGGGGTACGGCGTAGGGTCGGATGCATGGAGTCGATACGTCTGACGCAGTACGCCCATGGTGGCGGGTGCGCGTGCAAGATCCCGCCCGGCGAGCTCGAGGAGGCGGTGAAGCACCTCGTGGGGCAGCCAAATCCGAGTGTCATCGTCGGCCTCGACGACGGTGACGACGCAGCCGCCGTGCGCGTCGGCGAGCAGGCGGTGCTCTCGACGGCTGACTTCTTCACCCCTGTCGTCGACGACGCGTACGACTTCGGTCGCATCGCGGCCGCGAACGCGCTCAGCGACATCTACGCGATGGGCGGCACCCCCGTCGTCGCCATCAACCTCGTCGGCTGGCCGCGCGACGTGCTCGGCCTCGACATCATGGCCGAGGTGCTCCGAGGCGGCGCCGACGTCGGTGCGCAGGCGAACTGCCCCGTCATCGGCGGCCATTCGATCGACGATCCGGAGCCCAAGTTCGGCATGGCCGTCACCGGCATCGCCGACCCGGGCAAGCTCATGCGCAACGACGCCGCCGAGGCGGGCCTGCCCATCTCCCTGACGAAGCCGCTCGGCGTCGGTGTGCTCAACAACAAGCACAAGTCGACGGGCGAGGTTTTCCCGCAGGCCATCGAGGTGATGACGACGCTCAACCGCGACGCGTCGATCGCCGCCGTCGCGGCGGGTGTCAAGGCGGCGACAGACGTCACCGGTTTCGGTCTGCTCGGCCACCTGTGGAAGATGTGCCGCGCCTCGGGCGTTCGCGCCGAGATCGACTCCGCTGCCGTGCCGTACATCGAAGGCGCCCGCGACGCCGCAGCCGAGGGTTACGTCTCCGGCGGCACGCGTCGCAACCTCGACTGGGTGCGTGAGCACATCACCGCAGCCGACGGGATCAGCGAAGACGAACTGCTGCTGCTCGCGGACGCTCAGACGTCCGGCGGCCTCCTCGTCATCGGCGAGGTGCCCGGCGCGCCCGTGATCGGCCGCACCCTCCCCCTCGACGGCGGCGCCCCCGGCATCAGCGTGCGCTGACTCGAACAGCACAGCTGCACGAGAAATGCGCATCTGCACGGGTATCAGCAGTCACGATCCCGGTGCAGATGCGCATTTCTCGTGTACAGACCCGGCCAGCCGACGAGCCGACCCGCCAGACACGCGAGCGCTCAGAGGTTGACGGGCTTGCCGTCCGGGCCAGGCAGCGGTCGGCGCCCATCCGCGGTGCGGGGGGCGTCATCCGCCGAGGCCAGCCGCGGGCCTGTCGTGATGTTCTCCGTCCCGCCACGCGCGTCGAGGCGGCGGCGCTGCGGCCCCATCGTGTACTTCGGGTCCTTCGCCGATTCCATGCCGGCTTCGAACACCGCGAAGCGTGTGCACACCGAGCCTGCGACGAAGCAGGCCCCGGAGACGACGGACGCCACGCGCGAGCGTCGCGCGAACAGCGCCGTCCCGACGAACCCGGCGACGTTGAGCGCCATGCTCGCCTTGTTGAGCTTGCCGGCAGTACCGTGGTGCAGCGGCTCGCCGACGCCCTCGGCGTCGAGGTGCTTCTCGAGACGATTGAGCACGCCGAGGTCGACGGCCGACCCGATGAGCGCTAGCGCCCGGGCGGGGCCAGCCTTCTCGACTGGCGTCCACATCATCGCGTTGCCGCTCGCCGCGGCCGATGCTGAACCGCCGAACACAAACGGCAGGTACAGCCGCGACTCGTGCCACGTCGGCGTCGACGTGTTCGACAGCAGCACCGCCGTGTACGTCGCCAGCGGCGCCGCCATCGACGCACCGAGCGCGACGAATCCCGGTTCGGTGACGCCGAGCATCTTCTCGACGCCGACGAGTGCCCCGTTGACGCGCAACCCGGCGTCACGACGACCCGCAGCACGCGACTGCCGCCGCAACCACCGCGACCCCGGCACCTCGAGCGAGGACGCCGACGCGACCTCGCCTGCAGCCCCGGCCACGCGATCGAGCGCGCCGACCAGACCCGTCACGGTGCCGCTTCGCTTGAGCGGCAGCATCCGCAGCACCTCGAGGGCCGCGAGCGGCATCGCACCGCCGCTGAAACCGGAGAGGATCCACGTGCCCACCGACATCGGCGAACTGAGCTTCGCCACGCGCATCATGTTGTAGAAGCGCTCCGGGCGACCCAGGTCGCCGATGAGCGACGCACCCGAGACGGCGACCGCAACGGCCGTCGTCAGGCGCGTCACGCGCTGCAGGGGTTCGTTGCCCGTCAGGTACGCGCCGGTCGCGAGCAGCTGAGAACCGCCCGCGAGGCCACCGAAGAACAGGTACGTCGGGATCGGCCATTCCCACGGCACGGGCTTGATGACGCCACGCCCGTAGTAGCTCTGGAACTCGACGTCCGGCACGAGCGCGCGCTCACCGCGGCCCTCGCGACCGTTCAGCCAGTCGGTCGGACGGCGACGCTTGCCGCCACGCCCGCCGCGACGGCGCCGCCCACCCTCGGGTTCAGGATCCCGATACGCATCAAGGGAATTCACGCTCACGCCACACCACCTCCGACGAACGCCAGCGCTGCTGCGGCCATCATTCCGCCGGCCGCCATCGCCATCCGCTTGTACGACTCCGGCAAGGTCTTCGACGGCGCCACCGGGTCCGGTGGCAGTCCGTACACCTCGGGATCGTCGAGCAGGAGGAAGACCGAACCGGTGCCGCCGACGCCGTCGTCGAGGTTCGCGCCGTAGAGGCGCGCCTCCGTCATGCCCTGCGCGTGCAGCTGCGCGACGCGCTCCTCCGCGATCGCGACCATCTCCGCATGCGTGCCGAACTTGATCGACGTCGTGGGGCACGTCTGCGCGCACGCGGGCGTCTGGCCTTCCTTGAGCCGGTCGTAGCACAGCGTGCACTTCTGCGCGTTGCCGTGATTGACGGTCGCCGTCTTCTCACGCCGTTCGATGACGCCGAACGGACACCCGCCGACGCAGTAGCCGCAGCCGTTGCACACGTCGGCCTGCACGACGACCGTGCCGAACTCGGTGCGGAACAGCGCGCCCGTCGGGCAGTTGTCGAGACACCCGGCGTGCGTGCAGTGCTTGCAGACGTCGGAGGCCATGAGCCACCGGAAATCCTGGGCCTCGTGCAGCGCCGTCGGCATGACGCCGTTGTCGGTCGCGACCATGTCGAGCACGTTGACCCCCGCCAATTCGTCCGCCACCTGCGCCCGTTCGACGTCGAGCGCCGGGGCGCCCGGGTCGAGCGCTGACGGTGCGTCGGTCGCGTAGTCGGTGTGCCCACCGGCGACGCGGATGGCGCGCGCGGCGTCATCCGGCAGGTCGGCGAGGTGCGACGCTTCGCCCGAGCCGCCCGCAGCTTCTGCACCGGCGCCGGAGGCCGACCGCAGCGTCGGCATGCCGAGGTCGACGAGCTTGCGCCCCGACTCACGGGCACGCGCGATCTGCTCGCCCGACTGCTCGACGAACGCGACGTGACGCCACGTGTCGGCACCCAGCTCACCCGTGTTGTCGTAGGAGTAGCCGGTGAACTCGTACCCGTCCTCGGGGTTGCGGTTCCACTCCTTGCACGCGACCTCGCAGGCCTTGCAGCCAATGCAGATCGAGGTGTCGGTGAAGAAGCCCATGCGTTCGGCGAGGACGTCGTTGGGCGCACCACCCGTCAGCGTCGTCGCCTCCGGGGTGCCCCAACCCGCCTGCTTCGACGGGTCACCTCCACCCGCGAACTGCGAACGGATGTACTCGGTCACCAGGCTCATCAGTCACACTCCTGGCAGATCTCGTTGCCCGTCTCGACGGTGACGCCGGCGCGGCTCTGGTACTCACTGACGAGCTGCTCGTACTCGTCCCGATCCTGTGGACGGCGGCCCGGGCGGATGTCGCACATGCCCATCTTGCCCTCCTGGATCTGGGTGTTGCGATCGAGCACCACGCCGAGCAGGTCGTTGGCCGAATCACCATGCACCTGAGCGGACTTCGCGCTGCCCCAGTGGTACGGCATGCCGATCTGGTGCACCATGCGACCACCGATCTTGAGCGGCACCATGCGGTCGGTGACGAGCACGCGCGCCTCGATCGCCGCGCGAGCCGACACGACGGTCGCCCAGTCGCCGTTCTCGAGGCCCTTCTCGGCCGCGAGATCGGGTGAGACCTCGATGAACATCGACGGCTGCAGCTCCGACAGGTACGGCAACCAACGGCTCATGCCGCCGGCCGTGTGATGCTCCGTCAGGCGCCCGATCTGGAACACGTACGGGTACACGTCGCCACCCGGCATGCCCTCGCTCGGCGCGTTGAGGTTGTCCTTACGACGGAACGTCACCCGTGTCGGGTTGGACTGCTGGCTGTAGAGCGGGTTGCGCATCGGCGATTCCGCCGCCTCGTAGTGCGTCGGCATCGGGCCGTCGACGAGACCGAGCGGCGCGTAGAGCCAGCCCTTGCCGTCCGCCATCATGATGAACGGATCGTCGCCGGCGAGGCCGTCGGGCCCACCCACACCCTCCTTCGGACGGTAGGACGGGGCGGTCTTGAGCGGGAAGTCGGGGTTGTCCTTGCCGACCCACTGCCCCTTCTCCTCGTCCCACCAGATGAGCTTCTTGCGCTCGCTCCACGGCTTGCCCTCACGGTCCGCGGAGGCGCGGTTGTAGAGCGTGCGGCGGTTCGCGGGCCACGCCCACGCCCATTCGGCGGCCGTCTCGTCCTGCTCGTACCCAGGCTTGCGCCGCGCGGCCTGATTGACCCCGTCCTTGTAGATGCCGGCGTAGATCCAGCATCCCGACGTCGTCGAACCGTCAGCCTTGAGATCCGCGTACGTCGCGAGGGGCTTGCCCTCCGCGTCGGTTCCGTTGATCTCGGCCATGACCGATTCGGCGATGACCTCGCCGTGCTCGTCCTTGGGGTAATCCCACGTGATCGCCTTGAGTGGCTCGTCGATGGGGTCGCTCGAATCGGCCAACCTGGCACGGATGCGCACCCCGACCTCGTGGAAGAAGTCGAGCTCGCTCTGCGCGTCGCCCGGCGGGTTGACCGCCTTGTGACGCCACTGCACGAGGCGTTGGGTCTGGGTGAACGTACCGGCCTTCTCGACGTGCGTCGCCGCGGGGAAGAAGAAGACCTCGGTGTCGATGTCCTCACTCCTCCACTCCCCGGAGGCGACCTCCGGCGCGTCCTTCCAGAACGTCGCGGTCTCGATGAGCTGGAAGTCGCGCACGACGAGCCACTTGAGGTGGCGTAGGCCCTCACGTTGCATACGGGCGTTGGCCGAGCCGACGGCCGGGTTCTGCCCGAGCACGAAATAACCCTCGACCTGGTTCTCGATCATGCCCATGACCGTCTGGTACGTCCCGTGCGCGCCGGACAGACGCGGCATGTAGTCGAGCCCGAAGTTGTTCGCACTTGTCGCGTTCTCGCCGTACCAGGCCTTTAACAGCGACACGGCGTACTTGTCGGCATTCGCCCAGTACCCCTTGGCGTCCTTCGACACGATCGAGTCGATGTAATCCTCGAGCGTTTCGTGGTCGGAGACCCGCGGCATCGGAAGGTAGCCCGGCAGCAGGTTGAACAGTGTGGGAATGTCGGTCGATCCCTGAATCGTCGCGTGTCCGCGCAGCGCCATGATGCCGGCGCCAGGACGCCCGACGTTACCCATGAGCAACTGCAGGATCGCCGCGGTGCGAATCATCTGGGCCCCGCCGACGTGCTGGGTCCAACCGACGGCGTAGGCGAACATCGTCGTGCGCTCGCGACCAGAGTTGGCGACGACCTCGCGGGCGACGAGTGCGAAGTCCTCCTTGGAGACGCCGCACACCTCTTCGACCATCTCCGGTGTGTAGCGCGAGTAGTGCCGCTTCATGATCTGCAGCACGCACATCGGATCGGTGAGCGTCTCGTCGCGCAGCACGGCCGAATGCGCGAGCGTCGGGCCACCCGAGCCGTGCGTCTCGGCGCCACCGCTCGCCTGGTGGCCCGAGGAACCGCTCTTCTCGTCACTCGAGGTGCCCTGATCCGGTTTGCCGGGCGGCGTCTTGTACTGCCACGAACTCTGGTCGTACTGACCCGTGGTCGGGTCGTACCCGGAGAACAGCCCGTCGAGCTCCTCGGTGTCGACGAAGTCGTCGCTGACGATCGTTGCGGCGTTGGTGTAGGCGACGACGTAGTCACGGAAGTAGGACTCGGTAGTCAGCACATGGTTGATGAGTGCACCGAGGAAGACGATGTCACTTCCGCCACGGATGGGGATGTGCTTGTCGGCCACGGCGGACGTGCGCGTGAAGCGAGGGTCGATGTGGATGACCTTCGCGCCGCGCGCCTTGGCCTCCGTCACCCACTGGAAACCCACCGGATGACACTCGGCCATGTTCGACCCCTCGATGAGGATGAGGTCGGCGTTCGCCATGTCCTGCAGTGAATTGGTGGCTCCACCACGCCCGAACGAGGCTCCCAGACTGGGAACCGTGGCGCTGTGTCAAATACGCGCCTGGTTCTCGATCTGTATGGCCCCCGCGGCGGTGAACAGCTTCTTGATGAGGTAGTTCTCCTCGTTGTCGAGCGTTGCTCCACCCAACGAGGCGATTCCCATGGTGCGACGCAGGCGGTTGCCTTTGTCGTCCGTCTCCTGCCATCCGTTGCGGCGGCTGGCGATGAACCGGTCGACGACCATGTCAATGGCCTTGTCGCGCTCGATCGGCTCCCAATCGGTGCCACCCGGCTTGCGGTAGAGCACCTGCTTGACGCGTGAGGGGTTGTTGACGAGCTGCTCGCTCGCTGCCCCCTTCGGGCACAGGCGGCCGCGCGAGATCGGCGAATCTTTATCGCCTTCGATCCCGACGACCTTCTCGTCCTTGACGAACACGCGCTGGCCGCAGCCGACGGCGCAATAGGGGCAGACCGACTGCACGACGCGGTCGGCCGTCGTCGTGCGCGGTTCGAGCGTTCGAGTCTTCTCACTCGTCACTGCCGGGCCGCGACCGAGGAAATCCTTCGATCGCACCTGACGCAGGACGGGCCACTCGAGGGGTGACAGACCCATTGAGCTCCCCTTTCGTCGCATGCGTGATCGTTCTGCGTCCAAGTCTAGACCCGAGAGCCGACAACCCAACCGTCAGGCGCCGCCCGGAGCGCCGATCACGTTGCCGGGCGGCGAGATTCGCTCGCCTCGAGCTCTTGCCGCGCCGTCGCGCAGATCACTGCGGGCAGGCCTCCTGCAGCACCTCGACGACCGACGGCAGGACGTGCGTGTGCGGGCTCGCCTCAAGCGTCTCGCGCGAGACGGAACCCGAGAGCACCCCCGCGACGAGACCCGCCCCGCTGCGGGTACCCGCGATGAGATCGGCACCCGTGTCGCCCGCGACTACGACCCTTCGGACGTCGACGACGCCGGCACGTTCCATCGCCCGGAAGATCATGTACGGCGCGGGACGCCCCGCCGCCACCTCGTCGGCCGTGACGAGCGCATCGACCATCCCGCCGTCCTCGAGCGGCCCGACGCGCCAGCCCACCCCATCGAGCACCATGTCGGCGACGTCGCGGGTGAAACCGGTCGTCAGGGCGACCTTGAAGCCGGTGGCGCGGTGGATGGGCACGCTCGTGCGTGATCAGGTGATGTTCACCCCCGGCTGATTGGATGAGCGGGTGACCACCCTCCTGCTCATCCGCCACGGCCAGACCCCCAACAACGTCATCGGTGCGCTGGATACCGCGCTGCCCGGCGCCGGGCTCACCGAACTCGGCCACGCGCAGGCCGACGACCTCGTGCCGCGCCTCGCCGATCGCCGCATCGATCGAGTCGTCGCGTCCGCCCACGATCGAGCGCGTCTCACGGCCGGACCGCTCACCGCCGAACGCGGGCTGACGCTGACGCAGGACGCCGGCTTCGGTGAGATCTTCGCCGGTGATCTCGAGATGGCGACGACGCACGAAGCCGCCGACATCTACCTCGACACGGCCTACGCGTGGGCCACCGGTGACCTCGAGGCGCGCATCCCGGGTGGCCCCGCCGGCGCGGAGACGCTCGAACGGTTCACCGAGGCACTCGAACGCTCCCTGGACGGGCTCGACGACGATGCGACGCTCGCCGTCGTCAGTCATGGCGCGGTGCTGCGGCTATGGGTGACGTCGCAGTGCGAGAACCTCACGCCGCGGGAGGTGCGTCAGCGTCGGATCCCCAACACGACCGTCCTGACGCTCGAGGGTCGGCCGGGCGCCTGGCGATTCGTGGCCTGGGACGAACCGCGCCTGCTCGACCTCGCCGCCGACGACCCGACGGCCAACGCCGACGAAGACTGAATAGCCCGCGGCGCGCATCGCGTCAGCCGTCCGCCGCCTGAGCCACATGATGCTGCCCGAGTCAGTCAGGACTGACTCGGGCAGCGCCACGTGACGCGACTGATCAGGCAGCCTGCGCGCTCGTGCTCGACAAGGTGGGCGCCGTGGTCGACGAACTCGTCGAACCCGAACCACCCTGCGTCTGGCCGCTCGGCGCGCCATCGTGGCGGGGTCCGTCATGCCCGCCCGGCCCGCCGGGCTTGCCGGCCGTCACAGTCACGGTCTTGAGATCCATGCTGACGTCGATCCGCACGTGCGCACCCGCCTTCGTGTCGAACGCGTGGTAGGTGCCGTCGCTCTCCTTGTAGACCTTCTCGACGGTGACGCCCGAGTCCTTCGCCTTGACGGCGTTCTTGACGCCGGTCAGGGCGGTACCCGTCACCTCGGTGCCGCGGTGGTGACCGTGGTGGCCGTGACCCCGGCCGGTGCGGACGGTGACCGTCTTGAGGTCCTTGCTCACCTCGACCATGACGCGCTTGCCGGACCTCGTGCCGAACGCGCGGTACGAACCGTCCGGCGCCTGACGCACGCCCTTGACGGTGATCGACGCGTCCTTCGCCTTCACCGCATTCTTGACGTTCGTCGCCGCGGTCCCCGCGACCAGCTTGTCGTGCATGCCGCGCATGCCGTGCCCGTCCTGGCCGGCGGCGCTGCCCTGCTGCGTCGTGGTGTTCGGGGTGGAGGTGCCGGTGCTCACCGTCTGCGAGCTCGCGAGCGCCGCCCCCGAGACCGCGAGGGTGCTCACTGCGCCGACGCCGGCGGCGATCTTACGACCGTTCTTCGCCATGGTTGACTCCTTCATCCGTGGGCCTCGACCGTTCGTGGCCCGACGGATGCACGCTGACCGCCGCGGCTGTGATGAAGCTATGTGCACTACAAGGCGAGCCCATGCGTTCGCCTGCCGTCAGGTTCGAAGAAGCTGAGAGAATGCCGCCATGCCCGGCGCTCCCTCCGACGATCTCGCACCCATGACCTCTCCCGCTCCGTCCGCCCGCCCGTCGAGTGGCGATCACATCGCGTTCTATCGGTTCGTCGCGGTGCCCGACGTCGACGCCGCCGTCGTGCGGGTGCGCGAGCTGTGCGCTGCGCGCGAGGGTTTGACGGGGTCGGTCCTCATCGCGAGCGAGGGCGTCAACGGCATGCTCGCCGGAGCGCCCGAACAGGTCGACGCCTTCCGCGCGGCAGCGAGCGCCGACGCCGTCACGCGGGCCCTGTTCGACGGCATCGTCACCAAGCGCACCGCGTTCACACGTCCGCCGTTTCGCCGCATGATGGTCAAGGCGAAGCGCGAGATCGTGCCGCTGGGCGTCGACGGGCTCGACATGCCGAACCGCATGGAGGACGTGCGTGCCACCGACGTCGCGCCGCAGCGATGGCGCGAGCTGATCCGGCGCGACGACGTGATCGTCCTCGACAATCGCAACAGCTTCGAGTTCGGCGTCGGCCACTTCGAGGGGGCGATCGACCCGGGCGTCGAGAACTTCCGCGACTTCGCCGACTACGTCGAGGCGCACGCGCCTGCGTGGCGTGAGAGCGGGACGAAGGTCGCGATGTACTGCACGGGCGGCATCCGCTGCGAGAAGTCGAGCCCGTGGATGCAGGATCTGGGTCTCGAGGTCTTCCAGCTTCAGGGCGGCATCCTCAACTACTTCGCGCAGATGCCGGACGCCGACGTCGACTGGCGCGGCGAGTGCTTCGTGTTCGACGAACGCGTCAGCCTCGACACGCACCTGCGCGAGAGCGGCACGGGCGCCGCGGACGTCGACGAGCCCCGCCCCTCCGAGTGACGAGCGCGGGGCGCCTGCCCGACGGCACATGACATGTCGCCCCCGCTGACGAGTGCCCGCTGGGTCGTCGGGGCGTCGCGTCGTCGGGGCGTCGCGTCGTCGGGCCCACTGGCTGACGGACCGCCCAGCCCGCTGAAAATCGGGTGACGCCACCCCGCCACGCCGCCTAGCGTGAGGGTGTTCCCACCACTCCAGGAGGCCTGTGTATTCATCGTCCTTGCCCTCGGCCGGCGGCTCGTCCGGCAGCCACCTGCGCGTCGACGGCGTGTCGAAGAGCTACCCCGACCGTCGCGTCCTGACGAACATCTCCTTCAGCGTCGCGGGGGGCGAACGCGCCGCCCTCATCGGCGAGAACGGCACGGGCAAGTCGACGCTTCTGCGCCTCGTCGCCGGCCTCGAGCGCCCGGATGCGGGCAGCATCACCGCGCCCGGCAGCGTCGGTCTGCATCATCAACAGGCGCCGTTCGCCCTGACGCTGACGGCGCAGCACGTGCTCGACGACGCCGCTGAGCCGATCCACGCTCTGGCGCGAGCGGTCGAGGTCGCGGGCGAGCGTCTCGCGCGAAACGCCGAGGACGCGCTCGCCGCAACCGAACTCGACGCGGCCCTCGCCGCGGCGGAGCGAGCCGATGCGTGGAACGTCGAGCACACGATCGACGAACTCGTCGACGGCCTCGGCATCGGCGCAATCGCGCGTGACACGCCGATGAACGAGGTCTCCGGCGGCCAGCTCGCCCGCTTCTCCTTGGCGTGGACGCTCATCCGCCGTCCGCAGACGCTGCTGCTCGACGAACCGACCAACCACCTCGACGATCGTGGCGCGCAGCTGCTCACATCGATGCTCCTGACGTGGCCCGGCCCGGTGCTGCTCGCGAGCCACGATCGTGCCTTCCTCGACGAGAGCGTCACCGACCTCATCGACCTCGACCCGCGGCCCCTGCCGCACCGGGTCGCCGCCCGCATCTCCGATGCCTCGGACGCCGGCGCCGCCCACGGCGTCACGCGTTTCACGGGCACGTTCTCCGACTACGTCCTCGCTCGCCACGACGAGCACGAACGCTGGGCGCGCCAGTACGAGGACGAGCAGGCCGAACTCAAACGGCTGCGCGCGAAGATGAGGGAAGACCACACCGTCGGGCGCCCCGAACGAGGGCCCCGCACCGAGGCGCGCGGGGCGAAGAAGTTCTACTCGGACAAGAACGCCACCGTCGTCGCGCGCCGCGTCAACGATTCGCGCACGGCGCTGGAGCGACTCGAGAAGACGCAGGTGCGCAAACCCCCGGCCACGTTGCGGTTCAACACCGAGCGTTCCCTCGCGGCGGCCTCACGCCCGTCCGAACTTCCCGGCGGGCCGCTGCTCGCGGCGTCCGCCGTCAGCGTTCCGGCGCGTCTGGAGCCGACGAGCCTGACGGTGTCCGCCGGCGAGCGCCTCCTCGTCGAGGGGCCGAATGGGTGCGGCAAGTCGACGCTGCTGCGCGTCCTCGCCGGCGAGTTGGAGCCCGTCACGGGGTCAGTGCATCGCGAGCGCCGTGTCAGCGTCGGATTGCTCGGCCAGGACACGGCACCGCTCGCGTCCGACCGTCAGCCCTCTGCCGGCCCTGACGTCGACGCCCCGCACCTCGAGCCCGACACCACCGTCCTCGACGCCTACCGCGCCCGTGTCGGTGACGACCTGGCAGCGCGACATCCGCTTGCGACGTTCGGCCTCATCGCCGGACGCGACGAGAACCGTGCGTTGGCCGATCTCAGCGTCGGGCAGCGTCGTCGTCTCGATCTGGCGTGTCTGCTCGCGTTGCCGCCGGACGTGCTGCTGCTCGACGAACCGACCAACCACTTCTCGCTCCTGCTCGCCGAGGACGTCGAACGGGCTCTTGACGACTACCCGGGCGCCGTCGTCGCCGCGAGCCACGACCGCATGCTGCGCTCGCGCTGGGCAGGAGAACGCCTCGCACTGAGCTCCCAGAAAACCCCCTAGCCACGCTCCGGAAAGCGGCGTAGGGTCGAGGCAACTGTTGTCCAGAGAAAGGAGTTCATGTCATGGGTATCGATGACAAGTTCGACAACGCCAAGGACGAGAAGCTCGGCCAGGCCAAGGAGGCCTTCGGCAAGGCGAGCGACGATCAGGGTCTCGAGGCCGAGGGCAAGGGCGACCAGATGGGCGCCAACCTCAAGCAGGCCGGCGAGAAGATCAAGGACGCCTTCAAGGGCTGATTGCCCGAAGCGTTGCCTACTTGGTCACGGGGCGCATCCTCACGACGAGGATGCGCCCCGTGTCGTATGTCCGCCCGGTCCAACCCTGCAGGCTCCCCCCGGGTACGAGCGCAGCGTCGACGGCCGATCGTCACGATGCGGTCTCGGTCGCGTCGCGTCCAGAGCGCTCGCCCAGGCCGCCCCGCAGCGTCAGACCGCGTCACCCACGCGACATTCACAGGCCCCCTTAACACTCCCGTAACAATGGGGCGCGAGGGGTGTCACCTCGCTGGCCTACAGTGATGAGCGGCACACGTGACCGGCGACGTGCGTCCCCGCGCGAGGCCGAGGTGTCCTCCTGTTCATGAAAGGCAACGTATGTCCTCGACTCCTGACGCGCTGAAGAATTCGGCCGCGTCCGATTCGCGCGACTCCGGTGACACCGGGTACGCCAAGCACCTGAAGAACCGCCACATCCAGATGATCGGCATCGGCGGCGCCATCGGCTCCGGCCTCTTCCTCGGCTCCGCGGGGCGTCTCAACGAAGCCGGCCCGTCCCTGATCTTCAGCTACGCCATCTGCGGCGCCGTCGCGATGATCGTCGTGCGTGCGCTCGGTGAGATGGTGCTGCACCGCCCGAGTTCGGGTGCCTTCGTCTCCTACAGTCGCGAGTTCATCGGAGAGAAGGGGGCGTACGCAGCGGGCTGGTTCCACTTCCTGAACTGGGCCTTCACTCTCATCGCGGACGCAACGGCGATCGCGACGTTCCTGTACTTCTGGAAGCCGGTGTCCGACGCCTTGCCGAAGTGGGCGCTCGCCCTCATCGCGCTGGCGATCGTTCTCGCCATCAACCTCATCGGCGTCAAGCTGTTCGGCGAGGTCGAGTTCTGGTTCTCCATCATCAAGGTCGCCATGCTCGTGGTCTTCATGGTGGTCGCGATCTACTTCATCGCGACGTCGCACCAGCTGGGCCCTGATACCGCAGGCCTGCGCAACATCACCGATCACGGCGGGATGTTCCCGAACGGGCCGAGCCACATGTGGACCCTGATGTCCGGCGTCATCTTCGCCTACGCCGCCATGGAACTCATCGGTGTGGCCGCCGGCGAGACGGAGAACCCGCGCGAGGTCATGCCGAAGGCCGTGCGCTCCGTCCTGTGGCGCATCCTGATCTTCTACGTCGGCACGATCACGCTGTTCTCGCTGCTCCTGCCGCACACCGCCTACCAGGCGGACACCTCGCCCTTCGTGACGGTCTTCGACCGCATCGGCTTCCACATCGGCGGCGTGAAGATGGCCGACATCATGACCGTGGTCCTCGTGACGGCGGTCGCCAGCTCGATGAACTCCGGCCTCTACTCCACCGGGCGCGTGCTGCGCTCGATGGCCGAGGCGGGCACGGCGCCGCGTTACCTGCGCAAGATGAGCAAGCACCAGGTGCCGTGGGCCGCGATCGCGACGACGGCTGCCTTCGGTCTCATCGGTGTGGCCATCAACTATGCGTGGCCCTCGGATGCCTTCGAGATCGTCCTGGAGGTCGCCGTCCTCGGCATCATCGGCGTGTGGGCCATGATCCTCATCTCTCACATGATGATGGTGCGCAAGGCGAAGCGCGGTGAGATGCAGCGACCCGACTTCCAGCTCAAGGGCGCGCCCTTCCTCAACATCGTCGCGCTGGGCTTCCTCGGCTTCATCCTGGTCCTGATGGCGACGCAGGGTGGCGTGCTGCAGAAGGTCGTCCTCATCATGGGCCCGGTCGTGGCCGCTCTCATGATCGGCGGTTGGTTCCTCGTCCGCAATCGGATCAACGCCGAAGCGTTCGACTCCGAGGACAACGCCATGGTGTGAGCCTCCGCTCATCACGTCTGATGCCCCGTCTACGTTCGTAGGCGGGGCATCACGCGTCGATGGCGTCATCTCAGAGCGGACACGTGTGTGCACGCGGTCACATCGGTGGCCTAGAGTGTGCCAGTCATGTGGCCTGGGCTACGGCCCTCGAGCAGTAAGGCATCCCTCGATGTCCTCCCTCCTCTCTGAGCCTGCGCCCACCTCCGGGTCCGCGGCTCCCGGCGCGAACGGCCCCGCCGACGCCCCGCATTCCCGCGACGCCGGTGACGCCGGGTACGCCAAGCACCTGAAGAACCGCCACATCCAGATGATCGGCATCGGCGGCGCCATCGGCTCGGGCCTCTTCCTCGGCTCCGCCGGGCGCCTGCACGAGGCCGGCCCGTCCCTGATCTTCAGCTACGCGATCTGCGGCATCGTCGCGATGATCGTCGTGCGTGCGCTCGGTGAGATGGTGCTGCACCGCCCGAGCTCGGGCGCCTTCGTCTCCTACAGTCGCGAGTTCATCGGCGAGAAGGCGGCCTATGCCGCCGGGTGGTTCCACTTCATCAACTGGGGCTTCACCGTCATCGCCGACTCGACGGCCATCGCCGGGTTCCTCATCTTCTGGAAACCGATCTCCGACGCGCTGCCGCAGTGGGCTCTGGCGCTGCTGGCTCTCACGATCGTGCTCGTCATCAACCTCATCGGCGTGAAGTGGTTCGGCGAGATGGAGTTCTGGTTCTCCATCATCAAGGTCGTCACGATCATCGCGTTCATGTTCGTCTCGATCTTCTTCATCGTGACGAGCAAGGATCTGTCGTCGGACGGTCAGCACGCCACGGCCGGCCTGCACAACATCACCGACAGCGGTTTCTTCCCGAACGGCGTGTCGCCGATGTTCATGCTGATGTCCGGCGTCATCTTCGCGTACGCGTCGATGGAACTCATCGGCGTCGCCGCCGGCGAGACGGAGAACCCGCGCGAGGTCATGCCGAAGGCGGCGCGCGCCGTCGTGTGGCGCATCCTCGTGTTCTACATCGGCACGATCACCCTGATGACGCTGCTGCTGCCGACCGACCAGTACAAGAAGGGCGAGTCGCCGTTCGTCACCGTGCTCGACCGCGTCGGGTTCCACATCGGCGGCGTCCACATGGCCGACATCATGAGCGTCGTGCTGATCTCCGCCGTCGCGAGCTCGATGAACTCCGGCCTGTACTCGACCGGCCGTGTGCTGCGCTCGATGGCGATGGCCGGCACCGCGCCGCGCTACCTCGCGAAGATGAGCAAGACGCAGGTGCCCTACTGGGGCATCTTCACGACGTTCGCGTTCGGCCTCATCGGCGTCGGCATCAACTACGCGTGGCCGTCGGACGCGTTCGAGATGGTCCTCGAGCTCGCGACGCTCGGCATCATCGGCGTGTGGTCGATCATCCTCATCAGCCACCTCATGATGGTGCGCAAGGCCAAGCGCGGCGAGCTGGAGCGACCCGACTTCAAGCTCAAGGGCGCGCCGTTCCTCAACATCTTCGGCCTGCTGTTCATGGCGGCCGTGCTGCTGCTCATCATGTTCGGCGACGACCCGAAGGCCGCCAAGGCCGTCTACATCGGCGGGCCCGTCCTCGCGGCGCTCATGGTCGGCGGCTGGTTCCTCGTGCGCGGCCGCATCAACTCCGAAGCGTTCGACGACGAAGCGTCACGCATGTCCTGACGATCGAATGCCCGACGTGACGGCGCCCCACCCGGCCGGGTGGGGCGCCGTCACGTCTGTGCACTCCAGACGCCTCCTCGTGACCGGATCGCTCACGGCGATGACGGCCCTGCGTGCGTTGATGCCGCACGCCTCCCCTAGTGTGTGCGTGCCCAGGCCGCACCCGGCCTCGACGTGAAAGGGAGCGATGTCGACCTCCGCCGACACCCAGAACAACCCGGCGCCCACCGCGGGACGCCCCGCCGACGCCGGTGACCACGGCTATGCGAAGAACCTGAAGAACCGCCACATCCAGATGATCGGCATCGGTGGCGCCATCGGCACCGGACTGTTCCTCGGTGCCGGTGGCCGCCTCGAGAAGGGCGGGCCGTCCCTGCTCATCTCGTACGCCATCTGCGGTGTCGTCGCGATGATCGTCGTGCGCGCCCTCGGCGAGATGGTCGTGCACCGCCCGAGCTCGGGCGCGTTCGTCAGCTACAGCCGGGAGTTCATCGGCGAGAAGGCTGCCTACACCGCCGGTTGGATGCACTTCATCCACTGGGCGACGACGATCGTCGTCGACTGCACCGCGATCGCCCTGTACTTCCACTACTGGGGCTTCTTCAGCGAGCACGTCCCTCAGTGGGTCATCGCAGCCATCGCCCTCGTCGTGACCGTCGCGATCAACCTCGTCGGGGTGAAGCTGTTCGGTGAGATGGAGTTCTGGTTCTCCATCATCAAGGTCACCGCCCTGCTGGGGTTCATGGCCCTCGCGATCTACTTCATCGTCTCCGGCCACCACGTCGGTGGTTCCGCACCCGGGCTGCACAACATCACCAACCACGGCGGGTTCTTCCCGCACGGTCTCGCGCCGATGTTCATGCTCATGCAGGGCGTCATCTTCGCCTACTCGTCGATGGAGCTCGTCGGCGTCGCCGCCGGTGAGGCCGAGAACCCGCTCGAGGTCATGCCGCGCGCCGTCAACTCGGTGCTGTGGCGCATCATCGTCTTCTACCTCGGTTCCCTCGTGCTGCTGACGCTGCTGCTGCCCACCGATGAGTATTCGTCGACGACGTCGCCGTTCGTCACCGCCCTGGCGCAAGCCGGCGTGCCACACGCGGGGGACGTCATGAACGTCATCGTCATCACGGCCGCGGCATCGTCGATGAACTCGGGCCTGTACTCGACGGGACGTGTCATGCGGTCGATGGCCGTCTCCGGTTCGGCGCCGCGCTTCCTCGGCGTCATGAGCGGACGCGCCGTGCCCGCCGCCGGCATCATCGCGACGGCTGCACTCGGCGCTGTCGGCGTGGTCATCAACTATCTGTGGCCGAGCGAGGCGTTCGAGATCGCGCTCAACTTCGTGTCGGTGTGCATCATCGCGGTGTGGTGCCTCATCATGCTGAGCCACCTCGCGTTCGTCGTGAAGTCGAAGCGTGGCGGCGCCCCGCGGCCCGCGTTCCGCCTGTGGGCCTCCCCCGCGAGCGACATCTTCGCGCTGCTGTTTCTCGTCGCCGTCGTCGTGCTCCTGGCGACCAGTGACAACAAGGGCTTCCTGACGGTCTGCGTCGCCTCCCCCATCGTTGCGATCGTCCTTGTCATCGGGTGGTTCTTCGTGCGGAACAGGATCGACCCCGACGCCTTCGACGCCGAGGAAGCACGCCTCGAGGGCCACGAACACTGACCCTCACCTCGGCACCCTGACGAACCCCCACCTGCCTGATGGGTGGGGGTTCGTGACGTCGCCGGTGCAGGAGGTTCGGTTGTGGCCGACGGCCGCCGACGCGCGATGGGGGTCATGTCGTTCGCCACTAGACTGACCGGGTGATCGAGCTTCCTGTGCTGTTCTCCACCACGCCCGACTACTACCGTTTCGCCGTCGTCGAGCTGCGCCGTGAGCTCGACATCGAGAAGGTGACGCGCGTCGGCGAGGACGCCGGGCTCGTGCAGTTGAAGGACGGCGGCCTCGAACGGATCCACGACCTCGCGACGAGCGGTTACCTCAGGTTCTGCAAGTACCTCGCGAACGTCGAGGCGCACACGCCGACGAAGGCGCATCGGCACGACGACGTCGAGGAGATCGCCGAGTGGGCCCTCGACGCGATGACGACGCGCCTCGAAGCGCTGACCGAGGCGGGCCGATATCGGGCCGGTGACGCCGTGTCGCTGCACACCTGGGATTCGGGGCAGGCGCCCTGGGCGCCGGGCAAGGTGCGTCGCCCCCTGCTCGAGATGCTCATGGACGAAGGTGTCCGCGTCGTCCCCGGCGGCGCCGAGCACACGCTGTCGCTCTGCCTCGGTGAGGATCGTCTGACGACGGGGGTGACGCCGACCCACCTCGGCCTGTCCGACTGGGCCGGCGGGCGCATCCGCCTCGCCGCGCGCAAGGAGCAGGTCAGCCGCGCCGAGTTCAAGCTCGAAGAACTCTTCGGTCTCATCGACGTGCCGCGCGGAGACGTCGCCGTCGACCTCGGCGCGAGCCCCGGGGGCTGGACGCGCATCCTGCGCTCGCACGGTTTCTCGCAGGTGCACGCCGTCGACCCGGCCGACATCGACGAGCGCGTCATGAACCTCGGCGGCGTCGAGCATCACAAGACGACGGCGGGCGAGTTCGTCGCGAAGCACGGCGAGCGCGTCGACCTCATCGTCAACGACATGCGCATGCCGCCGCAGCTTTCGGCGCACACGATGCTCGAGGCGTCCGACATGCTGCGTCCCGGCGGCAGCGCGATCGTGACGTTGAAGCTCGGCACGAACAACCCCGTCAAGCAGGCCGACGAGGCGATGACGATGCTGACGAAGGCGTATGACATCACCTTCGCGCGGCAGTTGCAGCACAACCGCCACGAGATCACGCTGGTGCTCTCTCGCGTGTGATGCCGGCGCTCATCTCCCAGCATCGGGAGAAAATGCGTCGCCGCTCGCCGAGTCGGCTGCAAAACTCCCGACATGATGAGTTCTGAGCCCGACGCTGCCGACGCTGCCCGACTCTTGCGTGAACAGGCACCTCACCTTTCGACGCTCGAGGTGCGCCCGAGCAAGACGTCCGGCAGCAGCAACTGGGTCTTCCGGATCGGGGAGCACCTCGCGCTTCGTCTGCCACGCTCGGATGCCTACGCCGACGACCTCGCCAAGGAGGTGACGTGGCTGCCGATGCTCGGAGCTGCCGTGAGAACACCGATCCCCCGAATCGAGTTCACCGGGCGCCCAAGTGCGGTGTTTCCGCGCCGATGGGCCGTCATCACATGGCTCGAAGGCCGCACGCCCAGAGATCTTGAGGCGCCGATGCAGCAAGCGCTTGCCACCACGCTCGGCGAGTTCACCGCAGAGCTCCACGCGCTCGACACCTGCGGCGAAGTGGGCGGCGCCGAGCGCTGGGGCTACCGCTGTGGGGAGCCGGTGAACGACACCACTGACGGCTGGGTGGAGGAAGCAGCCGATGAGCTGAGCGATCTCTTCGACCCGGCTCAGGTGCGCCTGGCGTGGAAGCGGCTGCGCGAGGTCGGCCCCGCGCCTAAGGCCGGGGCCTGGGTGCACACCGACCTGTCGCCCGAGAACGTGCTCGTCGACGCTCGCGGCGCGCTGGCCGGGGTCATCGACTTCGGCGGGCTCGGTGTGGGTGACCCCGCGGTCGACCTGCTCTACGCCTGGGACCTCTTCGACGCACCGGGTCGCGCCGTGTTCGCGCGTGCCGCTGGTGCCGACGAGGCGATGTGGGCCCGTTCTCGCGCATGGGCCTTCGCCGGGCCGGGTCTTCTCACCTTGGCGAATTACCGCGACACCATGCCCGAGCGCACGGCGCGTCTCACCCGCATGGTCGAAGCCGTCGCCACCGACGTCGGGGTCGCTCTGCGCTGAAACGTCCAACCTTGGGAGTTTCGCAGCCAGTGCCTGGCCGAGTGGCTGCCGAACCCCCAACGTCAGGAGTTTCACAGCCAGTGCCTGCCCGAATAGCTGTAGAACTCCCAACGTCAGGAGTTTCGTCCGCCTACGCGAGCTGACGGAAGTGAGCCCGCCACTCGTCCGACGTTCGCACCGCGAGGCCCCGGCGTCCGAGGGCTGCGGCCACGGCTCGCACCGTTCCAGCCGGGTCGCGGTATATCCCGTGCGACACGACGCGGATGACCTCCCACCCCTCTGCGCGCAACGCCGCTTCGCGCTCGAGGTCCGCGTGCTTCTGCGCCTCGGTGGTGTAGTGGTGATCGCCGTCGTACTCGATCGCGATCTTCAGCTCGGGGTACGCGAGATCGAGCCGACGACGGCGCCCGCCGGCGACCACCTCGACCTGCGCCACCGGTCGCGGCAACCCCGCAAGGATGAGCAACACGCGCAGCCGCGTCTCCATCGCCGACTCTGCTGCCCCATCGACGAGCCGCACGAGATCCCGCCCGCGCCCCGGCCGCGTGCCGAGCGACTCCGCCCATGCAGCACGAGCCCGCACTGCATCCACCGACCTCAGGCGCAGGATGGCATCGGCGAGAACGACGGCGTCGACGAGGGAGAGCCACGGCAGGCACTCGCGCACGAGATCGAGCGGAGCCGTCGTCGGCAGGCGCCGCCGCACCGACGGCACCCACACCTCGGCAGTCTGCGAACGACCGAGGTGCCGATGCACGACCAACCCGGCGCTGCGTACGTCCCGATGCGCAGGGATGCTGACGCTGACACCCTCGAACGCAGGCACCGGCAATCCCCACAGCTGCGCCGCATCGAGGCGGGAGATGCGCGCTCCCTCCCCGCAGCGTCGTAACGCCGCCGCGCACCGAAGCCCGTGCGCCACCGGAACGCGAGCGTCGACGAATACACCTCGGAAGAGGCGACGGACGTCATCGGAGGCGAGGTCGCTCCGACTCAGGCCCGCCGCGAGCGCCTCCTGCGAGGTGAAGGGCAACGGACCGAATGCGCCCAGCGCGGTGCGTCGCCGCTCGGCTACCGCTCGGCGGGACGCGCGCTGTCCGGACGACGTTTCAGCTGCGGGTGAAGAGGTGGTCATGCCCCCAGACTCGCGGGTTCGCTGCGACCGTGCCGAAAGTTATCCACAGGACCTGGGAGCTTGGCGGGCGCGGCCGTCGAAGCGCCCGAGCTTGGGGTTTCGCAGCCGACCCGCGCCCCCGCCGGCCTTAAACGCCCGAGCTTGGGAGTTTCGCAGCCGACCCGCCACCCCCTGGGCCTCAGACGCCCGAGGTTGGGAGTTTCGCAGCCGGCCCGCGGCACGCGACCGTCGAAACGCCCAAGCTTGGGAGTTTCGCACTCAGCGTCCGCGCAGCGTTCCGAACGCCTCCGAACGAACCCGCCAACAACCCGTGCCACAGGTCACCGTCGTGGGTGGAAATGTTGAGTTAACGGCGAGTTCGTCGTCACTTTCGACATTCGACACTGAAACCCAACAGGTCACCATGCATTTGTGACTCAGCTCACAAGCTTGGTTCGATCGCCCATCTTATCTTGACGTCGAGATACCCGTACGTTCGAAGAGTCCCCATTCGTGCAGCGGAAAACAATCGTGGCCAGCCACGAAACGTCCGCGGCCGGGGTGACCGACGACAGCGATCAGGACGGCACGCGCGGAGATCCCGCTCGGGCCCGATCGCACACTAAGGATGGCCGATCCACATGACGACGATGGACATGCCGAAGGCCGGCGTTCCCACCGAAGGCGGCACGACGCACGAGGGCCTCGCGGCCTGGGTTGCGGAGGTCGCCGAGATGACCACCCCCGACCGCATCCAGTGGGTGACTGGATCGGATGAGGAGTGGAAGCAGATCACCGACAAGCTCGTCGAGCAGGGTACGTTCACGCGCCTCAACGAGGAGAAGAAGCCGAACTCGTTCTACGCCGCGAGCTCGCCGCAGGACGTCGCGCGCGTCGAGGACCGCACGTACATCTGCTCCGTCGACGAGAAGGACGCCGGGCCCACCAACAACTGGATGGACCCGAACGAGATGAAGGACCTCATGCGTGGCCTGTACAAGGGCTGCATGAAGGGCCGCACGATGTACGTCATCCCCTTCGTCATGGGTCACCTCGAGGCCGAGAACCCGATGTTCGGCGTCGAGATCACCGACTCGGAGTACGTCGTCGCGTCGATGCGCGTCATGGCGCGCTGCGGCACGAAGATCCTGAAGCGCATCGAGGAGCTCGGCGAGAACGCCAAGTACGTCCCCGCGCTGCACTCGCTCGGCGCGCCGCTCGCCGACGGCCAGAAGGACGTCGCGTGGCCGTGCAACGAGGAGAAGTACATCGTGCAGTTCCCCGAGGAGCGCACGATCTGGAGCTTCGGCTCGGGTTACGGCGGCAACGCGCTGCTGGGCAAGAAGTGCTACTCGTTGCGCATCGCGTCCGTCATGGCGCGTGACGAGGGCTGGCTCGCCGAGCACATGCTCATCCTCAAGCTGATCTCCCCGGAGAACAAGGTCTACTACGTCGCGGCGGCCTTCCCGAGCGCCTGCGGCAAGACGAACCTCGCGATGCTGAAGCCGACCATCCCGGGCTGGAAGGTCGAGACGCTCGGCGACGACATCGCCTGGATGCGTTTCGGTGAGGACGGCCGCCTCTACGCCGTCAACCCCGAGTTCGGATTCTTCGGCGTCGCGCCGGGCACGAACGAGCACACGAACCCGAACGCGATGGCCGCGATCAACAAGGGCAACAGCGTCTTCACGAACGTCGCCCTGACCGACGACGGCGACGTGTGGTGGGAGGAGCTGGAGAACACGCCGGCTCACGCGACGGACTGGAAGGGCAACGACTGGACGCCCGAGTCGGGCGAGCTGTCGAGCCACCCGAACAGCCGCTACTGCACGCCGATCGACCAGTGCGACATCCTGGCCGACGAGTACAACGACCCGCAGGGCGTGCCGATCTCGGCGATCCTGTTCGGTGGCCGCCGCAAGACGACGGTTCCGCTCGTCACCGAGGCCCGCGACTGGCTGCACGGCACCTTCATGGGCGCGACGCTGTCGTCCGAGACGACGGCCGCCGCGACCGGCGCGGTGGGCGTCGTGCGCCGCGACCCGATGGCGATGCTGCCGTTCATCGGCTACAACGCCGGCGACTACTTCCAGCACTGGGTCAACGTGGGCAAGGACGCCGACGCATCCAAGCTGCCGGCGATCTTCTACGTCAACTGGTTCCGTCGTGACGAGGACGGCGGCTTCCTGTGGCCGGGCTTCGGCGAGAACAGCCGCGTCCTCAAGTGGGTCATCGAGCGCATCGAGGGCAAGGCCGCCGCGGTCGAGACGCCCATCGGCCACGTCCCGACGCCCGAGTCGCTCGACGTCGACGGCCTCGGCCTGACGGACGCGCAGCTCGAGAAGGCGCTCGCCGTCGACGTCGAGGAGTGGAAGGCCGAGATCCCGCAGATCGAGGAATGGTTCGCGAAGTTCGGCGACCAGCTGCCCGTGCAGCTGCAGGTCGAGCTCGACGGTCTCAAGGAGCGCCTCGGCGCCTGAGCCCATCACGGAGACGCTCGCCGCCTCGGTGCCTGCATGAGTAGGTTCCGCTTCGGCGGGGCGTGCGCCAGCAGGTTCCGCTTGGGCGGGGCAGACTCGATGAAGCCCAGCAGGGTGCGTCTCCCCCACGACGTGGCGATCCCGGCCGATCGTCACTGGCCGTCGTCGGTCACGAAGCCTCCCGCGTGCTCACCCGAGCGCCCGGGAGGCTTCGCCGTCCCCCCGGCGATCCTCGTCCCCGTCTGCGTTTCTCATCCCCATCGGCGAATCCTGTCCCCTTTCGCGATTCTTGGTCACATTCGCATCGGCGCCCGGCGGGAGCACCTCGGCGTCCGTGGCGGCGTCGAAGGTGGACGAGAATCGCAGATGGGGACGCCGTTCGCAGAGGTGGACGAGAATCGCGAAGGTGGACGAAATTCGCAGATGGGGACAGGAATCGCCGTTGAGGACGGGCGCAGGCTCGGGCACGGGCCCTCTCTGAGGGCCGGCGGTAGGCTGCGCCGAGACGAGAGGAATGACCGCATGATCCCCTTGGACGAGGCCAGCGCCGCCGTCATCGAACACTGTCGGAGCGGCTCACGCGTCCTGCTCGGTCTTGCCGGCGAGCCGGGCGCAGGGAAGTCGACGGCGGCCGCCCGCTTGCTGCTCGACGCCGACCAGGCCGGCGTCACGGCCGCCGTCGTGCCGATGGACGGCTTTCACCTCGCGCACAGCGTCCTCGAAAGCCGGGCGATGACGGACGTCAAGGGCGCGCCCGAGACGTTCGACGCGCACGGCTTCGTCACGCTCGTCGAACGCATCCACGCCCAGCGACCCGGCGATCCGACGATCTGGGCCCCCGAGTTCCGCCAAGAGATCGAAGACGCGGTGGCCGGCGCGATCGAGGTGCCCGCCGACACACAACTCGTCATCGTCGAAGGCAATTACGTGCTGCTCGCCGAGGAGCCGTGGGCCCGCCTGGCGCTGCTGTTCGACGTGGCGTGGATGCTCACTCCCTCAGCCGAGCGACGCCTGGCCCGTCTCATGGCCCGCCACGAGTCGTACGGCAACGACCCGGCCGACGCCCGACGACGTGCCCTCGGACCGGATCAGACCAACGCCGAACGCGTCCGCGCACACTCGCAGCGACCCGGCGTCACCATGGTCGACCCCGGCTGACGCCAGCGCGGCCGGTCAGCCTCCGCTGCCGAGGGTCATGGGCGCGCACCACGCCGTGGCACCCCACGGGAACTGGGCCCACGGGAAGATGACCTGGATCTCCTGGAGGTCGAGCACCTGCCATCCGGCAGGTGCGTTCGTACCTCCGACGCGGACCGGATCGAAGCACATCCATCGACCGATCTGGAGCCCCCGACCCCACGCCGGATCAAAGCCTGTCCCCGGCGCAGGGGGCGTCGTCGGGCCGGTCGACGTACTCGGCTCAGGCGACGTGGGCTGCGGCGAGGTCGGTTCCGTCGTCGTCGGCGGGTTGACGATGCTTGTCGTCGGCGACGTCGGATCCGAGCTCGTCGCCGGCGGTGATGTCGGTTCCGCTGTCGTCGGCGGAACGACGATGCTCGTCGTCGGTGCCGTGAGACGTGACGAAGTCGGCTGGACCGGTGACGTCGGCGTCACGGGCGGCACGGTGCTCGTCGTCGGGCCAGCCGTCGACGATGCAGTGGGGACGTCACTCGTGGTCGGCGACGTGGTCGAATGGCTCGTCGCCGGCGAGTCGGCCACGACGATGCCCGGCCCGGTGGGCATCGACGGCGCGCTCGTCGGCTGCACCGTCGGGACGGCGTCAGCGCTCGGCGCGGCCGCCACCGAGCGCGCGGGCACAGGCGGCAGCGACGTCGCGCCGTTAGCTCGTGAACGGCTGGCGCCGGCATCGCTCGCCGCCAGCTGAGCCGTCGACACATCGGACGTACCTGCCGTCGACGACGCCACCGACGCCGAAGACGAATTCGTCGCCTCGGACGACGCCGCGCCCGTCGGCTGCGTCGCGGACGGCGCGCCGGAGGTGGGCGGCGCGCCCTGCGAGCCGGCAGCGCTCGTCTGGGACGCAGCGGTGCGCGTCTCGTACCGCGCCGAATCCTTGCCCATGTAGACGAGGCCGAACGCTGCCGACGCTGCGGCGGTGAGGACGAGTCCACCTGCGGCCCAGGTGCTCACGCTGCCACCCGCGCCGATACCGCCGGACCCACCCGAGCCGCCGGACGAACCAGACGAGCCCGTAGAACCGGAGCCTCCCGCCCCATGCGGCATCGTCAGGGCTTCGCGCAGCGCTTCCATCTTCGCGACGTTGAGCGTCGCGGGGCTGACGGTGTGGGCCCGCGCCGACAGCGCCTCTCGAAGCGTCGCTTCGAAGGCGGTGAAGTCGTCAGGTCGCAACTCACCCATCGTTGCCTCGCATGGATACCGTCAGTTTCTTCATCGCGCGGGAAGCCTGCGATTTCACGGTTCCTGTGCTGATGCCGAGGGTCTTCGCGATCTCTGCCTCGCTGAGCCCCTCCCAGTAACGCAGGACGAGCACCTCTTTCATCCGCGCCGGCAACGCGTCGAGGTGACGCAGCACCTCGGCGTGCTCGTCGGCGAGGAGGACGGGTTCGTCGGAGCCGGGTGCCGTCTCGGGCTCGGCGACGGCCATGTGTTCGCGCGCGGTGCGTCGACGGCGTAGCGCCGAGCGCGCCTGATTCATCACGGCCGTGCGCAGGTAGGCGCGCGCGTTCGCCGGCGATTCGAGGTTGTGACGGTTGCGGTACAGGCCCAGGAACGCGTCGTGGACGACGTCCTGCGCCGACTCGACGTCGTCGACGAACTGCCGCGCCAGCCGAACCATGTCGTGGTAGGTGTTCGTGTAGAGCTCGTCGAGGTCGAGACCCTCGGGTTCGCCGTGGCCGTCATCCGGCATGCCGGCCGCGGAATCGCGGCGGGACGACGCAGCGTCGCGACGCGCGCGACGGGAGGTCGCGTCCCCGGCCGTCATCGCCCACGGCGGCAGGGGGATGGGCACGACGATCGACGTCATGGCGTCTCCTCCCGTCACGTGTTGGGCGCGTGGACTCGCCCTTCGGCGCGGGGCGCGGGCGCAACCCGCCGGGCTCAGCGATGCATAGGTTCCGACTCTACAGGGTGTCATGGCGGTGGATTGTGGCGCAGCTTCGCCGATCCTCTTGTCGTTCGGCACGCACCCCACGCGCCGTCCGTCCACCCCGTTCATGACCGTATAGACGCATGAGACCCATGTGGGTTGCGCGGGTCGGCGATGAGAAACGCGTCATGCTGACGCGGACGCCCGCCGATCACTGCGACGCGTCAGCCGCGACGCTCGCTCGATGCGTCCGAGGAGAAGCTCGAAGCCCTGGAGCGCCGCGGCGCCACCGGACATCGCGTCGAGGGGTGCACGTGCTCCCTGAGCCTTCGGGACGACCGCGCGATCGGGCAGCGTCGGCGAGAGCACGAGCGGGCCGAACGCGCGCTCGAGCGCGGCCCGCTGCGCGCGCTGCTCCGCCATCGACGGCTTGTACCGATTGAGGACGATGCCGAGCGGTTGCAACCCGCCGGCCTCGGTGCGGCGGATCTCGTCGATCGCCGCGAACAGTCGCGTCACGGCGTTGACGGCGAACGCACCTGCCTCCGTCACGACGACGGCGCGGTCGCTCGCGACGAGCGCACTGCGCGTCAGGCCGCTCAGGGACGGCGGCGCGTCGATGAGAACGAGGTCGTAGTCGAGCTTGCCGAGCGCGGTGCGCAGCGTGTGCAACTGCTCGCCGTCGGCGTCGGGCCGGTCGAGGTTCGCCGTCGCGTCCGAACTCGGCAGCACGTGCAGATCGGCGTTGCCGCGCGGCCAGCCGGCCGGCACGATGGCGCGCTCGAGCACCTTGCGCTTCGGCCGCTCCAACACGTCAGCACTGACGGCCCCGGGAGCGTCGACGCCCAACGCGTACGTCGCATCCCCCTGCGGATCGAGGTCGACGACGAGCGTCGTCAGCCCCCTCGCCCGCGCTGCGGCGGCGAGGCCGAGCACGACGGACGTCTTGCCCACCCCGCCCTTGAGGCTGCACACGCTGACGACGAACATGTCTCGAACCTTACCGAGCAACGCCGCCCACCGGGGACGTTTCACCGCACCGCGACGACCGACGACCGCACCCCCTGCACCGAGGCAGGGGGTGCGGTCGTCGGTCGTGGGCGGGCGATCACTCAGCCCAGTCGAGCGTGCGCTCGACGGCCTGACCCCAGCGCTTGAGCAGACGCTGACGCTCTGCGTCGTCCATCGACGGCTCCCAACGCTTGCTCTCGGCCCACTGACGGCGCAAGTCGTCGAGGTCCTTCCAGAACCCGACGGCAAGCCCCGCGGCGTACGCGGCGCCGAGCGCGGTCGTCTCGTTGATCTTCGGGCGGATGACGTCGACGTCGAGCAGGTCGCTCTGGAACTGCATGAGCGTCTCGTTGACGACCATGCCGCCGTCGACCTTGAGCTCGGTGAGGTCGACGCCGGAGTCGGCGTTCATTGCCTTGACGACCTCCTGGCTCTGGAACGCGACGGCCTCGAGGGCGGCGCGGCAGATGTGGCCGCGGTTCGCGAAGCGGGTGAGGCCGACGATGGCGCCGCGCGCGTCGCTACGCCAGTGCGGCGCGAACAGGCCGGAGAAGGCGGGGACGACGTAGACGTCGCCGTTGTCGTCGACCTCCTTCGCGTACTTCTCGACTTCCTTGGCGTCCTTGATGAGCTTGAGGTTGTCACGCAGCCACTGCACGAGCGAGCCGGTGACGGCGATCGAACCCTCGAGTGCATAGACGGGCTTCTCGTCGCCGATCTTGTAGCAGACGGTCGTGAGCAGGCCGTTCTTGCTCATCACCTTCTCCTCACCCGTGTTGAGGATGAGGAAGTTGCCCGTGCCGTACGTGTTCTTCGCGGTGCCGGGCTCGAAGCAGACCTGACCGAACGTCGCGGCCTGCTGGTCGCCGAGCGCGCCGGAGATCGGCACGTCCTTGAGGATGCCGCGGTGACGCACCTTGCCGTAGACCTCGCTGCTGCTGCGGATCTCAGGCAGCATCGACATGGGGATGCCCATGTCCTCCGCGATGTCCTCGTCCCACTCGAGGGTGTCGAGGTTCATCAGCATCGTGCGTGAGGCGTTCGTGACGTCGGTGACGTGGACGCCGCCCTTCGGCCCGCCCGTCATGTTCCAGATGACCCACGTGTCCATCGTGCCGAACAGCAGGTCGCCCTTCTCGGCCTTCTCGCGGGCGCCGTCGACGTTGTCGAGGATCCACTTGGCCTTCGGGCCGGCGAAGTACGTCGCGAGCGGCAGACCGCACACGTCCTTGTACTTCTCGCTGCCGGCGTCACCGGCGAGTTCCTTGCAGATCGCGTCGGTGCGCGTGTCCTGCCAGACGATCGCGTTGTAGACCGGCTTGCCGGTGTTCTTGTCCCACACGAGCGTCGTCTCACGCTGGTTGGTGATGCCGACGGCGGCGATATCGTCAGAGTCGAGGTCACCCTTCGCGAGGGCCTCGGCACACACCTTGCGCGTGTTCGTCCAGATCTCGAGGGCGTCGTGCTCGACCCAGCCCGCCTTCGGGAAGACCTGCTCGTGCTCCATCTGCGCGACGGCGACGACCTCGCCGTCATGGTCGAAGATCATGCAGCGCGTGCTCGTCGTGCCCTGGTCGATGGCGGCGACGTACTTCTTCTCTGCCTTGTCAGCCATGTTCACTCCTCGTGCGATCCGTGTTCGATGCTGCTGGTGTCCAGTGTGCGCTTCTGCGTCAGCCGATGTAGGCGTGGGCGGCGAGACCGGCGAGCACACCACCGATGACGGGGCCGACGACCGGCACCCAGGCGTAACCCCAGTTGGAGTCGTCCTTGCGCGGGATCGGCAGGACGAAGTGCGCGAGACGCGGAGCGAGGTCACGGGCGGGGTTGATGGCATAACCCGTCGGGCCACCCAGGCTGACGCCGATCGCGACGACGAGGAACGCGACGTTGAGCGGGCCGGCCTGGCTCGGGGTCTTCGTGAACGCGAGGATCGTGAAGACGAGGATGAACGTGCCGACGACCTCGGTGACGACGTTCCAGAACGGCGCGCGCACGGCGGGAGCCGTCGAGAAGACGTTCGTCGGGGCGTCCTCGTGATCGTCGAACTGCTTCTTGTAGGCGGCCCAGACGACGACGGCACCGATGAAGCCGCCGATGAACTGCGCCGCGAGATACACGAAGGTCGACGCGACGCTGATGTCGACGCCCTTCGCGTACTCATCGGCCCCCGAGGCGAGGATGCCCAGAGTGACGGCCGGGTTGAGGTGCGCGCCCGACTTGTACGAGGCGAAGACACCGGCGAAGACGGCGAAGCCCCACCCGATGTTGATCATCAGAGGCCCTCCCCCGAAGCCTCCGTTGCGGGGCAGCAGCACGTTGGCCACCACCCCGACACCCAGGACGATGAGAATCGCCGTCCCGAGAAGTTCGCTGACGAAGACCTGACCGAGGCTCATGGGTGCCTTTCTCGACGTTCGACGGTGGCATGTGACGACCACCACTCATGCTACCGATGAAGCCTACGTCAGGCGCACCCCGGCAGGTCGGACGGGGACATGTTCCGCGTCACACCCGTCATCGTGGCCCTGGCACGCGCAAGGGATCAAGCAGCCGGGGCGGTTCCCACGCCTCGGGACAGCCGGGGACGACGTCAGCGCTCGGGCGAGGTCTCAGCGATCTCAGGCGTGCGACGCACCTCGGCCGGCGGCGACGTGAGGCACCAGGCCAGGCCCAGGAAGGGAACGACGGCGGTGACGGCCCACAGGACCCACGTGATGGCGTGCTCCATGAGACAGCTCCTCGAGATCGTGTCTACTTCTGCGCCCATGCTCGCACGGGGCCAGCGGCACCTCAACCGATCTCGTCGACCACCCACCAGGTCGATCGGACTCGCGCAGTTCGTCGCGGCCCACGCTGCCGGGAGAGGCCCACGTGGCAGGGCGTGGCCCACGCGGCCCGGCGAGCTGCGCCGCCGTCCGGTGAGGAATGACACCCCCGCAGGCGGTATCGGGGACGAACAGGCGGGTCTAAGCTGAAGGAAGACCAGAGAATCGGCGCGGCTCGGCGATCTCCGACGCGCCTTCGACCCGGCAGTGGAGGTTTTCGATGACCATGCACCCGTACAGCGCACAGTTGGGCCCCAGCTCGCGCGCCGAGTCCTGGCGCGAACTCACCGAGCGTGAGCTCGACGTCCTCGTCATCGGTGGTGGCGTCACCGGCGCCGGCACTGCGCTCGACGCCGTCACGCGCGGTCTGCGCACGGGTCTCGTCGAGGCCCGCGACTTCGCGAGCGGCACGTCGTCGCGCAGCTCTAAGCTATTCCACGGTGGCCTGCGCTACCTCGAGCAGCTCAACTTCGCGCTCGTCGCCGAGGCGCTCAAGGAGCGCGAGCTCATGATGACGCGCATCGCGCCGCACCTCGTCCACCCCGTCGCGTTCCTGTACCCGCTGTCGCACCGCGCGTGGGAGCGCCCGTACGTCGCGACCGGTATCGCGATGTACGACCAGATGGGCGGCGCCCGCTCCGTCCCGCGTCAGAAGCACCTGACGAAGAGCGGCACGATGAAGATGTTCCCCGGCCTCAAGAACGACGCGATGGTCGGCTCGATCCGCTACTACGACTGCCAGGCCGACGACGCACGTCACACGATGACGGTCGCCCGCACCGCCGCGCAGTACGGCGCGATCGTGCGCAACTCGACCGAGGTCGTCTCGCTCATCACCGAGGCCGACCGTGTCGTCGGCGCGAAGATCCGCGACGTCGAGACCGGCGAGACGGCTGACGTGCGCGCCAAGGTCGTCATCAACTGCACGGGCGTGTGGACCGACGACATCCAGAAGATGACGGGTGGTAAGGGCCGCTTCCGCGTGCGTGCGTCGAAGGGCGTGCACATCCTCGTCCCGCGCGACCGCATCGCCGGCGAGGTCGGCCTGATCCTGCGCACCGAGAAGTCGGTGCTGTTCGTCATCCCGTGGGGCCAGCAGTGGCTCATCGGCACGACCGACACCGACTGGGCGCTCGACGTCGCGCACCCCGCCGCGACGAGCAAGGACATCGACTACATTCTCGAGCACGTCAACACGGTGCTCGCCTCGCCGCTGACGCGTGACGACATCCTCGGCGTGTTCGCCGGTCTGCGTCCGCTGCTCGCCGGCGAGAGCGAGGACACCTCCGCACTGTCGCGCGAGCACGCCGTCGCGCGTCCGCAGCCGGGCCTCATCTCGATCGCCGGCGGCAAGTACACGACGTACCGCGTCATGGCCGCCGACGCCGTCGACGCCGCGGCCCAGGACCTCGGCCCGATCAAGGAGTCGGTGACGGAGGTGACGCCGCTCGTCGGCGCCGACGGTTACGCCGCGATGCTCAACCTCAAGCACGAGATCGCCGCCGAGTCGGGCCTGCCCGAGTGGCGCATCGAGCACCTGCTCAACCGTTACGGCTCGAAGCTGTACGACGTGCTCGCCCTGTCGAAGGACGACGAGTCGCTGCTCGAGCCCGTCACGAACGCCGACGAGTACCTGCGCTGCGAGATCGCGTACGCCGTCACGGACGAAGGTGCGATGCACCTCGAGGACGTCCTCGCGCGCCGCACGCGCATGTCGATCGAGACGAAGCACCGCGGCGTCGACGCGGCCGCCGAGGTCGCCGACATCATCGCGCCGATCCTGGGCTGGACGCAGGAGCAGCGCGACGCCGAGGTCGAGTCATACACCGAGCGGGTCGCTGCCGAGGTGAAGTCGCAGGAGCTCGACACCGACGAGGCATCCGACGCCGCCCGCCTGTCCGCTCCGGACCCGCGCCCGCAGCTGCGCAAGGTCGTCGCCACCCGCTGACGGCCCGTCCGCACGAGCGCCGACCACACGTCCCACTTGTCGCAGATGCGCGGCAAGTGGGACGTCGCGTGTCGGGGTTCTCCCCACTCGGTGCAGTTCTACGCCGAGTGGGACGACGCGGCGTCACGTCTTCCCCACACGGGTGCGCATCTGCACAATGTGGAAGCGTCACGCGCGCCTCGCCCGCTCACTCGTGTGGTGATGCTCTCCGTCGTACTCGAAGGCGAGGTGCCATTGCGGATATGCGAGGTCGAAGCGCCGGTTCACTCCCTCGATGCGTACCGAGTGCTGCAGCACCGGCGTCGGCAAGCCCGCCAGCACGAACAACGGACGCAGGCGCGCCTCCATCGGCGATTCAGCGCGCCCGTCGGCGAGACGGGCAACCTGGCGCAGGCGTGGGTTCGTCGACCACTCGCTCAGCATGTCCTTCGCCATCAGCTCATGACGCGCGAGCACCGCGTCGGCGAGTACCACGGCGTCGACGAGCGGCACCCGATCGACGACCTCGCCGAGGAGATCGGCCGGCGGAGCCATCGCGATCGGCCCGGCGGCCGTCTCGGCGACGAACGAGCGCGCAGCGCCGCGAGCAACACCACCGCATCCGAATGCGACGTCGACCTCCCCGTCCCGCTCCCACTCGGTGCGCATCGGCGCCATGTGGGACGACACCGCTCGCCGCTCACACAGAAACGTCACAGAAACGGCACTGAAAGGACACAGTCAGGTGGCGCAGACTCGGAGTCATGAGCACCGCTGCCCCTGCCCTGAAGCGTCCTGACGGCTCGAACGTCCGCGTCCTCGTCGTCGACGACGAGTCGAACCTCACCGAACTGCTTTCCATGGCCCTGCGCTACGAGGGGTGGGACATCAAGACGGCGGCCACGGGCAACTCGGCCGTCAAGACGGCCAAGGAGTTCAAGCCGGACGCCGTCGTGCTCGACATGATGCTGCCCGACTTCGACGGCCTCGAGGTGCTGCGGCGCATGCGCGACGAGGACCCGGCGCTGCCGGTCTTGTTCCTGACGGCACGCGACGCCGTCGAGGATCGTGTCGCCGGTCTGACGGCGGGCGGCGACGACTACGTCACGAAGCCCTTCAGCCTCGAAGAGGTGGTCGCGCGCGTGCGGGCGCTGCTGCGTCGCTCGGTGCAGCTCGCCGAGGAGGAGACGTCGCTGCTCACCGTCGGCGACCTGACGCTCGACGAGGACAGCCACGAGGTGATGCGCGCCGGCACCGAGATCAACCTGACGGCAACGGAGTTCGAGCTCCTGCGCTTCCTCATGCGCAACCCGAAGCGCGTGCTGAGCAAGGCGCAGATCCTCGATCGCGTGTGGCACTACGACTTCGGTGGGCAGGCGAACGTCGTCGAGTTGTACATCAGCTACCTGCGCAAGAAGATCGACGCGGGCCGCGAACCGATGATCCACACGATGCGCGGCGCCGGTTACGTGCTCAAACCGGCCGGCTGATCGCGGCGGCGGGCATCCGTCGTCAGCGATCGTTGCCCGAGAACGCGTCGAGCACGACGCGATCACGGGCGAAGATGAAGGCCTGGAGCCCGTCCCCGTCCCCACGCGGAGACGACCACCCGCCCTTGAGCAGCTGGGAGACAGCGACCCGTCATGATCCTCAACCCGGCCCGGTGGACGCTGCGTTCGAAGCTGCTCGCGTCCATCGTCACCCTGTTCATCGTCGTGCTGACGCTCATCGGCGCCGCGACGGTGCTGTCGATGCGCACTTCGCTGATGAAGCAGGTCGATCAGCAACTCATCGACGTCGAGCGCGCCGTCGGCGGCGGGCCGGCGGGAACCACGGAGCAGGGCGGGCCAGCGGACAAGGACTCGCACCCTCGCGCACCAGGCCTCGGGGGCAGTGTGCTGCGGCTGACGCTCGACGCGTCGTCGACGCCTGATTCGCTCGTGGTCGACCAGAACTACGTCTCGTCCGCGACGGGCACACAGTTGACGTTGTCGCAAGCGCAGATTCGCAGTCTCGCGACGGCAGACCTGGGCACGACGCCGAAGACGATGGATTTCGACGGCTCCCTCGGCCGCTACCGCGTCGTGCGTGTCCCGAAGCCCGACGGGGACATCGCGTTCATCGGGCTACCGCTCGCGCCGATCGACGACAACATCCGCGCGCTCGCCGGCAACATCGCACTCATGGGGCTGCTCGGTCTCGTCACGATCGGGGGCGCCTCGTTCCTGCTCGTGCGTCGTAACCTGCGGCCGCTGCAGCAGGTGGCAGCGACGGCGGAACGTGTCTCTGAACTGCCGCTCGGGCGTGGTGACGTGCGCACCGACGAGCGCGTGCCGGTGGCGCTGACCGACGATCACACCGAGGTCGGCACCGTCGGGTTGGCGCTCAACAACCTGCTCGACCATGTCGACTCGGCGCTCGACGCGCGTCACGAGAGCGAGATGCAGGTGCGCCAGTTCGTCGCCGATGCCAGCCATGAGCTACGCACGCCACTCGCATCGATCCGCGGCTACGCGGAGTTGTCGCGGCGCGAGAAGGAGCCGGTTCCCGTCGGTGTCACGCATGCGCTGGGCCGCATCGAGTCGGAAGCGGGACGCATGACGACACTCGTCGAAGACCTGCTGTTGCTCGCCCGACTCGACGCAGGGCGCGAGCTCGAACGCGAACCGGTCGACCTGACGCGCGCCGTCGTCGAGACCGTCAGCGATCTGCACGCGGCTGGGCCCGAGCACGTGTGGCATCTCGACCTGCCGGAGGATCTGGAGGACTTCCCGGAGGTCATCGGCGATGAGGCGCGCCTGCGTCAGGTCGTCATCAACCTCTTGGCCAACGCGCGGCGTCACACCCCGGCGGGCACGACGGTGACGGCCGGCCTCGCGCGGCGCGATGACGACGTGCTGCTCACCGTCACCGATGACGGCCCCGGCATCCCGCCCGAGTTCATGCCGCACCTGTTCGAGCGGTTCACGCGCGGGGACGCAGCGCGAACGCGTACGGAGGGCTCGACGGGGTTGGGGTTGTCGATCGTCGATGCGGTCGTCGCGGCGCATCACGGTACCGTGCGGGTGGAGAGCCGGCCGGGACGCACGTGCTTCACGGTGTCCCTGCCCCTCGAAGATCCGCGGCCATCGTCTCAGGAGGACCGATCGTGAACCCGACGCCCGGCGCGGACACCGCGCACCGTTCGACGACCGCGCCCGTCTCTACTGCTTCGACCTCATCGGGTTCGAGCGACGAGTCGATGACGGCGAACGCTCCAGGCAGCAGCCGCCTCGACGCGCTGCGCTCCCCCGGAGCGGCGCAGGCGATGCGCTTCGCGATGGTCGGCATCGCCTCGACGGTGCTCTACACGGTGTTGTTCGCCGTTCTCGACACGCGAATGAACCACCAGATCGCGAACATCTTGGCGCTGCTCATCTGCACGGTGCTCAACACGTGGGTCAATCAGCGGTTCACGTTCGACGCGGCCGGCCACGAACGCGGCCGTGACGCTCACCTGCAGAGCCTCGCCATCCTCGTCGTCACGCTCGCCGTGACGAGCGGAGCCCTCGCCCTCGAACATCACCAGTGGCCGCACGCCTCGACGCTGTGGGATACCGTGACGGTGACCGTCGGCAACGCCATCGCCACCGTCATCCGCTTCGTGGTGTTCCGCCGTATCTTCGCCGCCCGGGACTGAACGGGCGCGGCGCACGGTGCGCCCGGGACTGCTGCACGGATAGGTGACATGTTGGTCATGCGGCCTGGGTGGCCGCTGTGGTCATGATGGTCTCGTACTCGATGGGGGTCAACTTGCCGAGGCGGGCTTGGCGTCGTCGGCGGTGGTAAGTCCGTTCGGTCCAGGTGACGATGGCCAGCCTCAGCTGGTCGCGGGTGTCCCAGGTTCGGCGGTCCAGGACGTTCTTCTGCAGGAGTGCGAACCAGCTCTCCATGGCGGCGTTGTCCGCGCTCGAGCCGACTTGTCCCATGGATCCGAGCAGGTCGTGCCGGGACAGGGCGCGCAGGTACTTGCGGGACCGGAACTGGGCAGGTTCAACCAGTCGTTGCAACACCGGCTTGTTCGAGTGATCGTAGTTGCTCGTCGAAGACCTCTGCGGGGGTTCGCCAGCCGAGGACTTTGCGTGGCCGGTTGTTGAGGGTGTGAGCGACAGCTTCAAGGTCGTTCGCGCTCCATCGGGACAGGTCAGTGCCCTTGGGGAAGTACTGGCGCAGCACGCCGTTGGTGTTCTCGTTCGTCGGGCGCTGCCACGGCGAGTGCGGGTCGGCGAAGAACACGCGCGTGCCGGTCTCCAGCGTGAACTGGGCGTGCCCGGACAGTTCCTTACCCCGATCCCACGTGATCGTCTGACGCACTTGCTGCGGAAGCGACGTGATCGACGCGCTCAACGCCTTGTTCATCGCCTGCGCGCCGTAGCCGCCCAGCGACGGGCCGTTCTTTACCTGCGGCTGCTCACCCCAGCCTTCAAGTCGAGGAAGATGTACGAGGATCGTGGTGCGGCTACGACGCTCGACGAGCGTGCCGATCGCGGAGCGGCCGGTACCGATGATGAGGTCGCCTTCCCAATGGCCTGGCACGGCACGGTCTTGCGCTTCGGCGGGCCGCTGGCTGATGACCACCTCAGCGCTGACATGGCCCTGGGGCTTGTTCCGTGAACGCTCCCGCGGTTCACGCAACGCGCGGCCGGTGCGCAGACAGGCGACGAGTTCGCGTTTCAACGCGCCGCGCCCTTCGATGAACAACGACTGATAGATCGCCTCATGGCTGATGCGCATGGACTCATCATCGGGGAAGTCCAACCGCAGCCGATGACTGATCTGCTCCGGGCTCCACGAACTGGCCCAGCGCCGATCCTGCCTGCGCGGCTTGTTCAACCCCTTCCACGCCGGCGCGGCCGGGCCTGCCACGGGCGTGCCGTCAGGATGGGTGACCCCGCCGGCGAGGCGGTCTTGGACGTAGTCGCGTAGACGCTCGTTCCTAACCAACTTCGCGATCTTCGGGCGTTTCGCTGCTTCTTGCGCTTTCCACTGCGCGACCGTGGCCCGGTACTCGATTCGGCCGCTACGGGTGGCGGCGTTACGGCGTAGTTCACGGCTGATCGTGCCTGCATCACGCCCCAGCTGGCGAGCGATCGCGCGGACGCCGACGCCTTTGGCGTTCAGGATCGCGATCTCTTCACGTTCTTCGAAACTGAGATAGCGCCCGGACGGCTCGGCCAGGCTGATCGGTGGCATGCCGCCAGCGTGTCGAAACCAGCGCGCACCGACGGGGCACGACACGCCGACCGCGAGGCAGGCTTCCGCCGTTGTGACGCCCGTGGCGATCTGGCGCCAAAACTGCCGTTCGACTCGCCGCGAAGGTGACTGGCGTGGGCGCCCAGGGGAACGCATCGGTGGGCGCAACGCTCGATCTGCACGCCACTGGCGCCGCAACACCTGTGGCGCGTCCCTCGTGCTCTGGTCCCTGTCGTTCGCTGCCATCGCCAACACCTTCCACGTCAAGGTGTTGCGACGACCAGTTGAATCCGCCCTGGGACCCGCGGTCGCTGTGGACGATGCAGCCGGCCACGTCGACGCCCGCTCGGGCGCGGGTGTCCACGGCGTGTTCCAACGCCTGCACGGCCAGGCGGGCCTTCATCCGCGAGCTGATGGAGTACCCGAGGAGCCGGTTGGACCACACGTCCTTGACGGCGCACATGAACACCTTGCCCTCACGGGTGCGGTGCTCCGTGATGTCGGTCAGCCACAGCTGGTTCGGGCCGGTCGCGGTGAAGTCACGCTGGACGCGGTCATCGTGCGCCGGCGGGCCGGGCCGGCCCTTCTTCGCGCGCTTCTTCCCGAACACGCTCCACCACGCGTTGCTCGAACAGATCGCCCACGCGGTGCGGTCGCACATCTCCTGCCCGGCGTCGCGGGCCTCGTCAGCTAGGAGGCGGTACCCGAACTCCGGGTCGTCACGGTGTGCATCGAACAACGCGTTCGCGCGGTGCGCTTCCACCCAGTCGGCGTCGGTCACGGGGTTGGCCAGCCACCGGTAGTACGGCGCCCTGGCAAGTTTCAGGACCCGGCACGTCACCGTCACAGGCACCCTGATCGGGGCATCCTGGGCGGCCAGCTCACGGACGAGCGGGTACATCATTTTCCCGGCAGGTTCGCCTGCGAGAGGTACGCCGCAGCGCGGCGTAGCACCTCGTTCTCTTGCTCGAGCAACCGGATCCGACGGCGAGCCTCACGCAACTCACCAGAGTCGCTCACCGCGGCGGCGGGTTTGTTCCCGTCCTGCCGGTCAGCGATGGCGATCCAGTTCGTCAGGCAGGACTCCGAGATCCCGAAGTCCTTCGCGATCTCCTTCAACGTCGTCCCGGCCTCACGAGAGCGAGCGACCTCGATCACGTTCTGGCGGAACTCCTTGGGGTACGGCTTGGGCATGGTGCACATCCTCTCCTGCGGCACCGAACGGCACCACAGAGTCGATGTCACCTATCCGTGCAGCAGTCCCCCCGAGCCATCGAGGCCCGTCTAGTCCGTCCCCCGATCTACAGGTCCTCGCTTCACCGGGTGCTACCGGTCATTGCGTCGATGCTCCAACTTCGTGATGCATTCAGCACCGCACTCGGCCGTCCGGCCAACCTCCGCGTCCAACAACAGGTTCCACCGCCCGTGGGGATCCGTCTTCGCAGTTCCGCTTCAGGCGAAGACGACGTCCGTCGTCACGTCCAAGCGGCGCATCTCGCGCGCCTCGGCGAGATAGTTCTGCCGCATCGTCCACGGCGCGGCGTCGCTGCGGCGCGGCATGATGTCGGCCGCGCGGCGCAGATAGCCCGAATCCATCTCGAGCAGCGGGCGCCGGCCGAGCTCTGACGGCGGGACGGGCGTCGCGCTGCGGTAGCGGCCGTCACGCAGATGCTGGATCATCCGCGCGACGAACCGGTGCGACAGGTCACCGCGCAAGCTCCACGACGCGTTGATGTAGCCGACGCAGAGCGCCGCGTTCGGCACGCCCTCGAGCATGCAGCCGCGGTAGACGAGACGCTGCGAGACGTCGACCGGCTCGCCGTCGATGCGCAGGCTCGCGCCGCCGAGCAACTCGACGGCCAGACCCGTCGCCGTCACGATGACGTCGGTCTCGAGCAGCTCACCCGAACTCGTACGCACCCCGCCCGGCTCGACGCTCGCGATCGTGTCGGTGACGACCCTGGCACGCCCGTGCTTGACCGCCTTGAACAGGTCGCCGTCAGGCACGATGCACAACCGCTGATCCCACGGCGCATACGGCGCGGTGAAGCTGTCGACGTGCTCCTCACCCGCGCCCTGACGAACGTTCGCACGCAGCACCGCACGCGCCGCCCGCGGCAGGCGCCGCGCCGTCTGGTACGAAGCCCACTGCGCCGCAACGTTCTTCGCCCGCATGACGGCGTGCTTGCGCTGCGGGCTGAGCCGCTCGTCCGGGATCTTCGCCAACGCCGCCGCTAGCGGATCACGCGACGGCTGCGCGAGCACATACGTCGGCGTTCGCTGCAGCATCGTCACCTCCGCGCCGAGATCGGCGAGCGCCGGCACGAGCGTCATCGCCGTCGCACCCGAGCCGATGACGACGACGCGCCGGCCCGCCACGTCGAGATCCTGCGGCCAGAACTGCGGATGCACGACCTGGCCCGCGAACTCCGCGAGAGCGGGGATGTCCGCCGCATACGGCTCGGCGTAGCTGTAGTAACCGCTGCACGCGTAGATGAAGCCGGCCGTCATCTCGACCTCGCCGTCAGGTGTGTCGACGCGCAGCCGCCACACCGCGTCAGCACTGCTCCAATCCGCGCTGACGACCTTGTGCCGCAGACGAATCCGCTCACTCACACCGAACGCGTCGGCCGTCGAACGGATGTAGTCGAGGATGTCCTCACCCGCCGCGATCGCCTTCTCCTGACGCCACGGCGCGAACGGATACGACAACGTGTACATGTCCGAATCCGTTCGCACCCCCGGATACCGGAACTGATCCCACGTGCCACCGAGCGCATCCCGCGCCTCGCGAACGACGTAATCGACGCCCGGATTCGCCTCCTGGATGCGACACGCCGCCCCGACGCCCGACAACCCAGCACCGACCATGACGACATCGACGTGCTCCACCTGCTGCTGCACACCCACCGACACGACGAACTCCCCACTCCACGAACACACCACCTGCGAGGCTAACGACCCCGACGTGGGCGCGTGGCCCGTCGAGACAGGTGCGATACCGAGGGGTGGGGTGCCGTGGCGCCCGGGCGGGCGGCCGAGCTGCCAGAGCTGGCGGAGGGCCTCCGTCGGCGCGACGTGCGCTCGCTTCGCTCTTGTGGCGGCCCGGGCGAGTTGTTGAGCTGTCGGAACGGGCGGAGGGACTCCGTCGGCGCGACGCGCGCTCGCTTCGCTCGCGGGCGTCGTGCCTCCTCCTCAAAACCCCCGTACCCATTCAGCGAGAGTGACGAGGGCCCCGCCGGGGCGACTTCGTCGCGCCCGGCGGGGCCCTCGTCACTCTCGCTGGCGGAGGCGGAGGGATTTGAACCCTCGATGGGGCTATAAACCCCAAACCCGCTTAGCAGGCGGGCGCCATAGACCGGACTAGGCGACGCCTCCTCCGCGCAGCTTTCGCTGCAGCCCTGAAAGGTTATCCGACCCGCCCCGCCACACCAAACCGCCTCCCCCCGACACGTCAACACAGGAGACTCACACCTGGGCTTCGGCCGGCGTCGAGCTTCGTCACCAGATTGAGACATTTCCTCCTTCATCCCTCATGATGGAGTGTCAGGGGCAGCTTTCGGTGCCCTCACACGCAACAGAGAGGGCCACGATGGCGAGGCAGGCGGAGCACGAACCATCCGGTGCGCACGCACCGTCCGACGTGACCCGCTCGAGCGAGCGTCAACGCCGCCGTGCGACGCTACGCCGCTCTCTGTCGTTGACATTTCTGAGCACCCTCGTCCCCGGCCTCGGGTTGATGTGGACGAAACGTCGCACCGTCGGCGTCATCCTCCTGCTCATCGCCGTCATCGCCGGCATCGCTCTCAGCATCTTCCTCCTGAGCGGTAACGTCCTCACCGGCGCCGCCAACGTCCTCACCTCGACCGGCCTCAAGCTCGCCCTCGTCGCGCTGGCCGCTGCCCTCGTGCTGTGGTTGACGTCGATCGTTCTCACCGCGCGCACGACGCACACCGACGGCTGGTCGCACCGCGGCGACATCCTGTTCAAGGCCTTCACCGCCCTCATGTGCCTCGCCGTGACGATGCCGCTCGCGCGCGCCGTCAGCACCGTCACCGTCACGCAGGACGCGTTCGGCACCATGTTCATCAAGAACGGCAAGGGCGCCGCCTCCACCAAGGAGAACGCGTTCAAGAAGAAGGCCCGCGTCAACCTCATGCTCGTCGGTTCCGACGCGGGTAGCGACCGCACGGGCATCCGCACGGACTCGCTCATGGTCGCCTCGATCGACACCCACACGGGTGACACGACCCTCATCAGCATCCCGCGCAACTGGAACTACGTCCCGTTCCCCGAGTCGAACCCGCTGCACAAGCTCTACCCGAACGGCTTCCACTGCCCCGAACGTGGTGCGGGCGACCCCTGTTGGATGGATGCGGTGTGGAGCGAAGCCGACACGCAGCACCCGGAGTTGTTCCCCGGTGAGCAGTACGCCGGCCTCAACGCGACGCGCGACGTCGTGCAGGAGATCATCGGCATGCCGATCGACTACTCCACCGTCATCAACCTCAAGGGCTTCCAGGACCTCGTCGACGCCATGGGCGGCGTCGACATGACGATCCCTCCCGGGGGCATCGCCATCGGTGGCAAGATCGAGGGCGGCGCGATCGTGCCCGGCTCGATCACCGGCCGCATCCCCGAAGGACGCCAACACCTGAACGGTCAGCAAGCCCTATGGTACTCACGCAGCCGCGTCGAGACCGGCGACGGCGACCGCATGCGCCGTCAGCGCTGCATGGTCAACGCACTCATCGACCAGACCAACCCCATCTCACTGGTCAACCAGTTCCCCTCGATCATGAAGGTCGCCAAGGAGAACATCCTGCTCGACCTGCCGCAGAGCGAACTGCCCGACCTCGCCGACCTCGCGAACACGATGAAGAAGGGCCAGACGAAGAGCGTCAACCTCGCCTACCCCGTCATCAGCGACAGCCACCCCGACTACGACAAGGTGCGCGCCCTCATCAAGAAGGGCATGGATCGCTCGACGCCGGCCCCGAAGCCGAAGTCCAGCTCGAGCGCTTCGTCGTCGACCGCCCCGAACTCGTCGTCGAGCAGCGCGAGCACCAGCTCGTCGAGCAGCGACCAGGCCATCGACGACACCACGGCCACCTGTTGATCGTGCGCACGACTGAACGCAGACTCGGCTGCGCCGCCCACCCCACGAGGGACGGGCGGCGCACTCGTCTGCGTGACGGGCCCCGCCCGAGCATGACGGAGTCGGCGCACGACGAAGCCCCCAGCCGAACGGCTGGGGGCTTCGTACGAAAACGCTACGAGATCAGATGATCAGGCAGCCGTGACGTTCGAGGCCTGCGGGCCCTTGTCGCCCTGCGTGATCTCGAACTCGACGCGCTGACCCTCGTCGAGCGAGCGGTAGCCGTTGGTCTGGATGGCGGAGAAGTGAACGAAGACGTCGGCGCCGCCGCCGTCCTGCTCGATGAAGCCGAAGCCCTTCTCAGCGTTGAACCACTTCACAGTGCCCTGTGCCATGGGAAATCCCTCAATCTGTTTCTCTGCGTTGAGCCTGCACTTTTTGCAGGCTCAGGCTGATGTGCATGCCGTGAACGCCTGAGGTGATGTACAACAGGGGTAAAACCGGGTTCTGCAAAGCAACCACCCTCACGCTAACACGAGCGGCCCCGCGGGCTTCATTCCACGCGTCCCGCGAAGGTGAACAGTTGGTGACCCGCAGCAGCTGGAGCAGTGGGCGGAGAGCGTCACTTCCAGCCCGAGCAGGACCTCGAGCGCGCATCGGAGCATCGAGCCGGGTAGGTGTGCGCCGCCGGTGTCACTCGTTGCGCATCGACAGCGGTGTGGCGCCGCCGTCCATCGCTGCCGCGAGTTCGGCCTCGGCGGCCGCGCCCTGGGCGGCACGCACCGAGCTCAGCTTGACGACCGAGTACAGCAGCAGCGCGAGCCCGGCCACCTCACCGGCGACGGCGAGGGGCGTGTCGCGCAGTTGGTCGCCGTAGACGCTGACACCGATGAGGACGCTGAACAGCGGATCGAGCGAGGCGACGACGGGCAGCACGACGTTGAGAGGCGCCGCCGCGAACGCCACCTGGTTGAGCGCCAGACCACAGGCAGCGAGCGCGATGAGCACCCACAGCTGCCACGACGTCAGCACCGCGTCGAGACCGAAGAGGTGTGAGATCTGCGTCGTCGACTTCATCAACCCGGCCGTCGTCGCGTAGACGATGGCGACGGACGCTGCGAGCGCCCGGGCACGCATCCGCGGGCGCATCGAGCGCGTGCCGAACACCGCGCCGAGGACGAACAGGCCGCCCACGACGGCGAGGATGATGGCGGGCACGCGACGACCGATGGCCGTCTCTCCGTGTGCGGAGATCGCGTCGGAGACGAGCAGGAACATCACGAGGCCGGCGACGAGCGTCAGCGAATGGAGGATCTCCGAACGTGTCGGGCGTGTGCGCAGCATGACGTGGTTGAGCCCGAGGCTGATGACGAGCGACATGCACAGCACCGGCTGCACGACCGAGAGGCTGCCGTACTTGAGGGCGAGGATCTGGAAGACGACGCACAGCCCGTCGAACACCATGGCGATGGCGAACGTCGGGTTCGCGACCCAGGCCACTGCCGCGGCGCGCAACCCGCGCCGGGGGTGCTTCTCACCGTCTGCTCGCTCGTCGGCCGCCGGCTGCTCCACGGCATGCTGTGCGGCGCGGTGCTTGAACACCGTCGACAGCGCCGCACACGCACTGGAGGCGACAGCCAGCAGCAGGACGAGCAGCATGCGACCTCCGAGCGACGACGTTGTCGGACGCCACGGCATCGGCCTCCCGGCCTCAGGGTACTGGCCGAGGGCGGTCAGGGACGTTCAGGCACGGCGGTGCACGACTGGGAGTTCTGCGAAGGTGTCCAGACCCATCTCGCGCCGCAGAACCTCCGCCGCAACGGCCCGAGCCGGCTCGAGGTCTGCGTCGACGAAGGCCAGGCGCGTGCGGCGCTCGACGAGATCGTCGAGCGTCATGGCACCCTCGTGCCGCACCGCGTGGACGAACTCGGCGACCAGCGTCGACGATCCGGGCACGACGCGCTCGGCGTAGAACGACGATTCGTCGGCGATCGCGGCCACCGACGGGGCCAACGTGCCGTAGCGGCGCACGAGCCGCTCGGGCGCCGCGACGCGAGCGAGGACGTCAGTCGGGGCTGCGCCGAGAAGCGGAAGCTCACGCGTTCGGCACGATGCGATCACGCCTCCGACGCGCCGGGCGACGGCGTCGACGGCGTCCTGCGCCATGCGACGATACGTCGTGAACTTTCCTCCCGTGATGGTGATCGGGGCGCCCGGCTCGTCGAGGAGCAGGTGCTTGCGCGAGGCGTCGGCGGTCGCGCCTTGCCCGCTCGAGGCGTCGGCGCGCGTCACGAGCGGTCGCAGACCAGCGAAGCGCCCGACGACGTCGTCGCGCGTCAGCGGACGGGCCAGGACGGCGTTCATCGTGGCGAGCAGGAACTGCTCGTCTTCGTCCGGGACGGAAGGCGCGAGCGGGTCGGCGTCCGGGTCGGCCTCGTCCGTCAGCCCGATGAGGACGAGCCCGTCGGCGATCGGAATCGCGAACACGTAGCGGCCAAAGTGCCCGGGCACCGGTGCGACGAGCTGCGCCGAAGGGTCACCCACCGCGCTCGCCCGGACGACGAGGTGCGAGCCACGCGAGGGCGTGACGGTGAGACGCTCGTCGTGCTCGCCGCTCCACACCCCCGTCGCGAGCACGATGTGGCCGTGGGCGACGAACGACTCCCCCGTCAGCTGGTCGGTGAGCTCGACGGACTCAGAGTCGAGCGGACGCGCCGCACACCGCGTCACGACGTCGGCGCCGTGCGCCGCGGCGGTGCGCGCGAGGGTCGTCACGAAGCGCGCGTCGTCCTCGAGCTGGCCGTCGGTGTAGCGCAGCGCCGCGCGGCCGCGCACTGCCCCAGGCACGAGCGACTCGACGTCACGCACCCGAATGCGGCGCGGCGCGGCGAGGACGTTCGACGGCGTGCGGCTGACGCGGCGCAGCCCGTCCGAGAGGGTGATGCCGAGGTTCGAGACGGCCGTCTCACCGATGCCGGTGTCGAGCACCACCGTGTGCAGCGGCCGCACGAGATGCGGCGCGATGCTCGTCATCAGGTGATGACGCTCGCGCGCCGACTCGTAGGCGACGGCGAGGTCACCCTTTGCGAGATAGCGCAGGCCGCCATGGATGAGCTTGCTGCTCCACCGACTCGTCCCTGCCGCCAGATCGACGCGCTCGACGAGTGCCGTGCGCAGCCCGCGCGACGCCGCGTCGAGCGCCACGCCGGCACCCGTCACCCCGGCGCCGACGACGATGACGTCGTAGCGCTCGTGGGCGAGGCGGTGCAGTGCCGCAGCGCGTTGGGTGGGGTTGAGGCTGCCCACGCTGGGGTCACTGGCGGGGTGGCAGGGGGCGGTCGACATCAGGAGCGGCCTTCCGTGGGGGTGGTCCGGTGGTCAGAGGCTGCCGGGCTGGGCGCGAGGTACCCGTCGAGCAGATGGGCCGCCTCGACGAGCCACACCTGACGAGGGGCGATCTGCTCGAGCGGTCGACGACTGACGAGGTAGGGCATGAGCGCCTGCATCGCGCCCATCGCGAGGACGTCGGCCGGCGCATCGCGCACCGAGCCATCGAGCTGCGCGAGGGCGATCGCGGCGCTCAACGCGTCGAGAATGCTGCGCTGGCTGCGCCCGACACGTTCGACGAGATAGGGCAGGAGCAGTTCGGGGTCGTGCTCGATCAGCGCCTGCGTGAACTCCGTCGAGAGCGCCTCGAGCGTGGTGATCGCGGCGCGGACGATGACGTCGCGGGTGACGGCGCCCGCCTCGTCGTTTGCGGGTTCGCCCGCGGGTTCGTTCGCGGGAACCTGGGGCAGCGCGTCGCTTGCGGCGGCGGCGAAGTCGGCGACGAGGGCCTCGCGCACGAGGTCGTCGAGCGTCGCGCCACGTCGGTAGAGGGTGGCCCGACTCATGCCTGCGCGGCGGGCCACCGACGTCATCGTCGCGCGGCGAAAACCGTAGGCGATGACCTCCGCCCGCACTGCGGCCAGGATTGCATCGTCCTGCGTCATGCGTCCTCCTCGCTGTGCGGTCGCCGCCACGATTGGCCCGTCGAAACGATGAAACATTGAGACAAATCGTGAGTCAGTGTCTCACGCACGGCATGATGGAGACATGAAGGATGACGCGAACCTCGTCGAGACCGCCCCGCGCTCGGTGTGGCACGGCTGGGGAGACCCGCAGCTCAAGAAAGAACTCTCCCCGCTCGTCTGGCGCGGGTTGAAGCTCGCCAAGGGCATCGAACCGGCTGAGCAGGACACTCCGCCCGTCGCGCTCGACGACGTCGAGCTGCCCGCCTCCACCCTCGACGACGACGACCTCGCCGCCCTGCGCACACTCGTCGGCGACGCGCACGTCAGCGTCGAACGACGCGAGCGCATCGAGCACGCCGGGGGCAAGAGCTACCCCGACCTGTACCGGCTGCGCACCGGCGACGGCAGTCACGCGCCGGACGCCGTCGTGTTTCCCGCCGACGGCAGCGAGGTCGTCGAGGTGCTGCGCCTCGCCGCGCAGCGTGAGATCGCCGTCGTCCCGTTCGGCGGTGGCACGAGCGTCGTCGGCGGTGTCGACCCCGTGCGCGGTCGGTTCGCGAGCGTCATCAGTCTCGACCTACGGCGCCTCGACGCCGTCGTCAGCATCGACGAGACGTCGCGCACCGCGACGCTCCAGCCCGGGCTGCGCGGCGCCCAGCTCGAAGCCGTGCTGCGTCCGCGCGGACTCACGCTCGGACACTTCCCGCAGAGCTACGAACAGGCAACGCTCGGCGGATATCTCGTGACGCGCAGCTCCGGGCAGGCGTCCTCCGGGTACGGACGGTTCGAGCAGAACGTCGTCGCCGTCACCCTCGCCACGCCCGAGGGCGAGCTGACGCTCGGCGGGCGGACTCCCAGCTCGGCGACGGCCGCCGGGCCGAAGCTCATCGACGTGCTCATCGGCAGCGAGGGCACGCTCGGCGTCATCACCGAGATGACGCTGCAGCTGCACGAGGGACCGACCGAGTTCGCTTACGAGACCTGGGCGTTCGACTCGTTCACCGACGGGTTCGACGCGTTCCGGGCGCTCGCGCAGGATCTCGGCCACGGCGTCATGCCGGACGTCAGCCGCCTCTCCGACGGTGAGGAATCACGCACGATCCTGGCCCAGTCGGCGCGAGGGCTCGCGGCGATGGCGACCTTCGCCGCGCGCGGCGCCCGCGAGCCGTCGCTCGGGGTGCTGCGTTGGGAGGACACCGACCGCACCACCCTGCGTCGGCGCCGGCGACAGGCGCACCGCGTGCTGCGCGCGTCGGGTGCGCGACGTGCGCCCGCGTCGATCGCCGAGCACTGGATCAGCCACCGCTTCCGCGGGCCCTACCAGCGCGACCACCTCATGGATCGCGGCATCTTCGTCGAGACGCTCGAGACGGCGACGACGTGGGCGAACCTGCCGACGCTCTACCGCGCGGTGCGCGATGCGATCAGCGCCGAGATCGGCCCGCACGCCGTCGTCCAGTGCCACGTCTCGCACCTCTACGACGGCGGCGCCTCGCTCTACTACACGTTCTTCTGCCGCGAGGAGAGCGACCCGCTCGCCCAGTGGCGCCGCGTCAAGACGGCCGCGAGCGACGTCATCGCGGCACACGGTGGCACGATCACGCACCACCACGCCGTCGGCACCGACCACCGCGCCTGGGCCGCTGACGAGATGGGCGAGCTCGGCGCGCGCATCCTGCGCGCGGTGAAGAACGAGCTCGACCCGGCCGGAATCCTCAACCCCGGCAAGCTCGTTCCGCCGGTCGACGACGCCCCCGACGCGTGCGAGGCCGGGGCGTCATGACGCGGCCCGTCACCCTGGTCGTCAACCCGGCTGCGCGCAAGGGTGCGACGCTGCGCATGATCGATCCGGTGACGGACATCCTGCGCGCGCACGGTTGGCACGTCGACGTCGTGGTCACGCGGTCGGCGGACCACGCGTCGCAGGTCGCCGCGGACGCGAGCGTCGACGACCTGCTCGTCACGCTCGGCGGCGACGGGCTCTACGGGCGGGTGGCCGCGGGCGCCGTCGTCAGCGGCTGCCTCATGGCGCCGTTGCCCGCGGGGCGTGGGCACGACCTCGTCCGCGCACTCGGGGGCCCGGGCGACGTGCGACGCGCCGCGCAGCTGCTCGCCGTCGCGCGCGAACGCCGCCTCGACGTCGGACTGGCCGGCGACGGCGACCCGTCGACCGCCACGGTCTTCCTCGGTGTGGCGACGCTCGGCTACGACTCGATGGCGAACACGTACGCCAACGACGCTCCGCGCGCGGTGCCGAGTTCGCTCGTCTACGCCTACGGCGGCGCTCGAACGCTCGTGCACGCGCTGCCGCGACCGTTGACGCTCGTCGTCGACGGGGTGACGCACGAGTTCACCGGGTGGAACGTCGCGATCGGCAACTCGGGGCGATTCGGCGCCGGGATGCGCGTCAACCCCGACGCGTCGATGAGCGACGGGTTGCTCGACGTCACCGTGGTCACCGACATCCCACGCTGGCACTACCCGGCGATGCTGCCGCGCCTGTTTCGCGGCACCCATGTCGACGGGGTACGTGTTCGAGCGCTGCGCGGACGCGAGATCCGCGTCATCACGCCCCACGTCGGGGATGTCTATGCCGACGGCGACCTGCTCGAGGCGTCGCCGACGACGTTCCGTGCGCTGCCCGACGCCCTGCGCGTCCTCGTGCCGGCGCCCTGAGACGCCTGAGCGTCGAGCCGTCAGCGCCCGACGTAGGCCTCGACGCGCGCCGCGGCGAGCTTGCCGCTGACGAGCACCATCGGCACGCCGACACCCGGCACGGTGCCGGAACCGGCGAAGAATACGCCGGGGCGGCGGCGTTCGACGTTCGGCGGGCGGAACGGGCCGGTCTGCAGGAACGTGTGGCTGAGCGCGAACGGCGTTCCCGCGGCCATACCCTGCGCCTGCCAGTCGGTGGGATCGACGAACTCGTCGGTGACGATCGTCGTCGGGTAGCCGGCGTCATCGAGGAAAGCGAGCAGTTCCTCCTTCATGCGCGGCCGCTCGGCCGCCCAGTCGACACGCCCGACGTCGAGGTTGGGTGCGGGCTCGAGGACGTACAACGTCGAACAACCCTCCGGCGCGGCGGTGGCGTCGTCACGAGACGGAATGGTGACGAGCCGCGACGGGTCCTGCATCCGCGTGCCGCGCACGAGCAGATCGTCGAACGACTCCTCCCACGCCGTGCCGAAGTGGATGTTGTGGTGCGCGGCGTCGCTCGGCACACCCTCGACCCCGAGGTGCCAGACGACCGCGGACGGCGAGTACGTCGCACGCTTCAGGACGGCCGGCGGTTCGAGGTCGTCGAGCAGCGTGCGGTAGGCGATGGGCAGGTCGGTCGTGCAGACGATCGCGTCACACGGCAGCCGCTCGTCACCACTCGGGCCGAACATCTCGACCCCGGCGACGGCGCCGTCAGCGCGGGTGAGGATGCGCGTCACCGTCGTGTCGTAGCGCTGTTCGACGCCTGTGCGCCCGAGCGCACGCGCCATCGCCTCGGGCACCTCGCGCATGCCGCCGGCCGGGAACCAGACACCCTCGATCGAGTCCATGTACGTGATGACGGCGTACAGCGCGAGCGCCTTCTCCGGCGCGAGACCTGCATACATCGCCTGGAACGAGAAGATGCGGTGCAGGCGTTCGTCGTCGAAGCGCTCGCGGATGACGGGCCCGAGGTGACGGAACCCGCCGAGCCTCACGAGCCGCGCGGCTGCAGCCGGGTTGCGCAGCAGGTCGAGGGGTGAGTCGAAGTTCGCGTCGATGAAGTGCGGCATCTCGACCTCGTACAGCCGCCGCAGCCACGCGACGAAGTCGTCGAACGCCGCTGCGTCCTTCGCGCCGCACTCGCGCGCGATCTCCTCGCGCATCGCCTCGTGGCCGTGGCGGACGAAGATCGTCGAACCGTCCGCGTAGCAGGCGCGGTAGGCGGGGTCGAGCAGCGTCAGGTCGAGCACATCGTGTACGCCCACGCCGATCTGCGCGAGGGCTTCGTCGACGAGGTCGATCATCGTCAGGACGGTCGGGCCGGTGTCGAACGTGAACCCGTCCCGCTCGAGGCGGATGCCACGCCCACCCGCCTGCGCCTGCTTCTCGACGATGACGACGTCGTGCCCGGCGCCGCGCAGATGACAGGCTGCGGCCAGGCCGGCGAGGCCGGCTCCGATGACGACGACGCGACTCATGCGAGATCCTTCTCATCGAGGGGTTCGTGTTCTTCGTGCTGCGTGTGCTCGTGCGCGGTCTCATCGTGCGGGAGCGCGAGCGGCGAGAGGCCGTTCTCCCCCAGCTGCTCGGCGAGCAGCACGATCTGCTCGGCTGCCCACGGGCTGAGCAGCGCCGGAGTGCGACGCGCGAGGTGGACCGCGTCGGGCCAGGCGACCCAGGCCCACTCGCATACCTCGTCGGGGTGCGGTTCGAGCTGCGCCGGGTCGATGCGCCCCACCAGCACCGGGCAGATCTCGTGCTCGACGATGCCGGACGCGTCGACCGCACGGTAACGGTAGCTCGGCAGGACGACGCGCAACTGCGTCACATCCAGCCCGAGCTCTTCACGCACGCGCCGGCTCACCGCGTCCTGCGTGGGTTCGTCGGGGCGCGGATGCCCGCAACAGGTGTTCGTCCACACACCCGGCCACGCGACCTTCGTCAGCGCGCGACGGGTGAGCAGCAGGCGACCCGCGTCGTCGAGCAGGTAGCTCGAGAAGGCGCGATGCAGCGGCGTGTCACGGGTGTGCACCTCGGCGCGCGGGCACGTGCCGATCGCGGCGCCGTCATCGTCGAGCAGGACGACGACGTCGTCGGTCGCGGCCGGCACACCCCTAGTAGGAGCGGCGGGCGCGGCACCGAACGTCGCTTCCGCTGGCTTGCCGGGCGCGTCGATCATCGGCGTCTCGCGCATCGGGGGTGCTTCTTTCGAGTCGTCGGCGTGAGGTGCTGGATGATCCTGACGACGTTCACGCATCGCGCACCGCCAGTTCGTCGGCGAAACGCGTGAGTTCGTCACGCACCGCGCCCTGCGGCAGCGCCGCGAGAGCATCGAGGGCATCAGCGTGGCGATCGGCGATGCGGGCGACGGCCTGCGCGCGCACGCCCGCCGCGTCGAGGCGCTGCAACCAGGCGTGTGTCTCGGCCTCGTCGAGTGGTTCGCGACCCGGCGCCAGGCGTCGCGTCAGCTCGCCGTCGAGGGCCGAGTCGGCGAGGCCGAGGACGGTCGTCGGCTTGCGTTCGCGCAGATCCTCGCCCGCCGGTTTGCCCGTGACGGCGGGTTCGCCCCACAGGCCGATGATGTCGTCGGCGAGCGCGAACGCCTCACCGAGCGCGGCGCCGAATTGGCTCAGCCACGCCGGTGGCGCGCTCTCGCCGGCGAGCAACGCGCCGATCTCGAGGGGGCGCTGCACCGTGTACGCGCCCGACTTTGCGTGCGCGACGCGGCGTGTGCTCACCTCGTCGAGGCGTGCCTCGGCGGCGAAGACGAGGTCGAGCCGCTGGCCGGTGACGAGCTCGACGACCGCTGCGTCCCACGCGTCGGCCACGTGCTCCGGCAGAGCGCGGACGAGGCGGTTCGCGAGCGCGAACGCGAGATCACCGGCGAGAACGGCGACGCTGTCGCCGAGGCGCGCAGCGTCGGGGCCGTCGGGCTGAGCTGCGGCGGCTCTCACCTGGTGGTGCGCGGTCGGAGTGCCGCGTCGCGTGTCAGAGGCATCCATGACGTCGTCCTGCAGCAACCCGAACAGGTGCAACAACTCGAACGCCGCAGCGACACGAACGACAGCGTCGGTGGTCGCGGGGTCGTCGTCGGGGTTGGTGCACTCGCGCGCCGCCAGGTACCCGAGGCGGACGAGCCGGGGCCGCACGAGTTTGCCGCCGGCTGCGAGAAGATCACGCACGAGCGTCTCGAGCGACGATGCCTCGACCAGCGCTGACGAGGGCAGTCCGGCCGTCACCACACCGCCGGCGTCGGCCGCGAAGGCAAGGCTCTCGGCCAAGCGCGCCTGCACGGCGTCGAGAAAGCTGGCGGCATCGGTGAGACGGCACGCGTCGCTGCGGCGTCCTCCATCTCGACTCTCGGTGTCGCAGCGTCCCGCGGCGCGCCGCTCGAGCCCGAGTCCTTCGCGCCCGAAACGTCCGGCGTCGAGGGCGATGTCGTCCTGCCGTCCGCTCATCGGCCACGCCCTGACGAATCGCGACCTACCGTCGCGAGGCCACGCTCGCGCAGGCGCAGCGCCGCACGGGCGGCGCGCAGCGACCGCGGGAACCGCGCCCGCGTCGGCACGCTCCACAGCTCGTGCCCGGGCAACCCCCAGTGGCGCAGCAACGCGTTCGCGGCCTGGAAACCGGTCGTCGCCGCCCGCTCCATGAGCGCGACGGGCAGCTCGCAGCGCACGCCGTCACCGGCGAGGACGAGCTTCGGCTGCGGCGTGACGACGCCCGGGCGCGCGGCCCACTCGTCCGTACCGGCGAGGGGGCAGTCGGCCTCGACGAGCACCTCCTCGTGCACCGGCTCGCACCCGGTGAGCTCAGGGTGCAGGCGCTCGAGCTGATGTCGTAGGTCGGCGAGCACTTCGTCATCGGTGACGTCGTCGGGCACCGCGTAAGCATGCAGTTCGACGACGCTGCCGCAGCACCGCTCGGCCCACTGCGCGGCGCCGTCCTCGAGGTCGTGGACGAGCGAGACGTTGTCGAGATGGCCGTACGCGGCCGTGCCGACGAACGGCGCGCTGCCCGCCGCGACGGGGCGGTCGAACCACAGTCGCTGCACGATGAAACGAGGCGCCATCTCCCCGGTCAGCACGGACGCACGCCAGGCCTCGTCGCCGAGGTCGGTGCCGTCGACGAGACGCTGCAGCACGTCACGGCTCGTGGCGATGACGACGGCGTCGGCGCGGAGCGAGCCATGGGCATCGTCACGGTCGATGGCGAAGTCAAGGCGGCCGCGACTCGCCTCGTCGATACCCGCCGCACCCGCAGCAGCCGCGCCGGCGCTGACACGGAAACCCTCGCCGTCGCGCTCGATCGACTCGACGCGACAACCCGTCACGACGTGCGCGCCGAGGTCTTCGAGGTAGGAGCGCAGCGGTCGCCACATCGTCGTGTCGAAGTCGTCGCGGCTGACGTCGAACAGCAGCCCCTCGCCGGAACCGAGGAAGTACATGTGAAACATGGCGACGAGTTCGCCGGCGGAGAAGTCGCGCGGGTCGGCGAAGAAGCTGCGTGCGAACACCTCGAGCGCGAGCGAGCGCATGCGCTCGGGGAATCGCAGCGCGTCGAGGGCGTCGGCGGCGCTCACCCCGTCGTAGCGCGAATACGTGGCGGGGAAGTCGACGTCGAGCAGGTCGAGGGCGCGGTCGGCGTCGACGCGCGACAGGTCGCGCAGACCGAACGAGGGGCTGCGGGCGACGAACGACAGGAAGTTGAGCGGCGGCCTCGTCGCGATCTGCGTGAACGAATCCTGCGTACCGTCCGCGTGACGCAGCGGGTAGTCCGCGACGGGCCGCAGACATTCGAGGCCCGGGTCGACGCGGCGCAGCAGCGCGCGCAGGTTGTAGTACTGGCGGAAGAACGCGTGAAACCCGCGGCTCATCGTCGCTCGATCGTCCGGGGCGCCCGACGCGTCAGCGCCCGGGGTCGGCACGTCGACGGGCCAGCTGCGCACTCGGCCACCGAGGCTGCTTTCTGCCTCGATGAGCGTGACGCGCACGCCGCGCTCGGCCAGCCCGACGGCGGCGCTGATGCCGGCAATCCCACCACCCACGACGACGACGTGGGGGGCCGCGGCGTCCGCCACCCTCGACGCAGCAGGGCCACCCCGACCGTCAGGCTCATGCCGTTCGGCCGCCGCATCACGTCCGGGGCGCCACGGCGGCACCCGTCGCAGCCCCGCCGTGAAGGCCTCGATCGTCGCGCTCATCGTGCGTTCTCCTTTCGGCGGCGGCCGTGGTGTTCCCACAGCAGGATCGTCAGCGTCACCATCGAGAAGCCGAACCCGAAGTCCTCGATCGGGATGTCCCACGGAAAGCGGATGCCGAGGAACTGATCGCGCCCGTAGAGGACGATCGGGTCGCTCAGCTTCGTCAGCCAGCCGTCGACGAGGATCTGGAACGCGAACACGATGACCATCGAGCACCAGTAGCGCGCCGAGGTGAAGATGCCGGTGCGCCAACGCCCTTCGAGAGCGACGACGCCGATCATCGACGCGACGGTCAGCACGGTGTACTCGGGCACGTCACACCTCCCTCGACGGGCGATGATCGCCTCGCGCGGACGAGCCATCAGCCGCCACATGGCGTCCCTCGCCCGCCCGCCCGTCCGAATCGACCCGGGCGAGAGCACTTCTCGCGCTCCCGCTCGAGCGCCACGAGGCGAGCAGGCGCAGGCAGAACCCGACGGCTCCGTACGTCAGCAGCCCGCAGATCGGGATGACGACGAAGAACACGAGCTCCTCGATCGGCATCGGGGTGAGCGGCACATCCCAACCCGACGTGAACCGCGGCGAGTACGACCAGTGATCGCGCACGATCCCGACGATGTCCCACACACTGAACAGCACGACGACGGGCAGCAGCGCCGCGAGCAACCGTCGCGGGCGTGAGTACACGCGGGCGCGCAGGACGAGTTCGAGCGGCAGCGTGATGAGCAGGCATCCACCCATGAGCAGCAGGTACTGATAGGGATCCCAGGACGCGGGCAGGCTCATGTCGCCCACCCCACCACGACGTCGGCCGCCGTCACGACTGCCCGTCCCTCGCGAAACCCGAACGCAGTTCGTAGCGACGCTCCGCGTACTCGAGGTCGTCGACCCACAACTGGCCCTGCGTGCGCAGCACGAGCGGGCGGATGAGCGGCGCGAATGCCCGCGCCGCACGGAAACCGGGGCGCTCGGAGTGCGCGATCGTCGCCTCGTGAATGACGCTGCGAGCCGGCTGCTCGGCGCTCGCCGGCTGCACGCACGTCGCGTGGGTCTCGACGGTGCTGCCGACGCCCTCGCCGTCGATGATCGTCATCGTGATCGTGCGGCTGTCGGCGCACGTGAACGCCGCGCGCACCGGAACGCCGTAGGTGTGGTTGAGGCGGAACGTCACGTCGGTGACGAGGCAGTCGTCGTCGCTCGCGTCCTCGTCGACGACGAGGTGGCTGAACGCGTATGGGTGGAACCAGGCCCCGTGCCACGGGTCGAGGCGATTCGCGATGACGTCGGACGTCTCGCAGCGCGCTTCACGCGTGTAGACCGCGACGAGCGCCTCGTCGAGTGGAGCGCGCGGGGGCAGCACCGGCGCATCGCTCGGCGTCTCGCCGTCGCTGGGCAACCGCACCCAGAACAGGACGCCGTCGTCGTGCGCGGGGTAGGTGAGCCATTCGCCCGGCCACTCGCTCGGCAGCCGCAGCCCGTGCCAGCGGCACAGCACGTCGCCGTCATCGGTGTGGCAGTTCTCCAGCAGCGCACCCATGTGCGGGCACGCGCCCGGCCCCGCGAGCGCCGAGCCGTCGGTGCCGCGCCACAACGCGATCTCGCGTCCGAGGATCGTGCGCACCGTCGAACGCCCCGCGACGACGTCCGTGCTCGCCGCCGCGACGTGCCAGCCACCCGCGTCCTGGGCGAGGGCGCGCGCCAGCATCCGCTCGATGCGGGGCACCGCGGCCTGACGCCACGTCGAGCGAATCTGCTCCTCCGGCGGCTGCGGGACGCGTCGGATCGGGTTGCGCCGCGCGATCTCGGCACGCAGTTCGGCGCGGTTGCGGGGCGGGCGTCTCATCTGCGGCTCCTTCGGCGAGTTTCGGTGGGCGAGGGGGTGCGGTGGGTCGAGCCGGTCTCCATCGTCGGGTGCACCTCGCTCATGACGCGGATGACGTCACGGCCGGCTCGTTCGCCACGGCCGATGACGAGGGCGCGACCGGCGCCGCAGTTCGGGCGCGTCCGGTGACGACGACGGCTCCCGCGATGGCGCTCTTGCGTGCTGCGGAGACGCGGTGGCGCGTGCTGAACACGTCGTAGTCGGCCGCCTCGATGAGGCACAGGATGCGTGAGTACATCGCGAGCGCCGCGCCGACGCACCGTCGCGACGAGGCAGGCAGGTGCGGCAGACCGGCTTCGGCGTCGTGGAACAGCGCGCGGTTTCGGGCGATCTGCTCGGCCATGAACGCGCGCCACTGCGGGGTGACGCGGCGCAGCCACGGGTCGGCGCCGTGCGCGGCGAGTTCGTCGGCGGGCAGGTAGACGCGACCGCGTTCGAGGTCTTCGCCGACATCGCGCAGGAAGTTCGTCAGCTGGAACGCGAGCCCCAGCGCGCGGGCCGGAGCGAACGCGACCTCCCGCGAGCGCGGGCGCAGCACAGGCAGCATCATCTCGCCGATGACGGCGGCCGAGCCCTCCATGTACTCGTCGCGCAGCTGAGGCCACGACGCCCACAACGTGCGGACGAGATCGAGCTGCATGGCGCCGAAGAAGCGGTCGTAGCAACCGGAATCGAGGTCGAGACGCCGGGCGGTGTCGACGATGGCGGCGAACAACGGGTCGTCGCTGCGCCCCGCGGCGAGGTCGGCCTGGAAGCGCTGTTCGAACTGCGCGAGACGCTCCCCCGGCGGCAACGATGCGTCGAGGCCGTGCCCGGTGGCCTTGTCGGGCTCGTCGACGATGTCGTCGGCCAGGCGGCACAGGGCGTACAGGCCGTAGACGTCGCGGCGCTGCTGCGGCGGCAGGAACAGCGTCCCCCAGTAGTACGTCGTGCCGTGCATGCGGGTGATGTCGCGCGCCTGGCGGTAGCCATGCGTGAGGAGGGCCTCGGGGTCTGTCACGAGTGCCTCCACGGGTGACGGGGTGTGAACGTCCATCGGCCGGTCGCAGGTGAGGGGGACCTGCTCGCGGGTCCGAACCATGAGCATAGCCGCCGACGCGCCGATGCGAGCGCCCCGGAGGCGTTGGAAAATCACGGAATTCGACCATGGGGGTTGGCGTTTGCGACCGTGCCGCGGCGACTCTGCGGGCCCGTTCGTGCCGTCGTGGCGGCACTACGATGAGGGCACCCGTCCGGCTATTCGAAGGTGTGCCATGCGATTCCGACGCCCGCGCGAACGCGACGCGAGCACCGAAACCCCGTGCGTTCACCCGTCGGAGCGGGCTGCATGAGGGTCGTCATCGCCGCCGCCGGCAGCCGCGGCGACGCCGTCCCGTTCGGGGTGCTCGCCGCGCGTCTCGTCGCCCGTGGGCACGACGTCACCGTCGTCACCCACGCGTCGCTCGCGCACGTCATGCCGGACGGCCCGCGCGTCGTGACGGTGGCGAGCGATCCGGGTGCCCTCCTCGCCGGCCCGGCGGGCACCGCACTGCGGCGTGGTGATCTGCGCGCGCTCAACCGCACGCGCAACGTGTTCGCCGAGTTCCTGCAGTCGTTCGGGCCGACCACGCGTGAGGCGCTCGCGGGCGCCGACGTCCTCGTCGCCTCGAGCTTCGCGATCGCCGCCGTCGACGAGGCGATGCGCGCCGACGTCCCCGTCGTCCGCGCGCACCTGTGGCCCGAGTTCGACAGGCTCGACGGGCCGATGCCGCTGCTGCCGTACGCGTGGACGCTGCCCACCGGTGTGCGGCGTCGCGCGCGTGGAGCGCTGCGGCGCGTCGAACCGTACTTCGCGGGCGTCGACGGCGGATGGGCCGACGGCCGACTCGACCTGCGCGCCGCCCACCCCACGGGCCTGACGACGGCGACTCTTGGCTCGCTGCACGCGTACAGCCCGCTGCTCGCCGAGCCGGTGGACGACTCCCGCACTGTCGTCACGGGGTGGTGGCGCGAGGCGCCGCACGAGGGCTTGTCGGAGCGCACCCGGGCGCTGCTCGCCTCCGGCGACGAGTGGATCGCCGTCGGGTTCGGCTCGATGCACCAGAACTCACCGGGCCGCGTCGTCGACGTCGTCACCGAGGCGTGCCGGAGACTCGGCGTGCGCGCGCTCGTCCAGCTCGACGGTGCGCCGCGCGAGGCGGATGGCGTCGTCGTCGGCATCGATGACGAGCCGCACCACGCGCTGTTCGCGCAGGTGCGCGCCGTCGTCCACCACGGCGGGTCGGGGACGACGGGTACCGCGCTCGCCGCGGGCGCGCCCAGCGTCGTCGTCCCGCACTTCGCCGACCAGTACCACTGGGCGCACCGCCTCCACACGCTCGACCTCGCACCCGCGCCGCTGCCGCGTCGATTGCTCACCGCGGGGTTGCTGACGCGTCGGCTGCGCGCGGCGATGAGTGCTGGAATGCGCGAGCGTGCAGTGGATCTCGGACGCCAGGTGGCGACCGAGGACGGCGCGGGCGTGGCCGTCGCCGCCATCGAACAGTTCGTCGGCGGGGCATGACGTGACGCCGTCCGCGTCGAGTTCATCGAGGTGGCGTGTGTCGGCGCGGTTCGTCGAGGCGCAGCCGTGGTGGCGCCCCGGTGCTCCGGCAGCGCTGGCCGTCATGATCGTGCTGCTCGCGACGGCGTCGCGCCACGGTTTTCACGGCGACGAGCTGTACTTTCGCATGTTGCCGCCCGCGTGGTGGTACGACGATCAGCCGCCGCTCACCGTCTGGCTCGCGCACGCAGCGGCGTCGGTGAGTGACGCGGTGTGGGTGCAACGGCTGCCGGCCGCGCTCGCGGCGGGGGCGGGCGCGCTCGTCGCGGGGCTGTTTCCGCGGCTTCTCGGCGCTGATGTGAGGGTGCAGCGCATCGCCGCGTGGGCGCATGCGTTCACCGTCTATCCGCTGCTCATGGGGCACGTCATGCTGACGGCGAGCCTCGATCTGCTCGCGTGGCAGCTCGTCGTGCTCGGTGTCGTCGCTGCGCTGACGGGGCGTCGCCATGCGCTGACGTGGGCCGGCGCGGCGGCTGGGGTGGCGTGCTGGAACAAGCTGCTCGTCCTCGTGCTCGTCGCGGCGGTCTTCGTCGCGCTCGCCGCGTGCGCCCGGTGGGTGCTGCGCACCCGTGACGCCTGGTGCGGCGCCGCGTTGCTCGTCGCGGTCGGCGGGTTCCAAGTGGGGGCGCAGATCGTTCACGGCGTGCCGATGCTCGACGTCTCGGCCGACGTCGTCGCCCGCGATGGCGCGCTCAACCGATGGCTCGTCGTGCCGCTGCTCGTCGTGTTCGTCGGACCGCCGTTCGTGCAGGTCGCGTGGCGGGGGTTGTGGTGGCACCCGGGAAGTCGTCGTGCCGCCCACCCCGGAGCTGACGGCGGCGACGACGGCGGTGGGCACGCCGAGGCGAACGGCTGGCGCAGCGGTCCCGCTGACGACGCCCGCGTCAAGGCGTTCGGCGGCGTCACGAACGATCCTTTCTCCACCGACGACGGTCACGCCGGCCGCATCGCCCCGGACCCACCACAACAGCGCACCGGGCCCGTGCTCGCCGTCATGGCCGCGATCGTCCTCGTGTTCGCGCTCGTCTCCCCTGCGCAGCCCTACTACGCGGTCGCGGTGTTCTTGCCGCTTGTCGCGGTCGGCTGGGCGCGGGCGGCTGCGGACGAGGAGCACGTGTGGCGGCGCGCGCCCATCGTCGTGACGGCGAACGCCGTCGTCGCAGCCCTCATCTGCCTACCGATCGTGCCCGCTTCGTCACCGGCGTTCTCCATCGTCTCCGCCCTCGACCCCATGCAGCGCGACCAGACCGACTGGCCGTCACTCGCCGCCCAGATGGCGACAGCCCGTCCGACGGGTGCGGCCATCGTCACCGATTCGTATGCCCTCGCCGGAGCTGCACATCAGTACGGCCCTGCGCTCGGGGTGCCGCGTGCCGACGTCGCCTCGTGGCACAACGCGCTCTGGAGCCTCGGGCCGCCACGCAGCGACGGGGACACGCACGACGTCCTCGCCGTCGGTGGGGACGAGCACCGCATCCGTGCGGCGTTCACACGCTGCGACCCCGCTGGACGGCTCATCGCGCCGCACGACCCGTTCGGCCTCGACGGCACGACGATGCTGCGATGTTCCGACCCGCGAGGAGGATGGGGCGCCGTCTGGCCGACGTTGCGCCGCCTCGGCGGTTGAGGCGCACTCCCCCACTCCTCGTGTGGCGCGGCGCGCGTCCAAGGCCGCGATGTTGCCCACTTCTTGGGGCGCGGGCGCCGTGACACCCGGGCAACATCGAGGGAGGCGGGGTGTGTCAGGGTGCGGTGATGTCGCGCGGGCGTCGCAGCAGGTCGAACGCCACGACGACGAGAGCAACTGCGAGCGCCAGCAGCGAGACGCCCTCCGCCACCCCGCGCGGGATGGGCGCCGGCGCCGGCATGACGTGGTCGAGACTCATGAGCGACGACACGGCACCCAGCGCCCCGAGCGCGCGCGTCAGCGTGTGACGGGGCTCGCGCTCGCTCGCGAACCGATCGTGATCCCCTCGTGAGTCGGCCGACCGCACCCCCACCAGCCCATGTGCGAGCAACAGGACGGACGGCGCCGGCAGCGCGAGCACGCCGCCCACCATGTGCACCCCGATGGCTCCGTCAGCGGGAAAGACCGCGACCCACACGAGTCCGACGCCGAGGCAGACGAGCGCCGCCGTCAGCAATCGTCCGAGTCGATCGTGCGTCAGAACCCCCGCCGTCAGGATGCAGGCTCCTGCGACGCCCACGGCGACGTTGAAGAGGTCGGCGCGCGGCGAGCAGACCCAGAATCCGTGCCAGTCGCGGCAGATCGTGCGTCCGAGGTCGCTGATCATCGCGCGCCGCCAGGAGAACGACGCACCCCGAGCATGCACCGCCGCGACGTACGCGCCCACGCACAGCACGAGCCCGAGGACGAGCAATGCCGCCGCCGAACGCTCGCGCCGAGCCGAGCGGCGCTCGGCTCGGAGCGGCGGGTGCGAGGGCTCGCCCTGAGGTTCGGACACGTCGAGGAGTGTAGGCCGCAGCCGCCCAGCCCCCTCGTGGGCGCCGGCAGGCTGGAATGACGGCGAACCGTTCCCCACGCACCGCGGCGCTCAGGTGCGCCCGCATGAGCGGCGCAGCTGACGCCCGCGCTGAGCAACCCCGCTGTGACCGGCGCCGCTGACGCCGACGTCAGGTAGGACTATCCTGAAATTCCAACGTGATCCACGCGCATTCCTCGATGAAACGGATGGACTTCATGACCTCTCGCCTCGCCCTCGTCACCGGGGCCACCGGATACGTCGGCGGCCAGGTGGCCGCTGAACTCGTCGAGCGGGGATGGCGCGTGCGCGTGCTCAGCCGCAGCGAGAAGAAGGTGCGTGCGCTGCCGTGGGGCGAGCACGTCGAGGTCGTCGAGGGTGACGCGTCCGAGGCCTCCGACGTCGCGCGCGCCATGGAGGACGTCGACGTCGCCTGGTACCTGCTGCACTCGATGAGCACGTCCGACGACTTCGTCTCCGAGGAGAAGGAGATGGCCTCGACGTTCGCCGACGCCGCCCACGACGCCGGCGTCTCGCGCATCGTCTACCTCGGTGGCCTGCACCCGGACGACGAGGACGTCGAGCAGTTGTCCGACCACCTGCGCTCGCGCGTCGAGGTGGGCCACGTGCTCATCGACTCCGGCGTTCCGACGGCGGCGCTGCAGGCGGGCGTCGTCATCGGTGACGAGTCGTCGTCATTCATCATGCTGCGCAACCTCAGCGAGCGCCTGCCCGGCGCGATCGCGCCGAAGTGGATCAAGAACCGCATCCAGCCGATCGCCGTCGCCGACGCCGTGCACTATCTCGTCGGTGCCGCCGACCTGCCCGCCGACGTCAGCCGCACCTTCGACATCGGCGGCCCCGAACCGATGCCGTACGGCGACATGATGAAGCGCTACGCGAAGGCGACGAAGCGCTGGCTGCCGCGCATCGTGGGCACCGCGCCGGTGACGACGGCCGGACTCGCCGGGCACTGGATCGGCCTCGTGACGCCCGTCTCCAGCAGCCTGGCGGCGCCGCTCATCGGCAGCCTGCAGCACGACACCGTCGTCCACGAACGCGACCTCGACGACCTCGTCGGCGCACCTCCGGGCGGTCACACGACGTTCGAGGATGCCGTGCGCGCGGCCGTGAAGGACCTCGACACCTCGCGCTGGGTACGCACGCTCGGGCTGACGTCCGCCGCCGTCGCCGCGACCGCCGTCGCCGGCTCGCTGCTGACCGACCCGAAGTCGGCGTGGTACCGCACGCTGCGCAAGCCTGCGATCCAGCCGCCGCCCGCCGCGTTCCCGATCGTGTGGAGCGCGCTCTACACCGACCTCGCGCTCATCTCGAGCCTGACGATCGCCGACCTCGCCGAGACGGGCCGCACCAAGGAACAGCGGGCGTACATCGCGGCGCTCGCCGCGAACCTGGCCCTCAACGTCGGCTGGAACGGCACGTTCTTCGCCGCGAAGAAGCTGCGTCCGGCGGTGCTGGAGGCTGCGGTGCTCGCCGCCAGCTCGGCCGACCTCGTGCGCCGCGCGCACAAGGCCTCGCCGGAGAAGGGCGTCGTGCTCGCGCCGTACGCGGCGTGGACGGGGTTCGCCACCGTCCTCAGCGCGGTCATCGCCCGTCGCAACCCGGGACGCTGATGGCGACATCGCACCGCTCACCTCGCCACGTCTTCGGCGCCGCGCTCGCAGGGGCACGCGACGTCGAACTACGTGACGCCGGGGCCGATCCCGTGCCCGAGCATCGTCTCGGGGCGACGCGGGTCATCATCGGCGCGACGGGCGTCGCGGCCGCCGTCGCACTGTCGTGGTCGCTCAATCTCGAGCCGGGGCAGGCCCTGTTCTACCCGGCGACGTTCCTCGTCGCCGTCATCTACGGAGCGGGGATCTTCGCGGCCGGCCGGGTCGGCGCGACCAGGCTGCGCTGGCGCGCTGACGGACGCGAACTGCTCGAGGCGTTCGGCATCGGCATCGCGTTGGCGCTGTTGTTCGTCGTCGGCGCGTTTCTCGTGCGCTTCATCCCGGCGCTGCGCGACCCCGTCTCGCACCTGCTCGACCATGCCCGCAAGGGCAGCCTGCCGATCGTCGCACTGACGACGGCCGTCAACGGCATCGCCGAGGAGGTGTTCTACCGAGACGGGCTCTGGCGCGTGCTGTCGCCGAGGAAGCGCGTGCTGTGGACGACCGTCGCCTACACCGCCGTCACGGCCCTCACCGGCATTCCGCTGCTCGCACTCGCCGCGGCGATGCTCGGCTTCGTCGTCGCCGTGCTGCGTCAGCAGTCGGGCTCGCTCGCGGGGCCGATCGTCACGCACCTGACGTGGTCGATGCTCATGCTGTTCGTCCTGCCGCACGTCGTGTAGTGAGATCGGCCGCCCGACGCCCTTGACGTGAGTGTCCCCCCGCTGCGATCTACGGTGGATGTCAACCTGTGGTGCCAGGCTGGCACTCAGGGCGGCGTCGGGGGACGGTCGCGGCGGATCTCGAGTGATACGCCCGTCGTCAGACTGAGCGTCAGCGATTTTCGCCCGACATCGCGTCGGCAGCGACGCGATGTCGGGGAACATCACGACGTGGGGCGCTCCCCAGCGTCACCACGAATGTCATCGTCAGCGCCACCGCCGGCAAAGATGATCCTGACGGGCCCGCGAGCTGTCTCGTCGACGGCCTTGCCCTTCTGGGTGACGAGCACCTCGCCGGCCGCTCGCATTCGATGCGCCACGGCGCGGACGGCGGGCATGAGGTCGCGCCACCCGTCATCGCCGTTCGTCGCATCGCTGCCCCCGGTGGTGGTCGACTCGCCTCCGACTTGGGTCGCCGTCTCGTGGCCACTCGCCTTCGAAATACCGCCGCCATGGATGTCAGTGTGCGCGCCGCTGCCGACCACGCGCGCGACGTCGCTGGGGCAGATGCTCTTGCCGGCGCGATGACGCAGCAGCGCACGGATCGTCGCTTCGATGCGGACATCGCGTTCGTCGTCGGACGGAGTAGTCCACCATTCGTAGCCCCGCTCGCCGAGAGCGATCTTGGCCTCCTGCACGCGCGGTCGGGCGTGCTCGGCGTCCGTGCGCACGAGGCGACGGGCGGCCATCAGTTCGTCGACGAGTTCTTGCCGCAGCTTCGGCGGGATGCCGGGGTCGGACGCGCGCCAGCGTCGACCGTTCACGACGATGTAGCGACCGTCCGGGGTGCGCTCGGGTTCACTCACCCGCCCACTGTGACGGCCCACGCCGCCGCGTGTCCACCGGAGCACGTCTGACATGCCCGCGCCGATGAAGACGGGGCTGCCTCGCGCCGCCTCCCCCGGGCCTGGCTCATGTCGGCGGCACCGTCTGACTGCAGATGCGCGATGCACTTGTCAGGCCGAGGGACGATCGTTGCCCGGATTGGCGTCGAACATGACGCGAATCCGGGCAACGATGATCCGTCAACGGGCGAGCCTGCGGGTAGGGTGACGGCGCCCGCCCTCGGTCGCGTTCACTGTGTCGTGCTCAGTGTCGTAGCCGATGAGATCGCCTCCAGGAGAAGCCATGATTCGTGTCGCGTCGGTTCCGGCCGATCACCCCTACGTCGCGCACCTCTCCCCGACCGGCGAGACACCAGGCGACGGGTGCGACGAGGTGATCCGCCTGCCCGACCCGCCCGTCATCGCTGACGACGGCTCGACGCGCTGGTGGCCGCCGCGCATCCTCGATCCGGCCTGGCTACGCGAGCATGCCGGCGAGTTCGACGTGCTGCACGTCCACTTCGGGTTCGAGTCGTTCAGCCCTGAGCACCTGCGCGAGGTCGTCGACGTGGCGCACGAGCTGGGCAAGGGCGTCGTCGTCACGGTGCACGACCTGCGCAACCCGCACATCAAGGACCCGGCGGCGCAGCTCAGCCGACTCGACGCGCTCGTGCCGGCGGCTGACGCCGTCATCACGCTGACGCAGGGCGCGGCTGATGCGATCCAGGCTCGCTGGGGTCGCGACGCCGTCGTCGTGCGCCACCCGCACATCGTGCCGCTGGACGTCATGGCCGCGCTCCTGCTCGATGACACTTCCTCTCGGACGAACCGCGCCGACGCGCGGTCGAGCGACGACAGCACAGCGGCGCCCGCGCGAAATGATCGTCGGCGAATCGGCTTGCACCTCAAGAGTCTTCGCACGAACGTAGACGCAGCGGGAGCGCTCGACGCGCTCGCCCTCGTCGCCGATGAGCGGCCTGACGTCGAGATCGTCGTGACGATGCACCGCGACGTGGCGGACCCAACCGATCGCGGTCACGACGCCTGCGTCGTCGAGCGCGCCGAGGCGCTGGCGGCGCGCGGCGCCATCACGCTCGTCCTGCACGAGCCGATGGATGACGCGACGCTGTTCGCGTTCGTCGGCGGCCTCGACGTCAGCGTCATGGCGAACGTCTGGGGCACCCACTCGGGGTGGATCGAGATGTGTCACGACCTCGGCGTGCGCGTCGTGGCACCGAACATCGGGTTCTACGGCGAACAGCACGCGCCCGTCCTCTACGATCTCGCGGGCCGGGGCGATGAGGCCGAGGACGGTGCGGCCGCGAGTGAGGACGCCACCGTCGACGCTCGCAGGCTTGCCGACACGATCCTGGTCGCCGTCGACCAAGGGCGCGCTGCCCCGGCCGACGTCGCCGCACGCCGCGACGAACGCGATGCCGGAGCACGCGTTCACTCCGAGATCTACCGCGCCAGCATTCCCACTCGTTGACGCGACGTCGCCCCTGGCGCGTCTGTGAGCGACATACGTCGTGTGCCTGAATGTGCACGAAATTCGCGATCTTCGTCCACCTCTGCGAGCCGCGTCCCGGTCTGCGAATCCTCGTCACATCGGCGATGTCGTGGTCACCACCGCTGCCCCGTCGCCCCCCGCGGACCCTACGACGCCCCAGTCGCGCCGTTGACCCGTCGGCCAATCGTCAGTGCGGCACCGAGCTGTTCTCCGCTGACGCCGTCGTCGCCACGGTGCTCGCCACGGGCGCCGACGAGTCCGCGGTGGCCTCCGGGCCTCGAGCCCGCTGCGTCTGACGACGTTCCGCGAGATGCTCGCGGGCTTCGAGGGCACGTCGCGCTCCGGGCACGATGTCGCGTTCCCAGGTGCCGAGGTGGGTGACGTCCTCGCCACCGAAGGAACGCTTGAAGGCGCTGAATCCCGCCCAGGGATGGTTCGGCTCGTCCGGTGGTGCGAGGCCGAACAGGTCAGCGGTCCGAATGCCTGCGTCGTGGGCGTCGAGCAGCGCGCGCGTGATGAGGGGCTGGTTCGGACGCAGTTTTCGATGCTCCACGGGCATCGCGGCGTGGGCGAAGAGCCGCTGGGTGGGGCTGTCGTAGACGAGGGTGGCGCACAGCGGGGCGCCGTCCTTCCACGTCGAGTAGAGGGTCGCCGCGTCCACCGGCATCATCGCGGAAGCCACCGCATGCAGGTAGCTGGTCGAGCGGACGACGATGTGCTTGTGCCCAGCAGCCTGCGACAGGAACGCGGCGAGGATGGTGACGTCGTCCGGGTTGCGGCTCGTCCGCACCTCCAGGCCCTTCTTCGCGTGGTTGCGGTGAATCGTGCGGATGCTGCCCGTCGCCGCGGCAAGGATGGCGTCCGGGCCCGCAGTCAGGTCGATGAGGCGAGTGTGCTTCGGTTGGTGATCGTGCAGCGCCGGGTGAAATCTGTCGGCCTCGAGCACGTCCCGCCACAGCGGCAGGTCCGACCAGAGGGCCTCGCGTTCGCTGCTGCGCGGCTCGACGCGAACCCACCAGGCTCGCCGTCGACGAGCATGGGCGTGGATGGCGCGCAAGGCGTCGTCGAGTGCGCCCGCGTCACGGCAGATCGGCCCGTACGGCACGTACAGGTAGGAGCCGACCGCGCGCTTCTCCTCGACGCACAGTGCCGACCACCCGTCTCCCTGCAGTGTCGACGTCGGCTTGCCGAGCTTGCGTTGGACCTTGGCCCATGCGTCGGTCTGCAGTGGCGATTCGAGCGAGAACATTCGAGGTTCCGATCATCGGGGCGATAACGGGCTCTTCACGAACGAGGGTGTAATCGGTTGAGCGCGTCGGTGGCCGGGTAGGGGTCGAGGTCTCCCGGATGATGGAAGTTCTTCACGCTCGCCATCCCGAAAGACCTCGACGTGCTCCACCCTACTTTCGCGACCCCTGACCTGACCACGTTCTGCCGCCTCGACGAGCTCGGCCTCGTCGCCGTCGGCCAGCTGATCGAGCCGGATCGGGCCACGATCGAATGCCGCGTCGTCGGGGACGACCCGTGGTGTCGGAAGTGCGGTGTCGAGGGCGTGCCGCGGGACACGGTCACGCGTCGACTGGCGCACGAGCCGTTCGGGCACCGGCCGACGATCCTGCTGGTGCGGGTGCGCCGGTACCGGTGCGGACACTGCCGGCGCACGTGGCGGCAGGACATGACGCGGGCAGCGGCGCCGCGTGCGAAGATCTCCCGCGGCGGCCTGGAGTGGGCGCTGCGGGGCATCGTCATCGACCACCTCACCGTCACCCGCGTCGCCGCAGGTCTCGGGGTGTCCTGGAGTGCCGCGAACACCGCCGTCCTCGCGGAAGGCAAGCGGCGCCTGATCGACGACCCCGCCCGGTTCGACGGGGTCACCACGATCGGTGTCGACGAGCACGTCTGGCGACACACGAGGCTGGGCGACAAGTACGTCACCGTGATCATCGACCTCACGCCCGCGAGGAACAAGACCGGGCCGGCGAGGCTGCTGGACATGGTCGAGGGCCGCTCCAAGGCGGTGTTCAAGCAGTGGCTCGCCGCCCGCCCTGCGGACTGGGCGAAGCGGATCGAGGTGGTCGCGATGGACGGCTTCGCCGGGTTCAAGACCGCTGCCGCCGAGGAACTCCCCGACGCCGTCCCCGTCATGGACCCGTTCCACGTGGTCCGCCTCGCCGGCGACGCGCTGGATGTCTGCCGGCGTCGGGTCCAGCAAGACACCACCGGTCACCGCGGGCTCAAGGGCGACCCGCTCTACAAAGCCCGCCGCACCCTGCATACCGGGGCTAGCCTGCTCACCGACCGGCAGCGGGCACGCCTGGACGCAGTGTTCGCGAGCGAGGAGCACGTCGAGGTCGAGGCGACCTGGGGCATCTACCAGCGCATCGTCGCGGCCTACCGGGAGCCCGACAAGAAGAAAGCGAAGGCGATGATGCAGGAGGTGATCGCTGCGATCAGCAGCGGCGTTCCCGCGGTGCTCGTCGAGGTCCGCAAGCTCGGCCGGACCATGAAGCAGCGGGCGGGCGACATCCTCGCGTTCTTCGACCGCCCCGGCACCAGCAACGGCCCGACCGAGGCCATCAACGGGCGACTCGAACACCTCCGCGGCTCCGCCCTCGGCTTCCGCAACCTCACCCACTACATCGCTCGGTCGCTGCTCGAAGCCGGAGGGTTCAGACCCGCGCTACACCCTCATTCGTGAAGAGCCCGATAACGCTCAGGCGATGTGCAGCACGGACGGAGACCGCGAGGCAACTTCTCGACCGTATCGCGAGACTCACCCCCTGACCGCGCATCCTGAGCCTTCGGCATGTCACCCGGTTGCCGCTGATCGCCGATGGGGAGAGAGTGAGACCATGCTCCCCGCCGAACTGCCGAACCTGGGGGACGGACGTGTCACCCTTCGCGCTTTCGTGAACGATGACGTGGATCTGGTTCGCAGCGTTGCCCGCGACCCGCTGATTCCCCTCATCACGACCGTCCCCGCGAGCGGTTCCCATGACGACGCGCTGAGTTACATAGCGCGTCAGCACGAGCGACTACGGACCGGCGCCGGGTACTCCTTCGCCATCACCGACCAGCACGATCAGTGCATCGGCAACATCGGCCTGTGGCTCAGCTCCATCCACCAGGGGCGTGCCTCGACGGGGTACTGGCTGGCGCCGGCGTTCCGGGGACGCGGCTACGCGAAGCGCGCACTCGCCATCCTGAGCGGTTGGGCCGAGACGCTCGAAGACGTGGCCCGCCTCGAGCTCTACGTCGAGCCGTGGAATGAGGCGTCATGGCGTTGCGCCGAGGCCTGTGGTTTCGAACGCGAAGGACTGCTGCGTTCCTGGCAGCAGGTGGGCGATTCGCGCAAGGACATGTTCATGTACAGCCGCATCCGCGTCGATGAAAGCGCCCAGGCTGAGGCCTCCCCGCGGAGCGGCGGCGGCGACGGCGCGTAGTCGGCCCGTCCGCGCTCTTCGTCTCGGTGGCGATGCGTCACCCCGCGGTACGAATGTGGACGGGATTCGCAGATGGGGACGTAGATCGCAGGATGGCCCCGGCGCGCCGTGTACAACTGCGATTTTCGTCCACATTCGCGATTCTCGGACAGGCCTGCGAATCCTGTCCACATTCGGGCACACCGCAAGGCTCAATGCGGCGACGCCAGGGACAACGACGTAGGGGTCCACTCGACGAGGCCTTCGTCGGCGAACGCCTGCAACCAGCCCTCCATCGGCCAGGTGCCCCACCGCTCGCGGTAGAGGTTCGCGTTGCGCACGATGTCGACGACGTGATGGCGCGGCGGGTTCGCGCTCGGATGCCACTGATGCAACGCGTGCGCGCCGCCGACCCACGCCATCCGCAGGCCCGCGTCACGGGCCCGCATGCCGAAGTCGGTGTCCTCCGCGCCGTACCCGACGTACCGCTCGTCGAAACCGCCGCACGCGCGCCAGGCGTCGGCATCGAGCGCAAACGCGAGCGACCACAGGAGACGATGGTCGTCGTCGACCTCGACCGCACCCGACGACGGCGCGGGGCGCGCAGCATGCGGAGCGACGAAACGTCTTGCAGCCGCCGGGAATTCACCGTCGAGACGATCGTCCTCCCCCAGATACGTGACGATGCCGTTGAGCACGGCACGCTCGCCGCGAGCATCGAGCTGACGCTGCGCGTCACGCGACGCATCGACGAAACCGGGCAGGGGGACGCAGTCGACATCGAGGAAGACGATGAGTTCCGCGCCATCATCGAGTGCCGCCGTCGCGCCGACGTTGCGGGCCCGCGCGGTCGGCATGCCCAGCGGGTGATCGTCGAGGGGCACGATGCTGACGCTCTCACCCATGACGCCCGCCGCGCGCAGGTCGTCACCCAGATCAGGCATGTCGACGGCGACGATGACGTGTCGCACGTCGGGCGCCACCTCGTCGAGGAACCGTCGCTGATTGACGAGGTGCTCCAGACGCCCCCGCACCGGAGTGACGACGGCGACGGGCAGCGTCCGGCCCGACCCCATGTCGGTCATCACTGCAGCGTCCCATCTCCGAGTGCGGGCACCTCGGCGCCGGTAGCGGCTGGCCAGCCGGAGCCGCCCTCGACGACTCCACGCGCCGCGCCCCCGGCTTCGCGGACGCCTCGCTCTGCGACACCTGCGCGCGCAACATCGTCGATGCCGTGCCTGCTCCCACGCACAGCACCTCCCAGATCGTCGGCCTCAGTTCCAGCGGCTAGGTCAGCGACGCCCCCGCGCGCAGCGGCCTCGATGACGTCAGCCGCGCGGTCAACAGCGCCGTCGACGCACCAGCGCGCCCACGCACGTCCTGTCAATCGCTCGTCGTCCCCGGCGAGGAGTTCACGGATGCCGGCAGCGACCTCGTCAGCGGTCGCACCCAGAGTCAGCCTGCGCGCGATGCCGGCGTCGTCAAGAGCACGAGCCATGTCGGCCTGCTCGTCGAACGGACGCTCCTGCGGCACGACGACGGCAGGAACACCGAAGGCAGCGACGTCCGCAAGAGCATTCTGCCCCGCGTGGGTGACGACGACGTCAGCCGTCGCGAGCAGAACCTCGACGGGGTGGTCGGCGTCGGGCGTCCGCCAATGGACCTGCGGCACAGCGCGTTCGACGGCGCCCGGAAGCTCAGCGTCGTCCCAGCCCTCGCCGCCGACGAGGAGCACACCACGCAACCTTGGTATCTCTTGGGCGCCCCGCGATGTCGCGTCCGAGAAGGCCCCTCTCGGCGTGCCCACCGAAAGGCCCTCCGGAACGTTCACCGCGGCACCGTCAGAATCGCTGCCCGCCAAGGCATCTGACGAGGCCCCTCGCCGTGCGCCCAGCGAAGGGCCTCCCACAGCGTCTATTGCTGCACCGCCGGATCCGGCGCCCGGTGCAGTGCTCTGCGAGACGTCCGCCGCGACGCCGCAGCCGCCGGCATCGCGGGAACCGGCCGCCCGCGGGCCTGACGCAACACTTTCCGAGGAGTTCGGGGAGGGACATGCCGACGAACCACCGCCCGCAGTGTTCGGCCCCGCAGCATGACCCGCGAAGCGCGACAGGCCACCGACTTCGACCGTCTTGTCGCGATGGCGTTCGAGGTGCGGCGCGACGTCGAGCCGCGCCGGCCAGGGCGCCAGCACAGCCGCCGCCAGGTCGAACGCCAGCGCATGCGGTGCGTCGTCGCGTCGCCCGGGCTGAGCCACGACGACGACGGGGACGCCGAGCAGCCGCACGAGAGCGGTCACCTCGACAGAGACGTCGACGACGACGACGTCCGGGCGCCCCTGGGTCACCCACGCCGCGATCTGCGCCGAACGCTCGGCGTAGCCACCGCCGAGCGGAGCCCAGTGCAGACGCCCACCCGCATCGGGGTCGACGAACGGTGCATCCGCTTCATCGGCATCCGACGCGAGCGCGACCTGATCCCCGTCGGGTAGTGCGCCGCTGCCGAGATAGGTGATGACGTGCCCGCGCCGCGTCAGTTCGGCGCCGATGACGCCCGCCCGCGTCGCGTGCCCCCGCCCGTGATGGTGCACGTAGTAACCGATGCGCATCACGACATCGCCCCTGTCGCGTCCGGTTGGGCGCCGCCTGAGACGCTGTCGCCCGAAAGGCCCCCCGGGAGCAACGGACGGTCCGCAACGTCGCTGCCCGTGCCGTTCGGCGCGCTCACGCCCGGACGAACCCCGGCTGGAGGCTTCATGTCCTCACGGATGACGAGCCGCCGCGCGTCGGCGTCGCTCGGGAGCGGATCCAGCGGTGTGTGACCTTCGACGGATCGCGCGCCCGATCCAGGCTGCGAACGGCGCGCCGCGTCAGCCGCCTCCGTCAGCACCGCGAGATGCCCGTCGATGCAGGCATCGAGAGAGAAATGGCGGACGGCGCACTCGCGCACCGCCGCGCGCTCGAGAGCGTCGACTTCGGTGACGGCAGAGGCCAGTCGGGCGACCAGCACGTCGTCGGGCGCCGCCATCACGGCTCCTGCCGGGAGCTCAGACGAATCCACGACCGGATTCGTCGACACGTCGACGAGGACACCCATGTCCGGTCGCACCACCTCGACGAGACCACCTCGTGCGAGGGCGATGACAGGCGTCCCGCACATCGCGCCCTCGACGGCGACGAGGCCGAACGGCTCATCCCATGCCGGTGTGACGAACAACGCGTCGCTCCGCCCGACGACCTTCGCCACCTCCTGCGGCCGCAATGCGCCGAGATGCTCGACGTCACCCCCGAGCCGCGGCGCGATCTCCGCCTCGAAGTACGCGGCATCGCTGACCGGCCCGACAAGAGCCAGCCGTCGCCCGGCCATCCGCGCCGCATCGATCGCGAGATGCGGCGCCTTCTCCGGCGTGATCCGACCGACCCAGGCGAGACGGCCGTCGGCAGCACCCGGCCCGAGGACGAAACGCGACTCGTCGACACCGTTCGCCACGACCTGCCGCGTCACCGTCGACCACTGCGCCGCGAGGGCTTTCGACACCGCGACGAACCGCGACGCCGGCGAGGCGAGGGCAGCGCCGAGCTCCATCCACGGAAACGGCGGCGTGTGCAACGTCGTGACGACCGGCGCGTCGTAGGCGCGCGACAGCGACATCGGCAGGTGGTGCAGGCTGTGGTTGGCGACGACGTCGAGCTCACCGGCACGATCCCGGCGCGCCAGTTCGGCGGCCGCGAACGTGAACGCGTGATGGTCGTCGAGAAACGGCTTCTCCGGCAGCTGCGGGTCGAGCGCGGCAACCGCCGAGAACCGCGGCAGCGCCGGGTACGTCACGACCTCGTCGGCCACGTCGGCCGGCGTCCCCTCGGCCGCGAACAGCACGACGTGGTGGCCGCGCCGACGGAACCCGGCGACGAGCGCCGCCGTCAGCGATTCCTGGCCGCCGGCGAACGGCTCGCTCAACGGGTTGCGGTTCGTGGCGAGCACGGCGATGCGCAGCGACGTCATGCGACTCCTCCTCGCAGGTTGGCCAGATACGTCGCGAACCCGCCGACAGCTCGCCCGTCGAGACGGCTCGACGTGACGACGCGCGCGTCATCGGCCGCCCGCACGAGGCGCTCGTCCTCGGCGCGCAGCCGCTCGACGAGGTCTACGTCCTCGTGCAGCGACAGCGGCGCGAACCCGCCGACCCGCAGGTACGCAGAGGCGCGCACACCGAGATTCGCGCCGTGCACGTGAGGATGCCCCTCCCGCAGATGGTGTCGTTCCATCCACTCTGCGCGCCGCGCGCCGGTGAGAGCCGCGTCCGGTTCGACGGTGCCGACGTACGCGTCGGCGCCGGCGTTGGCCGTCGCGATGTGGGCGCTCAGCCAGTGCGGCGGGACGTGCGTGTCGGCGTCGGTCGACGCGAGCCACAGCGCGTCGGCATCGATGCCGTCACGTTCCGCCCATTCGAGCGCGCAGCGCACTCCCGCGGCACGCGCTCGCCCGACGCTCCCCGCCGTGACGACGAGCGGCTCCACGCTGAACTGCCCGCGGTGCGCCGCGGCGCCCGCGAAGGCACGCACGATGGCCTCGCTGTCGTCGGTGCACGTGTCGAGGACGATGCACGCACGTAACGTCATCGCCGGCGCGAGATGAGCAACCTCGACGAGCGCTCGTTCGAGCGCCGTGAGGCAGTGCGCAAGCGCCTGCTCTTCGTCACGCGCAGGCACGATGACGGTGGCGCCGGCGAGAGCAGGGCGAGGCGAACCGTCACGGCTGCGAGTGAGCGCACGTGTCACGCACGGATAGGTGCGCTCGCTCATGACCACCTCCGTCGGCCCCAGGCCTCGAGGTCGAGGGGCCCGTCTGCGGGCACGGTGTCGACGATCGGTGACGCATCCGCGGACGATTCGACCGGCCCAGCGACCCTGTCATTTCTGCGATTTTCGTCCACATTCGTCCGATGACGGGTGCGCGCCGCCGTCACGCCGCCGCCCACCCATGGCGCGCCGTCGCACGCTGCGAGCAGACCCTCGGCATCGCGCAGAACGCACGGCTGCATGACGTCGACGATGAACTCAGCGCGCTGCAGAACGTCGTCGGACGGTTCGCCGGCGCACACGCGAGAGTCATCGGCGAGCACGTCGGGACGGTGTTCACCGCACCAGATCCCGACGTCCGCGAGCGCGAGCCACGACTCGAGGGCGGCGTACTCGCCGCTCGGTGCCACCGTTCGCGCCGGCCGCCAGAACACGACGACGCGCGGGGCGCGCCAGATACCGTGGCGCCCCCGCACGTCTGGCTGTGGAATGCGGGCAGCGAGCGCGAGCTGCTCGCCCTCCTTGAGCTGCGCGAGATCGGCTCGCTCCCCCGCGTCGGGGCCGTCGTGCCAGGCCACCGCGGCCGGCGCATGACGCAGGGCGACGCCGGTGTTCCAGGCGCGATAGGCGAGATCCCAGTCTTCGCCGCCGTACCCGACGAGGCTCTCGTCGAACCCGTCGAGTCGTTCGAACGCGTCGCGCGTCATGCCCATGACGGCGCTGATGACGAGTCGCCAGTCGCCGTCGCCGGCGTCACGCAGGTCGTTCGTGCGCGTATAGCCGTCGCGCAGCCACTGGGGTGCGGCGAGGACGTCACCGTCGGCCGGCGCCTCGGGATCGGTTGCCGCACACCAGGACACGACGTCGTCACCCCGCGCGGCGACGGCACTGAGATCGGCATGCCGACGGGCTCCGACGACGAGGGCGCCGGCGCCCGGCGCCTCGCGCGACGCCTCTCGCAAGGCGTCGACCATCGCGGCACAGTAGCCGGGCGTCGGCACGGTGTCGCCGTCGAGGAAGAGGACGACCGGTGACGACCCGGCGCGCGCGCCGAGATTGCGCACTGCCGCGGCGCGGAAGCCCTCGTTCGCCTGTCGCAGGAGCGTGACGCCGTCGGGGACGCTCGGCGGGGTGGCCGAACCGTCATCCGCGACGACGACGTGGAGGCGCAGCGACGAATCATCCTGCGCCGCCAGGGAATCCAGCACCCATCGCAGACGCTGCGGGTCTTCGAAATGCGTGACGACGACGTCGACGTCGCGTCCGTCACCCACGCTCAGGTCAGCCCCCTGCTCGCCTGCGCGAGCGTTCGCGCTCACCCGACACCACCCAGGGACGTCAGGTGCGCGGCGAGCAGTTCGCTCTGGCGACGCGCGGCGTCCGGCGTCGTGAGCAAGCCGGGATGCGACGGGTTCGTCACGGTCATCATCGGGTCGCTCAGCGCCGACCGGGCGGCATCGACGAAAGCGTCGACCACCCCATCCCGATCACCCGAATCGCTTGCATCTGTACGAGGTTCGACGACCGTCACCGAACCGGGTGCCGCCGTCGACAGTTCGGCGACCCACGGCGTGGCCAGCGTGATCGGCCGGCGACCGGCGGCGATCCATCGGCCGATCGAACCCGACGCGGAGATGTGACGGTAGGCCGCGAGCGGCACGGCGATCGTCGCGATCGCGGCGTCCATCTCGTCCTCGCTCAGGTGCCCGAGAACGCGCAGTTCGATTCCGCGCGCGTTCGCGGTGCGGCGCAAGTCATCGACGAAGTCCTCGTGCCCCTCGACCACCGCGCCGAGCATGACGAGGTCGCGACCCAGCGCCGCGGCAACATCGAGCGCCAACTGCGGATCCTTGCCCGGATGGACGAACCCGAGGACGCCGACGGGCGCGTCATCGCCCAGGGCGAGCACCGCGTCACCCGCCTCGGTTGCACTCGCTCGCGCATCGACCGGCAACGTGACGACACCGACACCAGCGACATCGGCGTCGCCGAAACCCCGAGCGGCGCTGTCAGCGTCACCGGCAGGCGCCGCGACGACGTCACCCAGCATCGCGCGCTCGGCCTCGCTGCACACCTGAACAGACGCGGCGGCCGCGACGATGCGCGCATACAGCGCAGCGCGACGTTCGTAGCGCGCCTGCCCCTCGGCGGGCTGCGGAATGTCGTGAAGCGTGACGTGCACGGGCCGCGCGGCGCCCTCGATCGCGCGCACCCCGGCTTCGATCGCCCGGTGGTCGGCGCCGAGCAGCGCGTCGGTGAGGTGAACATGCACGGGCCCCGCATCGTCCGCGAGGTACGCCGCGAGGTCACGCGCGCCGGTCCCCACGTCGAGCATCGACGTGCGGCGCGCACCGGCGAGAGCCGCCCCGTGGCGCGTCACCCCGTGCTCGGGCGGGCCGAGCAGGAGGTGGTCGACGGTTGCAGCCGCATCACCCGATGCAACGTGCGCGCTGCGGGGTTCCTCAGCGGCAGTGCTCGCCGGGCGCGTCGTCGTCATCCTCGTATTGTCATGTGCGACGGGGCTTCTCGTCATCTTGACGTCCGTCGGATGTTCGAACGCATCGCCGCTCGGTGCGGCGCTCACACGTCACCGTCCACGATCTCGAGCAACGTCGCATGTCGACGCACCGCGTCCGCGAGTGCCTGCGGGTGCTCGGCGTACCACGCGGCGTGGGCGGCGACGATCTCGTCCTCGCCCACCGCCTGACCGCGCACCTGCCACACGCGGGCGACGTCGTCATCGCTCATCGGCACCTGCGCGAGCGCGGCGGCGCGCTCGTCCATCGGCGCGACGAGGGCGCCGAGCAGCGACCGGCCAGGGTCGTACTCGCGGGGTGCGCCGAGGTCGAGGGCGGCCGCGATGCGGTCGGCGACCTCGACGAGGACGTCGTTCGTCGGGTGGTTGATGACGTGGACGCTGCGCCGTCCAGGGCGCGCGAGGGCATCACGAATGTCGACGGCGCCGTGCGCCTCGATGCGCCGCGTCAGCTCGGCGAGGGATGCGTCGCGCAGGGCAGCGACGGCGCGCTCGTCGAGCTGCGGCAGGTCGTCGCTCGTCATGCGAGTCGCGTGGTCACCCGCTCGGCGGCACGCCGCGATGACGCGCAGATCGTGATACGGCACGATCGGCGGCTCGCCCGCGGGCGTGCGGACGATGACCTGCGCCGGGTGCAGCCCCGCCCACCGCATGACGGGCACGATCGTCGACCTGACGTGCGGCGCCGCCGTGAGCAGTTCGTCCGTGCCGACGGGCAGGCCGCGATACCCGGGGGCGACGGGTTGCGTCACGAGGTAGTGGGCCTGCGCGAGGATGCGATGCAGGTGCGGCACATCATCGGCAAGCAGTTCGTGCGCCGGGATGAGGCGGATCGTGCGGATGCGATCGCCGTACCGACCGTCGAGAAGTACGCGCAGCGACTCCGCCTGGCAGTTGCCGTGGACGACGAGCACCGGGCGGCCGGCAGGATCGGCCGTCGGCACGGGGTCGGTGAGACCGTAGAACTCGCCGTAGTGCAGGTTGCGAGGCGTCGCCTCGACGGCAGGCACTGTCATGAGGCCTCTCCTTCGACGTCATCTCTGGCACTTTCGCCGCTGACGGCGCCAACGCCGCGCTCGCCGTCAGCCGACGAATGTGGACGAAAATCGCCGATGTGGACAGGATTCGCCGTGGACGGGATTCGCAGGACGGCGCGGGTGTCGCGCGACACGGGGGCCGTTGCGGCGGTTGGGGCATCGCCGTTGCTCGGGCGAGCGACCACGATGGCGACGTCGTCGTCTTCGTAACGCGCGAGCGTCGGCCACACGAGGCGCACCTGCTCATCGACGAGACGCCCGTCGAGGGGGATGTCACGCGTCGGGTGCAGCCAGTTCGCCACGACGACGACACCGTCATCGCGCAGCAGCGCGTCGATGCCGGCAAGGGTCGCCAGCAGCGTCGCGCCGTCGAGGAAGTAGCCGATCTCGCTGAGCACGACGGTGTCGAACCGCTGCCCTTCGTCGGCGAGTTCATCGAGCACAGAAGGCAGTTCGGCGTGGCGCCAGTCGACGCCGTCGACGTCACGTCGACGAGCGCGCGCCAGCGCCTGGGCGCTCCCGTCGACCGCGACCACGCCGTCGGCGCGCTCGGCGAGCACCCGCGTCAGGGCGCCCGTGGAGCATCCGAGATCGAGCACGCGCCCGAGATGCTCGTCAGGCAGCATCGCCTCGATGAGGGCACGGCGACGCCGCTCGTACCAGCGCGTCTCGACACCCCACGGGTCGTCGCTGCCCTCGAACATCGCGTCGAAGGATGCCGCCGGCGTGCGTCCGTCATCGAACGAGGCGACGCGGGGCAGCGCGCCGTCCGGGTCGAAGAGTGTCTCGACGAGACGTTCGAAGTGGGCGAGGACGCCGGCGTCGAGCATCGCAGGCTCGGCTGTCGGGCGCGCGAACGTCCCGATCTGTGACGAGTACGCCGCGATGGCCGCGCGTTTGCGCTGGAGCGAGGCGACGTCGGGGACAGCGAGAACGCTGCTCTCCCAGACTGTTTCGGCGACCGACGATGGGTCGCCCCAGTGCCACCACCACAACGGATAGCTGACGCACGCCGCCCCGAGCTGCGCCGCGACGTCACGCGCCACGGCTCCGCACGTGTCGTGGTCGATGTGCGCATCGGCCTCCGCCGGGGCGACGACGAGCACCCGCTCAGTTCCCGACCCACGCACCGGCGTCATCGACGGCGTCACCGTCGAGGTCACATCGGTGGCTGCGTCATCGCAGCCGACCGCTCTCGAGGGCGACTGGTCCGACACCGTGGATGCCTCCGCCGCAGTTACCCGCACGACGCGCTCCAGCGCAGCGGCCAGCTCGGCACGGTGGTCAGCGACGCGGCCGTCAGGTAGCGCAAGGCGCTCAACCCGCCCGAGCGCACCGCCGAGCAGCACACCGAGAGCGTCGTCGAACTCGCGACGACGGACTTCGCGGACGACCTCGAATGTCAGTCCCGTTGCCGCAGAGTGCGATCCCTCGCCGTCGGTGACGAGGGCGACGTCTACGGGCAACCCCGCGTCCGCGAGCATCGCCAAGAATGCGCCGACGGCGAGTGTCTCGTCGTCGGGGTGAGCCGCGACGACGACGACGCGGCTGTACCGGGCAGCGAGGGCTTCGACGTCGAGGTGGCCAAGCGACGCCCATGGCGTCCCTCGCAACCACGTGCGTTCGCTCGTGCCGGGCTCCCGCGACGACCACGAGGCCGGCGCGGCGGGCATCCCGCGCATCAGTGACGCTCCAGCGTGGCGGCGCCGATGGCGGCGAGGTCGCGTTCGGCATGGTGCTGGCGCACGTAGACACCGAGGTCGGCAACGCGCCGCGCGTGGGTCTCGTCGCTCGTCAACGGGCCGGGGCCGAGCGCGTGGCCACAGATCGTCAGCGCCTGCTCCGCCGCATCGGCGACGACTGCTCGCACGCGCGACGACAACGCGAGACCCGCTGCACCGCAGGCGTTTCCACCGTCGATCGCGCGGGCTGCGTCGGCGAGTACCGCGTCGAGCAGATACGTGATGACCTCGAGCCGGCCCAGATGCATGAGCGCGATCTGATCGGGTTCACGCCGCCCCGCAGCCGCACGAACCGCTGTGACGAGGCCGTCCACGCCGCCCGCCCAGACGGCGGCGACACCGATGCCACCCCACGCGAAACCGTCACGACCGAGGTAGAAACCTGGCTCCCCGACGGGCTTCGCGGGCATCGCGTCGAACGTCAGCGACGTCGAACGGATCGCGGCGAGCCCACGCGACACCCATGACTCCTCGGCGCCACCCACCCGCGCGTCCGTGAGATCGACGGCGAACAACCGCTGCCCTTCAGGCGTACCGGCCGTCACGAGCGCATGCGACAACTGCTCACCGAGCGAGCACCACGGCTTCACCCCGTCGAGCACCCAGCCATCACCCTCGCGACGCGCGGCGAGGCCCGGCGCCCGCGCCGCGAACACGCCCCAGGCGCCGTCCCCACCGCCGGGCAGCACGTCGCCCGGCGCAACCCCCGCCTCGGCGAGGATCGCAAGCGCATCGAGGTGCGGTTCGATGACGCGGGCCGTCGTCAGGTCGGAGGCGCCGAGCGATCGGAGCGTGTCGAGATACACCGCGCTGTCGCGGCCCAACGCCGCTGCGGCGGAAGCGAATTCACCGGCAGCGGCAAGCGCCGCCCCGATGTCCCCAGCAGGGATATCGGGGCGGCGCAGCGCGCGAGAGGGTTCGCTCAAGCGGAGAGCTCCCGCTTCCAGAAGCGCAGCGCACGGCACGTCTCGACGAAGCCCTTCGCGCCGGCCGCGTCGCTGACGTCGACGAACCCGTCGTCCTTCTTCGACGCCACACCCGCGGCTTCGATGAGACCCGACGCGTCCGGGCCGAGGGCCAGGAACTTGTTGTGCGCGACGGCGTCCGTCACGAAGTCACGAGCCTCAGCGACCTTGCCGAGCGTCGCCGCACCGTCAGCCGACGGCAGCAGCGCGACGGCGTCGAACAGCACAGACGGCGCACCGGCGATGGCGTGATCGGCGGCGAGCTTCTCACCGTTCGACAGCGTGACGCCACCGACGGCCTTCGCGACGATCTCGACGACCGTGCCCTCGGCCTCGGCGGCCGAACGCACCGCGGCGAGCAGGTCGGCGTCGGTTCCGTCGCTGACGACGACGCCGATCCTGCGGCCGGCGAAGCTGTCGGGTCCGTTCTTCACGATGCTCAGCGCGTCGGAGACGGGCAGGTCGTGACGCGGCGCCACCTTCGCGGGCGAGGCCTCCGGCAGCTCCATCGCGAGCTCGTCGGCGACGCGCTGCGCGAGCGACTCGTCGACGTTGCGCAGGTTGCCGAGCATGCGCGTGCGGATCTCGGGGATCTCGCACTTGCCGAGCTCGAACGCGAACGCGTCGACGATGTGCTTCTGCTCGACCTCCGTCTGGCTCTTCCAGAACTGATTGGCCTGGCTGTAGTGGTCGGCGAACGACTCCGCACGCAGACGGCGCGCCTCACCCTCGACCTTCGTCGGGTACGTGTCCGGCTGGAACGTCGTCAGCGCGCGCGGGCCACGGTCGTCACCCGAGAAGCCGTTCGGCTCGTAGTTGGCGCGGCCCCTCTGGTGCGCGAACTGCATGTGACCGTCACGCTGGAAGTGCGCGACGGGGCACTTCGGCGCGTTGACGGGCAGCTGCGTGTGGTTGGTCGAGCCGAGGCGCGACAGCTGCGTGTCGAGGTAGCTGAAGTTGCGGCCCTGCAGCAGCGGGTCGTTCGTGAAGTCGATGCCGGGCACGACGTTCTGCGTCATGAACGCGACCTGCTCCGTCTCGGAGAAGACGTTGTCGACGACGCGGTTGAGCGTCATCTTGCCGAGCGGGCGGATCGGGACGATCTCCTCGGGGATGATCTTCGTCGAGTCGAGCACGTCGAAGTCGAAGCTGTCGGCGAACGCGTCGTCGAACACCTGGACACCGAGTTCGTACTCGGGGAAGTCGCCGCTCTGGATCGCGTTCCACAGGTCACGACGGTGGAAGTCGGCGTCGGCGCCGTTGATCTTGACGGCCTCGTTCCAGACCACCGACTGCATGCCCTGCACGGGCTTCCAGTGGAACTTGACGAACGAGCTCTTGCCGTCGGCCGTCACGAAGCGGAAGGTGTGGATGCCGAAGCCCTCCATGAAGCGGAAGCTGCGCGGGATCGCGCGGTCGCTCATCGCCCACAGGGCCATGTGCGTCGACTCGGGCATGAGGGAGATGAAGTCCCAGAACGTGTCGTGCGCGCTCGCCGCCTGCGGCCAACCGCGGTCCTGCTCCTCCTTGACCGAGTGCACGAGGTCGGGGAACTTGATCGCGTCCTGGATGAAGAAGACGGGGATGTTGTTGCCGACGAGGTCCCAGTTGCCCTCCTCGGTGTAGAACTTCGTCGCGAAGCCACGGACGTCGCGCGCGAGGTCGGCGGAGCCCATGTTGCCGGCGACCGTCGAGAAACGAACGAACGTCTCCGTCTGACGGCCCTTCTTGCCGAGCAGGTAGGCGGCCGTGAGGTCGCTGTGGTCGTCGTAGCTCTCGAACACGCCGTGCGCGCCGTAGCCGCGGGCGTGGACGACACGCTCCGGGATGCGCTCGTGGTCGAAGTGCATGATCTTGTCGCGGAACGCGGCGTCCTGCAGCAGCGACGGGCCGCGGTCGCCCGCACGCAGCTGGTTCTGGTCGTCGGTCACCGGAATACCCTGCGACGTCGTCATGGCGTTGCCACCGCTCACCCCCTGGTGCAGCTCGTCCCCGGTGCCGCGCGTGTCGGGGCTCGTGGTGCGCTCGTTGTCGCTCATGGCTCTCCTCATGCTGGTGGTCGTTCGATCATGGCCTCTCGACCCTATGTCGGAGAGTAAGGCCACCGCACCCCCTCTCACCACGCCCCTACGGATGTGGACGAAAATCGCAGATGTGGACAAGGATCGCAGCGAGGCCCAGGGCGCTGACGGGACATGAGCCGCCGGGCACCCGTGTGGGTGACGACTCGGTGTGAGAGGCGAAACCCATTGGAAAAATTAGGGATCGACTCTAGGGTGAAACTCATGGAGACGTCGCGCAGCCAGTCGGATCACCCGGTCAGTTCGCCGAACCAGAATGCATCGGCTTCGTCAGAGAAGCCCTTGGCACTCGTCGCGGGAGCCTCGCGCGGGCTGGGTTTTCTCGTCGCCACCGCCCTCGCCGACGCCGGGCACCGCGTCGTCCTCGCATCTCGCTCCGCCGACGCCCTGGCGAAGGCCGCCGACACGCTTGTCTCCCACGGCCACGCGCGCAGTGCCGTCTCGACGATCGTCATGGACGTGAGTGATCGCGACGGGGTGGCTCGAGCCGTCGCCCAGGTCGAGCGCGAGCACGGCCCGATCGACGTCGCCATCCACGTCGCCGGTGTCATAGAGGTCGGCCCGGCCGAGAACACGACGCACGAGCACATCGAAGGCGCGATGAACATCATGGCGTGGGGGCCGATCAACCTCTCCGACGCCGTCATCCCCGGCATGCGCGAACGCGGGCGCGGGCGCTTCGGCGTCGTCACCTCCATCGGCGGCCTGCTGAGCGCACCGCACCTGCTCGCCTACTCGACGGCGAAGTTCGCGGCCGTCGGCTACACCGAGGGCCTCGCCGCGTCGCTCGCCCGCACGGGCGTGAGCGCCACCGTCATCGCCCCGGGGTTGATGCGCACCGGTTCGCACACGGCCGCACAGTTCTACGGCAACGCGCAGGCCGAATACGCGTGGTTTGCGCCCGCCGCGTCGCTGCCGTTCGTCAGCATGGACGCGACGAAGGCCGCGCGACGCATGGTCGACGGCGTCCTCGCCGGCAAGCCGTACGTCATCCTCACGCCCGCCGCGAAGCTCGGCGCACGCGTCCACGGCGTCATGCCGGGCGTGACGACGCGCGTCATGGGCCTCGTCGGGCGTGCGCTGCCCGGGCCCGTTCCCGGTGCGACGACGCCTGTCCCCGGATCGAAGCTCGCACCGAAGGCCGGACGATTCGTCAAGCTCCTCACGACGCTCGGTGATCGCGCGTCGCGCAGCAACCTCGAACCCGAGGGGCGAGCGGCCCCGGGTCGCGCCACCCGAAGATTTGAACCCAACCACCCGAGCATTCCAGACCCCCGACGAAAGGCACGCACCATGTCTGCTGGAACCCCGAAGTCCGACATCTCGCAGGAGCAGGTCGTCGAGATCATGCGTGGTGAGCGCTTCGTCATGCTCACCTCGATCGCAGTCGACGGGGCCCTGCACAGCCACCCGATGACGCCGCAGGAGGTGACGGACGACGCCGACGTGTGGTTCTTCGTCGGCCTCGGCACCGAGCAGGCGCAGGCGCTGCAGAGCAACCCGCAGGTCAACCTGTCGTTCGCGCACCTCGGTTCGTGGCTGTCCGTCGCGGGACGCGTCGAGTTCGTCGACGACCGCGCCAAGGTCGACGAGCTGTGGGGCGACGACGTCGCCGCGTGGTACGACGGCGGCAAGGACGACCCGGACCTCGGTCTCGTCCGCGTCGTCAGCGAGTCCGCGCAGTTCTGGGGCCAGCCCGGCGGCAAGGCCTCCGCGCTCGCGAGCATCGTCAAGGCGCGCGTCAGCGGCGAGCGTCCGAAGGGCCAGAGCGCCACGACCGAGCTGTGACGAACCCGGGAGCCGAACCGACGCGCGGCGGCTCCCGGCACCACGCTCCCCACCACCCCATCCCCACCAGCTGATCGCCGCACGTCGCGGTGATCCTCTCGAGGAGAAACTGATGCGAGCACTCACCTGGCAGGGCCAGGGCAAGGTCTCGGTCGAGCAGGTCGCCGACCCGAGCATCCAGGAGCCCACCGACGCGATCGTGCGCGTCACCTCGACCGCGATCTGCGGTTCGGACATGCACCTCTACACCGTCCTCGCGCCGTTCCTGACGAAGGGCGACATCCTCGGCCACGAGTTCATGGGCATCGTCGAGGAGGTCGGTTCGGGCGTCACGAACCTCAAGCCCGGCGACCGCGTCGTCGTGCCGTTCAACATCTCCTGCGGCCACTGCTGGATGTGCAACCGAGGCTTGTTCGCGCAGTGCGAGACGACGCAGAACGTCGACCAGGGCACCGGCGCGAGCCTGTTCGGCTTCACGAGCCTGTATGGTGCGGTGCCCGGCGGCCAGGCGGACTACGTCCGCGTGCCGCACGCCGATTTCGGCCCCATCAAGGTACCCGAGGCCGGCGAGGACGAGCGCTACCTCTACCTGTCCGACATCCTGCCGACCGCGTGGCAGGGCGTGCAATGGGCGAACGTGCGCCCCGGCGACACGCTCGCCGTCATGGGCGCCGGCCCCGTCGGTCAGCTCGCCGTCGCGAGCGCGCAGTACCTGGGGATCGAGGACGTCATCGTCGTCGACCGCGTGCCGGAGCGCCTCGAGCGCATGAAGGCCCGCGGCGCCCGCACGATCAACCTCGACGACCTCGACGGCTCGCAGGTCAGCGCCGTCGGCGACGCGGTGCGCGACCTGACGGGCGGGCGCGGTGCGGACGGCGTCGTCGACGCCGTCGGCATGGAGGCACACGGCAACCCGGTTGCCGCTGCGGGCCTGTCGGCCGTGAGCAAGCTGCCGTCGGCGATCTCGGAGCCGCTCGCGAAGAAGGCCGGCATCGACCGTCTCGCCGCGCTGCACGCCGCGATCGACAGCGTCCGCCGCAGCGGCACCGTCTCCGTCTCCGGTGTCTACGGCGGCGCGCTCGACCCGATGCCGATGATGCAGATGTTCGACAAGGGCATCGCGATGCGCATGGGCCAGTGCCACGTCAAGCAGTGGACCGACGAGCTGCGCGACGTGCTCGTCGACGCCGACCCGTTCGGCGTCGAGCAGCTCGCGACGCACCGCGTCGGGCTCGACGAAGCGGCGACGATGTACGACGTGTTCCAGAAGAAGCAGGACGGCTGCCAGAAGGTCGTCCTCAAGCCCTGACGCACTGACGGCCTGGGATCGGGTCGGCGTCCACCGAGACGCTGGGCCACCCGGCCGCCCGGCCACCACAGGATGGCGGGTAACTCACGGGTAGGCGCGCGGTTAGGCGCCGACCTGTGAGTTACCCGCCATCGTGCGTTCTACGTCCAGGCGGCGCCGCCTGGAATGGTGCGCGGAATAGTGCGGGCGCGACGGGCGCTGCAGTGAGCATGACGCCCGAGCAGTACGCCGCGAACATCGCCCGCGCCCTCGACGTGCAGGATCAGTCGGTGCGGTTGCAGGCCGCGATGGCGGCGGGCACACATCCGCATCCCGACCTGCTGGAGACGCTCGTGCGTCGCTGCGGCGTCGAGCCCGACTTCTTCGTCCGCGAGACCCTCGCCTGGGCGCTGACGCGCCTGCCGGCTGACGACGTCCTGCCGCGCGTTCAGCGCGAGCTGGCGTCGAAGAACATCCAGGCGCGCACGCAGGCGTTGCACGTGCTGTCGAAGGTCGGCGACGAGCGCGCATGGCCCTGGATCACGCCCGAGTTCCTGCACGACGCCGACGACGATCTCGCCCGCACCGCTTGGCGCGCGGCCGCCGCACTGGCCCCGCAGAGTCAACATGGCTCTCTCGCTGACGAATTGGTCGAAGAGTTCGGCCGTGGTGACGCCGGCACGCAGATGGCGTTAAGCGTCGCATTGCTCGGTCTCGGCGACGCCGCCGTCCCAGCGGTCAGGTCGGCAATCCGGAGCCAAGACGCGGCCGTCACCGAACATGCTCGCGCGACCGACCTGCTGCGCACCCGCCCCGAGCTCGCGTTCGACGGCGCCGTCGAGGAAGCCAAGCGCATCGTCGCCCTCGGCGGGCCTGGGGCCTGAGCGGCACGGGGCCGGGCGCCACCGACCCGGACGCGACGGGTCGGTGGCGACGTTGCCTGAGCCCATGAACAACCACCAGATCGACGTCACCGCCGCCCCGAGCGGCATGGGCTGCGTCGAGTGCGAGGCGAGCGGCGGTTGGTGGGGGCACTTGCGTCGCTGCGCGCTGTGCGGGCATGTCGGCTGCTGCGACTCGCGCACCACGCGTCGACGGGCCACGCGTTGACGGGCCACCGCGTCGTCCAGAGCTTCAAGCCGGGCGAGACGTGGTTCTACGACTACGAAACCCGTGAGATGGGTGACGGCCCGCAGCTTGCGCCGCCGACCCCGGCCGGCACGTCGGGTCTCGGCCTTGTCGAGTGCGGCGACGTCGTCGGTTCGGTGCGCTACGCCAAGCAGCGCTGGCCGGAGATGACGCTCGGACTTGGAGTCGCTGCATGGGCGGCAACTCGACGATCACCGCGATGGACCCTTACCCCGAAGAGTTCCCCGACATCAAGGCACTCGGCGTGCTCAACGTCATCAGCGGCCGCACCTTCATCGAGAAAGGCGCCGAGCTCGCGAAGATGGACCCGGCCGAGCGTCTCGACGTCCGCATCCGTGAGCTGACCGGTTTCCGCCTCGACGAGGAGATGCCGCGCCCGCACGCGCACGCCGTGACGGTGCCGACGTTCATGGCGCAGCTGAAGCGCGACTTCCTCATCCACGCCGAGCAGGACGGGCAGGAGATCTTCGACGCCCTCGGCGCCGACGACAAGGAACTGTTCTGGATCGAGGACTCGAACCAGCGCTTCCACGCCTACAACTACTTCGGCGACCACCCGGAGGAGCTCATCGCGTGGTTCGACGCGCACATGAAGTGACTCGCTGACACATGACTCGCTGACGGCGGGGTGTCCGACGACGGGCGCCCCGCCGCGCGCGTCATGCGGGGCGAGTCACTCGTCACGCGTCACTCGGGGCGAGGGACGACGATCATCGGCACCGGCAGGTGCGCGAGCAACCGGGTGGCCGTCGTGCCGAGGAACGTCTGACGCCTCTGCGCCAGGCGCGACGAGCCCACCATGAGGGCGCTGCGGGGCGCCCAATCGATGCGGCTAATGGCCTTCTTCAGTGTGCGGCCCTCACCGACGTCGACGCGCACGTCGAGATCAGCCCCCGCGAGCCCGCCACCCGCGTCACCAGGACGAGAACCAGAGCCCAGCCCCGCGCGCAGCTCGTCGAGAAGCGTGCGGGCGGCGTCAGCCTCGTCCTTCGCCGCGCCGCGGCTGCGACCGTCGCGATCGACGAGCGAGATGAGCCGCATCGGCAACCCGACCCTGGACGCGCCGGCGACGGCCTCGTCGATGACGAGTTGCGCGCCTGGGCGGGTTCCGACGGCGACGACGAGTTCGTCGAGCGGGCCCCGTTCCGCGCGGCGGTAGCGTCGCGGCGCCATCGCGACCGGCACGCTCGAGGCGTGCAGCAGCGCACCCGCGACGGGGTTCGCGACGAACCGGTTGCCCGGGCCCGCGCCGGCGCCGATGACGAGCAACGCCGCGCCCAGCTCGTCGACGGCGTCGAGGATGCCGCGCGTCACCGACGTCGAGCGGCGCACGTGAACCTGCGCGTCCACGCCATCGGGCACCGCCGCGAGAGCTGCGGTCAGCTTGGTGCGTGCCTGGTCCTCGACGCGATCACGGAAGGCCCGTTCACCCGGATGCTGGACGCCGAAGGCGCTCTCCTCGTGCAGCACGTACACGACGTCGAGGCTCGCACCGAACGTCCGTGCGAGGTCGACGCCGAGCGCGAGCGCATCGCCGGATCGGGCGTCGCCGCCCCACGCGACGAGGTAGCGGATCATCACGAACCGTCACCCTCGAGGATCTGGCGGGCGACGCGCTCCCCCATCCGGACGGCGCCGTCGACGTGCTGGTAGCCCTCCGCGGCGATGTCGGAGCACGCGAAACGCATCGGCCCGACGGCGTCGTGCTGGTAGGGGCCCCAGCGGTGCAGGCCGCCGAGGTCGTAGCTCGCGGCGTAGGCCCCGCGCGTCCATTCCTCGGAGCCGAAGTCGGATTCGTAGTAGACGACCGGCTCGCGCGCCTCGTCGCCGAGGTAGTTCGCGAGCGAGCGCAGGATGCGTTCCTTGCGCTCCTGCGCGCTGAGGCGGAACACCTCGTCGGCCTTCTCGTCGGAGACGAACCCGACGAGGGTGCCGCGCTCGTCACCGTGGTTGGTGTTGTCGTACACCTCCTGGTTCAGTTCCTCGGCGCCGAACCCGGTGCCCGACAGGCCTTTCTCGCGCCAGAACGGCGTCTCGTACACGGCGTGCACCTTGATGACGAGACCCAACGACTGGTGCTGGTGCATCTGGTGCTGCAGGCGCGGCATCGGCGGTTCATAGCTGATGCGCGAGTACAGGTTCGGCGGTACGGCGAGGATGACGTCCTTCGCCTCGACGACGAGACCGTCACTGATGACGCCCGCGCCCGCCGCCGCGTCGTCCGCGTTCCAGCGGATGGTGCGCACCGGCTGGCCGAGCTTGACGACGTCGTCGCCGAGCTCGCGCGCCATCCTCTCGGAGACGGACTGCATGCCGCCGACGACGCGCTTGTCGAGGATGAAGGTGTCGTCGACGAGGTTCGAGAACGACCCGGCGGACGCCGCCATCAGCACCGCCTGCAGCGCGGAGAACGCGTGTGCGGGCTTCGTCAGCATGCCGCCGGCGATGAAGATGCCGATGTTGTCGCACGCCTCCTCGTCGTCGGACTGCTCGCGCAACCAGTGGTGGAAGGAGATCGTGTCGAGTTCGCGCGCCTTGGGGTGCGCCCAGGGCTCCTCGGCGCCGATCTCGGCGGCGAGGTCGTCGAGGATGCCGGTGAGGCGCTCGATCTCGGCCTCGACTTTCTCCCCGGCGGGGAACATGTCGCCTGTGTAGAGCTCGCGGCGCCCGTCGGGGGCGAGGTAGACGTTCTTGCCCTGGCGGTAGCGAGTGAACGTCTCGAGGCCCAGCTCGTCGAGCAGCGCGATGAGCGCCGTCTGATCGGGTGAGACCCACTGGCCGCCGATCTCGAGGAACGCGCCGTCGATCGTGTCGGACCAGGTGCGGCCGCCGACGCGGTCGCGTGCCTCGAGGACGACGACGCGCTTGCCGGCCTGCGTGAGGCGGCGGGCGGCCGTCAGCCCGGCGGGGCCCGCCCCGACGATGCAGACGTCGGCGTGCAGGGTGGGTCGTTCGGTTTCTACCGTGTTCATCGGCTCTCTGTTCTTTCTCTTAGACTCTGTGCGGTGATCGATGGCAGGGGGCGACGGTGGTGACGGACGGCGACGCGCGCAGGCGGCGCGGGCGCCCGCAGGCTCCGGTGCTGACGCGGGATCGCATCACGCGGGCGGCCCTGCAGCTGGCGGAACGCCGCGGCCACCGCGCCCTGACGGTCGATGCACTCGCACGCGATCTCGCGGTGTCGAAGTCGGCGCTCTACAACCATGCCGCCTCGAAGGCCACGCTGTTCGTGTGGATGCAGGACGCGATCAACGCGACGATCGACACGAGCGCCTTCGCGAGCGCCGACTGGCGTACGGCGATGGCCGCGTGGGCGCGCTCGTACCGTGAGGCGTACGCGCCCTACCCCCAGCTCGTGCCGCTCATGGCGACGCAACCCATCGCGGACGCCCCGCGCACGGCCGCGATGTACGAGGCCGTCGCCCGCGGTCTCGTCGCGGGTGGGTGGGACGTCGCGGACGTGCTCAACGTCGTCGTCGCGGTGGAGGCGTTCGTCTTCGGCGCCGCCCTCGACGTCGGCGCGCCCGCCGACATCTTCGACGCGCGCAGCGCCTCCGACGAGGCTCCGAGCATCGCGAGCGCCGTCAATGCGCGCGCCGCGCGTCACGGGGTGGGGCGCGAGGCCGCCGACGCGGCGTTCGAACTCGGGCTCGTCGCGCTGCTCGACGGGTTGGCCTCGCGGCGGGGCTGAGGGCCCGCCGGCGATCGTCATGACGTCGCCTCGTCGAGGGATGCCGCGGCGTCGCGTCCGCTCCACGTGAGGCCCTCGCGGAAGAACTGCGGGTAGCGCGCTCGCACCGCGAGCATGACGAGCAGCCCGAGCGCGAGAATGCCGACACCGATGACGAAGACGAGGCCGACGCCGCCGAGCGAGGAGCCGGAGCCGAATGCCGGGTTCCAGCTCTCGACGGTCGTCTCGAAGAACACGACCGCGAGCGCCACCCCGCCGAGCAGCGGCAGGATCGTGCGCATCAACCGCGCGCGCAGGCCGTGTGCGCGGCGCCTGAAGTACCAGACGCACGCGAACGCCGTCACCGCGTAGTAAAAGCACACCATCATGCCGAGCGCCGTGATCGTGTCGTTGAGGACGTTCTGGGAGATGAGGCGCATGACGACGTAGAACCCGCCGGAGACGAGCGCCGACGTCAGGATGCCGGCCGACGGGGTGCCGCGGCTGAGGTTGAGTCGCTGCAGTGCCGGAGGCAGCGCCTTGTAGTACGACATCGCGAACAGGGCGCGCGAGGGGCCGCCCATGGTCGCCTGCAGCGACGAGGCGCTCGAGGAGAGCACCGACAGCGTCAACAGGAACGCGAGCGGGCCCATGACGGGGCCGGACAGGTTGAGGAAGACGTTCTCCGCGTTGTCGGGGTTGGCGAGGCCGTTGCCGGTGTCGCCGGTGCCCGAGAACATGATCGTCGCAACGGCGAGCAGGAGGTAGACGGCGAGGACGGACAGGGCCGTGATGGTCGCGCCCCAGCCCGCGGTGCGTCCGCCGCCCTTCGTCTCCTCGCTCAGGGTCAGGCACAGATCCCAACCCCAGAACAGGAAGATCGACAGGCTCATCGCGGTGCTGAAGGCACCGAAGTCGGTGATCTGCAGCGGGTCGAACCACGACAGGTCGGCCTGCCCGGCGGGGAAGCCGTGCTCGGCGGCGCGGTAGATCGCCATCCCCGCGTAGACGAGCAGGACGACGAGTTGGAAGCCGAGCAGCACGTATTGCACCCACTTCGTCGTCTCCACCCCGCGCAGGCACAGCCACGTCGAGATGCCCATGAACGCCAGGCACGTCACGACGTTGACGAGGGTGTTGCCGGCCAGGTCGGCGAGGTGAGGGCCGGAGAAGACCTGCCCGAGGAAGGCGTAGAAGAAGTCGACGGCCACCCCCGCGAGGTTCGACAGCACGATGATGTTGGCCGCGAGGAAACCCCAACCGCCCATCCAACCGACGTACGGGCCGAACGCGCGCGATGCCCACGTGAACGTCGTGCCGCTGTCCGGCATCTCGTCGTTCAGCTCCTTGTAGCCCATCGCGACGAAGAACATCGGGATGAACCCGAGCAACAGGACGGCCGGCACCTGCTTGCCGACCTCGAGGGCCGTCGGGCCAAGACTCGACGTCATCGCGTACGCAGGCGCGATCGTGCTGATGCCGATGGCGATGACGGCGAGCAGCCCCAGGCTGCCGCTCTTGAGGCCCTTGTCCTCGATGGGCGCTTCGGCGGTCATCGGTCATCCTCATCGGTCGGGGTCGACGGTTGCTGCTGCGTGATGCAGTGGATGCCGCCGCCGCGCACGAAGATCTCGCGGGCATCGACGGTGACGACGCGGCGTCCCGGGTAGGCGCGTTCGAGGACGGCGACGGCTGCGGCGTCCGCGCGTGCTGCGGGCGACTCCTCGTCGTCGGCGTCGGCGAATCGGCAGGCGATGACGCCGCCGTCGACGACGAGGTGGTTGATGTAGCTGAAGTCCACCCAGCCCTCGTCGTCACGCAGTTGTGTGGGCGCGGGGACGCATTCGACCCGTAATCGGCGGCCGCATGCGTCGACGGCCTGGGACAGCGTCTCGACGACCTCGGCGCTGATGGCATGGTCGGGGTGGCGCGCGTCCTGCTGGTCGTGGACGAGGACGACGCCCGGTTCGCTGAACGTCGCGACGATGTCGACGTGGCCGCGCGTACCGAACTCCTGCGCGTCACGCGTCAGGCCACGATCGAGCCAGATGACCTTCTCGACGCCGAGCACGCGACGGAACTCGTCCTCGACGTCGCGCTCGACGAGGCCTGGATTGCGGTGCGGGTCGAGCTGGACGCTGCGCGTCGCGAGAGCCGTCCCCTCGCCGTCGACATGGAAGCCACCGCCTTCGTTGACGAGCGGGCTCGACACGAGCTGGGCTCCGGCGCGTTGCGCGACGAAGGCGCCGACGTCCTCGTCGTGCTTCCACGTCGCCCAGTCCTGAGCGCCCCAGCCGTTGAAGACCCAGTCGACGGCGCCGAGCCGGCCACGGGCGTCGAGGACGAACGTCGGGCCCATGTCGCGCATCCACGCGTCGTCGAGCGCGGTGGTGACGATGTCGATGCGAGCGCCGTCGCGTGCGTGGCCCGCGAGATGACGTTCGGCGTGCCCGACGTCGGCAGGGTCGACGACCATCGTCACGGGTTCGAACTCGGCGCACGCTGCCGCCACCGCGGCCCACGCCGCACGCGCGCGTTCGGCGTCCGCGGGCGTCTCGCCGAGGGTGTAGCCCTGGTGCGGGAAGGCCATCCAGATCCGCTCCTGCGGGCTCCATTCCGCGGGCATGCGCCAGCAGACGGCCTCGTTCGAGGCGTCGCGCCGAGTCACCGCGCCTGCCCCAACGCGTCGTCGGCGTTGACGGGTTCGACGAGGGCGCCGTACGTCTCGGGACGCCGCGTGCGCAGGAACGGGAACAGCTGCAGCCAGTCACGTCGCTGATCGAGATCGACGTCCGCGACGAGCACGGCCGACTCGTCGCGCGGTGCGCGCACGAGGACCCGCCCGTAGGGGTCGCAGATGAACGAACTGCCGTAGAACGTCAGCGTCCCCTCGTCACCCCAACGGTTCGGCACCATCATGAACAGGCCGTTCGCGATGGCGTTGCCGACGATGACCTGCCGCCACAGCGGCTCGGTGTCGAAGTCGGGGAAGCCCGGTTCGGAACCGATCGCCGTCGGATAGACGAGCAGGTCGGCGCCCGCCAGCGAGTACAGGCGCGCGAGTTCGGGAAACCACTCGTCCCAGCACGTCGGCAACCCGACACGCATTCCGAGCTCTGACGGTTCGTGCACCGGGTAGGGTTCGTCGGGCTGTGCCGCCCGGAAGTAGTGGTCCTCGTAGTAGCCCTCGGTGACGGGGATGTGCAGCTTGTCGGTCGCGCCGACGCGTGTGCCGTCGGGCGCCATGAGCACGGCCGTGTTCGTGCCGAGCGAATCACCGACGGCGTCGCGGCGGAACATCGAGGCATGGACGAAGATGCCGTGACGACGCGCCTGCTCCGCGGCGAAACGAGCCGTCGGGCCGTCCGCGAGATCTTCGGCGGCCGCGGCGGCGTCACCCTCCGGCAGTGTGTCCGCCGGGTAGCGCATGAGCGACAGCTCGGGCAGCGCCACGAATCGAGCGCCCTGCGCGGCGGCCGCGGCGATGCCGTCGGCGAGCTCGGCGGCCGTAGAGTCGGCGTCGCCGCGCCAGTGGTGTTGCACGAGGGCGACCCTGACGGGCTCACGGGCGGGGGCGGCGGCGTCCTCGGCTGTGCGTGACAGGGGTCGCGGCGCCCCGAGCGATGTGATGATGCGCATGGTGATCCTCGCGGCCTCTCAGGCGTCCAGGGCGTGCATGACGTGCTTGACGCGGGTGTACTCCTCGACCGAGTACAGCGACAGGTCCTTGCCGTACCCGCTCGACTTGAACCCGCCGTGGGGCATCTCCGGGGTGAGCAGCACGTGCGTGTTCACCCAGACGCAGCCGAAGTCGAGGTCGCGGCTGACGCGCATCGCCGTGCCGTGATCGCTCGTCCACACGCTCGAGGCGAGCGCGTACTCGACGTCGTTGGCGAGCTCGATCGCCTCGGCCTCGTCGGTGAAGGTCTGCACGGTGAGGACGGGGCCGAAGGTCTCCTGCTGCACGATGTCGTCGTCCTGACGCACACCGTCGACGATGGTCGGCGGGAAGTAGAACCCGTCGCGCTCCATCGGACGGCCGCCGGTGAGGACGCGCGCGTGCTCGGGCAGCGCGTCAAGCTTGGTCGTGACGTCGGCGAAGTGACGCGCATTGTTGAGCGGGCCGTAGGCGTTCTGCGTCTCGTCGTCGGCGCCGGTGACGGTGGCCTGCGCAGCTTCGACGAGCAGGCTGACGAGGTCGTCGTGCGCGCCCTGCTCGACGAGGATGCGGGTGACGGCCGTGCAGTCCTGGCCGGCGTTGAACGTGCCGAACTCGACGAGCGCCTTCGCCGTCGCGGGCAGGTCGGCGTCGGCGAAGACGAGCGCCGGGGCCTTGCCGCCGAGCTCGAGGTGCGCGCGCTTCAGGCCATCGGCGGCACTGCGCGCGACAGCGCGGCCGGCCCGCACCGAACCGGTAATGGAGACCATGCCGGGCGTGCGGTGCTCGGTCAGCAGCTGCCCGGTCGAGGCGTCGCCGAGGACGACGTTGACGACCCCGGCCCCGAACACCTCGGTGCACATACGGGCGAGCACGAGCGTCGACTCGGGCGTCGTATCCGACGGCTTGAGGACGACGGTGTTGCCCGCCGCGAGCGCCGGGCCGAGCTTCCACAACGCCATGAGGATCGGGTAGTTCCAGGGCGTGACCTGCGCGACGACGCCGACGGGCTCGCGGCGCACGTACGAGGTGTGCCCGCCGAAGTACTCACCGGCGGCCTTGCCCTCGAGCGTGCGCGCCGCGCCGGCGAAGAAGCGGATGTGGTCGGCTCCCGTCGTCACCTCCTCATCGGCGATCTGCTTCCGCGGCTGACCGGTGTTGCGGTGCTGCGCCTCGACGAGCTCGTCGAGGTTCGCCTTGAGAGCGTCCGCGAACTTGAGCAGCATGGTCTGACGCTCCCCCGGCGTCGTGCGATTGAAGGTCTTCGCGGCCTTCTGGGCGGCGTCGAACGCGGCGTTGACGTCCTGGGCGTCACTGATCGGTGACGTCGCGACGACCTGGCCGGTGCTGGGGTCGACGACGTCCAGTCGGCCCTCGCCGTGGGCGTCGACGGCCCCGCCGTCGATGACGTTGCGCAGCAGGGTGCTCATGAGCTTCTCCTCGGATGTCGCGGCGGTAAGCACTGTGGTGAGCGCCACACTTAAATGACTTTCGTTCATTATTAGCACGCAGGCGGCGCCCACGAAAGCATCTCGGGAGGGGCGCCTCACATGGCGGACACCCTCGACCGACGTGGGCGGCCGACCTCGAGGCGCGTCAAGGCGAGCCGGCCGCGGACCGCCGGAGCGGTCCGTCTGGGCGACTCGTCAGGCGGCTCGCCAGCCGAGCGCAGCTGAGCTCAGCGCAGCGTCGCGGCCGCTTCGGCATGAGCGGCGACGAGGCGTTCGATCTGGCTGTCGGCGCGCACGATGAGGTCGTCGAGTTCGGCGACGTCGATGCGCGCATCGTTGATCGCGAGCACGCGCATGCCCTCCCAGCCGGCCCGCTTGCCACGAACGGCCGCCAGCAGCGCCTCGAGTTCGAGCACGTCGCTCAGCGGCGAGCGGCGCACGAAACGGCCGTTGAGTTTCACGCGGCTGACGGTCTCGCCGACGCTCAGCGCGAGCTGCGCGAGCCGCGCCTCACCCACCCCGAGCGCGTCGGCCATGACGCGCAGGCGTGCGCGGTCCTCGGCGATCTCCCGCGTCAGCGTCGCGAGCACCTTCCGCGTGCGCGCCGAACTCTGCGAGCGCGACGCGCGCTCGAACAGGTCGAGCCCACCCTTCGATGCGGCCCAGTGATGAGCGACGTAGCTGGTGACGAACTTGTCGCGCGATTCCATGATCGACCTCCTGCAGGTCTGCGAGAACGGGTGTCACCGTCAGCCTAGGAGGTCACCGTGCGCGCGACCAGCCCGACGCAACACGGTGGATGTCGGAAGTTCGTCATGGTTGATTTCCTTGTGTCGCAACATGTTGGCAAGGTATCCCCATGTCGTCCCATCCGAGCACCGATGGAGCCGCACACCTCCGTCTGGCGACGGGTGAGGAGTCGAGGGGCGCGCCCGCACCCCGCGCACTGCGCGTCACCCTCGTCGACGACGACGCCCTCGTCATGGCCGGTTTCCAGGCACTGCTCGCGCCCTTCGCCGCACGCGTCGAGGCGACGTGCAGCCGCGGCGTGCCCACCGAACCCACCGACGTCGCGCTCTTCGACTGCTTCGCCGCCCCCGAGCCGGGGTGGGCGACGCTGGCGCGCCTGCGCGACACAGCCGCCGTCGCGCGCCTCGTCGTCTACACCAACGACCCTCCGCAGGCGCACGTCGGTGCGCTCACCGACTTCGGCGTCGCGGGCGTACTGACGAAGCACGCGACGGCCGACGAGCTCGTCACCGCACTCGAACGCGTCGCCCGCGGCGAGCGCGTCGTCGACCCCGCGTTCCCCGTCGAGCTGGGTGACGACTGGTGGCCCGGGCGCGCCGAGGGGCTCACCGAGCGAGAGGCGCAGGCCGTCACGCTCATCTGCCGCGGCCTGCCCAACGGCGCGATCGCGCACGAACTCAACGTCTCCCTCAACACGCTCAAGAGCTACATCCGCTCCGCCTACCGCACCATGGGCGTCGCCTCCCGCAGCGAGGCGGTGCTGTGGGGCGTCGCCCGCGGACTGCACGTCGACGGCCGGCCCTGACGCGCTCACCACTTTCCAGCATGGCGCCGCGCAACGGCGGTCCATCAGGCAGCCGACGCTTCACCTCCTTGCGGGTGTGGCGCGAAACACGGTGAGCGACAACACTTCTCATCACCACCGACACCTCACGACCCTTGATCGTCGGATCGCTCGAAGGAGAGCTGTGCCCCGCCTCACCGTCGCCGTTGTCGCACGTAGCGAGCTGTTCGGATGCGGCGCGATGGCGGCTCTCGACGCGTTCGGCGTCGCGACACGCCTCGTGCTCGTGCGTGGCCCGGGCCTGCGCGCCGAGGATCTCGCGCTCGATGCCGACGTGGCCGTGCTCGAGTGGAACGAACCCAACCGCAACGCCTGGGATCAACTACGCGCGCTGCACGCCGCGAACCCGACGACGAAGCTGCTCGTGTCGTCGCTGCACACCGACGAGGCCGCCATCAGCCGGCTCCTCGCGCGCGGCGCGTCGGGAGTCGTCGGACGGTCGGCGAGCGCCGCCGATCTGCGCGCCGGGGTCGATGACGTGGTCGCGGGCCGAATCGTCCGCCCCGCGGTGCTTCGACCCTCCCCCACGGACGCGCGGCCGACCGTCCCCTCCGACGGGCTGACCGCACGTCAGGCGCAGATCGTCGATCTCATCTGCTCGGGCATGCCGAACGCGCAGATCGCCGAGCGCCTGCACCTGAGCGTCAACAGCATCAAGTCGCACATCAGAGGCGCCTACCGCGCGATGGACGTGCAGACGCGCCCTCAAGCCGTGTTGTGGGGTCTGGCGCGCGGCTACGGTGGTCATGTGTCCGACGATCACTGGCCGCCAGCCGCGGCCCCCACCTCATCATCCGGCTCGTCGACGCACCCAACCGATGACGACGAGTCGCAGGCCCCTGACCTCGCCGACTGGCTCGCCGAACAAGCCGACGCGGGCCTCGAGGGCGCGGACGAGGCAGCCATCCGCGACGTCATCGGCGCGATGATCGAGCACCCTCGGTTTCCGTGCCTCGGAGCGCGTTCGGCGCTGAAACGCGACGGCGCGCTCGTCCGCGTCTTCGACGACATGACCGATGACGCGTGTCTCTCGACGCTCAGCGCTGAGCTGGCCGACTTCGCCGCGATCGAGCGTGGCCCGCGCGAGTTCGGCTCGTTCATCGCCGTCTTCCGTCGCCCGCGGGTGGGCGACGAGCGGGAGTTCGAGAACCTCCTGTGGGGCATGCTGCAGCGATTGCACGATCGTGACGACGCGCCGTGGGCCGAGCGCGTGTCGCCCGACACGACGTCACCGCACTTCAGTTTCAGCCTCGGCGGCGTGCCGTTCTTCCTCGTCGGGCTGCATCCGCAGGCCTCGCGCATCGCGCGCCGTGCTCCGCTGACGACGGTCGTGTTCAACCTGCACGATCAGTTCGAGCAGCTGCGAGCTGACGGCGGCTTCGACCGGATGCGCGACGCGATCCGCCGCCGCGATGCTGCGTTGCAGGGTTCGATCAATCCGGTCGTCACCGATCATGGACGCTCGTCGGAGGCGCGTCAGTACTCTGGGCGGCACGTGGAGGACGACTGGCGTGCCCCGTTCACCGCGCACCCTTCGAAGGAGAATCCTGATGACTGACCCGCGACGCCCGCGCTCCCCCCACCCGCCGACGCCGCGGCCGCCGTACGCGGGCGGCCCCGAAGCTCCCGCCGACGGTTGGTCGCGCATCGCCCCGCAGACGGGGGTGCTCGTGCCGCTGGCGGCCGGTCAGGTGCTCGAGGTCGTCGACCCGTGTGGTGAGCAGGTGAGCGACTTCTACGCCGTCATGCAGGACGACATCGCCGAGTGCTTCTCGGCGGGGCGCACCGTCGACTACAACAACACGTTGTACCCATCGACGGGGCACCGGTTGTGGAGCAACCGCAGCAGCGTCATGGCGACGATCGTCGCGGACTCGGTGGGCATCCACGACATGACGGTGACGCCGTGCAGCCAGCAGACGTTCGACATCCTCTACCCCGAGTTCGACGGCGCCCCGCACCCGAGTTGCTTCGCGAACCTGTGCGGCGCGCTCGAACCCGTCGGCGTCGCGCCCGACCACATCGGCACGACGCTCAACATCTTCATGGACGTGTGGACGAGCCCCGACGGTGAACTGCACATCGACCCGCCGCCGACGCAGGCGGGCGACGTCTTCGCCATCCGCGCCGAAGCCGACCTGTTCGTCGGGCTGACGGCCTGCTCGGCCGAGAAATCGAACGCCGGCGTCTGCAAACCCATCGACTACCGGGTGCGCTGAGGCGCTGACGTCGCACCGGTCCTGTCAGCGAAAGTGGCGAAACAGGCGGCCGTTCAGGCCCCGTCGGGGCTCAGGCGCTCCGAGCAGAATGAGCATCGAGACGGCCCATGTTGTGTCACGAAAGCGCGAAATAGCGCGCGTTCATGACACACCATCCTTGGGTGGGGAGGCGTTGTGAGCCGACACGGCGCTCCGATGGTCAGCAGAACGTGACGCCCGACCCCGCCCATTTGGTGCCGTCCTTGATGAAGGACGCGACGTTGAGCGTCACGGTTGTCGTGCCGTAGCCGTCGACAGTCACGAGGTAACTGAGTGACACGGAGGCCGGGTTGGCGCTGCTCGTGCCGGAGGAGTTCGTGAGTGAGATGCCGATGTACGTGTTGCAGACCTGGGCTGTTGAACTGGCAGGACCACTGCAGCCGCCGTTCGGCGTGCCGGCTGTACCGGAGCCCGCGACGCCGGTGCCGCCCGTCAACGCGTAGCTCTTGCCCTGTGATGTACGACGCAACCGTCCCCTTGTGCGTGCTCGACGGGGCCTCCGTCATGCCCCCGAGCGCCCCGTCGTCACGCGTCAGCGCAGGTTCGTCGGCAGCTCCTCGAGCAGGCGCAGCCAGAGCTCCGACGACGTCGGGTAGCTCGGCACCGCGTGCCGAAGGACGCCGACCGGCACCTGGCCGACGATGGCGACCGTCGCCGCGTGGACGAGTTCGGCCGCCTCGTGGCCGACGAACGTCGCGCCGAGCAGGCACCCGGTGGCACGGTCGACGACGATCTTGGCGCTCCCCACACCGTCGTCACGCAGCAGAGCCGTACCCGCGGCGCTCGCGAACGGCACCGCGACGGTGACGACGTCATGCCCCGCTTCGCGCGCCTGAGCCTCGCTGGAGCCGACCGCCGCGACCTGCGGGTCCGTGAACACGACCTGAGGGACGGGAACGTCACGCGGCGGCGGCGTCTCGTGCGCGCCGGCGAGTCGGGCGCCGAGCACGCGCGCCTCGTACTTGCCCATGTGTGTCAGCGGCGCGCCGCCGCCGGCGTCACCGATGGCGTGCAGCCAGGTCGGCAGGCGCCCGGCGCGCACGTCGTCCGCGTTGACGCCGACCGCGTCGAGACCGACGTCGTCGAGGCGCGGGCGACGGCCGGTGGCGAGCAGGAGTTCGTCGGCGACGATCCGCTCGCTGCCCGATTCATCACGTTCGACGGTGAGCGTCACCGGCCCGCCGTGCACGCGACCGAGGCCGGTGTCGGCGGCGCCGGCGCGGCTGGCGTCGGTGATTCGGGTGGCGAGGCGGACGTCGACGCCGGCCGTACGCAGCGCGTCGAGGACGGCCGCGCCGGCGAATGGTTCCTGGTCCGTGAGCAGCGCATCACCGCGCACGAGCATCGTGACGCTGCTGCCGAGGGCGCTCATCCACGTCGCGGCCTCGCAGGCGACGACCCCGCCGCCGACGATGACGAGCCGGTCAGGCACCTCGACGACGCCCGTCGCGTCACGCGACCCCCAGGCGTGCAGGTCGGCGAACATCGGCGGGACGACGGGCACCGAACCCGTCGCCAGCACGAGGGCGACGCCCGCTTCGACGACGGTGCTCGCGCCGCCGTCCGAGCTCACGCTCACCGTCCTCTCGCTGACGAGACGTGCGTGGCCGCGCATGACGTCGAGGCCTGCGCCCGTCGCCCAGTCGAGCTGGGAGGTGTCGTCGTAGTCCGAGACCCACGCGTCGCGGCGTGCGAGGAGCGCTGCGACGTCGAGTTCGGCGGGCCGCAGGCCGGGCAGGTGCTCGCTGGTCGCCCTGACGTCGAGCGGGCGCAGCAGCGCCTTGCTCGGCATGCACGCGTAATAGGAGCACTCACCGCCGAGCAGTTCGCCCTCTATCAGCAGGACGCTCAGCCCACCGTCATGGGCGTACTGAGCGACGTTCTCGCCCGTCGGCCCGCCACCGACGACGATGACGTCGACGCGGCGCACGCCGTCAGGGCCGTCAGACTCGGACGGGCGGTGAGGATCGGTGGCCGCGTCCGGACTGTCGACGCGGGGCACACCGCCAGGACCCTTGGGCTCGGCGGGCATGCGTCCGTCCTTCGCCTTGGTCTCGGGTGCGCCGTGGACGAGGTCGACGTATTCGCGGTGACGCCCGATCCAGCCCTTGATGAACGGGCACAGTGGCAGCACGTCGTGAGTGCCGTCGGCGCGCACGTCGTCGAGCGCGAACCTCGCGACCTGTGAGCCGACGCCCTTGCCCTCGTAGCTCGGATCGACCTCGGTGTGCGTGAACACGATGCGCTGATCGGTGAGTTGATATTCGGCGAATCCGGCGAGGGCGTCACCGTCCCACGCCTCGTAGCGGTTGGCGTCGGTGTTCTTCGTCAACGTCAGGTCGGGCACGACGTTCTCCTTCGATGGGGTCGGGCTGAGCGAGTCGTGCGACGGGCGGTCCTCGTTGCGGGGCTGGGCGGATGGTCGGCGGGTTCGTCGCGATGCGACGTGTGTCGCGTTCGCGAGCCATCGTCACCCTCCGCCGCGCCCGCGACGGTTACGCGGGCGCAGGCGAACCGGGGGCATGGTCGGCGCGGGGATGCGCTCGACGTCGCCGACATATCCCTCGACCGAGCCGAAACGCTCTGCACCCGCCTCGTATTCGTCGCGCGCGAGGACGATCTCGTCGTGGCTGCGGCCGATGAAGTTCCACCACATCACGATCTCCTCCTCGAACGGCGTGCCGCCGAGCAGGATGACGCGCGCGGGCTCATTACCGACGTCGAGCGTCAGCGTCGCGCGGCCTTCGTCGACGCAGCCGAGGTCGCCGCGTTCGAGGCGCGCGCCGTCGAGGGTGACCGTGCCGGTGTCGACGAGGATGCCGTGCTCGAACCCCTCGTCGACATCGAGGGTGACACGCGCGCCCGCGTCGAGGCGCAATTCGGCGCCGAGCAGCGGCGTGTGCGTGACGATCGGCGAACCGGCGACGCCGCGCAGTTCGCCGATGAAGACGAGCGCCGAACCCTGACCGCTCGGTAGCGGCACGCACTCGGGCGCGTGATGTTCGAACGCGCGGTCGCCGTCGCGGGTCACGTCGGGCAGTGCCACCCAGAGCTGGACGCCGTGCAGCGTCTCGGTGCCGGGCGTCGAGACCTCGGAGTGGACGATGCCGTGGCCGCTCGTCATGAGGTTGACCTCGCCGGGGCGGACGACGGCGTGCGCGCCACCAGAATCATGGTGTTCGATGGCGCCCTCGAACAACCACGAGACCGTCTGCAGCCCGGTGTGGGGGTGCGGCGGCACATCCATGCCGACGCCGCGTTCCGGGCCGTAGTGGTCGACGAAGCACCACGCCCCGACGAACGAGCGGTCGCGGTGCGGCAGGGTGCGTCGCACCTCGAGGGCACGCAGCCCGCCGAGCGGAACCTGGCGGGGTGAGAGAACCTGAACAACACCCTCGACGGGGCGTTCTGCGGTGGGCGCCTCGTTCGCCTGGGCGACGATCGCACCTGCAGGGTCGAGTCCACCGGCGGCCCTGACGTCGGCGTCGGCGCCTGACGTGCGGGCACCGACGTCGCGGGTAGTGGTTCCAAGAGCGCCGTCGCGCGGGTATGGCGGGTGGGTGTTGTCGTGAACACCGTCGCCCTGGATGCCGGACGGGTAGGCGCCGGCGTGATGCGTGGTGTCGGTGCGGGCCCCTGTGTCCTGGGTGTCGTCGAGCATTTCAGCGCTCCCTGGTGTCGACCGTCAGCCCCGACGAATGGGGCCCTCATGTCACCCAAGCACCCACGGTGTGCAGGAGCAACAGTCGGCCGATCGTTGTGCACGAAAATCGCAGATGTGGACGAAAATCGCAGTTGGGTCGCTCTGCACCGTTAGGAGGGAGGTCGTGGGAACCGTCGCGCCGCGCAGGCTCGCTATCACTCACTCGCGCGTCGCTCCTGCCAAATCCCCAGCCTGTCATGCCGCAGATGAGTAGGACCCCCGCCGGGCGACTTCGTCGCTGATCCGGCGGGGGTCCTACTCATCTGCGGAGGGCGTGGGATTTGAACCCACGGTTGGTTTCCCAACTCCGGTTTTCAAGACCGGTGCACTCGGCCACTATGCGAGCCCTCCTCGTCGCTGCACCAACCGCGAACACCACGCGCAACGACCCTTCGAGCGCATCGTCATCGACGCTCCCAGCAGGGCCGAACCCAGGCGTCGCACGGCAACCGGGCAACGAGAAACCATCGTAAGGCACTGGCGCGCCAACGCAGATTGGGTAGGCTCGACGGCAAGTTGTCCGTTCACATGAAATGGAGCCACATCATGGGCAAGATCTCCTTCCTCGCCGGCGGCGTCGTCGGCTACGTCCTCGGTACGCGCGCTGGGGAGAAGCGCTACGAGCAGATCAAGAAGCAGGCCGACAAGGCCTGGAGCAACCCTGCCGTGCAGGACAAGGTCACCGCCGCGACGGAGACCGTCAAGGCCAAGGCGCCCGTCGTCGCCGCGGCTGTCGGCCAGAAGGCCGCTGACGTCAGCAAGGACGCAGCGCATGGCGTCGCGAGCAAGGCGTCGGACGCCAAGGACGCGACGACCTCCAAGGCCGCCGACGCGAAGGACGCCGTCTCGTCGAAGACGTCCGGCGGCAAGCACGCTGCGAAGGACGACAGCGACCTGCCCGAGACGATCCACCGCGACTCCAAGGGCGACCTTCACGCCGACACGAGCGGCTTCGGCCCCGGCGGCGAGAAGCTCCCCTGACCCCCACCCACTCGACTCGCCCTGACGCTCGAGGCGCACGACGTGCGACGAACCCCGCGTCAGGCGCGACATCTCGCGGGATTTCGCGTAGATTCGCAGACAGCGCGGCCTAACACAGCCCTTCGGGTGGCTGTCTCGGCCACGACCAGTCGGATAGAACAGGATTGATTCATGAACCGCAGTGACCTCGCCAGCACCATCGCCCAGCGCACCGGCGTCAGCGTCAAGGACGCCACCGCCGTCCTCGCCGGCCTCAACGACGTCATCATCGAGGCCGTCGGCCGCGGTGACAAGATCCAGCTCCCCGGCCTGCTCACGATCGAGCGTGTCGAGCGCGCCGCCCGCACGGGCCGCAACCCGCAGACGGGCGCTGAGATCGAGATCCCGGCCGGCTACGCCGCGAAGGTGACGGCCGGTTCCAAGCTCAAGGCCGCCGCCAAGGGCTGAACTGCCTGATCTGACGAAGGGGGCCGTTTCACCACATCGGGGTGAAGCGGCCCCCTTCGTCATGCCTGGCCGCGCGCCAGTCACCCGACAATGTTGCCCGGCTTTCGGGCAATCGATCCCCAGAAACCCGGGCAACATCGAGGTCAGCGCGGGGGCAGTGCACACGATCAGATGTAGACGGCAGGGTCGCTGAACGGGTCGTGCTCGACGGCGGGCACCCGCACCTTCGCGGGCACACCGACGGCGACGCCCGTCGCGGGCACGTCCTTGACGACGACGGCGTTCGCGCCGACCTGAGCGCCATCGCCCACGACGATCGGGCCGAGGATACGAGCGCCCGCGCCCACCGTCACGCCGTCCCCGAGCGTCGGGTGACGCTTGACCTTCGCGAGCGTCCGCCCACCCAGGTTGACGCCGTTGTAGAGCATGCAGTCGTCGCCGATCTCGCTCGTCTCCCCGATGACGACGCCCATGCCGTGATCGATGAAGAAACGCCGACCGATCGTCGCACCGGGATGGATCTCGACGCCGGTGACGGCCCGCGTCACCTGCGATCCGAGACGCGCCGGCAGCTTCCAGCGGCCGCCGCGCTGCCACATCGCATGCATGACCCGGTGGCTCCACACAGCGTGCAGACCGGGCGAGGCGAGCGCCATCTCCAACCGCGAACCCCCGGCGGGGTCGCGTGCGAGGGCCGCGTCGACGTCCTCGTTCATCGTCTCCAGCGCAGCCCTTGCACGCGTCAACGGGTTCTTCGCCACCGTCATCTCCTCGAACTCGACTCTCGCCCAACAGCTCTGCTCATCATCGGCGCACCCGCCCGGGGTGCCCGAACGCCGGGGCGCGCGGTGCAGCACCACGCGCCCGGCCGATGAGACGGATGTCAGTCGACGATGCCCTCGAACAGGATCGTCGACAGGTAGCGCTCACCGAAGCTGGGGATGATGACGACGATCGTCTTGCCCTTGTTCTCGGGGCGCGCTGCCACCTGCGAGGCTGCGGCGAGTGCGGCGCCGGACGACAGGCCGACGAGCAGCCCCTCCTGCGTCGCGGCCTTGCGCGCCCATTCGACGGAGGTCTCGGCGTCGATGTCGATGACCTCGTCGTAGATGTCGGTATTGAGGATGTCGGGCACGAAGTTGGCGCCGATGCCCTGGATCTTGTGCGGCCCGGCCTGACCGCCGTTGAGGATCGGCGACTCAGCGGGCTCGACGGCGATCATCTTCACGTCGGGCTTGCGCTCCTTGAGCACCTCGCCGATGCCGGTGATCGTGCCGCCGGTGCCGATGCCGGCGATGACGATGTCGACGGCGCCGTCGGTGTCGCGCCAGATCTCCTCGGCGGTGGTCTTGCGGTGCACCTCGGGGTTGGCCGTGTTCGCGAACTGGCGGGCGAGGACGGCGCCGTCACGCTCGGCGGCGATCTCCTCGGCCTTCGTCACGGCGCCCTTCATGCCCTCGGCGGCGGGGGTGAGGACGAGTTCGGCGCCGAAGCCCTTGAGCAGCGCGCGACGCTCCTTCGACATCGACTCGGGCATCGTCAGCACGACGTCGTAGCCCTTGGCGGCGCCGACCATGGCGAGCGCGATGCCGGTGTTGCCCGAGGTCGCCTCGACGATCGTCCCGGCCGGCTTCAGCTCGCCGGAGGCCTCCGCGGCCTCGACGATCGCCTTGCCGATGCGGTCCTTGACGGAGGCGGCGGGGTTGCTGAACTCGAGCTTCGCCGCGACGGTGACGTCGGGGGCGTCGATGATGCGGTTGATGCGCACGAGCGGCGTGTTGCCGATGGCCTCAGTGACGTTGGCGAGGATGGGCATGAGGGGGGCCTTTCGACGGTGGCGGCGCGTCCAATCTCGCCCCAAGGAGGCGAGCAGACGCGGTGCGATGACTGCTTATGACTTTACCAACTCTGCGTTATCTACGTTTATGCCCACGGGCCAGGCAATAGCACACGTGCTCGTTGACTAATTCGAAATGGACACGACATCGCCCCGCCCCCGGGTTACCGGCCGGTAGCCCCGTCTAGACTGGGGCCCATGTCAGCCCTCCAGATCGTCGCCGCAGTGATCTGCGTCGTCATCACCGTCATCGGCGTCTCGCTGCTCGTGCGCGCCGTGGCACAGATGGTGGCGCGGTTCAAGGTCGGCGCACCCGAAAAGCGCACGGACAACCCCGGTGCGCGAACCGTCACGTTGCTGCGCGAGTTCCTCGGACACACGCGCATGTCCCGCCTGCCGATCGTCGCCGTCGCGCACTGGTTCACGATGATCAGCTTCGGCATCCTGTTCTTCACCCTGGTCACCGCCTACGGCCAGATCTTCAACCCCGACTTCACGCTGCCGATCATCGGAACGTTCGCTCCCTGGGAGTGGCTGACCGAGTTCATGGCGTGGACGGGCTTCCTCGGCATCTGCTGGCTCATCTGGAACCGCCGCAAGAACCACCCGGGCCGTTCGGCCGGCAAGGACGGCCGCAAGTCGCGCTTCTTCGGTTCGTCGTTCTGGCAGGCCTACTACGTCGAGTTCACGATCTTCGGCGTCGGTCTGTGCATCGTCAGCCTGCGCGCGCTCGAGTACGCGCTGGGCCGCGTCGACGGCAGCCACCACGCGAGCGTCCTGCACTTCCCGATGACGTTTTTCCTCGGCAAGCCGTTCGAGTCGATCGGCAAGGACGGCCTCGAGCAGCTCATCGTCGTCATCGCCGCGATCAAGATCCTCATCTCGATGGCGTGGATGATCACGATCTCGCTCAACACGACGATGGGTGTTGCCTGGCACCGCTTCCTCGCGTTCCCGAACATCTGGTTCAAGCGCAACGCGGACGGCCGCACGGCCCTCGGCGCCGCGAAGCCGATGATGGTCGACGGCGAGCCGCTCAAGGACGTCGAGGAGCTCGAGCTCGACGAGGACACCGTCCTGGGTGTCGGCAAGGTCGAGGACTTCACGTGGAAGGGCCTGCTCGACTTCTCCACCTGCACCGAGTGCGGTCGTTGCCAGAGCCAGTGTCCCGCGTGGAACACCGAAAAGCCGCTGTCGCCCAAGCTGCTCATGATGACGCTGCGCGACCACTCCGCCGCGAAGGCGCCGTTCCTGCAGGCCGCTGCGGCCGCGTCCGGGCCCGTCGACGAGAAGGGCCTGCCGACGGTCGCCGACCACTCCGGCGTCGACCTGCTGCGCACGCCGCTCATCGGCTCGACCGGCTACGACATCGCGAACCCGCTGACGGCGTACAACCCGGCCGGCACCACCGCGAACGGTGACGCGGCCGGTGCCATCATCGACGAGGACGTCCTGTGGTCGTGCACGACGTGTGGCGCCTGTGTCGAGCAGTGCCCCGTCGACATCGAGCACGTCGACCACATCGTCGACATGCGTCGCTACCAGACGCTCATCGAGTCCGCGTTCCCGACCGAACTCGCGGGCCTGTTCAAGAACCTCGAGAACAAGTCGAACCCGTGGGGCATGTCGGCGCGGGCTCGCCTCGAGTGGGCCAAGGGCCTGCCGTTCGACGTCAAGGTCATCGGCTCCGACGTCGAATCCGCCGACGAGGTCGAGTGGCTGTTCTGGGTCGGCTGCGCCGGCGCCTACGAGGACCGTGCGAAGAAGACGACGCGCGCCGTCGCCGAGCTGCTGCACACAGCGGGCGTCGACTTCGCCGTCCTCGGTGACGGCGAGAGCTGCACCGGCGACCCGGCACGCCGCGCCGGAAACGAGATCCTCTTCCAGATGCTCGCCGGCCAGAACGTCGCGACGCTCAACGAGGCGAAGGCGAAGAAGATCGTCGTCACGTGTGCGCACTGCTTCAACACGATCAAGAACGAGTACCCGCAGATCGGGGGCGAGTACGAGGTCGTCCACCACACGCAGCTGCTCAACCGTCTCGTGCGCGAGAAGAAGCTGACGCCCGTCGCGGCGCCGGAGGAGTTCGCGCAGCAGCCGAAGGACAAGTCGGGCGCTGCGTCGACGGGCAAGTCGGTCACGTACCACGACCCGTGCTATCTCGGCCGTCACAACCAGGTCTACGCGCCGCCGCGCGAACTCATCGCGTCGCTGCCCGGCGTCGAGTACAAGGAGATGGAACGCTCCGGCGAGAAGTCCTTCTGCTGCGGCGCCGGCGGCGCCCGCATGTGGATGGAGGAGAAGCTCGGTGAGCGCATCAACCTCAACCGTACGAAGGAGGCCGTCGCCACCGGCGCCGACCGCATCGCCATCGGCTGCCCGTTCTGCCGCGTCATGATGACGGACGGCCTCACGGCCGAGCAGAGCGACGGCAACGCGCGCGAAGAGGTCGAGGTCGTCGACGTCGCCAACATGCTGCTCGCCGCGGTGCGTCGCGGTGAGGACACGAAGGCCGTCGACGAGGGCGCGACGCAGACCGTCTGAGCCGCCGCACCCGCCCGTCACGGGCACGAGGGTTGACACCCGGGGCGCTTCGTTCCGCTGAGAGATCAGCGGGACGGGCGCCCCGTTCGTCGTTTCATGGGGCGCCTCGGGCGGGGTTTGTTGAGCGAGGTTCGTTGAGCGGGGTTCGTCCATCCCAGTTCGCCTGCCAGGGTTCCGCTACTCACGCCCCCGCCTCGTGCGTCCAGATGCACCCGGGTGCATCTGGACGACGAGGCGGACCGGCGGCGCGGCCTCGTCATCCACAGGCAGTGACGGCCACGGGCCGTTTCGACGCTCTCGGGAGGGCTGATCCACAGGGTCGCGGCGCCCGGGCTGCGCGGGGGCGACGCAGGGACCTAGCGTCGCCGTCATGAGCACTCTCGGAGACGACATCCGGGCGCAGCAGCGGCGAGCCGACCTGCTCTCGAGCGACCTCGCACAGTCCGCCACGGATCTGCGCACGACCATCACGACGACGCAGTGGACGTCCGGTGCGGCCGACCATTGCCGCAGCGTCCTCACCTCGTTCGCCCGCGACCTCGACGCCTGCGGTGACGACGCGGCGTCGTTCGCGACCGACATCGGCCGGCACGCCGCATCGGTCGAATCGCATCAGACCAGCGTGACCAACGTCGTCATGGCGCCGATCGATCTCGCGCGCGATGGCCTGTCGAAGGTGGGCAAGGCCCTGCACCGCGACGAGAGCGAGGGTCCGTACGACTACTCCCACTACGGCGACTGGCGGGGATGACGATGACGCAGCCGTTCCTGCTCGTGCGAGCCCGTGCCGGGCAACACACGTCGTTGCTCGAGGTCACCTTCGCTGACGGGTTGTTCCGCCTCGCGAGCACCCGGGGCGCGAGCGTCCACGCCGCCGAGGACGTCGTCAGCGCCGTGCTACAGCTCGTCGTCGACGCCCCGCCCGACGCCGACGCCGACCTCGTCGTCATCGGCTGTCTGGACGAGGTCGCGACACCTTGCCTCATCGCAGCGCGCCGAGGCGGCGAGTGGTGCGACGTCGGGTTCGACGACGCAACACGCGACTGGTTCGACGTTCGCGCCGAGGTCGTGGCGGCACTCGTCGGCCTCCATGCGCAATCGGGCGCGCCGAGCGGCTGCCTCGCGGCTGGCGACGCCCAGGATGAGATGCGTCCCGACCCCGGATGGGAGCACGCCGCATGAGAGTCGACCCGCCCAGCTCGTCGGTGACAGGCACCGTCATCGCTAAGAAGAGCGCCGGCCCGAGCGCCGTCGACGCCAACCTCGCTGATCTGCGCACCCTCGCCGCCGCGCTGACGACGGCGCACGGTGACGCGAGCAGCGCTTCCACCACGAGCCTGTCGATCGGCTGGGGCCTGCCGTTCACCGGGGATGCCCTCTCCCCTGGCACGGCCACGACATGCGCCACGGCGTCACTCGATCTGGCGGCCACCCTGACGGCCACGGCGCTGCGCGCGCAGTTGCTCAGCACTCTCGTGAGCGCCTCGCTCGACGCCTACGAGCTCGCCGAAGCCTGCGCCGTCGCCCACATGAAAACAGCCATCGCGACGTACTCGCTGACGGTGACTCTGGCGAAGATCTCGATGCGCCAATGGACCGGCAACGCGCCCTCGCCCGATACGACCGCGATGATCGTCGGTGACGTCGTCGCCATCATCGACGCGAGACTGCCGGGTTCGTACGAGGAGAATGTCGCCGGCATCAACATCGGCCTCGTGCGTGCGCTGGGCACTCCGAACCCCGTCACCACCTCGATCGTCAGCGGGCCCGATGCGCCCCGGCCCGCACCCGCAGTGCGCAGCGTCGGCCAGAGCATGGGACGCATCGACGATCTGTACGAGAACGGCAACGACTCCGCCCACATCCAGGTGCAGCGCGTCGTCGACCCGGCCACTGGCCAGGGCCGCTGGATCGCGATGATCCCCGGCACCGCGACGTTCTCCTGGAACGCCCGCACGCCACTCGACGGCTCCGGCAACGTTGCCGCCGCGGCGGGTCTCGTCAGCGGTGGCGAAGTCGCCGTCCGGGATGCCTTGCGCGATGCGATGCAGCGTGAGGGCGTGCTCGGCAAGGGCGAGCCGGTCATGCTCGTGGGTCACTCGCAGGGCGGCATGGTGATGACGAACCTCGCGCGCCGTCGCTCCGACGGTCTCAACGTCACCCACGTCACGACGTACGGTTCGCCGGTCGGGGCCGCCAAGCTCCCCGCGGGGGTGCGTACGCTCAACATCGAGAACTCGGCTGATTTCATCCATCGCATCGACGGGCGGGCCACCGGTGACGGCGACCCTGGACGCGTCCGACTCGTCATCGACGACCCGACGTCGGCGGTGACCGCGAAGGGTTCGACGAGCATCATCGAGCCGCACTCGCACGAGAAGTATCGGTGGAACTACGAGGCCGTCATGGGTCAGGAACGCGGACGCCCCGGCCCGCCGAGCGCCGCCGTCGACTTCGAGACCAGCGCGGCGCCGTTCTTCGAGGGCGAGGCTCGCACCTACCGGTACGACGCCTCGCGCGAGCCCGGCGTCGAAGCAACGCAGAACGCCGTCACGCCGACGCTGACGTGCACGTCGGAGACGACGCACAAGCCGTCACCGACGCCGAACTTCGGCGTCGGCCCCGCCGGGCAGTACCGGGTGACCTCGCCATGACCGCGCCCCTCCGCGATTACTGTCCCCACCGGCGATTTTCGTCTGCAGTCGCGGGGCCGCTGCCGGTGCGCCGTCAGGGCCTGGAGGCCGGGCTGACGGTTTCGTCCCCGGCGCTCTACGTCTCGACGTTCTCCACACCGGTTGCGGGGATGGCGCGGTCGCCGTCACCCGGGGCGGCACCGTCGAGCAAGTGGTCGATGAGGAACCGCGACGTCTCACGGTGCCAGCGCGGCGCGCCCCACAGCATCGCGTGCCAGCCCGGCATCGAGACGAAGCGGGCGTCGCCCCCGAGGGCCGCGACGTCGTCGATGAGCTTCTTCGTCGCGACGGGGTTGGTCACGGTGTCGCGTCGGCCGTGGATGCCGAGCAGCGGGATGGTGCGGAACGTCGCGGGCTCGGACGCTTCTGCCGCCCACGGCGCGAGCGCCACGACGGCGGCGACGTCCTCGCTGCTCGCGATGTCGAGCGCGACCCGCCCACCCATCGAGTGGCCGGCGATGGCGATCGGCACGCCCGGGTAGCGATCGCGCAGCTCGCCGAGAGCCCAGCGTGTGTCCTCGACGGCCGGCTTCTCCGGCTCGTTCCACCCACGGACGGCGAGGCGCAGCGTCGCACCCCCGATTCGGCCGTGGCTACGACGCTCGACGTCGCGCGCGAACGGCACGATGCGCAGGTAGGCGGGGTCACCGCGACGCATCCGCAGGTGACCTTCGACGTCGCCTCCGTGGACGAACAGCACGATCGCCTCGGGGTGACGCACGCGCGGCATCGTCAGCAACGGACTCGCGACGACGGCCGCACCACCGCGCTTCGTCGTCGCCGGACGCTGTGGCGCCTCCACGCTCAGGGGGGCGTCGACGGCAGCCGAACCGTCTTGCGCGGGAGCGTCAGGAGCGGCGGCACCCCCGGCGCCGGCCCGCCCGCCGTCGCGGTCCGCCCTGCCGTCATCCTGCTCGTCCCCGTCGTCCTCACCCTCAGGACGATGCACGTGCGGCATGGGCGTCGGCGGGTTGGTGGACGCCAGCACGTCGGACTCGCGACGCGTCGTTGCGGCACGCTGCGGTGCCCTCACGGCGTCGGCGTCGTCATCGACGGTGACACCGTCGAGCGCCTCGTCGCCGAGTTCGTCGTCGCGCAGCAGCGCATCGGCGGCGTCGGCGGCGAGGCCGACCACTTTGTCGCCGAGGGAGGTCTCGTCGACGGGGGTGGCTTCACCGTCCGGTACGCGCGGAGAATCTGCTTGCCCCGGGGCGACCTCGACCTCGAGCTCGGAGCCGAGACGACGGCTGAGCTCGACGGCCGCGCGCGCCGGCAGCGACGTGACGTCGTCGTCGCTCTCGTCGGCCATCGTCAGACGTCGGTGCGGTGGAAGGAGGAGAAACTGCGGCTCGCGGTGGGGCCGCGCTGGCCCTGGTAGTGCGAGCCGTATTCGGAGCTGCCGTAAGGGTGTTCGGCGGGGGACGTCAGCTGGAAGAAGCACAGCTGGCCGATCTTCATGCCCGGCCACAGCTTGATGGGCAGCGTCGCGACGTTGCTCAACTCGAGCGTCACGTGGCCGGAGAAACCGGGGTCGACGAAGCCCGCCGTCGCGTGCGTCAGCAATCCGAGGCGACCAAGCGACGACTTGCCCTCGACACGAGCGGCGACGTCATCGGGCAGCGTGATCTGCTCGTAGGTCGAGCCGAGGACGAACTCGCCGGGGTGCAGGATGAACGGCTCGGACGCGTCGACCTCGACGAGGCGCGTCAGTTCCGGCTGCTCGGCGGCGGGGTCGATGAAGGGGTACTTGTGGTTGTCGAACAACCGGAAGAACTTGTCGAGGCGCACGTCGATGCTCGACGGCTGGATCATCGACGGTTCGTACGGGTCGAGCACGACCCGGCCGGAATCGATCTGGCTCTTGATGTCACGGTCCGAAAGCAGCACACGGCTACGGTAATCGACGCGCGTCTGCCGCGGCCCCGCTCTCACTCATCGGCGCCGTCGGTGGCGAGAGACCGACACACCGTCCGTCATGACATGCACGTACGGCGCGGACGCGCTAGAGTACGAGGCGCTTGATCGACGCGCCGGACGTTCACCAGGACGGGCGCCGGACAGGCAAGAACCCCGCCGTGGCGGGGCTCGCGAGTGTAGTTCAATGGTAGAACATCAGCTTCCCAAGCTGAATACGCGAGTTCGATTCTCGTCACTCGCTCCAAGCATGTGAAAGGGGCCGGATCCGATGGGATCCGGCCCCTTTCGTCATTCTTGCTCGGCCTCGCCGGGACGCGAGGTCGGCTGTGGCTCCTTCGAGCACTGCGCACACCGCCCCAGCAGCGCCCCGTGCTCGGCGTCGAGCGTGAACCCCGTCAGCTCCTTGATTCTTGCGGCGAGTGGCGCGAACTCGGCCACGTCGACGTCGACGAAGCGCCCGCACGTGTCGCACTGCAGGTGCGCGTGGGCGTGAGGCTCGGCCACGTGCCCGGTGACCTCGTGCCCGGCGGCATCGCCCTCCCCCGACTCCCCATCCGATGCACCAACATCGGCCTTCGCCCCCTCACGCGCCACGTCGGCCGCCAGGTGGTAGATCGTCGCGCCGCCCGGAACGTGGGTGTGCGTGACGATGTCAGCGTCGACGAGAGCCTGCAGCGAGCGGTAGATCGTCGCGCGGTGGATACCCGGTTCGACCTCGTCGACGAGCGCCGCGACGGCATCGGCGTCGATGTGACCCGGTTCGCGGCTCAACACGTCGAGGACGGCTCGTCGTCCAGGCGTCACGCGTTCTCCGCGCGCCCGCAGTCGCGCTAGCGCTGCGTCGCGGCGTGTTTCGCTCGGGATCGCGCCCGCGGGCACGTCAGCGTTCGCTGCAGCACCACGTGCGTCAGGGCTTCGAGGGGTCATGCCTCCATCGTCCGGGCTCCCCACCGGCGAGGCAAACCGAGCACTCAGCACAACCTCGCGTACTCATGAGTAGACTTACCGGCGAGTAGCGCCTGGACCATCGCGCTGCACCCCTACCGATCTCGGAGGACATCTTGTCTCACTACAAGAGCAACGTTCGCGACCTTGAGTTCAACCTCTTCGAGGTCTTCAACCGTCAGGACGTGCTGGGCACCGGCATCTACGAGGACGTCGACGTCGACGTCGCGAAGGACATCATCGGCCAGGTCGCGAAGCTCGCCGAGGGTGACCTCGCGGCGAGCCTCATCGACTCCGACCGCAACCCCCCGGTCTACGACCCGGAGACCAAGTCGGTCACGATGCCGGAGTCGTTCAAGAAGTCGTACAAGTCGTACATCGACGCCGGCTGGGGCATGCTCGACGCCCCCGTCGAGCTCGACGGCATGAAGGTGCCGCCGTCCGTGCGCTGGTCGCTCGCCGAACTCGTCTGCGGCGCCAACCCGGCCGTCCACATGTTCTCCGCGAGCTACGCGTTCGCGTCGCTGCTGTACTTCATGGGCAACGACGAGCAGAAGAAGCTCGCCAAGCACATCGTCGACGGTGGCTGGCACTGCACGATGGTGCTGACCGAGCCCGACGCCGGTTCTGACGTCGGCGCCGGCCGCACGAAGGCCACGCAGAACGACGACGGCACGTGGAACATCACGGGCGTCAAGCGCTTCATCACCTCGGCCGAGTCGGACATGGTCGACAACGTCGTCCACTTCGTCCTCGCCCGCCCTGAGGGCGCCGGCCCCGGCACGAAGGGCCTGTCGCTGTTCATCGTCCCGAAGTTCCACGTCGACCTCGAGACGGGTGAGCTCGGCGAGCGCAACGGCGCATACGTGACGAACGTCGAGGACAAGATGGGCCTCAAGGTCTCCACGACCTGCGAGGTGACGTTCGGTGACGGTGCACCCGCCGTCGGCACGCTGCTCGGCGACGTCCACGACGGCATCGCACAGATGTTCAAGGTCATCGAGAACGCCCGCATGTTCGTCGGCACGAAGGCGATCGCGACGCTGTCGACCGGCTACCTCAACGCGCTCGAGTACGCCAAGGAGCGCGTCCAGGGTGCCGACATGACGACGCCGCAGAAGGACGCGCCGCGCGTCACGATCACGCACCACCCGGACGTGCGCCGCAGCCTCATGCTGCAGAAGGCCTACGCCGAGGGTCTGCGTTCGCTCGTCATGTACACCGCGTGCCAGCAGGACGTCGTCGACCAGGCGACGAAGGGCAACCCGGCCGCCGAGCTCGAGGAGGGCAGCCCCGCCGAGATGGCGGCGCGCCTCAACGACCTGCTGCTGCCCATCGTCAAGGGCGTCGGTTCGGAGCGCGCGTGGGTGCTGCTCGGCACCGAGTCGCTGCAGACGTACGGCGGGTCGGGCTTCCTCAAGGAGTACCCGCTCGAGCAGTACGTGCGTGACGCAAAGATCGACACGCTCTACGAAGGCACGACGGCCATCCAGGGCCTCGACTTCTTCTTCCGCAAGATCGTCAAGGATCAGGGTGTCGCCCTCGGCATGCTGCAGAAGGAGATCGAGACGACGATCGGCCAGGCTCCCGAGGCCCTCAAGCGTGAGGCGGGTCTGCTCGCGCAGGCCGCGACGGACCTCAAGGACATGGGTGAGTTCATGTTCGGAGCCGCGATGGGTTCGCTCGAGAAGCCGACCGAGGCGTACAAGATCGGCCTGACGTCGACGCGTCTGCTGCTCGCTGCGGGCGACGTCGTCATCGGCTGGCTGCTGCTGCGGGCCGCCATCGTCGCGCAGGCCCGCCTCGAGGCGGGCGACGCCGGCAAGGACACCGACTTCTACACCGGCAAGGTTGCCGCGGCGCAGTTCTTCGCGCGCACCGTGCTGCCGCGCATGGCGTCGGAGAAGGCCATCACCATCGCCGAGGACGGCTCGCTCATGGACGTCCCGGAGAGCGCTTTCTGATCTGACCTCACCGGTCTCGACCAGAACCGCTGCGGCCCGGCTCCCTCACGAAGGGAGCCGGGCCGCAGCGATTCCGCGACGCCCCACATGACGCGTAGACGCACGATGTGGGGAGGCGCACCGCGACCCACTCGGTGCGCAACTGCAGCGAATGGGGGCGCGCGTCAGGCGTCGATCGCCGCCACCGCGTGACGCGCGATGGCAAGCTCTTCGTTCGTCGGGACGACGCACACGGTCACAGGCGATCCTGCCGCGGAGATGATGCGCGCGTCATGATCGTCGGCGCTGTTGGCGGCTGCGTCGAACGTCACGCCGAGCCACCCGAGACGGCGGCACACGGCCTCGCGGATGGCGGCGTTGTTCTCGCCGACGCCGGCGGTGAACGTGATGACGTCGACGCCCTCGAGCGCCGCCGCGTACGCGCCGATGTACTTGACGAGCCGGTGCACGTAGACGTCGAATGCGAGCTGCGCCGTCTCGTCACCGTCGTCGACGCGCCGCATGAGGTCGCGGAAGTCGCCTGACCCCGTCAGTCCGAGGATGCCCGACTTCTTGTTGAGCAGCGTGTCGATCTCGTCGACGCCGAGCCCCGCGACACGGTTGAGGTGCAGGACGACGGCCGGGTCCATGTCGCCACCACGCGTGCCCATGACGAGGCCCTCGAGCGGCGTCATGCCCATCGACGTGTCGACGGCGCGGCCCCCGTCGATCGCCGAGATCGACGCGCCGTTGCCGAGATGGCAGATGATCTGCTTGAACCCCTCGACGGGACGTTCGAGAAACTGTGCGACCCGCGCCGAGACGTACTCGTGCGACGTGCCGTGGAAGCCGTAGCGACGGATGGCGTGCTCCTTCGCGAGCTTCGCGTCGATCGCGTAGGTGTACGCGGAGGCGGGCAACGTCGAGAAGAACCCGGTGTCGAACACGGCGACCTGCGGCAGGTCGGGAAAGATGCGCCGAGCCGCCTCGATGCCGAGCGCGTGCGCCGGATTGTGCAGCGGCGCAAGGGTTCCGAGGCGTTTGATCTCGTCGAGCACGTAGTCGGTGATCATCTCGGGGCCCGTGAAGTTGCGCCCGCCGTGCACGACGCGGTGACCCACGACGACGACGTCCGCGTCCTCGATCGGCAACCCCGTCTCGGCCATGACCTTCGTCATCTCCTCGAGGGCGACGCCGTGGTCGGCCATGTCGACGTCGTGCGTCGTCTTCTCGCTGCGGTACTCGTGCGTGATCGTGCCGCCCGAGTCGCCGACGCGCTCGGCGAGGCCCTTGACGACGAACTCCCCCGTCACCGGGTCGACGATCTGGTACTTGAGCGAACTCGACCCCGCGTTGATGACGAGGACGTTGCCGGCCCCGCCGTCCCGCTCGCTGCTCGGCGCCTGCGCCACGTCGTTCATGCCTTCTCCTCCTGCGCCTGCACGGCCGTGATGGCGATGGTGTTGACGATGTCCTCGACGAGCGCGCCGCGCGACAGGTCGTTGACGGGCTTGTTGAGCCCCTGCAGCACCGGGCCCATGGCGACGGCACCCGCCGAGCGCTGCACGGCCTTGTACGTGTTGTTGCCGGTGTTGAGGTCGGGGAAGATCAACACCGTCGCGCGCCCTGCGACGGGCGAGTCGGGCATCTTCGACTTCGCGACGCTCGGTTCGACGGCCGCGTCGTACTGGATCGGCCCGTCGACGGCGAGTTCCGGCGCGCGCTCGTGCACGAGTTCGGTTGCGGCCCGCACCTTCTCGACGTCGGCGCCGCTGCCGGAGGTGCCCGTCGAGTACGACAGCATCGCGACGCGCGGCTCGATGCCGAACGCCGACGCCGTCTTCGCCGAACTGATCGCGATGTCGGCGAGTTGCTCGGCGTTCGGGTCGGGGTTGACGGCGCAGTCACCGTAGACGAGCACCTGATCGGCGAGCGCCATGAGGAACACGGAGCTGACGATGTCCGCGTCGGGCGCCGTCTTGATGATCTCGAAGCTCGGCTTGATCGTGTGCGCCGTCGTGTGCGCTGCGCCGCTCACCATGCCGTCGGCGAGCCCGAGGTGGACCATCATCGTGCCGAAGTACGACACGTCCTGCACCGTCTCGCGGGCCAGCTCGATCGTCACGCCCTTCTCCTTGCGGATCTCGGCGTACTCGGCGGCGAACTTCTCGACGAGCTCCTCGTCGTGCGGGGAGACGATCGAGGCGGACGAGATGTCGAGGCCGTTGCTGCTCGCGAGCGCCTTGATCTGCGTCTCGTCACCGAGGATCGTCAGTTGCGCGATGCCGCCGCGCAGCACCTCGTCGGCAGCCTTGAGGATGCGCAGATCGTCACCCTCGGGCAGGACGATGTGCTTGCGGGCGCTGCGCGCGCGATCGAGCAGACGGTGGCCGAACATCAGTGGCGTGACGGCGGCCGCCTCGTCGATGTCGATGGCGGCGAGGAGGCCGTCGGCGTCGATGGCTTCGCCGAACGCACGCAGCGCCGTCTGCTTCTTCACGACACTGCCGGAGCTGAGGGCGCTGCGCGTGCGCGCCAGGGCTGCCGTCGTCTCGAAGGTGCCCGAATCTGTCACGAGGATCGGCACGTCGAGCTTCGTGCCGTCGAGCAGCTGCTGCACGCTCTCCGGCGGGCGATAACCGCCCGTCAGGACGATGGCGGCGAGCCCGGGGAACGTGCCGGACTGATGCGCGAGGACGAGCCCGGGCAGGATGTCGTAGCGGTCGCCGGGGGCGATGACGGTGACGTCCTCGACGAGGCGCGTCAGCACGTTCGGCAGTGACATCGCAGCGACGACGAACCCGCGCGACTCGCGCTGCAGCCACTCAGGATTGCCGCGCCACAGCTCGGCCCCGGCGGCTTCTGCGAGCGCCGCGACGGTGGGTGCGACGAGCAGGGGCACCTCGGGAATGACGCCGGCGACGGGCACCGAGGCCGTCTCGGCGTCCTTCGTCAGGGCGAGGCGGATGCCGGTGACGTCCCCGCTCGTGGCGCGGTTGACGACGATCGCGACGGGCGTCGCGTGCCTCGCGCGCAACTGTTCGCAACCCATGACGGCGACCTGCGCGATCTGCTCGGGGGTGCGCTCGCGCCCGTGGACGACGAGGACGACGGGCGCGCCGAGGTTCGCGGCGACCATGGCATTGATCTCGGCTTCGCGGCCGGTCGAGACGTCCGCGAAGTCGCTGCCGAGCACCATGACGAGATCGGCGTCGGCGGACACCTCGTCAAAACGGGCCAGGATCGTTGCGAGCGAGCCCGACTCGTCATCGTGCATCTGGTCGTAGGTGACGCCGAGCGCGTCGTCGTAGGCCTGGTCGACGGCCGGGTGCGACAGCAGCAGGTCGACGACCTTGTCGCGGGAGCTGGTGGCAACGGGCCGGAAGATCGCGATGCGCCCGGCCTGGCGCGAGAGGAGGTCGAGCAGCCCGTAGGCCACGGTGGACTTGCCGGTTTCACCTTCGGCTGAGGTGACGAAGACACTGCGCGTCATGGTTTCCACCCTAGGCGAGAGCGGTGACAACCCGTCCGCGACCTTGGTCCTGTGCGTCGGGCGACGCGTCCGCCCGAGTCAGCCGTGCGGCGGTACCGATCACCACGCCCGACGAATGTGGAGAAAATGGCAGATGTGGACAGGAATCGCAGATGGGTCAGCGGGTCGCGGCGAGCGCAGCCAGGCGGCGCAGCGCAAACTCGTAGCCCTGGACACCACACCCGACGATGACGGCCACCGCCTTGTCGCTCAAGTACGAGTGGTGGCGAAACGCCTCGCGCGCATGGACGTTCGAGATGTGCACCTCGACGAACGGCGCCTCGAAACTCGCGAGAGCATCCCGGATGGCGACACTCGTGTGCGTGTACGCCCCCGCGTTGATGACGATGCCCGCGCTGTCGTGACGGATGCGCTGGATCTCGTCGACGAGCGCCCCCTCGTGGTTGCTCTGGAAGCACTCGACGCCGAACCCCAGCTCATCACCGACCCGCACGGCGAGCGTCTCGACGTCAGCGAGGGTGTCGGCACCGTAGATCGACGGTTCGCGCTCACCGAGCAGGTTGAGGTTCGGGCCGTTGAGGACGTGCAGCGTGCGAGTCATGGGCCCATTGTCGTCGGGTTCGGGCGACGGATCCAGGTGGTGCCCCGGTGGGCCCCGGTGGTGGTTCCGCGGCGCCTCGGGCATCCGTCACACCGCGTCCGCGCTACGCCCCGTGCTGCGGTGACCGAGCACCCCCACCGTCACGACGAGCAAGCCCATCGCGACGGCAACGATGACGAACACCGGTGTACTGCCGTGGTCTTCGAGCACCGGCAGCAGGATGAACGGCAGGAACGCCGTGACGAGCTTGCTCAACGAGTACGCCGCGCCGGCAGCCGTGCCACGGATCGCCGTCGGGTACGAATCGGCGAGATACACGTGGTACGCGTTCGAGAACAGGTTCGACGCGCACGAGTACAGGAAGCCGGCGGCGATGATCTGAGCCGTCGACGACGCGAATCCGAACCACAGGCCGAAGATCGCCATGAGCGTCGCCGTCGCCATGACGAGGTACTTGCGCTCGATGCGCTCGACGATCGGCACGGCCAGCAGCGACCCGAGCGGGTAGCCGAGGTAGCTGAGCGCGACGAACAGCAGCGAACTCGTGACGCTGTAGCCCTTCGCGACGAGGACGAGCGGCGCCACTGTCCCGAAGCCGTAGTAGCCGAACACCTCGAGGGCCGACAGCAGCCACAACATGATCGTGCGCTTCGTGTACGGCGCCTTGAACAGCGACGCCATCGAGACCTGACGGGACGCGACGGGCGTGAGCGACGCGTCCGGCTCGGCGAGGGTGTGGCCCTCGGCGCGCGCGGCGTCCTCGAACTCGCGCGTGATCGCGTCGGCCTCGTCGTGACGGCCCTGCGCCTCGAGCCAGCGTGGCGACTCGGGCAACCCGGTACGCACGGCCCACACGACGATCGAGCCGATCGCGCCGAAGACGAACAGCCAGCGCCATCCGTCGATGCCGAACGGCGTCATCGGCACGAGCCAGCGCGCGAGGAAGCCGACCGTCGGCACCCCGAGGAAGCTGATCGTGTACGCCCACGAGATGAACTGCCCGCGCTTGTTCTTCGGCAGGATGTCGGACAGGTAGGAGTCGCCGAGCGCGTACTCGCCGCCGATGCCGATGCCCGCGAAGAACCGCGTGATGACGAGCCACGCCGCGTTCGGGCTGAACGCGCCCGCGAGCGAGAACGCCGAGTAGAGCGCGAGGTTGACCATGAACGCCTTGCGCCGCCCGATGCGGTCGGCGAGGCGCCCCATGAACAGCGCCCCGATGAACTGCCCGATGAACGCCGACGCGAGCACCCACTTGAGCACGTCGCCCTTCAGCGCGAAGTCTTCCTTCAGCACAGCGGCGATCGTCGAGGCGAGAAAATTCTCGTACGCGTCGAAGAACAACCCGAGGCCGATGACGCCCGTGGCGAGCAGATGCTTGCGTGTGATCGGGAGCCGGTCGAGGCGTGCGGCGACCGACGTCCCCGTCGCGGATGCCACCGACGCATTGGGCAGCGATGCTTCTGTCATCGCGGCAGCCTAGCCGCGGTGAGACTCGCGCACTAGGTTGAGGCCAGACAGCGATACACGGCATGCGGTCGGCTCGGGCCGACGGCATGGCGGTGGCGACGGACGGACGATGCTCGGCCGCCACACCCACGTGACGAGAGGACACCCGAATGCAGCGCGAATCCCGCGACGCTCACATCCGCCGCTACTACGAGGTCGTCGACGCCGGCGACGTCGAGGGCGTGCTCGACATCTCCACCGACGACGCCACCTACTGCCGCCCCGGATACGAACCCATGGCCGGCCGCGAGGCGCTGCGGGCGTTCTACTCGGGCGATCGCGTCATCGAATCGGGGCGCCACAGCGTCACGTCACTGCTCATCGACGGCGACGAGGCGTTCGTGCGCGGCGAGTTCAACGGGGTGCTCAAGGACGGCAGCGACGCGCACCTCGAGTTCGCCGACTTCTTCCGCTTCGGCGCCGACGATCGCATCGCCTACCGCCAGACGTACTTCTACGCTCCGCTCGTCTGACGCCGGGGCACGCTTCGAAGGGGTGCTGACGTCACGTCGGCGGAGCATCGATTCCTCGACGTGCTGAACACCGCCCGTGCGGGCGCACTGCCTGAGAGCGGCGACCCCGCATCGCCGAGTTGCAGCTCCCGGGGCCGGCAAGAGCAGACGTGATCGTCAGACGCCGCGCAGGTCGAGCGTCAGCGTGCGGGGGCCGTCGCCGGTGATGACGAGGGGGATGCCCCAATCCTGTTGGTAAAGATGGCAGGCGGCGTGCTCGGGCACCTCGCCGGTGTCGGGGTCGCCGTCGCAGGCGGCTGCGCGGACGCTGACGTGCAGGATGGCCGAGCCGACGCTCTCGTCGATCGTCAGCGTGCGCGTGAGCCCCTGCTGCTTGCGCGCTCCGTCGCGTAGGAACGCCTCGGGAGAGCTGCTCACCTGCAGCATCGTCGGGTCGCCGTAACGGTGGTCGAGTTTCTGCCCCGCCGGCGGCGTGAACGTGACGACGAGTTCCACTGCGCCCGAGGCGATCTCGCTCGGCGGGCGCTGCGTCTGCTGCGCATCGCCCTCGATGCGTTGCGCTTCGGCGGTCAGCGCCACCGGCGTCAGACGATGGGCGTTCGACTCGACGACGAGCAGGTGTGCATCAGCGTCCACCTCCCCCGGGACGACGATGACGTCGCTCGGTTCGGCCAGGCCCGTGGCGAGCGTCGTCACCTCGCCGCTCGACGGGTCGAAGCGCCGAATCGCGCCGTTGTACGTGTCGGCGACGGCGACGGATCCGTCGGGTAGTTCCGTGACACCGAGGGGATGCTGCAGCAGCGCCGCGTCAGCCGCGCCGTCGACGTGGCCGAAGTCGAACAACCCTTGCCCGACGTGGGTGGTCACCTCGAAACCCTCGTCGCTCACGCTGAGGCTGCGCAAGGCACTCGTCTCGGAGTCGGCGACCCAGACGTGTGAGCCGTCCGCGCTCGTCGCGAGACCGCTGGGCTGCGCGAACCAGGCGTCGTGGGCGGCGCCGTCGCGGATCCCCTCGTTGCTCGTGCCTGCGAGCACGGCGACGGTGTTGAGCTCGGGGCTCTCGCCCAGATGCAGCGCCCACAGCTGGTGCGTGCCCGCCATCGCGATGATGACGCGGTCGTGCCACCACGCGAGATCCCACGGCGTCGACAGCGCCTGACGCAGCGCCGGGCCGCCGCCGTCACGTTCGCGCAGCTGCTCGCCTGTGCCCGCGACGGTGCGAATCCGCCCGTCACTCAACCGAATCGCCTTGATCTCGTGGTTGACGCTGTCCGCGACGAGCAGGTCGTCGCCGGTGCGTGCGCGAGCCTCTTCGGGAAGGAGCAACAGCCCCTGTGGTTCGTTGAACACCCCCGGGCCGCCGTAGCGCGCGAGCTCCGTCTCGCCGTCCTCGGCGAGGTGCACGACCTGGTGGTGCGCGGTGTCGCTGACGAAGAAACCCCCGCTCGTCAGGTGCTCCCCGGCACCCGCGGAAGAGGCGGCGTCGTCCGCGCTCTGACGGCCCGTGGGCTGCGCCTGCACCGGGCGCGCCGGCGCGGTGATGACCTTTCCCGGGAAACGCAGCAACGTCTCGGGGGCAGGCGGCGCGACGTACGGACCGTCACCGCGACGCAGCGTCCCCTTGGTCGTGTGCTCGGCGATGAGGTCGTCGATGAGCACGCTCAATCCGTGCGCGTGTCCTTCACCGGACATCGACGCGACGATGTAGCCCTCCGGGTCGAGGACGACGAGCGTCGGCCACGCGCGCGCCGCGTACGCCTGCCACGTCGTGAGGTCGGGGTCGTCGAGGACGGGGTGGTGCACCGCGTACCGCTCGACGGCGGCTTCGAGGGCATCGCGATCGGCCTCGTGCTCGAACTTCGGCGAGTGCACGCCGATGAGGACGAGCTGGTCGCCGTATTTCTCCTCGAGCGGGCGCAATTCATCGAGCACGTGGAGACAGTTGATGCAGCAGAACGTCCAGAAGTCGAGGACGACGACCTTGCCGCGCAGGCTCGTCAGCGTGATGTCGGCGCCGCCGGTGTTGAGCCAGCCCCGCCCTGTCAGTTCCGGCGCCCGAAGTTTCATGACCGCCACCCTACGCGCCCGATCTTGCGTCACGAACGCATGCAATACCGCGCGTTCACGACGCAAGATCAGCGGCTGCACCGGCCAAGGCTGACTCACGTCGCCGAGCACGTCGCCGATCAACACCTGACGCTTGAGCTTGGGCAGCAGCCGCAGGGCGTGCATCATCGCCTCGGGCCGCGCCATTCGTCGTTGCGCCACCATGCTGAGGACGGTCGCCGCCGCACGATCACTGCGCAGCCATGACGCCAACCGCGCAGGCCTGCCAGCATCACCGCCTCTCGCCGTCAGCCCAGGCGGAATTGCCGGCGTTGAGCACGGCGGCCAAGATGGGTGATCGTTCGTCTCACCACCCAGCTGCGAGCACGTGCACCGCCTGTGTCCCGTGCACGCGGAATCGCCCCGCGACCACGTGCGTCCGGATCTGATGACGCGTGATGCCCAGCTGACGCAGTTGCCCCCCGCGAGACCACCCCGAACGTCGCGGACGCCAGTTCACAGGCGTGGGCGTCGGCGTGGGTCGTCTGCGCTGAAGTCACCCTCCGAGGGTGCCCGGATCGGGGTGGCGCGCGCTGAGGCCCTGTGGGCAGCCGGATGTTGTGTCATGAACGCACGGTGTGGCGCGCGTTCATGACGCAACATCCGGGGCGGCGGTCAGAGGCGACGGTCGCTCAGGACGGGGAAGGCCTCGCGGGTCGCGGCGACGTCGTCGAGGTCGATGTCGAGGGTGATGGTGCGTTCGCCGCGCCCGGCTTCGGCGAGCACCTCACCGGTCGGCGAGACGATGGCCGAGTTGCCGCCCATCTCCGTACCGGCGTGCGTGCCGGCGGTGTTGCAGGCGATGACGAACACCTGGTTCTCGATGGCGCGAGCCTGCAGCAGCGTGCGCCACGCCGCGATGCGCGCAGCCGGCCAAGCGGCAGGGATGACGAACACCTGGGCGCCCGCGTCGACCTGCTTGCGGTACAACTCGGGAAAACGCAGGTCGTAGCACGTCGACAGACCAACCTTGACGTGGCCGTCGGGCGCAGCCGCACCACCCCTCGCATCGTCGGCGACACTCGCGGCGGGGGCATCGTCCACCTCGCTGGAGGTGCTCATGTCGCCGTCGAGGTTGACCCCCGCCAGTTCGGCGCCCATCGCCCATTCGCTCTGTGACGCCTCGACGCAGGCCTCGGGGTTCGCCGGGTCGCAGACGGCGCCGTCGTCGGCTGCGACTTCGGCGGCCATGGCGCCACCGGCCCTGTCACCCAGCGCCAGGTCGAGGACGATGACCTCCTCGCCGGCTTCTAGCAGTTTGGGTTCGCCGTTGCCGAAGCCAAATCGGTGGATCTTGCGGTAGGTGCCGACGAGGTCGCCGTCACGGTCGAACATCAGCGAGGTGTTCCACAGCCCGCGCCCCTCGGGGCCCTTCTCGCCGGGCTTCTCGATGATCGAGCCGGCGTGAACGAATGCGCCGACGTTCGCCGCGGCCTCTGACAACGCCCGCGCGACGGTCCCTTCGACGCTCTGCGCCTTCTCGTTCCACGCCGGGTAGTCGAAACCTCCGGCGCTCCACAGTTCCGGCAGCACGACGAGGTCGGCGCCCTTCTGCGACTCGACGAGCGACGCGACGCGTTCGATGCGCGCCCCCATCGGCTCCGAATCGGTGTACGCAAGCTGGATGACGGCGACGCGCATGGCTACTCCTTGTCGATGCCCCCGACGGTGACGCGGCCGGATTCGGCGCGCCCGGAGGGCTGCTCGGGACGTTCGTCGTGCTCACCCTCGACCGTAGTCGACGACGATGCTTCCGTCGTGCTCGACGACATCTGACGGGCCGGTTCTTCACCCTCCGCCTGACCGGGGGACGCAGCCTGACCACCCTGACCACCCCGCGAGGCGAGGTAGGCGTTGTAGGCCTTGAGCTCAGCGTCACCGTCGCGTTCGGCACGACGCTCCGCGCGCTGACCCTCGATGCGGTCGGATCGGTACCACTGCGCGGCGACGACCATGGCGAGCAAGAATGTCGGGCCCTCACCGGAGCCCCACGTGATCGTTCCGGCGGCCTGCTGGTCGCGCAGCGGATCCGAGACGTAGTGCAGGGCGGTGAAGAACGAGGGCGCGAGCAACGTGCTACCCGTCATCATCGCGACACCGAAGAATGCGTGGAACGTGATCGTGATGAGCAGCACGAGCAGCCGCAGCGGCGCCGGCCACTTCTTGGGGCCGGGGTCGATGCCGATCAGGGCCCACGCGAACAGGTAGCCACTGACGAGGAAGTGGATGTTCATGAGGATGTGTCCGGTGTGCGTGCGCAGCGCCAGCTCGAAGAACGGCGTGTAGTAGAAGACGATGAGGCTGACGAAGAACAGGGCCGAGCTGACAGCAGGGTTGGCGACGACGTTGAGGTAACGGCTGTGCACGACCGACAGCAGCACCTCGCGCGGTCCGCGTGTGCCGTCGGAGCGCTTGGGCCATGCCCGCAGCATGAGGGTGACGGGCGCGGCCATGACGAGCAGGATCGGCACCGTCATCGAGATGGCCATGTGTCCGGCCATGTGGACGCTCATCATGACGCGCCCGTAGACCCCGGCGCCGCTGTCGATCGTCACGATGAACACGAGCCAAGCGAGCACCCACAGGATCGTGCGGTGGATCGGCCAGCGGTCGCCGCGGCGGTGCAGGCGCACAGCCCAGCGCACGTACTGGACGATGGCGATGACGGCGAACGTCGTCATCAGCCACTCGATGCGCCACTGCGAGAAGAAGTTCGCGGGCGTCAGAGCGGGCGGCGCCGGGTATCCGGTGAGCGCGACGACCGGGTCGGCGCTCTCGACGACCTGCCCTGACGGCGGCGCGGAACGCGCGAGCGCCGCAGCGAGGCCCATCGTCACGCCCATGACGAGCGCCTCGACGAGGGCGAGCCGGGCGAACAGCGCCTTGCTGGGCCGGTCGCTCGCGTCACGTTCGAGGACGGCGACGACACGGCGTCGCTGCATGAGCCCGAGCGCGCCGAGCACGACGAGGCACAGTGCCTTCGCGACGATGACGAGGCCGTAGCGCGTCGTCACGTACTGGCTGAGGTCGGGTACGCGCAGCGTCGAGGCGAGCACGCCGGAGAAAGCGACGAAGCCGACGCACCACGTCGCGACGCTCGAGTAGCGCCGCACCGACGCCGCCGCGGCCTTGCCGAGGCGGCCCCACATGACGCCGAGGGCGATGATGCCGCCCACCCAGAGCGTCACGGGGACGAGGTGCATGATGAGCGAGTCGACAGCCGTCTCGTGATCGCTCGAACCGGCGGCGTGGCCGCTCAACGCGATCGGCCACAGCGCGAGCAGACCGAGTGCCGTCATCCATGCCAGGCTCGTGCGCGAGGAGTGCCACCAGCAGGCCACCGCGATGACGAGCGCCGCGATCGCCGTCAGCATCGGGTTGCGCAGGATCTCCAGCTGCCACGTGTTGCTCCACCACTGACCCGTGTACCCGCGCGAACCGACGGGGATGCCGGCCAGGTCGCCGTAGCTGAGGTAGCTGACGACGAGGGTCGCGCCGAACCACAGGGCTGCGCTGATCGAGGCCCAGCGCCCGATGCGCGCGACCCGCATCGTCTTGTGGCCCTCGGCGACGAGGAACGCACCGAGCCCGGTGAAGCCGATGGTCGCCGCCATCGCGACGTCCGCCGCGGGCTTGAACAGAGCGATGCCCCAGCGCACGATCGCGCCGGCGTCGAGCAGCTGCTGCGGCTTGCTCGCCCCGGTGAACACGACGGCGCCGGCTGCTACGGCGACCGCGAGCGCCATCGCAGCCGCGAGCAGACGCCCGCCACCGAGCGGCCCTGTGGGGGCAGACGGGGTGGGTTTCGTGGCGCTCGAACTCATGCGCCCAGCCTACGTGGGCCCGGTGACAACCCCTCGCGCCACCCGATCCCCGCACGTCCGGCGTCGTCATGCCCGACAGGGCCCGCGCGGCCCGGCGACCCATCCATCCATCCGATCGAGCGCACCCCAATAAATTTGCTTGCATGGCACAACCAAACATATAGTTGTGCAGCCCAAGCATTCTTGGGCACTCCCTCCCCTCAAGGAACCGAAGTGACCGTCGACCTCCCCGTCGCACGCGACATCGCGACATCCTTCGTCGGGGCCGCGAAGGCGATGAGCGCGCACAAGCGCAAGTTGCCACGACCCCACCCGCACGCCGACCACGGCGCGCTGCCCCTGCTCTACGCCCTCGAGGCGGAGCCGCTGCGCGTCTCGGCCCTCGCCGACATCGTCCACTCCGACGTCTCGACGGTCAGTCGCCAGGTGAGCGCACTCACCGACGGCGGCCTCGTCACCAAGATCTGTGATCCGCAGGACGGTCGCGCGCAACTCGTCACCCTGACGCCCGACGCGCGCGAACTCGTCAGCACACTGCGCGAGGATCGCGCCGCGTGGATGCAGAACCTGCTCACCGACTGGAGCACCGCGGAAGCCCGCGAGTTCCAGCACCTGCTGCTCAAGTTCACCGCATCGCTCGATGCCTACCAGGGCGGCTGCATGCCCCGCGCCGGGCAACCCACTCCCCTCCGTCCCCCAGCCTGAACGTCGAAAGGCACCCTCTTGTCTGCACAGACCGCTGCGCCACCCGCGCAGCAATCGAGCTCGGCAGAGCTCTCGCACGGCCAGATCATGACGATCCTCGCGGGTCTCATGATGGGCATGTTCCTGGCCGCACTCGACCAGACGATCGTCTCCACCGCCATCCGCACCATCGGTGACGACCTGCACGGCCTCTCCGCGCAGGCCTGGGTGACGACGGCCTACCTCATCACCTCGACCATCGCGACCCCGCTGTACGGCAAGCTCTCCGACATCTTCGGCCGCCGCGGGTTCTACCTGTTCGCGATCGTCATCTTCGTCATCGGCTCGCTCGCATGCTCATTCGCGAACAGCATGTACATGCTTGCCGCGTTCCGCGCCATCCAGGGCATCGGCGCCGGTGGCCTCATGTCGCTGGCCCTCGCGATCATCGGTGACATCCTGCCGCCGCGCGAACGCGCCAAGTACCAGGGTTACTTCCTCGCCGTCTTCGCGACGAGCTCCGTCCTCGGCCCCGTCATCGGTGGCTTCTTCGCCGAGCAGGACCACATCCTGGGTCTCACCGGCTGGCGCTGGGTCTTCCTCATCAACGTGCCGATCGGCATCGTCGCCTTCCTCGTCGTCGCCCGCACCCTGCACCTCGAGCACACGCGTCAGGACCACCGCATCGACTACTGGGGCGCCGTCGCGCTCACGGTCGGCCTCGTGCCGCTGCTGACCGTCGCCGAGCAGGGACGCACGTGGGGCTGGGGTTCGGGCAAGTCGATCGCCTGCTTCGCCATCGGCATCCTCGGCCTCATCGCTTTCGTCCTCGCCGAGGCGAAGATGAAGGACGAGGCCCTCATCCCGCTGCGCATCTTCCGCCACCGTGCCGTGACGGTCACCGTCGTCGCCTCCGTCATCATCGGCATGGCGATGTTCGGCGCCATGATGATGCTGCCGCTCTACATGCAGATCGTGCACAACGCCTCCCCGATGAAGTCGGGCCTCATGATGCTGCCGCTCGTCGCCGGCATGATGACGGCCTCCATCACAGCCGGCCAGTTGACGGCTCATACGGGTCGCGTGCGCGAGTTCCCGATCATCGGCACCGCCATCGTCACCGTCGGCATGTTCCTGCTGCACACGATCAGCGCCGACACGCCGCTGTGGCAGGTCATGGTGTTCATGGCCATCGTCGGCATCGGCCTCGGCAACTGCATGCAGGCGCTGACGCTCATCGTGCAGAACGCCGTCAGCCCCCGCGAGATCGGCATGGCCACCTCGTCCGCCACGTTCTTCCGTCAGATCGGTGGAACCGTCGGCGTCGCCATCTTCTTGTCGATGCTGTTCTCGACGGTGGGCGGCAACATCAAGACGAACCTCACCGACGAGGCGAAGACGCCCGCGTTCCAGCAGGCCCTCAAGAGCGGTCTCGCCGACAAGGAGCTCATGAAGGACGAGCACGCCTACGGCATCCTGCAGAGCCTGGCGAACCCGAAGTCCGGCGGCGGCGCCCTGAACAACGTGAGCGAGGACTCCTCCGTCATCGCTCGCCTGCCGAAGGCTGTTGCTCACCCGTTCGAGGCAGGCTTCGCGCAGTCGATGGACCACGTGTTCCTGCTCGCCTCAGGCATCGCACTGCTCGGTTTCATCACCCTGCTGTTCCTGCCGAAGATCGAGTTGCGCAAGCAATCGGCGATGGCCGCGGCCGCGGCCGCGGCGCAGGACAAGTCGAACGCCGCGCTCGCCGCTGACGGTGGCGCGGCACGTCGCGCCGACACCGCAGCCGACGGTGGCGTGGACGCAGGTTCGACGCCCGCCGACGAGACGCACGATGACGTGAGCGACGCCGTCGCCGCCGCCATCGCGCGCGTCGAAGCGCGCAAGCACGGCGAGCAGGTCGATCACTCGGTCGCTCGTCACGCGTCCCACGACGAGTGACGGCTGCTCGCGACGCACGCTGAGTGATGCCCACCCCGACCTGTTCGGGGTGGGCATCACTCGTCTTCGGCGCACCCGATGTTTGAATGGGCGGTTCATGGTCGGCGCCGCACGACGGGCCGAGGGAGGGACAGGCATGGAGCACTGGCAGCTCGATCACCCCGAACGCGGAACGTTGGAGGCCTACGCCGGGTCGGCTGACGAACTCCGTACCGTCGACCCGGGATTCACACCCGGCGCACCGGATCCCGGCCGCGACGATGACGGCACGGGCGCGTCGCCGGTGGGCGACGAGGGGCACGGGGTCAAAGAATCTTCGACGGGTGCGCCGGTCATCACGCCGGCCGGTGCCAGTCGCGCCCGCGGCAGCACCCGCCGCCGGGCAGGCGAGCGTCTGCCCCTCTCGCCGGGGCGAAACGAGAAGCTGCGCACCCACCTCGGCCTCGACGATGAGTGGGCGCGCCCAGGGCTCGTGCTCATGCGTGACGGGGTGGTGTTCGCCCGCCGCCGCAGCATCGGCAACGTCAAGATCCGCCTCATGCGTTCCACACCCGACGGGCACTTCACCGAGCACACCCAGGCGACGGAGAAGCCGCGCGTCGAGGTGAGCGTCAACCCGGTGCGCGGGTACGTCATGGACGTCCAGCTGCGCGACGACGGCGGGGTCACCGCCTTCGATGCGCCGGTGGGTTCGATGGCGGCACACCGGTACGCCGCGATGGATTCGTCGCCGCTCAAGCGGGTGCTTTACCCGATCCTCGGCGGGCTCGGCAAGAGTGGATGGGCGGTCAGCGTGCTCGTCCTCGGTCCCCTCGTCGCGCGATTGCTCGCGTGGATCTTCGGCCCGATCATCGCGTGGATGGCATCACTCGTGCCGGACATCGACTGGCCCGAGATCCCATGGCCGAGCGTCTCGTGGCCCTCGGTCGACCTGCCGTCGATCCCGTGGCCCAGGCTGCCGTCGTGGACCCCACCGGGCTGGCTCGCATGGTTGCTCGAGCACCCGAAGGTGTGGGTACCCATCGTCGCGGCCGCGTTCTGGGGCGTCACCGCGAATCGCAACCGCAGACGCTCGGAGCGCAAGAAGGCCGAGTGGGCCAAGCGTCACGCCTACGCGCGCCTCGCGGCCGATCTGCACACCCTCCACGACTCACGCACCGAGGACGCTCAGGGCGCAGCTGAGTCACTTCGTGCCACGCGAGTCCGTCAGGACTGACGCAGGTGGCACGCGTGACTCAGCCGGCCGAACGAGGGAGCGAAATCAGCCCCAGAGCATCGCCTTCGCGGGGTTCTCGAGGATCTGGCCGACGGTCGACAGATACCGCGAACCGACGTCGCCGTCGATGATGCGGTGGTCGAAGCTCAAGGACAGCTGGGCGATCTGGCGGATCACCATCTCCTGCTCGCCGCGCTCGTTCTCGACGACCCACGGCATCGGACGCACCGTGCCGATGGCGAGGATGCCGCTCTCACCGGGCTTGATGATCGGCGTGCCCGAATCGACGCCGAAGACACCGATGTTCGAGATCGTGAACGTGCCGCCGTTGAGGATGGCCGGGCTCGGCTTGCCGTGGCGTGCGATCTCGACGAGCTTCGCGATCTCACGCCCCAGGTCGCCGAGGCCGAAGCGGCCGGCGTCCTTGACGTTCGGCACGAGCAGCCCACGGTCGGTGGCCGCGGCGATGCCGAGGTTCACCTCGGAACGAATGACGATCTCGCCGTTCGCGTCGTCCCACAGTGCGTTCATCATCGGCTCACGCTGCATCGCGATGAGGCACGCCTTCGCGACGACGAGCAGCGGCGTCACCTTGATGTCCTTGAGCTCGCGCATGCCCTGCAGTTCGCGGACGAACTCCATCGTGCGCGTCATGTCGACGGTGAGGAACTCCGTGACGTGCGGCGCCGTGAACGCGCTGCTCACCATGGCCTGCGCCGTCACCTTGCGCACGCCCTTGATCGGGATGCGCTCGTCGCTCAGACCGGCCGGGGCCGGAGCGGCAGCCGTCGGCTTGTCGGGGCGCACCGACGGGGCACTGGCCGCAGCCTTCGCGACGGTGTCCGCACTCGGCGCTGGTGGGGCGCTCGACGCGACGGTCGGCGTCGACATCGCCGCGGGCGCGTTTGAACCCCCGGCCTTCTTCACGTCGTCCCGAGTGACGACGCCGTCCTCTCGCGAGGGTTCGACAGTATCGATGTCGACGCCCTGCTGCTTCGCGAACCCGCGCGTCGCGGGGGCGGCGAGCGTGCCGCCACCCGACGCGCCGCCACCGGCTCCACGGCCGCGACGAGCGCGGCGCGTCGAGCTCGACGGCGTCGGGCCGTAGCCGACGAGCGTCTTCTGCTGCGGCTCGTCATCCGACTCGCCGGTCTCGGCGGGCGCGACGTCGGCCGCCGTCTGCATCTCGGCCGCGACCTCGCCACCGTCAGCAGCTCCGGAAACGTCATTGGCGGCACCGGCAGCGCCACCGTCCGCAGGTGCTGTATCGCCGCCGACGTCGATCGTGACGATCGGCGTGCCGACCTCGACCGTCTCGCCCTCGGGTACGAGGATCGATGCGACCCTCCCGGCCCACGGGATGGGCAGTTCGACGAGCGACTTCGCCGTCTCGATCTCGAGGACGACCTGGTTGACGTCGACGGTGTCGCCTGCGGCGACGTGCCACGTCACGATCTCGGCCTCGACGAGCCCTTCACCGGGGTCGGGCAGGGTGAACTCTTGAATGGCCATGTTCGGCGGTACTCCTAGAAGCTGAAGGACGCGTCGACGGCGTCGAGGATGCGGTCGAGCCCGGGCAGGTATTCGCGCTCGTGGCGGCTCGGCGGGTAGGGGATGTCATAGCCGGTGACGCGTTGCACGGGCGCTTCGAGCGAATAGAAGCAGCGCTCCTGCAGGAGCGCTGCCAGCTCGGCGCCCACGCCGTACGAGCGTGCGGCCTCGTGCACGATGACGGCGCGGCCCGTCTTGCGCACGGACTCGCAGATCGTCTCCTCGTCGATCGGCGACAGCGTGCGCAGGTCGATGACCTCGAGCGAGCGACCATCCGCCTCGGCGGCCGCGGCGACGTCGAGACACGTGCGCACCATCGGGCCGTACGCGAGCAGCGTCAGGTCGGCGCCCTCGCGCAGCACCTCGGCCTCGAAGAGGCCGCGAGCGGGGCCGGCGGCGAGGTCGAGCTGGTCGGGGCTGGGCTCGTGGTAGCGGCGCTTGGGCTCGAAGAAGATGACCGGGTCGTCGCAGTCGATCGCCTGACGCATCATCCAGTACGCGTCGACGGGGCGCGAGCAGACCACGACGCGCAGGCCGGCGGTGTGCGCGAAGTACGCCTCGTTCGACTCGCTGTGGTGCTCGACGGCGCCGATGCCGCCGCCGAACGGGATGCGGATGACCATGGGCAGCTTGACGGCGCCCTCGGTGCGGTTGTGCACCTTGGAGACCTGGCTGACGATCTGGTCGAACGCCGGGTACACGAACCCGTCGAACTGGATCTCGACGATCGGGCGGTACCCGCGCATCGCGAGGCCGACGGCCGAACCGACGATGCCGGATTCGGCCAGCGGCGGGTCGATGACGCGCTCGCCGAACTCCTTCTTCAACCCGTCGGTCAGGCGGAAGACGCCGCCGAGCTCGCCGACGTCCTCACCGATGACGACGACCTTGTCGTCGGCCGCCATCGCGTCGTGCATCGCCGCGTTGAGCGCCTTGGCAAGGGAGAGCTTCGGGGCCTTCTTGGGTTTCGCGGCCTTCTCGGCGCCGGGGGCCGTGCTCGTGGTAGCGCCGCTCATGCTGCATCGTCCTCGAAGGAGGCGAGGTAGGCCGCGAACTCGTCGCGCTGAGCGGTGAGCTGGTCGTCCATGACCGTGTAGGCGTGGTCGAACATCGCCGTCATCTCCGGGTCGGGCATCTCGAGGCACGAGCGGCGCCACTCGGCGGCGAGCTCCTTCGCCTCGGCGTCGACGTCGTCGAAGAACGCCGCGTCGGCGTGGTTCTCGAGCTCGAGCAGCGAACGCAGGCGCGCGATCGGATCCTTTGCCTTCCACGCCTCGACGTGCGCCGAGTCGCGGTAGCGCGACGGGTCGTCGGACGTCGTGTGCGCGCCCATGCGGTAGGTGAACGCCTCGACGAGCGTCGGGCCGAGCCCGCTGCGCGCGTTGTCGAGGCTGCGACGGGTGACGGCGTACGTCGCGAGGACGTCGTTGCCGTCGGTGCGCACGCCGGGGAAGCCGAAGCCGTCAGCGCGCTTGTAGGGCGGGATGATGAACTGACGCGTGTTCGGCTCGCTGATCGCCCAGCCGTTGTTCTGGATGAAGAAGACCATCGGCGAGTGGTTGACGGCCGCGTAGACCATCGCCTCGTTGAAGTCGCCCTGGCTCGTGCCGCCGTCGCCGGTGAATGCCATGACGGCCGCGTCGACGTTCACGTCCCCCGTGCCGACGACACCGTCGAGGCGCAGGCCCATGGCATAGCCGACGGCGTTGAGCATCTGGTTGCCGATGACGATCGTCGAGGTGTTGAAGTTGTGCTTGCGCGGGTCGTGGCCGCCGTGCGTGACGCCGCGGTAGAGCGCGAAGACCTGGCTCGGCTGGATGCCGCGGCAGAACGCGACGCCGTGCTCGCGGTAGCCGGGGAAGCCGTAGTCCTGCTCGCGCAGCGCGTGGCCGGCGGCGACCTGGGCGGCCTCCTGGCCGAGCAGCTGCGGCCACAGGCCGAGCTCGCCCTGGCGCTGCAGGCTGTAGCCCTCGATGTCGAATCGGCGCACCAGCACCATGTCGCGGTACATCGCGCGCACCTCTTCGGCCGTGATGGCCTTGAGCGCTTCCATGTAGGGCTCATTGACGCTCGTCATCGGCGAGCGGGTGCCGTTGGGTGCGATGAGCTGCACCATGTCGGGGCCGCCGTCGGTGATGTCCGGCTTGCCGTCGAGGGCATGACCGGCCACGTGCGTCACCCCATCGAGGTGCGCTGCGTGATTGGTGCGCGAAGCGTCGGGAATCGTCATCGTTTCCTCCTTGCGCGACGTCGCCCTGAGTGCGGGGCGCGAGGCGTTCGGGGGTGACGTCACGGAGTGCGGGACGCCACCACAGGGCTTGTGACGCAGGTCACGCCACCTAGGAGACGCTACCTGGCTACCGACGAGTAATTCGCATCCGAACGACGGTTTCTTCGGCCAGGTTCACAGTCGTATCGAGGCGCGAAACCCCCGTCTCACGATGTGATCGGCATCACTCGAATCTAGCCCGCAGAGACGACTCACCCCGCGTAGAAGCGCGTCACGACGTCGATGAGACGGTCGTTGGCCTCGACCTCGGCGATCGTGCAGCGCACGCCGTCACCGTCGAAGGGGCGCACGACGAGTCCGTTCTCGTCCGCGAAGGCGGCGAACTCGAGTGCCCGCTCGCCGAGCGGCAGCCACACGAAGTTGGCCTGCGTGTCGGGGATGTCGACGCCCGCCTCGCCCAGGGCGTCGACGACGCGTCGACGCTCAGCGACGAGGGAGACGACGCGCTCCTGCAGTTCGTCGAACGCTGCGATGCTGGCGATGGCGGCCTTCTGCGCCATGTCACTCACGCCGAACGGGGTGGCCGCCTTGCGCAGCGCCGTCGTGATGCGCGGGCGCGCCAACGCGTAACCGACGCGCAGCCCCGCGAGGCCGTAGGCCTTGGAGAAGGTCCGCAGGACGACGACGTTGGGAAACTCGCGGTAGATGGCGAGCGCGTCCGGCGCATCGTCCGCGACGACGAACTCGAGGTAAGCCTCGTCGAGCACGACGAGCAGATCCTCCGGCAGCGACCGCAGGAACGCGCGCAACTCGTCAGCACGCACGCTCGGGCCCGTCGGATTGTTGGGTGTGCAGACGATGAGCAGCCGCGTGCGATCGGTGACGGCAGCCGCCATCGCATCGAGGTCGTGCCGCGCGTCGGCGTCGAGCGGCACCTGCACCGAGCGCGCCCCCGCGAGCGCGACGACGATCGGGTACGCCTCGAACGAGCGCCACGCGTAGACGACCTCGTCGCCCGGCTCGCACGTGATCTGGATGAGGGAGGCGAGGACGCCCACCGAGCCCGTGCCGAAGCTCACCTCGTCGGCGCTCACACCCACCCGCTGCGCCAGGGCGTGCGTCAGCTCCGACGACGCCATGTCCGGGTAACGGTTCATCGTCGTCGCGGCCTCGCGCACGATGTCGAGCACGGACGGCAGCGGCGGGTACGGGTTCTCGTTGCTGGAGATCTTGAACACACTCGTGACGCCGCGCTCGGAATCCTCCGCGGCCATGGCCGCCGGCCTGCCCGGCTTGTATCCCGGCACGGAGTCGAGGGTGGTGCGCAGACGGACGGGGGTCTCCAGCGATTCGCTCATGCTCCCAGCCTAGGCCGCGCGAGGTTTCCAGATGCTCCTCATCGTTCCCCCAGCAAGGGCACCTTTAATGACGCCGAGAATCAGATCAGGGGAGGCCACCTTGTCCATCACCAGCCCGTCGCTGCTCACCCTCGTGGTGATCGGCGCCGTCATCGTGCCACTGGCGCTCGTCCTGGTGCGCCAGCGCACGAAGGCGACGTGGCAGCGCGCCGTCGGCAGTTGGGTGGCGGTCGTCGTCGCCCAGGGCCTCGCCGTCGCCTCCCTCGGGCTGTACGTCAACCGTCAGTACGGTTTCTACTCGAGCTGGGACGACGCGCTCGGCAAGACGGACAACGGCGCGGCCGCCATCGCCGCCGGTGGTGTCGACGCCAGCTCCGCGGGCAGCGGCCGCTTCGAGTCGTTCCCCATCACCACACCGGGCGGTGGCACCGCGCAGAGCGTCGCCTGGTTGCCGCCGGGCTACCACGACAAGACGAACGCCAACAAGCGTTACCCCGTCCTCGTCGTGCTGCCTGGTTACGCCAACACCGTCGGCTCCACCGTCGAGAACCTCAACTTCGGTCAGACGGCTAGCGCTCTCGTCGAGAAGGGGACGACCGCCCCGTTCGTCGCCGTGTTCGCGCCCTACCAGACGGTGCAGGGACGCGACACCGAGTGCACCAACATCACGCACGGCCCCCAGGAACTGACGTTCCTGACGCGGACGGTGCCCAACGCCATCCGTTCGCACCTGCGAGTCGCCAAGGAGTCGAAGCAGTGGTCGGCGCTGGGCTGGAGCACCGGCGGGTACTGCGCGGCCAAGGCGCTCTACACCCGTTCCGGTTCACCATGGGGCTCGGCAGTCTCGATGGGTGGGTACTTCGAATCGATGACGGACGGAACGACGGGCGACCTCTACCGCTCGAAGAGTGAGCGCGACCTCAACTCCCCGTCCTACCTCTACCGCCTCTACCAGATGCCCACGACGCGCATGCTCCTCGTCGCTAGCCGTGAGGACAAGGCGACCTGGACCACCTCGAAGCGCATGGCCGACCTGGCCAAGGCCGATCCGCACGTGTCGGCGATGTGGATCGCGCACGGCGGGCACAACTACAACACATACGTCCCCCACCTGGGCGAGATGATCCAGTGGGCGTTCACCCAACCGCAGACCTGAGGCCGGCCGTCAGCGAGCGCGCCGCTCAGATCGAGGAAACATTCAGCCCTACGGGGCAGAGTGGGTTCATGCGCACACTCGTCAAGGTCGCCATCAACGCGGCCGCCATCTGGGTGGCCGCCGCCCTGCTCGAGGGCATGACGCTCGCGGACGGGTTCACGACGAACTCGACGAAGCTGGTCACGGCACTCGTCGTCGGCGCACTCTTCGGCGTCGTCAACGCGCTCGCGCGGCCCCTCGCGAAGCTGCTCGGGCTGCCGTTCCTCATCCTGACGCTCGGGTTGTTCATCTTCGTCATCAACGCGGCGATGCTCATGCTGACGTCGTGGCTCGCGGGTCAGCTCGGCGTCGCGTTCCACATCGACCGCTTCTGGCCGACCGCTGTCGTCGGAGCCGCCATCGTGTCGGTCGTGTCATGGATCCTGGGGCTCATCATCGACCCGGACGACGAGCGCAGCGACTACCGCGTCTGAGGCTCAGGCCCAGCCCGGCTCGTCACCGTTCTCGAGGTAGACACCGCTCTCGCCGTTCTCGATCGCCGTGACGGCGCGCCGGATCACCTTGGCGGTGTAGGCCGCGACGTGGTCGTCGAGTTCGTCGAGGCCGACGAAGTGGATGCCGGCGATCTCCTTGCGCTGCAGCGCGAATTCGCCTGCCGGACGATCGAGTTCGACGTCGAACAGGTAGAGCATCGCGTCGTCCCAGCCGCGCCACGGCGGCAGCCACGACACGACACGCAGACCTGTGATCGTCGCCGTCGCGCCGAGTTCCTCCGCGATCTCCCGCACGAGGGCGTGCGCCGGTGACTCGTGCGGGTCGACGACACCGCCGGGCAGATCCCAGAACTTCTTGTACGACAACTGACACAGCATGACCCGACCCTCGGCGTCACGCACGAGCCCCTGGGTGATGGTGCGCGTGCGCGGCAGCTTGCGGTTGAGGTAGACCGCCGCCTTCGAGACAGTGTTCTCGTCGGGCAGGCCCTCGGCGTCGACCTCGGCGCGCGTCGCACGACGCAACTCGTCGGCCCCTGCAGGTGTGCCGCTCTGCGCGGCGTCGTCGACCGGCGAGCTCGTCGCGGGGGCTGACTTCTCATCGCCTGAGTTCTCGAGGGCGCGGTTCTCGGGAGCCTGGTTCTCAGGGGCCCGGCTGTCGTGGGCGGGCTTGTCGGGATCGGTCATCGCTCGTCATCCCTCCGGTCGCAGGTGGGCGATCTCGTCGAGGAAGTCGTCGACTTCCTTCGGGTCGTAGCCGCGCCGCAAGCCCGACGACGCGAAACGCGCCTGCGCCGGGTCGGGCAGCTCGACGCCGCGGCGCATCGCGACGACGACGGAGTCGAGGTAGTCGTCGACGTCGCTCTCGTCGTAGCTCGTCGCCGTGCGCCGCAGCAACGTGAAGTGCTTGTCGCGCACGCGATCCATCTGCTGCGAACTCCAGCGCGGCGCGCCGTCACGCACCCCCGCGAAGGCCGCCAGTTCGGCTTCCTGAGCGCGACGTGCCACGTCCTGCGGATCCTCGATCGGCGTGGTGCGTCGCCACACCGACAGCACGGTGCGCAGACCGTCGACCTGCCCGAGGTTCAGCCCGCCGCGCGCGGTGCGCCGCAGCACCATCGCATCGAGGTCGGGCAGCGGCTTGCCGGCTCTCATCGCGATGACGGCGCGACGGCGCAGGCGCTCGACGTCCTCACGTTCGTACCCGATGGTGCTCGGCGCGAAACGCGCTCCTTCGACGCAGGCGATCTGCTCGGGACTCCACGACATGCCCCCACCTTTTCACGTCCTCGCAAACCCCGCCCGTCGACGATCCGTGCTTGGCTGAGCCAAGAGCGCGAGTCGCACCCTCCGCGCGATCGGCGCAGGCGACACGGCTGCTGAGGGGGAGGCCATGTTGCCGACGAGCGAGTACGTCACGACCCACGCAGGTTCCAGTGTCCTCAACGCCGTCCTGGCCGGGATGCTGGGGCTGCTCGCCGTGACGATGTTCGTCGTCGGCGCCCTCGTCGGCGCCACCGGCCTGCTCGTGCGCCGGGCCCGCAGAGCGGATCCCGAGCAGAACGAGGCGAGTACGCCCGGCTCGGCACCGGGCGGCACCCGAACCGTCACAGCGTGAGGACGAGCTTGCCCGTCGCGCGGCGCTCCTCCATCTCGGCGATGGCCTCGCCGGCACGCTCGAGGGGGCGCACCTCGCCGAGTACGGGTGAGAGTTGACCGGAGGCGACGAGCGGCTCGATCGCCTTCCACTGCGCGGGTACGGTCTCGGGGCGCGGCATCCAGAACGCGCCCCACCCGACGCCGACGACGTCGACGTTGTTGAGCAGCAGCCGGTTGACCTTCACCTCGGGAATCGCGCCGCCGGTGAACCCGATGACGAGCAAGCGGCCTTCGACGGCGAGGCTGCGCAGCGAGTCGGTGAAGCGGTCGCCGCCGACCGGGTCGACGACGATGTCGACGCCGCGGCCGTCCGTCAGCTCCATGACGGCGTCCTTGAACCCGTCGGGCGCGATGACGTCGTCCGCGCCGGCCTGGGTGGCGATCGCGCGCTTGTCGTCGCTCGAGGCAACGGCGATCACGCGCGCACCACGCGCCTTGGCGTGCTGGATCGCGGCGATGCCGATGCCGCCGGCCGCACCATGCACGAGCACCGTCTCCCCCTCGGCCAGGCGCCCACGTCGGTCGAGGGCGAACTGCACGGTGAGGTAGTTCATGGGCAGCGCCGCACCCGTCTCGAAGCTGACGTCGTCCGGCAGGTGGAAGACGAACGGCGCTGCGACGCACACCTGCTCGGCCATCCCCCCGAAGCCGGGGAAGGCGACGACACGGTCGCCCACGCTGAACCCCGACCCCTCGGGCGCCTGGGCGACGACGCCCGCCACCTCGGCCCCGAGCGTGAACGGCGGCTCGGGCTTCATCTGGTACAGCCCACGGGTCAGCAACGCGTCGGGGTAACACAACCCGGCGGCGCGCACGTCGATGAGCACCTCGTGCGGCTTCGGCGTGGGGGCGTCGACGTCGTTGATACGGACGGCACCGGGCCCGTCGAGGGTGACGACCTGAACTGCGCGCATGGCTACTCCTTGGTGGGGGTCTGGGAGGTGTGATCGTGAGGGGTGACAGGCTTGGGCACGTCAGGCCCGCAGTCGTGGCGGGGCGCGCCGTCGTCCTGGGGGGAGAAGTGCGACGGCGTGATCGCCACGCCGCTCAACGCGTCGAGCGCCGCCAGCGCATGACGGACGGTGGCGGCGGCGTCGAACTGCTCGCGCACGGCGGGGCGTGTGCCCTGGACGGCAAGATCCTCGACGTACGCGAGCCAGGCGTGGACGACGGCGGGGTGCGGCGTCGTCGAATCGGGTTCTGTGGCAAGCGAATCGAGGACGATGCCGGTGAGGCGCTCCCGCAGCGTGACAGCGACCTCGGCTCCCCCGACGTCGGCGAGGCTGCCCTCGACGAGGGCGCGATAGAGCTCGTGTCGGCGTTCGATCTGAGCGACGAACGCCTCGACCATGGCGGCGAGCGCCGCGCGGCCCGTCACGTCGTCGGGCGGGGTGACGTTGCGCAGGATGCGGCGACCCGCGGCTGCGACGACAGCCTCATAGTACGCGGTCTTCGACGGGAAATAATGGAAGAGCAACCCGCGCGAGATGCCGGCCTCCTCGGCGACGGCGTCGAGCGCGACGTCCTGGATGGGTCGCTCGGTGAGCATCTTCAGCCCGATGCCGAGCAGCTGACGGCGGCGCTCGTCCTGTGTCAGGCGCTGACGGGGTCTGGAATCTTTCTCGCTCACCCTATTGAGCATTGCTCAACAAAGGGGTTACGGTCAAGACATGGACCTCACCGTTTCGCCCCGCGCGGCCGAGATCGCCGCAGACGTCGACACCTTCGTGCGCGAGAGGATCGAGCCCGCCGAGGCCGAGATCACGCGCGACTACGCCGCGATGCGCGCTCGCGGCGAGAACTCGTTCGTCGTGCACCCGAAGATCGACGAGCTCAAGGCGCAGGCGCGCGAAGCGGGGCTGTGGAACCTGTTCCTGCCCGCCGGCGAGCACGGCGACGAGTGGGCCGCACGCTTCGGCACGCGTGGCGGCAAGGGTTTCTCCAACGTCGATTACGCCGCCATCGCGGAGAAGACGGGCCGCACGGCGCTCGCGCCGCTCATCTTCAACTGCAACGCCCCCGACACCGGCAACATGGAGGTGTTGCTCAAGTACGGCACGCGCGAGCAGCAGGAGGAGTGGCTCGTGCCGCTGCTCGAGGGAAAGATTCGTTCGGCGTTCCTCATGACGGAGCCCGCGGTCGCGAGTTCGGACGCGACGAACATGGCGGCGCGCGCCGAGGTCGACGGCGACGAGATCGTCATCAACGGCCGCAAGTGGTGGAGTTCCGGTGCAGCGCACCCCGACTGCAAGGTATTCGTCTTCATGGGTCTGACCGACCCGGACGCACCGCGTCACGCCCAGCACTCGATGGTTCTCGTGCCGGCCGACGCGCCCGGTGTGACGATCGAGCGTGCGCTGCCCGTCATGGGTCAGCTCGACGAGCCGCTCGGGCACTGCGAGGTGTCGCTCGAGAACGTCCGCGTGCCGGCGTCCAACGTGCTGTCGGGGCCGGGTCAGGCGTTCGCCATCGCGCAGGGACGCCTCGGCCCGGGCCGCATCCATCACTGCATGCGCCTCATCGGGCTCGCCGAGATGGCGCTCGAGCGCGCCTGCCGTCGTGGCACCGAGCGCGTCGCGTTCGGCAAGCCCCTCGTGCAGCTCGGCGGCAACCGCGAGCGCATCGCGAAGGCCCGCATCGACATCGACATGGCGCGTCTGCTCGTGCAGAACGCGGCAGCGAAGCTGGACGCCTACGGCACCGAAGGCGCGCGCGTCGACGTCAGCGCCATCAAGGCCGTCGTGCCGCAGATCGCCTGCGACGTCATCGACTTCGCCATCCAGATGCACGGCGGCGGCGGCATGAGCGACGACTTCCCCCTGACGTCCGCTTATGCGACGGCGCGTTCGCTGCGTCTCGCGGACGGCCCCGACGAGGTGCACCTCGGCATGGTCGCGCGCGCCGAGCTCAAGCCTTACCTGGCCGCCGTGAAGGGTGAGGCCAAGTGAGCCCGGCCCCGGACACTCCTGGCGCTCCCTCGGCCCCCACCGCCCCCACGGCGGCGCCCGTCGACGACGTCGCGACGAACGCCTCCGACGTGCGCAGCGAGGATGCGTTCGACGTCGAACGCGTCGCCGCATGGCTGCGTGAGCACGCGCACCCCGACGCAGACACGAGCGGACTCGACGCGGCGCCGGAGGTCAAGCAGTTCACCGGCGGCGCGAGCAATCTGACGTATCTGCTGCGTTACCCGACCCGTGACCTCATCCTGCGTCGTCCGCCGGCGGGCACGAAGGCGAAGGGCGCGCACGACATGCGCCGTGAGCACGACATCCAACGCGCGCTGGCGCCCGTGTTCCCCGCCGTCGCGCCGATGATCGCGTTCTGCGACGACGCCGGCGTCATCGGCAGCGACTTCTACGTCATGGAGCGCCTCGACGGCATCATCCTGCGCAAGAACATTCCCGCTGAGCTGGGTCTCGGCGAGGCCGAGGTGCGGGCACTGTGCACCGCCGCGATCGACCAGCTCGTCGCGTTGCACTCGATCGACGTCGCCGGCACCGAGCTTGAGCGCTTCGGCAAGGGGGAGGGGTACGTCAAGCGGCAGGTCGACGGATGGTCGGCGCGCTACCGCAAGGCACGTACGCACGGTGTGCGTCACGGCACCGGATCGTTCGAGAAGGTGATGGCCTGGCTCGACGAGCATCAGCCACACGACGTCGGAAACTGCCTGATCCACAACGATTTCCGCTTCGACAACCTCGTCCTCGCGCACGACGACCCGACGCGCGTCATCGGTGTCCTCGACTGGGAGATGGCGACGCTCGGCGACCCGCTCATGGATCTCGGCGGCGCCCTCGCCTACTGGGTGCAGGCCGACGATGACCGCATCATGCGCGGCTCACGCCGTCAGCCCACGCACGCGCCCGGCATGCTCACGCGCGACGAGGTGTGGCAGTACTACGCGCACGCGTCAGGGCGTGCGATCAGCCCCAAGGATCAGCTGTTCTACGAGATCTTCGGCCTGTTCCGACTCGCCGTCATCGCCCAGCAGATCTACTACCGGTATGCGAACGGTCAGACGAGCAACCCCGCGTTCAAGCAGTTTCGCGGCTTGGTGATCTACCTCGAATGGCGCTGCCGGCGCCTCATGCGACGCGCGGGACGGCTGTCGTGAGCGTCATCCACCTCGTGCGGCACGGGCAGGCCGGGCCGTCGCGCGCGGCATACGACCAGCTGTCGGAGCTCGGCGAACGTCAGGCACGCCTCGCCGGCGAGGGGTTGGCGGCGCGCGGCGTGACGCCCGACGTCCTCGTCACGGGCACGATGCGGCGTCAGCAACTCACCGGGTCGCGGCTGTGGGAAGCCGCCGGGTGGGAGTCGGACGTCAGCACGGATGCGGGGTGGAACGAGTACGACCACGACGCGATCATCGAGGCGTACAAGCCCGCGTACCGCAACCACGCCGTCATGCGCGCCGACCTCGCGCGTCACCGTCACCCGCGCAAGGCGTTTCAGGAGATGTTCGTCGCGGCCGCATCGCGTTGGGCGAGTGGCGACTTCGACGACGACTATCCCGAGACGTTCTCGCAGTTCCGCGACCGCGTCGCGCTCGCGCTCGGGCGCGTGACCTCGCGCCTCGAGTCGGGGCGCAGCGCCGTCGTCGTCAGCTCCGGCGGGCCGATCGCGTGGGTCGCCGCGGGGCTGCTGACGGCGCCGTCACCGGCATCGACGCTGCCCGCGGCGTTGCCTGACGGTGCGGTGACGGTGTGGCGGCGCCTCAACGAGGTGACCGTCAACACGGGCGTGACGACGGTGCTTGCCGGGTCGGCGCTCACCGCAGTGAGCCTCAACGACCACGCTCATCTCGGCGGGGATCGTTCGCTCATCACGTATCGGTGAGCCCTCGCCGCGGGGCGCTGGGGATGTCGGCTACGGCCGCGGCGCCCTTGATGCCCGAGATGCCCTGGGCCGGCGCACAGCCGCGTCTCATCGTTCTCGGCGGGTGGGGCGCCTAGGCTGAGGTCATGCGCGTACTCGTTGCCGGTGGTGCCGGCTACATCGGATCCCACACCGTCCTTGCCCTGATCGAGGCGGGGCACGAACCCGTCATCGCCGACAACTTCTCGAACTCGAGCCCGGCCGTGCTGCCGCGCCTGGAGAAGATCGCCGGCCGCTCGATCGACTTGCACGAGATCGACCTGACGGACGCTGCCGCGACGAGTGCCCTCGTCGCCTCGGTGAAGCCGGACGCCGTCATCCACTTCGCGGGGTACAAGGCCGTCGGTGAGAGCGTGGAGAAGCCGCTCATGTACTACACGAACAACCTCGACTCGACGTTCTCGCTGCTGTCGGCGATGACGGCGCACGGCGTCGAGAAGTTCGTGTTCTCGTCGTCGGCGACAGTGTACGGGCCCGACGCGCCGCTGCCGTACAGCGAGACGTACGAGCCGCTGCGCGCCACGAACCCGTACGGCTGGACGAAGGCGATGATCGAGCAGATCGTCACCGACGTCGCCGCTGCGTCGCCCGGTTTCAAGACCGCGCTGCTGCGTTATTTCAACCCGATCGGCGCGCACTCGTCGGGGCTGATCGGTGAGGATCCGAGCGGCATCCCGAACAACCTCATGCCGTACATCGCGCAGGTCGCCGTCGGGCGCCGCGAGAAGCTCGGGGTCTTCGGCGACGACTACGACACGAAGGACGGCACCGGCGAGCGCGACTACATCCACGTCGTCGATCTCGCGGCAGGGCACGTCGCGGCGCTGGATCATCTTGACGCCATGGACGATTCGGCGCGCGCGTTCAACCTCGGCACGGGTGAGGGCACGAGCGTGTTCGAGTTGCTGCACGCGTTCGAGCGGGCGTGCGGCCGCGAACTGCCCTACGAGGTCGGGCCGCGACGTGCGGGCGACCTGCCGACGACGTTCGCCGACCCCACGCGCGCTCGCGAAGAACTCGGTTGGAAGGCCCAGAAGACCATCGACGACATGTGCACCGACACGTGGCGCTGGCAGTCGGCCAACCCGAACGGCTTCGGGGGCTGAGCCGACGCCGTTCGGAAACCGCATGGCACGGTCTCTCGAGTCCGTGCCCCGCATGTTCAGGCTTCGGCGAGGCGCCGAACCACGCCCCGTCCTATGCCCCCGGCCCCGGCCCCGATGATGGAAGCAGACGTGCGACCCACGACGAGGAGACTGGCATGACCGAGCCGACGCGCGAGTCGCGACGCGAGAACCCGAGCTGGGCGGAGTGGGTGAGCGAGGATCCGACGCGTTCGCAGTGGTACGTCGACCGCATCCGCGCCATGGCGGCGCGCGGCGACGACCTCGGTGGCGAGGCGCGGCTCGTCAACGCGCTCGTCACGCCCGGCTCACGCATCCTCGACGCGGGTTGCGGGCCGGGACGTGTGGCCGCCGCGTTGAGTGCCCTCGGGCATGACGTCGTCGGCGTCGACCTCGACCCCGTCCTCATCGCCGCCGCACGCGAGGACCACCCGTCGCTGCGTTTCGAGGTGGTCGATCTCGCACGGCTGTCCCTCGACGATCTCGACGTCACGCCGTTGGACGCGATCGTCTGTGCGGGCAACGTCATGCCGTTCATGCCGGACGACGCACGCCGCGACGGCCTGGCCGCGATGCGTCAGTGCGTGCGTGACGGCGGGCGCCTCGCCGTCGGCTTCGGCGCGGGCCGCGGCTACACGTTCGAGCAGTTCTTCGACGACGCCGACGCCGCCTGCTGGCGCCTCGACGCGCGCTTCTCGACGTGGGAGATGCACTCCCCCGCGCATGACGACGGCTTCGTCGTCGCGGTCTTCACCGCTGTCGCGCCGAGGTGAGGTTACGCGCCTCGTGATGCCCCACCCATGCGTGGGATCGCTCGAGTGAGGAAGGGCGACGTCGGGGATGCCCCACTCGTGCGTCGTGCCGCATCATGGGGCGGGCACCTGCCAAGGAAGGGGCGGCATGGGCGAGGCACCGATCGAGCTGCGCGCGACGTATCTGTCGACGGAGGAGGCGGACCACCTCATGTCGCACCTCGTCGGCGCGACACCCTGGCGGACGTCGTCGCTCACCATGTACGGCCGCACGATCGCGATGCCACGCCTCATCGCCTGGTACGCCGACGCGCCGTACACCTTCTCCGGCTCGACACAGCCGCCGAACGCGTGGACGCCCAAGCTCGCCGCGCTGCGGGAGCGTCTGGCCGCCGACACCGGAGCGCCCTACAACTCGGTGCTGCTCAACCTCTACCGCGACGGCCGGGACTCCATCTCCTGGCACAGCGATGACGAAGCCGAGTTGGGCCATGCGCCCACCATCGCAAGTGTCTCGCTCGGCGCCACGCGCGACTTCGTCATGCGCCGCAAGGACGATCACACCGTGAAGGAGACGCTCGCACTCACGCACGGGAGCCTCGTCGTCATGCGCGAGGACTCGCAGAGCGCCTGGCAGCACGCCGTTCCGAAACGCACGCGAGTGACCGAACCCCGCATCAACCTGACGTTCCGTTGGTTCGAGCCCCGCCCGGAACATCCCTGACGCTCCTGCAGGATCGAGCGAATGTGGAGGTAAATCGCCGATGGGGCAGGTCCGGGAGGGCCCCGAGCGTCACATCTTCTCGGGCGTCTCGATGCCCAGCAGCGACAATCCGTCGACGAGGACGCCCAGCGTCAGTTCGCACAACGCCAGACGCGACGCACGGACGTCGTCGTCATCAGCCTTGAGCACCGGGCACTTCTCGTAGAACGCCGTGAACGTCGTCGCCAGTTCGAACAGGTAACCGGCGAGGCGATGCGGCTCCAACGACTCGCCGACGGCAGCCACGACGGCGCCGTAGTCGAGCAGTTTCAACGCGAGGGCGCGTTCGGCGTCCTCGCCCAGCGTGATCTCCGCCGCCGGCGAGTACCCCGCCTCGGCGGCACGCGCGAGGATCGAGCGAATGCGCGTCGCCGCGTACTGGAGGTAGGGGCCGGTGTTGCCCGTCAACGCCAGCATGCGGTCGAAGTCGAAGATGTACTCCGAGTCGTGCGAGACCGACAGGTCGGCGTACTTCACCGCGCCGATGCCGACCTGACGCGCGACGACGGCGCGCTCCTCGTCGCTCATCTCCGCCTTCGACTCGCTGACGACGCCCGCGGCGCGGTCGACGGCCTCGCCGAGCAGGTCCATGAGCAGCACCGAGTCGCCCGAGCGCGTCTTGAACATCTTGCCGTCCTTGCCGAGCACCGACCCGATCTGCACGTGGATCGGCGTCGACTCGGGGCGGATGTAGCCGGCCTTGTCGGCGGCGGCCCACGTCATGCGGAAGTGCAAGTTCTGCGGCGCGCCGACGACGTACACCATCCGATCGCCCTGGAGGTCGAACGAGCGGTGACGCACCGTCGCGAGGTCGGTCGTCGCGTAGCCGTACCCGCCGTCGGACTTGCGGATGATGAGCGGCACCGGCGCATCGTCGCGCCCGGTGAACTCGTCCTGGAAGATGCACAGCGCCCCGTCGGAGACGACGGCGATGCCACGCGACTCGAGGTCGTCGCAGATGCCCGCGAGCTCGTCGTTGTACGTCGACTCACCAGCGAGGTCGGCGTCGGTCAACGTCACGCCGAGCAACCCGTAGACCTTGTTGAAGTACGCCTTCGAGCGCTCCATCAGCTTGTTCCAGTGCGCGAGCGTCTCGGGGTCACCGCCCTGCAGCAACGTCACGCGCTTGCGGGCCCGCGTGTTGAAGTCACCCTTCGAACCGGCGGGCTCGGCCTTCTCGGCCGTGTCGAACTTGGTGCGCGCCGCCTGGTAGAACGCGTTCGGGTCGCTCTCGAGCAGCGCCGCCTCCGGCGAATCCTCGCCCACCTCGAGAAGGTGCTCGATGAGCATCCCGAAGGGCGTGCCCCAGTCGCCGACGTGGTTCTGCCGGATGACGGTGTGCCCGAGCCGCTCGAGCACACGCGCCAGCGAATCCCCGACGACGGTGGTGCGCAGGTGCCCGACGTGCATCTCCTTCGCGACGTTCGGCGAGGAGTAGTCGATCGGGATGATCTCGGTCTTCGCTGCCGGCGCGACGCCGAGCGAGCCGTCCGCGAGGATCGTCGACGCCTGCGCCGCGACCCAATCCGTCGACAGCGTGATGTTGAGGAAGCCGGGCCCGGCGATCTCGACGTCGTCGACGAGTGCCATGACCTCGTCGTCCGCGCGCAGCGCCTCGACGATCGCAGACGCCACCTCGCGCGGGTTCTTGCCGACCTTCTTCGCGAGCGCCATCGCCGCGTTGACCTGCACGTCGGCGCTCGTCTGCTTCTTGTTCGCAGGACGGATGACGGGGTCGGCGTCGCGCCACTCGTCACCGAGGGCCGAGGCGATCGCGTTGCTCAGATGACCGGTCAGTGCGGAGATGGCGTCCATGACGTCAAGATTAGTGGCGCGCGCAAATTCCTTTCCGCACGCCGGCAGCGCGCGGCCCGAACGACGCACACGATCATGCCGGGGCACCCACCGCTCGACTCCCTCGGCGACGAAGGGCACGATGACGGCGCCCGACACGTCTGAACGGTGAAGGCCACCTGCAACACTGGGGGCACAACCAACTTCTCTGGGAGGAAACCATGACGAAGCTCCGCACGTCCGCCCTCGCCCTCGTCCTCGCGGCCGGCACGGCAGCCGGTGTCACCGGCTGCTCGAGCAAGGAGGCTCCGAAGGCCAAGGACGCCTGGAACAAGGCCCAGGACACCGCCGGCGCCTACAAGAGCCTCGAGCTCAAGGGCGAAGGCACCTCGGACGGCAAGCCGGCCACGATGACGGCCAAGGGCGACGTCAACGGCGGCAAGCTCGAGATGAGCGGCAAGATCGGCGACGGCACGATGGACCTCATCACGGTTGACTCCAAGAACTACATGAAGGCCAACAAGGCCTTCTTCACGCAGACGAGTTCGGGTTCGCCCGCGGCATCCAACACGGACAAGATCGCCGACAAGTGGCTCGAGATGCCGGCGGACGGTTCGTCCAACACCGGGTTCAAGGAACTCATCGACAACATCAAGAACGACTCCTCGGAGCCGAACAAGAAGCTGCTCTCCGACAAGGCCACCGTGTCGGAGGACAAGGTCGACGGCAAGGATGCCTGGAAGATCCAGAGTGAGGACAAGAAGGTCACCGCGTGGGTGTCGCAGGAGGATCGCCGCGACATCCTCAAGACCGAGGGCTTCGACAGCGCCTCCGTCGCCTCCACGTCGGGCTCGTCGGCGAAGTCCGATGAGTCGATGAAGACGGTGACGTTCCTGTCGCACGACAAGGATTACGGCATCAAGGCACCGAGCGGTGCCACGTCCATCACGGACGCGATGGGCAGCTGAGGTGTCCCCCGCCTCCCCGACAGGACGACCGCGTTGCCCGCGTCCCGCACGCTCAGCACCATCGCCGTGACGGCGGTGGTGCTGAGCGGCTGCACGATGGGGCATGACGCGGGGCAGCCCGCGTCGGGTCCGGTGAAGGGCCCGTCGGGGAGCTCGACGGCACCAGGCACCGCATCGATGAGCGCCTCGGCCCCTGCGGAACAGCCGAGCGCGAAGGATGTCTGGTCGCGCACCCAACAGTCGGTGCGTGGTTACACCTCCCTGTCGTTGACAGGAACGGACAGCGCGGACGGCTCCGGCCCCAGGGCCACCTTCCTCGGCGAGCTGGACGGCGAGCCGTCGGAGATGTCCTACGAGGGTGACGAGGTGGGCCACGTGACGATGCGTCGCATCTCCCATGACGTCTACCTCAAGGGCGATCGCACGTACTGGGATTCCGTCGACAAGGACGACCCGTCCCTCCAGGGCTCGAGCCCACCGGCGAACCGGTGGATCAAGGTGCCCGAAAGCGCCTTCGCCCAGAAGGACCTGTCCGACCTCAGCGCCAAGTCGTACATCGAGGCCATGGGCGACACCACCGACGCCAAGTGGGGTCACCTCGGCGACGGCACCCTGACGCCCGAGACGCTCGACGGCAGGCCGGCGTACAAGATCGTCAGCGCTGACGGAGACACTCGCGCCTGGGTGACCACCGACGACACGCACGACCTCCTCAAGGTCGTCGACGAGGCCGCGGGCACGGACGACCTGGGCACGGCGACGTTCTCACGCTGGAACGAGAAGATCGCGGTGCCGCGCCCCGTCGGCGCTCTCGACGGTGGGGAGATGGCGCCGGACCCGTCACCGTCCGGCGAGGCCACGACCTGACGCGTGGCCGGCCGCCGGTTCGGGCGCCGCGTGAGGCACGACACGCCTACGTCAGGACCATGGTCCCCACGGATTGCGGAACTCACCCCGTAGCGTGGTTGTGAAAGTCTTCACATTCGTCTCGTCGAGGGGTCACTCATGGATGCCTTGGAGCTGGCGAGATGGCAGTTCGCCATCACGACGGTCTACCACTTCCTGTTCGTGCCGATCACGATCGGCTTGTCTGCCGTCGTCGCCGGTTACCACACCGCATGGTTGCGCACGGGTAACACGCAGCATCTGAGGGTCGCGAAGTTCCTCGGCAAGCTGTTCACGATCAACTTCGCGCTCGGTCTCGTCACCGGCATCGTGCAGGAGTTCCAGTTCGGCATGAACTGGAGCGACTACTCGCGTTTCGTCGGCGACATCTTCGGCGCGCCGCTCGCGATCGAGGCGCTGCTCGCGTTCTTCCTCGAGTCGACGTTCCTCGGTCTGTGGATCTTCGGCTGGGGCCGACTGCCGAAGAAGCTGCACGCCGCGACGATCTGGATCGTCCACATCGGCACGGTGCTGTCGGCGTACTTCATCCTCGCCGCGAACTCGTTCATGCAGAACCCCGTCGGTTACAAGTACAACCCGACGACGCACCGCGCGGAGCTCACCGACTTCGTCGCCGTCCTGACGAACAAGGTCCAGCTCGTCACGTTCCCGCACGTCATCGCGAGCTCGTACATGGTCGGTGGCGCCGTCGTCATGGGCGTCATGCTGTGGAATCTGCGCAAGCGCACTCTTGCTGCCGAAGCAATCAAGGGTGAAACTCTCGAAGGCCGTTCCGACGGTTCGACGGGCGCGACGAAGTTGGCGTCGACCTCCGACGACCTCACGATGTACCGCAAGGGCTCGCGCGTCGGCGCGATCGTCCTGCTCGTCTCGAGCCTGTTCGTCGTCATCACCGGCGACCTGCAGGGCAAGGTCATGACCGAGGTGCAGCCGATGAAGATGGCTGCCGCCGAGGCGTTGTACGAGACGCAGGAGAAGGACGCGCCGTTCTCGATCTTCACCGTCGGTACGCGTGACGGCAAGCAGGAGAAGTTCGCGGTCACCGTGCCCAACCTGCTGTCGTTCCTCGCGACGGGTGACTTCCACGGCAAGGTCGAGGGCATCAACAACCTCGAGGAATCCCAGAAGGCCAAGTACAGCGGCAACGAGCTGACGGCGGCGGACACGTACGCGCCTAACATCATGTGGTCGTACTGGAGCTTCCGCTGGATGATGGGTTGGGGCGCGATCTCCATGCTCATCGCCTGCTGGGTGCTGTGGCTGACCCGCAAGGGCCGCAACGCGACGAACCGCTGGATGGGCCCGGCCGCCCTCGTCGGCGCGCTGTCGCCGGTCGCGGCGATGAGCATCGGCTGGATCTTCACCGAGATCGGCCGTCAGCCGTGGATCGTCAACGGCCTCATGACGACGAAGCAGGGCGTCAGTCCGAGCGTCACCTCGGGTGAGGTGCTGACGTCGATGATCGTCTTCACACTGCTGTACGGCGCACTCGCCGTCGTCGAGGTGAAGCTGTTCATGGACTACATGAAGAAGGGCGCCGAGCCCGTCGCCTCCGACGGTGAGGATCTGCCCGGTGGTCACGACGATGGCCACGGCTCCGCCGGTTCCGACGATGACGAACTCGCGTTCGCGTACTGATAGGCGAGGTTGAACGATGGAACTCACCACTTTCTGGTTCATCATCATCGGCGTGCTCTGGACGGGTTACTTCGTCCTCGAGGGCTTCGACTTCGGTGTTGGCATGCTGCTTCCCGTGCTCGGCAAAGGCAAGGCGGAGGCGACTGGCGTCACCGACCCGGTCACCGACCACATCGGCGAGAACGAGCGACGCCGCCGCGTCATGCTCAATACGATCGGCCCGGTCTGGGACGGCAACGAGGTGTGGGTGCTCACTGCTGGTGGCGCGACCTTCGCCGCGTTCCCGAACTGGTACGCGACGCTGTTCTCGGGCGCCTACCTGCCGCTGCTGCTCATCCTCGTCGCGCTCATCGTGCGCAACATGGGCTTCGAGTACCGCCACAAGCGTGACTCCGACGGCTGGCGCCGCGGCTGGGACGCCGCCATCGTGTTCGGTTCGTTCCTGCCGGCGATCCTCTGGGGCGTCGCGCTGACGAACATCGTCCACGGCCTGCCGATCAACCAGGACATGGAGTACACGGGCAACCTGCTCACCATGCTCAACCCGGTGTCGCTTCTCGGCGGCGTCACGACGATGCTCGTGTTCATGACGCACGGCTGCTTCTTCGTCGCGCTCAAGACCGACGGCGCCATCCGTCACGACGCTCGCGCGCTCGGCACGAAGATCGGCCTCGCGGCCGCCGTCGCCGCCGTCGTCCTGCTGCTGTGGCTGGGCATCGAAGGCGGCTCGGTGTGGTCGTGGATCACGACCGTCGCACTCGCCGTCATCTTCCTCACCGGGCTGTTCTTCAACATGCGCGGCAAGGAGGGCCTGGCGTTCCTGTGCACGTTCGTCGCGATCGCCCTGTTCGTTCTGACGTACTTCCTCATGCTGTTCCCGAACGTCATGCCGAGCTCGACGAACCCGGCGTGGTCGCTGACGACGACGAACGCGGCGAGCTCGCACCACACGCTCGTCATCATGACGTGGGTCGCGCTGATCTTCACCCCGATCGTCCTCATCTACCAGAGCTGGACGTACTGGGTGTTCCGCAAGCGCATCACGACGCGTCACATCCCCAAGGCGGTCGACCCGAGCCGCCCCGACCCGATCAAGGTCCACTGACGACTCACGTCCTGGCCCACGATCGCCCCATGACTTCGCTGTGAGCGAAGGTGCAACAGCAAGCGCCACCACCCCGAGCGGGATGGTGGCGCTTGCTGCGTCGTCCGCCATGGACCGACGAGTGCATGGGATCAACAAGAACGAAGCGAAAGAGCTCGTGCCGTCGTTCTCGCGACGCTCCCGTATCATCCTGACCCCGTGACCACGACACCCACCGCGCCTGCGGCCGCTGAGCGCCACGCCCGCGGTTTCTGGCTGCTTGCTGCGGCGTTTCCCATCCTCATGGCCTACTCGACCGTGCCGACGCCGATCTATCCGCTCTACCAACACCACGATCACTTCCCCACCGTGATGATCACCGCCATCTTCGCGGCCTACGGGCTGGGCGTCATGGCAAGCCTCTACCTCGCGGGCCACCTGAGCGACCAGTTCGGGCGACGCCGCATGATCGCGATCGCCACCGCCGTCTCCCTGGTGAGCGCCGCGATCTTCATCGGTTCGCCGTCCGTGCCGGCGCTGTTGGTCGCCCGGCTGCTGTGTGGTGTGGGGATCGGCATACTGACTCCGGCAGCAACGGCGATGCTCGGTGAATTGCGGCGCGTTCATCGCCCGCACGAGCCGAGCAGTTTCGCCTCGACGGTGGCCTCGAGCGTGAACACTGGCGGGCTGGCCCTCGGCCCCCTCGTCGGTGGAGTCCTCGTGCAGTGGGCCCCGGCCCCCTTGAGGACGCCCTACGTGGTCTTCTTCGTCCTGCTCGCCGGGGTGGGCCTCGCGCTCACGTTGGTTCCCGAGACCAACCCGGCAACACCGGCGAACGAGCGCCCGAGGTATCGACCGCAGCGCGCCGTCGTCCGACCAGGTCATGAAGCCCGTTTTCGCTCAGCGCAGGTCGTGGCCGGCGCGGCCTTCGCTGCACTGGGCATCCTGACGTCGATGACGGGGACGTTCCTGGCGCACGTCGCACATCGCTCGTCTCCGCTCGTGTGCGGCGTGGTCGTCTTCCTCGCCATGGGGGCATCTGCCCTGGCCCAGGTCGCCCTTCCGATCCCCAACCCGCGAACGAAGATCGCGTGCGGCGTCCTGTTCGCCGTCGCCGGCCTCGGGTGCGTCGCGGCGTCCGCACTCACCCACCCCTTCGTCCTGTACGCAGGCGGCGCGGTCATGGCGGGGGCCGGGATCGGCCTGCTCTTCCAAAGTGCTGTCGCCGTCGGTTCCGCGGTCAGCGAGGCCGGACACACCGGGGGAAGCGTGGCTGGTGTCTTCCTGGCCGCCTACATCGGCATCACGATCCCCGTCGTGCTGGCGGGGTTGCTCACGACACGCCTGTCCATCAGCGCGAGCCTGGCTCTCTTCTGCGCGCTCACCTCGCTGGTCGTCCTCGTCGCGAGCATCCCCATGATGCGCGGGGCATCGGACTGAGCCCGTTCATCTCGCACGACGAGGCGCCACGCCACGTGAGAGCCGAGCCCAATCGGCCCTTCGCCGGCCGCCCGTGAACACCGAAGGCGCCTGGACCCCATGGGGATCCAGGCGCCTTCAGCATGTTCGCGCGTGGCGCCGCCAGGCTCAGCTCAGGCGCTCGAGCAGCTTCTTGGCGAGCGCCTCGGACGATGCCGGGTTCTGACCCGTCAGCAGGTCACCGTCGACGACGGTGAACGGCTGCCAGGCGGGGCCGGTCGAGACGTCGGCGCCGAGTTCGCGCAGCCGGTCCTCCAGCAACCACTTGGCCTTGTCAGCCTTGCCGGCGGCCTTCTCCTCCTCATTGGAGAAGCCGGTGATCTTGCGTCCGGCGACGACGGGCTCGCCCGCCGACGTCCGCGCCGGGAGCAGCGCTGCCGGGCCGTGGCACACGATCGCGACAGGCTTGCTGCCCTTGAGCGCGTCCGCGATGAGCTTGCCGGACGTGGCGTCCTGCGCAAGGTCTTCCATCGGGCCGTGCCCACCCGGGTAGAACACCGCGTCATAGTCGCCGAGGACGACGTCCTCGAGCTTCATGGGGTGCTGCAGGCCGTCGATCGCGTCGAGGTCAGGACGCACGTCAGCGCCGCCGTTCGCGTCGGGGGCGAGGCTGACCTCATCGGCCACCGGCGTCACACCGCCGGGCGTGGCGAACGTGACCGAGTGACCTGCCCCGGTGATCAGACGGTAGGGGGTGAGAAGTTCTTCCGCCCAGTAACCCGTCGGGACGCTCGAGCCGTCGGCCAGGGTCCAGGAGCGGGCGCCGGTGACGACGAAGAGAACGTTGGACATGTCAATCTCCTTGGTGATTCAGTGAGCGGCGTCCGCATCGGGGCGAGTCGTCACTCGTGGTAGGTGAGGCACTCCTCGATCGGCCAGCCGAGCTGCTGCCACATCGGCAGCTTGTTCCACTCCTTGACGAATTCGACGAGCTTGTCGTCTTCGACGCGGAACAGGGCGCATGTGTACTCGTGCGCGAGGTCGAGGTTGGCCTTCTCGGTCTACGTGAGCTGCGTGGTGTCTGACATTGGGGTCTCCTTCGCTTGGGTGCGAAACGGTGAGATCAGCGACGCGAGCCGCGTCGGGGGAAGCCGGCCGCCGACAGCGCCGCAGCGATGAGGGCGGGCTGGCCGAACAGGCGGACGAGGCGCTTGGTGTCGGTGTCGAGGCCGAAGGCGTCGTGCCGCTCCGCGTACTGGCTGATGTTGCCGGGGAAGATCGCGGCGTAGAAGGCGGCGAGCGCCACCCCCACCGCAGCGCGACGCTGCGGCAGGGTGAGCATCGCCGCACCGAACGCGACCTCGACGACACCGGAGGCGAGGACGACGACGTCCTTGTCCATCGGGAACCAGTCCGGCACCTGCGCCTGGAAGTCCTTGCGGGCGAACGTCAGGTGCGAGACACCGGCGAACGACATGAAGGCTCCGAGGCCGAGACGGGCCACCTCCTGCCCACGGGTCGCAGGCGGGGCCGGCTCGGCAAGTGACCGGACGGACTCGATCAGTCGGGTGAAACGAGTCATGGTTGTTTCCTCCTCGCGTCGCGGGTCACGACGCATCGATCACTTGGCGACGCGGACGAGCTTCGTGTTGGCGAATTCGCCGAAGCCCCAGCGTCCGAGCTCACGCCCGTAACCGGAGCGGCGCACACCACCGAATGGCAGGCCGGCCTTCGTCGTGCCGTGCTCGTTGACATAGGCCATGCCGACCTCGAGGCGTCGGGCGATCTGCTCCGCCTTGTCGGTGTCCTTGCCCCAGACGGAGCCGGACAGGCCGAAGGAGGAGTCGTTGGCGAGCTCGACGGCTTCGTCGATCGAGTCGTAGGAGTAGACGACGGCGACGGGGCCGAAGATCTCCTCCTTGAAGGCGTCCATCTCACGCGTGACACCGGTGAGCACGGCGGGGGCCATCCAGGCGCCGTCCTGCTCGAGCGCCGTGCCACCCGTGCGCAGGGTTGCACCCTGCTCGACGGCGCGCTCGACCTGGGCGATCGCGTCGTCGCGAGCCTCGACCGACGAAAGCGGGCCCATGTCCGTGCCCTCGTCGTCCGGGTTGCCGACCTTCATGCCCTCGACGGTGGCGACAACGCCGTTGACGAAGTCGTCGAACATCGTCGACGGAACGAAGATGCGCTTCGGGGAGTTGCAGGCCTGCCCGGCGTTGCTCATGCGCGCGGTGGCGACGGCCTTCGCCGTCTCGGCGACGTCGACGTCGTCGAGGACGATGAGCGCGTCCGAGCCACCGAGTTCGAGGACGCTCTTCTTGAGGTTCTGCGACGCGGTCTCGGCGACGGCCTTGCCGGCGCCCTCGCTACCGGTCAGGGAGACGCCGCGCACGCGCGGGTCCTCGATGATCGACGTGATCTGCTCGTTGCTGACGAACAGGTTGATGTAGGCATCCTGCGGCACACCCGCGGCGTGGAGGATCTCCTCGATCAGTTCGGCCGTGCGCGCGCAGATCGAGGCGTGCTTGAGCAGGATCGTGTTGCCGAGCATGAGGTTCGGCGCGACGAACCGCGCGACCTGGTAGTGCGGGAAGTTCCAGGGCATGACGCCCATGAGCACACCGATCGGGTCGGTGACGACGAGCGACTTCGCGTCGTCGCCGATGTTCAGCTGCTCCTCGACGAGCAGCTCCTCACCGTGCTCGGAGTACCAGCGGAAGATCGACGACGCGAGCGCGACCTCACCCTGCGCCTGCGCGAGCGGCTTGCCCATCTCGGCGCCGATGACACGGGCGAGCTCGTCGGCGCGCTCGTCGTAGATGTCGGCGACCTTGGCGAGGACGGCGGCGCGCTCGGACGCGTCCGTCGTGCGCCACGTGCCGAACGCGGCGTCGGCGCGCTCGATGGCGCGGGTGACGTCAGCATCCGTCGCGGAGGTGTACTCCTTCTCGACGACGCCGGTGGCGGGGTTCTCGGTGCGGTAGGCCATGAGGTGTCTCCTTCAGATCGATGAGCTCTCTCATCGATCACAACACCACCGGCCCCCAGAAGCATTCCTGCACGCAGTTTTTCACCTCGAGGGGTGAGGAAAACGCGCCCGCGTGTGCGGCCCGGCCAGCCCGGTGCCGGGGTGCAGCGCAGGCGCCGCCGGGGCGCCGGTGGATCAAGCGTCCGCGAGCACCCGACGGTGGTTCGTGCGGTGACGTTCGAGCCACTTCATCGCGGGCGTGACGGTGGAGCCGTGCACGACGACGCTGACGATGATGGCGAGGGCGATCGTCGACCACAGCCAGTCGCTGCCCGCGAAGTCGGCGTGCCCCGTCGCGTACGCGATGTAGAAGATCGAGCCGATGCCGCGCACGCCGTAGAACGACGTGATCCAACGCTCCCCCGTCGTCAGGCCGACGGCCTTCGCCGTGTCGTCGCGCCGCCCGAGCAGCGACAGCCACGCCCCGCCGGGCCTGATGACGAGGATGAGGGCCGCGACGATGACGGCACTGCGCCAATCAGCGTGCGCGAGAACACCGTTCGTCGCCGCCGCGCCGAGCAGCAGGAGCATGACGAGGGTGAGGATCTGCTCGAGACGTTCGATGAACGCGTGCATGTCCGCGTAGTAACGGTGGCCGCGCTCGGCCTGACGCATCGCCATCGCCGTGACGAACACGGCGAGGAACCCGTACCCGCCGGCGAGCTCCGTCAGCCCGTACGAGCACATGATCGCCGCGAGCGCGGCGAGCGGCTCACCGGCGTCGGCGAGGCGATACTTCTTCGCCGGCAGCCGGAAGAACAGCTTGCCGAGCACCCACCCGACGACGAGGCCGACGGCCACGCCGAGCGCGACCTTGCCGACGAGTTCCCAACCGAGCCACTTCCACCCCCAGTGCGACGGCGAGCCCTCGCTCGCCCACAGGATCGCGGCGTAGACGAACGGGAACGCGAGACCGTCGTTGAGACCGGCCTCCGACGTCAGCGCGAACCGCACCTCGTCCGACTCGTCGATCTCGGTGTCCTGCGTCATCTCCTGCGTGGCCTCGGTCTGCGGCCCATCGACCTGGACGTCGGAGGCAAGCACCGGGTCCGTCGGGGCGAGCGCCGCGGCGAGCAGCAACGCCGTCGGCGCGGCCAGACCGAGCGTCCAGCCGAGCAGTGAGACGCCCACGATGCCGAGCGGCATCGCGATGGCGAGCAGACGCCACGTCGGCGCCCACGCGCGCCACGACGTCAGGCTGCGAACGCGCATCGGCCGATCGAGGGCGAGACCGACACCCATGAGCGCGACGAGCACCGTCGCCTCGGAGGCATGCAGGACGAACGCCTCGTGCTCCTGCGGCGAGAACGTGAACCCCTTCGGCATCGGCGCGAGGCCGACGAGCGCCCCGACGCCGAGCAGCACCATCGGCGTCGACAACGGGAAGCGCTCGACGGCGGTCGGGAGGAAGACCGCGAGCAGCAGCGCGAAGCCGAGCACGATCCAGACGAGGTCAATGGCCACGAGACGCCTTCGATTCAGTGGGAACTCAGGGGGAGGGATTCGCTCGCGACAGTAGGCGATGAGCGCACCCGCCGCACGTCGGCGTCCGAGCGCGCACCCCGTCGGCCCTGCGCTGCGCGTCGTGTCCAGCCCGCGTGGCACCTGGGATCCGCGCCGATTCGAAGGCCAGCCGGACGCACCACACCCCACCGGGCGAGGGCCAGGGTGGGGCGTGGTCAGCGGTTCAGGACCGCGGCGTCACTGCTGAAGGCGACGGCGAGCGACGACGATGCCGCCGAGCGCACCCGCACCGACGAGACCCGCGACGCCGAGCGAAAGGGCGTTGGTGTCGTCACCCATGCGGTCGGTCTCGACCTTGGGGCCCGTGCCGGGCGTGGTCGCAGCCGTCGTCGACGTCGTCGTCGTCGGGACGGTCGTGTTGGTCGTCGGCGTCGTCGGAACCGGGGTGGTCGGAACCGGCGTCGTCGGAACCGGGGTGGTCGGGACCGGCGTCGTCGGAGCCGGCGTGGTCGGAGCCGGCGTGGTCGGAGCAGGCGTGGTCGGGACCGGCGTCGTCGGGGTGGGGGTCGGCTCGGTCGGCTTCGGCGTCGGCGTCGTGGGCTCCGGGGTCGGGTCCGTCGGCGTCGGGTCCGTCGGCGTCGGGTCCGTCGGCGGGACGACGATCGTCACAGTCTTCGACACGATGCGCTGGCTCGTGCAGACATCGGCGCTCAGCGTCACCTCGTAGGTACCCGGCTTCGGGAAGGTGACGACGACAGGATCGCCGCTCAGCATCACCGGGTCGAACTCGACCGAGCCGTGCTTCGTGCAGGTGGCACGCTTGATGCCACCCTTCGTGGCGCCGCCGGAGACCTCGGCACCTTCGGGGAACGCCATCGTGTACACGAGCGGCACACCGTACTTGGCGTGCTTGTCGCGGCCGTACTTCATCTCGTGCTGTGTGCCGGTGACGGAGGGCACGAGGGTCGCGGTCAGGCCGTCCACGGTGTACTCGATGTGCGCGGCGGCGCTCACCTTCGGCGCGGGCGCCGGCTTGGCGATTTTGACGGTCGTCGTCTTCTCGACCGTCTGCAGGCCGCCCTCACCGCAGAAGTAGCCGGTGGCCGTGATCGTGTACGTGCCCGCCTTGCGGTAGGTGTGCGAGTAGCCCGAGGAGACCGAGTCACGGAACGGCGAGGTCGGGCCGGTCGTCTCGCAGGTGAGGCCGGGGCGACCGTCGTAGCCGTCGGGGTCGCTGTCGTCGCCGTAGTCGACGAAAAACGCCATCGCGCCGTAGCGGCTCATCGCCTTCCGGCCGTCGTTGGCGTAGTACTGGACGCCGCTGTCCTTGTAGGCGACGTCGACCGTCTTGCCCGTGACGGTCGCACCGAGAGTGATCGTCATCGACGGTTCCTGGGCGGCGTTGGCGGCGGGCGCCACGATCGTCGCGGCGCCGAACAACGACGCGACGGCGACGGCCTTGGTGACACGAATCGAGCGGCTCATGGGTTCTCCTGAGAATCTGCTGGTCCTGGTTTCGTCCGCGCGCGCCGCCCGGGATCGATCGACGCAGGCGCAGAGTGCGCGAGCCTCCCGAACCGCACGCCGACAGGTGCTGGCAGCCATGAGAAGCCCTCCCGCGCTCACCCTACCCAGCACGGACACGCCGCAGTGAGTTGGGTCACAAGGTTCCCCGAGGGCTCTCTCGTACATCCCGTTTCGCCCGTTGCGAGGGCTGTCACCGTCGGCTGCGAGAATGGGGCCATGCGTCCGTTCGACCCCCACCTGCTGCGCGCCGCGCCCGCCACCCGCCTCCCGGTCGCCGTGCTGGCCCTGCTGGGCGGCCTCGGCGGCATCGTGGCGATCGCACAGGCCGTGGCGGTGGCGCACCTCGTCGTCGCCGTCGTCGAGGGGCACGCGCTGCTGACGCCGGGCCTGTGGGTGCTGGCGCTGTTCGCAGCCCGCGGAATGCTTTCCGGCGCAACCGAACTCGCGGCAGCCCACGCGGGTGCACGCGTCTCCGGCGCACTGCGCGAGGCCGCGATGCGCCGCTGGATGACGCAGACGGCGGACGAACGCCCCGCACCGAGCGCGATGCTGACGATGGCGACGAAGGGTGCCGCCGCCGTCGAGCCGTACGTCGCGCGCTATCTGCCGGCGCTCGTCACCGCGGGCGTCGTGCCGGTGCTCGCCGTCGTCGCGATGCTGTGGGTCGACTGGCGCAGCGCGCTCATCGTCATCGTCACCCTGCCGTTGCTGCCGCTGTTCGCCGCGCTCATCGGCAAGTACACGCAGCGCGCCACGGCGGAACGCTGGGTCGAGACGACGATGCTCGCCGGTCACTTCGCCGACGTCGTTGCCGGGCTGCCGACGCTCGTCGCATACGGGCGCGGCAACCATCAGGTCGAGCAGGTGCGCAAGGTCGGCGATCGTCACCGCAGCGCGACGATGCGGACGCTCCGCATCGCGTTCCTCTCCTCCGCAGCCCTCGACCTGCTCGCGACGATCTCCGTCGCGATGGTCGCTGTCGCCGTCGGCCTGCGCCTCGCGAACGGCCACGTCTCCCTGCTGACCGGCCTCATGGCGATCCTCATCGCCCCGGAGGCCTACTGGCCGATCCGTCGCGTCGGGCAGGAGTTCCACGCGGCGGCCGACGGCGCCGAAGCCATCGACTCGCTGCTCGCCGACGAGCGTGAACGCCCCTGGCACGCCCCCGCACCCGAGACGTCGAGCGGCCTCGCGCGCGCCATGATGAGCGGCGTCACCTACACCTACCCGGGCCAGAGCGCGCCCGCGATCACGCACACGACGGGAGTCGTCCGCGACGGCCTCACGGCCCTAACCGGCCCGAGCGGCTCCGGCAAGTCGACGCTGCTCGAGATCCTCGCCGGCGCGCGCAGGCCCGATTCGGGGCGCCTCGAGGTGCCCAGCACGCACCTCGTCAGCCAACGTGCGTTCATCGCGCCGATGTCGGTGCGTGCCAACCTCGAGCTCGGCAACGACGCGAGCGTCGACGAGATGCGCACCGCGATGGCGGCCACGGGGTTCGACGACGTCGTCCTGTCGCTGCCCGACGGGGTGCGAACATCGCTGGGCGACAACGGTTTCGGCTTGTCCGCCGGGCAACGCGCGCGTCTCGTGCTGACGCGCGCCTGGCTCTCCGGCGCGGCCATGGTGCTGCTCGACGAACCGACCGCCCACCTCGACCCGGCGAGCGCCGCCGACATCCGCTCGGCCATCGTCGCGCTGAGCAAGCGCAAGCCGGTCGTCGTCGTCACCCATGACGACGCCCTTGCCGCCGCAGCCGACCATCAGTGGCGCGTCTCCGCCCGCTCACCCCAGCGTTACGAACAGGAGGTGACGGCATGAGCAGCGCTGCCTCACAAGCCGATTCGAACAGTGCGTCACGCGAGGGCGTGACACATGCCGATGTGACGCCCGACGATGTGGCACCCGCCGACGACGCGCGAGGCGGCCTCGCGCGCGCGGGCGGATCGCGCCCGGATCGGCGCCGCCCGCTGCTCGTGCCGGTGCGCGGCGTCATCATCGCGGGCCTCATCGGCGCTCTCGCGTTCGCCTGCGGCGTGGCGCTGACGGCGACGTCCGGCTGGCTCATCGTGCGCGCGAGCCAGCGCCCCATCGTCCTCACGCTGCTGACGGCGATCGTCGCGGTGCGCACGTTCGGCATCGGACGCCCCGTCTTCCGGTACGTCGAGCGGCTCGTCTCGCACAACGCGGCGCTGGCCGACCTCACCGAGCGGCGCACGGCGGCCTACCGTCAGCTGCTGCCGCTCACGCCCGCCCGGTTGGGCACTCGCCGACGCGCCGATCTGCTCTCCGGTGTCGTGCGCGATCTCGACGACGAGGTCGACATCCAGGTGCGCGTCATCGTCCCCCTCATCACGACGGTCGGTGCTGCCGCGGTGGCGCTCGTCGCGACGTTCCTCATCCATCCGCCGGCCGGGTTCGTCATGCTCGGGTTCATCGTCGTCGCGGCGCTCGTCGGGTGGCTGGATCTCGCCCTCGAGCGGCACGGGCAGGCGGCGTCCCTCAAGGCGCGCGGCCATGTCGATCGCGTCGCGCACCTCGTGAGCTCCGGCGCCACCGAACTCGCGGCGATCGGCGCGACGGACGCTCCGATGGCGTGGCTCGCGCACGCGCAGAAGAACGTCGAGAAGGCCGCGACGGCGCAGGCACGCGGCCGCGCCGCAGGTGTTGCGCTCACGCTCCTCGCGACGGGCGCCGCCACCCTGCTCATGGCGTGGACGCTCGACGGCGAGGTCAGGTCGGGCGCCATCGACGGGCCGTTCGCCGCGCTGCTGCTGCTGACGCCGCTGGCGCTCGGCGACGTCGTCGGGCTCATCCCGGACGCGGTCGGTTCGTTCGCGCGCTCGGCCGCGGCCCGGGATCGTCTGCAGGCGCTGCTGACGCAGGAACCCGCCGTCGCCGCCCGCGGCACGCACGGCGTCGCCGACGGCGCGCCGACGATCGAACTCGACGACGTCACCGCGTCGTGGACGGGCGCGCGCACCGACACCGGCCCGCACACGCTGACGATCGCGCCGGGCGAGCATCTCGCCATCACCGGCCCGAACGGGTGCGGCAAGTCGACGCTGCTCGCCGTCCTCGCCCGGCACCTCGACCCCAGCGGCGGCACCTGCCGCTGGGACGGCGTCGACGTGCGTGATCTCGACGCCGACGCCGTGCGCTCGCGCATCGCGTTCGTCGACGACGACCCGCACCTGTTCGCCGGGACGCTTGGCGCCAATCTGCTTCTCGCGCAGCCGGGTGCGAGTGACGACGAGGTGCGCGCGGCACTGCGTCGCGCCGGCCTCGGTGGGTGGCTCGACGAGCTCACCGACGGCCTCGACACCCATCTCGGCGAGTACCTCGTCGGCGCCGGTCGTGACGGCGCCGAGACGGCCGGCACGGCGACCGAGCGCTCCATCTCCGGCGGCGAACGCGCCCGCCTCGGCATCGCGCGTGCACTGCTGAGCGAACGCCCCGTGATCGCGCTCGACGAACCCGTCGCTCACCTCGACGGCCCGACCGCCGACGCCGTCATCCGCGACCTGCTCGAAGCCAGTGACGGGCGCACCGTCGTCATGGTGAGCCACCACCCAGTCGCCTTCGATGCGCTCGACCGCGTCGTCGAGTTGGAGTTCGCGCGAGCCTGATCACCTCGGGCCGGTCGGCGTTCGGTGCGTCGATGGACCAGGACGGCGAGCATCGCTGCCCGTGGGTCAAGAACGCACCGCCGGCGCGGGGTCGTCGGTGCGCCGAGCACCGCGGTCTCAGGGTGGCGACGCGCCGATGGGCAACGCCCAGCGAGTCAGAGAACGCCCACCGGTTCCTCAGCCCGCCACACGTTGCCCACCAGGATGGACGCGCCGGGGCGGCGCCTCAGTGGCCTCGCCCAGCCCAGAATCAGCCCCTGAAGATGCGACGCAGAATGCCCTTGCGGGACGTGTCGTCCCGCGCCGGCAACGGCTTGGGCGCCTCGATCGTCTCCGGCTGCTTCACGGCGTCGATCGGCTCGGCTGCGTCGATGGGCTCCGGACGTCCGACGCTCCAAGCGTCGTCTTCATCATCACTCGACGGGGCCTGACCGCCGTTCGCGGCCCGCGTGTCGTCGGAGGCACGTTGCGGCGACGTACTGGCCGCTGCGTCACCGCCCGATCCGTCCACCTGGGGCGCGGGGACGCTGGAGGACGCGTCTGACGAGTCACCCACCGTCCGGGCCGTCTCGGCAGACTCTCCCTCTGCAGCGTGGCCTGCAGCCGCGAGGCGTTCGCGCTCGGCCGCGCGGCGGGCGAGTTCGGCGGCGACGGGCGCCGGGGCGCCCATCGCGTCGCGATCGTCGTGGGGCTCACGCACGCGAGCGACCTCCTCCTTGGCGGGTGCGACTCTGCGAAGCGCTGCAAATGCCGGCGCGGGCGCCTCGTCGTCTCCCCCGGCGGCTGCGTTACCTGTCACTGACGACTCGTCATCGGGCGCAGCAGTGTGGGCGTCGGACGCGGAGGTCTCGTCACGCGACTCGAACGCCTCACCCACGTGCGCCGACGCTTCGCGACGCGAGCCGGGCACCGCATCATGCGACGTGGGGGTCTCGTCGTGGCGTGCGCCGGCGTCGTCCACCTGAGCACGCGACGTGCCATCCGCCTCGGGCGACGGCAGGCGCGGCGTCATCGCGGTCGGACCGCTCGGCTGGGCGAAGGGATCGAAGTCGTTTCCGGCGTGCGGGTCGAACGCGGCGACCGGCGCCTCGTCGGCAAACGGGTCGTCCGCGGCCACGTCGGAGGGATGAGACGCGACGGCCGGGTCACGCGACACGATCGGCTCGTCCCACGGCGACGACTCGGTCGTGGCACCGGTCTGCGTCGAAGCGGGAGTAGCGTCGGACGGCGTGCGGTCGAACGCACCCCCGTCCATGCCAGCGTGATCGAGGACGGAATCCGCGGCTGCGGGGTCGGCGGCCGAGCCGACGCGGGTCTCATCGAGGTGACGCGGTTCGCTCTGGTGCTCGGCAACCACGTCGCTGCGGGGCGCCGCCGGCTCGATCGGCGGGATCTCGGAGCCGGCGGGCTCGGCGAGGACCTCGGGCGTGGCGTAGGCGCTGAACTCGGGGTGGTAGTGCCCCTCCGCCTGGCGGTCAGCGTCGGACATCGCACGGCGAACATCGCCGCGAGGCAACGGAACCCGATGATCCGTCGCAGGGTAGGAGATGATCGATTCTTCGCTGACAGGCTCGTGTACGACGGGCACCTCACCTGCGCTCTGGGCCTCTTCGCCCTGCTCATCGACGTGGTTCGCGTCCGCGGCCGACTCGGTGGACGCGTCGTCGGCAGCGCCGCCCGTCCACGACTGGCCCATCGAAGGACGGATGGTCGCCGCGCGCTGATCGCCCGGCTCGGCCGATCGCTGGACGTGTTCGATCGTCACGTCTCGCGACGCCTCGTCGCTCCTGTCGTCGCCCTCGTCGGCGGACGCGACCGCGTCGCGGCCAGAATCGTCGTCAGCGCCCTCGTCGTCGATCAGCTCGTCGCCGGTGGCGGCGAGTCCGCCACCAACAGGGTTCACCTGCGCCGACGCCTGCGACGCCTCGCGTCGGGCCTCGTCGCGCGCGTCGGCAGCTTCGTCGAGCGGCTCCCCACCGACGGGGTTGATGCCCTGCTGGACGGTCCGTTCGTCGTCGACGGCGTGCCCGTCACCCTCGACGGCGTCATCGACGACGCGGCCGCCCGCACCTGCCTCGACGACGTGCTCGTCACTGGGGCCGCGCCGCTCTGAGTCGCCCGCGACATCTTCTGCATCGACCACACGCTGGGTGCGGTGATCGTCCTGAGCGCCCGCGTCATCATGCGCACCGAGGAATCCCCTCGCCGGGTCGCCCTCAGACTCGGCGTCGCCAGTCGCGAGAGCAGGCGCCTCGTGGTCAGCGTGCTCGTCGGCGTCATCCCACGATCCGTCGGGACGCACCCGCGGCACCTGCACGCCGGGCTCGGCGAGCCTCTCGTGACGGGTCTCGTCGGTCGGCTCCTCATCCCACGCGCCGTCGGGGCGAACCTGCGGCACGCGCACCCCGGGCTCGCCGAACGAGCCCCCACGCGAGTCGTCGACCTGGTCGTAGCCACGCTCTGGGGTGGGCTCCGCGCCACCACGCTGATTGTCGGCGCCAGAACGAACGCCGTCGGTCACCGCGGCGCTCTGCCACTCGTCGTCGGCCCTGGTGTCACTCTGAACCGCGCCGCGCGGCGCGCCTGACGCGACGGCGAGCGCCGCGGCGTCACGGACACCACCGTCGTCGCGCCGGGGGTCGGCGAAATCGTCGTCGCTCAACCCACTCGCGGGCTCCCACTCATCGTCGGCGTGGAGCGTCTCGCCGCCGTGCGAACCGGAGGTCTCGGCGGCGAACAGGCGCTGAGCGACGCGGTCGAGCAGGTCGTCGACGTCGTCCATGTCGTAGCCGCCGTTGACGTCGGCGGCTCGCTCGGGAAACTCCGCCTCCACGACCTCGTGGGACGTCACGGCGTCGGTGACGCTGCCGTGGCCCTGCTCGAGCGCCGTCAGCGTCGCGATGACACGGTCGAGGAAGTCGTCCACGGCCACCTCGTCGTATCCCGGCGTGCCGGCCGCGGCGCGGCGAAACTCGGCGTCGTGCACCTCGCGAGCGGTGATCATGGCCAATCCCCTTCGTCGTGACGTGCGCCGTCGAACGGCGCTGTTCTCGACCGAGCCTAGCCACCGGCGGCGCGTTCGCCCATGCACCGCGCCGAGTCGTCCGATGACGCCGGACGCGGCCGCCGCTGCAGCCCCTTCACCGTGACGACCGATGTCCGCCCCAGGCTCCCTGCCCTGACGTCCGCCGCCACGCCCCGTCGCTCCATCGCAGCGAGCAGCACCCGCCGTGAGGCACGTCACCCCCGCCGTAGTTGCACCTAGTGCGACGAAAGTGCAACATTGCACTGCTGAAGATTTCAGTGCAACAGCCGAAGGGGGCCCGTGCACACCACAGCCTGCACCCAGCCCGCGTCTCGCACGGCGCGCGCGATGCGGCGTCTCGTCGAGATCCAGGAGGCCGCCGCAACCCTCGTCATCGAGCGGGGTTATGACGGTTTCACGATGGACGAATTGGCCGAACGCGTCGGCGTCAGCCGCCGCACCCTGTTCAATCACGTCCCGGACAAGGCCTCGGCCGTTCTCGGCCCGTTCGACGAGAACAACCCGCGCCCCGGGGCGCTCGAACTGTTCCTCGAGAAGCAGCCCCACGGCCGACTCGTCGACGATCTCGTCCACGCCATCGACACCGTCATCGCCTCCGCCGACGACCTGGACGCCACGAGCCCCGGACACCGCGCCCTCGTCAATCGGGCGATCATGTCCGACGCGAAGGTGATGCAACTCGTCGCCCACCGCTTCGAGGTCGTCGCCGCCATGCTGCGTGACGCCATCGCCCAGCGGGAGGGGTGGGAGCCGTCAGATCTGCGGGCCCGCGTCCTCGCCACGACGATGCTGAGTATGCTCAAGCTGACGCTCGAGGATTTCGCGGGCGGCCAGGACGCTCCGCCGATCGACTTCACGACCCGATTCCACGAGGTGCTCGCAGCCGCCGTCGAGGTGCACGAAGAGCACTGAGGCAGCGACGCCCGCCCTCTCAGACCCCCATCAGCCCTTGTCCGCGAGCCCGCCCGATCGGCCCACGTTCACCACCCGTCTCGCACCACCGTCTCATCACCACCGTCTCGACGCACTGCGTCGCGCATCCTTCGTCCACCCGCCACTCGCAAGGAGATCTTCGTGGCAAACATCCTCTACCGCCTCGGGCGGACGGCTTACAAGAAGTGGCCGTTCTTCCTCGTCGGCTGGCTCATCGCGATCCTCGCGGTCGGTGGTTTCGCCGCCGCCAAGAGCAAGCCGATGTCCAGCGAGTTCACCATCCCCGGCATCCCGTCGCTCGAGGCGGCCGAGATGCAGAAGGAGCTCTTCCCCGACGCCAAGGCTGCCGACAAGCAGGTCAACGGCCAGATCGTCCTGAAGGCGCCGGCGGGCCACACGCTCTCCGAGCAGCCGTACAAGGGCCAGATCGACGCGCTCGTCAAGAAGTTGCAGAGCGCACCGCAGATGCCGAAGGGCGCTGAGGCGCAGACCATCGCGAACCCCGTCGTCGCCGCGCAGATGCAGAGCAAGCAGCTCGTCGCGCAGTCGATGAAGCAGGGCATGACGAAGGAGCAGGCCGAGGCGAACGCCCAGGCCCTGTCGCCGCTGTCGAAGGACGGGCGCATCGGCACGATCTCGTGGAACTTCGATGTCGAGAACGTCATGGACATCAAGCAGGACACGCAGAAGCAGATCCGTTCGGATGCCGCGGCCGAGGCGAAGAACGGTCTGACGATCGTCGCCGGCGGTCAGGGCATGCAGGAGATGATGCAGCCCGGCGGCACCTCGGAGCTCATCGGCATCGCCGTCGCGCTCGTCGTCCTCGTCATCACGTTCGGTTCGTTCGTCGCGGCGGGCATGCCGATCCTCAACGCCGTCATCGGGCTGCTGCTGGGCACGCTCGGCATCACGGGTGCGACGTACTTCTTCGACCTGCCGGAGACGACGACGGCGCTCGCGTCGATGATCGGTCTCGCCGTCGGCATCGACTACGCGCTGTTCATCCTGTCGCGTTACCGCAGCGAGCTGCGGCACGTCGACCGGACGAAGAACGACGAGCGTGCCCACGCGATGGGTCGTGCCCTCGGGACGGCCGGCTCGGCCGTCGTGTTCGCCGGTCTCACCGTCCTCATCGCGCTGTCCGCATTCTCGGTGCTCGGCATCGGCATGCTGACGGCGATGGGTCTCGGCGCCGCGGGCACCGTCTTCGTCGCCGTCATGGTCAGCCTGACGCTGCTGCCCGCTCTCATGGGCATGCTCAAGGGCAAGGCGTTCGGTGGGCGGGTGCGCAAGGACACGACCGCCGACGACTCCGACCACGACTTCGTCAACGGTTCGGTCCGACTCGGTCGCGGCATCCGCAAGGCTCCGTGGGCCGTCGCGCTCGGCGTCGTCGCCCTTCTGGGCGTGCTCGCGGCACCCGTGAGCAACCTGCACCTCGGCCTGCCCTCCGACGCCACGGCGGAGAAGAACACCGAGGCGCGTCAGAGCGCCGACCTGCTCGCCGAGGGCTTCGGCCCGGGCAAGAACGCCCCGATGATCGCCGTACTCGACGGACGTGACATCAAGGTCTCCGGCACGGACGCCGCGGCGCAGAAGGAACTCGCCGGCAAGCAGATGCAGGCGTACGGCAAGGTCGTGCAGTGGGCGTCGAAGGAGGACGACGTCGCCAACGCGCAGATCGTCCAGATGGCGAAGAAGGGTGACGGCGCCGTCGTCATGATCACGCCGAAGACGGGCCCCGCCGACAAGAAGACCGACGACCTGCTGACGCGCCTGCGCGACGGTCAGGCCGACATCGAGAAGTCGAGCAACGTCAAGGTCGGCATCACCGGCCAGACGGCGATCGCCGCAGACGTGTCGGAGAAGCTCAACGACGCGCTCGCGCCGTACCTCGCCATCGTCGTCGGGCTCGCGTTCGTCCTGCTCGTGCTCGTGTTCCGTTCGATCGTCGTGCCGCTCCTCGCGACGCTGGGCTTCCTCGCCTCGATCCTCGCGACGCTCGGCGTGACGGTGAAGCTCGTCCAGGACGGCACGTTCGGCTGGTTCGACCCGCAGCCCATCATGAGCTTCATGCCGACGCTGCTCATCGGCATCGTGTTCGGCCTCGCGATGGACTACCAGGTCTTCCTCACCACGCGCATGCGTGAGGCGTACGCCCACGGCATGGACGCACGCGACGCCGTCATCGACGGTTTCCGCCACTCGGGCCGCGTCGTCGTCGCCGCCGCGCTCATCATGATCTCGGTGTTCGCCGCGTTCGCCTCGCAGGACAACGCGCTCATCAAGACGATCGGTGTGTCGCTCGCGACGGCCGTCTTCCTCGACGCGTTCCTCGTGCGCATGATCCTCATCCCGGCCGTCATGCTCATGCTGGGCAAGCACGCCTGGTGGATCCCGAAGTGGCTCGACAAGATCATGCCCAACGTCGACGTCGAAGGTGAGAGCCTCAGCCAGCACGGTGCGCGCCCCGGCTCGCCCGAGCACGCTGCGGAGCGCGCAGCCGCCGGCACGACCGATGGGGTCGCCGCTGCGGCTGCCGGCTCGGCCGCCTCGTCCGACGCTGCGGGGACGGAGACGGCGGGCACGACGACGGACGCGGACGCCTCGGAGCACGCGGCCACGACGCCCGGTCTGCACGGCGCGACGCCGGCGAGCATCGTCGAGGAACTCTTCGCCGGTGAGAGCCACTCGACGCCGAAGCACCTCGCCCGCGACGACGAGGACCGCCCGCGTACGAGCTGAGCGTCAGACACCCGGCCGGCTGAGCGCTGACCGACGAAGCGGGCTCCGCGACCATCTGGTCTCGGAGCCCGCTTCGTCGTGTCAGGAGCTTTCGTCCGTGAGGTGCCTGGTCCGTTGGGCGCTGCGTCCGTCAGGGGTTTCGCCCCTCAGCGGTTCAGACGCGCGGCAGGTAGACGCCCGTCGTCGCAGCCGCGAGGGCCCACACGGATGCTGCGAGGGTCGGGCCGTTGGCGCTGCGGTACACCGGCACCTCGGCGGCCTCTCCGGTCATGCCGGTGCGGCTCTTCGGGCCGTAGAACGCGCCGTTCCGGGCCGCCGGGTCGGTGGCGGCCATGAGTTCGGGCCCGGCGCCCTGGACGGCGTCCATGCTCGGCAGCACGTCGAGGTCCATGATGCGCATCATCATCGTCGTGCGTCCGGAACCGAGCGCGGCGGCGCCGGCGCTCTGCAGGTTGGTCTTCGTGTAGCCGGGGTGCGCGATGGTGGAAAGGAGCCTCCAGCCGCGCTCCTGCGACACGCGGGCGAGATGCAGGCCCATGAGCAGGTCGGCGAGCTTCGACTGGCCGTACGCGCGCCACGAGGAGTACTTCTTCTTCCACTCGAGGTCGGCGAAGTTGATCGACGCCGCCTGCGCGGCGATGCTCGACATCGTCGTGACACGCGGCGCGCCCCTCCAGCAGCGTCGGCAGGAGCAGGGTCGTCAGGACGAACGGGCCGAGGAAGTTGCTGCCCCACTGCAGTTCGTGGCCGTCCTTCGTCAGCATGCGCTCCGGGGGCGTCATGACGCCGGCGTTGTTGACGAGGACGTCGAGCCCCTTGCCGTCGCTGCGGATCTCGTCGGCGAGGGCGTGGGCCGAAACGTCGAGGCGGCGCTTCGTCGCGTGGTGAAACCCCACCCGCTCGGGTGGGTATGCCCACGGCCGCCCGGGATGCGGGAGGCGCGGCGGGCCCGCGCGCCCTGCTCCTGACGGGGCAAGGCATCCAACACCTACTCGCCGGTTCGGGACCGGCCCCCAATTCTCGGTTAATGGTCGTTAACCTAGGCCGCATGACTATCACCGACGCACCGCTCACGCAGGCTCCCACGTCCGACGAGGACGTTCTGGCGCGCGCTCGCCGCACCGTGCTCGAGGAGGGCAAGCCGCTCGGCTACGACGACCTCGTCGAGGTGCTGCGCACAGGTGACGATCGCCTCGAGGAGCTGCTGCAGCTCGCCCATGAGGTGCGCCTGAAGTACAACGGTGACGAGGTCGAGGTCGAGGGCATCGTCTCCCTCAAGACGGGCGGCTGCCCCGAGGACTGCCACTTCTGCTCGCAGTCGGGGCAGTTCACGTCGCCGGTGCGTTCGGTGTGGCTCAACATTCCGCAGCTCGTGCGCGCCGCGAAGCAGACGCGCGAGACGGGCGCGTCGGAGTTCTGCATCGTCGCCGCCGTGCGCGGGCCGGACGCGAAGCTCATGGAGCAGATGCGCGAGGGCGTCAAGGCGATCCACGACGAGGTCGACATCCAGGTCGCCGCGTCTCTCGGCATGTTGACGCAGGAGCAGGTCGACGACCTGCGCGACATGGGTGTGCACCGCTACAACCACAACCTCGAGGCCGCGAAGTCGTACTTCCCCGACGTCGTCACGACGCACACGTACGAGGAGCGCTGGGAGACGTGCACGATGGTCAAGGCCAGCGGCATGGAACTGTGCTGCGGTGGTCTCGTCGGCATGGGTGAGACGCTCGAGCAGCGCGCAGAACTCGCGTCGCAGCTCGCCGAGCTCGAGCCGCACGAGGTGCCGCTCAACTTCCTCAACCCGCGCCCCGGCACGCCGTTCGGCGACATCGAGCCGATGGAGTCGAACGACGCGCTGCGCACGATCGCCGCGTTCCGTCTCGCACTGCCGCGCACGATCCTGCGCTACGCGGGCGGCCGCGAGCTGACGCTCGGTGACCTCGGCACGCGTGACGGGCTCATGGGCGGCATCAACGCCGTCATCGTCGGCAACTACCTGACGACGCTCGGGCGCGACCCGAAGGAAGACCTGTCGTTGCTCGGCGAGCTCAACATGCCGATCAAGGCCCTCAACGCGACACTCTGACGCGCCCTGCACGAGAGATGACGACGATGAGTGACGCGACGCTGCCGGGCCGCGACCAGGGTGCGGTCGTGGGGGGCCCGGCTGTGCGTGGGCGGGGTTCGCAGGTCGCGGCGGCGGGCAACTCGGGTGATGCGCCCGCGTTCTGCACGCGGTGCGGCTTGGCGCCCGAGGCGGCCGACCACGCGACGTGCGCTCGGTGGCTCGCCTCGGAAGAGCCGCCGCGCTTCTGCGCGCAGTGCGCGCGGCGCATGAAGGTGCAGATCATCCCGACTGGATGGTCGGCCGAGTGCTCCCGTCACGGCGCGATCAGTGGCGGCGCCGGCGTCTGACCGCGCGCGGCCGGCAGACGCGACGTCGGGGGTGACCCGAGTCACATCTGAACGTATCCTGAGGGTTCAGGCATCGACAGGGGTCGAGGCCGATGTCGCGAGGGGGAACGATGCCCGAATTGACCTGTTCACACGTCAGCCGCCGGAATGCCCTCCTGGGCGGTGCGGGCGCCGCGGCCCTGGGCTGTGTCGCCACTTCGACGACGTCAGCACTGGCCGACACCACAGACCCCTCGTACCCGCGCTTCGGCGACAGCCGCTACCGCGTGCTGCACTACCAGATCGGTGACACGATCCTCACCGGCAGCTCGCCGCGGCTCTTCGGTTCGACGACGATGACGGGCTCTTCACAGATGAGGGTGTAGCGCGTAGTCAAGGATCGAACGGCGTGGCGCTGCCCGGGTAGGCGTCGAGGCCTTCCGATGATGGAAGTTCTCACACTGCCCATCTGGAAGACCTCGACGTGCCTGACGCTACCTTCACCGACCCTGACCTGACCATGTTCTGCCGCTTGAATGAGCTCGGCCTTGAGGCCACCGGTCAGCGCCTCGAGCCCGCCGGTGCGGTCCTGGCCTGTCGAGTCGTCGAACCCGACCGCTGGTGCCGACGCTGTGGCTGTGAAGGAACCGCGCGCGGCACGGTTGTCCGCCGGCTGGCCCACGAGCCGTTGGGGTGGCGTCCGACGACGTTGGAGGTCACGGTCCGCCGCTACCGGTGCACCGGCTGCGGCCACGTGTGGCGCCAAGACACGTCTTTGGCGGCCGAGCCACGCGCGAAGCTCTCCCGGCGAGGGCTGGCGTGGGCGCTGGAGGGCATCGTCATCGCACACCTGACGGTCGCGCGGGTCGCTGAGGGGCTCGGGGTTGCGTGGAACACCGCCAACGATGCCGTCCTGGCCCAGGGCACACGCGTCCTGATCGAGGACCCGAACCGCTTCGACGGCGTCCGCGTGCTCGGCGTCGACGAGCACGTCTGGCGGCACACACGCAAAGGCGACAAATACGTGACCGTGATCATCGACCTGACCCCGATCCGCGACCGCAGCGGCCCAGCACGACTGCTGGACATGGTCGAGGGCCGCTCCAAGCGAGTCTTCAAGGAGTGGCTCGCCGCTCGCCCTCAGGCATGGCGTGAGGCCATCGAAGTCGTCGCGATGGATGGCTTCACCGGGTTCAAGAGCGCCACCGCCGAGGAACTGCCCGACGCGGCTGCGGTGATGGATCCCTTCCACGTCGTGCGCCTTGCCGGTGATGCCCTCGACCAGTGCCGACGCCGAGTCCAGCAGGAACTGCACGGGCACCGCGGCCGCAAAGACGACCCGCTCTACCGTGCGCGTAGAACGTTGCACACCGGCGCGGGCCTGCTCACCGACAAGCAGCAGACCCGCCTGCAGGAGCTGTTCGTGCTCGAGGAGCACGTGCCCGTCGAGGCGACCTGGGGGATCTACCAGCGGATGATCGCGGCCTACCGCGAGAAGGACCGATCCCTCGGCCGCGCGGCGATGGAGGCGCTCATCGACGCCGTCAGCCAAGACGTCCCCGCCGGGCTGGACGAGTTGCGCAAGCTCGGTCGGACCCTGAAGGCTCGCGCCACCGACGTGCTGGCCTACTTCGAGCGGCCTGGCACCAGCAATGGCCCCACAGAGGCGATCAACGGACGCCTGGAGCACCTGCGCGGCTCGGCCCTGGGCTTCCGCAACCTGACCAACTACATCGCCAGATCCCTGCTCGAGTCCGGCGGATTCAGACCTCAACTACACCCTCATCTGTGAAGAGCCCGATGACGTGCGTCGCTGCGCGATCGATGACGAACCTCTTCGTCGACTTCCAGCACACACCGAACGTCGTGTCGATCAACGGCAAGGCCGTGCGATTCTCCAGGACGTCCAGCGTCGCCACGACGTACGGCGACCAGGGCGGGCATCGCCGATTCACCGTCAGCGGCTTCTCGCTGCCGGCGGGAGCGCGATTCACGCTCAAGGTCGGCTACAACGTCTCCGCCGACGCGAACCGCACCGCCTCGCTGTTGAGCGCCGGGGCGTACTTCGTCGTCGCCGGCGAGCCGATCGCCGCCACGCACTGGTTCCCGTGCAACGACCGGCTCGACGTGAAATCGACCTACGGCGTCAGCATCTCGACCCAGCGGGCCAACCGGGTCATGCTGGCGAGGCCGACCTCACAGACGTTCTACACCTCGGGCCGCACCGCGATGACGAACATTCGCTTCGCTGTCGCCGAACCCAGCGCCACCTACCAACTCGGCCTCGCCGTCGGGCCGTTCAGCGTCACCTCGGGTACGTGGTCGATCGGCGGGCGTGACGTTCCCTACGGCGTCGCGGCACAGCCGGGGCTCACGAAGTCGACCCTGCTCGATCACACCCCGCGGGCCTTGTCGTACTTCGCGGCGCGCTACGGCAGCTTCCCCTTCTCGCACGCGGGCGGGGTCTTGGTCAAAGACATTGGTGTGGGCGCTCAGGAGACCGTCGGCGGGCCGACCTACGACGCGTCCTGCAACACAGCCGCGTTCGTCGCCCACGAGAATGCGCACATGTGGTTCGGCAACAGCGTGACCGCGGCGAGTTGGGCGGACGTCGTGTTGATCCAGGAGGGCCTGGCGCAGCTCCTGGAATGGGACTATGTGCAGATGTTGCGTGCCACGTCAGGCACCTCCGCCGCGATGTGGGCTCCCCTGCTGACGCCGCCCACGACCTGGCGCGTGCCGACCCACATGAAGGTGGCGAAGCTGACGTATCAGTACGCGGGTGGCCTCATGCGGGAGCTGCGCCGTGAGATGGACGGCTCGATCGAGCAGGCGCGCGCACCGCGCTTCACGGCATTCCTGCGCACGTTGGCCACGGGCCACGCCCACTCGAGCATCACCCGCGCCCAGTTCAAGGCCGAGGCGCAGAAGGCCGCGGGCAAGGATCTCAGCGGTTTCCTTCGTCGCTACGGCATCTGATCTGCGCTACTCGGGCCGCGCGGCATCCGTCGTCCCGACGGTGGGATCCACGACGGACGAAGACGCGGCGGCTCGTCGCGCCTTCGCCCAGCACACCCATGCGCCGAGGCACACCATGACGATGGCCACGAGGTGCACGATCACGGCGGCGATGTCGCTGAACGGCGCGACCAGGATGACGAGAACGGCGAGCACCCCCACGATGAGCGCGTAACGCATCATGAAGGGCGCGGCGGCGCGGTTGGCGTCGAGCAACGCCTCAGGGGTGCGTGCAACGCCGCGCGGGCGCAGCGCGAGCCTACCGCGGAAGGGCAGCGTGCCCGACGTGATCGAGCGTGCGAGCCACGCCGTCATTGCTGCGATGGCGGCGAGGACGCAGGCGCCGATCATGGCGGTCACCGCGAGATCCGTGATCATGGCCTCACAGTAGCGAGAACGGCCGACAACCGCGGAAGGACGCGGTTGTCGGCGCTCGATCCTAGGGTGAGACGCATCACGCCGCCCGTGCTCGAGGCCGCCTTCCGGACTCGCGGGTAACCGGGCGTGGGATGAGAGGATGCGGCCATGACCACGGACGTCGACGCGCTGCTCACCCTCGACGCCGCCCACGTGTGGCACCCCTACGCGAGTGCCACGGCAGGAGTACCGCCCCACGTCGTCGAGTCCGCCTCCGGCGTGCGGCTGCGTCTCGTCGAGGCCGACGGAACGCGCCGCGACGTCATCGACGCGATGAGCTCGTGGTGGTGCGCCGTGCACGGCTACGGCGTGCCGGAGCTCGATGCGGCTGCCACGGGGCAGCTACAGCGCATGTCGCACGTCATGTTCGGCGGTTTGACGCACGAACCCGCGATCCGACTCGCCGAGCGCCTCGTCGCGATGGCGCCGCACCCACAGCCGGAACGTGCGGCGTTGAACCGAGTGTTCCTCGCCGATTCGGGCTCCGTCAGCGTCGAGGTGGCAATGAAGATGGCGCTGCAGTGCTTCGCCGCCGACGACCGGCCACGGCGTCGCATCCTCACCGTCCGCGGCGGCTACCACGGCGACACGTTGCACCCGATGAGCGTCTGCGACCCCGACGGCGGTATGCACACGCTCTGGCGCGGCACGCTGCCCGAGCAGATCTTCGCGCCGCTGCCGCCCGCACCCGCGGACCCGTCTTCCGGCCTCGTCGCTGACGCGGGCGAGATGGCCGCGTGGAAGGACGAGACCGCGCGCTTGTTCGCCGAGCACGCCGACGACATCGCCGCCGTCATCCTCGAACCCCTGCTGCAGGGCGCCGGCGGCATGCGGATCCATGACCCGGAGTGCGTGCGATTCCTCGCCGAACTCGCCCGTGAGCACGGGGCGCTCGTCATCTTCGACGAGATCGCCACCGGTTTCGGACGCACCGGCACCCTCTGGGCGGCCGAACGCGTCGGCGTCACACCCGACATCATGTGCGTCGGCAAGGCGTTGACCGGTGGGTACCTGACCCTCGCCGCAACGCTGTGCAGCGACGAGGTGGGCCAGCGCATCAGCGATCGCACGGGCGCTGTCATGCACGGCCCGACATTCATGGGTAACCCCCTCGCGTGCGCCGTCGCACTTGCGAGCCTCGACCTGCTCGACGCCGAACGCCTCACGCGCGCAGCACAGTTCGAGGGCGCCCTCGAGGCCGGGCTCGGCCCGCTGCGCAGCATCGCGGGTGTGAAGGACGTTCGCGTCATCGGTGCGGTCGGCGTCGTCGAGTTGGAGGGCGACGTCGACATGACGCGCGCTACTGAGGCGGCACTGGCCGAAGGCGTCTGGATCCGCCCGTTCCGGGGCCTCATCTACACGATGCCGCCGTACGTGTGCACCGACGATGATCTCGCGACGATCGTGCGCGGCGTCACGGCCGCAGTGCGGGCGAGCGTCGACGCCGGCTGCCGAGCTAGCGAGGAGTCGCGATGAGCAGGCCTGACGGAATGGAGCCCGAAGCCTCGACGGACGGCGCAGCCGTGCCACGCGGGGGCCTTGACGCCGGCGCCTCAGCCCCAGCGGATGCGACCGTCCGCGGCGGTCAGGTCGATCAGTACGCCGTCTTCCTGCGCGACGCCGCACAGCGCCGCGAAGAGGTGGGCCTCACCCGCACGGCCGTCGACGACCAGCTCGACGGCGTCAGCATCGACCTCGCCGGCAACGACTACCTCGCGCTGCGGCGACACCCTGACGTCATCGCCGCAGCCGTCGCCGCGCTCCAGGACGACGGTGCGGGCGCCGGTGCGAGCCGCCTCGTGACGGGCACGCATGCCTCGCATGTCACGCTCGAACGCGAACTCGCCACGCACCTGGGGCATGAGGCCGCACTCGTGTTCTCCACGGGCTACCACGCCAATCTCTCCCTCATGACGTCCCTCGGCACGGCTGACACGGTCATCATCAGCGACGCGCACAACCACGCGAGCCTCATCGACGGGATGAGGCTCGCGAAGGCGCGCGTCGCCGTCACTCCGCACCTCGACGTGGCCGCGGTCCGCGACGAGCTCGTCGAACGCACCGAGCCGCGCGCCGTCATCGTCGTCGAGTCGATCTTCTCGGTGCTCGGGGATGCTGCCCCGCTGCGCGAACTGCTCGACCTCGCGATCGAGCACGATGCGCTCCTGGTCGTCGACGAGGCACACGGCCTCGGAGTCATCGGCGAGCGGGGCGAAGGCCTTGTGCGGGCGCTCGCTCTGCTCGATCGCCCGGGCCGCGAGCGCATCATCACGACCGTGACGTTGTCGAAATCCCTCGCCGCCCAGGGCGGCGCGGTCCTCGGCTCGGCCGCGCTGCGCGAGCATCTCGTCAACACGGCACGCCCGTTCATCTTCGACACCGGCCTGGCTCCCGCGTCAGCCGGAGCCGCGCTGGGTGCTCTGCGCCAGCTCGTCGCGCGACCCGAACTCGCCGCACGCACCCGCGAGGTCGCAGCACGACTGGCCGACATCGTCGGCGTCGAGGTGCCTGCGGGCGCCGTCCTCAGCGTTCCCATGCCGTCACCGCGCAGTGCCGTGTCCGCCGTCGACGCTGCCCGACGAGAGGGCCTGCGCATCGGCTGCTTCCGCCCACCGAGCACACCCGACGGCATCTCGCGCCTACGCCTGACGGCCAACGCCGGTATCACTGACGACGACCTCGCCGACGTCGAACGCATCCTGCACGGCGTGCTTCGCGCGACGTCGCACGAACGAGCCGGCAGCTCGGAGTCTCCGCGACCTGCTGCCGGCCCGCCCGTTTCCCCACCTCTCGAGGAGATCGCATGACCGCGCCCATCCTGCTCGTCACCGGCACCGACACCGAGGTCGGCAAGACGGTGACGACGGCCGCCATCGCCGCGGCTCTCATCGCACAGGGCATGCACGTGGCCGTCGTCAAACCCACGCAGACGGGTCTCGCGCCGGGCGAGGCCGGCGACGTCGACGAGGTGGCGCGTCTTGTCGGTGATCTGGGTGGCGACGACGCGGCCACGGGCTCGCTCACGACGCACGAGTTCGTCCGGCTGCCCGACCCGCTCGCCCCCGATTCCGCAGCTCGGCTGGCCCAGGTGACGCTGCCGACGGTCGCCGAGCACGCTCGTCGCGTCCTCGAGATCGCCGAGAGGGACGACGTCGACACCGTCATCGTCGAAGGTGCCGGGGGGCTGCTCGTGCACCTCGACGGCGAGGGCAACACCCTGGCCGACCTTGGAATCGCGTTGCGCGACGCCGGCGCTCGCGCCGGTTTCGTCCTCGTCGTCGCCTCGCGCCTGGGCACCCTCAACGTCACGGCGCTGACCGCCGAGGCCCTCGCTCGCCGCGAGCTCGACCTCATCGGGTACGTCGTCGGCAGCTACCCGAGCGAGCCCGATCTCGCCGAGCGCACCAACATCGACGACCTGCCCACCGCGGCCGGCGCCCAGCCCCTCGGCCGCATCCCGACCGGCGCGGCTAGCCTGGAGCCTGCCGAATTCCGCACGCACGCAACAGAATGGGTGCATCTGTGATGTTCCGAACCGACGGCCGTCTCGCTGACGGCCGCACGATCCGCTGGTACGACCGCACCGCGGGCCGTGAGCCGAGCCCCGACACCCGCGACCTGCCGACGACGACCCCGATGTCGCAGATCCGTCGCGATCCCCTGACCGGCGAACGGATCGTGCTCGCCGCGCACCGGCAGAACCGCACGTTCATGCCGCCCGCCGACGAGTGCCCCCTGTGCCCCAGTCGCGACGGATACGCGAGCGAGGTGCCGTCCGACTCGTACGAGGTCGTCGTGTTCGACAACCGCTTCCCGGCACTGTCGGACGCGGTCGTCGACGTCCCGACCGAGGACGACCCGCTGTTCGCCTCGGCTCCCGCGCACGGCGCGTGCGAGGTGGTGTGCTTCAGCGAACGACACGACGCGTCGTTCAAGGATCTCGGCCTCGAGCAGGCGCGCCTCGTCGTCGACGCGTGGGCCGACCGCACGCGCGAGCTGTCCGCGCGCGACAGCGTCGAGTACGTCTATCCGTTCGAGAACCGCGGCGTCGAGATCGGGGTGACGCTGCCACACCCGCACGGGCAGATCTACGCGTTCGGGTTCGTGCCGCCACGCGCGGCGACGGAGTTGGCGCGCGCCCGCGCCCACCATGACGCGACGGGGCGCAACCTGTTCGGCGACGTCATCGCCCGCGAACTCGCCGACGGCGCCCGCATCGTCGCCGAGAACGACACCTGGGTGGCGTTCGTGCCGTTCGCGGCGCGCTGGCCCGTCGAGGTGCACCTGTATCCGCGGACGCAGGTGGCCGACCTTGCGGCCCTCGACGACGCCCAGCGCGACGGGCTCGCGGCGCTGTACCGCGACGTCCTCACCCGCTTCGATGCCCTCTACGACGCGCCGCTGCCGTACATCTCGGCGTGGCAGCAGGCGCCGGCCAAGGCCGATCACCCGGACCGCGAGCTCGCGTGGCTGCATGTCGAGCTGTTCTCTATTCGTCGCAGCGCCGACAAGCTGAAGTACCTCGCCGGCACCGAGTCGGGGCAGGGTGCGTTCAGCAACGACGTCTCCCCCGAAGCTGTCGCACAGCGCCTGCGTGAGGTGGCAGACGCGTTCGACGGCGGCTCAGGCCGCGAAGTGGGTGAGTCGTCATGACGACGCCGACCTCGACGCAGCGTCGCCTGCTCGACGACGCGAGCTCCCTGTTCGATCGCGAGTTCGGCTCGGACGCAGGCGAACCCGACGGTGCGTGGTGGGCGCCGGGCCGCGTCAACATCATCGGTGAGCACACCGATTACAACGGTGGTTACGTCCTACCCATCGCCCTGCCGACGGGTACGGTCGCCGTCGCACGTCGGCGCGACGACGATCTCGTGCGCCTCGCCTCTGAAGGCAAGCGTGTCGAGGTGCGTCTCGGCGAGGTGTCGCGGGAGGCGGGCCTCGGATGGGCATCCTACGCCGCCGGCGTGGGATGGGCCGCCCGTCGCGACGGCCTCGACGTGCCGGGGCTCGACATCGCGTTCGCGGCCGACGTACCGCGCGGCGCCGGGTTGTCGTCGTCGGCGTCCTTGAGTTGTGCGACGGCGTCGGCGTGGAACGACCTCGCCGGCTGGGGGCTCGACGGGTCGGGCATCGCCAGGCTCGGGCGCCTCGCCGAGAACGAGATCGCGGGAGCACCGACCGGAACGATGGATCAGCTCGCGTCCGTGCTCTGCGAAGCGGGGCACGCGCTGCGACTCGACACGCTGACGAACGAGACGATGCAGGTGCCGTTCGACCTCGCCGACGCGGGCCTCGCGCTGCTCGTCGTCAACTCGCACGCGCCGCACGAGCTCGTCGACGGTGCGTACGGCGAGCGCCGCCGCGCGTGTGAGGAGGCCGCCGACGCCCTGGGCATCGCCCGCGGGCTACTGTGCGCCGAGATCGACGGACGCGACGTCGACGCCGTCGATGCGCGCCTCGCCGGGCTGCCCGACGTGCCGCGCCGCCGCGCGCGCCACGTCATCACCGACTCCGCGCGGGTCCTCGCCGTCGACGCTCTCCTGACCGGTGGCGTGACGCGGGACAAAGCGCCTGACGTCGGGGCACTGCTCACGGCGTCACACGTCAGCATGCGCGACGATTTCGAGATCACCGTCCCGGCCGTCGACACGCTCGCCGCCGCACTCGTCGCCGGTGGCGCGTACGGCGCACGCATGACGGGCGGGGGTTTCGGCGGGTGCGTCATCGCGCTCGTCGACGTCGAAGGCGTCGATGATGCCGTCGCGGCCGCTCGACGCGCGGCGCGCGACGGCGGCTTCCCCGAGCCGGAGCCCTTCGTCGCGCTTGCGAGTGCGGGGGCGCATCGGCTCGTCTGAGCGACCTGGCCGCAGCGACTCGACGATCGGTGGTCCAGGCTGATCGACGGGTGTCATAGGTGCTACCCGTCGCGCCCGTCTCGAACGCAGTTCTCCAAGCTCGGCGCACACCGAACGGTGGGGGCCAGCCTCGCGGCGTCAACCGGCGATGTGCTGAGCGATGGTGTCGCGCCCGTCCACCGAATCCTGAGGTATCTCGGGGCCGGCGTAGGCGAGGCCTGTCGGCGCCTCATGCGCGAGGCGCCGACGCACCGCGGACAAGATGCGATTCCCGGCAGGCCCGGAACCGCGCGGTTGTCTGCGTCACGTGATTGGCTGGGAACGTCACCGAGCGAGGCCGGACGGCCTCACCGCGACCGAAGGAGTCGTCATGCCAACCCGCACCACGAACTGGCCCGCCGGCACGCCCAACTGGGTCGACTGCAGCTTCGACCACATGCACCGAGCGAAGGATTTCTACGCCAAGCTGTTCGGCTGGGAGATCCGCGAGGGCGGTGACGACATGGGCGGCTATGCCGTCGCGCTCAAGCATCACCACGCTGCTGCCGGGCTGGCGCCGCGCATGCAGCCCGACGTTCCGAGCGCGTGGTCCACGTTCTTCGCGAGCGACGACGTCGACGCGACCGCTGGCGCCATCCGCGACGCCGGCGGCCGCACGCTCGTCGAGCCGATGGACGTGCCGAACACAGGACGCATGGCGTTCTTCCAGGATCCCGAGGGGGCCGCGTTCGGTGTCTGGCAGGGCGGCGAGCACCCCGGGTTCGGCATCTTCAACGAGCCTGGTTCCGTGGGCTGGAACGACCTCATGACGCGCGACCTCGAGGGCGCGAAGTCGTTCTACGGCAAGGTTTTCGGCTTCTCGTACGAGGAGATGGGCAGCGACTACGTCACGATCAAGCGCGCGAGCGACGGCGAGGTCGTCGCGGGCATGCACCTCACGACGCAGCTGCCCGACGACGTTCCCGCGAACTGGTTGACGCACTTTGTCGTCGCCGACCGCGACTCCACCGTCGCCATCGTCGAAGAGCTCGACGGCGAGGTGCTCATGAGCTTCGACACCCCGTTCGGGCCGGAGGCGACGATTCGCGGGCCCGAGGGTGAGACCTTCAACGTCATCGCTTTCTCACCCGAGGCCGAGAACGGTCGAGACGCCGAGTGACGAGCAGGTGAGGTAAGCCGGCCCTGGCCCAGGAAAATCCCAGGTACTTGTCAGGTCTGCCGGTTCCGGACGAGAGCCTTCTCCTAGGTGGACGCGGTTGGCTGTGGGGACACTGCTCCATTCCACGCGAAGGACCATCATGACGAGCTCCACGCCCGCGAATTCCTCAGCCGCGACGGCACCCACTCGTACGTTCGCAGCACTCGTCGGCGTCGCGTCGCTCGCCGTGCTGCTGCAGGGCCTGTGGGCCGGATTGTTCATGTCGACGCCCGACACCGACCCTGAGAAGACGCCCTGGCTCGAGGTCCATTCGTGGTGCGGGAAGGCCGCCATCGGGTTCGCGCTCCTCGCCACGGTGTGGGCGTTCCTGAAGCTGCGTGAACGCACCGACCTGACCTTCGGTGCGCTGGCGTTGACGGTGCTGTTGATCCTCGAGGCCTATCTCGGGGGGGCTCATCGTGGACGAGGGCAAGGACGTCATGGCCGCCATCCATGTCCCGCTGGCGATGGCGCTCATGGGCCTGGCGGTGTGGCTCCCGCTGCGGGCCCGAAAGCGCTGACTCCACCGTGAGGACGAGCCTCGGATGCGACACGCGTCCGGGGCTCGTCGTTTGGAACAATGGGTGCATGCACAGCCTCGCCGACACCCAGCCCGCCATCGCCCTCGGAGCCCTCGACGGCCGCTACCGCGGCGCCGTCGCCCCGCTCGTCGACCACCTGTCGGAGGCCGCGCTCAACCGGATGCGCGTCCACGTCGAGGTCGAGTGGCTCATCCACCTCACCGACGCCGGCATTCTCGACGGCGTGCGCGCGCTGGACGACGGCGAGAAGGAGGCGCTGCGCGACGTCGTCGAGGAGTTCGACGGTGACGACATCGCCGAACTCGCCGAGATCGAGCGCGAGACGGTGCACGACGTCAAGGCAGTCGAGTACTACCTCAAGCGCCGCCTCACGCAGATCGTGGCCGACGCGGGCCACGACGACGCCGCACAGCTCTCGGAACTCATCCACTTCTGCTGCACGAGCGAGGACATCAACAACCTCAGCTACGCCCTCATGGTGCAGCGTGCGACGCAGCAGGTGTGGCTGCCGAAGGCGACGACGCTCGTCGAGCAGGTCGCGACGATGGCCCGCGACATGCGGGACGTGCCGCTGCTCGCGCACACGCACGGCCAGCCGGCGACGCCGACGACCATGGGCAAGGAATTCGCCGTGCTCGCGCACCGCCTCGGCCGACAGCTGCGCCGCATCGAGGCCCAGGAGTTCCTCGGCAAGCTCAACGGCGCCACCGGCACGTTCGGCGCGCACACCGCCGCCGTGCCGAGCGCCGACTGGCCGGCGCTGAGCCAGAGCTTCGTCGAGGGCCTGGGCCTCACGTGGAACCCGCTCACGACGCAGATCGAGAGCCACGACTGGCAGGCCGAGCTGTACGCCGACATGGCGCGCTTCAACCGCATCCTGCACAACCTGTGCACCGACGTGTGGACCTACATCTCGATGGGCTACTTCGCGCAGGTGCGCGGCCAGGGCACCGTCGGATCGTCGACGATGCCGCACAAGGTGAACCCGATCCGCTTCGAGAACGCGGAGGCGAACCTCGAGGTCAGCTCGGCGCTGCTCGACGTCCTCGGCTCGACCCTCGTCACGTCGCGCCTGCAGCGCGACCTCACGGATTCCTCGATGCAGCGCAACATCGGCACCGCATTCGGGCACTCGGTGCTGGCCATGGACAACGTCGCGCGGGGCCTCGGTGGTCTCGACCCCGTGCCGGGCGCCATGGCCAAGGACCTCGAAGCCAACTGGGAGGTGCTCGGCGAGCCGATCCAGACGGCGATGCGCGCGCTCGGCGCCCAGGGCGTGCCGGGGATGGAGCAGCCCTACGAGCGCCTCAAGGAACTGACGCGCGGACGCCGCATCACCGGCGACGACCTGCGCGAGTTCGTGCGCGGCCTCGGCCTGCCCGCCGACGTCGAAGCACGCTTCGTCGAGATGACGCCCGCGACGTACGTCGGTATCGCTCCGCAGCTGGTCGACTTCCTCGAGGTCTGACGCCCAGCGGATCATTTCGACGCTCGACGTGCACTGGCCTGCGACGAACGCTCGTGCGCCCCTTGGCGATCTGCTGAAGCCCGCGGCTGCCTCGCTGAGAGCTGAGATCCTGCATGGCGGGGCCTCAGCTCTCAACGCGGCTGTTGGGGGCTCAAATCCCGCAATGCGGAGTTTCAGACCTCACCAGATGCGTTGAGGGCCGAAACTCTGGACTGCAGAGTTTCGGCCCTCGACGTCAGGACGGAACGCCGCCCCTCAGATCATCAGATCGTGACGTCGCCCTTGGCGGTCGCGAACGTCACCGACAGCACCGACGGGGTGCCGTGCGGCGCGACGAACTGGAAGTCGATGTCGGGTTCCCAGTCCTCGCGGTCGACGCCGGGCTCGCCCGTCAGGCCGAGCCATTCGCGCACGCGCTCGGGCGCGCCGGCAAGCGTGATGCCCTTGAGCGCGACGTCCGTGGCGCCGTCCTTCGACGGGTGCTGCGCGGGGTCGTCCCAGTGGATGAAGTACGGCAGCTGCGGGTCGACGACGAGGTCGCTGACGCCGATCTGCTGCCACGTGATCTCCGCACCGTCGGGGCGGTGACGGCGACCTTCCGTGGTGGGGCGGCCGAGCTTGGCGACGGGGCCGCTCATGTCGTCGAGCTCGACGACCCAGCCGACCCAGCCGCCGCCGTTGGCGGAGCGAGCCTTGACGGCCTGACCGAACGGCATCTTGTCGACGCTCGGGTGCTCCAGCGCTTCGACGACCTCGACGAAACGCCCCTGCCTCAGCGGCAGGATCATGTTGCGCGTCCCGAAGCGCGGGTGCACGCCGCCGTCACGCACTTCGATGCCGAGCTGCTGCGAGAGGCGCTCGGCTGTGGCCTGCAGGCCGTCATTCTCGGCCGCATACATCACGTGGTCAATCCGCATGGAGACACTGTGCCACGTCACCCAACACAGCTTGTAATCAGGGTCACGTCTCGGCGACGCGGGGCCGCGTCACGGGCTGGCGCCCCGGTGCGGACGGGTGGCGGGGGGCACCTCGCTCGCGGCGCCGGGGTCACCTGAGTGCGTCGGGTGGCCGCTCGTCAGCCCCGCACGCCGCGCTGTCGCATGGCTTCGTAGAGCACGATGGCGGCGCTCGTCGCGACGTTGAGCGAGTTGACCTGCCCGACCATCGGGATGCGGACGCGGGACGTCGCGGCGTCCAGCATCTCGTCGGTGAGGCCGTACTTCTCGGTGCCGACGGCGACGGCGACGGGCCCGGACAGGTCGATGTCGGTGTGCATGACGTCGGTGTCCGGTGTCGTCGCGATGAGGGGAATGTTCTTGTCGCGCAACCATTCCAGCGTCTCTGACGTGGGTGCCGCCGCAACCGGCACGCTGAAGACTGTGCCCTTCGAGCCGCGGACGACGTTGGGGTTGCCCCAGTCGGTGACAGGGTCGGCCGCGATGACACCGTCGACGCCCACCGCGTCAGCCGTGCGCAGCATCGCGCCCAGGTTTCCGGGCTTCTCGACGCCCTCGGCGACGAGCAGCAGCGGGTTGGCGGGCAGGTCGAGCATGCGCGGATGGGCGTTGACGCTCGGCACGACGGCGAGGAACCCGTCCGGCCCCTCGCGATACGCGACGCGTTCGAAAGCCTGACGCGCGACGGTGACGATCTCCGCGCCCGCAGTGCGCGCCGCGTCGATGACGTCATGCTGCCGCGCCGCGTCGAGCATCAACTCGTCACAGACGTAGAGCGTCTGCGGGCGGACGCCGGCGTCGAGCGCCAGACCCAGTTCGTCATACCCCTCGACGAGCGTCAGGCCCTCGGTCTCGCGCGTGCGGCGCTTGCGCAGGCCGACGAGGCCCTTGAGGCGCGGGTTCGTCGCGGACGTCAGGTGAAGATCAGGCACGCCCCATCATCCCAAATCGACGCGCCTCACGCGAAGGTGGACGCCGTTCGCCGATGTGGACAGGAATCGCCGATGTGGACGCCGTTCGCAGATGGGTACGGGAATCGCGAATGTGGGCGTCGATCGCAGAAAGGGGTCAGATGAGCGAACGCAGGACGAGGGCGGCGCCGTCGTCGTCGATGGGAGCGGTGACCTCGTCGGCGGCGGCCTTCACCTCGTCGGGCGCCTGGCCCATGGCGACGCCGCGCGCGGCCCATTCGAGCATCTCGACGTCATTGCGCTGGTCGCCGACGGCCACCGTGTTCGCTGGTTCCACGCACAGTTTGCGCCGCACCTGCTCGAGCGCGGACGCCTTCGTCACGCCCTCGGGGTTGATGTCCATCCAGGCCGTGAACCCGACGGCGTAGTTGACCTGGTGCAGGCCGACGCGTTCGGCGAGGTCGAGGAAGTCCTCGCTCGTGCCGGTCGGCGAGCGGAACGTCACGCGCGTGACGGGCTCCGTCATCAGCTCCTCCCACGGCACGACGACCTGTTCGCCGTCGAGTTCCCCGTCGGGGAACGGCGCCGTCACCTTGAACACGTCACCCGATTCGACGGCGATGACGGCGTCCTCCCACTGTCCGCGCAGCATCTGCAGCGCCGGCGTCGGGTCGAACGTGACGCGTTCGATCGTCTCGAACCCGTCGGGTAGCGAGCTGTCGAGACGCAGCGTGATCGCGCCGTTCGAGCACACCGCGTAGCCGGACGAGAGGCCGAGCATGTCGATGATTGGCTTCGTCGCGATCACCGCACGCCCTGTCGACAGCACGACCTGATGCCCCGCCTCGACACAGGCGCGCACGGCGTCGCGCGTGACGTCGTGCATCGTGCCGTCGTACTGCAGCAGGGTGCCATCGATGTCGAGGCACACCATGAGCGGCGGCCACTCCTTGCCATCCGGCTGCGACGAAACCGCCGAACCGGTCGACGGGGGCGGCGCGCAGGTGTCAGAGACAGTCACGTACCCACCCTAGGCGCAACGGCCCTCCTGGCGGCGACCATCCGTCGCGGGACGTACACGGCCGGGGTCCAGCCGCGTCCGACAGGGAGTCGACGCAGCGTCACCACCGCGTCGACGAGGCCGGCCCACCCCGTCTTGGGCGAGCCGGCCTCGTCAGGTGCGTGCCGTTGAGCGTGTCAGTAGGTCTGCTGACCCCACGGCTGCTGCGGGCCCTGCCCGTTGTTCTGCACGTTCGACGTGTTGTGCGCCGACGGGTTCGTCGCGTCCGCCTTGCGCGACTGCAGAAACGCGACGACGCCGACGGCGATCGCGATGAGGCCGGAGAGCAGCGTCAACCAGACGCCGGCACCGATCGTCGCGGTGTATCCGGCGGCCGCACCATTCGAACTCACGGCGCTCGACGCGGACGGGAACTGGACGATGCCGAGGATGAGGATGACGAGTCCGATCGCCGCGGTCACGAGGCCCGCCACCTTGGCGTTGAGCTTGCCCAGCAAGGCGAGCACCCCGGCCGCGACGAGGCCGAGGGCGAGGATCGCGACGAAGATGCCCGCCGTGTTCTTCGACCCACCGAGCGCGGAGTTCGCGGTGTTGCTGTTGCCGCCGATGCCGTTGAGTGCCACCGACTCGCTGCCGGCCTTGAACGTCACCCACGCCACGAACGGCGCGATCAGCCCGAGCAGCGCGGGCACGAACGGCCCGAACTTCGCGACAGGCGAGGCGGTCGACGTTGTGTGCGACGCGCCGACGCCGGTCACCGTCGCCGCGCCCGTCTGCCCGACGCCCGGTGCGGACGACTGACCGTACGGCGCCGACGTGTAGTGCTGCTGGTTCGACACCGCCGCACCCTGCGAGGACGGGTAACCGCCTTGCGGAGACGACGCGTAGCCGCCTTGCGGGTTGTTCGACGGGTAGCCGCCCTGGGGCGACGACGGGTAACCGCCCTGCGGAGACGACGGGTAGCCGCCCTGCGGGGACGAGGGGTAGCCGCCCTGGGGCGCGGACGGGTAACCGCCCTGCGGGGACGACGCGTAGCCGTTCTGGGCGGACGAGGGGTAGCCACCCTGTGGGTTGTTCGACGGGTAACCACCTTGCGGCGCAGAACCGTAGCCGCCCTGCGGGCTGTTGGAGGGGTAACCGCCCTGCGGGGCCGACGGATAACCGCTCTGCGGAGCGGCCGGGTAACCGCCCTGGCCGTACGACGGACCCGCCGGGTTCTGGCCCCCGGGGTATTGCCCGTATCCGCTCTGGCCATACCCAGGCTGGCCACCGCCCTGCGGCCCGGCATAGCCGACCCCCGGCGCGCTCGGGTATGCCTGCGACGACGCGGCGTTCTGCTGCCCACCCTGACTCGACGGGCCCCATGCCGGCTGAGCCGGCGCATCCGAGCGTGGGGCGACGCGCGTCGCGTCACTGCCGATCGCCTGCGTGTGGTCGTCGGAGGCAGCCGTGTCCTTGGACATCGAGACTCCCGCGCCCGACGACGCGGCCCCGGCGGGCGTGGAACCCGCAGGCGTCGCGCCGGCGCCGGTGCCACCCGCGACGTGGGTGGCCTGCTCGTTGTTGTCTGCGCTCCAGGTCGAGCCCTGGCCGGACTCGTCGTTGGTCGACATGCCCCTCTCCTTCATGATTCGAGGTTCGAAAAAACTTGCTCCCAATGTACGTGCCGCGGCGCCATCCACGGCCCGGTCGTCGCGCGACAGTGGACGGCAGAGTCGTCAGGCCCCGAGCTTGAACGCCTCGCGGTAGGACAGGCGCCCACCGGTGCGCATGATGCTGCGCTCATACAGCCGCGTCGCGAGACGGGTGATGACGTACGCCGCGACGATCGCGATGCCGATGGCAAGGATCGGCTCCCACCATGCGGCGCTGCCGTCCATGATGCGTGCCGGCATCGTCACGGTCGACACGACCGGAACGTACGAGGCGACGACCTGGGCCGTGCCGCTGAGCGACATGCCGACGACGAGCACGAGGACGACGAGCATGACGACGGGCTGCGACGTCGACTGCACGTCCTCGCTGCGTGAGGCGAGCGCGCCGGCGACGGCGAACATACAGGCGACGACGAAGAATCCGACGAGGAAGAACAGCAGGAACCATCCGGAGGCGCCCGCGACGGTGCCGACGAAGGCGCTCCACTTGGTCTGGCTCAACCCGATGAGTGCGACGGCGGCGAGCAACGTCACCTGAGCGATGGCGAGCAGCGCGTTGCCGATGATCTTTCCGGCGAGGATGTGGCGCAGCGGCACGGCGCTCGCGAGGATTTCGACGATGCGTGACTGCTTCTCTTCGACGACGCTCTGCGCGATCGGCATGCCGAACATGAACGCGACGAAGTAGAACAGGAACGCGAAGACGAGTGACACCACCTTCGCGAGCCCGGCGCGGTCGGCGTCGGAGCTGAGCGTCGACGTCGCCACGGCGCCGCCCTTCGTCAGCGACGACAGCTCGACGCCCTGCGATGCCGCGTTCGACGCGAGCGCCAGTTGTGCGGCGCTCGTCGTCACGTTCTTCTTCAACCCGTCGTCGATTCTCTTGTCGCCGATGAGTTGCCAGCCGCCGTTGGTGCGCAGCAGTGCGGCGTCGGCGTCGCCCTTCGTGACGGCGGCGCGGGCTGCGACATCGTCGGGGAACGCCGTGCTCGTGTACTCGACCTTCGCGCCGCCGTCCTTCGCGCTCGTCGCAGCGCCGTCGACGACCTGCTTCGCCGACGGCCCGGAGGCGCCCTTCGTGTCGACGATCGCGACCTTCTGCGTGTCCGTCTTGCCGGCGATCCACACCTGGACGGCGAACGTGCCGATCACCATGGCGAGGGTGACGCCGAGGCCGACGAGGAAGTTCTTGTCGCGCGCCTTGACGGCGATCTCGCGCAGGGCGACGATCTGCCACGCCGGACGCGAATCACGCTGAGCTGTCTGGACGTTCATCACGCCACCTCCCGGTAGATGTCGGCGAGCTGGGGCAGGACCTCGGCGTATTCGCGGATGCTCGCGCGTGCCATGACGGTGCGCAGCAACTCGTCGGACGCCCTTTCGCGGCCCTCGGCGTCGTCGGGCAGTTCGAGCAGCGCCCGCGGGCCGTCGACGTCGACGACACCGATGCCGAGACGGTCGGCGACGTCACGCACCCACCCGGCGTCGGAGTCGAGGACGAGGCGGTGACGGACGCGTCCGCTGCGGCGCAGCTGCGCGGCCGTGCCCTGCGCGGCGACGCGGCCGCCCGCGAGGAAGACGAGGCTGTCGCAGAGGCGTTCGACGAGGTCGAGCTGGTGGCTGCTGAACAGCACGGGCACGCCGCGCGAGGTGAACTCGCGCAGCAGGTCGGCCATCGCGTCGACGGCGCGCGGGTCGAGGCCGCTGAACGGCTCGTCGAGGATGAGCGCGTCCGGCTCGGCGATGACGGACGCCGCGATCTGCACGCGCTGCTGGTTGCCGAGCGACAGCGCTTCGAGCTTGTCCTTCGCTCGGTCGCCGAGGCCGAACCGTTCGAGCAGTTCGAGCCCGCGGGCACGCGCCGCAGCGGGTGCGACGCCGCGCAGCTGGGCGAGGTAGACGAGCTGGTCGATGAGGGGCTGCTTCGGGTACAGCCCCCGCTCCTCGGGCATGTATCCGATGCGCCGGCGATGTTCGCGCGTCATCGGCTCGCCGTTCCACAACGCCTCCCCGGCGCTGGGCTCGAGCACGCCCATGATCATCCGCATCGTCGTGGTCTTGCCGGCGCCGTTGCCGCCGATGAAACCCGTCATCTGCCCGTCGGCGACCTCGAACGACACGTCGTCGACGGCCGTCTTGTCACCGAACCTGCGGGTCAGGCCTCTGGCTTCCAACATGTTCCGCTCCCTCGTCATGTTCGATCGTTCCTCCAGCCTGTCGCGTCGGCCGTCGTGCCGGATCCGGCGCGCGACGGATCTTCGCGCCTCCCCCTCGCGACGGAGCTGTCAGTCGCCGACGCGCACCAGGCCCGTCTCATAGGCCGCGACGACGGCCTGCACCCGATCGCGCAGACCGAGCTTCATCAGCACGTTCGACACGTGTGTCTTGACGGTGGCCTCACCGACGAACAGCGCCGCCGCGATCTCCGCGTTGGACAGCCCACGCCCGAGCAGACCCAGCACCTCCCGTTCGCGCGGGGTGAGGTCATCAAGACGGCCGCCTTCGCCCGTCCTCCTCGGGGGCAGCGAGGGCGTCGAGTGGGCCGATGAGGCCGAGGGCCAGGCCGACGTCGCCGGTCCGACGTTGCCCGGGCCGTCGTCAGCGGCCCGGGCGGCACCGGCGGCCTCGGAGCCCGCGCCGAGCGACCCGTCCTGCACGCGTCGTTCGATGACGCGCCGCGTCACCTCAGGGGCGAGCAGGGCGTGTCCGTGCCCGACGGCGCGCACGGCGTCGGCGAGGTCGTCCGCGTCGGCGTTCTTGAGCAAGAAGCCGCTCGCGCCCGCGTCGAGCGCACTGAAGAGGTAGTCGTCGCGATCGAACGTCGTGAGGATGACGACACGCCCGAGCCCCTCGTCGACGAACCGTCGCGTGGCCTCGATGCCGTCCATGACGGGCATCTGCACGTCCATCAAGGTGACGTCGGGCCGCACCTCGCGGGCCACGTCCAGCGCCTGCGCCCCGTTCGTCGCGGTGGCGACGACGTCGATGTCGTCCTCCACGGACAGGATGAGCGAGAATCCGCTGCTCACCATCTTCTGGTCATCGACGATGACGACTTTGAGCGCGTCCATCAGGCCCGCCTTCCTGTCGTTCGCTGCCTCTGTCGGCCTCTCGCTGCGGCCCCGGTCATGAGCGCCCGCCGTCGTCGCCTCGCGCGTCGGGTAGCGGCAGCCTGACGCGCACGCGGTACCCACCGGTCAGCCGGGGGCCGATCTCGGCGCTGCCGCGATGAGCCGTCACGCGTTCACGCATGCCGAGCAGTCCCATGCCGCTGCCCGAGGTGCCCTGCCGTGGGCGCCCCTCGTCGAGGATCTCGACCTCTGCGTAGCGCGGCGCACCGGCCCCTCCCTCGCCGCCGCCACTGCGCACCGTGACGGACGCGGACGTCGCCGTCGAGTGGCGCCGGATGTTGGCCAGCGCCTCCTGCACGGTGCGGTAGAGGCTGTGTTGGACACTGCCGGGCACGTCGACGTCACCGATGAGGTCGCGCAGTTCGACGTCGAACCCGGGCGAGGTGACCTCTTCGACCAGTCGCGGCAGATCGTCCAACCCAGGTTCGGGACGACGGTGCGTCGCGTCCAGCGCAACGCCCGTCTCGCGCTCGTTCCTCGTCGCGAGCGAACCGTCCGATGACGCGGCGACCGCCAGATCAGCCGACACCACCCCGCCGCCAGGCGGCAGACGGCCCGGCCCGGACGACGCGCCGTCCCCGGTTCGCAGGGTGCCGAGCAGGCTGCGCATCTGCGTGACGGCGTCGCGCGAGGAGGTCTCGACGTTCGTCAGCGACGTGGCCGCGAGCGACAGGTCCTTCGCCATGAGCTTGCGTGCGGCCGCGGCCTGCACGCCGATCGCGGCGACGTGGTGGGCGACGACGTCGTGCAGTTCGCGGGCGATGCGCAGTCGTTCGTCGACGACGGCGCGTTCGGTGAGCTGCGCCGACTGCTCCTCGATCGTGCGTGCCTGATCCTCGGCGCGGGCTCGGGCGCGAGCTCCACGCCACGAGTTGGCGCCCGTCGCGACGGCGGTGACGAAGAACAGGACGTTCATCATGACGCTCGTGAGCACCGCTCCTGTGCCAGGGCCGAACAGCGCGTCATCGCGGGTGCCGCGGCCGTTTCTGTAGGCGTCGACGAGCGCGTCACGCCCCGACGCGACCGACAGCTGCACGGCCACCCACCCGAACATGAACACGACGACGGCGCTCGCCGCGACCATCGTCATCCGGCGATCTCGGCCCCAGGCGAGTGCGGTGAAGATGGAGAAGAAGTAGGCCGCCTGCATCGCGAGGTTGCCCATGACGACGTACTGCGCCATGCCGAAGGCGAACATGTGCGCGGCGAGCAGCAGCATGACGGCGAGGGGGAAGCGTCGCCGCCACACGAGCGGCAGCATCCCGACGAGCGTCGCCGCATAGAGCGCGGGCCGCCCCCAGGTGCCGCGCGGCAGACCCAACGCGCGCATCGCCTCGAGCTCGACGACGGCACCGAGCAGGAAGACGACGGCGATCACGGCATCGCGTCGCTGCCATCCGGGCGGCAGCGGCCGCACCCAGTCGTCGTCCAGACCGAAGAACTCCCTCACGCCTGCGAGGGTAGACGCCACCACCGACAGCCCGCCTCCCCCGCGCGACGGAGCGTCAGTTCGTCGCGAGCGACACGACGAGGTTGATGGCTGTCGCGACGACGCCGACGCCGAGCGCGTAGCTGAGCAGCGTGTGCTGCAGCACGAGGCGTCGCACCCACCGGTTCTTCAGGTTGGTGTCGCTGATCTGGTACGTCATTCCGAGGTCGAACGCGACGTACGCGAAGTCGTAGTAGTCGGGTTCGCCGCCCTCGAAGTCGATGCCGTTGCTGGCCGGCGCCGGCCCGTAGTACTGACGGGCGTAGCGCAGCATGTACGTGAGGTGCACGAGAAACCAGGACGCGACGACGCTCGCCGTGCCGAGCACGGCTTCGGCGGTGCCCGTCTTGTGCTTGCCCGCGACGAGCAGCAACCCGACCCCCGCGAGGCTCGCCATCGTCGCGATGATGACGGTGGCGTCCGCTCCTGCGACGCTCGGATCCTCCTCGCGTGCGTGCTCGGCGGCCTGCGTCGGGTTCATGCCACGCACGTTCAGCCACGTCCACGCACTGACGACGATCGCGCCGACCGTCCACCCCGTCATGACGTCGAACACGATCGTCCGGTCGGCGACGGCGATCGTGACGAACGCCGCGAGCACACCGACGATCACGCTGATCACCAACCGAAACCCCGTGCGGCGCGTGAGGGCACGACGGTTCGCCTTGGACGTCTCGTGGGAGGTGTCGTTCATGCGCTCATTGTCACCCGACGGACGCGAACCACCGGGGCCTGCGGGAACGGATGCAACGACGGGCGCGTCATACGGGCATGAGCATGGAGCGACCACAGCGGCACCGACTGCCGCATCGCGTGGCGGGAGCAGACGACGCGAGGAGACGACGCGAGCGCCGAGCATGCCGCGGGGACGGCCCCCGGCACCGACATGGCCGGGCCCGCCGGCACGAACTGGTCGGGCTCGAATCATTCGGGCCAGCACGACGACCCCCTGCCGGGCGTGCATGAGACGAGCGAGATGGGCGGCGTCATCGGCGGCGTGATCCCCATGGTGCGACCGAGTACGGCGACACCTATCACCCCCGTCGCGATGGCTGGGGCGGGCGCCGTCGGATTCGCCCTCATGACGCTAATGAGCTACCGCACCGCACGGTGGCTGGAGGCGACCGACAACGGCATGGGCGCCAAGAAGATGCGCGAACTCGTCAGCGGCTTCCTGGGCGCCACCATCATCGTCGCCATCATGGTGGCGATCGATCCGCACGGGGAGATCTTCATCGGCTGAGCGCGGGCCGGCACCCGCCCAGGACGCCGGCCCGCGTCAGCCCTCGTCGGACTGCGTCGTCCGAGCTCGTCGTCAGACGACGGGCAGCACCTCGAGGCCACCCATGTACGTGCGCAGCGCCTCGGGCACACGCACCGAGCCGTCAGCCTGCTGGTGCGTCTCGAGGATGGCGACGAGCCAACGCGTCGTCGCGAGCGTGCCGTTGAGCGTCGCGACCGAACGCGTCGCGCCGTCGGTGCGCTCACGGATGTTGAGGCGGCGCGCCTGGAACGTCGTGCAGTTCGACGTCGACGTCAGCTCGCGGTAGGTGCCCTGCGTCGGCACCCAGGCCTCGCAGTCGAACTTGCGTGCGGCGGACGTGCCGAGGTCACCGGCGGCGGTGTCGATGACGCGGTAGGACAGCTCGCACTTGCCCAGCATCTCCTCTTCCCACGCGAGCATGCGAGCGTGCTCCGCTTCGGCGTCCTCGATGCGGCAGTAGGAGAACATCTCGACCTTGTTGAACTGGTGGACGCGGATGATGCCGCGCGTGTCCTTGCCGTACGAACCGGCCTCGCGGCGGTAGCAGCTCGACCAACCGGCGTAGCGCACGGGAGCGTCGACGTTCAAGATCTCGTCCGCGTGGTAGCCGGCGAGCGCGACCTCCGAGGTGCCGACGAGGTAGAGGTTGTCCTCCTCCTGCACGCGGTAGATCTCGGAGTCGTGCGCGACGTCGAAGCCGGTGCCCTGCATCGTCTCCGGCCGCACGAGGGTCGGGGTGATCATCGGGGTGAAGTCGTTCGCGATGGCCTGGTCGAGCGCCATCTGCAGCAGCGCCAGCTCGAGGCGCGCGCCGACACCCTTGAGGAAGTAGAAGCGCGAACCCGAGACCTTCGTGCCACGCTCCATGTCGATCGCGCCGATGAGCTCACCGATCTCGAGGTGATCCTTCGGCTCGAAGTCGAACGTCGGGGCCTCACCGACCGTCTTGACGGTGACGAAGTCGTCCTCGCCACCCGCCGGCACGCCGTCGAGGACGACGTTGGGGACGGTGCGAAGCAGCGCGTCGAACTCCTTGCCCGCCTCGTCGGCAGTGGCCTCGAGCTCCTTGACGCGGGCGCTCAAGGTCGCAGCGTTCTCGCGCGCGGCCTCGGCCTCGGCCTGCAGACGCGCGACCTCCGCGTCGTCACCGCTCTTCTTGGCCTTGTTGAGCGCACCCATCGCGGCGCCGACGCTCTTCGACACCTGCTTCTGCTCGGCGCGTACCCTCTCGAACTCGCCGAGCGAACTGCGGCGCGTCGCGTCGAGCTCGAGAATGCGGTCGACGACGCCCTCGTCAGCGCCGCGAGCACGCTGGCTCGCGCGGACGGCGTCAGGGTTGTCACGAAGCAGTCGAATGTCGATCACCCCTCCAGGCTATCGCCCGCGCGAATCTGCGTCATTCCAGTTACAGTGCAAGGCGTGTCGAACACGCCCTCCCGTCCGCGCGCCGCGATCGTCGTCAACCCCACGAAGGTCGACGACCTCGGCGCCCTGCGCCGCGAATGCGTCGACGTCTCGCGCGACGCCGGATGGGCCGAGCCGCTGTGGCTGCAGACCCGCATCGACGACCCCGGCACCGGCCAGACGCAGCAAGCACTGCGCCAGGGCTGCGACATCGTCTTCGCCGCCGGTGGCGACGGAACGGTGCGCCACGTCGGCGCGGCGCTGAGCGGCACGAGCGTGCCGCTGGGGTTGATGCCACAGGGCACCGGCAACCTGCTCGCGCGCAACCTCGGCGTCTCGGTGGACGGCTCGGCGGCGCTCAACTTCGCGCGGTCGCTCGCGGGCGAGGACACCGTCATCGACGTCGGGCGGGTGCACGCGACGTTCGGGGACGGCTCGGCGACGAACGACACCTTCCTCATCATGGCCGGCTTCGGACTCGATGGCGACATCATGAACGCCACGAGCGAGACCCTCAAGAAGCGGATCGGGTGGATGGCCTACCCCATCGCCGGTGCGCGCTACGTGACCCAGCGCCCCGAGCGCATGCTCGCCTCCTTCGACGATGGCGCGCCGCACACGAAGAAGACGACGACGCTGCTCGTCGGCAACTTCGGTCAGCTGACGGCGGGGGTGCAACTCATGCCAGGCGCCAACGGCACCGACGGGCGCTTCGACACCGTCTGGCTCTCCGCCGACGGGCCCCTGCAATGGGCTGCGCTCTCGGCGCAGATCTTCGCCCGCTCGCGGCGCACCACGGGTCGCGTCGAGCGCACACGCTGCGCCCGCGTCGCGGCCAAGGCCATGGGACGCCCGCGCGCGCTCGAACTCGACGGCGACGTCCTCGGCGACGTGCGTGAGATGGAGATGTGGGTCGAGGAGAAGGCACTGCGCGTGCGCGTCGCCAACGCGCGTCACTCACGCATGTCCGACGTCCGCCGTCACCTCCCCGGCATCCTGGGCCAGACGCTGCGCCGCTGACACGCGCCCCCTGTTCGATTCCCGTCCCCATCTGCGATTTTCGTCCACATTCGTTGCCGAGCCTGGCCCAACCCGTCGCACGGACGGATCGCTTGCGACAGTGACGGGCCGCACTGCGAGAGGGGCTGACGCTTGATGCGTCAGCCCCTCTCGTCGTGTTCAGACCCGCGGTCTTGAACCGAGACCCGTCAGCGACACCGCGCGCCGGGGTTGCGGTCCTGGGCGTCGGTGCGTTCACGCCAGTAGTCGCGCTTCGACATCGGCGCCTCGCCGGGGTGGGCGACGGCGTGATGGCGCAGGTAGCGCTCGTAGTGGTTGTCGCCCATCATCGAGGCGACGTACCACTTGAGCGTGCCGACGATTCCGCGCGGCTCAGGCATGGACGCGCTCACCCGCATGCACGCCCTCGGGGTCGAGGCCCGCCTCACGCCACTGCGCGAGCACGCTCTCCTCGTCGGGCGTGACGCGCATGCCGCTCGGCGCGAAGATCTGCGACGGCACCGCGTCGTCGCGCACCTCGGGGTCGACGTGCTCGCTGCGCAGCGCCTTGAGCGCCGCGAACACACCCGCGATGACGACGACGATGACGAGCACCGCGAAGAGAACCGAGAGCGTCTCCTGGATGAGCGTGTTGCGGATGACGGCGTCGATCTCCTCGGGGGTCTTGGCCGTCTTGAACTTCGTCAACCCCTTGTTCTTGGCGTCGACGAACGCGTTGTGCTGCGCCCAGTAGCCGATCTTCGCGTCGCTCGAGAAGATCTTCTGGTAGCTCGCGACCATCGTCACGAGCAGATCCCAGGCGAGCGGGATGCCCGGGATCCACGCCCACTTCGCCTTGCCGTTGCGGATGACGACGACCGTCACGACCGTCAGCGCGACGGCGGCGAGCAACTGGTTGGCGATGCCGAACAGCGGGAACAGCGTGTTGATGCCACCCAGCGGGTCGGTGACGCCCATGAGCAGGATCGAACCCCATGCGGCGACGACGACGAGCGTCGAGATCCACGCACCGACGCGCCAGGACGTGTCACGGAAGCGGTGCAGCCCGGGCACGTTGCCGAGCGTCTCCGACAACATGAAACGTGCGACGCGCGTGCCGGCGTCGACCGTCGTCAGGATGAACAGCGCCTCGAACATGATCGCGAAGTGGTACCAGAACTGCTTCATCGAATCGCCTGGGATGACGCGGCTGAACACGTCCGACATGCCGAACGCGAACGTCGGGGCGCCACCGGTGCGCGACACGACCGAAGCCTCGCCGACGTCCTTCGCGGCCTGCGTGATCTCGGGCGCGGTGATCGGATTACCGCCCAAGCCTATCGAGTTCACCCACGCCGCGGCCTTCTCGGCCGTCCCACCCGTCACGCCGGCGGGGGCGTTGATGACGAAGTACAGGTGCTGGTCGATGATGGCCGCCGCGATGAGCGCCATGATGGCGACGAACGACTCGACGAGCATCGAGCCGTACCCGATGAGTCGCGCCTGGCTCTCCTTCTGGATGAGCTTCGGCGTCGTGCCCGACGAGATGAGCGCGTGGAAGCCGGACAACGCGCCGCACGCGATCGTGATGAACAGGAACGGGAACAGCGAACCCGCGAAGACGGGACCGTTGCCGTGCTTGCCGAACGACGTGATCGCGGGGATGTCGATCGCCGGACGCGCGATGATGATGCCGAGCGCGAGCAGGACGATCGTGCCGACCTTCATGAACGTCGACAGATAGTCACGCGGCGCGAGCAGCAGCCAGACCGGCAGGACGGCCGCGGCGAACCCGTAGACGATGAGGCACCAGGCGAGCGCCGTCGGAGACAGCGTGAACATGTCCTTGCCCCAGGCCGTCTCGGCGACCCAGCCGCCGGAGACGATCGCGAGCAGCAGGAGCACGACGCCGATGAGCGACACCTCGGTGACCGACCCCGGACGCAGGAAGCGCAGGTAGCAGCCCATGAACAGGGCGATCGGGATCGTCATCGCGATCGAGAACACACCCCACGGCGACTCGGCGAGCGCGTTGACGACGACGAGGCCGAGCACCGCGATGAGGATGACCATGATCGTCATGACGGCGAGCATCGCCGCCCAACCACCGACGGGGCCGAGCGTGTCGCGCGCCATCTGGCCGATGCTGCGGCCGCCACGGCGCGTCGAGATGGCGAGCACCATGTAGTCCTGCACGGCGCCCGCGAAGATGACGCCGAAGATGATCCACATCGTGCCCGGCAGGTACCCCATCTGCGCGGCGAGCACAGGGCCGACGAGCGGGCCGGCACCGGCGATGGCGGCGAAGTGGTGGCCGAACAGGACGCGACGGTCCGTCGGCATGTAGTCCTGGCCGTTCTCGAACTGCTCCGCCGGCGTCGCGATGTCGTCGCGAGGCTGCACGACCTTGTACGCGATGAGACGGCTGTAGAGCATGTAGCCGATGACATAGCTGCCGACGGCCGCGAACACGAACCAGATGGCGTTGACGTGCTCACCGCGGACGAAGGCGACCATCGTCCAGCCGATGGCGGCGACGATCGCCGCGACGGCGATCATGATCTTCTGCCGCCCGGTGATGGTGCGAGGGGGTTCGACCGCGACGGGGGGCAACCCCGGATCGCGGTCGAGGGTGTCGAGACGTGACGCCGCCACGGTGACCTCCTGGTAGTGCTGGTGGCCATGAGGGCCGATGTGAGTAAGGCCACAGTAGGGGTCTACCCATGGGTACGGCGTCTCGGCTCGCGGACCGAGCGATCACATCCTGGTCACGACGTCGGCTGAGGGTTTGGGGGCCTGAGTTCGGATGGGGACTGACCTCGGCCGGGCCGCCCCGCACCGTGCCCCTTCTGCGATTCCTGTCCCCGTCGGCGATTCTCGTCCACCTCTGCGAACGGCGGTCACATCGGCGATTCTCGTCCTCATCCGCGAGTTTCGGTCACATCCGCACCCGAGGCAGCCGGCGTCAGGCCGTCGGTCCCTGCGGAAACGGCGGCGAGCCGAACCAGTAGCGACGTGTCTCGCCCGGAAACGCGGGGTGGGAGCGGACGTCCTCGAACTGCCCGCCGCACTTCTCGATGACGGCGCGTGACGCCGGATTCTCGGTGCTGCAGCACACCAGCACCTGTTCGACGCCGAGCGCCCGCGCCTCGTCGAGACCGAGCATCAGCGCGCCCGCGGCGACACCCCGCCCACGAGCGCTGGGACGCACCGAGTAGCCGATGTGACCGATCGCCTCGTACAGCACCTCGGTGAGGGTGTGACGCAGGGCCAGAAAGCCGACGATGTCACCCTCCCCCGCCCGCGGGCCGTCGAGCACCCAGAAATAGCTGCAGTGCACGAATCCCTCAGGCGGCGCGACGGTCGTATCGCCCTGGCGCGCACGATCGGTGAGGTAGGCGTCGAACCCGGCGCGCGACGTGTCGACGACGTCGTCGCGACGATAGCCCGTGCCGTCTTTCGGCGTCGCGCCGAACTCGTCGAATGCGTCCTTCCAGTCGTCGTAGCGAGCGGCGTCGGGCCTGATGAGCTTCAGCATCCCGTCATTCCATCACCGTGCGACGCCCCCGGCGACCGATTTTCCCGACGGCCGGCTGGACGAATGTGCACAAGCAAATCGCCGATGGGGACCGGATTCGCCGAGGGGGACGGGATTCGCGAAGGGGGACGAAAATCGCAGAGGGGTACATGACGACGCGATGCGGGCCCCAGAGACCCGCACCGCGCCATGTCAGCTCACACCGTCAGGCAGCTGCGCCACCCGTCAGGCCATTGACGCCGACGGGCTTGTCGCCACCGACCGTCACGCGCCTCATGGCGCGCGGGCCAAGGTTGGCGTCGACGTAGTCGCGGTTCGCGTAGTGCGACGTCGCACGGTTGTCCCAGATGCCGACGTCGCCGGGCGCCCAACGGTGGCGGATGGTGTGTTCGGGCTGCGTCAGGTGCGCGTACAGCACGTCGAGGATCGCCCGCGACTCGGCCTGCGACACGCCGACGATGTGGGAGGTGAAACCGGGGTTGACGAACAACCCGCGACGGCCCGTCTCGGGGTGCACACGCACGACGGGGTGCTCGACGACGGGCAGCTCGGTGACGACCTCGCCGCTCCACTCCTGCCCACCGTTCTTGCGCAGGTACGCGCCCCATTCGCGGTTGCCGTCGTGGGCGGCGACGAGCTGGTCGACGAGGCCGCGGAACGGCTCCGACAGCGAGTCGTACGCCGCCTGCGCGTCGGCCCAGGAGGTGTCGCCGCCGTAATCCGGCAACGTCACGGCGCGCAGGACGCTGATGGCCGGCGGCTCCTTCATGAACGTGACATCCGTGTGCCACTCGTCGGAGAACGAGAACTCGGGGTCGGAGGAGTCGATCGAGTAGATCTCCTTGCGCTCGTGCGTGCCCGCGACGGGGTGGCCCGCCGTCAGCTCGCCGAGCAGGTTTCCGAGGCGCACCTGAGCGTCGTCGTCGAACGCGTCCTGACCCCGGAAGAAGAGCACCTTGTGCGCGAGCAGCGCGCGGCGCAGGTCGAACGCTATCGCGTCGTCGACCTGCGCGAGGTCGACGCCGTGGACGATTGCGCCGAACGCCGGGCCGAGGCGTTCGATGCGCAGCCCGGGCGTCGCGACGGTGCCGCCGTGGCGCGCCGCTGCGCTCGTCGGAACACCCGTCGGTGCGCCGCTCGCGGAGTCGACGTTCGTGTCGGGCGTGGTGTCGAGGAGTGTCATGGCAGACCCTTCGTTGCGCTTGCCGCCGCGTCGGTCGACGGGCGGCCGGGTCGTTACTCGGGGCACCCCGGCGCACGTGTGCGTTCGCATGGGGGTTGCCGCCCGGCCAGCCGAGACTTCGCGCCGGGGCTCGTGACCCGCACATAACGTAGCACTGGCCAAACATAAAGGTCGAGTTATGCATCAACGGCGGCCACACCGTGACATTCGTCAGGGGCCCGCCGCACCCGGGCGGCCATACTGAGAGCAGAACGCCCGTGGAGCACTCCCCCGTCGGTGAGCAGCGGTGATCGATGGTTCATGGTCGCCCTGACCGTGTTCGAGATCGGAGCGTCGATCGTCACGGTCGAGTTCGTGAAGTCGCATGGTGGCAGCGATTTCAGCGCGTACATGTGGTCGCTGCTCGCGCCGGCCGTCGGCGCTCTCGTCTACTGGGCGCGCACACGCCGCGCGTCAGGGGCCCGCGCCGCGATCCTCGCGTTCAACCTGCGCTCGGCGGCCGTCGTCATCGCGAACAGTTCGTTCCAGAACGCGTTCGCGTGGACGCAGATCATGACGGTGGCGGCGATGCTGGTCGGCATCACCCCACCGTCATGATTGCGCGTTGCCTGCGTCTGGACGGGCAACGGGCAGCCGCTCAGCACCGCCAGTGAGAGCTCAGGGTGCCCAGTGCGAGCCCAGCGGGTAGCCGCCGTTGTCGCCGTTGTCGGTCGTCTTCGTGGCGAGCACCTGGTGCAGGTGCAGCCAGCCCTCCTCGAACCCGAGGCGTGAACCGGCCATGTAGATGCCCCACACCTTCGCGGTCGGCAGGCCCGCCTCGGCGACGCAGAAATCCCAGTTCGCCTCGAGGTTGCGGCACCAGTCGCGCAGCGTCAGGGCGTACGACAGGCGCAGGTTCTCGTCGTGCTGAACCTCGAAACCGGCGTCGTGGCACTCACTGATGAGCCGCCCCGGCGAGGCGAGCTCGCCGTCGGGGAAGACATAGCGATCGGTGAACGGCTCCGGCTTGGCCGAAGCCGTGTCGTCGCGACGCGTGATGCAGTGGTTGAGCAGGCGGCCACCGTCGCGCAGCTTCGAGTGCAGGAACGAGAAGTAGTTGGCGTAGTTCTTCACGCCGATGTGCTCCGTGAGGCCGATCGAGCTGACGGCGTCGAAGCCCGTCTCGGTGACGTCGCGGTAGTCGCCGTAGCGGATCTCGACAAGGCTCTCGAGGCCCGCCTCACGCACGGCGCGCTGACCCCACTCGGCCTGCTCCTTGCTCAGGGTGACGCCTATGACGTGGACGCCGCGCTCGCGAGCGGCGTGCATCGCCATGCCGCCCCAGCCGCAGCCGACGTCGAGCAGCCGTTGGCCGGGCTGCAGGTCGAGCTTGTCGGCAACGAGGGCGAACTTGCGCTCCTGCGCGTCCTCGAGGGTGTCGTCCGGCGTGTCGAACACGGCGCACGTGTAGGCCATCGAGTCACCGAGCACCTTCTCGTAGAACGCGTTCGAGACGTCGTAGTGGTGCTTGATCGAGTCGGCGGCGCGGCTCACCGGGTTCACCTTGGCGAGGTGGCGCTTCCAGCGGGGCTCGTTCTCGACCTCGGGCAGCGGCGGGTGGACGAACGCCTTCGGCCCCAGCTGCTTGACGACGGGCGCGAGCGCCGACGCGACGCCCTTCGGCGTCAGCTGCTTCGTGCGCACGTCACGCTTGATGCGGCTGAACACCTCGTAGGGGTCACCAGGGTGGAAACCGGTGCCGGTCAGCGTGCCCGTCAGATAGGCGCGGGCGAGGCCGAGATCGCCAGGGGCGCTGAGGAGGTAGCGCAGCCCCTCCTCGCTCTCGACACGCACGGCGATGTCGCTGTCGCGCGGGCCGATGTCGGTGCCGTCGTACGCCGTGATGCGGAAGGGCAACGGCTCCTCCAACACGGCCTGGACGGCCTGGGCGACGAGGGGGTTGGCGGTCGTGGTCTGGCTCATGCGTGCGTCCTCATCTTGTCAGCGAACTCAGGAAGGCGGCCCTGCGGGTCGTACTTCGTCTTCATGCGGCGGTATTCGGCTGCGCCGTACAGCGCTTCGAACGTCTCGGCGTCGTAGTAGACGTCGGAATAGAGCGACTTGTGGCCGTGCATCGTCGGCAGCACGGCCTCGATGTCGCGGTTGACGTCGCCGTCAGACCGCCCGGGGGTGATGGCGACGGTGCCCCAGAACCCGACGTTGACGTACGTGCGGTTCGGTTCGAGCTGGTACAGCGGCCACGCGTCGTCGCCGCGCAGGCGCAGCGGGCACACCCACACGGGCGTCATGCCGACGTGCTCGTCGAACCACGGCATGAACGTCTCGAGCTGTTCGAGGGGCACCTCGACGTCCTGCACGACGCGCTCGCGCGGCAGTTCGCCGCGCATCTCGTCGATCCTCGCGGCGAAGCCCCAGCGGTTCTCCCACCCGACGATGCGGTGGTAGAAGTCGCTGCGACGGTACTTGCGCGGCCACACGCGTCGCACCTTCGGGTTCTGTGCGAAGAACGCGTCGGAGCACCAGAACCAGTCGGTGTCCCAACGCCAGATGTAGTCGTGCGCGCTCAACGTGTCGCGGTCGAGCTCACTGATGCTCTTGTAGAAGATGTTCTGCCCCGTGTAGTCGCTCGGGCGGCGGCGCGTCTCGGGGAAGAAGTTGGCGAGCACGAGATAGGCCTCGTCCTTGCTGACGATCATGCCGTCGAGGCCGTCGACGCGTTCGCCCTGCCACTCGCGGGTCTCGACGATGGCGTCGATCGCTCGCGTCATGGCTGCGACGCTCGCGAACCGCACGTTGCGCGTCTCGACGAGGTCACCGATCGGCTGCAGTTCGATGCGCAGACGCGTCGCGTAGCCCAGGCTGCCGTAGCTGTTGGGGAAGGCGCGGAAGAGGTCGGCGTGCTCGTTGGTCGGCGAGGCGGTGAGCAGCTCGCCGGTGCCGGTGAGGATGTCCATCTCGAGGACGGACTCGTGCGGCAGTCCGTTCTTGAACGACGTCGACTCGATGCCGAGGCCGGTGACGGCGCCGCCGAGGGTGATCGTGCGCAACTGCGGGACGACGAGCGGCATGAGGCCGTGCTCGAGCGTGGCGTCGACGAGGTTCTCGTACGTGCACATGCCCTGGACGTCGGCCATGCGAGCATCGGCGTCGATGCTGATGACGCCCGTGAGGCCGCTGACGTCGAGGCCCACCTTCGCCTTCTCGCGCGGACGGAAGAGGTTCGAGGTCTTCTTCGCGAGGCGCACCGTGGCGCCGGCGGGGATGGCTTCGAAGGAGGCCCTCAACTGCGCGACGGCAGAGGCGTGAGCGGCCTCACCGGCCAGTTCCACACTGGGCTGTTTTTTCTTATCGAACATCTATGCTCTCCACGTCTCAGGAAGTTACGCCTGCCCCGGTTGCAGCACCAAATCAGGCCGGCTCATTCCCGAGCAACCGCTCGACCCAGGCGTTGCGGAACATGCCGGACGGGTCATGCCGACGCGCCTCGCCGTCGAGGGCATGCAGTCCGGGGAACTGTTCGCTGAGCTGCTGTGGCGGTGCCGCGTGCAGCTTGCCCCAGTGCGGGCGCGGGTGGCCGAGTGCAGCTTCGAGGGCCGGCAGTTCACGGCGGACGGCGTCCGGGTCGCGGCGCCAGGTGAGGTGGATGGCGAGCATCTCGCCTGTGGCGAACGGGCTCGCACTGAGGCTGTCGCCGGCGACGGCGCGGATCTCCATCGAATGCGCGAGGCGGGCGAAGACGTCGGCGAACCGTGGCAGCGCTCGCAGGGCGTCCGCGACCGTTTCACGTGAAACAAAGTACTCGCTCTGCACCTCGTCGCCGACGCTGGGGGTGAAGTCGCTGCGGAAGTGAGTCAGCCGTTCGGCGCTCGGCCCGTGAACACCGAGCTGCTCAGTCACCGCGACGGGATCAGCGCCTGGGCTCGGGTGACGAGGGCTCGTGGCGGCGCGGGCGCCGGCGAGCTGCGCCGGAGCATCGACGCCGCGCGGACGCTTGGCGAAGAGCAACGCCCGACCGCCGTCGCTCCAGTCGGGGGCGATGCTGAACGAGTAGAGCGGGCGCGTCAGGTCGTCGAGATGGTCGACGAGGGTGTCGTATTCGAGCCCTTCGTACACCGTCGTTGCGATGTCGAACGCGGGCACGACGTCGAGGATCAACTCGACGACGGGCCCGAACAGACCGAGATGCACGGGATAGTGCTCGAACCCGGGTTCGCCGCGCGTCATCGTGTGCAGCTCGCCCGCAGCGGTGACGTGGGTGAGCGAACGCACCGCAGACGCGAGGCTCGGACGCTCCCAGCCGGAGCCATGCGTCGCCGTCGCGATGGCCCCGGCGACGGTGATGTGCGGCAGTGACGCAAGGTTCTCGAACGCCCAACCACGCTGCGCGAGAACGGCGTTGACCTGCGCATACGTGGCGCCGCCGTCGATGGTGACGCAGCGTGCGTCCTCGTCGAGGTCGATGCGACGCTCGAGGTCGAGGAGGCTGAGCTGCACGCCGTCTGTGTCGGCGATGTCGTTGAAGCTGTGGCCGGTGCCGACCACCCTCAGCCGCCCACCGTCGGCCGCTGCCCGGCAGACCGCATCCTGCACCTGCGACGTCGTCCGCGGCGCGTATCGCTCGCGTGCTTCGAAGACGACGGTGCCGGCCCAGTTCGTGGAAGGGAGCGCGCTCATCCCCCGACGTTATACCCGCCCGACGGCGCTCGCCCGGGGTGCTCGAGGCCGGGGTGCTGGGTCTACCGGCGAGTGAGTCACTCTCGTGTCCGGGTGAGTCAGTCAGGACTGACTCACCCGGACGTTGGTGACGCAGTTGGATCTCACGTCGCATGCGCCGCCCTGCGGGGCGTGGCGCGACAGGAGTCGAACGATCAGATCGAGACGACCATCTTGCCGGTGTTGGCGCCGTTCAGCAGGTCCATGAACGCCTGCGGCGCGTTCTCCAGGCCCTCGACGACCGTCTCGTCCCACTGAACCGAGCCATCGGCGAGCCACGTCGCCATCTTCTGCTGGAACTCGGGCACGAGGTCGCGGAAGTCGCTCTGGATGAACCCGCGGATCGTGATGCGCTTGCCGATGACGAGCGCGAGGTTGCGCGGCGCGGCGGGCGGCTCCGTCGAGTTGTACTGCGCGATGGCGCCGCACATCGCGATGCGCCCGTGGGTGTTCATCGACGAGATGGCCGCCTCGAGGTGGTCGCCCCCGACGTTGTCGAAGTAGACGTCGATGCCCTCCGGCGCGGCGTTCTTGAGCAGGCCGCGGACGTCACCGTCCTTGTAGTTGAAGGCGGCGTCGAAACCGAGCTCCTCGAGACGCGCGATCTTCTGTGCGGAGCCCGCCGAACCGATGACGCGGGACGCACCCTCGAGTTTCGCGATCTGACCGACGAGCGAGCCGACGGCACCAGCAGCGCCGGAAACGAACACCGCGTCGCCGGAGTGGAATTCACCGACGCGCATGAGCCCGCCGTACGCCGTGATGCCGGGCATGCCGAGCGCGCCCAGGTAGGCGGACGGCGACACCTGCGCGCCACCGACGTTCGTCGAGACCTTGCGTGCCGCCTTCGCGGGCACGACGGCCATGTCGCGCCAGCCGAGGCCATGGAGGACGAGGTCACCCTCCGCGAAACCCTCAGCGCGGGATTCGACGACCTCGCCGACCGCGCCGCCGTCGAGGGGCTCGTCGATCTGGAACGGCGGGACGTAGGACTTCACGTCGTTCATGCGGCCACGCATGTACGGGTCGACGCTCATGACGGTGTTGCGCACGAGCAGTTCGCCGTCGCTGAGGGCGGGGAGTTCCCGCGTCTCGAGGCGGAAGTTGTCGGAGGTGGGCGCGCCATGGGGGCGCGATGCGAGCACGATCATCTGAGAAGTCGTCATGCCCTCACATTGCCACGGGCCACCGACAACGCTCCAACCGAGCCGGTCGAAGCCCCCTGCGTATCCACGGTCCACGACGGTCGATTCAAGGGCGAATGTGACCGAAATCGCGGATGAGGACGCCGCTTGCGAAGATGGCCGAATCGCAGATGGGGACGACAATCGCGGAGGGGCGGGCCTTCAGGGACGCAGCGCGTCAGTGGTGGTCGCGCAGTTTCAGCTGGTAGTAGACCGTCGCGCCCGTGGTGTCCAGCTGTTCGAAGCCGTGCGATTCGTACAGGCGGTGCGCGTAGGCGTTGTTGCTCTGCGTGCTGACGCGAACGTGGTGCGCACCGTTCTCACGGGCACCGTCGAGTACCGCTTCGAGCAGCGACCCGCCGACGCGGCGTCCGCGTGCGGCTCCGTCGACGAACAGGTCGGCGATCACCCAGTCGTGAGTGAGGTGGATCGAGTCGAACGCGCGGTAGACCTGCGCGAACCCGACGACGCCCACGCTGTCCCGGGCGCCGAGGACGAGCGTCTGCCCCGTCTCGATGCGCTCGGCCAGAAACGTCCGCGCGTCTGGCGTTGGCGCCTTGCCGCAGAAGCTGCGGTACTGCTCGAACAGATCGACGAAATCCTCGACGTCCCCAGGCATGGCATGTGCGATATCGATGTTCACGCCTTCATCTTGCCCAATCGCGCACGCAGCGGCCTCTGGGCACCGCAGAGCGGTTCGCCGGGACTCGACGAACCGTTCTGCGGGCGTCAGGTCACAACGAGCGGGCGATGAGTTCCTTCATCACCTCGTTGGCGCCGCCGTAGATCTTCTGGATGCGCGCACCGGCGTACATCTTCGCGATGGGGTACTCGAGCATGAAGCCATAGCCGCCGAACAGCTGCAGGACGCGGTCGATGACATTGCACTGCACGTCCGTCGTCCAGTATTTCGCTCGCGAGGCGGTGGCCGAGTCGAGCTTGCCCTCCATGTGCAGCATGATGCAGTGATCGAGCAGAGTGCGGGCGGCGAGCACGTCCGTCGAGCACTCGGCGAGCACGAAGCGCGTGTTCTGCAGGTCCATCAGCGTGCCGTCGAACAGTTCACGCGACTTCGCGTGCTCGACCCCGAGCTTCACGGCCAGCTCCGCCGATCCGACGGCGGTGCACGCGAGGCCGAGGCGCTCCTGCGGCAGCTGCTCCATGAGGTGGTAGAAACCGCGCCCTTCCTCGCCGAGCAGATTCGCGACGGGTACGCGCATGTCGGTGAAGTGCAGTTCGCGCGTGTCCTGACCGTGCTGGCCGATCTTCTGCAGCACGCGCCCGCGCTCGAAACCGTCGAGGTCGGCCGTCTCGAGCACGATGAGCGAGATGCCCTTGTGCCCGGCGGCCTTGTCACGCTCGCAGGTGCGGGCCACGAGGACGATGAGGTCGGCGTGACCGGCGTTCGTGATGAACGTCTTCGAGCCGTTGATGATGAACTCGTCGCCGTCGCGCAGCGCGCGCGTCGAGACGCGCTTGAGGTCGGAGCCCGCGCCGGGTTCCGTCATGCCGATGGCGCCGACCCATTCGCCGGAGCACAGCTTCGGCAGCCACTTGCGCTTCTGCTCCTCGGTGCCGTAGGCGACGATGTAGTGCGTCACGATGATGGCGTGGACGACGAAGCCCCACGAGTCGTCACCGGCCTTCGCCTGCTCGATGGCGACGACGGCCTCGTGCGCGAACGTCGCGCCGCTGCCGCCGTACTCCTCTGGCACCGACAGGCCGAGCAGGCCCAGCTCACCCGCCTTCGTCCAGACGTCACGATCGACCTGGTGCTGTTCGCTGTAGCGGTCGATGTTCGCGAAGATCTCGCGGCTGAACGTGGCGGCGAGACGCTGGAGGTCTTCCAGTTCGTCGTCCATCCACGGCGAGCGGTACGGCAGGGGTGCGGCCGGGCCCATGGGTCTTTCCTTTCGTCGGTTCCACCAGTGTGCCCCACATCACAACAACCTTGGCGCTGCGGGCGCGTCTCATTCACTGCCCGTCGCACCGGGTCCTTCACCCGAAGGGACCAATGACCCTGAATCTATGTTGACCGTCAGGTACGCTTTATCGAACGCGAGTGGTGAAATCCGACACGCGTAGTGGGTCTGACGTCCGACCGGGTGGTGGCGGACGACAGGCCCGCGCGAGCCGCCACGGCGCCGCGCACGGGGGAAGCGCAACCGAGAACGAGGAGCTGCTGCATGGCCAGCCATGACGCCGGGTGGGAGGCGTTCCGCCAGGAGTTCCGCCACTGGATGGAGCTTCGGGGGATGACGAGCAGGGCCCTCGCCGCTCGCCTCAACGAGCTCACCGTCGACCAGCAGTTCGACGAGCACGTCGTCAAGCGATGGCGCCACTCCACGTCACCGCCCCTCGAAGCCGTGCCTCACATCGCCTCCCTGCTCGCGATGAGCGACGACCCGAGCGGTCAGGCTCCCTACGATCCCGCGTTCATCCTGCGTCGCATGGGCCTGCTCGCGCCCGCCGCGCCGGCCCAGGAACTTCTCGACACGAGCCTGCGCCTGCAGGAGCTTCGCCTGCGCCTCAGTGAGGTGCGCGGCCAGCTGAGCCGCCACGCCGCGCGCACCGGCGCCGGCCAGCTCGTCCAGACGGCGCTTTCGTACGGGTACGCCGCGGCAGTCTCTCCCGTCTGGGAGGGACCGGTCGGCTATCCGATGCACGTCGCCGACCGCATCGACTTCCGCACCCCGCGCGACGACATCCCTGCCGTCGAGGAGAACGACGAGATGCTCGCCGCGCTCGTCGCCAACGCCGCCGTGCCGGGCACCCGCCATCCACGATTCAGCACCCAGCCTGATGATCTGGCTGAACAATCGCACTGGGCGATCCAGCTCATCGGCCGCCCCTCGATGCGCAACGGCAAGGCCATCCACCCCGCCGCGCCGGCGATCGCCGTCACCGCCTCGACGACGAGTGCGCGGGCCGACGACGTGGGCGGCATCATCGCGTGGCTGCTCGGCTACGGCTTCGTCACGACCCGCGAGATCGCGCGTGAGCTGACGCGCAACCCGATCGCGACGGACGCGCTGCGCAGCGAGGTGCACGATCAGTTCGTCGCGCGCCCGCCGTCGCACCACGTGTGGTCGCACCACAGCGTCATGGTGCCGGAGGACAACCCGAACTCGCCGTGGGCCGCAGCCGACGGAACCGGCTCGCCCGGCCTCGTGCACATCCGACTCGTCGAGGATCACCGGCTCATCGAGTGGACGTCCGAATAGCTCGGCGGGCAGCTCGGCATGAGCGCCGAGGAAGCTCTGACGCTGACGCAGACCACCTCGTCCACCGTCGAGGCCCGCCTGCACAGCGGCGCGCTCGCGCACGTGCGACGACGCACCCTGCTCGTGCCGACACCGTTCGCCGAGACGTCGGCGCAGCGGTGGGAGAACGCCCTCGGCGCGGCGCTGGCCGCGACGCGCTTTCTCGCCGAGCTCGGCGTCGAGCGCACCGACGGCCTCGACGCCGTGCATGATCGGTTGATGCGAGACGAACCGGACATCGCCCCCTCCTTGCTGCGGTGGCTGGCCGACCACGAGTGCCCCCTGGTCAACCCGAAATTTTCGTCCTGGTCGAATAGGGTCTGACGAGGTCAAGCGAAGATTTCTGTTCACAGGTCGGACAACCGACTTGGTGCGCGGCCAAGCGAGCCGCGCCTTCCTACACTGGCCGGAAGCCACGGCATGCGCCCGCGTCGGACACGGGCACGCTCACGAGGGGACCACCGACGATGGCAGCGCACGACTCCAGCTGGGAGATCTTCCGCAGCGAACTCAAGCACTGGATGGAAATGCGCCGCTTCACGAACAAGGCGCTCGCCGAGGCGATCAACGCAGACCTGCCCTCCAGCGGTCTGAGCGCACCCGTCGACGAGCAGATCATCAAGCGCTGGCGGCACTCGACGTCACCGCCCCTGATGACGCTCAAGGTCATCGGACGCATCCTCGGCATGAGCAGCGACCCCACCGGCCGCGCCACCTACGACCCGACGCACCTGCCGCGCGTCATGGGCATCCTCGACCCCGCCCCCGAGAACGCCGAGCTCATCGAAGCCGCCTACCGGCTGCAGACGGTGCGCGCCAAGATCGCCGAGGCCCAGAGCACCCTGACGGCGATCACTGCTGACGAGGGCGCCGTCAACGTCGTGCGCGCGGCCGCCGCGTCGGGGCTCGGCGCCGCCGTCCTGCCCGTCTTCGAGGGCCCGCGCGGCTACCCGATGCACGTCTCCGACCGCATCGACCTACGCGCCCAGGGCGCCGAGGCCACCGCGCCGCAACCGAACCAGTACCCCCTCGTCCATGACGCGCTGCACGACGCGTTCGCCGTCCGCAGTCGACGCGCACCGCGCTTCGCCGACACGAGCCTGCAGCCCAACCCCGACGCCTACGCCGCCTGGGCCGTGCAGCACGTCGGCTGCCCGCGCACGAGCGCGGTGGATCGCCCCCACGTCGGCCTGCCCGCCATTGCCATCACGTCCGTCACGACGACGCCGTGGCCCGACGACGTGGGCGACATCGTCGCGATGGTGCTCGGCTACGGCTTCACGACGACGCGTGAGCTCGCCCGCGAGCTGGTGAGCGACCCCTATGCGGCGGAACCGCTGCGCGCCGACATCCATGACAACTTCCTCTACGCCGCGACCCCGCTGTGTCGCGTGTGGACGCACCACAGCGCCGTCGTTCCGCCGGCGAACGACCATGCGCCGTTCGGCGACGCGCAGGGCCGCGTGACGAGCCAGCTGCTGCACTTCTACGTGCGCGAGGACGATGCTTCCCTGCGTCACGCCGCCGAGCACCCGGCGAGCCGCCTCGACCCCGTCTCTCCGGAGGAGCTCGACGCCGCCGTCGCCCGCACGCGCGCGACGCGCGCCGAACTCGACGCACGGTTCGAGCGCGTGCAGGACAACCCGCGCATCCGGCGCATCGACTACGCCTTCACGCCCGAGGCCGAGGACCGCTGGGCGCTGGTGTTCGCGATGACGCTGACGATCCTGCGCAGGCTCGACGAGCTGGGCGTGCGCCTCGACCTCACCGAACTGCACGAGCGACTCGCGCGCACCGAACCGCAGGTCGCACCGCAGGTGCTGCGCTGGCTCGCCGACCACGACGCGCCGTTCGTCGAGTCGCGTCACCGCACGCTGCACTGACGGGCGACTGACGCGCGGCGCCCTGCGACGAGGAGACCCCGTTCAGGCGGACGGCCCTCAGCGCAGCGCGTGCAACCACGCGCGGGCGTCGGCGAAGGCCTCGTCGCTCGTCTCGGGCGTGACGTCGACGGGACGCTTGTCGGCGCGCGCGTACGAGCCGAGATAACGCACGTCGGCGGCCACGCGCTTGAGCCCCATGAGCGCCTCCCCGACACGTTCGGACGCGATGTGCCCCTCGATGTCGAGCGAGAAGCAGTAGCTGCCCATCGCCTCGCCCGTCGGACGCGATTCGAGGCGCGACATGCTGATGCCACGCGTCGCGAACTGCTCGAGCAGTTCGAGCAGCCCCCCGGCGCGGTCGGCGTGCTGGTAGAGCACGAGCGTCGTCTTGTCGTGGCCCGTCGGCGCGGGGGTGCGGGGGCGGCCCGCGGCGTCGCGGGCCTTCGTCACGAGGACGAATCGGGTGACGGCGCCCGCGTTGTCGCCGATGTGCGTGGCGAGGGTCTCGAGGCCGAATACGTCGGCGGCCATCGGCGCGCACACGGCAGCCTGGAAGTTCTCTGCGGCGTCATCGGCGAGGCTCTGCGCGGCGGCGGCCGTCGAAAGCGTCGGCACGTAGGTCGCCTGTGGCAGGTTCGACGCCATCCAGCCGCGCACCTGCGGCCACGCGTGCGAGTGCGACCCGACGCCCGTGATTTGCTCGGCGCGCGTGCCCGGGCGGGCCGCGAGGACGAACGTGATCGGCACGAGCACCTCACCGACGAGCAGCAACTGCGAGTCCGTGGGTGCGCCGGCTCCCGCGTTGAGGGCGTCCAGCGTGGAGCTCACGCCACCCTCGACGCTGTTCTCGATCGGCACCATGACGCCGTCGACGCCACCCGAACGCACCGCGTCGAGCGCGGCCGGGACGGTCGCGAACGGGACCGAGCGTTCCAGGGCAGCCGCGACGAGGTCGTCCGTCGCGGTTGGGGCGCCGGACGAGCTGGGAGTCTGGTGCGAACTCGCCTCACCGGGGGTCGAAGCACCCGCGGCAGGCGTGGTCGCGTCCGCCCCCTCGTCACTGGCGGGACGCACCGCTCCGGCGGTGTCACGCCTCTGCTGCTCGAGCCACCCCCGCAGCGCAGCCTGCGTGAACGTGCCGGCAGGGCCGAGGTAGCCGTAGGTCGGTTCGTCGTGCGTCATCGGGCATTCCCCTCACCGGCGCGCGCCGCGGCGACCGCCTGCTTCTCCTCGGGCGTGAGCTCGCTCGAACTCGCGCCTGCTTCGACACTCTTGGCGTACGTGCGTGACTCGGCGCGCCCGTGGATCGACGAGATGACGAGACCGTCACCGGCGTCATCGACGAGGGCCGCCGAGAACGACAGCTGACCCGCCATGTCGCCGAACGCGTCGTAGCGGACGACTGCGACGTGCTTGAGCGCGCGTCCCGAATCGGCGCGGGCTGCGGCGAGTTCGGTTCGAGCAGCGGCGATGTCGCGCGCCACCTGGCGCGGGCCGCCGTCGTCGTCACCGATGATGGTCGCGAGGCGGGCCTCGCTCGCGCGGACCTGCACGAGCGCCCACCCGGCGAGCAGGAGAGCACACACTGCGACGGCGAGAGCGACGGCGATCACGACGTCAGCCTATGCAACCGGGCGTGGTCGATCAGACCGGCACCCAGGCCGGGAATTCGACGCCGGCGAGGGCGGCCACCATGAGCGCCGCGAACAGCAGGCACACGACGCCACCGGCGGTGCGGATGGCGGAGAGGCTGAGCCGCTTGAGCAGCGCCTTTCCGGCGACGGCGCCCAACGCCGAGACCAGGGCGAGCGCGAGGAACGCCGACAGGCCGACGAGCCAGGGGTTGCCGCCACGCGCGACGAAACCGGCGGTCGCGAGCTGGCTGAGGTCGCCCCACTCGGCGAGGAACAGGATGAGGAAGCTCGCCCCGATCGCCTTGAGCCCCTCGGCCGGCTTGGCCTTGGCACCGAACTCCTCCTCGGCCTCCGCCTCACCCTCATCGGCCTCCTTCGCGCCCTTGATCAGCACGAAACCTGCGACGAGGAACAGCAGCGCGACGACGGCGTGCACCGGCTTCTCCGGCAGCAGGGTGAGCGCGCGGCCGAACAGCACGGCGACGACCGTCTGCACGGCGAACGCGGACGCGACACCGATCCACACGTACAGGGGCCGATACTTCGTCGCGAGCACGAGCGTCGCGATGAAGGTCTTGTCAGGGAGTTCGACGAGGAACAGCGTCGTGAAGACGGTCAGGGCGAGGGCGAGATCCACGGGCCACGAGCCTACCGGTCGCAGCGAGGATCCAGGATCAGCGTCTACGCTTGAGCGGTGTTCCGTCGGTGGCTCGTGACTGCTCTCGTCGCCGCCGTGACGTTCGCGGCGCTCGCCGTGGGCATCTCCGTCGCCAAGTCCGACACCTCCCCCACGCATCGCGCGCTGCCCGGCAACCTCGTCGTCGTCGGCATGCCGGGGCTGACATGGAGCGACATCAACCCCGACACGACACCGACGCTGTGGGACATGTCGCAGCACGCCGCCGTCGGCAACCAGCTCGTCCGCGTCATCAGCGACCACTCGTGCAGCGACGCGGCATGGGTGACGCTGGGCTCCGGTACACGCACCCCGCTCGGCTACAGCCCGCCGATGGCGGCAGCGTCCGGCACGAACGACTTCTGCCCGCCTCCGGTGAAAGGCGAGTACGACGCGACGCACCACACCTACCGCTACCCGCAGTGGAGCACGTGGGCCAAGGACGCGCTGAAACGCAACATCCCCTCACGCATGGGGCTCGTCACCTCGACACTGGAGAAGGACGGCCAGTGCGTCAGCGCCGTTGGAGAACGGGCAACGCTCGGTGCGGCGAACCGTCAGGGCGTCGTCTCGCACTACTGGCCGAGCATCTCCGGCGCTGACCTCGCCGCGTGCCCCGTCACGTACGTCTCGCTCGAGGGGCGCAGCGACGCGCAACTGCGTCAGGTGCTCGACGCGGCACCCATCGACACGACCGTCCTCGTCACCGGCCTCACCGATGACGAACGTCCCGAATCGCCGCGCGCGATCATGCTCGACGGGCCGACGGTCGGCTCCGGCATGCTGCGCTCGCGCCAGACGCGTCAGCGCGGGATCGTCACGACGACCGACATCTCCGCGTTCGTCCTCCAACGCACCCCCCGCCCGCCGGTGCTCGGCGAGGGGCGCCCCCTGTCGATCGAACCCGTCTCGACGCCCGCCGCACTGCGCTCGGTGCGCCACACCCAGACCCTGCTGCGCACCGAGCGCAACCTCGTCGGGCCGTTCTTCGTCTGGGTCGCGGCCCTCGGCGCGCTCGCCGTCACCATCGGGGCGTGGCTGTCGGTCCGCGCGCGCTGGTGGCCCTGGAGCGGACGTGACGTGGCTGACGGCGACGCCGCGGGCGTCGGCGACGCCGCGGCTCGCGCCGTCATGACGCGCCGGCTGCGGGTGGCGCGCGGTTGGTGGGCGACGACGGGTGCGCTGCTCGGTGCGGTGCCGGTGGCCACCTTCCTGGCGAACCTCTACGCCTGGTACCTCCACGACCATGCGTTGGCGTGGCTCGGCGGGTGCGTCGTCGTCATCATCGTCGTCATCGCGACGCTCGCACTGCTCGGGCCGTGGCGTCGCTGGACGCCCGGCCCTGCCGTCTTCGTCGCCTCCTGCACCGCGCTGGTGCTCGCGATGGACGCGGTGCAGGGATCGCCGCTGCAGCTCGTCAGCGTGCTCGGGCTGCAGCCGGTGTACGGCGGCCGATTCTTCGGGATGGGCAACGTCGGATACGCGCTGTTCATGACGTCATGCCTGTTCGTCGCGGCGATGCTCGCGGGGCGTTATCGCGCGATGAAACGGCCGCGGCTCGCATTGCTGACGGTGCTCGCGATCGGCGTGCCCGCCATCCTCGTCAACGGGGTGCCGCAGTGGGGCAACGAGGGTGGCGGCTCGGCAGCGTTCGTGCCCGCGATCATCTACCTGGCGATGCGTGCGCGCGGGTGGCGGATCACGCTGACGCGACTGCTGCTCGCCGCGTTGGGCGGTGCTGCGTTCGTCTTCGTCATCGGCTGGCTCGACTACCTGCGCGGCGAGAGTGCGCGCACACACCTCGGCGACATCTTCGCCGGCCTCGTCGGCGACGGGCAGGTCAACCCGATCAGGCGGGTGCTGTACGCAAACTGGCACATGCTCAACACGCATTGGTTCTACTGGTTCGTGCCGATCTGGCTCGTCGTGTGCATCGTCGTGCTCGCGTTTCCCGACGGGCCCGGGCGCTTCCTCAAGCCACTGCTCGTGCGCGTGCCCATGATGCGGCACGGCCTCATCGCCATCACGATCATGCTCGCCGCCGGATTCCTCGCCAACGACTCGGGCACCTCGATCCCGCCCGCCGGCGCGCTCGTCATCATGCCACTGCTCGTCATCGTCGCGGCGCGCCTCGGATCGCCGCGCACGAGCGAAGCCCCTCGCGTGCCTGCCGTGAAGAGTTGACGGCCGTACCCATCTGCGATTTACGTCCACATTCAACGGACGTTGCGGGAAGGCGAATGTGGATGAAAATCGCAGATGGGTACAGGCTTCCGGGGGCTTCGAGCCCTTTCCACTGATCCCTTCACACCGTCGCCGACGTAGGACGCGCGCCGCGCTCGGCCCCTTCCGTCAGACGACGACGCCCCCGGCAGCGACACGCGTGAGGCCCCCGCACCTGACGATGTGGGGGCCTCACGAGTGACGGCAAGGTGAGCGCCTGATGACGAGCGCCGCCGCGGTCGTTGCCCGGCGGAGAGCCGAGCTCAGTGCGACCTGATGGCGGACGTCAGCGCAGCGTGATCTGGCGCGAGACGATGCCGTTGCGGGCGCGACGTTCGTCGGCGGTGAGCGGCTCGGTCTCGAGCGAGGCGAACGCGTCGTCGAAGGCCTTGGCGAGTTCGGCCATCGGCGCGGCCTGCTGCTCGGGCAGGCGGTCGGTCGCGACCTCCCACACGGGCGTCAGCACACCGCACGCACGGAACGCGCCGAGGAGGCGGCCTTCGTCGTCGTTCTCCGGCATACGTGCCTTGCCGGATGCGGACAGGCGGGCGAGCGCGTCGGTGGCCTTGTTCTCGTCGTGCGGCAGCACCCAGCGAATGAAGGCGCGGTCACCGATGAGGCACCAATAGGCGGAGTCGACGCCGTCGATCGGGGCGGTCGGAGCGATCGACTCGTTGGCGTCCTCCATCGAGACGGAGGCCTCTTCGCCGATCTCGTGCTCTTCGGGGATCCAGAAGTCGAACGTCTCGTGCACGGTCGGTTCGAACGTCGTGCTCGTGATGATGTCCTGCAGGCGCGGCGTCGCGGCGCTGACGCGCGGCGGTGCGGGCAGCGGCTGGCCGTTCTCGAGCTGCGTGACAGCGATGAGCTGCGCGGCGAGGTCGCGGCTCGCGTCGCCGGATCCACCGCCCGTCTGCAGCGCCACCATCATGTCGCCGTCCTCGCGACGCAGGCCGGGCCACGCCATCGGCAGGATCGTCGCGATGACCGCCTCGTGCTCCTGCCCGTCGACCTCGAAGGTGACCTTTGCCGTCGCCGACGGGACGATCTCACGCATCGCCACCCAGTCCGTCTCACCTGCGAGGCCCTCGAATGGACGCGCGACGAACGGCGCCGGCATCTGCGACGGATCGAGCGGACGCTTGTTCTCTTTGCCCTTGCGGCGTGAAGCCTTACCCATGGTCGATGAGTCTAGTGATGTCGCGTGCCCGCGGCGGCGCGATGCGTCATCTCGCTGCGGTAGTGGAACGTCGTCAGGCGCGCGCCGCGTCGGCTGGGGCCACACGCGTGTCGCAGCGAGTGCATCTGCCGAGCGTGCGAGGCCGATGCGCCGCAAGACGCGCAGAGAAATGTCTGGGCGGGCGGCCGCGGAGGCGGCCTGCCCGAGCTTGCGAGGTCAGGCGCGCCTGCGCGACGGGCCGCACGCGTGTCGCAGCGAGTGCATCTGCCGAGCGTGCGAGGCCGATGCGCCGCAAGACGCGCAGAGAAATGTTTGGGCGGGCGGCCGCGGAGGCGGCCTGCCCGAGCTTGCGAGGTCAGGCGCGCCTGCGCGACGGGCCGCCCAAACTGGCCCACACCGTACGGCCGTTGCGTTCGTCGCTGACGCCCCATTCGTGGGCGAGGGAGCGGACGATGCGCAGGCCGCGGCCAGAGTTGACCCATTCACTCTTGGGTTTGGGCATGGGGATGTCGTCGCCGCCGCCGTCGGTCACTTCGATCTCGACGCGCGGGGCGCGCACCTTCCAGTGCACACGGATGCTGCCGTCGGGCAGGGGCTTGGCGTGGCGGATGGCGTTGGTGACGAGTTCGCTGACGACGATCTCGCATTCGCCGATGACTTCGTCGCTGATCTCGCCGTCGGAGAGGTCGTCGACGATGGTGCGGCGGATGCTGGGCACGGATTCGAGCGTCCAGTCCAGGCGGACGGTGCGGACGCGGGCGTCGCTCGACATGTCGTGGCTACCTCGTGCGGTCGGACCTCGCGGGGCGGGGTGGTGTTCAGCGTTCGTTCAACCTTGCCACACATCGCAACGGGCGTGGGGTTGAGTGCGCGGCCCCACGGGTGCGCCGCGGCGGATCTGAGCGAACCGGCCGGGGATGGAGCTGGCATCCCGGCCTCGGTGTCAGTGGCTGTGCGGTTCGGGAGGCAGTCGCCGAAGAGGCAGGCGCTGGTCGATGCTGAATGCTGCCGCCTGCAGGGCTCCGCGAGCGTGGGGCCACACGGCATCCAGGGCTCCGTGAGCGTCGGATTCGGGCCAATCCCGAGCGAAACTCTCATCATTCGGCACTGCGAACTCACACAGAAGCTCAGCGCGAACGGCGCACATGCCGTCGTCCCCGGTGGCGGTGATGTCGATACGAACCCGGGCCGCCTTCTCGAAGTGGGCCGCGTCGAAACTCGCACTCATCTTGCCCGCGAGAGGAGCCCACTCGGGTAGCTCGTCGTCAGCCTTCACAGCCGCGCTGGTGCTCAACACCGTCACCGCTCGCAGCTCCACGTCGACCCCGGCGATCAGCACGGTCAGGCACCCACGGCGAAGATCATGGTGCGGGCATCGCGTCGCGCACGAGGCACTCCCACCACCGGAGCGACATCTTCGGGCTCGATGTCGACGGTCAACGTCGGGCGGGCAGGGTTGACGACGTGTCGCACCTCTGCGCCCACGGCGATGGCATAGCGACGCAGCGATGACAGGTGGAGATCGCGGTTTCCTGCTTCGATGCGCGCGACACCGCTCTGCGAGATCCCCATGCGTTCGCCCACGTCACCTTGGGACAGGTTCTTCGCCTTGCGCAGCTCGACGAGGCGGCTCAGCCACTCCTCCTCGTGCACGAGGTTGCGCTCGGCGAGACGATCCTCGTCCGTCTCTGGCCCGAAGATGTCATCGAGAAAATCCATCACACACCCCCACGTATGCACTCAGAGTCATATGCCCCAGTATGACTCATGAACTGAAATGCGCGAGGCGCACCGCCTCAGCCTCGTCCATGTGCCCGTTCTGGGCTGCGCGCCACCCTGCTGTGTCGGGGTACTTGGCCCGGAACGTCAAAAAGGTGAGCTCATCGAGGTGCTCGGGCTCGGTGAAATACAGCCGGGCTGCCAGGTGAGCACCGTCCTCGTCGATGACGTTCTTCCACCGCATCTCGAGCACGAGTGGCCGCCGCACGGATTGTTTGACGTCGTGCGCGCATCCCCTCTGCGACGGGCCGCAGGGACAGAACTGCAATGTGCCTTCCAACGCCCGGTCGCGCTTGCGCTTGATCTGAGCGCGCAGGTCGGCGCGAACCGCCGGCGGCAGGGACGCCAGCATCTCGCGCAGGCCAGGGTCTGCTCGCGCAACATCCGGCGTCACCCACATCGCGGCGCCGTCACGCGTCGACCGGACTCCGGGCGGCCACGCCAGCCTCATCCGGCACCTTCACTCATCATGATCCCGAGAGTGCCACCCGCCACCGACAACGCTCAACGCTCACTCGAGTAGGGCCTCAGCGCGGTTCAGCACCTCACGAACCGAAGCGGTACGCCGCTGGCGGCCGAACGTGGCGAGCGTGGCGGCCTGGACTTCGGGCGCTGACGCCGGAGCGCCGAGCTGGTCGGTCCAGTAGCGCAGCGCGTTCGCTACTTCGCGTGGACACAGATCCTCCGGCTTTGCCCGGGGCCCGGGCCGGAATTGCGTCCACTCCGCGAGCTTGATGTCCACCGGCCAGATGAAGCCATCACTGTCGATGTCGCCCGGGAGCTGCTTGATCTGGCGCATCAGGCTCCGCCGCAGGGCAGGTGAGATGCGACGCTCGAAGGCTGCGGCAGTAAGCCGCGCCAGCCGTTCCGTCGACACCGGCCCTTCTGTCTCTACGATGATCTTCAGCGCGCCTTGCACACGTTGACGGCAAGCGTCCCGTTTCAAGTTCTCGATGTCCGAACGCTCCCCGAGGATGACGGGGTGCCACGGTTCGTATGCCAGCCGTTCGTCGCCGAGTGGGGCACCGTCCAGCACTGCGGGGATGGCGGGGATGGGGACCTCCGGCGTGACGGCCCCGTCGATGTCCTCCGCGGGCATAAGCTCGCGCCGCGCTGGCATGGGCTGCCCACCCCCGTACAGTGCGCGTCCAACGTCGTCACGAATCGCAGCGAGACGGCGCGCCCCCTCAACGTCTCCCAGCGCATCGAGGAGTTGCGCAGCATGGTCACCGGCGCGCCATGCGTCGTGGGGTTCGAGAACGTCGTTGTGTCTTTCCGTGTTCCGGAGCTGGCGCAGCTGGGTGCCGAGGGACGAGACGCGTCGGGGATGTCGCGGGTCATCGTCAAATGGGTAGCCGAGTTCACCCAGTCTCTCGGTGAGCATGCGCAACTGCGCGGCGAGGTCGTTTCGCGAGTACTGGCCGCGTGGACGCCCCCGGGATTCGTCGAGGGCTCGGAGAATCTCCGTCCATTCCAGACCGTGGAGGAACTCACGAAGACGCGCGTCGATCAGCGGCTCGAGTCTTTCTTCGAGAGCGTCGAGAGCCCGGCGGACCTCGTGCCTCGTCTGCACTGGGTCACTCATCGCGCGTCCTCCGCATACTTCGGGGCCAGGGTTTCCATCTGCTGCATGACTCTCACGATGGCTTCGGGTTGCTGATCCGGCGGGTAGCCGTACTTGCGCAGCAGTCGTCGGATGGTGGTGCGTAGCTTGGCGCGCACGTCTTCACGCACCGTCCAGTCGATGCGCGTGTCGCGTCGCATGGCGGCCACCAGATCACGCGCGATCTGAGCGAGCACGTCGTCGCCCATGACGTCGACGGCGGCTTCGTTCTCGGCCACGACGTCGTAGAACGCCAACTCGTCATGTTCCAGCGGTGGTGAGAACCGCTCACCACGCCGCCCCTCGGCTGCGGCCTCCTTGGCGAGCTCGACGAGCTCGGCGATCACCTCGGCCGACGTCAGCTGCTGGTTGGTGTACTTGAACATCAGTTCGTTGACGCGTTCGGAGAACAGCTTGGAACGCACCTCGTTGCCGGCGGTCGCGGTGCGCGCGTCGGTGAGCAACTGCGCCTTGAGCGCGTCGATCGCGGCCTGTGCACGGTCGGGCTGTGCGGCCTCTTCGATCCAGGTCGGCGACAGGTCCGACAGCGTCGGCGGTTCGAGCCCGGCGGCACGGTAGATGTCGACGACACCCGTCGCCTCGGTCGACTCGACGACGAGGGCCCCGAGCTGCAGTCGGATGTCCTCCGGGATCGGTTCACCGCGCGCGACACGATCGGCGGCGTCGCGCTTCGCCATCCACTCGCGCACCTCACCGAAGAAACGCACCTGCGGGCGCACCCGCTCGACCGTCGTCTCACCGGCTGCGAGCGCCCACGCTCGCGCGAGCTTCGCGGCGGTCACCCGGAACTGCTCACCCAGGGGCCGCACGTCGGGGTCGCCCTCGTCGCGGTTGCCCGGCGTCAACGGCGAACGCAACGCATTCGTGACGGCGAGCGCCGCGTTGCGCCACGCGCGCGGCGTGTCCTCGTTCGCCAGGGCACGCCAGTCGACGCCGGCAGCGGTGACGGTCTCCTCCAGCGAGTCGACGAGGTCGAACACGATCTCTGCGGCTTCACCGGCCGTCTGCCCGACGGCTTTCTCGCCGGGCGTCCCGGCCTCGCGGGTGAACTCGCCGAGCGCCTTCGTCAGGTTCTCCGCGAGCGGCGCGTACGCGACGAGCAGGCCGTCGGCCTTGCCCCGGTAGGTGCGGTTGACCCGGGCGAGGGTCTGCATGAGCAGTGCGCCCTTGAGCAGACGGTCGATGTAGATCGTGTGCAGCGCCGGCGCGTCGAAGCCGGTGAGCATCATGTCCTTGACGATGACGATCTCGAGCGGGTCGTCCGCGTTCTTCATCCGCTTCTTCACGGCGGCCGTCGCGCTGGGGCGTCGCAGGTGTTTCGTCACCTCGGCGTCGTCGCTCGGCGTGGCGTTGTAGACGACCTTGATGACGCCCTTGTCGTCGGCGTCGTCGTGCCATTCCGGGCGCAGCGCGACGATCTTCGCGTAGAGACGCGCCGCGGTGCGTCGCGTCGCGCAGACGATCATCGACTTGCCGGGCCCGCCGATGAACGGCGCCATGAGTTCGCGCCGCCTCTCCCAGTGGCTCACGACGTCCGCGGCCAACTTCTCGAGACGTTCGTCGGAGCCGTAGATCGTGTCGAGCTTGGCGATGCTCTGCTGCAGTCGCGCCTTGTCGGCGTCGTCGAGCCCGGCGGAGACCTCCTCGGCGCGTTCGTCGATGTCTTCGTCGCCGAAGCCGTCGACGCGTTGTACCTGGATGAGGCGCTGCTCGAACGCGACCGGCACGGTCGCGCCGTCCTTGACGGCTCGCAGCAGGTCGTAGACGTCGATGTCGTCGCCGAACACGCGCCGCGTGTCGCGCTCACCTTCGGCGATGGGGGTACCGGTGAACGCGATGAGCGTCGCGTTCGGCAACGCCATCTTGAGGTGACGTGCGTACCCGTCGAGGGTGTCGTAGTGGCTGCGGTGCGCCTCGTCGGCCATGACGATGATGTTGCGCCGATCCGACAGCAGCGGATGGTCGGCGCCCGCTTCGCGTTCGCTCTGGGTGAGGCCGAACTTCTGCAGCGTCGTGAAGTAGATGCCGCCCGTCAGCTGTTCGCTGAGCAGGCGCCGCAGCTCGTCGCGCGAGGCCACCTGCTTTGGTTCCTCCGGCAGCAGGGCGCTCACCCGGAACCCGTCGAAGAGCTGGGTGTCGAGTTCTTGACGGTCGGTGATGACGACGACCGTCGGGTTCGCGAGGCGCTGGTGGCGCATCACCTTGGCCGTGTAGAGCTCCATCTCCATCGACTTGCCGGAGCCCTGCGTGTGCCAGACGACGCCGGCGCGGCCGTCACTGTCGACGGCGTTGATGGTGGACGCGACGGCTTTCGTCACGGCGAAGTACTGGTGGGGTTTGGCGATGCGCTTGCCGAGGCCTTCTTCGGATTGATCGAACGCGATGAAGTCGCGCATGATCTGCCCGAACCGGTCGATGTTGAACAGGCCCGTCAGTGTGAGGTCGAGTTCGGTCGTCGCCTCGCCGTCGAGGTCGGTCTCGCCGAACTCCATGAGGTGGCCCTCTTCGTCGACGCTCCACGGCGCGAAGTGGTTGTACGGCGTCCACGGCGTACCGTACTTCGCGCTGATGCCGTCGCTCGCGACAACGAACGCGCAGAACCGGAACGCCATCGGAAACTCGCGCAGGTACGTCTGCAACTGGTTGTAGGCGCCCTCCACCGTCGCGTTCTTCGCGGCGGCCTGCTTGAGTTCGACGATGACGAGCGGCAGGCCGTTGACGTAGAGGACGACGTCGAAGCGACGCTCGCGCTCACGGCTGCGGATGGTCACCTGCTGCACCGCGAGGTAGGCGTTCTTCGAGACGTCGCCGTGAGCCATGAAGTGGATCGTCGGGCTCTGCTCGCGGCCCTCGTCGTCGACGTACGTGATGCCCGCGTAGCCGCGGATGAGGATGTCGTGCAGGCGCTTGTTCTCCGCCAGCGCGTCCTGCGACTGCGGCGCGAGTACCTCCGCCTTCGCCTGCTGCAGGTACTCCTCGGGCACCCCGGGGTTGAGGTCGCGCAGCTTCTGACTCAGCGTGCCGTGCAGGACGATGTCGGCCCACGACTCGCGCTCCTTCGAGCCGGGTGCCAGCTCCTTGCCGTGCTTCGGCTGCCACTCCAACTCGCCGAGCTGATCGAGCACGAGCTGCTCCCAATCGGCCTCAGTCATGACCGGCACTCACACCACCCCTTCCACGCGCTTCTCCGCGTCCCTGACGGTGATCTTGCCCGACATGAGCAGCGTCAACAGCTCATCGCGAGTTTTCGCGAGGGCTTCGTTCTCCGCCAACGCGCCCAGAGCCCTCACATGCATCGCGCTCACGCGCTCTTCCACCTCCGGGGCTGCCGCCCGATCGATGACGGGGAGGCGCGTCTGACGCACTTCTTTTCCGTTGACGGACGCGAAGACTGTGCCGGTTCCCTGGAACTCGTTCCAGGCATGTGAACTCGCCCGCACGGTGTAGAAGAAGGACACAGGGTTCTCGTATGCACGCAGCGCAGCAAGGCCTCGGCCGATACACGTGGGCTCAATCGCGACATTCACCTCACCGACCGGAGCGCGCACAGCGAACAGAACGTCCCCCGCCTGGGCCATCCTGACGGGCTGAGTCGCAAAGACCCTGCGTGTCGGCGACAGCAGCCCAAAGTCACGCACACCTTGGAAGAAGGTAACGCCGCCCCCGTCCTCATTGAGGTATTCGCCCTTAGGAGATGAACCCATGACCACTTGCGCCCGCTCCTCCAGGGGCAGGGACTGAGAGGAGAAGGCTCCGCTCACGATGCCCTCGGAGAGCGAGACCGCAAGCTCAGCGACCCGACGGTTGGCGGCGATCTTGTCATCCAACGCCCCCAGCACCTCGGCTAAACGCTTGCGTTCACTGGCGTCAAAGAGCACCACGGGAAGCCGACGCAGAATCTCCCCATTCATGGACAACATGGTTGACCCCGCCGCGTGCTGAAGCAGCCAGGATTTACACGAACGTTGTTGCAGGTACAAACCCCAGAAGCGCGCGTCCACCTCCGATTCGAATCGCAGTGCTATACCGTCACTACCTAGGAATAGTGGACCGTATTCCGGCGAGATCCAAGAACTACGCTCGACGCCCCCCTTCCGGGCAACTACCACATCATGGCTCGTAAGAGTGAACCTCGGCAAGCGCTCAATCGTCGCTGCAGAAACTCGCGGCGTGGAATCGTTGATCTGGACTGCACCTGCCCGGATCTCTCCGACCGAGACCAGCGGCACCCCGCCATCGCTGGCGTATTCGTTCGCCTTTAGCTGGGTTCCGAACGGGCCAGTTTGCACGGCGCGCAGTTCTGGCACCTCCCCCAACGTCGTCACGCCAACCTCCTCAACTGCTCGCGCACGACGGCATCGAGGCATGCCGACTCGTCGAGCGCGGCCGTCAGTTCCTTCGTCAGGCGGGCGATCTTCTCGTCGATGGGTTCGGAATCCTCTTCTGCCGCAGCGGCGCCCACGTATCGTCCGGGCGTCAACGCGTAGTCGGCGGCGCGGATCTCGTCGAGCGTCGCGCTTTTGCAGAAGCCGGGCACGTCCCCGTACTCACCCTCAGCCGAGGCGCGGCCACGCCACGTGCGGAACGTGTTGGCGATGCGCGTGATGTCGTCGTCGGAGAACGTGCGCTCCACCCGGTCGACCATGTGGCCGACCTCGCGGGCGTCGATGAACAGCACCTGCTTGCGGCGATCCTCGGCGCCTGCCGTGCCGGCCGCCTTGTCCTTCGCGAAGAACCACACACACACCGGGATGGCCGTGCCGCGGAAGAGGTTGCCCGGCATCGCGATGACGCACGAGACGACGTCGTCCTCGAGCATCGCCTTGCGGATGTCGCCCTCACCGCCGGTGTTCGACGCCATCGTGCCGTTCGCCATGACGACGGCCGCTTCACCGCGCGGCGTCAGCTTGCTCAGGATGTGCTGCATCCACGCGTAGTTGGCGTTGCGGGCCGGCGGCACCCCGTACGTCCAGCGCGCGTCGTCGGTGTTGCGCGACCAGTCCTTCTGGTTGAAGGGCGGGTTGGCCATCGCGTAGTCGGCCTTCATGCCCGGGTGGATGTCGCGCGCGAACGTGTCGCCCCAGCGCGGCCCGAGACCCTTCGAGTCGATGCCGTGGATGGCGAGGTTCATCTTCGCCAGACGCCACGTCTCCTCGATGCTCTCCTGCCCGTAGACGACGATGGCGCTCGGATCCTCGTCGTGACGTTCGAGGAACTTCTCGGCCTGCACGAACATGCCGCCGGAGCCGCACGCCGGGTCGTACACGCGCCCCGAGTGCGGTTCGAGAATCTCGACGAGCGTGCGCACGAGCACCGGCGGCGTGAAGAACTCGCCGCCCCGCTTGCCCTCGGCCTTGGCGAACTTCTCGAGGAAGTACTCGTACACCTCGCCGAGCAGGTCGCGCGCCTTCGTCGCGCCCTCACCGGTGAAGCGCACCGAGTTGAACAGGTCGATCAGTTCGCCGAGGCGTCGCTGGTCGATGTTGTCGCGCCCGAAGATCGTCGGCAACGTGCCCTGCAGCGACTCGTTCTGCTTCATCAGCGTCGCCATCGCCTCGTCGATGAGCTTGCCGACACTCTTGCTCTCCTGGCCCGCGGAGGCTTCCATGCCCTTCGCGTGACGGGCGATAAACTCCCAGCGCGCGTTCGTCGGCACCCAGAACACCCCGTTGCCGACGTACTCGTCGGGGTCTTCGAGCGTGTCGCTGACGAAGTTCTCCGCCTCACCCGCGAGCTCCTCACGGATCTGCTCGCGGCGCTCCTCGAACGCATCCGAGACGTACTTGAGGAAGACGATGCCGAGCACGACATCCTTGTACTGGCTCGCGCTCATCGAGCCGCGGAGCTTGTCCGCGGCCTTCCAGAGCGTGTCGTGCAGTTCCTTCTTCGACGACGGCGCCATTGCGGCGGCCTTGGCCTTGGGTGGGGTCACGGGGTTTCTCCTTGCAGGTACGGGCTTTGAGTCTTCGGTGCCGCGTCGAGACGTGTGCGCGTCGTTTCACGGCAGATGGATGTGGCGGGATCGGGGACGCACCGACGAGGTTCGAGTCCCTGTTGCTGGTGTGGCCATCCCCTGCGGCGACAGGAGGGGACGCGCTGCTCGGCAGAGTGGGGGCACGCCTGGGGCCCACCATCGATGTCAAGGCTTAGAGTCCCTTTACATCGGTGTTGTGGCCTCGCTGGGACGAGCCACTGCAGTGGCGGTCGCGCGGATCGGACGATCAGTCTTCCAAACTGATCACACGACATTGCTCCCGGCTGCAGAAAGCGCGCCGCTCGAGTCGCGGGTTCAAGTCCCGTTACTCGCGGCGTTTCTGCCTGCGGCCATCGACGGACTGTTGCTCCGTAGGTCGAGACGCCGACCTCATAGGTGTTCCACAACCACCTGTTTACAAGGCAGGTGGACAGTTGCCCGTGCCACTGCCAATCACGGACGGTCATGCGGCGCCGCCCCTCGACGCTGCACCTTCTTGCATGTCATGCGTAGGACGCGTGGACGAGATCTCGGCGCGCAAGACGCCTTCTGCGATGCCGGTGAGCACCGTCGTCTCGTATGCGTCGAGCGCTGTGAGCTGGTCGCGCAAGGCCCGTCGCCGCACGGCCACCGTCGTCGCGACACGCTGCGCTGCGTCAGCCTGCTCGGCCGGCGTGAGATGCAGGTGCCAACCGGCGGTGTCGACGCCGCGTTGAGCGTTGATGTCGAGCGCAGCCTGCGCCGAGATCAGGCGCAAACCGTCGGGCGCGCCACTTCGAGGTCGCAGGATGCGTGCTGGCGCCTGCACGACACGTCCGCCCCACTCGTCGACGATCGCGGCCGGCCGTTCGACGGCGACGAACACAACATCCCCAGGTTCGGTGTAGCGCACCTGCGGCACGACACGCTCGACCTCGAGACGATCCACGCGCCGCGCACCGACCGCGCGCAGGCCCCGCACCTCGTCAGCACCGATGACGTCGACGAGCGCGCCTCGCGTCGCCGCGGTGATCGCGTCCGGCACGCGGTGGCCCCGACGCACACTCGCCCACGTGCTGACGACGTCAGCCCAGGTCTTGGGCGCCCGGGCGGCAACCAGCCCCGCGGAGACGAGGTCGACCTCGGACGCCAACGGCGCGCCGGCGCGGCTCTCGTGACCCCACGCCTGGGCAAGCACCTCACCGCCGTCACGCGGCTCGCGCACGCCGGGCGGAATGACGAGCGACGACTCGTCGAGCAGGTTGTACGTCGCGCGATGACGCGCCCGCAAGAACGCGTGCGTTGCGCGATCACCCGAGCAGGCGGCGGCGACATCCGCAGCAAGGGCATCGCACTCACCGGGGTCTAGCGCGTGGTTCGCGTGGTCGCCGTACGTCGTGAAAGCCGGGCGCGTGTCGTCGGTGTTCGGGGCCAGTGCCCACAGTGCGAGGCGGCGGCGACCCGTCGCGCGCAGCATCCCCTTCGGCAGCGTGGCGACGTAGCGTAGCGGCAGCGTGTAGTCCGGTGCGAGGCCGGCTCGCTGCTCCTGACGATGACGTGACACCGCCCTCTGGGCCTGGCTGATGTTGAAGCACTCACGGCGGGCTTCGTCGAGGTTCGATCCCTCGCCGAGGGTGCCGACGAGAAGATCGGCGGGGGCGAGGACGAGGGCCACGTCGCGATCTGCAAGGTCATGGGAGACGGCACGAAGCTTCTCGAACAGCGTGATGGCAGCATGCGCGTCGGCGCGGTTCTCGACGATGACGTGGAGGCTGTCGCCTGCGTCGGTGCCCGTCGTCTCGATTCCGCGCGCGGCGAAGGCGCGTAGAGCCAGGCGTGACGCAGCCGAGGCCCGGCCCGGTGCCACCTCGGCGCCTTTCTCGCGCACACTCAGCCCGGCGTTGAGCGGCATGGTGCCCTGGCCGAGGGATGACGTTCCGTCGGCGGGGATGTCCGCCGCGACCTGTGTCAGCAGGGCCAGCGCGCCCTGTCCGTGAAGGACGACGTGATGGTCGGCCGTCGCCACCGCACGCAGCAGCGACGTGAACATCGCGGCGGCGTCGACCGTGAGCGAGTGCTCCGCGAAGGCTCCGCCCGGTGCGTGCTCCGCCGCGACGAGCCGCCACAGCACGCGTTCACCGCCGTAGCCGGCTTCAGCGAGGGTGTCGACGTCGGCGACGAGGGCTGCGTCATCGAGAGCCGCGAGCGTCTCGCGCGGCGGGAGCAACGCCGGCAGCTGCGCGTCCAGAATGGCGTCGAGCGCCGTCTCCGCGTCGAGGTCGGCGAGGAGTTCGCCGGTGAGGGCCTGCAGGAGCAGCAGACCCGACGCGGCGTCGAGATGCTCACGGATCGTCGCGAAACGGGACGAATGGAGCGCCGCATCGACCGCCGCGTCCGGGTTGTTGCCGCGGCCCGTACGAGTGAGCCATTCGCCGACCGCGTCGGCGCTGAACGTGAGCGAGCGCGCGTCAACAGGGGCCGGGAACCCACCCTCGGTCGTGGGGTAGCGCGATCGCCACATCGACACGACGGCTCGTCGGACGCCCGCGAGGTCGGCCACCTGCTGCATCGTCAGGGTGTCAGGCATCGGCGGCTCCTCTCATGGTCTCGGGCGGTTCTCAGGGGGCTGGAGGCGACAGCTGACCGATGCGGCGGCTGCGGTCGCCCCTCGGCACTGACTCTACGGGGCTGAGCTCGCATTCATATGAAGTGCGCGATAAGTGGTCTTATCGCGTTGCTGGTTCCTTTGTTCCGCGTCGGAGACTGATGGTGGAGACACGACGCACCACCCGCACCGAACGAAGGAGAGCTGACGATGAGCCGCCGCACCCCGTCCCACATCCGCACCACCCGCCGTGCCCTGCGGCACTTCGCGAAGAAGCATCCCGACCGCAGCTGCGACAGCGGCAAGATCCGCTATCGCGATCACGCCGCCGCCGTCAGCGCCCTACACAGCGCCGCGACAGCCCGCCACTTCGCCGAACTGGCTGGCCACGACACCCGTCGTCGCGAGAGCCGCATCTACGGCTGCGCGATGTGCCAGGGGTTCCACCTGACGTCGATGCGCGAACTCGCCGCTGCCTGACGGTGCGCGCGCCATCCGTGCATCACGATTGTCGCCGCGCCCCTGGCAGCCCATTCGAACCACCGATTCCGGCACACACACAGACGCTTGCCTCTTCCTGCTGCCCACGTTGTCGGTGCCGGCAGACAGACTTACTCACACCCGGCACTCCACTCCTCGAGACAAGGAACAGTTCCGTGAACGGTGCACCCTTCAACCAGCCCGCCACCCTCGCCACTCTCCTCGTCACCGCAGCCCGCGATGACAACGACTTGCTGACCGCGAAGGTCAACGACCAAACCGTCATCCCGCTCTTCACGAGCCATGCCGCACTGTCCGCCAGCCCGCTCGTTGCCGGGTGGGCAAAAGTCGAAGGCGACTCCGCCATACGTTTCTTCATCCGAGCGGCACAGCGTGACATGGGTGTGACCATCGACGACGGGTACGTCAGCGTCCCGTTCAGCGTCGAAGAGGTTCGGCTCATCACGGACGCGTACATGACCCTGCGCGATTGACTCCCCCGACGCCCCAGACTCCGTATCTGCGCCGAATCTGCCGTCGGCGCAAGGAGAGCCCCGGGCGCCGCGACGAATCCGAGCGAAATGGGCGACTTCGAGCGCTCTGCCGCTCGTTTCCGCGCATTTCGCTCGGATCCACGTTGGCGGCGCCCGCCAGACGGCCACAGCAGAAGTGATCGGCGCCGACAGCGTCAGCCCCAGAACGCCTCTCGAGCTTTGAGCGCCTTCTTGGGCTTGTTGGTGATGATGGCGTCGACACCGTTGCGCAGGCAGCGTTGGATGTCGTCGGGGTCGTCGACCGTCCACACGTGCACCTCGTGTCCGCGTGCGTGCTGTTCGGCGACGAGGCCCGGGTTGCGGCGCAGCATGCCGACGCTCATCGCCGCGATTGAGATGCCGGGCGGCAGTTGGCCGCCGCGGATGCGCTGCGGCACGACACCCTCCATGAGCCACGCGAGCGGCACCTGCGGCGCCAGCGTCGTCATGCGGGAGACGGCGGGCAGCGAGAACGACATGACGCGGACGTTGCAACGCGACGGGTCCGGCGTGTCGAGGCCGAATTCGGCGAGCGCGCGCGCCAGTTCTTTCTCGACGCGTCCGGTGTGCTTCGACGGATGCTTCGTCTCGACGGCGAGGTCGACGCGGCGCCCGGCGTCGAGCGTCGTGCGCAGCAACTCCTTGAACGTGAGCAGATGTGAGCCGCTGCGGTCGGCGATCTCCCAGTCGTCGTCGGTATCGTCAGATTCGAGACGCGCCTTCCACGACCCCCAGTCGAGGCCCTCGAGCTTTGCAAGCTCCAGGTTCGAGATCGCGCCACGCCCGTTCGACGTCCGCTTCGCCGTGCGATCGTGCACGCAGACGAGATGGCCGTCAGCGGTCAGCCGGACGTCACACTCGAGCGCGTCGGCACCGACGCGGATGGCGCGTTCGTACGCCTCGAGCGTGTGCTCCGGCTCGTGGTGCGACGCCCCGCGATGCGCCACCACCTGCGGGCGCTCACCGGACAGCGTCGGCAGATCGAGCGGCGCGACGACTGGGCGAGCCGCGCGATAACCGGCAGCGAGCGCCTTGGTCGGGCGCGGAACGGCAAGACGAGACTTCGACGAACTCACCACTACATCTCTACCCCCCGCGCATGAATAGCGGGTTAATGAGGCGCCACTCGTCCGCACCACAGACGCTACGGTCTCGGCGCGTGGCTCTCATTCGTGAACGCACCTCGCGGGCGGGCCAACGCGCTCGGCGCTCCCTCCCTTTCCGCGGAATGGCGGGGTTGTCGGGCGTGGAGGTTATGGTGACCGGGATCACCAGCCGCACTGGCCGCACCCGCCCGAGGAGGCGCGCATGCCCGACACGACGACCGACGATTTCACCGAGACCGCGACGCCGGACGTCCTCGTCGCCCGTCGCGGTTCACTCGCGCGCATCCTGCTGAACCGGCCCAAGGCCATCAACGCGCTCACGACCGACATGGTGAACGCCGTGAGCGCCGCGCTGGAGCAGTGGCGCGACGACGACTCCGTCACCGCCATCACGATCGAGGGCGCCGGCGAGCGCGGCCTGTGCGCGGGCGGTGACGTGCGCAGCGTCCGTGAAGCGTTCGTCGACGGCGACGGCGAGCGCGCGTTCGAGTTCTTCCGCGACGAGTACCGCATGAACGCGCTCATCGCCGACTACCCGAAGCTCATCGTCAGCCATCAGGACGGCATCGTCATGGGTGGCGGCGTCGGCATCTCGGCGTTCGCCGGGCTGCGCGTCGCGACGGAGCGCACGAAGGTCGCGATGCCCGAGACGATCATCGGATTCTTCCCCGACGTGGGCGCGCTCTACCTTCTCTCGCGCGCGCCGGGCGGCACGGGCGCCTACCTCGCACTGACAGGCACGACGGTTGGTGGCGCCGACGCCTGCTACGTCGGGCTGAGTGACGTCGTCATCGAATCCGACTCGTGGGCAACGGTTCTCGAGCGTCTCGCCGAGGGTGCTGACGCTGACGCAGCCGTTGCGCGGCTCGCGTCTTTCGATGCCGCTGGCAATGCACCTCTCGGTGCGCAGCGGGCTTGGATCGACGAGGCCTTCGGCTCCGGCGAGCATCTGCGCGCGCCGTCCGAGGTGCTCGAGACGCTGCGTACGTCCGACGTCGAGGCCGCACGTGAGGCGGCCGGCCTGCTGACGCAGCGTTCACCGTTGTCTGTCGCCGCGACGGTCGAGGCGATGCGGCGCGCGGCGGGCATGGACTCGGTGCACGAGGTGCTCGCTCAGGACATGGTGCTCGCGCGCGGCCTCATCGAACACGGCGACTTCGTCGAAGGTGTGCGCGCGCAACTCGTCGACAAGGATCGCCAGCCGATGTGGTCGCAGGCCTCGTTCGACGAGGTCAGCGGCGCCGATGTCGCGCGCTTGTTCGAGGGCTGAGCCCTCGGCGGGACGCCGGTGGGGCACTCATGGCGTAGCCGGGGCCTCGTCTTCGCACTGGCGTGCACCCATCTGCGATTCTTGTCCACATTCAACGGCCATTGCGACGCCGCCCCCGATGGAGGCAGTTGTGATGGTCACGAGCGCGTCGCATCCCCGGTGCTCGCGCAGGATGGCGGGCAACTCACACGTTGGCGCGCAACTTCCCGCCCACTCGTGAGTTACTCGCCATCTTGACGACGCCCGCCAGCGCTCAGACGCACGCCCGTGTCAGTGAACGAGCTTGAGTCCGATCACGCACCCGATGATGCCGAGCAGGAGGCAGATCTTGACGATCGAGACGGACTCGGCGCCCGTCATCATCGCGTAGGCGATGGTGAGCACGGCTCCGATGCCAACCCATACGGCGTAGGCGGTTCCGACAGGGAGGGTCTTCATCGCGTAGGCCAGACCACCCATGCTCAAGGCGCACCCGAGGGCGAAGACAACACTCGGGCCGAGGCGACTCAACCCGTCCGACTTGTCGAGCGCCGTCGCCCAGACGGCCTCCATCGCACCGGACACCACGAGCACGAACCACGCCATCATTGATCACTCCTGATGGCCGTCTTGTCGCGCTGCCGGTACGGCTCCCTCGTCCGGGCCCGCATCGACGGGCTCTGCAAGCTTGTCACACGAACGGCGCTCCCTCGCTTCGCTCTGTCCAGGGGTGTGCCGGCAACCGCAGCCAACTTCCACAGGATGGCGGGTAACTCACACGTAGGCACGTAGTTGTCCGCCTACTCGTGAGTCAGTCGCCATCTCGTGCGATTGCCACGTACCCCATCGCCACGCCCGCCTATATGGGAATGATTCTCACTAAAGGGATGTTGAACCCACCGTCGAACGAAGGAGAAGATCATGACCCGCACGACGAACCGCCCGAAGATCACCCTGCGCTCCACCGCGGGGACGGGCTACAGCTACACGACGCGCAAGAACCGCCGCACGACGTCCGACCGTCTCGTGCTGCGCAAGTACGACCCGATCGCGCGCCGCATCGTCGAGTTCGCCGAAGCCCGCTGACCTCGCAGGAGCACGCGTCAGACAGCCGAGGAGCGAAACCTCGCTCCTCGGCTGATGCGCGCCCCCGCTCCTCGAACGGCAGACCCGGTCCTGCACATGGCCGAGGCCCGCCCTAACCCACTCTCTTAGCTCTTTCTCAGCCACCCGGTGATGAGGTCTAACCATTCACCACCCAGGCGAGCACCCGGTGGATGCTCGCGCGCCGAGAGAGGCCATTCATGTCGTCCGTCGTCGCCACCCGCCCCCGTCGCTCGCCGACCACCGGCGCCCGCCGCGCCCCCGCAGCCGAGCCCGCTGCACACCACCTCACCGCCAAGGCCGGCGCAGCCGGCGCAACGCTCGTCGCCGGCGGGCTCGGCCTCGGCGCCGTCGTCACCCACGAAGGTGCTGCGGCGACGGGCGAGCTCGGCCTCGACACGGCTCTCTCGCACGACCGCCTCAGCCCGCTGGTCAGCCTCGCGCACGGCATCGACGTCGTCATCGGCCCCATCGTCGGCCCGCTGCTCGTCGCCATCGTCGCGGCGCTGCTCTTCGTGCGCCACCGTCGAGCAGCCGTCATCTTCGCGCTGAGCACGGCCGGCCTGTGGCTCGCGACGTCGTCGCTGAAGCTCGTCTTCACACGCGCGCGCCCGCCGGCCGATCAGGTGCACGCCCTCGTGCACGAGACGGCGCGCGACAGCTTCCCGTCCGGCCACACCGCGCTCGCCGCAGCCATCGTCGCCGGGGCGTTCTTCGCGGCTCGCTCGCTCGGTCGATCCACGCGCCTCGTCCTCGCCATCGGCATCCCGTTCGCGCTCATCGTCGCGGCGTCGCGCCTCTACCTCGGCGCTCACTTCCTCGGCGACGTCACCGCCTCCCTCGTCTTCGTCACCGGATTCGCGCTCGTCGGCGCAGCACTCGCGCCGCTCGTCGCACGCCGGTTGGACCACTGACGACTGCGCCGACGCCCTGCGGCCCCGGAAAATGCGGGGTGCGGGCATCGACATTCCAGCGAGCATCCCACTCACGACCGGGGCCACACCGGACGACCCCCGGCCCAGGCAGCGACATACGAGCAACGACCCACCGACGCCCCGGCCGTCGACCGGCCGACACCACTGCCGCACGTCGAGGACGAATCGATGACCACCCCACCCACAGGCCCCGCATACGGTGAGGGGGTGCATTATCACCTCCCTCGCCGCGTACGGGGCTTGCGCGTGCGGGTCGTCGCGACGTTCGTCGTCGCGGCCCTCGTCGCACTCGCCATCGCGCTCGCGGCGTTCACGTTCGGGCTGAGGCAGATCCTCACCTCGAGCGCGGGCGACAGCGCGACAACGGAGGCGCAGCAGGTCGCGAAAGAACTCAGCACGACGGATGACGCCTCCGCAGCGTTGCGTGCCGCGGGCATCCACACCCAGGTCGTGCAGGTGCTCGACGCTTCGGGCGCGATGCTCGCCACCAATGATTCCCACGCCTCGACTCCCCTCGCCCGCCCCGCCGAGAGCACGCGTCGCACGGAGATCACCCTCGATGGCGACCGCGACCACTACGTCGTCGTGACGCTCGCCGCGCACACGCGATCCGGCGCCGAGCGCTGGGTCGTGGCGGCCGCGCCGATCGACCACGAGGACACGATCGTCGACACGACGATCGTCCTGCTCGCCCTGACGGCGGGATGCCTGCTCGTCGTCACCGGCTGGGGCATCCACCGTGTCGTCGGGCGCGCGCTCGCCCCCGTCGAACGTATCCGTCTCGACGTCGAACGCATCCGCTCCTCCCACCGTCCCGAACGCGTGACGGTGCCCGCGACGGGCGACGAGATCGAGCGGCTCGCCATCACGATGAACGCGATGCTCGACCGTCTTGACGCCGCCGACGCGAGCCAGCGCGCGTTCATCTCCGACGCCTCCCACGAGCTACGCAGCCCCCTCGCGACGATCCGCATCCTCACCGAGACCGACCCCGAACCGTCCGAATCGACGCGCGTCATCCACGCCGAGACGCTGCGGCTGCAAGGCATCGTCGAGTCGCTGCTCGCCCTCGCACGGGCCGACGATGACGCACTCGCGCTCACCCTGCGAGACGTCGATCTCGACGACGTCGCCCACACCGAGGCGCTGCGAGCCCGCAGCGCTGCCCCGACCCGTGGCGGCGAGCCGGTCGTAGTAAGCGCCGACCTCGCGCCCGTGCGCGTCGTCGCTGACGGCGAGCGCCTCGCGCAGGTCGTGCGCAACCTCGTCGACAACGCGCTGCGTCACGCGACGAGTGCCGTGCGCGTCACGACGCGGGTGGAGGATGCCGGCAACCGCGAGCCGGCCACGGACAGGGACGGGGCGGGCCGAGTGAACGAGCGCTCTGACGACGACGCACGCGGAACAGCCGTTCTCACCGTCGACAACGACGGAAGCGTTCTCGACGCCGGCGATCGTGAGGCGATCTTCGGCCGCTTCGTCCGCCTCGATGACGCCCGCAGCCGCGACGCCGGCGGCAGCGGCCTCGGGCTCGCCATCGCGCGGGCCATCGTTCAGGCCCACGGCGGGACACTCGTCGCCGAAGAATCACCCGACGGATGGTGCCGCTTCACACTCCGGTTGCCGATGGACTGAGCCTCATACGCCCCCCGACCTGATGCGGCCCGCCGCATCCACCCCTCGCCTCAGCGTCACCCCTGCGGCGCCCACCGCTCGGCGAGCGTCACTCCGCCGCCTCAACCAACCTGTAGCCGTGACCCCGCACCGTCTCGAGGCTGGCGGTGCCGAACGGCGCGTCGATCTTGCGACGCAGATACCCGACGTACACTTCGACGACGTTGTCGTTGCCTTCGAAGTCGGCGCCCCACACGTTGTCGAGGATCTCAGGCTTCGACGCGGGCTCTCCGCCACGTCGCGCGAGGTAGAGCAGCAGCGCGAATTCCTTTGCCGTCAAAGAAATCTCGACGTCACCGCGCATGACGACATGGCGCGCCGGGTCGATCGTCAGCCCGCCGACGTCGAGCACCGTCGGCCGCTCCGGCGCACCGCGTCGCGCGAGCGCCCGAAGCCGCGCCACGAGCACGGGAAAGCTGAACGGCTTCGTCAGGTAATCGTCGGCGCCGAGGTCGAACGCGTCGACCTGATCGAGGTCGCCGTCCTTCGCCGTCAGCATGAGCACGGGCGCCCACACCCCGTCGCGGCGCAGCCCGGCGAGCACGTCGTAACCGTTGCGGCCGGGCAGCATGATGTCGAGGACGATGACGTCGTACGGGTTCTGCGCGCCGAGCCACTGGCCGGTGATGCCGTCACCGGCGACGTCGACGACGAATCCCTCACGCCCCAGACCGCTCGCGACAGCGTCGGCGAGGTGCTTCTCGTCCTCGACGAGCAGAACCCTCATGCCGCCTCCTCGCGCGCGTCGATCGTCATGCCCCAGGTCTACACGACACCGGTGAGCCGACGCGATGCGTCAGGACGTGACGATGCAGCACCCGGCGAGCATGAGGGGCAGCGCGACAAGCCCGATGCCGAGCACCTCGAGCGGTTCGACGGCGGCGCGACGGCGCGTCAGCCACCAGCATCCGGCGAGACCGATGGCGAGTGCGACGGGCGCGAGGAGCAGCGTCGACGAGGCGAGCGACCCCCAGGCCGACGCGGGCCATACGTCGCCGATCAGCTGCCCGACGACGGTGCCCAGCGCCAACATCGCGGCGACGGCGGCGACCCAGGCGACGGCGAGGTCGGTGAAGCGTGAGCGCGGGGCGAGGTTCATGCCTCGACGATGCGCGTCACACCCAGGCGACACCTCGTGCGCGCCTGTGGCGTGGCTGTGGGGCGAACGGTGCGTCCTCATCCCCTTTGTGTGCAAATGCATCCGGGTGCATTTGCACACAAAGGGGTCCGGGCGTCGAACGCACGCACCGTCGGGTTCGGCGCAGGTCAGCACGGCCCTCATCGTCATGACCGGGCGGCGAGCATCAAGAAGTGGCCGACGATCGCCGCGACGACGCTGACGACGCCGATTCCGGCCCGAAGCGCGCTTCTCGGCCGCGGGTTGCCGCGCCCTCCTGAGGCCTTGTGCCAGTCATCTCGCCCATTGCACTCTGCCTCTCCTCACGTCGCCGCTCGAGCATGTCCACACTGCGACGCACCAGACGACATCACCGTTCCCCGCGCGGCGCGACGGGCGTTCGGCCACGCGTTGTTAGGCTCGCAGGGTGTATGTGAGCCGCGCAGAACTCGAGAAGATCCTGGGCGCGAGCGTGCCCGAGAGCGTCGACGGCATCGACGCCGTCACCCATGATTCTCGGGCCGCGAAGCCGGGTGGCGCGTTCGTCGCGATCCCCGGATTCACCGTCGACGGTGTGACGTTCGTGCCGCAGGCTCTCGCGAACGGGGCGAGCCTTGTCGTCGCCGAGCGTGACGTCGAGGGTGCTCCGACCGTCGTCGTGCCAGACGCGCGCGTCGCGCTCGCCGCCCTCGCCACCGCGACGGCCGGGCATCCGAGCCACGACGTCACCGTCTACGGCATCACCGGCACGAACGGCAAGACGACGAGTAGCTACGTCCTGCACGGCATCCTCAGCGCCGCGTACGGCGAGGAGAAGACGGGCCTGCTGACGACCGCCGAGATCGTCGTCGGCCGTGAACGCGAGCCGGCCGTCCGCACGACCGGTGAGGCTCCGCAGGTGCAGGGCAACCTCGCGCGGATGCGTGACGCGGGCGTCGAGCACGTCGTGCTCGAGACGAGCTCGCACGGCATCCACCTCCACCGCGTCGCCGGAACCCGTTACGCCGCAGCGTTGTTCACGAACCTCACCCGCGACCACCTCGACCTGCACGGCACGATGGAGGACTACTTCCTGACGAAGCGGCGCCTCTTCGAGTGGACCGACGGGCCGAAGCTGACGAACGTCGATGACGCCTACGGAGCGCGCATCGTCGCCGAGGTGCCCGGCACGCTCGGGTTCGGCGTGAGCGAGAACGCCGACTACCGCATCACGAAGGTTCACCCCAGCGATGGCGGCACGGCGTTCACGCTGACGACGCCCGAGCGCTTCCTCGACGGACGCGACGCCCCCGGCGTCATCGAGCTGCAGATGCCGCTGCTCGGCGACTACAACGTGCACAACGTCGCGGGCGCGTCCGCGATCGCGCTCGAGATGGGCATGCCGCTCGACACCCTCGTCGGCTCCGTCGCCCACATGGCACAGGTGCCGGGCCGCTTCGAGCGCGTGCCAGCGGCCACCGCGAAGGGCTTCGAGGTCGTCGTCGACTACGCCCACACCGAGGTCGGCCTCGAACTCGTCCTCGACGTCGCGCGCGCCGTCGTGGGCCGCGACCACGCCGACGGCGGCGTCCGCAGCGAAGGCGGGCGCGTCATCTGCGTCTACGGCGCAGCGGGACGGCGCGACCCGGCGAAGCGCCCGAAGATGGGCGAGGTGGCGAGTCGTCTCGCGGACGTCAACATCATCACGAACGACGACACGTACGACGAGGATCCGCAGGCCATCGCCGACGAGGTGATGGCGGGCGCCGATCCGTCGAACACGACGATCGTCCTCGACCGCCGCGACGCCATCCGTCAGGCGCTGACACAGGCGCGCCCGGGCGACATCGTCGTCGTCGCGGGCAAGGGCCACGAGCACGTGCAGCACCTGCCCGGAGGCGACGTCGACTTCCACGACACCACCGTCGTCACCGAGCTGCTCGCCGAGCTCTGACGCCCCCCCCCGTCCTCATCTGCGGTTCTTGTCCACCTCTACGAACGGCGTGCACGGGTGACCGAAAAGCGTAGAAGGGGGACGTAGGTCGCCGATGTGGACGGGAATCGCAGAAGGGGACGGCGGGCGCGGGCGCGGGCACCCATTGTGTCGGAGGTGACACCACCCCCGCTTGCCACACTCTTACTACAGGCGTAGTGTTCACATCAGACACCAGCACTACAGATGTAGAAGGAGCGTTTCCCATGGACAACCTCAACACCGTCTTCTGGATCCTCATGACGATCAGCGCCGTCGGCGTCGTCGCCTTCTTCGGCTTCCTCGCCACGTGGGGCGCCCAGATCGTCAAGGCCAACCGTCCCGTGCGCCTCGAACGCCACGAGAGCATCCCCAGCTACTACGGCCGCATGGTCGCCGCGCACTGACGCAGACCGCTCGTCGCCAGGTACGTCGCTCCGCGCCTCTCGTCGCCAGCCCGTCGCACCACGGCTCGTCGTCACGCAGGGACGCAGCCGCCACGGATGCACCGGCCACCCGCGCAGCCTCAGTCAGACGAGGGAGTGGACTTACCCCGACTCAGGACGGCGTCGATCGACTTGCTATAAAAGATCTTGGCCTACCTGGCCGTCAGCTTCGAAGGCCACAAGCCTTCGAGCGCCACTGCTCGCAGTGGTCGACGACGAAGCCCGCATCACCTCACCACAGGTGACGCGGGCTTCGTCACGTCCGGGGCGGCACCGGCGGCAGGTGCGAGGCCGAGGAACGTCGATCACGCCAGACGTCAGGCGGAAGTCGCCAGCCGGACGATGGGGCATCCCGTCAGTCGATGAGCGTCTCGCGCAGCTGGGGCGTCAGCAGTCGCCGGGCGCAGATCATGCGCTGTTCGACGGCCGACGTGACGGCCTGCGCAGCCAGGATCGACGTCGAGACGACGACCTGCGCCGTCGCCGCCTGCACAGCCGATCCGCCGCCGAGCATGACGCCGATGAACGCGCCGGGCAGCGTCACCATGCCGGCTGTGCGTGTCTGGTCGAGCACGGGGATGAGCGACTCGGGGAGGCGTCGCGCAATGACTTCGCTGATCGCGTCGCGGGGCAGCATGCCGATCGACAGCCCCGCTTCATACATGTTCTTCTCCTCGCGCAGCCCGTCGAACGCGCGCCGCGAGACGAGGGTGTGCACGCTCATGACGTTGCCGATGACGATGCCCGCCGTCGGGATGATCGACACACCCTTCATCGGCACGACACCGCTGACGGTGAGGATGACGAGGACAGGCACGAGCCCTGCCGCCATCGCGAGCGTCGCAGCGAGCCGAGCCCGCACGTCCGTCGCGCCCGACCGCTTCGTCGTCGTCAGCACAGCCACGATGAACATGACGGCAACCGCGAGCACCGACGCCCACAGGTAGCGCACGACGCTCGTGATGAGCAGGGCGGCGAGCGTCAGCTGCACACAGGCACGGGCGACGGCGACGAGCGACGTCCGCGTCAGCTTGACGCCCGAAGCCCGGTAGCCGACCTGGATCATGACCAGCAGACATGCAATGGCGACGACGACGTGCCAGCCGAACCCTGTTGTCATACGGCCATTCTCACCGACGCCGGCGCCGCTCCGCACACCGCACGACGCCAGGGGCCTCGCCCGTCGCGCACCGCCCGGCTGCCGGCGGGGACGCTCGCCCCAGTGTTCGGGACGTTTCGCTCCTGTCATGCGTTCGGCGGGCATGATGTGTTTCAAGGGGAGGAGCACACCATGACGACCCAGGCGCACCACGTCGGCGCACGCGACATGACACCCGAGCAGGTCGGCATGCTCAACGGCCGCGCAGCCGCACTGCAGGCGGCGACGGCGGATCTGCTCGAACGGGGACATCTGCGTCAGACGGCGTACGGGCGCCTCGAGGCGTGGACGATCCCACCCGCCGACGTCACGCCCCTGCAGCGCGCGGTCGTCGACGCCGTCCGTTGCCGCGCGCCACGCCTCGAGAACGTCCCCGCCGTGCGTGCGGCGCTCGACGAACTGCAGCGTGACGCCGTGCGCCGCGGCCTGCTCAATGCGCCGCGCAGAGGCGGCAAGGGCGAGGCCCTGAAGACGACGTTCATGACCCTGTTCGGGGTCGCCATGGCGATCATCGCCGCCACCGGAAAGTCTGTGGGTGGCGTGCTGGTCGGCTTGGGCTTCACGTGTTTCGGGGCGTACAACCTCGTGCGTGCTGTCCGCACCACACGGCAGGGGCGCCGCACGCAGGCCGGGGCTGCGGCCCTGGAGCAGCTACGGTTGCGCGTGCCGAGCCCTGCGGCGGGGCTCACGCAGCCACCGATGCGCGGCGGGCTCGGCTACTCCGTCGGCCTGTACGGGACGCGGCCGCTGCTCATCGCGTTCCCGGCCACCGCGGCCCTGGGATGGGGGCTGAGCGACCACGTCGTCGACGAGGAGATGCAGCGTCACGCGAGGGCGAGTTCGGGCGCAGAGCCGTCGAGTACGAACGGGTACACGTGCTCGTCGGGTACGTCGAGCTCCGACTGGTCGTGCGACACCCATTCCGGCCATTCCGGCGGTTCCGGCGGTTCCGGTGACGCCTGGTGCAGCGGCGGAAACTGCTGCGGCAGTGCAGGATCGTGCAATTCGGGTTCGTGCGGCGGCGGCTCGTCCTGCGGCGGCTCGTCGTGCGGTTCGAGTTGCGGTGGCGGCAGCAGCTGCTCGAGCTGACGCGACGCCCGGCCACCGCGTCATCAAGGCCTGCACCATCGGCTGCCGCGTCAGCTGCATGAGAAATGCGCATCTGCCCGAGGAACATGCTGCGTATTCCTCGGGCAGATGCACATTCCTCGTGCAACGTCAGCGGGTGCGCGACAGCCTTCGCAGCTCCTCAAGTCGACGCTGACTCACGCAGGGAGCTTCACGTCAGCCATCCGCCGGAAGCCACACGTCACCGTGCCGGCAGTACGTGCTTACCGTCGCGGTCGGTCGCGACGCACAGCGAGCAGACAGCACCGTCACCCGTCGCGGAGGCCAGCATGTCGGGGCGTTCGAACACGTCGCCGCAGGCCTCGCAGTCGATCTCGGCCGCCGACGGGTTGCCGTGCTCGTCGAACATCTCGTGCGCCAGCCCGTCGGTGTCGCGGCGCAGGTAGTAGCGACCCTTCGTCGCGACGGCGATGACGGGCGGCAGAACGACGGAGAGCACGACGGCGATGATCGGCGAGTACGGCTGCAACCCACTGCCGAGGCCGCCGAAGAAGGCCACGATCGACAGGCCCCCCGCGACGATGACGGAGACGAACCCGACCGGGTTGATCGCGTACAGCATGCCCCGGCGGAATTCGGGAGTCTTCGGCGAGAGCTTCAACAGATAGGTGTTGACGATGATGTCGCTCGCGACGGTCACGATCCACGCGATGGCAAGGTTTGCGTAGAAGCCCAGGATGTCGTTGAGGAAGTCGAACATGTTCGCCTCCATCATGACGAGGGCGATCGTCACGTTGAACAGCACGAACACCATGCGGCCGGGGTAGTGCTTCGTCACGCGGGTGAACGAGTTCGTCCACGCGAGCGAGCCGGAGTACGCGTTCGTCACGTTGATCTTGATCTGGCTGATGACGACGAGCACGACGGCGAGCGTCATCGCGAGCCAGTGGGGCATCATCTGCTCGTACGCCGAAAGGAACTGGTGCACGGGCTCGTTGGCGATCGACGCACCGCCCGCGACGTTGGCGATGAGGTAGACGGCGAGGAACAGCCCGATCATCTGCTTGAGTGCACCGAAGAAGACCCAGCCGGGGCCGGCGACGATGACGGCCGTCCACCAGCGTCGCGAGTTCTCCGGGGTCTTCGCGGGCATGAAGCGCAGGTAGTCGATCTGCTCGGCTATCTGCGCGATGAGCGAGAGGCAGACACCTGCAGCGAGCATGACGGCGCTGAAGCTGACGCCCCCACCATGCGCGCCCTTGTAGTCGAGGAAGGTGTCGACCGAGCCGGGGTGCGCCTGAACGAGATAGACGAGCGGAACACCCATGAGCAGCAACCACAGCGGCGTCGTCCACACCTGCAACTTGCTCAGTGCCTTCATTCCATACACGACGAGCGGTATGACCATGAGACTGCTGACGAGGTAACCCGCCCACAGCGGCACCCCGAGCCCCAGCTTGAGCCCCTGCGCCATGATCGAGCCCTCGAGCGCGAAGAAGATGAAGGTGAAGCTCGCGAAGATGACGTTCGTCAGCACCGAGCCGTAGTAGCCGAAGCCCTTGCCGCGCGTGATGAGGTCGAGATCGAGGTTGTAGCGCGCCGCGTAGTAGGCGAGGGGCACACCCGTCACGAAGATGATGGCGGCCGCGACGAGGATGCCGAGAATCGCGTTCGTCGTGCCGTGCTGGATGCCGATGTTGGCGCCGATCGAGAAGTCGGCGAGGTAGGCGATCCCACCGAGCGCCGACGTCGCGACGATGCCTGGGGCCCAGCGCCGATAACTGCGCGGCGCGAACCGCAGCGTGTAGTCCTCCAGCGTCTCGCTCCTCGCCTTCGCGGTCCCGACGGCGGACGCGGTGGCCCGCTCGTCGACCAGTGGTTCCAGTTGCGACGTCGCCATGCTGTGCGCCCCTCTGCTCTCGTCCTGCGTTTCGACAACCGAGGTGGCGGTATCGCCATTCGGTACGCAGGAATCTAGGCAGCCGATGTTTCGACGGACGCGTGACGATGTTTCACGAGAGTTAAGCCCCCTACCCCGATGTTGCCCGCGTTTTCGGTCACCCGCGCCGCGAAAAGCGGGCAACATCGCGACTGGACGAGGCGTCGGCGGGCCGGACGCGTCGGCGACCCGCCGTCAGCACCGTAAGGGGCTGAGGTGGACGTCGTCACCCAGCCAGCGTTCGATGCGTCCAGGCGCGAAGAGGTCGAGGCGCGTGACGCCTACCGGGAGGTCATGACCCACCGGCGCCGAGCCCAGCATCGTCGAGTCCGGGCGCGTTGACTCCGGCGCGGCGGCTGCCGGCTTTGCGGCGTCTGCCCGCGTCAGTGCCCCCGGCGCCCGCTGCAGGATGGCGGCCGCGCCGAGCGTCGTCACCTGATCGACGACGCGGCGCCCGCCGCGGATGCCGGGCGCGTCGTCGTCGGCTGCGAGGCGAAACTCCTCGACGAGCGCCGGGCGCCCCGCATGAGAGATGTCCGTGCGAGCGACGAGTTCGCCGCCCGCCTCACCATGGCGGCCGAGGACGAGGGTGTCGCGCAGCATGAGCGACCCACCGTCGGCGATGTCCGCACGAGTCGTCCGGGTGGCGCGGGCGTCGGTGGCGACGACGAACGGCTCCCCGGGCCAGCGAAGCGACGCCCCCTCCGCCACGCTCAGATTCGCCGACCAGGAACACGCTCCCCCACGCCCGGCGTAGGCGACCGTCGCCGCGACCTCGACGATCTCGAGTGCGACACCGTCACCGACGACGATGTCGAGTTCGGCCTCGTCACCCGCGAGCAGCAGAGCCGTCGTCGCGACGAGGGCGACGCGCGCGGACGTCGGCGTCACCCGCAGGATGCGCGGCGCAAGCAGGCTCGAGCGGGTACGGACCCGAACGGCTGAGCCCGCGGCGCCTCGTTCGACGTGGAGCTTCATCGCTCACCACCGGCCGGCCGGGGAGCCCACGCTCGCGCCTCCTGCTCCGCGAGGACTGAAACCCGGCCAGGCGCCATGTGGTGTTTCGGCCCCCAGGCCGCGCACGGCTCGCGTCGCTCAGTGCGTGTGAGTGACGCCGTCATGCGTGTGCTCACCCTCGCTGTCGGCGTGGACATGCGGCGCCATCGGACCCGGATCCTGCGCGACGTGCCCGCCGCCTTGGTAGGCCGCGAGCACCTCGCGCACCCAGGCCGTCAATCGCTCGACGGAGGCCGCATCCGTGCGCGACAGCGCGATGACAGGGCGTCCGTCACGAGCCTCACGGCCCTGCTGCTCCATGAGTGCGGCGTCGACCCCGACATGCGGCGCAAGGTCTGTCTTGTTGACGACGAGCAGGTCGGCGCGTGCGATACCCGGCCCGCCCTTGCGGACGACGTCACCGCCGCCGGCGACGTCGAGGACGAAGATCTGCGCGTCGGCGAGGGCCGGCGAGAACGTCGCCGTCAGGTTGTCGCCGCCCGATTCGACGAGGACGAGCTCGACGTCAGGATGGTCGGCTGCGAGATCCTCGACGGCGACGAGGTTGGCGCTGACGTCATCACGGATCGCGGTGTGCGGGCATGCCCCGGTCTCGACGGCGCGAATGCGATCGACGTCGAGAACGCCTGCGGCCCTGAGCATCTGGGCGTCTTCGTCGGTGTAGATGTCGTTCGTGATGACACCGAGCGAGATCTCCTCGCCGAGTTCGCGGCACAGCATGCCGATGAGCGAACTCTTGCCCGTACCGACCGGACCGGCCACCCCGAGCCGCATGGGGCGCGATGGATTCGATGCCGCGTCACGGCGCGAATCGACGCCGACCGTGATCTTCTGGGACGTCGTCGCGCCCTGTCCGGCGGCGGCGGGCGTATCGATGCCGGACGTGGCGGTGGCTTCACTGCCGGGGCGCGAGGTCATGGCGATCTCAGACACGGAACAACTTCCTCTCGGTGGCGGCGTGAGCGGCATGCCACGCCTCGAGCTGGGGTGCGGAATGGGCTGGGATGTCGTACGGCGCGACCAGGTCGGCGCAGGCCGCGACGAGGTCGTCGAGATGGGACGCCGAATCGAGCGTCCAGGCCACGGCATCCACAGGGTCGAGCGGTTCGAGCTTCAACGCGGCGGCGGTGACACTCTGGACGTCGTCATATCCGACGACGCGGGCGACGGACGCACCGTCGAGGCCCAGCTCGCCGGCGAAAGCGCCGAGGACGGCGGCGCGGGCGGTGAGCGGGCGGGGCAACCCCTCGAGCCACTGTGCCGCGGGGCCGTCAGGACGCAGCCGGTGCACGAGGCGCAACATCGCCCGCCCCTGGGCGATCGACGAATCACGCACCGCCGCGACGGGGTTGCGGGCCGCCCAGGCCCACGCGACGTCCTCGGACGCGAACGCGGGCTCGGGCACGGGCACGGGCTCGGCCGTGGCGGCATCCCCGCCTTGCGTGCAGGTGCACCCGGGTGCACCTGCACGCAGATGACGGACGGCGGCGGACGCGACGACGGCCGTTCCCGCCTCGACGCGTGCCACCGTCGCGAGGCGCATCGCGATGAAGGCGGGCACCTCGTGCACCGGCAATCCCCCGAGCAACGCCGGTTCGAGACCACCTGAGGCGGTGTAGCCGCCAACAGGCAGCCTCGAATCAGCGAGCAGCAGGCTCGCCATCCCCACACCGTCCGTCGCCGCGTCGGGCCTCATGACGCCACCGCCCCGCCCCTGCGTGCAGCTGCACCCGGGTGCATCTGCACGCCGGACGTCGGACGTGGGAGCTGAGCCGCAGCAGGACATGGCGATCAGAAGAGCGAATACCGCTGCGCGAGCGGCAGTTCCGTCGCCGGCTGCGGGGTGACGAGCTCACCGTCGACGGCGATGGCGAACGTCTCGGGATCGATGTCGATGCGCGGTGTCGCCGAGTTGTTGATCATGTCGGCCTTCGTCACCTCGCGTGTCGGCCGCACGGCTTCCACCTCCCGCCGCAACCCGAGCGACTCCCGCAGACCATTCTCTGCAGCCGCCGGCGACACGAATGACACCGCGAGCGACGCAGCGTCGTCCGCCACGAGCGCCGGGCGCATCAGCACGGGCTGTGGCGTCGGGATCGACGCGTTCGGGTCGCCGAGGGCAGCCCACACGATGGCACCCGACTTGAGGACGACGGACGGCCGCACGCCGAAGAACTTGGGCTCCCACAGCACGAGGTCGGCCAGCTTGCCGGGCTCGATCGACCCGACGAGATGGTCGATGCCGTGCGCGGCCGCCGGGTTGATCGTGTACTTCGCGACGTACCGACGGGCACGTTCGTTGTCGGCCGGCAGCGTCTCGCCGAGCGAGCCATAGCGTGACTTCATGACGTGCGCGACCTGCCAGGTGCGCGTGATGACCTCACCGATGCGACCCATCGCCTGAGCATCGGAGCTCGTCATCGACAACGCGCCGATGTCGTGGAGCAGATCTTCGGCGGCGATCGTCGTCGCCCGGATGCGCGATTCGGCGAACGCGAGATCTTCCGCCACCGCCGGGTTGAGGTGATGACACACGATGAGCATGTCGAGGTGCTCGGCGACCGTGTTGACGGTGTGCGGCAGCGTCGGGTTCGTCGAACCGGGCAGGACATTGGGGTGCGACGCGATCGACATGATGTCGGGCGCGTGCCCGCCCCCGGCGCCCTCGGTGTGGAAGGCGTGGATGCTGCGCCCGCCGATGGCGCGCAGCGTCGAGTCGACGTAACCGGCTTCGTTGAGCGAGTCGCTGTGCAGCGCCACCTGCAGCCCGTGCTCGTCGGCCGCGCGCAGGGCAGCGTCGATGGCGGCGGGCGTCGCGCCCCAGTCCTCGTGCACCTTGTACGCTGCCGCGCCCGCGAGCGCCTGCTCGGCGAGGCCCTCGGCGCTCACGGTGTTGCCCTTGCCCATGAGCAGCAGGTTGACGGGCAGGTGATCCAAGCCGCGCAGGACGCGCCCGAGGTGCCAGGCACCGGGTGTCACCGTCGTCGCCTTCGACCCCTCGGACGGGCCGGTACCACCGCCACCGAGCGTCGTCAGACCGGTCGCGAGCGCTTCGTGCACCTGCGACGTCGACAGGAAGTGCACATGCATGTCGATGCCACCGGCGGTGAGGATCTTGCCCTCCCCCGCGATGACGTCGGTGCCCGGGCCGATGTGGAGATCCGGGTGCACGCCGTCCGCGACATCGGGGTTGCCGGAGCGGCCCAGCGCGACGATGCGCCCGTCACGGATGCCGACGTCGGCGCGCACCACACCCCAGTGGTCGAGGACGACGACGTTCGTGATGACGGTGTCGAGCGCCCCGCCCGCGCGGGTCGTGAGGCCCTGCGCCATCGACTCGCGGATCGACTTGCCCCCACCGAAGACGGCTTCCTCGCCGCCGACGGTGTGGTCGTGCTCGACCTCGATCCACAGGTCGGTGTCGCCGAGACGAATCTGGTCACCCGTCGTCGGACCGTAGAGCGCGGCGTACGCGTCACGTGTGATGGTCGTCGGTTCGGACGGCCGTGGGCGGACAGCCGGCACCTCGGGGTGGGACGTCGTTCCGTGCGGGACCGTAACACCGGGCCCGAGGTCGTCGTGTGACTCGTCGGCCCCACCTGCGTCAGCCTGCGAAGTGTCTCCGAAAGACGCGGCCGTGTCGCGGATCTGCAGCCCCGGCACACGCCGCTCGCCCCGCAACGCGACGAGCGCCACCTCGCGGCTGACGCCCGGTTCGAAGCGCACCGACGTGCCGCTCGGGATGTCGAGGCGGTAGCCCTGCGTCAGCTCGCGGTCGAATGCGAGCGCCGCGTTGGCATCGGGCAGATGCAGGTGCGAGCCGATCTGTATCGGCCGGTCGCCCGTGTTCTCGACGACGACGCGCAGCCGTTCGTTCACTGAACGATCGGTGTTGAGCGAGATGTGCCCCGGGGCGACGCGGATGGCGCCAGGAGCGCTCGTGGCCCCGGGGGTTGCTGGGTCGTCGGCTGCGTCCTGCGGCCGACGGCCTGAGTTCGCTGTCATGGCTCGTTCCTTCAGGCGATCGGGTGATGGAGGGTGACGAGCTTGCGGCCATCGGAAAAGGTGGCCTCGACCTGAATGTCGGGGATCATCTCGGCGACGCCCGGCATCACCTGCTCACGTGTCAACACCTCGCGTCCGGCGCTCATCAACTCTTCGACACTGCGACCCTCGCGGGCACGTTCGATGACCCACGTCGACAGCAGCGCGACGGACTCGGGGTGATTGAGCAGCACGCCGCGCTCGAGTCGATCACGCGCCACCATTCCCGCGACGGACAAGAGCAGCTTCTCGGTGTCGGCGGGCGTCAGATGCATGGCAGGAGGTTAGCGAGGTGATGTTTCGCGGGTGTTTCGCCGGTCCTGGCGGAGGGGAGGTGACCACGAATCGTCGCGAGTACGGCGGGCCGGAGCCACAGCTGCGCGAGAAAGACACATCTGTCCGAGGAATGTGCGTCATATACCTCGAGCAGATGCACGAGAGTCGAGCAGGTGACGTCACGCCACACCTGTCGGTGCGGCATCATGCGAGACATGAGCATCACGACGTCCGACGCAACACGGCCCGCACCGGCCACGTCGATGCCTGCGGGCGTCGGCATCGGATGGCGCCCCGAGATCGCGGACGTCCTCGCCGCCCAACCTGGGTTGACGTGGGTCGAAGTGGTCGCCGAATCCGTCATGCACGGCATGCCGCCAGCCCTGAGGCAGCTGCGCGAGCGCGGCGTCACCGTCGTCCCGCACGGGGTGAAGCTCGGGCTCGGTGACGCCGAGGGCCTCGACGTCGATCGCGTCGCGCACTTCGTCGGGACGGCCGCCATCACGGGCGCGCCGCTCGTCAGTGAGCACATCTCGTTCGTGCGGGCGGGTGGTTTCGAGGTCGGCCACCTGACGCCGCTGCCGCGCACGCGCGCCGCCGTCGACGTGATGGTGCGAAACGTCCGCAGCGTCCAGGCCGAGCTCGACGTCCCGCTCGCGCTCGAATGCGTCGCGGCGCTCTTCACCTACCCCGAGGACGAGATGAGCGAGGCACAGTTCGTCACCGAGATCATCGAACGCACCGACGCGCTGCTGCTGCTCGACATCGCGAACGTCTACGCCAACGCCCGCAATCACGGGGGCAATCCGCTCGAGACGCCCCTCGCGATGCCCCTCGAACGGCTCGCGTACATGCACGTCGCGGGTGGGGTCGAGAACGACGGGATCTACCACGACACGCATGCGGCCGCGGTGAACCCCGAAGTGCTGCACCTCATCTCGGAGCTCTCGAGACGCACGACATTCCCGGCCGCGATGCTCGAACGCGACGGCGACTACCCGCCCGCCGAGGAGTTGCTCACGGAGCTCGACGCCATCGCCGACGCCGCCGGCATGCCGCGCGTCACGGCCGCGCAATGACGATCCACCGCGCATCGTCGCCGGCCGGGCACAGCGACAGTTCGACGTCCGCGCCCGAATTGGCCGACGAGGGGGGCCGCCCCCACGAGTTCGACGGCAGGACGGAGGCCGCGTCCCCCATGGATTCTGCGTCGGATGAACACGCTGATCTCGCCGCACGCCAGGCGCAGATCGTGGCAGCGTTGACGGGGTTGGCGTGCGTCCCGGCAGGCTTCGACGCCCGTCACCTCGACGTCGCGCGGCGAGCGCTGCTGCGCAAGCGAGCGAACGAGCTGCAGTTCGTGTGGCCGATCCTCATCGCGTCACTCGGCGCGCGATTGCACCCGTTGTTCGCCGAGTTCGCTCGCGAGCGTCCGACGCGTGGCTCGCGCGCTGACGGTCACGCGTTCGCGCAATGGTTGCGCCGACGCGGCGAGCTCCCCCTCGCCGCCGACCTCGAACTCGCCGAGGCACGCCTGTTCTGGACGTTTCCGACCGACACGTCCGGCAGGCCGACGGCGCCGGTGCGGCGCACGTCCCGCGTCGCCGTCGAACGGTTTCCCGGCGGTATGCTCGTGCGCCGCGGCCGTCGCGTGACGACGCTCGGACGCCCGTCTGAACGGTAGACACCGACCTGAACGATAGACACCGACACAGAACCGTTCGCGGTCGACGCCCGCTGGCCGTGGACGGAAATCGCAGGGGGTCAGGGTTGCATGTGGCGCCAGGGCTTGGAGAGCTGGAAACGTCGGCCGGTGATCTCGTTCACGGTGATGCGGACGATCGTGTGTTTCTCCGTCGGCACCCAGGGGCGCAGCGGCAACTGTTCCGCACGAGCCTTTTCGGCGCCCTCGAGCACCTCAGCGCGTCCTCGGACGATGACGCTCGACGCCTCGCCGTCGCCGAACCGTCCACTGCCGTTGAGGTCGTCGACCTCGAACGCGACGTCGGAGTTCATCGTCACCCCGAGCAGTTTGCTGCCCTCGGCCGTGCGGAAGAAGATCGCTCCCGCGTCGCTGACGTAGTTGATCGGGACGATCTGCGCCTCACCGACGAGCGTGTATGCCAGTCGCCCGAACGCGTGCTGCGCCAGGAACGCCCAGCACTCGTCCTCGGCGAGGGCGTTGATGACGTCGTGGTCGGCCTGGAAGTCGGGCATGGTGGTCTCCTTCGGGCGGGCGTGTCCTCGTGCCGTTCTCGACATCACCAGCTTGCCGCGTCGAAGCCTCCGATGGGGCAAGACGCGTCCGGGCCCTTCGTCCCTGCCCGCTCGCCCCGTTCCCGCACTTCGACGAGCCACGTCCGCTCCTCACTGTCTTCAGCAACGAGCGCTCTCGACGGGAGGGGCGCATGCCTCGCCGCATCAGGGCCGGCGCGACTACCCTGGGAGGAGCGACGGGACGAGGGAGGAAAGCACATGCTGGCCGCAGTGTTGCTCATGATCGTCTCCGGTGTGCTCATGGTCGCGATCGTCGCGTTCCTGCTCATCATCAACACCCGCATCGAACGGCAGCAGCGCGAACGCTACTTCGGCGACATCAGCCACGTCCGCATCCCCGACAACGCCCGAGAACTGTCGAAGCCGGCGAAACGCCCCAAACCGCCCTATCGCCCCTTCTGACGGCGATGCACCTCACCCATCTGCGATCTTCGTCCACATTCGGCTCCGCCCGCCCCAGGCACCGTCAGTGCGCGGGGTCGCGCACGACCAGCAGGACGACGAGGGCGACGCCGCAGCCGATGAGCGTCTCGACCGCGCGGTCGACGAGTAGCGGCCCGACGCGCACCTCGTGCACGATCTGCCCCATCATCAGCGCGAGCGGCGTGATGCACAGCAGCGCGAGCGCGTAGTTGCGGCCCACGAGCAGTTCGGCGCTCACCTGCAGCGCCGCGATGACGAGCACCGCCGCGAAACCCTGGGGGTGCCACGGCAGGATGGCGGCCGCCGCGAGCACGCCGAACAGCGTGCCGACGAACCGTTGACCACCGCGGATCATGCGCGCCCGGTGCGTCGCGCCGGACAATCCCGCGACGGCGGCAACCATCGCCCAATAGGGATGCGAGCCGCCGTACTGCGTCCCGATCAGCTTGCCGACGACGCCCGCCGCGCCCACCGCGATGACGAACCGGGCGAGGTGCACGCGCGTCCCCTCAGCCTGCCACGCCTCACGGATCCTGGCCCGCGGCAACGGAATCCAACGACGTTCCCCCGTCTCGCGCAACAGGCCGACACGTCCGATGAGCACCGAGAACGCAGCCGACGCCGCGGAGACGAAAAAGCCGACGGCGACGTTCGACGCCGCCGCGGGCAGCGTCGCGCAGACGGTGAACGCGAACACGACGAACAACGGCCCCGGCGGGTGCCAGCGGAAGGCGTCCGACAACAACGACGCCGCCGCGGCGACGAGCGCACCGGCGGCGATGAGCCACCACTGGTGATGCGGCAGTAGCCCGACGGCGCATCCGAGCGTCACCGCCATGACGAGGACGCCGGCGATCGTCACCTGCAACGCCGTGCGTTCCGCATGCGGCGCGGCGCGTCCGTAGAGGGACGTGAATGCCCCGAAGGCCGCGAACGCCGACCAGTCGAGGTGCCCGGTCACCGTCAGCAGAGTGAGCGGGACGAAGACCGAAACGCCGGCCCGCGCCGCCACCCGGTGAGCACCCGCGTGCGGGCCGAAGCGGAAGAACTCCTGGAGAAAACTGGGATGGGCAGGCGTCGTCACCACGCCATCCTAGAAGCCGTGCCCGCAGCAGCCGGATGCGCCGCGTTTGGACGCCACAGCCACAACTCCTCACCACCCAGGCAGAGCTCCTGCCACCCCATCACTCCTCATGACGACGACACGGCTCGTCGGGGCGACGAGCGACCGCCTCCAGCCCCCTTCCACCGCGCGACGCTGGGGTCACGACCCCGACACCGCGGTTGGTCATCACCCCTCGAGCCCACGCCGCTCTCAGACTCGACCATCGTGTGAGATGGTTCACGCAGCGCCCGAGCAACCTCATGACACTCTCCAGCCATGACGGGGCGTTCGAGGTCTATTCTTACGCCCCCTCACCCCGCGGGGGCTGTACCCGTCTGCGTCAACCGCCTACTGTGAGCAGCAAGCTGGGCGGCGCCGTCGCCCCCACCATCCGGAGCGACGCTCGCCCGGATCGGCCAGATCTGCACAAGGAGTTGCCATGTTCGCTCTCGCCGTCCTGCTGCTCATCGCCGCAGCAGCCCTCGTCCTGTGGGTCCTCTTCGGGCTCAACGGAGAGAACAACAACGACGTCCACTTCCACGGTTTCGGCATCGACGCCAACCTCACGCCGCTCACCGTGTTCCTCCTCGGCGCCCTGACGCTGCTGCTCGTGTGGGCCGCGACGCGCCTGATCGCCGCCGGCACGAAGCGCAAGTACCGCCAGCACAAGGAGACGAAGGAGCTCAAGAAGGAGCACCAGCTCAGCGAGAAGCAGCGCCTCGAGGCCGAGCGCGAGCGTGAGCGCCTCGCCGCCGAGCGCGACAAGGAGCACGATCTGCGCGAGACCGCCGAGGCCCGCCAGCGCGTCGCGCAGCGCGACGTCGAGCGCTACCCCGAGGACCACCGCACCACCGAGCACATCAGCACGGAGCGTGTCGGCACCGACCGCGCAGCCGAGGGTCGTCGCGCGGGCGAGGGCGACGTCATCGGCAACCGTGTCGACGGTGTCGTCGACGAGCGCGCCACCGACGGGCGCCACTACCGCAACTGATCTCACCGCGACGACGGTCTGCGTCACCGACCGGATCGCGCCGCCCATGACGAAGGCGCCGCACCCCAGCGAGGGTGCGGCGCCTTCATCGTTCTCGACGCTCCTGACGCCGGAACCCATCGCCCCGGCGCCCTCCACGTCAGGCCACTCAGACACGGCCGTTGCGGCCGGGCCCGCCCGTCAGCCTCACCCAGCTGGCGGGGCGCCACCCATCACACACGACAGCGCGCGTGCTCCGCGGGCAGAACCGCAGAACCACGCGCGCTGATGGCGACGTCGGGCGTCAGCTCACTTGGCGGCCTCGACGTGCTTCGGCTCCTTCTTCGGCGCCGGCTTCGAGTTGGCGGCGTCGACGAACGCGTGGCGCGGCGTCTCGAGGTCCATGAGGGCGGTGGCGTCGCGGCCGAACATCATGCCGACGGCCCAGTTGCCGAGGATGCGTGCCTTGCGCTCGAGTGTCGGCATCGCGTACGCGTGGTAGCCGCGGTGCATCATCCACGCCGGCAGGCCGCGCAGGCCGTACTTGCCGACCTGGGCGACGCCCTTGCCGACGCCGAGCCCGGCGACGGAGCCGATCGTCTTGTGCTTGTACTGCTTCATCTCGCCGCCGCCGCGAATCGTCGTCAGGATGTTCGCGGCGAGGACGGGCGCGTGACGCAGCGCGTGCTGGGCGTTCGGCACGCAGAACCCGCCGGGGCCCATGCCCGTGACATCGGGGACGGCGGCGTTGTCGCCGGCACCCCAGGCGCCCTCGACGACGTTGCCCTCGTCGTCACGCACACGCAGGTCGGTGCCGACCATGAGACGGCCGCGGTCGTCGATCGGCAGGTCGGAGTCGACGAGGACGGGATTGGCCTTGACGCCCGCGTTCCACACGATCGTGTCGGCGTCGAACTCCTCGCCAGTCGACAAGACGATGTGCTTGTTCTCGCAGCTCTTGAGCTGCGTGTCGAGGTAGACGTCGACGCCGCGCTCGCGCAGGGAGGCGACGACCCACTTCGCCTGCTCCTCGCTGACCTCCGGCATGACGCGGCTCATGGCCTCGACGAGCACGAAGCGCGGGTCTTCGGGCGACAGACGCGTGTAGTACTTGATGGCGTCCTTCACCATGTCCTGGATCTCGGCGATCGCCTCGATGCCGGCGAACCCGCCGCCGACGAAGACGAACGTCAGCGCACGCTTGCGCTCCTCGGGATCGGTGAGGACGGCGGCCTCGTCGAGGCGCGCGAGGACGTGGTCACGCAGCGTGACGGCTTCCTCGATCGTCTTGAAACCGATGCCCTCCTCGGCGAGGCCGGGGATCGGCAGCGCGCGCGGCACGGAGCCGGCGGCCATGACGATGTGGTCGTACTCGAGCGTGAAGTCGTCACCGAGCTCGGGGTCGACGTTGACCGTGCGGTTCGCGTGGTCGATCGACGTCACCTTGCCGGTGATGATCTCCGCACCCTTGAGGTGACGGCGCAGCGGCACGAGCGCGTGACGCGCCTCGATCGAACCGGCGGCGACCTCCGGCAGGAAGGGCTGGTACGTCATGTAGGGGTTCGGGTCGACGACCGTCACCGAACCTTCGCCGTCCTTGAGGGAGGCGAGCAGCTTCTTGGTGGTGATGAAACCCAGGTACCCGCCGCCGACGACGAGGATGCGCGGACGCACGTTGGTGTTCTGCGTGAAAGCCATGCAACAACTCTAGAACCGCCGAGTACGTTCGGCGAAACGCTGACCAAACGACTGATGTTACCGGACAGTAAGGCGCAGCGGGGGTCTGTGAGCCGCGCGACTTCCCAGAGCCCCTCCTCTTTCTGCGTGCAAGTGCACCCAGGTGCACTTGCACGCAGAAGGAGGGGCCCGCGCGTCAGGTCCTGAGCATCGACAATCGAGCGTCAGAGCTCGAGCGTCAGTTCCTTGCCCTTGCAGCGGCTCACGCAGATCATCATGATGTCGCCCTCCTCACGCTCGTCGTCCTCGAGCACGGAGTCGCGGTGGTCGATCTCGCCGGCGATGACGCCCGTCTCGCAGGTGCCGCAGATGCCTTCGAGGCAGGAGCCGAGGACGCTGACACCGGCCTCGCGCACGACCTCGAAGATCGACCTGTCGGCGGGCACGGTGAGGCGCATGTCGGATTCTTCGAGGATGACGTCGAACTCGGTGTTGCCCGAGTCGTCGATCTCCTTGGGGCTGAAGCGTTCGACGTGCGCGACGAGGTTGGCGCGGCTCCTGCACCCGTCCTCGATCGCCGCGAGCAGACGCTCCGGCCCGCACGAGTAGACGAGCGCGGGGCCCGCAGCGTCGGCGTCGGCGAGGGTGGCAGCGAGGTCGAAGGCACCCTTGTCGGCCTTGGGCCAGAACGTCACCCTGTCGCCGAAGGAGGCGAGTTCGTCGCGGAAGGCCATCGTCGCCCCGCTGCGCCCGAGGTAGTACAGGTGCCAGTTCTTGCCCTGCGCCTGCGCGGCGCGCACCATCGTCAGGATCGGGGTGATGCCGATGCCGCCCGCGACGAAGACGTACGTCGGCGCCTTGCGCAGTTCGAAGTGGTTGCGTGGGCCGTAGCTGACGAGTTCGTCGCCGACCTTCAGCGTTTCGTGGATGTAGGAGGAACCGCCTCGCGATTCGCTCTCGCGCAGGACGGCGACCTGGAAGCGGCTGCGGTCGGCCGGGTCGCCGCACAGCGAGTACTGACGGATGAGTTCGTCGAACGGGTCGTGCTCGGGCAGGTCGCCCTGCTCGGCGTCCTTCAACTCGGCGTCGCTCACGCCGCCGAGGACGAGGTCGAGGTGCGCTCCGGGGGCCCACTCGGGCAGGTCTGCGCCGTCGGCGGCGCGCAGCGTCAGGAGGCGGACGCCGTCGGCGGCGTCGTCGATCCCGTCGACGACGAGAAGCGTCTTCGCCTCGGGCTGAGTCGATTCCGAAACCATGCCTGTCTCCTTCACTGGGCACAGCGCGCCGTCTCGCCCCCCTTGCGTGCACGTGCACCCGGGTGCATCTGCACGCAGGGAGGCGAGGCAGGACGCGATGTTGTTCGGGTGCGAACGAGTTGTCAGTCTACGCATGTTCGTGACGGGCGCGTGACCCAGGCAACATTCCATCGGCGCAAAGTCTTTCGGGGGCGAACGATCTGGCCTAGCGTGGGAGCACGCCGCCCCATCGCCCCCGCCTGACGCCTCGATCGTCGTGCGGGCCGTCCGCCAGGAGTTCGTCATGACCAAGCGTGTCCTCATCGTCCAGCACGACCACTGTTCGCCCCCCGGCGCCGTCGCGGATCGCTTTCGCGAGTGCGGTTACGAGGAGACGCTCTTCCAGGTCGTGCCGGAGAAGGATTTCGAGAACCCGGGCGTCGACGTCGAGTTTCCCGACGTGCGCGAGTTCGACGCGCTCGTCGTCATGGGCTCGTACTGGTCGGCGTGGGACGACGAGATGATCGGCTCATGGTTGGCGCCCGAGATGCAGCTGCTGCGCGACGCGGACACCGCGGGCGTCCCCGTCCTCGGCATCTGCTTCGGCGGGCAGCTTCTGGCGCGCACGCACGGCGGCTCGGTCGGGCGCGCGCCCGAACCGGAGATCGGGTTCGTCGAGGTGAGCAGCGAACGCGAGGACATGGTGCCCGGTGGCAAGTGGTTCGCCTGGCACTACGACCGCTGGCAGGTGCCGCCGGACGCCGTCGAATTCGCGCGCAACGACATGGCGTCGCAGGGTTTCGTGCTGCGCGAGAACCTCGCCGTGCAGTTCCATCCCGAACTCTCCAGCGAGATGCTGACGGGCTGGTGCGACAACGGCGGACGCGAGATGCTCGCCTCCCTCGGGCGCGACGCCGACGCCGAGATCGCTGCCGCGAAGGAATGGGATGACGAAGGCCGCCGCCGCGCCGGCGTCCTCGTCGACGGGTTCCTGGAGCAGGTCGCCGCGAGCTGATGAGCGCTGACCTATTCGAACGCGAGGTTCGGCGCCACATGGCGCCGGCTGACGCCCGAGTTCTCGAAGAGACCGACGTAGGAGACGACCTCGACCCCCTTGTCGGCTGGAGCGCGGAGCATTTCGACAGCCTCGACTGACGCGGGCGTCAACGTTGCCCGGATCCGCATCACGGTCGACGCGTTCTCGGGCGATGTTCACGCCCGATAGGCGGACGCGCCTTTCAGGACGTGAGGTCGTCGCGGTAGAGCCGCGCACAGAAGTCACGCAGCTCGGCGGCGAGGGCGGCGATCTCGTCGACGGCGTGATGCGTCGGCGTCCACGCGGCGTGCAGCGGCATCGTCAGCACCGAACCGTCGGCGTCACTCACGCGGCGCGGGATGAGTCCGAACCGGGTGTCGTTCGTCAGCACCGCGACGCCGCGCCCCGAGGCCGCGAGCGCCTGGGCGGCTTCCGGCGAGTCGACCTCCTGCACGTGCTGTGGCGTGAGGCCCGCCTCGGCGAACGCGCGCGTCAACACCTGGCTGACGGGGTGTCGGCCCGGCAGCATGACGAGCGGGTCGACACGTGCGAGCGCCTCGAGACTCACCGAGCGGTCACGTTCGGCGCCCTCACCGTCGAGCACGCCGCGGGCGCCGACGTACGCCCGCACCGGCAACTCGGCGATCAGCATCGACGCCACCTCCGGCGGCGGAGCGGCCGGTGCGACGACGATGTCCGCGCCCTCCCCGAGCGCCGCGAAGACCTCACTCGTCGAACGGCTGACGACGTTGACCTCCGGCGCCAACGCACCCCGCGCCGGGCCCGCCGCGAGGAACGGTGCGATGACGTCGCTGAGCGTCGTGCTCGGCGCGGCGATCGTCAACGACGTGAGCCTCCCGGACGCGAGAAATGCCGCGGTGCGCTTGAGCGTCGCCTCCCGTTCGAGCAGGCCGCGGGCCAGCACGAGCAGTTCGGCCCCGGCCGCTGTCAGCCGCACCCCACCCTCGGAACGGACGAGCAACTCGACCCCCAGCTCGCGCTCGAGCGCCCGCAACTGCCGCGAAACCGCAGGCTGGCTGACGTGCGACGCCGCGGACCCCGCCGTCACCGATCCGGCGTCGGCGACCGCGACGAAGTAGCGCAGCACTCGCAACTCCACGACGGGCGACCTTCCGATGAGGCCATGCCCAGAAGGCATGGCAGAGAGTGAGAACAGGTATCGAGGAGCCTAGCCCCATCTCGTCTATTTCACGTGGCCCACGTCACAGAATGTGCAGGGCACCACTGCCTGACATCACGCGCGAGCATCGGAGACGACCATGACGATCACCCCGCCTGACGGCGCCACAGCTGCTGCTGGCGTGCCCGGGCTGTCGGCCGACGCGATGCCGCAGCTGACCGAATACCTCGGCGAGGCAACGCGATTCATCACGGAGTGGATGAACGAGTACGGCCCTTCCACCCCGCATCCGGCGCAGACCGTCGACCACGCGCAGTTCAAGGCGGCATTCGACGAACTGACGTCGCGTCTGAGCGTCAACTACCCGTTCTTCCACCCTCGCTACGTCGGCCAGATGTTGAAGCCGCCGCACCCGGCGGCCGTCGTCGGGTATCTCACGACGATGCTCATCAACCCCAACAACCACGACCTCGACGCCGGCGCCGCGACGACGCGCATGGAGGTCGAGGCGGTCGATGAGATTGCGCGCATGTTCGGGTGCACCGCTCGTCGAACTGCGAGTGAGGACACGAGCGAAGCGCGGCCCGGAGCGAGCAGCCGAGACGAGCCAGAGGAATGTGGTGACGGGAACCGACTCTGCCACCTCGGCCACCTGACGACGTCGGGCACCGTCGCGAACCTGGAGGCGCTGTTCGTCGCGCGTGAGACGCATCCGCGCAAGGCGATCGCGCACAGCGCTGACGCGCACTACACGCATGGGCGCATGAGCCACCTGCTCAACGTGCCGTCGGTGTCGATCCCGACCGACAGCCGCGGACGCATGGATCTTGACGCGCTCGAGTGGTTCCTCAAGGGCGGCGGCATCGGCACCGTCGTCATGACGGCCGGGACGACGGGCTTGGGGGCCGTCGATCCGATCGACAAGGCGATTCCGCTGTGCCGCAAGTACGGCGTCCGCGTCCACGTCGACGCCGCGTACGGTGGGTTCTTCCGTCTCCTCGCCGACGACGACTCCCTGCTCGCGCCCGAGGTGGCGGCGGCGTTCCGCGCGATCGACGAGGCCGACTCCGTAGTCATCGACCCGCACAAGCACGGCCTTCAGCCGTACGGCTGCGGCGCGGTGATCTTCAGGGATCCGAACGTCGCGAACTTCTACGACCACACCTCGCCGTACACGTACTTCACGACGGGCGACGACATCCACATGGGCGAGATCTCGCTCGAGTGCTCGCGCTCCGGTGCGTCGGCGGCCGCGTTGTGGATGACGCTGCAGCTGCTGCCGTTGACGCGTGAGGGCATGGGTGAGGTCGTCGCGCCGGGGCGTCGCGCTGCGCTTGCGTGGGCCGAGAAGTTGCGCGCGTCCGACGTGTTCGAGCTGTACCAGGAGCCGGACCTCGACATCGTCAGCTACTTCCCGATCGGCGACTCGCTCACCGACATCGACCGTCGCTCCGGCGCGATCCTCACCGCCGGCATGAATGCCCCGCGCGACGAGTCGCTGTTCGTCGCGACGTATCAGGTGGACGCCGACGACATGGCCGCGCGCGGGCACGTCATCGATGAGCGCAGCGCCGGGTCGGCGCAGGAGGGCGAACCCCTCGTCGGCGCGCGCATTCTGCGCAGCGTGACGATGAAGCCCGAGACCGAACCCGTCATCGACCAGATCCACGCGGCTGCCGAGGCCCTCGCCCGACAGGCCGCCACGGCCGAACGCGACGCTCCCCTGCCCGACGAAGAGGTCGCCGAGCCGGGCATCTGACGCATCGCCGGGCCCGTCACACGCGCGTACGGCCAGGTGAGTCACGAAGTGCACGGTGAGTCATGTGGAAGCGACTCACCCTGCACTTCGTGACTCACCTGCGTCCTGGATAGCCGCCGCGAACACCCGGGCCGACGCCTCGAGACCGTGCGCTCCGAGGTACGCGCCGCCGGGACGAACAGTGCCTTTCTGTCAGCGCACCTGCGGTTGAGCGACGAGGTCGCCATATCCGGTGCCCCACAGGCGGTCAGCCAGTTCATAGGCCGCGAGCGCCCAGGGTGCCAGTCGTTCACCCGGCTCGATGGCGAGGGGAGTGAAACGCACGAGCGCACCCATCGACGCCGGCCCGATCTCGAGCTGCCCCGTCGCCCCGGCCTCGTCGTCGACGACCTGGAGCGCGCCACGCACGTCATCGGTGACGAGCGCGTCGGGCCCCGGGTGACCGCAGACATGAACGGTGGTCGTCTTTGCGGCCTGCACGGCCTCCGTCGCCAGGTAGGCAGAGCCGATTCGCGCCGCGTCGCACGCCTCGACAACGAGGTCTTCGAACTGCGTCATCGCCAGAGGCAGCGTGCCGTGGATGAGCAAGTGCTGGTGCGTGTCGAGCAACGAGAACCGCTCGAGGCCCTTGCCGAGCGTTGAGATGCCGCCGCTGTGACGCGGATTGAGCTCATGGGGGATGAAACCCTCAGCGGTGAGGATGCCGTCGATGCCGAAGGAGCCGCGGTAGTGATGGCGCCGCGCGAGCACTTCGCCGACAGCGCGGGCGGTGGCGCGCATCTGATCGCGATCAGCCGGCGCCGGATCCCACCACGAAGAGATGCCCGCCTGACGAAAGCGATCGCTGCCGTGGGGCTGCAGCATCACGAGTTCCACCGGCCGGAGGACGGCGACGCCGTCGTCAGCGACCTGACCGTGGATGGAGCAGGGCACACCTTCGAGGTAGGGCATGAGACGCAGCCGCTCGGCATGGGGCGCGAGCGCTTCGTATGCGGCCGCGCCGTCGTCCGTGACGTGCCGCACCAGCACCGCGCCACCGTTGAGACCCTCGCTCGCGTCGGCCGACCAGACCGTTCCGACACCGCGATCGAGACGCGCGGCGGCCCCTCGCACCTCGTCGAGGCGTGCTGGGACGACCTCTTCGGGCGCATGCGGGACGCCTGCCGCCTCCCACAGCTCGCGGCTGAGCGTCTTGTCTTCCAACCGCTCCTGCGTCTCGCTGCGCGCGCCGTAGGTGCGTCGCTCGTAGAACGAATCAGCGCCGAGAGCGAGCGCGACGATGACGACAGCCCTCGCCTCGGGGTCGAACGCGTCGAGCACCGCGCCCACCCCGTCGTCCGACTCCCGCAGAAGGTGCTGCCAGGCGCGTACCTCATCGACCACGTCACGCACCGGGCTCATCGCCAAGCGGTGAACCGTGATCCGATCTGGCTCGGGCAGCGGGCCGGTGCCGTCGCCCCACGTGATCACGAGGATGCGCGCGGCACCGTTCTCGCGGGCCTGCACGACGTGACGGGTCGCGCTTGCCAGGACGGGGGCGAGGATGACGACCGGGCGCCCCTCGATGTCGTCACGCCGGCGCGCCGCGAGGTGCTTGCTCAGGCGCTGCAGAGGGTCTGGGCTGGTGTCCATACCCGATCGTAGGGCGGTTCGTGGCCACCGTTCGACCGATTTCCTCACGCGGCGCCATGGCCTGAGGCCGCGCAGCGCACCCCGCGATGGCACCCCGGCGCGGGACACCCGCGCTGCGTGCCGGCACCACGGCAAGACGCCGTATGCGAGCGGGTCGAAGATTCGGGCGGAGGGTGAATCACCCCGCGCCGGGTCATGTCGTTCTATCGCACGCCCCGTAGGCTGGGGGCATGGCTATGAACACGGCGTTCGCCGTCCTTCCCGGCATGACGATCGACGAGCTTCCCAGCGGCATCCTCGACGCGACGACCGACTACGTCACGGGTGAGGAAGCCATCTCGAACGCCCTGCCGGCCGGTTACGTCGGCGCCTTCACGGCGCGCACGAACGACGAGCGCGACGCCGTCGTCCTCGTCGGCTACGAGCTGATGCTGCAGCCCGACCTCATCCCGGACATCGCCGACGAAGCCGTCACCGCCGTCTTCGCGGGCGGCTCGAAGACGTGGCTGCTCATCATCGACGCCGGCGAGTCGAGCCGCATGCTGTCGCTCGACGACGCGCAGATCACCGCCGAGGACGGCGAGCCCGTCGAGGGAGAGCCGACGTCCGTCATTGACGGTGATCCCGAGAAGACGCTCAAGAAGGCAGTCGGCGACCTCACAGGCGTCAGCCTCGACGCCGTCATCGCCGACAAGGGCCTGCTCGTCATCGTCGAGGACTGACGCTTTGGGCGGCCGCGCGAACCGACCGACCACGTCGACTTCGCGTTCGCCGCTGCCCACGCAGCGAGGCGGGTAACTCACGGGTAGGCGCGAAGTTCCGCGCCAATCCGTGAGTTACCCGCCACCGTGCGTCATTCGCCGCGTCAGTTGGCCCACTGAACACGAACCGGGAGCTTCTTCACCCCGTTGACGAAGTTCGAGCGCACGCGCTTGACGTCGCCGGCAAGCTCGATCGAGTCGATGCGCGGCAGCAGCTCCTCGAGCAGCAGACGGATCTCGAGGCGCGCGAGGTTGTTGCCGAGACACAGGTGCGGTGAGCCCTTGCCGAACGTCATGTGATCGACGTTCTTGCGCGTCACGTCGATCTTGTACGGCTCGGGGAAGACGTCCTCGTCACGGTTGCCGGACGCGAACCACATGACGACCTTGTCGCCGGCCTTGATCTGCTTGCCGCCGAGCTCGACATCCCTCGTCGCCGTCCGACGGAAGTGGTAGACGGGCGACGCCCAGCGCAGCAGCTCCTCGAGGCCCGACTCGATGAGCGACGCATCGTCCTTCATCGCCTCGAACTGATCGGGCTGCGCGATGAGGCCGAGCATGATCTGGCTGATCGCGTGACGCGTCGTCTCGTTGCCGGCGATGACGAGCAGCGAGAAGTAGTTGTTGAAGTCCTGGTCGGTGAGCGGAACCCCGTCCTCGGGCATCTTGTTCGCGAGGATCGAGACGAGGTCCTTGCCGTCGCCACCGACGCGCTTGTCGCGCAGGTCGCGGCCGTAGTCCCACACGTCCTGAACCGTCGGCGAACGGAACGGCAAGTGACGGTACTTCTCCGACTCAGGCGAGTCGAGCAGGTGCTCGGTGTAATCGGGGTCGGTGTTCGCGACCATCTCGTTGCCCCACTGGATGAGCTGGCCCGTGTGCTCACGCGGCACGTCGAGCAGACGCGCGAGCACCTGGATCGGGAAGTCCGCGGAGATCTTCTCGACGAAGTCGAACTCGCCGTTCGGCGACGCCTTCTTCGCCTCGTCGACGGTGTTCTTCGTCAGCTCGCGCAGGAACGCCTCGTAGTTCTTCAGCAGGTTGCGCGGCGAGAACTCGCGCTGGATGAGCTTGCGCAGCGCGGCGTGACGGGCGCCGTCCGTCTCGAGGATGGAGCGGCGGAAATCCATGAGGTCGTCGTCGACGTCCTCGAGGTTGACGAACTGCTCCGACGTGAACGTCTCGGAATCCTTGTCGACGACCCAGATGTCGTCGTACTTCGTGACGGCCCAGAAGCCCTTGCCGTCGCTCTCCTCCGTCCAGTGCACCGGGTCGGCGTGACGCAGCGCGTCGAACTGCGCCCATCCCTCGTTGTCGCGGAAGCGGTCGATGTTGGACAAGTCGACGTCGGCGACGTCGAACGCGGCGTCGGCCTCGGGAGCTGCGCCCTGGTCGATGATGGTCATGTCGTCTCTCCTCGTTCAGCAGGAAAATCGGGAAGGGTGCGCGAAGCGCCTGGTCGCGGGCGCGATCACAGGTGGTAGGTGTACTCGCGGAACTCCCAGTCGGTGATGAAGCTGTTGAAGCGCTCGATCTCGTTGCGCTTGTAGGCGAGGAACGTCGCGACGAACTGCTCGCCGAACACCTCACGCATCTCGGTGTCTGCCTCGAGCGCGTCGAGTGCGGCGCACAGCGACGACGGCAGCATCGGCGAACGTTCCGGGTCGTAGCCGTAGCCGACGAGCGGCTCGCCGGAGTCGATCTCGTCGCGGATGCCGAGGTAGGCAGCGGCCAGCGTCGCCGCCGTCAGCAGGTACGGGTTGGCCGACGCGTCGCCGAGGCGCAGTTCGAGACGCGACGCGGAGCCGCGCTCCGGTGGGATGCGCACCATCGCGCTGCGGTTGTCGAGGCCCCAGTCGATGAGCCACGGCGCGAGCGTGTCGGGCCCGAACCGCTTGTACGAGTTGATCGTCGGGTTCGCGAGCGCCGTCAGCGCCGGCGCATGCTTGAGGATGCCGCCGATCGCGTGGTGCGCGACCTTCGACAGGCCGTGCTCGCCGTTCGGGTCGTCGAACAGGTGGTTGCCGTCGGCGTCCTGCGTCGAGAAGTGCAGGTGGAAACCGGAACCACCCTCGTCGTTGAACGGCTTCGCCATGAACGTCGCGAGCTTGCCGCGCGCCCGCGCCATCTCCTTGACGGCGGCCTTGAAGCGGAACGCGCGGTCGGAGGCGTCCATCGCGTCGGAGTGCCACAGGTTGATCTCGAACTGGCCGCTCGAGAACTCGTGGTTCGCGGCGACGACCTCGATGTCGTACTCGCCGAGTTGACGCAGCGTCTGCAGCAGCACGTTCTCCGGGTCACCACGCAGGCCGCTGACGTAGACGTTGCCGCTCATCTCGCCGTAGCGCGACCAGCCGGAATCGGAGTTCTCGTCCTCCTGCAGCACGTAGAACTCGAGCTCGGGCCCGCAGATCGGCGTGCCGGCGATCGAGGAGAACTTCTCGATGACGTTCTTCAGCACGTAGCGCGGGCTCTCGGCTGACGGCGAGCCGTCGGGGTTGAAGACGTCGGCGATGACGTGTGCGACGCCCGGCTCCCACGGCACGCGCGTCAGCGTCTCGATGTCGGGGCGCGCGACGATGTCCGGCAGGCCGGCGGCGAGCCCACCCTCGATGTCGACGACGTCGCCCATCGGCGTCGTGCCGTAGACGCTGCGGCAGAACGCGACCCCGTGACCCGTCGTCCGCTCGAAGCGGTTCACGAGCAGGTCCTTGCTGCGGTCGGTGCCGATGATGTCGGAGTAGCCGAGGCGGATGACGTCGATGCCCTCCGACCGGCACTTCGCCATGGCCTCGGCCACGGCCCCCGGCTCGCTCGACTTGCTCCCTGAGTTCGTCATGCCTCGTCGCCTCTCACGCCGTTGTGAGCGAACCTCGACGGTTGCCGGGTCGGGGTGCGCACGTTTCGTTCGGGTCCGAACATACCGTGTGACTCACGCCACACAAACCCTCATGATCGGGTAGCCTAGCGTGTGTCGTACGGATACGAACGATTTACGGCGAAGGAACTTCGACGCCCTCGCCGCGCGCACACGCGCCGACACCGAAAGGGCTCTGCCATGAGCGAATCCCCCGAACTCAAGGGTTTCTTCTACCCGCGCACCGTCGGCGGCACGTCGGGCATCATCCCGTCACCGCCGTGGTACTACTCGGGCGACCTGCTCACCGTCGAGTACCGCACGAACCCCGAGCGCGTACGCGAACTGCTGCCCGAACCGCTGAAGCTCGCCGACGAGGACCCGGGCGCCGTCGCGCTCATCTGGGCCGACTGGCAGTCGTGCAGCTCGTCGCGCGAGGAGCTGCTCGACCCGGTGCGCGCGCAGTACAAGGAGGCGTTCGTCGTCGTGCGCTGCTCCTACGAGGGCCGCACGTTCAGCCGCTGCGTCTACATCTGGGTCGACAAGGACTTCGCCATCGGCCGCGGCCTGCACCAGGGCTACCCGAAGAAGCTCGGCTCGATGTGGCAGACGCGCCCGCACCCCTTCAGCCAGGGCGCGCCGCAGATCGCGGAGGGCGGAATGTTCGGCGCGACGCTCGCGGCGGGCGACCGTCGCCTCGCCGAGGCGGTGCTGACGCTGCGCGAACCGTCCGAGACGAACGGCTTCGTCAACGGCCACCCGATGGCCCACCACCGCATCTACCCCGACATCGCCCGCGGCTCCACGGGTGACGCCTACAGCGAGCTCATCTCATCCGGCGCGGCCGAGTTCGAGGGCGGGCAGGCGTGGCGTGGTGACGTCGATCTGCGCCTGTTCGAATCGCCCACGGAGGAACTCGCCGCCCTGGAGGTCGACGAGATCATCGGCGGCTACTACCGGCAGATCGGCGTCGTCTGGAACGGCGGCGAGACGCTTGAACGTCTCGTGTGAGCCAGGCGGACGCGAAGGGCGGCAGCCTGCGTCGCAGATGAGTTCGTGGACACACGGCACGCAGCGTCACGCCGCCGACCCACCCCACCCCGGACGGGTGTAGTGTGAGGTGGGTCACTACGAGAGGGGAAGGGATGCGGCACAAATCCCGTCCACGGGGTTGCGCCTGCGGGTGCGGCCCCGGCTGCGTCCACGCTCGGCTCGCCGACGCGATCCCCCTCGTCAGTTCGCTGTTGAGCGCGACGGCACGCGACGAGGGTCTCGTCATCGCCATCGCGGACCGCGAGGCACGCCTGCACTACGTCGACGGAGACTCCCGCGCCCGCAGCCGCGCCGAGAGCATCGGCTTCACCGCGGGGGCGAACTGGTCGGAGGCGCAGGTCGGCACGAACGCGCCGGGCCGAGCTGTGGCCCGCGGCGAGGCGGTCTCGATCCATCGCGAGGAGCACACGCGCCCGGACGTCCACCCGTTCAGCTGCTCCGCGGCGCCGCTCGTCGACCCCGTCACCGGCGAGGTGCTCGGCGCTCTCGACGTGACGGGAGGTGACGCTGCGGCAGACCGGCGCACCCTCGCACTCGTGCAGGCCACCGCGGCCGCGGCCGCTCGTGAACTTCGCCTCGCCGGGGTGCCGGTCGCCCCTCCACCGCACACGAGCGCGCGGCTGCGTCTCGTCCACCACGGCCGCCCCTGCATCGAAACGGGTACGGCCACCCACGCACTCACCGACCGCCACGCCGAACTCCTCGCGACACTCGCGCTCGAACCCCAAGGCCTCAGCGCCGACGAGATCGGGGCCCTCGTCTACCCGGACGGCACGCCGCCCGCCACCATCCGCGGCGAGTTGCTGCGGCTTCGTCGACGGCTCGACACGATTCCCGGCGCGCCGAACCTCGAAAGCCGCCCCTACCGCCTCACGGGGCCACTGCTCATTGATGCCGTCCAGGTCACGGAGCATCTGCGTCGCGGCGAGCACGACGAAGCCCTCGAGCTGTATCGCGGAGCCTCGCTGACGCGCAGCGAGGCGGAGCCCGTCGTCGACCTGCTGCGTTCGACGTCCGGGTCGCTACGCGAAGCGATGCTCAGTGACGCCACTCCCGAGACCCTTCTGCGCTACCTCGACCTGCCCGAGGCCGCCGATGACGTCGAGTCGTGGCACATGGCACTCACCGTCCTGCCACCGCGCGCGCCACAGCGGGCCATCGTTCTCACGCATCTCGAACAGCTCGACACTCGTCTGCGCCAGGCGAACTGACGCGCGCAGAGCGCGTTGCACGGGCAGTGCAACGTTGATGCAACGCAGCCCTTCGTAACGTGACGCACATCACGCAACCCCGCGTCACATCCCGCGGGCTCAGGGAAAGGAAGCTGCGATGACGGTCTACGCCAACCCGGGAACCGAGGGCTCCAAGGTCGAGTTCAAGAAGCGCTACGAGCACTTCATCGGCGGCGAATGGGTCGCGCCGAAGAAGGGGCAGTACTTCGAGAACCCCACCCCGGTCACCGGCAAGACGTTCTGCGAGGTGGGCCGCGGCACCGCCGAGGACATCGAGGCCGCCCTCGACGCGGCATGGGCGGCGGCACCGACGTGGAACAAGACCTCGCCCGCGGAGCGGGCACTCATCCTCAACCGGATCGCCGACCGGATGGAGGAGAACCTCGAGAAGATCGCCGTCGCGGAGACGTGGGACAACGGCAAGCCGGTGCGCGAGACGCTCAACGCCGACATCCCCCTCGCGATCGACCACTTCCGCTACTTCGCCGGCGCCATCCGCGCGCAGGAAGGCAGCCTCTCGCAGATCGACGAGGACACCGTCGCTTACCACTTCCACGAGCCGCTCGGCGTCGTCGGGCAGATCATTCCGTGGAACTTCCCCATCCTCATGGCCGTGTGGAAGCTCGCGCCGGCGCTCGCGGCCGGCAACTGCGTCGTCCTCAAGCCCGCCGAGCAGACGCCCGCGTCGATCATGGTGCTCATCGAACTGATCGAGGACCTCATCCCCGCCGGTGTCGTCAACGTCGTCAACGGGTTCGGCGTCGAGGCCGGAGCGCCGCTCGCGTCGAACAAGCGCATCCGCAAGATCGCGTTCACGGGTGAGACGACGACCGGCCGCCTCATCATGCAGTACGCCTCGGAGAACCTCATCCCGGTGACCCTCGAACTCGGCGGCAAGAGCCCCAACATCTTCTTCGAGGACATCGCGCAGGCGGACGACGCGTTCTACGACAAGGCGCAGGAGGGCTTCACCCTCTTCGCCCTCAACCAGGGCGAGGTGTGCACCTGCCCGTCGCGCGCGCTCGTCCAGGAGTCGATCTACGAGCAGTTCATGGCCGACGTCGTCGAACGCACGAAGAAAATCAAGGCCGGCAACCCGCTCGACGACTCGACGATGATCGGCGCGCAGGCCTCGAACGACCAGTTGCAGAAGATCCTTTCCTACCTCGACATCGGCCAGAAGGAGGGCGCGAAGGTGCTCACCGGTGGTCGGCAGGCCGAGTTGGACGGCGATCTGGGTGGCGGTTTCTACGTCGAGCCGACCATCTTCGAGGGCACGAACAACATGCGGATCTTCCAGGAGGAGATCTTCGGGCCGGTCGTGTCCGTGGCGAAGTTCGGTACGTACGACGAGGCGCTGAAGATCGCGAACGACACCCTCTACGGCCTCGGCGCCGGTGTGTGGTCCCGCAACGGCAACACCGCCTACCGCGCGGGCCGCGACATCCAGGCGGGCCGCGTGTGGGTGAACAACTACCACAACTACCCGGCACACGCCGCGTTCGGCGGCTACAAGAGCTCCGGCATCGGGCGGGAGAACCACCTCATGATGCTCGACCACTACCAGCAGACGAAGAACCTCCTCGTCTCCTACTCGGAGAACAAGCTCGGCTTCTTCTGAGCCGACCCGCATCACGGATCAGATCGCAACCACACGAAGGGAAGAGTCATGAGCACCATGCAAGCTGCAGTCGTGGACGTCTTCGGCGAAGACCTGAACGTCAAGGATGTGGAAGTGCCGGAACCCGGGCCGGGTCAAGCGCTCGTCAAGCTGATCGCATCGGGTGTGTGCCACACCGACCTGCACGCCAAGGACGGTGACTGGCCGGTCAAGCCCGAACCGCCGTTCATCCCCGGCCACGAGGGAGTCGGCGTCGTCGAGAAACTCGGCGAGGGCGTCACCGAACTCGCCGTCGGCGACATGGTGGGCAACGCCTGGCTCGCCTCCGCGTGCGGCACGTGTGAACACTGCCGCAACGGCTGGGAGACGCTGTGCGAGGAGCAGACCAACGGCGGGTACAGCGTCAACGGCTCGTTCGGGCAGTACATGCTCGTCGACGCCACGTTCGCCGCTCGCATCCCCGAGGGCGCGGACCCCCACGAGATCGCTCCCGTGCTGTGAGCCGGCGTCACCGTGTACAAGGGTCTGAAGGTGACGGAGGTGCGCCCCGGGCAGTGGGTCGTCATCTCCGGCATCGGCGGGCTGGGGCACATCGCCGTCCAGTACGCCAAGGCCATGGGCATGCGGATCGTCGCCGTGGACGTCGCCGACGACAAGTTGGAGCTCGCGAAGAAGCACGGCGCGGAGGTCACGGTGAACGCCGCGGTCGAGGACCCGACGCAGGCCGTCCTCGACGCCACAGGCGGTGGCGCCCACGGCGTCCTCGTCACGGCGGTGCACCCCAAGGCGTTCGGCCAGGCCATCGGCATGGCGCGTCGCGGGGGAACCATCGTGTTCAACGGTCTTCCTCCGGGTGATTTCCCGGCGCCGATCTTCGACGTCGTCCTCAAGGGCCTGACGATCCGCGGATCGATCGCCGGCACCCGGCAGGACATGGTCGAGGCTCTCGACTTCTACGCCCGAGGCCTCATCCACCCGACGTTCAGCAAGCGGAACCTCGACGACATCAACGCGGTGTTCGACGAGATGCACCACGGCAAGATCGACGGGCGCGTCGTCATCGACTACACGACGGAGCGCGAGGACAAGTGATGAACCTCGAGTCACGAGCCGGTGTGGCCGGAGAGACCGTCAGCCGGGTCGCCCTGACGCCGGACGCCGTCGCTCTGCTGCACCAGCTCGTGGCCGAGCACGGTCGTCTCATGTTCCACCAGTCCGGCGGGTGCTGTGACGGGTCGACCCCGATGTGTTACCCGGCAGGACAGTTCCGCACGGGTCAGGCCGACGTCCTGCTCGGCACGTTCACGCTCCCGGACGTGGCAGGCGGCGATGCCGAGTTGGAGTTCTGGATGAGCCGGGAACAGTTCGAGACGTGGAAGCACACTCACCTCACCGTCGACGCCATCGACGGACGCGGCGGAGGCTTCTCCCTCGAGGCGCCCGAGGGCAAACGCTTCCTCATTCGCTCCGATCTGATGTGAGAGAACCTCGCGCGGCCGGGGGCACGGTGGACGTCATCCACGTCTGTTCGGATCCGAAAGATAATGTGGGCTGATGCCGAGTCATCACACGCTGCTCGAGACCGAGACCCTGGCCTCGAGCAAGCTGGCCGACGCGAAGATCGATGTCGCCGCCATGCACGCCGTCAGCAGCATCCACCGCGCGGCGAACGCATCGCGCAACCACATGACGAACACCGTCCTGCGTCCGCACGAGCTGTCGTGGACGGGTTTCGTCGTGCTGTGGAGCGTGTGGATCTACGGCGAACCCGAGACGCGCGAGGTCGCCGAGAGCGCCGGCATCAGCAAGGCGACGCTGTCGGGCGTCGTCAAGACCCTCTCAGCCCGGGGATGGCTCAAGCGCACCCAGTCGTCGAGTGACAGGCGGTTCGCGCACCTGTCACTGACGCCCGCCGGTATGACGCTCATGGAGGAGCTGTTCCCCCAGTTCAACTCCGGCGAACAGCAACTCGTCGCCGACCTGACGCCCGACGAACTCACCGTCCTGACGAAGGCACTCCGCAAGGTCGTGACGACGGCCGAAGGCCTCGGCGCCGACACGTCTGTCTGACGTCCACCCGAGGCCCGCCCGGCGCCCGCCCGGCGCAGCGTGGCCGATGATGTGACGCCTACCAGTCAACCCGCCCGATCGAGGAGAACCATGCCGTTGCGCCCCGTCACCACGTGGACGCTCGAGATGCCCGAGCGCCCGCACACCACGCCGCGTGGCCACTGCGTCAGCACCCCGACGGCCGACGCCCCCGACGTCGCATCCGGCCCGCATGACGACATGGCGAGCCGTCCTGAGGACGTTCGGATCGACCTGGTGCCGAACCCGAGCCCCGAGTTTGCCCGCTACCTCTACGCCGTCGTCGGCGGGCCGTGGACGTGGACCGACCGCCTCGGATGGACGCGCGAGCAGTGGCTCGCCGACCTCGGCGTCGCCGGCACCGAGACCTACGTCGCGTACGTCGGCGGCGAACCGGCGGGCTACGTGCAGATCCAGCCGACACCGGTCGGCGCGGCGGAGGCGCGTGGTCGAGCGAGCGTCGAGATTCGCTACTTCGGACTCGTCGAGACCGCCATCGGACGGGGCCTCGGCCGCACGCTGCTGGCCCATGGCATCGACGCAGCCTGGACGCTCGCCGAGCGTCATGAGGCGCCGGCGACGCAACGCGTCTGGGTTCACACGTGCAGCCTCGACGGCCCGGCGGCGCTGCGAAACTACGAGCGACGCGGCTTCGTCATCATCGACGAGACGACGGAACTCATGGACTACCCCGCACAGCCCCTCGGCGCCTGGCGTTCCGCCGGCGGGCCCGCGTGAGCAGGGCCCGGCCGGCACGCCCCCTCTGAAGTACGCCCGAGGCGAGTGAGTGGCTCCGCACTCAGACTCTGCGCAAATGCACCCGGGTGCACTTGTGCCGAGGTGAACTGCCCCCCGGGCCGAGGTGAACGCGAGACGCCGACGGCCCCTTCGGCGCCTGGCTCTTGGCTCGCGTCCTCGGAAACACAGCGTGAAGAACCGGGGTCAGTGTGCGTGGGCTCAGGCGTGACGAGCGCGCTCGACGAGATCGCTGAGCAGCCGCAGTTGTTGCACGTCGGCGTCGAAGGTGCGTCGCGCTCAGGCGTGACGAGCGCGCTCGACGAGATCGCTGAACAATCGCAGCTGCTGTCCGTCGGTGTCGAAGGTGTCCTCCGGGTGCCATTGCACCGCGACGATGCTGGCCCCCGCGCCCACAAGGCCTGACTCGCGCTCGCTCGCCGAGGTGCCTGCCGCCACAGCGTCGGTCGTCGGGTCGAGTTCGACGGCTTCCGTCGTCCCGTCATCGGCACGCGCGACGACCCGCCAGCCGGGCGCGACGTCCCGTAGGCACTGGTGGTGGTAGCAGCTGGCCTTGACGCTCGACCCGCCGAGCACCTGCGCGAGGCGAGACGACGGGTCGAGCTCGACGTCCTCGACGCGATGACGGTGCGCCGACACGCCGAGCTCGTCGTCCATGTCGAAGTGCAACGTGCCCCCCAAGGCCACGTTGAGCAACTGCATGCCACGACAGATCGCGAGCGCCGGCACGGCCCGTCCGACGATGACGCGCGCGAGTGCGAAGTCGAACGCGTCCTGTTCGACGTCGACGTCGTAATGGGTGTCGTGCATCGCTTCGCCTGTCCAGACGGGCGAGATGTCGCCACCACCGGGCAGGAGGATGCCATCGGCGAAGGCCACGCGTTCGGCGACCCGGTCGACGAACGTGTCTGGAAGACCGGCGAATCCACGCGTTGGGTCGACGAGTGCGTCGGGAGCCCCGCGCTCGGTGCCATCATCGCCCCCAGCGGTCATCGGCTCGGCGATCGGGGCAACGGGGTGGATGACGACCGGCTCGCCCCCCGCCGCCCAGACGGCGTCCATGAGCGCGCGCGCCATGACATCTGCGCCGTAGCGCAGAGCTGACGCGGACGCGGAGAACCGCGCCGGCATCGCGATGATGGGTCGACTCACGCCGTCACCCGCCTTGTCTTCGTCGTCATCGTCATCACCTCACAGTTCTCCCACGTGGTGCGTTTCGACACCACGTGGGGAGATTTCGCCACGAACAACTCCCACATCGTGCGTATCAACACCGAGTGGGACATCATTCCGCGCCGCCCCCGCCGGTCGTGTCGCACCGAGCGGTGCGGCTGAGCCTGCGAAGCCACACCGCCGGAAGACGCGCCAGAAGGTGCGGGCATCACGGCTGCGGAGGCATCGGCTTTCGGATACCGCGGAACTCCCAGTCGCCACCCTGGGCGGTGGAGAGGACTTCCTCCGACTCGGTGACCTGCGCGCCGACGTCGGTGCGGATGGGCGTCGGGCCCGTCACGATGTGGTTGCGCAGCGTGCCGAGGCCTTCGACCTCGACCTCGACGACGTCACCGGGGTACACCGTCCGCGAGATGGCGGGCGTGCCGGACAGCAGCAGGTCGCCGGGCTGCAGCGTGATGGTGCGGGCGATGTCGGCGACGAGGTAGTGCATGTTCCACTCCATCTCGTCGGTCGTGCCGTCCTGCTTCACCTCACCGTTGACGAGGGTGCGGATGCGCTTGCCGCGGAAATCCCAGCCCTCGATGACGCCGGGGCCGACGGGGCAGAGCGTGTCGGCACCCTTGACGCGCAGCATCGAACCGGAGTCGGTGTCGCGGAAGTCGTGCAGGCCGTAGTCGTTGGCGACGGTGTAGCCGCGGATGTAGTCGCCGGCCTCCTCGGGCGAGATGTTGCGGCACGTCTTACCGATGACGATGGCGATCTCGCCCTCGTAGTTGAGCCACTTGCAACCCTCGGGGCGCACGACGGCACCCTCGTGCGTGTTGAGCGCGGAGACGGGCTTGTGGAAGTACGTCGGCGCCTTCGGCAGCGTCGTCATCATCTCGTCGACGCGGCTGCGGTAGTTGAGGTGCACGCAGACGATCTTGCTCGGCGTCACGGGCGGCAGGTGCGTCGCGTCGGCGATGGCGACGCGACGACCGTCGCCGGCGACGAGGTCGTCACCGTCGACGACGACGTCGACGGGGTTGCCGTCCAGCAGGATGCGGCGGGTTTCGCGCAGGGTCATCGGGTTCTCCTCGTGGGGTGGATCGGGATCAAGGTCAAGGTCGGCGGACAGCCGACGCCCTCAGCCCGCGGCCGGGACGTCGGGAATGTGTTGCGGGCCCGCCTCAGCAGCCGCCGAGGCAGCCTTCTGACGCAAGACGTCGTCGTCGATGACGGTGCGGTGCGGCGCGGGGAAGCCACCGTCGGGCTGGTCGAACCACAGGTGCACCTGGCCAGTACCGACGGAGTTCTCGTACTCGCCGTACTGACGCGACGGGGCGGTGCAGTCGCCTTCGCCGAGGGCACCGATCATCATGAGGTAGTGCCCGAATCGTGCTTCGGGCTTGTACCGGTAGAACTCGTCCATCGTGTCGAGGACGCGCGCGTGATCGCCGTTCGCGAACCATTCCATGCGCTGCAGGTCGGCCTGGCACGCCTCCTGCGAGAAGATGTGCTCGCTGCCGGCGGCCTCGTGGTCGCGCAGCTTGCGCAGCGGCCAGAACGTGTGGCTGAGCGCGCCGGAGGCGATGAGCAGCACCTTGCGGTCGCTCTCGCGGATGGCGTCACCGAGCGCGCGGCCGAGGCGCAGGTTGTCCTCCGTGTCGGCTGTTTGGCACACGCCGATGGAGATCCACTTCTTGTCGTCGAGGCCCTTGCCGAGGTACTCCCACATGTTCGTCGTCGCGTAGAAGATCGGCAGCGAGTGGTCGTCGATCGCGGTGATCCACGTGCCGTGCTCGTCGGCCTTGCTCGCGATGAGGTGCGCGAGCTCCGGGTCGCCGGGGAAGTCGTAGTGACGGCGCGTCATGCCGCGCGGCAACTCCTCCGACGTGAACAGCCCCGAGCGGCGATCCTGCGCCGTGACGACGAACTCGACGGTGGTCGCCCAGTGGCTGTCGAGTACGACGACGGTGTCGTAGTCGAGCACGTCGAACACCTCGCGCCGCAACTGCTGGAGCCCGGCGACGAGCGTCGTGTCCTCGCCGTTGTTGAGGCTGCGCCGCACGTCCTCGGGCAGCATGATCGTCGGCACGTGCGCCAGCAGACCGGCGCCTACCACTTCACCCATGTCCGTCTCCTTCGTTCATCGTCGTTTCTCGTCACTGACCTGCCCAAGGCCCGCCATCCTCTGCGTGCGCGTGCACCCAGGTGCCCCGCACGCAAAGGATGTGCGGCGGGCACCTGCGAGCAGTGCCGCCAAATTTCTCGGCCATTCAGTTGTTCAGCGACTCGATCGTTCAGTTGCTCGGCGCGAAGACGGAGTTCTTCACGTCGCAGTAGAAGTCGAAACTCCAGATGCCGCCCTCGCGGCCGATACCGGACTGGCCGCTGCCACCGAACGGCGCGCCGAGGTCGCGGACGAAGAAGCAGTTGACCCAGACGGTGCCCGCGCGCAGTTGCGCCGAAACGCGTTCTGCCCGCTCGGGGTCCGACGTCACGAGCGTCGCGGCGAGGCCGAAGCGCGTGTCGTTCGCCATCGCGACGCCGGCCTCGTCACCGTCGAACGTCTCGATCGTGAGGACGGGGCCGAAGACCTCCTCGGTGAGGATCTCCGAGCCCTCGGGGCAGTCGGCGAGGATCGTCGGCGAGTAGAACAGGCCGCCCAGCTCGTCGTTCGGCCCCCCACCCATGAGGACGCGCGCGCCGTCGGCCTTGGCGCGCTGCACGAAACCGTCGACGGTGTCGAAGTGCTTGCGCGTGATGAGTGCGGAGAGGTCGCTCGTCAGGTCGCGCGGGTCGCCCTGCTTGAGCGTGCGAGCCTTGTCGAGCACGCGCTGCGTGAACTCCTCGACGATCTTGGCGTCGACGAGCAGACGCGCGCCCTTGAGGCAGACCTGCCCGGCGTTGTCGAACTGCTCGACGGCGATGTCGACGGCCAGATCCATGTCGGCGTCGTCGAGCACGAGCAGCGGCGACTTGCCGCCCAGCTCGAACGACAACGGGACGATGTTCGGCGCGGCCGCAGCAGCGATGACGCCGGCCGTCGGGACGGAGCCGGTGAAGCACAGCCGGTTGATGCCGGGGTGACGCGTCAGTGGGGCGCCCGCGTCGACGCCCGTGCCCTGTACGACGTTGAACACACCGTCGGGCAGGCCCGCGTCACGCATGATGTCGGCGAGCAGCGACGCCGTCAGCGGCGCCCACTCCGGCGGCTTGACGACGACGGTGTTGCCCGCCGCGAGCGCCGGGCCGATGCGCCAGGTCGCGAGCATGAGCGGCGCGTTCCACGGCGTGATGATGGCGACGACGCCGGCCGGGTCATACGTGATGCGTTCGCGGTGGCCGCGCCCGGGCACCGTCATGTCGGGGTGGGCGAGGTCGTTCTCGAGGTAGTCGGCGAAGAAGCGGAAGTTCATCGTGACGCGCGGCATGACGCCGCGCAGGTGGCTGCGCAGCAGCGCGCCGTTGTCGCGCGTCTCGACGTGCGCGAGCTCCTCGACACGCGCCTCGACGCCGTCGGCGACATTGCGCAGCAGCGCCGCGCGCTCCGCGACCGGCATGCCGGCCCATGCCGGAAAGGCCTTGCGCGCAGCAGCGACGGCAGCGTCGACCTCGGCCTCGGCGCCTGCGCTGATCTCGCCGATGACGCTCTCGTCGATCGGGGAGACGTCGGTGAACGTCGCACCGCCAGCGCTGGTGACGCGCTCGCCACCGATCCAGTGACGCGTATCGACCTCGACCCCCTCGACGGTGATCTTCTCGGGCTGCGGCGCGGTGACCATGACGCTCCTCGCAAGGTTGGCTGGTGCGGTGATGCGCATCACACTACCAATCGTTCGGGCCCAAACGGACATCCTACGGCGAGATCAAATCGTCATCTGATCCTCGTGTGTCTCAGATCACATCATGGGTTACCGTGACCCCCGAGGCGAGATCGTTCGCCCCCGAACGAAAGGCCCGGCATGGCAACTCCCACGTCGTCTCCCGACATGAGTCCGCGCGCAGATTCCGACATCCCACACACCGAGCACCGCCTGCGTTCCGGGCGCCTCGGGGTCATCGCGATCGCGTTCATCGTCGTCTCCGCCGCCGCGCCCCTGACGGCGATGGCCGGCGGCGCGCCCGTCGCGATGCTCGTCGGCAACGGGCGAGGCATTCCGTTCGCGTACCTCATCGTCAGCGCCATGCTGCTGCTGTTCGCCGTCGGCTACACCGCGATGGCACGTCACCACACGAGCACGGGCGCGTTCTACGCGTACGTCGCGCGCGGCCTCGGCCAGCATGCCGGCGGCGCTGCGGCGTGGATCGCGCTGCTCGGTTACAACGCCATGCAGATCGGCCTCTACGGCCTCTTCGGCTCGGCCACCGCCAGCTTCTGCGCGGACAACCTCGGCTTCGACCCGCCGTGGTGGGCGTGCGCGTTCGTCGCGTGGGCCGTCATCGCGCTGCTCGGCTACCGCCAGGTCGATCTGTCCGTCAAGGTGCTCGGCGTCCTCGTCGCCGCGGAATTCCTCATCGTCCTCCTGCTCGACGGCGCCATCATCGGCAAGGGTGGGGAGGGCGGCCACGGCGGTGTCGCATCGCACCTGGCCTGGGATTCGTTCAGCTTCGACGCCCTGACAAGCGGTTCGCTCGCCATCGCACTGCTGTTCAACTCGGCGAGCTACATCGGGTTCGAGTCGACGACGATCTACTCGGAGGAGGCGAAGGATCCGCGTCGCACCGTGCCGCGTGCGACGTACCTCGCCGTCGCCGTCATCGGTGTCTTCTACTCGATCACGACGTTCCTCATGGTGAGCGCGCAGGGCGGTTCGACGCTCGTCGAGCACCTCGGCGGCCTCAAGCCGGACCCGACGGTCTTCCTCTTCGAACTGGGCGACACCTACCTCGGTTCGAGCGCGACGAAGGTGATGTCGCTGCTGTTCGCGACATCCGTCTTCGCGGCGCTGCTCGCGTTCCACAACGCCGTCGCGCGCTACCTGTTCGCCCTCGGACGCGAGGGGCTCGTGCCCGCCCGCCTCGGCCACACGCACACGGTGCACCTGTCGCCGCACATGGGCTCGATCAGCCAGACGGTGCTCGCCGCCGTCGTCCTGACGATCTTCGTCGTCACCGACAAGGATCCCGTGCTCGCCCTGTTCACCTGGCTGACGCAGCTCGGCACGCTCGCCATCCTGTTCCTCATGGCGTTCGCGTCGCTCGCCGTGGTCGTGTTCTTCGCGAAGTACCGGGGCGCACGAGGCAAGGCCGCAGCCGACGACGCGGTGACGGGTGACGTCGCCACCGCCGGCACCGGCCTCGGCGGGCTCTGGCGCACCCTCGTCGCGCCCGCGCTCTCGGCCGTGTTCATGGGCGGCGTCGCTGCGTATGCCGCATCGCAGTTCGGCAACCTCATCGGAGACCCGAACAGCGCCCTCGCGTGGCAGCTGCCCGCGCTCATCGGCGTCGCCGTCGTCATCGGTGTCATCTCGTCGTTCGTCCTCAGGGCCCGCGCGCCGCAGCAGTGGGCGCTCATGGGCATGGACCGCGTCAAGACGACCGACGGCGCAACAGAGATCGACGGGACGTCGGCGGCACCGACGCCCTGAACGACCCGCGACGCAGCGCGCCCACCTCGTCACTCGATGGGGTGGGCGCGCTGCGTTCTGAGGCGCCCGGTTCGAGCGCGACGGACGTCAGTTCAGCTGCCAGATGACGGCTTCGTCCGCCTCGGCTGCCCTGGCGTAGAACTCGCGCAGCTCGGCGTCGTAGGGCATGACGTACACGTCGAGCACGTCGTCCTCGTCCCAGATATCCGGGTAGATCTCGTCGCGCGTGAACTTCTTCGCGTCGTAGCCCTTGCGCAGGATGCTCGGCGTGATGCGGCCCATCGCGGCGGCGATCGCCGTCACCCGCGCGGGCGTCACGTGGCCGACGACGACGTCCTCGGAGTCGGGCACCCGCCCCTCCGAGATCGGGCTCGGAGCGTGCGCCTGCTTGTAGAGGCGCTCGAGCGCATGCCAGGCCTTGTCGACATCGAGCATGCGCTCGTCGTCGAACTTCTCGAGCGTCTCGAGCGCCTGCAGGGGCGCGTCACCCGTCGACGTGAGGTCAGTGACGAGTCGCTGCGCCTCGGTATCGTCCATGCGGTAGGCCGTCCAGATCATTCCCATGGGCCCGACGGTACTGCCCACGCCCCCCGCGTGTCAGCGCCGCCGTCAGCCGCGGCTGGCAGACTGGGGGCGAACACGGCACGCCCGGGCGCCCCGGGCCCTTCGAAAGGCTGACGATGTCGCACGAGATCACCTGGAAGTCCGTCCACGACGAGCGCGAGTCGCTGCTCGAGGATCTCGCGGGGCTGAGTGACGCACAGTGGCGAGCCCCGTCGCTGTGCGAGGACTGGAGCGTGCAGCAGGTTGTCGCGCACCTCGCGTCGTCGGCGCGCACGTCGAAGGCGAGCGCCGCGAAGCAGATGCTGACGCACAAGGGCAACGTCCAGGCCGTCATCGACGCCGGCGTTGCGCGTTTCTCTGGTGGCACACCCGCCGAGACGCTCGAGGCCTTCCGCGAGTCGATGCACGAGCGCGTGGCGCCGTTCTCCGCGGAGGCCGCGCTCGGCGAGGTCGTCGTGCACGCCGAGGACATCCGCCGCGCGCTCGACATCGAACACACCTACCCCGCCGAGACGCTGCGTCAGCTCGCCGACCACTACAAGGACGCGGGCCTCGGCATGGGCGCGGGCGACCGCATCAAGGGTCTGCACCTCATGGCCACCGACCAGAAGTGGGAGACGGGCAAGGGCGACGTCGTCTCGGGGCCGATCATCGCGCTCATCATGACGATGCTCGGACGCACCGCCTACCTCGACGACCTGTCCGGCGACGGCGTCGAGACGTACCGCGCGCGCCTGACGCGCTGACGCTCCCCCGTGTTGCCCGGGATTCGAGGCGCGGGTGCCTCGGTTCCCGGGCAACATCGGGCGGTGGACCCATGACACATCTCATGGGTGATTCGTGAGGGTCGGCCGCGTGAGGCGACGAACGGCGCGCCGAGACTGGAGTCATGAACGCCTCATCGAACTCGACGGCTCAGAAGTTGCTCGCGATCTCCGGTCCGCTGGCTCTCATCGTGTTTTTGGTGCTCGGCCTCGTGTTCCACGCGTGGGCGATCGCGTGGGTAGCCTTCCTCGTACCGGGGATGATTCGGACGTGGATGGCCGTCGAGGCCCCGAAGGAGCAGCACGGTTACGGCATCGGCGCGGACGATGAACCCAAGCCCTACCCCTACTCCGGCGATTCTGGGTCCGCGCCGCCGGCGCCGCGTCAGTAGCGCGACGTCGTCGGCGTGCCGGCCTGCGGCATGAGCGGGCGCGCCGCGCTCTCGGGGACGATCTGCTTGCCCAGCGGGAACAGTGCGAGCGGGATCATCTTGAGGTTCGCCCAGGCGAGGGGCAGACCGATGATCGTGACGGCGAGGGCGATGGCTGTGCCGATGTGCGCGATGGCGATCCAGATGCCCGCGAGCACGAACCAGATGATGTTGCCGATCATCGACCCGACGCCCGCTGTCGGCTTGTCGACGTACGTGCGCCCGAACGGCCACACGGCGAAGTTGGCGATGCGGAACGACGCGACGCCGAACGGGATCGTCACGATGAGAATGCACATGATGAGCCCGGCGAGCATGTAGCTCAACCACAACCACACCCCGGCGAACACGAACCAGATGATGTTGAGCAACGTCTTCATTGTTCTCCCCGTGCCGTCGAACCCGGGTGGTGTCGATACGACCTCCACAGCCTATCCAGATGACCTGAATCGCTCCTGGGTCGCCTCACATGCCACCTCAGCAGGGTGCGCCAGACGTGTTCGAGGCAGGCCGTCGCCAGACGGCGGGTGTCGACGTCGTCACCGCGACGAGGCCCGCACGCTGCAGGATGGGGCGCGAGTACTCGGTGCAGTCGACCTGCAGCAGCGCCTTTCCGCGCGTCTTGGCCGCTCGGGCACGCTGCGCCGCGAGCACACGATAGAGGCCTCGCCCGCGATGACGTTCGTCGCACGCGCCACCCCACAGGCCCGCGAAGTCGGTATCGTCCACGAAATCGACCCGCCCCGAGCACACGATGTCGCCTGCCGAGTCGCGCACGAACCACATCTCGAAGCTTTCCGGATCGCGCCTCATGCGCTCGACGAGTTCGTCGCCCTGACGTCGGCTGCGCTCGGGGGAATCGCCGAAGACGCGCCCGGCGAGGCCCTCGGCGTCACGCATCGCCCGCTCGGTGGTGGCGCGTTCGAGCGTGTACCCGGCGGGCAGGCCCTCGTCGGCGGCGATGACGTCGTCGACCGACCCGACCATGACCGTCTCGGGCTCTTCCAGTTCGAATCCGCGCGCCTCGAGCCGCTGGAGCAGCCGCGGCAGGACGTCGTGGCCGCGCGTCTTCCATTCGAAGTGGTCGACGCGCTCGTCGGCCTCGAAATGGCTGACGACGGCGTCGATGAGATCGTCGAGCCCGCCATCCATGACGAACGGGTCGTAGGTGACGAATCCGCGCCGCCGGCCCGGGAACGTCGCAGCGAACACCGGGCCGATCGGCGTCACCTCGTCGGCGTCGGCCACCTCCGCCCGACCGCGCAGCTGAGAGTCGTACAGGTCGCGAAACGCCTCAGGGTTCATGGGGTGAATCTCGCAGGCCGGCGCCCCACGCCACAACTGAATTTCTCGACCGACGCGTCGTGTAGATCGCTTTGAGCTGCTCGCGCTCCACCCGGTATCCGCCAGGTGGGGCGTGAGAAGCGTGACCAGCTCGTGTCGCGCCGAGCGGATGGGGTGAGCTTGTGAACCCCTTCCGCCGGAAGAAACAGCGATCGCGCCTGGGAAGCCGGAAGACGCTCTGTGTAATTGTGGTGGCAGTTGATGCGTTCCTGTTCGATGACGGGTTCGCCAGCCCATTCGCTGTACTGGCGGACGACGCGGTCCATCATTTCTTCGCGGTTGAGCAGGGCGAAGTGCTGTGCCCACTCGAGTTCGCGGATGCCGGAGTGCCGCAGCATCCCGAGGACACGAGCGCAGCGAGGCCCGCAGGGCTGCGTCGCGGCGCGACCGGGAGTAGGCGTCGAACTGGGGTGTGCCCTGGACGAGGTATGCGAGGTCGCGGTCGGGCAGGTCGATCCAGTTCGTCGCGCAGTAGTCGGTCGCCGTCTTGATGTGGTGCTGGGCGATCTTGTTGCCGACGCCGCGCGAACCGGAGTGCAGGAACAGCCAGACGCGGTCGTCCTCGTCGAGGGAGATCTCGATGAAGTGGTTGCTCGAGCCCAGCGAGCCGAGCTGTAGCGTCCAGTTCTTCGCGTACGTCGCGGGGTCGAACCCGGCGTCGGCGGCCATGGCGCTGAGCTCGTCGAGGCGCGTGCGCGTGTGGTCGCGGCTGATCGTGCGGTTCACTCCCCCGGCCGACAGCGGGATGGCGCGCTCGATCGCCTGACGTACGGGCGCACGGTCGACGGGCAGGTCGGTGGCGGTGTGCTGCGTGCGCACCGTGATCATGCCGCAGCCGATGTCGACGCCGACGGCGGCGGGGATGACGGAGTGCCGCAGCAACCCGAGGACATGAGCGCAGCGAGGCCCGCAGGGCTGCGTCGCGGCGCGACCTAAGACATCGCGCCGAGCGTCGGGATGACGGAGCCGACGGTGGCGCCGCGACCGAGGTGAGCGTCGGGCATGAGCGCGAGGTGCGGGAAGATGAATGGCATCGACGCCGTCGTCAGGGCCTGTTCGCGGGTCGATTCCTCGAGGATCGAGGCCCAGTTGTACAGCTTCGCGTTGATTCGCTCCATGGTGTTCTCCTTGCGTGTTCGCGTGCGCCGCATGGAGATACGGAGCAGACGTCAGGTCGTTCGGGCCGAGGGTTCGTCCGATGCCGGCGGCGTCGGGGTGTCCTGCGACGCAGATGCTTCGGGTGCGGTGAGGCGCGCGCTGCCTGCGTCGTCGACGTCCGCAGGCTTTGTTGCCGTCAAGGTGTAGGTCGCGGCGAGCCGCGCGGGATTCTCGGCGAGCTGCCACTCGTTCGGTTCGATCTCGACCATCTGGCCGGGCAGCGCGTTCCACGGGACGCTCTGGTGCTCGACGAGTGCGTCGAGTCGGAGCCCGGCGTTCAGCAGCGCCGTGACGACCTCGCCGAGCCCGTGATTCCATTCGTGCGTGACGTTCGCGGTGAACTCGTGGTCGGTCTCGACGTAGGTGCCGCCGTCGTCGAACACGAGTGGTTGCTCCTGCTCGAAGTAGGGGAACTCCACGGCAGGGGTGGTGAATTCGTCATCGCGCAGGGTGCGTTTCGCGGTGGCTGGGTGGTCGCCCATCGCCCAAAGCATCGGGTGGCCTTCGCGGATGAACAGTCGCCCGCCGGGCTTGAGCAGCGCCGCGACGACCTGGGCCCAGCGTTCGATGCTGGGCAGCCAACACAGCGCGCCGATGCCGGTGTAGACGAGGTCGAACTGCCTGCCGCCCAGGGCTTGCGGCGCCGAGTAGACGTCGGATTCGACGTACTCGATGTCGCCGTGTCCGGCTGCAGCGGCGATGCGCCGGGCCTCTTCCAACGACTTCGGCGACAGGTCGACACCCGTGATGCGCTGCGCGCCAAGCCGTTTCAGCGACAACGTGTCGGTGCCGATGTGGCACTGGAGGTGGACGACGTCGAGCCCGTCGAGCGATCCGAGCCCCGGCGCACGCTCCACGTCGAACCGGACGACACGGCTGATGGCGTCGGGGTGGTCGATGAAGTGCTGCACCGAATAGTCGGGGCTTGCGGCATGGGCGACGGCACGGTCATCCCAGTTGGCCTTGTTGACGCGCAGGTACTCCTCACTACCAGCCGTCGCCGTCGGCGACGTGGCTGCGGTCGAGAGCTGCGTGTCGTTCATGACGTCGAGTCTGCCGTGACCTGACGAACCACGCCACCGATTTTTTCGTCATGGTCAACCGAAGCGGGCCCACTTATGCAACGTCGCACCGTGATGATGTCGGCGCGGTCGCCGAATTGGAGGAAACCTCCAAACGAGACCGTCCAGAGTTGGTGCGTCTCTTGGCGAAGTCACACTACGCAGTGCGCTTCGATGGTGAGGTACCCACCACCTGCGCGAAAGGCTCATGATGCCGAGGACCGCCACACCGACGTCCGCCGACACCACCGTCCGCGAGGAGGTCGGCATCCAGTTCCCGGCCGGATCCGACGGCACGCGCCCGACGACGCCGACCGTCAAGGCCATCGTCGCGGAAGCGGTGCGCAGCAGCGATCCCACACTGGCGAGCCGAGTCGAGGCCGACACGTCGTGGCGTCAGGGCTACGTCGGCGCGATGCGCGAACTCACCGTCCGCACCGCTGCCGCTGACGATGCAGCGACGACGATCGCCCGCGACGGCCTCGCCGCGGCGCGCGCCCATCTCGTCCACGTTGCCAACGACGGCACGCAGACACCGCTCGCCGACCTCGACGTCGACGCCGCCGTCGATGCCGCCCGCGGCACGTTCGGCACCCACACCGTGGACGGCACCGCCGAGCCTCGTCAGGAACTCGCCATCCCCTACCAGGGGCGCATGCTGAGCGGCCACGATCTCGAACGCCAACTCGCGGCGTGGGTGCACAAGGGCATCGTGGAGCAGTCGTGCGCGGACGCCGTCATGCGTGTCGTCGCGCACCCGGAGTGGCTGAGCCTGCCTGGCCACGTCGTCGCCGACATCGGCGCCGGCGCCGAGATGGGGCCGCTCGAGATGCTGTCGAGCTGGGGCGCACGCATCCTCGCGATCGACATCCCCCGCGTCAGCGAGCGCCTCGAGAAGATGGCGCGCGACGGTGCGGGCCACGTCAGCCTGCCGACGAAGGACGGCGAGACGGGCGCCGACATCACGCGCGACACCGCGGCCGTCGCTGCGTGGATCGACGAGCAGGCGGGTGACGACACCGTCGTCCTCGGCATGCACGCCTATGCCGATTCGGGCATGCACATCCGCCTGACGCTCGCCGCCGACCTCATCGCCACCTGGCTGCAGGAGCGCCGCCCGACGACGGTGCTCGCCTATCTCGCGACGCCGAGCGACGCGTTCGTCGTACCCCAGGAGATCATCGACGCCGCCCGCTCGAGGTGGTCACGCCACGGCAGCAAGGGTTTCGCGAAGCGCGCGCTGCGCACCGCGTCACGCGGCCAACTGTTCACCGAGCCCTACCCGAAGGGCTCGCGCGTCACCGACTGCATCATCGCCCAGCAGGGCCCCAACTACGCCGTCGCGAAGCGCCTGCAGCGCTGGCGCGCCGTCGCCTCGGAGGCTGACGGGCGCCGCGTCTCGTTCAACGTCGCACCCGCGACGTTCACCCGGTCGGTGACGAAGAACACCGCCCTCAAGGCCGCCTACGCCGGCGCGCACCACTTCGGTGTCGAGGTCTTCGCCGCCGAGACGAGCCGCGCGCTCATGGCGGCGCTGCTCGTCCACGACGTCATGCGCGACGACCTCGCCCCCGGCGCCGCGCCTCAGCGCGCCCACGCCGAAGAACTCTTCAGCGACGGCGCCGCACACGGTGGCTTGTGGCGCACGGCCTGGGCACCCCGCTCGGCCCTCGGCGTCGCGGCCGCTCTCGGCGCCCCCAAGGCGCTGCGCCGCAAGGCATAGCGACACACGTCTCGCCCGCCCGTCATATCGCCTCCTCGCGACCGCCGTCCGAGGGGGCGATGCGCGTTACGCTCGAAAGAGGGGAACACACGATTGCTCGAGCACCCCACGCAACCTGCGTGGGCGTTCATGCGTCCTCATACCGAGACCATCGTTCACGGAGAGGGGAAGTCGATGTTTGCGCCAGCCTTCATGTGCCCACACGCGCACCGCGTCACGACCTCCGCAACCGACGCCATGCCCACCCGCGGCCATGCCGAGAAGCCCAGCACAGCTGCGGGCATCCTCGCGCGCCACACCGCGAGCGAATGGATCGGCACGCAGGGCGAACAGCTGCGCCTGCGCGTCGTCGTCGAACATGTCACCGCCGCGCGACGCACATCCACCTACGTGCTGCGCGTCGAGGGCACGAACGATCTCCTCGAGTGGTCGACTCAGCGCCGTTACGGCATCACCGAGGGTGAACGACTCGCCCTGTCCGGCCTCGTCAAGGCCCACACCACCCGCGACGCCACGCGCGTCACGGTGCTCCGTGACTGCTTCAACCCCTTGAGGATGACGTGATCTCCCTCCCCGTGACCATTTCGCGCATCGCGCGCGGCCAAGACCGCAAAGACGCCGACCAGCGCTACTCCGGCGTCGCCGCCGGCCCCGCCGAACGAGGCTCCGGCACGACGACGTCCGTCGCGTTCCTCGCCGACGTGGGCACCACCGTCGACGTCATCGCCCGCGTCGCCGGCACCACCCCGCCACGTGACGGCGACACCGCCGACGTCGTGCGCCACTGCTTCCGAACCGTCGACGACGGCCTCGCCCTGTGCTGCCCGCTGCCCGCCACCGAGCACCTGCGCCTCGGCTCCGTCATCCGCGTGCGCGGCGACGTCACCGAGCAGCGCACCCAGGGCAGCAACCACGTCACCGAGATCCGAGCCGAGGAGCTCGACCTGCTCGGGTGACGCCGCCCTTCTACTGACGGGCCACGCGCGAACCTGACGGCCCGCCTCGTCCGCGCGGCTCGACCACGCTCGCCGGTGGGGCCACGCGCGAGAAATCTCGCACCCCCACCCGACCGTCACGACACAGCACCCACCACACACCACGACGCCGGTGGGTGCCACCCGAGATTCGGGTGGCACCCACCGGCGTCGTCCTCAGTGCCCGGTCAACGGCCCCTGACGTGAGGTCGAGGTGACGTCAGTGCGCCGTCACTTCACGACCACGTCGTCGAAGACGAACGACGTCTGCGAGACCGAGTCCTCCGACGCGGTGAACTTGAGCGTCACCGTCTTGCCGGCGAAGGCCGACAGGTCGACCGTCTTCGCGACATAACCGCTCGCCGCGTCGAGGTTCGAGAAGGTCGACACCGTGCTCGTCGTCGTGCCGTTGATGACCTGGACCTTCGCGGTGTCGTACTTCGTGGAACGCGTCGTCTCGGCCGTGTCGACGTGCACGTAGTACGTCAGCTTGCCGCTCGCCGGCACCTTCACCGACTGCTGTTCGTACTCGGTGCTCGTCGAGCCGTTGCCGCCGAGCCACATCTTCCACGATCCGCCGTGCGCGGCCTGGCGCGCGTTGTTCGTGATGGGGCCGTCCGTGCCCGTCCAGCCCGTCTGACCCGCTTCGAAGTCACCGTTCGTCACCGCGTTGGTGCCGGGCGCCGGGGTGGGGGTGGGCGTCGGGGTCGGGGTCGGGTCCGTCGACGTCGAGCACGCAGCGGTGCCCTTGGGGACGTTGATCGCGTTGAACGCGCTCTCGACCGACTTGCAGACCTGGCTCGAACCGCCGTACAGCTCGACGGCCGACTTGATGGCGCCCTCACGAGCAGCCTTGTAGTTCGACGTCGACGTCAGCTTCGTCGACAGCGTGCGGTACCAGACCTTCTCGATGTCGGCGCGGCCGGCGCCCGTCACCGATGAGCTGTCGCAGGTGGAGCTGTTGTAGGAGACACCGTTGATCGTCTTCGCGCCCGAACCGTTCGAGGCGAGGAAGTACCAGTGGTTGAGCGGGCCCGACGAGTAGTGCGGGTCGGCGCTGCCGACGGACGAGGAGTAGCAGTCGTAGCTCGCACCGTCCTTGCTCGGCTTGTCCATGTAGCGCAGCGGCGTGCCGTCACCGTTGATGTCGATCTCCTCGCCGAGCAGGAAGTCCGGCTTGTCGGAGGCCAGGTTCGCGTACCACTCCACGCCCGTGCCGAAGATGTCGGATGTCGCCTCGTTGAGGCCACCGGCGTCGCCCGAGTAGTCGAGACCGGCCGTGTTCTCCGTGACGCCGTGACTCATCTCGTGGCCGGCGACGTCGAGCTCCGTCAGCGGGTTCGCATTACGGTCACCGTCGCCGTACGTCATCTGAGTGCCGTCCCAGAACGCGTTGACGTAGTTGTTGTCGTAGTGGACGCGGCTGCGCGCACCGTTGCCGTTGTTCCAGATGCCGTTGCGGCCCATGACGCTCTTGTAGTAGTCGAACGTCGTGTCCGCACCGTACTGCGCGTCGACGCCGGCGCTCTGACGGTTCGAGTTCGACCCGTCGCCCCAGACGTTGTCGGCGTCCGTCATCGTCGTGCCGTTGATCTTCTGGTTGTTCGAGTCGGTCGTGTAGTTGCCCGTGTTCGGGTTGCTCAGCTTGTACGAACCGCTCGAGCCGGAGGTGGTGAGCGTGACGTTCTTGTCGTAGATGCCGTTGCCCGTGGCGTGGGCGATCTCGTCGAACGAGGAGATGACGGCGCCGGTGTCGGCGTTGATGAACGAGCGGACGCGCGACGGCGTGCGGTCCTTCTGCATGCCGGTCGTCTTCACCATGTAGGCGAGCTGCTGCTTGCCGGCCTCGTCGACACGAATGACGAGGGTGCTGCCCGCGCCCTTGGCCGCATCGAGCCCCTCGCTCTTCTTGTGGGCCTTGGCGGCCGCGAGGCCCTTGGCCTCACCGGTGGCCTTGGGGATGGCGGGTGCGGTGTCGACGGTGATGGCGCCGTCGAACATGCCGTCGTGGCCGGTGACCTTGCCGGAGGCGTCACGGTGGATGACGAGGTCGCCACCGACGACGGGGATGCCCTTGAAGGTGCGGTCGACGCGCACGTGCGTCGAGCCGTCGGTGTCCTTGAGCACGTCCTTGATCTTGAAGGCGTTATCGGCGCTGAGACCGACGGCCTTGACGAGCGCCGCCGACTGCGACTGGGCGGAGCCGACGAGGCTCGAATGCGCCGATGCCGACTGGAACGACGCCTGCCGCGTCGCCGGGGAGTCGGCGGAGGCGCTCTGAGCGACGGCGGGGACGAGCGAGAAGGAGCAGGCCGCAGCGAAGGCGACGGTGAGGGTGGTGCGCTTCATGAGAATCGGTGTCTCCTCTGAGCGACCGGGGCGTGGGGCTCCGGCGGTGGGGGGGTGGGGTGACTCGTCAGCCCAAGGACTGTGAGTCAAGTCATGTATAGCCCTCGCGAGGGGTCGAATGGAGAGTTGACGCACAATTTTTTCTCAGTTCACCGACAGGGAGAGGCTGCAATATGCGAGATCACAGGGGTTTGCTTGTGCGCCCCCCTGCCACACCTGGGCATTCGCAACCTCGATGTGACATTTGTTGACAGGCTCTGGACATGACAAGAACGCAGGCTTTCTGCCTGCGTTCTTGACCTGAGGAGAGCTTTTCCGGCTCGAACCCGCCAGGCGGTGACTCAGCCGCGAACCCCGTCCGCTCGCTCGGCGGCCTGACGTTCCGTCGCGCGGATCGCCGCGTAGGAGATGCCCGCGCACAGCATGCCGAGCAGCGCGCCGATGATGACATCGCTGAGGTGGTGCATGCCGCGGTACAGGCGCGCGAAGCCGACGCAGAACGGGAAGACGAAGCAGACGACCTGGACGATGCGGCGCGCGAGCACGTTCGGGATGCGCTGTGCGAGCAGCATGATGCTCCAGAACAACGCGAACGACGCCGCGGTGTGCCCGCTCGGAAAGCTGGACGTCGGCGGCGCGTGCGGGTCGAGGCGCTCGACCTCGGGGCGCGGACGGTTGACGATCTTAGTCACCGGCACGAAGACACTCGCCTCGAGGCTGATCGCGAGGACCGGCAGGATGGCGAGCCACCACTTGCGCGTCAGCACGAGGATGACGAGCGCGACGACGACCGACCCGCCGATCGTGAACCACGTGTCGTTGATCGTCGAGACGGTCTTGGAGATCGGGTTGAGCGAGGCGGTGCGCCACCCGGCGACATCCCGCGAGAGCGTGTCCTCGGCCGGGATCTCGTCGAACACGTTCATGATGATCTTGCCGATGGCGATGAGCACCCCGAACGCCACGAGAGCCGGCAGGACAGCGCGCTTCAGGATGGAGACGAGCACCTCCTTGGGCGTCGGGCGGGCTGACGCCTCGCGCCCACCGTCGTGATGGTCGGGGTGAGCGGTGGTCACGAATCCTCCTCGAGGTGGCCCTTCGGCCGATGGCTGAAACCGAGATACGACGCGGACGACAGGCCCAGCGCGAGCAGGACGCCCGCCGTCACGTCGCTCGGGAAGTGGACGCCGAGGAAGATGCGATCGAGCATCGTCAGGACGACGACGAGCACCCCCACCGCCACCGCTGCGGCGCGGATGAGCGGGGGCCAGCGCCGCACGAGCGGCCACGCCATGATGAGGCACGTCGTCACCATCATCGCGACGTTGAACGCGTGGCCGCTGGGAAAGCTGTAGCCCGGCGCATGGCTGACGGGGTCGGCGATGACGGGGCGCGCCCGCTCGACGATGAGCTTGACCTGCAGGCCGAGGTTCCAGCCGACGAGCATCGTCACGACGCCCCAGATCGTGCGGGCCCGGAAGCCGCGCAGCCACGTCCAGACGGCGACGGGAATCGCGTAGAGGTAGACCATCGTCGGGTGGAACGCGGACTGCCACCCGATCAATGCGTCCTCGAACCCGGGGTGTGCGCGCGTGACGTCGGTGGCCGCGACGACGACTCGCTCGTCGAGGTCGACGATCGGAGCGAAGTGGCGCGTGACGAGCAGCGCGAGCACCGCGACGGGCAAGCACAGGACGGCCGCTGCGACGACACCGCGCAGCAGCCGCGGCCCCACCGCCCGCGCGAGGCTTCTGAACCTCACCGAACCCCGCGATCTCGGCCCTCGCGGCGCTGCGGCAGACATGCCTCATACCGTACTTCGTTCGGTCGCAACACGATCAGCGCCCTTGGGCCGATCTCAAGGGTGGCGGGGTGGGACGTCGCCCGTTGGATCAAGCGGGGCGGGGCCGCGCAGGTCGAGCGGGGCGTGATGGCGAACCGCTCACAGACGGCGCACAGGGGCGCCACGCGGGCAGCAAAGCGCCGGCCGCGAGAGTCGTCGTCATCACCGGGCGCATCGGCGCCGAGACTGCGACGGAGGGATCCGCGATGACCACCACCACACCGACGCGCCTGCTGCGATCGCGCCGCGACGGCCGTCGGGCCCGCGAGCTGGCGGGGGGTGCCACCCCGCACTCCGCGGCGGCACCCCCACGGCGTCAGGACCGGCTGCGGCGCCTCGTGCGCGGCGCCGATGACGACCCGAACTGGGCGCGACCGGCGCTGTTCGCGCTGCTGACGCTGGCCGCCGTCGTGTACGGCTGGAACCTGACGAACTCCGGCTACGCGAACGAGTTCTACGCTGCCGCAGCGAAATCGGCGTCGAAGGACTGGAAGGCGTGGCTGTTCGGTTCGCTCGACTCGAGCAACGCGATCACCGTCGACAAGCCCCCGGCCTCCTTGTGGGTCATGGGGCTGTCCGCGCGGATCTTCGGCTTCTCGTCGTTCTCGCTGCTGCTGCCGCAGGCGCTCATGGGCGTCGGCACCGTCGGCCTGACGTACGGCGCGGTGCGCCGCTGGTCGGGGCACGCGGCGGGCCTGCTCGCCGGGTTGATCGTGACGATGACGCCCGTCGCGGCGCTCATGTTCCGCTTCGACAACCCCGACGCGATGCTCGTCCTGCTCATGACGGCCGCCGCCTACTGCGTCGTGCGCGCCATCGAGGTGAGCGGACGTGACGAGCCGACGACGACGCGGCGCGGGCGGGTTCGCTCCGCCTCGGCTACCGCGCTGCGGTGGATGGTCGGCGCCGGACTGCTCATCGGCTTCGCGTTCCTGACGAAGATGCTGCAGGGCCTGCTCGTCCTGCCCGGCCTCGGTCTCGCCTACCTCGTGGCGGCACGCTTCTCGCTGGGCACGCGCATCAAGCACCTCGCGGCGGCGCTCGTCAGCGTCATCGTCGGCGCCGGCTGGTTCGTGGCGCTCGTCGCGGCCTGGCCGGCCGGCTCTCGCCCCTACATCGGCGGCTCGACGAACAACTCCGAATGGGAACTAGCGCTCGGCTACAACGGCCTCGGCCGCATCCTCGGCGGCGACGGCAACGCCGGGGGCGGTGGTGGCGCCGGCGGTGGTGGATTCGGTGGCACCGCTGGGCTGTTCCGCATGTTCAACAGCCAGTTCGCCGGCGAGATCTCGTGGTTGCTGCCCGCGTCCCTCGTGCTGCTCGTGGCAGGCCTCGTCGCTCGTCGTCGTGCACCGCGCACCGATCTCGTGCGCGCGTCACTCGTGCTGTGGGGCGGCTGGCTCGTCGTGACGATGCTGTGCCTGTCGTTCATGAAGGGCACCGTGCACTCCTATTACGCCGTGGCGCTCGCGCCGGCCGTCGCCGCGTGCATCGCCGTCGGTGGTCGTGAGGTCTTCGCGCGACGCTCGTCGCTGCTGTGGCGCGTCGTGCTCGGCGCGGCGATCTGCGTCAGCGGTGTCTGGAGCTTCCGGGTGCTGACGACGTCTGCGTCCGGCTGGATGCCGTGGCTCAAGTGGGTCTGCGCGATCGCTGCGGTGCTCGGGGCGATGACGTTCGTCGCCGCGCCGGCATGGGGTGCGCGTGCGCGCCGCGTCGCCGTCACCGGCCTCGTCGTGGGGGTGCTCGGTGGCATCGGTGGAACGTCGGCGTACACGTTCGCGACGATGGCGAGCGGCCACAACGGCTCGATGCCGACTGCCGGCCCTGCCGTTGCCGGAGCACGCGGCGGCATGGGGTCGATGGGCTCGGCTCCCGGCGGCGCCCAGGGTGCGCCTGGTGGTTCGACGGGTTCTGCTGGCCCGGCTGGTTCTGGGACGACCGGCTCGTCGGGTGCGGCGGGTCAGGCTCCGTCGGGCACCAAGCCGTCGGGTACGGCTCCTTCGGGTGCAGCTCCGTCGAGTGGCGGCTCGGGCTCAGCTTCCGGCGCGGCGTCGAGTGGCGGTTCGGCGGCGTCGTCCGGCTCGTCGAGCGAGGCCGGGGCCTCGGGTTCGACGACGGGTACGCAGCGTTCCGCGGGTTCCGCCGGCGCGCAGGGCGGTTCGACGTCCAACGCGGCGTTGGTGAAGTTGCTCGACGCGACGAACTCGAAGTGGTCCGCGGCCGTCATCGGCGATCAGAGTGCAGCCGGGTACATCCTGAGCAGCGACACGGCCGTCATGTCGATCGGCGGCTGGAGCGGCAGTGACGACAACGTCACGCTCGCGCAGTTCCAGCAGTACGTGAAGAACGGCGACATCACGTACTTCATCGCCGGCGGTGGCATGGGCGGCGGCCCGGGGGGCAACTCCGGCTCGGGCGCGCAGATCACCGCCTGGGTCAAGGCGCACTACAAGGCCACGACGGTCGGTGGCGTCACCGTCTACGACCTGACGAAGGCGACGAGCTGACGCAGGCCCGGCGGCTGCGCGATGCCGAAGCCGCCGGGTGACCGTCTCTCGAATGTGAGCGTCGTCCTGGTCGAACACGAGCGACATGAAGCTCGTTTTCGGCCAGGGCGCTCACATTCGTGGTGCCGAGATGGGCAAGGCCAGCTCCTGGCCTTGGCCCGGGACGCGGTGGCGCCCTGCCCCCTCGGCCCGCCGTCCTTGTCATACTGACCGGCGTGAGTTCTGCTGCCGCACCGACCGTTTCCTCATCCACGCCGTCGCGGTTGCGTCCGGCACAGACACTCCTCGTCGGGACGATGCTGTTCGGGTTGTTCTTCGGCGCCGGCAACCTCATCTTCCCCGTGCAGATGGGCCGCGAAGCCGGGTCGCACACCACGTTCGCGACGATCGGGTTCCTCATCACCGCAACGGGCCTGCCCGTCCTCGGCGTCATCGCCTCCGCCCTGTCGGGCACGCGCAACGTCCGCGAACTCGCGGCGCGCGTCGACCCACGCTTCGCCGTCGTCTTCACGTGCCTGCTGTACCTGACGATCGGGCCGGCATTCGCGATCCCGCGCACCGCGTCCGTCTCGTACGAGATCGGCCTCGCCGAATCGGTGCCCGCCGGCGCACAGACATGGGCGCTGCTCGCATTCACCGCGATCTTCTTCGCCCTCACCGCGGCCGCTGCGCTGCGTCCCGGCAAGCTGATCGACTGGGTCGGGCGTTACCTCACCCCCGGATTCCTCGTGCTGCTCGGCGCGCTCATCGTCGCCGCCTTCGTGAAACCGATGACGCACGACGTCACCGCCGCCCCCAAGGGCCCGTACGCGGACGGCCCCGTCACCCGCGGCTTCCTCGACGGCTACAACACGATGGACGCCCTCGCCTCCCTCGCGTTCAGCATCGTCATCATCGACGCGGTACGCCGCCTCGGCATCACGAGCCCGCGACGCATCGCCGTCGAGACCGCGAAGAGCGGCATCGTCAGCGTCCTCGGAATGGCGGCCATCTACGCCTCGCTCGCATGGATGGGTGCGACGTCGATCGGCGTCATCACCGCCGACAACGGCGGCACCGCGCTGGCCGGCATCTCCCGACACTCCTTCGGCTCGTTCGGGCAGGTGCTCATCGCCGCGATCGTGCTCGTCGCGTGCCTCAAGACCTCGATCGGCCTCGTCACGGCCTGCGCGGAGATGTTTGCCGAGATGTTCCCCCGCCTCGGGTACCGCGCGTGGGCACTGACGTTCACGGGCGTCTCGTTCGCCGTGTCGAACATCGGCCTCAGCGCCATCATCTCCTGGTCGACGCCGCTGCTCATGTTCCTCTACCCGCTCGCGATCGCGCTCATCCTGCTCGGCCTCGCGTCGCCGTGGCTGAAGGGCCGACGCAGCATCCTCGTCGGTGTCGTCGCGTGCGTCGGCGTCGCCGCGCTCTTCGACCTGCTCGCCGCGCTGCCGTCAGCACCGGCAGGCCGCGACGCTCTCGTCGACGGCGCGCGCACCGTCCTGCCATGGTTCGAGAACGGCTTCGGCTGGGTCGTCCCCGGCCTGCTCGGACTCGTCGGTGGCGCGATCGTCAGCCGGGTGCGGCACGAGGGCTGACGCTGACGCCATACGACGCATGACATGCGACGCCAACCGCCGCGCCGCCGGCTCGGGGCGCACCGCCGTCAGCGTCGATGTTTCACGTGAAACGCCGTCAGCCGACCGTGATGATCCGAAGGCCGACCGCCAGCACGATCGCGTTGTAGAAGAAGCTCAGCGCCGAGTGCACGAGGACGTGCGCGTCGAAGTGACGTTGACGGCCGACGTCGCGAAGACGTACAGCAGGATCAGTTCGCCGAGCAGCATGGTGGCGTGGATGGCTATTCCCGCCCAGATCTTCGCCGTCGTCACCCGCCCAGAGTGGGTGGCGCGCGCCACCGCGCGTACACGAACGTCACTCACCCCTTCCGATGGGTGCTGCCGGGGGATGCTCATCCGTGGAAGGGTGGACGCATGACTCTTGCTCCCGCCCTGCGCCACCACGTCGCCGACCTGCTCGCCGCCGTCAGCCCCGACGCGCCGACCCTGTGCGAGGGATGGACCGCGCGCGACCTCGCCGCCCACCTCGTCATCCGTGATCGCCGCCCGGACGCGATGCCCGGTATCTTCATCCCCGCCTTCGCCGGTCACACCGAGAAGGTGCAGGACGCGCGCTCGAAGAAGCCCTACGCAACCCTCGTCGACGAGGTGCGCAGCGGGCCGGGCAAGTTGAGCCCGATGCAGGTGCCGGCCATCAACGAGCGCGTCAACCTCGTCGAGTACGCGACGCACGCCGAAGATGTCCGGCGCGCACAGCCCACCCACGTGCAGGCGACGCTGCCGCCGCTGCCCGAGGGCACCGAGGACGCCGTGTGGTCATCGCTGACCACGATGGGCAAGCTGCTCGTGCGCTCCTCGCCCGTCGGCGTGACGCTGCGCGCCCCGCAGCGCGGCGACGTCGAACTGAAGAAACCGACCGACGCGGGCGCCGTCGTGCTCACCGGCTCGCCCGTCGACCTCATGATGCACCTCAGCGGTCGTTGCGAGCGCTCGGGCGTCAGCGTCGAAGGCCCTGACGCGGCCGTCGCGGCGTTCTCGAAGACCAAGCTCGGGATGTGACGTGCGGCGCGGGCGACGTCGCAGCCGCCCGCGCGCCGCTCAGTCCGCCGTCACGGTACGCAGGTAGCGGCCGAAGTGCGGCACGGTGAAGGCGATCCGTCCGCGTTCGCCGGAGTACACGAGCCCCTTCTTCATGAGTGAATCCCTCGCGGGAGAGAGTGATTGGGGCTTGCGCCCGAGCACCTCGGCGACGAGAGACGTCGGCACCGATTCGATGTCGTCGAGCCCCGGCGTCTCCCCCGACTCGTCGGCGGCTGCGGCGTCGGCGACACGCTGCGCGGCGTCCGCCATCGCTCGCAGGTACTCGCGCTCACCGGGCGTCGCGCGCTCGTAGCGTGAGCCGAAGAACCCGACACCGAGCTCGGCCTCGGCCTCGGGGACGGCGACCGCCACGTCCTCCACGGTGATCGGCGAGCCGGGCGCGAGATCCCACACCGTCGCGCCGTACGCCTGGATGAAGTAGGGGTAGCCGCCCGTCGCGGCGTACATCGCCTCGAGGGCGTCGTCGGCGAACTCGGCGTCCTCGTCCTGCGCGGGGCCCTGCAGCGCCTTGAACGCGGCATCCCTAGGCAGACGATCGATGCGCGCGTATCGGAACAGCCGCTCCGAATACGACTTCTGCGCCGACAGCACCGCCGGAAGATGCGGCAGGCCGGCACCGACGACGATGACGGGCAGCGAACTCTGCGACATCTCGTGGCACGCCGCGCACAGCGCCGACACGTCCTCGGGGTCGAGATCCTGCATCTCGTCGATGAAGATGGCGACGCCCTTGCCGACGTCCGCCGCGAGGCCGCCGACGTCCGTCAGCAGCTCGACGAGGTCGATCTCGATGTCACCCGAATCCGCACGGCCTGGAACGGCGGGGGCGTCGATGCCCGGGTTCCAGCGATCACGCAGCTTGGCCTTGGGGTCGACGTCGCGCTGCGCGAAGCTCTTGATGACGCCGAGGACGTGGTCGACGTCGTCGTCCTGCGGGTGGCCAAGTTCGCGCACGGCCGTGTGCAGCGCTGACGCCAGAGGTCGGCGCAGGCGCTGATCGGGGCGTGCTTCGAACTTGCCGGTGCCCCAGTGCGCGCGCACTGCGCCCGACCGGAGGGTGTTGAGCAGCACCGTCTTGCCGACGCCGCGCAGGCCGATGAGGACGATCGAACGTTCGGGTCGACCCTTCGCGATGCGGGCGACGACGACGTCGAACGTGCTGATCTGTTCGTCGCGCCCGGCGAGCTCGGGCGGACGCTGGCCGGCACCGGGCGCGTACGGATTGCGGATCGGATCCATGCGCCCACGGTATTGGGCTTTCTACCGTTCACGGCAGATGGACACGCCGCGGCACCATCCCCCAACGTTTCACCAGGTTCTGCCAAGCGACATGCGATTCATGTCACCAGGTTGAGACTGCAGAGACGGACCATCGTTCGAAAGTGTCGAAGGCGTCCGGAACACAGAGGTATCGGTGCCCCACCCCTTGACGAACCTGGGGGAGAATCATGCAAGACATTGGCGGGACCAGCAACGAAAAAACTCATCAAGTCCGGCCTGAGCCTGGCCGAGGAGATCATCAAGCTCATTGCCTTCCTCGGCGGCTGAGCGTCCACCTCACGCACGAGTGCCCGCCTCCTTCGTGAAGACGGGCACTCCGTGTCGTTCGGGCGGCCAGGGGGCCTCAGCGCAGCTGCGTCACCGCGAACTGCATCGGCGGCGAGGCGATGGCCTCCTGGGCGTCGACGAGCAGGATCTCGCGCGAACCGGCGTCGTGAGTGCGCTCCATCACCGCGAAGATCGACGACGCCGTCGCGGCGAGCGCCTCGGCGGGGCTCGACGTCATGAGGCGCGCCACGAAGATCGCGGCTGTCGCGTCACCCGAACCGGCGACGTACATGGGTAGCAGCGGGGTCGTGACGATCCACGCCCCCTCGTCACTGACGACGGCCATCTGCACCGAGTCGGCGGGTGTCTCGTCCGTCTGCACCGAGGTGACGAGCACGACCTTCGGGCCGCGAGCGCGCAGGGCGTCGGCGGCGTCGAGCAGGTCGGTCACCGTCGAGACGGTGCGCCCGACGAGGAACTCCAACTCGAACTGGTTGGGCGTCAGCACGTCCGCGGCGGGCACGACGACGTCCCGCATGAATTCCGGAATGCCCTCGCGCACGTAAAAACCGCGGCCGACGTCGCCCATGACGGGGTCGGCGCAGTACAGCGCGTCGGGGTTGGCGGCCTTGACGCGCGCGACGGCGTCGACGATGACCTCCCCCATCGTCGGGGCGCCCTGGTAGCCGGACAGGACGGCGTCACAGCGCGGCAGCACGCCGCGCTCCTCGATGCCGGTGATGACGTCGCGCACCGTCTCCGGATCGAAGACCGGCCCGCGCCACTCGCCGTAGCCCGTGTGGTTGGAGAAGTGCACGGTGAACACGGGCCACACCTCGTGCCCGAGGCGCTGCAGCGGAAACACGGCCGACGAGTTACCGGCGTGGCCATAGGCCACCGACGACTGGATGGAGAGGATGTTCACCCCGACAGAGTAGCGACGCCGCCGTCAGCACCGAGTCGCCGCACCGTGCTTGCCGCGGGACGAATGCGGACGAAAATCGCAGATGTGGGACTCCTTCTCACCTCATCGTGACGCAGGGAGGTGCACCGCGAAGCTGGGTGCGCTTGGACGACCTGCAGAGCATGCACATTGTGACCATCCGCCCTGGTGTCTGAGCTTTCAAGGACGATGAGATGGTTCACGATTACCATGCAGCCGCAGGACGTCTGCTCGCCTCGGTGGTGCAGAATCCTTCGTTTCAGCCACCGCCCCTCCGTGGGTGCTGAGATCGCCAAGTCCGATGTGCGCCACGCGATGAAGAATGCACACATGTCGCGCATCGGCTTCTTGCACACGTCGCCAGTCCACGTTCTAACTTTCGACAACCTTCTGAGCGAGGTCGCCCCCGAAGCGCACCCCGTGCACGTGGTCGACGAGTCCCTTCTCACTGATGCCCGCGTGAATGGTCCACAGTCGGTCGCTGACCGCGTCGAGGCTCACCTGCGCAGCCTGAAAGATCGGGGCGTAGAGCTGATCTGTTGCACGTGCTCAACCCTTGGGAGCGTTGCTGAGCAGAGCGAACCGGGAGTGCCGGTCTTCAGAGTGGACCGGCCCATGGCTGCCCGCGCCTTCCAGGCCGGGCGCAGAATCGCCGTCATCGCAGCCCTTGACTCCACTCTCGCGCCCACGCTGGCGCTGCTTGAAGAAGAAGCCAGCGCGGCAGATCACGAAGTTGAGACCACGTCGATCGTGGCGAAGGGCGCCTGGGACATGTTCGAAGCCGGGGACCAGGTGGGATACGTCGAATGCATCGCACGAACCGCCCGGGCCGCGGCGACGACCGCAGATGTCGTCATCTTGGCTCAAGCCAGCATGGCCCCGGCGGAAGCGTTGCTCACCGACCTGCCCACCCCTGTCTTCAGCTCACCACGTCCCGCAGTGGAGTACCTCGCTGCCCGGCAGTAGCTCGTAGCGGGGAGCGCCAGCGTCGGATTTGTGAGCCGGATGGTCGTGCTCACAGATTCGTTGAGCTACACCTCAACATCTCGTTCTGGCACCTGACCGCTGCTCTAGCAGAAACGGTGGGTTGAGCCACCTGCTCGCCTCGGTGGTGCAGAACCCTTCGTTTGAGCTACGCCTAGCGGTAGGCGCTTCAGGACAGGGTCAGGAACAGCTTCTCCAACGTCTTCGCGTCCTCGCCCTCGACACTGCCCTTCGTCGCCAGGCATTGCTGCAGGCCCGAGGAGAGGATCGCGAAACCGGCGCGATCGAGAGCGCGACTTGTCGCCGCGAGCTGGGTGACGACGCTCTGGCAATCGCCGCCCTCTTCGATGAGGCGGATGACACCCCCCAGCTGACCCTGGGCGCGCTTGAGCCGGTTGACCACCGGAGCCATGTCGTCGGCAGAGAGTTCCACACCGATGCCTTTCCACTCGAACTGCGATGAAGCCCCCACTCTACTTGATACCCCCGGGGGTATGCGAGTACGGTGGCGACAGATACCCCCGGGGGTATATTTTCAGCCCAGTACGCACGAGGAGAACGCCATGGCCACGATCATCCCCATCGACACGAAGACGCTCGGCGATCGTTCCTACCTGGCCCACGACGGTGAGGTCGCTCTCGTCGTCGACCCGCAGCGTGACATCGACCGCGTCATCGATCTCGCCGAGCGTGAAGGGGTGCGGATCACTCATGTGTTCGAGACGCACATTCACAACGACTACGTCACCGGCGGCCGCGCGCTGGCCGACGCGACGGGCGCCGCGTACCACGTCAACGTGGCCGACCCGGTGCGTTTCGAACGCGTCGGAGTGGACGACGGTGACGTCATCACGGTCTCGCCCGCGCTTGCGGTCACCGTCATGGCGACCCCCGGACACACGTTCACGCACCTGTCGTACGCGCTCGATTCGCACGACGAGCGGGTGGGCATCTTCTCCGGCGGCTCCCTGCTGTTCGGCTCGACGGGCCGCCCCGACCTGCTCGGCCCCGAGCACACCGACCCTCTGGTGCACCACCAGTACGCCTCGGCGCACCGCATCGCCGATGAGGTGCCCGACGACGCCGCGGTTCTGCCCACCCACGGATTCGGCAGCTTCTGCTCGGCGACCCAGTCGGACGCCGACTCCTCGACCATCGGGGCGGAGAAGCGCACCAACCCCGCTTTGATGGAGGACGAGCAGACCTGGGTCGAACAGATTCTCGCCGGGCTCGAGGCATGGCCCGCCTACTACGCCCACATGGGCCCGGCCAACCTCGACGCGCCCGCCACGGCCCCCGACCTCAGCGAGCCCGCCGCGGCTGACGCCGATGCTATCCGCGCCGCACTCGAGGCCGGCGAATGGGTCGTCGACCTGCGCAACCGGCAGGCGTACGCGAAGGGCCACGTCAAGCAGGCCCTCAACTTCGGCATCGACGGCCAGTTCGCCACCTACCTCGGGTGGCTCATCCCGTGGGGCACGCCACTGACCCTCTTGGGCGACAGCCGCGAGCAGGTCGCTGAGGCGCAGCGTGAGCTCGTGCGCATCGGCATCGAACGCCCCCAGGCCGCCGCCACCGGCACACCGCAGGACTGGACGAGTGGTGAACTCGGTTCGTTCGAGCGCGCCACGTTCGCCGACCTCGCGCAGGTGCGTCACCACCGTGACGTCGTCGTCCTCGACGTGCGACGCGACAGCGAGTACACGAGCGGCCACATCGACGGTGCGATCAACGTGCCGCTGCACGAGATCATCACCCGCGTCGGCGAGGTGCCCGCCGGCGAGGTGTGGGTGCACTGCGCCGGTGGGTACCGGGCCTCGATCGCGGCGTCCGTGCTCGACGCCGCCGGGCGTCACGTCGTCGCCGTCGACGACGCGTTCGACAACGCCCGCGAGACGTCGCTGGCCATCGTCGACGGCAGCGAGGCCTGAGCGTCATGCTCATCGCCGTCGTCGCCGGAATCGTCGTCGGTCTGCTCGTCGCCGGGCTCGGCGGCGGGGGCGCCATCCTCACGGTGCCCGTCCTCGTCTACGCGCTCGACAAGAGCCCGCACGAGGCGACGACGAGTTCGCTCGTCATCGTCGGCATCAGCTCCCTCGTCGGCCTGTGGAGCCACCACCGCGCCGGCACCGTGCAGTGGGGCCAGGGCGCGCTCTTCGGACTCGTCGGCATCGGCGGCGCCTACCTCGGCACCCGGGCCTCGCGCGGCGTCGACGGCAATCTACTGCTCACTCTGTTCGCGGCGCTGCTCGTCGTCGTCGCCACGGTGATGATCATGCGGGCACGACGCGAACGCGACAACACCGCCTGCGTGCCGAGACCGTTGCGCGAGGAGAACGGAGGGCACACCTTCGCCCTGGTCAAGGTGGCCCTGGCTGGTACCGGCGTCGGCCTGCTCACCGGCTTCTTCGGCGTCGGCGGCGGGTTCGCCATCGTTCCCGCCCTCACCTTGGCCCTCGGGTACTGCATGCCGTATGCGGTGGGCACGTCCCTGCTCGTCGTCGTCATCAACAGCGCCACCTCGTTGTTGTTCCACTCTGCTGACGGCGCGGATCTAGAATGGAATGTCGTGGTGCCGTTCGCCGCCACCGCCGTCATCGGAGCCGCGCTCGGCGGCCGGCTCGCCCAGCGCATCCCGAAGAGGATGCTGCAGCTCGGGTTTGCCGTCTTCTTGATGTGCGTCGCCGCGTACACCGCGTGGCGCGCCCTGCCCCAACTCCTGTGACCCTCGCGTCCGATCCCCAATCCCCCGGCGACCGCTGGTCGCAGCCGCCGATCCACCACTCAAGGAGATTTCTCATGGCCCTGGCAAACCGCCTCACCCCCGCCGAGCTCGCTGACGCCGTCACGGCCGGCGAGACACTGCTGCTCGACGTGCGCACCCCCGCCGAGTACGGCACTGCGCGCATCCCCGGTTCGATCAACGTGCCGGTCGATCTGATCGAGAAGAACGCCACCGCGATCGGCGCCGGCATCAACCGCGACGCCGTCCTCATCTGTCGCATGGGCCCACGCGCCGAACGCGCCGAACAGGCCCTGGCCAAGGTCGGGGTGCCGCACACGAGCGTCCTCGTCGGCGGTTTCGAGGCCTGGCGCGACGCCGGTCATGACGTCGAGTTCGGCCAGGCCCGCTGGGATCTGGAGCGTCAGGTGCGCCTAGTCGCCGGTTCGCTCGTGGCCACGGGCGTACTCGCCAGCACCGTCGTACCGAAGGCGAAGTGGCTGTCCGGTGCTGTGGGCGGCGGCCTGATGTTCGCCGCGCTGTCGAACACCTGCGCCATGGGCACCATGCTCTCGAAACTGCCTTACAACCGCAGCACGGGCACTCCGAGCGTCTCCGGTGTTCGCAAACAACTCTCATGAGACGCGCCACGCACCGCGTCGCACCTACGCCGAAAGGGCATCCATGAAGGAAACCCTGTTCCACGCCATCGTCATCATCGGCGGCGGTGATGGTGGTATCTCCGTCGCCTCGCGACTACGCCGGGCCGGCGAGGCGGACGTCACCATCACCGAGCCGAGTGGCACTCACGCCCATCAACTGCTGTGGGCCCCCGTCAGGGGCGGCGCGGCACCGTTGATGGAATCACGCCGCCCTGAAGCTGATGTGATGCCCCAGGCGTGACCTGGATCAAGTCGCCCGCGGCCGACGTCGCCCCCCCCCCCCCCGAAGCGAGTAGTGATCCTGGAAAGCGGCGCTCAGGTGGGGTATGACACCCAAGCCGTCGTCCCCGGCCTACAACGCCACCTCGACAGCGTCGAGGTTGATGATCAGGCCCTCGAGTAGGTAGCAGCCGCACTCGAGATCCCCGCCGAAATGGGCGGGGCGTCATGAAACGACGTCAGGGTCTGTCGCATTGAAGAAGAAATTCCGAAGGAGGAATGGGTGCGACGTGAACTTCGAGCAACCATCACAGTGTGCGGAAAGGACCGACCTGTTCGATATCCTGGCCGTTAATGGTGACCATACCACGGCCATTCACGCTCACCGGGTTGGAAAGGGATGCGGTGCAGTTACTTACCCAGCTCAGCGAGGGCACGGTGATGGTTCCATTCACCGGTGCGGGAATCGCGACCTGAAGCTTGGCGAAGTAGCGATAGTACGTGACGCCGTTGTAGGAGTAGGTTTGCGAGTCTTGCTGCACCGCGGACCAGTTTCCTGTCGTTGTGGTGAAACTCAAACCTGAAAGGTTGACGAGAACTGAGGCGTAGACGGCCGTGACAGATGATGTCGGCGAGACGTTCACGATCTGGTAATAGCTCGTGCCGTCATTCTTGCTGTCTACGGTGAGGCGGCGACTGCCTGATGAGCAGCCTGAGCTGGAACGCGTGATGTAGAACGAGCGATTGATGCTGGGGCTGACTTGGGATGCGGCAACGGCGGGCGCGGCCGCGCCAACAGTGATGGCTGGGATGCTCCAGGCGATACCTGCGGCCACTTTGCGGCGAGAGGGCTGGTTCATGGTGGCTCCTGTGGCTCGTCGAGGGGGTGCTGGTTCTGATGCTAGCTCGCCACGCCATAGCCGGGCAATCTATGTGTGCCTGTGAAGACGGTACGTCAACCGTTGGAGGCGCCGACGGAACGGGACCGGCTGAGAAGCGATTCGAGGTGGCCGCGCATGTATCCGCTCCATGGCGCAGTATGGACAGATGCCGCATCGATAGATCAGGGCCTCAACGCGCCTCGTCGTGAGGAGGTTTGCTACCCGGCTGGGCTTGCTGGCACCGTTCGACGGCCCATTCCTGATCGCCCCGGGGGGTGGTTGGACCGGAAAACGGCGTCGACAACCGGAAAGCACGCCACAGAAAGACACCGAAGGCGCCCACATTGCGCCGCGACGTGCCTGCAGCGACGGCACAGTTTCATCCCGCTCCCTCACACGCGGGGCAGGCCGCAGGAACCGTCAGCCACTCGGCTAGGCGTTCAGACCACATCGACTGGGACGCCCAACCTGAGCCACGGCATTCTTCACAGGCACCCACACCCCCACTTTAGGGCCACGAAGACACTTCAATGGTGTGCCCAACTCCAGGTGCCCTGCTCCGCCCCTGAGCCGCTGGGAGCGACGAGGTCGCCAGCGCCGCTCCTTCCGCCCACGCGATGGCCATGCCTGCTCGCTTCGATGACGTGTGCCAGAGCGCCCCCAGCGACTGTAGTCCCCCTACGATCGCCCATGTCATGCTTGATCCATGAATTCATACCCGCAAGTAACGTCATCCGCTGCGGCGCCGACCAGACGGGCGGTCGCCAAGGCTGTCGCCTGGAGCGTCCCAGCCGTCGCCGTCACCGCGCCCGCGCCCGCTGTTGCAGCGAGCCGCCCGTGCGCACCCGTGATGATGGCGTGGTCCGCGATGGGCAGCTCAAGCGTCTCCAGTGGACAAAAGGCAACTGTCGGCGGCACAACGGTGACCTACACGAACACCGGCGCGACCGGAGCGCCGAGAAACTCGACGCTCACGACCGGCAACGTCGGAGGAATCCCGGCAGGACAGGGGCTGGCACTGACCTGCCCCAATGCCACGTCCACCACTGCGCAGACCATCGCCTTCTCATTCAGCTCCCCCGTCACGAACGTGTCCTTGACCATCGCCGACATCGATTGGGACAACTCGGCCTTCCAGGACCGGATCGTCATCAACACCCCCGGGTTCTCCGGGGTCCGGGGGTCGCAGATCACCGGCAGCGGCACGGCGGCTTCCCCATACCAGGCAGTCAGTTCTGTTTCAGGCGGTGTGCCTAACACGTCATCCGCCGGCAACGTCACGGTGACGTGGGCCGGGCCGCTGACGCAGCTTTCGATGACGTACGACCAAGGTGGCATTGTTTCTGGAGGCCCCTTCGTTGCGGTCTCGGGGCTCACGTTCACCCCGACAGTTTGTTGATCTGGTCGGTAGCGCCCTGGAACAAATGCGACCACCGCGTCTTGACCGGCCGCAAGCAGCACACTGCTGGACGCTTTTTGGTGCCTGTGGGCGGCGTGGAAGGCCTGCGTCGGGGCGCGTCACGCCTATGAAGCCCACCCCAAGACGTGAGAGGCTTGCACGCATGAACACCGTGACTCCGAAGGACATTGCTGACGACGCCGTCGTGCTCGACGTTCGTGAGCAGGACGAGTACGACGCCGGTCACGCGCCGCGCGCCATCCACATCCCCCTCGCGGAGCTCCCGGCCCGCGTCGGCGAGCTTCCCGAGGTCGATGGCGACCTCCCCGTCGTCTGCCGCAGCGGCGGCCGCTCGAGTCGCGCCGTGCAATGGCTCGAGGGGCAGGGTCTCGACGTGGCGAACGTCGAGGGCGGCATGAAGCAGTGGCACGCCGACGGCAAGCCGATCCAGGCTGTCGGCGGCGGCGACGCCAACGTCATCTGACGTGAGCGACTCCCCCCTCTCGCGCCGCGCGCGGCGCAACGCCGACCCGCACCCTGCGGCCGAAGACGCTGCCGCCACCGGGTCCGACACGACCTCCTCGACGAGCGACACCCGCGATGGCGCCACGTTCGTCAGCTCCCGCAAAGCCACGTCGGCGCGTTCCTCGCGTGAGGACGCCACGTCCGCCGTCTCCGGCGACGCCACCTCGTTGCGCCCTTCGCGCGACGACGGCGCTACTGCTGCAACGGCATCCGGTGACGACAAGCGTGAGCGCGAGCCACGCTCGGCGGCTCGCACGTGGCTCGACCGCCTCATCCTCGTCGTCGCCGTCTGGGCGATCTGGGCGTTCATCACGACGTTCGTCGTGCAGCCGTTCCGCATCCCGTCCGGTTCGATGGAGAACACGCTGCGGGTCGGCGACCGCATCGTCGTCGCCAAGTGGGCGCCGCGATTCACGGACGTCAAGCGCGGCGACGTCATCGTGTTCAAGGATCCGGGCGACTGGACCGACCCCGTTCCGAGCGGCAACGTCATCACCGGAGGGATCCGCAAGATCGCCGAGGTGACGCACCTGTCCGCGAGCGGCAGCCACCTCGTCAAGCGCGTCGTCGGCGTCGGCGGCGACAAGGTCTCGTGCGAGGGGCCCGGGCAGAAGCTCACCGTCAACGGTGTCGCGATCACCGAGCCGTACCTGAAATCGGGTGTGCAGCCGTGCCAGGACAAGTTCTCCATCACCGTGCCCAAGGACAAGGTGTGGGTCATGGGTGACAACCGCTCGAACTCGGCCGATAGCCGCTACCACGACGACGGCACCGGACGCCTCGGCAGCGTGCCCGTCAGCGACATCACCGGCCGGGGTCTCGCCGTCGTCTGGCCGATCGGCAACATCGCCGGCGGCCACAACGACGAGGACGCCTTCTCGAAGGTGCCCGCCGCCAAGTGATCGGTTCACGCTGAACGATCATTCGCGACGGGGCGCCGCGGCCAGTGATGGCCCGGCGCCTCACCTCGTCTGGCCGTCGGTGCCACGGCTCTCTCAGGCTGGGATGGTGGGATGTCGGGCATGAATCCGAAGCTCGCGGTGTGGCGCGATCGTCTCCTCACGATCGTCATCATCTGGGTGGCATGGGCGCTCATCTCGACGTTTGTCGCCCAGCCGTTCAAGATCCCCAGCGGGTCGATGGAGAACACGCTCGGGGTCGGCGACCGCATCGTCGTCGAGAAGTGGAGCCAGGACGTGAGGCGCGGTGACGTCGTCGTCTTCGCCGACGACCTGCACTGGGAACCCGCGCAGGCCGCACCCACGGGCTGGCGCAAGGCGGTGCGCGATGTCGCGACGGCCACGCACATCGCTGCGGAGGGCAACCACCTCGTCAAGCGCGTCGTCGGCCTGCCCGGCGACGTCGTCAGCTGCTCCGAGCCGAACGCGAAGCTGACGGTCAACGGCGTCGCCGTCGACGAGCCGTACCTGCAGGCCGGGCTCGACGGCTGCGCGCCGAGCCCCGGGCAGGCGAGCAAGTGGAGTATCACCGTGCCGGCCGGGCACATCTGGGTCATGGGCGATCACCGCGACGACTCCGCCGACAGTCGCTCGCACGACGACGGCACCGGACGCCTCGGAAGCGTGCCGCTGAGCGCCGTCACCGGGCGCGCCATCGCCGTCGTCTGGCCCCTCAACCACCTCGCAGGCGGCCACGGCGACGCAGACGCGTTCGCGAAGGTGCCCGCGCCGAAGAAGTGACCTCGGCACGCATTGCTGCCACGATGCGATGGGCTCGCTGGCGGCTCCGAGGGACAACACCACGAGCCATCAATCATGCGGTGCATCGAAGGCAAGCATCGGGGTGCTCTCCGGGGCGGAGAACTCGACATCCGGCGCGGCTTCAGGCAGGCGGCGCCAAGCCGTCAGTATCCCGGCGCGGCGGGCAGGCCGAAGAGTTTTTCGAGCGTCGCGATGTCGCGTCGCGCATGCATGAACGCTGCGACCTCGGGGCCGACGTAACGCAGGTGCCACGGTTCGGGTTCGTAGCCCGTCACAGCGTGCTGGCCCTCGGGGTAGCGCACGACGAAACCGAACTCGTGCGCATGAGCGCCCACCCAGCGACCCACGGGCGTGTCCTTGAATGCGGGCTCGAGCTCGTGCTGACGGTCGACGCCCCGCACGTCGAGGGCCAGGCCAAGCTGGTGCTCGGAGTGGCCGGGGCGCGCGGAGTACGTGTCGGCGGCCTGCTTGCCGTCGCGCGCGGCGTAGGCGTCGTAGACGCGGGCCTGGTCGTCGAAGTCGCGGTGTGCGCTGACGGCTTCGAGCGCGACGTGCTCGCGCTCGGCGCGCGCGAACATCGCGTCGAGAGGCTTGCTCAGCCGTTCGTCGATCATGACGCCGTGCGCCGCGAGGAGCTTCTTCGGCTCGTCCGAACGGGCCAGCGCGAGGCGCTTGTTGACGACGCGCAGCAACGACGAGCGCAGCGCGTCGGGCCGCGTGTCGACGCTCACCGACGTGTCGGGCGCGCTCGGGGTGCTGATGTCGATGCGGCTCACGGCGGAGTGCTTGACGGGCAACGCCACGACGACGACGCCACCTGCGGCGCGTTCGATGGCGACCGCGTCGTCCTGGTGCGCCCACAACTCGCCGTCATGGAGCCGCGCGACGACGGCGGCGACGTTCGGCGTCACGGCGAGGGCTTGCAGGTGCAGGGCGCGCAGCGCGTCCGCGTCAGTGCCGGTGACGAGCGAGGGCGATGTCGTCGATGCCGCCAGCGCCCCGGCCGAACCCGCGATTCCGGCGGCTGCCGCCAGCGCGGCCACGGGTGCGGCGAGGGCCGCGCGGCGCGTCACGTCAGCCATGGCCCTCACCCTTCTTCAAGCCCCGTCGACAACGCCCACGCTCTGGCTGCACACCTGAGTGGGGGACGAACGAAAACGGGAAGACGATCTCGTCGAGGTCACGATATCGTCACGGCGGCATCCGCGTCACACCGGGCGCCGCCCCGGACCCGGCCTCCTGGCACGATGGCGAGTAACTCGCAGGGGGGCGCGCAGTTGGCTGCATACCTTTGAATTACCCGCCATGTTGTGGCCTGCGAACTGACATCACCCGCCAGGCATCTCGCGAGCAGGCTCACTTGAGCAGCTTGCTCATCCGTCGATCGGCGAGCGGCTTGCCGCCCGTCTGACACGTCGCGCAGTACTGCAACGAACGGTCGGCGAACGACACCTCGCGGATGACGTCGCCGCACACCGGGCACGCCTCGCCCGTGCGCCCGTGCACGCGCATCCCGGCGCGTTTGGCGTCCTTGAGATCCTTCGCGGGCTTGCCGGCCGCAGCGTCGACGGCATTCGTCAGGGTCGTGATCAGCGCGTCGTACAGCGTGTCGATCTGCCCGGGCTCGAGCGATGACGTCAACGCGAACGGCGAGAGCTTCGCGACGTGGAGCACCTCGTCCGAGTAAGCGTTGCCGACGCCCGCGATCTCGTTCTGATCACGCAGCAACCCCTTGATCTGCATGCGCCTGCTCGCCACGAGCTGCCCGAACGCCTCGCGGGTGAACTCGGGCGACAGCGGGTCGATGCCGAGCTTCGCGATGCCCGGCACGTCGACGACGTCACGCACGATGTGCACGGCGAGGCGCTTCTGCGTGCCGGCCTCGGTGAGGTCGAAACCGGAGCCGTCGTCGAAGCGCACGCGCAGCGCGATCGGCGACTTGCCGGGCCGCAACACCGTCGTCGGCAGCGCGTCGGACCAGCGCAGCCAGCCGGCACGCGAGAGGTGGAACACGAGCGACAGCCCGCCGCTCGTCTCGAGGGCGATCCACTTGCCGTGGCGGCTGACGGCGTCGACGACGAGCCCCGCGAGCGCCTGCGGTGACGGGTCGAACGTCTTGAGCACGGCGATGGAGGCGAGTTCGACCCCGACGATCGCGCGCCCGACGATGCGCTCGTCGAGAAACCCGACGAGCCCGCTCACCTCTGGCAGCTCAGGCATGAACATGTCTCCTCGCCCGTCGCGCCTGCGGGGCCGCAATGGCGGCGACCGAACCACGCCCCGGATCGACGACCGCGCTCACACGTTCGTGGAGCACGAAACCGTTGGGCCCCTCGAGCCACGGCACGCCCGGCACCCGACCGGCCACGTCGTCCATCTGCAAGGGATGGCCGTGGCTGAGCAGCTGCTGCGCGGGCGTGAGCTGACGGATGGCGATACCCGCGACGTGCTCGGGATAACTGAGCGCGAACTTCTCGTACAACGCCGGGTCGTGCTGGCCATCGTCACCGACGAGGAGCCAGCGGACGTCCGGGAACTCGGACGCGAGACGCCGCAGCCAGCGACGCTTGTGCTCCGGGCCGGAGCGGAACCACGCCGTCTCCGTCGGCCCCCAGTCCGTCAGCAGCAGCGTGCCGCGCGGAAAACCGCTGCGGCGCAGGAAACGCGTGAGAACGGGTTGGGTGTTCCAGGCACCCGTCGACAGGTAGAACATCGGCGCACCCGGGTGCCCCGAGAGCATCGAGCGATAGAACGCCGCCATGCCCGGCACCTCGCGACGCACCGTCTCGCGCACGACGAACGTGTTCCACGCCGCGATGAGCGGGCGCGGCAGCGCCGTGATGAGGGCCGTGTCGTCGATGTCGCTGATGATGCCGAAGCGCGCCTCACCGCTGATGATCTGCATCGCGGCGTGCGTGACGATGCCGTCGCACTCGATCGTCGCCTCGTGCCAGCCGTCGCGCAGGCCGTGGCCGACGACCTCGATGTCGAAGTACCCGCCCCGGTCGGTGTGGCCGACGGCGCGCGCGGCGCCGAGGCTCACCGTCACCTCTTCACCGGTCTGCGGGACGGAGAAGAAGGCCCGGAATCCGCGGCGTACGAGCGAGTCGTCGTGCGCGGCGGGCACGGCGGGCTGGCCGCTCTTGCCCATGACGACGCGGCCCAGCACGACGGCGCGCCCGCCCTCGGGGATGCGGCGCTGACGGCCGCTCGGCTGCCCCGATGCACGCCACGTCTGGGTCTTCGGGCGTGGGGCGCTGACGTAGGGGTTACGCCCCTCGAGTTCGGGGTCGACCGAGCCGAACCCGACGTACGGGAACACGCGCTTGCGCCAGTGACGCCGCTCGAGCAGCGTCGACGTCGAGCTGTTCAGCCGATCCTCGAGGCGGGAGGCGATGTGCGCGCGAGACATGCCACCACCCTATGACCCCGCACCGACAACCGCTGGGCAGCGGCGAGGATACGGGGCCGGGGCGGCGGTGAGCGGTCGATGCTCAGGCGTGGGTCAGGCCTGCGTCTTCGGCAGCGCGGCTTCGACGGTGGGGGTACCCGCGTCCTCGTCGTCCTTCAGCGCCGTGATCTCGCGGACGAGGCGCTCGAACTCGGGCGTGTCGACGGTGACGCCGGCCGCGTCGAGGCCCTCCTGCAGCTTGTCGGCGATCTTCGCGTCGCTCGCGCTGTAGTCCCACGACGTCGCGGTGTCGACGGCGGCCTGCGCGGCCTGGCGTGCGGCCTGCAGCTCTTCGTCGGTGTACGAGTTCATGCTCTGCTCCTTCGCGGTGGGTCGCGTCCGAGCACCTCGGACGCCTGCAGGCCAGTGCACCACGAGCCCGACGTCCGCCGCACCGCCCTTACGGGTGGCCGCCTCCCGCATGATCCGCGGGCAGCATCCGCCCGAATGGCACACGTGTGCTCGCCAGCCTGACGAAGCCGCTGCGTGAACGCGAGGGGACGTTTGACCCATCCTGGCGCCAAACCCTAGCCCTGGGGATGTCATGTCGACCAAAATGGGGGCATGGGAAAGAAGAAGTTCAAGACGCAGGACGAGACCTGGCAGCACAACTACCCGTACGACGTGAAGATGACACGTACGGAGTACGAGTACCTCAAGCGCCAGATGCAGATCGAACTGCTCAAGATGCAGGCGTGGGTCAAGGAGAGTGGCGAGAAGGTCGTCCTCATCTTCGAGGGGCGTGACGCCGCCGGCAAGGGTGGTTCGATCAAGCGCTTCAACGAACACCTCAATCCGCGTGGTGCGCGCACCGTCGCCCTCGACAAGCCGTCCGAGCGCGAGATGGGCCAGTGGTACTTCCAGCGCTACGTCTCGCACCTGCCCACCGCCGGTGAGATCGTCTTCTTCGACCGCTCCTGGTACAACCGCGCCGGCGTCGAGCGCGTCATGGGTTACTGCACCGACGAGCAGTACGACGAGTTCATGCGCACCGCGCCGCAGTTCGAGCAGATGCTGACGGGCTCCGGCATCCACCTGCGCAAGCTGTGGTTCTCCGTCGGCAAGGCCGAGCAGCTGACGCGCTTCGAGAAGCGCCGCACCGACCCGTTGCGTCAGTGGAAGCTGTCGCCCACCGACCTCGCCTCCCTCGACAAGTGGGACGACTACACGAAGGCGAAGGAGGCCATGTTCGAGCACACCGACACCGAGTGGGCCCCGTGGACGGTCATCAAGAGCAACGACAAGAAGCGCGCCCGCGTCGAGGTCATGCGCTACGTGCTCGACTCGCTCGACTACCCGGGCAAGAACACCGACTTCATCCACGCGCCCGACCCGCTCATCGTCGGCCCCGCCAAGCACATCCTCGACGAGGGTGAGGGCGGCTTCCAGGAGGGCTACCCCGACCGTCACGACGGCGGCAAGACGCCGACGCACACGGCCCCGAAGTCGAAGTCGGCTGCCAAGGCGCGCGCCAAGGCCCAAGCCGAGGTCAAGGCGCTCGAGATGCAGCGGGCCGCCGAGTCCATCGCGCGCGGTGACGGCGACAAGTCGGCTGAGCAGAAGTCAGCCGAGGCCAAGGCGGCCGAGGGGCGCTGACGCCGCTCACGCTCGCGCAGGCGAACACGATGGCGGGTAACTCACAGGTAGGCGGGCAACTTCGCGCCTACTCGCGAGTTACCCGCCATCATGACGTTCGGGGTGGGTGGCTCGGGGGTTCGTGACGCCCGGGTCAGGGGGCGACGAGACGTCAGGGTTGAGTGTCGGCGCGCTGCTTCGCGAGGCGTCCCTCGAGGATCTCGAGAGCGGCGTCGAGCGTCGCAAGTTCGTCCTCGCTCATGCCGTCGAGCAGCGGGACGACGACCTCGGCGCGCGCCTCGCGTGCCTTCGTCAGCGTCTCCCGGCCTGCGGGCGTCATCGTGACGAGCGTCGCGCGCCCGTCGCGCGCGTCCTGTGAACGATTGACGAGGCCGAGGCCCTCGAGGCGTTTGACCTGCGTCGTCATCGTCGGTTGAGACGAGTTGTCGGCCGTCGCGAGATCGCCGATGCGTGACGGGCCGAGGTCGTTGATGAGGGAGAGCAGCCGCAGCTGAGCCGCGGGGGCGGGCAGCTGCGCGTGGCGTGACGCCCATCGGTTGAGCCGGGCCACGACGAGCAGCAGACGGTCGCCTCGTGAAGTCGTCATGCTCGCCATCGTAGGACCCGCGGGCGTCTCGAGGGGCGAGGTCAGCGTCACCGCCTCACCCCGACGGGCGGGGTGAGGCGAACATCGTTCACTGCGGCCGCAGTTCGCGCTTGAGAATCTTTCCGGTCGCGCCCTTGGGCAGCGTTTCGATGAACGTCACGTGGCGCGGGTACTTGTACGCGGCGACGCGCTCCTTCGCGAAGGCCTTGACGGCGTCGGCGTCGAGGTTCGAGCCCTCGGTGCGCACGACGAAGGCGGCGACCTCCTCGCCGTAGTGCTCGTCGGGCACACCGACGACGGCGACCTCCGCGATCTCCGGGTGCTCGTACAGCACCTCCTCGACCTCGCGGGGGTAGACGTTGTACCCGCCGCGGATGATCATGTCCTTCGAACGGTCGACGATGAAGTAGAAGCCGTCCTCGTCCTGGCGGGCGAGGTCGCCGGTGTAGAACCAGCCGTCGCGGATGGCCTTTGCCGTCTCCTCCGGCTTGTTCCAGTAGCCCTTCATGATGTTGTGCCCGCGCACGGCGACCTCGCCCACCTCACCGACGGGCAGCGGGTTGCCGTCGAGGTCGGCGACCTTCATCTCGACGCCCTCGATCGGCGTGCCGATCGAACCGGGCTTGCGCTGCGCGTTCGGGTGGTTGAACGACGCGACGGGTGAGGTCTCGCTGAGGCCGTAGCCCTCGAGGATCGTCGCGTCGAAGCGCTCCTCGAACTTGCGCAGCACCTCGACGGGCATCGCCGAACCACCCGAGATGCAGGTGCGCAGCGACGCGAGCTTCACCTCGGGTGCCTTCGCGGCGGCCGCGAGCATCGCCTGGTACATCGTCGGCACGCCCTCGAAGACGGTGACCGAGTCACGCTCGATGATCTCGAGCGCCTTCGTCGGTTCGAAGCGCGGCAGCAGGGTCAGCGTCGCGCCCCTGGAGACGGACACGGCCATCGCGCACGTCAGGCCGAAGACGTGGAACAGCGGCAGGCAGCCCATGACGACGTCGTCGGACGTCACCTCGACGAGCGTGCGCGCCGTGACGTCCTGGTTCTTCTCGAGGTTGTCGTGGGTGAGCTCGGCCCCCTTCGGGCGACCTGTCGTCCCCGAGGTGTAGAGGATGACGGCGGTGTCGCTGCCATCGCGCTCGACGATGTCAAACGTCGGCTCGAACTTCGCGAGCAGGCTCTGCAGCTGATCGTCACCGACCTCGACGAACGTGACGCTCTTCTGCTCGGCCGCCTTGGCCATCTCACCGGCCATGCCGAACGCGAGCTTCACGCCGGCGTCCTCGAAGTAGTAGTCGATCTCGCGCCCCATGAACAGCGGGTTCATCGGCACGAGAACGGCGCCCGCGCGCCACACGCCGTACGCGACGACGGGGAACGCCGGCACGTTGGGCAGGCTGAGCGCGACGCGATCCCCGACGCCGACCCCCTGGTCGGCGAGGAAGGTCGCGAGTCGTTGCGTCGCGTCGTCCAGCTGCGACCACGTCAGCGTGAAGTCGTCGAGCTTGATCGCGACGTCGTCCGGCTGACGCTCGGCGGTGCGCGTGAGGTTGGCGGCGATGTTGAGCTCGTTCGTCATGACGTGATCCTAATCACTCAGCCCGGGTGTTCAGTGACCCGGGTCACGCATGTCCCGAAACCCCGCCGCCGCACCCGTCAGCTGCTCGAGGTGATCCTGCAGCACGTCGAGCGCCCAGTCGCACGGATCATCCGGCCCCTGACGGATGAGTTGCAGCGCCAGCCCGTCGAGCAGGGCGTGCAGACGCCTGGGCTCAGAGTCGGCGCTTCGCGATCCGGCCAGCAGGCCGACCGCGTCGAGGCGGCCGATGACGATGACGCACATCTGGCGCAACGCTTCGTCGGACTTGGTGCACTCCTCGCGCATCTGCGGGTCCGCCAACGCGCTGATGGACAGGGCCAGCCAGACCTCCATCTCGACGCGGCGGTCTTCGTCGAGGGGCAGGACGTGGGTGCACGCCTGCCACGCGAATTCGCGGGCGTCGAGGTCCACTGGCAACGCGCGAAATCGTTCGACCCCGCGCTGGAGCACCAGCTCCAGACAGAATCGGACGAGGCTGCGCTGCGTCGGGAAGGAGCGACGCAGTGAGCCGACCGCGAGATCCGCCTGCGCGGCGACGTTGCGAACGGACAGACCCCGGATTCCCCTGCTACGGAGCACCTCCCATGCCGCCTCTGCGATGGCGATCTCTCTCGCGGCATGATCGATGACCTTCGGCACCCCGCCATCTTAGTACGGTCGTGCTAACTTGTTTTTGGTACAACCGTACTCATTGGGAGGGTCATGATCGTCGCCATCATCGCTGCCTGCGAGATCCTCTTCTGGGTCTTCGTCATTGCGGGCCTGGCCGCGCGCTACCTCCTCGAGCGCCGGCGCCTCGGAGCTGCCCTGCTCGTCATGGCCCCCGTGACCGACCTCGTCCTCCTCGCCGCCACGGCCATCAGCCTGCACCGCGGTGACGCGGCACATCTCGGGCATGCGGTGGCCGCCGTCTACATCGGATTCAGCGTGGCCTACGGCCATCGCATGATCGACTGGTGTGACACACGTTTCGCCCATCGCTTCGCGGCCGGGCCGGCGCCCGTCAAGGCGACCGGGGCGACCTACACCCGCCAGTGCTGGGCCGACGTCGCGCGGACGAGCGTGGCCGCGGCCATCACCTGCACGCTGACGGCGGTACTCATCGCGATCGCAGCCGACACCTCGTCCGCGGGCGCACTTTCGGGCAACTACACGTGGATGGGCGTCATTCTCGGCCTGGACGTGTTGTGGGCCGTCAGCTACACGCTGTGGCCACGACGCGCCTCGAAGAACGGCTGACACCACGCCGAAGGTGGGGCGCAGATCCGGGAGCGCCCGGATGCTCATGGTGGCAAGGTGGACATGCCAACCGACGACTCGAGCGACGAGGAACCGTCATGCGTCTGCCCCGACCCCGCTTCACCCCGCAGATCATGCGCGTCGTGCGTGACGTCGACCGTCTCGACCGTTCGCTGTTCACGGCGATCGCCGAGCACCGCAGCCCCATGCTCGACCGCGTCATGCCGAAGCTGAGCCGCGCCGCCGACTACTCGGTGCTGTGGATGGCGGTGGGCGCCGGGCTCGCCGCGACCGGCGACCGTCGGCTCAAGTGGGCCGCCGAGCGCGGGCTCGGCAACATCGCCCTCGCGAGCCTCCTGACGAACCAGGTCGGCAAGCGGCTCGCGCCACGCCTGCGCCCCGGGATCGAGAGCGTTCCGCTGGCTCGGCGCGTCTTCCGGCTGCCGACGTCGAACTCATTCCCCTCCGGCCACAGCGCGAGCGCCGCCGCCTTCGCCATGGGTGTGTCGACGGAAGCGCCCGCGGCCGGCATCGTCGTGCAGGCGCTCGCGGGACTCGTCGCGTTCTCCCGCATCGCGACGGGCGCCCACTACCCGAGCGACGTCGCCGTCGGCTGGGCGATCGGCTCGGCCGTCTCGACGCTCGGGGCGCGCGTGCAACCGTCCGCCCCGCCGGCAAAGGTGACGCCGGCGCCGCCGCTGACGATCGACGTGCCGCCCCACCCGCGCGGCGCGGGCGTCGTCTGCGTCATCAACCCGCGAGCAGGAGGAGGTAACGGCGCGCGCGTCATCCGACGCATCGAGAAGCTGCTGCCCGAGGTGGAGATCGTCCGCCTCGGGCAGGGGCAGGATCTCGACGACCTGCTCGCCGACGCGGCCGCGCGCTGCGACGTGCTCGGCGTCGGCGGCGGTGACGGGACGCTGCAAGCTGGTGCGCGGCACGCGATCGAGCACGACGTGCCGCTCGCGGTGTTCCCCGCCGGCACGTTCAACCACTTCGCGAAGGCGCTCGGGGTGAGCGTCGACGCGACCGCGCGGGCGATCGAGCAAGGATGGTGCACGGCCGTCGACGTCGCGCGCCTCAACGGCGAGATATTCCTCAACACCGCGAGCGCCGGCTCGTACCCCGAGTTCGTCATCCGCCGCGAGAAGCTCGAGGGGCGCATCGGCAAACCGCTCGCCGCCGTCGTCGCCGGATGGCGGATGCTGCGCACCGCGGAGCCGTTCATGTTGCGCTACGACAACCGCGAGTACACCCTCGCCGGCATCTTCATCGGCAATGGCCGCTACGACCCGCCCGGCGACGCACCGCAGACGCGGCTGCGCATGGACGACGGGCAGCTCGACCTGCGGTTCTTGGAGCGAGGCTCGCGGTGGGCCGCCGTCCGCACGCTGTTCGCCGTCTTCACCGGCGGGCTCGGACGGTTGCCGCTCTACCACGAGTTCGACGCGCCGAAGGCTCACCTCGAGGTCGTCGGCGGTCCCATCCTGTTCGCCCGCGACGGCGAGGTGACCGGCTCGGGGACGGTGCTCGACCTCGACGTCGCCTACCGCGCTCTCACCGTCTATCGGCCGCGCACAGGCAGTTGGAGTCGCGTGCTGCGACGCTTCGGATGGCGCCGCCAGGGCGTCACAGCCAGCTGACGCGGCCGGCGAGCAGCTCGTAACCGACGAAGCTGACGACGTCGAGGATCGTGTGCGCGACGATGAGCGGCAGGACGCGTCGCGTGCGCGTGTAGAGCCAGCCGAAGATCAGGCCCATGACGACGTTGCCGACGAACCCGCCGAGGCCCTGGTACAGGTGGTAGCTGCCGCGGATCAGCGCGCTCACGACGATCACCTTCGTGCGCCCCCACCCGGCCTGCGACCAGCGCGTGAAGAGGTAGCCGATCATGACGACCTCTTCGAGGATCGCGTTCTGCGCGGCGGCGAGGACGAGGATCGGAAAGACCCACCAGTGCTCGCCCAGGCCGGACGCGACGACCGTCGTGTTGATGCCCATGGCCCGCGAGACGAGGTACAGCGCGAGGCCCGGGATGCCGATGACGGCGGCGAGCAGCGCACCGAGGACGGCGTCGGGTGCCTGGCGTGTGCGGTCGATCCCGAGGTAGGCCAGCGGCTTCCGCAGTTCGCGCGACAGCAGGAGAACGACGAGCGCGACCGGCACGAGCGCCAGCGCGATCTGCACGAGCTGATAGACGACGTCGAGCCACTGCGTGCTCGAACGCGACGAGTTGAGCGTCGACGTCTGCTGACTGATCGACGTGTGCGTCGCGCGCGCCGTCAGGGCCGTGCGCAGCAGCGAAAGCGCCGACCAGATCGCGCTCGCGCCGAGGCTGAGCAGCAGGACGATGACCGTCTCGGCGAGCAGTTGACGCCGCGGCAGGCGCGTGCGGGCCACGTCGAGTCTCGTACCAGGCCAGGCCATCTGGCCTCGCAGACGGCCGAGCGCTGTTCGTGCGCGCTCACTCGGCGCGTCGACTCGGGTACTCACCGAAGCAGCGTGGGGTTCAGCGGCACAGCGCGGTTCACGAGACGCCGAGCGAGCCGGCGTCGTCGTCATCGGTGCCCGTGTCGGTGACGACGTCGTCAGAGTCGGCGTCGGCGTCAGCGTCGGATCCACCGTCAGCCTCGGCGTCGGGTTCTGCCTCGTCATCGAGGACGTGAACCGGGGCCTCGTCGTAGGGGTCGTTGATCGTGTCGTCGCTCATGTCAGCTCCTCGCTCGTCGAATGTTCGTCCTGGCCCGTCGTCGGTGTGCCAGCGGCCGCGCGTCACTCGTCGCGGCGCGAGGTGAACGCGCTGCCGACACTGCCACTCGTGCGATGCGCGGGTACGTCGGGGCGGGCCTCGTCGCGTTCTTCGCCGTCGACCCGGGACGCGACGTGTCGCTCGCAGTTGACGGGCTCGCCGTCGTCGAGCCCGTCGGACGGGTCGTCACGGCGCGAGCCTGCTGCATCCGAACGTCCTGCACCTGCGAGTCCTGCGCCGGCGCGTCCTGCGTCCGAATGGCCGCCGCTAGAACGTCCTGCACGCCGCGAGCCACCGTCGCGTCGCTCACGCTCAGCGCTCACGGGCGCATCGTCGAGGCGACGCACGACGGTGAACCAGGTGATGGCGAAACCGGCGACGAGCGCCAGCAGCGCTGCGGGCCACAGCTGAGCGGCGAGCCAGATCATCGGACGCTCCCCGCGTCGCCCTCGTGTTGCTCGTCGAGTTGGCGCAGGTCGCGGCGCGTCGGGTAGAGCGCGGCGGCGAGCAGCCAGGCGATGAGGGCGCCGAGCACGAAACAGACGAGCATGACGAAGACGCTGTCGATCACGAGGTTCATCGGTGCACCTTCACCGTGCGGACGCCGTCGACGTGCGACGCGGCGTCGCGCACCGAGTCGATGGCGTCGTTGCCCGAACGCGCCGGGACGACGGCGGTGACGTCGCGGCCGTCGACCGAGACGGAGACCTGAGCGACGCCCGTGCCGGCGACGCTGCGCTCGACTCGCTGCTGCAGGTTGGATTCGATCGAGGACTTGCCGAGGAACGCGGCCGCAGCGCCGAGAACAAGTGGGACGACGACGAACGCCGCCCACCACGCCCGACTGAGTCGGGCGCGCACGCGCGTGCCTGAACGCTCCACTGCGTCTCCTTCGTTCTTCAGGTGCTCGTCGAACGTCGCCATTGTGCCTGGCGTCACCGACAACGCCGTCGTCACGCGCCGTTCGATGCGGCGCCGGCACCCGGTTCGTCGCGGTTCGGAACGCCGCCCTGGGCCGCCTCGCCCATCTGGTCGAGGCGACGGAACGGGTGGGCCGCCTCGATCTGCAGAGCCAGCCGCAGCAGCGTGTTCTCGTCGCCGATCTGCCCGGAGATCATGACGCCGACCGGCAGCCCGTCATCGGTCCGTCCCAGCGGCAGGCTGATGGCGGGTGCGCCCGTCGCGTTGTGCAGCGGCGTGAAGGCACAGTAGGCGAGCACGCGCTCGAGGTGCGTCTCGTAGTCGAGATCGCCTGCGAGATAACCGATCTCGGGTGCGACGTGGGCGAGGACGGGTGAGACGAAGACATCGGGGCCGCTCGCCATCTGCGAACGGTACACACGACCCGACGCCTGCAGACGCGCGAGGAACTTCGGCGCGTGCGCGAGCCGGCGGCGTCCCATCTGCGCGAGCCCGAGCGTCAACGGGTCGAGCTTGCTCGCGTCGAAATCCTTGTGGAACAGGCGCTTGCCGCCCGCCACCGTGTTGAACGCGAGGAAACCCCAGTAGTCGAGAAAATCCTGTTGGAACGACTCGGGAATCGTCGGTTGCCAGTCGACGATGTCGTGCCCGAGCCCGCCCAGCATCGTGAGAGCCGTGTCGACGGCGGCTCGCGTCGGTGCATCCGACGGAGGCGCGAACGGACTGTCGTGCATGAACCCGATGCGCAGCGGGCGCGTCAGCCCGGGGTGCGACGTGACGTCGATCGGCGGTAGGCGGCGCGCCGGGTGCACGCGCTGGGCGTCCTCGAAGAACGTGACGGTGTCGCGCACCGTGCGCGTCAGCACCGAGTCGGTGACGATCTTCACCGGCATCTGCGCGGAACTCTCACCGATGATGAGGCGCCCGCGCGTCGGTTTGAGGCCGACGAGGCCGCACGTCGCGGCGGGAATGCGGATCGAGCCACCACCGTCGTTGCCGTGCGCGATGGGGACGACGCCCGACGCGACGAGCGCCGCCGAACCGCCGGAGGAACCGCCCGAACTGCGCGACGTGTCCCACGGGTTGCGCGTGACGTTGCCGCCAGGGCGTTCCGTCGTCGCCGTCCAGCCGAACGGCGGCATCGTCGTCGTGCCGATGGGGACGATGCCCGTGCCGAGGATCTGCGTCACGACCTTGCCGCTGCGGCGGTTGCTGACGCGCGGCATCGCTTCCGACCCCTGCGTCATCGGCACGCCGGCGACGACGACGTTGTCCTTGAACGCGCTCGGCACGCCGCGCAGCGCGGCGTCCGGATGATCGTGGCGCCCACCTCCGAGGCCCGCGTCGATACGACCAGCACGCTGACGGGCGCGCTTGGCGTCGATGAACTCGATGGCGTTGAGCACCCCGTCGACCTTCTCGGCGCGCGCGAGCGCAGCCTCGACGGCCTCCGTCGCGCTGATGCGGCCCGAGTCGATGGCGTCGGCGAGCGCTGTCGCGTCCATGTCACCGAGCGCATCGTCGGTGAACGCGTGGATCTGCTTCGGCCTCGTCTCGGACATCATCTGACCCCTTTTCGTCGTGGCAGCTTCGATCTGCCAGTGTGCCGCCTGCGACGCCGCCTGTGGGCCGAAGCGCGCAACTCGGGTGGCCGATGCCGCCCGTGTCGCCGATGTCGCCCGTGTCGCCGATGTCGGCATGGCCTCGACGATGGTGGTGGCGGTGCGTGAGAGGGCACGCCTCCCTGGGTATCGTGACGATTCAGCGGGCCGAGGTGGGCGCGAGGTTCGGGGCGGGGATTTCGTTGTCGTGCAGCAGGGTTCGCGCCGCGTGCCAGCCGCACATGCCGTGGACGCTGGGGCCCGGCGTCGTCGCTCCCGACGCGAGGTAGACACCGTCGGCGGGTGTGCGCCACGGCGTCGGTGACACGACGGGACGCTTGAGCATCTGCGTCATCGTGACGGCGCCGCTCGCGAAGTCGCCGCCCGCGAAGTTGGGACTGACGGCCGCCGCGAACTCGTCGGCGCGCGTCGCTGTTGAGGCGAGCACGAGGTCACGGAAACCCGGGGCGTGCTCCTCGACGGCGGCGAGGACGGCCTCGGTGGCGTCGACGTCACTGTCGAACGGCACGTGGACGTACGCCCAGAACGTCGCCTGCCCGGCCGGCGCGCGCGTGGAATCGACGACACTCGGCTGCACGGCCAGAACGTAGGGACGCTCGGGCACCCGCCCGCGCGCGACGTCGTTCTCCGCCGCCGCGATCTGCCCGCGTGTGCCGCCGAGGTGCACCGTGGGGGCCTTGCCGATGCGCGGATCGCTCCACGGGACCGGCCCGGCGAGCGCCATGTCGACCTTGCTCACGCCGCTGCCCGGCTTGAACCGCTCGAGAGCGCGCCGGTAGCGATCAGGCAGGCGCGCGGCGCCCATCGTCAGGAACGCGGGGACGCCGACGTCGAGCACGGCCGCGTCGTACTCGTCGAGCTGCGCGAGGTCAGTGACCTCCCGCCCGAGGTGGACGCGCCCACCGTGCGCCTCGAGGTCCGCGACGAGCGCGTCGACGATCGCCTGTGAACCACCGACCGGCACCGGCCAACCCTGCGCGTGCGCGGTTGCGCTCAGCATGAGCCCGCCACCGGCCATGGCGAGAGTGGGGTGGCGGCCGATCGTGTGCGCGGCGCACCCCGTCAGCATCGCCGGGGCGACGTCCTCGACGAACCGGCGTGACCATGCGGGCGTGCCCGCCTCCAGGACGCGCGCGCCGTAGACGGCCGCCGCGATCGGGTCGCGTGGCACCCGCAGCAGCGTGTTCATCGTCATGTCGGTGACGCCGCGCAGGCGCTCGACGACGGGGCCGAGGAAGGAGCGGTAGGCGTCACCGTCCGCGCCGAGTGCGTCGGCCGCACGGTCGAGGTCGCGATACCCGATGCCGCTACGGCCCCCCGGCAACGGATGTGCGAACGAGGCCTCGGGCACGACGAGGTCGATGCGCCGCGCAAGGTCGAACTCCTGGAAGAACGGGCTCGCGAGCGCCATCGGGTGGACGGCGCTCGCGACGTCGTGGCGAAAACCCGGCAGGCTGAGTTCGCGGGTGGCCGCGCCACCGCCCGTCCACCCGTTGCGTTCGAAGACGTCGACGGCGAGCCCGGCGCGCGCCAGCGTCACGGCCGCGGCGAGGCCGTTGGGTCCGGCGCCGACCACGGCCACGCGCGTCAAGTTCATGCGTGAAGCGTAAGGACGCGGCTACGGACGCGGGGCGCCGGGGACGAATGTGACCCAGAATCGCAGGTGTGCACGGCTCAGAAGCGGACGTCGGCGGGGGCGTGCGTCGTCGGCAGACGCGCCTCGACCCAGGCTGCGTACCCGCCGATGACGTCGGTCGCGTTGACGAGCCCGACGTCCTGAAGCGCCCGCGCCGCGACGCTCGAGGAGAAACCGTGGCGGCAGATGACGATGTATCGCGTCTCCCAGCTGCTCGCCTCCGGGATGCGCCACGCGTTGCTCGGATCAAGACGCCACTCGAGCACCGTGCGGTCGATGACGAGCGCACCCGGGATGTTCGCGCTCTCGGCGCGATGCTCCGCCGTCCGCGTGTCGACGATGACGGCCCCACGCTGCTGCTCGTCGAACGCCTGGCGCGGTGTCAGCCGACTCCATCCCTGACGCACGCGCGCGAGGTAGCCGGTCGAACCGCGGTCGCTGTCAGCTGGCATGGCCGGGCCGGTGGGGCGGACCTGCGACGGTCGCCTGGCTTCGTTCGTCCCCTTGTTCGGGGTCATGTGCGCCGAATGATCTCGGTGTCGTCGTCTCCGCCGCGCCCGTGACGCGGCGCGCTCGCGCCGTCAGTGCCGACGTCACGACCGGGACGTCCGGGGCGCATGGCCTGCGTCCGGGCGTCGTCATCGCCGTTGTCGGCGCGCACGGGACGGAAGGCCTGCGTCCGCGCGTCATCGTCGCCGTCATTGGCTCGCGCGGGCCGAAGCGCCTGCGTCCGGGCCTCGTCGCGTGACGTGCCGTAGGGCGGGGTGTGGTCGACGGCGGCTTCACCCGAGCGCTCGTACCACCGCGTCGAGCTGGGCGTGTCGTCGAAGTCACCGAAGTCGTCGTACGGGCGACTGTCGGCGCGGCCACCGAGCGGGAGGGGACGCTCGGCGGCGCGCGATGCGTCGTCGAGACGCTCGTCGGTGCGAGCGTCCGCCGGGTGCGCACCTTGCGCAGAGCCACCCTCGAGCACTCCCGCGCGGCGCTCACGCCGACGCCGTGAGGCGCGCGAGATGGCACGCACGATCGCGAGGAGGATCGCCAGCACGAGCCCGAGCGTCAGGCCGAGCACGAGACCCGTCCAGTTGTCGACGACGTCCTGGCTCGAGCAACTGCGCTTGAGTTCGGGGTAGAGATCCTGCAGCGTCTCGATGCCCGGCGGCAGCGCGAACAACACCATGACGCCGAGGATCTTGCGCCACACGCCGTCGAGCAGCATGACGCCGACGCCTGCAGGCAGGAACAGCCACACGTTCGGGGGCCGCGAGCCGGCGCTGAACCAGTACTCACGGGCCAGAGGCCGCCACACCGACCAGTCGCAGCCCGCCGTCGGCACGCCGAAGTAGTCGTTCTTGACCGGGCTCAACGTCACGACGGCCGCGACGACGAGACACCACGTCAGCAGTGCGAACCCGAGCCGATCGGCGCGTGAGCGGCGCGTCGGGAAGAGCAACGTCGTCAGCAGCGCGAGGACGAACCCGCCGAGCACGGCCGGGCCTGTCCAGGGAAGGGCCTTGAGAATGAGCTGCAGCTGCTCGAGCATGGCGCCTCCAGGGCTTCCCGGCGTGGATTGGATGACGCAACACGGTAGCAACCAGGCGTGACCTGTTCGTTATCGACGCGCGGGCGGCGGGTCGACCGTTCGCCGTCAGTGTCCTGGCGATGTCGGCCAGCGTTTGGGATGTCCAGACTCAGATGAACCCTGTGAAAGCCCCCGGCTTGGCTGCCTCACTTCCTGGACGCGCAGGTTCGTGCCCGTCGTCGACGCAATCGAGATGGGGCATCTGACCGCGCAACTGCGTCAGGGCGTATCGACGCAGAACGTCCCGGCCACCTCAGGGTGACCGGGACGTTTCACGTGAAACACGCTGACGGATCAGCCGCGGATGCTCGCGTCGAACGCGCCGAGTGCGGCCGTCGCGCCGGAGCCTTCGGCAACGACGATCTGCTTGTACGGCTCGGTCGTGACGTCGCCGGCGGCGAAGATGGCCGGGTCGGACGTCGCACCGCGGTCGGAGATGACGATCTCCTTGCGCTCGTTGAGGTCGACGACACCGTCGAGGAACTCGGTGTTCGGCAGCAGGCCGATCTGGACGAACACGCCCTCGACCTCGATGATCTTGCTCTCGTTGGTCTCGCGGTCGGTGTACGTCAGGCCGGTGACGCCCTTGCCGTCGCCGACGACCTCACTCGTCGCGGCCGACAGGATGATGTCGACGTTGGGCAGCGACTTGAGCTTGCGCTGCAGCACGTCGTCGGCGCGCATCGTGTCGAGGAACTCGACGACGGTGACGTGCCCGACGACGCCCGCCAGGTCGATCGCAGCCTCGACGCCGGAGTTGCCGCCACCGATGACGGCGACGCTCTTGCCCTTGAACAGCGGACCGTCGCAGTGCGGGCAGAAGGTGACGCCCTTGTTGCGGTACTCCTCCTCGCCCGGAACGCCCATGCGACGCCAGCGGGCACCCGTCGCGATGATGACCTGCTTGGCGCGCAGTTCGGCGCCCGTCTCGGTGACGACCTTCTTGAGGCCGTCCTCGTCGGTGATGGACGCGACCTTCTGCGCCTTCATCACGTCGATCTCGTACTCGTGCAGGTGCGCCTCGAGCGCGGCGGCGAGCTTGGGGCCCTCCGTGTACGGCATCGAGATGAAGTTCTCGATGGCGTTCGTGTCGAGCACCTGGCCGCCGATGCGCTCGGCGACGAGGCCGGTGCGGATGCCCTTGCGTGCGGTGTAGATCGCGGCCGCGACGCCCGCGGGGCCACCACCGATGACGAGGACGCCGAACGGCTCCTTCTCGCTGAGCTTCGCCGCAGCCTTCGCGTCGGCGCCGGTGTCGAGCTTGCTGATGAAGTCTTCGACGGTCATGCGGCCCTGGCCGAAGACCTCACCGTTGAGGTAGACCGTCGGGACGGCCTTGATGTCGCGCGCCTCGATCTCGTCCTGGAACGCGCCGCCCTCGATCGCGATGTGGTGGATGTTCGGGTTGAGCACGCTCATCGCGTTGAGCGCCTGCACGACGTCGGGGCAGTTCTGGCACGTCAGCGACATGTACGTCTCGAAGTGGAACGTGCCCTCGATGTCACGGATCTGCTGCGCCTGCTCGTCACTGATCTTGACGGGGTGGCCGCCGACCTGCAACAACGCGAGGACGAGCGACGTGAACTCGTGCCCCATCGGCAGGCCCGCGAAGTGGACGCCGACGTCCGTGCCGGCGCGAGCGATCTCGAAGCTCGGCCGACGCTCGTTGTCGTCGCTGCGCTCGTAGCTCACCTTGTCGTGCAGCGCCTCGATCTCCTTGAGGAGCTCTTCGGTCTGCTTCGACTTGTCGGAGTCGTCGAGGCTGGCGCGCAGCACGATCGGTTCACGAAGGTTGCCGAGCAGCTGCTGCAGCTGGGCTGTCATGTTGGCGTCGAGAACGGCCATGGGGTGCCTCCTGGTGTCGGCGAGAGGACGAAAAAGGTACGGGTTGGCCCGAACGGGGCGGTGTGTCAAGAATCTGTGGAGAGAAGGTCTGGCGAGAAGGTCTTGTGAGCCCACACGGGCGACCGGGGCGGGGCAGGTCACGAGTGGAGAGGGACGAGAGCCCTGGGGGCGTTCTCGTCACCCTCCACCCGCGGCCTGAGGGCCAAAACTCTGCATTGCAGGGTTTCGGTGCTCGACCGGGGCGTTGCGGACTGAAACTCCGCCATGCCGAGTTTCACTCCTCAAGCGGGCGGGCGCTGCCAGCAGCATGAGCCCCCACAGTTGAGAGCAGAAAAAGTCTCCACGTGGGGCCAGCTCTCAGGCGATCACGCCAGGCCGGGCGCCGCCCCGCCGTCGGAGGCGAACGAGTGAGCGTGCGAACTCGTTCGGTGATCACAGCGAGGCGGCGACCGGCTACGACCTGGCGACGATCAAGCGAGCCTGGAGGCTGAGCTTGCGAAGCCTCCAGTGTGAGCATTGAGGAGTCAGGTCAAGAGGGCACAGCTGAGTTCAGTCTGAGCCTGCAAAGGGCTGAACTCAGATCTTGCCGACGAGGTCCAGCGACGGCGTGAGCGACTCGGCGCCCTCTTCCCACTTGGCGGGGCAGACCTCGCCCGGGTGGTTGCGGATGTACTGGGCGGCCTTGACCTTGCGGACGAGCTCGGCGGCGTTGCGGCCGATGCCTTCGGAGGTGACCTCGGTGAACTGGATGACGCCGTCGGGGTCGACGAGGAAGGTGCCGCGGTTGGCGAGGCCTTCGTCCTCACGCAGGATCTCGAAGTTGCGGGAGATCTGCAGCGTCGGGTCGCCGATCATCGCGTAGTCGATCTTGGCGATCGTCTCGGACGAGCCGTGCCATGCCTTGTGCGTGAAGTGGGTGTCGGTGGAGACGGAGAAGACCTCCACACCGAGCTTCTGCAGCTCGTCGTAGTAGTCGGCGAGGTCGCCGAGCTCGGTCGGGCAGACGAACGTGAAGTCGGCCGGGTAGAAGAAGAAGATGCTCCACTTGTCGGCGACGTCGGCCTCGGAGACCTCGACGAATTCGCCCTGCTTGAAAGCGGTGGCCTTGAACGGCTTGATGGTCGTGTTGATGAGCGACACGTCATGCTCCTTCGCGTTGGGGATCGGCGGCGAGCGTAGCGCCGCCGCAAGCATTCCTTAACTGGAATGACTCCATATTAGCGCCTCTGGGTGCCATGTCCAACAGCGGGCCGCATGAACATCGCGTGAACGACCCGCCCCCTCGCGGCGCGCCCCGAGTTCTCAGGCCGACGGCTGTGTGTACATCTGCGATTCACGGTCACATTCGTCGGCGACGGCGGCATGGTCGCGACGGGCGATCTGCGCACCCATCGCGAGGCGCTTCTCGGTGCGGGAGCCGAGCATCATCGGGGGCCGCTCACGATCGGCGGCGGGCGCAGCATCTGCCAGCTCGTCGATCCGTTCGGCGGAGTCTTCGGCCTGGATGGCCCGCCCTGACGCCCAGCGCGTCCGAACATCATCCAGAAACGCGTCAGGCACGACGCGTTCTCGGGCAATGAGCGCCGCGCAACCGATCACTGCAGACCCTCACGATCGACGCGCCGTCGAGACACGGCTCAACCTTTCGTCACGCGCTCCACGACAGGCCGAGCAGCGTCTGCACGACCTCCTCGACGGCGGCCGGGCGCGGCGGTGCGCCGTACGTGGCGACGTGCAGTTCTCGGCCCGCACCGACAACGGGGTGCGTGACGACGCCTGGGTTGCGGTGGCCCGCGAGCGCGAGTGCAGACAGCAACGTCACCCCGAAACCCGCTGCCACGAGAGCTTGTACGGCGACGACGTCGTCACTGGCGAAGCCGATGTCGGGCTCGACTCCGACGGAGGCGCACAGGTCGAGCAGCCCTGTGCGACAGCGCTCGCACCCCGCGATCCAGCGGTCGTCGGAGAACTTTCGCAGTTCTTCCGGCCGCAGGCCCGTCGCTTCCCTCTCGCCGCAGGCGCGCCCCTCCGCGATCGTGCCGCCAACCGAACGTAACGGCTCGACGAGGTGCAACGCGTCCCACCCGAGGTGCTCGACGGTGACGTCGTCGTCGAAGTGCTGCCCGGAATAGGCGAACGTGACGGCGACGTCGACCTGCCCCGAGCGCAGCAACGCGGCGGCTGCCGGCGGTTCGACCTCGACGATGTCGAACGTCAGACCAGGTGCCGTGTCGGCGAGCGTCGAGAGCAGCCGCGGCACGATCGTGCTGCAGGCAGAGGGGAAGGCCGCGAGGCGCACGTGCCCGGCAGCGAGCGTCGTCATGGTGTCGAGTTCCGCCTCGGCGCGCCGCAACAGGCCGAGGATCTCCTCGCCGCGCGCCGCCAGACGCACGCCGTCGGGCGTCAGTCGCACCCCGCGCCCGACGTGCTGCACGAGCACGGCGCCGGTCTCCTCCTCGAGTCGGCGCAGGTGGTGCGAGACCGTCGGTTGCCCGCAGCCGAGTGCGGTGGCGGCCGCGCTCACCGTTCCTTCCCGGGCGAGCGCGACGAGCGCTTCGAGGCGTTTCATCTCCACCCCCTCAATGTATCGGCGTCATCGCTGCGATCAAGTGATTGCATCTATTGGACGGATGATTCGCCGTCGCGCACGCTGGAGGCATGACGATCCTGCCGCTGCCAACCCGCGAAACCGCTGCGCCGCACGACCTCGTGTCGGCCCCGCACATGCAGCCCGTCGAGCCCACCCGCGCCGCACCTGCCACTGGCGGCACCGGCGACACCGGCTCGGCGACCCCGGTCGTCTCCTTCGACGGCGTCCTCGCCGCAGCCGAGGCCCTCGCTGCACACCTCGTGCCCACGCCGACGTGGCGGTACGCGGCACTGAGTGACGCGGTGGGCCGCGATGTCGTCGTCAAGCACGAGAACATGAACCCGACTGGCTCGTTCAAGGTGCGTGGCGGCCTCACGCTCGCGAGCCGTCTCGACGCCGACGAGCGTTCCGCCGGTCTCGTCACCTGTTCCACGGGAAACCACGCGCAGTCGATCGCGTTCGGGGCACGCGTGGCCGGGACGCGCGCCGTCATCGTCATGCCCGCGTGCGCGCCGAGCGTCAAGGTCGACGCGGTGCGCGCCCTCGGCGCCGACGTCGTCATCGAGGGCCCGACGCTCGCCGAGGCATCCGCTCACGCCCGCCACCTTGCGGAGACGAGCGGCATGAGGTTCGTCAATCCGGGCAACGACCCGGCGATCATCCACGGCCACGCGACGGCGTATCTCGAACTGCTGCAGTCGAACCCGGGCATCGACGAGATCTACGTGCCGATCGGCAGCGGCTCCGGCGCCGCCGGCGCCTGCCTCGTGCGCGACGCCATCGCCCCGCACGTGCGCATCATCGGGGTTCAGGCGGTCGGCGCCTCTGCCGCCTACGAGTCGTGGGTCGGCGAGGCGGAAGTCTCCCGAGAGGCCAACACCCGCGTCAGCGGGCTGGCCACGGGATGCGGCTTCGCCACGCCGCAGAGCGTCCTGCGCGGCTCGCGCGGCACGGCAGGCAATGTCGGACTCGCCGCGTTCGAACTCGTGCCGGACGACGCCATCGACGACGCCGCGCACCTGCTCGCCACCCACGCCCACCTGCTCGCCGAGGGCGCCGGAGCTGCGTCACTCGCAGGGCTGCGTGCTCGTCAGGAGCGGGACGGGGAAGCGCAGGGCGGTTCGGTCGCCGTCGTCGTCACGGGTGGCAATGTCAGCACTGACGAGTGGAAGCGGCTCGCGAGCCGGTGACGCGTCCCTCGACGGAGCGCCCCAGGCCATGGGAGCGAAACACCCTCGGTGGGAGGGTTACGAAGCTCCCACCGAGGGTGTCCTGCTCCCGTGGGCGGAAATGCTCCCGTCGGTCAGCCGGCCTGCGTCCGGTAGGGGACGCGGCTCCACTCGAGGACTGCGGGTGAATCGGTCACACTCACCTTGAGCCAGTCCTTGTTGTTGTCCGAACCGTCCACCGTGATGCGGGTGAGGTTGTTCGCGCTGACCTTGACGCCGTAGAACGAGAGCCACCGCGATCCGCTCGCCAATGGCCGGTCGCTGGTGTAGACGTGCGAGTCGCCGTTGATGAGGTAGACGGGGCCATGGAACGCGTTCGACTGCTTGATGAGTTCGGCGACGAGCGGCGTGAACGCCGTGTTGTTCTCGTGCGGCACGTCGTACGTCGGGTCGAACATGTCCGCCTGGAGAGAGACCGCGACGGCGCGGGACTTGTGGTTCTTCGCGTCGGCGAACGTCGAGCGCAGCGCCGCCAGGTTGGTGTTCATCCGCGCCTTCTGCTCCGCAACCTGCGCGGGCGTCGCCGCCTTCTCGCCGATACCGGTCCACGGCGCGAGGTCGTCGTTCGACCCGACGACGTGCAGCGCGGCGAAGCTCACCTTCGCCTTGCGCCACGTCACGATCTCCGGGAAGGCGCGGTTGACGCCGTCGATGTGCTGGGGGCGCCCGTTCGTCGTGTTCTTCTTCGCGAAGAACGAGGATCGGACGGCAGAGAGGCGCTCCAAGGGGTTGTACGACCCGTTGTTCGGGCGGTGGCAGTCGGTCCACTCGTTGTCGCCGGGGGTGTAGACGAGCGGATCGCGGAAACGGTCGAACTGCTTCTTGATCGAGGCGAAGTAGCTGTCGTCGCAGCGCGTCGAGCCGTTCTTGATGTCGCCGACGTGCTGAACGAGTCGCACGTCGGGGTCGGCGTTGATCTCGTCGACCCACTTCGGGAACGCCTCGATCTGCGCCTGGCCGTAGGGGACGTCCCCGATGACGGCGAAGGTGTAGCCCGCATGATGCTTCGCGCCGTCAGAGGCCGCAACCGCCTGAGTGGGAGCCATGCCTGCGAGGCAGGCGAGAGCAGCAAGGGCGGCCGGGGTGCGATGTTTCACGTGAATCCTCCAAGTCAGGGTGCGGGCAGCCCCTGCATCCCACGCCTCCGAGCTGACGACGGCGAGTCGCCGGCGCGAACGGGACATGAACGGCTCGGGCGATGGGAGCGCGAAAAACCCTCGGTGGGAGCGCCGTGACGCTCCCACCGAGGGTGTTTTGCTCCCGTCGGCGACCGAGGCCCGCCGGACGGTCAGTCGACCTGGGTCAGGACGACTTCACCTCTCGCTTGTTGAGGCGGATGAATCCGATGACCATCGGAACCACGAGCCACAGCACGTGCGCGACGGCGAACTTCGCCCACCCTTCGTTCGACATCGTGCCGTCGTAGAGCGGCTGCGTCGTGAGGTTGAGGTCGATCCACTCACCGACCTTGCGCATCGTCTCGCCGAACGACGTCACGATGCTCACGAGGATCGGGATGAACAGGTACGAACAGATCGCGGCCGGGGTGTTCTGGAAAGCCAGGCCGAATGCGATACCGATCGAGACCGCGATGAGCTGCGCCAGCACGTTGCCGCCCACGGCGCCCCACGACATCGTCCAGTTGGCGTCGTGACCGAACGCCGCCTGGGCGATGAGCGTCGTCGCTGCACCGATCGCGAACGCAAAGATGATGGAGAGGGCGCCGAACAGCAGGCCCACGGCCCACTTGGCGAGGACGACGCGTGAGCGGCGCGGTTCCAGCGTGAACGTGACGAGCGCCGTCCGCTGCGACCACTCACTCGTGACGGTGAGGATGCCGAGGATGGGCAGGAGGAAACCCATCGGGATACCGGCAGCGGCGACGAAGTTGCCGAACCGCGGCGCCGACTCGCGTCCACCGAACATCACCGCGATGGACGCGATGATGATGAGGACGCCCATGGCGATGAGCAGCCACTTGCCCGCGCGGGTGTCGACCATCTTGCGCATCTCGACGCCGAAGAGGCGCCCGAAGGAGACCGGGGAGGTGCGGCCTTCGTCACCGAGGCGCCTCGGAAGACGTGAGTGCGCCGGAGCTGCACTGCCCTGCTGCGGCGCGGGCTGCCCGCCCTGCGCCTGCATGTGCGGAGCGCCCGCCATAGCGGGCTGCTGCTGCGGCGGGTAGTGCGCTCCGCCCTGCGGCTGGTTGGGGTTCATGGGGGTACTCATCGCGCAACCTCTCGAGAGTCGGCGGCGGTCAGGTTGAGGAACATCTCTTCGAGGCCGGAGCCACCGGCGGCGCCGAGCTGAACGAGGACGATGCCGTGCTGGGCTGCGACGCGCCCGACCTCGATGGGCTCGACCGTCGTGTGGATGCCGGTCTGCGTGCGCTGGACCTGGATGCCAGCGGCCTCCAGCGCGGAGGCGAGGGCGGCGTCGTCGGTGCTCGCGGCGTTCGTGCCCGCACCGCGCAGCAGCTCCTGCTTCGTGCCCTGACGCACGATGCGGCCGCGGCCGATCATGACGAGGTCGTCGGCGATCTGCTCCACCTCGTGCAGCAGGTGGCTCGACAGCAGCACGGTGCCGCCACGCTCGGCATAGGAGCGCAGGAGGCCACGCATCCAGCGGATACCCGCCGGGTCGAGGCCGTTGGCCGGCTCATCGAGGATGAGCACCTCGGGGTCACCGAGCAGGGCGTGCCCGATGCCGAGGCGCTGACGCATGCCGAGCGAGTAGTCGCCGACGCGTCGCTTCGCCTCCGCAGGCGTCAGGCCGACAACGTCGAGGATCTCGTCGACACGGTCGGTGCCGAGCCCCATCGTCTTGGCGCCGAGCGTGAGCACCTCTCGGCCGGTGCGGCCCGCGTGCTGGGCGCTCGCGTCGAGCAGGACGCCGACGTGGCGGCCCGGGTTATCGAGCTTGCTGTAGTCCTTGCCCAGGATGGTGGCGTGACCCCGCGTCGGCGGTGTCAGCCCCGTCATCATCCGCATGCACGTCGACTTGCCAGCGCCGTTCGGGCCGAGGAAGCCGGTCACACGACCCGGCTTGGCCTGAAAGCTGACGTTGTCGACCGACACGGTGTTCCCGTAGACCTTGGTCAACCCCTCTACTGTGATCATGGTCTCAACCCTAGGAGGCTCACGCCGCGTCAGGCCGCATCGGCGTGTCATCTCATCCTCCCGGCACCGAGGATTCATCCGCGCGACGGAGCCTGCGTCATCCTTGCGATGGATGCGCGGCGCGCGATGCGAGCATGGACGCATGAGTGACACGACGCGCGGCGAACGGTTCGTCGGGATCGACTTCTACGAGCGCGACCTCGACGGGGCCCGCTTCGTCGACTGTCGGTTCACGGCGTGCGACTTCACGGAGAAGGACCTTGTCGACGTGACGTTCGAAGGATGCGCCCTGTTCGACTGCCGCTTCAACGACACCACACTCGAGCGGGTCGCGTTCACCGGCGCCACACTGAGCGGTTGCTCGTTCGCGATGACGACGCTCGACGGCTGCAAGATGACCGGTTCGACGTTCGCCGACTGCGGGTGGCGCGACACGACGATCGTCGGCGGGCAGTGGGCGATGGTGACGATGCGTCAGCAGACACTCGACGGCCTCGACTTCACCGGCGCCCGCCTCAGCGACGCCGACCTCAGCGAATCGTCCCTGCGCAGAACGGTCTTCGCCGACGCCGACCTCAGCGGCGCCACCCTGCGCGGGGCCGACCTACGGGACGCCGACCTGCGCGGCGCCCGCGTCGACGGCATCGATCTCGCCCAGGCACGCTTCGCGCAGACCCGCATGGACGTCGACGCGGCGCTCGCCGTCGCAGCGGCGCAGGGCATCGTCATCGGGTGACGGTCGTCAGTTCGCGCGTCTCGGAAGATGCGCGATCAGCGGGTTGCCAGGCGAGCAGGCCGTGGTGAGACGCGGCGTGTCAGCAGCCGTCGTCGCCGGGCGTGGGGGCCGTGTCGCCGGCGCCACCGGCGTCGGCGCGGGCGAGCAGCACGAGATCGCGCGAGTCGAACGCCGGGCTGTAGGACGTGTGCGTGTAGCAGCCGCCCTGATGATGGCCGCCGATGAGGCCGATGACCTGCTGCTCGCTGTGGCCCTTGCTCGTCACGGTCGTGACCCACGGCGAGCCGCTGCTGCCCGTCGAGTAGCCGTCGCAGTGGAAGACGGGGTCGTTGTCGTCGTCGAGAACGGTGGTCTGGCAGACGATCGGCATGTCGGAGTCGTTGTTGTACGACTGGACGGAGACTGGTTTGCCGGCCGCGCGGGAGCGCCCGACCTCCAGCTCGTAGGCGCCCGTGGCGTCCTCGATGTGCTGGACGTTCTTGCCGCTGCCGTGCGTCTCGATGCTCAAGAACGCGACGTCGGCGTCGGGATCCTGATTCTCCATCCATGCGGAGTCGAGGAACGCGGCCTTCACCTTCCACGTGCCCAACGGGCGAGCCCCACCCGAGTACTGCGGGACGAACACGAGGTCGTCGGACTTGCCGCCGAGGCAGTGCGCGGCCGTCATGATGACGTCCTTGCTCTCACTGTGGACGACCGAGGCGGTGCAGAAGTGCGCTTCGTCCCCATCGTCGGAGGGTTCGATGAGCACCCCGGTGCGTGACGTCGGGTTGGCGCCGGCCGCCTGAAGGGTGCGGCCCCCTTCGGCCGTCGGTGCGGCGGTGAAGACGAGGGCGCCGATGCACCCGGCGGCGGCGAGCGCCCGGCGCGCACGGGCGAGGTGGAGCAGCTGATCCATGACACCTCCTCGACCGCGCGGGCATGCGTCGTACCGTGTGGTACATCGGCGTGGCGGCAGGCAGCGTTACGCAGCTCTTCCCCCCATGGAGGATCGGCGCAGTACATCTGCAACGCGTTCAAGGGTGGCCAGTCATGACGCTCTGGTCACGACCCGCACGCAGGACGGGGCTTGCAGGCTCTTCACGAATGAGGGTGTAGCGCGGGTCTGAACCCTCCGGCTTCGAGCAGCGACCGAGCGATGTAGTGGGTGAGGTTGCGGAAGCCGAGGGCGGAGCCGCGGAGGTGTTCGAGTCGCCCGTTGATGGCCTCGGTCGGGCCGTTGCTGGTGCCGGGGCGGTCGAAGAACGCGAGGATGTCGCCCGCCCGCTGCTTCATGGTCCGGCCGAGCTTGCGGACCTCGACGAGCACCGCGGGAACGCCGCTGCTGATCGCAGCGATCACCTCCTGCATCATCGCCTTCGCTTTCTTCTTGTCGGGCTCCCGGTAGGCCGCGACGATGCGCTGGTAGATGCCCCAGGTCGCCTCGACCTCGACGTGCTCCTCGCTCGCGAACACTGCGTCCAGGCGTGCCCGCTGCCGGTCGGTGAGCAGGCTAGCCCCGGTATGCAGGGTGCGGCGGGCTTTGTAGAGCGGGTCGCCCTTGAGCCCGCGGTGACCGGTGGTGTCTTGCTGGACCCGACGCCGGCAGACATCCAGCGCGTCGCCGGCGAGGCGGACCACGTGGAACGGGTCCATGACGGGGACGGCGTCGGGGAGTTCCTCGGCGGCAGCGGTCTTGAACCCGGCGAAGCCGTCCATCGCGACCACCTCGATCCGCTTCGCCCAGTCCGCAGGGCGGGCGGCGAGCCACTGCTTGAACACCGCCTTGGAGCGGCCCTCGACCATGTCCAGCAGCCTCGCCGGCCCGGTCTTGTTCCTCGCGGGCGTGAGGTCGATGATCACGGTGACGTACTTGTCGCCCAGCCTCGTGTGTCGCCAGACGTGCTCGTCGACACCGATCGTGGTGACCCCGTCGAACCGGGCGGGGTCGTCGATCAGGCGCCGCTTGCCTTCCGCGAGGACGGCGGTGTTCGCGGCACTCCAGGACACCCCGAGACCTGCGGCGACGCGGGTGACGGTGAGGTGGTCGATGACGATGCCCCGCAGCGCCCACTCCAGGCCGCCGCGGGAGATCTTCGCACGCGGCGCCGCTGCCCGCGTCATGTCCTGCCGCCACGTGCGCCGGCAGTGTCCGCACCGGTACCGGCGCACCCGCACCAGCAGGGTCGTCGGCCGGTGCCCGAACGGCTCGTGCGCCAGTCGACGCGTGACCGTGTCCCGCGGCACGCCCTCGACACCGCACTTCCGACACCACGGGTCGTCCCCGACGACGCGGCATTCGATCGTGGCCCGATCCGGCTCGATCAGCTGGCCGACGGCGACGAGGCCGAGCTCGTCGAGGCGGCAGAACGTGGTCAGGTCAGGGGTCGCGAAAGTAGGGTGGAGCACGTCGAGGTCTTTCGGGATGGCGAGCGTGAAGAACTTCCATCATCCGGGAGACCTCGACCCCTACCCGGCCACCGACGCGCTCAACCGACTACACCCTCGTTCGTGAAGAGCCGGCTTGCACTCAGGAGAGAGGCGCGTCGGTGTGGCGCACGAGAAAGCCGGGTGCGTCTTGCATGTTTCACGTGAAACACGCGAGCTGCACCCGGCCTCGTGGCATCGATCGTCAGTTCGTCGGGAACCCGAGGTCGACCTGGCTCTGCGTCGGGTCGGGCCAGCGCGTCGTGACGACCTTGCGGCGCGTGTAGAAGTTGAACGCCTCCGCGCCGTACATGTGGGTGTCGCCGAACAGCGACTTCTTCCAGCCGCCGAAGCTGAACGAGCCGACGGGCACCGGGATCGGCACGTTGACGCCGACCATGCCGACCTCGATGGCGAACTCGAACTCGCGGGCGCTCTTGCCGTCACGCGTGAAGATCGCGACGCCGTTGGCGAACTGGTTCGCGTTGATGAGTTCGACGGCGTCCTCGAACGTCTCGACGCGCACGACCGACAGCACCGGGCCGAAGATCTCCTCGTCATAGACCTTCATGCCGGGCTTGACGTGGTCGACGAGGCTCGTGCCGATGAAGAAGCCGCTCTCGTCGAAGTGCTTCTCGCGGCCATCCACGACGACGCGCGCACCCTCGTGGGTGGCGCCGGCGACGTACGAGGCGACACGGTCGCGCGCCTCGCGCGTGATGAGCGGACCCATCTCGGAGCGCTCGTCGAAGCCGTCACCGATGACGAGCTTGCCCATGCGCTCGGCGATCTTGTCGACGAGCGGGTCGGCGACCTCACCGACGGCGACGAGCACCGACACGGCCATGCAGCGCTCGCCCGCCGAGCCGTACGCGGCGCTGACGGCGGCGTCGGCGGCGGCATCGAGGTCGGCGTCCGGCATGACGACCATGTGGTTCTTCGCGCCGCCGAGGGCCTGCACGCGCTTGCCGTTCTTGGAGGCGCGCTCGTAGATGTACTGCGCGATCGGCGTGGACCCGACGAAGGAGACGGCCTTGATGTCGTCATGGTCGAGGATGCCGTCGACGGCCTCCTTGTCGCCGTTGACGACGTTGAGCACGCCGTCGGGCAGGCCTGCGTCCTTGAACGCCTGCGCGATCCACAGCGCGGCGGAGGGGTCGCGCTCGCTCGGCTTGAGGATGACGGTGTTGCCGCACGCGATCGCCGTCGTCACCATCCACAGCGGCACCATGGCCGGGAAGTTGAACGGCGTGATGCACGCGACGATGCCGACGGGCTGGCGCACCGAGTGGACGTCGACGCCCGAGGAGACCTGCTCGGAGAACTCGCCCTTGAGGTGGTGCATGAGGCCCGCGCAGTACTCGACGTTCTCGAGGCCGCGCACGACCTCGCCCGCGGCGTCCGAGACGACCTTGCCGTGCTCAGCCGTGATGATGCGCGCGAGTTCGTCGCTCTTCGCCGTGACGATCTCGCGCAGCTTGAACATGACGGCGGCGCGCTTCGTCAGGCCGGTCGCGCGCCAGGCCGGCAGGGCGGCACGTGCGGCGTCGACGGCCTGCTCGAGGTCACTGACGCTCGCGAGCGCGACGCGACCGCTCACCTCACCCGTCGCGGGGTTGAACACGTCCTGTTCTCGGCCGGTTCCGGCGACCTCGCCGCCGTTGATCCAGTGGCCGATCTGCTTGATGTCACTCATGGTTCACACCTTCGTCTCGTGGGTCCCGCGATGTGCTCGTGGCTGTCTGCGGGGTTCTGGGTGGTCAGTGGTGCGAGCGCCGCGTCGGGCTCGGTGGTGGTGGCGCGTGGGGCCAGCGATGGTGCCGCGTCGGGCCGGGGCTGGTCGTCCGTGGCCACGCGACTCGCGCGGGCGCGCGGTCAGGCGTCGCGGCGTGCGCCGCCGTGGACGTAGCCCTCGGGCAGGCCTTCGGCGTCAGGGTCGACGGCGGCGATGACGACGGTGCAGTCGAGCTCGCCGCCACCACCGTCGACGGCTTCGGCGAGGCGTTGCGCGGACAGGCCCGTCGCGGGCAGGTGCAGGCCGTGATCGGCCGCGGCAGCGAGGGCGAGACCGATGTCCTTGAGCGCCAGATCCGCGCGGAACGACGCGGCGAACTCGTTGTTGACCGCGGCCGTCTCGACGACGCCGGGCACGGGATACCACGTCTGCAGCGCCCACGAGTTGCCCGAGGAGACGCTCGCGATCTGGTGGAACGTCTTCGCGTCGAGGCCGAGCTTCTTCGCGAGTGTGGCCGCTTCCGAGAGGCCCTGCACGGCGACGAACAGCATCATGTTGTTGACGATCTTCGCGGCCTCACCCGTCGTCGGGCCGCCCGTGGCGAAGAAGTTGCCGCACATGGGCTCGATGAACTGGCGCGCACGTTCGACGTCGGCGTCCGCACCGCCGACCATGAACGTCAGCGAGCCGGCCTCGGCGCCGGAGATTCCGCCGCTGACGGGCGCGTCGACGAAGTGCAGGCCCTGCGCGGCGGCCGCGTCGTGCACGGCCTGGCAGGTCGCGATGTCGACGGTCGAGGAGTCGATGAGCATCTGCTCCGGCGTCGCATGGGCGAGGATGCCGTCATCGTTCGAGGGTTGGGAGCCGTCGGCCGCCTGAGCAGCTCCGAAGTAGACGACGCGCACGTGCTCGCCCTTGGGCAGCATCGTGATGACGGCGTCGGCGCCTTCCATGGCCTCCGGCGCGCTGCCGGCCAGCTCGACGCCCGCGTCGGCGGCAGCCGCGCGGCAGACATCGACGACGTCGTGGCCGCGGACGGTGAAACCTGCCGCGATGAGGTTCTTCGCCATGGGCAGGCCCATGTTTCCGAGGCCGATGAACGCGACGGTGGTCATGATGCTCCCCTGGGGTCGTGGGTGCGCACACGCCATGGGTGGGCGTGAGCGACGATGCTCGATGCCCGCCACTCTATGACCTGCATCACACAACCAGTGGATCGGGGCCCACCCGGTGCGGTCTCGTCACCCGCGCGACTCACCCGCGCGCGACGGCGCCCTTCGCCGCGGCCCACGACCCGAAGTGCTGACGCACCGCAGCGCCACTGGGCGCCGTGCGGCCGGCGTCGGATTCGCTCTTCACCCACGCGCCGTAGGCGGTGAAGGAGGTCGACGCAACGTCGGGGCGGCCGTCGTCGGCTGCGGCGGAGAGGAACGCGGCGACGGCCGCGCGGTAGTCGTCGTCGGAGAAGGAGCCAGCGCCGCGCGAGCGTCCGACGTTCGCCGTCAGCCCGAGCGCCTCGGCGGCGCGCGCCCACGACCCGCCGCCGAGGCGCTGACGGATCGTCTGCGACGTCGGCGGCCACACCGCCACACCGACGCGGGCGACGATGCCCCGCTCCTCGAGATACGCGCTGCGCGCCGCGTCATACTGCGCGGCGCTGATCGACGAACCACCGGCCGCGGGTGACCCGCCCGTCACCCGCTCGTGGAGGAGGCGATACGCGGCTTCGGGGCTCTCGTCGTCCATGGGGTCATTGTGGCGCACCCGCCCCGCCATGCCGGCCGTCGTGTCGATACGCCGGACGACGGCCCACGAGGCGTCTGCGTCGACACCAGAGAGAATACGAGGCCGCCGATGGATGAATGCGGCATCGGGCTCCCGTCGTCCGACGTCAAGTACGGCGTCCGGCAACGTATACCGGCGACGTCGTCGTCATCGTCGAGACGGTGCGGCGACTACGCGACCGCGCGGCCGTCGCCATGTCTGCCCGAAAACGCGTCCTGCATGACGCGCTTTCGGGCAATGATCAGGCGCCGGGTCGTCGCTGTCCGCGTGGTGATGGCGGTGGCAGATCCCCGGACGAATGTGACCGAAAATCGCACATGGGGACGAGAATCGCCGAAGGGGACGGGATTCGTAGGGGTGAGCAGCGACGGCGGCGACGTGGTGCGGCGAGGACTCGACGGGTCGAAGAGCCCTCCCAGGCCTGGCCGGCCTGGAGGTTCCGCCGCATCCACCCCGTCGGGCGTTGCATGCCGCTGCCGTGCGAATTATCGTGGAAAACATGGCAAAAATTGCATTCCTCACCAGTTCTGAAGGCATCGAAAGCGTCGAGCTGACCGACCCCTGGAAGGCCGTCGCCGACGCGGGCCACACGCCCGTCCTCATCTCGCCCGAGTCGGGCGAGGTGGACCTGTTCGACCACCTCGAGAAGTCGGGCACGCAGAAGGTCGACGTCAAGCTGTCGGACGCCGACATCAACGACTACGCCGCGCTCGTGCTGCCCGGTGGCGTCGCCAACCCCGACAACCTGCGCGCCGTGCCGGAAGCCGTCGACTTCGTCCGCCAGTTCGTCACGGGCGGCAAGCCCCTTGCGGCCATCTGCCACGCTCCGTGGATGCTCATCGAGGCCGACGTCGTGCGCGGCAAGCGCGTCGCGTCGTTCCCGAGCCTCCAGACGGACATCCGCAACGCCGGCGGCGAATGGGTCGACGAAGAGGTCGTCATCGACGCGAACCTCATCACGAGCCGTAACCCCGACGACCTGCCCGCCTTCGACAAGGCGCTCCTCGACGCGGTCGAGAAGGCCTCCGTCTGAGGTTGGCCTCGACAACGTCTCCTCGTGAGGCTTGTCGCCAGTGGGTTCTTGGCTGAGGTTCACCCCTCATGCGACGCCCCGGTTCGTCGGATCTGCTCACGCTGCCGACTGCCGGGGCGTTTGCATGTCCAGCGCTGCCCCAACGGCGAGTTTCGTCCACATCGGCGGTCTTCAGTCACATTCGTCCTCGGCTCGGCGCCCATCAGCCTCCCCACGTTGGACGCCGGCCTCGCCACCCCCGCACGTCAGCGGGCGTCTGAGACGCAGGGACGCGCAGGAGGCGTCAGCCGAAGATCGCAGGGACGGCGTTGAACTCGAGCATCGGAGCGAGCACGACGTCGCCCTCCGGCTCGCGCAACTGTGCCTCCGTGAACCACCGCAGTTCCTCGATCTCGGCGGCGACGCGCGGCGTCTGCGTCAGCTCTCCGGGGTAGGTGAACACGTGGGACTCGAGGGCGAAACCTGGTTCGTTCGCCGCGTCGGAGCGGAACTCGCCGAGCGGCTCGAGCTCGGCCGCCGAGACCACGAGCCCCAGCTCCTCCTCGACCTCACGCGACGCCGTCTGAGCGAACGTTTCTCCGTCCTCGAGCTTGCCGCCGGGCAGCATGAACCGCTGCGTGCCGCGCTTGCGGACCGTCAGCACGTGACCTTCGGCGTTCCGAAAGACGACCGCAGCGACCCGAATGAGCTTCTCCTCCACCATTCTTCCAACCCTAGATGTTGAGCCCCGTGACGTTCCGGGGCTCAACCGAATTCGTCGCGAGCCCACGGACAGCGGCACGGGGGCGGCGCGATCCACCGGCGCTTCGATTCGCATGAACACAGATTCCTATGACCCGCAGCGTCGACGCGAGGCGGCATAGTGAAGACGTGACTCCCGGCAATGGCCCTTTCCTCCCGTCGGTCGCTGATCGTGCGCAGCGACGCGCGTTCGAAGCGTTGCTCGCGCTGCCGCGAGCCGTTCGTCATCGTGCCGCAGGCCAACCGCACATCGTCGACGGTGGGGCGCTCGACCCCGACATCACCGTCGGGTTGAAGGTGCTCGGACGCATCGGAGGCAAAGAGCTCGACGAGCGCTCGGTCGCTGACGCCCGTCACGCTCTCGCAGCCGAATCGTGGCTCTTCGCAGGTGAACTCGCTGACGTTGCGAACGTCGAAGATGTCGTCCTCGACGGCTCGTCGTACGGCGCGGGAGACATCCCCGCCCGCCTGTACCGCCCGCACCCCTCGCCCGTGACGGTGGTGGGCAAGCATGCGCGCGTCGTCGACCCCGATGCGGGAGAAGTCGGCACCTCGGAAGCCGGCGCGGAGGAGGCCGGCGCGGCGGTCGCTGCTCGCACGGACGCCCCGAACGTCGACAACCGCGAGCCTCGCGCAGACCCGCTGCCGCTGCTGGTGTACTTCCACGGCGGCGGGTGGGTGTTGGGATCGCATCACACGCACGACGCCGTCGCTCGGGCGTTGTGCGCGGGCGGCGAGGTGGCGGTGCTCAACGTCGACTACCGCCTCGCTCCTGAACATGTGTTCCCCGCTGCCGTCGACGACGCCGTCGCGGCGTTTCGCTGGGCGCATGCACATGCTGACGCACTCGGCATCGACCCGAATCGCATTGCGGTGGGAGGCGATTCGGCCGGCGGCAACCTCGCAGCCGTCGTCGCGCAAGAATGCGCCCGTGTCGGCGGACCGCAACCTGCGTGGCAGATGCTATTCGTACCCGTCACCGACCTGACGCTGCCGCGCTCGCGCAGCTACGAACTGTTCAGCGAGGGCTACTTCCTCACGCGCGCCAACATGGATTGGTACGAGGCGAACTACCTCGGAGGCGGAACGCTGCCGGACGACGTCGATGCGATGCGCCGCGACCCGCGCGTCTCACCGCTGTTGGCCGATGATCTGCAGCAGCTCGCGGAGCGCGGGCTGGCACCGGCGTACGTCGCCGTCGCGGGATTCGATCCGTTGCGTGACGAGGGAATCGCCTACGCGCGCAAGCTCTCCGACGCAGGTGTGGCGACGACGTTGCGCGTGCACACCGACGCCGTGCACCCGTTCATCAACATCCTCGCGACGGACCTCGGGCGACGCTGCATGGCCGAGGCCGTCGGCACTCTCCGCATGGCCCTCCACGTGCGCTGACGCCCCGCCGCTCGCCCGTTCACCCGTTGGCCCGCTCGCACCTCGGCGATCTGGTCGTGGCCCTGGCCGGAGCCCCCCGCTCCATACCCATCCGCGGTTCCTGTCCCCATCGGCGATTCTCGTCCACATTCGCGGATCCCGTCCCCATCGGCGATCCACGGTCACATTCATGGCGCCGCTGCCTCCGGACCGACGACGGATGGGCGAGGTCTCGGCCTCAGCCGTCGCTCGTCACATCACCGACGCGGAGACGACGGCGTCACCACCGTCCGCACCCCTGGAGCCGGCTGACTGGGATGCACCGCAGGCAGAGGTGGGCGGGGGCCATGCGCCCGCCCGAATGAGGTCGAGCGAATGTGGACAAGAATCGCGGTTGAGGCAGGGTCGCCAGCCACAGGCGGCTGACCAGCTGACGTCAGCTCTCACCCCCTCCGGCCACATCACGGGGGAAGCTCAGTTCGTAGCATCCCACGCTGTCAGCGACTGCCCGTGGGGCCCCGTCAGAGCGCGGGGTTGCCCGTCGACGGCGAGCACGAAACGTCCCTGCAGATCACGTGGTTCCCAGGCAGCAGCTACCGCGTCGCGCATGCCTGGCATGACGCTGGGCGCCTCGTTGCTGATCCACGTGAAACCACCGGGCCGATGCGTCAACTCGCGCAGGCGACGTTCGAATCGTGCGCGGGTGTCATCGTCGACGTAGGCAAGCACGGCCGAGTGGAACAGCACGAGGTGCAGCTCGTCCGGCACCTGCGCGACGAGGCCCTCGAGATCGTCGACGACATCGCCACGGACGATGTGCGCGGCGTCCTCGGGACGCGACGTCACGTGCCGCCTGACGGTGTCGATCGCCGCAGCGAGCCGCGATGCGCGTTCGTCCTGGCCCGGCCACACGAGCGCTCGCAACCAACGGGCGTTGTCGAGAGCCTCGGGGTCATCGGACAACACATCGAGTGGGTTGAGATCGAGGCCGCCACGCCATGCGATCGTCGGCGCACACGGCGTTGCGTTCGTCATCTCGTCGAGTGCGCCGGCGACCACGCACGTCAGCAGCGGCCGGTCGGCCCCGTCAACCCCGAACGGACCCGACGCCTCTCGCGGCTCGAACACCTCGTCATCGCATGAGGATTCGCGCCCCCGAGAAGCCAACGCCCCACCAGCGGGTGCGTCTTTGCACTCGCCGCCTGGGTCGACACCCTCGTCGTCAGCGCCACCGGCGGCGGGGTCTTCGCCAGCCTCGGAATCGGCGACGTACTCATAGACATAGAGGTCGGGGTAGAGCGCCAACCCGGCCGAGCACCCGACCTCGACGAGCGCGATCCGGCCGTCGCCCGCTGCACGCGCCGCATCAGCGATGAACGGCAGCAGCGTCGCGCATCGCCCGACCTCGTTCGTCTGGGTGGCCCGCGAGAGCGCCACTGCGCGCACCTCGTCCCAGTGCTCGCGCAGCCAGTTGACGAACGACGACGCATCGTCGGACGGCGCGTCGAGGTAGCGCGCAGCGCCCAGGACGAGGTTGGGCTGACGCTTGGGCGCAGGCAGCGTCGCGATGAGCGAGAGGACGGCGTCGTCATCCGCGATGCGCAGGCAGATCGCCTCGTAGATCGGCGAATTTCCGCGAGCTTCGTTCGTGGCGAACCTGCGGTAGGCCGTGGCGGTGTCGGCTTCGAGCCCGGTCATGGTCATGGTGGCCTCCTCGGTGCCTCGACGTCAGCCTCCGCCCGTCGACGGCGGCTCACAAGACGTCGAGCCGCAGAAAAAACCCAGAAATTCACGCGCGGCGGGAGCCCGCGCCGTCCGTACCGCTCGTTTGCGCACAGCGCCACGCCGCACCCCGATGGCATGAAATCGCGCGTCGTGTGGTTGAGTGGAACACGAGCACGCAGCCGACGAGATCTCTCCGGCCCCGCTCGATGATCCCCGCCCCGCGTCCGTGACGCCCGGCCCGGATCCCCACCTCGCCACGACGCGAAGCCGCGAACCATCGCGCCGCCGACCGGCCACCTGACTCGAAGGATCCCGCATGACCATCACCAACCCGTTCACCCTCGCCACGCTGACGACGACGCCCGACGCGTCACCCGCCGACGTCGCCGAAACCCCCGTCACCCCCTACGCGACGCTGTGTGCGGATACGAGCCGCCCAGCCGCGTTCGCGATGACGTTCGTCGAACCCGCAGCATGATCGAACGCGGTCTGACAAAGGGTTGAGCGGCTGCTCAGCGCACGCGCAGGGGTGCAGGCCTACGCTGGGGGCGTCCCGACCATGTGCTGGAGCTTCACCGATGACCGATTCGCACCCCATGCCTCGTCCCGTCCTGTCGGCTCAGGAGGCGCGTGAGCGGATCGCGGCCGTCGAGCAGTTCATGGTCCCGTACCGTCCGGCCATCGACGAGATCGAGACGAAGCTGCGCGTGCTGCAACGCGAGTTCACGCACACCGACAGCTACAGCCCCATCGAGAGCGTCAGCACGCGCCTGAAGTCGATGCAGTCACTGCTGCGCAAGGCCCGCAAACGCGACTGCCACCACTTCGACGACGTCCGGGCGCGCGTCACGGACATCGCCGACATCCGCGTCATCTGTTCGTTCACGCATGACGTCTACCGCGTCCGCAACCTGTTGCTCGCGCAGGACGACGTCACGCTGCTCGAGCAGAAGGACTACGTCGCGCACCCGAAGCCGAACGGGTATCGCAGCCTGCATCTCATCGTCGAGGTGCCGATCTTCTTGTCGACGGGCCCGCAGCCCGTGCCCGTCGAGGTGCAGTTGCGCACCATCGCCATGGATTTCTGGGCGAGCCTCGAGCACAAGATCTACTACAAGTACGACGGCGACGTGCCCGCGCACCTTCTCTCGGAGCTGACGACGGCGGCGCACACGGCCAGCCGCCTCGACGCCGACATGGAGAGGCTGCACCACGAGATCAGTGCGCTGCGCGCGGCGAACTCCGCTGATGACGATCACGTGCTGCCCGAGATGCTGCAGCTCATCAGCTACTTCGACAGTTCGTCGGAGCGTCACTGAGGCGAGGCTCAACCCTCGTCCGACTCGCGCGTGTAGGCCGCGGCGCGGGTGATGTCGTCCTCCTCGAGGCCTGCTCCGACAGCGCCGCCCAGCGTCGCGAGTGACGCCGTCATCCAGGCGCTCTCGACGATCTTGCCGATCGACCACGACTGATCCGACAACTGCTGGAACGAACGCCCGTCGAGCAGCAGGAAAGCGGCGGCGAGCGCCAGCAGGAACACGGCGAGGTAGAAGACGCTGACGCCGATCGTCATCGTCAGGGCTGTGGCGACGTTGAAGAGCATCACTTGTTCGCGCTCAGCCTTGCGGCGCGGGCGTTCCCACAACTTCGCCCCGACGATCAGCGAAACCGCTACGGCCACAACGGCGACCACCGACAGCAGGCCGAGCCTCCACGGCCCGTAGTTCGTGCCGAGCACCCAGATGTCGGGCGTGATGAGCGTGAGCGCGCCGGCTGCCGCCGTCACCGCGATGAGTTGGCTGAGGCGCAGCGCGAGCGTCAGCGGACGGTTGGCTCGCACGAGCCCGAGCAGCACGCCAACGTTGCCGCCGAGCACGCGCGCCGCGAACTGCACCGGGTTCTCGTCGTCGCGCCCCTCGACGTCCTCGGCCCGCTGGCGGGCACGGCGGTCGATGTCGCCGCTCGTGTCGTCCTCGTCGAAGTCGAGCAGCTCCTCGACGAGACGCACGCACGCGGCGCGCACTTTCGTCGCCACCTGCACGACACCGAGGGCCGGCACGACGACGAGCCCGACGCCATGGACGGGCGACAGCTGCGTCTGCACGACACGGCGCCCGTCTTTGAGCGGCAGATCGGTGAGGACGAGCACGAGATCCCAGTTCTCGTCGAGCATCCGATCACGTGCCGTCTCGATGAGGTCGAGGGGCGTGACGGGCGGTTCGGCGAGACGATCTTCGACGACGACGAGGTTCCACTCGACCTGCGGGTACTTCGCCGCGAGCGCCTCCGTCACGTCGGACGCGAGCGTCGCGCTCGTCAGCGCTGCGGGTGAGACGACGAGCCCGACGTCGAGGACAGGGCGATCCGACGGGTCCGACGGCGCGGTGTCCGGTCCGGAAACGTCTCCCCCGGAGGCCATCCCGGCCGGGCGTTCTCCCGCCGATCGGAGGGGCAACTCGTGTGTCGCGTCGTCATCATGCACGTACCCATGATGCGCCATCAGCGCGCCGCGCTCATCCTTGCCGCCGGGACGCCGGGGTGCGACGTGCCGCCCTGCCGCCTCGGCGCGCGCCACATCACGCCACGACGATCGGGTACGCGCTCGACGTGGCGATCGACGATTCTGCCGACCGCATGACGGAATACGTGCGCCGCGCATGTCATTGAACCGAGCATGAAGGCAATGACGTACTCCCGCTACGGCGATGACAGTGTTCTCGAACTGCGCGACCTCGACACCCCGCGCGTCGGCCCCGGTGAGGTGCTCGTGCGCGTCAAGGCGGCGAGCGTCAACCCCGTCGACTGGAAGGTCATGTCGGGCGGGCTCGACCCGCTCATGATGACGGTCTTCCCCGCCGTTCCGGGCTGGGACGTCGCGGGCGTCGTCGAGGCCGTCGGGCTCGACACGCCCGAGTTCCACGTCGGCGACGAGATCATGGCGTACGCCCGCAAGGACGTCGTGGCCGGTGGCACGTTCGCCGAACTCGTCTCCGTGCCGGTGCGTACCGCGGCCCGCAAGCCCGCGTCGATGACGTTCGAGGAGGCCGCCTCGCTGCCCCTCGCCGGGCTGACGGCGTACCAGACGCTGACGCGTCTCAACCTCAACGCCAACGACACGCTGCTCGTGCACGGTGCGTCCGGCGGCGTCGGGTCGTACGCGGTGCAGATCGCGAAGCACATCGGGGCGCGTGTCATCGGCACCGCGTCCGAGCGCAACCACGAGTACGTGCGCGGCCTCGGGGCGGACGACGTCGTCGAATACGGTGACGGCCTGGTCGAGCGTGTGCGCGCCATCGCACCCGACGGCGTGACGGTGAGCGCCGACTACGTCGGTGACGTCGAGGAGCAGACGATGCAGCTGCTCACCCCGGCCGGGCGGCACGTGTCGGTCGCCGACCCGAGCGTCGCGCTCAATGGCGGGCTCTATGCGTGGGTGCGCCCGAGCGCCGAGGATCTCGCGAAGCTCGCGCAACTCGTCGACGACGGCGCGCTGCGCGTCGACATCGCCGCGACCTACCCGCTCGAGCGGCTCGCCGATGCCTTCGCCCAGAGCCGCGAGGGCCACACGCGCGGCAAGATCGTCGTCACCCCCTGACGCATCTCGTCCAGCCGACGAGTTCCGCCGACCGTGTGGCGGGCTCGTCGGCTCGATGGTGAACCTGCTGATGTCGCACCCCGAATTCCCGGCCACTTCGCACCCCCTACCGCCTGGTAGCGGCCTAGCGTTGAAGCATGAGAACTCGGGGGATCGTCAGCATCACGTTCATCGCCGGCCTCGCAGCCCTGACGGCGTGTTCGTGGGACGACGGGTCTAACCCGGCGTCGTCCACGGCGACAGCGTCCACCTCGGCGTCGACCACGCCGTCATCGACCTCGTCGCAACCCACCACGTCGACGGCGGCGTCCTCGAGCGCGCCGACTTCCACGCCGGCCCCGACGTCGAGCACCGCCGCCCCCACGACGCCTGCGTCGTCGACGGTGGCGCCGCAGCCGACATCCCCGTCGGCGACGCGCAGTTCGCCGACGTACAGCGCGACCTCCGAGCGCCCGCCTGCGCCGGGTGATCCCACGCCGAGCACCGTGAGTGGTGTGACGTTCGGGCGCAAGCAAGTTCTCACGCCGGGCAGCCCGGTCATCGCCGATGGCATCGGCAAGGTCAAGCCGTCGACGTTCGCCATCACGTCGCACCACACGATGTACGTGACGGACGTCGTGTGGAGCAGCTGGGGCGACCAGGTGGCACGTGCCACGGGCATCGCCGAGAACGGCGAGAACTCCGATTCGATGGTCGACCTGCCGCGGCAGAAGGCGTACATCACGGCCAAGCTCGGCACGTGCCGCGGGCGGCCCGCGTACACGAAGGTGGCGTGGAACTTCACGTCGTTCGAGAAGAACGAGACGAACCTGCAGGGGTGGTACAACATCTGCGACCTCGCGTCGAACTGAGTGCCGGCGCCGCATGGAAGACCGCGCGGCTTGGACGACCGAGCTGACTGCTCGCCCCGGTGGAATGTCGGACTCGGTGTCGAGATCCTCGCCCCGCAGGGGTGCGGAGAGCTCGAACACACCGTTGATGTCGCCACGGCCGCGTGCCCTGCACGCGCGCGGGTCCCGGACGTCGAGGACCGCAGACTCACCCTCCGACGAGGTTCGCGGCTGCGTGTTTGTCGTCGGCGTCGCACCTTCGTAGACTCGTGACGATGGTGGAGGACGAGCCGTTCTGGCATGACGACGAGCACGATGACCTGCTGGCTGAGGAAGAAGCCAACCGGTCTCGTCGTCGCGCGTTCATCGGGGTGGTGACGGCGTCGATCATCGGTGCCGGCGCGTTGGTCGGTGCCACCATGTTCGCGAAGAACTACGGCAGCAACAGCGACTCCGAGCTCCCGGCCTCGGTGGCGTCGAGCGCATCGGCCACGCCGTCGAATTCATCGTCTGTTTCGTCGAGTTCATCGAGCTCGAGTTCGTCGTCCTCCTCGAGCACGTCGACGACCTCGTCGAACCGGCCGACCGCGGAGGCCACGACGGTGGCACCGACCACGGCGCCCACTCGCACCGCGCCGACGACGCGCGCGCCCCGCACGACGACGACGCGCGCGCCTCGCACGACGACGAAGCCGAAGACGACCTCGTCCAAACCGAAGCCGACGTCGACGAAGCCGACGACGAAGTCGACGACCACGGCGCCGTCGACCACCACGACGATGAAACCCACCACGACGTCCGCACCGCCGCCGACGACGCAGGCCCCGACGACGCCTACGCCCACGCAGCCCCCGGCGACGACGCCGCCTGCTCCCGAGCCGACCAATACGCTCGGCACCGGAGGCCCCGAGGCTCCGAAGACGGCCGCCGCGAGCGGGTCAGCACCCTGATCTCAAATCTGGAAGCACGCTGAGCTGTCGTCAGCAACCTCCTCATTCGCTCAACAACCGGCCGGTGTCGTCGCGGGCGTTGAGGATGAGGATCTGGATGCCGTCGATGACGCCGTAGGCGACCATGAACACGCTGAGCATCGTGCAGCCGGGCACGAAGATGCCACTGCTGAACACCGCGAGGTGGATGCCGCCGCGGCGTGAGTCACCGGCGTAGAACCGGCCAAGGCCCGCCCAGCCACCGACGATCTGCAGGAGCCCCGCTGTCGTCTTCTTGCGCGGTGAATGCTGCGGCACGGATGCGGGCTGCGTCGGCCATGCGCGGGGTTGCCATGGGCCGGGTTGCCAACTTCCCTGATGCCACCCCGCCGCGGTCCACTCCCCAGGAGCCCACGGCCCAGCCGACCAGGCTTGCGGGGGGACGGTTCCGGGCGTCCACGGCCCTGAGGCCCATGCGTCCGACGACCATGCGCCCGAAGACCAGGCGCCGGGCATTGGCTGATCGTGGTTCCACCCGCTGTCGTGGTGGCCCCGAGCGTCAGGCGCGAAGCTCTGAGTCGGGGGCATGTGGGGTGCGTCGATGGGCGGGCCGTAGCTGCCTACGCGCGGGTGAGCCGGTGGGAGCGGGTACGGCAACGACGTGGGCTGCGGTTCGGGTGCGGGAAACATGACGTCAGTCTTGCGACGCCACGACCGGCCGCGCGTTCGTCATCCACAGCCGACACCGTCCACAGGCGACGCTGCGGCTGGAACAGTTGCACAGCGCCCGTCATCTTCGCCGACAACGCCCGAGGCGCCCCACCCTGTTCGGGTGAGGCGCCTCTCTGCGGTGCGCGTGTTCGTCAGTCGCGCAGGGCGCTGATGACGCTCGTAATGAGCATGAGCAGGCCCGCGATGATGCACAGCGTCAGCCCCCAGCCGCTGCCGGCGCTGAACCCGGCGAGGCCGTTCGCGCCCTGCTTCGCCTCGTCCAGCTTGTCACGGACGTCGAAGTAGTCGTAGACGGCGACGGCCGTGGCGATACCGCCCAACGCTGCGCCGGCCCACATGACGGGCTTGCGGATCTTGCCGAGCGCCCGCAGCACGCCGAGAGCCAGGGCGATGATGGCGGGGATGAGGACGAACCAGCCGTCCGTCACCTTGTTGTCATCACCTGCGGAGTCGGAGTTGGGGATGTTGCTCGACTCCATGCCGATGCCGTTCGTCGAGGCGTTGAAGTTGCCGAGCGTGCCGGCGTCGATCTTCAGCCACATCCAGGTGCCGAAGACACCGATGATGGCGAGGAGCGAGGCGGCAACGAGGCCCCAGCCGAGCGTCTTGCCGATGCCGGGGCGGGGCTTGTCGGCCGTCGCGCCGTTCTGGGGCGCGTACTGGTTCTGCGTCACCGTCTGGCCCTGGTTGTACTGCTGGCCGGGGTTGTAGGCGGCGCCCTGCTGGTTGGTGTTGGCGTATCCAGCCTGCGCGCCGGAAGCGTAGCCCTGCGGCGAGGAGTTGTAGCCGCCGTTCTGCTGGGCGGGCTGACCCTGGCCGTTCTGGCCGTAGGGCGCGCCCTGCGGAGCCGAGTTCCACTGGCCGCCCTGGCCGTTGGGCGTGGAGTTCTGCGGCGCCGAGCCGTAACCCGAGCCGTACTGGCCCGAGGGGTTCGAGCCCTGCTGCCCGCCCGACGTCTGGTAGGTGCCGCCCTGCGGATCGGAGCCGGGAACCGGCGGGTACTGGCCGGGGCCGCCGGCGGCCTGGCCGTACCCGTTCGAGCCCTGCGCGTTCGAGGCGTTGTGCGGCATCGCGCGGGTCTCGCCCTCGTTGGCAGCGAACTGCCCGCCGAGCCCGCCTGCCTGGTGCTGACCCTGCTGACCCTGGACCCTGGCTCTGCCAGGTCGACTGGCCCTCGCCGGCCTGCTCGTGCGAACCGGCCGACGCCATCTGCGTCGGCTGCTCGTTCAGGTCGTCGTTCGAGTTGGACATCGCGGTTTTCCTCCCGTGCCACGGACGTTTGATGGCTCTTCACGAATGAGGGTGTAGCGCGGGTCTGAACCCTCCGGCTTCGAGCAGCGACCGAGCGATGTAGTGGGTGAGGTTGCGGAAGCCGAGGGCGGAGCCGCGGAGGTGTTCGAGTCGCCCGTTGATGGCCTCGGTCGGGCCGTTGCTGGTGCCGGGGCGGTCGAAGAACGCGAGGATGTCGCCCGCCCGCTGCTTCATGGTCCGGCCGAGCTTGCGGACCTCGACGAGCACCGCGGGAACGCCGCTGCTGATCGCAGCGATCACCTCCTGCATCATCGCCTTCGCTTTCTTCTTGTCGGGCTCCCGGTAGGCCGCGACGATGCGCTGGTAGATGCCCCAGGTCGCCTCGACCTCGACGTGCTCCTCGCTCGCGAACACTGCGTCCAGGCGTGCCCGCTGCCGGTCGGTGAGCAGGCTAGCCCCGGTATGCAGGGTGCGGCGGGCTTTGTAGAGCGGGTCGCCCTTGAGCCCGCGGTGACCGGTGGTGTCTTGCTGGACCCGACGCCGGCAGACATCCAGCGCGTCGCCGGCGAGGCGGACCACGTGGAACGGGTCCATGACGGGGACGGCGTCGGGGAGTTCCTCGGCGGCAGCGGTCTTGAACCCGGCGAAGCCGTCCATCGCGACCACCTCGATCCGCTTCGCCCAGTCCGCAGGGCGGGCGGCGAGCCACTGCTTGAACACCGCCTTGGAGCGGCCCTCGACCATGTCCAGCAGCCTCGCCGGCCCGGTCTTGTTCCTCGCGGGCGTGAGGTCGATGATCACGGTGACGTACTTGTCGCCCAGCCTCGTGTGTCGCCAGACGTGCTCGTCGACACCGATCGTGGTGACCCCGTCGAACCGGGCGGGGTCGTCGATCAGGCGCCGCTTGCCTTCCGCGAGGACGGCGGTGTTCGCGGCACTCCAGGACACCCCGAGACCTGCGGCGACGCGGGTGACGGTGAGGTGGTCGATGACGATGCCCCGCAGCGCCCACTCCAGGCCGCCGCGGGAGATCTTCGCACGCGGCGCCGCTGCCCGCGTCATGTCCTGCCGCCACGTGCGCCGGCAGTGTCCGCACCGGTACCGGCGCACCCGCACCAGCAGGATCGTCGGCCGGTGCCCGAACGGCTCGTGCGCCAGTCGACGCGTGACCGTGTCCCGCGGCACGCCCTCGACACCGCACTTCCGACACCACGGGTCGTCCCCGACGACGCGGCATTCGATCGTGGCCCGATCCGGCTCGATCAGCTGGCCGACGGCGACGAGGCCGAGCTCGTCGAGGCGGCAGAACGTGGTCAGGTCAGGGGTCGCGAAAGTAGGGTGGAGCACGTCGAGGTCTTTCGGGATGGCGAGCGTGAAGAACTTCCATCATCCGGGAGACCTCGACCCCTACCCGGCCACCGACGCGCTCAACCGACTACACCCTCGTTCGTGAAGAGCCCGTTTGATCCACACATTAGAGGAACCTGGGAGCTCATCGGTTCCAACTGGCGGGTAACGCCGTGTCGTGGGCGTATCGGTCGCCGTCAGGGCGGTGGACGACGGGACCGTCTGCCGTCAGTTTCGACGGGATACGTCGCGGGTGTCCGCTCGACGCACGTCGAGCGAGCACACAGACCCGTCGGGCGAGCGCGCGCCTCCGCCGGCCCCTTCGAGTGGCGGCGATGACGGCGCCAGCTCAGCGTTCGTGGGCCTCGTCGATGCGTTCGAGGATGGCGGCGGCGAGGGGTTCGGGGTGGAGGTCGCTGATCCAGTGGCCGGTGTTCTTGAGTTCGACGAGGCGGTAGGGGGCGTCGACGTAGGCATGGGTGAGGTGGGCGGCGGTGTGGCCGAAGGCGAAGTCGTCGGCGCCCCAGACGTACGTCGTCGGGATGGTGCAGGGGCCGAGGTCGGCGGCGTCGCGGGGGCCGTAGGCGCGGTAGTAGTTGAGGGCGGCGTCGAGTGCGCCGGGTTCGGCGAGGAGGCGGGCGTGTTCGTCGAACGTCGCGCGGGGCAGGTCGTGGCAGCCTTCGCGTAGCTGGCGCCAGTCGTCGGCCATGAGGTGTTCGGCGGCGTCGGGTTCGCGGAACGTCTTGATGTACTGCATGGCGTCGCGCTGGGATTCGTCGGTGGCGATGGCGTCGAGCATGGCCTTGGGGTGGGCGGTGCTGACGGCGGTGTACGTCGTGAAGCGCTCGGGGTGGCGGATGGCGGCGAACCACCCGATCGTGGCGCCCCAGTCGTGCCCGACGAGGTGGGCGCGCTCGATGTCGAGGGCGTCGAGCAGGCCGATGACGTCGCCGACGAGCTCGTCGATCGAGTAGTTCTCAGCGCCCTGGGGGCGTGCGGCGGGTGAGTAGCCACGCAGGTTCGGGGCGATGACGCGGCGGCCGGCGTCGGCGAGTTGCACTGCGACGGAACGCCATTGGGCGTTCGACTCCGGGAAGCCATGCAGCAGCATCACCGGCGCGCCGTCGTCGGGGCCAGCGGTGGCGACGTCGAACGTCAGGTCGTCGACGGTGACGGTGCGGGCATGGCCCCAGGGGGCGGTGGGCTGACTCGAAGCGCTCATGATTCGACGCTACTCGTCGGTGGTGACTTAGTTCAGCTTGCGGCCGTAGGGGTCGCGCACGGAGCCGGTCAGCATGAGGATGGCGTCGATGAACGCCCAGATGCTGACGCCGACGAGGATCGGGAAGCCGACGAGGATGAGCGTGCCGAACAGGCCGATGAGGCCGAGGGCGAGTTGGATGCCGCCGGTTCGCGTGTCACCGATGTAGAAGCGGCCGACGCCGAAGTAGCCGAAGAAGAGCTGCAGCAGGCCGGCGGCGATCTTGGATTTGTCGGAGAGCGGTTCGCCCGTCATCGGGTCGATCAGGCCCGACGCGTAGAGCATCTGGCCGTGTGCGACGCCCGGTTGCACGGGGCCCTGCCACGACCCGTAGCCCTGGGGCTGTTGGCCCGGGAACCGCTGGGCGGTCGGCCCCTGCCACGCACCGTTGCCCTGCTGGTCGTAACCCGGCGCGCCGCTCGGGCCATGACCGTAGCCGCCCTGCCATGACGGGCCCTGGTTGTACCCGGGCGAACCCTGACCGGAGGGCCCGCTCGACGGGTACGGCGAGTACGGGTACGGCTGGTCGGCGCCCGCGGCCCGTCCCCCGTGAGTCGCGCCGGCCGAGTCGATGTAGGGCGCGTCGGCCCGGTAGCCGTCGTCGCCGGCCGGAGAGCTGCCGTGGTGGCCGTTTCCCGCCGCTGCGTAGCCGTCAGGGCGCGCCCCGTATGGCCCTGACGCATGGGGCATAGCCTGCGGCGTGACGATAGGTGCCGCCGTAACCCGGGTCGTTGCTCATGTCTCAACTGTGGCACGTCGGGGCGGGCGCAGGGGCTTGGCGGCGTCAACGCACCTCGAACGTCACGTCATCGGGCAGATCGCTGACGCTGACGTCCCCGGCCGCGTCGACGGCAAGGCCGAACGTCTCCCCCGCGAAGCGCAAACCCTCGAATTGTATCGCTCCGAAAGGTGCGCCCGTCGCCGGACGAACCGTCACACGGCGGGCCGGCACGTCGACCTCCAGCCCAAGGCCGGCGGCGATGATGGCGGCGGCAGAGGCAGCCGACCAGGCCTGAGGACGGCAGGGGTCGGGTAGGGCGGTCGTTCAGTGGCGGAACGCTCGGCGTCGGTGCCGCGAGGGCGTTCGTCATCTTCCTCATCATCGTCGTTCTCACGTGGTTGCAGCGGCGCATCATGGATGAGGACAAGCCACTATTCCGTCGCCGTCGCCGCCTGAATGGAGGGCTCTGACGTCCACCCCGGCCAGTTCGGCGATCACCGAGACGGCGACGCCCCATGCGACAAGGCGCCGCAAGTTGCCGGCCCGCACGATCGTCATGTAGGTCGTGTTGACCATCACCGCGCGCATTTACCTGTACCCGTTCGTCATTCAGGTAGCGACGTTGTTCAAGACGGACGCGGAGGCGAGCGCGCACCCGCTGGCCCTCATCCCGAGCCCGATCTGCTTCCTGCAGTGGAAGACGATCTTTGGTTCGGGTGACAATTCGCTGCCGATCACGCGGTGGCCCGGCAACTCGATGCTCGTGACGGTGTGTGTCACGGCGGGGCGAGTCTTCTTCGACTCGCTGGCCGGGTATGCGTTGTCACGGCTGCACTTAGGGGCCGCAAGGCAGTGTTCAGCGCGTTGCTCGCCGTGATGTCCGTGCCTGGTGTGGCGCTGCTCATCCCGAAGTTCCCCATGGTGAAATACCTCGGCATCTACGACACGTAAAGCGTGATGGCCTTGCCGCTCATGGTCGACGCCGCCAGCGTGTTCCTCATGAAGCAGTTCTTCGACACGGTGCCCGTCAGCATCGAGGAGGCGGCTCGGATGGACGGTGCGCCGACGTTGCAGACGTTCTGGTATGTGGTGTTGCCGATGGCGCGCCCGGCGCTCATCACTCTGACGATCCTGTCGTTCCAGGGGTCGTGGGACGAGTTCGGTCACGTCCACGTGACGACGAGCTCACCCGAGCACAAGACGCTCGTCACCGGCCTGGCCGACCTGACGGCCGGTGGGTTGGGGGCGGGTACGCAGTACCCGTTGAAGATGGCTACGGCCCTCATCACGACCATCCCCGTCGCCGTGCTGTTCTTCGCGTTCAGAAGCACCTCGTGCGCGGCGAACGATGGAGCGGTGAAGGGTCGACTCTGCCCTGACTGCCCACAACGGCAGGTCCCGATGCCCCGGGGGCGGGCGTTGTTGATTGGGGGAGCGGCCGGGTCGGACGACGACACGTGGAAGAATCAGTCACGCGACCAGCAGAACGCCCGATGATGCACCTTCAGCAGCATCACCCATACCTGCTGTATCCTCAACAGGACTCGTCATAATCTTATATCCCAGCTGCGCTAACAATAGCCGACTGATAGCAAAGGACGACAACCGTGGCACTAAAGAAATCTGATCTTTACAGATCGCTATGGAAATCGTGCGATGAGCTGCGCGGCGGCATGGACGCCAGTCAGTACAAGGATTACATCCTGACGCTACTGTTCGTGAAATACGTCTCCGATAAGGCCAAGGTAGACAAGAACAGCCTCATCGAGGTGCCCGCGGGCGGATCGTTCGACGACATGCTCGCCGCCAAGGGCGACGCTGAGATCGGCGACAAATTCAACAAGATCATCGGCAAACTCGCCGAGGCGAACAACTTGCGCAACGTCATCGACCAGGCCGACTTCAACGCTCCCGAAAAGCTCGGCAACGGTAAGGAGATGGTCGACCGGCTGTCCAAGCTGGTGACGATCTTCGCCGACCTCGACTTCCGTGGCTCACGCGCCGAGGGCGACGACCTACTCGGTGACGCCTACGAGTACCTGATGCGCCACTTCGCCACCGAGTCGGGCAAGAGCAAGGGGCAGTTCTACACGCCAGCTGAGGTGTCACGCATCCTCGCCAAGGTTGTCGGTATCAACAAGGAGACCAAGCAAGACGAAACGGTCTACGACCCGGCCTGTGGCTCAGGCTCCCTGCTGCTCAAGGCCGCAGCTGAAGCGCCGCGCGGCATGACCATCTACGGCCAAGAGAAAGACAACGCCACCTGGGCGCTGTCCAAGATGAACATGATCCTGCACGGCAACGAGATCGCCGACATCCAGAAGGGCGACACACTCACAAGCCCGCAGTTCACCCACGGCAACCAACTCGACACCTTCGACTACATCGTCATGAACCCCCCGTTCTCGGTGAAGTCCTGGCGCAACGGGCTCGACCTTGAGTACGGACGCTTTGAGTACGGTACTCCGCCAGAAAAGAACGGTGACTACGCGTTCCTTCTGCACGCCCTTACCTCGCTGAAGTCGCGCGGCAAGGCAGCGATCATCCTCCCGCACGGTGTGCTGTTCCGCGGAAACGCCGAGGCCACCATCCGCACCAAACTGCTCAAACAGGGCTTCATCAAGGGCATCATCGGACTGCCGGCCAACCTTTTCTACGGCACCGGCATCCCTGCCTGCATCGTCGTGCTCGACAAGGAGAACGCCCAGGCGAGAACCGGTGTCTTCATGATCGACGCATCCAAGGGCTTCATAAAGGACGGCAACAAGAACCGTCTGCGCGACCAGGACATCCACAAGATTGTCGACACCTTCAACCGTCAGGTCGAGATCGACCGCTTCTCCCACATGGTGCCGATGGCCGAGATCGCCGATCCCAAGAACGACTACAACCTCAACATCCCGCGCTACATCGACTCATCCGCACCCGAAGACCTGCAGGACCTCAACGCCCACATCCACGGCGGCATCCCGAACCACGACCTTGACCTGCTCCGCGCCTACTGGGACGCCTTCCCATCGCTGCGCGACCAACTGTTTGTCGCCAACCGTCCCGGCTACTCCGACCTCAAGCTCGAAGTCGCCCAAGTGCAGCAGATCGTCCTCGACTCGGCGGAGTTCAAGAACTTCAAGGACAAGGCACGCGGCCACGTCGTGCAGTGGTTCGAGGCACACCGCGACGCGTTCGAAACCATCGACGCCGCCACGGTGCCGAACGACCTCATCACTACTCTCGGCGACGACCTGCTCAAGCGGTTCAAGCCGGTGGCGCTGCTTGACGAGTACGCCGTGTACCAGCAACTCATGAGCTACTGGCACGACACGATGCACGACGACGTGTCACTGATCATGCGCGATGGGTGGCTCGACGCCGCCAAGCGGCGGCTGGCGATCACCGACAAAGATCGGAAGCTCGCCGAGGAACCTGACCTGACCGTCGGCACCGGCAAGACCGCCAAGAAGTACAAAATGGATCTCGTGCCACCAGCACTGATCGTGGCGCGCTACTTCGCCGACGAGCAAACGAAGGTCGACACGCTCAACGCCGACCGTGAATCGGCATCGGCCGCTGCAACCGAGCACGCCGAGGAACATGGCATCGACGACGCGTTGCTGGCCGAAGCCACCAACGACAAGGGCGCCTACACCAAGCAACTCCTCACCGCCGTCGTGAAGGACGCGAAGGCTTCCCACGATGCCGAGACCCTGGCTTGCGCCAACGCAGCGCTGAAGCTCGTCAACGCCGAAGCTGCGGCCAAGAAGGCAGCCAAGGACGCTCAGGTAGCACTCGACACCGCAACGCTCAAGAAGTACGCCGATTTGACCGAGACGGACGTCAAGGCGCTGGTGCTCGAGGACAAGTGGCTGAAGTCAGTTCTAGGTCGCGTCTCTCGCGAGGCTGATGCGCTGACGCTCCACCTCGTCGCGCGCATCCAGCAACTTGGTGAACGGTATGCGTCGACCGCCCATGATCTTGACGATGAACTCGCGAAGCTTGAGTCGAAGGTCGCGCGTCACCTGTCCGACATGGGGGTGAAGTCGTGAACGGCGTAGCACTTCCCAATGATTGGGAACTCGTCCAACTTGGTGACCACTTCACGATCACCTCGAGTAAACGTGTGTTCCAGCGAGATTGGCGCACATCAGGAGTCCCGTTCTATCGAGCCCGAGAACTTGCTGTTCTCGGCGCCGAAGGTACGGTTAACAACGAACTGTTCATCGACCGCGAGATGTTCGACCACTATCGGCGAACGTTTGGGGCACCAGGACCCGGGGATTTTCTTATCACAGGCGTCGGGACGCTTGGAAAGACGTACGTGGTTCAAGATGGAGATGAATTCTATTTCAAAGATGGGAATATCATTTGGCTAAAAGCTTCAAGCACGGTGAATAGTTCCTACCTAAAGCAGTTGTTCGAGACGCCTTTCGTCCTTGATCAAGTGTTCAGCAATTCGGGTGGGTCGACGGTTGGCACTTACACCATTACTAACGCGAAACTCACGTTCATACCCGCACCCCCGAAGCTCGAGCAATTGGCAATTGCTCGAGCGTTGTCCGATGCTGACTCGCTGATCGCTACCCTCGAGCGCCTCATCGTCAAGAAGCAGGCGATCAAGCAGGGCATGATGCAGCAGCTCCTGACTGGCCGCACCCGCCTGCCAGGATTCAACGCCGAGTGGTCAGAGATCCGTCTCGGCAATCACGTGACCTATGTGAAGACAGTGGCGCTCTCGCGCGCGCAACTTGATGCTAACTCACCACTGAAATACCTCCACTATGGTGATATTCATACTCGCTCCAGCGTTTTGCTAGACGCTAGAATCGAGGAAATGCCTCGTGCAAGCGCGAGCCTTGCCGCTCGTGCCGGCCAGCTTCGGCGTGGCGACCTTGTGTTTGCAGACGCGTCGGAAGATCCTGCAGGAGTCGGCAAGTCCATCGAGATCGCAGACGCGCCTGGCACCGGTGTCGTGCCTGGACTTCACACAATCGCCGCACGTTTCGATAAGTCAGTTCTTGCTGACGGGTTCAAAGCATACTTGCAGTTTATCCCGTCGTTCCGCGGCCAGTTGCTGCGCCTAGCAGCCGGAACAAAGGTCCTGGCAACGACTCGATCATACATTTCGAGCATTACCCTTACGCTTCCCGCCGTTGCTGAACAGAACGCAATCGCTGAGGCGCTGCATGACTCAGAACGAGAGATCGAAGCTCTTCGCGTTCGCCTTTCGAAGGCGCAGGATATGAAGACCGGCATGATGCAACAACTTCTGACTGGCCGCGTTCGCCTACCCATGGAGTCGGGATTATGAACGCCGAATGGGCCATGGAGGAACTCGAAACGTTCGCACAACAATCCGCGAGGGTCCCGATTCGAACGCCGGGTGTCGTTGGCATGCGGTACGCGGCATCAGAGGGCGAAATTGCCGCAAAATCGCAGGTCGTTGAGCAGATCCTTGAGCGCATCACGCCCCGCTGGCGAGCGACGGTCCCGGCGTCGCCCGTCGGTGATCGGTGGCGCCAGCACCGTGAGGCCGCCTTACGAGCGCGTGAAGCCCTGGCTCGCGCAGCGGAGTTGAGGCATAACCTCGGCGAAAGCGCACCCGAGCTGTCAGCCGCCGAGCTGCACCCGTGGATCTGGAGCGGAGCATCATCTCTCTGGCAATCAGGTCACTACCGTGAGGCTGTTGAGGGCGCCATCAAGAAGTTGAACGCCGAGACACAGAACAAGGTGGGACGCCGCGATGTCAGCGAGACCGACCTGTTCAAGCAAGCGTTCTCGATGGACGACGCCAAGCCCGGCAAGGCGCGGCTCCGCAGAATGAAGGACGACGGCAGCGACACCTACAAGTCTGTCCAGCGGGGCGCGATGACCTTCGCGGAAGGCGTGTTTGCGGGCATCCGTAATCCACTGACACATGAGTCCGACCAGGAACTGTCAGAGCAAGAAGCGCTGGAGTACCTGGCTGCTCTGAGTGTTCTGGCACGGTGGGTCGACCAGTCTCAGACGGAGGCATCAGCATGAGTGACGTCGGCCAGATCGAGCGCAAGACGCAGGACCGTGTCGTCAAGCTGTTCACCGAGCAGCTCGGCTACGAGTACGGCGGCAACTGGGAGTACCGCCAGGGCAACTCGAACATCGAAGAGGCGCTGCTCACCCAGAACCTCAAAGCGCGCGGCTACTCCGACCCCCTGATCTCCCGCGCCATCGACCAACTCAAGAAAGCTGCCGCTGTCAGCGCCGGCCACGGCCTGTACGAGGCGAACCGCGAGGTCTACGAACTGCTGCGCTACGGCGTCAAGGTGAAGCCGAGCGTCAGCGACCCAACGGTGACGGTCTGGCTGATCGACTGGAGCGATCCGAACGCCAATCACTTCGTCGTCGCCGAGGAAGTCACGGTGCTCGGCCAGCACACCAAGCGGCCCGACGTGGTGCTCTACGTCAACGGCATCGCCTTCGCCATCATCGAGCTGAAGCGCTCGTATGTCGGTGTCTCCGAAGGCATCCGGCAGACACTCGGCAACCAGGACAAGCAGTTCATCCGGCCGTTCTTTTCGACGGTGCAGCTGGTCTTCGCTGGCAACGACGTCGAGGGGCTGCGCTACGGGGTTATTGACACACCCGAGAAGTACTGGCTGGCGTGGAAGGAGCCGTCCGATGTCGCTGGTCCGCTTGACCGCGCTTTGCTGCAACTGTGCAACAAGGCCCGCTTTCTCGAACTGATCCACGACTTCACCGTCTTCGACGCTGGCGTTCGCAAGACGGCTCGGCACAACCAGTTCTTCGGCGTGACGGCCGCTCAGGAGCGAATCGCCAAACGTGAGGGCGGCATCATCTGGCACACCCAGGGTTCGGGCAAGAGCCTGACGATGGTGTGGCTGGCCAAGTGGATCCGTGAACAGGACGGAGCCAACCGCGTCCTTCTGATCACCGACCGCACGGAACTCGACGAGCAGATTGAGGGCGTGTTCAAGGGTGTCAACGAGCAGATTTATCGCACCAAGAGCGGCGCCGACCTGATCGACACGCTCAACAAGACCCAGGAGTGGCTCATCTGCTCACTCGTTCACAAGTTCCGCGCCGCTGACAATGACAAGAACCAGGACGAGGCGGCGGGTGACTTCATCAAGGAACTGAGCGCCTCGATCCCGAAGGACTTCTCGGCCAAGGGCAACCTGTTCGTCTTCGTCGACGAAGCCCACCGCACTCAGTCCGGCAAGATGCACACCGCCATGAAGCAGCTGCTCCCGGGTGCCATGTTCATCGGCTTCACCGGTACGCCGCTACTCAAGGCCGACAAGGCCACCAGCATCGAGACGTTCGGCTCGTTCATCCACACCTACAAGTTCGACGAAGCGGTCGAGGACGGCGTCGTGCTCGATCTGCGCTACGAAGCCCGCAACATCGACCAGCACCTGACCAGCCCGAAGAAGATCGACCAGTGGTTTGACATCAAGACCAAGGGCATGACCGACCTCAGCAAAGCCGAACTCAAGAAGCGCTGGGGCACGATGCAGAAGGTCGTCTCTAGCGAGCCTCGAGCCAAGCAGATCGTCAACGACATCTTGCTCGACATGGAAACCAAACCCCGCCTGATGAACGGGCGCGGCAACGCCATGCTGGTCGGAGCCAGCATCTACCAAGCGTGCAAGTTCTACGACCTGTTCGTGGCCAGTGGCTTCAAGGGCAAGTGCGCCATCGTCACCAGCTACGCTCCCAACGCCAGCGACATCTCCAAGGAAGACTCCGGCGAGGGTAAGACCGAGAAGATCCGCCAGTACGACACCTACCGCAAGATGCTGGCTGACTACTTCGACCAGCCCGAAGACGTCGCCGTCACCCGAGTCGAGGAGTTCGAGAAGGCGGTCAAGAAGCAGTTCGTCGAGAACCCAGGCCAGATGCGCCTGCTGATCGTGGTCGACAAGCTGCTCACCGGCTTCGATGCACCGAGCGCCACCTACCTCTACATCGACAAGAAGATGCGCGACCACGGGCTGTTCCAAGCCATCTGCCGCGTCAACCGACTCGACGGCGACGACAAGGACTACGGCTACATCGTCGACTACCAAGACCTGTTCAACTCACTCGAAGATGCGATCACCGACTACACCTCGGGTGCGCTCGACGGGTACGAGAAGAAGGACATCGAGGGTCTGCTCTCTGACCGTGTTGAGAAAGCGCGCCAAGATCTGGACGAGGCGCTGGAAGCTGTGCGGGCGCTCGTCGAGCCGGTGCCGAATCCGAAGAACACGGTCGACTACTTGCGCTACTTCGCGACCGTCGACGCCGACGGCGAGCTCCTGAAGAACAACGAGCAGAAGCGCGTCGCCTTTTACAAAGCCGTCACTGCCGTCACTCGCTGCTACGCCAACCTCGCCAACGAGATGACCGAAGCCGGCTACACCGACGCCGAGGCTGCGGCCATCAAGCACGAGGTTGCCCACTTCGTTGACGTCAGGGCTGAGGTCAAGCTCGGCGCTGGCGAGGATGTCGACTTCAAGCAGTACGAAGCCGGCATGCGCCACCTCCTCGACACCTACATCCAAGCCGACGACTCCGAGGTGGTGTCCGAGTTCGACAACGTCGGACTGGCCGACCTCATCGTCAAGCTCGGTGCTGGAGCGATCGACACGCTGCCAACGGGCATCAAGAAGGATCCCGAGGCCGTCGCCGAAACGATCACCAACAACATGCGCAAAGTCATCATCGACGAGCACGCCACCAACCCGGCGTACTACGACAAGATGAGCGCCCTGCTCGACTCGATCATCGAGGCTCGCCGCAAGGCCGCAATCGACTACAAGCAGTACCTCGCGTCACTGCTCGATGCCGCGAAGCAACTCGGCAGCAAGGGATCTGACCAGGCATACCCGGAGTGGGTACACAACGGAGCGCAGCGAGCCCTGATCGACTTCAGCTTCCCAGACAAGGCCCTGGCGATTGATGTCGATACTGCGGTTAGGACGTCGAAGCCACACAACTGGGTCGGCAACGCTATGAAGGAAAAGGTCGTGCGCCGCGCCGTTGCCCGAGTGCTGCCTGACGGATTTGACCGCCTGGATGAGCTGTTCGATCTTGTAAAGGCGCGTGATGAATACCGCTAACGCCTACCTGACCGTCCGAGGGATCGACATTGACGTCATCTACAAGGACATCAAGAACCTGCACATCGGCGTTTACCCGCCGCTTGGTCGAGTCCGTGTGGCCGCGCCCACTCGACTTGACGACAACGCTGTACGGCTAGCCGTCATACAGCGGTTGCCGTGGATCAAGCAACAGCGCCAGCAGTTCAAGGACGCGGAGCGGCAATCCGAGCGCGAGATGGTCGCCGGAGAGTCTCACTACGTCTGGGGCAACCGGTATCGACTTAAGACCATCGAGCGCCCCGGAGGCACTCATTTTGAGATCGACGGCGACCGTCTCGTGCTCTATATCCCGCCGGGGCGTGACAGCGCCCAACGCCGCACTGCCCTCGATCGGTGGTACCGCGAACAGCTACGCCACGTGCTACCCGACGTGATTGCCACGTGGGAGGACAAACTTGGCCTGTCGGTGCCGAAGTGGTCGATCCGACGGATGAAGACGAAGTGGGGCTCGTGCAACCGAGAAACCCGGCACATCTGGTTCAACACTGAGCTCGCCAAGAAGCACCCCGACTGTGTGGAGTACATCGTCGTCCACGAGATGACCCACTACCTCGAACGGGGACACGGCGAACGGTTCACGAAACTGATGGATCGAGAACTGCCCGATTGGCGGAGCCGCCGCGAACGACTGAACCGCGAACCGTTGGCCGAGGACACCCGGGGTCGTAAGGACGAGGCCTGATGGCAAGCCAGGTCATGAAGGCTCTGCACGGGTAACCTCGGGCCCATGCCCCAGTGCAAGCCTCGTAAGAAAGACCTCCCCCACGGTTTCGAGCCGGCCTCGAGCTCAGCCTGGATACTTCGCCGTGCCAGCACCGGCGAAGGCTTCCTGTGGCAGGGCCAAACTCACGACGACCCTGAGGGGCAGCTGTGGCACTGCACGGCCGATGGGTGGGCGAGCGAACCTCGTCCGAGTGCGATACCCGACGAAGTGAGCGTGTTCGATGTCCCGGCGAACGTCGCGATGTGGGTGTGCGGATTCCCCGAGGACGAGGTGCTGCACCGACTCCGCACGGCTGGCGACGGAGAGCCCGATGAGCACGACTGGGCCTTCTCCACCAAGCAGTTCGAGTCGCAGGACGACGAGTTCCCTGGCTCCTGGGAGGCGCCGGCACGCCGGTATGCATGTGTCGACGGCAGGCGAGTCCAGTTCGCCGAACCCAGCGGGGCCCCTTTCCTCACACAGAATGACGCTCCCGTGGGCGTCACACTCGCCACGTTCCACTGGGGAAGCGAAGACGGCATGATGAGCGGCGCATCCAGCTGGACCCTCACCCAGGTCAGCCCCACCCGCGCCATCGCGAGCGCCGACGGTGACGCCACCGCCCCGCCTGTCGAGATGGCCCTCTCCTCCGAGCGCCGCGGCGAAGTGGTCGCGCGCTGGCTGGCTGACGTCGAAGGTGGCACGATCGGAGTGCCGTTGGCCGCAGCGATCGCGCTCGAACCCTTCGACCCCGCCGGGCAGTTGCCCGACGCCGAACGTCGCTCGTGGGATAGCCTCCTGGCCGATCTGCGCTCCGGGTACGGCACCACGCTCGAGTGCACCATCGCCCTCGACGGCGACGATCGAGAACGCCTGCGCGGCATCCTCGCCGAGGATGACGAGTACCGCGCGATTCGTGACGCCCTGGCGGACCCGGCGAAGCACGATGAATGGCTGCGGGCACAGCTCCAGCAAGACGAACCGTACGACCTGGACGATTGATCTGCGACCGTCAGCGTTTCTGCCGGCGTTCTCTCCTCGGCGCCCCTGGGCCGTAGTCGAGTTGCGGGTCGCGCCGCGCGGACCGCACGATCTCCTCGAGGTCGGCGTCGCCGGCGTCCTCCCAGTACGCCGCATGACCCATGGCCGCGATCGTGCCCAGTCTCTGAGCCGGGTAGAGGACGCCGTCACGTTCGACGATGCGGGCCATGCCGCTGCCCAGACCCACGACATAGCGCCCGTCGCCCATGTTCGCCGTGAGCTCGAAGGTGTAGAAGTCCCCCGCGAGCCAGAGACACCCTGCGCCTCCGTCGCACTCGAGTTGCCCGCACTCTCCGCAACGGCGCACCGAGCCCGACGCGATGCGACGCGCCTCCCCTGCGTCGAACTCATCGACCCGCGTGACGGCGCGGACCCACGACACGTCGCTGTCAGAGACCACGTCCGCCGCGTGGAGTTGCACGAGGTCCCCGATCACGACGGGAGCGCCGGCGTCGGACGTCCATGGCTCGTGGCTCCACACCCAGACGGCGTCACCACTCGGCACGCGCAGTTGGAGGAAGCCGTCGATGACCGACAGCACCTCCGCCTGGGCAGAATTGCTCGACGCATGCACCGACCGCATCCGTGGCGGGCCCATCTCGTGCCCGCCCCCGACCCAGCACTCGTGGTCGGGGCCGTATCCATTGATCCTCGTGATGTCCACTCGTCGACCTCTCGTCTCTCTCGGCGCGGGGCGCCACCCGTCAGCCCGGGTTGCGCTGCGTTCCTGACGTGTCTGCCAGCTCCGCCACGGCGTCGAACGCCAGGGCGCGGGCAGCGGGCGTGTAATCCTGTCCCGATCGTCGCAAGCGCCAGTCCTGTTCGACGTGCTCGAGCATGCGCATCATGGGCCACACGCACGGGCCGATGTCGCGCCAACGCGGCGGTGAGCCGTCGGGCATGCGCCATCCCACGTCCGCGATGAGTTCGCGGATCATCTCGTACGTGTGCTCCTGCGGAAAAGCTGAGGCGACGAGCAGCGCGTAGAGCGTTCGCGCGCAGGCCTCGAACTCGTCGGCTTTCGCCGGCACCAGCGCGGCAGCGAGGTCGCGCCACAACTGCTCCAACTCGCCCGCAGCAATCGCCTTCGCGACCAACTGGCCGCGCTTCGTCAGCACGAACTCACCGCGATAGTGACGCGCGTAGCCCATCGTCTTCAACGACTCACGCAGCGCCGTCACCGGCACGACATCCATCTCTCGACGGCTACTGCCGTGCGTCCAGATGCCTAGCGCGTCGACGATCCTGCCGACGGTGTCAGGCTTCAGGTAGCCCGCCTGCGTCAACGGCAACGGGCCCTCCGCGAGCATGCCGATGAGCGTCACCCACGAGCGCAACGCGTCGGCGCGCTCTGCGTCCGTCGGTTCGACATGCTCCTTGCGGGCCCGCGACACCGAACCGAGCAACACCACCTGCGCACGCGGCGACGCCCGCCGCAACGTCTGGCCGAGCATCGACGACGGATCCACCGCCCCCTCTTCGGCGATCCTCTGCAGAGCCTCGTTCTCCTTCGACAGCACGACGATCGCGGCGTTCGCCTCGTCGACCGAGAAGCGCGCCGGATCCCAGCCCGGCGGCACCCACTCGGCGTATTCCGGTGACAAGTTGCGCGCCTTGTGCCCCTGGACGAGCTCGTTGTACTGCCACGGTCCGCCCGAATCCTCCAACGGGCACGCGTTGCGACCGGCGACGCACTCCGCGAGCGGGCCGTCAGCGTCAGGTGTACCGCTCGTCGCGAGCTCGACGACCTTCTCGACCTTGATCGTGTGCACCCAGTCGTCACCGAAGTCATACACGTAGAACACGCGATCGCCCGGAGCGCGCAACACCTGATCGAGAACGACCTCGGTCTCGACGCCGGACGCCTCGTCGAGGTCATCACCCATCTCTACGTCTGCCACGCTCGCGAGGAACGGCCCACGCCAGACATCTTTCTTCGGCCCGAGCGTGAACCGGTGCAGATGCGCGTCCGCCCATCCGAGCGTCGCCTGGATGACGTCGTGGAACTGCGCCATCGTCACGTCGCTACGCACCTCGATACGGCGCCAAACAGCCGGCTTCACCTCGTCGACGTCGACGCGGACGGTGAGGAGCCGCACGCCGTCGCGTGCGGGCGGCAGCGTCACCTGCGGCCGCGGCGGCGGTGGCGTGAAGAACCGGCGCGCAACGCCTTCCGTCGAGCCTGCGGGCACGCCCGCTGCGGGAAGGCCGAACGCCGCACCGGGCGCGCTGGCAGCGCCTGACGCCGGCTGCCCGCCGTCGGCTTGCGGCGGCAACCCGAGCTCACGGGCGACGTCAGGCCAGTTCTCCTCGTCGTTCAACTGCTCACGAAACGACTGGATGAACGCCTCGACCGACGGGTCGTCAAAATCAGCCATGCCCCATCGTGTCATCGCGGCCCCGGTTCGATGGGACAGCCGTCGCGACCTTCGCCACCCCGGTCACTCTCAACGAGAACCGAGGCTCCGCGATCAGCACATGACCCGGCGCTCCGAACGGGTCAGACACCGATAAGGGCGTTCTTCCCGATAGCCCGCTCAGCAGGGAGCGACCTGGCACGATGAGGCGAATGGAATACTTCAACCCGCCTCCTGGCTGGCCCCCGACGCCCCACGCCTGGCGACCGTCCCAAGGTTGGCAGCCGGACCCTCGCTGGCCAGACGCCCCCGCAGACTGGCCCTTTTGGGTCGACGAATCCCGACGCCCTGTCGCTGGACCGGAGGGCCTGTATGGCGCGGAATCATCTCCCTCGTGGCGCGATGCCCGTGAACGAATCGGCGGCGCCCTCCGCTCCCTCGACGCCAATACGGCAGAAGCCAGACGCGCGGCGGCGAGCACGGCGGCGGAAGCCACGCGAACGGCCCGAAACACGGCCGCGAACCTGCGCCAGCGCTACGAGAACCGGGGCGCAGACGACCAGGCCCCAACTGTTCCAGAGCCAACGCAGCCCGTGACGCAAACCCGGGCTCACAACCTGCCGCAGTCGATCCCACGCTCCTGGCCCCGTCAGACACCAAGTGGGGCTACGGTGGCGGCCTCGTCGACGGCGTCAACCGCCAACCGAACGGGCCTTCTGAAAAAGGTCGGAATGGGAGGCGCTGGTCTCGTCCTTGTCTCATTGCTCGTCGCGCAGTGCAATGGCGGCTCAGGCGCCAGTTCGAATCCGTCAGTCTCCGCGTCATCGGCTACGACAACCGCCACTCAGTCGAGCGTGGCGCCATCTCGGACAACCCCCACGACGAGCACCGCCGCCAGCACGGCGAGCACGGCCGAGACCAGCCAGGAACGAGATACCTCGGACAGCACGCGTTCCCGAACAACACCCGTCACCCCGCGGGCCGCGACAACGCGATCAACAGCACCGACTCGCAACGAAACGCCCGCGACCAGCGAGCCCATTGCACCCGTGGTGCCGCAAAGGACGGACGAGCCCGACACCCCAGACGCCGAACCCACTGGCTCCGCCAGCTACAGCAACTGTAGGCAGGTCAAGGCAGCAGGGGCTGCTCCGCTCTACGCCGGCCAACCTGGGTACAGCCGCAAGCTCGATCGTGATGGAGACGGAGTCGCCTGCGAGAAGTGATCCTCATCCGAGAAATCGCAAACCCGTGAGCGTTCGCCAGACTGAGGATAGAGGTGCATGCCGTAACGCTGACGCGGGCGCTACTCGGCGAGCGAGCCGTACCTCAACACGTGATCGTCAGCGCCGCCCGAACACTCGGGCAGGTGCAGTTCGATGAGTTTCGCGAGCGTCAGCACGTAATGGCGCGCGCAGAAGAGTTGCGCGTCGCCGCCGCCGGCGTGCTCGGCGAACACGACGTAGTGCGTCGGGGTCTCGGTGCACACGCACTCGTTCCACGTGCAGCGGGTGCTATCGCCGTCGTCGAACTCGTCGAACCCGGTGTCGCCCAAGTCGAGTTCGTGCGTCACGTTCGTCATGCCAGCTCCTTCATCGTCGCTTCGACAGCGCCGACGCCGCGCGCCAATTCGTCACGCGTCAGTTCCTCGTCGGTGTTGAACCAGCGCGCCCACTTCAACCGGAAATCCTGCTCGGCACGCCTGCGCGCGACGCTCGTCTCGGCCTCTTCGGCGCGGAGGCCGAAGCTCGCTCCGTCCGCATCCGTCGACACCGTGACGAGCGAATCCTCCACGGGCACAGCGATACCCGACACCATGCCTTGTGCGCGCACGGCGATCCATCGGCGAGACGCGGGTACATCGTCGGCGAACTCATCGGTGACGAACGGCGCCACCTCACCCCATGCGAGCGCCCGCTCGACGGCGAACGCTGACACCTGACCGCCCCCTTCGGAGTAACCCCACACGTACGCCGAGCCGACACCGCCGTCCGCCGTCGTGAACCACGTCTGCGCCGACTCGACGTCGGGCTTCACCGCGAGCCACTTCACGACGATCTGCGATGGATCGTCGTCGGACGTCTCGTGGTACTGGTGCAACAGGCCGTCCTCATCCTGCGCACGCTTGGCCTCGAGCCAGCCAGCCGCGTCGAACGCGACGATCTCGAACGGCACGAGCGGCTTCGGCGAGAGCCGTGCCACCCACTCGCGAATCGCCGCAACACTGTCGAACACCGACAGCAGCGCTGTCTGCTCGCCCATCGCGACGACGTCAGCCTCCGCGCGCTCGAGTTGCGAGTCGACGTCGTCGCCCGCCCACTCATCGCTACGCGGCTCCGACGCCATGAGCGCATCACGACGCTGCAGCCACGCGAACCATGCGACGAGCGGCTGTGCATCGTCGCCGGTCTCGAACGTCAGGTCGTCGCGGAACTTGACGACCGCCCCTGCGTCATGGCACACGAACGTCGGCTCGCCGGCCGGTCCGCCGTCGACGGATGCGAGGCACAGCTCGTACGTGACGAGTTCGCGCTCCTCGTCGTAGGCATCGAGACGCCACAGCCCCGGCAGCTCCACCGCGTCCGCGTCGTCGTCTTGACTGGTGACGGCGATGAGATCCGACGGCGTCACCCGCGCCCACTGCGGCTGCTCACCCTGCGGCCACCAAGCCTGCTGCGGCCCGGCCTCCTGCACCCGACGCGCCTCACCCCACGTCACACTCACGCCATCCACCCCTCGTCGCTCGATGACCGACTCATTCGGCCCGCTCACAACGTAGCCCCCAGCGGTGACAACCCCCACACCATCGCGATGGAGGGCTCTTGATCGGGGCGCAGCAGACCTCGTCATCAGCGGCCAGCGCCGAACCGCGAGACACGAACACCCCCGCGCCTCGCCGCGCTCCCGCCGGGCCCCGCTAGGTGGGCGCGGTAAGTATGAGTTCGGTTGTAAGTTCAGCCCCCACAACCCCGATGAAGAGCTGTGGACCGTTGCAGCGCGACGCTCTTGCCTTGAACTCATGATCCGCCGCGCACTATGAGTTCAGCTTTGAGCCCCTCAGTCAGGCACCTCGACGAACGTCGTCACCGTCGTGACGGCGGGTCGGCGCGGCGTCGAGCTGAATCCGAAACCGGGCTCAGGGGTGACGTCCGCGAGCGCCCCGACGTCATCGCCCGCCCACGTGCCGCGCACGGCCGTGACGGCGCGCAGATCCTGCGCGAGATAGAACTCGCGACGCCCGTTTCCGGCCGTCCCCGCCGTGCGAACCCCCGGCATGAGCACGCGCGCGAACGGGTCGATCGCGCGCGCCGTGCCCGGGTGAACGAGCGCCCCACGAATCGGCCACAGCGGCCACGCGAGCGCGCGGCGGCGACCGAACGTCAGGCTCAGATCCAGTTCACCGGCGGCGATGTTCCACGTGAAACCAGCGCCCGTGGCGCCGTCGATCGCGACGTCGACGACCGTCACGTCGTCGAACTGATAGGTCGCACAGACGTATTCGGCCACCTCCCCGTTCGGGGCGAGCAGTTCCCGTCGCCCGTCAGGGTGTGCCACCATGACGTCCGCGAACGATCCCAACGGCGAGCGCGACCACCGTCCGACGACGAAACGTCGACCTGACGTCGTCCCCACGCCGGCGATGTGCCCGTCGAACCTGTCGCGTCTCATGCGTCCACCATCACTCATGCCCCCATCGTCCCTGTTCCGCCGCGCCACGTCACCCACCCCGACGTCGGGCACCCGCGATGTCGACGAAACGCCCAGGCAAGCGTGGGTGATCTCACGACGCTGCTGGTCGCAGCCCCCCAGCGCGCCGGGGGATAATTCGACGGCACCCCCACCGACGAAACCGACGAAAGAGGCTTGATGTCGACGTCCCCCGCACCACGAGGTACCTACCGCGCGGAGGACGGCACGCCCGTCGAGTTCGCCGACGCCCTGAAGGTCTGGACGCGCATCGCCTACGAGCGGCTGCAGCAGGTCGCGACGCACTACAACGGCCTCATCACCTACAAGGAGCTCGCGCAGCACGTGCAGCGCGAATCGGGCATCCACACCTCGTCGACGCCGGCGAACATGGTCGGCAAGATCCTCGAACTGTGCGCCGTGCAGGCCGCCACCGCCGGCGACCCGCCCCTGACGTCGCTGTGCCTCAAGACCGACGGAACCGTCGGCACCGCCTACTGGCGCACGCCCATCGCCGAGGGCCTGACGATGCCCGAACTCGTCGGCGAACCCGACGTCGAAGCGGACGCCGCCGAACACCGCCTCATGTGCTACCGCGCCTACGCCACCGACCTGCCCGAGAGCGGCGGCGTCGCCCGCATCCCCGAACAGGTCATCGTGCGCCGCGAACGCGCCGACCGCGCCGCCGAACGCACCCGCGCCGCCAAGCGCGAGGACGAACCGCAGCCCGTCTGCCCGTCATGCTTCACCCAGCTGCCCGCCAGCGGCGTGTGCTGGCAGTGCGACTGAACCGCCACCAGGACGTGTGAACGCCCCGTCGACGGATGCCGTCGGCGGGGCGTCGTCCACCCGGGGCTGCAGGTGCCTCGGACTCAGACGTGTGTGAGTCAGGCGTGCTCGCGCTTACCGCGGAAGTGCTTGACGACGAAGAAGCCGATGATGCCGACGAGCAGGGCGATGCCGATCCAGTTGGCGTAGCGCTCGACCGACTTGTACTGGCTGCCGGCGATGTAGCCGATGAGGACGAACGCCGTCGCCCAGATCGACCCGCCGAGCGCGTTCCAGAACACGAACTTCACGTACGGCAACCCGCTCATGCCCGCGGCACCGGGGATGAGGGCGCGCAGCGCGGCGATGAAACGCCCGAAGAACACCGATTTGCCGCCGTGACGGCGCAGCGCGTCCTTCGCGTTCTCCATCTTGCGCTTGTCGAGCAGGCGGTCGGGCAGCTTGCTCAGGATCTGCTCACCCCAACGCTTGCCGACCTCGTAGCCGATCGAGTCGCCGATGACAGCCCCCGCGATCGACGCCACGAGCACCGCCCACACGGGCAACTTCCCCTGATTCGCGACGACCCCCGCGAGCACGACGCCGATCTCACCCGGCACGACCACGCCGACGAACGCCGACGCCTCGAGCGCCGGAAAGAGGAACGCGCAGACGAGGACGAGCCACGGCGGCAGGTTGAGGATGAACTCGAAGATCCTCGACACGAGGGCACAGCGTACGGCTCCACACTGGAAGGCGCCCGCGAGCGCCGCGCTGCCGCATCGGCCACGCATCGTGCGCGCAACTGCGACGCGCCCGGCGCCCACCCCGCCATCCGCGCCGCAGTTGCACGCGAACACCGTTGCGCGACAGGCTGGAAACAACCAGGCGGCATCAGCCACGACCCCGCGCGAAGGAGCACCGTCATGACAGCGAACACGTACGACGTCAAGGGCAAGGTCGTCATCGTGACGGGCGCCGGCACCGGCATCGGCGCCGCCATCACCGATGCGTTCCTCGACAACGGCGCCACCGTCGTCGTCGCCGGGCGCCGCAAGGAGAAGCTCGACGAGGTCATCGCCGGGCGCGACAACGCCCTCGCCGTGCAGACCGACGTGTCGAAGCACGACGACGTCGCCGCCCTCGTCAAGACGGCCGTCGACACGTACGGCCACCTGGACGTCGTCATCAACAACGCCGGCCAGCACGTCGGCGGTGACGTCACCGAGACGAGCGACGAAGACTTCGCCGCCGCCTACGGCACCAACGTCGACGGCTTCTTCTACATGCTCAAGGAAGCGCTGCCCGAACTGGCGAAGACGAGCGGCTCGATCACCGTCGTCACGAGCGTCAGCGGCATCGGCGGCGACTGGGGCCAGCCCGTCTACAACTCGACGAAGTACGCGCTCAGCGGTCTCATCCAGAGCGCCGCCCTCGACTGGGGCGCCAAGGGCGTGCGCATCAACGGCATCGCGCCCGCCTTCACCAAGACGCCGATGACGGCGGACATGGCCGGCAGCGACGACGACCTGCAGCCCTTCGTCGACCGCCTCGCGCTCGGCCGCGTCGGTGTGCCCGAGGATCTCGCCGGCATCGCGCTGTTCCTGTCGACCAAGGACGCTCAGTACATCACCGGCCAGATCATCCCCGTCGACGGCGGCACGACCGCTTCCAACGGCCAGCCGCGCCGCTGACGCATCGGCGGCTCTCCTCGAGCGAATGACGGGGAGAGCCGCTGCGGTTCACGGCTCTTCGCTTGCTTGCGTGGTTGGTCTCGGCAGCTCGTCGGCTCGTCGACGCCGGGTTCGTCGGCGTTGGTGACGACCGCGTGTGGGTACTCGTCGGAGCGCATGCCGCGCCTTCTCGAGGCGAGCCAGCACGAACGTCGCGTGAACCTTGGGTACTGCACACGCCGAACCACCACGCGGCGCCCACGTGTGATGTGCTCATGGTGAACCCACAGGCAGCACGCTGACCCCGGGAGACACCATGGCCCGTACTCGCTCACTCACCCTCGCGTCGTTCGGTGCGCTGACGCTCGCCCTGGCGGCATGCGGCGGCTCCGGCGACACGACCGCCGACTCCACCCCACCCAGCGCGACGAGCACCTCGCCCTCACCGAGTTCCTCGACGTCAGCCTCCTCGACGACCTCGACGTCGACGCCGGCTGCTGCTACGTCGACATCGTCGTCCGCCACGTCGGCGTCCTCACCAGCTACCAGCGCGAGCGCGTCGTCAGGTCCCTCGGAACCGTCCGCGACGTCGCCCTCCCCGGCCGGTTCTTCGTCACGAGCATCGAACACCGCGCGATCGTCGGCCCCGGCCACCGTCGCTGGTGCCCCCACCGTCAGCACGACCGTCTGGCCCGACGCATCGTGGAACGTGCCGACCCTCGACAACGACGGCTGCAGCATGGGCTTCGATTCGTCCTCACCCAGCGCCGATGTGAGCCCCTACTCCAAGACCGGCAAGTCCTTCACGTGCGGGGCGATCGCCGCCGGTCTCATCGCGTGCCAGAAGGAGAAGTCGACCGGAAACGTGTTGTGCCTGCAGAGCCTCGAACAGAGGATGGCGGTTCGGTTCCCGTCGAACGTGTCGAAGATCCGGCCGCGTGACCCCGGCGAGCAGCCGACTCCCCTGCAGGTGAAGCTCGCCAACGGGGCGACGTGTTCTGCTGCGTCGCACGACCAGACGACGCACTACCAAGACCGTCGCAGCTGGCTTTACTGCGACAGCGCCGGCGACGCAGTGCTGTTGCTGCCCAAGGATTTCGACCCTACGAAGGGTGCTGGGCAGAAATACTTCGACAAGACCAACGCGACGTGGACGGCTCAGTACAGCGTCAACAACATGGCCCCGAAGACGGTGGCCGTGACGAATGTCGTCTACGCACCGTGACCGCGGTGCGACGTCATGGGCGGTGCTGACGCGCGCCGACCGCGGCGCCCGCGCTGCCCGGCAAGCACCGGCAGAAGACCGACGAAGAAGGCGCGCACGAGGGCGTTGATTCCAATTTGCGTGGGCCCATGAGATCACTGGATCCCACCTCGCAGGGTGAGTAGAACTACTCACGGCCGAGGGATGATCTAGACGTCTGCATCACGCGCATGGAAGGACAAGTGACGTGGCGAAGAACCAGGACAAACGTGGCTCGAACGACGACCCGGGCCCGTCGGTCAAGGACGACGAGATGTACGAGGCGCTGCGGCGCGAGGGCAACAGCAAGGAGAAGTCGGCCCGCATCGCCAACGCGGCCGCGAACTCGTCACGCAGCGCCGTTGGTCGCAAGGGCGGCGAGCACGGCAGCTACGACGACTGGACCGTCGACGAACTGCGTGAGCGCGCCCGCGAACTCGAGGTCGAGGGCCGCAGCACGATGACGAAGGACGAACTCATCGAGGCCCTGCGCGACGGGTGACGCCCGGCGCTCAGACGGCGGTTTCGACTGGACGCCCACCGTCTCGACTGCCTCTCGGCGGATCGCCCACCTCGGCGCGCCGTTCGGGCAGCCGAGCGCGAGACCTCGCTCTCACATGTCATGAGGCACTCAGCGGGCGTTCTGGCGGCGTGCCTAGGCTGGGGACAAATCCGTTGTTCTCCAAGCGAATCGGGGTCAGCATGAGCACCATCACGACGAAGATCGCCGACACGCTGGGCAAGCTGCCGGATCAGACGGCCGCCTTCCTCGCGGACGGTTACCTGTTCCAGAGCCGCGTCCGCGAGGCGCGCGGGCGCGACGCCGGCGACGGGCGTCCGCTCGGTCTGCGCATGCTCGGCAAACCAGCCCTCCTCGTGCGCGGGCGCGAAGGCGTCGAGCTGTTCTACGACACGACCCGCATGAAGCGTGACGGCGCGATGCCGCTGCCCATCCGCGGCCCTCTGTTCGGCAAGGGCGCCGTCCACGGCCTCGACGACGACGAGCACCGTCACCGCAAGGCCATGTTCGTGCGCATCGCGTACGACGACGCTCAGGTGCGCCGTCTCATGCCGTACCTCGAGGACGAGATGCGCAAGACGCTGGAGCGCTGGGTCGAGGCACCCGGCACGGTGTACGACGGCAGCGTCATCACATACGGACGGGCCGCGCTGCGCTGGGCCGGCATCCCCGGTGACGACGCCGAGCTCGACGTCTGGGCCGAGCGCCTCGGCCAGATCGTCGACGGGTTCGGCAAGAAGAGCCCCGCCCACGTCGAGGCGTGGCTCAACCGCCGCCGCTGCGACGCGTGGGCCGCCGACCTCGTCGCGCGCACGCGTCGCGGTGAGATCACGCCCGCCGAGGGCACCGCGCTCGCTGAGGTCGCCAAGCAGACCCACCTCGACGGCTCCCTGCTCGACGAGCACACGGCCGGAGTCGAACTGCAGAACGCCACTCGACCGACGATTGCGGTCGCGCGTTTCGCCGCCTTCGCGGCGCGTGCGCTCGTCGAGCATCCCGAGTACCGCGAGCGCATCGCGGGCGAGGTGGTTTCACGTGGAACGTTGCTCGGGAATCCGACGGCCGTCGCGTTCGCGCAGGAGGTGCGTCGCACGTCGCCGTTCGTCCCGATGCTGCCGGCGTTCGCGCGCGACACGTTCGAATGGGGCGGGCAGAAGATCCGCAAGGGCCAGCGCGTGCTCATCGACGTGCTCGGCACGAACACCGACCCCAGCGGCTGGGAGCGCGCAGACAGCTTCGAGCCGGAGCGCTTCCTCGGGGTCGAGGACGCCGAGCAGATCGAGAACTTCATCCCGCAGGGCGGCGGTGACGTCGCGACCGGGCACCGCTGCCCCGGCGAGAAGATCGCCGTGACGGCACTGTCGGTGACGATCTCCGGTCTGTGCACGCCCGGTGTCGAGATCGACCCCAAGGGTCTCGACTTTTCCTGGACGCAGCTGCCCACGATGCCGGGCAACGGCGCCCGGGTGCGCGTCACCCGTCAGGCCTGACAGGACGAGCAGATCCTCCGAATCGGACGCCGGGCCGGGCCGCCGCAGCGCGACTCGGCGCGGCGTTCGGCGTCTTGCCGACGGTGGGGGTTTCGCCGACGCCGGGCGGCAGCCGTCAGCCCCTGGCCGGCTGCGGTGCGCCGGGGTAACGCCAGTTGAAGACGACGTTGCCGGAGCCGTCGACGCACTTCGCCGGCGCGGCACCCTGCATCACCATGATGTCCGGATTGTGCGAGCACGTGTAGGCGTCGACGCGCGCCTCGCTGCCCTTGGCTGACGCGGGCGTCGCCTCGTACTTCTGCATGGCCGAGCGCGCTTCGACACACGTCACGCCGTGCCGGTCATAGATACGTGAGGACCCCGCGTAGCAGTCCGTGGCGTCGGGCCTCGACATCTTCTCCGGCGGCAACGAGGAGGCGGAGCCGCCCAGGTCGATCGAGGCGCGGCCGATGGGCTTGTCGGCCGAACCGGATGCGGCCGACGGCGCCGACCCGCTCGGCGTCGCGTCGGCGGCGTCACTCTTCGCCGAATCGGTGGCCTTCGACACGGCGTCCTCGACGGCGCCGCACCCGGTCAGCATGACGGTGAGCGCCGCGGCCAGCGCGACGCCTCCCCTGCGCATGTGGTTCATTTTTCTTTCCCTCCCCGTGGCTTGATCGGGAGATATCGTCGCAAAGACTGGCGTACACGGCCAATGTCGCCGTCGGCGTTTTCCCTGCGTTTCACGTGAAACATCGCTCATACTTCGCTGAGAACGCCGTGCCACGACGACCGAAGGAGGCCCCGTGCCTGAGGGCGACACCGTCATGTGGGCTGCGGCGCGCCTCAACCGCGCCCTGCTCGGGCAACGCCTGACGCGCACCGATCTGCGCACGCCGCGGCTCGCGACGGTCGATCTCTCGGGGCGCGAGTGCCTGCCCGTCGTCACGCACGGCAAACACATGCTGCATCGGCTCGAGGGTGGCGTGACGATCCACTCCCACTTCAAGATGGAGGGCCGCTGGAGCCTGCTGCCAGCCCCGTCGACCCTCCAGGGACGCGCCGCTGCCGGCGCCGAGGCCGACGTCCGACGCGCCGTCACCGCCCACACGACGCGGGCGCTGCTCTACACCCCGCGGACGCTCGCCGTCGGCTCGAAGCTCGGGGTGCTCGACGTCCTCGAGACCGCGCGCGAGTGCGACGTCGTCGGGCACCTCGGGCCCGATCTGCTCGCCGATGACTGGGACGGCGGCGGGCGCGGGCGGGCGCTGGACAACCTGCGCGCACAGCCCGAACGCCCGGTCGGTGAGGCGTTGCTCGACCAGCGGCTCGTCGCCGGTCTCGGCACGTTCTGGATCAGCGAGATGCTGTGGGTGCACCGCATCCTGCCGTGGACGCAACTCGCCGCGATGCCGGACGGGGTGCTCGAGGCGGTGCTCGACGACGCGCGACGCCTCATGCTCGTCAGCGGACGCACCGGGGTCCAATCGTCGACGGGTGACGCCCGCGCGGGGCAGGACCGCTACGTCCACGCCCGGTCGGGGATGGCGTGCCTGCGCTGCAACGACACGATCCGCGTCGCGATGGCCGGCGACCCCGGGCGCGAACGGACCCTGTTCAGCTGCCCGACGTGCCAGGGCGGTCTGGCACCGAACGACGACGGCCGGCCACAGGGCGTGCTGCGCGAGCGCAAGAAGACGGGCAAACGCGACAAGGGATGACGGTGCAACGTGGGGGTGCGGCATCCACCCTCACGGGTCATTGCCGACGGTGCTCGCGCGCGGGTAGCGTCCTGAGCAAGCCAGTGCTGCACCACTGTTCGCCACATTTTCCGGATCGCCCGACGTGCCAGGAGGCCCGCGATGACCGACAAGAAAACCGATCAGTACACCTTCACCAACCCCGTCACGCAGTACCCCTCGGACAACTTTCCCAAGCAGGAACTGACGTGGCCCGGGCTCGACGCGAAGCTGACGCCGAAGGCCGATCACGGCGAGGACACCTACCGCGGCACCGGCCGTCTCGAGGGTCGCAAGGCACTCGTCACGGGGGCAGACTCCGGCATCGGGCGCGCCGTCGCCATCGCCTACGCGCGTGAGGGCGCCGACGTCGCGCTCAGCTACCACCCGCGCGAGGAGAAGGACGCCGCCGAGGTCGCGAAGCTCGTCGAGGACGCCGGGCGTCAGGCCTACTTGCTGCCGGGCGACATCAGCGAGGAGGCGACCGCGCGTCAACTCGTGCGTGACGCCGTCGACAAGCTCGGTGGGCTCGACATCCTCGTCAACAATGCCGGCTTCCAGCAGGCGCAGGCCGACATCGCCGACATCACGAGCGAGCAGTTCGACCAGACGCTCAAGACGAACGTCTACGCAATGTTCTGGATCACTCAGGAGGCGCTGCCGCACATGCCGGCCGGCTCCACCATCATCAACACGACCTCGATCCAGGCCTACGGCCCGAGCGAGCACCTGCTCGACTACGCGACGACGAAGGCCGCGATCAACACGTTCAGCAAGGCTCTGGCTGCGCAGCAGGGGCCGAAGGGCATCCGCGTCAACGCCGTCGCACCGGGCCCGTTCTGGACGCCGCTGCAGGTCTCCGGCGGGCAGTTCCAGGAGAACATCCCCGAGTTCGGCCAGAACACGCCCCTCGGGCGCGCAGGCCAGCCCGCAGAGCTCGCAGGTGCGTACGTATACCTCGCGAGCGCCGAGTCGGGATACGTCTCCGGCGAGACGCTCAACGTCAACGGGGGCATGGTCAGCCCGTGACCGCGGCGGCCCTTCTCTGAGCTCGTTCGTCGCGGCGCCCCCTCACGTCAGGGGGCGCCGCGATGGCGTGAGAACCGCGTCGTTCCGGGGTTGTCGGTGTTCACTCGTACGGTGAAGTCATCGCCGCAGGAGACGGCGACGCGCCGCTCACGAGGTGGCGCGCGACCAGCAACGGGAAGTGGCTCACATGCCTGCACCGAGCGTTGTCCCCCCGCCCGCGCGGCGCGGTTTCGCCGTCGTCGACGTGGAGACGAGCGGGCTCGACCCGCTGCGGCACCGCGTCATCGAGGTGGCGGTGACGCAGCTGACGCCGTCAGGAGGCCTGGAGCGCGAGTGGAGTTCGCTCGTGCGAGCCCGCGGGGGCACCGGGCCCGTGCACATCCACGGGTTGAGCGATGACGACGTGCGCGACGCACCCGGTTTCGCCGACCTGGTCGACGAACTGAGCGAACTGCTCGATGGGCGCATCCTCGTCGCCCACAACGCGGCGTTCGACTGGGCGTTCCTCGCTGCGGAGGCGCGCCGCGCCGGGCGTGAGCTGCCCGTCAGCGAACGCCTGTGCACGTGGCATCTCGCGCGGGGGCTCGAGCTGCCGACCGACAACCTGCGTCTCGGCACGCTCGCCGAGTACTGGAGCATCCCCGTCGAGAACGCGCATCGCGCCGGTGACGACGTGCGCGTGCTCGTCGAGGTGCTGCGACGCTGTCTCGACGAGGCGGGGCGCCGCGCTGCGCCGCTGCCGCTCGAGGAGTGCGCCGCGCTGCCGCGATGGTGGCGCACGCAGATCCGGTGGCAGCGGTTGCGTCGGCGGCTGCGAAAACGGCGGGCCGGGCGGCGTCGATCGTCGCGCTGACTAGACTCGGGGCATGTCTGACGCTGATCGCGAGGTCGCCCTCGTCGCCTCCGACATGGTGGTGCTCACCCTGCGCGACGACGAACTGCACGTCGCGCTCATCCGGCGGGCCGCCGCGACGGAGCGAGGCAAGTGGGCGCTGCCGGGCGGTTTCATGCGTCGCGGCGAGTCGGCGGAGCAGGCCGCCTATCGCGAGCTGCGTGAAGAGGTCGGCATCGCGGAGCGCGACGTCGTGCTCGAGCAGTTGCGCACGTACACCGAGGTCGAGCGCGACCCGCGGCCGGAACGCGTCATCGGCGTCGCGTGGACGGTGTTCGGCGCGCGCCTTCCCGACCTCGAAGCGGCGTCCGACGCGCTCGAAGCGGTGTGGGTACCGGTCGACGAAGCGCTCGGGATGCCGCTCGCGTTCGACCACCAGCGTATCCTCGCCGACGGCGTCGAACGCGCCCGCTCCAAACTCGAATACACCTCTGTCGCAACGGCTTTCCTCGACGACGAGTTCACGATGTCGCAGCTTCGCCACGTCTACCAAGCCGTGTGGGGCGGCTCGCTCGAACCTGCGAACTTCCACCGCAAGGTGTTGAGCGTCGACGGGTTCGTCGAGGAGACGGGCGACAGCCGCGTCGGGCGCGGGCGCCCCGCCAAGCTCTACCGCCGCGGCAGCGCCCAGACGATCTACCCGCCACTGACCCGCGCGTCGGTGCGCGAGGCGCGGGCGCGCAGCTGATCATGCGCCCGGCGCGGGGCGCAGCTGATCAGTCGCTACGACGCGCGACGAGAACGATGTCGGCCTGGTGGTGGGCACCGGCACCCTCGGTGACGTGGCGCTCCGACTCGAACTGCTCGATCTGCCACCCCTGACCGAGGCGGCCGATCACGTCGGCGATCGTGACGTAGGAGTCCGGGTCGAAGCCGTGCTCGAGCGCGCGATCGCGATCGACGTGTGCGTGGGCCACGACGATCAATGCGCCACGGGGGCGGACGAGGTCGCGAAGCGAGCGCTCGATCGACTGATCTTCGGTGCGCAGTAGAGCGGGATAGAAAACACTGACGAGATCGAGACCTTCGGGCGCCAAGGTCGCGTCGAGCAGCCCCGCGCACACCCACGTAATACGGGAGGCGACGTCATCTCCGCTTACTTCGGCTGCCGCGCGCCCCCGTTCCAGCGCAGGTGCTGCAACGTCGAGGGCCGTCACCTGCCACCCTTGCTCAGCGAGGTGGATGGCGTCAGCGCCCTCACCGCAGCCGACGTCGAGCGCTCGACCCGGGGATAAGTCGGCCAGCTGCTCCGTCAGCACCGCGACGAGCGCGTCGTTCGGGTTGCCTCTCCAGACCTGCTCGCCCTTCTAGACGTCGTGCCAGTTCATGTCATGCCCAGCAGGGCCGCTCGTCGCCGCGTCCGGCGTCGTTTCAGAGTGCATGTCACCATGCTCGCCGCCACTGCGTGATCGGACAATCTCTACGCGTCTATAAAATGCGCTAGCCACCCTGAGACAACGCCCGCACCGCATGGCCGATGCCTCCCGACGACCTCCGTGCGTGCAAATGGACCCGCGTGCATTTGCACGCACGGAGCAACCGATTCGTCCGCGACAAGACGCAGGTCGTACGGTTTTCTCGATGATCTCGCTGATTCCTGACTACCTCGCGGCGACGCTCGAGGCCTGCCCGCCCGACGCCCATGCCCGGAATGCCGACTACATTCCGGAACTGGCCCGCGTCGACTCGTCACTGTTCGCCCTCGCAATCGCCACCGTCGACGGCATGATCTACAGCGCCGGTGACGCCGAGGCGGAGTTCACCATTCAGTCGGTCAGCAAACCGTTCGTCTACGCGATGGCGATCGAGGATCGCGGCCTCGACGAGGTGCAGCGTCGCATCGGCGTCGAACCGAGCGGTGAGGCGTTCAACGAGATCAGCCTCGAGGCGGGCAGCAAGCGCCCTCTCAACCCCATGATCAACGCCGGCGCCATCACGGCGCACTCTCTCGTCGCCTCCCCCGATGACGACGAGTCGGCGCGCGTGCGACGCATCGTCGCCGGTCTGTCGGCCTTCGCCGGGCGCGAGCTGAGCATCGACAGGACCGTCGCCGAATCGGAATGGCACGACGCGCACCGCAACCTCGCCATCGGGCACATGCTGCGCAGCTACGACATGCTGACGGACGACCCGGACGTCGTCGTCCACGGCTACGTCGAGCAGTGCGCCGTGCGCGTGACGACGCGTGACCTCGCCGTCATGGCGACGACGCTCGCCAACGGCGGCCTCCACCCGGTGACCGGTGAGCAGGTCGTCAGCTCGCGCACGGCCCGCCAGGTGCTGTCGGTCATGCTGAGCTGCGGCATGTACAACGCCGCCGGTGACTGGCTGACGGCCGTCGGCATCCCCGCCAAGAGCGGCGTCGGGGGCGGCATCATCGGCGCGCTGCCCGGGCAGGTGGGGCTCGCGACGTTCTCGCCGCCGCTCGACGAGCACGGCCACTCGGCCCGAGGGGTGCAGGTCTTCGAGCGACTCAGCGAAGACATGGACATGCACCTCATGGACGTCCCGCCGCCTGCCCGCTCGGTCGTCCGACACTCCCACGTCGTTCCGCTCGGGCGAGGTTCGCGCGGCGTCGACGCGCACGTTTACGACCTGCAGGGCGACATCCGGTTCGCCGGCGCGGAGCGCGTCGTCCGGCTCATCAGCGACGAGCCGCCGACGACGAAGACCGTCGTGTTCGACCTCGTCGACGTCCACGCGCTCGACGAGACCGCGGCCCGCATGATCCTCGAGACGGTGCGGCGCCTCGCGGCTGACGGGCATGAGGTCTGGTTCGCCGGCCTCGATGACGCACCCCTCACCCATGGGCGGCTCGACGACGAAGGGTTCGACCTCGGGCGCGGGGTGCACGTGCGCATGGGCCGCGACCTCGACGATGTCGCCGAACAGATCATGAGGGCCTGAACCTCGCCGTTTCACGTGAAACAGGCACGAGGCTGTCGAGCGCTCGTCGTTCGAGGCTGTGCGCGTGTTTGGTGAGGTTCTTGATAGACCCGACAACTCCCGGCCGCGTGCATGCCGCTGCCGGGCCGTCGCGCCGTCAGACCTAGGGTGGGACGCATGTCCGAAAGCGATGCACGGCCCTTGCCACCAGGCCTCACCCCGGTGAGCCCTCGGCTGACGTCGGCGCGCCTGCTGACGCTCGCCATCGCGGCGGTCGTCGCCGGTGCCGGCGTCGCGGCCACGATGTTCTTCGCGCCACGCTGGGTGACGGTTGCCCTCGCCGTCGCGCTGATCGTCGCCGTCGTGTGGGTGGGCCTCGTCATCGCGCGTCAGGTCAGGCACATCGGGTACGCCACGCGCGACGACGACCTGCTCATCGTCAGGGGCGTCATGTTCCGTACGACGACGGTCGTGCCGTACGGGCGCATGCAGTACGTCGAGGTCTCGAGTGGACCGATCGCGCGGATGTTCGATCTTGCCACGCTCGAACTGCACACCGCGTCCGCGTCTTCCGACGCCACCATCCCCGGCATGCCACGCCACGACGCGGAGGCACTGCGCGATCGTCTCGCGGCGCTCGGCGAAGCGCACCTCGCGGGGTTGTGACGATGGCCGATACCCACACGCCCGACGACTCGGCCGCCACCCCCGGGCCGCCCGACGACACGCTCGCCGACGGAGCATGGCATCGCGTTCACCCGTTGACGCCAGTCATGAAGAGCGGCGCGTTTCTGCTCGTCGTCCTCGGTATCGGCATCTCCCGCGCCGAGGACATGCTGAAGGATGCTCTCAACGGCGCGGCCGGTGGCTCCTCGTCGTCGAGCAATGCCGAGACATACGCGGCGAGCCGCTGGCTCGTCGCGCTCGCCATTCTCGTGGGCGTGCTTGCCGTGCTGCTGCTCGCCAACTGGATCATGTGGCGCAAGAACGAGTTTCGCGTCGACGCCGACAGCTTGCAGGTGCGCAACGGCGTCGTCGGCAAGGCGCACCGCAAGGCGCGTCTCGATCGCGTGCAGGCCATCGACCTCACCCAGCCGCTACTTCCCCGACTGCTCGGGCTCGCCCAGCTCAAGTTCGACGTCGCCGGCGGCAGCGATTCCAACCTGACGATCGAGTACCTGCGGCGCGCCAACGCCGAGAAGCTACGCGCCACGATGCTCGAACGGGTGCGAGTTTCACGTGAAACCTCCCACGAGAGCGACGGTGCGTCCCGGACATCCACCAGCCTCGGCGCTGGCGGCCAAGAGGCTGCCACCAACCCCGGCGATGCACCCGAGGTCGAGGCGCATACCACCCGCCAGGCCGCGCGCGTCCGGGAGGACGCCGCCACGGCGAGGGCCTCGCGGCCCGGCGCCTCGTTGGGTAGTCGGCTCGTTCACGGCGTCGTCCCGGGCGTCGTCGATGACCTGAGTGGCACGCCGACCGAAGCCCTCGCGCCGTATCGCGTTCGCGTCGCAGCGGACGCGGAAGGTGCCATCGTCAGGGTGCCGCCGCATCGCGTCTTCATCGCCCAGGCGCTGACGGGTGGTGCGCTCGTCGCGGAGGCGGGTTTCGTCGTCCTGCTCGTCCTGTTCGGTGTCGGCGTCAGTACGGGGCACGCGTCGGAGGCGTTCTCGATCGCACTGACGGTGCTGTTCGTCATGTTCGGCGCGGTGAATGCGGCCGTCCGCGCGTTCCTGCGCGACTCGAACTTCTCCGTGGCGCTCACGTCCGACGGGATCGTCGTCACGCACGGCCTCACCTCGACGACGCGTCGCGTCATTCCGGTCGACCGCATCCAGGCGGTCGAACTCACACAACCCGTGCTGTGGCGCCGGTTCGGGTGGTGGCGCGTGCGGATGAACCTCGCGAGTTCCTCCGCCCTCGGTGACGACGCCGACGCCATCCTGCTGCCGGTCGGATCCGTCGATGACGCAATGATGCTCATGGAGCTCGTCCTGCCGGAGCCGGGCACGCCGCCGGACGTGACCGGTCGCGACCTCATGCTCGAGGCGATGATGGCGGAGCGCACGACATCGACATCAGCCGCCGCAGCGATGTTCACCAGGCCCGGCCGGCGAGCGCGGCTGCTCGATCCGTTGTCGTCGCGGCGCGAGGCGTGGGCGCGCACGGCGACGATGACCGTCATCCGCGAGAGCCGCATGAAGCGCCGAGTCGTCTGCGTGCCACATGCGCGGGTGCAGTCGATGGCGCTCGCGCAGGGTCCTCTGCAGCGGTGGCTGGGCTTGGGCACCGTCGAGTTGCATTCGACGAGTGGGCCGACTCGCCCGCGGCTCGTGCATCAGGACGCCGAGGTCGCGCAGCGTTTTCTCTTCGATCACGCCGAGGTGACGCGGCGTGCGCGCGCGGCGCTCGACGCCCCCGACCCGCAGCGGGTCGGCGTCTGACGAGACTGCCCCGCCGGATGCGTCCGGCGGGGCAGTTGTCTCGGGCGAGCGTCGGGTGCGATCAACGATGATCAGGCGTTCTTGCGTAGGCGGTAGACGAGGGTAGATCCGCCGAGAGCGAGCGCGGCCCCTCCGACTGACGAGGCCGCGATGCTGGTCGTGTGGTCGTTCTTTGCGGGGGCCGCGGTCTGCGAGAAGGCGCCGGCAGAGCCTGACTTGAACATCAAGGTCAGGGCTCACAGATCGACCGCCAGCGCCACAGCGCCCACCCAAGCGATTTCAAGGCCGAAAACCCCTCGGAAAACACGAATCCCGGCCTGAGATTTCTCTCAGACCGGGATTCGTGAACTGTAGCCACAGAGATTCGTGAACTACCCCGCGTGCGCGAGGGGGGATTTGAACCCCCACGCCCTTTCGGACACTGGCACCTGAAGCCAGCGCGTCTGCCGTTCCGCCACTCGCGCGAGTGCTCACCTATCATTCCCTACCTTGGGCGAGTTCACCAAATCGGCGCGGCGCCCGTGCCCCGCCACCACGCAACCGGCCGCCCTCACAGGCACGCGGACGCGCGCTGCATCCAGCGCAGGCAGGAGTGCGCCCGTTACGATCAAAACCCCGGCGAACCGTTGGGCGCACGTCCCCGCTCAGGGGTGAGGTACGAGACTGGAGGCACCCATGGGTCTGTTCGACAAGCTCGAGAGCAAACTCGAACAAGGCGTCAACGGCGCTTTCGCGCGCGCGTTCAAGAGCGAGGTCCAGCCCGTCGAGATCGCGTCTGGAATCCGCCGCGCCATGGACGACCGCGCGGCGTCCGTCGGCAAGGGCAAGCGACCCATCGTCCCCAACCTGTTCACGATCGAGTTGTCGCCGACCGACTACGACCGCCTCTCCGAATGGGGCGAAGAACTCGACGACGAACTCATCGCGAGCGCCCAGGAGCACGCCGACGAGCAGCGCTACATGCCCGGCGGCCCCCTGACGATCGTGCTCACCGAATCCGACGACCTCGAGACGGGCGTCTTCCGCCTACGCCCCGCAACGGCCAAGGCCGCGGATGCCCTCGCCCACCAGCGCAACAACCCGCGCCCGCAGCGCGAGACGCACCACGACGACACGAGCCACGACGCCGCGGCGCAGCCCACGGGCGCGATCCACGACGCCCACCTGGACACCCGCGATGCGTCCGATGCCTACGACGCTCACTCCGGCACGCACGCCGGCGTCGCGGGTGCCAGCTCCGCGAGCGCTCTCGGATCGACGACGTCACCGCACCCGACCGGCCGCACGTTCGGCACGCGCATCAAGGACTACCTGCTCGGCAGCCCGCAGCCCACCACCGACTCGTCGCGCGGCCACGCCGACGGCCCCCCGTCCGCAGCGTCCGAGTACGAGCGCAACGATGAACGCGGCTACCTCGACCGCGAGGCGCACGTCAGCACCCCGCCAGTACAAGACTCATACGCCGCCGGCGACCACCTCGTCGAAGACGAAGCCGGCTACGACGACTACGACCACCACGGTTTCGACGATGCCCACGCCGACGGTCGCGTCTACTCGGGCGATGTCTACGCCGACGCCGAGAATCACGACAACCATGACGCGAACGCTCACCACGCCTGGGATGACGACAGCGACGCCGGCGACCCGACGGGCTACGAGCCTGCGCCGCGCCCGGAATCGGCGCGTCCGCGTCAGATGTCGCCGCGCGAACGCCCGTGGCTGAAGATCGACGGGCAGCGCTACCCCCTGCTCGGAGCCATCACCGTCCTCGGGCGTGACGACGACGCCGACATCGTCGTCGATGACCCGGGCGTCAGCCGTCGTCACAGCGAGATCCGCATCACGCACGACGGTCCCCACCTCGTCATGAGCGTGCGCGATCTCGGGTCGACGAACGGCACCTACGTCAACGGCGAGCACGTCGGTTCGACGCACGTGCACGACGGCGACCGGTTGACCCTCGGGCGCACCCCCATGACCATCCATCTCGGAGACCGCCCATGAACGAACTGACGATGACGGCCATCCGCTACGGCCTGCTCGCGCTGCTGTGGTTCTTCGTGTTCGCCGTCGTCGGCGTGCTCCGTTCCGACCTGTACGGCGCGAAGACGGGTGGTGGCCGTGCCTCGCGCGCTGTTTCACGTGAAACGAAGGCCAAGACACCCCGCGCCGTGCGCAAGGGCCCGACGCATCTCGCCATCATCGAAGGCGCGATGCGCGGCACCACGCTGCCGCTGTCGGAATCCGGCACCCTGCTCGGACGCAACCCCGAGTGCTCGCTCGTGCTGAGCGACGACTTCGCCTCGGGTCGCCACGCCCGCATCTACCCCGAATCCGACGGCTGGTACCTCGACGACCTGGGATCGACGAACGGCACGTACATCGGTGCTGAACGCATCGGTGAGCACGTGCGCGTCGAACCGGGCACCCGCATCCGTATCGGCCGCACCGTCCTCGAACTGAGGAAGTGACCATGCCCATCGCACTCAGATACGCCGCACGATCCGACGTCGGTCTCGGCTCGAAGAAGCGCAACGAGGACTCGGCCTACGCGAGCAGCTCGATGCTCGTGCTCGCTGATGGCATGGGCGGCCACGCCGCAGGTGACGTCGCGAGCTCCACCGTCGTCGGCGAACTCGTGCAGCTCGACGGCGACGACATCGGCGCCGACGACGCTCTCGACCAACTCGCCGACGGCATCGCCGAGGCCAACGAGAAGTTGCGCAGCGAGATGGACGCCGATCCCACCCGCGAGGGCATGGGCACCACCCTGATCGTGCTGCTCAAGACCGGCCGTCAGCTCGCGATGGCGAACATCGGCGACAGCCGCGCCTACCAGCTGCGTGACGGCAAGTTCACGCAGATCACGAAAGACCACTCCTTCGTCCAGAGCCTGCTCGACTCCGGCCGCATCACCCCCGACGAGGCCGTCCACCACCCGCAGCGCAGCCTCGTCACGCGCGTCCTGACGGGCCGCGAGGGCGACGTGCCCGACCTCAGCCTGCGCGAGGCACGCGTCGGCGACCGCTACTTGTTGTGCTCCGACGGCCTCTCCGACTACGTCGGCGCCCGCACGATCGAGGAGATCTTCACCGAGGGCGCGTCGAAGAGCGTCGGCGAGGTCGCCGACTCCCTCATCGAGATCGCCCTCAAGGCCTCGACGCTCGACAACGTCACCGTCGTCGTCGCGGAGGTTGCGAACATCGACGACGTCGACCTCGCCGCGCGCCCCGACGTGGTCGGCGCCGCCGTCGCGCACGGCCTGACTCAGAGCCTGCCGACGCGCGAGCAGACGCCGGCGGAGAAGGCCCGCGCCCTCTCCCGCGAACTCGACGGCGACGACGAACCCGACGAGACCGACAAGGGTGCCCACCTCGCCGAGACGCGCCCGCGTCGCCGCGGACGTCTCTACGCCGCCATCGCCGCGCTCGTCCTGCTGCTCGCCCTCGCCGTCGCCGCCGTGTGGGGCTGGACGTGGTCGCAGAGTCAGTACTTCATCAAGGATTCGGGCGGCCGAGTCACCGTCTATCAAGGAGTCGACTCGAAGCTCGGCCCGATCGACCTGCGCCATCAGCAGGAGAGCACGAACATCCCGACCGCCGACCTGCCTGAGTTCTGGCGCTCCAAGGTGACGAGCGGCATCGACGCCTCCAGTGAGAAGGAGGCCGCCGCCACCGTCGAGCGTCTGCGCGCGGAGATGGTCGCGTGCCTCGCCGCGTCCGCCTCCGGAAACGAGTGCACGAAGTGAGCCCAGACCTCGCGACCATCACGGGCCGAGGCACGAAACGCGGCACCGAGCTCATGCTGCTCGCGTTCGCCGTCGGCATCGTGCTGTTCGCCTACGCGAACGTCGGGCTCGCGGTGGAGGGGTCGCTGCCGACCGACATCCTGACGCTCGGCGTCGGGATGGGCGTCATCGCCCTCGTGTTCCATCTCGTGGTGCGCGTCGTCGCCGCCTACGCCGACCCCGTGCTGCTACCGGCCGCGACGCTGCTCAACGGCCTCGGACTCGTCATGATCCGTCGTATCGACATGGCCCGCGGCAAGGGCGTCATGGAGGGCGCAGCCGTCCGACAGCTCATGTGGTCGGCCATTGCCGTCGCCGCCGCGATCGGGCTGCTCTGCCTCATCCGCGACCACCGGCGGCTGCGGCGCTACACGTTCACGTTCGCCCTCGCCGGCCTCGCGCTGCTCATGATGCCGCTGCTGCCGTTCATCGGCATGAACATCAACGGCAACCGCATCTGGATCCACGTCGGGCCGCTCAGCTTCCAGCCGAGCGAGGTCGCCAAGATCCTGCTCACGATCTTCTTCGCGAGCTACCTCGTGCAGACGCGTGACGCGCTCAGTCTCGTCGGCAAGCGTGTGCTCGGCTTCCCGCTGCCGAGAGCGCGCGACATGGGCCCCATCCTGCTGGCCTGGCTGACGTCCCTCGCCGTCCTCGTCTTCGAGAAGGACCTCGGCACGTCGCTGCTGTTCTTCGGCCTGTTCGTCGCCATGCTCTACGTGGCGACGGAGAGGCGCAGCTGGATCGCCATCGGTCTCGGGCTCTTCTTCAGCGGCTGCTACCTCGCGTACCTGCTCTTCCCCAACTTCCAGAACCGCGTCACCCTCTGGCTCGACCCGTTCGCGCCAGGCCTCTCCGACCAGGTCGCCCGCTCCCTCATGGGCCTCGCGTTCGGCGGACTCACCGGCACCGGCCTCGGACGTGGCTACCCGACGTTCAACTACGCCGAGGCGAACTCGGACTTCATCATGTCGAGCTTCGGCGAAGAACTCGGCCTCGTCGGCCTCACGGCGATGATCGCGCTGTTCGCCATCATCGTCGAACGCGGCCTGCGCATCGCCATTGCCTGCCGCGACGGCTTCGGCAAGCTTCTCGCGACAGGCCTCGCGTTCTCCATCTGCCTGCAGTGCTTCGTCGTCCTCGGCGGCATCACCCGCGTCATCCCCCTCACTGGTCTGACGACGCCGTTCCTGTCAGCCGGCGGTAGCTCGCTGCTCGCGAACTGGGCGATCATCGCGCTGCTGCTGCGCATCAGCGACCAGGCGCGACGCCCCGCCGTCACGGAGGCGAAGCCGACGCTCGGCTCCGACGACACCCAGGTGGTGAAGATCCGATGAACACGCCGATCCGCAAGCTCGGCGTCGTGGCCTCGATGCTGTTCTGTGCCGTTCTCGTTGCCGCGAGCTACATCCAGGTCGTCCAGGCGCCCTCGCTCGACGCCCGCGCCGGCAACAGCCGCGTCATCAACGACGGGTACAAGAAGGAACGCGGCAGCATCCTCGTCGACGGCAAGGCCATCGCAACGAGCGTGAAGTCGAACGACAAGTACGTCTACCAGCGTCAGTACTCGAACGGCTCGCTCTATGCGCCCGTCACGGGCTACAGCTCGATCGTCTACGGCAACGGCGGCGGCATCGAGGGTGCCTCCGACGGCGTCCTGAGCGGCACGAGCGACTCGTTGTTCTACCGCCGCCTCGCTGACGTCGTCACGGGCAAGAAGCCCGCCGGGGCCAACGTCGAGCTGACGATCAACCCCAAGATCCAGGCGGCCGCGGCGAAGGCGCTCGGCAACCGTCGCGGCGCGGCCGTCGCGCTCGACCCCAAGACGGGCGCCGTCCTCGCCATGGTGAGCTCACCGACGTACGACCCGTCGACCCTCGCCTCGCACGACACGACGTCGGTCGTCAACATGTGGAAGCAGCTCAACGCCGACTCGACGCAGCCGATGGTCAACCGGACCATCTCGGGCAATCTGTACCCCCCGGGTTCCACGTTCAAGCTCGTCACGACGGCCGCCGCGCTCGAATCGGGCAAGTACACGCCCGAGTCGACGCTCAACGGCCCTGCCACCATCAGGCTGCCGCAGACGACGCACTCACTGCCCAACGACAACCACCTGCCCTGCGGCGACAACGACAAGACGTCACTGACGCACGCGCTCGAGATCAGCTGCAACACGGCCTACGCCGAGCTCGGCATGGATCTCGGCCAGGACAAGCTCGCCGCACAGGCCAAGAAGTTCGGCTTCGGCCAGGTCGTGCGCCTGCCGATGCGCGTCTCGCCGTCGAGCTTCCCCTCCGACATGAACACGCCGCAGACGGCGATGGCCGCCATCGGCCAGTACGACGTGCGGGTCACGCCGCTGCAGATCGCGATGATCTCCGCGACGATCGCGAACGGCGGCACGCAGATGGAACCGCACCTCGTGAAGAACGTCGTCGACTCCGACCTCGACGTCATCTCCTCGACCGACCCGAAGATCATGTCCAAGCCCATCTCATCGGACACGGCCGGCAGCCTCAAGACGATGATGGAAGCGGTCGTCAACAACGGCACCGGCAAGCTCGCCGCCGTCGACGGCTACCAGGTCGCGGGCAAGACGGGCACGGCGCAGGGCGACACGAGCAAGGCCGCCGACCTGTGGTTCACCGGTTTCGCACCGGCGAACGACCCCAAGATCGCGCTCGCGCTCGTGCTCGAGAACGGCGGCGATCAGGGCGTCGAGACCCTCGCCGGCGAGGTCGCCGCACCCGCCGCGCAGCAGATCTTCGAGGCAGCCCTGCGATGACATCTGCGATTCCCGTCCGCATCTGCGATCTTCGTCCACCTCTGCGGCGCTCCACGGCCGCCGCGCACCGCCCCATCCCGACCCTCGCGAAGGACATCTCATGAGCGCGACACCACGCATCCTCGGTGGCCGCTACGAAGTCGGCGAACTCGTCGGCCGCGGTGGCATGGCCGACGTCCACGCCGGCCACGACACGCGCCTCGGACGCCCCGTCGCCATCAAGATCCTGCGATCGGACCTCGCGCGCGACCCCAGCTTCCTGCAACGCTTCCGCCGCGAGGCGCAGGCGTCCGCCGGGCTCAACCACGCCAACATCGTCGCCGTCTACGACTCGGGTGAGGACACCTTCGTCGAAGCGGCGGGCGGCACCGTCGACATCCCCTACATCGTCATGGAGTTCGTCGACGGGCAGACGCTGCGCGAGATCCTCAACGAGGAGAAGAAGGTCAGCGCCGACGAAGCCTGCCGCATCATGATGGGCGTCCTGTCAGCCCTCGAGTACAGCCACTCGAAGGGCATCGTGCACCGCGACATCAAGCCCGGCAACGTCATGGTGACGCGCGGCGGTTCCGTCAAGGTCATGGACTTCGGCATCGCCCGCGCCCTCGCCGACGTCGGCGCGACGATGACGAGCGCCCAGGCCGTCGTCGGCACCGCCCGGTACCTGTCGCCCGAGCAGGCGCAGGGCCAGAGCGTCGACGCGCGCACCGACCTGTACTCCGCCGGCTGCGTCCTGTTCGAGCTGCTGACGGGGCGCGCACCGTTCGTCGGCGAGCCCGTCAGCCTCGTCTATCAGCACATCGGCGAACAGCCGCAACCCCCGTCGCTCTACGAGTCGTCGGTGTCGCCGGCGCTCGACGCGGTCGTGCTGCACTCGCTCGCGAAGGGGCGCGACGATCGCTACCAGAGCGCCGCCGACTTCCGCGCCGACGTCCTCGCCGCCCGCTCCGGCCAGCCGATCTCCGCTGCCGCGCAGGCGAGCACGGTGACGTCCGCCGACCACACGGAGGTCGTCGACTACCCGACGCGCCGCGCCGCGGCGACGGCGGCTGCCGCTGACTCGACGGCCGAACTCGACTCGCGCGAACCCAGCCGATCCCATGCCGGATGGTGGGCCCTCGCGGCCGTCGCAGCCCTCGCGGCCATCCTCGGCATCGGCTACTTGTTCATGCACTCGCCCAGCTCGCCGGAGAAGGTCACCGTCGCGAGCGTGCGCGGCATGACGTACGAGCAGGCCGCGAAGACGCTGTCGCCCGACTTCACCGTCACGAAGCGAGAGGTCGCCGACAACGCCGCGGAGAACACCGTCATCGACCAAGATCCGGCGGGCGGGACGGAGGCATCCCGACGTTCCGACGTGACACTCACCGTCTCCACGGGCCCCGACTCGGTCAAGGTGCCGAACGTCGTCGGTGACGCCGTCAACGAGGCGAAGGCGGCCCTTCTCGCCGCCGGCATCGACGAGAACCACATCAAGATCTCGCCGACGAAGAAGGACGACACCGGCCTCGACGCCGGCATCATCGCCGAGAGCAACCCGAAGGCAGGCGCATCACTCGGCACGTCGAGCGACATCACGCTCTACGAGAGCAGCGGCAAGGCCACCGTGCCTGACCTCGAGGGCAAGACGGCGTCGGAGGCGGCGCAGGCGCTGTACAAGGCGCACCTGTCGATCGACTCCAAGGACCAGGTCACCGACAGGCCCGACGAGGTCGGCAAGGTCGTCTACGTGCCCGACGCCGGCAAGAAGGTCAACAACGGCTCGTCCGTCACCGTCTACATCGGCAAGTCACCCGAGAAGACCGCGACGGCCACCGTGACGCAGCCGCCCTCGTCGTCAGCGGCCCCGTCGTCCAGTTCCGCGCCCGCGACGTCGCAGTCCCCCTCGTCGTCGACACAGTCGCCGTCGCCGTCGACGAGTCCGTCGTCGACGAGTCCGTCGTCGACATCGGACGGTAGCGCGATGACGCCGTCGCCGTCGCAGTCGTCGAGCAAGTGAGCTGACGAAGGAAGCCCCCGGCCCTGTGGATCGGGGGCTTTCCTCGTTCGAGAGCCGCTGGTGGGGCGCGGCGTTCGGGCTATGTGCCGCTCAGGCGGTGCGCACGAGCGGTGCCATGCCGGCGCTGGCGGCGACGGCCGTCGTCGAACCGCACATCGCGAGCCAGTTGGCGAGCATGCGGTGGCCGCCGACCGTCATGACGGATTCGGGGTGGAACTGCACGCCGTGCAGCGGCAGGTCGCGGTGGTGGGCGGCCATGATGATGCCCGATTCGGTGCGGCCGTTGACGACGAGTTCGTCGGTGACGGTGGCCGGGTCGATCGTCAGCGAGTGGTAGCGCGTCGCGGTGAACGGGTCGTCGAGCCCCTCGAGGACGCCCGTGCCGTCGTGGTGCACCTGCGACGTCTTGCCGTGGAGCAGCTCCGGCGCCCGACCGACGGTGCAGCCCGTCACGACGCCGAGCGCCTGGTGGCCGAGGCACACCCCCAGCATCGGCTGGTTGCGCTCACCGCACGCCTCGATCATTGCCATGCTGACGCCGGCGTCCTCGGGCGTGCCGGGACCGGGCGAGACGAGGACGCCGTCGAAGTCGGCGCCGTCCTTAGCGCTGATCGCGTCGTTGCGCACGACGGTCGTCTCGGCGCCGAGCTGCTGGAGGTAGCCGACGATCGTGAAGACGAAGCTGTCGTAGTTGTCGACGACGAGGATGCGCGGCGAATCGGTCATGCGCGCCAGTCTAGGTGGGAGCCCCGACACCGCCGTCAGGATGCCTCAGGATGCCAGGTAACTCACGGGTCGGCGGACAGTTACGCGCCTACCCATGAGTCAGCCGCCATCCTGCCCGGGGTCAGGCTGCAGGCGCAGCAACACGGGCGTCACGGCTGGACGTGCGCGTGCTTCATCGTCACCGAGCCCGTGAAGGCGGGCAGCGTCGTGTTCTGGATGGCCTTGACGTTGTAGCCGAGCCCAACGAGGTCGACGTACTGCTTGTAGATCTTGACGGACTCGTCGGCCTCGAGCGCGGCCTTCAGCTTCACCGGGTCCCCGACGGCGGTGATCGTGAACGGCGGTGAGTACACGCGGCCCTGGAGGATGAGCGTGTTGCCGACGCAGCGCACGGCGCTTGTCGAGACGATGCGCTGATCCATGAGCTGGATGCCGCGAGCGCCGCCCTCCCACAGGGCGTTGACGACGGCCTGGACGTCCTGCTGGTGCACGACGAGCCAGTCCGGCGAACCGTCCTTCGGCAGCTCCTCGACCTTCTTCTTGCTGTCGTCGAGCGTCACGCTGATGGCCTGCCCGCTCAACGGTGCGAGACCCGCCGGATCCTGCGCCTTGTCGGCCTGCTTCGTCAGCGCCAACGCACGCGCCGCACCCGAATCCTTCTTCGCCGCAGCGAGCTGCGCCGCCTCGACGTCGGCGCGCAACGTCGCGACGTCCTCCTGCTTGGTCTTGACGCGCTGATCCGCGCGCCGCACGACATCAGCGAGATTGGTGGTGTCGGAGCGCAGATCCGTGCCGTTCGCCGCACGGGAACTGACCCCGAACATCGCCCCCGCGACGAGCAGCGCGATCGGGACGGCGGCCTTCCACGCCAACGAGCCGCGACGGCGCGCGGGCGGCATCTCGTCGATCGGCAACGCGTCGCGCGCAGCGTCGTCGGTGGCGCGTTCGACGTGTGCGGGCGGCGTCGCAGACGCGTCGCGCTCGGAGTCGCGTTCGCTCATGGGGTCAGCCTCCTTCACTCGACGCATCGCCCGGCCGGATCAACTAGGCTCTCACCCTAGTTGACGCACCGAACTCAGATGGGAGCCATGCCGTGGCCCGCAAGACCACCGACGCCACTCAGCGCGCCGCCGCCGGAGACGGCCTCAACCCCCGCTGGTGGCTGCCGGTCGCCCTCGGCCTCATGCTCGCCGGGCTCGCCTGGGTGATGGTCTACTACATCGCCAGCGGCACGACGAGCTACCCGATCCCCGGCATCGACGCCGGCAACATCGTCATCGGCTTCGCGGCCATCATGGTCGGCTTCGTCATGTTGACGCGCTGGAAGTGACCCCACCTTCTGTCCGCTGCTGACGCCCCGCCGAACCGAACGCCCGTTCCCTCGTGGGAACGGGCGTTCGTCTGTGTCTGCTCACTCGGGTTCGCTGCATCGTGGCCCCACGAGGTCACCGGGCGCCGCGCCGCAAGGCCTGACGGTGCGGGCGTCGCCCTGCGGCCTGCAACCCACGACGTTGTCCCCAGACTTGTCCACAGCCTGTGTGTAGTTACACGCGTGTGGTTTTCCACACCTGGGGACAAACCTGTGGAAAACAGTGGACGGCCGGTGGACGAGCCGCTGTTTACGGTGGAAAACATGCCGCTGACGGTGGACGAACCACCCCACGGCTGGGGATGACGCTGCCCATCGCCCCCACCCCTTGGCATAGATCAGCGGCGTTCCGCGGGTTTTTCCCCACCCCAGCCGTGGAAACTGTGGACAACCATGTGGGTGACGGCTCGTCCTCACCGTCCCCAGGTGGTGCACCGCGTCATCCACAGCTAACGGCACACCATCCACAGGCAACTCATCCACACGCATCGTGGGGTGCCACCCTACGGCAGCACCCCACGAACGACGAGGGCCTCGCTCAGCCCACGGCGACGATCATCCGACGATGTGCGGCCAGCTGACACCCACGACCGAGAAGTCGACGTACGCAGCGGCGATGAGCGCCACCGCCAACGCGCCCAGCGCCGAGGCCTGCATCGCGACCGGGCGGCGCCGCAGCGCATACAGGACGAGCGCGCCGACGGCGCCGGCCACCGCACCGCCTAGGTGCGCCTGCCACGCCACGTTGGACGCCGTGAAACCGATGACGACGTTGATCGCGATCATCGTCATCATCGGCCCGATCTCCCGGCCGAGTCGGCGGTTGAACACGACGACAGCGAGGAAGAGCCCGAACACACCGCCGGAGGCGCCGACCAGCGGCGTCACCCACCCTGACGTCAGCAGATCGAGCTGTGACGACGGCGCCGTCATGATCTGGTAGACGACGGAGCCACCGAGCACGGAGAGCAGGTACAGCGCCCCGAAGCGCACACGACCGATGAGTGGTTCGAGGTACTGCCCCATGAAGTACAGCGCCATCATGTTGAACAGCAGGTGCATCGGGGTGCCGGTGTCGTGGGCGAACCCGCTCGTCAGGTAGCGCCACGGCTCGTCCCTCGCGAACACCGCGACGAACGACACGTCGCGGTACAGCGCGTCACTCGCCAGCTGCCCCAGCCACACGAGACAGCAGATCGCGATAATCCCGATCGTGACGACGGGTCGACCCTGCGCCGCCGCGCCCGTCGTCATGCCCAGGGACGAGCGGGTCGGCAACGTCGGGTTCGTCTTCCGTTCGGCCGCGACGCAGTCGACGCACTGGAACCCCACCGACGCGGGGATCTGGCAGCGCGGGCACGCCGGGCGACCGCAACGTTGACAGCGCGTGTAGGCAGCGGTGTTGGGGTGGCGCGGGCAGACGGGTACCGCGTCCGGCGCCTCGGAGGCGCCGAAGGCACCCGAGCCGGATCCGGCGGGCGGCTGCGTCATGTCGTCTCGTTTCGTCGGAGGCGTGCGGGAAGAAGGCGTGAGACCAAGGATGGCCCCGTCATGCTCGACGGGGCCATCTCGGCTGCGCTGGCTGACGAGGAGTCGTCAGCGGTACCTCCCGACTTGCGGCGGGAGGCGAGGTGTCACTCGGAGATCGTCACGCTCTCGATGACGACGGGCTCGAGCGGCTTGTCCTGGGCGCCGGTGGAGACGGCGGCGATCTCGTCGACGACCTTCTTCGACGCGTCGTCGGCGACCTCACCGAAGATCGTGTGCTTGCCCTGCAGCCAGGACGTGTCGGCGACGGTGATGAAGAACTGCGAGCCGTTCGTGCCCTTGCCCATGCGGGTACCCGCGTTGGCCATGGCCAGCATGTACGGCGATTTGAAGTTGAGTTCCGGCGAGATCTCATCGTCGAAGTTGTACCCCGGGCCGCCCATGCCGACGCCGAGCGGGCAGCCACCCTGGATCATGAAGCCGGGGATGATGCGGTGGAACGTCAGACCGTCGTAGTACGGCTGCGGGTTGGTGCGGCCCGCGTCGTCCTTGTACTCCTTGGTGCCCTTCGCCAGGCCGACGAAGTTGTCGACCGTCTTCGGCGCCTGGTTGGGGAACAGGTTGATGTTGATGTCACCGTGGTTGGTGTGCAGAGTCGCGATCATGTCTCCAGTGTTTCACGTGGAACACGACAGGTCATGATGAGGTCTCGGGCGTTCGCGCTCAGCGAAACGACCTCCCACAGCGTCCAATACCTCACAACCGGTTGGTAAGCCCCGCCCGAACAAGGCAGGATGAAGTCAAGAACTGCTGCCGACTGGAGAGGAAGACCAGCCATGCTGTGCAAGTCCGAACCCACCAAGTCCGAGAAGGCCAAGGGCGCCGCCCTCGCCGTCGCCGGTCTCGCTGCCGAGAAGGCCGTCGAGGCCAAGGTCAAGACGGAGAAGGACGTCGTGCCGACCCTCGTCGAGAAGGCCGAGGAAGCCCGCGACGTGATCGTCGAGAAGCTCGAAGAGGCCCGCGACGCTGCTGCGCCGCACGTCGAGGCAGCGACGGAGAAGGTCGCCGACAAGACCGCCGACCAGCGCGAAGCCGTCGCCGAGAAGGCCGGCGCTGCGAAGGCCGCCACCGTCGCCTCGCTCGCCGCCGTCGCCGACTCCGCCAAGGACGCTCGTGACGACGCACAGCAGAAGGGGAAGAAGGCTGCCAAGAAGGCAGACAAGAACTCCTCGCGCTTCATGAAGAAGGCTGACAAGAAGACGTCCAAGGCGTCGAAGACGGCCGACAAGAAGGCCGGGGCCCTTGCTGCGCTCCTGGCCGCCAAGGCCGCCAAGGGCGAGAAGAAGGCCGTCAGCGCCTTCGGCCCGGGCGCCCGCGAGGACGTCGCGTACAAGGCCGCCGCCCTGCGGGGCCGCGCCGAGGCCGTCGCCGAGGACAAGGGCATCTCAGCCGACAACGCGCGCGACTTCTACAAGGACGAGCTGCTGCCGCACCTCAAGGAGATCCTCGCGACCGCTGCTGCCGCCGGCACCGCCGCGTCGCACAACGTCGTCGGCCAGCTGCCCGAGGGCGCACAGAAGCAGGTCGCGCAGTACGCGCCGGCCCTCGCGCCCAAGAAGAAGAAGGGCGGCTTCCTCATCACGCTCGGTGTCGCCGCTCTCGCGGGCGCCGGCTACCTCGTGTACGCCGACCAGCAGAAGAAGCGTGCGGCGGACGCTCGCCTCTCGGAGGCCGCCATCGCAGACTCCAAGACGGCTCGCGGTGACGAGATGACGATCAACAACCCCGTGACGAACTTCGCGAAGGCCGACGACACGACGATGGTGCGCCCGGCCGGTGTCGACACGCCGACTGCCGAGCCCGCCGGCGCCCCCGGCACGGCTGCGTCGTGGACCGACGCCGAGGCTTCGGGCCACATGACGACGGAAGGTCTCGAGGACCCGAGCGCGGGCGAGACGCGCAGCTCGCGTCGCGCGGCTCGCGACGACCACTGAGTTCGACGCTCCACCCCGACGCCAGGCCCCGTTGAGGGCCTCGCGATCGGGCACGACGAGGCGGCCATCCCGTACGGGATGGCCGCCTCGTCGTCTGCATGGCTGTCGCGCGTGTCGATCGTTCCCCAAACCGACAAGGCTCCAGTCCGGGCCTCTCGTGCTGGTCGGGGCCGTACGCGTCGCTACTCGTGACGACGTCACGAGCACCATGTCAGCGCTTGCTACCTCGCTGTACTCGATCTATTAGATACGCGTAGATGAAACCATCGAGACGGATCGACGCTTGATGCCCACAGGAGTAGTGTCGAGGCATGCGTATTGCTATTGCAGGAGGACATGGCCAGATCGCCCGGTTGCTCGGGCAGCGGTTGAGCGGCGAGGGCCACGACGTCGTCGGCCTCATCCGTACACCGGAGCAGGCGGACGACCTGCGCGCCGCGGGAATGGAGCCCGCCGTCATCTCACTCGAGGACGCCTCGGTCGACGACGTCGCCGAGGTCATCAACGGCTGCGACGCCGTCGTCTTCGCCGCGGGTGGCGGCCCGGAATCGGGTCGGGCGCGCAAGTGGAGCGTCGACCTCATGGGAGCGGTGCTGCTCGCCGACGCTGCGGAGCAGGCGGGCGTGCGACGCTACGTCATGGTGTCGTCGATCGGCTCCGACGCGCCGGAGAACGTCGACGCCGGCGTCTTCCAGGTCTACCTCTACGCCAAGGGCGGCGCGGATGCCGACCTGCGTACCCGCGACCTCGACTGGACCATCGTCCGCCCCGGAATGCTCACCGATGACGCGCCCACGGGCCAGGTGACGATCAACCCCGACCAGCAGCGTCAGCCCATCACGCGCGGCGACGTCGCCCACACGCTCGCGCAGGTGCTGACGAGCGGGCATGCCATCCGAGAGACGTTCGTCGTCGTCAACGGCACGACGCCCGTCGACGAGGCGGTCGCGTCCCTCTGACTCTTCCCCGACGACGATGGGCCGGTGTTTCACGTGAAACACCGGCCCATCGTCGTCAGCCCAGCATGGACTAGGTTGGAGCCATGGCTCAGCGCACCACCTACCTCCTCATCGACGGCGAGAACATCGATGCCACGCTCGGCACCTCGATCCTCGGCCGCCGCCCCCACCCTGACGAGCGCCCGCGCTGGGACAGGCTACTCAAGTTCGCCCAGCGCCAGTGGCACCAGGACGCCAAGGGGCTGTTCTTCCTCGCGGCCAACGGCCCCGAGCTGCCGATGGCGTTCATCCAGGCCCTGACGGCGCTCGGCTACCAGCCAATACCTCTCTCCGGCGCGGAGGGCGAGAAGGTGGTCGACATGGCCATCCAGAAGACGCTGGACGCCCTCGTGACGCTGCAGGCCGACGTCATGCTCGTCAGCCACGACGGCGACTTCCTCCCGCAGCTCGAACCGCTGCTCGGCGGCTCCCGCAAGGTCGGGCTGATCGGCTTCAAGGAGTTCCGCAACGCCGGCTTCTCGCCCCTGGAGGCACAGGGCCTCGAGTTCTTCGACCTCGAGCACGACGTCAAGGCGTTCAACGCGACGCTGCCGCGCCTGCGCGTCATCCCGATCGACGAGTTCGACCCACTGGCCTTCCTCTGAGCGCTGCCCGCGCCGTCGCGGGCACCGGACGGCGAAGAGCCCCTCACGAATCCGTGGGGGGCTCTTCGTTCTCGGTGGAGGTAAGGGGACTCGAACCCCTAACCCCCTGCTTGCAAAGCAGGTGCGCTACCAATTGCGCCATACCCCCGAGGGTTTTTCAGCCAGGTTGTTCGGTGGCCGCCTGCGTGGCGGGCTCCTGCGTGGCCTTCGCCCACAGCTCCTTGCCCAGCTTCTGCTTCTGGTATTCGCTGTTCGCATACAGGGCGGCAGCGGCCGCAGCAGATGCGAGAAGTGCCTTGAACATGCGACTCCTTGGCGAAATCAAGGGGCAGTGGTGGTGGGCCTAACTGGACTTGAACCAGTGACCTCTGTCTTATCAGGACAGCGCTCTAACCGACTGAGCTATAGGCCCCTGCACCGCGTGCGTGCCGTTCACCTGCGTGATCAGCACGAGACGTAAGATTACCCACCGCAGGCGTGGCCCGCAAATCGCGGGCGGCGCCTTATCCCACCGCGTCGCCACGGGCCAGCTGCGACCCGCACCCACCAGTCTGGGCAGACGACGACGGGCCCGCCCCACCGTCGTGGAGGGCAGGCCCGTCGCGCGATTGCTCAGGCTGCGATCACTCGTCGCTCAACGTCAGCTGCACGCCGCCGACGAGGGAGGCGCAGATGTTGTAGAGGAACGCGCTCAGGGTCGCGATCGCCGTCATGAGGATGATGTTGAGCACGCCGATGACGATGCTGAACGAGATCGAGCGGCCGAACCCGAGGTAGTCGAGGATGTCGAACTTCGAGCCTTGACGATCCAGCGTCCGCAGCAGGTCGTTGATCGCGCTGAAGGTGCCCATGCCCGCGAGCACCGTCCACAACGTCGCCACGAGAACGACGGACGCGATGGCGACGGCCACCGACAACAGGAAGGCGATCTTGAGCACCGACCACGTGTCGACGCGCGACAGCGTCAGGCGCACTCGGCGCGGCGTGGAGCGACGTGGGGCGCCGCCGCGGCCCGACGAGGCCGGCGCGCGGCCGGCCTGCGTGCTCACGCGCTGCTGCTGGGGTCGTGTGGCTGGCGCCGCTGCACCACTGCCCTTGACCGCTCGGGGGGCGCCCCCGGCAGATTTCGGCAGCTTCGCGCGCGCGTCTCGCGAGTCACTCACTCACTGTCTCCCGACTCGTTGTTCTCCGTGGAGGCCGACTCGTCGTCCGTAGCGTGCGTTGCGTCCTGAGTTGACTCCGCGGCCTCGTTCGTCTCCGAAACTACCGCGTCATCGTCGATTTCCTCAGAATCCTTCTCGGCGTTGCGCGCGACGGCGACGATCGAGTCGCCCTTGCCGGGCGTCGCGAACTGCACGCCCTGCGTGTTGCGGCCCGTCTCACGCACCTCGGCGACGGCCGAGCGGACGATCTTGCCCTTCTCCATGACGACCATCACTTCGTCACGGTTCTCGACGACGAGCGCGCCGACGAGGTCACCGCCTCGCTCTGAGATCGTCGCGACCTTGACGCCGAGCGTCGCGCGCCCCTTCGTCGGGTACTCCTCCACGGGCGTGCGCTTGGCGAGCCCGTTCTCGAAGACGACGAAGACGCACAGCTTCTCGTCGGCCCCGCGCTCGACCTCGTTCGCGCCCTTCGGCACGACGTTCATCGACAGCAGTTCGTCGCCTTCTCGGAACTTCATGCCGGTGACACCCGACGTCGATCGGCCCATCGGACGCAGTGAGTCGTCCGTCGCAGCGAAACGCACGGCCTGGCCCTTGCGGCTGACGAGCAGGACGTCGTCGTCGTGCGTCGCGAGGCCGGCACCGACGAGCTCGTCGCCGTCACGCAGGTTGACGGCGATGAGGCCGCCCGAACGCGGCGAGTCATACTCCGACAGGCGCGTCTTCTTGACGAGGCCGTTGCGGGTCGCGAGCAGAAGGTACTCCGAGTCGGCATAGGTGCGCAGCGCCATGACCTGAGCGATCTGCTCGCCCGGCTGGAACGCGAGCAGGTTCGCGACGTGCTGGCCCTTGCTGTCGCGCGAGCCCTCCGGCAGCTCGTAGCCCTTCGTCCGGTAGACGCGGCCGGCGTTCGTGAAGAACAACAGCCAGTCGTGCGTCGAGGTCGTGAAGAAGTGCCCGACGACGTCGTCACCGCGCAGCGTCGCGCCGCGCACACCCTTGCCACCGCGACGCTGGCTGCGGTACTCGCTCACCTTCGTGCGCTTGACGTAGCCGCCGCGCGTGATGGTGACGACCACGTCCTCTTCGGGGATGAGGTCTTCCATGTTCATGTCACCGTCGAACGGCACGATCTGGCTGCGACGGTCGTCGCCGTACTTCTCGACGATCTCGGCGAGCTCGTCGCTGACGATCTGACGCTGACGCTCCGGCTTGGCCAGGATGTCCTTGTAGTCGTCGATCTTCGCCTGCAGCTCGTCGTGCTGCTCGATGATGCGCTGACGCTCGAGCGCCGCGAGGCGACGCAGCTGCATCTCGAGGATGGCGTTGGCCTGGATCTCGTCGATGTCGAGCAGCTCGATGAGGCCCGTGCGGGCATCGTCGACCGTCGGGCTGCGACGGATGAGGGCGATGACCTCGTCGAGCATGTCGAGGGCCTTCAACAGACCGCGCAGGATGTGGATGCGCTTCTCGGCCTCGTCGAGACGGAACTGCGTGCGGCGCACGATGACGTCGATCTGGTGCTCGACCCAGTAGCGGATGAACGCACTGATCGGCAGCGTGCGCGGCACACCGTCGACGAGGGCGAGCATGTTCGCGCCGAAGTTCTGCTGCAGCTGCGTGTGCTTGTAGAGGTTGTTGAGCACGACCTTGGCGATCGCGTCACGCTTGAGCACGATGACGAGGCGCTGGCCGGTGCGGCCGGACGTCTCGTCACGGATGTCGGCGATGCCGGCCATCTTGCCGTCCTTGACGAGCATCGCGATCTTCTCGGCGAGCGCGTCTGGGTTGACCTGGTACGGCAGCTCCGTGACGACGAGGCACTGACGGCCCTGGATCTCCTCGACGTTGACGACGGCGCGCATCGTGATGCTGCCGCGGCCGGTGCGGTAGGCGTCCTCGACGCCGCGCTTGCCCATGATGAGCGCGCCGGTCGGGAAGTCCGGGCCGGGGATGCGACGCAGGCACTCTTCGAGCAGTGCCTCACGCGAGGCCTCGGGGTTCGCGAGCAGCCACTGCGCGGCGTCGGCGACCTCGCGCAGGTTGTGCGGCGGGATCTGCGTCGCCATGCCGACAGCGATGCCGGCGCTGCCGTTGACGAGCAGGTTCGGGAAACGGCTCGGCAGGACGCTGGGCTGCAGCGTCTTGCCGTCGTAGTTGGGCTCGAAGTCGACGGTGTTCTCGTGGATGTCGCGCACGAGCTCCATCGCGAGGGGCGCCATGCGGCACTCGGTGTATCGCGGGGCGGCTGCGCCGTCGTTGCCGGGCGAACCGAAGTTGCCCTGGCCGTCGACGAGCGGGTAGCGCATCGACCACGGCTGCACGAGACGCACGAGGGCGTCGTAGATCGCCGAGTCACCGTGCGGGTGGTACTGACCCATGACGTCACCGACCACACGGCTGCACTTGTTGTAGCCGCGGTCGGGACGGTAGCCACCGTCGTACATGGCGTAGACGATGCGACGGTGCACGGGCTTGAGGCCGTCACGCACGTCCGGCAGGGCACGCGAGACGATGACGCTCATCGCGTACTCGATGTAGCTGCGCTGCATCTCGGCGTTGAGGTCGATCGGGTCGACGCGGTGCGCAACCGGAGCGGCGACGGCGGCCTGCGCCTCCGGCGTGTTCGGCACCTTCATCGTCGGCGGCTCGGGGCGCGTGGGGTCGATGCCGGCCGCGGCTGCTGCGGCGTCGCTGGCGGGAGCGTCGGCTTCGCCCTGGGGGACCTCGGGGAGATCGTCCGGCAGGTCGGACGCGTCGTCGCCCGGCAGGTTCGTGTCGTCAGACATGTGTCATTCCTTCGATGAAGGGTTGTCGAGTTGTCGCGATGTTTCACGTGAAACGGAGCGGCTCGTCGCTCACGTTTCACGTGAAACGCAGATCAGATGTCGAGGAACCTGACGTCCTTCGCGTTGCGCTGGATGAAGCTGCGTCGCGATTCGACGTCCTCACCCATGAGCACGGCGAAGATCTCGTCGGCGGCCGCGGCGTCCTCGAGCGTGACCTGGAGCAACGTGCGCGACTCCGGGTCCATCGTGGTCTCCCACAATTCCTGGTAATTCATCTCGCCGAGACCCTTGTAGCGCTGGACGCCGTTCTCCTTCGGCAGGCGCCAGCCCTTCGACTGGCCTGCGTCGATCATCGCGTCGCGCTCGCGGTCGGTGAAGGCGAACTCGTGCTCGTGGTTGCTCCACTTGATGCGGTACAGCGGCGGCTGGGCGAGGTAGACGTATCCGGCCTCGATGAGCGGGCGCATGAAGCGGAACAACAGAGTGAGCAGCAGCGTGCGGATGTGCATGCCGTCGACGTCGGCGTCGGCCATGAGGACGATCTTGTGGTAGCGCGCCTTCTCGATCGTGAAGTCCTCGCCGATGCCCGTGCCGAAGCCCGAGATCAGGCCCTGCACCTCATTGTTCGCGAGCACCTTGTCGAGGCGTGCCTTCTCGACGTTGAGGATCTTGCCGCGGATCGGCAGGATCGCCTGGTTGAACGGGTTGCGCCCCTGCACCGCCGAGCCGCCGGCCGAGTCACCCTCGACGATGAACACCTCGGAGATCGACGGATCCTTGCTCTGGCAGTCGCGCAGCTTGCCCGGCAGCCCACCCGATTCGAGCAGGCCCTTGCGTCGCGCGGTCTCGCGCGCCTTGCGGGCCGCCATCCGCGCCGACGCGGCGGCGATGGCCTTGCTGACGATCGCCTTGCCCTCTCGCGGGTGCATCTGCAGCCAGTGGTCGAACTCGTCGCGCACCGCGGTCTGGACGAAGCCTTTGACCTCGGAGTTGCCGAGCTTCGTCTTCGTCTGGCCCTCGAACTGTGGTTCGGCAAGCTTGACGCTGATGACGGCCGTCAGCCCCTCGCGGATGTCGTCACCGGTGAGGTTGTCGTCCTTCTCCTTGAGCAGCTTCTCGCGGCGCGCGAAGTCGTTGACGAGCTTCGTCATCGCCGCGCGGAAACCCTCTTCGTGCGTGCCGCCCTCGTGCGTGTTGATCGTGTTGGCGTACGTGTGGACGGACTCGCTGTACGCCGTCGTCCACTGCATCGCGACCTCGACCGAGAGGTAGCGCTCGGCGTCCTCGTGCTCGAAGGCGATGATGTCCTCGTTGACGACCTCGGCGCGCTTGGAGGAGTTGAGGTGCTTGACGTAGTCGAGCAGACCGTCCGCGTAGCAGTACGTGACGCTCCTGCCCTTCTTCGCCCGCGCGGCGGCCTCGTCAGCCTGTGCGGCGTCGGCACCCTCGGCTGCAGCGTCGGCCGCAGCTTCCTCTGCAGCACCCTCGTCGACGGCATCGGGACGCTCGTCGGTGAGGGAGATCGTCAGGCCCTTGTTGAGGAAGGCCATCTGCTGGAAGCGCGCACGGATCGTCTCGAAGTCGTAGACGGTCGTCTCGAAGATCTCCGGGCTCGCCCAGAACGTGATCGTCGTGCCAGTCTCGTCGCTCTCCTCTTCCTCACGCAGCTCGCCGAGCGGCACACCGCCCGCGAACTCCATTCGGTAGACGCGGCCCTTCTGCCGCACCTCGGCCTCGAGGCGCGTCGACAGGGCGTTGACGACCGAGCTGCCGACGCCGTGCAGACCACCGGAGACCTTGTAGCCGCCGCCACCGAACTTGCCTCCGGCGTGCAGCTGGGTGAGGACGAGCTCGACGGTCGACATGTCGTACGCCTCGTTGCGGCCCGTCGGGATGCCGCGGCCGTTGTCGGAGACGCGGATGCCGTTGTCGGGCAGGATCGTCACGTCGACGCGCGTCGCGTGACCGGCGAGGGCCTCGTCGACCGAGTTGTCGACGATCTCCCACACGAGGTGATGCAGGCCGCGCTCACCCGTGGAGCCGATGTACATGCCGGGCCGCTTGCGGACGGCCTCGAGGCCCTCGAGGACCTGGATGGCGTCGGCGTCGTACTCCGTGTCGATCTGGGACCGGACGTGCTGCTCGACCTGCTCTGACGCGCCGTCGGCCGCGTCTGCGAGCGAGGGATCCTGCGTCGTAGGGTCGATCGAGTCGTCGCTGGGCTTGTCGGCCACTGTGCTCCTTCACCGTGCGTGGCACCGTTGCAGTGCGCCGGCTCTCGGAGCGGGAAACCCGAGGCGTGACTCCCGCAACGACGTGCGTGCGGGCTCGTGACGCGATACAACGTGCGAATCATGTCCATCTTACTGGTAGCACGGCTCAGAACATAGCCACGAAACGCTCTAGAGGGCCTCGTGCACGCGGGAACGAGGCCTCGACGTGCCGGGGATCGTCGACCGGGGCCTCGAGGGCACTCATCGGCCTCTGGCTCGGCCGGCCTCCCTCGGGCTCCTCTCTCAGCGTCGACGGGGTGACGCGGACATGCTGCGGGGTTTCGCTGGAGGCGCTCTGCACACGAAACCGGGAAGGTTCCACGTGAAACAGGCGCGGCCGTCAGCCGTAGGTGTCGCGTGGTCCGCGTCCTGCGACACGACGCGGGCCGCGCACCCAGCTCGGGGCGCTCGGGCCGACAACCCGCAGTTCGTTGACGACGCCCTCACCCACACCGTCAGCGATGGAGGCCAGCAGGGATGTGGTGAGCAGCTGCAGCTGCGTGGCCCAGGCCGTCGATTCCGCGCGCACGATGAGCACGCCGTCCTCGAACGTGAGAGGCCGAGCGTGCTCGGCCACGCCCGCACCGACGAGATCGGCCCACCGCGACATGACGGCGCCGGCTGCCACGTCGACGTTCCACCCCCGCTCGAGCAGGAGGCGTTTCATCGTCGAGTCGATGAGTTGGGGGTCGCGTCCATCGCGATTCGACGACGGCGTGAAGCTCTGCGTCGAGCGGGAACGCCGGGGCGCAGGACGCGAGCCCGGACGAAAACCCCGCTCGGCGGCATTGCGCTGAGCCCGAGCGAGCGCCAACCGCGCGGCGACGGCGCGCTCGTCCTCAGCGTTCGACTCGACCGGCGCCTCGGCACTATCGGTGCCAGTGCCAGTGCCCGGGGCCTGATCGTCCGGTGCCCACGCATCGATGCCGCTGGTCTCACTCATCAGCCGCGTCACCGTCATCACGGTCGTCCGCATCACGGGCGGGCCCATCCGGGGCGTCCTCGGCCTCGGGCAGACCCGGGTGAGCCGCCGGCTGCACGCCGCCAGGCGCCTCCTCGAGGGATCCATCGCCTCGAGGCGCGACGTGGCCCTTCGTCACGTGGAAGACCTGGCCGGAAAGCCGCGCGGGAACGTCCTCCTCAACGGCGGCGGTGATGAGCACCTGCTCGGCGTCGCTCACCATGTCGGCCAGCCGTTCGCGGCGCCCCGCGTCGAGTTCGGCGAAGACGTCGTCGAGGACGAGGACGGGGTCGGTGCCGAGGTCATGACGCAGCAGGTGGAAGGCCGCGAGGCGCAGGGCGAGCGCAAACGACCACGACTCACCGTGACTCGCGTAGCCCTTGGCGGGCAGGTCTCCGAGCGTCAGGGTGACGTCGTCCCGGTGCGGCCCCACGAGGGTGACACCACGTTCGATCTCGCGGGTCCGCTGGAGCTCGAACGCCTCATGAAAGGCCTTCTCGAGCTCGTCGCGCTCCGGAACCTCGCCCGAGGCGATGCGCGCCGCGGTCGACTCCGGCAGTGACGACACATACGCGAGGCGCGCATCAGAACGCCCGGCACTCACCTCGTCGTACGCCTGGGCCACGTAGGGGGCCAGATCTTTCAGCAACCGTAGACGGGCGTAGACGAGGGCAGAACCGACTGACGCGAGGTGCGTGTTCCACTCGACCAGCGTGTCGAGAGCTGTTTCACGTGAAACCTCTTCATCCGCCGAGAGGCGAGCGCCTCGCGCGCCCTTCTTGAGCGCCGATTGGGCGGAGCGCAACAGGGCGTTGCGCTGCTTGAGAATCTTGTCGTAGTCCGAACGAGCACCGGCCCAGCGCGGTTGACGCGCGACGAGGAGGTCGTCGAGAAATCGGCGACGTTCCCCGGGGTCGCCCTTGACGAGCGCGAGATCCTCCGGCGCGAAGAGCACGGTTCGCAGCGACCCGAGGATGTCACGGGGACGCCCCGCGGCCGCGCGTCCGATGCGTGCCCGGTTGGCCCTACCCGGAACGATCTCGAGCTCGAGCACTGTTTCATGTGAATCACGGACGACGGCCGCGCGCACGAAGGCCCGCTCGGCTCCGAAGCGGACGAGGGGAGCGTCCGTCGAGACACGATGCGACCCCAGGGTCGCGAGGTAACCGGCGGCTTCGACCAGGTTGGTCTTGCCCTGGCCGTTGAGGCCCACGAATGTGGTCACTCCGTCAGCGAGCTCGACTTCCGCCTCCGTGTAGGAGCGGAAGTCACGCAGCGACAGATGGCGGAGTCTCACAGCGCTTTCGGTCGGTGGCTCGGATGCCCTGGGGTCGAATCGTCAGATCAGCGAACGCCGATCAGTGCTCGTTGGGGGCAGCGCCTGGGCGCGCGGCGCCCGCGTCCTTCTTCGGCTCGGCGGCGCCGGAGACCTCGGCCTGGCCTTCCTTCGCGGCGCGCCACGGCTCGCGACCGAACTGCATGACCTCGTGCCCGCCGAACTGACCGCGCAGTGCGGCGACCGCCTGCATCTGCGGGCTGTTCTCCTGGCGCGAGGCGAAACGGCCGAACAGCGCGGCGGCGAGCACCGGCATCGGGACGGCGTTCGCGATGGCCTCCTCGAGCGTCCAGCGACCCTCACCGGAGTCGGTCGTGTACTCGGAGACGCCCTCGAGGTGCGGCGTCTCCTCGAGCGCCTTCACCATGAGGTCGAGCAGCCAGGAACGCACGACGGTGCCGCGCGTCCAGGCCTTGAAGCAGCCGTGGACGTCGGTGACGATGTCCTTCGCCTCGAGCAGCTCCCAGCCCTCGGCGTAGGCGTGCATGAGGCCGTACTCGATGCCGTTGTGGACCATCTTGGCGTAGTGACCGGCGCCGACCTCACCGGCGTGGACGAAACCCTCCTCGCGGGGGCCCTCCGGGCGCAGTGCGTCGAAGACCGGCATCATGCGCTTGACGTCGGCGTCGTCACCGCCGCACATGAGGCCGTAGCCGTTCTCCTTGCCCCAGATGCCGCCGGAGACACCGCAGTCCATGAAGTGCACGCCCGTCTTGGCGAACTGCTCGGCGTGGCCCTGGTCGTCGGACCACTTGCTGTTGCCACCGTCGATGACGAGGTCGCCCTCGGCGAGCAGGCCCTGCAGCTCGGACATGACGGAGTCGGTGATCTTGCCGGCCGGCACCATGACCCAGATGTTGCGCGGTGCGTCGACCTTCTCGACGAGTTCGGCGAGGTCCGCGACGTCGCTGATCTCGCGATTCGTGTCGTAGCCGATGACCTCGATGCCCGCAGCCTTCATGCGATCGCGCATGTTGCCGCCCATCTTGCCGAGACCGATCAAACCAAGCTGCATGGGTCTTCTCCTTCGTGACGTTGCATGTCCGACACGCACGTCTGGAACGCGCGCATCACGAAAACTCAGGGTTCACGCTACGCCCGTCCGGGCAGGGGCGCGAACGCTGTCCGAACGGCCGTCAGTTCGCGAAACGCACCGGCATGATGAGGTAGCGATAGCTGTCGTCGGCGTCACCGTCGATCTCGTCCTGACCGGACAGGACAGCCGGGCGCGTCGGCTGGGTGAAGCCGAGGCGGACGTACTTCGTGCCGACGACGCCGAGCCCGTCGAGCAGGAACTGGGGGCTGAACGCGATCTCGAGCTCGGGGCCGTCGATCTTCGCCTCGAACGTCTCCGACGCCTGCGCGTCCTCGCCCGTGCCGGCCTCGATGCGCACCGAATCCTCGGCGAACCGCAGACGGACGGGCATGTTGCGCTCAGCGACGAGGGAGACGCGCTTGCACGCCTCGGCGAGCTGGGCCGTCTCGACGATCGCCGTCGTGTCGACGCTCGTCGGGAACAGGCTCGTCACCTTGGGGTAGTCGCCGTCGAGCAGACGCGTCGTCATGCGACGCTGGCCGGCCTCGAAACCGGCGAGACCAGAGCCCGTCGACGCGCCGCTCAGGGAGAGCGAGACGTTGCCGGCGGCACCGAGGGACTTGGCAAGCGAGTCTAGGGTGCGCGCGGGCACGAGCGCCGCGTACTCGGCGCCCTCGTCTCCGGCGTTCCACATGACCTCGCGCATCGCGAGGCGGTAGCGGTCCGTCGCGAGCAGCGTCAGCTTGTTGCCGGAGACCTCGACGCGCACGCCGGTGAGGATCGGCAGGGTGTCACCGCGGTCGGCCGCGACGCTGACCTGCGCGACGGCCTGCGTGAAGACGTCCCCGGCGATGACGCCCGTCGGATCGGGGTTTGCGGGCAGCGTCGGGTACTCGCCCGTCGGCATGCTCTGGAGGCTGAACTTCGCGCTGCCGCACGTGACCTGCACCTTCGAGCCCTCGCTGATCAGTTCGATCGGCTTGTGCGGAAGGCTCTTCGTGATGTCGGCGAGCAGGCGGCCGAGGACGAGGACGGTGCCCGCCTCCTCGACGTCGGCGTCGACCGTCACCTTCGCGGAGACCTCGTAGTCGAACGCGGACAGCGTCAGACCCTCGGGGCTCGCCTCGAGCAGGACACCCGCGAGCACGGGGACGGGCGGGCGCTGCGACAGACCGCGCACTGCCCAGGCCACCGCTTCGGCCAACACATCGCGTTCAACCCGGAGCTTCACGTCCACCGTCCCTCATCGTTCGTCGTCGCAGGCGAGCTGTGACCCTCGTGCGATGTCTCGTCACGTGCGGGGTGGCTCCTGCTGCGAGCGAACTCCGCGTCGATGCCACAGGCACAGCTGTGCGCTCGTGAGCCTAGCTCAGGTCGTCGGCCTCGCCCAAGAGACGACGAGGGGTGCTGACGGGGGACGTCGCCGGCTCGTCGACAGTGGGGTGCGGTGTGGATACGTGGGGCGCTTTCTCGCCATGGTGAAGATGTTGGTCGTCGTCATAGGGGGTGTGGATGGTGGGGAAAACCCCTGTTCGTCCTCGTCAGCACTGGGATCTCGGGTGTGGGTGACGTGGGGATCGTTGCTGTGGATGGTGACAGCCGGTTGTGGAGAGAAAATCTTCATCCACAACCGGCTGTCGTTGCGGGGTGGGTTTCCCCCTGATCGGACGGGTTTTCCACTGCTTCATCCCCAGAAACTGTGGATAACCCCGTGGATGAGGGATGGATCACTCGCTGACGGCTGGGTGGTTGCCGTGAACCAGGAGGGAATCACATCGGTGTCGTCCACATTTCCACAGTGTTGTCCACAGGTGTGGATGAGCGCCATTCCGGGGTTCGGGGACCTTCGGATGTTCGCGGGCCGTCAGCGACCCACACCTTACCCACATGGTTGTCCCCAGATTCTGTGGACAACCATGTGGGTGGCCACCTGTGAGCCGCCGAGCGGCAGTTTGGCAGCTGTCGGGCGTTGGCCCGCCGTTCACTCACGCACTCATCGACGCGCCGCCACGTGGGCGGCCCAGAGCAACGCGCCCGATGCGACGCAGCAGAAGGCGGCGAGCGCCATCGTCACGAGGTCCGTGGCCACCAACGGTCCGATCACCCCGGCGAGAGCAGCGGCGAAGACGAGGTTGACGAAGGTGCCGGCGGAAGCCGCCGTGCCACGCGCCTGGGGAAACTCGTCGAGCTGCGCGAGCTGGAGCACCGGCAGAGCGACCGCAACCCCGAAGGCCGTCAGGGAAGGCGCGACGAGCGCCCACGGGACGTCGCTGCCCCACGGCTGCAGTGCGATGACGACGCCGACCGTGGCTGAGGCGAGGGCGAACAGCAGGCCGTACGACGCCTGACGGGCGGCGCTGAGGTGCCCGGCGGCCCGCGCGCTCAGCCAGGAGCCCGCGATCATGCACACCACCATCGGCACGAAGAACATCCAGTACTCGTTCTCGCCGAGCCCGAGCAGCCCGCCGAGGAAGAGAGGCGCGTTCGAGATGAACAAGAACTGTCCTGCGAACGCGAGCGACGCGGCCAGCGCGATGCGTAGGAACCGACCGCTGCGCAGTGCCGCCAGGAGAGCGCTCACGATGGGCCCGAGTGCGAGGGACGAGCGTTGTTCCACGGGAAGTGTCTCGGGCAGGAACCTGCTCACGCAGATGGTCATGACCACACCGAACGCGGTGAGGAACCAGAAGATCGAGCGCCAGTCGCCCACCGTCAGCAAGGCACCGCCCAGGATCGGCGCGAAGGCCGGCGCGAGTCCGAAGATCATCGACACCTGGCTCATCAGGCGTTGTGCCTCGGGGCCGGAGAAGAGGTCGCGGATCACCGCACGCGCGATGATCTGACCCGCCCCGGCCGCGAAACCCTGGAACGCGCGGAAGACGAGCAGCAGTGGCAGAGACGGCGCCAGGGCGCAGCCGACGGAGGCGAGGACATAGACACCGATCCCCACCGTCATGACGGGTTTGCGACCCACGGCGTCCGACACCGGCCCGTGGAACAGGCTCATGACGGCGAACGACAACAGGTAGACGCTGACCACCTGCTGCATCGCGGCCGGTTCCACGTGAAACTCGGCGCCCATTCGGGCGAACGCGGGCAGGGGCGCGTCGACGTTGAAGGGGCCGAACATCGACAGCCCGGCCAGCACGAGCGTGAGGACGGCGCCGGCACGACGCGTCCCTGATGTGGCGGCGTCAAGGGGAGCAGCATGCGGGGCGCGGCGCGTCGTCATCCGCGCATTGTCTCAGCGTCAGGCGCTCGCAGTGACGCTGATCATGGCGACGTACCGTGGAGTCAGTGACTGCGACGGCGGATCTGCGTCGTCAGCTCCGTGATCTGGTCGTACACGGGGCGACGCTCGCCGATGAGCTGGCGGATCTTCTTCTCCGCGTGCATGACGGTCGTGTGGTCGCGCCCACCGAAGTGCTGTCCGAGCTGTGGGAATGAGTGCTCCGTCAGCTCACGCGACAGGTACATGGCGATCTGACGCGCCATCGTCAGGTTGCGTGAGCGCGACGGGCCCTTGATGTCGTCGACCGTCACCCCGAAGTAGACGGCCGTCTCGGCGATGATGTGGCCGACGGTGATCTGCCCCGTCTCGCTCGGCACGACGTCCTTGAGGACGAACGCGGCCTTCGCCCGGTCGACCGGTTCCTTCTGCAGTGACGCATAAGCGGCGACACGGATGAGCGCGCCCTCGAGCTCACGGATGTTCGTCGAGATCTTCGAGGCGATGAGCTCGAGCACGTCATCGCCGATGTCCATGCGCTCGGCGTTGGCCTTCTTGCGCAGGATCGCGATGCGCGTCTCCAGCTCGGGCGGGTGGACGTCCGTCGTCAGCCCCGACTTGAAGCGGCTGCGCATGCGGTCGGCGAACGTCGTCAGCTTCTCCGGCGGCTGATCCGAGGTCAGCACGATCTGCTTGCCGGTGGAGTGCAGGGCGTTGAAGGTGTGGAAGAACTCCTCCTGCGTCTGCTCCTTGCCCTGCAGGAACTGGATGTCGTCGATGAGCAGGACGTCGACGTCGTCGCGGTAGCGGCGCTGGAACGTCGCGGCGCGGTCGTCACGGATCGAGTTGACGAAGTCGTTCGTGAACTCCTCGGAGCTGACGTATCGCACCCGCAGCTTCGGGTGGTAGTCGTGCACGTAGTGACCGATCGCGTGCAGCAGGTGGGTCTTGCCGAGCCCCGAGTCGCCGTGGATGAACAGGGGGTTGTAGGCCTGGCCCGGCTCCTCGGCGATGGCGATGGCGGCGGCGTGCGCGAACCGGTTGCTCTCACCGATGACGAACGTGTCGAACGTGTACTTGGGGTTGAGGCGCGGGGCCTCGGTGTCGCTCGGAGCGGCAGCGGCATCGCGCTGATAGCCCGTCGAGCGAGGCGGCAGGACGACGCCCGGGTCGGCCTTCGTCGGCCGTGGTGCGCCCTGGCCGGGCATGGTGAACCCGAGCGTTCCATCATCGGATTCGGTTGCTGCAGAGGTGTTCTCGTCGGACGCGTCACCGTCGTCGTCGAGGTCTCGCACCGCTGCCTGGAGACTCTCATCGACGCTGATGGCGACGCGCACCTGTTGGCCTAGCTGATCCGACAGTGCCTTCGCCACGGGTTCGCGCAGCGGCCCCTCGAGCATCCGCTTCGTCTGGTCGAAGGGCACGGACAGCAGCACGTTGTCACCGAGCAGCCCGACGAAGCGCGTCAGGTTGAGGTAGGCGCGATCACGCGAGCCGATGCCGTGCTTGTCCATGTCCTCCAACGCGGCGTGCCAGGTGCGCTCGTAGTCGACGGGTTCGTCGGTGGTCACGTGGCTCCTCCTGGCGCTGCGGGGGTCGCAGCCGGTCGGTCGTCGGTGCTCGAGGCCGTGATGGCGACGAGGCGTGCTGGGCGTCTCCCATAGTAGGCCCCATATCCACAGAGTTATCCACAGCCTGTGCACGGTGTGTCCTGGGGCTCATCGGGCGGTGCGCGCCAGACGAGGGGAATGTCGTTTTCTCGTCAGGCTAACGGCGTGTCGACTGGATTTGTGCGGCGGCGTGTGAATCACAGATGTGTTATTCGCGTGCGCGCGCTGTTGGGTATGGAGTGGAGGTTCGGACGTTTTGACCCTGTTGGCCCCGCATGCGTAAGCTGGATGACGATTGTCTGCGCCCCGATGACGGTGATCCACCGCCTCGATGCGTGCCGTTCCAAGGTATTTTCGCCGATGGGCAGGCCCTGTGGGCCGCCATTGCTGGTGCTGCAGGAGTGGGATGCCGAAGGTTCGAAGAGCCTGGAGCCCGTCACGTGCGGGTGGCGCGACAACCCTGACCATCAGCACGACGGCGGCGCGCGAGCGTTCGCCCTTCCCCAATGGAGTTCGACGTGAGCAAGCGCACCTTCCAGCCCAACAACCGTCGCCGCGCCAAGACGCACGGCTTCCGTCTGCGCATGCGCACCCGCGCCGGCCGCGCCATCCTGGCGAACCGACGCGCCAAGGGTCGCAAGCAGCTTTCCGCCTGAGTTCGGCCCACGACCGGCCGTGCTCCCTGCTCAGCATCGCATTCGTGACGCAGGGCAGTACCGCGCCGTCCTGCGGGATCGACGTGCGGGGCGCGCGGGTGGCTCGCTGCTCGCCGTTCATGTGATCGACGCCGACGCGTTCGGCCTTTCACCCGAGGATCGGGTGGGGCCGCGCGTCGGTTTCGTCGTTTCAAAGGCCGTGGGCAACGCCGTCGTGCGTTCGCGGGCCAAACGCGTGCTGCGGCACGTCGCCCGGGACGCGCTGAGTGAGATCGACCCCGGGCTCGACATCGTCGTGCGCGCGAACCCGGCGATCGCCGGTGCCTCGAGCCACGACGTCGCGAGGGAGTTCGATCGGATGCTCGCCAAGGCGACGCGACGTCAGCGACCACAGGATGTTTCACGTGAAACGGATTCACGCGAACCATCGGACCGGGCGCATCAGGACGCGTCCAGGGTTCGACGATGAGTGCCGGGGTGCCTCGAGCGCCGGCCGGCGATGATGTGCCCGGCGACCACGCCGCGTCAGCCACACCGGTGCCGGACGAACAGCACGGCTGGCGCCGCGTCGTCGTGTGGCCGCTGCTCGTGGTCGTCCGCTTCTACCGTCGGTGGATCTCGCCGGCGTTGCCTGCTACGTGCCGGTTCTACCCGTCGTGCTCGACGTACGGCCTCACGGCCCTGCAGCGATTCGGCCCGATCAAGGGCACCTGGCTCACGCTCAAGCGGCTCGGCCGTTGCCATCCGTGGAACCCCGGCGGGGTCGACCACGTTCCTCAGAAGAAGACCTCCTGACGCCTGCTCGTTCGCGAGCGGCGTCGACTCACGCCCACATCATTGCGAAGGATGATTGATGGACACCCTGCTCTATCCACTCGAGTGGTTCGTCGCCGCCATCATGGTCGGCTGGCACAAGCTCTTCTCGCTCGTCGGCCTGCCCGAGGCGTCCGGCTGGACGTGGGCGCTGTCCATCGCCGGCCTCGTCATCGTGCTGCGCATCCTGCTGATCCCACTGTTCGTCAAGCAGATCCACGCGTCGCGTCGCATGCAGCTCGTGCAGCCAGAGATGCAGAAGATCCAGGCCAAGTACAAGGGCAAGAAGGATCCTGAGTCCCGCGCCAAGCAGCAGGAAGAGATGATGGAGCTGTACCGGACCACCGGTACCAACCCGCTCGGCTCGTGCCTGCCGATCCTGCTCCAAGCGCCGTTCTTCTTCGCGCTGTTCCGGGTGCTCAACAACCTGAGCAAGATCGCTGACGGGCGTCACGATGAGATCGGCTTCCTCACGAGGTCGCTCGCCGGCCAGGCAGAGAGCTCGAAGCTGTTCGGTGCGAAGCTGTCCGACACCTTCATGGGCACGGACGGCTGGGGATCGGCCAAGTGGGTCGCCATCCTGCTCATCGTCCTCATGTCGGCGACGTCGTTCATCACCCAGCACCAGCTGATGCGACGCAACATGCCAAAGGCCGCACTCGAGGGGCCGATGGCGAAGCAGCAGCAGATCATCATCTACCTGATGCCGATCTTCTTCGCGATCTCCGGTGTGAACTTCCCGATCGGTGTCCTCATCTACTGGTTCGTCACGAACGTGTGGACGATGGGCCAGCAGTGGTTCGTCATCCACCGCATGCCGACGCCCGGATCGGCCGCCGAGAAGAAGCTCGAGGAGCGCAACCGCGCCAAGGGGCGCGAGCACAAGACCGTCACGATGGACGATCTGCGCAAGGCCAACGAGGGCAAACCGAAGGGCCGCTTCGCCCAGGCCATGGAGAAGGCGCAAGAACAGGCCCGCGAACAGCAGGGCCTCAAGACGGGTGCACGCCCCGCCGGCGCATCGAAGGTCTCCATGTCGAAGAAGAAGGCGGCTGCGAGTGACGACGTCGTCGAGTCGAGCGTCGTCGAGACACCCGCGGCCACGAACCCGGTGCGCGAGAACGGCCGGGCCACCAAGGCGCCGCAGACCGGGCCGCGCAACCAGCCGAAGAAGAACACGCCGCGCTCGAAGCGCAAGAAGTGAGAGGGACGTCATCATGACCGAACAGGCACCGGGACGCTCTGGCGTCACCAACCTCGAGCGCGAAGGTGAGATCGCGGCGGACTTCCTCGAGAAGTTGCTCGACATCGCCGACCTCGATGGCGACATCGACGTCGAGGTCGAGGGAGGCCGCGCGGCCGTCTCCATCGTCGACTCCGAGGAAGGCCAGGTGCCGCGCTCCCTCGTCGGCTCCGGCGGTAAGACGCTCGACGCCCTGCAGGAACTCATGCGTCTCGCCGTCCAGGCTGAGACGGGCGAGCGCAGCCGCGCGATGCTCGACATCGCCGGCCATCGTGCCGAGCGACGAAGCGCTCTCGAGTCGAAGGCTGCTGACGCCGTCGCGGAAGCGAAGAAGACTGGCGCCAAGGTCGAGATGGAGCCGATGACCGCGTTCGAACGGAAGGTCGTGCACGATGTGGTGCTCGCCGCAGGGCTGACGTCGGAATCCGAGGGCGCCGAGCCGAACCGCTACGTCGTGGTGCTGCCCGAATGATCGTGTTTCACGTGAAACTCGAGCGTGAGACGGCAGCATGACGCAGCCCGCTCACGAGCACGACGCGAAGACGCCTGCGGCCCCGCAGGCGTCTTCGCCGCCTCCGGCACCCGACACGGCAGCAGCCTTCCTGGCTGACCGGCTGCCGCTCATGACGCGCTACGTCGACGCCCTGTGCGACACCGGCGTCAGCCACGGGCTCATGGGCCCGCGTGAGGTGCCGCGCATGTGGGAACGGCACGTCCTCAACTGCGCCGTCGTCCACCCCGGAATCGCCCGGGGGGCGCACGTTGCCGACATCGGTGCCGGCGCCGGGCTGCCCGGCCTCGTCCTCGCCATCGCCCGCCCCGACCTCACGATGACGCTCGTCGAACCTCTGCTTCGACGGACGACGTGGCTGGCCGACGTCGTCAACGAACTCGACTTGCCGAACGTCGAGGTGGTGCGCGCCCGTGCGGACGAGTTGTGGGGGCAGCGCACGTTCGACGTCGTGACGTCACGTGCCGTCGCGCGCATCGGGGAACTGGCGCGCTGGTCGTTGCCGCTCGTGAGCCGGGGCGGCGAGATGTTCGTCCTCAAGGGCTCGAGTGCCGCCGAAGAGCGTGACGAGGACGAGGCCGTACTGCGCCGGTTGCGTGTTCGCACGGCTGAGGTGGAGACGTGGGGCGAGGGCACCGTCGAGCCACCGACGGTGACCGTCCGGCTCACCGTCGACGGCATCGCGCCGCAACTCACGCGCAAGCAGGCCGGCACGATCGACAAGACCAAGCAGAAGCCGTCCCGCCGTCCGGATCGGCGCGCCTGAGGTTCTCTCCGGTGCCGGTGCGCCACCCCACGTGATTCCCTGTCCCCAGGTGTGACGGCAACGTCAGGCCTGGGGACAGCCGCGTTCGCCCCCTGCGCCACAGGTGACACAATGGGGTCTTGCCGTCAACGCGAATCCGAGGAGAACCGGTGACATCCACTGCCCCAGTCGGCTGGCCCACCCACAGGCCTGGCGTCGCGCACACGGGCCCGAGCCCAGAGCCCGTCGGATGGCAGGGTATCTCCACCGCAGCGGCCGAGAGCCTCGGCGGTGATGCGGTCGTCACGGTGGTGAATCCGGTCGTCACGGAGCAGGCTGAGGGCCCGGTCGGTGCTGACGTTTCACGTGAAACACCTCAGCCGATGATGGATCCGCAGGTCTCGGAGGTCACCGGCCAGCGCACGACCGATGTCGCTGACGAGGTCGCTGAGCCGTCGGCCGCTGACCAGGACGCCGCACCCATGAGGGAATCGGAACCCTCACCTCGCGAGATGCAGGATGGCGAGGATGCCGCCCCAGCCGGCGATGCCGTCTCTGACGTGCGAGCTGCGCTCGGTTACGACATCCTGCTCGGCGGGGCGATTGTTCCCCGTGAAACATCGACCGCGACGGCTCCCGCGCCGCGCGACGCGGATGGAACCGAGCCGGTCGATGGCGTCGAGGCCGCTACCCCAACCGACGCCCCGGGCGATGACGAACGTGCTGACTTTGGTGCCGCTGACGCGAAGGCCGAGGTCGCCGTCTCCGATGGCGAAGGTGTGGGGGATGCCGCCACGGCGGTGACGTTGACCGGTCCCGTCGTCGACGAGGCATCGGCAGATCAGGGCACGGCCGAGGTGCCCGAGGGCACTGCGTCACAAGAGGATGTGTCGCACCGCAATTCTGCGCAGAGCGAGGGGTACGTGCCGCGTCATCATGCCGGGTCCGAGGCCACAGACGCTCCGCAGTCGCAGAGCGTCGAGGCTGATCCCGCCCTGGCTGCGCGCTCACCCCTGCCGTCGCGTCGCGCTCGCCGCCATGCCCGCCCCCGCGTTCCCAGCTTCGAACGCGCGACGGACACCGACTGGCAAGGCGTGACAGATCACGACGACCCACAGCACCCCATGGACGACGAAGGACGACGCGATGTGCTCCACGCCGAACCCGAGGCACCGTCAGCCGAGCCCAGGCCGGCGCGCGTGAGTTTCACGGGCGTCGAACAACTGCCGCGCCCGACGCACCCGCGGGTGCTCACGGTCGCGAATCAGAAGGGCGGCGTCGGGAAGACGACGACGACCGTGAACGTCGCGGCGGCGCTCGCTCAGGCGGGGCTCAAGGTTCTCGTCATCGACATCGACCCGCAGGGCAACGCTTCCACTGCTCTCGGCATCGAGCACCACTCCGACGTGCCGAGCGTCTACGACGTCATCGTCGAAGGAACGCCGATCGACGAGGTCATGGCCCAGTGCCCCGACATCCCCGGCCTGTGGTGTGCGCCGGCGACGATCGACCTCGCCGGCGCGGAGATCGAGCTCGTCTCCCTGGTCGCTCGCGAATCCCGTCTGCACCGTTCGATCAACGCGCAGTTGGCTGACTCGACCCCGGACGAGCGCTTCGACTACGTCTTCATCGACTGCCCGCCGAGCCTCGGGTTGCTCACCGTCAACGCGTTCGTCGCGGCTGACGAGGTGTTCATCCCCATCCAGTGCGAGTACTACGCGCTCGAGGGGCTGAGCCAGCTGCTCAAGAACATCGAGATGATCAAGATGCACCTCAACCCCGGGCTGCACGTCTCGACCATCCTTCTCACCATGTACGACGGGCGCACCAACCTCTCCGCGCAGGTCGCGGACGAGGTGCGCGCGCACTTCCCCGAGCAGGTGCTCGGCGCGCTCGTGCCGCGCTCGGTGCGCATCTCGGAGGCGCCGAGCCATGGCGAGACCGTCATGACGTACGACCCGACGAGCACCGGTGCGACGAGCTACCGCGATGCTGCTCGGGAGATCGCCCTGCGCGGTGCGAGCGTGCCCGAGCCTTCGGGGCGAATCGGACGATGACCGACGCCGTGACGCCCGACGGCGATCGCCGTCATGCTGCGACGTCGTACGCAGCCTTCTCATACTCATCCCGCCTGACCCACCGTGTAGGAAGTGGACCTCGATGAACGACAAGCGACGTGGACTCGGCCGTGGCCTGGGTGCGCTCATCCCCAACACCACCGAACCGACGCGGGTGACGCGCCCGACGGACGTCTTCTTCACCGACTCCAAGGCCTCGCGCACGCAGGACGGCGACGAACCCAGCGCCCCGGAGGCCCGTGCGAGCCGCTTCAGCGAAGCCCTCACGCCGCGCCCGTCGCACCAGGCGCCGCGGGGTACCGAACCCCGGACCGAATCGCGCGCCTCGACGCACCGCCGCCACGACGACCTCGCCGCGGCCGCGGCCGCCGTCACGCAGCCCGCGGGGCAGGCGCCGAGCGTTTCACGTGAAACAGAGGTGGCGAAGCTCGAAGCGCAGCCGGCACAGCGTGATGACGCGGCCGGCATTGATGACGAGAGGGACGTGACGTCGAACCTCGCGCCCGTGCCTGGTGCGTCGTTCGCCGAGATCTCGCAGTCGCTGATCCGCCCGAACCCGAAGCAGCCGCGCTCGGTGTTCGACGAGGAGCACATGGCCGAACTCGTCCACTCGATCGGCGAGATCGGGGTTCTGCAGCCCATCGTCGTGCGGCCCGTGCCGGAGGGCGACCCGGATCACGCGCAGACGCCCTACGAACTCATCATGGGTGAGCGGCGTTGGCGGGCCTCGCAGGAGGCCGGTCTCGCGACAGTGCCGGCCATCGTCCGTTCGACGACGGACGAGGATCTGCTGCGTGACGCCCTGCTCGAGAACCTGCACCGTAGCCAGCTCAACCCCCTCGAAGAAGCGGCGGCCTACGCACAGTTGCTCGAGGACTTCGGCTGCACGCACGACGAGCTTGCCACGAAGATCGGCCGCAGCCGCCCGCAGATCTCCAACACGATCCGCCTGCTCAAGCTGCCGCCGGTGGTGCAGCGTCGCGTCGCCGCGGGTGTCCTGAGTGCCGGCCACGCCCGTGCCCTGCTCGGCATGAGTGACCCCGCCGCGATGGAGCGGCTCGCCCAGCGCATCGTGGCCGAGGGCCTCTCCGTGCGCGCGACGGAGGAGATCATCGCGCTCGGCGACGACACGAAGCCGCGCAAGAGCGCTGTTCCACGTGAAACCAACCCGGATCTCGATCACTGGGCCAGCAATCTCGCCGACAAGCTCGACACCCGCGTCGGCATCACGATGGGCAAGAACAAGGGCAAGCTCACCGTCGAGTTCGCCTCCGTCGACGACCTCAACCGCATCATGGACGCTCTCGGGATCGAACGTGGCTGAGCGTCTCGACCCGAATGAGGCTCCTGAGGTCAATCATTCTGACGGCAGCTCGGCCACGGCGCAGACGCAGGACGGGCATCTGACGCGTTCCGACATCACCGACGCTCCGCTGATCGACGGCACGGATCCGCTGAGCGACAACGCTATCGACCGCCGTCGGGGCCGCACGGCGACGCCGCAGCTCGTCATCTTCTGCCTCTTCGCGCTGATCTTCGCCTACTTCGTCATCGGCGACGTCATGCACGGCGACTGGGGCATGGCGATGCTGGGCCTCGTCGTCCTCGGCATCTGCGGGGCGGCCATCAAGCGAGAGTTCGACAAGAACCGCTGAACCGCTGACGGCCGCCCCCCTTGCGTCCAAGTGCACCCGGGTGCATCTGGGCGCAAGGGGAGGGCAGCACGGGGGTAGAGACGAAAAGCCCCGGCCCACCATGTCTGGTGGGCCGGGGCTTCGTCGTCGGACGCTGCGTGCCCGACAGTGTCGTGATGCGGCTCGGTTCAGCCGAGGAACGGCTCGAGCTCGCGCAGCAGCTTCGGCTTCGGCATGGCGCCGACGATCGTCTTGACGACCTCACCGTTCTGGTAGACGTTCATCGTCGGGATGCCGGTGATGCCGTACTTCGCGGAGATCGCCGGGTTCTCGTCCGTGTTGAGCTTGTAGACGTCGATCTTGTCGGCGTTCGCCGCTGCGATCTCCTCGAGGATCGGCGCGACGGCGCGGCAGGGGCCGCACCACTCGGCCCAGAAGTCGACGAGGACGGGCTTGCTGTTCTTCAGGACGTCGGCGTCGAACGTGGCGTCCGTGGTGGGCTTGGTGGCTCCCATGATGTTCTCCTCTGTGCCGGCACCGGCGAAGCGGCACCCGTGGTCGATGGTTCTTGGTCGGTCGAAGATGATCAGCGCGCCGCGTCGGCGCCCTGAGGCTCCGCGGTGAGGGACGCGTCGGGAGCGGGCTCGCCCGCCGCGTCGAGGTGGGCGAGGAAGCGCTCGGCGTCGAGGGCTGCGGAGCAGCCCGAACCGGCGGCCGTGATGGCCTGACGGTAGGTGTGGTCGACGAGGTCGCCGCACGCGAAGACGCCGTCGACGTTCGTGTGCGTCGAACGCTCCTGCGCGACGACGTAACCCTCGTCGTCGAGCTCGATCTGCCCGGTGACGAGCTCGTTGCGCGGCAGGTGGCCGATCGCGATGAACAGGCCGGTCGCGGCGAGCTCGCGCTCGTCACCGGTGACGGTGTCGCGCAGCGTCACGCCGGTCAGCTTGTCCTCGCCGTGGATGGCGACGACTTCGCTGTTCCAGGCGAATTCGATCTTGGGGTCGTTCTCGGCGCGCTCGGCCATGATCTTGGAGGCGCGAAGCTCGTCGCGCCGATGCACCATCGTCACCTTCGCGGCGAAGCGCGTGAGGAAGGTGGCTTCCTCGACAGCCGAGTCGCCGCCGCCGACGACGATGATCTCCTGGTTGCGGAAGAACGCGCCGTCGCACGTCGCGCACCACGAGACGCCGTGGCCGGAGAGGCGCTTCTCGTCGGGAAGGCCCAGTTCGCGGTATGCCGAGCCCATCGCGAGTATGACGGCCTTCGCGCGGTGGGTGACGCCCTCGCCGTCGACGACCGTCTTGACGGCACCGGTGAGATCGACGGATGTGACGTCGTCACGCACGAGCTCGGCGCCGAAGCGCTCGGCCTGCGCACGCATTTTCTCCATGAGGTCGGGGCCCATGATGCCGTCCGAGAAACCGGGGAAGTTCTCCACCTCGGTGGTGTTCATCAGGGCACCACCAGCGGTGACGGAGCCCTCGAACACGAGCGGTTCGAGATTGGCTCGCGCCGCGTAGATGGCGGCGGTGTACCCGGCGGGGCCGGAGCCGATGATGATGAGGTTGCGCACGGCCTGGTCGCTCACGAAAGCTTCCTTCGTTGTCTTGTCACGGGCTGCCCGGGGAAGGTCTCGGCGCTGTCGCGCGCCCGCTGTCACCCTGCACAACGCACTCTAGTCGTGGGACATTCCGAGCGCATGCCGAGGCGTACCGCGGCGTCGAGCCACCGGGCTGGCGAGCAAGTCGATGCGAAACCGTCGACCCCGGCCCTCACGTCGTGACGGACGTCGGTCCCGCCTCGAGGTCGGTGGCCGTGCTGCAGGTGCGCGAGACGACCCAGGCCGTCGACGTGCGGCCCTTCACGGCGACGACGATGACGGCGGGGGTGCCGTCGTAGGTGGCGAAGTCGGCGTAGACGGCGTCGGGCTTCTCGATGACGCCCTTCGCGACGGCCTGCAGGCAGGCCTGCACGCCCTCGCCGGTGGCCAGGGGGCCCAAGGATTGCGCGTTGGCCTGCGCGGGTTCGATCGCAGGCGACTTCGACGTCCGCAGCGCCGCAGCCTGCGTCGCGAGATCCGTCGACGTGTACTTCGTCTGCGTCTGCGTGACACGCACGCGTGAGGCGTAGTTCTCCTCGGCAGGTTCCATCGACGCCTCTGCCGTGGGCTGGGCACTCGGATGGGGCTCGTCACGGTTCGTCACGAGGGTCACCGCGCCGATGGCGACGGCCGCCGCGGCGCCGAGCGCCAGCGCCGCGCGCCCGAGGGTGCGTCGGCGACGATGGCCGTCCAGGGAGGTGACGGTGGCCCCTGACGGGCTCTGCGACGCCGCCGGAGGATTCATCTGTCCTTCGGAAGCCGGGACCGCGGGGCGCTGCTGCGTTCCAGGACGCTGCGGCAGCGGCACCGCCGGGGGCACCGCGGGGCGCTCATCGCGCTGGAGATCTTCGGGCGGACGTCGCACGTCCGACAGCCTCTCGTCCGAGGGCACCCCCGCCTCACGGGACGCGCTCGTCAGCGCGTCGCGCACGCGCGTGGCGACGTCGTCGGGCATGCGGGGAGCGTCACGGGAGGCCTCCGTCCGCAGCATGGCAGCGATCTGTTGCTGCACCTCGGCCGACGCGACCGGTTTGTCGTCGGCGTGCGCGGACGCCTCCCACTCGTCGCGGAAGTTGCGGGTCATGTCAGGCCTCCTCTCATGAGCGTGGACGGGTGCTTCATTGTGTCTGACGCGCAGGCGGGCACGGTGGTTCCGTGACGTGAGCCACGTCTTCGGGATGACGCCTCGGCGTCATCGATCCGCGAGCATGCCCGCGAGGGCAGTGCGCCCCCGCGCACACCGCGACTTCACGGTGCCCTCGGCGATGCCGAGGTGCGTCGCGGCCTCGGCGACGCTGAGACCCTCCATGTCGACGAGGACGAGGCACAGGCGCTGCCCCTCGGGCAGCTGCGCAAGGGCCTGACGGACGTCGAGGCGGACGTCGGTCTGCGCATGCGCGTCCCGCGTGTCGGCGATGTCGTACTCGGGCCACTCCTGCGTCGGCTTCAGTCGGCGCAGCCGGTCGAGTGCGGAGTTGACGACGACGCGGTGCAGCCATGTCGAGAACTTCGCATCACCGCGGAACGACTCGAGGCGTCTGAACGCGGCGAGGAAACCCTCCTGCACGGCGTCCGCGGCGAGCTCCGGGTCGCGGGTCGTGCGCAGGGCGACCGCCCACATCCTGTCCTTGTAGCGCTCGAACAGCACGCCGAACGCGTCCGGGTCACCCTCACGATGAGCCTGGACGAGTTCTTCGTCGGTGCTGTCCCGAAGCACTGATCCGTTCACTTCGAGACCGTGACCTCGGCGATCGACGACTCGTAGTACGACTGGCCGGCGGGCTTCGTCTGATTCGGGATGAAGACAGTGACATAGCGCCCCGACGCGTTCGTCGAGATCGTCTGCTCACTCGTCGCGCTCGACATCGAGCCGACCTTCGTGCCCGTCTTGCCGGGGGTGTCGCTGACGTAGACGTCGGCGGTCAGCGGCGTGCGCTTGCCGGGCGTCACCTTGATGGTCTTGACGGCTGTCTGCGAACCCAGGTCGATGCTGACGCCACCCATGTCGGGGTCGCCGCCCCAGGAGGCGCGACGGTAGCGCAGGCTCATCCACACCGTGTCGGGGTTGCCGTCGATGGCGTTGGCCGCGGCCAGCGAACCGGATTGGCGCGCTCCTTGCGCGTTCACGAGCGTGGCTGCGGCGGCTTGGACGGGGGTGCCTGCCGGGGCAGCGCTCGAGGCAGAGGACGGCGCACTCGAACCCTTCGGCGACGAGGCGGTCGTGCTGGGCTTCGCGGCGGCGTCCGGCTTGTCAGAGCTGCCGGTGATGCCCTGGAGCCCGAAGATGGCGAGCACGAGCGCACCGAGCACGATGAGGCCGACGAGGACGAGGGCGAGCTTGCTGCTCGCCGGGTCAGGGTCGTCGGTGCCGCCGTTGAACCCCGGTACCGGGGGCTCGAGCTCCTCGAACGACGGGTCGTAGGAGGTGCGGGCGTACGCGGCGTCCTCGTCGTCGAGGTTGAACTGCGTGGTCTCGTCCGCGTCGAATGCGACGGGGCGGCCCACCATCGTCGCGTCGGCGGGGTCGGGTTCGTTGACACGACGCGGGGCGGGCTTGCGCGGAAGAGCCACCGCGGGCTTCGCGCCGGGGTCGGTGGCGTCGTCGCCGCGCACGTCGTCGGTGGAGGACGAACCGTTCTTGGTGCCGCTCTTCTTGACGGTGCTCACGCCGCTGCTCGTCGCACCGGCCTTGCCGGAGGCGCTCTTGTCCGAGCCACCCTTGCTCGAACCTGCCGCTGCGAGGGCCGCAGCACCGACGGCTCCGACGGCCGAGCGCTTGCCTGCACCGTCGCCGGAACCCGCGCGCACGTCGGCCCGGCGAACGACGAACGTCGACTCGGGCTCGTCCGCTGTGTCGTCGTCGGTTTCGACGCTGCGTCGCCCACGGCCCGGAGCCGTGATGATCTGCGCCGACCACGGCGCGAGCTGACGCGCGACCTCGCCCGGCGTGCGCGGGCCGTCACCGCTGTTGAGGACCTGGCGGCACATCGCGTCGAGATCACTCGGCACCCCGTCGACGATCTCGGCGGGTGTCGCGATCTGCCCGTCGGCGCGACGCTGCGCGAGTTCGATGCCCTTGAGGCCCTCGATGTCCTTCGGGTCGCCCGGCCACGTGCCCGTCAAGGCCGTGTAGAGCAGATCCACGAGCGCACGCGTGTCGATGGCGGTCGCCTCGGAGCTGGAGACGTCGTCACGCCCGGCGAGAGAGCCACCGACGGCGACCTGGGTGACGGCGATGGAACCGTCGGCGAGGCGTAGGACGTGACGCGGCGTCAGGATGAGGTGGTGCAGGCCGCGCTGGCGCGCGGCCTCGAGGGCGCTCGCCGTCTCACCGACGATGCGACGCGCCTCCTCGGGATGCATCGGCTCGAAGCGTGCGAGGTCGGCGAGGCTGTAGGCGCCCGTGTGCGGCTCCTCGACGATGTACGCGAACTCGTCGTCGCGCCCCGCGTCGAGCACGCGCACGAGGCGCGGGTCCTCGACGCCCGCGGCGCGGCGGGCACTGTCGAGCGCCGCGTCGGCGTGCGCCGAACGCGACCCGACGACGGTGATGGCGACGTCACGCCCGAGTTTCTCGTCACGCGCGATCCAGCGTGCGAGACCGGGGGCGTCCGAGATCTCGGACGTCAGCTCGTACCGGTTGCCCAGCACCGTGCCCTTCGTGATGCCCTGCACTCGCACTCCTCGTCGCGTCGATGAACCACGGCCCGCGCGTCGCTGAGACGCCGGGCTCGGTTCATCCTAAGCAGCCCGCCGGGCAACCACGCGGTACGGCGTCCCTTCGGCGCGGCGAGGTCTGGAGGCATCGCCCCGAGCGGCCGTGACGATGACGCGTCACGACCGCGAGGGGACGTCAGCCTCGACGCAGACGACGGGTGATCGGGCCGAGCAGGCTGTTGATCTCCTGCACGCGCAGGCGGCTCGCGACGAGGAAGTACACGGCGAGGAACAGCGGGCCGATGATGAGCAGTTCGACGAGGCTCTCGACACGCGTGACGGGCGCGACCTGGTGGATGAGGAAACTGACGAGCAACGTGACGCCGGTGGCGATGATCGCGGCGATCGCCAGACGGACGTATGTGCGCACCGTCTCCGACAGGTCGACGGCGCCGAAGCGGCGCCTCAGCAGGACGAAACCCACCGCGGCCTGGACGACGTTGGAGATCGTCTGCGCGAGACCGACGCCGACGCCGACCCAGTGGGCGCCGGGGTGACCGAGGATGGTCGTGTCCTGCAGGAAGAACCAGGGCACGGTCAGTCCGACGGCGATCCCCGTGCAGATGATCTGCATCCAGAACGGGGTCTTCGCGTCGTTGTAGGCGTAGAAGACGCGCTGAATGACGAGGCACAGCGAGTAGGGCACGAGGCCGACGAGCATGGCGATGGCCATCGAGCCGATGGCCCACCGGGTGTCCGGATCCGCGCCGAACATGGCCGACACGAGCGGGAAGACGAGCGCGAAGCAGCCGAACGTCAGCATGACCGACGCAAGGCCCGACAGGCGGATACCTGTCGTCATGTCGTCCTTCACCTTGTCCGTCTCGTTGCGGCCGGCGGCGATGGACATCCGCGTGAACAGCGCGGTGACCAGGCTGACGGTGATGAGGGAGTGCGGGAGGGTGAACAGCAGGAACGCCTGATCCTGCGCTCCCTTTCCGGGTTCACCGTCAGGCTGGGAGTTGAGCAGCCGGGACGTGACGATGAGGCCCAGCTGCTGGACGATGACGGCCGCGAACGCCCAGCCGGCCATTGTCGAAGCGCTGCGCAGACCCACGCCGCGGAACTTGAAGTTCGGGGTGAACGAGTACCCCGCACGCTTGAGCACGGGGACGAGCACCAGGGCCTGAGCGACGATCGCGAGCGTCGCGGGCAACGCGAGGACGAGGATCATCTCCGTGGTCCACCCCGAGTACGGCGGAACCCCGTTCTGACCGTGCGGGTACGCCGCGATGAACCAGACGAGCCCCAGGATGATGACGACGTTCGCCAGCGCGGGGCTCCACATGAACGCCCCGAAGCGTCCGCGCGCGTTGAGCACCTGACCGAGGATCGTGTAGACGCCGTAGAAGAAGATCTGCGGAAGGCAGATGAGCGTGAACGCCGTGGCGACGTGGAGCTTGTCGCCCGTGACGTTCTTGTGGTCGTAGATCTGGTAGACCCACGGGGCGAGGGCCATGCCGATGACGGTGACGCCGAGCAGGATCGTCAGCGTGAGCGTGACGATGCGGTCCGTGTAGGCCTTGCCGCCGTCGGAGTGCTCGAGCGCGCGCGTGATCTGCGGGACGAGAACAGCATTGATGACACCGCCGGCCAGGAGCAGGTAGATGATGTTGGGCAGGCTGTTGGCCGTCGCCCACGTGTTGGCGATGCCCGTCGTCGAGCCGAGGGCCCAGACCGTCAGCACGGAACGGAGCAGGCCCAGCATGCGTGAGACGAGCGTGCCGGCCGCCATGATGGCGCTGTTGCGCAGAACCCCGCCTGTTCCCGAGGACTTCGCCGCTGCGGTCTGGGGGCCGTCGGCGGGCGTCTCGACGGCGTCGGTCGCCGGGCCTGCGGCCCCCGTCGTCGGGATGGCGGCCGTCCGCGCCTCTCGTGTTTCACGTGAAACACGAGAGGCGCCCGAGCCTCGCTGGGCTCCGGGTCTGCCGGAGACGGCCAAGGCGTCGTCAGCCTCGAGGTTCCAGGCGTCCTCGGCCTCGCGGCGCTCGCGGTAGGCGTCAACCTCGCCGAGGTCGATGACCTGCGTGTGGTCGCTGCTCGCGTGGCTGCGCGTGGACTCGAGGTTGCGCAACCACTGCGCCTCCTGGTCGGCCTCGAACCACGACTCGTAGGCCGAACCGATGCTCGTACCCGCGACGTTCGGCATCGCGATGGTGTGCCGTACCGCCGTCTCGTACATCGCGCCGAGCGATCCGGACGCCGCGCCGTTCGGGCGCGACGGATCAGGTTCGGCGTTCGACATCGGCTACTCCTCCAGCTGGATGTCCCGCGCGAGCTCATCGCGTCGGCGGGTTCCCGCCTTCCTGCCGCGCACGAGGCCGTAGCAGAAGACGAGCAACGCCACGATACCGAGCACCCAGAAGATCCACGTACCCGTCGGGCGCGCGTTGATGCGCAACGGGGACGTGTCAGACGTGTCCGGGCCGAGCGCGACGCCGTTCGCGGCCGTCAGGCTCGCGTCGACGTCGACGAGGCTCGCAGCCTGCGCGGCGAGGGGGACGCGCACCGTCGTCTGGCCCTTCGCCTTGATCGTCACGGGCTCCGGTTGCGAGCGGAACTGCACCGCGTACGTGCGTGGCGTGAGCGTCAGGCTGACGTCCTTGACGTCGCGCGCCAGGTCGTTCTTCACCGTCACGCTGATCGTGCCCGAGTCGGAGAAGAAGTTGATGCGCGCCGGGACGACGCTGACGTGCTCGGGGATCGTCGACACGGCGGCGGAGGCATGCTGGACGAGCTCGTCGACGTCCGGCGAGGTGCCGCGCCAGCGGGTGCTCGTCAGCTGATCGAGATTGCGGCTCCACGCCGGCACGATGTCGTCACCGTCGACGACCGCGCCCGCCACCTGCGTCAGCGACGCGAGGGTGCGCGATGCGCGTTGCAGGTCGCGCGCATCGAAGGCCTGCGTGCTGGGCCGGGGCCAGACGCCGTCCGAGGCAGGTGCCTCGGTCGACAGCTTGGCCACGGTGCCCGCCGAGCGGCTGCTCGAGACGTCGAGGGCGCTCGTCGTCATCCACGGCGCCGTGTCGATGGCCGACAGCACCTGCGCCAGACGCGACGGCGACGTCGTGCCGAGGCGATCGCCCATGACCATGAGGCTGCGGTCGGCCGACGGAAACTGTTGGTAGAGAGCGAGACCCGCGGCCTGTTCGCGCAACCCGGCCTCGACGTCGCTGTCGGCGCCGTCCGAGCTCAGCGGCGCGCTGAGGGCGCTCGTGTACCCGATCATCGGGATGCCGGACGTGCTGCGCCGCGCCGCCGATGAGGCCGAGACGAAGTCGGAGCCGTCGAGCGTGACGTTGGGCGTGATGATGAGGGGCTTGCCGCCGAGCACCGACGACCACACCTGCGACAACCGGTTCGTCGCCGACACGCTGAGCGGCGCAGCCGGCGCGGCGACCACCGTCGTCGACAGTTCCTTCAACGCCGGCGACAGTGGACGGGCGAGTGCGCGCCGCAGCACGGCGTCGCTGCCCGGGGGCCGATCGTCCGCCGTCAAAGACGACAGGTCGGGGTCGCCGTAGGGCGTGAACACGACCTGCTGACCGCTCGGACGCTCCTTCAACGTCGCGACGAGGTCGGCCGCGAGTGCCTCGACGGTCGTCGCCGGAGCAGGATCCTGCGAGGACGAGGTGCTCGAAGAGGAACTGCTTGACGACGAGGACGCGTCCCTCGACGAGGTCGACGAGGTCGATGCCCCGCTCGGTGCGGTGTTGCTGGGCGAGGCACTACCGGCGCTCGCCGTCGACGACGCGGAGGACGAGGACGGCGTGCTGCCGGCGGAACCCGTGTCACCGGGCGAGGCCGACGCGGAGCTCGACGAACTGGGCGTCGACGTCGTCGCCCGGTCCGCGGCAGCCTCCGTCGGGAGCGAACCGTCCTGTGCCGCAGCGGGATCGAGCACCGCCGGGTCGATCATCCACGTGACGGGGGCACCCGGGTTCGAGGCGAGGAGACGCTGGATGTCCGAGCCCGGCCCGATGGCCTTGTTCCACGCGTCGAAGCGCTCGCGACCGCTCGCGGTGAACAGCTTCGGGTCGGCCGGAAGCGTGATGGGAATGACGACGGACGTCGACATCGGCGTGAACTTCGTCGAATCGGCCTGCGTCGTCACGAAGCTGCGGATCGTCGCGGTGGAGCCGCCTCCGGTGACATCGACCTGCAGCGGCATCGTCGCCATCGTGAAGCTGACGTCGAGCTGGTTCGCCGGGATCGTCACGGTGACGTTCGTGCTCGCGCCCGGTGCAAGCGTCCCGACGTTCGTCGTCGCCGTGGCGGGGTTGGTCATCGCGACCTCGCCGGCGCTCCAGCGTGACTGCACCTCCAACGTGTCGAGCGCACGCTTGGCGACGCTGATGCGGGTGGTTGCGTTCGTCAGCGGCGTCGAGCCCGTGTTGCGCACCTGCACGCTGAGCGAGAGCGAGTCGCCGCTCTTCAGGGTGGGGGGTGTCGAGCCTGTCAGCGACACAGCGATCGGACCGCTCTGCGCCGAACTCTTCGTCGCGACGCGCGAGGCGCTCGCGGCATGGGCCGACATGCCGGCCACGGACGACACGTTCGCCACCGTCGAAGCTGCGGCAGTGCTCGTCAGGCATGGCGGGCCGCTTGCCAGGCAGGTGGCGAGCAGGCCCGAGAACGCGGCGAGGTGGGCTCGTCTCGTCATCGACTCAGTGACCGGTCAGGCGGGCCCACGCCGTCGCGGCGATGCGGCGTTCGTTGGGGAAGGTCAGGTGTTCGTGGGCGCGGTCGAGGCGGAACCACTGCGCGTCGATGGCTTCGTGGTCCGGGTCCTTCTCGATGCTGATCTCGCCTCCGACGGCTTCGAGCAGGTAGTGGTGCACCATCTTGTGGATGCGGTAGCCCGGCACGGAGAACCAGTAGTCGATGACGCCGAGCGTCACGAGGGCCCGGCCCTTGATGCCGGTCTCCTCCTCCACCTCGCGTTCCGCGGTCTGGACGAGCGTCTCACCGGCTTCGATGTGGCCCTTCGGCAGGCACCACTCGACGCGTCCGGCGCGATTGTGGCGCGCGATGAGAGCGAGGTAGGCCTGGTGGTCGCGAACGTCGACGACGACGCCGCCCGCAGAGATCTCCTCGAGCGTCGCAAGGCGCGCAGCCCGGTGCACGCGGTGCGAGGAGACGGTCATTCTCATACCTTAACGAGAGGGTTCGGCGTTTGCGCCCGCGCTCGCCCGCAGGCCCCGGCATGATGCGGAAAACTCGCCGGCGCCCGGTCTTGACGTCCGTCGCGGCCGTTCGTGGGCGGCCTGGGGGTGCCCCGTCAGTGTTGCTCGCGCTCCGGCAACAGACGAGCGATGACGGCGCCGACGAGCGTCGCGACCATGAGCGGGATCAGGGCGCCGGTGCCGGCGCCGAGGGCGCACAACAGCAGCGCGGCGAGGGGCTTGCGCAGGCCAGCGCCGCGAGCGTCACCCATGCGCCGTCGTGAATGAAGGCGGCGATCTCCGGCATCTGCTCGTGTCCGGAGAATCGGGCCTGCGGGAGGAAGGCCGCGAGGAGGGCGACGGCCATCGTGGCGAGCATGGCCTGCACCCATGACGGTGCCGGCACCGCATCGAGCCATCTGCCCAGCAGCGGCTGTCCGGCGTTGAAGAGCGCGGCGATCGCAGCGCCCGCGGCTGCGGGAACGAAGGCCCACAGCATCTGTTCCTGACCGCCGCCGACGGTCGGCAGACCGAGGGCGACGTGCTCACCGCTGGTGGCCTGATGGATGACGACGCAGCCGAGGAAGCCGGCGACGGCCGCGACACCGAGGGCGCACAGGTGAAGCGTGCGCCGCCAGCGCACGGCGACGGGATCCTCGGAGTCGGTGATGAGGGAGTCGAGGGTGTCGAGGTGGTCATCCTTGCGCCGCAGCGGCACGATGATGACACCGCTGAGCAGGATGGTGGCGGCAGATCGTACGGGGCTCTGGGCCCGTGCCAGATGAGGTGCTGCGCACCGTTCATCGGGGTCAGCGCGAGGCCGGCCACCGCCCCGAGACCGCACCGTAGGCGGCAGCGACCGCGCGGATGCGCCGAGCGGGTAGGAACGGCGGCACGTCTGCTGAGGTGCTCATGTGGGGACCGTCGATTCGATGCTGGCGTGGATGTGACCGACGTCGAGCGAGGACGAAGCGATGTTTTACGTGGAACATGGCGACGGGGGGCGACGATCGCCCGCATTGTTCATCGCAACGACTCCATTTGATGAAGCCCGTTGCGAAGAGGCGCTGGACGCGAGGCGACGGCCACCACTCAGGCGTGGCGGCAGCCATCACGCGGCAGCGCAACGGGGGTGCGGCCCGAGGTGGGCGACTGGATACCCTTGACCAGTGACGCACACCTCCACCTCCACCCAGCAGGACGCCCGGACGGGCACGACCGCGGCGCCTCCGGCGTCGGGGGCGAGGATGCTCGGGACAGCGATCGCGCATCTCGAACCGGTCATGCCGCTGCTGCGGCAGCTCGGTGAGCTGTTCGCCGGGGCCGGGCACGAGATCGCTCTCGTCGGCGGGCCGGTGCGCGACGCCTTCCTCTCCCGCACCTCGCCGGATCTGGACTTCACGACGTCCGCCCGCCCCGATGACACCGAGCGCATAGTCGCCGGATGGGCCGACGCGACGTGGGATCTGGGCCGCGCGTTCGGCACGATCGGGGTGCGCAAGGGTGGCGTCCAGGTCGAGATCACGACCTACCGCGCTGACGCCTACGACCGTGAGACGCGCAAGCCGGTGGTCGAGTTCGGTGACTCGCTCGACGACGATCTCGTCCGCCGCGACTTCACCGTCAACGCGATGGCGCTGCGCCTGCCCGACCTGACGTTCGTCGACCCGTACGGCGGTCTCGCCGACCTGGCTGCAGGTGTGCTGCGCACCCCGACCGACCCGGAGGTCTCGTTCGGTGACGACCCACTGCGCATGATGCGCGCGGCACGTTTCTCGTCGCAGCTCGGGTTCGACGTCGCGCCCGAAGCGTTCAGGGCGATGCGCGAAATGGCCGCGTCGATCGAGATGATCTCGGCCGAGCGCGTGCGGGACGAACTGGTCAAGCTCCTCATGTCACCGACGCCGCGCCGGGGGCTCGAACTGCTCGTCGAGTCGGGCATCGCCGAACACGTGCTGCCCGAACTTCCGGCGCTCGCGCTCGAGATCGACGAGCACCACCGTCACAAGGACGTGTACGAGCACTCACTCATCGTGCTCGAGCAGGCGATGGCGCTCGAGGGACCGCGCGAGGTGCCGGGGGTCGAGGCGCCGACCGAGGTCGAGGGGCCGGATCTCGTGCTGCGCCTCGCGGCTCTGCTGCACGACATCGGCAAGCCCGACACGCGACGTTTCGAGCCGGGTGGCGGCGTGAGCTTCCACCATCATGAACTCGTCGGCGCGAAGATGACGCGCAAGCGGTTGCGCGCGCTGCGTTTCGACAAGGAGACGATCAAGCAGGTCTCCCGTCTCGTAGAGCTGCACCTGCGTTTCCACGGCTACGGCAACGGTGAGTGGACCGACTCGGCCGTGCGCCGCTACGTCACGGACGCAGGGCCGTTGCTGCCGCGCCTGCACCTGCTGACGCGAGCGGATTCGACGACGCGCAACAAGCGCAAAGCAGCCCGGCTGCAAGCGACCTACGACGACCTCGAGGCGCGCATCGAGCGCCTCCAGGCCGAAGAGGAGCTGGCCGCCGTGCGGCCCGAGCTCGACGGCAACGAGATCCAGGCCGTCCTCGGCATCAAGCCCGGGCCGGTACTCGGGCGTGCCTACAAGCACCTGCTCGCGGTGCGCCTCGATGAGGGCGTCATCGGCAAGGACGCCGCGAGCGAGCGGCTGCGTGAATGGTGGGCGCAGCAGCCGGAGTCGCAGGGCTGACGGGGGCATTGCGCTGTTCGTGTTGTTATGCGTCATGCGTGTTCTCGCGGGTGCCGTGGACTGCGGCGGGCGTGTTGCCGCCGTCACGGCTGGCGTGCCTGACAAGGTGGTGCCATGACTGCAGTGGACGTGGCGTGGCAGGGCCTCGACGACGAGACGCGCCTCGACGTGGCGTCGCTCGACTTCTCCGACGAGGGTGGGTTCGTCGCGACCGGCCGTCAGTCGACGGAGACGTGGCGCGTGCAGTGGGATCTCGTCGTGGATTCACGCTGGTGCACGAAGTTCGTGACGCTCGACGCCGAGGGCTACGCGCCTGTTTCACCGGAAACCGACGACGTTTCACGTGAAACAGCGGACGAGGGCGGCTGGCGGGAGCCGGTGTGGCAACGCCACCTCAACATCTGGCGCCGTGACGACGGAGCTCGCTCGCTGTGGCGCTGGGAGGGTGACGGGTCGGGCGACGCGCCCGGTTGGCTGGCCCCGCTCGGTATGGAGGACGGCATGGAACTGCTCCTCAGCGACGCCGTCGACGTCGACCTCGGCGGCTGCCCGGTGACGAACACGATGCCGATCCGTCGTCTCGGGGTCGATGCTGCCGGCGTCGGGGAACGGTCGATCACGACGGCGTGGGTGCGCCTTCCGGATCTCGCCGTCATGCCGTCGCCGCAGGTGTACTCGTCGGGGCCGCAGGCGCTGACGGAGGCGATGACGGTGCTCGACCCGCGTGTGTTCTCGGTCGTGCACTACCGCTCGGCGACGCGCGACGTCAGCGTCGATCTCACCGTCGACGATCACGGCCTCGTGCTCACCTACCCCGATCTCGCCGCGCGCGTCGTCACAGAGTGACGTCCGACTCTGTCGGGTCGACGCCGCGCAAACCCGGGGGCTGATGCAGCGGTCCCGCGTCGGCAGCTGACGGAGGCCGAGTCGCTCAAGTGGCGCGCCGCGCGTTCGCGGTGTGCGGCAGTCGGCCACACATGCGCGAGGATGGGCCGGTGACATGGGGACGTTCGCGCGCAACGCATCTGGGTCGTCAGGATCTCGCTCGAGTCGAGAGCAGGGGACGGTCCACGGCTGATCCGCTGCTGCGCACCGAGCGACTGGTCGCGGCTGGCCTCATCGCCGTCGTGGGTGCTGTGGCTGCCGCCGTCTCGAACGGATGGTTCATCGACCTGAGGGTCTACGTCCTCGGCGCCGGCCACGCTTTTTCGTCGGATCTCTACGACCAGAAGCTCGACGATGCGGGGCTTCCCTTCACGTACCCGCCTTTCGCGGCGATGGCCATGGCTCCTTTCGGGCATCTGCCCTTCGCGTTCGGCGCCGCGTTCATCGCGATGCTCTCGTTCGCGGCACTGCTCCTCGTCACGCGCCGCACGCTGGTCCGACAGCCGTTGCCGATCGCAGCGCACTGGTTCTTCGTCCTGGCCGTGCTGGCGATCGCATTCGAGCCGGTGTGGGCGACGTTCTCGTTCGGGCAGGTCAACCTCATCGTGCTGGCGTTGTGTCTGCTCGATCTGACGGGCCGTCATCGTGCGCGCGGTGTCATGGTCGGTCTGGCTGCGGGGTTGAAGCTGACGCCGCTGTTCTTCGTCGCCTATCTGGTGTTCACGCGGCAGTTCCGGGCTGCGGCGACGGTGTGCGCGACGTTCGCCGCCACCGTCGCGGTGGGGTTCATGTTCAATCCGCATGGCGCGGCGGTCTTCTGGACGGATGCGGTGCGCGATCCGTCGCGCGTGGGTTCGGCCTTCTTCGCCGGTAACCAGGCCCTCACCGGGGTGCTGCCGCGGTGGGCCGGTGGGCCTCTGCCGCACGCCGTCGTCCTCGTGGCGCAGGCGCTCGCGGGTCTGGCGGCGCTCGTCGCGGCTTCCTACCTCCACCGTCGCGGTCATGAACTCGAGTCGGTGATCGCCGCGTCGTTCGGGATGCTCGCGATGTCGCCGATCTCGTGGAGCCATCACTGGGTCTGGGCGTGGCCGGCCGCTCTCGTGCTCGTGGCGGCGCTCGTCCGTCAGCTCCGGGGTGCGCGCGGGGGCAATGGCGAGCATGCGGCCGATGACGTAGACCATGGCGACGCGCGGGGCATCGGTGCCGCCGAGCGTGCGCCCGGCTGGGCCGTCGCCACGGGTGCGCTCCTCATGGTGTGGCTGCTCGTCTTCGTCTCGCGCTCGACGTGGTGGCCACCTCACTACGAGGACGCCGAGTTGTCGTGGAGCCTCGTCCAGAAGGTCTTGGGCAACACGTACGTCGTCGCCGGCGCGCTGTGGATCGCCTGGGCACTTCTCGACGCCCGTGCGGGCCGACGCGGGCGCAACGTCGCTTCACCCGCACCACGAGGTGGCGAGTAACTCACAGGTAGGCGCGCAGTTACCTGCCGACGCGTGACTTACCCGCCATCCTGACAGCGCCCTGGCCCACCGGGCACCCACGCCCCACCGCCGACACAGGCACCCCGCCGACCCGCGATGTATCGAACCGAGACATCAGGTGGGGCACAATGGACGCTGATAGTCACGTCCGCGCCGTCGGCGCCCCGGAGAAGGATCATCCACATGCGCAAGTCCCTGACGATGGCGAGTGTCGCCGTGCTCGCCACCTCGCTCGCCGCGTGCAGTTCCACGGGTGGGCGCAAGGCGGTCGAAGAGGCGTCGAACAACGCCGGTCACGCGAACACTCCGACGATGACGGTCGCTCTCGTCACGCACTCGGGCCCGGGTGACACGTTCTGGGACATCGTGCGCAAGGGCGCCGAGGATGCGGCGGCGAAGGACAACGTCAAGCTCGAGTACACCTCCGACCCGGACGGTTCGAAGCAGTCGAACCTCGTGCAGCAGGCCGTCGACAAGAAGGTCGACGGCATCGCCCTGACGCTCGCGAAGCCGGATGCCATGAAGGGCTCCGTGGAGGCGGCGAAGAAGGCGGGCATCCCCGTCGTCGCGCTCAACGGCGGCCTGGACGACTGGAAGAAGATGGGCGTCGAGAGCTACTTCGGCCAGGACGAGAAGATCGCCGGCGAGGCGGCAGGCGACAAGCTCAAGAGCGGCGGCGCCAAGAAGGTGCTGTGCGTCATCCACGAGCAGGGCAACGTCGGCCACATGGATCGCTGTGCGGGCGTCAAGAGCAAGTTCGACGCGACGGAGAACATCTACGTCAACGGCACGGACATGCCGAGCGTGCAGAGTGCGATCACGAGCAAGCTGCAGCAGGACAAGACGATCGATGCCGTCCTCGGCCTCGGCGGCCCGTACGCGATGGCGGCGACGAAGTCGGTCAAGGACGCGAGCTCGGACGCCAAGGTCTACACGTTCGACACGAGCAACGAGGTGCTCGGCGCGATCAAGGCGGGCACGATCCAGTGGGCGGTCGACCAGCAGCCGTACCTGCAGGGATACCTCGCCGTCGATGCGTTGTGGCTGCGCAAGAACAACGGCAACATCGTCGGTGGTGGCCAGCCCGTGCTCACGGGGCCCGCGTTCATCGACAAGTCGAACGTCGCCGACGTCGAGAAGTACGCGAAGTCCGGACGCCGCTGAGCGGTGCGCCCGACTCGCGCGGCGCGGTCTCGGCCCGACGCGCACCCACGTGTGGTTCTGGCCCGCCTCAGCTGGCGTTCACCTGGATGTGATGTGCTGAGGGTTGGACTTCACAAGAGCTCGTCGTCGACGCCCCGAACCGCGGGGCGCGCAAGGGGAAGGGCGGGGAGATGATCGAGCCGGACAGCATGACGTTCGCGGTCATGATCTGGATTCTGGGCTTGCTCATCACGCTGTTCGTGGCGCTGCGGGGTCACGCGTTCGGCACGCGCTCGCTCAAGCACGTCGCGATGCGCCTCGGTGGCATGTTGACGAGCACGTTCGTGCTCGTGCTCGCGGCCGTCGTGACGCTCAACTCGAAGTACGGGTGGTACTCGTCCTGGCAGGACGTGCAGGCCGCCGTCACCGGCACACCGCCCACCATCGAGCAGCACACGCACGGCAAGGCGCGTACCCAGGAGCAGAAGAACGAAGCGCTGCAGCAGGCACGTCAGACCGACGCCGCCGCCGACGCGAAGTACGCCGCCCAGCGCGCCCGCTACGAGGCCGGGCTGCACCTCAAGCCGTCCTCCACGGGGCAGTGGATCAAGATCAACATCCCCGGTATCCGCATGCAGGGCAAGGACATCGGCCGTGTCATGGTGTGGCTGCCGCCGTCGTACACGAGTGACACGAAGCGCACGTACCCCGTCATCGAGGCCTTCCACGGCATGCCCGGTGGCACCCTCGACTACCAGCGCGTCTTCCACCTCGACGCCTCGCTGCGTGACGCGGTGAGTCGCGGCGCGATGCGTGACGCCATCATCATCGTGCCGCAGGAGATGCCGGCCGGTATCGACACCGAGTGCGTCGACGGCGGTGGCCTCAACATGGAGACGTGGCTGACGTCGATGGTGCCCGACTACATCACGCAGAACTTCCGTGCACAGGCCAGCCGCGAGGCGTGGACGACGATCGGTGTCTCGGCCGGCGGTTGGTGCTCGTCGATGGCGACGATCCTGCACCCCGACCGTTACGCGGGTGGCGCGAGCCTCGGTGGGTACTATTCGCCGCAGTTCGACACGTGGAACCCGTTCAACGGCAAGGTCCCCGAGCGTTACAACCTCATCGAGCAGGTCAAGAAGAACCCGCACCCGCAGTCGCTGTGGGTGCTCGTCTCGGGCGCGGACAAGCTGTCGGGCGCCTCGAGCGAGGCGTTCATCAAGGCGGCGACGGCGTATGACGTCACGCAGGTCGACCTGCCGCACGCCGGTCACCGCGTCGGCGTGTGGGAGACGACGTTCCCCGACGTGTTCACCTGGATGGGCAAGACGTTCCCCATGTTCGCGGCCTCGGCGGGTTCGACGTCGCAGCAGGCGACGTCGCCGTCGAGCGCGGCAGCAGGCACGTCGCAGGTGCAGCCGTCGGCGAGTTCGCTGACGCGCCGTCACCGCGCTCTCACCCATCACGTCACGGGTTCGACGAACGGCCTCGTCGGCTTGACGCCGCGAACGCGCGGGTAACAGCGCGCCTCTGCCACGATGCTGGCATGGGCACACAACACATCGCATCCGACCTCGTCGCGAACGTCCACTCCATCGCGGTGAGCGTCGGCCAGCGCGTCGAGGCCGGTGACGAACTCGTCCTGCTCGAGTCGATGAAGATGGAGATCCCCGTCGTCCCCGAGGAGCCGGGCACCGTCGTCGAGATCCGCGTCCAGCCCGGTGACGTCGTGCAGGAGGGCGACGTCCTCGTCGTCCTTCAGTGAGCGAGCGCCGCGCGGCGCGGTCGGGAAATGTATCGGTTCGATACACCTGTCCTCTACCATGAAGGACGGTGAAGGTACCCCTTCGCCTGCCCGCACACTCGAAAGGGAGCCTCGCGTGTCGACTCCTGCCACGTCGAGCGAGCCGAGTTCGTCACCGGCGACGCCCGCGCCCGCCAGCTCAGCGGACGACCGCGTCCGCAACCGCAACGTCCTCGCGCGCTACCTGTCACGCCCCGAGATCGGTGCCCTGTTCGGGGTTCTCGCGATCGCCGTGTTCTTCCTCCTCGTCGCCGAGCCGTTCCGTCACATGGCAAACACCGGCACGATCCTCTATCAGTCCGCGACGATCGGCATCATGGCCGTGCCCGTCGCGCTGCTCATGGTGGCGGGCGAGTTCGACCTGTCGGCCGGTGTCGCGGTGACGACGGCGGGGCTGTCGGCGTCGCTGCTCGCCTGGTACTTCAACTTCCACGTGTGGGCCGCAGTCGGGTTGAGCCTGCTCATCGCGCTCGCCATCGGTGCGCTCAACGGGTTCATGCTCAACCGCAGCGGTTTGCCGAGCTTCCTCATCACGCTCGCGACGTTCTTCGTCCTGCAGGGCGTCAACCTCGGCGTGACGCGCTCCGTCACGGGTGGCGTCGCGAGCAACGACATCTCCGACATGGCCGGTTTCGACTCCGCGCACGCATTCTTCGCGGCCTCGATGAAGATCGGGCCGGTCAACCTCAAGATCCCGGTGCTGTTCTGGATCGTCCTGACGATCATCGCCGCCTTCGTGCTGCTGCGCACCAAGGTCGGCAACTGGATCTTCGCCATCGGCGACGACGAGAAAGCGGCCCGCGCCGTCGGTGTGCCCGTGTGGAAGGTGCGCGTCGGGCTCTACATGTTCGTCGGGTTCTGCGCCTGGCTGTCGGGCATGCACCTGCTGTTCGCGTTCAACCAGGTGCAGTCCGGTGAGGGCATCGGCAACGAGTTCATCTACATCATCGCGGCTGTCGTCGGTGGCTGTCTGCTGACGGGCGGCTACGGCTCCGCGGTCGGTGCGAGCTTCGGTGCGCTCATGTTCGGCATGACGCAGCTCGGCATCAACTACGCCGGCTGGAACCCCGACTGGTTCAAGACGTTCCTCGGCGTCATGCTGCTCGCCGCCGTGCTCCTCAACACCTACGTCAAGCGAAAGGCGGACGCCCGATGATCCGCATCAAGACCGGTGACGACGGCCGCCGCCGCCCGGGCGCAACGGGAAGGCCGGGCACGGGTGACACTGCTGGCGCGACGCAGTCGGTGATGCCGGATGACGCTGCCCCCCGACGCGAGGCGGCCGAAGAGACCCGAACAGCGTCGGCTGAACGCACCGCGTCCCCCGCGGTTGATGTTTCACGTGAAACGGCCTCCTCGGGCACGGACAGCGCGGGCGAGACGAGGGGCGCCACCGGCGTGAACTCCCACGATGACACCGCCATCGTCCAGCTCGTCGACGTCGGCAAGGCCTACGGCAACGTCGACGCCCTGCGTGGCGTCGACCTCACCGTCCGACCCGGCGAGGTGACGTGCGTGCTCGGTGACAACGGTGCCGGCAAGTCGACGCTCATCAAGATCATGTCGGGCCTGCACGACTACACGAGCGGCGAGATGGTCGTCGACGGCGAGGTGCGCCACTTCTCGTCACCGCGCCAGTCGCTCTCGTCCGGTATCGCGACGGTTTACCAGGATCTCGCGCTCGCGCCGCTGCAGTCGGTGTGGCGCAACTTCTTCCTCGGCAACGAGTTGACGAAGGGCCCGTTCGGAGCGCTCGACATCAAGCGCATGAAGGCCGTCTGCGACGAGGAACTGACGAAGATGGGCATCGCGGTGCCCGACCTCGACCGTCCCGTTGGTGGCCTCTCGGGCGGGCAGAAGCAGTGTCTCGCCATCGCCCGAGCCATCTACTTCGGCGCCAAGGTCATCATCCTCGACGAGCCGACGGCCGCGCTCGGCGTCAAGCAATCCGGCGTCGTTCTGAAATACATCATGGCGGCGCGTGACGCCGGCCTCGGCGTCGTGCTCATCACGCACAACCCGCACCACGCCTACCTGGTCGGCGACCACTTCGTCGTCCTGAAGCTCGGCCGCGTGACGCTCGATGCGTCGAAGAGCGAGATCGGCCTCGACGAGCTGACGGCGCAGATGGCCGGCGTGAGCGAACTCGAGGCGCTCGAGCACGAATTGCGCCACGACGACGCGCCGAAGGTGGCCGCGTCACCGATCGACGTCGAGTGATTCCTTCGGAGCCGAGACCGCGCGCTGCGGGATCGCAGCTCTCAGAGACGAGTTGAGGGCCGAAACTCTGCATTGCAGGGTTTCGGCCCTCAGCCGTGGAAGGTGCGCGTGGGCCGGCGACGCGGCCTCCAGGCGAGCGCGGCGGACGTCAGCCCAACAGGTGCGTGTGCGTGATGGCGAACGATCGCTCGTCGTAGCCGTACGCCGACGCGACGGCCCCGAGCACACCGGACAGCGGGTCGTGCTCGTGGCGGATGACGACGAACTCGTCGACGCGCGTCAGTGTCAGGCGTGGCCAGACGCCGAGGCTCGTGCCCCCATCGATCGGGACGATGACCTGCGTCGAACCGTTGCTCACCCGCATCTCCGACGGCGGCAGCGGCATGGTGCCCTGGGTCCCCGTGGCGATGAGCACGCGGTTCATCGGCTGCGTCATGTCGACCGTCAGCGTGTTGCCGCGTGGGGTGACGCTCGAGCCGTCCTGCAGCGCGAGCAGGTCGAGACCACGCCGACGCACGAGCCATTCGACCGTCAGGTAGCCGACGCCCGAGGCAAGCCGGTCGAGCGCGGCGACGCGGTGCAGCTTCACCGTGCGCCCCCCGACGACGCTGACGCCCAGCGGCGGCGGAGACGGGCGTCGACGTGCCGGCACGACCTCGACCCGCCCGCTCGGAGCGGGCGCTTCGCCGCCTTGCCCCACCGCGACGCCCTGCTCGCCCGCGGACGGGGCCATGTCCGTCACCGACGGGCTCGTCTGCCGCGCGAGAACGCGCAGCCAGGCACCATCGGGGTTGCCGAGCTGCGAATCCGGCACACCGCGCTCGGACGGCGCATCCTCCGGTGCGTCCGCAGGCAGCGGCGCCGGCGTCGGGGGCTGCACCCGGCCTGGCTGATCCTGCGCGTAGCCATCGGTGCCTCCGGGAAGTGAGAAAGCGCCCCCCGACGATGGAGTGGGCGACGAATCCCCCTGCCCGGAGCCGTAACCGGGCGGTGGCTGCAGCGTCACAGCCGGCTCCCGGCCTGCTGCATCGCGGCGTCGAGGCCGGCGTCGTAGCCGCGGCCGGTGAACTCGACACGCCACCCGGCATCCCCTCGCACGACCTCCGCGACGACGAGCGCCGACACAGGCCCCGCCGCTGACGCGAGGTTGCCCGAGCGCGTGATCTCGCGACCCGTGGCGTCGTCACGCACGCTGACGTCGAGGCTGCTCACCTCGTCGAGGGTGCGCTTCGGGGCGTTGGCGCGCGGCTGAACGAACGCGAGGACGACGATGCGCTCGACGTCCGTGGGGGCTGCCGCGAGGTCGACCTCGACGACGCCGTCGGAGATACCGAGGCGCGTCGTCTCGTCGGGGGTGGCCGGCTGGTTGGAGTGCACGACGTGCTCGCGGCTCTCGACGCGGTCGCGCACGAGCGGCATCGCGGCGATGCCGAGGCGGTCGCCCAGCGCGGTCTGCGCGCCGGTGTTCCAGCGCACGTCGAGCGAGACGATGCGGACGCCGTCGAGTGAGGCGCCGGTGCCGGGCGCGCGGGATTCGTCAGCCATGGCCGAACTTCTCCTCCAAGAACGCGCCCTGGATCTCCAGGGCGTCGCGGGCGTTGTCGATCGAACGGCGCGCCGCGGACGAGGCGACGTGCTCGATCGTCGTGAGCTGCTGGATCAGCATGTCCTGCGCCCCGGCGACGCCGCGCGCCGCGAGGTAGGCGTTGATCGTGTCGGGCACGTGGGCGCTCGCGGTGCGCTCCAGCGTCACGAGGGTCTGCACGTCGAGCAGGCGCGCCGACGGGTCGGCGACGACGTCCTCGAGGTGGTCTCCGATGAGACGGCACAGCACCATCGCTCGCCCGGGCACCTGCGCGCCGAGGGAACGCAGCCACCGCACGTACGGGTGCAGCGCCGCCTCGACGGCTTCGACGGTGCCCGGAGTCGGCCCGCTGGGCTGCTGCTGGCGCGCGTCGTCGCGCGAGAACCACCCCACGTCAGATCCTTCCTGCGAAGCGGTGCGTCACGAGGCTCAGGCGGGCCCGCCGGGCAGCTGGCCGCGCATGTTCTCGTTGCTCTCGAGCTGCTGCTTGCGGGCGCGCTCCATGTACGGCTCGGCACGCTTGATCTGCGTCTGCAGGGACGTGATGGTCGCGGCCATCGAGTCCGTCGCGGCGCTGCGGTAGGAGTCGATCGCGTCCATCGTCGCGAAGACGTTGGTGAACGCGTTCTCGAGCTTCTGCACCTCGACGAGCGACTCGGTCGACTTCGCGTTGATCTCGGCGCCCTGCTGACGCAGCTGCTGCGACGTCGACTCGATCATGTTCGACGTGGTCGAGCGCAGGGCGTTGATCTGGTCGAGCACGAGCTTCTGACGCGCCAGCGCCTCGGAGACGATGACGGCCGTGTAGAGCGCGGCGACTGTCGTCGACTTGGCACGGTCGACGGCCGTGATGAGCTGGTCGTTGTTCTGCAGGACGAGCCCGAGCGACATGTAGCCCTGCGTGGCGACGGCGATCTCCGTCGCGAGGTCCTGACGGCGCTGACGGACGGTGAAGAGCACCTGCGACTTCATCGCGTCGGCCTTCTCCGTCTCACCGCGGGCGCCGAGCTCGGCGACGCGCTGCTCGATGGCGGCGTCGAGCTGCGTCATCTTCTCGTCGAGGTCGCGCAGGCGGATGAGCGACTCCCACAGGCGCGTCTGCTCGAGCTGGATGCCGGCGTTGTCCTTGCGCAGGTCGTCCTGGCCCGATTCGAGCGCGGCGATGATGGCGTTGAGGTGGGTCTGGCTCGACTGGTACTTCATGAAGTAGCGGTCGACCTTGTCGCCGCCCGGCATCCACTTGAGCAGCTTCTTCGCACCCTTGAGGTCGGCGCGGTGCGGGTCGAGGTCGGTGACCGTCTGACGCAGCTCGGCGAGGGTGTTGCCGACCTTGTTCTGGGCGCTGTCCTTGCCGGCGAGGGAGGGGCGCTGCAGGATCGAGTTGCTCACCTGCGCAGCCTTCATGGACTCCTCGCGGCCCATGTTGGTGATCTCCTTGAGCCGCGCGCGGAACGCCGGGTCGTTGGGGTCGATCTCCTCGAACCTCGCGACGGTCTGCGTCGCCTCCGTGACGGCGAGCTGCTTGTGCTGCTCGTCGATCGGCACCATCGCCGCAGCCTTCTCGGGCTCGACCACGTCGACCGGTTTCGGCGGGGCGAGCATGGGCTGGGGTTCAGGGTTCGTCATCGTGCTCCTCCTTGGTCACGCGGCCAAGACATCTCGGTTGCGTCGAGCCTAGTCCACGCCGGTGACAACGCGCTGAGGCCCGGGGAACGTTCCCCGTCCGGCTCTGCGGCGCCAAGTTTCACGTGAAACACGGTGGTGCTCCGTCGTGCCGCGGACGTTCCCCGTCGCTGCGCGGCTAGGCTGAGCGATGACCCCGCAGCCCGTGCCGATGTCGCCGGGCGCGTCCCCTTCGGAAACGGATCCTCATGCTCCTCAAGACGTTCGGATGGTCCGCCGCCATCACGATCGCCGGCCTGGTCGGCGGCTTCCTGATCGGTGGGCCCTCCGGCCTCGCCATCGTCGCCATCCTCATCGTGCTCGAGGTCTCCCTGAGCTTCGACAATGCCGTCGTCAACGCGACCATCCTCAAACGGATGAACGCCTTCTGGCAGAAAATCTTCCTGACGGTCGGCATCCTCATCGCCGTCTTCGGCATGCGCCTGGTCTTCCCCCTGCTCATCGTGTGCCTGACGGGTCACGTCGGGCCGATGGAGGCCATCGACCTGGCCATCAAGGGCGGCGACCAGGAGACCCCCGGCACATACGCGCACATGCTCCACGATGCGCACCCGAGCATCGCCGCGTTCGGCGGCATGTTCCTGCTGATGCTGTTCCTCGACTTCGTCTTCGAGAAGCGCGACCTGCAGTGGCTGCGCCCCATCGAGCGTCCCCTCGCCAAGATCGGCAAGCTCGATCAGCTCTCCGTCGTCGTCGCGCTGCTCGTGCTCGCCGTCGTGTCGCAGACGCTCGCGAAGGAGCCCGGCACCGTCCTGTTCTCCGGCATCCTCGGCCTCATGACGTACCTGCTCGTCGGCGGTCTCGGTGACCTGTTCGAGAGCCAGGGCGAGGATGACGACGACGCTGCGGCAGGCGATGACGACGCTGAGCGCAGCGTCGCCACGAAGGCCGGCGACACTGCGGCGCAGGCACCCGCGTCGAAGGGTGTTGGCACCACGGCGGGCAAGGCGGCGTTCTTCCTGTTCATGTACCTCGAGGTGCTCGACGCGTCGTTCTCGTTCGACGGTGTCATCGGCGCGTTCGCCATCAGCCAGGACATCTTCATCATCGCGCTCGGCCTCGGCGTCGGGGCGATGTGGATCCGGTCGCTGACGGTGTACCTCGTGCGTCAGGGCACGCTCGACGATTACGCCTACCTCGAGCACGGCGCGATGTGGGCCATCGGAGCGCTGGCCGCGATCCTGCTCATCAGCATCAAGCACGAGGTGCCGGAGGTCGTCACCGGGCTCATCGGTGTCGGCTTCATCGGCGCTGCCTACCTCAGCTCTCTGGTGCGCAACAAGCGCATCGAGGCGGCCGGCGGTCAGGTCGAGCACCTGGGCGGCTGAGCCCTCACGAACAGCGCGCGGCCACTCGTCCTGATGAGGACGGGTGGCCGTCAGCGTCCCGCGCGCACGAACGTCGCCGCATCGTGGCCGTAGGCAGCGGCCACGGGCCCGAGGTCGCCGGAGCTGGGGTCGTGCTCGTCGAGCAGGACGACGAACTCGTCGACCCCGACGAGGCTGAGGCGGGGCCAGACGCCGTAACTCGTGCCTGCGGGCAGTCGGCACTCGACGCGCGTCGAACCGTTCGCCACGATGATGCTCGACGCGGGCAGCTCGACGCCGCGCGCGGTGCCCGTGCAGATGAGGATGCGGTCGAGGCCGGGGAGCAGGTCGATGACGAACTCGTCGCCGCGCGGGTCGACGGTGGAGCCGTCGACGAGTGCGAGAAGATCGCGGCCCTCGCCGGTGTGCGACCACGAGATCGTCAGGGCACCGTAACCGGAGGCGAGACGGTCGAGGGTGATCGCGCCGTCGAGCTGCGTCGTCGTCCCGCCTGTCATCTCGAGGCCGCGAGGTGCGTCGTGGCACACGCGCGCGGGCGGAAACGACGCCGGCGTGCGGGAGGCGCCGGCAGGCCCGGGCGGGGTGCCGGCCGACGTGGAACGGTGGCCCGCCGCCGGCGGGGTGACGGCAGGGGCGCCCGTCGTGGCCGGTGTTGCCGCAGTGCTCACCGGCGTCGCGGACGGCGCCTCGAGAGGGTTGGGTCGCGCGGTGTGGACCCACAGCCAAGGACGCGGGCCACTCGTCGTCGGCGAGGACGCGCTCGGCGAGGCGGCGGGCTGCGCCTGCCCCGCCGCGGAAGCCGGGCCCGGGGTCGATGGGCCCGGGGTCGATGGGGGCGCGGAGGTCCCGGGCGGCGCGAGCGTCGGGCCGTCCGGCGTGCCCGGGCCGCCCGCCGAGGGCGGACGCAGGAAGCCGTCACTCATGCCGGCAGGCCGAACTGCGCGAGGCCCGCGTCGAGTCCTCCGTCGAAGCCCTGGCCGTTGACCTTGACCTTCCACTCACTGCCGCGGCGGTACACCTCGACGGCGATGAGCGCGGTGACGTTGCCGGCGCTCTTGGCGAGGTCGACGGAGCGGGTGATGGGCGTGCCCTTCTCCGCGTCGGTGACGACGGCGCGCAGCGAGCGCAGCTGCGACAGGGAGCGGCGCGCGGCGCCGGGGCGCGGGTGGATGAAGACGATGACGGCGACGCGCCCGACGTCGGCGGGGACGGCGTCGAGGTCGATCTCGACGACGCCGTTCGAGGCGCCGAGGCGGGTCGACTGCTCGGGTGAGGTGGGTTGGTTGCCGAACACGACGTGGCTGCGTCCGGGCAGTTTCTCGTCGACGAGGGGGAGCGCGGCGACGCCGAGACGTTCGTCGAGGACGTTCTCGCGTCCGGCGTCCCATTCGAGGCTGATGCGCAGCAGGCGCAGGCCGGGGACCTCGCGCAGTGAGACGTTGGCGCCGGGGACGAGATCAGACATGGAACGAACCGTACTTGTCCTCGAGGAAGCTGCCCTGGATGAGGAACGCGTCGCGCGCCGCTTCGATGGAGCGCGCGGCGGCCTTGGACGCGGCGACCTCGAGCGTCGCGAGCTGTTCGACGAGGAGTTCGTCGGCGTCGGGCATGGTGCGGGCTGCGAGGTAGGCGTTGATCGTGTCGGGCAGGTGGGTCGTCGCCATGCGTTCGAGGGTGATGCGGGAGCCGACGTCGAGCAGGTGAGCCGACGGGTCCGCGACGACGTCGTCGAGGTGCTGGGCGATGGTGCGCGCGAGGATGTAGGCGCGGTTGGGGATCCGGCCGGATTCGCGGCGCAGGAACTGCAGCAGCGTGACGTTGCCGGCGGCGATCGCCTCCACCGAGCCGGGCTCGGGGGCGGATGGGGCCGCTGGGGCTGCTGAAGACGCTGCGCGCTCGCCGAGCCGATCGAACAAGCCCATCGTCACTGCCTCCCCTGGCTTCGTCGGTGCGTTCGAGTGTTCGCACAGAGCGTACTGCTGCAACCTTCGCAGCGTCTCGTGCGTTGGTAGTGTCACGAGCAAGGGCCGAGACCTGCGTCACGCTGGTCACGGCCACCGGAGCATCAGGTGATCAAGGAGCAGTCATGGCTGTCAGCCTCGCCAAGGGCGGAAACGTCTCACTCACCAAGGAGGCCGGGCCCGCCGGTCTCACCGACGTCGTCGTGGGTCTCGGATGGGACGCGCGGACGACGACGGGCACGGAATTCGACCTCGACGGTTCGGCGATCATCGTTGACGCGTCGGGCAAGGTCATCGACGACGGGTTCTTCGTCTTCTACGGCAACCTCGCGAGCCCGGACGGCACCGTCCAGCACACCGGTGACAACCTCACCGGTGAGGGCGAGGGCGACGACGAGCAGATCAAGATCGGCCTGTCGGGCCTGCCGCCGCAGGCCGACCGGGTCGTCGTCGCGGTGTCGATCTACGATGCGGGGACGCGCCAGCAGACCTTCGGGCAGGTGCGCAACGCGTTCATGCGTGTGATGAACGCGGCTGGCGGCTCGGAGCTCGCGCGCTACGACCTGACGGAGGACGCCTCGACCGAGACGGCGATGATCTTCGGTGAGGTCTACCGCAACAACGACGAGTGGAAGTTCCGTGCCGTCGGCCAGGGGTACTCGAACGGCCTTGCGGGCATCGCGCGCGACTTCGGCGTCAACGTCGGCTGACGCGTCGCGTCCGGCTCGATCTCGACGCACGATCCGTACGACTCACATCGAACGAGGAGAAATCTCATGGGTGTTTCGCTCTCCAAGGGTGGCAATGTCTCCCTGACGAAGATGGCCCCGTCCCTGCAGGCCATCACGGTCGGCCTCGGCTGGGACGTGCGCACCACGACCGGCGCCGACTTCGACCTCGACGCCTCGGCGCTGCTGCTCGGTGCTGACGGCCGCGTCATCGACGACCAGCACTTCGTCTTCTTCAACAACCTCCGCAGCCCTGACGGCGCCGTCGAGCACACCGGTGACAACCTCACCGGTGAGGGTGAGGGCGACGACGAGTCGATCAACGTCGACCTGTCGACGCTCTCGCAGAACGTCGAGCGCGTCGTCGTCGCGGTGTCGATCTACGAGGCGCCGCAGCGCGGGCAGAGCTTCGGGCAGGTGGCGAACGCGTTCATCCGCGTCGTCAACCGTGCTGACGGCGCCGAGCTCGCGCGCTATGACCTGACGGAAGATGCCTCGACCGAGACGGCGATGATCTTCGGCGAGGTCTACCGCAACAACGGCGAGTGGAAGTTCCGCGCCGTCGGTCAGGGCTACGCCGACGGTCTCGCGGGCATCGCGCGCGACTTCGGCGTCAACGTCGGCTGAGCAGTTCCTGCGACGTGTGAGGGGTGAGGGCTTTCGGGCCCTCACCCCTCACACGTGTGTCGTCACAGCCCGAGCATCTGCACGGCCGGCTTGACGAGCTTCTTGACGGTGCGGCCGTTGGCGAACTGGCCGATGGCGCGCATGTCCCACGTGCCCTGCGGAGTGCGGCTCAGCGCTGCGATGACGACACCCGTCGCGCGATCCGACTCGCTGAGCGAGAACCGCACGAGTTCGGCACCCGACTGCGCATCGACGAGACGGGCGTAGGCGTTGCGCACGTCCGTGAACTTCTGCCCCGAGTAGCTGTTGATCGTGAACGCCAGGTGCACGACGGTGGGCGGAATCGCCGTCAGGTCGAGCGTGATGACCTCGTCGTCACCGTCGCCCTTGCCGGTGAGGTTGTCACCGAGATGCACGATCGCGCCGCCGAACTCCTTCTTGTGCATGAACCAGACGATCTCCAGCTCACGCCCGTTCGCGTCGAAGGCGATGACGGACGCATCGAGGTCGATGTTGCGTCCGCGCTTCGCCGGATCCCACCCGAGACCCATGAACACGCGACTCATCGGCGGCGCGCCCGTCTTCGTCAGGCTGACGCGATCACCCTTGCGCAGGCTCACATGGCCCTTGTCGAGGTTGACGACCGACGGCGCGGCCTGAGTGGCCGGCGCGGCCAGGGGCATCTGAGGCGGCGCCATCTGAGGAGGCGGTGCCATCTGCGGCGAGGGCACCTGCTGGGGAGCCTGCTGGTGGTGTGGAGGCTGCAGGGGTTCGTACTGCGGGGCCTGCGGCTGGTGGGGTGGCTGCAGCGGCGCCTGCTGTGGAAGCGGGGCCTGAAGCGGAGCTTGGGGCTGGTGGGGCGGCTGCAGGGGGGCCTGCTGCGGTGCCGACGGCTGCTGTGGAGGCTGTAGCGGCGCGGGCGTCGGGGACACCGGCGCCGCGTACGGCTGGCTCGTGTCGCTGCCTGGCTGCTCGCCCGGCGAGGGCTCGGCAGGCCGGAGTGCCGCCGGTGCCGGGGCAGGAGCCGACGCAGGGGTGGCAGCCGGCGCCGTTGACGACGAGGGCTGTTCGGGGGCGTTGTCGACGCTGATGCCGAAGTCGGTGGCGAGGCCGGCCAGGCCGGAATCCCAGCCCTGGCCGACGGCGCGGAACTTCCAGGCGCCGGCGCGTCGGTACAGTTCGCCGGCGACGAGGGCGGTCTCGCTCGTCGCGCCCATGTCGCCGAACTGGGCGACGACCTGGCCGCTCGTCGCATCGTCGACGCGCACGGTGAGGCCGGGCACCTGCGAGAACGGGCCGCCGTCAGCGCTGAGGACGACGACGATACGTTCGACGACGTCCTCGACGCCCGTGAGATGGGCTTCGACAGACGCGGATCCGGGCGAGGAGGGGCCGAGACGCACGGCGCCCGACGCGTGCTGCGGGGCGTTGTAGAACACGAAGTCCGAGTCGTCACGGACCTTGCCGGTGGCGGTGACGAGCAGGGTGGACAGGTCGACGGTCGGCGCCTGGGGTGCCGCCGTCCAGGTGACGACGATGTTGACGGCATCGCTGGGGACGGCGACGTTGGCGCCCTTGGTGAGCTGGGTCATGTCTCGATCCTCACATGCCGTGGCGTCCCGTTGGCGGATGACGGGCGTCGACGGGGCAGACTTGGGCGCAGGCACACCGACATCAGGGAGGGCATGCGGTGCAGCACTATTCCCATCTCGACGAATCGACCCGCGAGGCCATCTTCGCGAGCCCGCCTCGTTCTTTCTCGGCGCGTGATGACGCGCAGCACGTCGGTTCGGGTCTCGGGGCGAGCCTCTACATGCCCGGTACGCGCCCGCAGCTCGCCGATGACGTCGTCACGCATCACGCGCGTGGTCTCGTCAGCACCGTGTGGTGCCTCGAGGATTCGATCTCCGAGAGCGAGGTGCCGGCAGCGCAGGCCAACATCGTCACGCACCTCGCGGCGCTCGCGGCGCGGTTTCCGACGCCTGACGACGTCGCCGCGGCGCTGCCGCTGATCTTCGTCCGGGTGCGCACGCCGCAGCAGTTGCGCGACCTCGCCACCCTCGTGAACGAGGGGCCAGGCGGCGAATCAACCTGGAGTTCAGCGGTGTTGGCGGGTTTCGTCATGCCGAAGTTCACAGGCGCGAACGCGCCGGCCTACTTCGACGCTCTCGCGGAGGCGAGCGCGCTCGCGGGGTATCGCCTGCTCGCGATGCCCGTCGTCGAGACGCCCGGCCTGCTTCATCGGGAGACGCGCGGCGGCCTGCTGTCGGCTGTCTCGACGCTGCTCGCACCCCATCGCGACGTCGTCGCCTGCGTGCGCATCGGTGGTACCGACCTGGGCGCCGCGCTCGGGCTGCGTCGCCCGCGCGAGCTGACGATCTACAACATCGGGCCCGTCGCGGACGTGGTGTACGACATCGTCAACGTGTTCGGCCGCACCGACGGCACCGGCTTTCCGATCTCCGGGCCCGTCTGGGAGTACTTCGCCAACTCGCGCCGCCTGTTCAAACCGCAGCTGCGCGAGACCCCGTTCCGTGCGCTCGAGCATGACGACATCCGTGAGGAGTTGCTCGAGGAGAACCTCGACGGCCTCGTACGCGAACTCGCACTGGATCGGGCGAACGGGCTCACGGGCAAGACGATCATCCACCCCCAGCACGTCGGCATCGTGCACGCGCTGAGCGTCGTCTCCAGCGAGGAGCACGCCGACGCCGTCGACATCCTCGCCAAGCATGCGAGCGGTGGTGGGGTGCAGGCCTCCAGCGCCGGCAACAAGATGAACGAAGCCGGCCCGCATCGGGGGTGGGGGGAGCGCACGATGACGCGCGCCGAACTGTTCGGTGTCGCGCGGCCCGGTCTGGGCATGGTCGACTTCCTCCTCGCGCACGTCGAGGCCCTCGCGGGTCGTGGCGCGGGCAACCCAGCCGGTGAGCAGGCATGACGAAGGAGCACCCCATGACGACGACGTGGCCGGGCGAGTGGGTCGCCGAACGCCTCGGTGCCGACCTGCGCACGACGCAGGCGCTGCCGGGGCTCGATCTGCACGACCTCGTCGGGCTCGCGGTGCGACGCAACCCTCGTCGCGCACACTTGCTCGTCTCGAACGTCCTCGGCAAGCACGTGCCCGTCGACCCGCAGATCGTGCGCGGCAGTGGCCGGGCGCTCGGCGAGCTGGTGCGTCGGGTTCTCGACGCAGGAGCGGCGGTTGGTAGCAGTGACGCGGGAAGCGACGACTCGGGTGCGCAGGGCCTTGACGTCGTCGATGGTGCTCTCGCACGCGTAGGACAGGCGCTGCACGAGGCTCACCGGGCTCCTGACGACGCGCGGGTGGTCGATGAATTCACTTGCGCCGTCGACTCGTTCGTCGATCTGCAGCACTCACCTGCATGCGTCGTCATGGGGTTCGCCGAGACGGCGACGGCGCTCGGCCAGTGCGTCGCGGATGCGCTGCGGGCGCCGGCGATCCATTCGACGCGACGCCCCGTCGCCGGGTTCACGCCCGTCGGCGCCTTCGAGGAGGAGCACTCGCACGCCACCAGCCACCTCGTCCTGCCTTCGGACGACGGCTTCTTCGCGCGGCGTTCTGCTGGGCGCGTCGTGCCGCTCGTCCTCGTCGACGACGAACTGTCGACGGGCCGCACGGTGCTCAACACCATCGCCGCGCTGCACGAGAGCCTGCCGCGCGTGCGCTACGTCATCGCGACGCTCGTCGACATGCGCAACGCGAAGGATCGCGCGGCGATGGCCACCCGCGCCGCTGAGCTCGGCGTGCAGATCGACGTCGTCTCGCTCGCGGCCGGTCACCTCGACCTGCCGAGCGACGTGCTCGAGCGCGGGCAGCGGCTCGTCGAGCAGGTGGAGTCGCGCGCGAGCGTCCTGAGAGATGCCGGCCCGGAGCAGGGGCCCGAGTCGAAGGCTGCGTGGGCATCGGGGCGCGCCCATGTCTCGACGGCCGCACCGAATGCTGCCCGGGGAACCATCACCGAGGTCGACGTGCCGTGGCCGCCCCGCACCCCGTTGACGGGGCGTCACGGGGTGACGCCTGCGCAGCTCGCCCCCCTGACCGCGACGCTTCCGGAGGCGGCGACCGTCGTCGCACAGGCTCTGCCCTACGGCGATGGTGAGGTGCTCGTCCTCGGCACCGAAGAGCTGATGGACGCGCCGCTGCGTCTGGCATGCGCGCTGCGCGAACGCGGTGTCGCCACGCGGTTCTCGACGACCACCCGCTCGCCCGTACTCGCCGTGGACGACCCCGGTTATGCCATCCGCAACGCGCTGACGTTCCCGGCCTTCGATGACCCGGCCGACGGTGACGGCCCGCGTTTCACGTACAACGTTTCACGTGAAACACCGTGGCGGGCGATCGTCCTGTGCGTCGACCCGCCGAGCCTGATGCCGCAGCTGCACGCCCCGGATGGCGTCATCGAGGCGCTCGCGGCCAGTACGGACTGCGTCGTCGTCGCGCGGCTGCCCGAACCGGCGACGGCCCCGGCGCGCGAACTCGTCGGCCCGACGTTTGGTTCGTACGCGCCCGAGGAGGTGACGTGGCTGCTCGAAGATCTGTCCGGCGTCACGCTCGAGGCGCCGACCGAGGAACGCGAGGAAGCCATCCAGTCCGGCGGCGCGCACTATGCCGAGAGCCTGCCCGTCGAGTACCAACCGGACGCGGCCTACGGACAGCTGTTCCGTGATGCGCTGGAGATGTCGAAGGCCCGGGTGGCTGCTGCGGTCGCCGCCGTCACCGAGCTCGCGCTCGCAGAGCGCGGCGATGACCTCGTCCTCGTCTCCCTCGCCCGGGCCGGCACTCCCGTGGGGGTGCTCATGAAGCGTTGGGCCCGTCAGGCGCGCGGGCTCGACGTGTCGCACTATGCCGTCTCGATCGTGCGCGGGCGCGGCATCGACACGGTGGCGCTCGATCACATCGTGGCGCGGCACGATGCGTCTTCGGTGCTGTTCGTCGACGGCTGGACGGGCAAGGGCGCGATCAGCCGCGAACTCGTCGCGGCGCTCGCCGAGTACGAGCAAGCCACGGGGGTGCAGTTGGATCCGACGCTCGCCGTGCTCGCCGACACCGGGTCGTGCACGACGATGTGGGGCACGCGTGATGACTTCCTCATCCCCTCCGCCTGCCTCAACTCGACCGTCTCCGGTCTCGTGTCACGCACCGTGCTCAACGACGCTCTGATCGGGCCCGGCCAGTTCCATGGGGCCAAGTTCTACGCCGAACTCGCGCCGCACGACGTGTCGGGACTCTTCGTCGACGCCGTCACGGGAGCATTCCCGCCGGCCGCGGACGCCGACGACATCCGCGCCGAGGCGCAGGCGCGATGCGCGGCGGAGCCACCCCGGTGGACGGGGTGGGCCACCGTCGAGAAGCTCGCCGAGGAGTTCGGCATCGGCAGCGTCAACCTCGTCAAACCGGGCGTCGGCGAAACGACCCGCGTGTTGCTGCGCCGGGTGCCCTGGAAGATCCTCGTCGCGCCCGGCTTCGGCGAGGATCTGCGCCACATCGAGGCGCTCGCCGCGGCGCGTGGCGTGCCGGTCGAGGAGTATCCCGGCCTCGACTACAGCTGCGTCGGCCTCATCCACCCGCGCTTCACGCGCGGCGCGACGGGCGACGACGGCACGGCCGCCCGGGCCGCAACGGACCTCACCGGGGCGGGGGAGCGCGCATGACGACGCATCCGGTGAGCGTGCCGATGACGGACGAACTCGCCTCGTACGTCAGGGGATTCGCGAACGTCGAGGTTGCCGCGGGCGGGCGCACCGGCGTCACCTCCGACGGCACCAGCCCCCGCGACGCTGGCCCCCGTGTCACAAAGACGGTCGACGCCACCCGCGACGCCGACGCGGCCCCGGGACGCAGGCGCGCCAACCCCGGCGAGCGCAGCGTCATCGCCTGCGATCTCGACCGCACGCTCATCTACTCGGCGAAGGCCCTGGCGCTCGCCGGCGACGACGCGGATGCGCCCGTCCTGCTCGTCGCGGAGGTGTACGACAAGCTGCCGCTGTCGTATCTGACGGTCGACGCCGTGGCGCTCGTGCAGGAGATGCATCACGTCGCGCACGTCGTGCCGGCCACCACACGCACCCGCGCGCAGTACGGACGCATCCGGTTGCCCATCGACCCGCACTTCGCGATCACGACCAACGGCGCGCACCTGCTCGTCGACGGTGTGAGCGACGAGGACTACCACTGCGACGTCGTCGCCGAACTCGACGGCTCGTGCGCCCCCCTGGCCGAGATTCGAGAGCATCTCGACGCCATCGCGGACCCGGGGTGGCTGCGCAAGCTGCGCGACGCCGAGGGCATGTTCGCCTATCTCGTCGTCGAACGCGCCGAGTTGCCGGCGTCGGTCGTGCGCGACCTGTCGGCCTGGGCCGACGAGCGCGGCTGGGACGTGTCGTTGCAGGGTCGCAAGCTTTACGTCGTGCCGAAGCCGCTGCGCAAGTCGCGCGGACTCGCGGAGGTCATGCGCCGCACGGGTGCCACGTTCTCGACGGCCGCCGGCGACTCGCTGCTCGACGCCGACCTGCTGCTCGCCGTCGATGCCCCGATCCGCCCGCGTCACGGCGAACTCGACGACCTGGGCTGGACGTGCCCGGGCCTGCAGGTGACGACGGCCTCCGGCGTCCTCGGTGGCCGCGAGGTCTGTGCGCGGTTGCTCGCGGCCGTCAGCCCGTGAGAGCGCCGTCGCTCGTCAGCCCCTGAGATCACCCTGCCCATCAGCCATCAAGCACAGCCCACGCCAACCCCCACCGACCCTGCTCCTGCCGACTAGCCTTCGGTCATGACGAGCGAATCGCAGCACGACGCACGGATGCAGCAGTTGGCGAGCGACATCAGCGCGCTCGTGGAATGGGCGAACGTCCGGGAGCACGCTGACGACGAACGCGACAAGGTTCGTCGCCTGCTGGAGGACTGGCTGGGTGAGGGCGCGGCCGAGTCCGTCATCGGGCGTGACCTGCCGGGGATGGAACTCGTCAACCTACAGGTCGCGATCAACACCTGGTCGGTGAGCCCGGGGCGCACCGTCGACGTGCGCGGCGTGTACGTGCCGCGCAACTACGGCGGCGCCGATCTCATGAGCCTCATGTCCGGCCACGGCGCACCGGCCCGTCTCGTCGCTCCGGCGATGACGGATCTGCCCGACGGTTACGGCAGCACGCTGGCGTGCTACGAGCGTGTCTTCCTCCTCGTGCGCGATGCGCGCGGCTCCTACGCCGTGTATCTGGGCCGCAGCGATGACATGAGCGGCGAACTGCGCGTCGAGATCGCGGGCCTGCCCGTCGCGCAGGCGCAGGCCGTCCTCGACGAACTCGACAGTCTTCGTGATGCTCTCGACGTGCACCGCGGGGGTCTGCTGCAGGTGCGCACGTCGATGACGGGTGGCATCACGCTCGAGTTCCTCGACCCCACGCCGATGCCGCGGGAGCGTCTCATCCTGCCCGAGGTCACGTTGAAGCGCGTCGAGCAGCACACCGTCGGAGTCGCCCAGCACCGTGAGCAGTTGCTCGCTGCGGGGCAGCATCTCAAGCGCGGTGTACTGCTGTACGGCCCTCCGGGAACGGGCAAGACGCACACGATTCGCTACGTGCTCGGGCAGATGGAGGGCTACACGCGCCTCATCATGCAGGGCGCGGCGCTGCACGCCATCGCCTCAGCCGCCGATCTCGCCCGCCGGTTGGCGCCGGCCGTCGTCGTGCTGGAGGACGTCGACCTCGTCGCCCAGGATCGCTCGTTCGACCAGGGCGACAATCCGATCCTGTTCGAACTGCTCGACGCGATGGACGGCGCCGCCGCCGACAGCGACCTGCTGTTCATCCTCACGACCAACCGCGCCGAGGTGCTCGAACGCGCGCTCGCCGCACGGCCCGGGCGCGTCGACGTCGCCGTCGAGATCGAACGGCCCGACGCCCAGGCGCGACGCAAACTGTTCGAGCTGTACGCGGCGCGCACCGACCTCGAGATGACGCCGGCCCTGCTCGACGAGGTGAGCCGCCGCACCGAGGGCGTCACGGCCTCGTTCCTCAAGGAACTCGTGCGACGGTGCGTGCTCACGGCGTTGCAGCCGGGCCCGGAGAGCACCACGATCACGGCCGACGACGTCACGCACGCCCTCGACGACATGCTCGACGACGCGCAGCACGTGACGCGAGCGCTGCTCGGTTCGGGCGGTTCCGATGCTCCTGACGAGGCGGACGAGGCGGACGACGCCGTGTTCGCCGGGCAGGGTTTCGACGACTTCCAGTCGGACGGGTTCGAGGTCTGAGCCGTTGGCGGACTGACCAGTTGGAGGTCCGAGCGCTTCGGCGGTCACCTCCATGGTGCTGAGGCTCGTGATGTGGAGCGCTGGGCGCACAGACCACCGCGACGAACGCGGCGAGCAAGCTGGGGCTCGTCGTGACGCGGAGCTTCGGGTCTGTCGACCGGCGAGAGCCCGTGCCCGGCGCTCGCAGGATCGTCCGATGCCCGCGTTCTCGGCGCCGTGATCGACCACTCGCGAACCACCGCCGGCAGGGCGCGCGCTGACATGATCGAGGCATGATCTGGGCCGCCGCTGGCGTCACACTGTTTCTCGCCGGGGCGTTGCCGCTCGCGGCGCGCGATGTCGTGGCCGCCGGCCATCGTGACGGCGTCACCTATCGCGAGCCCGCACTGAGTCGCCTGGACGGGGCATGGCTCGCCGCGTCGGCGCTCGCGGCCCTGCTGCTCGTCGGTGTTGTGACGGCGTGGTGGGCCACCCGGCCGGGTCTCGTGGTCGCGACCGTCATCGTCATGCCGACGCTCGTGCGCCTCGCCGTCATCGATCTCGACGTCCATCGCCTGCCCAACGCGCTGACGCTGCGCGCCGCAGCCCTCGTCGGCGCCGGGCTCGCCTTGGCGGGCTTCGTCGACGTCCATCGTTCCGGCACAACCGTTTTCGACGCTGACGCCGCCCGCCGCGCCGTCGTCGGTGCCGTCGCGCTCTGCGCGTGCTACCTCGTCCTCGCGCTGCTCGGCGGTGGGTCCGGCATGGGCCTCGGGGACGTGAAGCTCGCCCCGACGCTCGGCGCGCTGCTCGCGTGGGTGGGCTGGGACGTGTGGCTCACCGGCGCGTTCGCCGCGTTCCTGCTCGGCGGCGCATGGGGCGTCGTCCTGCTCGCGCGCGGCAGGGGTCGTCAGGCGCGCATGCCGTTCGGCCCGTTCATGATCGCCGGCGCCCTCGTCGCCCTCGCGCTGGCCTGACGCGCGCCCTCACGGACGGCAAAGGGTCGCGCGGAAGGCTCACGCCAGGGCGTCCTCGCGGCCCGGGGACCTACTCCGGTCAGTCGGCGTGGCGCGCAGATCCTCCGGCGTGGCGCTGTGCCGACGGGTGGCGCTGGCCTCTCGTCGTCCCCACCCGTTCCGAAGAAGTTTGCCGCGTTTCGATATCTCGACTCGATACATCTGTTAGGAATGTCTCTGAGCGTTCACCCGCTCGTCATTTCCGTGTGGCGCGTCCGTTTGAAAAACTGGGCATTCGTGTCGCGCGGTGCGGCGCAGACTGTTTCGAGGCGAAGGAGAGTGGCATGTCACGTCGTGGCACGGTGCTCGAGTTCGCCGTCCTCGGTCTGCTGCATGAGGCGCCCTTGCACGGGTACGAGTTGCGCAAGCGGCTCACCGGTGTGCTCGGTGCGTTTCGTGTCGTGAGCTACGGGTCGCTGTATCCGTGTCTCGCGAAGCTGTCCCGCAAGGGCCTCATCTCCGAGAGCGCGTCGTTCGCTCCCGGCGGTCGGCGCCCTCGCATCACGTACGAGATCACCGACGAGGGTCGGGATCATTTCGCGGATCAGTTGTCGCGCTCCGGCCCGGCATCGTGGGACGACGAGAACTTCGACGTGCACTTCGCCTTCTTCTCGCGCGCGAGCGCAGAGGTGCGCCTGCGCATCCTCGAGGGGCGACGTCTGCGGTTGCAGGAGCGTCTCGAGCGCTCCCGCGAGCAGGCGATGGACAGCCGCAGCACACGCGATTCGTACATTGCGGAGCTGTTCCGTCATGACATCGAGTCGACGGAGCGTGAGGTGCGTTGGGTGAACGAACTCATCGAGATCGAGCGGAAGGCTGTTGCCGATCCGCGCCCCCTCGCCTCCGAGACCTGACGATTCGGGCGGCGCTCGCGTCGTCCGTCAGGATCGAAGGCTCGTCCACAACGGAGTGAGTTCCATGGGAAATATTCGCGTCGCCATCGTCGGCGTCGGCAACTGCGCGAGTTCGCTCGTGCAGGGTGTCGAGTACTACAAGAACGCGTCCGCTGACGCACACGTGCCGGGTCTCATGCACGTCACGTTCGGCGACTACCACGTCGGTGACGTCGAGTTCGTCGCGGCGTTCGACGTCGACGCGAAGAAGGTCGGGTTCGACCTGTCGGAGGCGATCAACAACTCCGAGAACAACACGATCAAGATCGCGGACGTGCCGCCGACGGGCGTCATCGTGCAGCGCGGGCACACCCTCGATGGTGTCGGCAAGTACTACGCCATGACGATCGACGAGTCGGACGCGGAGCCCGTCGACGTCGTGCAGGCGCTCAAGGACGCGCAGGTCGACGTCCTCGTCAGCTACCTGCCCGTCGGTTCGGAGAGCGCCGACAAGTTCTACGCTCAGTGCGCGATCGACGCGGGTGTCGCGTTCGTCAACGCGCTGCCCGTCTTCATCGCGTCCGACCCGGAGTGGGCGAAGAAGTTCGAGGACGCGGGCGTGCCGATCATCGGTGACGACATCAAGAGCCAGGTCGGCGCGACGATCACGCACCGCGTCATGGCGAAGCTGTTCGAGGACCGCGGTGTCGCGCTGGATCGCACGTACCAGCTCAACGTCGGCGGCAACATGGACTTCAAGAACATGCTCGAGCGTGAGCGCCTCGAGTCGAAGAAGGTATCGAAGACGCAGGCCGTGACGTCGAACCTCTCCGGTTCGCTCGCCGGCAAGATCGACGACAAGAACGTGCACATCGGCCCGTCCGACTATGTCGCGTGGCTCGACGACCGCAAGTGGGCGTACGTGCGCCTCGAGGGCCGCGCGTTCGGTGACGTGCCGCTCAACCTGGAGTACAAGCTCGAGGTGTGGGACTCGCCGAACTCGGCCGGCATCATCATCGACGCCATCCGCGCCGCGAAGATCGCCAAGGACCGTGGCGTCGGCGGCCCGCTGCTGTCGGCGTCGAGCTACCTCATGAAGAGCCCGCCCGAGCAGCGCGAGGACACCGTCGGCCGCGAGATGTTGGAGGCCTTCATCCGCGGTGATGAAGAGCGCTGACGATCAAGCTGAGCAGGGCAAGGCCGCAGCGAAGCGAGGACCTTAGCTCTGCTCAGCGTTGAGGAAGCGCTCAAGAAAAGGAAGAGCGCTGACGATCAAGCGAGCGGAGGTAGGACCGCAGCGAAGCGAGGATCCTGCCGAAGTGAGCGTTGAGGAAGCGCTCAGAAGAGGAAGAGCGCTGAGTCGGCATCGATGTCGCGCCGTCCGGCGACCTGAACGGGTTGACGAGTTGAGGGCCGAAACTCTGCACTGCAGGGTTTCGGCCCTCAACTCATGGCTTGGGGTCTAAAACTCTGCATTGCGGAGTTTCAGACCCCACGGGTGGGTAGTCTGCGCACGCACCCGGCCGCGCGCCACCCCGCGTCGGCCGGTCGAAAGGGCCCGGCGCGTTGCTCGTCACGCTCGTCGGAACGTCGCTGGGCATCGCGACCCTGCACGCGACGAGTTGTGCGTTCACGCGAGGGCGCAGCCGGGCCGGCGCAACGATCGGTGCGACCTCAACGAGACTTCATCTCGTCCTCCACCACCCACTTGTGGTTCTTCATCGTCATTCCGTCGGCCGTGTAGTCGACCATGTACACCGTCTGAGTGGTGGACGACGCGATGGTGCCCTTGGCGCCCTGCATGCCGTCCATGTGGTCAGCTGTGATGGTGACGGCTTCCCCGTCGGCGAGGTGTTCTGTGCCGGCGCTCTTCAGCTCTTGCTGCACGACCCACTTGTGGTTCTTGACCATCGCACCGCCGGTGGTGGGCTGGTAGTTCACCGCATATGTGGCGGTGCGGTAGGCCCCGACGACGGTCGCGGGGGCATTTTTCATGCCGTCCATGTGATCGGTCGTCAGCGTGACCCTGCTGCCCACCGGGAATCTCGGGTTCTTCGCCGGGGTCATGTCCGCCGGGGCCGGGCCGCCGTCCATCTCGTGCATGTGACCATGGCCGGAGGAGGCCGACGTCGACGTGGCCGCGGCCGACGTCGGCATGCCTGAGTGCGAGGAATGGTCGCTGCCGGAGGAACATGCGGTGCCGGCGCCCAATGCCACGGCGGCGGCCGCAGTGGCGGCCAGATTTCGACGGTTCATGAGGTGCGGCCTTTCGCTTCGGGGGCGTGTTCGACGAACATAGCGGACGTCCCTCTGAGTTCTGTCAGAGCGGCGTGGGTTCACAGCAGTGTGCCGAGCGATGCCACGGCGCCCCCGAGGAGGAACGCGGTGATGGCGTACGCCAGGGGTTTGTTGTCCATCGCTGCACCGCTGGCGTGGTGAGTGATCGCGTGCCCTCTGCCCTGGCGCAGCAAGTGCTTGTTCACCGGGTAGGCGGCGACGTAGGCCGCGACGAGAGCCACCGCCATCGAGACCCAGAACAGCAGGTCCATCAACCGTGCGTCCATCGCACCCGGTACGAGCCACATGACGAGGTTGTCGACGAGCTCCATCGTGGCGATCGAGACGGTGTCCGCTGCGAGGACGAGCAGGAGCGCCTGCTTGGCGGGGATGCCTGAGCGCAGCAGCGGTGTCGCTGACAGCGTGTACCCGAAGACGAACGCGAGGGCTATCGCGACGGCCGTGCTGAGGCCGTTGCCCCATCCCAGGGCCGTTGCGGCGATGAGCCCGACGATCTCGCCGATGGCGCATCCGGTGAGGCAGTGCAGCGTGGCCGACGCAGCCATCGACGACATGTCATGACCTGAGCCGTGATGGTGTTCGTGTTCGCTCATGTCAGCCGCAACGCCGATACCCCTAGGGGGTATTCCATGACTGCTGGGAGGTTTCACTGCACCTACTGGACGGAGGGCGTCCGTCGTCCACCTCGTCGCCATCGTCGAGTTGAGGGCCGAAACCCTGCAGTGCAGAGTTTCGGCCCTCAACTCACGGCTTGAGGTCTGAAACCCCGCATTGTGGAGTTTCAGACCTCAGCGGTTTCAGGCGCCCTGACCGGCGGTCGGCGCGGCGCGCCAGCAGGACTGGGGTCTGCTGGAATCGGCCCTGGCTCGGCCGCGAGCGGTGGTCTTCGGGGAGGATGTCTACCCGGGGATCCTGATGAAGGCAGCCGCACTCGTCCATTCCGTGGCCAAGAATCGCGCGTTGGTCGACGGCAACAAGCGGACCGCGCTCGGTGCGCTCTGGCTGTTCCTCGCCCTCAACGGGACTCATCTCGTCGGCAGCGACGACGAACGATGCGAATGCATGCTCGACGTCGCTGCCGGGGGCCTCGACGACGTCGGCGTGATCGCCGAACGCCTTCGTGACCTCACGGAACCCATGTGAGACGGCGCTCGCCGACGTGACAATGCTTCTCACTCCGCGTCGGCGTAGCGTCAGCATCATGACTACGACTGTTGCCTGCTACCAGGCCATTGCCGCCGACAAGCCCCTCGAGCCCGGCACCGTCGAGCGCCGCGACCTGCGCCCCGACGACATCCGCATCGAGATCGAGTACGCCGGAATCTGCCACTCCGACATCCACACCGTCCGCGGCGAGTGGGGCCCGGTGAATTACCCCATGGTGACCGGCCACGAGATCGTCGGCCGCGTCGCCGAGATCGGTTCCGACGTCACCGAGTTCAAGGTCGGCGACCGTGCCGGTGTCGGTTGCCTCGTCGACTCGTGCCGTGAGTGCGAATGGTGCAAGAAGGGCGAGGAAAACAACTGCCCGAACGCCGTCGGTACCTACAACGGCATCGACCGTCACGACGGGCGCCCGACCGCCGGTGGTTACTCGCAGGCCATCGTCGTCTCCGAGGCATTCGCCCTCCACATCCCCGAGAACCTCGACGCCGCCGCCGTCACGCCACTGCTGTGCGCCGGCATCACCACCTACTCGCCGCTGCGCACCTGGGGCGTCACCGAAGGCTCCAAGGTCGCCGTCGTCGGCATGGGCGGTCTCGGCCACGTGGCCGTCAAGCTGGCCAAGGCAATGGGCGCCGAGGTGACCGTCATCAGCCAGACGCGCTCCAAGGAAGAGGACGGCCGCAAGTACGGCGCCACCGAATGGATCGCGACGAAGGAGAACCCCGACGCGCTCAAGGAGCACAAGGGCCAGTTCGACGTCATCATCAACACCGTCTCCGCCCACATCGACGTGCGCGCCTACATGGCGACACTGCGCCCCCACGGCGCGATGGTGCTGCTCGGCCTGCCGACCGAAGCCCTCGAAGTCAACGCCGGCAACCTCATCGGCGGCCGCAAGTCCCTCACCGGCTCCAACATCGGCGGCATCCGCGAGACGCAGGAAATGCTCGACTTCTGCGCCGAACACGGCGTCACTGCCGAGATCGAACTCATCAACGCCGACCAGATCAACGAAGCCTACGACCGCGTCGTGAACTCCGACGTCCGCTACCGCTTCGTCATCGACGCCAAGACGTTCGCCTGATCCCTCGGCCCGTCTTCCGGGTGGCGCGGATCCTGAGCTCGCAGGCTCGCCCAGGATCGGCGCGCCGCCTCGGTGCGACAGGCCTTCGGGCGGAACGACGAGAGCCGCCTCGACCGCACACCTCGCACGCTCGGTGTTCGGCCGGGGCGGCTCTCGTCATCCCGAGTCCGCGTCGCGGGCGGTCGGGGCTGCGGGTCTCTGAGCCTGGAGATGGAGCGTGGCGGGGTTGGACGTCGGCGCTGCGTCACCCCTTGTCCCTCACTGGGTGAGCGCCTCGGTGCGCATCACTCGGCTCACACGCCTGCTCAATCTCCGACACGGCCCAACCGTTGCAAGCGGCCGCGAAGAGAATCGCGACGTTCTTCGTTCGCCGGTAGCTCGACGAAACGCTCGCGGTAACGCGCGAGGAGGTCGTCCTCGAGCCGGCGCACGGCACCGGGCTGGTGACGGTAGCCCATCGAACGTGAGATGCGTTCCGAGTCGACGGATTTCAGCTCGTCAGCCAGCATCGGGATCGACGTCACCTCGAGCTCCGTCAACCAGTTCGCGGCCTCGACGTACGCCTCCGGCCGGGCGAAGCCCGATGTTTCGTACCGGCCCGCGAGGAACGACGCGAGCTCGCGGGCGTCGACGCGCAACCCGTCCTCGAACCGGCCCTCACCCTGCTGCGAGAGGCCACTCGACAACGTGTCGCGAATGACGGAGAACTCACGGTCGGCGAGCTCGATGAGCCCCGCCGCCAACGTGAAACGACGATCCAGCTCATGCGCGAACTCCGCCGGCACGTCACCCTTGTACCGCGCGTCGTGCTCGAATTCCGCCCACGCGTGCTGCAGCACTGTGCGCAACTGCACCGACATGCACTGCGCCGCGTCGTACGCCGTCGCCGACGGATCGTTCGAGATCAGCATGTGACGACTCGCGTAGCCGAACCGTCCCTCGCTCGCCGTCTCACGACCCATGTCGCGATCCTCGAGCACCGTGAAGTTCTCCGCGAGCAACTGTGCGACGGGCTCGATGTCGCTGTGCACGTACGTGATGATGCGGACGCCGACCTGATCGGTGATGTCGAGCGCCGGATCGAAATCGGTGTGCCCCAACTCGCTCGCACGTCGAGCGACCTTGTCCGAGAACGATGCCGGCGACTTCGCGCGCCCCGTGATCGACAGATAGTTGATGCCGGCGTCGTCGATGATCGAACGCACCTTGCGCACCATGTCGTCCGTACGCCGCCGCGTGCGGGGATAGCGGGAGGTGTACGTCGCCATCGCGCGTTCCAGAGACCGTCGGCTCATGAAGAGCATCCAAACAGATGCAGCCCGCGCACGTCACCTGCCGGCAGCGCCCCGCGGCCGACAGGACGTCGCACTGCGCCCGACGGCCTGCCCACGTCGCCACTTCCACCACCCTGTTGCCCCGACGCTGGCGCTCCGGGCACGGCTCACGCACAGGCATTGACAGCCACCACGAGGACGCGGCGGGAGCCCACTCGATACGCTGATCGATGAGAATGACGCCGCACGTCGTGCGTCGCGCGAAAGTGAGGCACGTCCGTGGTCAACGATTCCGGTTCGAAGCGACCCCCGTCGAGGGGCGGGTCGCGTCCGTCGAACAGCGGTAGTCCCAAGGCACCCACCTCCCGCGCCGGTGCGCGGGGCGCCCAGGGCGCGAGTCCCGCGGCGCGGCGTCGACGGGGGAGCAAGAAGAAGAGCGCGCACTCGTTACCGTTCCGCATCGTGCGCGCCGCCCTGCTCGCCCTCGCGAGCCTCGTGCTGCTGGCCGTGCTCACGTTCATCGGCCTCTACCTGTTCATCGACATCCCCAAGGCCAACGCCCAGGCGACGCAGGCGGTCTCCGTCGTCTACTACGCCGACGGCAAGACGGAGATGGGCCGCTTCACGACGACGAACCGTGACCCCGTCGAGCTGAACAAGGTGCCGATCGACGTGCAACACGCGTTCATCGCCGCCGAGGACCGCAGCTTCTACTCGAACCGCGGCATCTCCCCGACGGGCATCGCGCGCGCCTTCATCAACGACTTCACCGGTGACGGTGGCAGCCAGGGCGGCTCGACGCTGACGCAGCAGTGGGTGAAGAACTACTTCCTGACGCAGGACAAGACGGTCACCCGCAAGGTGAAGGAGGTCGTCATCAGCCTCAAGGTCGACCAGGAGATGAGCAAGGACGAGATCCTGCAGGCCTACCTCAACAACGTCTACTTCGGGCGCGGGACGTACGGCATCCAGGCTGCGTCGCAGTCGTACTTCCACAAGGACGTCTCCCAGCTGACGACTGTGGAGGGCGCGTTCCTCGCCTCCGTCGTCAACAACCCGGAGAACATGGATCCGAGCGTCGGGCCCAACTCCGAGCAGCGTGCCAACGAGCGCATGGCGTACACGCTCAACGGCATGGTCAAGATGGGGTGGCTGACGGCCGAGGAACGCAACAAGGCCGTCATGCCGAAGTTCTATCCGCGTCAGCCGATCAAGTACGCGGACGGGCCGCAGGGCTACGTCATCGCCTCCGTCCGCGGCGAACTGTCGCGCAAGCTGAAGCTCAGCCAGGAGGACATCGACCGCGGTGGTCTGCGCATCACGACGACGATCGACAAGCGCGCGCAGGACGCGGCCGTCACGGCGGTGGAGAAGCACACGCCTGACACGTTGCTCGGCAAGCTGCACACCGGCCTCGTCGCCGAGCGTGCGAACGACGGCGGCGTCGTCGCGATGTATGGCGGCGCCGACTACGACCCGGTGAAGTCGCCCTACTCGGACGCAGATCAGGCGATGCTGCAGACCGCGTCATCGATGAAGCTGTACACCGCGATCGCTGCGCTGCAGCACGGCAAGTCGGTCGACACCCAGTACAACGGCAACAACTATCTGCCGATCGGTGCCGGCAAGTACGTGCAGAACAACCAGAACGAGTCGTGGGGTTGGCAGCCGATCAGCAACATGCTCGCGTACTCGATCAACACGGCGTTCGTCCGGCTCAACCGGGAGATCGGGCCGGCGAATACGCTCGAGGCGGCGCAGGCCTCGGGCATGCCGAAGACGCTCGGGGGGATGAACGACACGAACATCCTCAACGTCCTCGGCACGGGTGACAGCCGCGTCGTCGACCAGGCGACGGGGTACAACACCCTCAACTCCGGCGGCGTGTTCCATGACCGACACCTCATCTCGACGGTGAAGTCGTTCGACGGCAAGTACTCCTACACCGTCGACACCAAGGGCAAGCGGGTGTACGACAAGGCGATCGCGGACGACCTCACGTGGGCGCTCGGCAAGACGGGTGTCTACGGCACCGCGGCGGGCGCGCAGGACGAGCTCGGGCGCGCCATGGCGTCGAAGACAGGTACGGCCTCGGGCAACAAGTACCTCTGGTTCAACGGCTTCACGCCTGGCCAGATCACGACGAGTGTCGGCATGTACTACAGCACCGACGGCAAGACGGCGCAGCCGATGCAGAATCTGCCGGGTGTGACGGCGAGCGACGTCTACGGCGCGGGTCTGCCGCGCAAGGTGTGGGTCGACTTCATGGATGCCGCCCTCGAGGGGCAGAAGAAGACGCAACTGCCCAAGCGCTCGTACTACAACGAGAACAAGCCCGAGTCGGCGTCCACGTCTGCGTCACCGACCCCGACGAAGACGTACGCCGCGCCCTCCAGCGCCGCGTCGCAGCCCTACCCGGAGCCGACGCAGTCGAACGTCCAGCCCACCCAGCCCGACGCGACGGACGCCCCAGGCCCGGCGTTGTCCGGGTCGACGGCGCCTGACGCGACGCTGCCGGCCTCCTCCAGCGCGGCTGTTTCACGTGAAACGAGCCCGCCGCAGACGGCGGCGTCATCGGCCGCCGCGAGCGGCCGGTCATCCCCGGGAGCCTCGGCGAGTCGCTGACCGGGCACCCCCGCTTAGGCTGACCCCATGACGCACACGGCCACGCCTGCGCACCCGACGACCGCTCCGAGCTCGGGTCGAGCCCCGACGCGCACCGACCCGGTGGCCGCGGAGGCCAGTCACGTCGTCGGTGGGCCGCTGGGGCGTCACGCCGTCGTCGGGCGACGCGGGTGGCGCCCGGCCGCCGCTGTCCTCAGTGCGCTGAGCGCGGTCTTCGTCGCGCTCGGGGTGCTGCAGAAGAACCACTGTGTCTCGACGGGGTGGGCGACGCCCGGATCCTTGTGGCGCGCCTGCTACTCCGACCTGCCCGTCGCCGTCGCCGCGCCCGCCGGATCGTCGCCGTGGTCGAACCCGACGATGCAGGGCCAGCCCCCGCTGACGGCACTCATCACCTGGCTCGTGCGCACGATCGTGCCCGGCGGTTCGCAGCTGCGGCTGCAGCAGGGGATGTTCGCGTGGGGGGCCGCCGTCGTCGCGTTGCTCATCGCCCTCGCCGTGTGCGCGAGTGCCGCGTCGCGACCCGACAGCCCCTGGGTGGCTGCCCACATCGCGTTGTCGCCGGTGCTCATCACGAGTGCGCTCATCTCGTTCGACGCGCTCGGTGTGGCCCTCGTCGCAGCCGGGCTGCTGGCCTGGGAGCGCTCGCGCTTCCCGCTCGCGGGGGTGGCGCTAGCGGGCGCCCTCCTGACGCGTCCGACGCTCGGCGCCGTCCTCGCGGCCGCGCTCGTCGTCGCGCTCGTGCGCGGCCACACGAAGGGCGCCCTCGCGCTCTTCGTCGGGGCGGGCGCGACGTGCGTCGCGATGTTCGCCGTCATCGCCGTGTGGGGCGGCGACCCGTTCACCGCGTTCACCGCCTGGCGCCAGCAGGGCGCCGGGTACGGCTCGCTCTGGTACATCCTCAGCTTCGCGGGCGTGACGTTGTCACCTGCCGTCCTGACGGGCCTCGCCGTGCTCGGGTGGATCGCGGCGATCGCGCTGGGGGCGATTCTCGCTCAGGGTCGTGAGCGGCTGCCGCTCGCGCCCATCGCGCTGCTCATGCTCGTCACGGTGATGCTGACGTCGCGTGCCCTGCCAGTGCAGGCGTGCTTGTGGGTCCTGCCGCTCATCGCGCTCAGCGCGCTGCCGTGGCGCGACCACCTCGTCTGGGCGGGCGCCGAGTTCGTCTACTTCATCACCGTGTGGGGGTTCATCGCGCGCGCCTCGAACATGGCGAAGGCGCTGCCCTCCGGCTGGTATTGCTTCTTCACCCTGGTGCGACTGGTCGGGCTGGTCTACCTGGTCACCGCGGCGATCCGCGCGACGCGTTCGTCGACCGTCGCGTCATCCGAGGACGGCGACGACGGCCGCCGCGCCGGCCTCACGGCTCGGCAGCACGCGAACGCCGCGTCAGCCTGAGTTCATCCACAGAGATTGGTCGCCGGTGACGGCTACGGGTAGTCTTGTGGGGTTCGTGCCGTCTCATCCACAACCTGTGGCTCCGGCGCGTGCTCCCCGACGGCTCGATGGGCCATCGTGGTGCGTGCGACGACGAGAGGGCGCGGCAACGCTGCAACCCTCCTGTCACGGAGAGACCGTGACCGCTTGAGACCAAAGGAGGTGGGTTACCGCATGCGTCATTACGAAATGATGATCATCCTCGACGGTGAGCTCGACGAGCGCACGGTCCAGCCCTCGCTGGAGAAGTTCCTCTCTGTCGTCACGAAGGACGGCGGCACCGTCGACAACGTCGACGTCTGGGGCCGTCGCCGCATGGCTTACGACATCAAGAAGAAGTCCGAAGGCATCTACGTCGTGGTCGACTTCAACGCGACCCCGGCCACCGCTGCAGAGCTTGACCGTCAGCTTGGACTCAACGAGTCCATCCTGCGCACCAAGATCCTGCGCAAGGACGCCTGAGAACTCCCCACATTCAGTAGGAGGAACCACCCATGGCGCAAGGTGACGTCAACATCACGATGGTCGGCAACCTCGTTGCCGACCCCGAGCTGCGCTACACGCCGAACGGCGCTGCCGTGGCGAACTTCCGCATCGCCTCGACCCCGCGCGTCTTCGACCGCCAGTCGAACGAGTGGAAGGACGGCGAGGCGCTCTTCATGTCCTGCTCCATCTGGCGCGAGGCAGCGGAGAACGTCTCGGAGTCGCTCCAGCGCGGCTCGCGCGTCATCGTCACCGGCCGTCTGAAGTCTCGTTCGTACGAGACGAAGGAGGGCGAGAAGCGCACCGTCACCGAGCTCGAGGTCGACGAGGTCGGCCCGTCGCTGCGGTACGCCACGGCGAAGGTCAACAAGACCCAGCGCTCCGGCGGTGGCCAGGGTGGCAACTTCGGAGGTGGCAACGGCGGCGGCAACGTCAGCCAGGGCAACTTCGGGGGCAACTCCGGCGGTGGCAACGGTTTCGGCGGCAACTCGGGTTCTCAGGGCGGCAACTTCGGTGGCAGCCCGACCGACGACCCGTGGGCGACCGGTGGCAACTCGGGTGGCGGCTTCGGCGGCAACTCGGGTGGCAACGCCGGCGGCCAGTCGAACGGCTCGCAGGGCGGCGGCAACGGTGGCTGGTCCACCGGCCCGTCGTACGACGAGCCCCCGTTCTGATCGTTCCTCCTCTTACCGGGCGTCACCACGACGATGACGCCCCACCGGCCCGGCACGCACGTGCCGGCCACTCACACACTCGCTATCCCGAGTCACCACTCGGGCTCTCATAGAAGGAGAGCACCACGATGGCAAAGCCCGTTGTGCGCAAGCCCAAGAAGAAGGCCAACCCGCTGAAGGCGGCGAAGGTCGAGAACATCGACTACAAGGACGCTGCGCTGCTGCGCAAGTTCATCTCCGACCGCGGCAAGATCCGCGCCCGTCGCGTCACCGGTGTCTCCGTCCAGGAGCAGCGCCTCATCGCCAACGCCGTCAAGAACGCGCGTGAGATGGCTCTGCTTCCCTACTCGAGCTCCGCTCGCTGATCGAGGAAAGGAACACCGACATGAAGGTCATCCTGACCCACGAGGTTTCCAAGCTCGGCACGGCCGGCGACGTCGTCGACGTCAAGCCCGGTTTTGCCCGCAACTACCTTCTGCGCAACAACCTCGCCACGGAGTGGACGAAGGGCGGCCAGAAGCAGGTCGACTCGATCACGAAGGCTCGCGAGACGCGTTCCATCAAGACGCTCGAAGAGGCGAAGTCCGTCAAGGGCAACCTCGAGAACGCCAAGGTGACGCTGAAGGCTCGCGCCGGCGAGAACGGCCGCCTCTTCGGCGCCGTCACGACCGGTGAGATCGCCGACGCGATCAAGGAAGCCGGCGCCGGTTCCGTCGACAAGCGCAAGATCGAGATCACGACGCCGATGCGTTCGCTCGGCGAGTACTCGGTGCTCGTGCGTCTGCACCCCGAGGTGCAGGCCACGGTCGACGTCAAGGTCGCCCGCGCCTGATCCTCACCGCTCCGCCCCGGCCTCGTCCGGGGCGGAGCGACGTCGAAGCCCCGCGCCACGGTTCGTCCGTGGGCGGGGCTTCGTCGTGCGTGCGTCAGAGGGCGGTCGCGAGGTGCGCGTGGATGGTCGCGGCGACGCGGTTGGCGACGGACGTGCCGATCGCCATCGTCGGGGTGCGCTGCAGGATGGCGAGCGTGTGGTTGCGGTTGCCGCCGACGTGGCCGATGCTGTTGACGCGCCACAGACCGGCGTAGGGCAGCCAGCCGTTCTTCACCTGACTCGTGCCGATCGAGCCGACGCCCCAACGCTGATCCGCCGCGACCTGGCCCATGAGCGTCAGGATGTAGCCACGGTTGGCGGCGTTGAGCAGCCTGCCGCGCCAGCTGATCTCGTTCATGAGGACGATCTGGTCGTAGGCGGAGGTCGTCGTCAGGCCCCAGGCTCCGGCAGCGCGCGTCGACGTCATGCCGAGGCTGTTCGCGACGGCCTGCACCGCGGGTGCGCCGCCGACGCTGCGCCACAGGTTCGTCGCCGCGTTGTTGTCGCTGACGCGGATCATCGGGGAGGCCTGGCTCTTCTCCCACGCGGTGAGGCCGCGCCCCGCCTTCTGGGCGCGCGAGCAGACGGCCGCGAGGATGAGCACCTTGACGATGCTCGCGCACTCGTTGCGGAACGGCGCGTTGTACTGCCACACCCGCATGCTGCGCCGATCGTGCACGGCGACGGACAACCCGCCGGTCGTGGATGCGTCGATGGCGTGCATCTTGTCGTAGAGCCCCACCGTGGTGGCCGAGGCCTGGGTCGCCCCGAGCGTCGAGACGGCGCCGGTGGCGCCCAGTGCGAGCGCTCCGGTGAGTGCGGTCCGGCGGCTGACGCCGTGACTCGTGAGCAGTCGATCATCGAGGTCGTGCGTCATGGGAACTCCCTGAGAGATGCCTGCGTATGACCTCAAGATAGTGGGTGAGCGCGGCCCATGTGGCATTCGCGGCCCCGCGAGCATCGGGGCCGGCGGGACCGGGGCGTCAGCCGGCGCTCTCGAGGTGCATCCAGGCAGTGCCTCGACGCCGGTGGTCGAGCACGGCCATGCGCGCGAGCAGGTAGAGCGCATACATCACCCAGACCGCGACGAGCGGCGCCGCGTCCCCCCAGCCTGTGACGGCATCCCGCGAGGTGCTCAGGACCCACACGAGCGGCAGGTAGCCCACGAGAAGCGCCAGTTGCGCACGGGCGAGGAACGCGCCGTCCCCGGCACCCATGAGCACACCGTCGTGGACGAACAGCACGCCCGACGGTGCGCTCACGAGGGCGATGACGACGAGGGCGGCGCTCGTCGTGTGCGCGATCGTCGCATCGGAGGTGAACAGCAGGGGCACCCACCACGCCGTGACCAGCGTCGCCACACCGCCGACGAGTCCGCAGCGCCAACCCCATCGAGTGAGCGTCGCGGTCAGTTCGCGGGTGCGTGAGGCGTCACCGCGGCCCAGTGATTCGCCGACGAGCGCTTGCGCCGCGATGGCGACGGCGTCGAGCGCGAACGTCAGGAAGGTGAAGATCGTCGATGCGATCTGGTGCGCCGCGAGGGTACCGGGGCCGAACAACCCGGCGGTGGCCGTCGTGAGGAGCAGGACGGCGCGCAGCGCGATCGTACGCACGAGGATCGGCGCCCCGGCGCGTGCCGCACCCAGGACACGTCCCGGGTGGGGGCGGACGTCGAGATGGCGCACCCGTCGGCCGATCGAGGCGAGCAGGGCGAGCGCCATGAGCCACTGCGCGGCCGTGGTGCCGGCGGCCGAGCCGGCGAGGCCGGTGTGCAGACCGAGGACGAGGATGGCGTTGAGCGCCGCGTTGAGGGCGAATCCGGTGACGGTGACGAGCAGCGGCGTCCGCGTGTCCTGTAGGCCCCTGAGCAGCCCCTGCGCTGCGAGGCAGACCAGCATCGCCGGGATGCCGAGGGCGCTGATCCGCAGGTATGTGACGCCGGCGTCCACGACGTCAGGCGCGCTGGTCATCGCGCGCACCGCGAGTGGCGCTGCGGCGAACGTCGCGGCGGCGAGCGGGATGCTGAGCGCCAACGCGAGCCACACGCCGTCGAGGCCCGCCCCGATCGCTCCGTCCTCGTCGTTCGCGCCCATGCGGCGTGCGACGAGTGCGGTTGTCGCGTAGGCGAGGAAGACGAAGATGCCGGTGAGGCTGAGCAGGACGGCGCTCGCGGCTCCGAGCGCCGCGAGCTGCGTGACGCCGAGGTGGCCGACGATCGACGAATCGGTCATGAGGAACAAAGGCTCGGCCACGAGCGTGAAGAAGGCCGGCACGGCAAGGGCGCGAATCTGGGGCCCCAGGGAGTCGGTTTCCTGCACTTCTCGCGCTGCCCGTCTCATCATATGAGAAAAAATGTCCTCTCGTGCAACCGCGTCGGCGCGCCTGCTCGGCGGAGCCCCCTGGCTCCTGGTATTGGCCCGAAACTACGCGGAACGACGGGAAAAGATCCAGGTGGGCGTCGTGGCCGCTTATCTCGCGCGGCGCGCGTCGAGTCAAGCATTTACCGGGCGTGTCGGCAACTTTCATTTCACACTCAGGAAACGCTCGGGCAGAGTGAAGCCTGCACCTTTGTGAGCGGGGGCTGGCGAGGGTGTGGCAGTGGCGTGCGTCTCCACCCTGGAGACGCGGTGCGCTGGAACGCGAAAACCGTAGAAAGGCTGCTCACTTGAGTACACATGCTCCCCTGCACATGAGGAGACGCGAGCGCACCGTGCGCCCGCAGCTCGCTCTTCGATCCGGCCTCGGAGCCGGGGTGGCGCTCGCCATCCCGGCCACCGGAGCCCTCGTCGCGGCCGCGCCCGCGATGGCCGCACCCGGCACGGGTACGACCACGCCGAGTGCGACCACACCGACCGTCAAGCCCGTCCTGTTCTTCGGCTCCCGTGGGGAAGCGGTGAAGGCGATCCAGGCGCAGCTCCAGGTCAACGCGGACGGCATCTTCGGCCCTGCGACGCTGTCGGCGGTCAAGTCGTTCCAGCGCAGCAACGGGCTGTACGCCGACGGCATCGTCGGCAAGCTGACGTGGGCGAAGCTCGCTGCGGCGACGACGCCGACGACTCCGACAACGCCGACCACTCCGACAACGCCGACCACTCCGACCACGCCGACGACGTGCTCCGCGAACACCACGACGCTGCGCTTCGGTTCGACGCACGCGCTCGTCAAGGTGCTGCAGAGCAAGCTCGGAGTCGAGGTCGACGGCATCTTCGGGCGGGCCACTCGTGCAGGGGTCGTCTCGTTCCAGGCGCAGAACGGTCTGTACGCGGACGGCATCGTCGGCAAGCTGACGTGGGCGAAGCTGGGCTGCTCGACGACGACTCCCACGACGCCGACTCCTCCCACGGTGCCCACGACGCCGGCGACGCCTCCCACGGTGCCGACGACGCCGACGACGCCTGCTCCGTCCGCGACGGCCGCGCAGATCATCGCGTACGCCAAGACGTTCCAGGGTGTGCCGTACGTGTGGGGCGGTTCGACGCCGTCGGGCTTCGACTGCTCCGGCTTCGTCTCGTACGTGTTCAAGCAGTACGGCATCACGATGCCGCGCGTCTCCGCGCAGCAGCAGGCGTACTTCCCGAGCACGACGAACCCGCAGCCGGGTGACCTGCTGTTCTACAGCTACCCGGCGTATCACGTCGCCATCTATCTCGGCGACGGCATGATGATCGACGCACCGCACCCAGGTTCCACCGTGGGTGTTCGCGCGATCTACGGCAAGCCGTCGAGCTACGCGCGCGTGCTGCGCTGAAAGACGGCGTCGAGACTGCCGCGATGGCAGGGGATGGCGCTCGGATCCGGTCGTACCGACAGTGGGGAAGCTGACGCGGACGACGGACCGAGCGCCGTCCCACATCGTGGACAAAACTGAATGATGAATATTTCGTCGAACATTTTTTCGAGGCTCGAAAGGATGTTCGTTTCGTGCTCCCCGGAACCATGCCGAAAGTGCCCGTCAGCCGCGTGATCACGGGAAGATCACGGGGTGCCAGAACGACATGCATGTGATTTTCGGGGTGCTTTGCGGCGACGTTCGGCTCGTGCATCCTCGACATGTCGCACCCCCGTGCGACACGTGAGCACGAGCGCCCACTGCGAGTCGACTGGCGCTCTTCGACGACGGAGCGAACCGCCATGACGAAGTACTTGCCCAAGCACCTTGCCACGCGCCACGGCCGCGTCGAGTCCGCGCGCGTCGGTGCTGCCGCAGCCCGCGGCTCCCGATCCGCCCTCGCGCTCGGCGTGGGCGCGACGCTGCCCGTCGCCGGAGCGGCTGTGATGGCTGCCCCGGCTTTCGCGGCGCAGGAGACGCCGGCGCCGGCGCCCGCTCCCACCATCTCGCCCGTGCTGACTTTCGACTCGCGCGGCGAGGCCGTCAAGACCCTGCAGGCTCGCCTCGCTCTCGTCGTCGACGGCTGGTACGGCCCCGTCACGACAGCGGCCGTCAAGGACTTCCAGCGCGCCAACGGCCTCGACGTCGACGGCGTCGTCGGCCCCCGTACGTGGGCGGCGCTCGACGCGTCGTCCGCACAGCCGAGCGCCGGCGACGTCGTCCGACGCGGCGACTCGGGCCCGCTCGTGCGCGCCATCCAGTCGAAGCTCGGGGTGAACGTCGACGGCGTGTTCGGGTCGCTCACCGAGTCGGCGGTCGTGACGTTCCAGCGCTCGCACGGCCTCGTCGTCGACGGTGTCGTCGGGGCGAAGACGACGTATGCCCTCGCTCTCGCCACGGACCAGGCGACCGGTGGTGACACCGGTACCCCCGTCCAGGCGGGCGTCCCGCCGCTCGTCCACCCGGACGCGCCGTACGAGCTGCCGTTCCTCAACGGCTACCCGGCGCCCATCACGCAGGGTCCGTACGGGGCAGCGAGCCATCACAAGTACTACGACAAGCACGCCGTCGACTTCGGGGTTCCGACGGGGACGCAGGTCGTCGCCTCCGCGTCGGGCGTCGTGTTCAAGACCGAGAACAACGTCACCGGTGGCAACACCGTTCTCATCAAGGACGCCTCCGGTTTCTGCATGGAGTACGCGCACCTGTCGTCGATGAACGTCGTTGCGGGGCAGCGAGTCTCGCAGGGGCAGAAGATCGCGTTGTCGGGCAACACCGGCTTCTCGACGGGACCGCACCTGCACTGGGGCATCGTTGACTGCTCCTCCTACACGAGCATCAAGATCGCCGACTCGAAGGAGCTCGGCACCACCTACGTCCCGGGCACGATCGGCGTCTCGCGCAACGGATCCTGACGGCGACACCCCACCCGGCCTGCCCGGGTGGGGTGCCTCACGTGCGCTGCCGTGGCGGCGCGGCGTGGGATGCCGCGCAGGCTGGGTGTCGACCGCGCGGGCTGTCGACGGGTGGCAGGCGCTCACGCGCCGTGCGTGTGAACCTGTGAAAACAGTTTCGATCCAGCGCTGAGGTGTGTCGTGACGCCCAGAAGCCGGGGTGGTCTTGATTGAGTGGGATGGCACCCCGGCGCATCAGCCCCCCACTGGTTCGCCATGCTTCAGGGGGCGGAACTCGACCGCATGTGAGAGTTCCACCCTCGGAAGATGATCACGGCGAACGTTCGTGCGTCGGGGTGTCCTCGCTCGCTGCAGCGAGGTGCTCGTGGGGCTGATGTGGCGTGGTGGTCCGCGTCGCGCAGGACGATGGGCGCCAAGCGGGCCGTGAACGCGACGTGACCGGCTGGTGGGGGTGGGGGAGCTTTCGGGACTTTCGGGGCTGTGGACGACAACCCAGGTTGTCGACGACCGGGAGCAATCTTCGTCCACAGGGTGTGGATCGGCGAATCACCGCAGTGGCGCGGTTCCCACGACGGGCGGGCGAATCATCCACAGGTTTGTCCCGCGTCTGTGCACAACCGCCACCGGCGTTTCCAACACCTTGTCCACAGCACCGTCCACAGACGGGTTCGTGAACGGACGGGGCGTCTGCCTACTGTTGTCGGTGGTGAGTGCAAGGGTGGGTCGTGACGGATCGTGCGGCGTCGGCCGGGCGGGTGGCACCCGATTCGAGGAGTTGTGAGCGTGGCTGAGCTGGAGCCGTACGAGGCGCCGCCGGAGTTCGACGGGGCGGGTTCGTCGTCGATGCCGCCGGGCAAGCTGCCGCCGCAGGATCTGCAGGCGGAGCAGAGCGTCATCGGCGGCATGATGCTGAGCAAGGACGCGATCGCCGACGTCATCGCCGAGGTCAAGGGCATCGATTTCTACCGCCCGGCGCACGAGACGATCTTCGACGCGATCACCGACCTGTACGGCCGAGGTGAGCCGGCGGACGCCATCACCGTCGCCGACGAGCTGACGAAGCGCGGCGAACTCGCGCGCATCGGCGGGCAGGCGTACCTGCACCAGATCATCGCGTCGGTGCCGACGGCCGCGAACGCCGGGTACTACGCGCAGATCGTCGCCGAACGGGCCGTGCTGCGCCGGCTCGTCGACGCCGGCACCCGCATCGTGCAGATGGGCTACGGCGACGAGGGCGGCGACGTCGAGGACATCGTCAACGCCGCGCAGGCCGAGGTGTACGCCGTCGCCGACAAGCGTGGCGGCGAGGACTACGTGCGGCTCGGCGACGTCATCGAGGCGACGGCCGACGAGATCGAGCAGGCCTCCGGCACCGACGGGCAGATGGTCGGCGTGCCGACGGGTTTCTCCGAGCTCGACGGGCTGACGAACGGTCTGCACCCCGGGCAGATGATCGTCATCGCGGCACGACCGGCCATGGGAAAGTCGACGCTCGGCATGGACATCATTCGCAGCGCCGCGATTCATCACAACATGACGGCCGCGTTCTTCTCGCTCGAGATGGGGCGCACGGAGATCACGATGCGCCTGCTGTCGGCCGAGGCCGGAATTCAGTTGCAGCACATGCGAAAAGGCCAGATGCGTGACGAGGACTGGACGCGTCTGGCGACGACGATGGGCCGCGTCTCGGACGCGCCGTTGTTCATCGACGACTCACCGAACATGTCGCTCATGGAGATCCGCGCGAAGGCGCGCCGGCTCAAGCAGCGCCACGACCTGAAGATCATCGCGATCGACTACCTGCAGCTCATGAGCTCGGGCAAGCGCGTCGAATCACGTCAGCAGGAGGTGTCGGAGTTCTCGCGTGCGCTCAAGCTGCTCGCGAAGGAGCTCGAGGTACCCGTCATCGCGATCTCGCAGCTGAACCGTGGCCCCGAGCAGCGCACCGACAAGCGCCCGCAGATGGCGGACCTGCGTGAATCGGGTTCGATCGAGCAGGACGCCGACATGGTGATCCTGCTGCACCGTGACGACTACTTCAACAAGGAGTCGGAGAAGGCCGGCGAGGCCGAGATCATCGTCGCCAAGCACCGTGCGGGCCCGACGGCCGACATCACGGTCGCGTTCCAGGGTCACTACTCACGGTTCAAGGACATGGGCGGTCAGAACTTCTGAGCCGTTGCCAGCGATGACGTCATAGATAAGGCGGCGTGAGACCCCAAGGTCGATCGCGAGCTTGGCCTTGTTCGCGCCGGCGGCTGCTGCCTGACGCACGTGCGCAACCTGTTCGTCGGTGAGGCGGCGGGCACGGCCCTTGTACACGCCGCGTACTTTTGCCAGGTCGATGCCTTCACGTTGGCGTTCGCGGATGAGGGAACGCTCGAGTTCGGCGACGGCGCCGATGAGTTGGCGTTGGAACGTCGCGAACGGGTCGGCCGCGGCGTCGGGTGAGAAGGTGAGGCGTTCCTTGACGAACTCGACACTCACTTTGCGGGCGGTGAGGCCGGAGACGATCTGCTCGAGGTCGATGAGTGATCGGGCGAGGCGATCCATCGACGCAACGCGCAACGTGTCACCGCGGCGCACGTAGCGCAGCGCATCCGACAGGCCAGCGCGATCGGCTCGGCTCTTGCCAGGTTGGTGGTCAGTGAACAGCTCGTCGACCGCCCGAGCGCTTCTAGTTATCTGGCTAGATTCTGCGACGTCGACGAGACGCGCGCGTACCCCACGATCTGTCCTGGCATGTCTAGACCCTACGCGCAAGGTGAGCAATAGTGCCACCGAGGACCCTATTTGCACGCGAGCCACATGCCGAGAAACGGCGCAAATAGGGTGTACCCCATCCGCGCTAATGTGATTGTGTCAAGTCGATCTGGCCCCAGGGTGACGGTCCGATCTGGCCCCGGACGCGTTGGACACCAACCCCGGGGGACGACTGCACCAACGCCAACTGGCCGAGCCCGGTTCGGCAGCTGAGGGTCACAGGCCGAACGCGCCGCCCTCAACCAAGATGACAATGCCCAGGCCGATCAAGACCAGCGGAAAGAGGATGTGCTCCCAGCGTTCAAGCACCTCGGCGATCGGCTTACGAGTTGCGACGAACTTCGCGGCGAGGACCAGGACGACGACCAGCGCCAGGAACACGAGGCAGTAGGCCACAAGGGCGCCGGTACCTACCGCCAGGAACACCGGGACGTAGACCCCGATGTTGTCTCCGCCATTGGCGAACGTCACCGCGGCGACCGTGAGGGCGCCGACGGGCCGGTCCGCGACGTTGTCGTCATCGTCGCCGTTGCTCCACGCCTGCCAGGCGGCATAGATGCCCAGCAGGAGCGGGATAAGACCGAAGTACGGGATGGCGTCGTCGGGAAGGATGAATCCGGCGCCGAAGGTCACTGCTAATGCGGCGATAAGGATGCCACCGAACCCGAGGTACTGTCCGGCGATGATCTTGGTGGTGGCGCCTCGTTGCCCGGCTCCTCGGGCGAAGAATAGGGACAAGACGATGATGTCGTCGATGTTCGTCACCAGGTACAAGCCGATCGCCTGCAGCGCGGCGGCGGTCGTATCCATGCGTATTCGTCTCCTTCCGTCGACGTTGTTCGAGTGCTACTGCGCGCGTGCCTGCTCTGGTGCCGTGTTCACGGGTTCCTGGTGTGACGCTGTTCCTTTTCGTCATCCGCCGCGCGCCCGGGGCGCGCGTGCACCAGTGCGATCACGACGCATCCGGTGACGAGGAATGTGTCGGCGAGGTTGAAGGTGGGCCACCAGCCGGTGTGCAGGTAGTCGGTGACCATGCCGTCGCGGGCACGGTCGGCCACGTTCGCGACGGCGCCGCCGATCACGGCGCCCCCGGCGATCTGCTCCATCCGCCCGGCTCGCGGAGCCCGGTGCCAGGCGTACAAGACGAACGCGACAGAGATGGCAGCGGTGATGGCCACGACCACGCCGGCGGGCAGCTTGTCGCCCATGCTGAATGCCACGCCTGAGTTGTAGGCCAGCTGCAGCTGGATGACTCCGAGATCGACGGTGGACTCGGCGAGCCGGGCCTCAGAGGCGCCCTTGGCGATCAGGTCCACCGCAGCGATGGCCGCGGCTGTGAGCAGGACCGTGCCGCGACTTGTTCTCGCAGGCGCCGCCGTCTCGCTGGCACGGCCAATCACCTGGCGTCGGCTTCCGCTGGCACCGAAGCCGCGGGCGTGGCTGCCGGTGGTGGTGGGAGCGGCCGGGTACGGCCGGCGCGGACGCCGTTGCCGATCACGAAGATCTCCGCGACCTCGTGGACCAGCACCACCGCGGCGAGTCCGAGCACACCGAAAGCAGCGAGCGGGATCAGGAGGGCGATTAGGCCGAGAGACAGTGCGACGTTCTGCAGCATGATGGACCTGGCGCGGCGCGCATGGGTCAGGGTGTGCGGTAGGTGCCGTAGGTCCTCACCCATGAGGGCGACGTCAGCGGTCTCGATGGCTACGTCGCTGCCCATGGCGCCCATCGCGATCCCGACGTCGGCGGTGGCCAGTGCGGGGGCGTCGTTGACTCCGTCGCCGACCATCGCGGTCGGCCGGTCCTCGCGGAGCCGGCGGATGATGGCCGACTTGTCCTCCGGGCGAAGCTCGGCGTGCACGTCGGTGATGCCCGTCTGGGCGGCCAGCGCGGCGGCGGTGCGTTCGTTGTCGCCGGTGAGCATGGCGACCTGGTAGCCGTCGGCGCGGAGTCGGGCGACGACCTCCGCGGCCTCGGGCCGCAGGTCATCGCGGACAGCGATGGCGCCAACCACGCCACCGTCGTACTCGATCAGCACGGCGGTGGCGCCGGCCTCCTGCATGGCGGTGACCGGGTCGGCGAGGTCGCCTGCGGGTATCCAGCCGGGCCGACCGAGTCTGGCCTGGCGGCTGTCGATGGTGCCGGTCAGGCCTGCCCCGGTGATGGCCTCCACGCTCTCGGCGTCGCGGTACACCGGGACGGCTGCGAGGATGGCGCGGGCCAGTGGGTGCTCACTGCGCGACTCCAGCGCGGCCGCGATCGCAAGGACCTGCTCCTGGGTGTGGCCGGGAGCGGTGGCGACCTGGACCACTGACGGTTGGTTGCGGGTCAGCGTGCCGGTCTTGTCCAGGGCAACGGCACGGATCCGGCCGAGTGCTTCCAGTGCGGCGCCGCCCTTGACCAGGGCGCCGATGCGGCTGGCGGCACCGATGGCGGCGACCACGGTGACCGGAACGGAGATCGCCAGGGCGCACGGGGAGGCCGCGACCAGCACGACCAGCGCGCGCTCGATCCAGGTGGCCGGATCGCCCAGCAGACTACCGATGATCGAGATGCTTCCGGCGAGGACCATGATGCCGGGCACCAGCGGCTTGGCGATCCGGTCGGCCAGGCGCTGGGCGTTGCCCTTGCGGGCTTGCTCGGCCTCGACGATGGTGACGATCCGGGACAGGGAGTTGTCCTCGGCGGTGGTGGTGACCTCGACCTCAAGCACGCCGGTTCCGTTGATGGAGCCGGCGTAGACGGCGTCTCCGGCGGCAACCTCGACCGGGACGGACTCCCCGGTGAGGGCCGAGACGTCCACAGCGGTGCGACCGTCACGAACGACGCCGTCGGTCGCGACGCGCTCACCCGGACGGACCAGGAGCAGGTCGCCGATCGCGAGCTCGGTCGGAGCGACGGTGACCTGGGTGCCGTCGCGAAGGACAGTGGCCTCCGCCGGAACCAGCGACAGCAGTGCGCGCAAGCCGCGGCGGGTGCGGGCGACGGCGTACTCCTCCAAGCCCTCACTGATGGAATAGAGGAAGGCCAGCATCGCTGCCTCGGCAACCTCGCCGAGGATGACGGCGCCCACCGCGGCGATCGTCATCAGCGTGCCGACGCCGATCTTGCCCTTGACCAGACGCTTCAGGGTGCTCGGGACGAAGGTCCAGGCGCCGAGCGCCAAGGCGACGCCGTTCAGGCCGGTCACCGTCGAACCGGAGGCACCGGAGCGGTCGGCAATGAAGCCTGCGACGAGGAAGACTCCAGCGAACGCGGCGAACCGCAGCTCGCTGACCTCCCAGAGCCGCTCAGGCTCTAGCTCCGCTAGCTCGTCATCGCGCGGATCGTCGTGGCCGCAGCCGCATGCATCCGTCATGGTGCTACTTCCTCGGTCGTGGCGAGGATGCCGGCGGTGATCGCGACCGCGCCCTCGATGAGGTTGTAGGCGACGGTGAACTGGGCCAGCCGCAGACCGCGCCGGGTCAGCTGCTCGGTCTCGACGGCGGACAGCTGGGTCACCGCTTCACCTTCTCGGCACCAGGACGGGCAACATCTCCGTAGGTGGGGCAGAGTGCAACGGCCTCGCCGGTCGCGCCGAGCAGGGTCTCGGCCACGGCAAACAGCTCGATCAGCTCTGGGTGGGTGACCCGGTAGACCGAGGACCGTCCCTGCGGCCGGTAGTCGATCAGCCCGCAGTCGCGCAGGCACGCGACGTGGGATGACACCGTGGACTGCGGCAGGCCGAGCTCCGCGGTCAGGTCGACCACCCGAGCCTCCCCCGAAGCCAGCCGGCGAGCGATCGCGAGCCGGGTGGGATCAGCCAGCGACCGGAACAGCGCTACCGCGGCGGTCAGGTCTGGTTGCAGCCCCGGGTCGTCTGCAACCTCACTTCTCATCGACATGCGCCGATAATAACGACATCAGCCATTGATCGGCCAATCTCGGTGACACCGATGTCGGGCGCGGTGACGGTCGTCGTGGCCCGGTGGGGCTCAGGTCACAGAGCGGGGGTGAAACCTGAGCTGAGGTTGACCTGTATCCATGTCATGGCGGACTGCCAGGCACCGGTCACCATCAGGACACCCACGGCGAGCATGAGCACGCCGCCCAGGCGCTGGGTGGCCCGGTGGTGGGTTCGCAGCCAGCGTGAGGCGCGGTCGGCGCGGGCCCACCCTGCGGCGATCAGCACGAACGGCAACCCCAGGCCCAGGCTGTAGCCGGCTGCGAGCAGTACTCCGCGCAGGACTGGCGCGCCGTCGTTGCTCAGCGGTGAGGCGGCGACCTGGATAGCGCCGTAGACGGGGCCGATGCATGGGCTCATGCCGATGCCGAAGACCATGCCCAGGACGGGCGCGCCGAGGAGCCCGGCGGCTGGTCGCCACCGGACCGGCAGTCCCCGCTGGCCGATGAACCCGAGGTAGACCAGCGCCAGGAGGATGACCAGGACCCCACCGCCGCGCATCAGCAGGTCCCGGTGGCCGAAGAAGAGGCTCATCGCCGCGTTGAGCGCCACCGACAGGCTGACGAACACGACGGAGAAGCCGATCACGAACAGCGCGGCGCCGGCGACGACGCGCGTACGCCTGGTGTGGTCGGTCAGTCCGGTGACGTAGCCGAGGAAACCGGGCACCAAAGGCAGCACGCACGGCGAGGCGAACGAGACGGTCCCGGCCGCCACGGCCAGCATGACGGCCAGCGGCAGGCTGCCGCTGGCGACGACGTCGGCCGCGTCGGACGTCATGTTGCTGGCTCGGCGAGCATCTGGTCGACCAAGGACCGGAACGTCGTCTCGGTTGACTCACCGGACACCCGTGCGGCGATCCGGCCCTGCTTGTCGATCACCAATGTGGTCGGCACCGTGACGACCTTCCCCTGCAGTCCCAGCAACGACTTGCCGCCGTCATCGCGCAGGGAGGGATAGCGCACACCGAACTTGGCCGCGGTCGCGCTGGCAGAGGTCACTGAGTCCTTCTGTAGTACACCCATGAACTGCACCGGCGCACCGGCCGCACGGTAGCGGGTCCAGGCGCTCTGCAGCTGTGGTAGCTCCTTCTGGCGCGGCGGACACCACGAGCCCCAGAAGTTCAGCAGCACCACCTGGCCGCGGGCCGAGCTGAGCGACCACGCCTTGCCCTCCAGGGTCGTACCCTCCAGCGCCACGGGCTTCTTTCGCTTCCCAGGTGCGATCACCTCGATCTGGCCGTTACCGGCGACGTACCCCTTGTTGTCGCCACGCTTGGCCTGGCCAGCAATCGAGTTCGAACCATCACCACAAGCAGCGGCTCCGGCCAGCACCACGGCCGCTGCCGCCACAGCAGCGAGCCGACGCTGGAACGGGGACCGACGAAGGCTACGCACCCGCGCACTCTATTACTACCGACCGTGGTGGAGTGAGTCGAAGCGCCGGGTCCGCCCAATCGCTTTCCCGCGGCCGGCGCTCCACCAGCTCAAGCATCCTGGGGTTGACCCCGTCTGGTGGACATCGGTTATGCGGCTTCAGCAGCCGCGGTGGTGAGTTGGTCTTCGAACGCTGTCGGGCTGATCTGACCGAGGGCGCTGTGCCGCCTGCGACGGTTGTAGACCGTGTCGATCCAGGTACTGACTCCGGTGATGGCTTCGGCCCGGGTCGTGAACGAATACCTATGGTAGTACTCGGTTTTCAGGGTTGACCAGAAAGATTCCTGTTGCGCGTTGTCCCAACAGACCCCGGTGCGCCCGACCGACAATCGAACATCGAGCTCTTCTGCGGCCTCGGCGAGTTGGGCCGAGGTGTACTGACTGGGTTCAACTGGTCGATGCAACACCGGCTTGTGCCAGCAACAGTAGTTCTTCGTTGAAGGCTTCTGCGGGGGTCTTCCAGCCGAGTGCCTTGCGGGGGCGGGTGTTCAGGGCGTGCGCGACGGCTTGGAGTTCGTCTTGGCCCCAGCGGGCGAGGTCGGTGGTCAAGTCCGCTGGGGTGGTGTACGAGGTTGATCCCTCGGTTGGTCGTGTTGTCAGGCTGTGAGGGCCTGTAGTTCGAGTTCGGTGGTCACCTCCTCGGTGGTGGTGTCGACGGCTTGTGCGCGGGCGAGGACGTCGAGGCCGAGGTAGCGGCGGCCTTCGGCCCACTCGTCGTGTTGCTCGGCCAGGACGGCGCCGACGAGCCGGATGATGGATGCGCGGTCGGGGAAGATCCCGACCACGTCGGTGCGCCGGCGGATTTCGCGGTTGAGCCGCTCGTTCGGGTTGTTCGACCAGATCTGACGCCAGACCTCTTTCGGGAACGGCGTGAACGCCAGAATGTCCGCCTTGGCACCTTCGAGATGTTCAGCCACCGCCGGGAGCTTCTCGTGCAGGGCGTCGACGACGCGGTCGAACTGGGCGTGCACGGCCTCAGCATCGGGCTGGTCGTAGATCGAGTGCAGCAACGCCTTGACCCACGGCCAGTTGGTCTTCGGGGTCGCGGACATCAGGTTGGCCGCGTAGTGGGTCCGGCAGCGCTGCCAACCGGCGCCCGGGCTCGTGGCCGCGATCGCAGCTACGAGCCCGGCGTGGGCGTCAGAGGTGACGAGCTTGACCCCCGTGAGGCCGCGGGCGGTCAGATCCCTCCAGAACGCGAGCCAGCCGGCGCCGTCCTCGCTGGTGGTGACCTGCGCGCCGAGGATCTCGCGGTGCCCGTCAGCGTTGACACCGGTCGCGACCAGCACGTGCACCGGCACCACACGGCCACCTTCGCGGACCTTCAACACCAGCGCGTCAGCGGCGACGAACGTGAACGGCCCGGCGTCTTCGAGTCGTCGGGTGCGGAACTCTTCGACGTGCTCGTCGAGTTCCTTGGCCATCACCGAGACCTGGGACTTCGACAGGCCGGTGATCCCGAGAGTCTGGACGAGCTTGTCCATCCGCCGCGTCGAGACGCCGAGGAGGTAGCAGGTCGCCACCACGCTGGTCAGTGCTCGTTCGGCACGCTTCCTGCGCTCGAGCAGCCACTCCGGATACAGCGACCCGGTGCGTAGCTTGGGGACGGCGACATCCAGGGTGCCGACGCGGGTGTCGAGGTCGCGGTGGCGGTAGCCGTTGCGGGAGTTGACCCGCTCCGGGGTCCGTTCGTTGTAGCCGGCACCGCACACCGCGTCGGCCTGGGCGGACAGCAGTGCATTGACGAAGGTGGTGAGCAGGTCCCGCATCAGATCGGGGCTCGCCTGGGACAGCTGCTCGTTCAGGAAACGGGCAGGGTCGATACTGGGTCCAGCGGTCATCAAGGTGTCCTTCTTCGAGGTTGGTTGTGAGAGATCACTCGAAGGATCCACCTGGTGGCCGCGCCTACGTTGAAGGCACGCGCTCACTCAGGTCCGTCGTACACCACTCTGCTGGACTCCACTCTGCGCGCCTCGGTGGCGAACTTGCAGCGCCACCTCGGCATTCGCGCTGACGGCGTCTTCGGCCCGCAGACCCGCGCGGCCGTCGTGCGCTTCCAGCGCGCGCACCACCTCGGCGTAGACGGTGTCGCCGGCCGGGCCACCTTCCGCGCGCTCCACATGTACTACGTGGACGCCTGAGCGAACGCGAAGGAGGGGTGGTGATTCCAGTGGAATCACCACCCCTCCTTCGCGTTCGCTGGGCGCGGGGGGAGTCTGTCAGTTCTCCAGGAGTTCGATGCGTTCGATCAGTGGGGGGTGGGTGTTGAGCCACGACATGGGTGGCGTCTGACTCTCTTCGTTGCCATTGTCGTGCTGGTTTTCGAGGTAGGAGGTCAAGCCGGGCGCGAGGCCGTGCTTCTTCACGAAGTCGTCGGCGCGGAACTCTTCAGCGCGGTCGGCGGCGCGCAGGGCCAGTAGCAGCCCTGTCCAGATCAGTGCGCAGGCTACGCCCGCACCAAGGGCTACAGGGTGGTTGCGCAGCAGGCCCAAGAGCATGAGTGAAGCGTCCCGGGTTTCGTGCCGCTCCTATGCGGGTGCCAACTCTCGGTTGAGGTTGGCGTAGTAGGCGGTCTCGTACTCGGCCGGGGTGGTCATGGCCAGAGACGAGTGGAGCCTTCGGTTGTTGTACCACTCGACCCATCCGGCGGTGGCGTACTCGACGTCGGCGATGGTCTTGTACGGGCTGTCGTGGAAGATCGTGGTGGTGATGCACTCGGTCTTGTACAGGCCGATGACGCACTCCATGAGTGCGTTGTCGTACGCGTCCGCGACGGTGCCGATCGATGCGGCGATGCCCTCGGCGGCCAGGTGCTCGGCGAAGCGCAGGCTGGTGTACTGCGACCCGGCATCGCTATGTGCGATCAGCTCGCCGGGTTGGACGGGGTGCCCGGCTCGGTCGCGTTCCCACAGCGCGATCCGCAGCGGTGTCAGGACCAGCGGTGTCGTCTTGCTCGTCGCGGCGTGCCAGGCCACGACCTTCTGGGAGTAGCAGTCCAGGACGAACGCGACGTACACGAAACCCGCCCACGTGCGTACGTAGGTGAAGTCCGCGACCCACTTCGTGTTCGGCGCTGCCGCGGTGAAGTCCCGGTTGAGCAGGTCACCAGCCCGATGCCCGTCCTTGGCCGGGATCGTGGTGCGTACCGGACGGCCGCGGCGTACCCCGTTCATCCCCGCGACGCGCATGAGCCGATCCACGCGACCGGCGCCGACCTGGTGACCTTGCCTACGTAGCCAGGCGGTCATCTTGCGACGCCCGTACAGCCCTTCCGGGGTACCGACGAGGTCGTGCAGGACGTTGAGCAGGACCGCGTCGGACGTGTCACGGGCCGATGCGCTGCGGTGGCGCCAGGCCCGGTAGGTGCGTGCGGCGATCTGGCAGCCCTCCTGGCGGAGCACCCTGCAGACCGACTCGACCGCGTGCCCCTCGGCGCGCATCTGATCGATGAAACCCATGATCATCGGTTGCGGGGGTCGAGCTCCCCCGCGAAGAAAATCGAGGCCTTGCGTAGGAGCTCGTTGTCCTCGCGCAACCGCTTGACCTCGCTGCGCAGACGACGCAGCTCGGCCAGGTCGTCGCTGGTCGGCCCGTCCTTCAGGCCGGCGTCGACGCGGTGTTGCGAGACCCAGCGGCGCAAGGTTTCACGGCCCACGTCGACCTTCGGTGACACCAACGCGACGGCCTTGGTGACGGACCCGGCTTCCTCGACGCGGTCCAGGACCATCCGCACCGCGCGGTCCTTCACCTCGGGATCGAACTTCTTCGGCATGAACAACATCCTCTCGAACTCGAAAGGAAGCGGCATCACACCCGGGACGCTTCAGTCATGGCCGGGTCGTCGAACGAGCAGCAGGAGAACGTCTGGGCGTTGTGGGCGAAGGGTGAGCCGATCAGGCTCATCGCCCGCACGATCGGCGTCAGCCAAACCCCAGTCCGGACGCTGCTGCGCCGCCATGGCGGAGTGAAGCCGCCGCCGCGCGCCCGGAACCGGCGGCACCTGTCGCTGAGTGAACGTGAAGAGATCTCCCGCGGCCTCGCCGCCGGCTTATCGTGCCGTGTCATCGCCGCTCGGCTGGGGCGCCATCACACGAGCATCAGCCGCGAAGTCGCCCGCCACGGCGGCCCCGGCACCTATCGCGCGGCCATCGCTGACGCGGGCGCGTGGCGCAACGCGCGCCGCCCGAAACCCTCACGTCTTCACCGCGACCCGGCGCTGTCGAGCCTAGTCGCGGCGAAGCTGGAACGAGGGTGGTCACCCACCCAGATCGCCCACTGGCTACGGCGCGAACAGCAGGATTCGTTGTCGCACGAGTCGATCTACCACGCCCTGTACACCGGCCAGATCCGTGCGCCACAACAGGGAAGCCTCCTGCGATCAGGGCGATCCCTGCGCCATGCGCGCGTCGCGAAACCCCGACAACGCCGCGGCGTGTTGCGGAACATGACCTCCATCCACGATCGACCCACCAGCGTCGAAGACCGGGCCGAAGTCGGCCATTGGGAAGGTGACCTCATCGTGGGCCAGCGCCCGTCCGCCGTGGCCACCCTCGTCGAACGCTCCACCCGCCTGGTGCGCGTCGTCGCCCTGCCAAACGGGTACAAGGCTGACGCCGTCAGGGACGCTCTCATCGAGAATCTCGCCGACGTGCCGCCGCAGTTTCGTCGGTCGTTGACGTGGGATCGCGGCAGGGAAATGGCCTTCCACGACCAGGTGACGCACGCCCTGGGCATGCAAGTGTTCTTCTGTGACGCCCGTTCGCCATGGCAGCGCGGCACGAACGAAACTCCCCCGCGCGCTTCGCTCCAAGCAGGAGGTGCCCCCAGCGAACCGCCTGCTGCGTCAGTACCTCGCGAAGAACGCCGACCTACGCTCCTTCACCCAGACCGACCTCGACACCATCGCGACGCGCATCAACGAACGGCCCCGCAAGGTCCTCGGCTGGGCCTCATCCCACGACGCCTTCACCGATAGCCTGAACACCATCAATGGTGCGTTGACCGGTTGAATCCGCCATGCTGGGTCGACATGAAACCCGAAGCGGCCGAGCGCATCGTCGAGCAAGTCCGCCGCCATCGCCGTGTCGCGACCGCGACCATCCTTCGAGCGGTGGAGCAGATGGCGGCGGACGGGAGGGACCGCCGAGTGCGGCTGATGCTCGAGCTGCAGGCCCACGGCGCGGAGTGGTTCTCCGACCCGGCCGCGGGCTCTGTGCTGTTCGGCACGTTCTACGACCTTCTCCACGCGGACGGCGCGCGTCTGCCCGAACGACGCTGCGGAGGCTGCGGCACCACGCGCACGCTCACCGAACGCGTCGAGGGACGAGTGAGCTGCCGACGCTGCTACCGGATCGCGCACCATGCCCCCTGCGATGGCTGCGACGACGTCACCAACCTGGAGCGGGTGCTCTCCGACGGGCGGCGACTCTGCCAACGCTGCACGAACAAGCTCCCCGACGAGAACGCCGTCTGCGTGAGCTGCGGCAACCATCGACTGATCGCCTACCGCAGCCCGGAGGGCCCGCTGTGTTCAACGTGTCGGAGCTCCTCCCGGCTGGACACCTGCACGGACTGCGGGGAGCTTGCGCCCTGTTTGTTCCACGGCAGCGAGAAAGCGATCTGCAAACCCTGCTCCGACAAGGCCAGCGTCGACACCTGCACGATCTGCGGGAACGAGCGGCAATGCCGCTGGCCGGGAACCGCGCGCGCCGCCTGCGAGCAGTGCTCCAACCCTCGCCAGCCCTGCGTGAGCTGCGGGGAGGTCCGGCTGCGCCACAAGCGCACCGAAGACGGCTCCGGCTATCTCTGCTGGGCCTGCGTTCCGCCGATCATCGAGACCTGCACAAGCTGCGGAGACGCTCGGATAGTGAACGGCCGGATCGAGGGCCGGCCGTTCTGCCCGCTCTGCTATCCCCGCCAACCGGAGTCGTTCCGCCCCTGCACCAGCTGCGGGACCATCACACGGCTGATCGCGAAGCTCTGCCCCCGTTGCCGAGCCGATCAGATGATCCGGGAGATGGTGCCCGACGAGCTCGCCGCCTCCGATGCACGCATCGCGCATCTGCGAGAGCGGTGGTTCCAGGGTGCTCCGTCGAAGATCGTCTACGCCTTCGAACGCGGCACCGTCGCCTGCACGCTGATCACCCGAGTGCTCACCGCCCCATCCCTGCGCACTCACGCCTACCTCGACCAGGCCGGCTCGGAGTATCAGACCCGAGCGGTTCGGTCCGTGCTCATCGACCACGGGCTGCTCCCACCGCGGGACGAGCTGCTCGCCCGGTTCGAGCTCTGGCTCGACAGCGCACTTGCCGAGATCCCCGACCCGGGTGAACAGCGCACCGTCACCCAATACGCGCGATGGCGACACCTGCGCGCACTGCGCCGCAACACGATGCCGTCCCGATCAGGCCAGCTGTCCTGGCGGCGGCTCGAGATCGCGGGGATCATCGAACTGCTGGAATGGATCCATACCCGCGGAGGTTCTCTCGTGTCCCTCACCCAGGCGGATGTCGATGAATGGCTCACCGGCGGCCGACGCCCGTTCCTGCACCACTTCCTGACCTGGACCGCACGGGCCGGCGCATCCCGACCGCTCACCGCTCCACGCCCGCCATCAGGAGCCTTGAGCCCGCAAGCCATGAGCGACGAGGAACGCTGGCGGCTGCTCGCCGATGTCACCTCCGACCCGTCCATCAACCCGCACACGAAGCTCGCCGCGGGGCTGATGCTCATGTTCGGCGTCCGGGCGGCGAAGATCGTCCAGTTGCGCGCGGAAGACGTCACCGTCACGGACCAGGCCGTGGTCGTTCGCCTCGGCCAGGAACCTCTCGTGCTCCCCGCCGAGCTCGCGCCGGCGGCCGCGGGAGCCGCCAGCAACCGCACCGCGCCTCGCATGTTCGTGGAGAGCATCGAACAGGAGTGGGTCTATCCCGGAACCCGGGCCGGGCATCACATGGCCCCCGACACGCTGAATACCCGGCTCCGCGCTGCCGGCATCCCGCCGCGACTTGCCCGCACCGGCGCGCTGATAGCGCTCGCGCAGGAACTCCCACCCGTCGTTCTCAGCCGGCTGACTGGCCTGGACATCTCCTCCGCGATCGCCTGGTCCAACGCGATCGGCGCGAACAGCACCGCCTACGCCGCCGCGGTCGTCGAGCGCGTCGGCATGCCCCTCCCAGTCGTCCTGCACTGAAATCTGACGATGACGTTTCCAGGGATGTCACGTCGTGAGAATCGGGCGGCACCGATTCTGCTCGGCGGTCAACTCGTCCTGATCGTGGCCGCGCTCTCCTTCGACATAGGCCACGAACAACACCCACGCCGTGTCCGATGATCGGCGTCGGGTGGGAGGGCGTCTGGTGTCCGAGTTCGTCGTTCCGGTCAACCACGTCGTATGACCTTGACGTGCAGGAGCCGCTCAATGCCGCTCGGTCGGCACGCTCGGCCGGTCCCCGGGAGAGTGCGTCGACTGAGGGTCGCAGCAGTCCTCCTCGGTCCTCCGTCCGGAGTTCCGACGGCGTTGATGAAGGAATCCGCTTAGTAGCACGATGAGCACCACGGTGGTAGACAGGCCGGCGATGACGCCGGTGTTGCTTTGGAGCCAGTTCGATATCGTCGCCGAGACAGCGGCGACGTCGGTGCGCCCTGCGGAAGGGGCATCGCCGACGACAACTGGAAACCAGTACCAAGCCAGGTAGACGCCGGTGAGGATCAGGACGGCGGCGGTGACCTTGGGAACGAATCGTGTCAGTGCGGCGATCCGCCTGGACAGCACAGAACCGGCTACGGCGGCGACCACGGCGACAAGCAGCAGGACGGTGGCGGAGCCGGCGGCATAGATGGCGAAGACGAGGAGCAGCCCGACGAAACTGGCTGTCGCCTGGGCCTGGGCGATGACCGCGAGGAGTACGCCGAAGGTGCACGACAGCGAGGCCGCGGCGTAGCCGACGCCGAAGACGACCATGCGCACGGCGCTGGGCAGCCGTTCGATTGCGCGGCCGGGTATGCCGGGAAGCCGGAGGGACATAGAGCGTCCGGCTAGCATCGCCCCGCCGAGCAGCACCAACAGGATCCCGACGGCGAGGCCGAGGGCTGGGGCGGCCTGGATCAGGCCCCGTGCGCCGGCGCTTACCGCGACGCCAGCCAAGGCGAGCGTGCCCGCAAACCCGATCGTCAGCGCGAGGCCAGCCCGTAGGGCGCGCAGCAGGCGCACCGGGGCTGAGGAAGAGGCGGCGTCGCCCAGCGCATGGGTGATCCAGGCCGGGAGCAGCGCGAAGCCGCAGGGATTGACGGGGGCGATCATCCCGGCGGCGAAGGCAAGGGCGAGGAGTCCGCCCATCGCTCAGGCCCCGGCCTTGTGGAGCGCGGAGACGATCGTATCGGCGTCGGGGTCGGTGGCGCGGAAGGTCACCTGTCCGTCACTGTCGACGATGATCAGTGTAGACAGCGCGGCGACCCCGAAGCGCTGGGACAGCGCCGCGCCCTCGTCGATGGCGGCGGGGACATGCACGGCGTCGACGTACTCCATGAACCTCTGAATGGTCTCGGTAGGTTCGCGCGGATCCATGTCGACGGCGAGGAACTGGGCATCGATGCCGGCCTCCTCGGCCGCGGCTGCCGCCTGACCGAGGGATCGGACTCCGCCGACGCATTCGCCGCAGCCGACGGAGAAGAAGAACACCGCGGTGGGCTTCCCGGCGGCGGGCAGGCTGATCCGCTGAGCGTCGATGCTGGTCACCGTCGCGGCGGTGGCAGTCTCGGCAGAGACGGGATCCTTATCAACGGTGCCGCAGGCGGTCAGGATGAGCGAGCCTGCGAGCAGGAGGGTGGCGAGCGAACGACGGGCGCGGGAGCTGATCATTGGTTCTGTTCGCCCTTCGGGTCGGTGCGGTGAGCGGATTCGGTGGGCGGGCAGCAGTCAGGTTCGACACGGCCGCGGCGGGTTCGGCGGCGGACGACGACGAGCAGCACGATCGCGAGGAGCGCAATGCCCACGCCGATCACCCACGGGTTGCCGAGAAGGAGCCCGCCGATGCCAGTAAGCATTCCGCCGGCGATGAGCACGGGCAGCGCGCAGCAGATCGTCATGAGGAGCACGGCACCGGCTCCCAGGAGTAGGCCACCGCCTCGCGTTCGGTCGTCGTGTTTGGAGGTCATAGCGTTCTCGAATCCTTCTGTGTCGCGGGTCAACAGCAGCGGGGACAGTCGTCGGCCACCGGGGTGTCGTCCTGAAGCAGGTCGAGCAGGCTCGTTGTGAGCTCGTTGCCGATCCGGTAGGCCTCGGCCACCGACACCACCTCGGCACCGGGATGCTCAGAGAGCCACCCGGTGGCGTCGTCGACGGAGGCGAAATAGTGCACCTGGTTGCAGAAGGCCGAGCGGATCGAGGTGATCTGCTCCAGGTTCACCAGCGACACCACGGCGCTCGGGGGTGTGACGCCGGTGACACCGGCAACCGGATCGATGGTGACGCGGATCGTCTCTCCGCTGGCCGGGGAGACGGACTCCACGCGCGCTGGGCGATCGAGGAGGGCCGGGAAGATGAGGGTGTCCAGGGCGCACCAGGTGTAGAGCTCCTCACCGTCGACGGTGAACCGGTGCGGTGTAGGGCGCAGCGTGAGGCCCTGGCCGACGATTCGGCCCTGGTCGTCGTACTCGGTGTCCTGCATCGCGGCCAGTCCGAGCCGTACCTCGTCGATCGTGCGGCCCGCAGCCACGGACAGCTGTTGGACGGTGACGGGGTCACCGTCGGCGAGCAGCCGCAGCAGCGGGATGAGCAGGCCGGTCTCTCCCAGTCGGCTGAGCCGCTCGGGCAGTTGCATGCTGAGGTCAGACATCGTGGGTTCCTCCAGTTCGTTCACGCGCAGCACGACAGGAGCGACGGGTCGGTGGTGAAGGCCTTGGCGGCGATCCGGATGCCCTCGGCCATGGTCAGGTAGGGGGCCCAGGCGTCGGCGACCTCGGCGACCGTCTTGCCGAGCACGTGGACCCCGGCGGCGGCGAGCTCGCCGGCGTCCTTGGCGACGGCGGTGATGCCGAGGATCTTCCCGGTGTCGGCGTCCACGACGATCTTGACGAAGCCGCGGGTGTCGCGGTTGACCAGTGCGCGGGGCACGTGGTGCAGGGGCAGGACGCGGCAGTCGCAGCGGATCCCGGCGGCGACGACGTCCTTCTCGGTCATCCCGACCGCGCCGATCGCCGGGCCGGTGAACGTCACCCTCGGCAGTCGGGCGTAGTCCACGGCCCGATCGGCGTCGGCGAACGCGTTCTCGGCGACGAGGGTGCCGTGGTGGGCGGCGACGTAGACGAACTCGGGGTGGCCGGTCACGTCGCCCGCGGCCCAGATCCGCGGGTGGGAGGACTGCATCCGGTCGGAGACGACCACCTCGCCGAGGTCCCCGGTCTTGACCCCGACCCTGTCGAGGCCGAGCCCATCGGTGGCCGGTCGTCGTCCGAGGGCGACGAGCACCTGGTCGGCGCGGAACTCCTCCCGGCCGCCGGCGACGTCCGCGGTGACGACGGCCTGCCCGGTCGCGGCGTCGCGGGACACCCGCGTCGGCAGCGCGCGGCGGACCACCCGGATGCCCTCGTCGGCGAACACCTCCTGCAGCGTCCTGGACACCTCCGGCTCCTCCTTCGACGCGAGCCGGGACCGGACCAGCACGGTGACCTGGGAGCCGAGCCGGGCGAACAGCTGCGCCTGCTCCAGGGCGACGTAGCCGCCGCCGAGCACGAGCAGGGACTCAGGGAGTTCGGTCAGCTCCATCGCCGTGGTCGAGGTCAGGTACCCGGTCTGGTCCAGGCCGTCGATCGGCGGGGCCCACGGCCGAGAGCCGGTCGCGACCAGGTAGTGCCCGGCCTCGATCGTCTCGGTGCTCCCGTCGTCCCCGGCGACCTGGAGGACCGGTGCGTCGGGGGTGCCGGCGAACGCGGCATCGCCGCGGTGGACGGCCCAACCGTAGGAGTCGGCGACGTCGGCGTACTTCTCGCCCCGCAGCGACTCGACCAGCGCCTGCTTCCCGGCGATCAGGGCGGGCATGTCCACTGGCCCCGCCGTCGTCGCGATCCCCGGGAACCGGTCGGCGGTGTCGGCCGCGGAGTGCCGTGCGTCGGCCGCGGCGATCAGGGCCTTCGACGGCACGCAGCCGGTGTTCACGCAGGTGCCACCGAGCGTCCCGCGCTCGATCATCACCACCGACTTGCCGAGCGTGGTCGCGCGGATCGCGGCGGCGAACGCACCACCGCCCGATCCGATGATGGCGAGGTCGTACTTCGTGGGCATCGCAGCTCCCGTCACTTGGGTTTCTCTTCTTTCTCGGCCATACTGGACCTTCCAGTGCAGGGGAAGGTCAAGAAGGCTTCTGCCGAAAGAAAAGGGGGCCTGCGATGCGCATCGGGGAACTCGCCGAGCGGGCGGGAACGACGGCGAAGACGCTGCGGTTCTACGAGGAGCAGGGCCTGCTGCCCCCGGCCGAGCGCACGCCGTCCGGATACCGCGACTACGCGCCCGAGACGGCCGCCCGGATCGACTTCGTCCACCGCGGCCAGGCCGCGGGCCTCACCCTCGCCCAGATCCGCCAGATCCTCGACATCCGCGACGGCGGCGCTGCTCCCTGCGAGCACGTGCGCGATCTCCTCGACGCGCGCTTCGCCGAGATCGGGCAGCAGATCGCCCAGCTCACAGCGCTCCGAGACACCATCGCCGAGCTCAGGCACGACGCCGCGCAGCCCGACCCCGACTCGTGCAGCGCGGACCAGGTCTGCCGGTACCTGTAGCTCACGGAAAATCCTCTCGGCTCTCCCAAGCGACGAGAACGGAAAGTCGTGCAGAATCCCCCGTCCGCCAAATAGCGCCAAATCAAATAACGCGCACTACCAATATGCGCTTGACGCGAGTTGGACCCATTCAGAGTCAGCCATCAGCCGGCCAGGTAATCATCGAGTGCGCGGCGCATGATGGCGGAGGCGCTGGTGTGCTCGTCGTGGACGCGACGGCACACTGCGTCGAGGCAGGCAGTGACGGTTTCGGCGCGCTTGGTGCCAACGGTGTGGGGCCGGCCCACGGAGTTGAGAGTCGCGCCAGGGAAGCCGTCTTCACCGTCGGTGATGGGCTGGTCGTTCATGGTGCCCCACCGGCCATGCTGGTCGGGGCCGGTCGCGGTAACGAAGGTGCGCTCGGCCATTGCGGCTTCCTTTCGGTCGCTTTCAAGGTGGATTTGCGGTGTGCGCGATGGCTTGGACCTCGCTGAATAGGGTGGCCCTGCAGCTTTTCTGCATGTGGTGCGAGGGTAGTGCGTAGGCCGTCCGGAACCCGAACCAGGCCAGGTTCGTGAGGCTGCACCCCGTAGAGGCCCAAAGGGGCTCATCCCAGTCGAGGGTGTAGACGGGGTCTGAACCCGCCGGTCTCGAGCAGGCTCCTGGCGATGTAGTTGGTGAGGTTGCGGAACCCAAGAGCACTGCCGCGGAGGTGTTCGAGGCGGCCGTTGATCGCCTCGGTCGGACCGTTGGACGTGCCGGGGCGGTCGAAGTAGGCGAGCACGTCGTCGGCGCGCTTCCTCAGCGTCCGGCCGAGTGTGGTGAGTTCGACCAGCGCCCTCGGGACACCGCTGCTGATCGAGGCAATCAGGTTGGCCATGAGCTCGCGGCCGTGGTGGCGGTCTTCGTGGCGGTAGGCGGCGATCATCCGCTGGTAGATCCCCCAGGTCGCCTCGACCTCGACATGCTCCTCGGCCCCGAACAACGTGCGGAGTCGAGCGGCCTGCTTGTCGGTCAGCAGCTCGGCGCCGGTGTGCAGGGTCCGCCGCGCGGCAT